>NZ_CP083625.1:2075000-4392400 GCF_020097295.1 Aeromonas enteropelogenes | reverse complement strand
CATCCCCGTGGTGGATATAGCATTGGCCGCCAAAAAACGGGGCTTGCCGGTGATTGCATTGCAGTCACTGGCATTTAGCAGGCAGACAACACCGAAACACTCTTCCGGTCTCTTCCTGAGCGATATCGCCGATGTGACGATCGATCTGCATATTCCTTACGGGGATGCCGTTATCGAGCTGGAGGGCTTGTCTGAAAAATGTTGCCCTGTCTCGTCCGTGATCGGTTTCACCGTCATCCAGGCGCTGGTGACGCAGACAGTATGCAATCTGGCCGAATCCGGCCTGACCCCTCTCGTGTGGGTGAGTTCCAATCTCGACAGGGGCGATGAGATAAACAAAGAACATATTTTGTCCATGAAAGGACGGGTCAGCTGCCTGTGAGGGAGGGAATACTATGTACAAAAAATATGTGGCCGGATTGCTGCAGCATATGGATGTCGTGAAGGAGCAGCAGGCAATAATAGAGACGTGTGCCAAGGCGATGGCGCAGACCATCATCCAGGATGGCATGATCCATGTCACCGGCTGTGGCCATTCACAGATGTTTGCCCATGAGATGTATTACCGTGCGGGTGGTCTCGTGCAGGTGAATGCGATTCTGCCACCGGTATTGGCATTAGCCCCCTATGCCCCCATGAGCACCTTTGCCGAACGGCAGCATGGCTTGGCCGCCATCGTGCTGGATGCCGAAAAAGAGTTGCGGGCGGGGGATATTCTGATCGTGGTATCGACATCGGGCCGCAACCCTGTGCCCGTCGAGTTTGCCATGGAAGGGAAGAAGCGAGGCTTGACCGTGATCGGGCTGACGTCTCTTGCCTTTACCCGTTCGGTCAGCTCCCGGCATCAGAGTGGTAAAAAACTGGCGGACGTGTGCGACTACCTGCTGGATATGGGCGGTGTGCCGGGAGATGCCATCGTGCCCGTTCCCCATCATGATTTTGCCACCGGTTCAATCTCTTCCATTATTGGTTTTACGATCCTGAACAGCCTGGTTTGTGAATGTGTCAAACAGATACTCAGGCTGGATCAAAAACCACAGCTATGGCGCTCGGTCAATGCCGTAGAGGCCGCCGAGGCGAACCGCGTCAATCTGGATAAATATAAAAACAGAGTGACCTGCATGTAAATCATTGACGATGTTGCCGGTATTTTTACGGCAGCATCGATTTATATTGTCACGTGAGGTTTACCATGAAAAAACACACGCGATTTATGATAAGTGGAATAATAGGTTTCGGTTGTTTCTCCTTTCAATATGTCTGGGCTGTGGTGACAGCTGAACATACGTCCCCTGAGCAAGTGTTTCTGGTCAATGATTCACCGGGTTTTTCATTTATTGATGAAACCGGAAAATACCTGTATCACGATACCCTCTCGCAATATAACAAATACAATCCCAATAATGCCGATCATGCCTGGCGGTTTTTCAGCGCCAAAAACTATCAGGGGGCAAGCGATAATATAAAAGACAAGCTGGGGGATTATGAAAAGATAAAACAGATCTACGACCAGGCAACGGTACAGAATACGGTTCCGTTATGTACCAATACCCCCTTGATGAAGCGTATAAAACCTCGTGGCAGTGGCTATGACTATATCAATTACTGCGGTTTGATGGATGTCTGGGTCGATCCGGATAGCGGGGACTGGTATGGCTTGCTGCATGATGAAATTTTTGGTCTGACTCCCAGGTATGATGCCATCGAGTTGGTCAAATCCACGGATAAAGGATTGAATTGGGCCGTCACCGATGTCATCCAGACCTCCCAATATGGCATGGCGGATTCGCGAGACGAAGCGCTGGGGCAAACTTACAATTACGGTGGTGGCGACCCTCGTCTGTTCGTGGATTATGCCTCCGGTTATTTTTATCTCTTCTATACCAGTCGGGTCATGAATCTGTCCGGCTGGTCCGGGTTCAGCTCCTTCATGCAGGAGCATGTCATGAGGGCCCCGATCTCGGGGAAAATGTCGCCAGAGACGTGGCGAAAATATCATGATGGAAAGTGGGAAGCATTCTCTGCGGATGACTATTCCCTGGGTAATGCCGGTGCCGCCAGCAACATAGTGTCGGTAGAGTTGTCCCCCAAGGGGTATTTCACTCCCGAATATGACCCTGTCACCATGAGCGGCACCGCATCCGAGCTGGCCGGGCAGGGCAAACTGGTCAATTCGCCATTAAGAGTGATCAATGTGGCGTGGAATAGTTATCTGAAAAAATATGTGGCAACCCCCGAGCCATCGTCAGGGCCGAAAAATGAGGGCAAGGCGCCGTTGGCGCTTTACGTGACCGATAGTCTGTCGAGCCAGAAGTGGGAGAAGTTGCTGACATTGGACAGCTATGTCACCCGCTCCTGGTATCGCTTCATGATGGATCCGCAGGTTCAGACAAGGTCCAATTTTATCGTGGGAAAAACCTTCCGGACCTATTGCTATGTTGAGTGCCAGAAATATGGTGGTGAATATATCGATGTGACCCTCCAGCGCTCACAAGAAGAGATCTCGCCCACACTGGAAAATACCCTGCTTAAAAACCGTGACGGCGAGGTATTGACCGCAGATGACAAGTTCAACCTGGCGGTGAAAAAAGAACCGGGTGAGGGTGATATGTCCTGGGGATTACAGGATAGGCAGGATGGTTATTATTCTGTAGTAGCCTATCCAACCGGGAATACGGCGCAAAAACGATATTTGGGGGTGATCGGCAGCGGGGCAGTCAACGATTTGAGAAAGTGGGGAGCCGAGGTCGGGTTGCTTGATAATCCTTGTCAGGATGCCACCGCCGATGAGTGCTTGAGCGCGCAGTGGATCAAGGTGCCGACTGTGATTAGCCGTGACGATGGCAGTGAGCGCCGCGATGGCAGCTATCGCCTGGTCAATCGCTTCAGTGGCTTGACGCTCAATCTCGATGCGAGTCAGGCTCAGGATAGCCAGGCCACATTGTCGCCCTTCCGTTCCTGGGATTGTTCCGGGGCGACTTGCAAGGACAGAAACAGGGCCTCCTCACAGATACTGCAATGATCCCTTGGTCGTGCGGCATTGGCACGTTCTCCCGGATCCTCGTCAAAGCGCCTTGAGAAGAGGCTGGAGGAAGAGAGACTGAAGGGACAGGGACTTAAGGTGCAGAGACATAAGAAAAAATAAGCCGCGCTGAAAAGAACAGAGCCACCCGTCGGGTGGCTCTGTTGCTATGGGGCCGTACATAGGGGGCCGAACCGGGGTTGCCGCAGGCCATCAGGCCATCTCGGCTTCAGCCTCCCGGGCGTTGGCCGGGGTGGCCAGCTTGTCGATGCGCACCGCCGCGACCTTGAACTCGGGGATCTTGGCGTGGGGATCGGTGGCATTGATGGTGAGCCGGTTGGCCGGTGCCTCGGCAAAGTGGAACGGGATGAATACCACTCCGGGCTGCATCCGCTTGGTGACGAAGGCAGGCAGCTCGATATGGCCGCGGCGGCTGGTGACCTTCACCCGCTCGCTGTTGCCAATGCCCAGGCGCTCGGCATCCGCCACACTCATCATCACCCTGGGGCCGGCGAGCTTGTCGAGCCCCCTGGTCTTGCGGGTCATGGTGCCGGTGTGGAACTGCTCCAGCAGGCGTCCCGTGGTGAGCACTATCGGATAGGTTTCATCCGGCAGCTCGGCGGCATAGCGGAATGGCGTGGCCACCATCTCCCCCTTGCCCCGGGTGAACTGCTTGCCGTGGAGCAGGCGAGTCCCCTCGGGAGCCTGATCATGGCAGGGCCACTGCAACCCGGTCTGACCCACCTTGTCCCAGTGGATGCCGGCGTACTGGGGCGTCACCCGGCAGATCTCCTCGGTGATTTCGGCCACATTCTGGTAATGCCAGTCGCCCCCCATGGCATTGGCGAGCTGCTGGATGATCCACCAGTCTTCCCGAGCCTGCCCCGGCGCCTTGATGGCGGGGGAGAGGCGCTGCACCCGCCGCTCCGTGTTGGTGAAGTGGCCGCTCTTCTCGGCAAAGGAGCAGGAGGGGAGCACCACATCGGCGAGCTGGGCGGTTTCCGAGAGGAAGATATCCTGTACCACCAGGAATTCGAGGCGCTTGAGCCCCTCGATGACGTGATGCTGATCCGGATCGCTCAGTACCGGGTTTTCCCCCATCACATAGAGCCCCTTGATGGTGCCGGCGCAGGCGGCATCTATGGTCTCGGTGAGGGTGAGGCCGGGCTTGGCGGGCAGC
Organism: Aeromonas enteropelogenes; assembly: GCF_020097295.1. Lineage (NCBI taxonomy): Bacteria > Pseudomonadati > Pseudomonadota > Gammaproteobacteria > Aeromonadales > Aeromonadaceae > Aeromonas > Aeromonas enteropelogenes. Next base: position 4,388,198 of record NZ_CP083625.1, on the reverse strand, counting down.
CAGGGGGCTTGCCAGGCGGCCACGAAGCGGGCGTGCACGTCCGGGTCAGCCACCTTCTGATAGCCGGGGAAGTTGTTGGGCAGGGCTCCCATGTCGCAGGCTCCCTGCACGTTGGACTGGCCGCGCAGGGGATTGATACCACCCCCCTCAATGCCGATGTTGCCGCACAGCAGTTGCAGGTTGGCGATGGCCCGCACGTTGTCGTGGCCCGTGGTGTGCTGGGTGATCCCCATGGAGTAGTAGATGGCGGTGCGCTCGGCGGTGCCGATGAGCCGCGCCAGCTCAATCACCTGCTCGGCGGGCACGCCGGTGATGAGGGCCACCTTGTCCGGGGCATAGGCGGGGGAGAGCACCTCGGCCTTGAGCGCCTCAAACCCTTCCACCCGCTCGGCGATATAGCTCTTGTCGTGCCAGTCGTGCCGGATGATCTGCTGCATGATGCCGTTGAGCAGCATCACGTCGGTGCCGGGGCGATGGGCCAGGTAGAGGCTGGCATGATCAGCCATCTCGATCCGCTTGGGATCCGCTACCACCAGCCGTGCCTTGCCCTCGCGCACCACCCGCTTGATGTGGGAGCCGATGATGGGGTGGGCCGCCGAGGTGTCGGAGCCGATGATGAAGATGAGATCCGAGTGATCGATGCTCGGGATGTCGTTGGTCATGGCCCCGCTGCCCAAGGATGCCTCCAACCCGGTGACGGTGGAGGCGTGGCACAGGCGGGCGCAGTGATCCACGTTGTTGGTGGCAAGCTCCCGGCGCATGAGTTTCTGGAACAGGTAGTTGTCTTCGTTGGTGGTCTTGGCCGAGGAGAACCCCGCCAGCGCATCGCTGCCATGCTCTGCCTTGATGGCACCAAAGCGCTCTGCCACCAGGGTGATCGCCTCCTGCCAGCTGGCGGGCACCAGCTGGCCATCCTTGCGGATCAGCGGCGTGGTGAGGCGCTCCTCGCTCTGGATAAAGTCAAAGCCAAAGCGCCCCTTGACGCAGAGCAGCCCCTGGTTGACCGGGGAGTGGCGGTTGCCCTCCACATAGCGGATGCGCTGCCGCGCCTCATCCACATAGAGGGTGACGCCGCAGCCAACCCCGCAGTAGGTGCAGATGGTGTTGACCGGGGTGAGCAACTCGGTGCGTCCCTGGGACTTGTCGCGGGCATCCACCATGGCGCCGGTGGGGCAGACCTGGACACAGGCGCCGCACTGCACGCAGTGGGAGTCCCCCATCGCCAGTCCCGCCTCGAACTGCGGCCGGTTCGAGAGGGTGCCGTCGGCCTGTCTGGCAAACTGCAGGATGCCCTGTACCGCCTGCTCGTTACACGCCTGCACGCACTGGCCACAGCCGATGCAGCGGTTGGCATCGAACACGATGAATTCGCTGCTGCTGTCCACCGCAAACTTCTGGCAGTCATGGGTATCGAGGGTGCTCTGGTCGACCTTGTATTCGGTGGCATAGTCGCGCAGGGCGCAATCGGTATTGGCCTGGCAGCCGCACTCCAGGCAGCGGGCCGCCTCGGTCCGGGCCGCGGCATCGCTAAAGCCTTGCTCCACCTCGGCAAAGCTGCCGCTGCGCTCGGCCAGATGGGGCATGACGGCGCGGGCGACCTTTTTCAAGTGGGCGAACTGGACGGGGTCCACCTGCTTGAGGGAGGGGGCCTTGTTGGCATTGAAGGGGCGTACCGGATCAACCATGGTGCCGTGCAGGAAGTGGTCGATGGCCAACGCCGCCTTGCGCCCGTCGGCGACCGCCTCGATGGCGGTCGCCGGCCCCCGGCGCAGATCGCCGATGGCAAACAGATTGGCGTGACCGCTGTGCATGGTCTCGGGGTGGGCGTCCAGGGTATTCCAGCGGGTGAGGGGCAGGGTCAGCGACTCCCCTTCCATAAAGCTCAGATCCGGCCGCTGGGAGACGGCGGCGATGACGGTATCAAACTCCTCGACGATGAACTCGCCGGTGGGCTCGGGGCGGCGGCGGCCGGAGGCATCCGGTTCGCCGAGGGCCATCTTCTCGAGCCGCACCTGACAGACGCGGCCCGCTTCATCGGCCAGGTTCTCCACCGGATTGGTCAGCATCAAAAAGCGCACCCCTTCGTGCTCCGCCTCGTCAATCTCGTACGCCTCGGCGGGCATCTCGGCGCGGGTGCGACGATAGATGAGGGTGGTCTCGGCGCCGAGGCGCACCGCAGTGCGGGCGCAGTCGATGGCGGTATTGCCGCCACCGATCACCGCAACCCGTTTGCCGGTGGTGAGGCGCTGCTCCAGCATCCGATCCTTGAGGTAGTCCACCCCGAGATAGCAGCCTTCGAGAGTGCTGCCGGGGTACTCCATGGGCACGGCCTGGGAGGCGCCGACCGCCAGACAGACGGCGTCGTAGTCACGGCACAGGGCCGAGAGGCTGAGCTCCTGCCCCAGGCGCTGGCTGGTGTGGATCCGCATGCCGCTCTCGCACATCAATGCGATCTCCTGATCGAGGATCGCCTTGGGCAGCCGGTACTCGGGGATGCCGTACCGCAGCCAGCCACCGGCCTCGGGCATCGCCTCGAAGAGCTCCACGTCGAACCCCTCATAGCCCAGGTAGTAACCGCAGGTGAGGCCCCCCGGGCCGCTGCCGATGATGGCGACTCGCTTGCCCTTGGCAGGCTTTTTCGGGGGTTGATAGGGGGTCATCCCGGCCAGATCCAGATCGGCGGCATGGCGCTTGAGTTGGCGAATGGCCAGCGGCTCATCCACCAGGGAGCGGCGGCATTCGGCCTCGCAGAAGGCCGGACAGACCCGGCCGATGGAGAGCGGCATGGGCAGCGTCTGCTTGATGACGGCGGTGGCCGCCTCGTGATCCCCCATGGCGATATGGTGCAGATAGGACTGGATATCCACCCCGGCCGGGCAGGCCCGCTGGCAGGGGGCCTCGCAGTCGGCGTAGTGATCCGCGAGGATGCGGCCGAGCGCCTGCTGGCGGTGATCCCTCAGGGCCTGCGACTGGGTGGTGACCACCATCCCCTCGCTCGGGCGGGTTTCGCAGGCGCGCCGGATGCCGACACCGGCGATCTCGACCACGCAGAGATCGCACGGGGTCTTGGGGGCACGGTCGTTGTCGCCGCACAGGGAGGGGATGTCGATATGGTGCTGTTTTGCTATCTGAAGCAGGGTCAGGGTCGGATCAACCGTCAGCTGAGCCCCATCGAGAGTGAGAGTGAGCATGGCGTCATAAACTCGGGTCAAGGCGCAGAAAATGCTGCATCTGGCGAAGCCAGCAGGAGAAGCGATCGAACAATCGCTGGATATAACCCCACATTACCAAAGGTCATCCACAACTTTATTTGATTTCGGACAGGTTATTGCGCCATAGGGGAAAACGCTTTCAAAGCTGGCTTTGAGCCTGGGTCAGCGGGCGAGCCGTTAAAGATAATTCCTTTAATAGCAGTATGTTAGTGAGCCATTGCGGCTTGTGAACGACAGGGTTACCAGCAAGGAATGACGCCAGAAAAGATGGAGAGTGGGCCATCTGGCTCTTTTTCTACAACTGTTTTTGCAATGAGAAAGGGATGGCCCGGGCGGCTGGCATCAGCACAAAAGGTTGCCATGGTGCCATATTGCCACATGAAAGGGCCGCGGTTGATACCGCGGCCGTCATGATGTCAGGGGGGAGTGACCGCCTGCAACAGAGGGTTAGAGCGCCGCCAGATAGAGTGCGCGTATCTGCTCGGGATCTGCGGCGCGCGGATTGCCGGGGGCACAGGGGTCGGCCATCGCCTTGTCAATCCAGCGGTCGATGTCGGTGCTGGTGATGCCAAGGGCCGAGAAGCCGGCGGGGATGCCCACCCGTGCCGAGAGGGTACGGATTGCCTCGATGGCGGCCTGGCTCGCCTGTTCCTCGTCCATGGTGGTGGTGTCCACGCCGAGGGCGCGGGCGATGGCGGCAAAGCGGCTCACGCACACCGGCCGGTTGTAGTCGCAGATGACGGGCAGCAGGATGGCGTTGCAGACCCCGTGGGGCAGGTCGTGGGTCGCCCCCGGTTGGTGCGCCAGCGCATGTACCAGACCCAGCCCCGCACTGTTGAACGCCATGCCGGCGAGATACTGGCCATAGGCCATCATCTCGCGTCCCTGCAGATCCTGCCCCTGTTCCACCGCGTGAGGCAGCCAGCGGCCGATGATCTCGATGGCCGCCAGCGCCGAGTGATCGGTAAGCGGATGAGCCCCTTTGGCCACGTAGGCTTCGATGGCGTGGGTCAGGGCATCCATGCCGGTGGCAGCGGTCACTGCCGGTGGAATGCCGAGCATCAGGGTCGGGTCATCCACCGCGATATCGACCAGGATGGCGGGATCGATGATCACCTCCTTCACCTGGCGGTCGGTGTCGGTGATCACCGCATTGCTGGTCACCTCGGCGGCAGTGCCGGCGGTGGTGTTGATGGCGGCGAGAAAGGCACCGCGTTTGGCCACCTTGCCCACCCCGCTGTAGGCGGTGACTGGGCCCGGGTTGGCGGTGAGGATGCTGATCCCCTTGGCGGCGTCGATGGCGCTGCCACCGCCGAGGGCGATGATGCAGTCACTGTCGCTGCGCACGAAGGCGCGATGGCCTGCCTCGACGATCGCCACCGTCGGGTTGGGCATCACCTCGCCAAACAGGCAGTGATCGAGCCCGCGGGCGGTGAGCCCCTCCACCACAGGTTGATGCAATCCGAGGCGCAGCAGATCCCGGTCGGTCACCAGCAGCGCCCGCTTGAAACCCTCTTGCGCCACCCGATCCAGCATGTCACCGATGGCGCCCGCGCCGTGAAAACTCAGCCTGGGCATGGCCAGCATAAAGCTCATGATTGTCTCCTTGAACATTTCGAATGTATCCATGAACGGGTCTGCCCGTTCATCGGGACACTCGGGCGGGGCTAGGCCCCGCCGCATAAGGGTCAACTCGGGGTGACCCCTTTTTTAAGCAGGATATTGCCGTACTTGGCGCACTCGCCGGTGATCAGGATGGCGTAGGCCTCCTTCGCCCGCTCATAGAAGGCGAAGCGATCGATGCGCGTCACGTCGACCCCCGGGTTGTGCCCGGCCAGGGCGGCCAGGTAGCGCTGCTCCACGGCCGGATCCAGCTCGTCTCCCGCCACCGCCGCCATCATCACCAGGGGCGGGGCGTAGGCGTCGAGTTCAAACAGCGGGCTGATGGCAGCCAGCAGGGCATCGACCGGGATGCCGTCGGCCCTCAGTACCCGCCGGCCGAACTGGTGGGCCGGGAAGTGGGCATCGGCAAGGATTAGCTCGTCGCCGTGGCCCATCTCGGCCATCACCTTGAGCAGGTCTGGGCTGATGAGGGGCGAAATTCCCTTGAGCATGGGGTTCTCCTTAGCGGGTGTGCAGCGGGCGGCCGGCAAACTCGGTCGCGTTAAAGAGCTCGGCATCGCTGCGTTCGCTGCGGGCATCGGGCATGCCGAGGGCCTGGCGAATGCGGATGAAGTCGCGCATCGAGGCGGCATCGACCCGGGTGATGGGGCGTTCCAGCTCGGTGGCCAGCAGCAGGATGCGGCAGTAGGCGTCGACGTTCTCGAGCTTCCAGTAGGCATCCTCCACGTGATCCCCCCAGACGATGACGCCGTGGTTCTCCATGAAGATGCACTGGTGATCGACCGAGGCCTCTCCCACGTTGTGGGCGTTCTCCTGGCTCCCTGGCGTGGCATAGGCGGCCAGCCCCACCTCGCCGAAGAAGATATCGGGCTCTGGCATGATGCCGGAGGGGGGCACAGAGCCGGTGATCAGGAAGGCGTTGGCATGGGCCGGGTGAGCGTGCACGCAGGAGCGGGCACCGCTGCGCCGCATGATGGCGAGGTGAGTCTTGATCTCGCTGGTGGAGGGGCGGATGCCAGCCTTCTGGCGCCCGTCCATGTCTACCAGGCAGAGATCCTCGGGGCGCATGAAGCCCTTGCTGATGAGGGTCGGGGTGCAGAGCACCAGGTTGTCACCGACGCGCACCGAGATGTTGCCGCCGTTGCCATCCACGTACTCTTTTTGCCACAGGCGGCGCCCGATATCGCAGATGCGCTGTTTGAGCTGCTCCATGGGGGCGCTGTAGAAAAAGGCGTGTACCTGCTCCGGGGTGACGGGGTCCTTGCCCTCTTCCCAGTGATAGACGAAGTCGGGGAGAGGCGGGTTGATGGTCCAGTCTGCGGCAGTACGAATATCACAGTTCATGAGTGCAATTCCTTGTAGAGAGTCTGGTAAGCCCCGGCATCGGCCGAAGGCTGGAAAGGGGTATAGCGTCTGGTGAGGGCGGCATGGGCAGCTGCCAGCGTGGGGTGCAGCCGGGCACTTGTCATGGCATAGAGGGCGGCGCCGAGCACAGTGGTCTCCGCCTCGTCGATGGCGAGCACGGGCAAGCCCAGCACATCGGCCTTGATCTGGTTCCACAGGGCATTGCGCGAGCCGCCGCCCACCACCAGCAACTGCTGCGCCTGGAAGTGGCCAATCTGCTCGAGCCGGGTCAGTTGCCCCTTGAGATGAAAGGCCAGCGCCTCCAGGGCGGCGCGATAGAGATGGCCGCGACGGGTCGAGAGGGAGAGGCCGGTAAAGGCCCCTTGGCCATGCCCCACGCCATTGGCCAGCAGATTGGTTGCCATGCGCACGCCGTCACAGCCGACCGGTACGGCGCGCGCCTCATCGATCATCGCCTCGTAATCACCGCCCTCGGGCCAACCGAGGGTTCGCACCCACTCCAGGACGCCGGAGGCGAGCCACTGCAGGCCGGGATTGAACTGGCCGCGGTCGGCATCCAGCTCGCAGGTCGAGCCTGCCACTCGGGCCAGGGCGTCGCTGTCTACCAGCGGGGTGCGCACCATCAGGATCTCCCAGGTGCCCGACGAGAGAACCGGTTGATCCGGGCCCGCGCCGGAGCCTGCCAGGGCGAACTGGGTGTCATGGCCGGCGCTCACCACCGGGATGCCGGCAGGCAGGCCGAGCCGCTCGGCGAAGTCGGGCAGCAAGGAACCGATCACTTCGCCCGCCGCCACCATGGGCGGGAAGAGATGCTCGGGCAGGTCGACCGCTTCCAGGATGGTGCGGCTGAAACACTCCTGCTGCAGACTGAGCAGCTGGCTGGTGCCGGCCATGGTGCGGTCGGTCGTCATCTTGCCGGTCAGACGGTGATTGATGAGCGACGAGATGAAGAGCCAGGCGTGGGCGCGCTCGACCAGCTCGGGGTGCTGCTCGCGCAGCCAGATCAGCTTGTAGAGAGTATTGAAGCCAAATTGGCCCACCCCGGAGAGGCGCTGCAACTGCTCGGGATCCAGATAACGACGGATCTGCTCCATCACCGCCACGGTGCGCGGGCACTTCCAGCTGATGATGGGGTAGAGCAGCTCGCCCCGTTCATCCACCAAGGCACCATCGACGCCGAAGGTGGTGACGGTGACGGCCCGGATCTCGCACCCGGCCAGCGCCGGTTGCAACTCGCGGCAGCAGTGGGTGAAGCGTGCCAGGATCGCCTCCAGTGACCACTGGTGCCACTCCGGATGTTCCCGTGCAGGCTCGGTTGCATTGGCCACGGCCGCCTTGGCCACCACTTCACCTGCGGTGTTGACGGCAATGGCCCGGACATTGGTAGCACCACAATCGAGCACGATGACAACATCTTGCCTCATGACAACTCCTTACAACGAGGGAAGAGAGCAGGGCCTTGCGGCCCTGCCGGTACTTAGCGATAGAGCGGGCCGTAGTTGGCGCAGGCGCGATAGTCCTGCCCTTCGCTGTCCATACCGTGGGCGCCCCAGGCGGAAGGACGGAACACCTTCTCTTCCGGCACGTTGTGCATGCAGACCGGGATGCGCAGCATGGCGGCCAGAGTGAGCAGTTCGCTGCCCACATGGCCGACTGTCAGCACGCCGTGGTTGGCACCCCAGTTGGCCATGACCGAGTAGACATCGCGGAAGGCTCCCTGCCCGGTGAGGCGAGGGGCAAACCAGGTGGTCGGCCAGGTGGCGTCGGTGCGCTGATCCAGCACGTCGTGGACTTGTTGCGGCAGTGCCACGCTGTGGCCCTCGGCGATCTGCAGGACCGGACCAATTCCCTTGACGATGTTGATGCGGCTCATGGTGAAGGGGATGCCGCCCTCGGTCAGGTAGTGAGTGGACAAGCCACCGCCATGGAAGTACTCCTCGATGGCCGGACACCATTCGGTGGCGGCGAGACAGGCTTTGATGTCCTCTTCGGTCACTTCCCAGTGGGGCTTGATGGTCGGCTTGCCGTCGGCGTCGCGCTGGCGGCCGGTGCCGTCGAGGGCGGCGGAGCCCGAGTTGATCATGTGGATGATGCCGTGCTCGGCGAGCCCGGTCAGACGGTGGCCGGTGACCCGCTCGACCGAATCGGGGGACCAGTAGGTGCGCACGTCGCAGAAGATCTGGGCGGTGCCGGTCAGGCCGTAACCCAGCAGCATGCTCATGGCATTGAGGCTGTCATTCTCGGTGCCCATGATGATGGGGGCGCGGGGGCCGTTCCAGTCGAACGAGCTGTTGAGCAGGGTTTCGGCGGTGTCACCGTTGGGGTATTGATTGGTCCAGTGCAACTGCCCCTGGAAGCCGCCGACGATGGCGTTGTACCCCAGGGCCTCGGCACCGAATCCGAGTTCGGCCAGGCGCGGGTTGCCCTGCATCATGTCGCGCATGCAGATGGTCATCAGCAGGCTCTCGCGCAGCATGGCATGCTTCTGCTCCGGGTTGCGGCGACGCTCGGGAGGGTTTTTGTCGACGCCTTCATTGAAGTACTTGTCGGCCCAGGCCAGTGCAATATCCAGCTCGGCCGGATCATAGATGCCTTTTTCCATGCGACGGCGCAGCTCTGTCATGTCCACCGCCTGCACCCGCATGCCGAAGAACTCTTCGAAGAAGGTGTGATCGACGATGGAACCGGCGATCCCCATGGAAACCCCGCCGAGGGAGAGGTAACTCTTGCCACGCAGGGTGGCGACCACCAGGCCGGCGCGGGCGAAACTCAGCAGCTTCTCCTGCACGTCGGCCGGAATGCCATCGCTGTCTGCATCCTGCACATCCTTGCCGTAGATGGAGAAGGCGGGCAACCCTTTCTGGTTATGGGCTGCCAGGGCCGCTGCCAGGTAGACGGCGCCCGGGCGCTCGGTGCCGTTGAAGCCCCAGATGGCTTTGGGACGCAGCGGATCCATGTCAATGGTCTCGCTGCCAAAACACCAGCAGGGGGTGACCGTGATGGAGAGACCGACGTTGCAGGATTTGAATTTTTCCTCGCAGGCTGCGGACTCGGTCATGCCGCCGATGGTGGTGTCGGCGATGACGCATTCCACCGGCTCGCCGCTCGGATGGCGCAGGTGCTGGCTGAGAAACGCAGCGGTCGCTTGCGCCATCTTCATGGTCTGCTCTTCCAGGGATTCACGGACCCCCATGCGACGACCATCGATGGTGGGACGGATGCCGATGGTGGGGAGTGCGCCGATCAACTTGTTCATGTCTTGCTCCTTATGCCTTGTGGCCTTTGAAACCGAAGTGAATGAGGTAGATAAATCCGATAAGCGGGATGATGAATGCCATGCGAATGCCGGCCATGTCCGAGATCTGGCCCATCAGGGCAGTCAGGACGGCACCGCCGAGGATGGCCATGATGAGACAGCTGCCGCCGAACTGGGTGTCCTTGCCAAGGCCGTGTACCGAGAGGCCGAAGATGGTCGGGAACATCAGGGACATACAGGCGGAGACGGCGACCAGGGCGTATACGCCAACTATGCCGCCGGCAAACATCACCCACAGCAGGCAGAACGACGCTCCCATGGCCAGTAACCCGAGCAGTTTGGCGGGGGAGATGTAGGTCATCAGGGCAGTGCAGATAAAGCGGCAGGCCGAGAAGATCACGATGGAGGCGAGCAGGTAGGTGGAGGCATCGGCCTCGTTGCCGCCCACTTCCGTCATCACGTAGCGAATGGTGTAGGACCAGCAGCCAATCTGGGCGCCGACATAGAAGAACTGGCCCAGCACGCCGCGCACAAAGTAGCCCCTGGCCAGCAGGCGGGCGAAGCTGCCCTTGAGGTCCAGCCCCGTGCTGTTGGTATCGTGCGCCACCGGCATGCGGGTAAAGGCGATGGCCAGCCACACCGCGACGATGACCAGGGCCACCATCAGATAAGGTCCCATGACCGCGGCCAGCTCGCCGGCCTGGATCTGGCCGAGTTCGTCGGCGGACATCAGTGCCCGTTCGGCATCGGTGGCCGGATTCAGTTGCGAGAGAATGTAGAACTTGCCGATCAGCACGCCGGTGATGGAGCCGATGGGGTTAAACGATTGCGCGAGGTTCAAACGACGGGTGGCGGTTTCCTGCGGGCCCATCGCAATGATGTAGGGGTTGGCGCTGGTCTCCAGAATGGAGAGACCACCGGCCAGCACGAACAGGGCGGCGAGGAAGGGGCCATAGGTCATGATCTGGCTGGCCGGATAAAACATCAGTGCGCCGGTGCAAAAGAGCCCGAGCCCGAGCAATACCCCCGCCTTGTAGCTGAACCGCTTGATAAAGAGAGCAGCGGGCAGGGCCAAACAAAAATAGGCACCATAAAAGGCGGTCTGAACCAGACCCGATTGCATATCCGTCAAGGTGAATACCTTTTTGAATTGAGCAATCAGGACATCCGTCATATTATTTGCAAGCCCCCATAGGGCAAAGCAACTGGTCAGCAAAATAAAGGGGATCAATATACTTCTGGGAACTACCAGACTGGATATTCCCGTGCTTTCGGGCACAATATCATCGCGGCTGTTTTCGCAAACAGCGGCATTGGATGTATTAGCCATAATGTAAACTCCATTTATTTTATATTGAGTAGGGTACAGTGTGTTATTTTTTGTATCTGCTTAACTGCCTTATATTGTTTTCATCTTTTTCTGTCAGAATTACATCAACATCGTTGAATTGACAGATCCTGACAATTCCGGAGCGGTTCTCTTTCCGGGTATCAGCCAGCAATACCTTCTGCCTGGCTGAGGCCAGCATCACCTTCTTGGTAGATGCGTTTATCTCATTGTTTTCCCAGACGCCGCTGCCTTTGCTGTAGGCGGCGCAGGAGAAGAAAAGAGTATCCACCCGGTACTGGCTGATGTTGCCACTGGCAATGGTGCCAACGAAGGCGGCATATTTCTCAGAGTATTCACCACCGATGGCGATGGTCTTGATATTCTTCTTGACTGCCAGGCTGAGCACATTTCGAAATGAGTTGGTGATTACCGTCATGGATATATCTGGCAGAGCTTCAGCCAGGTACCAACACGTTGAACTGGCATCGAGCATGATAATATCGCCGGGGTTAATCAGGGCCAGCGCCTTATAGGCGATCAGCTTTTTTTCAATGGAACTCTCGTGCTTGCGTTTATTGAATGCCAGCCCGGCATCGGCATTATCCAGAGAGATGGCACCGCCATGCACTCTTTTTACAGAGCCATTGGATTCCAATTCCTGCAGATCACGACGTATTGTTTCCAGCGATACTGAAAAACGCTCGGAGAGTTCCTTAACGGTGACTGAACCGGCTTGAACAATATATTTTTCAATATCGATAACGCGAGGTGACAACATAATTGGCTCTGCTTTGTTGGAATGAGCCGATTATAGGGGGAGGTGACTCGTAATATGTGTGATCTGACGCAGGATTTACCGGGTGAAAAACGGATGTAAAACAATCAAGACGGGCATAACACCACATGGATGATGCGTATAACTATTTGAAGTATATGCATTTGGTTGAAATCAAGGCTTGCCCGCTTCGGCATTGATTATCCGAAATCGGGCAGTATTCAAATACAAAAAATTGAATTGGCTCACAGAGAAAAGAGAGTCTTAAAAATGCGGGGCATGTATTCAAGATGAAGCAGTAAATAGAGATCCTGAAAGGATGTCGTGTATTGGCATCATTGGAATCCTTTTTGTTATTCGTTAGATTGTCTGAAATTCGTACGTGTTGACGTGTTGACGTGTTGACGTGTTGGTGGCGTTGTTTCCCAAATCAGCCAGCAAGTCATGACTTCCCCAGCCCTGGGTAACCGCTACACTCGAGGCTTTCTGACAGGTAGTTCCAGGGTATTCAGTTTGTTTATGGCGCTTACATACGCCATGACTTCTCCCACTTGGCCGTTGTAGTTACGCAGACTGATTTTCCCCGTCAGCAACTGCTTGAACCGATACATCGCCGTCTCTGCCAGTGAGCGACGGTGATACTCCGATATCTTCTTCCAGTGCGCCAGCCCTTCCTTGCGTATCACCAGCACAGCGTCATTTCTTGGATGTCCCTTTTTCCATAACCCCGCGCTCTTGCGAGGCGGGATACAAGCTGTCGCCCCTTTGCGCGAGATAAGCTGATGGCTGGCTTTGCTGTCATAGGCTCCATCTGCATAAACTCGTCCCAGCTTGCGCCGCAGTGGATTGAGCAAGGTCGGCAACACCTCGGCATCATGGACATTTTCCAATGACACCTCCGCCGCCACGATATCGTGGGTTACCGGGTCTACCGCCAGATGCAACTTGCGCCAGACTCGCCGTTTCTCGGCGCCGTGTTTTCTGACCTTCCACTCGCCTTCACCAAACACCTTCAGCCCGGTTGAGTCGATAACCAAGTCGGTAATGCGTCCCTTTGGGGCTGTCGATAGGCCACTGTCACCGTGCGTGCTCGCTTGCGGTGCGCACAACGGCACATTCATCAACTCGAACAGGGAGTCGAGTAGTCCCTGAGTGGCCCGCAGAGTGAGGTTGAAAATCCCCTTGAGCATCAGGAAGGTACAGATGGTCTGGCTGGCAGCGGCCCCGCCGCCCATGATGGTCGTGGTGAAACCAGTTGCTCATGGCATCGGCATCAACCCAGAAGGTGAGTGAACCACGATTAATCAAAGACTTGTTGTATTTAGGCCAGTTGGTGATGGGGTGAAGCGACGTGCCCATGATGCAGATTTGAAGAGGATGGTGGTGATCAGATCACAAAGTCCTCAGTTAGTTCCATTCAAGCTGCATCGATTTGGGCAACAACGCCCGTGTTGACGTGTTGACGTGTTGGTGTAACCCGCCATCAAAAATGAAAAACCGGGAACGGGTGAAAAAACGGGGGAGATGGCAGGACAAACACAGGTGTGGTGAGGCTGGCAGCACGAGATGACAAAGCCGGGCTGTTTACCAAAATATGACAAAGCGCCGTGCCTGGCTGATGGCGATGCGCTGAAAATGAAAAATGGCGTGATGAGTGGTACTGCACGTCTAAACGTTAGTATCCAGAGCGGCTTGCGCTGTTGGTGAACATTTTTGTGGCTGGGCTGTGCGTGGAGTCTCGGCACGGTTGAATAGACTGCTCGATAACCAACAAAAAGGGCCTCTTCCGAAGAAGAGGCCCTTTCCAAACGTTTGGTGGAGCTGGGGGGATTTGAACCCCCGTCCAAAATTACTACATCCTTGGCACTACATGCTTAGTCACTCTTTACATTCGCCAACCCGCTGCGGAGAGACACGCCACGAATTGACTAGCTCGATTGGTTTTAATGTTTCCGCCCCGAGCAGGACTTCCACACGATCCTGTGAAGGATGACCTTCCGATTCCCTAGGACACAGGCAAGCTAGGGTAGAAGGGCTCTGCGCAGGTTATTAAGCTGCCAGTGCGTAGTTTTCGTCGTTTGCGACTATTTTTTTGCGGTTTATTAACGAGGCCTACCGCACCTCGGCATGCACCTTGGGTTTCGTGAATCTTGTCGAATCCAGAATCAGCCCCAAGTTGTTAAGAGGGATTGTACGCAAAAATCCTGCCATGGCAAGGCGTTGATGGTCATTCCCGCAGGGAGCCGCTCCGTTTGCCGATTTATTGTGCGCACGCCTGGCGGGGGCGGGTAAGCGGCGGGCCGGAAAAGAAAAAGTCCGGGCAGGAGCCCGGACCTTGCAGCATCAAGCGGATTAGCCGCGATTCTTGTTCTTCATGATGCGGGCTTTTTCCCGATCCCATTCGCGGGCCTTGGTGTCTTCGCGCTTGTCGTGCTCTTTCTTGCCCTTCACCAGGCCGATTTCGACCTTGACCCAGCACTGTTTCCAGTAGAGGGCCAGCGGCACTATGGTGTAGCCCTGACGGGCGATCAGGCTCTCGAGCTTGTCGAGTTCACGACGGCTCAGCAGCAGTTTTCGGGTCCGGGTCGGGTCGCACACCACATGGCTGGAGGCAGCCTGCAGTGGCAGGAAGCTGGAGCCGAACAGGTAGGCCTCGCCATCGCGGAAGATGACATAGGCTTCGCTGATGTTGGCCTTGCCCGCCCGCAGGGATTTGACTTCCCACCCTTGCAGAGACAGACCCGCTTCGATCTTCTCTTCGATGAAGTATTCGTGGCGCGCGGTTCTGTTGAGTGCAATGGTGCTGGACCCGGCTTTGTTTTTACTGTTTTTTTTGCTCATGACGGGCGATTTCCGGCAATGACTAGGAGGCTCGTATTATACGTAGGCGAGGGCGGCTGTAAAACGCGCAGCGGCTCGAGTGGCGGCTTAATGAGCAGTTTGGCCGAGGTTTTACCTCCACAAGCCGGAACATGATGATAAAATCGCGGCGATTGGATGAGGAAAAGCCATGCCCCGTATTACTCGCAGTGCCCTGGTGATGTTCAGTGCAGAACAGATGTTCAAGTTGGTTAACGATGTGGATGCCTATCCGCAGTTTTTGCCCGGTTGCGTCGGCAGTCGCGTGCACGAGGCCGGCGATGACTACATGATGGCCTCGGTGGATGTGGCCAAGGCGGGCATTGCCAAGACCTTTACCACCCGCAATCAGCTGGACATGAACCGTCAGATCAGGATGGAGCTGGTGGATGGCCCGTTTCGCAAGCTGGCGGGCTGGTGGACCTTCACTCCGCTGGATGTGGATGCCTGCAAGGTGGAGTTCGACCTCGATTTCGAATTTACCTCCAAGCTGATCGAGGTGGCCTTCGGTCAGGTGTTCCGCGACCTGGTGAGTTCCATGGTCGCCGCCTTCTCCAACCGGGCGAAGGAGGTTTACGGTGTCTGAGCAGCTCACCATAGAGGTGGTCTACGCCTTGCCGCAGCAGCAGACGGTGATTGAGCTGAGGGTTGCGCCAGAGACCTGCGTGCTGGACGCCATCGAGCAGTCCGGTATCGTGCAAAAGCACCCGGAGATCGATCTGGAGGTCAACAAGTTCGGTATCTACAGTCGTCCGGTCAAGGGGAGTGATCACTTGCAGGACGGGGATCGTATCGAGATCTATCGACCGCTCATCGCCGATCCGCGCGAGATGCGCAAGAAGCGGGCCGAGAAGGCCAAAGAGGAAGGGCGGGCCGATGCGGTGACCGGCGGTCGCCCCAACACCAATCGCAAGCGGGGCGATGGCGAGTCGCACTAGTTAGTCGCTCCGGGATCCATTGCGATGCAGTCGTTAAAAAGGCGCCCAGGGCGCCTTTTTTGATCCTGCTATATGACATTTTGCTGCGCTTGTCAGTGCGCCGCCGCTGGCTGTGTGTCCTGGCGGGCGAGCACCCAGGCGGCCAGCAGATCGACCCCGCTTTGCATCACCCGCTCATCGAAATCGAAGGCATTGTGATGGTGCGGCGCCGCGAGATCGGCTCCGAGCACCAGGTAGGCGGCTTCGCCCCCCTGCTTTTGTACCCGCTCCATCAGGAAACCTGCATCCTCGCTGGCGCCGAAGCGGCGAGTCTGGATGGTGGCGAGCCCCAGCTGGCGGGCCAGGGCGGTCAGTTCGACCTGCAGGGTGGGGCTGTTGTCCAGCGCGATGGCCTCGCCCTGCTTGATGATCTGGTAGGTGACCCCGTGGGCCATGGCAACCCCTTCGACGATGCGTTGCACCTGGCCGAACATGTAGTCGTTCAACGCGCTGTCGGCGCCGCGGGTCTCGCCGCGCAGTTCGGCATGATCGGGGATCACGTTGCGGCCGCTGCCGCCGTTGAGTTGGCCGATATTGATGCGGGTCATGCCATCCCGGTGGCGGGGAATGGCGAGCATGGCGCTGGTGGCCATGCAGGCGGCGGCCAGTGCGTTGCAACCGGCGTTGGGCTCAAGACCTGCGTGGGCCGCCGTACCCATGAAGTGCACATCGAACTTGGTGGAGCAGAGAAACTCGGTGGGGTTGATCACCAGCTCGCCGCTGCTAGCGTGGATACCGATATGCAGGGAGAGCAGGGCATCCACGTCATCGAGCGCCCCGCCGGCCGCCAGCGCCTTGCCACCGCGACATCCCTCTTCGGCAGGCTGGAAGAAGAGCTTGATGCGCCCCCCCAACTGCTCTTTCATCGCCATCAACCGGCTGGCCAGCCCCATGCCAATGGCGGTGTGGCCATCGTGGGCGCAGGCGTGCATCCACCCCTTGTTGTGGGAGGCAAACCCTTCCCGCTGCGGTTGATGCTGCTCGTCGCCGGACTCTTCCACTTCCACCGCATCGATGTCGAAGCGAAAGGCGAGCGTCGGGCCGGGGCGGCCGGTGTCCAGCTCTCCCATCAGACCGGTAAAGTCACCGATGCGATCCAGCCAGTCGGGATGCGCCCCCTGGCGGCGGGCGCGGGCTTTCTCGGCCGCCACGTCCAGATCCCGCCCCATCACCAGATTGCTGGCCAACAGCTTGTCACCGAGCACGATGTGATAGCCGAGTCCGCTCAGGTGGTGGGCGATCAGGCTGGTGGTGCGAAACTCTTTCCAGGCGGCTTCCGGCAGGCGGTGCAGATCGCGGCGCCACTGGATCAGGTGCTCAAGGCTCATCTCGGCTTCCTTGTGTGTTTGAACTGCCGGCTATTGTGCCTTTTTTTGTGATCAAGAACAGGAGGGAGGCGGCTGGCGCTTTGTCGCCACCGTACAGAATAAAAAACGCCTCCCGGTGGGAGGCGTTATTGGCAGAGCGGCGACTCAGGCCGCGTGATGGTAAGCGGAAGCTTCAAACAGCTGCTTGTTGGCCACCAGATCGATGGGGTCGAAATCATCGACGTTGATGGTGCGCAGGCGGCTCACTTCGGCGCGGCGCAGCAGGTCGGCCTCGCTCTGGTTCAGCACGCCGGCGGCCAGCCCGATGTCGGCCACCTTGTCCAGCGCCAGGAAGGGGCGCTTGATGCCATCGGCCTTGCACACCTTGTCAAACAGCGGTTCGGCGGCCAGCACGTCATCGAGTGCCTGCTCCAGCAGGCCGAAGGGGTTGCCCTCCTCGCGGGTGAGGTATTGTCCCTTGGCCAGGCGGCTGCGAGTTTCGCTCGGCGTTTGCAGCAGGCGGGCCACCTGATTGTCCAGCTTGTCGCTCGGGCGCTTCATGTCGCGGCCCAGCGGCAGCACGATGACGCGCAGAGCCAACCCAATCCAGCGGTTCGGGAAGTTGCGTAGCAGCTCATCGATCGCCTCCTGTGCCTTGAACAGGGCATCTTGCAGCGCCCAGTGCAGCAGCGGCAGGTCGGCCTGCTGACGACCCTCGTCCTGATAGCGCTTGAGAGCGCTGGAGGCCAGATAGAGTTGGCTCAGCACGTCGCCGAGACGGGCGGAGACCCGCTCCTTGCGCTTGAGCTCGCCCCCCAGGGTGCCCATCGCCATGTCTGACAGGAACGCCAGGTTGGCGGAGAGGCGGGAGAGCTGCTGATAGTAGCGCTTGGTCTGATCCCCATAGGGGGCGGCGGCGAAGCGGGCACCGGTGAGACCCAGCCAGAAGCTGCGCACCAGGTTGCTGATGGCAAAGCCGACGTGGCTGAACACCGCCTTGTCGAAGTCTTTCAGGGCCTGTTCCTGATCCGGGTGGCTGGCCGCCAGCATCTCGGGCAACACGTACGGGTGGCAACGGATGGCGCCCTGGCCGTAGATGATCATGCTGCGGGTCAGGATATTGGCTCCTTCCACCGTGACGGCGATGGGGGCACCCTGATAGCCGCGGGCCAGATAGTTGTTGGGACCCATGCAGATGGCCTTGCCGCCGTGGATGTCCATGGCATCGATGATGCACTTCTGGGCACGGTCGGTGAGGTGGTACTTGACGATGGCGGAGATGACCGAGGGCTTCTCGCCAAGGTCGATGCCGGTCACGGTCAGGTTGGCCGCAGCGCCCATGATATAGGCGTTGCCGCCGATGCGGGCCAGCGGCTCTTCAATGCCTTCCATCTTGCCGATGGGCAGCTTGAACTGGCGACGGATGCGGCTGTAGGCGCCGCTCGCCAGGGCCAGCATCTTGACGCCACCGGTGCTGTTGGAGGGCAGGGTGATGCCGCGACCGACCGAGAGGCACTCCACCAGCATGCGCCAGCCCTGTCCGGCCATGGCCGGGCCGCCGATGATGAAATCGAGCGGGACGAAGACGTCCTTGCCCTGGGTCGGGCCGTTCTGGAACGGCACGTTGAGCGGGAAGTGGCGACGGCCGATGCCGACTCCCTTGATGTGGGTCGGGATCAGGGCGCAGGTGATGCCGAGCTCCTCTTCCTCCCCCAGCAGATGCTCCGGGTCACGCAGCTTGAAGGCGAGCCCCAGCACGGTGGCGATGGGGGCCAGGGTGATGTAGCGCTTGTTCCAGGTCAGGCGCATGCCGAGCACCTCTTCCCCTTCCCACTCGCCCTTGCAGATGATGCCGAAGTCAGGGATGGAGCCCGCATCCGAACCCGCTTCCGGGCTGGTCAGGGCGAAGCAGGGGATCTCCTTGCCGACCGCGAGACGAGGCAGGTAGTAATCCTTCTGCTCATCGGTGCCATAGTGTTGCAGCAGTTCGCCCGGGCCCAGGGAGTTGGGCACGCCGACGGTGGAGGCCAGCACGGCGCTGGCGCCGCACAGCTTTTGCAGCACGCAGGACTGGGCGTAGGCGGAGAACTCCAGGCCACCGTACTTCTTCTTGATGATCATGGCGAAGAACTTGTTGTCCTTCAGGTATTGCCACACCTCGGGGGAGAGATCAGCGCGCTCGTGGGTTACCTCCCAGTCGCTCACCATGCGGCACACCTCTTCCACCGGACCGTCCAGGAAGGCCTGCTCTTCTGTCGACAGGGTGCTGACCGGGATGGCGTGCAGCTTCTTCCAGTCCGGATTGCCGGCAAACAGGTCGGCTTCCCACCAGGTAGTGCCCGCTTCGATGGCTTCTTTCTCGGTGCGGGACATCTCCGGCATGATGGACTTGTAGAGCTTGAACAGCGGCTTGGTCAGCTGGTTGCGGCGAAATTCCGCCAGATTGAGGGGGATGGCAACCACGGCAAACAGGGCCCATACCAGCAAGGGCACATGACCGTAGAGGGCCCCGATGATAAGGGCGGCGAAGGTTACCAGGGTCGAGATGAACAGGGATGCCCGGCGATAAGCCAGGGCTCCGATAACCAGGATCACCCCGAGCAGAGTGAGGGTCGTCGTCATTGCTTGCTCCTTGCGTGATAGGTTGCCAATGTGGCGTAACTGATCCAGAGGTCTGACCTGTTTGGTCTGGCCCTTGTTGTAATTCATACGCACAAAGTTATCAAGTTGTTTACAAGCTCATTACCTTGCGACTGTGATCCCCGTAACGTGGCAGGCCAGCCTGTGGCGCGACCTGCCTAGGGAGGGGGCGACGACGGGATTGCCTTGTGCGAGAATAGCGGCGACTTACACGCACACTAAAAAAGTGGAAGAGACATCATGTACCAAGAATTGATCCGCAATGAACTGACCGAAGCCGCCAGCGTGCTGCAAGCCTTCCTGGCCGATGAGCAGAATCTGAAGAATATCGAGGCGGCCGCCAAGCTGCTGGCTGACTCCTTCAAAGAGGAAGGCAAGGTACTCTCCTGTGGTAACGGTGGCTCCCACTGCGACGCCATGCACTTTGCCGAGGAGCTGACCGGCCGCTATCGCGAGAACCGTCCGGGTTATGCCGGCATCGCCATCTCGGATCCTAGCCACCTCTCCTGCGTCTCCAACGACTTTGGCTATGACTTCGTCTTCTCCCGCTACGTCGAGGCTGTCGGCCGCCGTGGTGACGTGCTGCTCGGCATCTCTACCAGCGGCAACTCCGGCAACATCCTCAAGGCCATCGAGGCGGCTCGTGCCAAGGGCATGAAGGTGATCGCCTTAACCGGCAAGGATGGTGGCAAGATGGCAGGTCTGGCCGATGTGGAGATCCGCGTTCCACACTTCGGTTATGCCGACCGCATTCAGGAAGTGCACATCAAAGTGATCCACATCCTGATCCAGCTGGTCGAAAAAGAGATGGCCAAGTAAGTGATAGTGACGCCGGGCAGGAGTGTGCCTGTCCGGCATCGCCAATCTGGACAAGCGGCTTGATGCAAAGGCTATGCTTTTCTGCCAAGCCAGCCAGATGAACAAGTAGTCAAGGAAGGAGTGGTCCAGATATGTGCGAACTGCTCGGCATGAGCGCCAATGTGCCGACCGATATCTGCTTCAGTTTTACCGGTCTGATGCTGCGTGGTGGCAAGACGGGTCCCCACAAGGATGGCTGGGGGATCACCTTCTATGAGGGGAAGGGGTTTCGTACCTTCAAGGATCCCGAGCCCAGTGCCCACTCTCCCATCGCCAGGCTGGTACAGGCGCTGCCCATCAAGAGCTGCGCCGTGGTCAGCCATATCCGCCAGGCCAACCGGGGCTGCGTGTCGCTGGAAAATACCCACCCGTTTACCCGCGAGCTGTGGGGGCGGTACTGGACCTTTGCCCACAACGGTCAGCTGACCGGCTACAAGAGGCTGGCCACCGGGCGGCACAGGCCGGTGGGGGATACCGACAGCGAACACGCCTTCTGCTGGCTGCTCGACAGGCTGGAGCAGAAGTATCCCAGGCGACCGGCCAACTTCCCCGCCATGTTTCGCTACCTCGCTACCCTGTGTGACGAGCTGCGGGCATTCGGGGTGTTCAACATGCTGCTCTCGGACGGGGAGTATGTGATGACTTTTTGCTCCAACAATCTGCACTGGTTGACCCGGCGTGCCCCCTTTGGTGAAGCGAGTCTGCTGGATGAAGAGGTGGTGATCGATTTTCATAGCGAGACGACCCCCAATGACGTGGTGACCATCATCACGACTCGTCCGCTGACTGGGAATGAGCACTGGGTCAAGATGGAACCTGGTGAGTTCAACTTGTTCCGGCTGGGTGAGCGTATCGCCAGCAATCACGACGAGATCGGCCAATAAAAAAATACCAGGGTAGATACCTACCCTGGTTCTTCGCAGCAGCCATAAAGGGCAAAAGGGATGAGAGGTGTTGCTGAGCATCATCACTCTGATGATGCTCAGTGTTACTTGAATGTTAATTTGTTGCAATGATGTTATTTTGCATTGCTGTCAAAGCGTGTTGATATTTTGAGCCCGATCACGTTTTTCGTCTTTTGGGCTGGATGTTGAAGCAGTTTGCCGGTCTCAGGTGAGCTGTCCGGGCGTCCGTGGCCCGAAAACTATCTATAGTATGGTCTGTTTGAATACCATTTTGAGAGGCCTCGCATGGAGTGGGTGGATCGCAAGGTGTTGCAACAGCTGGCTGACGATATCGGTCAGGAGATGTTGCCGGTCGTGATAACCGTGTTTATCGAAGAGGTGGGGGAGCAGCTGAGTCAGCTCAGGCCACTTTATGAACAACAGGATTGGGAGGCGCTGGCCAGGGTGGCGCACAGCATGAAATCCTCCTGCGGCAGCTATGGTGCCCTGACGAGCTATCAGCAGGTGATGGCGCTGGAGCTGGCGTGCAAGCAGGCCGATGGTGACGAGGCTGCGCGTCAGCTGCAGCAACTCGAACACTCTCTGCCACAGGTGTTGGCCTTTCTGGCCGATTACCACTGAAAACCGGCCACTGCCACACGGCAGTGGCGGCGTCTTAACGCTGGTTGAGCAGGTGCCCTATGGTCTTGTCCAGCGCCAGCTTCAGTTTCAGCCGGTCATGGCGATGGGGCAATGCCGTCTCGCCCAAATCGGCTTCGATCAGGCGACCTTGCCATGTTCCCCCTTCCCCTGCGCCAAAGGGCGCCAGAATGGCATCAATTCGGCCATGTCCGATCCTGGATTCCAGCCAGCGGCACTGGCTGGCCAGATCCAGCTGGCCGGCAGGTCCTTTTTCCGCGACCAGGTTGCAAATAAACACCACCATGGCATTGCTTTCGTTGATGGCCTGGGCGATCTCCGCCAGCAGCAGCGGCGGCATGATGGAGGTGAGAAAACTGCCTGGGCCCAGAATGATCATGTCAGCCTGCTGCAGCGCCTGTACCGCTTCGCGGGTAGCCTGCACTTCCGGCATCAGGCTCAAGGAGAGGGGGGGAGTGGCCAGCTGATCGATGGAGACCTCACCCAGGATCTGGTTGCCGCAGTCCATATGGGCACAGAGATCGGTGGGTAATTCGGACATGGGTAACAATTGTGATTCAATTTTGAGCATGTCACTGATGAGCTTGATAGCATCCAAAGGGCGGACGCAGAGATTGTCCAGTGCCAGCAGCATCAGGTTACCAAGATTGTGCCCTGCCAGTTCGCCACGGCCGGCGAAGCGGTACTCAAACAGCAGGCTGCCGATACTGGGGTCGGTGACCAGCTGGTTCAGGCAGTTGCGCAGATCTCCCCAGGCGATGCAATCCTGGCTCTTGCGCAGACGGCCGGTTGAGCCGCCATCATCCGTGGTGGTGACGATACCGGTCAGCCGCTGACCGAGGAAGGAGAGGGCGGAGAGCACCCGGCCCATACCGTGGCCACCACCGATGGCAACGACCCGATCGAAGTCATTGATGTTTTTTTGCCACATGAGGGCATCCTGTCACTGGGGTTGATAGAAGGTTATGTTAGCAAGGAATATCAGCTAATTACTTGATAAGGGTATGACTTTTGCTTGCGACATGAATCCGATAACGCAAGGAGATGGTGTTGAACTTTCTGACCGTTCACTCTCTTGAGGAAAATTCCCTGCTGGCGGCTCAAGATATCTGCGCGCGGCTTCATCACCATGTCATGCAGGCGCCTTCCCTGTTGCTGGTCTATTTTACCCAGGCCCATGATGCTGCAGTACTGCGTGAGCAGCTTGGGCGTCAATTTCCGACGACCCCCTTGCTGGGGTGCAGCTCCTGCGGTGGCGTGATGACCGAAATAGGACATCATGTCAGGCAGGAGCATGGCGTGGCAGTGGCTGCTTTTTATGATGAGAAAGGGGCTTATGGCGTTGCCGGCGCCGAGGGGGAACCTGTCGATGTGCGCCTGTTGCTGCGCCAGGCCATGCTCGAGTGCGGCCGCCCGGGCGAACTGCCCCAGCTTGTTCTGGTTCATGCCAGCCCGGGCCAGGAGGAGGAAGTGCTTGCCTCTATCGAAGCTGAGTTTGGTCACTCGGTGCCCGTGGTCGGTGGCTCGGCGGCGGACAACAAGGTGAGTGGCGACTGGCAACTTTGCTGGAGTGAAGGGCAGAGCAAGCAGGGGGTGGCGCTGGCGGTGCTTTATCCTGACTGCCAGCTGGCCTTCCAGTTTCACTCCGGTTATGTACCTGCCGAGAGCAACGGTGCCATCACCTCCTGTGATGGGCGCGAGGTGTTGACGATCGAGCATGAGCCTGCCGCAGAGGTGTATGCCCGCTGGTGTGGCCGGCAGCAATCCTGGACAGTGGGCCCCATCCTGCACGAGAGCACCCTGACCCCTCTGGCCCGTCAGGTGGGTACCCTGGATGGCGTCCCCTACTACAAACTCTCCCATCCCGAAGCCGTGACGGAGCGAGGTGGGCTACGTCTTTTCACCGACGTGACCGTGGGCGAGCGCCTGTGGTTGATGTACAGCAGTCAGGAAGGGCTGTTGCAGCGCAGCCTCAGTGCCATCCGGATCGATCCCGAGTACGGTGTCGATGCCAGATTGCAGCCCGTCGGGGCGCTGATCATCTTCTGTGCTGGTTGCCGTCTGGCGCTGGGTGATATGCTGTATCAGTTTGTGGAGCAGAGTCAGGCCCGGCTTGGCCAGATCCCTTTCATCACCCCCTTTACCTTCGGGGAGCAGGGGCGGCTGCCCCATGGCGAGCTGGCTCATGGCAACCTGATGGTATCGAGCGTGATCTTTCTGACCAATGACACAGGACAGGCGACAAGATGATGGAGAGCGGTGAACTGGAGGCGCTGGGCGAAAAGTTGCAAACCGCTCTGGTCGATCTTACCCGTTGCCGTGAACGTGAAGCCAGGTACCGTGACGAGTCCCACACTCTGCTCAAAGGGGTAGAGACCCTGGCTGATGCCAAGACCCTAGAACGGGTACTGGAGAGTCTGATCGAGGTACTGAGACCCTTCATCGGTTTTGAACACGCGGATGTGGTGGCCTGGGAGGGAGAACAGGGCATTACCCACCTGAGCAGCGAGACGGGAGAGCAGGGGCGCTCTTGGTCAATGACGCCGGCGTTTGCCAGGGCTATCGCCGGCGAAACCCTGGTGATCTACGATCCCTCCCTGCTGCCCGAGCTGGCGCCTCTGGCCTGTGAACCTGGCTGGGCCAGCCTGCTCTTGACCGGATTGCAGGCCCCGGGTTTTACCGCCATTCTCATCTGTCGCCATTCCCTGGCAGGCACCTTCGATCTCACCAGCAAGGCCGCGATGCAACGCTGTCGTCCGCTCATCGCCCAGGCGTTGGTCAATATCACCTACCGTGCCCGTTTGCAGGAGCAGGTCGCCGCCAAAACCGAGGCATTGCAGGCCAGTGAGCGTCGTTTTCGCAGCTTTGCCGCCATGGCTTCCGACTGGTTCTGGGAAACCGATGCCGAGCATCGCCTCAGTTTTGCCTCCGAACCGGGTTACATGGAGGAGTTCATTACCCCTTCCTCCCAACCAACCCTGCATGACTATCTCTACAACAAGCAGAGTCCGGAATCCCAGGGCTACCTGCGGCTGCTTGAGCAGCGGGCGCCACTACGGGCGGCACGGGTTCTGGTGGCCTTGCAGGACAGAGCCTGCTGGATGGAGGTGAACGCGGAACCCAACATGGATCAGAACGGCTACTTCCTCGGCTATCGCGGGACGGCACGGGATATCAGCAATCAGATCAAGCGGGAAGAGGAGCTGGCCAGGGCTCGTGATGAGGCGGAAGCCGCCAACCGGGCCAAATCCCAGTTCCTGGCCATGATGACCCACGAGATCCGTTCTCCCATGAATGCGGTGCTGGGCATGCTCGATCTGTTGCTGCATGCCGAATTGTCTAGCGATCAGCAGGCGCTGCTGCGCCATGCCACCCATTCTGCCCGTCTGCTGCAAACCATCATTGACGATGTGCTCGATTTCTCGAAAATCGAGTCCCAGACCTTGTTGCTGCAGTGCGAAAGTCTGCAACCTGTCGGGTTGTGTCAATCGATCATCGAACCCTTGCTACCCCGGGCGAAGGCCAGTGGCATCGAACTGTTGTGCCAGGTAGACGAGGCGGTGCCACAGACGTTGCAGGGGGATCCGATGCGATTGTCGCAAGTGATCGGCAACCTGCTGGACAATGCCCTCAAGTTTACCGAGCAGGGCCGGATCGTTTTGCGGCTGGAGTGGCATGACGAGATGTTGAGGGTGTCCGTGACCGATACCGGGCTTGGTATTGCTGCGGCCGATCAGACCCTGCTGTTCAAACCCTTCTCTCAGGTCGACAACTCGGCGACGCGCCGCTTCTCCGGCGCTGGGCTCGGGCTTGCCATCAGCAAACGTCTGGTGGCATTGATGGGAGGGGAGATATGGCTGGAGAGCGAGCCTGGCAAGGGGAGTTGTTTCTGGTTTGATCTCCCCGGCATGGCCCAGCCCTGTCATTGTCAACCGGTACGGGAAGAGAGTGCCCAGACTTTGCTGCCACTGGATGTGCTGGTGGTGGAAGACAGCCCGGTCAACCAGCTGGTGGTCTCCCTGATGCTGCAAAAACTGGTCAGCAAGGTGCGCCTGGCCGCCAATGGCCTGGATGCACTGACACTGGTGGAAGAGCAGCTGCCGGATCTGATCCTGATGGATATGCGCATGCCCGAGATGGATGGGCTGGAAGCCACCAGGCGACTGCGTGCGCAAGGGGTGACCATCCCCATAGTCGCGCTGACGGCCAATGCGATGGCAGAGGACAAGGCGAGCTGTCTGGCGCAGGGGATGGATGATTTTCTGGCCAAACCGATCACCCTGGCGAGGCTGCGGGAGTGCCTGGCGCGCCATTTCAGTCTGCGATTGCCGGAGCGCGGGTAAAAAAAATGGTCAACTTGTTAGGTTGACCAGTTCTTCAGCAAATACTGAAGAGAGCACGGGATAAATCGGGTTGTATTAAACTGTATGAAAAATCTGTGCCAACTTTTAATGACTCTTTTTGTGTTCAATTCGGCCGATTAGCGCAACGGCTCTCTCTTTTTCATCTCCCTGCCTTTTGCAAAATGCGAATAATGAATTTTCATTGTCGGAATAATTGCATTTTGCAAAGGCTTTTTATCACTGCGAAATCAGACGATGCAGAAATTGACGAGCCGCTTCGCTGTTTTGTTTGGCAATCAGCATCTGCTTTTCATAAATCGGCATCGGCAAGATCTCGAGCCAGCGCTGGCAAAGCCAGGAGGCATCTTCAAACCGTTTCTCGGGATAGAGTTCATCCAGTTCCGGATACTGCTCGAAGACCTCCCGCAGGCGATTCACCAGCAACTTGTCGTTGAAGTCCGAATGGATGCTGGGCCAGTTGGGCAGCATTTCTACTTTTGCCCGACGCAAACCGCTCGGATCCGTCTCCATCTCATGGATGCAGAAACGTTCCAGACCGAGTACGGTGACGCCCAGCAATCCGTCGTTCAGGGTGTAGAAATCGGTAACCTTGACCCGGGTGCCGACAGGCAGGATCCGGCCGGATTGTCCCGAGGTGGTCGACTCTTCCATCACGATGCCGAAGCCCTGATCGTTGATGAACGATTCCTTGAGCATCTGCAGATGATGGGACTCGAAGAGACGCAGAGGCAGCTTGCCGCCCGGAAGTATGTGGGAAGGCAGGGGGAACAGGGCCAAAGGTTGAATTTTCATGTTCCATCCTCCATTGAGTAGTTGCTGGATAAGACAATGCAGCGACTGTGCCAGAGAATGAAAAAAGCCACCGGAAGGTGGCTTTTAGAGGGAAGGGAAGGCGCTTAGTTGCGCTGCTCCAGATACATGACGGCCGCTTCCACGCGGCTTTGCGCCTCGAGTTTCTTCAGCAGGCTCTTCACATGCACCTTGACCGTGCCTTCGGAGATATGGAGGACGGAAGCCACCTGTTTGTTGGAGAGTCCCTTTGCAATTTCGCGCAGGATTTGCATTTCGCGACGCGTGAGGCTTTCGAGTTTCTGCTGCAGGTGATCCAGCTCGTAGATGTTCTCGAGGTAGGGACGCAGCGGCTCGCTCAGGATCTGCTTGCCGGTCATCACGTCGGCCAGCTGGGCCAGCAGCAGGTCGGGTTCGGTATCCTTGAGCAGGTAACCATCGGCGCCGGCCTTGAGCAGGGCCACCACGTCTTGGCGGGCATCGGAGACGGTCAGAATAACTACCCGCGAGGTGATCTCCTCGGCACGCAACGCCTTGAGGGTGTCGAGGCCGGATAGCCCTTTCATGTTGAGATCAAGCAGGATCAGATCCGGTTCGGATTCTTTGGCAAGGGCAACGGCATCGGTACCATTGGAAGCTTCGCCGGTGACATCCATGTTCTCTTCCAGAGCCAGCAACTGCACAATCCCTTTGCGCATGAGGGGATGGTCATCTACGACCAGAACACTGTATTTCATCACGTCCATCAAGCGTCTCTCGTTAGACTGGTGGGAAAAGTCAGATGCACCCGGGTGCCTTGTGGCTGCAGTTCACTGATGGTCAGCAGGCCATGCAGCTTGCTGGCGCGCTCGTTCATAATGCTCAAACCGTAGTGGTTGATCGCTGAGCTGGCGAGACCAATACCGACACCGTCATCTGAAATTTGAACCTCAATATTACCATCTGCGAGGGTCTGACAGCTAACATCAATCACTTGTGCATGGGCATGTTTGATGGCATTGAGCACTGCCTCACGGATCAGCTGCAGGATATGAATATGTTGGCCAGCCTCCAGATCCGTGTCGGACAGACCATAATGAAGCCGGATCTCTGCCGTGGTCTGGGGCTGCAGTTGTTCCAGCATGACCCGGATGGCTTCACCCAGATTGGCATCTCCTATGGTCAGGCGGAAGGTGCCGAGCAGTTCGCGCAGTTGGGTATAGGCGTTGCTGAGCCCTTCGTCGATCTGCTGCATCGCCTCCAGTGCTTTCTCCTGCTGGCCCTTGGCATGGGAGCGCTTGAGCAGGGTGGACTGGATCTTGAGGTAGGAGAGGGCCTGAGCCAGCGAGTCGTGCAGTTCGCGGGCGATGACGGCGCGCTCTTCCATCAACAGCAACCTTTGCTGTTGCAGCAGGGTCTGATCCTTGTGCAGCACCTGGGCCAGCAACATGGTGAAGTTCTTGATGAGGCGCTCATCGATGGGATGCTGGCTGATGATGTCGAGCCGGCCAAACTCCTGCTCATCCATCTGCAGATAGAAGCTGGCTACCGCGTCGAGATCCCCGGGCCAGCCGGTGCGACCGGAAAGGTAAACCGGCATGACGTTGTTCTCGAAACGGGTCAGGCGGATGTAATCGATATGCTGGTGGGCCGCGGCGCGATCCAGCAGCTTGATAAGCGTGCGGGTACTGAGCGGGGCCGTGTGCAGCTTCTGGGCAGTGCTGTAGAGAAACGAGAGGGTGTCGTTGGCCTGCTGCAGCTTGGCCGTTTTCTCCTCGACCTTGTTCTCCAGCTCCCGATAGAGCTTGCCAAGCTCGTCCGCCATGGTGCCAAAGGCCCGTGACAGCTCGCCCAGTTCGTTGTCTCGGTGGGCAGGCAGGATCAGATCAAACTCCTGGCGCTGGATCTGGCGAGCGCAATAGACCAGCTGATTGAGGGGGGCCACTACCTGTTGGCGGGTAAAGCGCACCGTGAACCAGGCGATGGTAATGATGGAGAGCAACCCCAACCCTTCGGCCAGCGCCAGCATGCGTACCTTGAACTCCACGTGGTATTGCATCTGGTTGACGAAATTGTCGATGGCAGCCACAAATTTTTCGGTGTTGTCGGTATATCGTCTGGGAGTCCGATCTTCGATATGTTGGCGCATCTCCTGCCACTGGCTGACCACCTCACCATAGGTGCGGCGCAGGGAGGCCGGGGTGATCCAGCGCTGGGTCTCCTGCAACTCCCTGGCATGGAGCGTCTCTTCGAACTGGTTAAGGCGTCCCAGTACGCTCTCACCCTGCTCGATTTCGTAGGCCATTCGGTAGGCCTGCATCCGCAGGGAGCCGGACAGGTTGATCGCCTTGGCGTCGGGTACCGAATAGAACAGGGTGACCATGGCGACCAGCGCGATCAGACTGGCCATGAAGAGGATCAAAATCATGGATCGGCCGATGGCACTGCTGACCGAGCGGACCCTGAACCGTTTTTGCATGATGCCAAAAGTCTCCGGAATGTGTGGATTACCTCTTTAGTTGCGTGGGAGTGTACTCCAACTTGTGTTAGTATCGAAAAACTAGATGAACTCCGAGCGGTTTTGCCTAAGTCCTTGAGATAGGGGGAAACCAGCCGTCAGCCGCTGTTCGAGCTGTAAGGGTCAGGAAAGAAATGCCCTGGCCTCCCGTATTTGGAAAGGTGTTTATGTCGCCACTTGAAGATGGTTTTTCCCGTCGTTTTTACTATTTGCGCCTGTCGATCACCGACGTGTGCAATTTCCGTTGCACCTATTGCCTGCCGGATGGCTATCGTCCGGAAGGGCGCAAATCCTTTCTCTCGGTAGACGAGATCCGCCGTGTGGTGAGCGGCTTTGCCGCCATGGGTACCCGCAAGGTGCGCCTGACCGGGGGGGAGCCCTCCCTGCGTCGCGATTTCACTTCGATCATTGAAGCCGTGGCAAGCACCCCGGGCATCGAGAAAGTGGCCATGACCACCAACGGTTATCGTCTCAAGGAGCGGGCCCGCGAGTGGTTTGATGCCGGGCTTTCCGCCCTCAATGTCAGTGTCGACAGCCTGGATCCCCGCCAGTTTCACCAGATCACCGGCGAAAACAAGCTGGCAGAAGTCATGGAGGGGATCGAAGCCGCCCTGGCCGCCGGTTTCAAATCGGTCAAGATCAATGCGGTGCTGCTCAAGGGGCTCAACGATTACCAGCTGGAGGCCTTTCTGGCCTGGATCAAGCACAAGCCCATCGAGCTGCGTTTCATTGAGCTGATGCAGACCGGTGAGATGGATACCCTGTTCCAGAACCATCATGTCAGCGGTGAGCAGATCAAACAGCGCCTGCTGGAAAGTGGCTGGGTTCAGCAACTGCGCGGCAAGGACGACGGTCCGGCCCAGGTCTTCATGCACCCGGAGTCACAAGGGGGCGTCGGTCTCATCATGCCTTACAGCAAGGATTTCTGCGCCGGTTGCAACCGGCTGCGGGTCTCCTCGGTGGGCAAGTTGCACCTCTGTCTGTTTGGCGACAATGGCGTCGAGCTGCGGGATCTGCTTGGTGCAGACGGCCAGCAGGAGGCGTTGCAACAACGCATTCGCTCGGCGCTCAGTGGCAAGGCGGCGACTCATCGGCTGCATGAAGGGAATGCCGGTGCGACGCCTCATCTGGCATCGATAGGCGGTTAAACCGCTCGCACACCTGACCATCACCACCTACCAAGTGGCTTTTCCCAATGGGGTACAAAATGTGCGCCCATCGAACATTATTGCGCCAAGGGTTTGATCCAGCGCAAGAATCCCCCCTGTTTATCTCCCTGGTGGTATATCCCTGAACTTGTCAGGGTCGCAATATACGCCCAATCTTATAATTGGTATTGCAGATGTCCGTCATCGGACTCGCCCGTGCGCTATTGATCACCAGTGCGCTATCTATCACCAGGAAGGAGTCGATATGCCAGAGGGTGTCAACCTGTCACGTCGGGGTCTGTTTCGCGGCCGTTTGACGTCGAAGGAGCCTGGCGTCCAGTTGCCCTGGTCGCTCCCCTGGCCCGACTTCGTAGCCGACTGTACTCGCTGTGGCGACTGCCTGACGGCCTGTCCAGAGCAGATCCTGGTCAAGGGAGATGGCGGCTTTCCCGTAGTTGAGTTCCGGCACGGTGAATGTACCTTCTGTGGCGATTGTGTCGCGGCCTGCAAGGCGCCGATATTTCGTCCGACCACGGAGGCGC
The DNA here is from genome assembly GCF_020097295.1 of Aeromonas enteropelogenes. NCBI lineage: Bacteria > Pseudomonadati > Pseudomonadota > Gammaproteobacteria > Aeromonadales > Aeromonadaceae > Aeromonas > Aeromonas enteropelogenes. The sequence goes on along the minus strand of NZ_CP083625.1, from coordinate 4,357,112 downwards.
CCTGGCAATACATAGCCCATATTGAAGCCAACTGTCTGGCCAGTGCCCAGGTGTTTTGCCAGCGCTGCCAGGACAGTTGTGAAACCCGTGCAATCCGCTTTTCCCCCATGCTGGGTCGGGTGCCGACTCCCAGTATTGACGCCGCCTCGTGCACCGGTTGTGGTGCCTGTGTGATGGACTGCCCGGTAGGCAGCATCCGGGTTGGCGCTCCCGGGTCGGAGAACCCAATATGAATCAGGATGTTTGTGAAGCAGGAGCCACAATGACCCAAGAGTTCCACGTATCGAGCCTGGTGGTGCTGACCCAACCCATGTTGCGTCACCGGCTCGCTGAACAGATCGCGGCTTTGGAAGGAGCCGAGGTCCACGCTGTCAGTGAAGAGGGCAAGCTGGTCGTCACCCTGGAAGGTGAGAGCCAGCAACCCATCATGGCGGCTATTGATGCTATTCAGGCGATGCCGGGAGTGTTGTCCGCCGCCCTGATTTACCACCAGTTCGATGAACTCGATAAGCAATGCGAGGATATGTCATGAAGCTGAGTCGACGCGACTTTATGAAGGCCAATGCGGTGGCGGCTGCCGCTGCCGTGGCTGGTGTCAGTGCCCCCGCCATGGCGGCCAATCTGATCACCAGTACCGATAAAACCGCCATCAAATGGGACAAGGCCCCCTGCCGCTTCTGCGGTACCGGCTGCTCCGTGTTGGTGGGTTCCCAGGATGGGCGTGTCGTGGCGACCCAGGGTGACCCCGATGCACCCGTCAACCGTGGCCTCAACTGCATCAAGGGCTACTTCCTCTCCAAGATCATGTATGGCGAGGATCGCCTCACCCAGCCCCTGCTGCGGATGAAGAATGGCCAGTTCGACAAAGATGGTGATTTCGCCCCCATCAGCTGGGATCAAGCCTTCGACATCATGGCCGAGAAGTTCAAGGCCACCCTGAAAGAAAAGGGCCCGACTGCGGTCGGTATGTTCGGTTCCGGCCAGTGGACCGTGTGGGAAGGCTATGCCGCCGCCAAGCTGTTCAAGGCGGGTTTTCGCTCCAACAACATTGACCCCAACGCCCGCCACTGCATGGCATCCGCGGTCGTCGGTTTCATGCGTACCTTCGGCATGGATGAGCCCATGGGCTGCTACGACGATATCGAGCAGGCCGACGCCTTCGTGCTGTGGGGTTCCAACATGGCCGAGATGCACCCCATCCTCTGGTCCCGTATCTCCGATCGCCGTCTCTCCACTCCGGAAGTGCAGGTGCACGTGCTCTCCACCTTCGAGCACCGCAGCTTCGAACTGGCGGACAACGGCATGGTGTTCACGCCCCAGACCGATCTGGCGATCCTCAACTATGTCGCCAACTACATCATCCAGAACGACAAGGTGAACTGGGACTTCGTCAACAAGCACACAGTGTTCAAGAAGGGGGTGACCGATATTGGTTACGGTCTGCGCCCGACCGATCCGCTGCAGCAGAAGGCCAAGAACCCGGATAGCGGCGACGCGACCCCGATGACCTTTGAGGAGTTTGCCAAGTTCGTCGCCGATTACGATGTCGACTCCGTCTCCAAGCTCTCCGGTGTCTCCAAGGACAAGCTGGAAAAACTGGCCCAACTCTATGCCGACCCGAGCAAGAAAGTGGTCTCCTACTGGACCATGGGCTTTAACCAGCACACTCGTGGCGTCTGGGCCAACAACCTCTGCTACAACATTCACCTGCTCACTGGCAAGATCTCCGAGCCGGGCAATGGTCCCTTCTCCCTGACCGGTCAGCCCTCTGCCTGCGGTACTGCCCGTGAAGTGGGTACCTTCGCCCACCGTCTGCCGGCGGACATGGTGGTGACCGATCCCAAGCACCGCGCCATCGCCGAAAAAGTCTGGAAACTGCCGGAAGGCACTATTCCCGACAAGGTGGGCTACCACGCCGTGCTGCAGGATCGCATGCTCAAAGACGGCAAGCTCAACGCCTACTGGGTGATGTGCAACAACAACATGCAGGCCGGTCCCAACATGAATCAGGAGCGCCTGCCCGGCTACCGGGATCCGCGCAACTTCATCGTGGTGTCCGATCCCTATCCGACCGTGACCGCCCAGGCGGCAGACCTCATCCTGCCAACTGCCATGTGGGTGGAGAAAGAGGGGGCCTATGGCAACGCCGAACGTCGTACCCAGTTCTGGCACCAGCAGGTCAAGTCTCCGGAAGGGGCCAAATCCGATCTGTGGCAGCTGATGGAATTCTCCAAGCGCTTCACCGTGGACGAGGTGTGGCCGGCCGAGCTTATTGCCAAGATGCCTGAACTCAAGGGCAAAACCCTGTTCGACGTGCTTTATGCCAACGGTCAGGTCAACAAGTTCCCGAAAGAGCAGAGCAAGGGGGATCTTAACGACGAGGCCGAACACTTTGGCTTCTATGTGCAGAAGGGCTTGTTCGAGGAGTACGCCATCTTCGGTCGTGGCCATGGTCACGATCTGGCACCGTTCGAGCAGTATCACGAAGCGCGCGGCCTGCGCTGGCCTGTGGTGGATGGCAAGGAGACCCTGTGGCGCTATCGCGAAGGGTTTGACCCTTACGTGAAAGCGGGGGAGGGAGTGCGTTTCTATGGCAAACCTGACGGCAAGGCTGTGATTTTCGCGCTGCCGTTCGAGCCTGCCGCCGAATCGCCGGATAAAGAGTACGATCTGTGGCTCTCCACCGGCCGCGTGCTGGAACACTGGCACACCGGCACCATGACCCGCCGTGTCCCCGAGCTCTATCGCGCCTTCCCGGATGCGGTGCTGTTCATGCACCCGGAAGATGCCAAAGCCCGTGGTGTGCGCCGTGGTGAAGAGGTGATTGTCACCTCCCGCCGTGGCGAGGTGAAGACCCGTGTCGAGACCCGTGGTCGCAACCGTCCGCCCAAAGGCCTGGTGTTCATGCCCTTCTTCGATGCGAGCCAGCTGGTCAACAAGCTGACCCTGGACGCCACCGATCCGCTCTCCAAAGAGACGGATTACAAGAAGTGCGCCGTCAAGGTGATGAAGGCCTGAGGCGGGGGAGCGAGAGATGAGTCGTAGTCGTCGCCAGTTTCTGGCCGACATGGCCAAGGGGGCCTGTGGTATGGGCCTGCTTGGTGTGGGGCTGGGCGGCATGGCCCGCCAGCAGGTGGAGGCGGTGCCGGCCCAGGCACTGCGCCCGCCAGCGGCCCTCGATGAAGCTGAGTTTCTCGGTGCCTGTGTGCGCTGTGGGCTCTGCGTCGAGGCCTGCCCCTACGATACCCTCAAGCTTGCCCGGCTGTTTGAGCCCGTCACCACGGGAACGCCCTATTTCAAGGCGCGCAGCGTCCCCTGCGAGATGTGTGACGACATCCCCTGCGTGGTGGCTTGCCCGACCGGGGCGCTGGATCAGGCCATGACCGACATCGATCAGGCGCGGATGGGGGTGGCGGTACTCATCGACCATGAGACCTGCCTCAACTATCTGGGCCTGCGTTGCGATGTCTGTTATCGGGTCTGTCCGCTCATCGACAAGGCGATCACCCTGGATCTGCAACACAACCAGCGTACCGGCAAGCACGCCATGTTCCTGCCCACGGTGCACAGCGATGTCTGCACCGGCTGTGGTAAGTGCGAGCATGCCTGCGTGCTGGAGGAGGCTGCCATCAAGGTGGTGCCCCGTGCCCTTGCCAAGGGGGAGCTGGGCCATCACTACCGGCTTGGCTGGGAAGAGAAACAGAAGGCGGGCAAGTCGCTCATCGGTGAGCGACTGACCCTGCCAACTCGCAAACCGGAGGGACTATGAGCCGTTATCCGGGACAAGAGGCACAGGCGCGTCTCGGCTGGTGGCGGTCACACCGTTTCCTGCTGCTGCGTCGCTTGAGCCAGTTCAGTGTGTTGGGGCTGTTTCTGCTAGGGCCGCTGGCTGGCGTGTGGATCTTGAAGGGCAACCTCTCCAGCTCATTGCTGCTGGAGACGGTTCCCTTGACGGATCCCCTCACCCTGCTTCAGTCGGTGGCAGCGGGCCACTGGCCCATCACCACCCTGTGGCTGGGAGCGGCCATCGTGCTGCTGGGGTACTGGCTGGTCGGGGGGCGGGTGTTCTGCTCCTGGGTCTGTCCGGTCAACCTCATCACGGATGCCGCCGCTTGGCTGCGAGCCCGGCTCGGTCTCAAGGGCAATGGCCAGTTCAGCCGCAATACCCGTTACTGGCTGCTGGCCATGGTGCTGGTGGCGCCGGCCATCGCCGGCGTACTGGTGTGGGAGCTGGTCAACCCGGTATCCCTTGCCCTGCGTGGCCTGCTGTTTGGCATGGGGGCGGGATGGATGCTGCTGGCGGTGCTGTTTCTGTTCGATCTGTTCGTGGTGGAGCGCGGCTGGTGTGGTCACCTCTGCCCGGTCGGGGCCTTCTACGCCTTGGTGAACCGGGTCGGTTTTATCAAGATTGCAGCCTCGGGGCGTGAGCGTTGCAGCAACTGCATGGATTGTTATGCAGTCTGTCCCGAGCGCCCCATCCTGCGCGGGCCGGTTCATGGCGCCAAGCGCGGTCACGGGCCCCTGATAGTGGCTCAGGAATGTACCAACTGCGGCCGTTGCATCGATGTCTGCGCGGAGCATGTTTTTGAAATCAAAGTAGGTTTTGCCGTCAAGGCAGAAAAAACATTGGAGAATAACTAATGAAAAAGCTGATTGGAGCAATGCTGGCCTGCCTGATGGCGGGTTCCTTGATGGCTGCCACCTCCGAGATCACCAACAGCACCGGGGGGATCAAGTCTGAGCGGGGGTCTACCGATCTGGTGACCGAGGCGGCGCCGGCACCCCTGAAGAACTTTCGCAAGGATGGCGACAGCTATGATCGCCAATATATCCATCAACCGCCGCTGATCCCCCACGATATCCGCAACTACGAGGTGGATAACAAGGTCAACAAGTGCCTGGCGTGCCACAGCTTCAAGAATGCCACCAGGATGAAGGCGCCCAAGATTAGCCCGACTCATTTCGAGACCCGTGATGGCAGCACGTTGGGTGAAGTCTCCCCGCGTCGCTACTTCTGCCTGCAGTGCCACGTACCGCAAGCCGATGCCAAGCCGCTGGTGGAGAATACCTTCAAGCCGGTTGAAGCCTTGAACTGAGGAGCCCATAGATGAAATTACCCGGTTTTTTGCAGCGACTGTGGACCACCTTCAAATCTCCCTCGAAGGCCGCCCTCTGGGTGCTGCTGATGATGGGTTTCTTTGGCGGGGTCATCTTCTGGGGTGGCTTCAACACCGCCATGGAAGCTTCCAACACCGAAGCCTTCTGTACCAGTTGCCACGAGATGCGCGACAACGTCTACGTGGAGTACCGTGATACCATCCACTACGCCAACCGTTCCGGCGTGCGCGCCAGCTGCCCGGATTGCCACGTGCCCCATGAGTGGACCTACAAGATCATTCGCAAGGTGCAGGCGTCCAAGGAGCTGTGGGGCAAGCTCACCGGCAAGGTGGACACCCGCGAGAAGTTCGAAAGTCACAGACGCGAGATGGCCGAGCGGGAGTGGAAACGGATGAAGGATACGGATTCGAGAGAGTGCCGTAACTGTCACAACTTCGAATACATGGACTTCTCCCTGCAAGGGCAGCGCGCTGCCAAGATGCACTCGACCAACCTAGCCAGTGGCGAGAATACCTGCATCGACTGTCACAAGGGGATAGCGCACCAGCTCCCGGACATGACAGGGGTGAAGGGGTTCTAACCCAAAAGACGCAGGCCGGATTTATCCGGCCTGCGTCTTTTTTTGCCAACCGGTGGGGTAAAGGATGGTTTTGTGAACCCTTTAGACCCATATCCAGTGAAACCTTTGATAGAATCAGCCCACCGTGCAGGATCCCGAGTGAACAAGTGCTGGTGACTGAACCTGGTTGTTCCCGTCAACATGCAAGGGGAGACTGCCCTGGGCTCCTTGCCCTTTTCTCATATTTCTCACGGTTTATAGCTAACAGGAGCTGCCCGATGGGACAGAAACATAACGAATTTATTCCCCTCAAGATCGCCGTACTGACGGTCTCCAACAGCCGCACCGCCGCCGAAGACAGCTCGGGTGACTACCTGGTGTCGGCGTTGAGCGAGGCGGGACATCAGCTGGCCGATCGGGCGCTGCTCGCCGACGATCTCTATCAGATCCGCTCCCGGGTCAGCCAGTGGATTGCCGACGAGGGCATCCAGGTGGTACTGGTCAATGGCGGCACCGGTTTTAACGATCAGAACCGAGTGCCTGAAGCGGTCGGCGTACTGTTCGACCGCACCGTCAAAGGTTTTGGCGAGTTGTTTCGCCAGCTCTCGTTTGCCGAGATCAAGGGCTCTGCCATGCAGAGCCGCGCCCTCGCCGGGTTGGCCAATCGCACCCTGATCTGCTGCCTGCCCGGTTCGACCGGTGCCTGCCGCCTGGGGTGGGAGAAGCTTATCCGCGATCAGCTCGATGCCCGCACCAAGCCGTGCAATTTTGTCTCCCATCTTTGAACACCTGCATGAAAGGGATAGTGATGAACCTGACCCATCTCAACCAAAGCGGCGAAGCCCACATGGTGGACGTGACCGACAAGCAGGTCACCGAGCGTGAGGCGCGCGCCGAGGCGTTTGTCGCCATGGCCCCCGAGACCCTGACCCTGATCCTGAGCGGACAGCACCACAAGGGGGATGTGTTCGCCACCGCCCGCATCGCCGGCATCATGGCGGCCAAGAAGACCTCGGATCTGATCCCCCTTTGCCACCCCCTGGCGCTCACCAAGGTAGAGGTAGAGATTGCTCCGCTGCCCGAGCAGAACCGGGTGCATATCCGCACCCTGTGCAAACTCGCCGGCAAGACGGGGGTAGAGATGGAAGCGCTTACCGCCGCGTCGGTAGCGGCCCTCACCATTTACGACATGTGCAAGGCGGTACAAAAAGACATGGTGATCGAGCAGGTTCGCCTAGTGGAGAAACGGGGTGGCAAATCCGGCCACTTCCAGATCGGTGACAACAGAGGAGAGCAGGCATGATCAAGGTACTGTTTTTTGCCCAGGTCAGGGAGCTGGTAGCGTGCGACGAGCTGACCCTGCCCTGCGACTATGCCACTGCCGAGGCGCTGCGTGCCGCCCTGTGCAAGCGCGGTGACAAGTGGGCGCTGGCGCTGGAGGAGGGCAAGCTGCTGGTGGCGGTCAACCAGACCTTGGTGCCCCTTGCCACCGAGCTTCACGATGGCGATGAAGTGGCCTTCTTCCCCCCCGTGACCGGAGGTTAAGGATGCGCGAGATAATGACAGTGGATCGCATCACTGGGCTGTGCGGTGGCGACGAAGTGGCCTTCTTCCCTCTCCTTCCCGTAACGACCGGAGGCTGACATGAGCCAGACAAGCACCACGGATCGCATCCTGGTCCAGCAGGCCGATTTTTCGCTGGCCGATGAGTATGCCCGCCTCGCCACTCGCGCCGACACCGGCGCCATCGTCACCTTCGTGGGCAAGGTACGTGATTTCAATCAGGGGGAGGAGGTCAAGGGGCTGGCCCTCGAGCACTATCCCGGCATGACCGAGAAAGCGCTGACAGAGATCGTGGCCGAAGCGCGCCGCCGCTGGCCCCTGCAGGAGTGCACCCTCATCCACCGCATCGGCGAGCTGATGCTTGGCGATCAAATCGTGCTGGTGGCGGTGAGCAGTGCCCATCGAGAGGCGGCCTTCGATGCCTGTCACTTCATCATGGATTTTCTGAAAACACGCGCCCCCTTCTGGAAAAAAGAGCTGACCGTTGACGGGGTCAAGCGCTGGGTCGACGCAAAAGAGAGCGACAATGCGGCCGCCGCCCGCTGGCAGCAGCCCGGGTCGCAACGAGAGGAGTAGGTTCGCCGAGAACCATGGCTCCTATTTCCGGGCCGGGCCATGCCAGACCCGCATCAGGAGGAAAGAAATGAAACCGCTGTTATCTGTATTGGTGTTGGGAGTCTGTGCCGGTGCGCTGCACAGTGTCGAGGTGCAGGCCGACGAAGTGAAGGTGGCCGTGGCGGCCAACTTCAAGGGAACGCTGGAGCGTATTGGCCAGGAGTTTACTGCCAAGACCGGCCACCAGGTGACCATCTCTTCGGCCGCAACCGGCGTGCTCTACACCCAGATAAGCCACGGTGCACCGTTCGATCTCTTCCTCTCCGCCGACGTGGCCACCCCGCAGAAGCTGGAGAAAGAGGGCAAGGGTAGCGAACGCTTCACCTACGCCATTGGCCAACTGGGGCTGTGGAAGAAAGGGGGCCCCGCACCGGATGAGGCTCAGCTTCGCGCCTGGCAGGGCAACCTGGCCATCGCCAACCCGCGTACCGCTCCCTATGGCGCCGCCGCCATGGCGACCCTCGAGAGTCTCAAGATCGATCCCAAGCAGTACCGTGTGCTGACCGGGGCCAACATCAGCCAGACCTGGCAGTTTGTCGACACAGGTAATGCCGAAATGGGCTTCGTGGCCTGGGCCAATCTGGTTGAAGCGGGTAAAACCGGTGAAGCCTGGGCTGTGCCACAGAACCTCTATCCTGCCATCGAGCAGCAGGGGCTGGTGCTCAAAAAAGGTGAGGCCGTGGATGCTCTGGTCGCCTGGCTCAAAGGGCCGGGTCAGAACACCATCAAGGAGGCGGGTTATGCCCTGCCTTGATATTCATGACGAGTGTCATTCATGAGTGAAGGGGATCTGCAGGCGGTCTGGTTGACCCTGAAACTGGCGGCCAGTACCACGGGCATCCTGCTCTTGCTGTCGCCGCCGCTGGCCTGGTGGCTGTCGCGCAGCCAGAACCGGTTGCGCCCCCTGGTGGAAGCGCTGGTGGCCCTGCCACTGGTGCTGCCGCCGACCGTGCTCGGTTTTTATCTGCTGCTCGCCTTCTCCCCTGAATACGGGCTGGGGGCATGGTGGCGCCACACCTTCGGGGCACCACTTGCCTTCAGCTTCACCGGCCTGTTGTTTGCGTCGATCCTCTACTCGCTCCCTTTCGTGGTGCAGCCGCTCACCTCCGCCTTCGTCAATATGGGCAACAAGGAGCTGGAAGCTGCCGCCACCTTGGGGCTGGGGCCCTGGGAGCGCTTCTTCCAGATCATCTTGCCGATGACGCTGCCCAGCTTCGTGATGGCGGCGGCGCTCGGCTTTGCCCACACCCTGGGGGAGTTCGGCGTGGTGTTGATGATAGGGGGCAACATACCCGGTGAGACCCAGGTGCTCTCCATCGCCCTGTTCGACCATGTGGAGGCGATGGACTACCAGAACGCCCACTATCTGGCGGGCGGGCTGATGGGTTTCTCCCTGGTGATGCTGGTACTGGTGTACGGGGTGCTGCAGCGCCGTCAGCGGAGACTGTTTGGATGAGCCTGCAATTCAAGGCGCGCCGTGTCTTCGGCCCCTTTACCCTCGATTGCGAACTCGCCCTCGAACTGGGGGGGATCCTCGGTCTGTTCGGTCCCTCCGGTTGTGGCAAGAGTACCTTGTTGCGGATCATTGCCGGGCTGGATCGCCAGCCGTGCGACCGCTTGCACTGGCGAGGACACGAGCTGGCTCCCCTGCTGCCCGAGATGCGTCGCATCGGCCTGGTGTTTCAGGACTCGCGACTCTTTCCCCACATGACAGTGCTGGGCAACTTGCAACTGGCGGCGCGCAAGGGGCGTGGCCGCTGGCAGCCGCAGGTGCTGGCCGAACGGCTCGGGTTTGCCGAGCTGCTTAACCAGCCGGCCCATGCGCTCTCCGGTGGCCAGCGTCAGCGGGTGGCGCTCGGGCGGGCGCTCTTGGCCGAGCCCGATCTGCTGCTGCTCGACGAGCCCTTCTCGGCGCTGGATCGGCGCAGCCGCATCCATCAGGCCCATGTGCTCAAGGGGCTGCAGCGAGAGAGCGGCATCCCGATGATCTTCGTCAGCCATGCCATGGAGGAGGTGAGCCTCTTGTGTGATCAGCTGGTGTTGCTGGAGGGGGGCAGGGTGGAGGCGCAGGGCCGGCCGAGCGAGATCTTCGCCCGCACCGATTTGTCGCTCGCCAGTCGCGACGATGCCGGCGTCATGCTCAATGCCACCCTGGCCCACTACGATGACGACGAGCAGATGGCGACCCTGCAACTGGGGGAGCAGACCCTGAGGGTCACCATGTCTCATGCGCCGGACGAGGTTGGCCCGCTGCAGATCAAGGTGGCGGGACGGGACGTGGTGATCGCCACCGCCCCCATCGAGTACTCCAGTCTCTCCAACTGTCTGGTTACCCGCCTGCTGGCGCTGCGCGAAGTGCGCCCCGGCCAGACTCTGTTGCAGTTGGCGCTGGGGGAGCAGATACTGCTGGCCCGGATCACCAGCCGCTCGGCAAACCGGCTGGCGCTGGAGCCGGATCAGCGGATATACGCTTATATCAAGGCGGTCAGCCTGGTCAGTGAAGGCTGACCGGCAGGTTTTCTGCACTGTGTGATGCCAAGGGTGTGATGACAACGGACAGGCATCAGGGGATGAGTCGAGAGGCAACAGACGGATGCGTCGCAATCAGGTAATCAAATTCAACGGCCTGGCCCTGCGCAGTGCGGGGGAGGGGCCCTTGTTGCTGCTGCTGCATGGGCTGGGCTCCTCCAGCCTCGATTGGCAGGCGCAGATGGAGCGTTTTTCCGAACGCTATCGGGTCGTGGCCATCGATCTGCGCGGTCACGGCCAGAGCATGCAGGAGGGGCCGTTTGACGTGCCCACCCTGGCGGCCGACGTGGTGGCATGGCTCGATGCACAGCCTGGGCCTGCCTGGGTGGTGGGGCTCTCCCTGGGGGCCATGGTGGCGCTGGAGCTGGCGCTGCAACGGCCCGACAAGGTGAGCGGTTTGGTACTGGTCAACGGCTTTAGCGAGTTTTTGCTGGAGACGCCGAAAGAGCAGGAGCGTTACGCCCAGCGTCTGAAGTGGTTGCGCTGGTTCGGCATGCGGCCGCTGGCCTGGTGGCTGGGGCGGGAGCTCTTTCCCGGTCCGGATCTCGCCCAGGTGCGCCACACCTTCCGGCTGCGTTTCGTGCGCAACCGCAAGAAGGTTTACAAGGCGCTGTTGGAGGCCTTGCCCGGCTGGTCGGTGCGATCCCGCCTCGGTCAGATCTGGCAGCCGGTGGCCATCATCTCCACCAGTCACGACTATCTGCCGCTGGCCAGACGGGTTGAGCAGTTCGCTGCCCTGCCCAATGCCACCATTCACACCCCCAATGGTCATCATGCCTGGCCGGCGGAAGATCCTTCCGGGTTCAATCAATTGCTTCACCGGATTCTAGAAATTCATTAAACTTGTCGCTTTTTTTAGCCGTGTATGTCTTGGCCCGCTTCCCTTGCCACTGGCAAAAGGCAACGGAAGCGGGCTCAATTTGCTTTTAAAACAGGTATTTCCTCATGTCTGAAGTAATGAAAATGGCCATCGATGATGGTTCGACCAACGTCAAGGTGAGCTGGATTGAGAACAAGGTGCTCAAGACCATCATCTCTCCCAACTCTTTTCGCAAGGATTGGAAGAGTGCCGCATTGCGCAAGGACAAGAAGATCTACAACTACGAAATAGGCAACACCAAGTACACCTATGACGCCACCTCCGACAAGTCGCTGGCAACGACTCACGTGGAGTACCAGTACGACGATCTGAACCTGCTCTCCGTGCACCATGCCCTGCTGCAGACCGGTGTGACCCCCTGTGACGTGGCCATCACGGTAACCCTGCCCATCACCGAGTTCTACAACCCGGATGACTGCCAGCGTAATGAAGAGAAGATCGAGAAGAAGCGCCGCAACCTGATGCGTGACATCAGCCTCAACAAAGGTGAGCTGTTCAATATCGTCAGCGTCGAGGTGATGCCGGAGAGCCTGCCTGCGGCCCTGTCCCGCCTCATTGGCTCGGGCTGCAACGAGTTCACCAAGACCCTGGTGATCGACTGCGGTGGTACCACCCTGGACATGGGGATCATCGTCGGTGAGTTCGACGACGTCTCCGATGTCTACGGCAACAACGAGATCGGCGTCTCCATGGTGACCGACGCGACCCGCAAGGCGCTGGCGGCGGCGGATAGCGACTCCAGCTATCTGGTGGCCAACGAGTTCATCAAGCGTCGCCACGACATGAGCTTTGTGAGCGACGTGGTGAACGACGAGAGCCAGATCCCGCGCATCCTCGAGAAGATGCAGAACAAGATCGACGAACTGGGCTCCCAGGTTGCCCACGAGGCGAAGAAGTTCGCCAAGAACCCGAACCGGGTCTATCTGGTCGGTGGTGGTGCCTCCCTTATCTATGATGCGATCAAGGCGGCCTATCCGACCCTGGGTGAGCGGGTTGAACTGCTGGACGATGCCCAGGCCGCCTTGGCCCGCGAGATCTGCCTCTACACCACCGAAGAGGACGAGGTCTATCGCGAGGCGCCTGTGATGGCCGAGGTCGCCGATGAGTAGTCAACTCAAGCGCATGACCTTCTCCATCTACATGGATCCGGGTGCGCTGGAGTCTGATCGCTATGCGGTCGGGGTGCTGCAAAACTGGTATCAGCGGGCACGCAAGATCCAGGATGGCAGCGAGGAGTTCGACTTCTCCAAGAGTCGGTTCCACAAGGATATCTATCTCTCCGGCATGTTCATGTATGTGCTGGCCCCCAATTTGTGCAAGGCCATCGCCAATGCCCTGGGGCCTGAGCAGGTGAGCATGACCACCTTGCGCCACGCCTTCGCCAGCTGTGGCTTCTTGCTGGGAGCGGAGGATACGCCATCCTCCGATACCCTGATCGACGAGATAGTGGCCAGATTGGCCCCCCGGCTGGAACAGGGGGACAACCGGGCGCTGGCGGATGAGATAGTCCAGCGTCTGGGCCAGCAGGCTGCGGCGCCGGTGCCGGACAACCTGGTGGACGAGATAGTGAGCCGGTTGGGTGAACAGCAGTCCACCGAACTGTGGGATGAGTTGCGCCAGGGGTTGCCGGCCCCTCTGGATCATGATCAGCTGGCCGAGGCCATCGCGGGCAAGTTGCCGGCCGTGGGGACTGAGCCGGATCTGGCGCCCCTCGCCAGCAGCATCCAGCTGCTCTCGCGCCAGCTTGAGGAGCAATCCAGGCTCATTCGTGAGCAACACCGGCTGATCCAGCGCCTGGCCAGTGCGCCTGCTCGCCAGAGCACTGCCACCGAAGCCCCTGAGCCTCTGGTGGAAGATCTCTCGAGCCAGGTGGCTAACATGAGAAAAGTGAAGACCAAGGGGATCTTCTAAGAAGATCTCAATGACCTTCGTCAAGGTAAAACAGATGAAGAAAGTAGTATGGATGGCGTGCTGCGCCTTGCTGTTATCGGGGTGTGCTCGGCAGACCTTTTTCGTGCACGAAGGTAACCCAGGCCAGCCAAACAGAGAAGTGAGCCATGATTTTGTACTGGCGGGGATTGGCCAGAGTGAGATGGTTGATGCTTCCTTGGCTTGCCATGGGGACCCGAGGAAAGTTGTGCGGGTTGAAATGCAACAGAGCCCACAGGATGCGCTGATGGCCGTCTTGACACTGGGAATATATACCCCGAGAACTGCTCGGGTTTATTGCAATCTGTGATTTTGGATTAGATATTGAAGGGCCTCGAATGGGGTTGGTCTCCCTCTCTGGATTTTGATAATGTGTGCGCAGCGTGGAGTGTTGTTTTGTTTATATAATTGATAGTAAACAATAATATTTCATTGCGTGGCACCGGCAGAGCGGGGGGGAAATAATGTTGTCAGGGATAATAAAATGAAAAAAATGGTATTGACTGCGGTCGTTGCAATGATGATCGCTGGTTGTGCCCAGCAAGGTTTTACCGTGCATTCCGGTAATTCAGTGAAACCCACCAAAGAAGTGACCCATCACTTCTTCATCTCAGGCCTCGGTCAAAGCAAAACCATCGATGCTGCTGCCGTTTGCAACGGTGCCGACAAGGTAGTGCGGGTCGAAGCGCAGCATACCTTCCTCAATGGTTTGCTGGGTGCCGTGACCTTCGGTGTTTACACCCCTCGCGAGGCGCGTGTTTACTGCGCCGGTTAATCACTGTCGTATACATGTTTGCAAAAAGCCGACCCTATGGGTCGGCTTTTTGTTGGTGCAAAGAGTGGCTGAGCAACTCACTCGTGCGAGCAGACTGGGCAGTCTGGCCGTTTGGGCAGTTTCATCTCGCGAAAGCTGCCGCCAAGGCCATCGATCATCAGCAGGCGACCGCTGTAGCTCTTGCCCATGCCGGCCAGCAGCTTGATGGCTTCAAGAGCCTGCAGGCTGCCCACCAGACCGACCACGGGTGCCAGCACCCCGGCCTCGACGCAAGTGAGGGCCTGCTCGCCGAACAGGGCGCTGAGGCAGGCATAGCAGGGCTCTCCCTCCTGCCAGGTGAAGCTGCAGATCTGCCCCTCCATCCGGATGGCGGCGCCGCTGACCAGGGGCACCCCGTGCTGGCGGGCCTTTTGGTTGAGCAGGTTGCGAATGGTCAGGTTGTCGGTGCAATCGAGCACCAGCTGGTGCAGGGGCAACAGGGTATCGAGCAGCGCCTCGTCGGCGACGGTGGCGTGGGTGTCGACCTTGAGCCAGGGGTTGAGGGCGCGCAGCGCCTGGGCAGCGGAGTCCACCTTGTACTGGCCCACCCGGACATCTGTGTGCAGCACCTGGCGCTGCAGGTTGGAGAGCTCCACCTTGTCAAAATCCACCAGGGTAAGCTGGCCAACCCCCGCCACCGCCAGATACTGGCTGGCGGCGCAGCCGAGGCCCCCGGCGCCAATCACCAGCACATGGGCCTGCTTGAGCGCTTCCTGTCCCTCGAAGTCGAAGGATTTGAGGATGATCTGGCGGTTGTAGCGCAAGAGCTCGGCGTCGGAGAGGATCTCGCTCACAGCAGCAATCCCCCGAACGGCTCGACGGTGACGGTCTCACCCGCCGCGACCCGACCGCGCTCGCGCTCAAGGACGATGTAGCAGTTGGCCCGCGACAGGGAGCTGAACACGGCGGAGTCCTGGGAGCCTGTGCTGCGCACTTCGAGGCCGCTTGGACCTTGGCAGAGGATACCGCGCTGGAAGTCCAGACGCCCCGGGCTCTTCTTGAGCGGCTCGGCAGCGACGGCCTGGAGCTGGAGCGGGCGCTCGAAACGCTGACCGGCCAGTTTGGCCAGCGCCGGCTGCACCAGCTGATCGAAGGTGACCATGGCGGAGACCGGATTGCCCGGCAGGCCGAAGAACCAGGCATGGGGCAGGCGGCCGAAGGCGAACGGCTTGCCCGGCTTGATGGCGAGCTTCCAGAAGCCGATTTCGCCAAGCTCGTCCAGCAGCTGTTTGGTAAAGTCCGCTTCCCCCACCGAGACGCCACCCGTGGTGATCAGCACATCGGCCTCCTGATCGGCCCGGATGAAAGCGGCGCGCAGCAGGTCAGGATTGTCGGGCAGGATGCCAAGGTCGAGGCAGTCGCACCCCAGACGCGCCAGCATCGCCTTGACGCCGTAGCGGTTGGAGTCGTAGATGTCGCCGTGAGCGAGCGGGGTACCGACCGGTTTGAGCTCGTCACCTGTGCTGAAGATGGCGACCCTGAGCGGGCGGCGCACGCTGACGGTGGCGATGCCAAGAGAGGCCAGCAGTGGCATCTCCCGAGGGGTGAGGCGGGTGCCGGCGCCGAGCACGCAGGCGCCCTTGGCCATATCGCTGCCAGCGCGGCGGATGTTCTGACCCGGCACGGGCTGGCAGAGGAAGGTGATCCGTTCGCCATCGGCCCGGGTCTCTTCCTGCATCACCACCGCATCCGTCCCTGCCGGCACCGGGGCGCCGGTCATGATGCGCACGCAGTGGCCGGCGGGCCACTCCCCCTGATAGGGTTGGCCGGCGAAGGCCTTGCCCGCCATGATGAGCGGCGTGCCCGCGGCGAGATCCGCCAGGCGCACGGCATAGCCATCCATGGCGGAGTTGTCGAACGGAGGCACTGAGAGGGGAGAGGCGATATCGTCCGCGAGGATCCGGCCGAGGGCCTCTGGCAGCGGCAGCTGCTCGGTGTCGCAGCAGCAGGCAAGTTGCTCCAGCATCCCTTGCAGGGCATCGCTCAAGGGGAGTAGTCCGCTGGTATCAAATCCCATCGTCATTACCTCTTTCTATGGTTGAGGGCGGGATTATCACAAAAATCCCTGCGGATGGGCAGGTCGTGGCAGGGTAAAAGTGCCCGTTAGACCATAAAGTATGATTAGGAACGCAAGTTGACTTGAATATTGGCGGCAATGGCCGTTTACTATGCCGCCATACCATAAAGGGCCGCCCGATTGGCCCTCACCGTCCCTGAGCGTGGGAGAGACGACAATGACAACCTTAAGTCAGGAAGCCTTGCTGGTCAGGGCTGCCCTCGAGGCCCAGGGACTGGAAACCCCCCTGGTTGCCAACCAGCTGGATAGCCAGCAGAAGCGGGAAAAGATCGAAGGCCACATGCGCGCCATCATGGAGACGCTGGGGCTGGATCTGGCCGATGATAGCCTGGCCGAGACGCCGCATCGCATCGCCAAGATGTACGTGAACGAGATTTTCTCCGGCCTCGACTACACCACCTTCCCCAAGGTGACGGTGATCGAGAACAAGATGCAGGTGGACGAGATGATCATGGTGCGGGACATCAGCCTCACCAGTACCTGTGAGCACCATTTCGTGACCATCGACGGGCTGGCCCATGTCGCCTATATCCCTCGTGGCAAGGTGATCGGGCTCTCGAAGATCAACCGTATCGTGCAGTTCTTCGCCCGCCGTCCCCAGGTGCAGGAGCGGCTCACCCAGCAGATCCTGCTGGCGTTGCAGACCCTGCTGGGTACCCAGGATGTGGCCATCAGCATCAAGGCGACCCACTTCTGCGTGAAAGCTCGCGGGGTGATGGACTCCACCTCTTACACCACCACCACCTCCCTCGGCGGTGTGTTCAAGACCCAGCCTGATACCCGCGCCGAGTTTTTGGGCGGTTTGCGCAGCTGATACCTGCGGGGCGGTGAGAACCGCCCCTGTACTTTCCCTCTCTGCTGCAGGCTGACAGTTGGCCTGCATTTTTTACCAATAAAAGTCTCAAGGAATAGGCCAGGTCGGTCGATAAGGCTTTTACAATGGGTTGTTTTGACTCCATTCCTTCTTGTTCGGGACACGGGAGACGGCTGTTTGTCCCCTGACGCCCCTTGTTTTACCTCAGGACCAAACTCATTTTCTCGATGAGCTGCGATGGAACGCGGGATCCGGGTCTTTGCCTCGCGCAACAGGCCCGCGGAACCTGTTCACTCAATTTCAGGAAATGCCATGAATACCAGCTCCATGACCATAGGCAAGAAACTGTCGGCCGGTTTTGCCGTGCTCGGCCTGATGGTTGCCTTTATCGGCGGCTTTGCAATCGTTCAGTTTGGCAACATGAACGGAGCGGCGCTGCGCTTTACCGACAGCATACTGCCGGCCGTCAACCGGACCACCCTGATTGGGGATCGCATCAGCGAACTGCGTCGCTATGAACTCGGCTACTTCGTGGTGGCCGAGGATCCGAAACTGCGCGCGGAATATCGTGATGTGGCCGCTGATCTGATCCGCAAGGTGGATCAGCAACTGGCCGGCCATGACCGTACCATCTGGGCGGAAGATGTGGAAGAGCGTCGCGCCTTCGACGGCGTCAAGGCGGAATGGACCCGTTATGTCGCCCTGCACCAGCGGGTCAAGCAGCTGCAGGACAATGGCCAGATGGCCGAAGCCCAGAAAATCTTCCTGGCAGAAGGGGTGCCGCTCTTTGGCTCACTGCATCACTATGTTGACGAGCTGATCCGTATCAACCACGGCTATGCCACAGACTCTCGCTCCGATGTGGTGGCCTCCTACGATGGCGCCAAGTGGAGTGTCTCCATCGCCCTGGTGGTCTCCCTCATTCTGGTGGTCATGCTCTCCATGCTGCTCACCCGCCAGATCCGCGACCCCCTCATCATGCTGGCCCGTCAGGCGCAGCGTATCGCCGGTGGCGAGCTGGGGCAGGGCGAGCTGCAACAGTGGATCAAGGAGAACCGCTTCAACCGTGACGAGCTGGGCCAGCTGGGCAGCGCCATCAACCGGATGCAGACTTCTCTGTCCGAGCTGGTGAGCGAGATCGCCGGATCTGTCAGCCAGCTCAGCAGCGCGGTGGAGGAGGTGAGTGCCATCTCCAGTCAATCTGCCAGCGGCATGGCCATCCAGCAGAGCGAAGTCTCCCAGGTTGCCACCGCCATGAACGAGATGCAGTCCACCGTCAACGAAGTAGCCCGCAATACCACGGATGCCATGAGTGCCGCCAAGGATGCTTCCCGTACCTCGGCCGATGGCAACCAGGTGGTACGTAGCGCCATCAGCAGCATCGAAGAGGTCTCCGAGAAGATTGAGCAAGCCGGTGCCGTGGTCCAGCAGCTGGAGGCGGACAGCGCCAACATTACAGTGGTGCTGGATGTGATCCGCGACATCGCCGGCCAGACCAACCTGCTGGCCCTCAATGCCGCCATTGAGGCCGCACGGGCAGGGGAACAGGGTCGTGGCTTTGCCGTGGTGGCGGATGAGGTTCGCTCCCTGGCCCAGCGCACCCAGGATTCCACCGCCGAGATCAGCAAGATGATCGAGCTGCTGCAAAGCCGCGCCGCCGAGGCGGGCAACGCCATGCAGCTGAGCCGTCACCAGATGCAGGAGAGCGTGGGGCTGGCGCGGGATGCGGGGACCAGCATCGACACCATCAACAGTGCCGTGGTGCGCATCACCGACATGAACACCCTGATCGCCACCGCCACCGAGGAGCAGAACGCGGTGACCGAAGAGCTCAACCGCAATATCGTCAACATTCACAATGCAGCGGACGAGAATGCCCAGGGCGCGAGCCAGATTGCCCAGGCCTGTGGCGAGCTGAGCAAGCTGGCCAATACCCTGCACCATATGACCCAGCGCTTTACCCTCTAAAGCCTTGCTGGCGTGATAACGAAAGGCCCCGCCAATTGGCGGGGCCTTGTCGTTTCTGGCAGTTTTTTTGACCGTAGGGTCGATTAGCGAAGCGTAATCGGCCGACGCCAGACCCCTTACCCGACCATTTAGCTCAGCCCAATGATCTCTCCGTTATCATCGATATCGATATGACGATAGGCTGGCAGGCTGCCCAGGCCCGGCATGGTCATGATGGGGCCCGCCAGGGCATAGACGAAACCGGCGCCGGCGCACAGTTTCACCTCGTCGACGGGGATCTCGAAATCTCGGGGCACGCCCTTTTTCGCCGGATCATGGCTGATGGAGAGGGGGGTCTTGGCCATGCAGATGGGCAGATGATCCCAACCTTCGGCCGAGAGTCGTGCCAGTTGCTGGCGCGCCTTGTCGGAGAGGATGACGCCACGACCGCCATAGCCGCACTCCACCAGGGTGGCGAGCTTGGCACTCAGGCTCATCTCGTCGGGATAGAGCAGGGTGGTCCGGCTCGGCAACGCGCAGGCATCGACCACGGCTTGGGCCAGCTCGGTAGCCCCTTCACCGCCCTGCACGAAGGCATGGGAGATGGCGGTGCCACAGGCTCCTGCGTTCATCGCTTCACTCATCAATAGCTCGAGTTCAGCCTGGCTGTCGGTGGGGAAGCGGTTGATGGCGACCACAACGGGCACTCCGTAACGGCGGGCATTGCGAATATGCCAGACGAGGTTGGCACAGCCCTGGTGCAGGGTGGCCAGATCTTCCCCCTGCAGGCTGGCGGGCAACGGCTGGCCGGGGCGGATATCGAGCAGGCCGCTGTTGGCCTTGAGGCCACGCACCGTGGCCACCAGCACCACGCAGGAGGGGGTGATGCCGGATTGGCGGCTCTTGATGTTGAAGAACTTCTCCAGCCCCATGTCGGAGCCAAAGCCCGCCTCGGTCACCACATAGTCGGTGAGACCAAGGGCGATACGATCGGCGATCACCGAGGAGTTGCCGTGGGCGATGTTGGCAAACGGCCCCGCGTGCACCAGCACAGGGGTCTGCTCAGTGGTCTGCATCAGGGTAGGTTGCAGGGCATCTTTGAGCAGTACCGTCATGGCGCCGGCCACTTCCAGTTGCTCGGCGGTGATGGGGTTGCCGTGGATATCAAGGGCCAGCTGGATGCGGCCGATGCGCGCGCGCAAGTCTTTCAGATCGCTGGCCAGCGCCAGGATGGCCATCAGCTCGGAGGCGGCGGTGATGACGAAGCGATCGCTGCGCTCCACGCCATCGGCCGGCTCTCCCTGACCTATGGTGAGATGGCGCAGGGCGCGATCGTTCATGTCGAGGGTGCGTGGCCAGAGGACCTGAGCCGGATCGATGTCGAGCCGGGTCAGGCCGGTTTTGGTACTGAACTGGTCGCCGAGTTTGCGCTCGTGAAACAGGCGGGCATCGAGGGCGGCGGCGGCCAGGTTGTGGGCGGCACTCAGGGCGTGAAAATCACCGGTCAGGTGCAGGTTCATCTCCTCCATCGGCACCACCTGGGCATGACCGCCCCCGGCGGCGCCCCCCTTGACCCCAAATACGGGGCCGAGGCTCGGCTGACGTATGGTGGCGATACTGGGGTGGCCGATATGGTTGAGCCCCATGGAGAGTCCGAGGGTGGTGACCGTCTTGCCCTCGCCGAGCGGGGTCGGGGTGATGGCGCTCACCAGCACCAGCTTGCCGGCCTTGGGGTTGGCCTGTTTGAGCAGATCCAGGCTCAGTTTGCCCTTGTAGTGGCCGTAGGGATAAAGCAGATGCGGCGGGATGGCGAGGCGCTGGGCCAGCTCGTGGATGGGGAGGCGGGGGGACTGGCGGGAGATCTCGATATCGCTTAGCATCAGCACCTCGTTGGCATGTCGGGGTAGAATATGCGGCGAAGTCTAGTGGAATATAATGGGTAATCCAATGACGAAAACGATTTTATTTGGTGAGGGAGAGAGTGCTCAGGATCCTCTTCTGCTGGATCTCAATGCGCTCTATCACCCGCCCAAACAGCCGCTCACCGCCCTTGGCATTGTCAGCGCCCTGGTGCCCCTGTTCGGGTTTGGCTGGCAGGCGATGACCCAGGACTCGCGCACCCAGCTGCAACACGAGATCGCAAAACGCATCAACAAGCGTCGCAGCGACGAGGCAAACCTCATCCTGATCCTGCAGCTGGCCGCCATGTTTGACTGCAGGGAGCTTGAGGTGACACTGCCCTACGCCTTGAGCGACCAGCAGTTGACGGCGATCCGCACCCGTTTGCCGCGCTGGCTGCTGACCCCGGAGCCGGCACGCCTGCTGGCCCACCTGCCTGCGTCACCTTCTGTCTCCAGTCAGGCTTAGCTTCAGGTCGGCTGATCCCACTTCTGCGGGGCGAGATAACGCTCCTGCACGAATTCGATAAAGCAGCGCACCTTGGCCGAGACGAAGCGCCGGTGCGGATAGACCGCATAAAGCCCCACCTCGCCCTTGTTCCACTCGGGCAACAAGCTCACCAGCCTGCCATCGTTCAGGGCCTCCCCCACGATGAAGGTGGGCTGCAATATGATGCCCTGATCATCACAAGCGGCGCGGGTCAGCGCCACCCCGTTGTTGGCGCGAAGCGGCCCCTGCGGGCGCACGCTTTGTGACTCCCCATCCCGTTTGAAGTGCCACTCCGGCTGGGTCAGGGTGTAGACGAGGCAGTCGTGCTGCCTGAGATCGTCAGGGCTCTTTGGCATTCCCTTGCGGGCCAGATAGGCCGGGCTTGCGCACAGCTCGAGCCTGATCGTCGCCAGCTGGCGCGCCACCAGGGAGGAGTCGCTCAGATGACCGATCCGCAGCGCCAGATCGAACCCCTCTTCCACCAGTGCCACCCGCCTGTCGCTGTATTCGATATCCAGCTTGAGATCGGGGAAGCGCTCGCGAAACAGCGGCAGGGCGGGGGAGAGGTGCAGGTAACCAAAATCCATCGGCACCGACAGCTTGAGAGTGCCGTTGGGCTGCTGGTTGTGGTGGGTGAGCTGGCTGTGGGTCTCTTCGAGCTCCGCCAGCAAGGCCTGCGAGCGCTGATAGTAGAACTGGCCCGCCTCGGTGGGATTGACCTGGCGGGTGGTGCGCGACAGCAGGCGGGTGGCGAGAGACTCCTCCAGCTGCTGCATCAGCTTGGAGGCCATGGCCACCGAGATGCCGAGCTGATGGGCCGCCTTGGTAAAACTCTGGCACTCCACCACCTTGATGAAGGTGCGCATGGCGGCGATCTGATCCATTTTCCATCCTCAGTAAATAATTAATTTAATAAATCACTGATTATTCATTAAGGCAAGGAGGTTAGCATTTTGTTTACCGATGTGAACCCAATGAAGGAACGAACGGATGAAAATGACCAAGGCCCTGCTGGCCTCCTGCCTGTTTATGGCGACCCCCCTGATGGCGGCCGATTACGATGTCGATGCGGCGCACACCACGGTGCAGTTCAAGGTGGGCCACCTCGGCTTCTCGGAACTGGTGGGCCGTTTCAACACCTTCAGCGGCACCTTCAGCATGGATGACGCCAACCCGACCGCCGCCAAGGCGAGCTTCGAGGTGGATGCCGCCAGCGTGGATTCCAACCATGAGGCCCGGGACAAGCACCTGCGCAGCCCGGATTTTCTCGACGTGAAGCAGTATCCCAAGATGACCTTCGTCAGCTCCGCCTATGAAGGCAGCAAGGATAAGGGCGTACTCAAGGGTACCCTGACCCTGCACGGCGTCAGCAAGGAAGTGGCCTTCGATCTGGTCAAGATCGGTGAGGGCAAGGATCCCTGGGGCGGCTATCGCAGCGGCTTCAACGCCTCCACCACCATCAAGCGCAGCGATTTCGGCGTGAACTACATGCTGCCGGGCATCCCTGACGAGATGGCTATCCAGCTGTTTGTCGAAGGCGTGCGCAAGTAATGGGTGCGGCACTTCTGCTTCAAACCCTGGCGGCCCCCTTGGGGGCCGCTTTGCTGTCATGGCGCTGGCCGCGCGCGGCGTATCTGTGGGGGGCGCTGGCCCTCTGGCTGGTGGGCTCGCTGCTGGGCGGTTTCTATGGCGTGCCGGTCAAGGCGTGGCAGTGGCTGCCGCTGACCCTGCTGGTGCCCGCCATCTCGGCCCAGCTGGCGGACAAGCGCGCAGCCTGGTTGCTGTTTGCCGTGGCGGGTGCCCTGGTGTGGTGGCAGGGGCTGGCCTCTGTGCTGGCTGGCGAGCCGCGCATCTGGCTGGCGCTGCTGCCCGCCATCGCCTGGTACGGCGTTGCCACCTGGCAGGGTGATAGCCGCGAGGGGCTGGGTTTTGCCCTCGGCTTTGTCTGGCTGGCGCTGGTGATCGGTATCGATGGCAGCCTGCTGATCGCCCAGCTGGCGGGGGCCCTGGCGGCATTGGCCGGTTTTCGGGCGCTGCTGGCCACCTTTGCCGGGGCGAAAGTGGCGCCTGCCGCCCTGGCGTTGGCGCTGGCCTTCGTCCAGATGCTCGCCTGGCAATACGTGGAGGTGCCTTTGAGCGTCTTGCTGCCGGTCTGGCTGCTGCCGCTGCTGGAGTGGGGGCTTCGCAACACCCGGTGGCAGACCCGTTGGGGGATCCTGATCCTGCTGGCCGGGGTGGGGACTGGCATCAGCCTGTGGTGGGTCTGGCCTGAGGCTTCTCTTTACTGAGTTTTTGCATAAAAAACAGACAATTATGAGCATTTTTGCATACCTGCTCATACTCTTGGCAGATAATGATTGAGCCGCCTATGTGTTTAAGATAAAAAGGATTTTCATTTCACTGGATACACACAGAACCCGGTCATGCCGGGTTCTGTTTGCCTGCTTTGCGGCACATTAAGGAGGCCACAGTTGCGCAGTCAAGGATCTGAGCATCTGTTTTTTCGCCATTTTATCGATCAGGGACGTATCGATGGTCTTTGCATCCTGCTGGTCACCCATCTGCTCCCCGACCGTCCCCGCTTTATCGAGGCCCTTGGCCAGATGGGGCGCATCGCGGCCATCCTGCCAAAGCCCAAATCGGTGCATGCCCCGACCCTGGAGTGGGTATCCCGCCACTATCCCGTCTGTACCCTCAACCGCCAGTGGACCAATGATCCCGATGGTGTCATCGCCCAGATAGCCCCGCTGGTAGCCCCCCACGAACGACTTATCATCCTCGATATTGGCGGTTATTTTGCCAAGACCCAGGCGACCCTGAGCGAGTATTTCGGCCCCCGTTTTCTCGGCGTGGTGGAGATGACCGAGAATGGCCATCAGCGCTACGAGCAGGAGGTGCTGGCGACCCCGGTCGTGTCGGTGGCGCGCAGTCCCCTCAAGCAGGCCGAGGATATCCAGATTGGCCTGAGCGTGGTCTACTCCGCCGAATCGCTGGCCCGCACTCTTAACCGAACCTTCAATGTCTGCGAGGCGGCGCTGTTCGGCTATGGCAAGGTGGGGCGCAGCATCGCCCGCGACCTGCGCTGCCGCAACCTCCATCTGGGGCTGGTGGAGACGGACGTGCTGCGCCAGGTCGAGGCGCTCTCCCACGGCTTTCGCCTGATCACCAAGGAGGAGGCCCTGCGTCGCGCCGAGCTGGTGATCTGCTCCACCGGCAATGGCTCCCTCGATCTCGCGGATCTGCAGGCACTGCGCCCCGGCACCATGGTGGCCTCGGTCACCTCCGCCGACGACGAGTTCGCCTTCTGCTTGGCCCGGCTGCCTTGGCCGAGCGAGGAGGTGTGTCCCCACGTGCTGGCCCTCAATCGTCCCGATGGCAGCCAGATCTATCTGCTCAACCGGGGCGAGGCGGTCAACTTCGTCCATGGCGCCGTCATCGGTGAATACGTCTATCTGGTGCTGGCGGAGATCATGGAGGGGATCCGGATGTTGGCCGCCGGCCCCCTGGCTCCCAGCCTGCTGGAGCTGCCGGAATCCACCATGCGGGCCATCGCCCGCCACTGGCTGACCGATTTTCATGGAGTGACCGAATGAGCGACTTGTCCATCCCGGGCGGCAAACCCCGCATCGAGATCCGCTACTGCACCCTCTGCCGCTGGATGCTGCGTGCCGCCTGGCTGGCCCAGGAGCTGCTCTCCACCTTCGACAGCGAGCTTGGTGAGGTAGCCCTGGTACCGGCCAGCAAGGGTGAATTTCGCATCCTGGTGAATGGCGTGCAGGTGTGGGATCGGGTGGCTGACGAGGGCTTCCCCGAGGCCAAGGAGATCAAGCAGCGGGTGCGCGACCTCATCGCCCCCGAGCGTGACCTTGGCCATGCCGATCGCAAGCCGGCTGCCGAGTAAGGGGACGCTGGTCCTGACAAGGGGCAAGTGTCAGAGACAATAGAAACATACGAAAGAGGGAGGCCGTGGCCTCCCTCTCTTATTAATTGCGGCGCACCTCTATTGTGGCGTTCGCCCGTCGCCAGGGATCAGCTCCACGTCCTGTGGGTTGCCGATATAGCGGGCCCGCTTGTGGGGCTTGATGCGGCTCACATCCACCCACACCAGGCCGTCGATGCAGTGATTGAAGTCGGGGTCGATGCCAAAGTCCATGAACTGCACGCCTCCCGGTTCGCACAGCTCGGAATACTGCTTGTAGAGGGTGGGAATGGCGCAGCCCAGATTGTCGAGACGGGCTTTGAGCTCCTTGAGATCGGCGCCGTAATCCGTGCCTGCGAACAGCGGTGTCGTCATGGGGTAGGGGCGACGCGAGGGGGCCAGCGCAAGCGTGGGGGCAAAGTGCTGGCGATAGAAGCTTACCAGTAGATCCTTGGCCGCCGGCGGCAGGCTGCCGGACAGCGACACCGGGCCAAACAGATAGCGGTAGTCGGGATAGCGGGCCAGATAGGCGCCGATGCCGAACCAAAGGTAATCCAGACCCCGCTTGCCCCAGTAGGCGGGCTGGATAAAGCTGCGGCCCAGTTCAATGGCCTGTTCCAGCCGAGGCTGCAGCTTCTCCTCGAAGCCGAACAGGGTGTGGCTGTAGAGGCCGGCCAATCCCTTGCTTGCCAGCAGCTCGGCCACCGGGGCGAAACGGTAGGCGCCTATGATGTCGAGTCTGGCCGGATCCCAGAGGATGAGGTGGTAATAGTCATCGTCAAAGCCGTCGAGATCCCGCCGTCTGCCGGAGCCTTCCCCCACCGCCCGAAAGGCGATCTCCCGCAATCGACCCAGCTCGCGCAGGATCACCGAATGACCCGTCTCATGACGGCGATAGAGCAGGATGGATTGGCCATCCGGAGTGTGGCCGAGCACCTCGCAGCGATCGATGGCCTGCTTGAGCAGGCGGCGATCCTCCGGCAGGGCGATGGGGGCCTCGGTCGCAAGCTTGCCCGCCTGTCCCCGCCCGATGCGATAGAGGTGGCTTCGCACCAGCCGTGCCGCCGTTTTGGCGGGCAGATCGCCAAGGCTGGAGGGGGGGATCCTGGCCCCAATGGTCATCGGCAGTGTCTGCCCCTGCTGGCGGAACAGCTGGCGAACCAGCAGCAGGCCGGAAGCCGGTTTGCTGAGCCAGGAGAGAAGGTAAAAGCCGAGGCTGTTGCGCCCCCCCAGATGGATGGGCACCAGCGGGGTGCGGGTGCGCTGGGCCAGCTTGATGAAGCCTCCCTGCCAGGGGCCATCTTTTACTCCCTTGGGACCGAGGCGCGATACCTCGCCGGCGGGGAAGATCACCAGCGCCCCTTCCGCCGCCAGGTGCTCCCCCATCGCCAGAATGGCGCGCCTGTCCGTCTTGCCTCCCAGGTTGTCCACCGGCAGCAACAGGGAGCGCAGCGGCGCAAGCTGGGCCAGCAGCTGGTTGGCCACGATTTTCACATCGGGGCGGATGCGGCCGAGCAGGCGCAGCAGCGCCAGCCCGTCGAGAGACCCTATGGGGTGGTTGGCGACGATGATCACCCGGCCACTGGCGGGGATGTGCTCCAGCTGCGCCTCGCTGACCAGGTAGTCGAAGTCGAGCTGGGCCAGCACCTGTTCAACAAAATCGAGTCCGCGCAGGTGAGGATAGCGGCCGGCAAACTGCTGGAAGGCCTGCTCGTTGAAGAGCCAGGCCAGGGCCCGCTTGCTGAGCGGGGCGAGTGCGGGGGAGCCATGCAGGCGGGGAAAGTGCTGGGCAAGCAGGGTATCGACACTGAACATCTGGGGCGCTCCGGCGAGGATTTGCCCCATCATGAGGGTGATCTGTTCCCGCCGTGTGGCAGCGGGATGACAGTTTGATGGCAGGGCGAAGGGTGTCGCCCTGCGGGTTATCGGCGAGGATCAGCCGCGCCAGGCGGCCGTCAGCCGTACCAGTTCCACCAGGGTGGCGACCGCTTTTTCCATGGATTGCAGCGGGATGAACTCGTGCTTGCCGTGGAAGTTGTGACCACCGGTGAAAATATTCGGGCAGGGCAGCCCCATAAAGGAGAGGCGGGCACCGTCGGTGCCACCGCGGATCGGCTTGACCCTGGGGCTCACGTCGGCCGCGATCATCGCCGCCTTGGCCAGCTCCACAATGTGCATGTGCGGCTCAATCTGGCTGCGCATGTTGCGATAG
This sequence comes from Aeromonas enteropelogenes, assembly GCF_020097295.1. Lineage (NCBI taxonomy): Bacteria > Pseudomonadati > Pseudomonadota > Gammaproteobacteria > Aeromonadales > Aeromonadaceae > Aeromonas > Aeromonas enteropelogenes. The sequence goes on along the minus strand of NZ_CP083625.1, from coordinate 4,329,748 downwards.
CTGTCGGTCAGGGTGAGCTCAATGCGGGCCTTGGGGTACTCGGCCTGCATGGCGGCCACCCGTCGCTCCATCTCGGCCTTGCGACTGGCAAACCCCTCGTCGTCGAAGTCACGGATGATGTAGTGCAGGCTGCTCTCCTCCACAGTGCCGTTCATCTGGGCCAGGTGGAAGAAGCCTTCGTAGCCCTCGGTGCACTCGGGCGTCTGCTCGGCCGGCATGGCGGCGTGGAAGCGGGCAGCCAGAGTCTGGCTGTTGATCATGCTGCCCTTGGCGGTACCCGGGTGCACGTTGTTGCCGATAAAACGGATGGTGGCGCTGGCGGCGTTGAAGTTCTCGTATTCGAGCTCCCCCAGTTCGCCGCCATCGACGGTATAGGCCCACTTGGCCGGGAACCTGTCCAGCGGGAAGAGGTTGGCGCCGCGGCCTATCTCCTCGTCCGGGGTGAAGCCGACCCAGATATCGCCGCGAGGGATCTCGGGGTGAGCCTGCAGATGATCGATGGCGGTAAGGATCTCGGCGATGCCCGCCTTGTCGTCGGCACCGAGCAGGGTAGTGCCGTCCGTGGTAATGAGATCTTGGCCCAGGTAGTTTTTCAGGAAACGGTAGTCGCGGATGGTCAGCACTTCGTCACCCTTGCCAAGGCAGATATCCCCACCCTGGTAGTTCTCGATGATCTGGGGCTCCACCTGCTCGGCCTCGTAATCGGCGGTATCCATGTGGGCGATAAGACCGATGGCGGGAGCCTCTGGCTGGTTGCCTGGCAGACAGGCGGTGAGGTAGCCGTGTTCGTCCAGAGTGACCCGGGTCAGCCCCAGGGCCTCCATCTCTTCCTTGAGGACTCGGGCAAAGACCAGCTGGCCTTCACTGCTGGGACAGGCGGGATTGGTCTCGTCAGAGCGGGTATGAAAAGTCACGTAACGCAAGAAACGCTCAAGCAGGGTATCCATTAGTAGCCTCCGGTAATGAAAGGTCATTGTGGCCAATCCCGTTTTCTCGCTCATTGCGTCAGCGCAGGTTTTCTCCATTTTTTATGTCGGGGCGTCACTCCCTGACGCGGGCTGATGCGGGTCGGGTTGCGCTGCATAAAGCGAAGGGGTTTCAGGATTTTTAGGCGCCGGCAAAGACCCGCTTTTTGGCTGCGAGGCCCGCCTGGTCAGGGCTGCCCGTCATGGTGGAAAAACGTGACTCTTTTCAGGGGTAAAGGAGGGGGAGCGAATGAGGCGCTATCCCTGATGGCGCCTGCCTGGCAGCGATATTCGCACGGGTGAAAAAAAGGGGATTTGCAACGCGATTTTTTATTGTCACGGCCGGCCTTAAGTGTGTACACTCCGCGCCGATCCAAGGGTAACCCTGACGCAGGCAGAGGCCGCCAGACATCCGGACGATCACACGCCTATAGGGCGAGGCACGCAGAAACGACAGACACTGCTGGGGAATGGTTTCTTTAATACCGGTTAGGCTCCGGTATCAGGGAGAACAACAGACTCTCATTTTGCATTTGACCGAGTGAGCCGACGGCTCATCATCTTCCCTTGTCATGGGCGGTCACTGGAAATGGGTTGGCTGTGGTTGTTGTCGTCTATCAACACGCATGCGTGCTGGCGTCTTCGCATCTCTTCCTTGAACCTTTCTCCTGCTGTCGTGATGGCTGCCGAATGATGAACAGACTGCGTGGCTGATGCTGTCTGTCATCAAAGTACCGCGGTACTACGGCATCGTAGCACCGCATACCGTTGAGCTTGATGTAAAGCCACCAGCCCCACATCAAGACTCGTTACTTCCCAAAATCCACCAGGCAGCCTTGGCTTGCCGCAAATGGTCTGGATGTGATTGAGGGTAACGAAGGCGGCCACTGGCCGCTCATTTGCGAGGCATAGCCCATGACTAACTGGTCCAGCAAGGACTCCTTGAAGGTCTACAACGTTCCCTACTGGGGTGCGGGTTTTTTCAATATCAATGACGCCGGTCATGTGACCGTTGCTCCCGACAAGTCACGCCCTGACGCACAGATAGTGCTCTCCGACGCCATCGAACAACTGCGTCAATCCGGGCTGACCACTCCGGTACTGCTGCGTTTCCCCGACATCCTCAAGAGCCGGGTCGATGCGCTGTTCAACGCCTTCGGTCAGGCCATCGAGAAGTCAGGCTATGAAGGGGACTACCTGTGCGTTTACCCCATCAAGGTAAACCAGCAGCGTCGCGTCATCGAGACCATCAGCCAGTCCTACAGCGACAAGCCCCGGCTTGGCTTGGAAGCTGGTTCCAAACCGGAACTGCTTGCCGTGTTGTCCCATCACCATGAGCAAGGCTCGGTGATCGTCTGCAACGGCTACAAAGATCGCGAATATGTCCGCCACGCCCTCCTGGGCAACCTGATGGGCCACAAGGTCTACATCGTGGTGGAGAAGCCCTCCGAGCTGGAAATGGTGCTGGACGAGTCAGCTCGCCTCAACATCAAGCCCAACATCGGGGTGCGCGCCAAGCTGGCTTCCACCGGCTCCGGCATGTGGGAATCGAGCGGCGGCTCCATGTCCAAATTTGGTCTGTCCGCCTCCCAGATCCTGGCGCTGATCGAGCGTCTGCGCAGCGTCGGCAAGCTGGACTGCCTGCAACTGCTGCACTTCCACCTGGGCTCCCAGATCGCCAACATCCGCGACATCCAGGGCGGCATCCGCGAGTGCGGCCGTTTCTACGCCGAACTGCGTCGCCTCGGTGCCAACATCGAAGTCGTTGACGTAGGCGGTGGCCTGGGTGTGGACTATGAGGGCACCCGCTCCCAGAGCCACTGCTCCGCCAACTACAGCCTCTCCGAGTACGCCAACAACGTGGTGTGGGGCATTGGCGACGTGTGCCGCGAGTTCGACCTGCCGCACCCGACCATCATCAGCGAGTCCGGCCGTGCCCTGACTGCGCACCACGCCGTGCTGGTGACCAACATCATTGGTGCCGAAGGGGTGGAGGTGAACGACATCAGCGCCCCGGACGAAGACGCGCCCACCATTTTGCAAAACATGTGGAAAGGCTGGCTGGATCTGCGAGGGGAAGATCCCTCCCTGCTGGAGATTTTCCACGATTCGGTGGCGGATCTGGCAGACGTCAACACCCAGTACACCATGGGCCTGCTCAACCTCGAGCAGCGCGCCTGGGCCGAGATGCTGCACCAGAACACCTGTCTGGCGCTCAAAGAGCTGCTCAACCCGGTCAACCGCAACCACCGTGCGCTGGCTGACGAGCTCTCCGAGAAGCTGGCCGACAAGTGCTTTGCCAACTTCTCCCTGTTCCAGTCCTTGCCGGATGCCTGGGGTATCGGTCAGGTGTTCCCGGTGATGCCGCTCTCCGGCCTTGAGCGTCCGCTCACCCGCCGCGGCATCCTGATGGACATCACCTGTGACTCCGACGGTCAGGTGGAGCACTACGTCGACGGTCTGGGTGTGGAAAGCACCCTGCCGATGCCGGTGTATGGCGAGAACGAAGAGTGCCACGTCGGCTTCTTCCTGGTGGGCGCCTATCAGGAGATCCTCGGCGATCTGCACAACCTGTTCGGTGACACCCACTGCGCGGAAGTGTGGCTGGACGAGGAAGGCAAGATGGACATCCGCAACGTGGTGCGCGGCGACACCGTCGACCAGCTGCTGCGTTACGTCAACATCGACCCGTCCGTCATTCGCGAGAACTACCAGCGGATCGTCTCCCACCCGGCGCTGGACGACGCGACCCGCAAGGCCCTGCTCGACGAGCTGGAGCTGGGTCTGCAAGGCTACGCCTATCTGGAAGACGAATAAGCGCCCGCGCTTGACCGTTGCCCCGATGGCAGCAAAGAAAAGGGAGGCAGATGCCTCCCTTTTTTCATATCTGAGCGGGTCATACCTGCAAGCTCAGAGCCTGGTGCAAGTCATGCTGCAACTGTTTGCCATCTTCTCCTTGCAGCGTCACCACTCCAAGCTGGACGGCAGTCTCTATGGTGAGGGTGCCGGCCAGCAGGGCATCGAGGGCGGCCTCGCTCAGCAGCATCACCCTGTCATCCGCATGGGGCCCGGGGGTGTGCAACTGCAGCAGCAGTGACTCCTTGCCACGCAGCCTCGACCAGAGTCCGGAGTCGACCAGCAGGATGGAGACGCCGCCCCTGACGCCGGCCTGCTGGAAGCGGTTCTTCAGGGCCTGCAGCCAGGCCTGGCTGCGGGTAAACCCCGCCTCGCCGGTGAGGGGGGACAGACGGGCCAGTCTGTCATCATTAACCGCCGCCGCGGTCGCCATGGCAACGTCGAGCGTACCGGGCCAGCTCTGTTCGAACGGGTTGGGGTAGAGTGCGTCATAACCGCAGGTCTGCCCCATCCCGGGGATGAGGCAGAGCAGGGTCATGCACACGCGCAGGGTGCGTCGCATCATGGGGTCACTATGTTGAACCAGAAGTTGAACTTGTCGAGCAGGCTGACGAAGTCACTGAACTTCTGCTGGTCGCCCTGAACCTTGATCTCGCCGCTGGCGATCTTCTGCTCCAGCGTGCCCTGGCCCAGCTGGATGTCATCCAGGGTTTGCTTGCTCAGGGTGACGGTCACATCCGGCGAGGCGGCGTAGCGGGTGGTGTGGTTGAGTACGGCATTCTCCAGGCTCAGGGTGTGTTTCTCCCCGATGTCGGTGAAGTCCATGTTGACGACCATCTTCTTGCCGGCCGCTTTCTCCGGATTGATCCGCACCGCCAGATAGTCGAACAGCATGCTGGGACTCATGGCGCGAATGGTATCCGGCGAGGCGGTGACGGTACCGCCAGCAGTGGGCACGCCGTTGCGCAGCTCATAGGCCCCCTGCAGATAGACGGAGCGCCATGGGCCGGACTCGGCCTGATAGCCCAGCTGCTCGAGCGCATCGGCCAGCAGCAGCTTGCCCTCCTGGTTGTTGGGGTTGGCGAACACCAGATGCTTGAGCACTTCCGCGACCCAGCGATATTCCCCCTTGTCGAACGACGCCTTTGCTTTCTTCAGCAGCGCTTGCTCACCGCCCATGAACTCGACGTATTTGGGGCCGACCATCTCGGGTGGCAGGTTGTCCAGATCGGAGGGATTGCCGGAGTACCAGCCCATGTAGCGCTGATAGACGGCCCGGCTGTTGTGGCGCAGGGTGCCGTAGTAACCGCGGTTCGGCCAGAAGTCGTTGAGCTCGGGGGGCAGGGCAATCTTCTCCGAGATCTCCTCACCCGTGTAGCCCATGTTCATCAGGCGCACCGACTGGTCGTGGATGTACTTGTAGAGATCCCGCTGCTTCTTGAAGTAGTCGACGATGCTGGCATTGCCCCAGCGCGGCCAGTGGTGGCTCTGGAACTTGACCTGGGCCTGGTCGCCCCAGGTTTCGATGGTCTCGTTGAGGAAGCTGGACCACTTGAGGGCATCGCGCACCTGGGCGCCGCGCAGGGTGAGGATGTTGTGCATGGTATTGGTGGTGTTCTCGGCCATCCAGAGCGCCTTGCTGTCCGGGAACCAGGTGTTCATCTCGGCCGGCGCTTCGGTGCCCGGGGTCATCTGGAAGACCATCCGCACGCCATCCAGGGTGACCTCTTCCCCGGTCTTGGTGATGAAGCGGGTTGGCAGCAGCAGGGAGGGAACGCCGGTGGAGGTAGTCTGCCCCAGGCCGCCATTCACGCCTCCCTGGGCATTGCGCGGCAGCAGGGCGCCATACATGTAGACGGCGCGGCGGGCCATGGCATTGCCGGCGATGACGTTTTCCGAGACCGCATGCTCGGTGAACCCTTCGGGGGCGATGATCTGAACCCCGTTCTTTTTCACCTCGTCCGGCGAGTTGAAGAGGCCGGCAGCCCCGCCGTAGTGATCCACGTGGGAGTGGCTGTAGACCACGGCACTGACCGGCCGCTCGCCCAGGGTCTGGTTGATGAAGGCGAGGGCCGCCTTGGCGGTCTGCGGCGAGATCAGCGGGTCGAAGACGATCCATCCCTTGTCACCCTGGATGAAGGTGATGTTGGAGAGATCGAAGCCGCGGATCTGGTAAATCTTGTCGGTCACCTTGAACAACCCGTACTCCATGTTCAGCTGGGCATTGCGCCACAGGCTCGGGTTGACGGTATCCGGCGCCGTCTTGTCCAGGCCGATATAGGTCTTGTATTGCTCCAGATCCCATACCACGTTGCCCTTGTCATCCTTGATGGTGAGGGTATCCGGTTTGGCGATGAAGCCGCGTCGGGCGTCCTCGAAATCCTGCTTGTCGTTGAATGGCAGGGTGTGCAGCACATTCTGGTTGGCCTGGATGGTAAATTCGCTGGCCGGCTTGGGGTTGATGACGGCCCAGGCCGGCTGCAACAGCAGGGAGCCGGAGAGGCATAGGGTGACAATGGTGTGCGTCGAGAACTTGAGCTTCATCTGTCTTTCTCCAGATTGTGGTGGGTAGGCAGGACCAAGTGTAGTCAGACTCTGATGCCCCCCAGTAAACAGGGTGAGTGACGGGTAGCCGAGATGGCGCCTGACGACATGTCCCATGAACATGGTCAGCGTTGCTCTGTTATTCGGGCGTTGCGGCATTGCGCCGAGGGCACGGCAACGGGGTCGGCACCAGAGTAGTCAAGCCGGCCGCAACAATCATGGCAGCCGGCAATAAACGACAGTTAAGCAGCCGTTAAATGAGGGGGTCAGCTTGCGGCAATCAGGTACAGCTGGCGGATAAACCACTGGAGGGCGGGATCCCGGCCCTGCGCCTGGTGCCAGCTGAGATAAACGGGGCAGTGGCTGGAGGCCCATGGCAGCGGAAAATCCTTGAGCCGCAGGGTGTCGCGCACCTGTGCGACATGCCACTGGCTGACCACGCAGAGCCACTCGGTCTGGCTGACCAGGGAGAGTGCGGTGAGCAGGGCGTTGCTCTCGTAGGCAATCTTGCGGGGAGGCAGGGCCTGGTCACTGAGGCTGCGGATGACCCAGTCGTCCTTGCGGCGCACATCCCAGACCACGTGCTCCTCGGCAAAGAAGGTTTCGAAGTCGAGGCTCTCCCCGATGCGCGGATGATCGGCGCGACAGGCCACCCTGAGCTCCAGGGTCAGCAGGGACTCGTTGCAAAAGCCGGCCTCTTCCAGCGCCGTGCTGGCCAGCACCAGGTCGATATTGCGAAGGCGCAGCGCCTGCTGACGCAGGTGCTCTTCAAACAAGCCAGGCACCGACTCCACCCGGCAATGGGGCGCCACCCTGGCCAGATGGGCGAGCAGTGTTGGCAGCAGCAGGAGATCGAGATCCGGGTGGCTGGCGATGCGAAAAATGCGCTGGCTGGTGAGCGGATTAAACTCCTGGTTGAGCAGCAGGGAGCGCTCCAGGGTGTGTAGGGCGGTGCGGATCTCCCGGTGCAGGGCGAGGGCGCGGCTGGTGGGGATGATCCCGCGGCCATCGCGGCGAAACAGGGGCTCGCCGATGAGATCGCTCAGCCTGCGAATGGCCTGACTGATGGCGGCGGGGGTCATCTCCAGGCTGGCGGCCGCAGCCGATACTCCCTTCTCGATCATGACGCGATCGAAGATGCGAAACAGGTTCAGGTCTATGTGCGGGTAGGGCATTTATGCATCCTCTGCTTGCCTGGTCGATATGGCGCAGGCGCCTCATGCCGGTGAGGCTGCCCATGATGTGAAGGGTGCCCAGGAGATTGCTCATCTTCCATTCAGCCCGATATCATTGTGGCGGACATGGCTGACTGAGAACTTAACAGGAAGCAGATGGCCGTCAATGGGCGATAAACAGCGTCTATCGGAACTTTTTTGCCGACAAATCGCGGTGTCGCCACCCGGACTTGATCTGTATCAAGTTTGTAACGCTCTGGTTACTTTACGGTCGAAAATGATGTTGGTGGTATGACACAAAAGGAAGTTTGTATGGAACTCAAAAGGGACCCGAGATGCTATACCGACGTCTGTATCGACGGTAAGTGGTATCACTATGACCACTGCAGCACGAACGTCTACATGCTGATGGGCGGCGGCGCACCAAGCCTGCAATTGGCCTATGAACCGAGCAGCGAAGAGGAGCTGGTCGAGATGCTCCGCCAGCTTGCCCGCATCTGACTATCCTGTTGGCCATCGGACGCCTTGTCGCGATGGCCATCTTCTTTCCTCGTCAATGGCCCGCTTTTCGATCGAATAATCCCTTGCCAGCTTCCAGCAGTGCCGTCGCCGCGGCATAGGCTTCGCCTGATTTGCCTATTTCGTCAGCCACATAGAGAAAGCCGGACTGGTACTTCTCCACCGCCTCTGTCGGGCTTTGGGCATCGATAAAATCCTCCTGGACCTCGAATCCCTGGGCCAATAACGCCTCTTTCTCAATCAAAAAAGTGGGGGAGGCCATGTCGATAAAGGTGTATTGCTGCCGGTTGGATGCCGGAATGGTGAAAAACTGGTATCTCGCCATCTGAAATTCCTTGCCTGAACGAGGTGATAGATGTTGGCTCTTTCGATCTGTCGTATCTGGCCCTTGCCTCGAACTCCCTGATTCGGGAGAGCGGGTTGGCCATGTTTTGTTTTCGTTCGAGACTACGTCTTTGTCCCCCAGCCAAGCAAGACGAGATAGTTGTTTTTGTGCAGGGAGGTTGAGCTGGCTCTCATCCGGGCCTTGATAGCGGCGAGTTGCCAGGCGAAGTCGCTATCCAGAAAAAGGGCCACCCGGGGTGGCCCTTTTGTTGTGTCGTCACCGCGACTTAATTGAACGCCAGGAAGGGCGATACGCAGAGCAGCAGACCGGTGATGATGATGATGTAGAGGGAAGTGCCCTTGTACTTGTGCAGCGCCGGCACCTGATAGACCAGATAAGCCGGGATGAGGCAGCCCACCATGCCGAAGATGGGGCTGCAGATGGAGGTAAAACTCAGCACGGGGGCGTTGAGCACGATGGCGCCCCAGGAGAGCATGACGGTAAACACCATGATCCCTTTGCCTACCAGATCCCGGTTGATGCGCTCATCGGGCATGACGCGGCGCAGCAGGTTCATGGTCAGCCCCTGGCAGGCTTCCCGAAAACCGAGATAGACGCCGAAGTAGGCGGTCATTACCGCGAAGATGTTGAGGGTCAGGCTCAAGAGTTTGAGGGTCTGGCCCGGCACGCCCTGTGCCACCATAGCCAGCGCCGAGATGTTCTCCTCGGAGGCTTTGACCGCCTGCTCGTGGCCCATGGCCAGGGTGAAGGAGATGGCGTAGAAGAAGACCACCACGAACAGGATGCCGAAGGCGATGTTCATGGCACGCATGGCCTTGAAGCGGGCCACCTCCAGGGATTTTTCCCGCGAACGGTAGGAGATCACCATGGGGCTCAGGCTTTGGATAAAGAGGATGGAGGTCAGGGTGAAGGGGAGCATGATGACGGCATCCTTCATCCAGTGACCGACGGTGGGCATGGCGGTGATATTGGCCGCATCCCATTTGTCCACCATCATCAGACCGAGCAGGGCTACCACGCTGATCTTGGTCAGTACCATGAAGCTGGAGATCTTGAACAAGAGGTTCTCGCCGCGGGATGCCAGCGCCACCAGGGCGCAGATCAGGACCAGACCGTAGAGCGGGTTTTTCGAGAGCAGGGTGTCGGTGATGCCGAAGCTATGGAGGAAGGAGGCGCTGTCATTGGTGATGGCGGTGGAGTAGACAAACACCCAGATCACCAGCATCACGAAGTAGAGGGCGCCAAGCAGCATGCCCCAGTTTTTGCCCAGGTAACCCGTGATGACGCTGGGGTAATCCTTGCACTCGGGGGAGGTGGCCAGGGTATTGATGAAGAGGCGCTGGAACATGTACATGGCCGGGTAACCGATCACCGCCGACAGCAGGAAGACCCACAACCCCATCAGCCCCACCTGCACCGGCAGGAAGACGATCCCCGCCCCGATGGCCATGCCGATGCTCATGATGATCCAGCCCCAGTCGGTGCTGTCAAAACGAACCGCCTCTTTCCATTCCAGTGTGCCCATCAGCGGGCCCTTGTGTATTGCGCTACCCGTGCCCGTGGCGGGCTGGGTGGTTGCCGTTGTGTACATATCTAGAGTCCCTTGTTTTTGTAATGGCAATGAATTTGGTACAAATATAGTTGAATAAAAAGTTGGCAGACAATGCTCTTTTATCCAAAGAAGGAGGTCGATCACGCTTTTTGTTTACAATAAAACGGAATTTATGACTACATCTTTAGTTTTTAGTTGAATAACTCAATTAATAAGCAAATAATGTTGAGTGAAAGCAAAACAATGTTTGCAAAAATAATTGCATATTAAGGAGTGGCGATATGAAGAAACAGGTCATAGTGGCGAATGCCGCACCCGATGCCATCGGCCCCTACAGCCATGGCACTGCCTATGGCGATCTCATCTTTACCTCCGGTCAGTTGCCGGTCTGCAAGCAGCAAGGGGGCGTGGTGGAAGGGGGCATCACGGCCCAGAGCCAGCAGGCGCTGGAAAACCTGAAATCCGTGCTGGAGGCGGGTGGCGGCTCGCTCGATACCGTGCTCAAGACCACCTGTTACCTGGCGGAGATCAGCGATTTTGCCGCATTCAACGCGGTTTATAAACGCTATTTCCAGCAGGATTGTCCGGCGCGCAGCTGTTTCGCGGTGAAAGATCTGCCCATGGGAGTCAGGGTGGAAGTCGAAGCCATCGCCCATATCGCCCGTTAATGCACACAGAAAGGTTCTCGCAATGAAACAAGCATGGCAGCAGTATCTGAAGATTATTCAACAGGTTGTCAAACCGGCGCTGGGCTGTACCGAACCCATCGCCGCCGCTTATGCCGCGGCCGTCGCCGCCCGGGCGCTGGGGTGTGAGCCCGAGCGTCTGGCGGTGGTGGTCTCGGACAATCTCTACAAGAATTCGATGGGCGTCTATGTGCCCGGCACCGGCAAGATAGGGCTGGCCATCGCCGCGGCCGCCGGCGCCATCGGCGGCAAGGCTGATGCCGGGCTCGAGGTGCTGGCTGCCATCACCCCGGAGCAGGTGGCCCGTGCCCAGGCCCTGATCGACGAAGGGGCCGTGCTGGTCAGTCGCACCGAGGCCCCTGAGTTCATCTACTGCCGGGTGACAGTGTCCGGTCATGATGAGCAGGGTGAGGAGCACAGCGCCGAGGTGACCCTGTGCGGGGGGCATACCCGTATCGTCGAGCAGCGTCGGGATGGGGAGATCACCTTCGCGGCGGACCCGGCCCAGAGTGGTGCCACCGGGGCCATTTGCGACGGAGTCGACATCAGCATCGCCGCCATCCACGAATTCGCCACCCAGGTGGAGTTCGAGCAGATCCGCTTCATCCTCCAGGCCTCCGAACTCAACGGCAGGCTCTCCGACGAGGGGATGAGCAATCCCTATGGTCTCGAGATCGGGCGCACCATGCAGCAGAACATCCAGGCCGGCCTCATCGGCGAGGATGTGATGAACCGCATCGTGATGCGCACCGCCGCCGCCTCCGACGCCCGCATGGGGGGCGCCAGCCTGCCCGCGATGAGCAACTTCGGCAGCGGCAATCAGGGTATTGCCGCCACCATTCCCGTGGTGGTGATCGCCGAGCGCTATGGCGCAAGCGAAGAGCAGCTGGCTCGCGCCCTCATCATGAGCCACCTGGGCGCCATCTATATCAAATCCCACTATCCGCCGCTGTCGGCATTTTGCGGCAACACGGTCACCAGTGCCGCCGCCGCCATGGCCATGGTCTATCTGGCGGGGGGGAGCTTAGAGCAATCCTGTCATGCCATCCAGAACGTGCTGAGCGACAGCGCCGGCATGGTGTGTGACGGGGCGAAAGCCTCCTGCGCCATGAAGGTGAGTACTTCCTCCAGTGCGGCGGTGCGCGGCTTCCTGATGGCCCTCAACAGCCACTCGGTTTCGGGGCAGGGGATCGTCGCAGGCAACGTGGAACAAACCATCCGCAACGTCGGTCAGATGGTCAAGGACGGCATGGCTGCCACAGACAGCACCATTATTGATATCATGTCCGCCTGAGTGTCCCTGTCGGCTGCTGCCCGGCGCCCCGAGTCCGGCGCAGCAGCCCCTGCATTAAGGTCCCAATGTGAAGCTGCAAGAGTTGAGTCCGAGTGATTTCGAGATCCTCAAGGCGATGGAAAACATAGTGGATGGCATCGCCACCATGTATGGCCAGCATACGGAGGTATTGCTCCACAGTCTGGATGCGCGCAACCCCTCGATCATCAAGATTGCCAACGGCCATATCACGGGCCGCAGTGTCGGTGCCCCCATCACCAACCTGGCGCTGATGAAGCTCAAGAGCGGGCAGGATATCTCCAGCCCCTACCTGACCAAGTGCGCCACCGGCAAGACGCTGCGCTCCCTCACCACCATCATTCGCAATGGCGAGCACCAGCCGATCGGCATGCTGTGCATCAACACCGACATGGATGCCCCGCTGCAATCCGTGCTGCGGGCCATGATGCCGGAGTGCATGCACACCCACGAGCATTCCACCACCCCCGAGGTGTTCGCCCGCAACATCGACGAGGCCCTCAACAGCACCATCGACACCATCAGCAGCGAGGTGCGTGGCAACGAGGCGGTACCGCCATCCCAGAAGACCCGGGTCATCGTCAACCAGCTGCACGACATGGGGATCTTCGAGCTCAAAGACAGCGCCCAGATCGCCGCCCGCCAGCTTGGCATCTCGGTGCACTCCATCTACCGCTACCTGCGGGAGATCAAGAAGGGGTAATCTGGGTCCACAACGTCAAAAGTGGCCGCGTGACATCCCGAAAGGGTTTTCCCTTGCTTTCAACGAGCGCTTTTTATGCAACGTATTCTGTTTGTTGAGGATGACCCCGAGATTGGCGAGCTGATCAGCAACTGGCTCGGACGTCATGAGATGGAGGTGATCCTGGAGAGCAGGGGAGACAGGGCGCTGGCCAGATTCGAGGCCGAACGGCCTGATCTGGTGCTGCTCGATATCATGTTGCCGGGGCTCGATGGCATGTCCCTGTGCAGGGCATTGCGACCGCGCTTTGGCGGCCCTATCGTCATGCTTACCTCCCTCGACAGCGACATGAACCAGATCCTGAGCCTGGAGCTGGGGGCGAACGACTATATCCTCAAGACCACGCCCCCGTCCGTGCTGCTGGCCAGGTTGCGGGTGCAGTTTCGACAGCACCAGCAGGCGCCGCAGCCGGTGGCGGTGACCTCGGCGCCCCAGGCCCTGCAATTTGGCCGTCTGTGCGTCGATGGGGCGGGGCGGGATGTGCGGCTCGATGGTCAGAGCATTGCCCTCTCCACCGCCGATTTCGATCTGTTGTGGGAGCTGGCCTGCCACGCCGGCCAGATCCTGGGGCGGGAAGCCCTGTTCCAAAGCCTGCGAGGCCGGGAGTATGACGGGCTGGATCGCAGCATGGATGTCGCCATCTCCCGCTTGCGGCGCCGGCTCGGCGATGACACCAATAACCCGGTGCGCATCAAGACGGTCCGCCAGAAAGGCTATCTGTTCGTGCCCCATGCCTGGGAATAACCGGGAGCAGCAAGGAGCATCATGCGCCGCCTCTTTATCCAGTTTTATCTGTTGCTGATGGGCTGCTTCACCCTGGCAATCTTGCTGGTGGGCATGGTCTATCAGGTCACCGCCGAGCGAGCGGGGGATCGCTATCTGGAGCGGATGATGCAAGGCTCTCTGGGCCTGTTGACGGGGGAGCTGGCCAAGCTCTCCCCCGAACTCTGGCCGGAGCGCCTGCGGCTGCAGAGCCGTCAGCTCACCCTGCCGCTCAAGGTCGGGGCGCTGGCACAGCAACCGCTGGCACGGGAGGATCAGGCCTTTCTTGCCGCGGGCAATATCGTGATCGTCGAAGAAGATGACACCTTCTTGCAGCGCATCCCGGGTACCGAACAGGTGCTGATCGTCGGCCCCGTGCCCTATCTCTCTTATCTTCATGAACTTCACTGGGTTGATGTGGGGTTGCTGCTGCTGATCGGGCTCTCCCTCGGGGTGCCCATCCTGCTCTGGCTGCGTCCCCACTGGCGCGGTTTGCAACAGCTGGAACGCACGGCCCGTCTGGTTGGCGACGGCGATCTCTCCCGTCGCACCAATCTGCCGGCGGGGAGCAGCCTGGCAAGGGTGGGGCGAACCTTCGATGAGATGGCCGCCCAGCTGCAGGCCATGCTGGCCAGTCGCAAGCAACTGACCGATGCCATCGCCCATGAGTTGCGTACCCCGCTGGTCAGGTTGCGCTATCGCCTTGCGATGCTGGAGCAACAGCCAGCCGCGCCGGATCAGCAGGCACTGGAGCGTGATCTGGGGGCGCTGGATGCCCTGATCGAGGAGATGCTCACCTACGCCAGGCTGGACAGGCCCGAGATGCCGCTGCAGCGCGACGAGATTGAGCTGGGTGCGTGGGCACGGCAGCACAGCACCGACTGGCAGGCGCTGCAGCACGATAAAGAGCTGGTTTTCGAGCTTCAGCCCATCGACATGCCCTGGTGCGGCGATCAACGGCTGCTGGCCCGTGCCGTGGAGAATCTCATCGGCAATGCCCTGCGCTATGCCGAGCACAGGGTCGTCTTCACCGTCTCGCGTTTGCAGGATCGTTACCTGCTGGAGGTGAGCGACGACGGGCCCGGTATCGATCCGCAGCTGGCCCCGCAAATCTTCGAGCCGTTTGTCAGGTTGGACAAGAGCCGTGACCGCCGCACCGGCGGCAGCGGCCTCGGGCTGGCCATAGTGCGCAGCATAGCCCGCCATCACGGGGGAGAGGTGGCCCTGCTGCCCGGTGACGGCGGTGCCCGTTTCTGCCTCACCCTGCCTGTACATTTGGATACAAACCGTCACCAACCACTCACGGAAGCGCGGCCGCCCTCCCTTTAGGATGAAGTCATGGAGAAGGCTCCATGACACCCACCTGAATAAGGAAAATGAAGATGAAAAAGATCATTCCCCTGACCCTGGCCGCCGTTTTCGCCCTCACCTCCGGTTTTACCATGGCTGCCACCCCGACCAAGTCTGCTGCGCCGCAAACCACCCAGACCAAGGTGGTGAAAAAACACCATAAAGCAGCTCATGCCAAGGCGCCGGCCGTCAAGGTAGCCCCGACCACCAAATAATCGCCCCCTGCCGGCGCGATAAAACACAAAAGGGAGGCTGATGCCTCCCTTTGATGTTGTTAGTCCCGATAACTGCCGTTCGATTGAGTTGTGAGCAAGGGGTCTGCGAGTTGCGCTTCATTTCATCCGCGAGGGTTCTGTTTTGGGTAGCAGGTAGCCTGCGAGATGCCCGTTTTTGCCGCAGTTCAACACATCAGAGCACCTAATCCCGGCAAGATGAGGTATCTTATGCCCCGATTTCATCCATCAAACGGATAAGAGACAACACATGATCATCAAACCCAAGGTTCGCGGCTTTATCTGCACCACCACTCACCCGGTCGGGTGCGAAGCCAATGTTCGTCGTCAGATTGCCTATACCCAGGCCAAGGGCACCATCGAGAATGGTCCCAAGAAGGTGCTGGTGATCGGCGCCTCCACCGGTTATGGCCTGGCGTCCCGCATTGCCGCCGCCTTTGGCTCCGGCGCCGCCACCCTCGGCGTCTTCTTCGAAAAAGCCGGCACCGAGACCAAGCCGGGCACCGCCGGCTGGTACAACTCCGCCGCCTTTGACAAGGCCGCCAAGGAAGCTGGCCTGTATGCGAAAAGCGTCAACGGCGATGCCTTCTCCAACGAGTGCCGTGCCAAGGTGATCGAACTCATCAAGCAGGATCTGGGTCAGGTTGACCTGGTGGTCTACTCCCTGGCCTCTCCGGTGCGCAAGATGCCGGAAACCGGCGAAGTGGTACGCTCTGCCCTCAAACCCATCGGCGAGGTTTACACCACCACCGCCATCGACACCAACAAGGATCAGATCATCACCGCCACCGTCGAGCCGGCGAATGAGGAAGAGATCCAGAACACCATCACCGTCATGGGTGGTCAGGATTGGGAGCTGTGGATTGCTGCCCTGCGCGATGCGGGCGTGCTGGCTGACGGCGCCAAGTCCGTGGCCTACTCCTACATCGGTACCGATCTGACCTGGCCCATCTACTGGCATGGCACCCTGGGCCGCGCCAAGGAAGATCTGGACCGCGCCGCCGCCGCCATCCGTGGCGATCTGGCTGCCAAGGGCGGCACCGCCCACGTGGCCGTGCTGAAATCCGTGGTGACCCAGGCATCAAGCGCCATTCCTGTGATGCCGCTCTATATCTCCATGGCGTTCAAGATCATGAAGGAGAAGGGCATTCACGAGGGTTGCATGGAGCAGGTGGATCGCATGATGCGCACCCGTCTGTATGGTGCCGATCTGGCGCTGGACGAACAGGCCCGCATCCGCATGGATGACTGGGAGCTGCGTGAAGATGTGCAGCAGACCTGCCGCGATCTGTGGCCGTCCATCACCAGCGAGAACCTCTCCGATCTGACCGATTACACCGGCTACAAACAGGAGTTCCTGCGCCTGTTCGGTTTCGGTCTGGACGAGGTGGATTACGATGCGGATGTGAACCCGGACGTGCAGTTCGACGTGGTCGAGCTGTAAACCGGTTGTTCGTGAAAACAGGGCCCTGCGGGGCCCTGTTTTTTTATGGCCGTCTACCGGTTTTATCGAATCAGTACGAGTCCTTTTTGATGGTGTGCCCAGATGCCTGTGAGTTAGGTTGCAAAATGGTGTGGCGGCCTCTTTCGCCGCCATCGCCGCGGTGCTATTACTGCTGGTAATCTTTGTTATAACTCGGTTTTTTGCAAAAAACGGACGGTGTTCCGGCGTGTCACGGATGACGGCAAGATCTGGATTGAGCCGGTTGACCCAATCCCGTGACAGGGCGTGACCATCATGATGGGACCTGGCGGTCAATAGGGAGAAGTTATGGGGCATAGAGGGATGATCAGGCTGGCAGGGATGCTGCTGGCCCTGCTCACGGTCAATAGCGGGTGGGCGGCGGAGCCGAGGCTGGAGCCGACCGAGCAGGAGCGGGCCCAGACCCTGACCCTGTTTCACGAGCCCATCGTGATGCTGCAAGCGAAATTCGGCCGCCTGGACGGGGCGGCCCGGGTGCGGATCGTCAAGGAGCGGGTGCAACAGTTGCAGCCCGAGGATTTGACCCATCCTGTGACCGTGGTCAGCTCGACCCGACTCGGCCAGGAGGCGAGGGAGTTCAGGATCCATGACAAGCACCTGCTGGTGCTGCTGGAAAAGGATCTGGAGTGGCTCGATGAGCTGACCCTGGATCAGGCTGCCGAGCGGGTGCGGGTGAGGCTGGAGAATGTGCGGATCAAGGTGCTGGAGCTGCACTCCAACGCCTATCTGATCAAGGCTGCGGGCAAGACGGTGCTGGTGACCCTGATTTTTCTGGTGGTGGTCCAGCTGCTGCGGCGGGGTCACCTGCGGGCGCGCCGCTGGTTTGCCAACAACCTGCTGCAGCAAAAGGGGCTGATCCCCCATCAATGGCGTCAGGTGCTCGGCAATCTGGAGATCCGCGTCATCGGCGTATTCACCTTGCTGGTGATCCTGCTGCTCACCTATGGCTGGCTCACCTATGTGCTGGGGCTGTTCCCGCATACCCGGGTCTGGAGCGAGCAGTTGGGCTCCTCCCTGCTGGGGCTGTGCAGCGACATCCTGAGCGGGATCATCGCCGCCATGCCAGGGCTTGCGACCGTGCTGGTCATCTTCGTGCTGACCAAGCTCTTCATCCGCATGCTGGCCGTCATCTTCGAGCGCATCGAGCGTGGCCAGTTCCGGGTGCAGGGGTTGCACTCCGAAACGATTGGGGCGACCCGCCGTCTGCTCTCCGTGGTGATCTGGCTGTTTGCCCTGACCGTCGCCTACCCTTATCTGCCGGGGGCGGATTCGGACGCCTTCAAGGGGGTGAGCGTCTTCTTCGGTCTGATGGTGACCCTGGGTTCGGCCGGGATCATGAACCATGCCATGAGTGGCCTGGTACTGATCTACTCGCGGGCCTTGCGGCCGGGGGATCTGGTGCAGATTGGGGAGGTGGAAGGGGTCGTTACCGAGCTGAGCGCCCTCTCGACCAAGCTGGTGACCCGCCATGATCACGAGGTGACTCTGCCCAACGCCGTGGTGGTAGGGGGCAAGGTGACCAACCTGAGCCGGCTGTCGAGCGACAAGGGTATTGCCCTGCTCACCAAGGTCACCATCGGCTATGACACTCCCTGGCGCCAGGTGCACGCCATGCTGGAGCTGGCGGCCAGGCGCAGCCAGTTGATCAATCAGGAGGAGGCACCTCTGGTGCGCCAGCTCAATCTGCAGGACTGGTATGTGGAGTACGAGCTACAGGTGCGGATGAAAGAGGGGCTGTTGCCCGGCCCGGTCAGAACCGAGCTGCACGGCCACATCCAGGATGTGTTCAACGAGTTCGGGGTGCAGATCATGTCCCCCAATTTCGTCGCACAGCCGGAACAAGCGGTGCTGGTGCCCCGGGAGAATTGGTATCAGGCCCCTGCAGTGCCGCCCGCCGAGGTGGCAACCGGGGAGAAAGGGAAGAAATAACTCACAAAGCGGGCCTCGCAGTGCGAGCCTCCCGCCATAAAAAAATCCGAAGCGGTGCAGGCCGCTTCGGATTTTTTATCTTTGCTCTGCGACCGTGGAGAGGAGGCAGATCAAGGCCTAAGTCGCGTCGCCGTTACTGCTTGTAGTCCTTGAGGAAACGGGCGAGACGACCGATGGCATCCTCCAGCTCCTCTTCCCGGGGCAGGAACACCAGGCGGAAGTGATCCGGCGCCGGCCAATTGAAGCCGGTGCCCTGCACCAGCAAGAGCTTCTCCTGCTGCAGCAGGTCGAACACCATCTTCTGGTCGTCGCGAATGTCATACACCTTGGGATCCAGGCGCGGGAACATGTAGAGCGCCCCCTTGGGCTTGACGCAAGAGACCCCGGGGATCTCGTTCAAAAGCTCCCAGGCCTTGTCGCGCTGGCGGCGCAGGCGGCCGCCCGGCAGGATCAGCTCGTTGATGCTCTGGTAGCCGCCAAGGGCGGTCTGAATGGCATGCTGCATCGGCACATTGGCGCACAGGCGCATGGAGGCCAGCATCTCCAACCCTTCGATATAGCCGCGGGCGCGCCCCTTGGGCCCGGTAATGACCATCCAGCCCTGGCGGAAACCGCAGGCTCGGTAAGCTTTGGAGAGGCCATTGAAGGTCACTACCATCACATCGTCACACAGGGTGCAGACGCTGGTGTGAGAGATGTCGTCGTAGAGGATCTTGTCGTAGATCTCGTCGGCGAAGATGATGAGGTTGTGTTGGCGGGCGATCTCGATCACCTCCAGCAAAAACTCGCTGCCGTAGACGGCGCCGGTCGGGTTGTTGGGGTTGATCAGCACCAGGCCGCGGGTGCGCGGGGTGATGCGGGCACGGATGTCATCGAGATCCGGATACCAGTCGGCCCCTTCGTCACAGCGGTAGTGCACTGCATGGCCACCGGAGAGGGTGACGGCCGCAGTCCACAGCGGGTAGTCGGGGGAGGGCACCAGCATCTCGTCGCCGTTGTTGAGCAACGCCTGCATCGCCATCACGATCAATTCGCTCGCGCCGTTGCCGATGTAGATGTCGTCGATATCGACCTTGCGCATCCCTTTTTGCTGGTAGTACTGCATCACCGCCTTGCGGGCCGAGAAGAGCCCCTTGGAATCGCAGTAGCCCTGGCTCTGGGGCATGTTGAGGATGACATCCTTGATGATCTCTTCCGGTGCATCGAAACCAAACGGCGCCGGGTTGCCGATGTTGAGCTTGAGGATGCGGTGTCCTTCGTCTTCGAGACGGCGAGCCTCTTTATGCACCGGGCCGCGGATGTCATAGCAGACATCGTCGAGCTTGTGCGACTTGTCGATAGTGAACATGGTGACTGTGATTCCTTCCCCGTGGGGACGCGTTGGCGAAAAAGGCGGTTTTTAGTATCAAATTTCCCTTCCCCTATTCTTCACAGAATTGAATGCTAGAACAATCTTCTTTTTAGTAGAAATCCCTGATTTTTAGCTCCAAAACAGGGTTATCAAAAAGTTAAATTCAGCATGATCGTTTGTGTGATATCGGGATCGCCAGTGAAAGATGATGGGTTGATTAACAAAGCTACCTGACTGTGTTGAAATTATCACGCTCTCTGGCACGATTGGCTTGCGGAAAAATTCGTCTTCCACTCCCCGTTTTTGACAGCAAACCGGCGGGATGGCGTGAGCCAGCCCATGCTCGCCTGTGTCATCGTTTCATCTCGTTCAATCCCAGGAGGGATCTCCATGCATGCACCCGTACCCGGCCGTTATCGTCACTTCAAGGGGGGGCTTTACCAAGTCCTCACCCTGGCCTTGCACACTGAAACCGGGGAGCAGCTGGTGATCTATCGCTCCGAGCAGGATGGCGAGGTCTATGCCCGTCCCGTGGCCATGTTCATGGAGTGGATTGAACATCAGGGAGAGGTGGTGAGCCGCTTCACACCGGTCGGGGAGTGAGGGGGAAGCGCGTCCCCGGAGGTGGGCAAGCGGTTTGATGGAGTCAAAATGGTCATAAGTTGTCGCATGAAACTTATCCTCATGAGGCTGGCACTTCGCGGCACTACTGATAAATGCCTTATCTAATCAATGTTTTGTGATATTGGTCGCAAATTTTGAACATCCCGGGCAGGGTTCGCATCCCGGATTCACACTCCCATAATGTCGCACCTGTTAAATCGTGGGCTCTGTACGGAGCTTTTTAGTGTCACATTATGGGGAGAAATCGCGTGAGACCTGTTGCTGCCGAGTTTATTGGAACCTTCTGGCTGGTGCTGGGAGGATGTGGAAGCGCCGTATTGGCGGCGGCCTTTCCGGATGTCGGGATCGGTCTGCTGGGAGTCGCCCTGGCCTTCGGTCTGACGGTACTGACCATGGCTTTTGCCATCGGCCATATCTCGGGTTGTCACCTCAACCCGGCGGTCACCGTGGGATTGTGGGCGGGTGGCCGTTTCCCGGCGACCGGGGTCGTGCCTTACATCGTGGCCCAGGTGCTGGGCGGCATTGTTGCAGCCGGCGTGCTCTATGTGATTGCCAGCGGCCAGGCCGGATTTGATCTCTCCGCCGGGTTTGCCTCCAACGGGTATGGTGAGCACTCGCCGGGTGGCTACACCCTGATGGCAGCGCTGGTGTGCGAAGTGGTGATGACGGCTGTCTTCCTGTTCGTCATCATGGGGGCGACCGATAGCCGCGCGCCAGCCGGTTTTGCACCGATCGCCATCGGCCTGTGCCTGACCCTGATCCACCTCATCAGCATTCCGGTGACCAACACCTCGGTCAACCCGGCCCGCAGTACCGGTGTGGCGCTGTTTGTCGGCGACTGGGCGACCAGTCAACTGTGGCTGTTCTGGGTTGCGCCGATTGTCGGAGGCATTCTGGGGGCACTGGCCTATCGTCTGGTGGCTGACGAGCAGAAGTAAGCGCTCGCCATAACATGTGTGGTCTCGACACGCCTGCGGGCGTGTTTTTTGTTTTTGCAGGGTTGGTGAGAACGAGAAACGACGAGGACTAGAGCCCCTTGGCCTGCAGCATCTCTTTATAGCGCTGGTGCAACAGCTGGACGCGTTCTACATAGGCCCGGGTTTCGGCATAGGGGGGGATCCCGCCATGCTTTTGCACGGCGCCCGCGCCGGCGTTGTAGGCGGCCGTCGCCAGTGCCACGTTGCCATCGTACAGTTTGAGCAGCCCCGCCAGGTATTTCACCCCGCCAAAGATGTTCTGCTCCGCCAGCAAGGCGTTGCCAACCCCGAGCTCCCGCGCGGTGGCAGGCATCAGCTGGGTCAGCCCCATGGCCCCCTTGCGGGAGATGGCCAGCGGGTTGAAGGCGGATTCGGCATGGATCAGGGCACGGATCAGGGCTGGCTCCACCTGATAGGCCTTGGCGGCTGCCTTGATGGTGCTGGCATAGTCGTAGAGAAACAGTCCCGTGGTCTGCCAGTTGACGCGAGAGTCGGGATTGCAGGCGAAGCAGTCATTGAACAGCAGCAACTCATAATGGCCCTGCTCCGGGATCATGTCGGAGTAGCGGGTTACCCCGTTTTGCTGCACCGATTTATAGACATGGATCTGCTTGCTGCCGGCGGGAGGGGCCGGTTGGGGGGCGGGTTCCACTTGTGCGACGGGCTGTGGCTCGGAGGTCACAAAGACCACTTCTGCCGGGAGAGGTGTCTGGCTCCAGCCCGGGATGGGGATCAACAGTAGATGGCTCGCCAGCATCCATGCTTTCAAGTGCGTGCTCCTTGTCGTGTACAACTGCTTGAGTAAAGCATCATGGCCAGATCGGGACAAGCGCTGAACGGCAGGCCGGGGCCGATTGGGTGAGGAGGGTCACAGCCTGTGACACCGGATGGGGCAGAGGAGCGGCTTTGCCCGCACCGGTGCTTTTTTGTCGCTGGCAGGCGTGCTATCTTGCTGGGTCAATCTGGTCGGATTAGTCCACAATATCTGACATTACCAATTGATTAGCAAAGGATTTGTTTGTGACTCGCACGCCGGCAATGGAGCTTACCTTCGAAGAGTATTGCGACGCCGACCTCTCTCTTATCAGGGATTATTACGAAACGACCTTTTCCCACTATGTGCCGGATCTGGCCGAGCGGATCTTTGTCGTGCGTGATGCTCACTGGCTGGTGGGAGCGGTCAGGTTGCGGGACGAAGACGAGTTCTATCACCTGTGCGGGTTTCGCTTGCTGCCTCATTACCAGTCCCTGGGGCTGGGTTCGCGGCTGCTGCAGTATGCCTGCGACGGCCTGGCTGACAAGCCGGTGGTGTGCCAGGCACTGCCCTTCGAGAAACCCTTTTACCTCAAGGCCGGCTTTGTCGATATGCGGCTCGATCGTCTGAGAGGCGCCCTTCACTCCCTCTATGAGCGGCAGTTGCAGCAGGGTTATCAGGTGGAGTTGCTGGTGCGACAGAGCGCACCAGCAGAGATGGGCTGGTTAGCGGGGATTAGTCAGCAGGTGGATTTTGCCCGGTGACAGCTCCACCCCCAGCAGGTTCTCCTTGAGCCAGGCCTGCTGCGGATCCTTGTCGTCAAGCCGATAGACGGGCTGGGTCTCCAGGCGTTTTTCCATGCTCTGCAGCAGCATGCCGAGCATGAGTCCGAATTTTTGCTGGGCGGCTTCCGGCTCCAGCTTGTACTCCACCAGCTTCATATTGTCGAGAAACAGGGCACTCTGGCTCTTGTCGTAGCGGGGCCTCGCCTCGTAGGTCATCTGCAGGCTGGCGTCATATTCGGTGTTGTCCGGCAGCGCTATTTTCAGCTTCCCCTTGCCATAGACACGGGCGGTATCCGGCTGCTGGCGACCGATCTGGACGTCGCTCTGCTCCAGCAGTACATGGGCCTTGATGATGCCGGGCAGTTCCAGTTGTTTGTCGACCTTGACCTGGGATTGCAGGTACTGGTTTATCTGTTGTTCATTGATGTCATATGAGCCTTGACCTAGCATGGCCAGGCTGAGCAGCATAGATTGCAGGATCATGGATGAGACCTGATTGAATGGATGTGCCCTACAGCATACCATTCTGGCCTGATGGGGTCTGCCCACCGTTCTGTTTGTCGATTAGAAGAGGAGTTCCCGTTGTTTAACGGTCTGGAACACGATCTCCAACTGCTGTTTTCCCGTTTTCTGGGTTGGCTGCTGCTGTTATTTCACACCGTCATCGTGGCCGGTGTGTCGCTTAGGGTGGTGATGAAGCGTCGTCCCATCGGGGTGTCGCTGGCCTGGCTGGCCCTCATTTATGCCATCCCGTTTGCCGGGGTGGGGTTCTACGTCCTGTTTGGCGAGATCCGGCTCGGCCGTCGCCGCGCCGAGCGTGCTCAGGCCATGTACCGCCCTTATGCCATCTGGATCCGTCAGCTGGCCCGTCTGTTTCCCCAGCACTGCTGCGAGGTGGGGGCCAAGGCCCAGCCGCTTCATGATCTGATCCAGGGCCGCCTGGCCATGCCTATGCTCTCCGGCAACCGCATGACCTTGCTCAACAAACCGGACTGGATCCTGCGGGAGATCGCCCAGGATATCCGCCGCTCTACGCTCTCCTGCTATCTGGAGTTCTATATCTGGCACCCTGGTGGCGATGCTGACATGGTGTGCGAGGCCCTGATGGAAGTGGCACAGCGCGGTGTGGATTGTCGTTTGCTGCTCGACTCGGTGGGCAGCTCGCAGTTTTTCCGCTCCCCCTGGCCCAAGAAGCTGCGCAAGGCGGGGGTCAAGCTGGTGGAGGTGTTGCCCGTCGGTGCCTGGCGCATTCCGTTCCAGCGCCAGGATCTGCGGATGCACCGCAAGCTGGTGGTGATCGACGACAGGGTTGGCTACACCGGCTCCATGAACATGGTGGATCCCCGTTTCTTCAAGCAGGATGCCGGGGTCGGCCAGTGGGTCGACATCATGATCCGGGTGCAGGGACCCATGGTGCCCCTGATGTGGTCCATCTTCGTCTGGGACTGGGAGATGGAGACCGGCGAACGCCTGCTCGATAGCCTGCAGCACGAACCCGAAGCCTGGCCCCAGACCGATTATCGCGCCCAGCTGATCCCCTCCGGCCCCTTCGTCGGGGGAGACTGCATCCAGCAGAGCCTGCTGCTGGCCATCTACCAGGCTCATAGTCACCTGGTGCTCACCACCCCCTATTTCGTACCGGACGATCCCCTGGCTGCGGCCCTCAGCTCGGCGGCAGCCCGTGGCGTGCAGGTGCAACTGGTGCTGCCGGCGCGCAACGACTCCATCATGGCCAACTACGCCTGCAATGCCTTTATGGAGGAGCTGCTGGAGGCGGGGGTGGAGATCTATCGCTACGATGCCGGCCTGCTCCACACCAAGAGTGTGCTGGTGGACGATGACTTCGCGCTGGTGGGCACGGTCAACCTGGATCGTCGCAGCCTCTGGCTCAACTTCGAGGTGACCCTGCTGGTGGACAATCCGGCCTTTGTCGCCCAGATGAACCAGCTGGTGCAGGGGTATATGGCGGAAGCCACCCCCATGACCCTGGCCCAGTGGCGTGCCCGTCCCTGGTACAAGAAGGTGATGGAGAATATCTTCTATCTTTTCAGTCCCCTGCTGTGACCAGCATGACGAGCTCTGGCACGGGATTTCCGTTCATTGGGCTTGCCTGGTCGGGAGCTGGCCCCGTAGAGTGCAGTGACAATCCCTGGAGACTCATCAACATATGAAAAAAATAGTGGCCCTGGCCGTCGGCGCGGCACTGGTAGGTGGTGGTTTGGCGGCGTGCTGGTATACCGGCAACAGCTTCGATCGCCTCATGACGGAGCAGATTGCCAAGGTCAAGCATGACAGTGGCCTCGATCTCGCCTGGGTGCCTGGTAGCAGCAATCTGTTCACCCGGGACGGCGTGCTCAAGCTGGTGATCTCGCCCCAGGAGATGGCGGCGTTTGATGGTGGCATGGGTGGCGATCAACCGCTGGAGCTGCAATTTACGGTCAACAGCCGCATCCTGCCGCTCTATATCAAGAGCCATGCCTTGCTCGATACCCGGCAGGGGTCGCTGGCCACTGTATTCAGCGCTCTCAAAATGGAGCAATGGCAGTTCGGCATCGAGTCGTTGAGCAGCCTCTGGACCATGAGCAACAGCAGCCGTTTCTGGGCCAACGAGTTCAAGGTCAAACAGGGGCTGGATGAATTCAGTTTCCTGCCACTCAATGGCGAGTATCACGGGGATCTGGACGGTAACGGCCATATCACCATGAGCTGGCAGGGGATGACGGTGCACGAAGAGCAGAACAAGCTCGATCTGGTGTTGGCAGACATGAAGGGGAGTGCCGATCTGGCCGAGATCAGCGGCATCCTGCTGGCGCCCCAGAGCGAGATGACCCTGGCGGCGCTGACACTGCAACTGCCCGATAGCGCCAGGATTGCCTTGCAAGGGATGAGCACCCAGACCCAGATCAAGGGCAACGATGCCCAGACCCTCTCCAGCACTTATCAGATGAAAATTGCAAAGCTCAATCTGGAGAACGAGTCCGATGCCCTGGCGGTGACTGACGCCTCACTGGCAGTCAGCCTCAATGGCCTGGATCTGGAGGGCTACCAGGGGCTGCAGGCAGCCGGTGGCCAGGGGATCGACGAAGTGGC
This sequence comes from Aeromonas enteropelogenes, assembly GCF_020097295.1. Lineage (NCBI taxonomy): Bacteria > Pseudomonadati > Pseudomonadota > Gammaproteobacteria > Aeromonadales > Aeromonadaceae > Aeromonas > Aeromonas enteropelogenes. The sequence goes on along the minus strand of NZ_CP083625.1, from coordinate 4,303,713 downwards.
GGTCCAGCAGGCACTGGACAAGATGCTCAAACGTGGTGCCAGCCTAGAGCTGACGGATCTGAGTGCCAAGCTCAATGGCGAGCCCGTCACCATGAAGGGGGAGGCGACCCTGGCCCCGACCTCGCTGGAGCAACTGTTCAACAGCGAACAAGGAATGCAGGCGCTGACCGGGGTGCTGCACGCCAGCCTTGGCGACAAGCTGGGCAAGGCGGTACCACAGCTGGCACCTATGCTCGATCAGTTGACCCTGATGGGTTATCTGAAGGCGCAGCCGCCTCACCTCAACGCCGAGCTCAAGCTCACCAAAGAGGGCGTGACGGTCAACGAGCTGCCGCTCTGACATCGCCGTAATACAACAAAGGCTCCCTTGGGAGCCTTTGTTGTTTGAGGTGGCATTACTTGAACACCACCGTCTTGTTGCCGTAGACGAACACCCGCTCGTGCAAGACCAGCTCCAGGGCGCGGCTCAGTACCGACTTTTCCACATCCCGTCCGGCCTTGGCCATGTCATCGGCGGTGAAGGTGTGATCCACGTGGATCACGTCCTGCTCGACGATGGGGCCTTCATCCAGATCGTCGGTAACGAAATGGGCGGTGGCGCCGATCAGCTTGACTCCGCGATCGAATGCCTGGCGATAGGGGCGGGCACCGATGAAGGCGGGCAGGAAGGAGTGGTGGATGTTGATGAGTTTGCGCGGGTAGGCGGCGACAAAGCTTGGGGTCAGTACCCGCATGTATTTGGCCAGGATCACGTAATCGGGATCATAGCTGTCGATGATGGCGCGCACCTGCTCCTCGTGCTCGGTGCGGCTCAGCTCGTCGTGGCTGACGGTATGAAACGGGATATCGAACTTGCCGGTAAGCTCGGCCAGGGTGTCGTAGTTGCCGATGACGGCGACTATGTCCATGTCCAGCGCGCCGGCGTAGTTCTTCATCAGGATATCGCCGAGGCAGTGAGCCTCCTTGGTCACCAGGATGACGATGCGTTTCTTGCCAGCCTTGACCAGGCGGCGCAGGGCACCAATCGGCAATGCATCATCGAGGTCGGCCAGCAGGGTCTCGTCGTTGAAACGCCCCTCCAGCTCGGTGCGCATGAAGAAACGGCCATTCTCGTGGTCAACGAACTCATCGTTCTTGATGATATTGAGCTGATGCTTGTAGCAGATGTTGGTGATCTTGGCGATGAGGCCCTTGGCGTCCGGGCAGTCCGTCAACAGTATTTTCTTTTCCATCTCTGTCATTTTCCGTTTGTGGTGTTGGCGCCTGTCGGGCTGCGCAGGCGGCGCGTTTTTTCAGGCACTATGCCACAAACAAATTGAGGCCATAAAGAAATTCGGCGGCTCGTCATGGTCTTCTGGGTCAGGGCGGTCTGAGTCTGCAACATACGAGTCCTTCCATGGTCGGTTTTCGCGTTGACAGGGATTTGGGCTGGTATCTGCAACCGTTTTTCTTTAGGCTGTCGGGGCTTATTCTCAGGGCGGGGTGAAATTCCCCACCGGCGGTATCCCGATTGACTCGGGGAGCCCGCGAGCGCCCGACCCCGGTTTGACACCGGGTCGGGGTCAGCAGATCCGGTGAGATGCCGGAGCCGACGGTTACAGTCCGGATGAAAGAGGATAAGACAGACTTTTGCAGGCAAGCCCCGCGCGGGCCAGCCGCTGCATGCCTATCTCTGTCTGCCTTTCCGTGCCCTGATTCTGGTCCTTGTCTTGTTTAGGAGTTTTACCATGAATCAGTCTCTACTCAGTGAATTCGGTGATCCCGTTGCCCGTGTCGAAGCAGCGCTCGAGGCCTTGCGTGCCGGTCGTGGCGTTCTGGTTGCCGACGATGAAGATCGGGAGAACGAGGGCGACCTCATTTTCGCCGCGCAGTCCATGACCAACGAACAGATGGCGCTGATGATCCGCGAGTGCTCCGGCATCGTCTGTCTCTGCCTGACCGATGAGCGGGTGCGCCAGCTCGAATTGCCCATGATGGTGGAGGCCAACTCCAGCCACTATCAGACCGCATTCACCGTCACCATCGAGGCGGCGCAAGGGGTCACCACAGGTGTTTCCGCCGCCGATCGCATCACCACCATCCGCGCCGCCATTGCCGATGGCGCCAAGCCGGGGGATCTCCATCGCCCGGGCCATGTCTTCCCGCTGCGGGCCCGCACCGGCGGGGTCTTGACCCGTCGTGGCCACACCGAGGCGACAGTCGATCTGATGCAGCTTGCCGGGCTCAAACCGTTCGGCGTATTGTGTGAGTTGACTCGGGAGGATGGCTCCATGGCGCGGCTGCCGGATCTGGTCACTTTTGGTCGCAAGCATCAGATGCCGGTCTTGACCATCGAGGATTTGGTGCAATATCGCCAATTGTTGTCAGAACAAACCGCCTGAGGCTCATACGAAATTGTAATAAGGGAAGTTTTTGGTTAGTCTTTGTGCGTACCCCGGTTACGTGACACTCATTTTTGGTCGATTCTGGGTAAAAAATGCTCGGTCGAAAAAAAATGAGGGTTTTAATGCATTTATCTGTGCTGGGGGCTATGCAAAGTATGATTTTTTTGTGCCATAATCACGCCGCTTGCTAAACGTCTGGCGAGTTCAAGGGAGCTTTAAAAATGAAAAAATTGTTGTTGGTAGGTGTTGTTGGTCTGTCCGCTCTGCTGGGTGGTTGCGCTAACACCAGCGAACTGGAAACCTCCGTTCAGAATCTGTCTAACAAAGTTGACCAGCTGGCTCAAGATGTTAGCGCAGTTCGTGCTGATCAGTCCAAGATCGCTGCTGATGTTGCTGAAGCCAAGCAAGAAGCTATGCGTGCTAACCAGCGCATCGACAACATGGCTACTTCCTACAAGAAGTAATCCATGCAAAAAAATGGCGCAGCAATGCGCCATTTTTTTATGTCTGAAATTCACCAATTCTTTACCTGACGTTCACTTCCTGACCCATGAGGTCATGCCGGTTTCCCGGCACTCCCCCACGTAATTCCACACGTTATTTCGCGTCTCTCAATAGAGCAGGCTGTAGAGTTTGCGACGATAGTTTTGCGCCGCCGGCGTACTGCCCATGGTCGCCAGAATATCGAGATAAGTTTTTCTGGCATCGCCAAACGCCAGATCCCGCTTGAGAATGCTCAGCAGCAGCCCCAGCGCCTCTTCCTGACGTCCCGCCTGGTTGTATTGCACCGCCAGATCCTGAGCCAGGGCAAAATCATCCGGATGTTCGGCGTAGCGCGCCTCCAGTGCCCGCAGCTCCGGGCTGTCGGCAGCTTGCAGTGCCAGGGCAAGCCGTGAACTCAGGGCCTGGTAGTGACCATCCTGCGCCACCATGGGGATCTGACCGAGGCGCTCCTGCGCTTCATCCAGCAGATTGAGGTCGAGCGCCGCCTGAATGAGCCACAGGCTGATATCGTGACGTTCAGGAGCCAGCTGGTGGGCCTTGCCAAGATGGGCATAGGCGGTGCCGGGCTGCTCGTCGGCCAGCGCCTGCTGGGCCTTGGCCAGCAACTCTTCCTCCTCCTTGGGTGCGAAGGCGGCAAAGTACTGGCGCAGGGTAGCTTCATCCTGCGGGCCTTCGATGATCGCCTGTTCGTCGGGGCGGCCCTGATGGAACAGCACCAGGGCGGGCAGGGCGCGCAGCCCGAGCTGGCTGGCCAGCGGCTGCAGCTGGGGATCGTTCATGTCCACTTTGGCCAGGGTCACCTGCGGGTTGGCAGGGCCGACCAGAGATTCGACCAGCGGGGTCATTCCCTGGCATTCCGGCATCTGCGGCGCATGGAAGTAGATGACGACCGGCTTCTTCATGGAGGCATCGATCAGTTCGGCGTGAAAATTCTGGGGAGTAATGTCGACGATCATGAGTTGGACTCTTCAGAGAGGGTGTTGAACAAGATGGGGCTGATGGCATGGCAATTCAAGCGCTCATCCAGCCGGTAGCAGTGAACCTGGGAATGGCTGGCCGCAATGCTCAACCAGCCGCTGGCAAATGGCCAGTCCTGCACCTGGTAGTGCGTGTCATCCAGCCGGTTGTCGAGACGCCACCCCTCTTCCGGGAGGAAACAGATCTTTTCAAGCCCGGCGGCGATGCCGCCACCATGGGCTTTGAGCACTGCTTCCTTGCGTGACCAGAGCCGGTAAAAGGCACTCTCCTGCTGAGTGTCTGGCAGTTGACTGAGCCAGCTGTATTCGCTCTTGGCATAGAAGCGCCGGGCAAGGGGCAGGGGACTGCGGCGGCGCATGCCCAGCTCGAGATCGACCCCGAGCGGCCCCTGCGCGCTCAGGGCCAGCACCAGCCAGGGACCGCTGTGGCTGAGGTTGAAATGCCAGGCATCATCCTGCAGCCGTGGCTTGCCATGCTCCCCCTGGCCAAAGTGCAATTCACTGGCCGGTTGCTGCAGCCGTTCGGCCAGAAGCTGGCGCAACAGGCCCCGGCTGACCAGGTACTCCTGGCGCCGCGCCGGCAGCGTTATCGAGTGCCAGATATCTCTCTCTTCGGCGGATAACAGGGTGGTCAGCCGGGTGAGCTGGGCTTCATGGATGTCTGCCGGTCTTAACAAAAAAAGATCCGTGGCGGTCATAATTTTTCACTTTAAAAAGGGGCTGAAACAGGGATAAAAGTCAGTTTTCTATGAGGCCCGAGGCCATTTCGGGGATTGTATATTGTTTGTTCATGATCACATTAATTATGAAAAACAACGCATTTACTTGCAAAAATGTGACCTCGATAGGGATTTTCACTTGCCTCGATAGAATTCTTGGATATAGTCGAGTGCTGTTGCCTTATGAATTGCCCTTTGGGGCCGTATTTTAACAAGATTTACGCTTTTACGGGGATAAAGGATTGCGCCACCTGATGCTACTGCTGGTCGCGCTCGGTATGGTGGGTTGTGCTTCGGCACCCCAGCCCGAGGTCGCGAGCAAGATTGAAGTTGCCATGATGGAACCCGTTGTCGAACCGGAACCGTCGCAAACACCGGATGTGAACGAAATTCTGACCGTGTACAAAGAGTGGCGCGGTACACCCTACCGTTATGGTGGCACCACTGAACGTGGTATCGATTGCTCGGCGTTCACCCGCGAAGTATTCCGCAATGCCATCGGCATCGAATTGCCCCGGGATACCCGCTCCCAGGTTCATGAAGGCGCTCGCGTCGCCAAGCAGGATCTGGTCGAAGGGGATCTGGTTTTCTTCAAGATCAATCGTCGCCTCAATCATGTCGGCATCTATGTGGGTAATGGCGAGTTCATCCACGCCTCCACCCGAGCCGGGGTAACGCGCTCCAAGCTCGACAGTGCTTACTGGCGCAGCAAGTTCTGGCAGGCACGCCGGATCGATATCTGAGTCAGGCTGGACAAACGGCTCGCGGTACGGACTGTTTTTCCAACCTCACTTGAACCGGGCTCTCGCAGCCCGGTTTTTTATGGCCGTCATTTAGACTTTACCGCCTCAAGTCACTATAGTGTGGCCCCCGTTTTCCTCGGCAGACCCAATATGACATCGCACAGTGACCGCAAATCCGGACTCCATCCCCGCAACCGTCATCAGGAGGGTTACGACCTTGAGGCACTCTGTCTGGTGACTCCCGAGTTGGCAGCCCATGTGTTCACCAACGACTATGGCAAGCGCACCATCGACTTTGCCGATCCGGTGGCCGTCAAGGCGCTGAACAAGGCGCTGCTGGCACGTCACTATGGCATTGCTCATTGGGATCTGCCCGCCGGTTATCTTTGCCCGCCCATCCCGGGGCGCGTCGACTATCTGCATCGAGTGGCGGATCTTCTGGCCGAGAGCGCAGGGGAGGTGCCCACCGGCAAACAGGTACGGGTGCTGGATATCGGGGTCGGTGCGAACTGCATTTATCCACTGCTGGGGGCTCGAGAGTATGGCTGGCGCTTCGTGGGGGCGGATATCGATCCCGTATCGGTCAAGGCAGCGACCCTGCTGGCCGCCAGCAATGGCCTCGGCAAACAGATCGAATGTCGCCTGCAGACCAATGCCAGGCAGGTTTTTCGCGGCATCATTGGGCCCAGGGAGCAGTTTTCGCTGACCCTTTGCAACCCGCCGTTTCACGCCTCGCTGGAGGAGGCGTGCAAGGGAACCGAGCGCAAGCTGCGCAATCTGGGCAAAGGAGAGGCGGGCAAGCCGGTGCTCAATTTCGGCGGTCAGAAGGCCGAGCTCTGGTGCGAGGGAGGCGAGGCGGCCTTTCTGGCCAACATGATTGGTCAAAGCAGGGAGTTTGCCGGCCAGTGCCTCTGGTTCAGCTCCCTGGTTTCGAAGAAAGAGAACCTGCCTGCGGCGAAAAAAGCGTTGGGTCGGGTCGGCGCCGTCGACGTGCGGGTCATCGACATGGCACAGGGGAACAAGATCAGCCGGGTATTGGCCTGGACGTTCCTCGACAAGGCCGCTCGAACAGCCTGGTGGTCCAGAACCCGATGAGTTGTTTTTCACAAGGCCCGGCAGGGCCTTTTTTGATGACTTTTTTGGTTGTTTTTTAGCTAAATCAAGGCGTTTTGCCATCCGAACCCAGCTTGGCAGATTATCTTTATTTAGGGCCTGTAAGTAGTCACTTTCGCCTTGGTACAGTTGTACGCCGAGATTTTTTTGCACTTTCACCTGTAACTTTAATAAAATAGGACTGGTTAGACCTCTTATAGGCATTGAATCGAATAGGGATCGGTAGATGAAAGTTGTCGATTTTCTGAAGCACAAGCGCGAAATTTTGGCGCAGCACCCCTTTGAGCTCAAGGATTGGCTCTCTCCGGCGATCCGCGACTACTGGCGTGAGTTTCAGCAAAAGGCACACCTGCATCCTTTGCTGGGGCGCGTGCTCGACCCTCACGGTGAAACCCAGCACGGTCAGCAGCAAGAGTCCGTCGCCGTCGCCCAGGTTGCCAATGGCCAGCCTGCCATGGTGCAGGAGCCGGCCATCGAGCTGGACGAGGCCGCTGCCGCACTCTATGCCGAGTTGCAGGGCCGTATCGGTGAAGAGACTCACGTCGGTGAATGGCTCCATGTCAGCCAGCAGATGATCGATCAGTTTGCTGCGGTGACGGGGGATCACCAGTGGATCCACACCAATCCCGAGCGTGCCGCCGCCGAGTCGCCCTTCAAGACCACCATTGCTCACGGCTTCCTGACCCTGGCGTTGCTGCCGCAGTTGACCGGTTCGGTCGACGAGAGCACTCCCGAGTTTCCCACCGCTCGCATGGTGGTGAACTTTGGCCTCGACCAGGTGCGTTTCCCCTATCCCATCAAGGTGGAGAGCAATATCCGCGCGCGCACCAAACTGGCTCGCGTCACCCCCATCAAGGGCGGGCTGGAGCTGCTCAAGGAGATCAAGGTGGAGATCGAAGGGATCCGCCGTCCCGGCTGCGTCATCGAGTCGGTGACCCGCATCTATTTTTAATCACGTCTTCGCAGTGAATCGTTGAACGGGCCCGCTTTGTCGGGCCCGTTTTTGTATCCAACGAAGAGAGGGGGGTCTGCCCATGACAGCCAGTGTCATGAACAGCTTGATATGACTCACAAAAACGGTGTCGTCGCAGTTAGCCAGCTCTCATTTTGATAAGACGGCGAACTGATGAGATAGCATTTTATGCCACTATTGAATCCTTGCTCCCTATCCTGGAGAAAATAGTGCCAATTAATCACAAGATTATTCTGCCTGTGCTGCTCAGCCTGTTTATCCTGCTGATCCCGACCCATTGGATCCCGTTGGAGGGGATCACTGTGGTGGAGCAGCGGGTTGTCGCCATCTTCGTGCTGGCCGCACTGTGCTGGATCCTCGAGCCCATCCCCATCTTCGCCACCTCGGTCCTGATCATAGTGCTGGAGCTGCTGCTGCTCTCTGACAAGGGGCTCTGGTTCATGACGGCCGACAAGGGCGAGACCGGCTTTGGCACCTTGCTGACCTCGACCGAGATCATGGCCACCTTTGCCTCCCCGGTCATCATGCTGTTTCTCGGTGGCTTCTTTCTGGCCATCGCCGCGACCAAATATCATCTGGACGTGAACCTGGCCCGGGTGCTGCTGCGCCCCTTCGGGCGCAATCCGCGAGTCGTCATGCTGGGTCTCATGCTGATCACCGCGACCTTCTCCATGTTCATGAGCAATACCGCGACCACGGCCATGATGCTGGCGATCCTGGCGCCGGTATTGGCGGTGTTTCCCGACAAGGATCCCGCCAAGATCGGGTTTGTGCTGGCGATTCCCCTGGCGGCTAACCTGGGGGGGATAGGCACACCAATTGGCACGCCACCCAACGCCGTGGCTCTCAAGTACCTGACCGGTGAGCATGCCATCTCCTTTGGTCAGTGGATGGGATTTGCGGTGCCCTTCGTGGTGCTGTTGCTGCTGCTCGGCTGGTTCCTGCTTGGGCGTTTCTATCCCAGCCAGCTCAAGCTGATGGATCTCAAGATTGAGGGGCGCTTTATGCAAACGCCCCGGGCCTGGGTGGTTTACCTCACTTTTATCCTGACCATAGTGCTGTGGCTGATGGGTGACCTGCACGGCATGAGTTCCTATGTGGTCGCCATGATCCCGGTGGCGGTATTCCTCACCACGGGCATCATCACCAAGGAGGATCTGCACAGGATCTCTCTGGACGTGTTGTGGCTGGTATCGGGCGGCATTGCGCTGGGTCTGGCGCTGGAGGATTCCGGACTGGCGGAGCGGCTGATCACCCATATCCCGTTCCATGAATACTCTACTCTGGTGGTGCTGGTAGGGGCCTGTCTGCTGGCGGTAGTGATGGCCAACTTCATGTCCAATACGGCGACGGCCAACCTGCTGTTGCCACTGGTGGCGGCGCTGGCTGTCAGCATGCCGGGACTGGCCGAGTGGGGGGGCAGCCACACCCTGATCCTGGCAGTCACCATTTCGGTATCCCTTGGCATGTCCTTGCCGATCAGTACGCCCCCCAATGCGCTGGCCCACGCGACCGGTCTGGTGGAGAGCCACCAGATGGTGCGGATCGGCGTCATCATGGGGTTGGTTGGCACTGTTCTGGCCATGGTGTGGATCTACCAGATTGCCGCCTGGGGTCTGATTTGAACCCGGGTCATGCAATAGTAAAGGGGAGCCATCACGGCTCCCTTTCTTTATATGGCTGTATTTGACAGTCGCTTGCCTAGAAACTGGCACCCAGGCTGATCAGGTGGCGGATCTCGCTCTCCTTGAGGCTCTGCTCTACCCCCTCATACCGGATCTCCCCATCCTGCCAGTCGAGCTCACTCGACCAGGAGAGGCGGATATTGTCGTTGAGGTAGTAACGTAATCCTATGCTGCCATTGATATCCTGCTCCAGGGTGACATAGGGGGACGGCTGTGACAGATATTTCAAATAAGTCCCCTTGCTGAACAGTTCTAACTGCTGTTGCCAGAGCGAGAATGGCTGACGGTAATCCCAGCCCAAGCTACCGATGGGGTAGCTGATGATGCGGGAATCAAACAGGCGCAGGCCTGTCCAGCTGCCGTCGCGAAAATAGGTGCGCTGTATGCCCGCCTGGGCAATCAGTTCGAGCCGCCTGCGCTTGTCGTTCCAGAAGCGGTAACCGGGGCCCGAGCTGAAGTCCAATTGGAGGTAGTTCTCATCCAGCATGTCGTACTCGGCATTGAGGGAGTTGCGGACAAACCAGTGATTGTTGAAGAAAAAGTCCAGGGTCGGGTTGAGTTTATAGTCGTGGCTGTTGGTCTCGCCATTGGCGGTTTCGTAGTTGTACTCCCCTGACAGGCTGTAACGCCAGTCGAGGTTGGCAACCTCCGTCTTGCCCTTGATGTTGATGTCGTTGGTGCGGGTCTCGTTCTCCTTGAGCTTGATATTGAGATCGCCATTACCGGTCCAGAGCCAGGCATTGCGCTCATCCTCATCCCCCTGAAACAGCGGTATGCCACCCTTGGCCGTGGCTCTGGGTTTGTCCTGCTTCTCCAGCCGCCAGCGTTTGACTGCTTCCCGTTTGATCGTCACGGCCTGGCTATAGGGCAGGGCGATGCGCACCGACTCATCGGTGATCTCCTCTATGGTTCCGGTCAGGCGATCGCCGTTGCGCATCCAGAGAATGTCCTTGGCCCATGAGGGGGGGCTTGCCAGCATGAACAGGAGGAGCAGGTATCTCATGAGCAATGATGACTCCGGTACTTAGCCGCTGATGGGTCGGGGCAGCCCGTTCTTGCTGTCCAGTGCGGCGGTGACATCGGCCTGAGTGACCTCGGGCGCGCTGATAAATTGCTCGATGGCTGGTGACAGAACCAGAGGGGCGCCATTTTCGAGTTCTTCCTCGGTACGGGACAGGGGCGAGTGCACCTCCAGCCAGCGCCGGCCATCGGGTTCGATGGCGACCTTGACCGGCTGGTTGATGACCCGTACCGGTGTGCCGACGGGCACTATCTTGAACAGCGACTCTATGTCATCCGGACGCAGACGGATGCAGCCGGCGCTGACCCGCAAACCGACGCCAAACTCCTTGTTGGTGCCGTGGATCAGATAATCCCGGTTGCCATAGCCCAGCCGCATGGCGAATTTGCCAAGGGGGTTTTCAGGGCCGGGGGGAACGACCGCCGGCAGGGAGATCCCTTTTTGTTCCAGCCAGGACTTGCGCACCATGGGGCCGGGCACCCAGGTCGGGTTCGGCTTTTTCTCTATGATGGTGGTCGTCATCTCCGGGGTTTCACGGCCGACATCACCAATCCCGATGGGCAGCACGATCACCTCGTCCTTCCCCTTGGGGAAGTAGTAGAGACGCAGCTCGGGCAGGTTGATGACTATGCCCTCCCGGGGCACATCGGGCAGCAGCATCTGGGTGGGCAGGGTCAGCCGGGTGCCCGGGGTAGGCAGATAGGGGTCAACCCCCGGGTTGGCCTCAAGCAGTGCCAAAAAACCGGTGTGGGTGTTTTTCCCGACCAGTTCCAGATGATCGTTGGGTTGGACTATGTAGTCCTCCAGCTCGCCGATCAGACGGCTGTTGGCGGGCGGGAGAGGGTAGGTCTGGGCCAGCACCTGGGTAGTGCAGAGCATGGTCATGGTCAGCAGGAAGGAGAGAGCAGATTTTATCGGCATGAGGCTTTCCATCAATTCACGTCTTTATATCGGGGCGGACATGTCGTCATTTCGCCAAGGAGGGACGCCGATTGTTCCTGAATCGGCCGAGGATTTCCAGTCTGCCTGCCGGGTTACATGCTGTAGAGGGGGCGTAACCGGCCTGAACGCGGTCATTTCTGTCATGTTGCCGGCAATATGAAGACAAAATGGGTTTTCGTCCGGAACACACCGAGAGAAAGCCTGGCGCTCCTTTTATGTTCAGTTGTTTGATATTAAAGATATTTTTATTGCATTCTCCGGGCACCTTGGGTAAAAACTCTCCTCACGGAGAGATGCCGGAGTGGCCGAACGGGATTGACTCGAAATCAATTGTGGTAGCAATACCACCCAGGGTTCGAATCCCTGTCTCTCCGCCATATATCAAGCCCACGCCAATGCGTGGGCTTTTTCATTGGGCGCTTGCCCCTCCCGGCTCCTGGTCGTTTTTTCCCTGAGAAGGGAGGATTCCCGAGCGCTTAAGGTTTGGGCAGCCAGTCGTCGATTGCCGCCACCATCTGATCGGGTGTCAGCTGGCGGGTCATTCGCCCCCGCAGCACATGTCGATGGGCGAAGGATTTGGCGCCACGGGCCATCACCTTGGCCTTGAGTGCCTCGATGTGCTCTTCACCGAGGTGGCTGTTGTAGGTGTTGAACAGCACCACATCCTTGCCATCGAAACGGTTGTGCTCGACGAAGGCCCAGATAGGCGGCGCCGGGCTGTAGAGCCAGACCGGGGAGCCGAGCCACACAGTATCGAACGGAGTCAGATCGAGGGTGCGCGGCACGATATCGGGCAGTGCCTCTGGTGCATGCTTCAATGCGTTCGCATCGCCGAGGGCCTGCACCAATCCCCTGGGGCCGAGCCGATAGGCGGGGGCATCCAGCGCAAAGAGCCGGGCCCCGAGCCGATTTGCCAGGTGGCGGGCGGCCAGCGCCGTATTGCCCGAGCGGGAGAAATAGACCACCGCCGTGCTGGGGCTCGCCACCTGCTGACTCTCTGCCTCCAGCCCTGCAAGCTCATGTGCCTGCCGACGCTCGATAAAAGAGACCGCCAGCAGCACGACCACCACGGTGGCGGCCAGCGCACCAAGGGTGATAAAAACCCAGCTCATCATCCTTGACCTCACGTTACATAAAATACGGCTTGTCGCCGTCGCTGCCGGGTTGGTGGATGCCAAGGTTCTCCCCCAGATGCAGTTCGGGCGAGACTAGGATCCGGGTGATGAGATCCCCCACGCTCCTGCGCGACACCACAGTGCCCAAGAAGGGCTGGCCTTTGGCGGTCAGCTCGTAATCCACTTCATCCTCATCGGTCAGCCAGGCCGGACGCAAGATGGTGTAATCCAGCCCCGATGCCTCGATGGCGTCTGCCGCGCGCCGGTAGGGTTTAAGCTCCTCGCCGATGATGCCGCGATTCCACTGGCCGAACTTGCCGGGCACCTCGTCGTAGATCCCAAGGGACAGCACGAAGACCAGGCGCTTCACTCCGGCGGCTTGCATGGCGGTGATGACCGCCTGAGCCTGCTTGTCCAGGTTATCGCCACTGAGGTTGGCGTAGACGATCTCTTGTCCTGCCATCGCCTCCTTGAGCAGCGGCTTGTCCAGCACGCTGCCGATCACCACCCTGGCGTTGGCCGGCTCACGGCCGCTCAACTTCTTTGGGTCGCGCAGCAGCAGGGTCTGGCGGATGTCGCCCTGCCCGGCGAGCCCCTTGACCACCCACCGAGCTATCTGGCCGCTGGCCCCGAGGATCAGTACGTTTCGCATATCGGTTGACCTTTCGTTTGTCTCATCAATGGGTGGGGGATGCCCCCACCGCGGGATCACAGGGTGCGCTGGAAGAAGGGCACGAGGCTTGCCATGGCGATGGCCACCGGCTCGGCTTTGTCGTAGAGGTCGTAATGGGACCAGCCTTCGGCCACGACAATGTGCTTGTCGGTGGAGGCGGCGCGGCCGTAGATCTCCCAACCATCCCGATAGGCGCCAAAGCCCCCCGCCTTGTCGCCGATGACCACCATCAGCGGCTGGGTCAGCAGCACCTCGGCGTGGAGGAAGGCATCCCATCCCATGGCGGCGCCGGTGAAGGACATCAGCTGGCGGGTCGCGCCGTGAGGCTGCTGACCACGCGCCGTCTTGTAGTACTCGGTGGCCTCCAGCACGTCGATGTCGGTGATGCCTGCCGCGGTGGCCGCCGCCACCGACGCCGGCAGCAGATCGGCGGGTTCCGTAGCGCTCCCTTGTGCCTGCGCCGTGCGCATCCGGGCGATGCTCTGGGCCAGCTCAAGAGGCTTGAACTGGGCGAAGCCTTCGCGGATCAGGCGGCCATAGTTGACCCCAGTGATGGAGACCAGCGCCTTGAGGCGGTGATCCGTGATGCCCGCATGGATGGTGTAGGCGCCGCCGCCGCACACGCCGATGGCGCCGATGCGATCGCTGTCCACATAAGGCAGGGCTTGCAGGTAATCCACCGCGAAGCGGATGTCGGAGACCCGAATGGCCGGATCCTCGATAAAGCGCGGCTCACCGCCGCTGGCGCCCTGGAAGCTGGCGTCGGGCACCAGCACCACGAACCCCGCCGCGGCCAACCCTTTGGCGTAGACATTGCCGGCGGTCTGCTCCTTGCAGCTGCCGATGGGGTGGGTGCTGACGATGGCCGGGTAGCGCTTTTGCTCGTCGAAATCGGGCGGCAGGTAAAGGTCGGCCGCCGTCTGCCAGCCCAGGTTCTGATAGGTCAGGTTCAATACATGGCTCATGATGATGCTCCTCGATAAGCGAGAGGGGCTTCCCCCTCTCGCGGGCCGATTAGTTCAGGGTTCGCAGGAAGAAGGGGGCCAGCTTGGCGACGGCCTCATCGACATGGCGGGGCACATCGTAGAGGGACATGTGGTTGGCCCCCTCCACCACGTGCAGGGTCTTGTCAGTGCTCGCGGCGCGCGCCAGCAGGTCGTCGCTCATCCACTTGCTGCCAGCCACACTGCCAGCCACCGCCAGGATCGGCTGGGTCAGGAAGGCCTCCGCTTTGTGATAGGCGTCGTAGGTGATGATCTGGTTCAGGTTGCGGGTCAGCGCAAAGCCCGGCGCGTTGGGGTGCTTGCAGCGCGGGGTGTGGTAGTACTCCCAGGCTTCGCGCAGCTCCTCGTTGGGAGCATCCTCTTCACGCAGGGGCGCCAAGGGGATGGTGGCGTAGGCGGTGCCGGTCGCATCTGCGGTGCGGGCCTGGGAGCCGAAGTCCAGATACCCCATGGCATCGGCATCCTTGACGCTGTTGTCCCAGCCATTGCGGAACATCTGGCCGATGTTGACCGCGCTGACCATGCCGAGCGCCTTGATGCGGCGATCCTGGATGGCGGCATTGGCGCTGTAGCCGGCACCGGCGCAGATGCCCATGGCCCCGATCCGGTTCTCGTCGACATAGGGCAGCGTGGTCAGGTAGTCCACCACGGCGCTGACATCTTCGGTGCTGACGTGGGGATTCTCCAGCTGACGCGGCTCGCCCGAGCTCTCGCCCTGATAGGAGCGGTCAAAGGCGATGGCAACGAGGCCCTGCTCGGCCAGCTTGCTGGCGTACAGGCCCGCGGTCTGCTCCTTCACCCCGCCGCCGGGGTGGGAAACCACAACCGCCGGGTACTGCTTGCGCTCATCGAAGTGCGGCGGGAAGTGAACGATGGCGGCCATGGTGATGCCTTGGCCGTTGCGATTGGGGAAGGTGACGTGGGACATGGTCGGGCTCTCCGTTAGGTTCAGGGGTCGTCATGCTTGACGCGAGTTCGAGCTAATAGTAGTAAGTCTATTGAGCTAGATATACGCACCTATCAAGACATGACTGATTAGCCAGGCTAAACAAATGCTCATAGAACCTTCACTCGTCGCGTCACTGACGTGGTTTGCCCACATCGCCCGTCACCGCAGCTTCACCAAGGCCGCCACCGAGATGGGGGTGACCCGCGCCGCCCTCTCCCAGCACCTCAAGGGGCTGGAGCAGCAGCTGCAGGTGCGGCTGCTCAACCGTACCACCCGCGACATGTCGCTGACCGAGGAGGGGCGGCGCCTGCTGGACGTGCTGCAACCCTCCCTCACGGCCATCGAACGGGTGGTGAGCGAGCTCAATGACTCCCACCTTGAGCCCTCGGGCCTTATACGCATCAACAGCTCGCGCATCGCCGCCAGGCTGCTGCTCGAGCCGCACATGGGGGAGTTTCTGGCGCGCCATCCCAAGCTGCGGCTGGAGCTGGTGATGGCGGACGGGTTTTCCAACATCATCGCCGACGGAATGGATGCCGGCATTCGCCTGGGGGAGAGCCTGGATGAACACGTGGTGGCGGTGCCCATCACCCCGCCTTTGACCATGGCCATTGTCGGCTCACCCGACTATTTCAGGCAGCATGGCACGCCGCAGACCCCGGGGGATCTCACCCGGCACAACTGCTTGGCCTACCGCTTCACCTCCAGCAACACCATCGACCGCTGGTCGTTCACTTCCCCCGATGAGGAGCTGCACACCCAGATTTTCGATCCCAAGGGCAACGCCGTGTTCAACGACGACGACAGCATGCTGCAGGCGGCCCTGCAGGGGGTGGGGCTGGTCAAACACCTGGATCTGCGGGTGCGCCAGCACCTGAGTGACGGATCACTGGTGCGGGTGCTCGCCCCCTGGTGCCCCCCCTTCCCGGGGTTTTATCTCTATGTGCCGTCGCGGGCCCAGATGCCGGCCAAGATCCGGGTGCTGATGGACTTTCTGGTGGAGAAGCGGGAAGGGATTGCCAGGTAGCGTGCGTCAGAGCTTGCTTGGTGAAATGTCTCCGCCACATTCCAAGCCAGATCTGTTTAAGGGGTGGGCTTTTTTATTTGATTGTCTTGGTCTTTCTTCCTGTATCGGTCGTTGCATGCCAATCCCGCTGGGCGCTTGTGAGCGTTTGCTACCCATAGTCCCGCTTCCTGCGATTGGTTCATGTTGTCTACATGCCCGCTTCTGTAACTGGCTGTAGGCATCCTCTCGACCTATCCCTTGCGTGACGCAATTTCCCATGACTCATCGGATGCACTTCACAGTTGGGATGGAAAAACAGGCGTCACTCGGTGACGGTTCTTTTTCATCAGTGGGGGTCTCCGGGGGCGCAGGAAAAGTCACGGAAGCAGTTCATTGACCCTCGTGTATCTATGACGGTGACAGCACCACGATTGTCCTGAGGTGTGAGGAGGACACTCGCATCATGGTGATTTGGGCTGCTGGCATCAACGCGGAAAGCGTGCACCTGTGCCGGTGCAATATTGCGAGTGGCTAAATTGTCGCCATTACAGTGAATCATTCTGAACTGCGCAATGTATTGCGTATTTACCAGATTTAAAAACTGGATGGGCAACGATTGACGATGCATTGGGTGAGATAAAGCAAAAAATTGCTTGTCGTTGCATGGTGATTAGCGCAAATCATTTGTAAATCATTGATAATTAATGGTTTTTATAGGTGGCATGGACGCTGCTAACAGATTCGCTCGAGTGCTATCTCATTTCACTAATCTATCAGGAGCATATCCATGCCAACTCCATGTTATATCAGCATCGAAGGTAAAACCCAGGGCAACATCACCGCGGGTGCCTTCACCTCTGACTCCGTCGGCAACATCTTCGTGCAAGGCCACGAAGACGAGATGCTGGTACAAGAGTTCCAGCACGTCGTGACCGTACCGACCGACCCGCAATCCGGCCAGCCGGCTGGTCAGCGTGTCCACAAGCCGTTCAAGTTCACCGTGGCCCTGAACAAAGCGGTTCCGCTGATGTACAACGCCCTGGCGTCCGGCGAGATGCTGCCGAAAGTGACCCTGAAGTGGTATCGCACCTCCGTCGAGGGCAAGCAGGAGCACTTCTTCTCTACCGTGCTGACCGATGCCACCATCGTGGATATCGACTGCCAGATGCCGCACTGCCAGGATCCGGCGAAGTCTGACTTCACCCAGCTGATCCAGGTCTCCATGGCATACCGCAAGATTGACTGGGAACACACCGTTGCCGGTACTTCCGGTGCTGACGACTGGCGTGCTCCGATCGAGGCGTAAGCTGATGTTCAAGGGCACTGCTTGCGGTGCCCTTTTGCTCTTGGAACCACCGAAATCAGAGGTGCAATGCTGCCTCGCCAATTGCCCTCCATTGCATCCGATTTCCCTTGCCCACGATTTTTCTTATGCCTGTCTGCGCTTCGTGTGCAGGCATAAGAAAAATGGGGTCGCATCTTGCCGCTCGCCGTCAAGGGTGTGCGGTAGCCATGGTGTCAATGCCATCGGGACGATTGCGACTCTCTCGCACTGCTTCAACGACCCCGTCACCCAGGGCAACACATTCTTGAGGACTCTCACCGATGGCAGATAGCACAGGATTACAATTTACCGTCAAGGTGGGGGCGCTGCCCGAGGGGACCTTCGTGGTGGCCGAATTTGCCCTGGAAGAGGCGCTGAATGGCCCGTTCCAGCTGCGCCTTGAGTTGGCGAGTCCCCAGCCGGACATCGACTTTGCCGCCGTGCTGGACCAGCCGTGCGAGCTCCTGGTGTGGTATAACGGCGAGCTGCAGCGCCGGGTATGCGGGGTGGTCAGTGACTTTGCCCAGGGGGATAGCGGCTTTCGCCGCACCCGCTACCAGCTGCTGGTGCAGCCGGCCCTGTGGCGACTGGGGCTTCGCCACAACTCGCGCATCTTCCAGGCGCAAAAGCCCGATGAAATCCTCAGCGTCCTGTTGCAGGAACACGGCATCACCGATTACGCCTTTGCCCTCAAAAATGAACACGCCCAGCGCGAATACTGCGTCCAGTACCGGGAAACCGACCTCGACTTCCTCAATCGCCTCGCTGCCGAAGAGGGGATGTTCTACTTCTTTGAGTTTGAGCAAGGCAAACACCGTCTCGTGTTTGCCGACGATGCGGCGGCGTTGACCGCTGGCCCCGAGCTGTTCTTCAACCTCGGCAACCGCTCGTTGGAACAAGGTCCCTATGTGCGCCAGTTCCACTACCGCGAGGCGGTGCGCACCTCGGATGTGGAGCTCAAAGACTACAGCTTCAAGACCCCGGCCTATGGGCTCTCCCACAAGAAACTGGGGGCCGAGCTTGAACATCAGCGCCAGAGCTACCAGTACTTCGACTACCCGGGCCGCTACAAGCAGGACCCGAGCGGCAAGGCGTTTGCCCAACATAGACTCGATGCCCTGCGCAACGATGCGGTGACAGGCCAAGGCAAATCCAACAGTGCGGCCCTGCTGCCGGGGCAGTATTTCTCCCTGACCGAGCACCCGAACGCCAACCTCAACAGCGACTGGCAAATCGTCCATATCCGTCACACCGGCCAACAACCCCAGGCGCTGGAAGAGGAGGGGGGCAGCGGCCCGACCGTCTATCACAACGAATTTGGCGTGGTGAAGGCGAGCACCACCTGGCGAGCTCGTATTGGCAGCCCGCAAGCGCCCCACAAACCCATGGTGGATGGCCCGCAAATTGCCATGGTGGTGGGGCCGGAGGGGGAGGAGATTTACTGCGACGAACACGGCCGGGTCAAGCTGCAATTCCCCTGGGACCGCTACGGTTCGAGTAACGACCAGAGTTCCTGCTGGGTGCGGGTGAGCCAGGGCTGGGCCGGTGGTCAGTACGGCATGATGGCCATCCCGCGCATCGGCCATGAGGTGATTGTGAGTTTCCTGGAAGGGGACCCGGACCAGCCTATTGTGACGGGGCGCACCTACCACGCCACCAACCGGCCGCCCTATGAGCTGCCGGCCAACAAGACCCGCACCGTGCTGCGTACCGAGACCCACCAGGGTGAGGGGTTCAACGAGCTGCGCTTTGAAGACCAGGCGGGGCAGGAAGAGATTTATGTGCACGGTCAGAAAGACCTGAATGTGCTGATTGAGAACGATGCGGCCTGGCACATCAAGCACGACGAGCATCGGGACATCGACAACGAGCGGGTGACCCGTATCAAGGCCAACGACCACCTGACGGTGGAAGGTGAGAAGCGGGACCATATCAAGGGTGACCATTCGCTCACGGTAGATGCCAGCCAGCACCAGAAACTGGGGCAGAGCTGGCTAACCCAGGCCGGGCAGGAGGTGCACGTCAAGGCCGGTGCCAAGGTGGTGCTGGAGGCGGGCAGCGAACTCACCGTCAAGGTCGGTGGCTGCTTTATCAAGGTCGATGGCGGCGGCGTTACCCTGGTCGGCCCGACCATCAAGATGAACTCGGGCGGCAGTCCCGGCTCTGGATCTGGCTGGGCGGGGCAGATGCCGCTCCTGCCGGGTGCAGTCAAAGTGCCGTCCGCACCACCAGCCACTATTCCGGCGAGCGCCATTCAAAAGAGCATGGAATCCATGGCTCCACTGGTGAAGCCTTGCCCCTTTGCTCAGGGAGGTAAGGCATGACCTTGCAAGAGTGGCGCAGCCAATATCCCGGCCAGCTGTTTGCCATCATCGATGCCGCGCTCGATACCACTGCTGTGGCAGACTACTGCAATCAATGCGGTGCCAATGCCATCCCCTTGTTTGCCGGTACCGCCTTCGCGGACCAGGCCGAACAAGGCCCCTGGCTACTCCCCAACCCTGCACCCGAGTTTATTGCCGCTCACCCGCAGCTGGGGGGCGTATATGTCGCGAGCGATGCCGCTACCGATGTCGTCCTGCAGCACTGGCAAAGTCTGATAGAAGTGGCCTTTGAAGGGGAAGTGATGTGGTTGCGCTATGCCGATAATCGGGTCTTTCCCAAGATGCTGAGCACCATGAGTCAGCAGGAGCTCGATGATGTGCTGGGTCCTTGCTCAAGTCTGTGGGCCAACGACTGTGCGTGGCAACGCACGCCAGATACCAAATTTACTCCTCACCAAGCGCCCTGGTTTCGCATTCAGCCTCACCACCTGACGCCGCTGTATGACGAAAGCCGTCACGCCTACATCCTCTCTCGCCACTTTTGGCAACGGATGGAGGATATCATGGCACGTCATCCCAATCCGGAAGCTGCCATTACCACCGTCCTCAAGCAGGCCAATCAAGCAGGGCTGGCAGGTGACGTCCTGGATGGCGTTGTAGCTGGCGCTCTCACGTTGCAAGCAAGCATGGAGCTTGATGCCATCAGAGCGCCATTGATGCTGACCGACGACGAAATGGCTCAGGTGAATAACTGGCTGAACAAATACCCTGACTTGATAGGAGCTGTGTAATGGCTATCAGTGCCCACTGCATCCCCTGTGAGAAGAACAACTGCTGGATTGAGATAGATGTTCGGGACGAACAGAACCGCTCGTTCAAGGGGCAAAAGGCCACCTTGACCGATGCCACCGGCACCAGCAAAACCGTGCCCCTGAAAGATGGCCCAACCCTGGTACAAGGCTTTGCGGTGGGTCCGGTCACCGTCAAGCTGGAGACCCAGCCATGGCTGAAAGCCGCGCAGTCTCGTGAGGCTCTGAAAGCAGGCGAAACCAGCCAGGTTCCCGCTTATACCGACAAACTCTTCGGGCACGACGATGTGAAGCGCGAGCATGTCAAGGTAACCACTGGCGACCTCTGCCTCACGGACCCCGAACAGCCGCTTCCTAAAGGACACAAAGCCGGGCAAGCTCAGCCGCCACGGTTTATCACTAAGCACTCTTACGTGATTGAGGTGAAGGGCTATCAGCTCACTACTTTGCGGATCGGGGTGTTTTTTGACGGCACGGGTAACAACACCCACAACGCCCAGGCGGGGCTGCAAAAAGTAGAGCAGTGGCTGCTGGAAACCTGCTCAGATCCTGTGCAGCGGGAGAAAGAGCTACGGGGCTGCCAGATGGGGCAAAGCCCGGTTGAAGGGAGTTCGGCTAATGACGTAACCAATGTTTGGAAACTTAATGACCAATATTTATTTGGCGCAGAAACGTTGAGTGCGAGAGCCTATATCAGTGGTATTGGAACGCGCGATCCAATTGCGGGAAAAAATGGCCCTAAATATCGTTCGGACGATACCCTGACCCAAGGGTTTGATCTCGATTTTAGTGGAGAAAATACCTCCATCATTGGAAAGGTGACGCAAGCTTGCACAGATACAATTCTGATGAGTATTCAAGATGATCTCCGTGATGTTTTACCAAGTATCGACTGCATCCATCGCATCGTATTCGATGTGTTTGGCTTTAGTCGGGGCGCCGCTGCTGCACGCCATTTCGTCAATACTATCGACCAAAAATCCGATCATCCATTGGTGCAAACTATGGCGAATAGCCCGGATATTCGCCTGAAGGTGGGATTTGATTGGGCTAGCCGCGATGATGTTCGCTTTACCTTTGTGGGCCTGTTCGATACCGTAGTTTCTTCTTACAACCCTAATGTCAATGTTCAGCTCAAAGCCGATTGCGCAGAACGGGTAGTACATCTCACCGCGCAGGATGAGGTGCGTAAATACTTCCCGCTATCGCGCATTACAGAAGATGCAGCAGGCGCCCGTATTCCTGCTCACTTTACTGAGTTGGCGCTACCGGGGGCTCACTCTGACATAGGTGGTGGTTACTATAGCCGTTGGAGTTTGAGCAATCCCAACCGCGATCCAGCCCTGATCGAGTGCATTGAGTTGGAACGTTTTATGAGTGTGGAAACTGTTTCAACACCAGATGCCGAGAGCATTGCCTATCAAAAAGCCAAGGCGTATGCCGAGGAGAAACGAACGTTGGGCTGGGTCACTCGTATCAACCACAGCCTGTCTCGTGGCGCCGTGCCGCCATTGGGGGCGATCAGCCTGAAGCCTTACTCCTTCCAACGCCCCAACGGGAAAAATAGTACAGGCCCCAGCAAAAAATCGGTCTATGTGGAGGTACTGATGAGCCGGGTGGTCGAGGGGGAATACTCCCGTATTCCACTGCATATGATGGTTGAGGCGGGCCGAGCCGTGGGGGTGCCGTTTAAAGCGTGGATGCCGGATGATAGAGCATTGCAGCTTGAGCCGCTCTCTATCAAACGGCCAGAGGCTGACTTGAAGGCGCTGGATAAACTTTGGGCCCTATCTGCTATCGAACAGAAGGTTGCCAAGAACTTGGCCCATCAATTATCGCCCGATGTTTACCGCGCCTTGCGTCGTGATTATCTTCACCACAGTGCCAGCAACAAGGGTATTGCAAATCCGGCCCATATCAATAAAGACGAAACGAGTATTAGTAAAGAGAGGCGCGAACTGATAGGGAACAAGGAGTCATGATGTTAAAACGATGGATATTAGTGCTTGGCCTGCTTTGTCCTCTGTTGGCTTGTGCTGCGAATACACAGATCAAACCTTTTTCTTGGCGTTATGGTACAGGCTCTAATATTGACAATTTTTGTACAACAAAAGCAGAGTTTTACTGGCAAGGTAAGAAGGTGGTGGGTTATCCAGGGGGAGGGTGCAATGCTGGCATTCTTCAGAGTAAACTTATCAATAAAAAATATTACTGGGCTGGTGGTGGAGGACTGCCTACTGACGGTGTGCCCGTCCCCGATAAAGCTGTGATTGAGATGGTTTCGTTCCATGATCGAAAACGATACCGCATCAAGGTAGATTTACCTATCGATCTAGAGCAGAAAATGCGTCAGGTGTATTTGGTCGAAGGGCGTTATGATAGACGAAATCGCCTCTATTTTGGTTTGGCTCCTGGTGGTTATTTCGAGGTCATATTAACCGGAGGAGGATTGCAACTCAGCCCTGATCTAGTGCTCACCCGAGGTATCGCCGAAGAGGTGACCGATGATTGGTATGATCAGAGAGTACCGATAGCACGCCAATATGGTATGAATGATTTCGACAAGAAATATGGCGAGTTATTCAAGCAACATCCTGTACCGCTCGGTATGGACTGGGCCCCGATAATGGACGCTTACCGTGCTGCACAACCTAAAACGGATACCAATCCGGTTAATTGATTTGGGTAGCGGGTTAAGAGGTATCAATGAAGCAGTACCAAAACTTGTTGGCCCAGTCCTTGATTTGTCGTCGTGATAACGAGCATGCCATGGCCGCAGAATTGGCCGAGAACATCCGTGCTTTCTGGCTGGCTAGAGGTGATAAGGCCAAGCATACCAAGTGGCTGAA
Organism: Aeromonas enteropelogenes; assembly: GCF_020097295.1. Classification (NCBI taxonomy): domain Bacteria; kingdom Pseudomonadati; phylum Pseudomonadota; class Gammaproteobacteria; order Aeromonadales; family Aeromonadaceae; genus Aeromonas; species Aeromonas enteropelogenes. The sequence continues at coordinate 4,280,599 of NZ_CP083625.1, read as the reverse complement.
GGCCTATTAGGATCACCAACAGCAAATTACCTGAAAGGCAAGGCCAATGATCAGGGAAGTCACATTGGCAACTCCTCGATACTAACCAACTTGCTTACCACTACCAGCATGGTGCCCTGAGCGGTGTCGATCTCAATGGTGCCGAACTCACCCGCCATCAGATAGTCGGCGGGTTGGAGATGCGTCGCAGCCAAGGGGCATTGACCCAGCAATACGAATATGACGAGCAGGGACGTCTGACAGCTCTGCGATTGCAACGCGGACAACAGATTGCCCGCGAACGGCGCTATGGCTATGACGGCACAGGCAATCTGTTGCACATCAACGACAGTGCCCAGGGGGAATTGCATTATCGCTACGATCCGCTGGACCGTTTGCTGGAGGTGCGCGGCGAGCTGACCGAGCGATTCTTGCATGATCCGGCAGGAAACCTGTTGAGCCAGACGCAGGGCAATCGGTTTGATGCCGCCAGCACCCAGGGCAACCGCTTGCTCTTTAGCGGGGATCGCCACTTCGAATACGATGAATTTGGCCGGTTGGAAGTAGAGCGGCGAGGCAAGGGCCAGTCACTTGTCACCCGTTATCACTACGACTGTCAGCATCAGCTCATCAGAGTCGAGTTGCCAGGTGGGAGCATCGCCCGTTACGACTACGATGCCTTTGGCCGCCGTATTCGCAAAACGCTCGTTGGGCAAAATGAGCAACAGGGCGACCAGGTTAGCGAGTTCTTGTGGCAGGCCAATAACCTGATTGCCGAAAGTTGCAGCGAGGGTGGTTACCGCAGCTTTATCTACGAGCCCGGTAGCTTCAAGCCGCTGGTGCAGCTGGAAGGGGAAGGGCAAGGCGCAGAGGTATTCCACTATCAACTGGATCACCTTGGTACCCCGCTGGCGCTGACGCGAGAAAATGGTGCAACCGCCTGGCAGGTGCGCTATCGCGCTTATGGCAATGTGTGGAAACAGGAACTGGCCGAAGTTGAGACGCCCCTGCGTTTTCAAGGGCAGTACTATGATGCCGAGACGGGCCTCCACTATAACCGCCACCGCTACTACCAGCCCGGGACGGGTAGATTTATCACTCCCGATCCGGTCGGTTTGTTGGGTGGTTTGAATGGCTATCGATTTGGTCAAAACCCACTTCGTTGGATAGACCCGTTGGGTCTATCCAGTGTCGATGGAGTATGCCCAGATGCCAAGCCGGCGCCATATAGACCAAATAATACAGCCAATGCCGTAAAACCTGCTGACATTCCGATGACTCAGGAGAAATATGATGAAATCATCAACTTAGAAAGAGGCAATCGACCAGAAAATCCAAGGTCATATTTGCCTGATGAGTATGTTACTGCTCACGAGAAGTTATTTGAGGATCAAGGCGGGGGATTCATACGGATAGCTGATTGGCTTAACCCAAACAGTCCCTATAAGAGTTTACCGAATGGTAAGTTTGTTGGTTTGAACTCAGAGATTTCTTCAATTGCATCAAAGGCTTCAAGGATTGAAGACCCCATGGAAAAAGCTCGGTTTCTAAATGAAAAATTGGCCCTCGGGCTTGATGAAGATGGGTTAAAAGTAGTTGCCAACAGTGAACTGTATTATATTAGGATAAAACCCAATGATCCTAGGTTTAGTTACAAAATTCCAACAGGTAATGAGCCAGGCGCTCTATCAAAAGAGTGGGTGCCCGGTGGAAAAACTAAGGGTGGATTAAGTGAAGCTGCATTAGAGGGCGCGGATCAGATAAAGCATAATGGCGATATCGGTAAATTATTGTCGTTGTTTGATGACACTACAAGAATATAAGTAGGTATTATATGAACATCCAAGATTTTATGACCCACCCAGAGGATTTTTTCAGGGGTAATGGTGATTTTTTTGTGGTGGATCGAGACTGGGGTGGGCACAACCATTATTTATCCATTAAATATTTGTTCTTGCATGTTGCCAGTGGTGAGTTAACATTAGACGATATTGAGTTAGGTTTTTATAAGTTTTTGTTATCTTTGAAAAAAGAAAAAGGCGATCTTGTCAACTTCTTTGCTAGTGCTGTGTATATTTATTCTGAAATGGATAGGAGTGGCTTTAAAATAAATAATTGTGTAGTCGATTTTTTCTGGCCAGAAAAGAGGTGCTATTTAGCTGCTCAAGACTATTTGTCAAAGGTAGATTTTTATTTTGGTGATGAGCACTATGTTGAGGTAATAAAAGACAAATACCCAAAATCAGGGCTTGGTATAATTTTGAATGATATGTAGCATGCAATTAATAACCGCTAAAAAACTGAGTTGATTTTAAAAATCCCTTATCTTATATAGACGGCATGGCACGATAAATCATCAGCAAGAGGCTCTGGACATCTCTTCCACCCCGACACTATTCGCCTTGAGGTGCCGTCAACGCCTTAATGACCATGCCGTCTTGAACGACATTTTTATCCTTACTACTGGGCTCCCGTGGGAAGACAGGCCCCAGTATCTGATGATAAATCCCCATCACAAAGTTAGATATCTCAAAGTGCTCTATCAGTAGTGTTTTTTTCTTAAGTATGCAGTGGTTTATAAAGCAGACGTTAATGATGTCAAACAGCCCATTAACATTTCTACCAGTACGGTTTTGACTGGGGTTATAGAGCTGGTTGATAGTGATATTGTGACGTTATCAATGAGGATGCTAGGACGTGTACTAGTAGAACTGAAAGATGGCTATATAGGTGGTATAGTATTCCGTTGATAACTTTTCATTGAATGTGATTTTTATGACCAAATCATTAGTCTTGTCTTATCGCTAAGGCAGGCCGGACTAATGATTTAAATAACAACACCAATCAAAGTTGTAGTAAATAAATTAGTATTTATAAACCACGGATTAACCACTTTCTCACTGGCAGTGAGAAAGTGGTTAATCTCCATGAAAATCCATTTTGGTAGGCATGTACTCGATATTTTCACTGCACCTTTAGTGTTTCATATACTACTTGGAGCAAGAGCGGAACAATATATTATTCAGGCGAAGACTTGACCTATATACTCCAATATACTTGGCAGCAGGATAATCCATCTTTAACTCAGCAAGTTTCGAACAGCCCCTTGTCCTACTTGATTCGTTCAAAAACTGAGTAGTGGTGCCTGCCTTGGGGTGAGAGATACAGCCAATCGCGCTTCCTCAAACATCTTCTCACTCACTATCATGAATGGCTCCATTGCGATCCCTTTTGGGCCGGGTTGCTTCCAAGTACAGCTCTTCCTTCCTGACACGATAAGCAAGCCACTCTACCGTGATCTGGAAGGTCCTCGTATGAGGCGCTGTTCTTGGGTGATCTTCTGGATTGTTCCCCGCGACTTTTTTGAGTGGCCACAGAAATAATAAAGAAGGGATATAGACGGGCTGAAAATGACATGGATATGTCAAGTCTGTGAAGGTCGTTGGATGTCTGATAACAACCCCATGGGATACTGAGATTGTTATGATGGCAGATGATTTTATCATCTTATCAATAAAGCGATATGGCGTTGAATAATGCGTTATCCAGGGGGGAATATAAGTGCAGTGAAGTAATCATTTATCATCATGAATGGTAAGCTCTACAACCTTATTGTGTTATCAGTTTGTTGTTGGTGCTAAGCATTGCTGCGTCCACTCTTGTCGCAATGATGATAATGGTTATATGACAGTTACCTTTATTGACGTTTAAATCGGCAAAAGCACTCAATATTTGTGTGCAATTGGTAGATTTTGCTTGAACGTGATTATTTATTTTTAACTTGCCATGAGGTGTTGTAAGTGTTTGTTTTATAAGTTCTTTATATGCATGAGTTTTACTGGTTACTGCATCATCAATAAATAATCAATTGACTGCAAATAATGCATGCATATACCATGCGGCGCAAATGGCTCTTATGCCTAATGACCTCTAACACAGAATAGAGGCGTAATCGGGTTGTTGTTATAGATAACAAGAAGATATTGCATGTTCGATATTTAGAGCATTTGCTTTAGTGTGTCGAAAATGCACCGTCGGCCAATGAATCTTTCGTCGGTTATATCGGCGTGGCCGTCAACTGTCATATCTTACAGTTGATGGGGAGGATGTTGGCTATAAGCTTTAGGGCCTTGATGTGACCCTTAACTTGGTATTTAGAGCATGGGAAAAGGAATTGATGGCGCCACTGTCGCGCCCAAAGAGCGTATTAATATCAAATATGTACCGGCAACCGGTGGTCAGCAAGCGGAAATAGAACTTCCGTTGACCATGATGGTAGTCGGTAATATGAAAGGGCGTACCGAAGACACTCCCATCGAGGAGCGCCAAACCGTTTCAATCGACAAGAACAACTTCTCTTCCGTCATGAAAGAGTCTGCACTGGAGCTGAAGTTTGCTGTTCCCAACCGCCTGGAGGAGAACAGCCAGGACGAACTGCCGGTGTCGATCAAGATCCAGTCTCTGGAAGACTTCACCCCTGACAGCGTGGCCCAGCAGGTTCCCGAGCTGCGCAAGCTGCTGGAACTGCGCGAGGCGCTGGTTGCCCTGAAAGGGCCGCTGGGGAATATTCCTGCCTTCCGCAATCGTTTGCAGGATCTGCTGTCCAGTGATGAGGCTCGTGAGCAACTGCTCAAGGAGCTGGATTTGATTAAGCCAGCCGAGTGATCGGCGGGTTGTATTGATTGACGAGAAAGGAATAAACATGTCTTTGGTCGAAGAACAGGTTCAAGCGGGGGCGAGTGCCGCCTCCTCGTCCTCCCTGCTGGACGAAATCATGGCGCAGGCTCGTATCACCCCGGTTGACGAGGGATACAGTGTTGCCAAACAAGGCGTCGCCGCCCTGATCGCCAACATTCTGGACAGTGGTAGCACGGCTGAGCCGGTCAACAAGGCGCTGGTCGACAGCATGATTGTCGAGCTCGACAAGAAGCTGAGCAAGCAGATGGACGTTATCCTGCATGCCAAGGAGCTGCAGGAGATGGAGTCCTCCTGGCGTTCGCTGAAATTGCTGGTGGATCGCACCGATTTTCGTGAAAACATCAAGATCCAGGTGCTTCATGCGACCAAGGAAGAGCTGCTGGAAGATTTCGAATTTTCACCCGAAATCACTCAATCCGGTCTCTACAAGCATGTTTACTCCACTGGCTATGGCCAGTTTGGTGGTCAGCCCATCGGGGCCGTGATCGGCGATTATGCCTTTACCCACAGCTCGCCCGATATCAAGCTGATGCAGTATGTCAGCGCCGTCGGTGCCATGGCCCATGCGCCTTTCATCTCCTCCGTTGCGCCCGCCTTCTTCGGTGTCGACAGCTTCACCGATCTGCCCTCCATCAAGGATCTCAAGTCGGTCTTCGAAGGCCCGGCCTACACCAAGTGGCGTTCACTGCGTGAATCCGAAGATGCCCGTTATCTGGGGCTGACCGCTCCGCGCTTCCTGGCGCGTCTGCCGTATGATCCGACCGAGAACCCCATCAAGGGCTTCAATTACCGGGAAGATATCAGCTCGGATCACGATCACTATCTGTGGGGCAACACCGCCTACCTGATGGGCACTTCCCTGACCGACAGCTTCGCCAAGTATCGCTGGTGCCCGAACATCATCGGTCCCCAGAGTGGTGGTGCCATCCATGATCTGCCGGTGCATGTCTATGAGGCCATGGGTCAGCTGCAAGCCAAGATCCCGACCGAGGTGCTGATCACCGACCGTCGCGAGTATGAGCTGTCGGAAGAGGGTTTCATCACCCTGACCATGCGCAAAGACAGCGACAATGCCGCCTTCTTCTCCGCCAACTCGGTGCAAAAGCCCAAGGTCTTCCCGAACACCAAGGAAGGCAAAGAGGCCGAGACCAACTACAAGCTGGGTACCCAGCTGCCTTACATGTTCATCATCAACCGTCTGGCGCACTACATCAAAGTGCTGCAGCGCGAGCAGATCGGCTCCTGGAAGGAGCGTCAGGATCTGGAGCGCGAGCTCAATGGCTGGATCAAGCAGTACGTTGCCGATCAGGAGAACCCGCCGGCAGACGTACGCAGCCGTCGCCCGCTGCGTGCCGCCCAGATCAAGGTGCTGGACGTGGAAGGGGAACCGGGCTGGTATCAGGTCGCCATGGCCGTGCGCCCGCACTTCAAGTACATGGGAGCCAGCTTCGAGCTGTCTCTGGTAGGTCGACTGGACAAGGAATAATGCCCGATGCCGCATCTCTCTTCCTGGGATAGAGGAAATGCGGCCAGTCTGTTTGATCGTATCCGGGGGGAGGGGCTGGTCTCTTCCCCCCGTTCGGAAGCGGATGAGCTGGTCGAGTCTGTCAAACGGCAGCTCGAACAGATCCTCAATACCCGTCCCGGCAACTGCCGCAGTGCTCCCGATCTGGGTGTCATCGATCTCAATGACGCGACCCAGGGCAGTGCGGATATCAAGGGGCGGATCCGCGAGGCGATCCGGCAGTGCATCCGTCGTTATGAACCGCGGATCATTCATGTGGATGTCCGTTCACCCGACTATCAGGCGACTCCGCTTGAGATGTCGTTTCAGGTGACGGCCCACGTGAGGCTGGAGCATATCGAGCAGGTTACCTCGTTCAACGTCCATATGGACAGTCACCGTCACTACCGCATGGTCTGATCAATGTCGCTGGAACATTACTTCAGGGATGAGTTGGCATTTTTGCGCCTGCAAGGGCGCGAATTTGCAGATAGCCATCCCGAGCTCACCCGCTTTCTGTCGGAGCAAAATTCCGATCCGGATGTGGAGCGCCTGCTGGAAGGCTTCGCGTTTCTCACCGGCAATCTGCGCGCCAAGATAGAGGATGAGTTTCCCGAGCTGACCCATGGTCTGCTCAATATGCTCTGGCCCAACTATTTGCGTCCCGTGCCCAGCATGACCATCATGCAGTTTTCGGTCATTCCGGGCGCGATTGCCCAGCCTGCGCTGGTCAAGCAGGGATGCCAGCTCGACAGTCTGCCTCTGGACGAGGTGACCTGTCATTTCCGTACCTGTCACGATACCTGGGTCTACCCGGCGGATATTCGTCATATCGCGGCCCAGAGCGGCAACGATCTCTCCACCATCTCGCTGGACATCGCCCTGCATGCCCCCTTGCCGCTGAGCGAGCTGCAACTGGACAAGCTGCGCCTGTACCTCGGTGGTGACAGCTACACCGCCTATGAGCTCTATTTCTGGCTCTCCAACCAGCTTTCCCATATCGAGCTCGAGATCGACGGAAAGCGCTTTCGCCAAGAGAGCAATGCGCTTAAACCGGTTGGCTTCGAGCGCGACGATGCGCTGCTGCCCTATCCGAACAACGTCTACTCCGGCTACCGGATCCTGCAGGAGTATTTCTGCTTCCCGGAAAGCTTTCTGTTCTTCGAACTCGCCGGTGGCGACTGGCCGAAACAGCCGTTGCCAGTGAGCGAATTCAAACTTCACTTCTGCTTCGATCGGCCCCTGCCGGCGGAGCTCAAGATCCGTCCCGACTCCTTCATGCTCAACTGTGTGCCGGCCATCAACCTGTTCCAGCACGACAGCGAACCGGTCAACCTCAATGGTCGTCAGGCTGAGTATCCGCTCAAGGCGAGCTATCGCCACGCGGACAGCTTCGAGATCTTCTCGGTCGACGATGTCGAGGGGTGGGTCGAGGGCAACCTGGGTCGCTCCCGCGGTACGCCACGCATCTATCAACCGTTCGAGAGCTTCCAGCACCAGATTGAGCGGGCCAAGCAGCGACTGGCGCTCTACTACCGGGTGCGGGTCAAGGAGTCGGTGAGCGGGGATGGCTTCGATCACTATCTGTCGTTCGTGCGCGGGGACGAGACGGTTACCCACGAGCTTGACGAGTCGATCTCGGTCACCCTGACCTGTACCAACCGCTCCCGCGCCGCGCGGCTCAAGGTGGGCAGCATCTGTGTGCCGACCGGAAGTTCGCCCTCGTTTGCCACGTTCCGCAATCTCATCAGGCCGACCCGGCCACTACGACCGGCCCTCGACGGCAGTTTGCACTGGACCCTCATCTCCAACCTGTCGCTGAACTATGTCTCCCTGCTGCGGCGCGATGCGCTGGTGCAGGTGCTGCGCACTTATGACTTTCCCGCGCTGCACGACAAGCAGGCGGAGCAGGCGTCGCGCAAGCGCCTGGCGGGGATCGAGGAGATCAAGACCAATCCGGTTGACCGTCTGGTGCGCGGCATGCCGGTGCGGGGGCTCAAGTCACAGCTCTCCATCCGCCAGTCCGCCTTTGGCAGCGAAGGGGAGCTTTATCTCTTCAGTACCGTGCTGGCCCACTTTTTCTCGCTGTATGCCAGCGTCAATGCCTTCCACCTGCTTGAGGTGGTCAATCTCGACAACAAGGAGCGTTACCAGTGGCCAGTCCAGATCGGTCAACACTCCCTGATGTGACGTCCGGCAAGGACGCACCGCGTTTCAATTTCTTCCAGCTGGTGGAGTTGCTCAACCGGCTGGATGGTGCCGATCAGGAGCGGGGACTCGACTATCTGCCGGGGAACGAGAACATCCGTTTCAAGGCGACTGCCTCCCTGGGCTTTCCCACCAGCGACGTGTTGCAGATCGGCCAGGATGCACAGGGACGCCACGAGCTGGAAGTGGCGTTTCTCGGCCTGCACGGCAGCCAGTCTCCCATGCCCGGCTACTACTTGGATTCCCTGGCGTGGGAATACGCCCAGGGGGAGCAGAAGCTCGGCCTGTTTCTGGATTTTTTCCACCACCGCCTGCTGACCCTGTTGCACCGGCTCTGGCGCAAGTACCGCTACCACGTGCGCTTTCAGGACAACGGAGAGGATGGTTTTTCCCGCCTGATGTTCGCCCTGGTGGGGCTCGGTAATGAGGCCGTCTGCCGCAGCCTGCCGGTCAACCGCGCCAAGATGCTCTCCTATGCAGGGCTCCTGGCCAGCCCCAGCCGCTCCCCCGAAGTGGTAGCTGGTTTGGTGGCCCACTGTTTCGATCTGGCGGATGTAGAGGTGAGTGCCTGGCAGTGGCGCAAGGTGCCCATCCATCCGGATCAGCAAAACCGGCTGGGCCAGGCCTGCGCCACCCTGGGAGGGGATTTTGTCATCGGCGACAAGGTGAACGATTGTGCTGGCAAGTTTTTATTGAAGATCAACGATTTGAGTTTTAGCCAGTTTCTCGGGTTTCTCCCGAACGGGGAGCACTTCCATGCCCTGGTGACCTTTGTTTCCTTCATCCTGCGAGACCAGTTGGCCTGGGATCTGCGACTTGGCTTCGGCCAGGAACAGGCCAGGGGATTGCGTCTGGGGGAGGAGCAGAGCGCGCGCCTGGGGTGGAGTACCTTTCTCGGTCAGCCACCGAGTGATCCGTTCGTGACCATCTGTGTACAGGAATAAGCGCAGGAAATTAAGTGTAGGAACAAGTGCAGGAGTGAATGTGGACGATTTTAACCAGCAACTATCCCTGGTGGTGCTCAACAGCGAACAGCTCGACGGCAGCCAGCAGGTGCAGTACCGCTTCGACGAGACGGGGGGCACCCTGGGGGCCTCCGAGCAGGATGACTGGCAGCTGCGGGACAGACTGGGGGCCGTGTTGCCGGCCCATGCCCGGATCGAACTGCATGACGGTCGCTTCTGCCTGTGTGATCTGAGCGGACAGACCTATATCAATGGTGCCACCTCGCCCATCGGGCGGGCCCGCAAGGTACACCTCGAACAGGGCGACGAGCTGATCGTCGGCCCGTTCCGGTTGCGAGCCTATCTGGGCGCCGTTTCTCCCGAACAGAGCCTGCAGCAGGTGCTGGGCACTCGCCCCGCCGAGCAGCTCGACGAGTGGCTGGCCGGGGATGAACCCGCCCGGACCATGGACGATCCACGCACCCTGGCTGCCGACCCCTTGCTGGCATTGCAGCAGGAGCGCGCAGCCTCGGCCCCGCTGGCGGATGCCCGCCTGCAGGCGCAGTTGCACTCCCAACCGGATACGGATCCCGTATCCCTGGCCCCCTTTTCTGCCGTCGAGAACACCATGAACCAAGAATTTCTGGATATGCCGAACATCGAGACCCATCCCGACTATCAGACCTCCCTGGATGGTGTTGACCATGTGGCCCTGACGCCGCTGATGCGCGGTTTGGGTCAATCCCTGCAACTGCAGGACACCCAGCAGGCCCACGACATGCTCGAAGAGATGGGCAAGACGGTGCGGGCCATGGTGGAAGGGCTGCTGCAACTGCAACAGGAGCAGGCGGCGCTGGCTGACAAGCACCTGCGCCCCATCGAGGACAACCCGCTGCGTCTGGGGCTCGACTATGACGAGACCCTGGCGGTGATGTTTGCCGAGCAGAAGAGCCCGGTCCACCTGAGCGCCCCGGCGGCGGTGGCCGAGAGTCTGCACAACGTACGCATCCACCACGTGGCAAACCAGCAGGCCATCGGTGCGGCACTGGACAGCATACTGCAAGCCTTCTCGCCCCAGGCGCTGCTCGGCCGGTTCGAACACTACCGCCGCAGCGGGGCGCCGGGCGTGGCCGACGAGGGCTGGGCCTGGAACATGTACCAGCACTACTACCGCGAACTCACTTCTGCCCGTCAGCAGGGGTTCGACAAGCTGTTCCACCAGGTTTATGCCCAGGCCTATGACCAGGCCGTGCGTCAGCAACAGGGACTGATTTGATGATACGCGCGCTGATGCTGGGGGCGGCTCTGCTGGCCCTGGCGGGCTGTACCACCATGGGCAAGATGGCCGACGTGGCCATGAACCCGGACATCCAGGTGGGCAGCAATGATGATCAACCCTCCACCCTGGGGCTGAGCCTGCTGGCGGAGCCGGACGTCAACCCCAACGAGAGCGGGGAGGCGGCGCCCATCGAGTTTCAGGTGGTGGTGCTGGCGGAAGACTCCAAGCTGCTCGCCACCGATTACGACCAGGTGACCGAGGACGTGGAGAAGGCCCTTGGCAAGAACTACCTGGACCATCAGGACTACACCCTGCTGCCGGGCCAGTTCAAATACCTACCTCCCGTCAAGCTTGACGAGAAGGTGCGTTACATCGGGGTGATTGCCCGCTACGCCGATCCGGACAGCGCCGAGTGGCGCAAGGTCATCAAGGTCAAGAGCAAGGGGCGCGCCTATCAAATCCTGGTGCATCTGCGTCTGGATGAAGTGGAACTGAAAAAAGAAGAAGAATAATTATGTCGAGTCGAAATCGGGTTATCTGGCGTGAGGGGCTCTTCATCAAGCCCCAGCACTTCCAGCAACAGCAAAGACATTCGGATTACGCGCTGCACGCCAGGTTGAGCGCGCTGTCCGACTATTTCTACGGGCTGCAGTCGCTCGCCATCAACGAGGATTATCTCGGTTTTGGCCGCATCGCCCTGGTGGGGGCCACCGGCATACTGCCGGACGGTACCGTCTTCAACATCCCCAACGACGATCTGCTGCCGACGCCGCTGGAAGTCACCGATGCCTCGGTGGCCAACCAGAAGGTCTATCTGGCGCTGCCGCTCTCGGTGAGTGGCGTCAACGAGGTGGGACAGGGCGGCCAGGTGGCTACCCGGCTGCAGGCCCATCGCCATGACGTGCGCGACCTGCACAGCGAAGGGGGAGACGTGGTCTCCCTCGAAGTGGGTCGGGTCAGCCTGCGCCTGATGCTGGAGCGCGAAGATCGCAGTGCCTACGCCTCCTTGGCCATCGCCCGCATTCTGGACAAACGCCCCGATGGCGGTCTGGTGCTGGATCCCAACTTTATGCCCTGCAGCATCAGCGTGTCGGCCATTCCGGCCCTCAAACGCTTCCTCGGCGAGTCGGCCGGTCTGGTGGCGGAGCGGGCGCGCAGCCTCTCCCAGCGCATCGCAGCGCCCGGCCAGCAAGGGGTGGCCGATGTGGCCGAGTTCATGATGTTGCAGCTCCTGAACCGGGCCCAGCCCCAGCTTTCGCATCTGGCGCGCCTTGGCACCCTGCATCCGGAACGGTTGCACGAGGCCCTGGTGCAACTTTGTGGCGAGCTGATGACCTTCACCGACGAGTCCCGCCTGCCGCCGGAGTTCCCGGCCTATCGGCACGACGATCAACAGGTGAGCTTCGAGCCTGTGATGCTGACCCTGCGCCAGGCGCTGAGCACAGTGCTGTCACCGCGCGCCGTCTCCATCCAGCTGCGCAAGCACCAGTACGGCATAGTGGTGGCCATGGTGAACGAGAGCGAGCTGATGCAGAGCGCCGATTTCGTATTGGCAGTGCGTGCTCGCATGCCCCAGGAGCAACTGCGCAAACAGCTGCTGCAACAGACCAAAGTGGCCTCCAGCGACAAGATCCGCGAGCTCATCAGTCTGCAGTTGCCCGGCATTCCGCTGCTGCCGCTGCCGGTGGCGCCGCGCCAGTTGCCCTATCACGCCGGTTACAGCTACTTCCAGCTCGACAGGCAGAGCCCGGCCTGGCAGATGCTGGCGGTCAGCAACACGCTCGCCTTCCACATTGCCGGCGACTTCCCCGAGCTCGACATGCAGCTTTGGGCCATCCGCAGCCAATGATCGCATCAAAGGAATAAGCAGAGATGACGACGGACATTATCAAGAACGAGCAACTCAGCGACCTGCTGTTCGATCATGCCGAGCAGCTGGACATGGATTCGGACTACTGGTTCCGCCTGCGCGGCCAGAGCATCAATCCCATGATCGATGCGGTGACCCCCTTGCTGGGGCTGGTGCAGCGAGTGCGCCTGCTGTCACGCTACGATCGGGTGCCCGAGCTCTACCAGCGGGTGGTGACCGAGATCCAGGCCATTGAGCAGGAGCTGATGGCCCAGGGCTACGAGAACGGTGTAGTGCTCTCGTTTCGCTACATCCTCTGCACCTTCATCGACGAGGCCGTGATGGGCCGCGACTGGGGCAGCCAGAGCGAATGGTCCCAGCACTCCCTGCTGGCCCGTTTCCATAACGAGACCTGGGGTGGCGAGAAGGTGTTCGTGCTGCTCGCCCGCCTGCAGGAAGACCCCGAGCGCTATCGCGACATCCTGGAGTTCATCTACCTGTGCCTCTGCCTCGGCTTCGAGGGGCGTTACAAGGTGATGAACAAGGGGCAAGGGGAGTTCGAACGCATCGTCCGGCAGTTGCACAGACAGCTGGCCCCCGAGAGTGCCGCCGAAGCCCCCAGCGTGTTTCACCTGGACCTCGGCCGGCAGGCCTCCCGCTATCAGCTGCGCAAGCAGATTTCCCTGCGCAGCCTGTTCATGGGGGGAGCCCTGATCCTGGCCATCATCTTTGGCCTCTATCACTACCAACTCAATAACCAGACCCAGGACGTGCTGCGTCAACTGGGCGAATTATTAAAATAATTTTCTTAAGGAGAGCACGCCTTGATTCGTATAGAGCTACCGGTACTGGTGGAAAGACTCAACCCCATCTGCCGTCACATGCTGGAGGAGGCTGCGGCCCTCTGCGTCAACCATCAGGGAGCCGAGATCCGCATCGAGCACCTGCTGCTCAAGATGCTGGAAACGCCCCTGTGCGATGTACGCCAGATCCTGAAAATGGCCGAGGTGGAGGTCGAGGAGCTCAAGACCCTGCTGCAACCCTCCGCGGCCGACAATGGTTATGGTCAGGGTTATCCCTCCTTTTCGCCACTGCTGGTAGAGTGGCTGCAAGACAGCTGGTTGCTCGCTTCCGCCGAGTTGCAGCACGGCCAGCTTCGCAGCGGCGTCATGCTGCTGGTGCTGCTGATGACCCCGCAGCGCTACCTGCCCGGCTCCGTGACTCGCCTCTTGGCCAACGTCAACCGCGAGCTGTTGCGCCAGCAGTTTGACGAGTGGGTCAAGGAATCCGCCGAGACCCAGGTGGCGGCTGCCAGCGGCAGTGCCGCCAAGAGTGGGACTGGGGCTGCCCTGCCGGCCGATGCCAGCCTGCTGGCCCGCTTCACCATCAACGTGACCGAGCAGGCCCGTCAGGGCAGCCTGGATCCCGTGCTCTGCCGGGATCACGAAATCGACCTGATGATCGACATCCTCTCCCGCCGTCGCAAGAACAACCCCATCGTGGTTGGCGAGGCGGGTGTCGGTAAAAGCGCACTCATCGAGGGGCTGGCCCTGCGCATGGTGGCGGGCCAGGTGCCCGAGAAGCTGCGCGAGGTGGAGCTGATGACGCTCGATCTCGGCGCCATGCAGGCCGGTGCCTCGGTCAAGGGGGAGTTCGAAAAGCGCTTCAAGGGAGTGATGCAGGAGGTCAAGGACTCAGTGCGTCCTGTCATCCTCTTCATCGACGAGGCTCACACCCTGATCGGTGCCGGCAACCAGGCCGGTGGGATGGATGTCTCCAACCTCATCAAGCCGGCGTTGGCCCGGGGTGAGCTGCGTACCATCGCCGCCACCACCTGGAGCGAGTACAAGAAGTACGTGGAAAAAGACGCGGCCCTGTCGCGCCGTTTCCAGCTGGTCAAGGTGAGCGAGCCTAATGCTGACGAGGCCACCGTGATCCTGCGCGGCCTGCGCAGCATCTACGAGAAAGCCCATGGGGTGCTCATTGATGAAGAGGCGCTGCAAGCCGCCGCCCAGCTCTCCGCCCGCTACATCTCCGGGCGTCAGCTGCCGGACAAGGCGATCGACGTGCTCGATACCGCCTGTGCCCGGGTGGCCATTAACCTGACCACGCCGCCACGCGCCGTCAGCCACCTGCAAAACGAGCTGCGCCAGCGCGAGCTGGAGATCCGCCAGCTGGAGCGCCAGAGCCTGATCGGGCTCGGTGACAACGAAGAGCGACTGGTCGAGCTGCAGGCCGAGCAGCAGCGTTGCCGTGATGCCCTGCGCGATCAGGAATCCCGGTGGCAGCAGCAGCAGGCGCTGGTCCACCAGATCGTCGAGCTGCGTGCGGCTCTCCTGGCCGACGAGCAAGGGGAAGCCCTGGACCTGGCGGATGCCCCGCTCGATCCCCAGGCCGCTGCCGAGATGCTGGCCGGGCTCGAGTACGAGCTCTCCACCTTGCAGCAGGGGGAAGTGCTGGTCTCCGCCCACGTCGACAAGAAGCAGATTGCGGCGGTGATCGCCGAGTGGACCGGGGTGCCGCTTAATCGCATCTCCCAGGGGGAGCTCGACGTGGTGACCCGGCTACCCGAGTACCTCGGGGATCTCATCAAGGGGCAGGATGTGGCGGTGACCCACCTGCACAAACACTTGCTGACTGCCCGCGCCGATCTGCGTCGCCCGGGTCGGCCGCTGGGGGCCTTCCTGCTGGTGGGACCGAGCGGGGTCGGCAAGACCGAAACCGTGCTGCAGATTGCCGAGCTGATGTTTGGCGGGCGCCAGTATCTGACCACCATCAACATGTCCGAGTATCAGGAGAAGCACACCGTTTCCCGCCTGATCGGCTCGCCCCCCGGCTACGTCGGTTTCGGCGAGGGGGGCATATTGACCGAAGCGATTCGTCAGAAGCCCTACTCCGTAGTGCTGCTGGATGAGGTGGAAAAGGCCCATCCGGACGTGCTCAACCTCTTCTATCAGGCGTTCGACAAGGGCGAACTGGCGGACGGGGAAGGGCGCATCATCGACTGCAAGAACGTGGTCTTCTTCCTCACCTCGAACCTCGGCTTCCAGACCATCGTCGATTACGCCGAGCGGCCGGACGAGCTGCAGGATGCTATCTATCCGGAGCTCGCCGCCTTCTTCAAGCCGGCGCTGCTGGCGCGGATGGAAGTGATCCCTTACTTGCCGCTCGGCCATGACACCCTGGTGCAGATCGTGGGGGGCAAACTCAACCGTCTGGTCAAGCTGCTCAAGGAGCGTTTCGGGGCCGAGGTGGTGCTGGAAGAGGCCGTGGCCGAAGAGATACTGCTGCGCGCCAATCGCAGCGAAAACGGCGCTCGCATGCTCGAATCCGTCATCGATGGCGCCCTGTTGCCGCCGGTCTCCCTGCAGTTGTTGCAGCGTCTCTCGGCCGGTGAGCCCATCAACCGGGTTCGTTTTTCCGTGGCCGATCACCAGTTTGTCGCCGAGGTGGAGGGCTGACCATGGAACAAGCCCTCGCATTTGCCCTTGCGTTGACCGAGCAGCGGGACGAGCAGCATCTGTGCCACTGGTGGACATCGACCCTCGATGCCAGCTTCCAGCCCAAGGGGATCCTGCTTGGCATGCTGGATGTGAGTGGTCGCCAGCTCGAATGCAAAGGCTGGGTCAAGGGGAGGGAAGTTGCCCTGGCGCTGGCGGTGGATGATTTTTCCCATCCCCTTGCCTATGTGCTGCACAAGGCGCAGTCCCGAACCTGGGACTCCCTCTATGGCGGTGCGCGCATCGAGCACGCAGGGTTTCGAGCCCTGCTGGCCAACCTCGGCCAACAGTGCGGCCTGCACGCCTTTCCCCTCAAGGATGCCAATGGCAAGCCGTTTGCCGTGCTGGCCATGATGGATGATGGCGATGTGTTGCAGCAGTGGGCGGAACGTACCGAACTGGCCCAGCTCTCCCAGGTGTTTTGCAACCAGCTCACCCTTATCCGTGATTTGGGACGCAGTCGCCGGGATCAAACCGTATTGCGCGACTCCCTGCGCCAGATGAAGGGGGAGGGGGAGCGGCTGCGTCAGCACGAGAAGCTGCTTGGCGATCAGCTGGTCGGCCAGTCGGCGGTGATCCGCGGGCTGCGCGAGCAGATAAGCCAGGCCGGTCGCCACAAGCTGACCGTGCTCATCCAGGGGGAGACCGGCAGTGGCAAGGAGGTGGTCGCCCGCCTGGTGCACCAGTGCTCCGATCGCGCCGCCAAGCCGTTCGTGGCCATCAACTGCGCCGCCATTCCGGAGAACCTCATCGAGAGCGAACTGTTTGGTTACCAGAAGGGGGCCTTCTCCGGCGCGCTGTCCAACAAGGTCGGGCTGGTGGCCCAGGCCAATGGCGGCACCCTGTTCCTGGACGAGGTGGGTGACATGCCCGCCACCATGCAGGCCAAGTTGCTGCGGGTGCTCGAAACCCGCAGCTACCGGCCCCTGGGTTCCGAGCAGGAGTGCCACTCCGATTTTCGCCTTATCGCCGCGACCCATCAGCCGCTCACCCGTCATGTGGAGGAGGGGGTATTTCGTGCCGACCTCTACCACCGTCTCTGCCAGTGTCTGCTGCTGATCGCCCCCCTGCGCGAGCACATGGAAGACATCCCCATGCTGTGCCAGCACTTCATGGCCCAGTTTGCCGCTCAGGATGGCAAGGAGCTCGCCGGGTTGCATCGCAAGTTCCTCAAACAGCTGCAAAGTTATGACTTCCCCGGCAACGTGCGCGAGCTGCGCAACCTGCTGGAGGTGGCCTGTGCCCACTCCCGTCACGGGGAAGAGGTGATGCTGGAGGCATTGCCGCCGGAGCTGCGGGAGCGGATCTGCGCCCTGCTGCCCAGCATGCTGGATGATTACAACCACATCCGGGATCTGCGCCGGGCCATGCAGCAGTACGAGGCCTCCGTCATCGAGGCGCGCCTGCGCTACTTCCAGGGCAACCGCATGCTGGTGGCCGAGAGCCTGAACATTCCCAAACGCACCCTGGATCACAAGTGCCAGAAATTGGAGGTGAACTGATGAGCGTCATCGCCCTATTGCCCCTGTTGCTGGCCAGTGGTGCCGCGGCGCCGGATATGAAGGCCTGGCAGGCGTGCCGGCAGGAACCCTCGCCGCTGGTGCGTCTCGCCTGCTATGACGCCATCGGTAGCGATCAGGCGCCGACCAATGAGAAGGGGGCCGCCCGCTCCCCCGCCTGGCAGGCCATCTGGGCGCAGGAGCAGGCTCGCACTCCGCAAACTCCTCCTTTCTTGCTGGTGCAGGATGAGGGGCAGGGCAGTGTCACCCTGACCCGTCCGGCCCTGCGCGGGGCGACCCTGGCCATCGGTTGCGTCGACAGCATCACTCACGTCAGGCTGCGACTGGACACCCCCTGGGTCGGGGAGCGGGTGCAGATTGAACTCGATGGTCAACCGAGCCGCGCCTCCCAAAGCTGGTTCGTGCGAGATCAGGGGTTGCTGCTCGAATATGGTCGCGGCCTGCCCGCCATCGAGGAGCTCAAACGCTGGCTTGGGGCTCGCGAGTTGCAGGTGCGGGCCGATAACGGTGCCCTGCTGCGCATCGATCTGAGCGGTTTGAAAGAGGCGCTGGTTCCCCTGCGCCAGCAGTGTCGCTGGTAGGGGGCCTGATGAGCTATCAACACCCCTGGTGTGAACGCCTGCTGGCCAGCTTGCCGGATGAACAGATCAAGGGCCAGGTACAGGCCGACGAGCCGCGCTGGGACTATGTAGAGACCGAGCTTGTCAAACTGGGCTCCCTGGCCCACAGCCAGGTGGATCTCAATGCGGTGGCTGATGCTTGTCTCTTCCTGCTGGAGAACCGCACCAAGGACATGCGGGTGCTGGCCCAGCTGCTGCGCTGTCTGCAGCACCCGGCCAAGGCGACGCCTTTCGGCGCCGCCCTCAGCCTGCTGGAAGCCTGGATCGGCAGCTACTGGCTGCTGGCCTGGCCCGGCAATGCCACCCAGAAGCAGCGCTTGATGGTGCAGATCGTCAAGCGCTTCGAGGGGGCGCTGCCAAGGGTCTGCGAAAGCGCCTCGGCAGCCGAGCTGGCCCAGTTGCTGGTGCAGGCCGAACAGCTGGAAACAGGCTGGTTGGCCCAGTGTCCCGACAAGGGAGAGCTGCTCGATCCGCTGTTGACGGGGCTGAAGCGGGCCCAGCGCCAGCAGGCCACACAAGCCCAGGCCGATGCCGCCCAACAGCCGCAGCAAGGCACGCCGGCGGCCGCGAGTGCAACGGCCTCGTCAGCCGGCACGGCGGCAACCATGGTGCTGAGCGGCGGTGGCGGCGGCAGTGCCGGTGTCGAGATCGACAGTTCCAATGATCGCGCCTGGCGCCAGACCCAGCTCAAGGTCGCCGAGCTGTTGATCGAGCGCCAGCCGGAGGCGCCAGTGGGTTATCGCCTGCGCCGCCACGCCATCTGGGCCGGGATCACCACGCCGCCCATGACGAGCCGGGACAATAAAACCCAGCTGGCCCCCATGTCGGTGGACATGGTGGATGAGTATCGCGCCGCCATGAGCTCGCCGGATCTGGCGCTCTGGCAGCGCATCGAGCAGAGCCTGACCCTGGCCCCCTACTGGTTCGAGGGGCATCGCCTCTCGGCCGAGGTGGCGCAGAAGCTGGGATTTGCTGCCGTCGCCCAGGCCATCATGCAGGAGCTCGACGGCTTCTTGCAGCGTCTGCCGGCCCTGCGGGAGCTCACTTTCAGCGATGGCTCTGCGTTCCTCTCCCCCGAGTGCAGCCGCTGGCTGCAGCCGGCCAAGGGAGGAAGCGGCAGCGAAGGGGGATCCTCTTTGGCCGAAGAGGTGGCCCAGCGCCATGGGGAGCAGGGAGTGGCTGCGGCCCTGGCCCTGCTCGACGAGCGAATGGCACAGCTGAAAGAGCCAAGAGACCGTTTCCATGCCCAGTTGGTGCAGGCGGAGCTGTTGGCGCAGGAAGGCATGGAGGCGCTTGCGCGCCAGCACTATCAACACTTGTGGCAAGAGGCAACCCGGCTGGGGTTGGCGCAATGGGAACCGGGACTGGTCAGCCGCCTGGAAAGCCATGTGGCCCCGTTGTCGAAATGAATGCCGAAATGAGTCATTGAGTCGGAGTTGGATCACATTTTATGTTCAAAACCATCTTTACCTTTCTGCGGCAACAGCTGCCGAAATTGAAGCCCTCCTGGCCCCTGCTCGGTGTGGTGCTCTGGGCAGTCGCCCTCATCCTGGCCTGGTGGCTGGGACCCCGTCTCGAGCTCCGCGAAGCCAAGCCGCTTGAGCCGCTGTGGGGACGGGTCGTGTTCACCCTGCTCTGGCTCTGGCTGCTGCTGGGGGTCATCTCCTGGCGAGTGTGGCGCAAGATGCAGCAGCTCAAGGCCGAGCGCAAAACCGAGGTCCTGCTGGAGCAGGATCCGGTCAAGGGGATCATCGACCGGCAGGCATTGTTTCTGGACCGCTGGCTGCAGGCGCTGAATGACCATCTGGGCAAGGGGGCACTCTACACCATGCCTTGGTATCTGGTGCTGGGGCTGCCCGGCAGCGGCAAGAGCAGCCTGATCCATCGCGCCAACCCGGCCAATAAACTCAACCCCAGGCTCGACACCGAACTGCGCGACGTGGCGCAGGATCAGCTGATCGACTGCTGGCTGGGGGAGCAGGCGGTGATGCTGGATCCCGCCGGTGAACTCCTGTCCCAATCCGAACCCGAGCTAGACCCTCTGGCCCGCAAGCATGAGCGGCTCTGGCTGCATCTGCTGAACTGGCTCAATGAACATCGTCGTCGCCAGCCCCTCAACGGTCTGGTACTGACCGTGGATCTGGCCTGGCTTTCCCATGCCAGCGTGGCCGAGCGCAAGGCTTATGCCCAGCTGATGCGCTCCCGCCTGCAGGAGGTGTCGGCCACCATGAACACCCGGTTGCCGCTCTATGTCACCTTCACCAAGCTCGATCTGCTGCGTGGCTTCGATGTGGTATATGAGCAGCTCGACAAGGAGGCCCGTGAGGCTGTGCTGGGGGTGACCTTCAAGCCGTGCGCTGACTGGCAGCAGGATCTGGCCCTGTTCTGGGATCAGTGGGTGGACAACCTCAACAGCAATCTGCCCGAGCTGATGCTGGCCAGGCTCGATGCCGCCCAGCGTAACGCCCTGTTTTCCTTCGTGCGCCAGCTGGCGGGCCTCAAGGATTATGTGACCAGCCTGCTCGATGAAACCCTGGCTATTGAAGAGAGCAAGCCGCTGCTGGTGCGGGGGGTCTACATCAGCTCCGTCTATCAGCAGGGGGTACCGTTCGATGCGTTTGCCCAGGCGGCCTCCCGCCGCTACAACCTGCCGGAGCCCATCCACTCGGCCCTGCGCGGGGAGTCCAACACCTACTTTGTGCGCCAGCTGTTCTCCGGCATCATCTTCCCAGAGGCCCATCTGGCCGGGGAGAACCGGTTGCACACCCTTTACCGCCGTCGCCGTATGGCCATCGGCCTTGGCTGCCTGTCGCTTTTCTCGGCAGCCCTGATCGGCGGTTGGCACTACTTCTATCGTGTGAACGAAGAGGCGGGGCGCAACGTGCTGACCAAGGCCCAGGCCTTTATGGAAACCAACGAGGTGGCCGACGAACACGCCTTCGGTGTGAGCCAGCTGCCGCGACTCAACCTCATTCGTGAGGCGACCCTCTCCTTTGGCAACTACCGTGAGCGCATGCCGCTGGTGGCTGACCTTGGCCTCTATCAGGGGGACGAGATTGGCCCCTATGTGGAAGGATCCTATCTGCAACTGCTGAGCCTGCGCTTCCTGCCGGCCCAGATGCAGGGCTTGCTGACGGATCTCAACCAGGCGCCAGCCGGCAGCGAGGAGAAACTCGCCATCCTGCGGGTGATGCGGATGCTCGACGATGCCTCCGGTCGCAACAAGGCGCTGGTGGAGCAGTATATGGCGAGCCGCTGGCAGCAGGCCTTCCCGGGGCAGGGTGCGGTGCAGGAGCAATTGATGGGGCACCTCGAATACGCCCTCGATCACACCAACTGGTATGCGGCCCGGGCAGCCCGCGATCAGGCGGCCATCACAGCATTCGTTCCCTTCAAGGAGCCTATCTATGGCGCCCAGCGCGAGCTTGGCAAACTGCCCATGTATCAGCGGGTCTACCAGAACCTGGTGGTGAAGGCGGACGATGTGCTGGCGCCGGATCTCAACGTGCGCGACGAGGTGGGGCCGACCTTCGACACCGTCTTTGCCCTGCGCAGCGACAACGCCGGCCTGCTGCCACGGCTGCTGACCTGGCCCGGTTTCAGCGACTTTTTCCTCAAGCAGGACAAGGCGCTGATCGACCTCACTGCCATGGACGCCTGGGTGCTGGGCCAGCGCAAGCTGAGCCAGCTGAGCGATGCCGATCGCAAGGAGATCACCCGTCAGGTCAACGACCGCTACGTCACCGACTACGTCAACCAGTGGCAAAAACTGTTGAACAACCTGGACGTACAGACCCTGGCCAGTCCCGAGCAGGCGCTGGATGTGCTAGCGGCCATTACGGGCAACGACCAGCCGTTCCAGCGGGTGCTGGCGACCCTCGATGACAACACCCGTATCCGCAAGATCTCCGATGTGGAGGGGGATCCGGCCCAGGCCATCACCTCCCGCATCGGGCGTCCCTTCATGGCGGCCAATGCCACCTTGAGCGGTCGCGGCGAACAGGGACCGCTTATCCAGGAGGTGAACCAGAAACTGATGGAGCTGCAGCACTATCTGGAGCTCATCGTCAACGCCACCGAGCCTGGCCAGTCGGCCCTCAAGGCAGTGCAGCTGCGCATGACCAACAAGTACGCAGACCCGGTGTTTGCACTGCAGCAGTACGCCCGCGGCTTGCCGGCACCGCTCGATCGCTGGGTGGGGCAATTGGCGGATCAGAGCTCGCGACTGGTGATCGATCTTGCCATGTCCTCCCTCAACCAGGAGTGGCAGGACAAGGTGCTGACCCCGTTCAACAGCCAGCTGGCCGATCGCTATCCGTTCAACCCGGGCTCTGCCAAGGATGTGCCCCTCTCCGAGATGGAGCGCTTCTTTGCTCCCAACGGGACTCTCGACAGCTTCTATCAGGTCAACCTCAAACCCATGGTGGAGAGCGGCCTGATGGAAGGGGAGTTCAGCTCCCCGGTGCAGGCCGAGCTGGTCAAGCAGCTGGACAGAGCCGCGCGCATCCGCCAGATCTTCTTCAGCCAGCAGGGCAACCTGGAAGTGCAGTTTGCCGTCGAGCCCATCGAACTCACCGCCAACAAGCGGCGCAGCGTGCTGAATCTGGATGGCCAGCTGTTGGAGTACGCCCATGGCCGACGCACCAAGATCCCGTTGGTATGGCCCAACACCATGCGTGACGGTGCCGAGAGCAAGATCACTCTGGTGCCGGCCGCCCGCGAGCGTTCACCGCGCAGCGAAGGCTTCATCGGCCCCTGGGCCATGTTCCGCCTGATGGACAAGGGGGAGCTGACCCAGGTGAGCGAGGCGACCTTCGATGTGCGCTTCCCGGTGGATCAGGGGGCCATGACCTATCGCGTCTATACCGACAGCGTGCAGAACCCCTTCACCGGGGGCCTGTTCAGCCAGTTCAGATTGCCTGAATCCCTCTATTGATAAAGCGGGGGCACCCGGTGCCCCCCACAAGCTGTGGAAGTCGACATGTCACAAAATCAACAAGGCCAGCAGGCGCTCAAGGTGGGACGGGATCCCCGGATGCTGCCGGAATATGAAGCGCTGCGCGCCGAAATCAACAAGCTCAGTCACGCCTCCCGACCCGAGGTGGACTGGCTCAAGATCCATCAGCTTGCCAGCCAGATCTTCGAGAAACACGGGGTGGATCTGCAAACAGCCATCTATTTCACCCTGGCGCGCTCCCGTCTGCAGGGCTTGAGCGGCTTCACCGAGGGGTGCGAGTTTCTCGCCAACCTGATCGTGACCCAGTGGGAGAGTTTCTGGCCACCGGTGCATCAGGAGCGGGCCCGTGTCGAGATGCTGGACTGGTTCATCGCCCGCATCAGCGACGTGATCCGCCAGTACCAGATCAGCCACGAAGACAAGCGGCTGGTCTATCGCTGCGAGCGGGCATTGCAACTCATCAGTGAAAAGCTGCACAACGCGGGCCTGAGCCGCATTCCCCGAGTCGAGAATCTGGTGCACTTCATCGAGGGGTATACCCACCTGTTCGATGAGACCGAGATCGTCATCGTCTCCGATGAACCCGGCCTCAAGGAGGATCTGCAGATCCCGCCCATGGTGTTCTTCAAGCCGGATATGGAGCACGACACCGGCCCCTCATCGGCATCCGCCACGCCGCACCTGCCCCAGGGCAGCATACTGGTGGGCCGGGAGAAGGGGCAGGTCAAGCCGACTGTGCTCAAGATTGAGCAGCACCGCAAGCCCCGTCCGGCCTGGTTCTGGTTTGGCTGTGGCCTGCTCAGCTGCGCCCTGCCGGTGATGGGCTGGTTCGGCTGGCAGCACCAGCAGCAGGAGAAAATAGTGGCAGCCGAGCGGTTGCAGCAGCCTGCCACCGAGCTGCCAAGGGCACTCAATTACGACGATATCCGCCAGGCACGCATCGTTCTTGGTGAGCAGACCCTGCAAGGGATGGAGAGCGAGCTGGTGGCCCGCTACCAAGCCCAGCTGAGCCGGCTGGAGCAGACCTCGCCGCTCTATTGGTATCGCTACGCGGAAGGATTGCGCAGCTCGCTGCAGATGCTCTACCCCGACTCGCTGGCGGTCAAGGCGCTGGACAAGCAGTGGCAAAACGCCTTGGCCAGCCAGGATGTGAACAACAACAGGGTGCCGACCTATCTCGATGCCCGGGCCGGGGTGGATGCCCTGCTCGATCAATTGCTGGAGCTCGAACGCCAGCGCAAGACGGTGACCATCTCCTACCTCAAGTCCCAGCTCTACGAGGTGCAGAAGAACCTGATGCAGGACATTCCATTCAGCCTGCGCCTGAGTGAACTGGAGGCGCGAAAAGCATCGCAAGAGCCCATTACCGCCGCCGAGTTGAAAGGGCTGGAAAATGACCTCAAAGCGCTCAATATCCGGCTCTATCAGCTACAACAGGCACAAACTGGCAGCTGATTATTCTGTGTTGAGCAATTTTTTGCGTGCCCATTGGTGAGATTCACTGTCAGGGCAAGCTCTTGCAGAGTTGTGGCCGGTTTTGCGCAAGACCTTGCGAGTCATGGCCTGATGGCTCGCAATATTTTATTTAATGCATTGTTTTTATTGATAAATATCAGGTTTGTTCGAGTGGCATGGTCTGTGCTGTGGCCCACTTTGCATGTTTTAGGCCCCGTGATTGTCACTGCTGCAAAGGGGCGTGGGGATACGCAATGACTGCGCTTCCCCGCTCATATGGAGAATAATTATGTGCCCCGCTATCGCACTGCTCGGTGACATTGGCACCGACCACGACGGATTCCATCCCTCTCCGGTGATTGCCGCCAGTCCCGATGTCTTTCTCGATGGCAAGCCGGTGGCTCGCCAGGGCGACCCGTTGGCCCCTCACGACAAACCCAACAACCCGCCTCATCCACGCAGCATTTCGGGCGGGGTCGGCTCAGTGCTGGTCAACGGCAAGCCCATTGCCGTGACGGGCACTGCCGTCGGTTGTGGCGGCGTGGTGATTGGATCTGGCAGCGGACAGGCAGGATAAGGAGCCCGTGATGGCAGACAGCACAGGATTACAATTTACCGTCAAGGTGGGGTCGCTGCCCGAGGGAACCTTCGTGGTGGCCGAGTTTGCCCTGGAAGAGGCGCTGAACGGCCCGTTCCAGCTGCGCCTTGATTTGGCGAGCCCCCAGCCAGATATCGATTTTGCCGCCGTGCTGGACCAGCCGTGCGAGCTCCTGGTGTGGTACCAGGGCGAGCTGCAGCGCCGGGTGTGCGGGGTAGTGAGCAATTTTGCCCAGGGGGACAGCGGTTTTCGCCGCACTCGCTACCAGCTGCTGGTGCAACCGGCCCTGTGGCGACTGGGGCTTCGCCACAACTCGCGCATCTTCCAGGCGCAAAAGCCCGACGAAATTCTCAGCATCCTGTTGCAGGAACACGGCATTACCGACTATGCCTTTGCCCTCAAAAATGAACATGCCCAGCGCGAGTATTGTGTCCAGTATCGCGAGACCGACCTCGATTTCTTGAATCGCCTCGCCGCCGAAGAGGGGATGTTCTACTTCTTTGAGTTTGAGCAAGGCAAACACCGTCTCGTGTTTGCCGACGACGCGGCGGCCCTGACTGCCGGTCCCGAGCTGTTCTTCAACCTCGGCAACCGCTCGCTCGAGCAGGGCGCCTATGTGCGCCAGTTCCACTATCGCGAGGCGGTGCGCACCTCGGATGTGGAGCTCAAGGACTACAGCTTCAAGACCCCGGCCTATGGGCTCTCCCACAAGAAACTGGGGGCCGAGCTTGAGCATCAGCGCCAGAACTACCAGCACTTCGACTACCCGGGCCGCTACAAGCAGGACCCGAGCGGCAAGGCGTTTGCCCAGCATCGGCTCGATGCCCTGCGCAATGACGCCGTGACAGGGCAAGGCAAATCCAACAGTGCGGCCCTGCTGCCGGGGCAGTATTTCTCCCTGACCGAACACCCGAACGGCAGCCTCAACAGCGACTGGCAAATCGTCCATATCCGTCACACCGGCCAACAGCCGCAGGCGCTGGAAGAGGAGGGGGGCAGCGGCCCTACCGTCTACCACAACGAATTTGGCGTGGTGAAGGCGAGCAGCACTTGGCGGGCCCGTATTGGCAGCCCGCAAGCGCCCCACAAACCCATGGTGGACGGCCCGCAGATTGCCATGGTGGTGGGGCCGGAGGGGGAGGAGATTTACTGCGACGAGCACGGCCGGGTCAAGCTGCAATTCCCGTGGGACCGCTATGGCAGTTCCAATGACCAGAGCTCCTGTTGGGTGCGGGTGAGCCAGGGCTGGGCAGGTGGTCAATATGGCATGATGGCCATTCCGCGCATCGGCCATGAGGTCATCGTCTCATTTCTGGAAGGGGACCCCGACCAGCCTATTGTGACGGGACGCACCTACCACGCCACCAACCGGCCGCCCTATGAATTGCCGGCCAACAAGACCCGCACCGTGCTGCGCACCGAGACCCATCAGGGTGAGGGTTTCAACGAGCTGCGTTTTGAAGACCAGGCGGGGCAGGAAGAGATTTACCTGCACGGTCAGAAAGACCTGAATGTGCTGATTGAGAATGATGCGGCCTGGCACATCAAGCACGATGAGCACAGAGACATCGACAACGAGCGGGTGACCCGTATCAAGGCCAATGACCACCTGACGGTGGAAGGTGAGAAGCGGGACCATATCAAGGGTGACTATTCGCTGACCGTGGATGCCAGCATGCACCAGAAACTGGGGCAATCCCTGTTGGTTGAGGCTGGTAGCGAGGTACATCACAAGGCGGGCATGAAGATAGTGATGGAGGCAGGCGCCGAGCTGACCCTCAAGGTGGGGGGCAGTTTTGTCAAAATCGACCCAAGCGGCGTCACCCTCTCCGGTGGCTCCATCAAGATGAACTCTGGCGGCAGCCCCGGCTCAGGTTCCGGTTGGGCGGGGAAGATGCCGATCCAGCCTGATGATGTGGAGGTGGTGCCGCCGCCACCCCCGGTGGATCCGGTTCGTCAGATTGCGACCCTCAAATCGGCAGAGCCCGTCTGCGAGATCTGTGAACAGCTGGCCAAGGAGGAGAGCAAGTAATGGTCTTGCCCGAACTTGACTTGGCCAAGGGGGAGCATCTTTACTTGCTGCTTGATGGGGCGCAGATCCCCGATCTGGAGCGACAACTCTTTGACGTGACAGATAAGCCGGCCTATCAACCGCTGTATCTCTATGCCCCATGGGATAGCTTGCGGGAGGTTTCTCCCTGTTTGGTGGAAGCAAATAGCCAGCTTCTCACCTGGTTTCAGACGCTGCCCGCCAACGTGGGGTGGCTGCTAGCCTCTCCCTTGCCATTATTGCCGTTGGCTGATCGTCTTCGTCAGCTGATTGAAGTCGAAAGTCCCTATGGCAGCCGCATCTTGCTCAAACTCGCCCAACCCGACGGTATGTACCGCTTGCTGCTCGATGACGAGCCATGTCTCTGGGAAGGGATCAGCCAAGTGTGGATATCAGCGCGTCGCCAGTTACTGCCTAACGCACCGGTTGAGTGGTGGCACAAACGAGTCGCTCCAGCTTTAGGGGAGCGCCGGGGTGAGCGGCTGCGCTTGTCCGATCCACAGTGGACGAGGTTGGGAGAAGTAACTTGGTTGGACACTCTGGGTGCTGTATGGCGGCATATGGAGAAGTGGTTTCCTACACGATTGTCATCTCAATCACAACCAAATGAGTGGATAGATCAATGGGCAGAGTGGGGGTATGAGCAGGGATTTGTGACAGAAAGCGATCAACTCTCCTTGTTTACAGTGCTAGGGCATCTTGGTGAGCAGTGTGTTGACCCACATCACTATCAAGAGGTCGCTAATTTGCTCACTGTATCTTCACAACACACCCCATCTCAACGTATTGAACGTGCTGCCGAATGGGCAGAACAACACGTTGCTCTCGTTTAAGGAATATATTGGCATGAGCGCATTGAAAGACGCCAAGGCTGGCAATAAGAGCAAAGATGCGAAATTTCCAGCAGGCACCTGTCCCCTTAGCCAAGAAAAGATCCAGCTTATCCCTCTGCGTTATGGTTTGGTCGAGGGGCCAGATCCGGCGGGGAAATTGGCCATGCCTTATAAAACAGTGTCCAAGCCTGTAGGTATTCGCCTCATTCGAGATGGCTGGATTTATGCGGTGGTAGAGAGAAATAACAGCGCAATTTTGCACGAATATCGTGTAACAGAGGGGAAGATAGAGGCTCTGTTGTGGAACAAGGCTGACGTTTCTGCGGACGAGAGAACCAGCTCGGTCGGCGATGCCAAGATGATCTTCAAACGTAGTGAACCGCTATGCGTGGCCTACTCCGAAGTGCAATGGACTGCAAGAAAATGTTCTCAAGTACTTAAGAATGCATCACAACGAAAGAGGCTTATGCAAGCGGTTTCTTTATCCTCGGTGCATCCTGAAAAAGGTGGTAAGAATTTGCTTACTCAGGCGCAAGCAGAGCAATGGGTAGCCGAATGTGCCACCGTTAAGCCCTCTCATGAAAGAAATGCTTTGCTGCAAGAAACTCCTTATCACTGGGAATATGACCACCTTTATAAGGCCAAAGGTGCTTCTGAACTGCGACAAACGGTCAGTCCTGAATGTGAACAAAACTACCTATTTATAGTGCTGCAGGATGATATTGGTGTACTGCGGGATTTGAGTGCATATCAAGATCAGGTAGCCAAGTGGATAAATGAATGGCAGCAAGATGAAGTCCGCAACCAGAAGTATTCAGAAGCTTGCTATATCGAATCTCAGTTAGAGCTCAGTCAAGAAGAGCTTGAACAAGCCCAGAAAAGCCTAACCCCAGATGAACTGGAGGTACTAAAAGAACAGCACCAGCGGCAAGTAGAGGGCGTCTCTGCATGGAGATTTTGGGATGGCTCAGCAGGCCAACGAGGCATTGAGGATATGATCAACCGTACTGAGATGGAGGCGTTTTTAGCTGAGCAGCGTCAGATCCATCAACGTTGGGAGCAATTACTTGAGCGCATCACCCAAGATAGGGTGGCCCTGTTCCCCCATTTTTATCAGGCGGCCTGGTATTTTGATGCTGCCAGCAGCAAGCAGGTAAAGGAGGCGCTGGCTGCAGAATATAGCTGTGTTCAGGATCTTTGCCGCAGTGATAAGGCGATCAGGGCAGTAAGTAAGCAACTCGATAAAATGCCTTGGGTGCTCTACCCGTTGGCCTATACCGCAGCACCGGATGAACTCGCCAAGTTGCAGGAGGCCATTAGTTCTCGTATCAAAGATCTCGAAACACTGCGCACATTGCCAGCTCAACAGGCCGAACTGGCCAATAACATCGCAGCGTTAGCAGCTCGGTTAAACGGGGTATCAGCTCAAGTTTTGGCGGGACAGATTAATGCGTTGCTTGATCAGAAATTGGCTGCTTTTGCTGATCTTATCCGCACCAGTTATCGACCTGCACTGACCACTGGGTTCGCCAATGCGTTGCAAGGCATGTTTGAGCAGCTCAATGCTACCCAGCAGTTTAACCCCGCTGACCTTTTGCGACCAATGGGCAATGCTGCCCGTCTTACTCTGATCCAAGGTCATGGGTTGAAAGGGATTACCGTTTCTTTTTCCAGTGGCGCTGAATTGACCAAATTTAATCAGATATCGCAGGAGGTGATGGCGCTGCGTAGTGTCAATGTGTCACTCAAAAATGAGTTACGCCAGTTGAAAACCGCTCAGCGTCGAAGTGGACGTTCCAACCCGCGTATTGCCGTTATCAAGAATGAGCGGAAAATAAATCAGCAGCGGCTGGGGGCGCTTGAGCCAATATTGCAGCGGGCTATGAGTCCGGTTGGCCCTGGGCCGGCAAAGGTCGGGTATCAAATCGCCGGTCTTAGTGCCGATGAGATGCGTCATTTCCAGGCGCTGGCACAAGATGAGGGAGGGCTCTATCGCGGAACAAGAGGTCGTTGGTCGGCTGGAACGCTGGATATATTGGGCTTTTTAATCGCCTTTTGGCAGGGATATAATCTTTACAGCACCTCACAAAGATTACACGTAGGCAAAGCGAACTACTTCGATTTCATGCGTGACTTGTTCATTGTAAGCAGCTCAACCTTGGCCGCAGTTCAGGGGTTGTTGACTACCTATGATTTGGCTGCTTTGCGTACTGTCAGCGGCGAGTTGGCCTCTCTTAACACTATGGCCCGTCTGGGACGAATGACCGCCATATTGGGTGGAGCTAGTTATGTCGCGGCATTTGCGGCTAATGTAGTTAAATTGGGACAAGCCACTGATGCGACCTTTACCGCTCTGCGTAACGGCGATCGCCGGCAAAGTACCAAAAGTGCATTGGAGATGGGAACCAGTGGGGCCCAGCTTGCCATTAATGGCTACGGTGCATGGCGTTCAACACAAATCACGATGCAGGTAATGAGAGCGGCGCCCGCCGCGCGCGCCGCCCTTTGGGCCGCTAATGCGGGCCGGCTTTTGACCCTGACCATGAGGATGACTGTGGTAGGCCTGGTGGCCTCGGCGGTGGAGGTGGCCATCACGGTTGCCTTTAATCGCAGCTATTTGCCGGACTATATTGCCTGGTTTGAGAAGACCCGCTGGGGTAAAAAACCAAGCTTTGCTACCCTGGCCGATAGCCATCTGGCGCTGGCTCGCATTTCAGCCAAACCCCAGGCCGAGCTAAAAATGGTGGCTAAGGGTATGATACTCTCCCTGAGCTTCCCTGCACTGACGCTGGGCGATCTGGCCCAGGCAGGGATCACCATGGCCGTCTACTGGGGCAACAATGCCCTGCGCAATGAGTGGCAAGTCTGGAGCGAGTTGCTTGAGCAGCAATGGGTCTGCTTAAGCAAACCAGGGGAGCCGCTGCAGCTTGGCCTCCCGCTTTATGCTGAGGAGCTGAGGGGCAACCACAGCATCGGCATCACTTTGAGCTATAAACCAACTCCTGAGGCAGAGGCAGAGACTCTCTATTTACAAAAAGAGGGGACCAGCACGGCAGGTCCTCTCCATCAGGTCAAGTTGCTTAAAGTACGTCAGCAGGCGCTGCCGCGTGCGCTTAGTGCCGATGTAGTGATGATAGAGTCTGAAATTTCTAACAATTCACCTAATTAATCAGGAGCCCGCTGATGAGCGCCTCTCAAAACAGTGCCAGTTTGTCCGATGAGGCCGCATGCAATGAACCGTGTGCGGGGGAAGTGCGCACCATAGGCGGTGTGGAGCGCTTTGTTCTCTCTCCCCTTCCGCTGCCCGCCTTTGTCCGCTCTTTCTCATTGGGACAACAGCCTGCCATCGTGGCGCAAAATGATGCCCATATGGATATCGGAAATGGCAATCATGGTGTTGCGTTTGCCATTCAAATGACACTTATCATTAATGGTTTTATGGCGTTGGTGTCTGCGTTGGGTTTTGCGTTCATCGCGAATATAGAGATGCAACGCCCAGGTGCTATAGGTGGTTTTTGGTACAACTACTATCGTGTGGTAGTGGTGCCTGAGCCTGGTCATTCAATCCCTGTTTCTGTGATGTTAACGATAGGACTAATTTGTACATTGAGTATTGGATTCGCTGCTGTCCTGAAAAATGCTCGCGATGCCCGCTGTGAGCGCCCCCTGCGTTTTCACCGCCAGCGGCGTGAGGTGTGTTACTTTCCTACCGGCTCCGACACCCCCGTTATCGTACCGTGGGAATCGGTGCAGGCCTGGGTGGAGAGCGGGGTGATGACCACTGGTAGTGCTTTGCTGCGTACCGCAGATTTTTGCTTGGCGATCCCCGATCCAGATGGCAAACAGGTGTGGCTCTATCGCCTCCCAATGGGGGTGATGTCACAGGCCCTACTGTTTTGGGAGTCTATTCGTCGCTATATGGATGACAGTCAGGAGACTTGGGCTGGAGTGGGTGGGGAGCCAGAGAGTGTGGCTACCTTTGCGGCGTCGCGCCGGGCACTGCTCGATGACTTTGCAAAGCAACCAAGAAGGCGTTGGTTCGCCCTGAGCTTGGCCGATTTTTCTATTTCCTATCTGAGTGTGTTTCTTTATTACCTGTTTCATATCGCCAGCGGTTGGAACCTGCCATTTTGGGTTGCACAGTGGTACCAGAAATCGGTCAATGATCGCCCCATGCCCGCCAATATTGAAGCGTGGAGTACTCCATTGCCTGCTGAACTGTGGGCTCAACCCAGTGATGCCCTGCGTCGTCAAGTTGCCGCAGCTGAAGCTCACTATCAGCGTGGTGGAACCTTGGCCGATTTTCTGGCCGCCAATGACCAGTCAAAGATGGAAACGTTAACGTAAATTCAGGAGGTTCGGCTTTGTGGCTGTTTACCTCTGTTGAGATATTAGTAGCAGGGAAAGGGGTCACATCAGCTCTATGCTTATCAGATGGAGAGAGCATGTCGCGAAGCATCTGATAAAGGGTGATTGATTGCCTTCAATTTTCTTCCATTACACGAAAGCAGAACTATGAATCACAAGAGCTTGTGGCTGGCGCTGGCGACCAGCTGGCTGACCGCCTGCACGACAACCCCGTCACTCACCGAGGCCGAACTTGCCCAAGCCGCAAGGCAGGGGGATGGCAAGGCCCAGTACGAGCTGGCCCAGAGGCTTGCCGCCAAGCCGGATTATCCCAATGCCATGCACTGGATGCAGCAGGTTGCCCGGGAGAGCGGTACCCTGGCGGCCGACCGACAGACCCGTGCCAGCGCAGCCAGGCAAGTAGGGGAGTGGTATCAGGCCGGATTGGGTGAGCCCAAGGATCCGGCGCAGGCGACCCTGTGGTGGCAGCGTTCGGCGCGCCTTGGTAATACCAATGCCAGCTATCAGCTGGGGCTGGCATGTCGGGAACAGCATCAGGGCAAGCTGGTGAGCGAGTGCCTCGACTGGTTCGAGCAGGCCGCCAAGGGGGAGCATGCCGAGGCACAGCTGGTCCTGGGTCAGTGGTATACCACGCAGCGCGGTGCCGACGAAGATGCCGTCAAATGGCTCGAAAAAGCAGCTGATCTTGGCAACCGCGATGCCCAGTACCAACTTGGCTTGCGCTATGAGCAGGGCAAGGGGGTAGCCAAGCGACCGGATCTGGCGCAGCGCTGGTATGACAAGGCGGCGGCCCAGCAGCAGCCGGATGCCTTGCTGTGGCAGGCGAAGCAGGCAGCGCCTGCCAACGCGTTTGCGGCCTATCAAGGCGCCGCCAATGCCGGTTCCGCCGAGGCCGAGCTTTGGCTGGGCATGGCCTATCTGGCGGGTGAGCAAGTCAAAGCGGATCCGGCCCTTGGTCGCTACTGGCTGGAGCTGGCGGCCGGCCACGGCAATCACGAAGCGCAATATCAGCTGAGCTTGCAACAGACTGCGCCTGGCGATCGCATCCAGCTGCTGACTCAGGCGGCACAAGGGGGCGTGACCAAGGCCTGGTTCGAGTTGGCTCAGTTGCAACAGGAGCAGGGGGAGCTGGAGCAAGCCAGAGCCAGTTATGGCAAGGCTGCACAGCAGGGGCATACCCAGGCGCAATACGCCTATGGGGAGATGTTGCGCCTGGGCCAGGGGGGCCAGGAAGATTATGCCCTGGCGCTCAAGCAGTATCGCCTGGCCGCGATGAAGAACAATCGGATGGCGCAATACCGCATGGGCGCCCTGCGTGAAGAGGGGCTGGGTGCGCCGCGCAACCGGATCCATGCCTATGCCTGGTTGTCGCTGGCGGCGACCGAAGGAATGCCCGAGGCGGCGCAGGCGCGGGACGAGCTGGAAGCGGCGATGACCAAGCCGGAAGTCAAAAAGGCTCAAAAATTGTCGGAGCACTGGTTCGGGAAGATGACGACAGAGGCTCAAGGTAGCTAGACCAAAAGCCGCGCCTGACCAGACTGTTTTTGATCCTGTGTCACGAAGGACGGTGATTGAATCGTCAGAGATGGGATGGCCCGGCAGGGGCTATCCCATCGTCTTTTTGATGTGTCAAAACGCCCCTATATCTGGCTCCATTTGGCTGTTTTCGCGGGGCAAAAGTGAAAGCGTTTTCAGAAATCCTTTTCAACTGTGATCCGCTTCAAAGCTTTTTCGTGCGTCAACCTCTAGCATTGGCACCACGAATTAGGGGCTAAGGCTCCCGATTTTCCCGCTGTGGGAGGTAACTGGTGAATCCAGTTATTTCCTTCGTTACTTTCGACGGTCATCAATGGATGGCCGTTTTTTTTTTGCGTTATTTCGTTGTCAAGGGTCGAGCCGTTGGCGCTTTACCGTTAAAATTCCGCTTTTGCACCTGCCCGTGAGTCTTGATGTCTGTTTCCACTCTCTCTTCGGATAGCTATGCCCTGCTCACCGCGTTGCAACTGCAGCGCATTGCCAGTACCCGCCTGCTGCAAGAGCAGCTGGGTCTGGGTCACTCCCTGCCTGGCGACCTGCTCCGGCTGCAAGATGCCGGACTGGTGAGGCTGCGGGGGGAGCAGCAGTGGAGCCTGACGGCCGAGGGAACGCTGGCGCTGATCCTGGGCGTACGTGGCGGGTTTTGTCCCGCGCCGGATTGGCACAAGGTCTCCTCCCTGACCGGTCAGGATCTCGCCCACGCCCTGGTGCGCGAGCTGTGTCGCGGCAAGGCGGGGGAGGTTCCGGCCTACTTCTCGGCCAGCGAACTGCTGACCCTGCTCGACACGCCGGGCGCCTACCAACTGCTGGCAGGCTCCAGCCCCGCCTGGCAACAGCTGCTGCTGGAACACTTCTCCCTGCAACTGCTGCTCGATGCTCCCTATGAAGCGCAGTGGCCGCTGGCCGGCCAGCTGCATCGCTGCGCCCCCGAGGTGCAACCCCTCGCACGGGCATTCGAGGCGGAGTGGCGCTGGCTCTGTGGAGATGATGACGGGGTGAGCACCGACTGGCCCGCCTTGCAGGCACTGGCCATAGAGTCGCAGGGGCCGCTTGGCGAGCGCCTGCTGACTGCCCTCGGCCAGTGGCAGGGGAGTCATGAGGCCGGGCAGTGGCCCCGTTCGTTCAGCGCCCTGCTCTGGCTGGGTTGGTTGCAGCAGGCCGATCCCGTGGTGGCGAGCGAACAGCGCAAGAAGTGGCAGCGCAGCCTGGCGGGCCAGTTCCCCTTGCTGGGTGACCTGCTCAGCCAATGGGCGGGGGAGCGCCACGGCCAGGCCGTGGGTCTGTTCGATACCCTGCAACTGCCGGTGGATGAGTTGCACTGGGGCTACCTCTGGCTCGATCTCTGTGCCCTGGCTCGCCACGGCACCCAGAGTCCCCAGGTGGCCATGCTGCACAAGTGGGATCTCACCCACCTGCTGGATGCCGAGCCTCACCACAGGCTGATGGGTTTTTGTCAGGATCTGCTGCGCCTGCTGCTGGAGGAGACGGTCAAGGGGGCGCCCTTGTGCCAGCTGCAGGAGGGCGATAAGGATGACGACGAGAGCGACGAGGAGAAGACGGCGGCGTCCGCCAACTGGCTCAACTGGTTGCAGGGGCTGGGGCGTGCCAGCGGGGTGCGCAAGCCCCAAGAGAGGCTGGTGTGGCTGCTCCACGCCGACGGCCCCGAGCTCGAGTGCAAGATCCAGAAGCTCAGTACCAAGGGGGAGTGGACCGCCGGTCGCCGGGTCGATCCCACCCTGCTTTCCACCCAGTATGCGGCCCTGCTCGATGAGCACGACTGGGCGCTGGTGCGTACCCTGCCCCGGGTGATGAGCCGCTTGCCCCGGGATGTGTGGGCGCCCCTTGCCAATCACCCTCGGCTGTTCAATACCAGAGGGCAGAAGCTGCAGCTGGCGCTGACCGCGCCCCTGCTGCAGATAGTGGCGGTGGAACAGGGGATGAGCGCCCGCCTCATCCCGGCCGCTGCCGCGCGCGGGGCCCATATCATGCCGCTGGCGCAGGACTTGTGGCAGCTTATTCTCACCCCCCAGCCTCTGCTCGATCGCCTGCCGGCCCTCGAGGCCATCCCTCTGCTGCCCGCCGAAGGACTGGCTGAGCTGCAACAGACCCTGGATGCCATCCCGGATCTGCCCTGGCACAGCCAGGTGGCCGGTTTGCAGGGCAATGCCGAACTGGCCCCCTGGCCAGGGATCCCGTCGGTTCAGCTGGACTGGCAGGATGGTCAGCTCTCGGTCAGGCTGGTGACCCGCTTCGATGACGTGCCCCCCCAGCCTCTTGGCAAGGGGGAGGCCATCGTGCGCCAGGGGATCCAGGAGTATTGCTACTGGCAACGGGATCTGGCGGCCGAGAAGGAGCAGGCCCAAGTGCTTCGCGCCGCCCTGCCCATCGGCCTGCCCGGCACCGAGTGGCGACTCGAGGGGGAGCAGGCGCTGGCGTTGGTCAATGCCCTGCCCGAGCTGGTGGATAACGGCGTGGTCATCCACTGGCATCAGGACAGCGCCCGCCTCAAGAGCCTGGATGAGGCGGCCCTGAGTCTTCGTATCGAGCGGCGCCAGGACTGGTTCCAGGTGGAGGGGGCCTTGTCCCTCGATGAGCACCAGATCCTCGATCTGCGCCTCATCCTGCGCCAGATGACCCCGGGTCAGCGCACCGTTCAGCTCGACGAGAAGACCAGCCTGATGCTGAGCGACAAGCTGGTAGAGCGCCTCACTATGCTGGGGGCCATGCTGGACGAAGATCAGCGGATCAACAACAAGCTGGCCTATCCCCTGACCCGGCTGCTCTCCGTCATCACCACCGAAGGGGATGCAGCCTGGCAGAACCTGCAGCAGGAGTGGCAACAGGAGGTCGAGTGCCCGGCCGAGCTGCTCGAGGCGCTGCGGGATTACCAGAAGGATGGCGTGCGCTGGCTTGCGACCCTGGCCCATCACGGCTTCGGCGCCTGTCTTGCTGACGACATGGGCCTTGGCAAGACGCTGCAGGCCCTCATCGTGCTGCGCATGCGCCAGCGTCTGGGCCCTGCGCTGGTGGTGGTGCCGAAATCTGTGGTCACCAACTGGCAGGAGGAGGTGGCCCGCTTTGCCCCCGAGCTGGAGGTGGTGACCGTCGATAATCCTGCCGAGCGGGAAGGGGTGATCCGCGAGGCCAAAGCGGGTCAGGTGATCCTGCTCAATTACGGCATGCTCGGCGGCCTGTCGGCGGTGCTCAAGTCACGCAGTTGGCCCTCTATCGTGCTGGATGAGGCGCAGCAGATCAAAAACGCCGGCACCCAGCGGGCCAAGCTGTTGTTCCAGCTCGAGGGGGATTTTCGTCTTGCCCTCTCCGGCACTCCCATCGAGAACCATCTGGGGGAGCTGTGGAGCCTGTTTACCTTCATCAACCCGGGCCTGCTCGGGAGCCTCGGTGAGTTCAAGCGCCGCTTTGGCAAGGCGGTGAAGGATCCCCAGCACATGGCGCTGCTGCGGGCGGTGATCAGCCCCTTCATCCTGCGGCGCCTCAAGCAGGAGGTGCTGACCGAGCTGCCGGACAAGACCGAGATCATCCATCACATCAGCCTCTCCCCCGAGGAGCGCCAGCTCTACGAGGCGACCCGGCGCGAGGTGGTGCAGCAGGTGCAAAGTGCCGACGGCCGAGCCCTGATGCACGTGTTGAGTGGTCTGACCCGGCTGCGCCGGCTCTGCTGCTCCCCCGAGCTGGTGATGCCGGAGTGGTCCCAGACCAGCAGCAAGCTGGACGAGGCGATGGCGCTGCTGGAGGAGGCCATCGACGGCGGCCACCGGGTGCTGGTGTTCAGCCAGTTTGTCGATCTGCTGAGCCTGTTGCGCGCGCGGATCGAGCAGCGAGAGTGGGACTACTGCTATCTGGATGGAGCCTGCTCGGCCAAGGCGCGTCAGGACTCCATCCTGCGTTTTCGCAGCGAGTCCGTGCCGCTGTTTCTCATCAGCCTCAAGGCGGGGGGCACAGGGCTCAACCTGACCCAGGCCGATACCGTGCTACACCTGGACCCCTGGTGGAATCCGGCGGTGGAGGATCAGGCGAGCGATCGGGCGCACCGGATGGGGCAGACCCAGCCGGTCACCGTCTATCGCCTGGTGTGCGAGCAGACGGTGGAGGAGAAGATCGTTGCCTTGCACGACGAGAAGCGGGCGCTGGCCGATGGCCTGCTGAGCGGCCAGTCCGAGGTGCGTGGCCTCGATGTGGAGAGCCTGCGGGCCCTGCTGATGAGCTAAGAGCGCGCCGTCAAGGGTAAAAGAGAGGGGAACATCCGCGGATGCTCCCCTCTCTTCTTTGGTCAATCTGCACAGGGCCGGGTGCCGCTTACCCCTGATAGAGGTAGAGGTGGAGCCGCTCTATGATGGGCTCGCCGCCAATCTTGCGATCCCGCCGCGCCTGTCGGCTCTTGGGCGGGTAGTGGCCAAGATGGGTTACAGCGGGGGAGCTGTCTGCGCAGAGCAGCAGGGGCAGGCTCGCCTTGATCTGCTGCTTGCGGGGCGTGCGCGCCTGCCACAACAGGTTGATCATGGGGTGGGTCTTGACCGGGCGGCGGATCCGCAGCTCTGCATCCGCCGGCAGGCGACGGATGTCGTACACCTCCTGATCCACCATCTTGCTCCACTCCTCGTTGTTGGAGAGGGCCGGCACGTAGCGGCGGCTGCGCTCCAGCATCTCCAGCACCTGCTCCCGGCTGAGGCGGTTGATGGTCTGCTTGTCGGCCCAGGTAAATCCCAATGATTGCAGCTCTCCATCCAGCAGGGTCAGCTTGCGATAGACCTGTAGGGTGATGACGCCGGGCAGGGCGGTGTGGACCAGCTCGAACTTCTCGTCCCGCCCGCCCGCCTGCTGCACCAGCCCCTTGAACTCAAGCTTGTGGCGGTTGATCTCCTCAATCAGGGGGGCCAGTACGGGGGCGGTGGCGGCCGGGAAGCGCAGCCAGCCGGGCAGGCGATGAGTTGCCTTGGTGGAGCAGCCCGGGCGGGCGCTGTGATCCTGATAGGCGGCCAGGGTGGCGGCGAGCGCCTCCTCTCCACATAGATAGCCCACTTCGATCCGCTCGA
Organism: Aeromonas enteropelogenes; assembly: GCF_020097295.1. Classification (NCBI taxonomy): domain Bacteria; kingdom Pseudomonadati; phylum Pseudomonadota; class Gammaproteobacteria; order Aeromonadales; family Aeromonadaceae; genus Aeromonas; species Aeromonas enteropelogenes. The sequence goes on along the minus strand of NZ_CP083625.1, from coordinate 4,241,647 downwards.
TGGGGTCGTGCTCTTTCCCCTGCGGGACCGGGGGCAGGGGATAGACATGGGCCTCTTTCAGTTCGAGCTGGCGCAGCAGCGCGGCCAGCCGGGCCAGTGAATCTTCAATCGCCTCCATCTTTTGGCGCAGGGCGGCGGTAGGGGTAAAGGTGTCCATCGATGATCCTGTTGTCGCATCCGGCCCTGGAGAGGGCTCGGTGATAGGCAAACCACTGTATAAATAACCATACCAGTATGACGGTGAGGCGCCAAGTCGTGGATGGCTGCTGGCCTTATGCATGGGAAAGAGACGGCGCCAGGCAGGTTTCTTTTGTGTGTCATTGCGTTAAATAACAATCAATAAAAGATCAATAAATTAACAGGGCACTGTAAAGACGAGGTTATCGACGCAGGGGTGGCATGCTGCGAGTGCATAGGATGCTTGCTGAATTGCATAGATAGAGGGCTCCTGCCCAGCACAATATGCTGTGGCAGCATGCGGCTGCTGTTCGTGTTTTATTAATCCTTTATATTCAACGAGTTAAATTTACATCGTTGCGTATTTAACCATTAGTTTTGCTAATGTTATGTATCAAAATTCGTCAATTGAGACGGATCCGGCCCCTGACTAAGCTTTGCGCATCAAATTCAAGCCCAGTGCGCAAACATCAGAACCCGGAGGAGCCATACCATGGCCAACATGACCTATACCCAAGCCGGTTATCACCACGACAGCGAGCTGAACCTGATCGCTCGTGCCAAGATGACCGTATTGACCTGGCTGGAGCGCAGCCGCAGCCGTCGCCAGCTCTCCGAGCTGCCCGAGTACCTGCTCAAGGACATCGGTCTGAGCGAAGCCGATCGCTATCAGGAAACCACCAAGCCGTTCTGGCGTGGTTAATCGACCGGGCATGGATGCCTCGTTGTTCTGCTGATCCCCATCCCCCTTGCCAGCCAGTGATCGACCGGCTGCACCACGCTGTTTTTCCCCGCCAGCAACCCTTTAATGCTTACCCTTGACCCAATTGGTTTCTGCGCCAGCCTGTTCGCCAACTTGTATCATTAATGTTTGAATTTGTTTAAAAAACGGATTTTAAGCCGCGTCGCCTTGCGTATAATCCACCCTAGTGTTTCAGACCAAGAGGGTGAGATGGATGATTCCCCAGCATGATTTTTTGGCCTTGACTCGCAGCCATGAGTGGCAGCTCGAGCCCTTTTCCTATGCGTTGGCCAATGGCGACAGGGTGAGTGTCTGGGATACCGGCGTGCTCTGCCTCGAGCCCGCCTCCGGGGCCGGTGATCAACCGGGTGGGCGCAAGGATATCGTGCTCTCCTGTGGCATTCACGGCAACGAGACGGCCCCCATCGAGATCTGCAACCAGCTGCTGACCCGATTGCTCGAGGGGGAGCTGCAGGCTCGCCACCGGATCCTGTTCCTGTTTGGCAATCCGGCCGCCATGAACCTCGGGGTGCGGGAGGTGGAGGAGAACATGAACCGCCTCTTCTCTGGCGCCCACAGCAAGGGGGAGGGGTTGTGCAACCGGGAGCGGATCCGCGCCATGCGCCTCGAGCAGTATGTGAGCCGCTTCTTCGCCGATCCGGACCGCCCGCGCTATCACTACGATCTGCACACCGCCATTCGTGGCTCGCGCCACGAGAAGTTTGCCGTCTATCCCTTCCCTCACGATCGCCCCCACTGCCGGGAGCAGGTTCAGTTTCTCGGGGCCTGCGGAGTGAGGACCATCTTGCTCTCCGGTGGCCCCACCACCACCTTCAGCTATTACAGCTCGCACCAGCACGGAGCCCACGCCTTCACGGTGGAGCTTGGCAAGGTGCGTCCGTTTGGCGAGAACGACATGACCCGCTTCATCGAGACCAAGGTCGCATTGCAGGAGCTGGTGACCCAGGACGAGGTGGCACTGGAGCCCTGGCGCGCCGAGGACTTCACCCTGTTTGCCATCGATCGGGTGATCAACAAGCGATCCGAGCAGTTTCGCTTCCTGTTCGCCAGCGACGTGGACAACTTCACCGAATTCCCCCAGGGGTTCGTGCTGGCTGAGGATGGGGATCTGAGATACACGGTCGAAAAGCCGCGCGAGGCCATCGTCTTCCCCAATGCCAACGTGGAGGTGGGGCAGCGTACCGTGCTGCTGGTGGTGCCGACCCGGCTCTGGGACTAGTCGCTACCGCGTTAAAAAGAAACGGGGACAGTCAGTTGACTGGCCCCGTTTTTGTATCGGGTCAAGGCGTGGGTCGCGCTTAGCTGTTGTTGTTCACAAACAGGGTCAGCTCCTGGCCCGGCTTGAGGTAGTCCCCCTTGTCGAGCTGGTTCCAGCGCATCACATCGTTGATGGCCACCTGGAAGCGTGCCGCGATGGAGGAGAGGGAGTCGCCACGGCGAACCTGATAAACCACCGACTTGTTGCTCTTCCCCTGCTTGGGATAGACCACCAGATTCATGCCCGGCTTGAGGGCCGACTTGGCATTCAGGCCGTTCCACTTGGCCAGCTCGTTGTGAGAGACGCCGTGAACCTTGCTGATGCTCCACAGGGTATCGCCGGAGCGCACCTTGTAGCTCACCTTGTTCTTCGACGTGCTCTCACGACTCGCCAGCTGCTGCGGCTTGCTGGCAACCGTGGCCTGGCTGCTGACCACCGCCTTGCCGCCAAGGGGGATCACCAGCTGCTGGCCACGGCGCAGGTTGTTGCTGCGCAGGTTGTTGGCCAGTTTCAGCTCGCTCACGCTGACACCATGGTTCTGAGCGATGCGCGACAGTGTGTCTCCGCTGACCACCTGATAGGAGCGGGTACGGATACGCTCGCTCTTGGGCAGATCCGCCAGCGCCAGCTCCAGAGTATCGGCGTATTCGACCGGTACCAGCAGCCGGTAGGGGCCACGGGGGGACATCACGCCGCGACTCAGGGCCGGGTTGACCTCCTTGAGATGGGAGACGCGCAGGCCTGCCAGCTGGGCAGCCACGTTCAGATCGATCTGGCTGCCCGTCTCGACAACCCGCAACTTGGGCTGGTTGGCAAGCACCGGCAACTTGATGTTGTACTTGTCCGCATTGCTGAGCATGTCCGCCATGGCCAGGATCTTGGGCACGTACATCTGGGTTTCCCGCGGCAGATCGAGGGACCAGTAGTCGGTCGGGCGACCGGCACGCTGGTTGCGCACGATGGCGTTGCGAACCCGCCCTTCACCGGCATTGTAGGCGGCCAGGGTTTGCAGCCAGTCGCCATCAAAGAAGCGGTTCAGGTATTCCAGATAGTCGAGCGCCGCGTTGGTGGACGCCAGCACATCCCGGCGACCGTCATACCAGTTGTCGTGACGCAGGCCGAAGTTTCGGCCGGTGGCGGGCACAAACTGCCACAGACCGACCGCATTGCTGCGGGAGCGAGCACGAGGATTGAACATGCTCTCGATCATCGGAACAGTAATAAGCTCCATTGGCAGCTCACGCCGTTCTATTTCCTCCACCATCAGATACAGGTAGGGTTCAGCCCGGCTGGCAATGGTCGCCAGATGCTTGTCGTTGCGCAGCAACCACTCGCGTTGCTTCCTGATGCGGGGGTTATCCGGGGTATCCAGTTGCATATCATCGCTGATACGCACCCACAGATTGTCCGTATCTTCCATTTCGTCCAGCTGTTCATCGCCGAAAACGAAACGTGAAGCATGTTTTTTATTCGCTTTTTTATTGACCTGGGGGGACTTGATCGGCTCGATTGCCGTTAGCGCCCGGTCATCCTGATGGCTCAGGTTTTGGCAGCCGCTGAGCAACAGCGCTGCCAATAAGGCCGTTCGTACCTTCATCTCGTTCCGGTCATTTGTAACAAAAACAGCCCGCATCATAAGGGGCAACGTCCCCCTGATCAAGGTTTGCTCAAAAAACGTCCTTCCATTGGCGCAGGATGGTGAAGGTATCTACCGGATTTTCCACGCATTTTAGTGCGTGTTTTTCAGCAGAAAATCTTACCGAGTCTGCCTCGCAACGCAGAAAAACGTTGAATGACTTTTCGTCTCCGAGCCGGCTGGGCAGGCTGGGCAGCCCCTGTTGGCGCCGTTTGCTGATCAGCCCGATCTGGCGCTGGATCGCCGGGTTGTCCGGCTCGACCGCATAGGCAAAGCGCAGGTTGGACAGGGTGTACTCATGGGCGCAATAGATGAGGGTGTCGTCGGGCAGGGCGGCGAGCCGCTCTAGCGAACGATACATCTGCTTCGCCGTCCCTTCGAACAGGCGACCGCAACCAGCGGAGAAGAGGGTGTCACCGCAAAACAGCATACCTTCGCTGTAATAGGCGATGTGGCCACGGGTATGGCCGGGTACATGGATCACCTCAAGGGCGAGACCATGCCAGTTGATCTGATCGCCATCCTCCAGCCATTGGCCGTGGTGATCCGGCATGGGGTCCAGTTTGGGCCCATACAGCTTGGCGTGGGGGAAGTGGCCGAGCAGTTCGCCAACACCGCCGACATGATCGTGATGGTGATGGGTCAGCAAGATGGCATCGAGTTGCAACTCCAGTGCGGCCAGCCGCTCCAGCACCGGAGCCGCGTCGCCTGGGTCGACGACCAGGCAATGATTTTCGTGTCGGATCAACCAGATGTAGTTATCGTTAAAGGCTGGAACTGTGATCACTGGATACATGAGTCTGCTTCTCTTTAGGGAGGGTATCTTATATAACAGGATGGCGTTCGAAACCCCGAGTTGAGCCCTATTATGCAGGTGGCACGTACCGAACAACAAATCGAGATCCCGACCAGCTGGTCCGCATTGCCCATGGGGGACTGGGTGGCGGGTGAAATTCAGGAGCGGCTCGACAACTGGTGCCCGAACCTGTTTGGCTATCATCTGTTGAAAATAGGTGCCCTGAGCGCCGAGCTCTCCTGCAAATGCTCCTCCATTCGCCACCAAATTGGTGTCGCCCCCGAAGGCCGGCTGCTCGACATGTACGGCGATCCGCTGGACTTGCCGGTGCGTACCGGCAGCGTCGATGCCTGTCTGCTGGCCCACTGTCTCGATTTCTCTGCCGATCCCCATCAGGTATTGCGCGAAGCCGAACGGGTGCTGACCGACGATGGTTGGCTGATCGTCAGCGGCTACAACCCGCTGAGTCTGGTCGGGATCGGGCACTACATGCCGGTGCTGCGGCGCAAGTTGCCTTGGTCAGCACGGATGTTTACCCCGGGACGGGTCACGGACTGGCTACAGTTGCTGGGGTGCGAGGTGATGTTCGATGAACGCTTTGGCTACTCGTTCATGGGGCGACAAAGCTGGCATAGCTGGTGGCGGGAGAGCCTGGGACGGGATTATTGCCGGGGATTTGCCTCTGTCTATGTGATTGCCGCCCGCAAGCGGCGTTTTCCACTCATCCCGGTGCGACGCCGCTGGCAGTTGCCAAAATCGCTGGCCACACCGGGAATGGCGCGTCAGGGCTGGTAGCCGGTATCCTCGGCCAACTGCTTGCCGCAGGCAGCTTCTCTGGCCAGCTCGTCACAGCGTTCGTTCTCCGGATGGCCGGAGTGCCCTTTGACCCAGAGCCACTCGATCTGGTGGCGGCTCACTTCCGCATCCAGCGCCTGCCACAGGTCGACATTCTTGACCGGCTGGCGATTGGCCGTCATCCACCCTTTTTTCTTCCAGCCGATGATCCACTGGGTGATCCCCTGGCGCACATACTGGCTGTCGGTAGTGAGGCGAACCTGGCAGGGCTCGTTCAGGGTGCGCAGGCCCATGATGGCGGCCATCAGCTCCATCCGGTTATTAGTGGTGAGCCGAAAACCGGCGCTGATCTCTTTGCGATGCTTGCCATAAACCATGACGGCACCGTAACCGCCCGGGCCCGGATTGCCGAGGCAGGAGCCATCCGTGAATAAATCAATCTGTTTTAACATGAGTAATCAATCTGTTTTAGCCGAAGGCTTGGGGTAAACTAGCGGGTAAAGCCGAAGTTTGACATAGATTGGATCATGAACACACCCCAACTGAATCGCCAGATCATTCTGGATACTGAAACCACAGGTATGAACACAGGTGGCGGCCCCGTCTATCTGGGACACCGCATCATCGAAATCGGCTGTGTGGAGGTGATCAACCGCAAGCTGACTGGCAACCATTACCACGTCTATATCAAGCCGGATCGGCTGGTGGACCCGGAAGCGGTGCAAGTGCACGGCATTACCGACGCCTTCCTGGCCGACAAGCCCTCCTTTAACCAGATTGCTGACGAGTTCATCGAGTTTATCCGCGGTGCCGAGCTCATTGCCCACAACGCACCGTTTGACGTCAGCTTCATGGACTACGAGTTCAGCAAGCTCGGACTCGATTTCAAGACCGCCGATATCTGCAGCATCACGGATACCCTGGCGATGGCGCGGGACCTCTTCCCGGGCAAGCGCAACAATTTGGATGTGCTCTGTGATCGCTACGGCATAGACAACTCCCACCGGACCCTGCACGGGGCCTTGCTCGATGCGGAGATCCTGGCGGACGTCTACCTGTTGATGACGGGTGGCCAGACCAAGTTGAATCTGGCGACCGAAAGCAGTGAGAGCGAGAGCAGCCAGGACACCAGCATCCGCCGGCTGGAAAGCCATCGTCCGCCTCTCAAAGTGGTGCGGGCCAGCGCCGAGGTGCAGGCGCTGCACGAGGCCAGGCTGGATCTGGTGCAAAAGAAGGGAGGAAGCTGTCTGTGGCGGCAATGAGCAGGTGGTGGTTTTCTCTCCTGTTGCTCTGTTCACTGGGGGCGGCGGCGACCGAGGTGTTTGCGCCCTCCGACATCCCCTTGCTGGATAACCGCTTTCGCATCGACTACGGAGTGAAGGAGATCACCTTCATCATCAAGCGCAAGGCGGGCACCCCGTCGGTGATCCTGGTGCGACCCGATGGCAGCAAGCTTTATGTGGGTCGGGTCAAGCCTGCCGATGTGGGTTGGCTGGCATTGCCCGAATATGACCTCATCACCCTGCGCAATCCCATGCCGGGCCCCTGGCAGGCGATAGGGGAGGTGGATCCGGACAACCGGGTGCGCATCCTCTCCGATATCAAGCTGGATATCGAGGCGCTACCGATGCAGCTCTATCAGGGAGAGGTGATCAAGCTCAAATCCTGGTTGCAGATAGCGGGGGAGCAGCCTGCAGACAACTACTATCTCTCCGAGCTGGGGATGACCGTCAGGTTGCAGTCGTACAGCGATGACAAGCAGCAGGAGGTGGTGCTGGACAAGGTGCTCGGCCAGTATCATGACGATGGCAAGGGGCTTGACGAGGTGCCGGGGGATGGGGTCATGACCGCAGAAGCGGTCTTGGAAGATATTCCGACGGGCAAGTACCGCGCCATGTTCAGCACGGGCAACCAGGTGTTTGAACGTGCCCGTTATCAGGATGTGCTGCTCTACCCCTATCCGTTCAGTTATAACCTGGAGCCGCCTTCTGACGTGCAAGGGGCCAAGATGGCATTCCTCATCGATCGGGATGAACTGGATCCAGCCTCCGTGGTGATCCAGGGCAAAGTGACGAGCAAAGAGGGGGGAAGTTATCCCTTTAGCCAGACGGTGGCCGCCCCCAGACTGAATATCGACCTGTCGATGATCAAGGACCCAGGGCAGTACGAGGTACAAGCCACGCTCTATGGCACCAACTTGCTGGGGCGCGAAGTGAAGATCCTGTTGCCCGGCAAGAGTTTCAACATATTCCCTCCGCCCCCGCCGGTTGAGGTGGCGCCTGTCGTCTCCAGCGCGCAGCCCGTTGAAGCGCCGCAGGAAGAGGAGATGGGCTGGCTGGTCTGGGTGCTGGCCGGGGGAGGCGTGTTGCTGCTGGTGCTCGGTGGAGTCGGGTTTGTGGTGTTGCAAAAACGCCGGGCCCTGAAGCGGGCGCTGGCGGCAGTACAGGCTAAGAGCCCGGAGTCCGCTGACACGGGTACCAAGCTGGATCTCAACTTGCCGGAGCAGTGACACAGGCCATCGGGATAAAAAAACCGCCCTCCATGGGCGGTTTTTTTATCTGGCACCTTGCTGTGTCTGTCACAGGCAATAGGGGCTGGCTAGTGCTCGCCGATATAGACATCCTTGTACTGTTCGCGGATCTCGAGGAACTTGTCCAGATTGGCCATCATCAGCTCGACCAGGCTGGGATCGAAATGCTCCCCTTTCTCCTCTTCTATCAGGGCCAGCACCTTGTCCAGTGGCCACGCCTTCTTGTAGCAGCGATCCGAGCCGAGAGCATCGAACACGTCGGCGAGCGCCACGATGCGCCCCTCCAGCGGAATATTCTCCCCTGTCAGACCGCGGGGGTAGCCGCTGCCATTCCATTTTTCATGGTGGTTGCCGGCGATGGTGGCCCCAATCTGGAACAGCGCCAGATCGCTGCCGGAGAGCATGTCCTGACCGAGCTGGGCGTGGGTTTTCATGATCTCCCACTCTTCCGGGGTCAACTTGCCCGGTTTGTGCAGGATGGAGTCCGGGATCCCCACTTTGCCGATGTCATGCAGGGGCGATGCGCGCTTGATAAGCTCGCTCTGCTCCTCGCTCATACCAAGCAGCAGGCAGAACAACTCGGTATAGAGCGCGACCCGTTTGACATGCAGTCCCGACTCCTTTGAGCGGGTCTCGACCAGTTCACCGATGCGATAGATGATCTCCCGCTGGTTGTCGGCGATCACCTCGTTGAGCCGGATGTTCTCCAACGCCACTATGATGTTTTCGGTGAACAGGGTCAGCAGACCCGTGTCCATCTGGCTGAGCTGGCGAAAGGTCTCGATATGAAACAGCAGATGGTGGCGCGGATTCTGGCAGTAAAGCACCATCTGCTCCGGGGCGTAGACGTTGGCTCGGCTGGCCATGGCCTGGCGCAATATCTCGGGGGCGTCACTCAATCGCAGCGGGGGCAAGCCGGGCAGCAGGGGTTCGAGTATCTGATCCCGCACTTCATAGGCCGACTGCTTGAGATCATAGATCTGGGTTTCTCCCAGATGAAGCAGGGCCGTCAGCTGGGCCTGTGCCCCTTCGACAAACTGGCGCAGGGCCCGCTTTTCAAAGATCCCCTTGGAGGCCTCGATGACCTTTTCCAGCCCCTGGCGATTGCTCTCCAGAGTGCGGATATCCCGATAGGAACGCAGGCTGGCACGCAGCAGGGTACGCAGCTTCTGGGAGGTAAGCTCGGTTTTGTCCTTGTAGTCGTTGATGTCGTAGTTGGTGACCACGTCATCTTCCGGGGCCTGGCCAGGTTGCCCGGTACGCAGCACGATGCGCACCATCTTGTTTTGCAGCTCGTCGCGAACAAACTTCACCACATCCAGGCCGGCATGATCGAACTCCATCACCACATCCAGCAGCAGCAGGGCGACATCAGGTGTTGTGGCGAGCAGCTCTTTGGCCTCGGCAGCGGAGTAGGCATGCAGAAACTCGATGGGACGATTGTCAAACTCGAATTTGTTCAGGGTGATCTTGGTGATGCGATGAACTTCGGGCTCATCATCCACGATCATCACCTTCCAGCCAGCCTGTTGGCTATCGGGAAGGACGATATCGTCATCATCAATAATCAGGATCTGGTCATCCATCATACAATCCTGTTTGGCATCTTGTGCTTACATTAACTGCTTCACTAAGGATAGGAAACTTATTGAGAAATAAAATTTGATCGCGAAAAACTGTGGTCGGGCGCCGTGGCATGGCGGCCTGCCCAGGCTCTCTCAAAACCGAAGTGCAGCCATGAACAGGGGCCGGCTAGCAGGGGGAAATCCTCCCTTCGTCATGGCGCCGCGAGCCTGGTTCCAGTGACTATGATGGCACACTCCTGATACAAACCGATGAAACGGGAATAAATCGCATTTGATACTGATTCTTGTTTGCGTGTAGCATGGGTAATCTACTGCAAGAGGAATTCATCTGTGTCCCCAACTCTGCCTCCCAACCGTCCCCGTCTGTTGAGTGTCAAAGCCGTTACCCAAATTACCCCCAATCTGCGCCGGATCTGTTTTACCGGCAGTGAACTGGCCGACTATCCCTACACCTGCGGCGGTGCCCACATCAAGGTGATGCTGGCACAGCCCAACCAGGCAGAGCCCGTGCTACCGACCATGACGCCAAACGGTCCGCGCTGGCCGCAGTTGGCAGACAAGCCCATCATCCGCACCTACACATTGCGAGCCTTTCGCCGTGAGTCCCTGGAGCTCGATATTGACTTCGTGCTGCACGGTGATGGCGGGCCTGCCAGCGCCTTTGCCGGTCAGGCCAAACCGGGGGACAAGGCGATCCTCTCTGCGCCCGGTGGCCCCAATCCCATGCTGCCAGCGGCAACTCACTACTGTCTGGTGGGGGATCTGACTGCCTTGCCCGCCATCATGGCGATGTGCGAAGTGATGCCTGCCGATGCCAGAGGGGAGATCGCCATTCTGGTACCCGATCAGGCCGACGCCCTGTCGCTTTCCCTGCCCACCGGGGTGCGTTGCCACTGGTTTGTCGGCGAACCTGAAGCAAGCGGCCTGCTGGAGCATGTCATGGGCTTGCCCCTTGAACGGGAAGGAGGCTTCTTCTGGCTGGCAGGGGAAGAGGCGCTGGTGTTGCCGCTGCGTCGCCATGTACGCGGAACCCTGGAGGTCGATCGCCAGGCCATTTATGCGGTGCCTTACTGGCGCAGAGGCAAGAGCGAGGAGGCTTACCATCAAGCGCGTCATGAAGTGATGGATAATTAAGCAGACGCGAAAGAATACCCGATTCATTTCTTGCAAATAAAAATGATTTGCATTTAGTATTGCGCCGTTCCGAAATCGGTCGGTACGGCGCCTTCATATAGAGAAGGAACCGCCCTGGATGGCCAGGCTGTTTCCTGCCCGAGCCGACTGATATCAGGGCGAAGAAGCATGGGCCTGTGCTCGTGCCATAAGCAGCCCAATCACTCAGCGCCGGGTCTGGCAAGGTCAGACAGGGATGTCGGTGGTGTTGGCCTTTTCCTGTTCTATGTGGAGTGTTGATGATGCGTACATCATCCCGACTATTTGCAGTTCATCCTCTGGTGTTGTCCCTTTTTGCCTTGCCGGCCGTGGCACAAGCACAAACCGGCGCGGCCGATCCCGCCCATGAAACCCTGGTGGTCACCGCGACCAAGACTCGCCACAGTGAACTGACGGCGCCCGCCAGCGTCTCGGTCGTGACCCGTGCCGAGCTCGACAAGCTCAACGTCAATGACCTGACCGGGGCCCTGAAACAGCTGCCCGGGGTCAACATCAATCCGGCCACCAGCTATGGCCGCAGCGAGATCAAACTGCGCGGGCTGGAGGGGGACTACACCCTGCTGCTGGTCAATGGGCGGCGCATCAGCTCCCGCGATGCCCTGACTTCCGGTTACGGCAACGACTTCGATCTCTCCGCCATCCCCATGGCCGCCATCGAGCGCATCGAGGTGATCCGCGGTCCCATCTCCTCCCTCTACGGGGCCGATGCCCTGGGGGGCGTGGTCAACGTCATCCTGCGCCAGCCCAAGGAGCAGACCGAGGCGGCCGCGACCTACACCTTCAGCGATCCGACCGATGGTCACGGCGGGGACGTCAACAAGGCGAGCGCCTATGTGGGCGGCGCGCTCATCGACAACAAGCTGCTGGCCAACTTCGTGGTGGAAGGCAACCACAGGGATGCCTGGCAGAGCGAGCAGAGCATCAACCCCAAGGCCGATGCCATTGAGCAACGCGAGAAGCTCGGCATGCTCTCCAACGTCAAGTGGCTCATTGACGAGCAGCAGGATCTGGATGTCGGCATGAACTACGCCAAGGACGATCGGGAGGCGCACTGGAACAACTACGGCCAGACGCCGCGCAATATCCAGCAGATGGAGCGCCTGGGGCTCAACACGACCCACGTCGGGCGCTGGGATCTGTTCGACAGCCGGGTTGGCTACGCCTTCGAGCAGGTCGACCTGTTCGATGACTCCGAGCTGATGAGGGGTCTGACCAAACAGAGCGGCGATGTGACCCAGACCAACCACACCTTCGACGGCCAGCTGAGCGGCAACCTTGGCAGCCACCTGTTGACCGGCGGCGCCGAATACCGCATCACCGAGCTCAAGCACAATGTCAGCCTCAAGGGGAGTGATGTCAGCGTCGATCAGAGCGCCCTCTATCTGCAGGACGAGTTTGGCTTCGGCGATCTGGCCCTGACCCTCAGCGGCCGGGTCGATCACCACGAGACTTACGGCACCGAGTTCAGCCCGCGCGGTTATGCCCTCTACAGCCTGACCGACAACTGGGTGGTCAAGGGGGGGATCGGCAAGGCGTTCAAGGCACCGACCATCGCCCAGTCCAACGCGGATTACGGGGTCGCTGCCTGTCGCGGTCGCTGCGTCGTGGTGGGCAACCCGGACCTGAAACCCGAGACCGCCGTCAGCTACGAGCTGGGCACCACCTATGACGCCACCGTGTGGGGGGCCGGGGTGACCGCCTTCCACAACGACATCAAGGACAAGATCCAGAGCGAGGGGTGGACCTCCACCTGGCGCCCCTCCGTGATGACCTATCGCAACGTCAGCAAGGCCCGCATCAAGGGATTGGAGCTGAGCGGCTGGTTCGATATCACCGATACGCTGAGCCTCTCCGGCAACTTCACCCTGATCGACGGGGAAGACAAGACCACCGGCAAGGATCTCTACAAGACGCCGGAGCACACCGCCAACGCCACCCTGGAGTGGCAAGTGATCGACACCCTGAGCACCCGGCTTGGCTGGAACTACACCGGCAGCCAGATCCTGCCCGTGCCACGTCTGAGCGGCACCACCTATGAAAACACGGCGGGCTTCCACACCCTGGATGCCGGCGCCGTATGGAGTGCCACCCGGGCGCTGGATGTGAAGTTCGGCCTCAACAACCTGACCAACACCAAGCGTGACTGGGTCGCCACCGAAGCGGATCAGATCCTCGAGGGGCGCACCGTCTACGCCGGCGTGGCTTACAAGCTGTGATGAGTTCGGGGAGCCCGCGGGCTCCCCTTGTTCCCTGATTCAACCATGCATATCAACCAAAGGAGCCAAGGGTGCTTAGACACCAGACGTATCTGCTCTGGCTGGGATTGTTCCTCCTGTTCATGCTGCTTTGCCTCTCCCTGGCCACTGGTGCCGGGGTGTATGGCGCCCGTGAAGTGATGGGTTATCTGGCGGGGGATCCCCGCTTTGCCGGCGACGAGAAGCTGGCCATGGTGCTCGATACCCTGCGCCTGCCCCGCACTCTGTGTGCCATGGTGGTGGGCGTTTCTCTCTCGCTTGCCGCCTCCTTGCTGCAAAGCGCCACTCGCAACCCGCTGGCCGAACCCGGTCTGCTCGGGGTCAATGCCGGCGCCGTCTTCGCCCTGGTGATCGGGCTCACCTGGTTCGGGGTCGAGTCCGCCTACGGTTATCTGCTCTGGGCCGGGCTCGGTGCCCTGCTTGGCAACCTCATCGTGTTGGGGCTCGGCATGATGATAGGCCGCTCCAATCCCCTCAAGCTCATCCTGGTAGGGGTGGCGCTGTCTGCCACCTTCGGTGGCCTCTCCAGTTTCTTGCTGCTCTCCAACAAGATGGTGCTGGAGCAGTACCGCTTCTGGAATCTGGGCTCCCTCGCGGGGGCCGATATGGACGCCATCATCGCCGTGCTGCCGTTCGTGCTGCTCGCTTTCGCCCTCACCCTGCTGCTCTGCCGCCAGCTGACCCTGATGCAGATGGGGGACAGTCAGGCCCAGGCGCTGGGCATTCGGCCGACCCGGGTGCGGATCGGCGTGCTGCTGGCCGCCACCCTGCTGACCGCCAGCGCCATCGCCATCGCCGGCCCCATCGGTTTCGTCGGTTTCCTCGCGGCCTACTGTGGCCGCCTGGTGGAGCCGGTGAGGCTGTCGGTGCAGGTCTGTTTCTCCGCCCTGTTCGGCATGTTGTTCCTGCTGGTGGCCGACATTCTGGCGCGCTGGTTGATCCAGCCGTTCGAGCTGCCCAACGGGGTCATCCTGGCATTGATCGGCGCCCCCGTGCTGATCGCCATCGTGCGTCGTGGGGGCTTTCGTACCCTGCTGACCGTCAAGTGAGGCGCTGATGCTTACACCGACCGATATGCTCTGCCTGCGGGCGAGCGAACGTTCCATCCTGCTGCATCTGCCGAGCTGGCGCTGGCTGACGCTGCTGGCCCTTGCCCTGGCTGCCTTGATGCTGCTGGCCTTGAGTGTCGGCAGCGGCAAGCTGGGTTTTGCTGGCGTGCTCAACACCTTGCTGGGGGAGGGCTCGCGCCTCGATGGGATAACCCTGTTCAAGATCCGGCTGCCCCGCATTCTGGGGGTGATAGTGGCGGGGGCGGCCATGGGGCTTTCGGGCTGTCTGGTACAGACCCTGATCCGCAACCGGCTGGCAACTCCCGACATGGTGGGGGTCAATAATGGCGCCTCCCTTGGCATCATCATCTTCTCCCTCTACCTGACCCTGGGCAGCTGGCCCTGGTGGGCTGCGCCGCTTGGCGCCATCTTCGCGGCGCTGGTGCTCTATGCCCTCTGCCGCAAACCCGGTGAACAGGGTTACCTGTTCGTGGTGATCGGCATTGGTCTGTCCGAGATGCTCGAGGCCCTCGGCCAGTTCGTGATGTCCACCAAGGCGCTGCTGCACTTGAGCTCCCTCTACCTGTGGAACATGGGCAGTTTCATCGCTGTGAGTTACAACACCATCACCCCCATCGTCATCTTGTTGCTGCTGCTCTGCCCCTGGATTATCTACCTCTCCCGCTCCCTGGCGGTGCTGCGTTTTGGCCCCGAGATGGCGCGCTCCCTCGGGGTCAATGGCGACAAAGTACAGTTGGGGATCCTGGCTCAAGCCATTCTGGTAGCGGCCCTTGGCACCGCCATCGGCGGTCCCGTGGTCTTTATCGCCATGGCGGCGCCCATCCTCGCCTCCTGGCTGGTGAAGGACAGAGTCGTGCCGCTCTGGCTGGCGGCGCTGAGTGGCGCCCTGCTGCTGCTCGCCAGCGACACCCTGGTTCGAGTGCTGGCCAGTCCCCACGAGGTGGCGACCGGCATCATGACCCGCATTCTCGGCGGCCTCTTGCTGCTGTTTCTCCTTGTTCACGATCGCCAGAGGGCCGACTGATGACGCTCACCGTAAACCGACTCCATTTCGCCTATCAGCAGACCACCATCTTGCGCGATATCTCCTTCAGCGTGCCCAAGGGCAAGCTGGTGGGGATCGTCGGCCCCAACGGCTGCGGCAAATCGACCCTGCTCAAGCTGCTTTGTGGGCAGATGGCCCCACAGAGCGGGGAGATACTGCTCAAGGGCAAGCCCCTGACCAGTTACCCCATGAAGGGGCTGGCGCGTGAGCTTGCCTATCTGCCCCAGCGGCCGACCCTGCCCGCCGGCATCCTGGTGGAACAGCTGGTGCAGTACGGCCGCCACCCCCATCAGGGCTGGTTCAATCAGTGGAGCGAGGAAGATGCGCTCATGGTGCGATCGGCCTGCGAGCGGATGCAGCTGGAGGGGATCTGGCACCAGAGCGCCTCGTCGCTTTCCGGCGGTCAGGCGCAGCGGGCCTGGCTGGCGATGATCCTGGCCCAGGACAGCGACATGGTGCTGCTCGACGAGCCTACCAGCGCCCTCGATATCGGCCACCAGACCGAGGTGATGGAGGCGATTCACCGCATCACCGCCGAGGGCAAGACGGTGCTGCTGGTGATCCACGATTTGGCGATGGCGGCCCGTTATTGCGACGAGCTGATCGCCATCGGCGACGGGGAGATCGCCGCCATGGGCCCGGCCCGCGAAGTGGTGACCAAGCCCCTTATCGATCGCCTCTACCAGACCAGCGTCGATATCCTCCACGCCCCCGGCGATGGTGCCCCCATCATAGTGCCGCGTCGTCACTATGCTGATGATGCCGTGCGCCGGGCGAGTTGAAGCCATGACCCTGAATACCCTTTATACCAACGCAGTACCTCAAGAGAAGGAGTGAGATGATGAAGCGTTTTGCCTCCCTGGCCGCCACTATCCTGATACTGGCCGCGCCCCTGGTTCAGGCGCAGGAGATGCGTCAGGTGACCGATGCGTTTGGCCAGAGCGTCCAGGTACCGGCCAATCCCCAGCGGGTGGTGACCTTGAGCGAGATCGATCTCGACAGCGCCCTCACTCTGGGGGTGACCCCGGTTGGTGCCGTCAATGGTCGCGGTCAGCCGACCCTGCCGCGCTATCTGCTGGACAAGGTGGGAGAGGGGATCCCCGTGGTCGGGGATCTTGGCAGCCCCAACCTGGAGACCCTGATCACCCTGGAGCCGGATCTGATCCTGACCGGCCCCACCACCCCGGAGCAGCTGGCGCTGCTGCGGGAGATTGCCCCGACCGTGGTGACCGGCCAGTGGACCGACGGTTGGCAGCCGTTGCTGCGCCGTGTCGCCAGCGCCCTCAACCGTGAACAGGAGGGGGAGGCATTCCTGCAACAATACGAGGCGCGCCTGCAGCAGGCACGCACCACCCTGGCCGGGCATCAGGGGGAGAGCATCAGCATAGTGCGCTGGAATCCCAAGGGGCCGAGCTTCATGTATCCGGGCACCTTCGCCAGCAGCGTGGTGGAGTCGATGGGGCTGGTGCGCCCGGCCCAGCAGCAGGGCAAGGGGGCACCCCACTCCCCGGCCCTGAGTCTGGAGTCTCTCAATCTGCTGGATGCAGACTGGCTGGTGATCGGCACCCTGAGTGCCAGCGGCGATGCGGTGGAAGCGATGCGCCAGGCCGAGCAGACCCCGGCCTACCAGCAGCTGCCGGTGATCAGGGAGAAGCGTTTTGGCGCCGTGGATGGCTCGCTCTGGACCTCGTCCGGCGGCCCCCAGGCGGCGCTCAAGGTAATCGCGGACGTGGAGACCCTGCTGCAAAAGCGTGGCTGACGAATCCATCTCGAGCCGATGAAACGAAAGAGGGAGGCTTGCGCCTCCCTCTGTTTATGGCCGTTGTTGACGGTTTATTGCGGCTGGATCTTGGTCAGCAGCAGCTTGCCATCGCGCATCTCGGCATGGAAGCTGACAGCGTCACCCACCTTCATCCCCTTGAGCTGGGCCGGCTCGAGCAGGGTGAACACCATAGTCATGGCGGGCATCTTGAGGTTCTCGATATCCTCGTGCTTGATCCCCACCTTGCCATTTGCCTCGTCGATGCGGGTGATGACCCCCTTGGTCATCACCATCTCCTTCATGCCCTCCATCTGCTGCATGTCACCCATCTGGCTCATGTCGTGCCCTTCGTGGTTCATCATCTCTTCGGCTTGTGCGCCGGTGTGGGTGGCAAGGCCAAGCAGCAGGGTCAGTGTCAATGTCTTGTAGTTCATGATGTTTCCTTGTTTGTCAGTGTTGTCTGATTGATCAGGGCGCAGCCTGAGTATCTGTCTGTGCAGGAGCGTGTTCCAGTCGTTTCAGGGTGCGGACGCGCCACAGGTAGTAGGCCGCTGGCAGTACCAGCAGGGTCAGTACCAGCGCCGTTACCATGCCGCCAACCATGGGGGCGGCGATGCGCTGCATCACCTCGGAGCCGGTACCCTGGCTCCACATGATGGGCAGAAGGCCCGCGATGATGGTCACCACCGTCATCATCTTGGGACGCAGACGCAGGGCGGCGCCGTGAATGACCGCCTGGTGCAGGCCGGCCTTGTCCGGTTTGCCACTGGCCACCAGATCGTCCCAGGCGTGGTTGAGGTAGACCAGCATCAGGACCCCCGTCTCCACTGCCACCCCGGCCAGGGCGATAAAGCCGACCCCCACCGCTACCGAGAGATTGAAGTCGAGCAGCCAGACGGTCCAGATCCCCCCGACCACCGCCAGTGGCAGGGTAGTGAGGATGAGCAGCACCTCCTGGAAGCGGCGAAATGCCAGGTAGAGCAGTAGTACGATAATGGCGACGGTGAGCGGCACCACGTAGGCGAGGCGTGCCTTGGCCCGCTCCATGTATTCGTACTGACCGGACCAGCTGAGGGCGTAGCCGGCCGGCAGCACCAGCTGCTTGCCAACCTCGGCCTTGGCTTCGTCGACGAAGGAGCCGATGTCGCGGCCACGGATATCCACATAGACCCAGCCGTTGAGGCGCGCGTTTTCACTGCGCAGCATGGGCGCCTCGTCACTGATGTAGACCCGGGCCACGTCCGCCAGGGCGATCCGCTCACCCTTGGGGGTGACCAGGGGCAGCAGCTCCATGCTCGCCACCGAGTCGCGATAGCTCTGGGGATAGCGCAGGTTGATGGGGTAGCGCTCGCGCCCCTCAATGGTCTGGCCCACGTCCATGCCGCCCACCGCGGTGGCCAGCACCGCCTGCACGTCGGCGATGTTGAGGCCGTAGCGGGCCGCCTTGAGCCGATCGATATCCACCTTCACATAGCGTCCGCCCGCCACCCGCTCGGCGTATACGGAAGAGGCCCCCTCTACCTTGCCGATGATCTGCTCAAGCTCTTGGCCTATCTGCTGGACCACCTTGAGGTCGGGGCCGGCGATCTTGATCCCCACCGGGGTCTTGATGCCGGTGGCCAGCATGTCGATGCGGGTCTTGATGGGGGGCACCCAGGCGTTGGTGAGACCGGGGAAGCGGATGAGAGAGTCGAGCTCCTCTTTGAGCTTCTCAGGTGTCATGCCGGGGCGCCACTGGTCGCGGGGCTTGAGCTGGATGCTGGTTTCCATCATCACCAGATCGGCGGGATCGGTGGCGCTCTCGGCGCGCCCCGCCTTGCCGAATACATTCTGTACCTCGGGCACGGTGCGGATGAGCTTGTCGGTTTGCTGCAGGATCTCTCGCGCCTTGCCCACCGAGATGTTGGCCGCAGTGGTGGGCATGTACATGATGTCCCCCTCATCCAGCGGCGGTATGAACTCGGAGCCCAGATACTTGAGCGGCCAGAAGCCGATCACGGTGACCGCCAGCGCCACCGCCAGGGTGGTCTTGGGGCGAGCCAGCACGGCGTTGAGCAGCGGGATATAGGCCTGGCTCAGCCAGCGGTTGAGGGGGTTGGCTTGCTCGGGCAGCACCTTGCCGCGGATGAAATAGCCCATGATCACCGGCACCAGCGTGATGGCGAGCGCGGCGGCGGCGGCCATGGCGTAGGTCTTGGTGAAGGCCAGCGGATGGAACATGCGCCCCTCCTGCGCCTCCAGGGCAAACACCGGCAGGAAGCTCATGGTGATGATGAGCAGGGAGAAGAATATCGCCGGGCCCACCTCGATGCTCGCCTCGGTGATGATGCGCCAGCGGTTCTTGTCGGTAAGCTCCTCCCGCTCCATGTGTTTGTGGACGTTCTCTATCATCACGATGGCGCCATCCACCATGGCGCCGATGGCGATGGCGATGCCCCCCAGCGACATGATGTTGGCGTTGATCCCCTGCAGATGCATCACGATAAAGGCGGTCAAAATCGCGATAGGGAGGGTGATGACCACCACAAGCGACGAGCGCAGGTGGAACAGGAATGCCAGACACACCAGCACCACCACGGCGAACTCTTCTACCAGCTTGCCGGAGAGGTTGTCGATGGCGCGCTGGATAAGGTCGGAGCGATCGTAGACGGTGACGATCTCCACCCCTTCCGGCAGACTGGATTTGAGCTCGGCCAGGCGCGCCTTGACCCCGTCTATGGTGTGCTGGGCATTCTCGCCATAGCGCATGACGATGATGCCACCCACCACTTCCCCTTCGCCGTTGAGCTCGGCGATGCCGCGCCGCATCTGGGGACCGGTGACTACGTCCGCCACGTCACCCAGCAGCAGCGGGGCACCGCGCACATTGGTGCCAAGCGGGATCTGTTTCAGATCCTCGATGCTCTTCAAATAGCCATTCGAGCGCACCATATACTCCGCTTCCGCCATCTCGATGACGGAGGCGCCGGTCTCCTGGTTGCCTTGCTCGATGGCGGTCTGGATGAGCGACAGCGGGATGCCGTAGGCACGCAGTTTGTCCGGGTCGACCCGCACCTGGTACTGGCGCACCATGCCGCCGACGGTGGCGACTTCGGAGACGCCGTTGACCGTCTGCAGCTCGTATTTGAGGAACCAGTTCTGCAGCGACGTGAGTTCGCTCAAGTCGTGCTTGCCGGTCTTGTCCACCAGGGCGTACTGGTAAACCCAGCCCACCCCGGTGGCGTCCGGCCCGAGCTGGGGCTGGGCTCCGGCAGGCAGATTGGGGGCAACCTGACTCAGGTACTCCAGCACCCGGGCACGCGCCCAGTAGAGGTCTGTGCTGTCATCAAACAGCACATAGACGAAGGAGTCGCCGAAGAAGGAGTAGCCGCGCACCGTGGTGGCGCCCGGCACCGCCAGCATGGCGGTGGTGAGCGGGTAGGTGACCTGATCTTCCACCACCTGGGGTGCCTGGCCCGGGTAGGAGGTCTTGATGATCACCTGCACGTCGGAGAGATCCGGCAGGGCGTCCACCGGGGTTTGCTTGACCGACCAGAGGCCCCAGGCGGTGAGCATGACAGTCAGCAACAACACCAAAAAGCGGTTGCCGACGGACCAGCGAATAATGGCGGGGATCATGATTTATCCCCCATCTGGTGCTGGCTGTGATCCATACCTTCCATGCTTGTCATCTCGCCCTTGGCCTCTTTCATTGCGTCGCCCGCGGCCGGTTTATCTTCCACATGGATCTGGATGATGCGGTACTCGTCCCCCTCCTGCTCTACCTGCAGATGCAGGGTCTGGTCCGGTTTCAGCTGGCTGATGTCTACACCGTCGGCCACGGTGAAGTCCATCTCCATGGCGGGCCACTGCCACTCGGGGATAGGCTGGTGAGAGATGCCGAGGGTACGCCCGGCGAGATCGATGTTCTGCACCTGGCCCTGGGTCCACACCTGCATGGGACGCACCGCCGTCATGCGCTGGAAGTCCGAATCGATGGCCGATTCGGAGTCGAGCAGGAACTGGGCCGAGCTGACGATGCTGTCACCGGCTTCGACCCCCTCATCGATGGCGACCTTGTCACCAAACTGGGGGCCCAGGGTGACGGCCACCGACTTGAAGTTGCCATCCCCCAGCGCCAACACCAGCCGATCCTGGTTGCCGGTGCGGATCACCGCTTCGCTCGGCACCACTAGGCGGGGTTCCCCCTTGCCGGTGCTGATGCTCACCTTGGCGAACATATTGGGTTTCAAAAACTCGTCCGGATTGTCAAAGCGCAGGCGTACCCGCAGGGTGCGGGTGCTGGCATCGAGCGTCGGGTAGAGGTAGTCCACCCGACCCTGCCAGCTGCGGCCCGGGGCATAGTCCAGGGTCATGGTAACCGGATCGCCGACTTTGATCTGGGCAGCCTGGCGCTCGAACACCTCGGCGCTCACCCACACCTGCTTGAGGGTGCTGATGTTGAACAGGGGCGCGGCGGGTTCCACATACTGGCCTTCACGCACCTTGAGCTCGGAGACATAGCCGCTGCTGGGGGCGTAGATGCGCACCGTCTCCTGCACCTTGCGGGTGCGCTTGAGCGCCGCTATCTGATCCGCCGGTACCTGCAGGGACTTGAGCTTGCCCTCGGCGGCGCGCAGCAGCAGGGGATTGGTGGTGTTAAGCGCCAGCAGGTATTCGTGCTGGGCGTTTACCAGATCCGGGGCGTAGAGATCGTAGATAAAGCTGCCCTTGGTGACCTGCTGCCCCTCGTTCTTGATGGCGAGGTTGCGGATCCAGCCCGCCATCCTGGAGTTGATGGCTTCCAGCCGCTCCTCGTCATAGCCCACATAGCCGACCGTCTCGATCTGCTGGTGGATGGGGAGTTTCTCCACCTTGGCCAGCCGTACCCCCAGGTTCTGCTGGATCTCGGGGCTGATGGTGACGGTGCCGGGGGAGCCGCCCTGCTTCTCTTCATAGACGGGGATGAAGTCCATCCCCATGTTGTCCTTGGCGGGGGCATCGCGCTTGTCGCGGGGATCCATGGGGTTGACCCAGTAGAGCGGTGTCTTCTCCTTGGCAACCGCGGTGACTGTCTGTTTGGCCGCCCAGTAACCGCCGCCAGCCCCGAGGGCGAGCAGCAGGGCGGAGACGAGCAATTTCTGGCTCATAGGAAACCTCCCAGGTGCAGGGAAAGGGGGGCAAGGGCGCACGGATGCGCGACTGCGTATTCGCTAAATCGGACTGATGACATGGACCATCTTCTCTTCTGTCGGATGGCCGGGCCGGTGACGAATAAGGGATAAGAGTCACACGGTTTGCCCGGCCAACGGGGCGTCAGGGACGCCCGTTCTCCTGCGCGGGTGGCGCAGGCTCAGGCAAGGAGCGCAGCCAGGACAGGGTGACCCCTGATCAGGCACGCAAGAGACGGTCTTTCTAGTGGCGCAGCACCGACAGCATCAGATGCCGGCGGGGCCAGGAGGGCGGGTGAGTACCGCGGGTTCTAAGGAAGGGGTCACGCAGCCAGAGATCCAGCAAGCGGGGCAGGGTCCCCAGCGACAGCAGCAACAGGGGGAGCAGCAGAACCGAGAGCAGCATGCCGAGCAGAGGCAGGGCATTGGCGGCGCCGGACAGCCCGGTCTGCATCTGGCACTCATCCCCCGTCACGGTCGATTCGCTCCCGGCACTGGCGTGGCAGGAGAGGGTCACGGAAGCGTTCTCCTGATCCTGCGCCATGGTGCGTGGGCCCGCGTCATCCCCATGGGACGGGATCATGGCGTCAGGCAGTGTATGCGGCGTGAAGAGGGAGAGAGAGGCACTCGTGATGGCCATAGAGGCGCCGTGCCAGCTGATGCAGAGGGTCAGATTGCAGATGAGCATCAGCGCCAGCAACAGCCGGGCCAAGGCAACAGAGGGCAATCTTGCAGCAAGCTGGGTGAGTGACAATCCGGATATCCTTCGAGATCAGATGGTTGGACTGTAAACCTTACCTTGAGGAGAAGGTCAAGGCATGGCGCCTCGCGTGGCCGGTGAGGATAAAAAAACACCCCCGCAATGGCGGGGGTGTTGGGCCGTCAGGAGGTGACTGGATTACTGCTTGGCCCGTTTCTCCGAGCCCTTCATGATGAGGCGGAAGAAGAGCGGGATGAAGAAGATGGCGATGAAGGTCGCCGCCAGCATACCGCCGATGACCGGCCAGCCGAGGGCGTGGCGGCTCGCGGCGCCGGCGCCGCTGGAGGTGACCAGGGGCACACAGCCGAGGATGAAGGCGAGGGAGGTCATGACGATGGGACGGAAACGCAAACGCGCCGCCTCCAGGGCCGACTCGATGAGGGTCATCCCTTCTTCATGCTTCATGACCGCGAACTCCACGATCAGGATGGCGTTCTTCGCCGCCAGACCCACCAGGGTTACCAGGCCTATCTGGAAGTAGACGTTGTTGGTGAGCCCCACGGCCCAGGTGGCGAGCAGGGCGCCGAACAGGGCGAACGGCACGGCGGTGATCACCGCAAACGGCAGACTCCAGCGCTCATACTGGGCGGCCAGGATGAGGAAGATCATCACGATACCGAAGCCAAACGCCATGGCAGCGCTGCCGGCGGCCGCTTTTTCCTGGTAGGCGGCACCGGTCCACTCCAGCTTGGCGTCGTTGCCGAGGGTCTGGGCGGCGACCTCCTCCAGGGCTTTGATCGCCTGGCCCGAGCTCACGCCTGGCGCCGGCTGAGCCATGATCTTGGCGGCCGGGAAGATGTTGAAACGCTCGACCAGCTCGGGGCCAGTGGCATCGCGCACCGTCACCAGACTGGTGAGGGGGATCATCTCGCCGGTATTGGAGCGGACATAGACGTTGCGAATGTCATCCTTCTTGGCGCGGTAGTCCGCCTCGGACTGCAACTGCACCCGGTAGGTACGACCGAACTGGTTGAAGTCGTTGACATAGACCTGGCCGAAGGTGGCCTGCATGGTGTCAAACACGGCGTTGATGGGCAGCCCCAGCGCCTTGGCCTTCTCGCGGTCGAGATCCAGGAAGACCTGGGGCACGTTGGCGCGGAAGGTGGTGGTCACGCTGGCAAACTCAGGACGCTCCTTGGCCGCGTCGAGCAGGCGCTGTACCTCGCCCGCGAAGGCGTGCACGTCGCCGGTACCCCGGTTTTGCAGATAGCCTTCGAGGCCCCCGGTGGTGGACATGCCGGTGATGGGAGGCGGGTTGAAGGTGGCGGTGAAGCCATCGGCCAGTCCCATCAGGCTCAGCCCCTGGAAAGTCTTGGCCAGGGAGAAAGAGTCTTGCCCTTCCCCTTGACGCTCTTTCCAGTCTTTCAGGGTCACGAAGGTGAGACCGCGGTTGCTGATGATGGAGCCGGACAGGATGTCAAAGCCCGAGAAGGTGACCACGTCCTTCACGTTGGGGTTGGCCATGGCGATCTTGTCGAAATCGTTGGCAACCGCCTGGGTACGGGTCAGGGCGGCGGCATCGGGCAGCATCACAGAGCCGATGAGGTAGCCCTGGTCTTCATCAGGCACCAGGGCGCCCGGTACTTTCTGGAACAGGGCATAGCTGCTGACCAGGATGATGGCGATGATACCAAAGGCGACGCCGACGCGGCGGTTGAGGAAGGCTACCCCGCGCACATAGCGGCGGGTCAGCTGATCAAACGCGTTGTTGAACCAGACGAAGAAGCGGGCCGGTTTGTGGTGACCTTCTTTGAGCAAGATGGCGCACAGGGCCGGCGACAGGGTGAGTGCCACCAGGCCGGAGATGGCCACCGACACGGCGATGGTGATAGCGAACTGTTTGTACATCACCCCCGTCATGCCGCCCATGAAGGCAACCGGCAGGAACACGGCGGAGAGCACCAGCACGATGGCGACCACGGGGCCAGACACTTCCTGCATGGCGAGGATGGCAGCCTCCTTGGCGGAGCACTTCTTCTCGCTCATGATCCGCTCGACGTTCTCCAGCACCACGATGGCGTCATCCACCACGATACCGATAGCGAGCACCATGCCGAACAGGGTCAGCAGGTTGATGGAGAAGCCCAGCATCAGCATGCCGGCGAAGGTACCGATCAAGGAGACAGGCACCGCGATACAGGGGATCAGGGTGGCACGGAAGTTCTGCAAGAACAGGTAGACCACCACGAACACCAGCACGATCGCCTCGAGCAGAGTGTGGACCACCTCCTCGATGGAGATCTTCACAAATTCAGTGGTGTCGTAGGGGATCTGGTACTCCACGTCCTGCGGGAAACGACCCTGCAGGCGCTCCATGGTGGCGCGCACCTGATCGGCCACGGCGACCGCGTTGGCACCCGGTTGCAGGTAGGTGGCGATACCGATGGCTGGCTTGCCGTTGGCACGGGCCAGTACGTCGTAGTCCTTGCCACCGAGCTCGACCCGGGCCACGTCACGAACGCGGATCTTGGAGCCATCCGGCATGGCGCGGATGATGATGTTCTCGAACTCCTTCACGTCATCCAGTCGTCCCTTGGTCTGCACCGTGTAGGTGAAGTCGGTGGGGGTACTGGTGGGCTGGGAGCCGATCTTGCCCGCCGCGAACTGGGTATTTTGCTCGCGGATGGCGCCGATCACGTCGCTCGGGGTGAGTTGCAGCTGGGCCAGCCGGTCCGGGCGCAGCCAGATCCGCATGGCGTAATCGGTACCGCCGAACAGGGAGGTATCACCCACGCCGGGAATACGCTTGAGCTCGTCGATGATGTTGAGCAGGGCGTAGTTCGACAGATAGGTGGTATCAAACGAGCCGTTCGGCGACTGCAGGGTGATCACCTGCAGGATGGAGGTGGACTTCTTGCGCACCGTCACACCCTGCTTCTTCACCTCTTCCGGCAGCTGGGCCATGGCGGCCGAGACCCGGTTGTTGACGTCGATGGTCGCCTGATCGGGGTCGACCCCGATGTCGAAGTAGACGTTGAGGTTCATCTGGCCGTTGGAGGCGGAGCCAGACTGCATGTAGATCATGTTCTCGACCCCGTTGACCTGCTGTTCAATGGGGGCGGCCACGGTCTGGGAGATCACCTCAGGGGTAGCACCCGGGTAGAAGGCGGTCACCGAGACCACGGCGGGGGTGATCTGGGGATACTGCTCCACCGGGAGCGCGCGCATCGCCGCCAACCCGCCCAGCACGATAATGATCGAAATCACGCTGGCGAAGATGGGGCGTTCGATAAAGAACTTGGAAAACATGGGGGCTCCTTATTTGCCAGCGGCACCCTGGGTGATCTTGGCGTTGATCGCCTTCATCTCCTCGGCGGAAACCGGTTTGACCACGGCACCCGGACGCGCCTTCATCAACCCTTCGACGATGTAGCGATCGCCGGCCTGCAGGCCGCTGTCGATGATGATGCCGCTACTGACGGTCGGGCCCAGCTTGACCGGACGCGGACTCACCTTGTTGTCGGCATCCACCACCATCACCAGGCGGTCAGCCTGGGACTGGACGATGGCGCGCGGCGGCACCACGATGGCGTTCTTGCGGGTACCCAGATCGATGGTCAGGCGCACGAACTGGCCGGGCAGCAGAGCGCCGTCCTTGTTGTCGAAGATGGCACGGGCACGGATGGTGCCGGTCTGGGGATCGACACGGGTGTCGGAGAAGTTCAGACGACCGGGTTCAGGATAGGTGCTGCCGTCGGCCAGCTGGATATGGGTACGCCAGTCGGTGGCACTCTTGGCCTCGATAAGCCCCTTCTTGACCGACTTCTCGAAGTTGAGACGGTCCTGCTCCGAGTAGGAGAAATTCACATAGAGGGGATCGAACTGGGTGATGGTGGTCAGCAGGCTGCTGTCACCGCTGGTGGAGATGAGGCTACCCTCGGACTGGGAGCTCTTGCTCGCCATGCCGCTGATGGGGGCGGTGACCTGGGTGTAGCTGAGGTTGAGATCAGCCTCTTTCACCTTGGCCTGGGCCGCCTGCAGGCTGGCCACGGCCGCCTCGTAGTTGGCGATGGTGTCATCGTAGTCTTTGCGGCTCACCACCTGGCGCTTGAACAGCGGGATGATGCGATCCTTGTCGGCGCGGGCCTTGTTGAGGCGGGCCTGCTCCTGAGCCAAGGTGCCCTTGGCCTGCTCCAGCGCCACCTTGTAGGGGGCCGGATCGACCAGAAACAGCTCCTGGCCTGCGGTGACCGGCTGGCCTTCCACATAGGTGCGTTTGAGCAGGATGCCGCTCACCCGGGAGCGTACTTCAATCTCGCGAAAACCGGCGGTTTCACCCACCATCTCGGTGGTGAGCGGCACATCGACCGGGGTGACCTCGTTAACCACCACAGGGACGGCAGGCATGGCGTTGGCTGCCGGGTCGGTTTCACCACCACAGGCCGTCAGTCCGCCGATCAGTGCCAGCGTCAACACGCTCTGTTTGAATCTCGCTATTGGGCTAGTCGGCACCTTCATCTTTACACTCCTGTTGGATGGATCGCTGTCGTGGCGATCCGCACTCTGTGCACAAGTCATGATTAACGTCATTACAAACGGAAAATCGGAAATCGGGATAATAGGATCACTATCTTGAACCTAACCTTCTCAAAGTGAAAGTTTTCACCTTTTTGATGGGCAACGAATTGTGGCAAGGGCCATCCGCCCGGCTCAAGCCCTTTTTGGGATTTGAATGAAAATGTTGGCGGGCCGCTGACGTTGTCGATGGCCAATGTAAAAAGCCAGTGAAGAGGGGCCTCTACACTGGCTTTTTTATTAACATTTGACGTTTGTTCAGGCGAAGCAGGCCCAGATGGGGGCGTGGTCGGAGGGCTTCTCGATGCCGCGCAGTTCGTAGTCGATGCCGGTTTCGGTCACCTTGTCCTTGAGGGCATCGGAGGCCATGATGAGATCGATGCGCAGGCCACGGTTCTCGTCAAACCCCTTGGAGCGGTAGTCAAACCAGGAGAAGCGCTCGCACTCGGTGGGGTTGGCGGCACGGAAGGTGTCGGTCAGGCCGAATCCTTCCAAACGGGCCATCCACTCGCGCTCGATGGGCAGGAAGGAGCACTTGCCATCTCGCAGCCAGCGCTTGCGGTTCGCCTCGCCGATACCGATGTCGAGATCGGTGGGGGAGATGTTCATATCCCCGATCAGCACAAGCTGATCGCTCGGGGTGTGATGAGTCTCGAGGTAGTGCTGCAAGTCTTCATAGAACTTCTGCTTGGCCGGGAACTTGGTCTCGTGCTCCTGATTCTCCCCCTGCGGGAAGTAGCCGTTCATCACCTTGATAAGGGAGCCATCTTCCCGCTCGAAGGTGGCCATGATCATCCGGCGCTGGGCCTCTTCATCGTCGGTGGGGAAACCCTTTTCCACCTTGACCGGCTTCTGTTTGCTCATAATGGCCACCCCGTAGTGGGCCTTCTGGCCGTGGAATTCGACGTGATAACCCATGGCTTCCACGTCGGCGAGGGGGAAGGCCTCGTCGTGAACCTTGATCTCCTGCAGGCCGATCACATCGGGCTGGTGCTTGTCGATGATGGCTTGCAACTGATGCAGACGGGCGCGCAGGCCGTTGATATTGAAAGAGATGATCTTCATGTCCGGGATGCTCATGTCATTTTTATAAGTGGCTATTGGACTAGGAATCGGCGGTGGATGCAAGTTCCAGGGGGATGTGTCCGGCGCAGCTTCTGAGCAGAGTATCTGGCTATCGGAACCTGTTCACGATCTGTCGCGAGAGGTTGTCAGCAAGGTGAAGCGCAGCGCAGGAACCGGAGCGTATAGATGTACGTGAGAACTCTTGGTTACAAATAAGCGAGCAGCACATGAGCCTTGATCACAGCCTCGCAGTAGGATCGTGGACAGGTTGTCAGCGGGTCATCTTCTTGACAAACACCACCACAAACAGCGCCAGCGTGAAGCTGCCGGTGAAGGCCTCGAAGGCGGCGCAGATCCGGGAGAAGCCGATGGGAGTAAAGTCGCCATAACCCAGGGTGGTGAAGGTCACCACGCTGTAGTAAAGGCACTCCAGCAGGAAGATGGCATTCTGCTCCAGGGGGGCGTCGGGGCGGTAGATGAGCGGGTTGCCGTTGAAGCTCAGGCCAAAGAAGAAGTAGAAGATGCTGCAGATGAAAATCAGCAGCAGGGAGAAGAGCACCACTCGCATCGGAGCCTCGCCGTAACCGCAGAAGAGATCGACCACCCAGGAGGTGAAGCGGTGACTCGACCAGAACGGCAGCTGCAGCCGGCGCATGGTGAGCTCCTGCTGGATGTAGCGGCCGGACATGGTGAAGATACCCTGGGCCTCCGATGCCTTGCGCAGATCCCGGTAGGTCTCTTCGGCCTCTTTCAGCCAGATGCGGGCCTGCACCGGATCCCGTTCTTTGCGCCCGCGCCGCTCCTGCATCAGGCATTTGCCGGTATCCAGGTTGTCGAGGCGGGTGTTGTGCCAGCGAATGCCGAGCAGATTGACGTCGTCGAGGGAGGCGCAGTGCAGGTTGGCATCGCTGAGATCGGCCTTCATCAGACTGCCACCCTTGATGCGAATACCGTAGAGATGGGCGCCCTGCAGGTTGGCCCGATAGAGGTTGCACTGCTCCAGCAAAAAGCCCTCCGGCGAGCCCTTCTTTACCAGATTGAGGCCGGCCAGGTTGGCGCGGGCCAGCTGCAGGCCGTGACACAGGCCGCCCTGGTGGATGTAGTGCTCCAGTTCGCGAGCGGTGTGGGGATCCTGATGGTGACCATGGGGATCGTGCCAACGGCACAGATCATGCTCTCCCGCCTCTTCGCAGCAGTGGCGGCCATCCGCCACCAGATATCGACACATGGCCATCGCCGGTCTCCTCCCCTTGCCGAGTCAATATCAGCATAGGCGAACGGGGTCAGCTGAACTGGTTGTACTCTTGACGCAGCTTGCGAAAGCGATCCTGCTGGGCCGGGTTGAGAGGGATGCCGTCGAGGATATCCAGAGTGTCCTTGCACTCGGCGCCAAACTCCGGGCTCTTGCGATTTTTTTGCATCAACTGCAGCAGTACCTGGATTTTGTTGAGGGCGGCGCCGGTATTGGCGGGGGCGCGGCGCAATGCCTCGCGAAAATGGCCCAGCGCCTGCTCCAGCTCGCCGGACTGATAGGCCTTGATGCCGAGCTCGTTGAGCTGCTGGTAGCGCTGGCGGCGCTCCAGCACCGTCTTGTCATCCCGGGTGGCCTGGATACAGGTGGTGAGCAGCCGATCGCCATCTTCCGCCAACAGGCTCTGCAGGCTCTCGGCATACTCGAACTCGCCAAGCTGATAGAGGGCGAGGATGGTCTCCCCGAGCAGGGCCGGCGGCATGGTGGCCGGCTCGTCGAGCCAGTTCTGGTTGGCGCGATAGAGCATCTTCTTGCCCTTGAGCAGCTCCCCGAGGGCGATTTGCACCCTGGCCTGGCAGATCTGCTCGAACACCGGGTAGTTGAACTCCGACATCATCAGGGAGTCGCGAATGCGCGACAGGGCGCTGTTCACCTGTTTTTGCAGGTTGGCGATGTGGTAGCTGTCGTTGCTGTTGAGGGCGTAGAGGGTCAGGGTCTGGATATAGGCCCCCAGGTAGTGGGGGGTGCGGTGAATCGAATTGCGCGAGAGATCGATGAGCGAGAGCAGCACATCCTTGGCCTGGGCGTAGTCGTGGCGCTGCAGGCACACCTCCGCGAGCCGGCGCGAGAGCGGCACCGACTGGGGAGAAATATCCACTGCCCGCCTGAGCTCCTGCTGGGCCTGTTCATCCTTGCCCAGCGCCAGCAGGGATTCCGCCAGCCAGCGATGGGCCTCCACCATCAGGGGGGTATTCTTGAGAGTCGCCTGCAGGTGGCTGACCGCTTCTTCATGAAGCCCCAGGGTATTGCACGCCTTGCCCAGGGTCAGCCGGGCCCAGCTGTTGTCCTGCCCGGCCAGCAGCTGGCGCATCAGGGTACGGGCCTCCTGGGCCTGGCCCAGCTTGAGCTGGGTGTCGGCCTGCAGGCAGCGGCAATAGTTGGCAAAGCGGGGCACGGCTTCGGCCCGTTCGGCACAGGCGGTGAGCAGGGCGGGCAGATTGTTGTCGGCCAGGGCGGAGAAGATGCTGGAGAGGGCCTGACGGCGGGCCAGTGCGCGCTTCAAGCGAAACGAGAACTGCTCCTGAGAGAAGGGCTTCATCAGGTATTCGTCGGGCTCGGCCTCGAGGGCGCTCAGCACCATGGCGCGGGAGCTGTCGCCGCTCACCATGATCACCACGCTTTTAGGGGGGATCAGATTCTGATCCCGCAGGCTCTCGAGCAGCTGGCGGCCATTCTCGCCGACCCCGAGATCGTAATCGATGAGGTAGATGTCGTAGCTGCCCTTCTGGCAGCGGCGGCGCGCCTCCTCGGCGTTGTTGCAGAAGGTGATGTCGCTGATGCCGATGTTGATCAGCATCGCCTTCATCATCACCTGGAATGTGCGTTGCTCGTTGACCATCAGAATGCGCTGGGGCTTGGGCGCGGTTTTCTTTTCAGGCTCTTTTTCCGGTGTCTGCATCTGTCAGGGTCGAGGCGCTGCGGGCTGATGGGGGCAGTGTGCCACCAAAGGGCCCGCAGAGGCAATTGGCCCGCAGCGATTGGATGGGGCGGACAAGGGGGGGCATTTAGCCTTGGTCAAATGAGCCTTGTCAGGCTCTTGTCGTTTCTGGCGGTCAGGATTTCTCCCGGGCCAGATAAGGGGCAAACTGGGGGGTGTACTGCGCCTTGAAGCCGTCACCACTCTTGACGATGAGATAGACCGCCAGCTGGTGCGCCTTGGCGAAGGCCATCGCCTGTTCGGGCCCCATCACCATGAGGGCGGTGTCGAGGGCATCGGCCTCGAGCGCGGTCGGGGTGATCACGCTGGCGGAGACCAGCTTGTGGGTGATCGGCTGGCCGGTGGCGGGATCGATGATGTGGGAGTAGCGCTTGCCATCAAGCTCGTAATAGTTGCGATAGCTGCCGGCGGTGCTGAGGGCCATGCCGTTAGGGCTCACCACGTCCGAGAAAGCACCCGGCTGGTCGGAAGGCTCGACGATGGCCACTTTCCACGGCTTGCCCTTGCTGTTGTTGCCCTTGCTGCGCACCGCTCCCGCCACCTCGATCAGGTAGTTGTTGACCCCCTTGCCCTCAAGCAGGGCGGCAAGCTCGTCCGACGCGGCTCCTTCCCCCAGGGTGGAGAGATCGAGATAGAGGTCCGGAATGGACTTGCCGAGCAGGAAGTGATCCCCCTGGGGGAGCAGGGTCAGCTTGTCGATCCCGACCCTCTGGCGGGCATCATTGATGGCCTGTGCATCCGGTCGTTTGACCGGTCGCTTGTCCGGGCCAAAGCCCCACAGATTCACCAGTGGGCCCACGGTCACATCCAGCTTGCCGCCGGTGAGGTGACCGGCGTCGATCCCCTGCTGCACTATCCTGGCCATGGCGGTTGGAATGGCCATGGGGGCATTGGCGGGGCCCTGATTGAAGCGGGAGATGAGGGAGGCGGGATCGTAGGTGGAGATCTCCTTGTTCATCCGGGCCAGCAGGCGCTCCACCTCTTCTTTCAGCGCCGGCTCCCCCCCCGGGAAGGGATCGCTCAGGGTCACCACATAGTAGGTGCCCATGGTCTTGCCCTGAATACGGGTCTGGGCGGGTGGCGTGGGCTGGCAGCCGGTCAGGGCCAGCAACAGGACAAACAGCAGACCACGCAGGGCCGGCAGAGGGGAAATCGGCATCATGGGAAGGCGTCTCGCACAGAGGTTGCATCATCGGGGCGCTAGCTTAGCCAAGGGGAGGGCGGCAAGCACCGGAAAATGACCGGAAAAATTAAACAGCCCGGGTCACTTGCCGGTGAAAGGGAAGGGAAATATTGCCTGTCGGGTGAGCTGGCCCGCACCTTTGCGCTAAAGTCATCGCCGATTGAAGACAATCGGGTAAGATGAAGGTCGATTTTGACGACATCTTTGCTGGCCTCTTCCTGTTGTGCCAAGCGAACCTGTTGTCATCCATTGCTCATCCAAGGAGAAGATGATGAAAAAGGCGATTACCCTGCTGTTTCTGACTACCCTGGCCGCTCCGGTGCTGGCTGACGAGTGCGCACTGGTTATCGAAGGCAATGATGCCATGCAGTTCAATCTCAAGGAGATGACGGTACCCGCCACCTGCAAGGAGGTGACGGTGACCCTGAATCATACCGGCAAGCTGCCGGTGACCGGCATGGGCCACAACTGGGTATTGTCTCCCACCGCCGATTACCAGGCCGTGGCCACCGCAGGCATGAGCGCCGGTGCCGAGAATGACTATCTGCCCAAGGACGATCCGCGGGTGCTGGCCCACACCAAGCTGATCGGCGGCGGCGAGAGCAGCAGCGTCACCTTCAAGACCGAGGGGCTGGCCGGTAAAGACCTCACCTTCTTCTGCTCCTTCCCGGGTCACTTCGCCATGATGAAAGGCACCTTCAAGGTCGGTTAATCGCCCTTGTAGCAACCAGCAAAAAGCCGGGATGATCCCGGCTTTTTTGTCTTCGTCATCTGCCAGATGAAGCGAGTCATTTATGTTGCAGGGTAAAGAAGGCGATGGTGGTTTTTTTCCCGCACTCGAAGTGGATGCTCTGTTCGCCGTTGATCACCAGAGTCTCGTTGGGCGCGACGCTTTGGCCCTGCACGGTGAGCTGGCCCTCCAGCAGGTGGCAGAGGTAGTGCTTGTCTGCCTCCAGGGTGAGAGCGAGCGGGAAGGGGAGGGTCAGCACCCGCACGTTGGCGCTGATGCGATCCGGATGGTAGATAAGCCCGAGATCCGTCACCTCTTTTTTCAGCAACTCGCAGTGGGTTTCGTCGTCGCCGCTGAAGTGGGCCGCCTCGAAGGTGGCGTAGGGGTGGCCGTTAAGCACGAAGCCGGCGCCGCTCACGGGCAACAGGATGCGCTGATAGCCGGGGAAGCGGGAAAAGGTGCCCGCCCCCTTGATGGGGGCCGAACTCAGCCGGTAGTCAAAGTCGAGCCCATCTAGGGTTGCGCCCTTGGGGGAGATGAGGATCTGGGCTGTGGTGCCCTGCTTGTTCTTCCAGGGCATCTTCTGGTGGTCAGACTCTTTGATCAGGGTGATCACGGCATTTCCTCATAATCGGTCAATAGACAGGGAGCCGGGCTTGCCGCCCCGGCTCCCTGATAGGGCATGGGGATGATGGCGTCAGCCCTGACCATCCAGCGCTGCCAGGCGGGCCTCCATGGCGGCCAACCGGTTTTTAAGCTCGCTCACCTCAAGCTCCAGCTCGCTCAGGCGATCCGCGGCAGGGGAGGCATAGGCGGCCGCCGGGGCCGACTCCATCAGGGCCTGGATATCCACCTCGCCGCTGAACAGGTGGGCGTAGCGGGATTCCCGCTTGCCCGGCTCGCGGGGCAGCTTGACCACGTAGGGGCCGCGTTCGATCAGGGTATTGAGCACCCCATCCACCTGGGTGACGTCGTCGAAGCTGCACAGGCGGTTGGTGCGCGAGCGCAGCTCCCCCGGGGTTTGCGGGCCGCGCAGCAGCAGCTCGCAGATGATGCCAAGCTCGCGGGCATCGAACTTCAGCTCGCCGAACTCGGTGTTGCAGAATCTGTGCTGGTAGCGGGGCACCCGGGCGTTGAAACCTGCGGTGTTGACCACCAGACGCTTTCTGATCAGCTCGTCCACCACGGCGCGGATATCGAGCTCGGAGAGCTCCAGCACCGGCTCGCGGTTGCTCTTCTGGTTGCAGGCGTTGACCAGGGCGTTGAGGGAGAGGGGATATTGATCCGGGGTGCAGATCTCTTTTTCAATCAGGCAGCCGATGACGCGGGCTTCCAGTGGGCCAAGTACTAACTCCATTTCCTACTCCCTTCTGAATCGATATAAGCAAGTGCCCCTATCTTAGTCATGGCCCGGATGGCGTCCAGCGTGGCGCCCCATTTTTGCGAAGCCGCCGCGGCCTTGGCGAAAGGCTCGCCAACCGGGCTCAGGGGCGCTCGCGATAGAAACGGGCCTTGTCGGTATACATGGCGTCGTCCGCCACCCGGCTGAGGTTGGCCAGCGGGGTCTGTTCGCTGCAGCTCCAGCCGATGGCAAAGCGCAGGGGGAAGTGTTGCTCCCCATGGTACGCCATGGCGCTTTGCTGGCTCTCCTTGAGCCGGGCCGCGAGCCGTTGGCAGCCCGCCTCATCCGCCTCGGCCAGCAGCACGAACTCATCCCCGCCGATGCGGAAGATCTGCTCGTCCTGGCGGCAGTGGGTGAGCAGCAACTGGGCCATGCCATTGAGCAGGGCATCACCGGCCTCGTGGCCATAGTGATCATTGGTGTGTTTGAGTCCGTTGAGATCCAGCATGAAGAGGGAGAGAGGACGCTCGGGATGGCGGGCATGCACCGCCTGATAGTGGGCAAACGCCTCCTCGAAGGCCTGACGGTTGGGCAGGCCGGTCAGGTTGTCGGTGCGGGCCACCCGGGCCAGCTCATCGGTGAAGAGCCGCCCCTCGATCCCAGTCGCCAGCTGTTTGGCAAACAGGTGGAGGATGGCGTCATCGTCAGGCTCCAGCCCTTCGGCGCTCACCATCAGGTAGCCAAACAGCACGCCACCCTGGCTGCCGGGCAGGGGCAGCACCCGCCAGATCTCATCGTGCCACGGGTATGGGCTTGGGGGGACATCTTCCGCCACCAGTCGGGTCAGCTTGGCGGTCAGCCGTGCACGCTCGGGGGCCGCCAGCTCCTGGGTCAGCACATAGGGCTCCTGCCCCTCGCGCCGGATCACCAGCCCCCAGCGATGGCCATGGTAGAGCTGGGAGAGCTGATGCAAGGCGGAAGTGGCCAGCTGGGAGATGTTCACGTCCAACTGCTGGTGCAGGGCGAATTGCAGCCAGGATTGCAGTATGTGACGGCTGCGCTCTACCCGGCTCAGGGCCGAACGCAGCGCCGTGGTCTGGGTGGCCACTTCCAGCTCCAGCTTGTCGTTGAAGTCGCGTAGTTGCTGGTTGAAGGCCTCCTTCTCCCGGTTGGCCAGCTGCAACTGCTCGTTTTGCTGGTGCAGCGCCATCACCTGCGCCGAGATGGTGCGGGCCATCTCCTGCAGCAGGCGGCGCACCTCGTCGTATTCCACGAAGCGCAGCGGGGCGAGCTGTTGCTGGTAATCGCCCCGGCCGTAGCCACGCACCATGGCCGCCAGGGCGACCAGGGGCCTGCTGAGCCAGCGGGTGAGCCAGATGCACACCAGCACCACCAGCACCAGCATGACGACGATGGACCAGGTGAAGATGCGCTGGGAGTTGTTCAGTTCCTGCACCCGGTCGTTGTTGTAGCTGGAGAGGGTGATGGTCGCCTGCAATCCATCGCTCAGCAGGGGCCAGTCGATGGACATGGGGTGTTCCATCTCCAGCGACATGTCCGGATCGAGGGCGAGATCGGTGGGGACCGGACTCTGGTAGAGCAGCGTCTGATCATGGGTGATGCTCAGTGACTCCCGCCCCTTGAGGTAGGGCTCCAGCACCCGGGCGATGTTCTTCCAGGGGAGGATCGCCAGCACGAAGCCGGAAGGTGTCTGCAACACGCCGGCTCGCTGGTAGTTGCGATAGACGGGGGCCACCAGGGCGATGCCGCCGCTCCCTTGTCCGCCCGGCATGGCGCTCAAGGCGGGATCGCTGACGGGAAGCAGCAGGTGTTTGCCCTGGCGGGCTTCCCGGGTCTTGCTCCAGGTCAGCAAGGGTGCGATGAGATCGCTCGATTCCAGCATGGTGGCACGGCCGTTGACGTACTCGACCACCTGACCAGACTTGTCGAGCAGGTAGGCGGCGTGGATCAGATCGTTGCCCTTGACGAAGCTGGCGAGGATCAGGCGAGCGTGGCTCGAGAAGAGGAAATTGTCGATAGCCTGGTGGAGCACTCTGTCGTGGCTGAGCTGGTTGAGCTGGGTACCGATGAGTTCGCTGCGAAAGCGCACATCCCGGGCCATGCTGGCAAGGGCACGTTCGAGCTGATCCTGCTCGCTCTGGGCGATGATCTCGTGCTGCCGGGTCAGCAGCACCCCGCTGGCCAGCAGGGTGGGCAGCAGGGCGACGGCGAACAGGATGACCACCAGGGTCGGTCCCAGGCGAAAGGTGCGGGTACTCATGGTGCATTGACCTGAAGATGCTGGCGATCCGCCAGCTGTTGCATGTAACGGGCTGTGTCGGTCGCACTGCCTCCCTCCCGGGCCCGTTCAAAACCGGTGGCCATCGCCTGCCAGGCGACCGCCATGGCGCTCCCGGAAGGCATGGGGGCGCTGCGGGTGAACTGTTCAAGCAGCACGCGGGCACGGGGATCCGGGCTCTGGCCGATGGCGGCAAAGGCATCCCGATTGACTGGCAGCAGGGCGCCGCGGCGGTAGATGAAATCCTGGGTATCGCTGCGCTGGATAAAAGCCATCAGGGCCTGGATGACGGGACGGCGATCCTCATCCTCCATGGCGGATGCCGCAACGCCAATCACATAGGCGCCGCTCATGGAGCTCATGGGACGTGTCTGCCAGGCGGGCAGCAGAGCCACCCCCAGTCTCTCGCCCATGTTTTTCGTCAGATCGCTGAAGGCCCAATCCCCGTTGATGAGATAGGCGCTCCTACCCGTGCTGAAGCGGGAGAGAGCTGCGTCATAGTCGCCATCGGGATCGACCCAGCCCTGACGGGCCACGGTACGGTAGGCCTCCAGTGCCTGCACCATGGCAGGGGTATCGAGGGTGATGCGCCCGTCAGTCACCGGGGAGCCCCCGAAGGTGCGCAGGAAGGCGGCAAGATAATACATATCCTCATAGGGCCAGCTGATGGGCATTATGCCCCTGGCCGTCAGGTCGGGGGCGATCTGTGCAAACTGTTGCCACTCGGTCACCGGGGTGGAGACCAGCTCTTTGTTGTAGAACAGCATCAGGTGGTTGCCCTGCATCATGGGCATGCCCCAGCGCTGCCGATCGAGGGTGACATAGGAGAGCGTCTCGGCCATCAACTCGTTGGAGAACCAGTCTGCCGGCAGGGGGGCGAGCTTCATCTGACGGTAAAGCCCGAGAAAATCGGAGGGGATCAGCATCAGATCCGGCAGCCCTCTGGACTGGGCCGCCAGCAGGATATCCCCCTTGATCTTGCTGGGCTCTATCTGCAGTACGCACACCCGCTGATCCTGTTCCCGGTTGAAGCGGGCGATCACCTCGTCGATGACGTAGCCGGCCTGTTGGGAGTGCCATAGCTCCAGCGCGGGGCCGCGGGCCTGCAGGGGAGAGGTGAAGCAGAACAGAGCAAGCAGCAACAGCACATGGAAGGGGAATGTCATATTCATATTATTGTCGGCGTTAGCCATTGAATCACAAGGGAAAAATTTAACAAATAACCACCTTGGCAGGTAGCGCTATTGTCCCGCTAATTGACATAAATAGCAAAAAGCCCGGCACGGAAGCCGGGCTGAGGGATAAATTGCTTATCCGGATATTCGTTGAGGCATCTATTGCTGTGGATGTTGCTTGAGGATCTCGTATATCTCCTCTTTCAGTTTCAGTTTCTGTTTTTTCAGATCCTTCACCTCGGAGCTGTAATCGCTGGCATGGTGTTTTTCCAGCTTCCTTATCTCCTCATCCAGGTCGTTGTGCAAGTCAAACATCTTCTGGAAATGGACATCACTGCTCTTCAGTTTCGAGATGAGTTCTCTGTACTCTGGGAACATGTAATGGAGCCTCCTTGGTTTCGTTTGATTGTGCCTGTGAATCCAAGCTACCCCTTCGCCGTGGTGAGGAATGTGATCCCGATCGAATTTGATGCCATTCGTTGGGTTCTGCTAGCGGAACATTTTTAACTAATTGAATTTAAATAAAATAATAAAATAATCAATGATGGCGATGCGACGAATTTGTGCGCACCTTCACAGAAGTCGGCCAACGCAGCGGCAAACAAAAAGGGACCCCAAGGTCCCCTCAATGACGGTCGGCAGTCTTACTCCCTGGTCTTGTCCACCGGCTCTTTCTTCTTGCTCTTCTCAGGCAGCGGCTTGCCACCGCGGGCGATCACCTTGCCGGCCTCGAAGCCAATCTGGGCGGCCAGCTCCTCGAGATCCGGTGCCTTGGCCTGATCGCCAATGGCATAACGGTAGTTGGCGATGGAGAGCTTCTCTGCCACCGGGGTACCGGGGACGATGGGCTCGCGCCAGCCCTGGCCGATATGGGCTACCAGGGTACCGTTCATGAGGAGTTCGCCAACGATCTCCTGGGTCGGGGTACCCTTGCCGTAGGTGAGGCCCTGCGGATGCTTCTTGCCCACCAGCGGGGCGTCGCTGGCTGGGATCAGCTTGGTGCGGATCAGCCACTTGGGATCCTTGGTGTTACCCACCGCCTTGCCGGTCTGGTACTCGTTGATCTTGATGGTCTTGATCATCTGGGCCATGAAGTCCTTGGTCAGCGCCTTCTGGGCTTCGCTGGTCTCATCGATGGCGATGGGGGCCACATACCAGGTCTGGGGCGCCACTGCCTTGGGGGTGGAGGGGGCGGTTTGCGCCAGTGTCAGCGGGCTGAGCAACAGGGCAGCGAGCAAGAGTCCTATCTTCTTCATTGTGATTCCACTTATGTTTCAACCAGAATTTTGTTTTGCCAGCGGCGACTGCGCCAGCGCCAGAACATGGCCAGACCGCGTACCCACTCGTCGCAGGCAAGGGCCAACCAGATGCCGACCAGTCCATAGCCCAGCATGATACCAAGGAAATAGGAAAGGGGTACGGCAATTCCCCACATGGAGATGAGCGCCATGTAGAGCGGGAAACGGGCATCCCCGGTAGCACGCAGGGCGTTGATCACCACCAGGTTGAAGGTGCGGCCGGGTTCGAGGATGAGGCTGATCAAAAACAGCTGCGCCACCTGAGTGATGATGTCGGCATCATCGGTGAAGAGCGAGATGATGGAGCGGCCGTTGATGGCGGCGGCCAGCGCGATGATGCAGGTGACGAGGAGGCCGAGTTTGAGGCTTTTCATCAGTTGCTGGTAGGCGCGATCGAACTGCCTGGCCCCCGCCAGGTGGCCGATGATGATCTCGTTGCCAAGGCCGATGGAGAGGCCGAACAGCAGGATGAACAGACAGATCTGGAAGAAGTAGGACTGGGTGGCCAGCGCCTTGTCACCGAGCAGGCCGACAAACGCGGTCACCACCATGAACTGCAGCATCCAGGAGAGGTTCTCCCCGGCGGCGGGCAGGCCGATGTGCAGCACCTTGCCCAGCATCTCGCGGCTGGGATGCACAATATCGCACGCCTTGAGGTGGATGCCGGTCTTTTTGGCCACCAGCCACACCAGCAGCACCACCCCTACCAGACGTCCTGCCACCGTGCTGATGGCGACCCCGGCCACCCCAAGTTGGGGCAGGCCGAACCAGCCGTAGAGCAGCAGCAGGTTGCCGACGAAGGTGATGAGGTTGACGATAAGCGTCACGTACATGGCCTGACGGGTGTGACCGTGGGCGCGCAGGGTCGCGGCCAGACAGAGCGCCGCCGCCTCCGGCAGCAGGCACAGACCGATGATCTGCAGGTAGAGGGTGGCGTCACTCATCAGGTGAGCGGGCAGGTTCATCAGCGTCAGCATGGTGCCGGCCCCGGCCATGACCCCGATGGCGGCGATGAGGCCGATCAGCAGGTTGAAGCCGATGGCTGTGTGGATCACCACCCGGCTCTTCTCCTTGTCGCCAGCCCCCAGATACTGGGTGATCACCACGCTGGTGCCGATGCTGACGAAGCTGAACAGGGTGATGGCGAGATCGAATACCTGGTTGCCGACCGCCAGCGCCGCCACCCCCTGATAGGAGACATGG
Source organism: Aeromonas enteropelogenes (assembly GCF_020097295.1). NCBI lineage: Bacteria > Pseudomonadati > Pseudomonadota > Gammaproteobacteria > Aeromonadales > Aeromonadaceae > Aeromonas > Aeromonas enteropelogenes. Next base: position 4,201,112 of record NZ_CP083625.1, on the reverse strand, counting down.
CCCACCATGAAGGTATTAAGGGCGCCGGTCAGAAAGTGCAGGGCGAGATCGATAAATAGCGGCCAGGTGAGCGCGAACAGCGTACCCGGACCTGCGTGGGATTGAGTTTGCATGGTGTGTCCAACGGCTGGTGGCACGCGAACGGTGCCATCTGGTCGGGCATTTAACACCAAGAGGCTGGCGGGTGCAATCACCGGCCCGCGCTGTGCGCCGGCCGGTGATCCGGATCGGTAGGGTCTTGGGATCAGGCCGGGGTGGCGCCGGCTTCCTGTTCGCTTGGCAGGGTGAGGCGCGCCGAGTCGGGCAGGGCGTCGTCCTGGGGCCAGCGGGAGAGGAGGGCATCCGTGGTGCTCTCGGTGACCTCGTCATCCTTGAACACCGGCTCGCGGTAACAGCGGGTCATGCGCAGGGCCTGATACATGTCGGGGCAGAGGATGATCCCTTCATCTCCTACCCGAACCCCGGCCTGTTTGAGCCAGTGGGTCATCTGGCCGTGGCGGCCCGCCATCACCATGTGGATACCGCGCCGTTTCAGCTCCTTGTGCAGCTCCCCCACCATGCTCATGACGCTGATGTCCTGATGGGTGAAGCAGGCCACCGCATCGATCACCAGGCACTGGGGACTCAGGGGATCCTGCACCAGCAGTGCCAGCACCCGCCGTTTGAAGTAGGGGGCATTGAAGTAGGTCAGCGGCGAGTTGAAGCGATAGACCAGGATGCCGGGAATGGCTTTGGCCTGCTCGTTGTCCCCCAGGGTGCGCACCACCCCCTCGTCGTCCATGCCGAGCAGCTGATCGGTGGGGCGCATCACGTTGCGCAGGAACTGGAACAGGCCGAGCAAGACCGCGAGGGTGATCCCCGGAATAACCCCCATGGTCAGCACGCTGATAAAGGTGATCAGCGCCAGCCAAAACGCCGAGCGATCTGAGTGGCGCAGAGCCCACAAGCCGCGAAAATCGGTCAGCGACAGGGAGGCCATCACCAATACCACCCCGAGCGCCGCGGTGGGAATGTATTGCAGCGGGCCGGTCAGATAAAAGGTGATGATGGCGATGACGGCTGCGGCGATGATGGAGACCAGCTGGCTCTTGCCGCCATTGGCGTCGTTGACTGCGGTGCGCGAATCGGCCCCGCTGATGGCAAAGCCCTGGGAGGCGGCGGCCGCCAGGTTGGCCATGCCCAGTGCCCTGAACTCCTTGTCCGCGTCGATTTCGTAACCGTTCTTGGCGGCGAAGCTGCGGGCGGTGAGCATCATGGAGACGAAGCTCACCATGGCGAGGTTAAGCGCCGGCAGCACCAGTTCGCGCATCAGGCCGGGGGGAAACTCCGGTATCTGGAACGCGGGCAGGCCGGAGCCGACGCTCCCCAGGGTGGCGATATGGAACTGGTCAAGATCCAGCGCCCACACCAGGGCCGCCGTCACCACCATGGCCACCATGGAGGAGGGCCAGGCAGGCTTGTAGCGCTTGGCCAGCAGCAGGGTAAGCAGGGCGATCAGGCTCATGGCCAGGGTCGGCAGATGGGTCTGGGTGATGTAGTTGGCGCCGCTGGCGATCCGCTCGATGAGGTAGCGTTCGTCGAAGGTGAAACCGAAAATTTTGGAGAGCTGGCCCACTATGATGGTGATGGCCACCCCGTTGAGCAGCCCCATCAGGATTGGGCGGGAGAGAAAGTCCGCCAGCACCCCCAGCTTGAAGCGGCTGGCGATGAGGCACCAAAAGCCCGTCATGGCTGTCATGGTCATCACCAGCTGCCAGTGACGGGTGGGATCCCCCGCCGCCAGCGGTGTCACCACGGCGGCGATGACGGCACAGGTGGCGGCATCCGGTCCGACGATCAGCTGGCGGGAGGTGCCGAACAGGGCGTAGACCATCATGGGCAGGATGCAGGAATAAAGGCCGACGATGGCACCGACCCCGGTGAGTTCGGCATAGGCGATGGCCACGGGCAGGGCCACGGCGGCCACCGAGAATCCGGCGCGAAGGTCCGGCATCAGCCAGGCGCGCTGGTATTGCAGCAGGGCGGCGAGGCCCGGTAGCCAGCGTTCGAGTGAGAAAAATTCGCGCATTATTTAACCCATTGAGTAACTTGGAGCTTTTTCATAGTCTGCCCAAGGTTATCGAAAGATTGCAATCCGGTTATGGCCAGTTGATCACAAGGTCAGGCCAGATGGTTTGCCAGTCTTTTTCCTGAATGCGGCGAGTGAAGACCTGGCTCTCCTGGCGGCAGTGGGGGTTGGCACTCACTTGCAGCGACCAGTTGTGGGCAAAGCCGTAGGGGGCCAGCCATTCGAACTGACCATTCCCGTTCAGGCGCACGCCGATGCAGGTGGGCACCTCGACCCAGTGGGTGAGGGCCTCCAGGCTGCTGGTGAAGGGCTCGACCCGTTGGCGTGTGTGCATGCGGGTCTGGTTGCGCGCTTCCCAGCGAAGGCCCGGTACCCTTGCGCTCAGCCAGGCTTCGTGATCCGGCTCGGCCAGCCCCGCCGGATCGCGTTCGTCCAGATAGATGAGATCGATGTCGTTCAGCGGGGTCGGTGTCGACTTGTGGTGCAGGTGATCCCAGATAAGGTTGCGGATAAAGCCGGCGCCGATGGCCCAGTCGGGCAGTGCCAGCTCGGCGGCGGCCGCCAGGCAGGCCATGCGAAGGGGATCTGCCCGCAGCAGGGCTTCGGTACGGGTTTGCAGGTGGCGTTCGTTGACAGACGGTGAAAGCTCAACTGTTGGCATGGCGGCGTAACCAGACATCGATGTAACTGCAGGTGGGCACTATAGTGAGCCCCTGTGCCTGGGTCCAGTCATAGAAAGCCTGGGCCAGCTGATCGGCGATCCCCTGCACCCGCAGCTCCGGCGGGACGAAAGTGCTGTAGGCATCGATGGTCTTGGCATCGAGGCGGCGGTAGCGCAGCCGTGACTCCTTGCCGTCTACCACACAGATGAACTGCTGCTGGTTGGCCTGATGAATGATCTCGTTCATGGTGTCACCTCTGATGCTAAAGGGCTGCCTGGACAGGATAAGGGTTAGCCAAGGTATAGAACAGATCATCGTGGCCCGTGGCCAATATCCTGCAGAACACCTGCCGGGGAGCGCGGCCCCCGCGCTCCCCGATGTGCGCTTTCGTTACGCCCAGGCCCGCTCCAGCAGGGTGAGCAATTGCTCACGATCGGCATCCTTGCGATTGAACAGCATGGCACCGTCGTTGATGGCCAGATCGCGGATCTCGGTCAGCAGCGAGCGATCGCTCACTCCTGCCTCATTCAGGGTGCGAGGCAGCTTGACCTCCTGCCACAGGGTATCGCGCAGGGCGCGAATGGTCGCTATGGTTGCCTCGGCCCGCTGGTGGGCGGGGGTGGCGGCAAAGCGCTCCGCCCCCACCAGCGGCAGCAGCAAACGGGCCAGCTCGCCATCCACCTCGGGGCGGTTGTAGTCGAGCACTGTGGGCAGAAAGAGGTTCATGCACAGGCCATGGGGCAGATGGCAGCGTGCCCCCAGGCTGTGGCCGAGGGCATGGACCAGCCCCACCATGGAGTTGGAAAATGCCATGCCCGCCAGGGTCGACCCTTCCGCCAGCTGCAGCCGCAGCTGGCGGTTTTGCGGATCCTTGACGATGAGGGGCAGGGCGCCGGCAATCTTTTCCACCGCCATCAGGGCCAGGGCGTCGCTGACCGGATTCTTGGCGGTGCCGATAAAGGCCTCGATGGCGTGGGTCATGGCATCCATGGCGGTGGCGGCGGTGATGTTGAGGGGCAGCCCCTGGGTGAGGCGCGGATCGAGCACCGCCAGCTGTGGCAGCAGGAAGGGGGAGGTGAAGGGGACCTTGCGCCCGCTCGCCTCATCCTTGATCACCGCCACCAGTGTCACTTCGGAGCCGGTCCCCGCCGTGGTGGGCACCACCGCCAGAGGCTTGAGGGGGCGGGTGAGGCAGCCTGCCCCCGCGTAGTCGAGCAGATGTTCTCCCCCAAGGCTGGCGAGGATGTTGACCGCCTTGGCGGTGTCGATGACCGAGCCGCCCCCCAGCGCCACCAGGCTGTCACAGCCAAGCTCTGCGTAGCGTTTGGCGATCCGTTCCACCACGGCGGTGGAGGAGTCGGCCGGGATCTCGTCCCAGATGGCGGCGACCGGCAGCTCCCCCTCGGCCAGCACATTGGCCAGCAGGGTGGCAAGGCCGGTGCCATTGACCCCCTTGTCGGTGAGCAGCAGGGGACGGCGTGCCCCCAGGCTCGCCAGTTCGCTGGCCAGCTGCTCCAGCGCCTGTTCGCCGGCCATCAGCTTGACCGGGCAGAAGAAATCGTAATAGCGGCTCATTGAGTGGCTCCTTGTTCTCAGCCGGTCACCAGACCCAGATAAATGTTGCAGGCCCGGCCGAGCTTGTTGGCCGGGGCCGGATAGTGGCGCAGCAATGGCCGCGCGATGAAGGCGGGCAGGATCAGGGACTGCAACTGCTCAAGCCCCCGCACCAGGTGCATGGCACAGGTGAGGTCCCCCTCCACCAGCAGCCGGTTTTCACTGAACGCCTGATTGACCCCGAGCCGGAAACTCAAGGCGCGAAACGCGATATTGGGGTGCTTGAAGCGCACCCGCAGCGGGTGGATGCAGGCGTGAGGGGCCGCCGGCGGGCCAGCCAGCCAGCGACCGCCCTGCTTGTGGATCTGCATGGCATAGGGGAGGCCACCCACCTCAAGGCGAATGGCCAGCCCGTCTGGCAGGGGGGCGAGTTCGCGGCGCACCGCCTCATCGACGCGGGCAGCGCGGCAGAGGGTACGGCCCACCACCCACAAGAGGAGGGTGATCCAGAGGTGGCGGCCCCGGTTGGCCAGGGATTCAAGGGCTGGGTGTGTCATCAAGGTTGGCTCCTGAGATGGCGGACCAGAACAGGGCGAAGGCACTGGCTTGCCAGTGGGCATCCTGCCCGAGCTCGGGTTGATCGACGAACAGGGAGGCGCAGGCCAGAAACTGCCCCTGGCACACCTCCAGCATCAGGGGGGCGGGGGCCTGCATCAGCTCGCCGCTCGCCTGACCCTGGGCCAGCAGGGCTGGCAGAAAACGCAGGGCATCGTTCAGCACCTTGCTGCGGGTCTCTCTGGCCAGCATGGGGGAGTGAAAGAAGCCCAGTACGAACTTGAGTTCATTGGGGTGCGCCAGCATCCACGCCATGGCCAGCTGCCAGTAGTGGCGGGTCTGCTCGCGCAGGGAGAGAGCGGGATCGGCCTCGCAGATGGCGGCCCCCATGCGCTGCTTGACGTCCTGATAGAGCTGCAGGATCAACGCCTCCTTGCTCGGAAAATGGTGGAACAGGGTGCCGTTGGCCACCCCGGCTGCCTTGGCGATGCGGGCGGTGGCGGCCCCTTGCAGGCCATCCTCGGCGCACAGGGCCAGGGCGGCGTCCAGGATTTGGCGACGCTTGTCGGTCATGGCGAACTCCTCGATCAGCGCAGGAAGAAAGCCAGCATCAGCTTCTGGATCCAGCCCTTGTAGGGCGGGTGGATCAAAGAGCCGGTAGTGAACTTGCCGCGGGTCAGCACGGTTTTCGCCTTGGAGAAGGTGAGGAATCCCTCGTGACCGTGGTAGTGCCCCATGCCGGAGGCGCCTATGCCACCAAACGGCACATCGTCGGCCGCCACCTGGAACAGGCTCTCGTTGATGGCCATGCCGCCGGAGTGGCTCTCCCGGGTCACTTTGGCCTGCAGCTCGGGATCGAAGCTCATCAGGTAGAGCGCCAGTGGGCGGGGCCGCTCGGCCACGTAGGCGAGGGCTTCTTCCAGGGTGTCGTAGGGGATGAGCGGCAGCAGGGGGCCGAAGATCTCCTGCTGCATCACCTGACAGCGTCCTGGCACCTCGGTCAGCAGGTGGGGGGCCAGCAGGCGTTGGCTGTCATCCCGTGCGGGCGAGGCGCAGGGGTGCAGCTGGGCGCCCGCCTGTTCGGCTTCCTCCAGCCAGCCAACCAGGCGCTGGTACTGGCGATCGTTGATGATGGCGCCGTAATCCGGGCTGGCCAGCCCCTTGGGATAGAGCCTGGCAAAGCGGGCGCGATAGGCGGCGATGAAGTTATCCACCTCGGCGCGGGGCAGCAGCACATAGTCGGGGGCGACGCAGATCTGCCCGGCATTGAGGCTCTTGCCGAAGATCATCCGCTCCACTGCGGTGGCCACCGGCATGTCGGGGGCGATCAGGCAGGGGCTCTTGCCGCCCAGCTCCAGGGTAAGGGGAGTGAGCTGGGGCGCGGCGGCGGCCATCACCAGCTTGCCCACCTGGGTGGAGCCGGTAAACAGCAGGTGATCGAAGGGCAGAGAGCTGAAGGCTGCCGCCATCTGGGCATCCCCTTCGATGATCACCAGCTCATTGTCGTCAAACACGCTGGTGAGCAGGGTGCGCAGTACGGCATTGGTGTGGGGGGTGAACTCGGAGAGCTTGAGCATGGCACGGTTGCCGGCGGCGATGGCGGTGATGAGAGGGCCGAGGCTCAGCATCACCGGGAAATTCCATGGCACTATGATGCCAACCACCCCGAGGGGCTGGAAGTGCACCTCCACCCTGGCGGGGGCCAGCAGCAGGCCCGCGTGGCGGCGATGGGGCTGCATCCAGCGCTTGAGGCGCTTTTGGGTGTAGTTGATCTGCATGATGCAGGGCAGCACGTCGGCGATCAGGCTGTCGTAGTGACTGCGCTGGCCGTAATCCTCTGCCAGCGCCTTGCACAGGGGCTGTTTGTGCGCCAGCAAGGCCTGTTTCAGCTTGCCCAATTGCGCCTTGCGCTCGGCCAGGGTAGGCATGGGATGGGCCATATAGGCCTGTTTAAGCCGGGCCAGCTGATCCGGCAGGGAGAGTTTGATGGCCTGGGTATCCTCAGGATGGTGAAACAGTGCCGCGCCCATGATCTTCTCCGCATAAAAAACAACCGACTGATTGGTCGGTCTAAATCTAGCGATTTGTTGCGCAGATGTAAAGCTGGCATGCTGAGGCCTCGCCACTGTGGGCTGGAGGCAAGAGAGAACTGTGTTATACCCCACACTTTTGCGGTTTGTTGATTGGTGACTTATCCAATAAGGGGTAGTTTTCAACTATTCATCTACACGGAGAGAGCATTATGACCAGGGAACTGAACAGCTTGTTGGCCCGGCTTGAAGATGTGGTCGAGCGGATGCCGGACTGTTTCAACACCTATGAATTTGCCCAGAAGCTGGCGCTGCAATATCAGCCGGAATATTTTGCCGCCGGCCACTCCCTGGCCGAACACGAGGGCAAGGTGCTGCGGGTGCTGCACCAGAAGATTGCCGAGGCGCTGGCGGTCAGTGACGTGGTGATAGAGGGAGCCCTGCTGCCCTGCGTCACCCCCTGGGGGGAGAAGGCCACCTCTCCGCGCTGGCATCGCAAGCACTAAGCCATAGGGGTCTGTGCTCGCGGCTTGTCCCGACGAGTGGCAGATGCGGATAATGCAAAGAAAAGGGGCGCGGCGCCGGCAAGGGGCCGCGCCCCTTGCATCTTCATCGCCAGACCCGGTTGTGACGGGTTCTGTGATCCCCTGCCGGGATTGGTTGCGACGGGCCGGGTAGACTCTCCCCTTTGTCGCTGTAGGGAGGCCCCATGACTAACAACACCCTGACTCACAAGATTATTCTCGATACCGATCCGGGCATCGACGATGCCATGGCTATCCTGTTTGCCGAGGCGCACCCCGCCATCGACCTGCTCGCCATCACTACCGTCTTTGGCAACGCCACCATCGACAACGGTACTCGCAACGCCCTCTGGCTCAAGCAAAAATATGGCATGAAGGCGGATGTGGCCAGGGGCGCAGCGGGGCCGCTGCTGCGCGAACCGGTCGGCCCCACGACTGTGGTGCACGGCCCAAGCGGCTTTGGCGATCTGGAAGCGGGGGAGGTCACCATAGCCCCGGATCCCCGTCCGGCCTGGCAATATATCGTCGAGGCGGTGAAGGCGGCGCCCGGCGAGATCACGGTCGTGACCATAGGGCCGCTCACCAATCTGGCGCTGGCGCTGCAGCATGCCCCCGAGATCACCAAACTGGTGAAGCAGGTGGTGGTGATGGGGGGCGCCTTTGGCGTCAACGGTCATCGCGGCAATGTGACCCCCTATGCCGAGGCCAACATCCACGATGACCCCGATGCTGCCGACCAGGTCTTTACTGCGAACTGGCCTCTGGTGATCATCGGGCTGGACGTGACCCAGCAGAGCTTTTTCAGCAGCGCCTATCTCGATGCCCTGCGCGACGAGGCGGGGGAGCCGGGCCGCTTCCTGTGGGAGGTGAGCCGCTTTTATCTCAGGTTTTACTCCGATCGCATCGGCCTGGATGGTTGCCATGTGCACGACCCCTCCGCCATCGCCTATGTGATAGATCCGACCCTGTTCACCCTGCGCGAGGGGCCGGTGCGGGTCATCACCCATGGCCCCGCCATCGGCCATACCCTGCAAAAGTTTGATGGCAAATCCCATCCCCATGACGAGTGGGCCACTTGCCCTGCCCAGCGGGTCGGGGTGGCGGTGCGGGACGAAGCGCTGCTCGCCCTCTATCGCGAAACCCTGGTGTCCTGGGGCGCCGGGCGCGGCGCATAACCCCTGGTGTGGCGGGTCAATTACCCGCCACAACGCCGTCAGATGGCGGTAGCCGGCGTCACCGCGGTCTGCAGCAGCGCGTAGAGGGCGACGTCGTTGTGCTCGCCCCCTTCGCTCAACTTGTTTTACATGGCCAGCAGGCAGAAGTAGCTGCGCAGCAGGAGGGAGTCTGTGGCGATGTGCTGGATCTGCGGAGCCGGGTGCGCAGTCATAAGGTCTCCGTCAAAGATTGGTCGTTTTATTAAAAGGTCTACCCGCAAGCAAGATGGGTGCCTGTTTGCCAATTGGAAAACGTCGACCCCCGGGGTGTGAGCCCGGCCCCATAAAAGGCACTCTCTTGGTGGTTATACTGCCAGATATCAAGACGTTGGGAGGGAACGACATGGCCTGGTTATCCTTGGGAGTGGCACTTGCCCTTATCTGGTGGCTGATGAAGTTGGGGCGTGGCGCCCTGTTCGAGATCCGGCTGCAACCTGGCAAGGTGGTGGTCAAGGAGGGCAAGGTGCCTCCCGCGTTTCTTGAGCAGATCAAGCAGATATTGCGTCACGAGACGGTGCGCGGGCGGATCCTCGGCCAGCTTGATGGCGACAGGGTGAGGCTGGTGTTTTCCCGCTCCATTCCCGAGCCGGTCGCCCAGCGTTTTCGCAATGTCTTCCCCTATGGCTATTACCATCAGCCCGTGGCGCGACGGCCCGGCCCCCAGGCGCGCAAGAGATAGTGGCCCCAAAGAGTATTGCCAGAGCGCTCAGCCTGATCTGATAGACAGGCAGGCGTTGCGGCGGGTCTTTTTGCTCGCACCCCGCCAGTGAACTCGTTAAGCTCTGACCCTATGCATTCTGTTTTCACTTGAGCCTGGAGGCGCAATGAACTGGTATCTTGCCGTACTCAAAAAATATGCCGTATTCAGCGGGCGGGCCCACCGCACCGAATACTGGATGTTCGTGCTGTTCAACCTGCTGGCTATGCTGCTGATGAAGACGCTGGACAAGGTGCTGGGCAGCAACGAACTGCTCAGCGGCATCTACTCCCTGGCCGTATTGCTGCCGGCCCTGGCGGTGGCGGCCCGCCGCCTGCACGACACTGACCGCACCGGCTGGTGGTTGCTCATCGGCCTCATTCCCGTGGTGGGCACCCTGGTGCTGATCTACTTCCTGGTCTGTCAGGGGAATAGCGGCCCCAACCGCTTCGGGGATGATCCCAAGGCGCCTGCACCCCAGGGGGTTATCAGCTAGGGAATGGCTGTTGCCATTAGCCATGAGATGAGGGAGGCCGATGCCTCCCTCTTTCGTTGCCGGACGTCAAGAGGCGCGCCAGAAAGGCTTGTCACCGAGCACGGTTGCCCTGTGCATGATGCGCCGGGCCGGCAGATAGTCGGCGTTGGCGTAATGCTGGGTGACCCGGTTGTCCCAGATGGCGATGTCGTGCTCCCGCCAGCGCCAGCGAACCTGATACTCGGGCTTGGTGACATGGCGAAACAGGAAGGCGAGCAATGCCTCGCTCTCTTGCGCCGGCAACTTGGGCAGGCGGGTGGTGAAGCCTTCATTGACGAACAGCGCCTGGCGGCCGCTCAGGGGATGGGTGCGGACCACAGGGTGGCGCAGCGGCGGGTGGCGGGCCGCCGCCTCCTGCCAGCGCAGGTATTCTGCCGGGCTGGCGTTATGGCGATGGGCCGGGAACGATTTGGTGAAGTCGTGTTCGGCCTCCAGCCCTGCCAGCAGTTGCTGCAGGCGGGGGGAGAGCCCCTCGAAGGCGGCGATGCCGCTGGCCCACAGGGTATCGCCCCCCACCGGCGGCAGCTGCTTGGCGGCCAGAATGGCCAGTGCTGGCGGCGTCTCGATGAAGGTGACGTCGGTGTGCCAGTTGTCATTGTCCGGCGGGTTGTCGTGGTGGGTGTCGAGCACGATGATCTCCTCGGCCTCCGGCGCATGGGGGTACACGGGGTGAATGTGCAGATCGCCGAAGCGGTGGGCCAGCGCCCGCTGTGATAGCGGGGTGATGGGCTGCTCTCGAAAGAACAGCACCTGATGGGTCAGCAGGGCTTGCTGGATCAGTTCGAACAGCTGCCCGCTCAGGGGCTCGGCCAGGGTGAGACCGCTTATCTCGGCACCGATATGGGGGCCGAGGGGGGTGATGCGCAGGGAATTGCTCATAGTCCTGCTCCATGCCACGGCGTCAGGCGACGCTGCAGCGCACGTAAACCAAGTTCCAGAATGAAGGCGATCAGGGCGATCACCAGAATGCCCGCCAGCACCACGTCGGTGGCGAGAAACTCGCCGGCGGATTGCACCATGAAGCCCACGCCGCGGGTGGCGGCGATGAGCTCGGCCGCCACCAGAGTGGACCAGCCGACCCCGAGCCCGATGCGCAGCCCGGTGAGGATCTCCGGCAGGGCGCCGGGCACTGTGACGTGCCACAGCACCTGCCAGCGGTTGGCGCCGAGCGCCCGGGCGGCCCGCGCTCGCACCTGTTTGGCGCCCTTCACCCCGGCCAGAGTCGCCATGGCGATCGGCGCGAAGATGGCCAGATAGATGAGCAGCACCTTGGCGGTTTCGCCGATGCCAAACCAGATCACCATGAGCGGCAGGTAGGCAAGGGGCGGCACCGGTCGGTAGAGCTCGATCAGCGGGTCGAGCATGGCGCGCAGGGTGGGGTTGAGCCCCATGGCCATGCCCACAGTCACGCCGCACAGGGTGGCGGCCACGAGGGCAATGAGGATGCGCTGCAGACTGGCGGCGAGGTGTTGCCAGAGGGTGGCATCCATGAAGCCCTGCGGCCCTGCGATGGTGAGCAGCTGCTGCAGCACCTGGCCCGGGGGCGGCAGAAACAGCGGGTTGATCCAGCCAAGGCGCGCTACCAGCCACCAGAGGGTCAACAGGGCGCCGAGGGTAAGCAGGCTCACCCCAAGCCGGCGCGGCAGCGGCCAGCGAAGTCTGCGGCGCAGGGCATGGCGGGCCGGGTTCAGGGAACGGGAGAGGGCAAGGCTCATGCAAACACCTCCCGCTCGGCGAAGACCCGGCCGAGCACGTACTCGCGCCGCGCGATAAAGGCGGGATCCGACTTGATACTGCGGCAGGGCTCGCCGGCCGCGAAGCGGCGGCCAAAATCCAGGGTCAGCCGCTCCATCACCCGCCCCGGTGAGGGGGAGAGCAGCACCAGTTCGGTGGCCATGAACACCGCCTCCTCGATGTCGTGGGTGATGAGCAGCACCTGGCGGCGCTGCTCGTGCCACAGATGCAGCAACAGGGTCTGCATCTGCTCGCGGGTAAAGGCGTCGAGGGCGCCGAAGGGCTCGTCGAGCAGCAGCAGTTGTGGTTGGTTGGCCAGCGCCCGGGCGATGCCGACCCGCTGGCGCTGGCCGCCGGAGAGCTGCCAGATGAATGCGTGACTGGCTTCTTCCAGCCCCACCTTGCGCAGCATGGCCAGCGCCCTGGCCTCGCGCTCGCGGCGCGGCACGCCGGCCAGTTGCAGCCCGAAGGCGACGTTGTCCAGCACGTTGCGCCAGGGCAGCAGCCCCTCGTGCTGAAAGACCACCCCCCGCTCGGCGCCGGGGCCGGTCACCGGTTTACCGTGCAGGGTTATTTTCCCCTGCTGATGGGGCTGAAATCCGGCGATGAGATTGAGCAGGGTGGTCTTGCCGCAGCCGGAGGGGCCAAGCACCACCATCAGCTCCCCCGCATCCAGGGTCAGGTTGATGTTGTCGAGGACTCTGCGCCCGTCGTAGTCGGCGCACAGGTGAGTGAGCTGCAGCATGGCTACCTCCTTGTGATGCAGGGTCAGTGGGGTTGTGCCTTGACGAAACGGTCGGTCACGTAATCGCGATAGTCGCTGCCGGCGCTTCGCACCTTGCCCTGCTCCTTGAGAAAGCGGGCGGTGTCGATGATGGTCTGGTTTACCAGCTTGCTCAGCTCTGCACTCTGCTGGCTGGCGCTCAGGTAGGTGTTGCCGCGAACCAGGCTGGGCACGTCTGCCTCGGGCACGCCGCTCAAGGTTGACAGCTTGGCGAGGTTGTCCGGCTTTGCCAGCCAGTCGTCGGGGTTGGTCAGGTAGTCGCGCTGGGCCGCCAGGGTGCTGTCGACGAAGGCCTGCACCAGCTCGGGATGGGCCTTGGCAAACTCTTTTCGCACCACCCACACATCCAGGGTGGGGGCCCCCCACCTGCCCACCTGAGCCGAGTCGGTCAGTACCTTGCCGCCCTTGGTCAGCTCGTTGAGGGCCGGCGCCCAGACATAGGCGCCATCGATGTCACCCCGCTGCCAGGCGGCGATGATGGCCGGCGGCTGCAGGTTGATGATCTGCAGGCTGGCCGGATCCACTCCCCAATGCCTGAGCGCCGCCAGCAGACTGTAGTGGGTGGTGGAGGTAAAGGGGACGGCGATGCGCTTGCCAGCCAGGGCGGCGGGGGAGGGAAGATCCTGTTTGACCACCAGCGCTTCCGAGCTGCCGAGCTGGGAGGCGAGCAGAAACACCTCGATGGGCACGTTTTGGCTTGCCGCCACCGCCAGCGGGCTGGAGCCTATGTTGCCGATCTGCACGTCGCCGGAGGCGAGCGCCCGTACCACACTGGCGCCGCTGTCGAACTTGAGCCATTTCACCGTGGCGCCGCTGGCGCGGGCGAAGGTGCCGTCGGCCTGGGCCACCTTGGCGGGTTCGGCGGAAGTTTGGTAGGCCACTGTTACCTCGATGGCGTTGGCCTGCAGGCTGATGATGGCGAGGGCCGCCAGCCAGAGAGAATATCCTTTCCTTGTCATGATGCTATTCCGTTATCAGGAGAGTGGAACAGCTGTTTTCCCATTTATCTGACTGACAATGAAAGAACAAAAATATTGTTAGGGTGAGCAATGGTTCTTAGAAAAAGAACGGTAATTCAATGTATTTATTTATATATCTCAATCATCGAAGTCGATATTTATCAAGCGGGAAATAGCGTCTGAATATATTTCCCGGCGTGAGATAGAACGTCCGATAAATTGAGGAATGGCCACTTCTCTTTATCAGACAAGAGATGGTTCAATGAGCGATAGCGGCAAAAAGAGAGCCCTTTTTTGGCAATAATAAAACCCGCCAAAGGGGCGGGTTTTATTGTCCATCACGGATGGTTCGGCTTGAAGCCGGGGGATCAGCGCTCCAGCAGGGGGGCGGAGCGGTAGCTCCACATGCCGTAGGTACGCAGGGCGTCGCGGTAGATGCCAAGCAGCTCGCTCTCGCTCGGGGTGGCCAGCTCCTTGAGGGGCTTGTCCGGGTAGCTGACACTCACCACCTTGATCCCGGCCGGGCCAATCTGATCGCAGGCGATCTCGAGCAGGGTCTGGCCACGGCGCACATGGCTCGCCGAGCTGACCAGCACGGCCTGGTCAATCTGGTGACGGGCCAGGGCATAGGCGCTGTAGAGGGCGTTGTCCACCGTGCTGGTGGCGTAGTTCTCCTCAATGAGGCGGCTGCGATCGATGCCGTGCTTCACCAGCCAGTCGGCCATCAGCTTGCCTTCGGTCTGGCGATTCTGCGGTACCCCGCCGGTCAGGATGATGAGGGCATCCGGATCCGCCTTGGCCAGCTCCAGGGTGGTCTGCAAGCGGCCGAGCAGGATCTTGTCCATGCTGCCGTCCGGATTCAGGGCATAGCCCAGGGTGACGATGGCCCGTTTGCCCTCTTTGGCCGCCTTGATCTGATCGTCCGTCAGTTTGGTCTGCAGCGGCGTGGTGGTCACCCGCTGCACCCGGGCGATGATCTCCTCCAGATCGGCGGCGCGTCCGCCGTTGCGATTGGCCACCCTGGCCAGATAGGTGCGCGATGCCTCCTTGTTGCCCTTCACCAGTTGCCAGATGGCGAGATAGGAGTTGATGTCGAGATCATCGGGCGCCACCGCCTGGGCCTGTTCGAACAGGGCGATGGCCCGGGTCAGGTTGCCGTTGTAAATCTGGGCATTGGCCGCCGAGATCAGCAGATCGGTGCGATAGGGCTCCAGCTGATAGGCGGCCAGCAGCCGCTCGGTCACCAGCTCCATGTTGCTCGGCATCTTGGCGGTAAAGCCGGCGTGGGAGATCTTGGCCGGGGACTTGTAGATCTGCAGCGCCTCGCCGAGCAGCATGTCCACCGCCTGGCGTTTGCTGACCAGGGTATTGAGATCGTTCTCCATCTGCATCGTGCTGTCGGCCGCAAGCAGGGGGAGGGGGGAGAGGGCCAGCAAGCCGCCTAACGTCAGGGCAATCAGGGTCTGTTTCATCTGTGATTCCTCTGTGTGGGCGCCATCAGGCGCCATATTTGCTATCAGATGCCGTATGCTGCTTATAAATGCGTGATAATTCATCGGATTATCAATAAACCTTGGCATTAAAAGCAAAGTGAGAAATATAACAGGAAAGGGGAGAGCAAACTGTGAGACAGGCCGGCAAGGCCGGGGATTGAACTCGCCCCCGGGAAGGGCCGAAGTGCAGGCCAGCCAGATGGCATGGCCTGCGTGAGCGCATCGGTAGCCGTCAGTTCCACATGGGGGAGACCCTGGCCTCCAGCGTCTCCTGCTGCTCGTAGGGCATGTCGCTGAAGAAGTCGAGCTGGGTCTGCTCTTCCACCTCGCGCACCGAGACGCGATAGTTGGCGATCTGGCTGGTGGGGATATCCTCTTGCGGCATGATGAAGGCGATGGCCTGCAGCCTGGCCGGGTCCATCACTATCTTGTAGTAGGCGCTCGGGATCATCACCCCGTTGCCGATGTACTTCTCCGAGTGAGTGAAGACGGGGCCGGTGATCACCTGCACATCCTCGCGTGCGATGGCCCACTGGCGCACCTTCTCCTCCAGAATGCGCCAGGCCTTCTGGTTCAGGGCCGGCAGTTGCGGCGTCATGTTGGTCAACAGGAAGCTCTGCTTCATGGTCACCTCGGTGGCGGCCATGTCGGCTGCCGGAGCCTGGTGGCCACGGTCATAGCCGGAACGCTTGTAGTCAGCCAGGGTGGCGCGAAAGGCGACCGGCACCTCCTTGTCTTCGGCAAAGGCATCCTTGCGTTTGACCTTGCCCTGAGCGCTCTCGGCCGTCATCCGGTAGGAGACCCAGTTCGCCACCTTGTAGTCGTAGTTGTAGCCCGCCGCGTACCCCTGACGGCACAGCTCCTGATCCGAGCCGGCCGGGGTGCCGAAGCGCACGTGATCGCCGCAGACAAAGCCAGCGGCAAAGCCGGGTGCGGCACCGAGGGTGAGGGTAACAGCCAGAACCAATTTATTGATTTTTATCATTTTTGTGATGCTCCAGTTTAGTAGGCGGAGCCATTTGACATGAGATCTGACCAGCTATTCAATTGCTGTTTTTTTACACGAAGCGGATTTGTGACGGCGCGCCGGGATTTGGGGGAAGGGTAGTTAATGTGTTTTAAATCAGTGGTTTGCCATATGAGATGATGAAAAGTTGGTCGCCGCTAACAGAGCAGGGGCCCGCAATGGACCCCTGCTGCTGGTGGCAAAGCATGTCACGGCGGATCAGGCCGCATCTTGCCCCGTGCTTGCCCGGGTGCGGGCCAGCAGTCCGTCCGGGTCGTGGATCGCCTCCCGGATCTTGGTGTCGATCACCTCGATATCCTTGAAGCGCTCGCGGTACTTGATGGCCACGTCGTGGGCCAGGATGACGCAGCGGGCGTTGGCCACATCTTTGGCGGTGATGCGGTTGATGATGCCGTTGGCGCCTTGGGTCTCCACCTTGAGCTTGATCCCCGCCCTGGCGGCTGCCTTCTGCAGGCTCTTGGCGGCGAGGAAGGTGTGGGCCACACCGGAGGGGCAGGCGGTGATGGCGAGTACGTCCGCTTCTCCTTCCGCCTCGATGGCCTGGTAGTCATCTGCTGTGCTCGTTTCCTCTTCCTCCTCGGTCACCGGTTTTTTCAGCAGGTTGACTATGATGGCGGTGGTCAGGGCACCGAGCAGGGTACCGACGATATAGCCTATCTTGCCCTCGACCACCGGCAGTACGATCCAGCCCCCCCAGGGGGCATGGTTGATGCTGTTCATCATGAAGCCGGTGACGTTGCCGACTATGCCCCCCGCGACGATGGCCGGAATGACCCGTACCGGATCGGCAGCAGCAAACGGAATGGCCCCCTCGCTGATGCCGATCATCCCCATGATGGCCGCTGCCTTGCCCGATTCACGCTCCTCTTTCTTGTATCTTTTCGGGGACATCAGGGTGGCTAATGCCATGCCGAGTGGCGGCACGCAGATGGCGATACCGACGCCGCCCATCAGCCAGGGCTGGGTATCGACCTGGGTCTGGGCGAACAGGGTCGCCACCTTGTTGACCGGGCCGCCCATATCAAAGGCGGTCATGCCCCCCAAAATGGTGCCCAGCATCACCTTGCCGGAGCCTGCCATGCCGGAGAGCCACTGGTTCATCGATTCCATCATGGCGGCAATCGGTGCACCAATTACCCACATGACGATGCCGCATACCAGGAAGGTGCCGATCAGCGGATAGATAAAGATGGAGCCGAGGGAACTCATGGAGTCAGGCAGCTTGATCCGCTTGAGCTGGTTGACCACGAAGCCGGCGATAAAGCCCACCAGAATGGCCCCAAGAAAACCGGTCTGATAGTGCTGTACCGCCACCCAGGAGCCGATCATGCCGGGGGCCAGGCCCGGTTTGTCGGCCAGCGAATAGGCAATATAGCCACCGAGCACGGCAGTAAAGAGAGTGAGTCCGGCGATCCCCATGGTCGCCATGTCCTTGAGAAAACCTGTCTCTGGCACGGCCCCCTTGCCGCTCATCATCACGGAGAGGGACAGCAGCACACCCCCCGCCACGATAAAGGGGATCATGTGGGAGGTACCAAACAGCAGATGCTGTTTCAGGGTCGCGAGCCGCTCCTTGAAGCCACGCTCCCTGGCAGGTTCTTCTTCTTCTTCGGTGGGGAGGACCGCCTTGGTGGGTTGTTGCGCGCTGGATCCTGCCGAGAGCAGCGACAGCACCTCATCGACTTTGGTGGCTGCCTTCATCTGCTCGATAAAACCCGGCGCCAGCAGGCGGGTGGAGAGCTCGGCCAACACCTCGATATGGTGGTTGGCCCCGCCCTCTGGGGAGGCGATCATGAAAAACAGCTGGGCGGGCTGGCCATCTTCGGAGCCGTATTCGATCCCCTGCTGGCTGATCCCGATGGCAATGGCCGGGCGGCGCACCGCGTCGCTCTTGGCATGGGGCAGGGCCACACCCTGCTCGAAGCCGGTGTAGTCAAGCTGCTCCCGGGCCCAGAGATCGCTGATAAATTGCTGCCGATCCGACACGGCGCCATCGCGCACCAGCAACTCGGCCATCTCGTCAAACAGGGCCTCCTTGCTGGTTGCCCGCAATGCCAGGCAGATGAGTCCGTCATTAGTCATGGTGGGTAACATTTCACTCTCCTTGCTCTTCCCGAGCGTCATGAGGTGGGGTCAGTTGTCCCGAATATTGTTCTCCCCTTGCCGGCCTGCCGAAATCGGACAAATGTGCCGTTCACTGGATTTTTGTGCGCCATGCCCCGCCCTGTGACCCTGCTCGCACTTTTTTTGCACCGGTTAATGTTAATTTATTTTAATTAATTGCATTTAAAAACAGATAGTTGAAGACGGATTCTATAGATGGGGAATCAACTGCTGAGCAATGATTCAATTGGAATAAAAACATGGGATGGAGAATTGTGTGATGGCCAAGGCGTGAGCAAAATGTGAGCGGATAGACAGAAATAGGCGACAGCCGTGAGTGAGCTAAGTGGGGCTCATGTGAAAAGTAAAACAAAATTTTAGATTGGTTTTGCCACAATCAATCGTTTATTTCGTTGGGCAGTTGCGCGATTCCGGATGTCAGAATAGGGGAGAGCAGGTTGGCCAAGTGCCGTCAGCCAGTGTGTAACTCTATGAATGAAGGAGACATTCTGATGGAAAAACTAGACCAAGAGATTGACACCATGCGTCAGGAGCTGGAGCTGCAGGGTCTGAAACAGGCCCACGACAAGTGGCAAGCCCGGGTCGATGAACTGGAGCGCATCCGCTCCTCTGAGCCTCACTCTGAAGAGGCCGAGTATTAGCCCGCTCTGATGGTCGCAGTCCGTTTTTCTGACATAGCGAAAGGATCGCCAGAATAACCCAACCCCCACCGCCCAGCGGGCCGTGGGGGTTAATTATTGCGGCCCGGCACCGTTTTGTGCCTGCCACTGCTGCAGGCGCCGTTTCAGTGAACCCTCGCCCGGGCTGATAAAATCATCCAGCAGAAAACAGCGGCGATCGCCGGCAGTTTTAAATTGAAAGGTGACGGCTCGTGGCTCTTGCCGGGTCTCCGAGAGCATAAAGCGATAATCCATGCTGACCGAGACGATGCCATCCTGCTGGCCAGCCAGGCGGAAGGTGATGGGCCCGGTGACCTCGCCATCTTGCGCACTGATCCAGGGATCGGCATCGATGGCGCACACTTCCCCTTCGCCATTACACTTGGCTTCCTCGCTCAGCACGGCAAAAAATGCCGGTGTCAGCAGCGCTTTCACCTTTGCCGGTTCTGTGTAATAGAAGTCCCTGTGTTCACTCCAAAAAGCCTTGGCCAGCTTGACCGCGGCTGCATTGTCACAGGCGGCGTAACCTGGGCCAATTAATAATGAATAAATTAAAGCTGATAGTCCAAAATATAAACGCATATGATATCCCATGCTATATTGCTTTCTTTTTAAAAAAGAGCATATGGTTTTTAATTTGAAGTGTTACTCTTCACGATGATGAGTGGTATTACGAAGTAAAATCTCTCTCAATTCCTTTCTTCTAGTTGAGCTACTCTGAGTTTCTGCCGCATGAGCTTGCATTTTGATATATTGTGTTTGTTCATTTAACTCATTGCCTTGTCTAGCCATTTCATTTTTAGTCATAATTAAGGCTTCAGTATTCAAATGTAGTTCCTTACGTTGTAATATGTACCCAATAATAAGCCATAAGAATGTAATTGGTGCAGTCATTCCTGCTAGAAAATCACCCCATTCATTAAGAGACATACTTACAGCACTTTCCCATTTCAACCAAATCAATATCACTATCATTAAGCACCAGAAAAAGGTAATTAGCAGACCTATTTTTTCCATCTGAAACTCCTGTTTATATATATTGGCCTAGTTTTATCTATGTTTTTATTGTTGATGAGTCAGTACGACTTTGAGCCTTTTGGCTGTATTTTGACACTATATGACAAGATTAAGCAAGGTAGTATGATATTGTGGTTTGATTTTTTGATTTCAGTTTTTTACATGAAAAATAATACAATTATATTTGTGTGTTTTTTTGAACTAAAAAATGTTTTTTGAAGAGGAAAATCGGGAGGTGTCATTAGAAAGGGGGAATTCTTCTTCCCCCCGTGAAAACTGGATCAACGGGATCCTTCGGGCATATCGCTTTCGTGCAGGAAGGTGCCGATGCCTTGCGCCGGTGGCAGATCTTCGGGTTGGGCTCCCCACTCCTTGTTGGGGATATCTCCCATCACAAATTCAAGTTCACCGCCATTCATGATGTCGTCATGGGTCAGGTAGGTGCGCGTCAACTCGCTGCCATTGAGTCGTGCCGACTGGATAAAGATATTGTCGCGGCTGACATTTTGCGCCTTGACTGTGAATCTCTTGCCATTGCCCACATCGATGGATGCCGTTTCGAACATGGGGGTCCCTATTTCGTAGATGCCGGACGATGCATTGACCGGGAAGAAACCCAGCGCACGGAACACGAACCAGGCTGACAGCGTGCCGAAGTCATCGTTGCCACAAATACCGTCAGGGGTGTTTTTGTAACAGACGTTGGTTGTGTCGACGATGACGGCCTGGGTTTTCCAGGGCTGGCCAACGTAGTTGTAGAGATAGGGCACGTGGATATCCGGCTCGTTGCCCTGTACATGCTGACCCACATTGCCCGTATTGAAGATGGGGAACTGGTTGTCCGCGGCGTTGCGATCCGGGTAGGTGGTCCAGTATTCGTCCAGCCGCCTGGCAAACAAGTCGCCACGTTTCGCCGAAGGGTCCTGCTTCTGGTCGAAGCGGGTCATCAGGTCGATCAGGCCTGAAATATCATGCTGGACGCTGAACGAATATTGCCAGCCGTTGGACTCGGTAAATGCCCAGTTGAACATCTCCGGACGCCAGTTTTTGCCGACTTTCCGTCCCGTTTTCGGGTCTACCCAGTTGGCGTCAATAAAGTTTCCAGCATAATCGCGAGCCTTGAACCAGCCTTTGTATTGGCCACCAAAGTCAAATTGCGCTTGCCAGTTATTGGAGCGATCCGCGAACTCTTGATAACGAGGATCGTCTTCACCAAATACGGTCTTGACGGATTGGGCGATGGCCCAGTCGTTCATGGAGTACTCCAGCGAATAGGATGCAGTCCAGGAGTCTTTGAAGGGAGAATGGGCCGCCCAGGGGTCAGAGGGGGGTTGATCGTGAAGTTGGGCCGGTACATAGCCCTGCTCTTCGTACTCCTTGATCCACGCCACTCCCTGGCTGGTCGAAGCGCGCGCATCGGTCACCATGGCATTCACGAGACGTTCCTTGATCTGCTGGCGCTCTGTATCATTAAAACCAAGGTCAATCATGCGTTTATCAAGGGAGCCCTTGGATAAAACGTCATGGATGACAGGGGTCGAATGCAT
This sequence comes from Aeromonas enteropelogenes, assembly GCF_020097295.1. Classification (NCBI taxonomy): domain Bacteria; kingdom Pseudomonadati; phylum Pseudomonadota; class Gammaproteobacteria; order Aeromonadales; family Aeromonadaceae; genus Aeromonas; species Aeromonas enteropelogenes. Next base: position 4,179,929 of record NZ_CP083625.1, on the reverse strand, counting down.
GCCCATCATCATGCCGGTCTCATTGCCTTTGAGAGTCCATTCTGGCAAGCGCCCTTTACGCATGTTGCCCTCATCGTCGATCCACTCCTCTTCTGCATAGGAGAGCATGGAGAGGACGACATCCGCGAGACGATCCGGTTCCAGGATGGAGGAGAGAGGTTGCACGGCGCGATAGGTGTCCCAGAGGGAGAGGGTGTCATAGCGGGTAAAGTCGGCTTTACCGTCTCTGTTGGCATCGGCGGTACGAACTGACTCTTTCAGCGTCTCGGCCAGCTTTCCGTCTTGGGTGTTGCCATCGGGATTTGCGCTGCTTCCCTGATGCACCTGGCGGTAGCGACCATCCAAATCGGAGTAGATAGTCTGGCCTAGGTAGGCATGATAGAGCGCCGTGTAGAAGGTCTGTTTGTACTCTTCATCACCGCTAACCCGGATTTTTCCCAGCTCGTTTTCCCATTTCCGGGTGGCGGCTTGCCGGACATCATCAAATGTCATGTCTGCCACTTTGGTCATGTTGAGCGAGGCGCCTGATTTGCCCTCCTTGCCTATTTCGACGCTGGAGAGGGCCACCTTGGCCTCAACGGTCAAGCCCGTCGTCGAGGTATCAAATTCCACATAGGCGCGGACAGGCTGATAATTTTCGATCGCCTCGTTGGCCATTTCCGTGGCGCTTTGCCTCGCGTCGATATAGTGATCCCGTTCTTTGTCGTAGTAGGCAAAGCGGATGTTTTTGATTGGCTGATTGAACTCCATCACGAAGAACTCTTTCTGGCTGGGGGCCCAGCCATAAGAGAAACGATAGCCTTCGATGCGGTTATTCTCCTTATCCCACTTCATCTCTGTTCCTGATGTGCCGTCGATAAAACTGACACCCAGGTTAATCACAATTTCGGATCTTTCATCGCGAGGAAAGGTATAACGATGGACACCGACGCGATCGCCTGCAGTCAATTCGGCCTTGATGCCGTAATCGAGCAGATCCACCTTGTAGTAGCCCGCCGTCGCCTGTTGATCCTTGTGACGATAACGGGATGCTTCGAGATTGCCCCCCTTCTCTATCTTGTAATCGGATCGCGAGTTGATGGGCATCACCAGAATATCGTTCAAGTCGGTGGCACCCGCCCCCGAGAGATGGGTATGAGAGAAACCGGCGATGCGTCTGTCGTGATAGTAATAGCCGGACGTATATTCCCAGCCAACAGCCCCATTATTCGGGGAGAGCTGGATCATGCCGTGAGGGGTGGTTGCGCCAGGATAGGTATTGCCGAGATTACCCGTACCGATTAATGGATTGACGTAGCGGGTGACACCCGTGTCGGGAGGGCTGACAGGATCTTGCGTGTCCTCCTTGCATCCGGCAATGACCATCAACCCGGCGAGGGTCGCACAAGCGAGCAGGAGAGGAGCCTGTTTCATAATAAACTCCGTTATATTGTGATTGGTGTGTGATGGAAAATAGGGGGGCTGAAAACTTTTTTCAGATGCAGGGTATAGGAGTCAGATAGTATTTGGTTGCGAGTAGGATCACACTCTATTTAAAACAAATAAAGGTGTAATCTATGTCTTTGATTATTGCCTCCAGTCATTATTATCAAAATAACTACAAATATTGGTTTTAATGCGACAAATGGATAGAGAGGATTTTTTCATGCAATTGCATTGCGCAGCTATATACTTCTTCCTTTTTTGCGGAATTTTTATATTGGCATTCATATTATTTCCCGACATAACGCATTGTTCTATCTTGATTTTTAATAGATGGGTTTATTAAATTATGAGTTTTTATGAGAGTTATATTGGATGGGGTTTTATTCTGATTGGAAATAATTAAATGTCGTATGCTGTCGATACGTTGAAGTCGAAAGCGTGAGCCGGATCTTATAAAGACGCGACAGGAAAAGTATGGATTAACGGGAACTGTCTGTTATTAACTAACGTATTATTTTACGTCGTAGTCATGGATAGGATCATCATTAGATGTCGCTTGGCAGAAATGGCGATATCCCGGTTCAAAACGCTGACAGTTAATGGCTGCTGGCTGAGCCAGAAAATAGTCCCGGTAGTCTCTAAACATGGGTCAAAAGACGACCCTTCCTGTGTGGTTGATGGGGCGAGGGCGTATCAGTTAAGTCAGGTGAACAGTAACGCAGAGAACAACAGCAAGGGCCATCCATGATGGCCCTTGTGCGTGTATCGGCTCTTGAACTCGCCGGTTCGCGCCTTAGTAGCGGTTGCCTGCGCGGGCGACCCGGCCCTCGGCCAGCAGTTGATAACTGCCGGTGGCGGCCGGGATAAAGGCGGATTGTCCCTTCTCGAGACGCAGTGTGTCATCACCGCGCTTGAGGATGACGGGGCCGTCGATGGCAAACAGGATCTCGGCGCTGGCGGTGGTGAGCTGATGCTCACCCGCCGGATAGACGCTGAAGGTAAAGTCCGGCACCGGCACCTCGAAGTGCTGTACCGCACCCTCGCGGCGGGGGGCCAGCAGGATCTGGTCATCCGGCTTGGGCAGGCAGCGGGTGCAATCCAGGAGCTCGGTCACATCGATGTATTTGGGGGTGAGGCCGGCGCGCAGCACGTTGTCGGAGTTGGCCATGATCTCAAGGCCGGTACCGCGCACATAGGCGTGGGGGGTGCAGGCATCGAGGAACATCGCCTGACCGGGCTGGAGGGTCACCACGTTGAGCAGCAGCGGCGAGAAGAGCCCCACATCCCCCGGGTACTGGACGGCGAGGGAGGTGATCAGGGCAAAGGTCTCCTCGTCCTGATGCTCATTGGCGTAAGCCAGCAGATCGATCAGCGCAGCCTCTTTGCGTACCCCTTCCAGCATCAACAGCTGCTGGAAGAAGTGTTGCAACCCGGCTTCGCCCTGATTGGCTGCGTGAGCGGCGGCAAGGGCCCCGGTCAGATCGGCGATAGCCGCCAGTTTGACCCGCTCGAACAGCGCCAGGATGGCGGGAATGGAGCGAAAGCCGTTCATCGCCTGATACGGGGTGAGCGCGAACACCAGTTCCGGCTTGTGGTTGGGATCCTTGTAGTTGCGATTGGCTGCCTTGGGATCGATACCGGCGGCCTCTTCCTTGGCAAAACCGGCTTCGGCCTGCGCCTTGCTTGGGTGCACCTGGATGGAGAGAGCCTTCTCGGCGCACAGCACCTTGAACAGGAATGGCAGGCTGCCAAAGCGAGCGAGGGTTGCCTCACCCAGCACGGCGGCCGGGGCGCTATCGATCAGGGTGGAGAGCTTTTGTACCTGATCGCCGCAGGTGATCTCGGAGCAGCCGTTGGGGTGTGCCCCCATCCACAGCTCGGCCTGGGGTTTGCCCTCCGGATTGGGGATCCCGAACAGGGTGGTGAGGGAGTCATGACTGCCCCAGTCGTAGCCTTGAATCGGGTTTTGCATCAACAGAAAGGAGGGCAAGACGCTACTGCTCATAAGAATGCCTCATTTTAAGATGAAGAGGAGCGGGTGAAGAAAAGGGTGGCATTGATAGTCCGAGCCGGACTATAACATGGGCCATTGCGTGCGCCGCAACCGCTTGCCTCTCTCTTGATCAGGATCAGCATGTCACTCATTTTCAGCCAGTTGTTTGATGGTGCCCTTGGTGAACAGGTTCCTTTCGACCAAATCTGGTTCGCCAGTGAACAGGGTCTGCCCCCAAGCTTCAGCTATCAGGTCAACTTTCCCCGCCTCGAGCTGGTGTTCAGCGGTGAATACCTCAATCAGGTGTGGGACAGGGAGGCTGGCAGCAAGGAGATTGGTGTGCAGCCCGGGCAGGCGCTCTATATCCCTCCCAACGGCTGGAACAAGCCGCTCTGGACCACTGACTGCTCCGTATTGAGCCTGCTGTTTGGCAAGCGCCAGATAGGGTTCAGCTTGGTGAGCAAACGCCGGGAAGAGCCCGATTTCTTTGACGTGCAAAAACACAGCATCATGGCCCGGGCGGGTCATGTGACAGAGCATATTCTGGGAGCGCTCAATGTGCTGGCCGAGGATCCCGGTCGTGCGCCCACTGACGATCTGCTGCTGCAGGCGCTGCTCACCAGTACGCGTCAGTTGCTGGCGGAGTCCGCCGTTGACAGGCCGCGGGGGGCGGATCTGTTCCACGGCATCTGCATCTATATCCAGGAAAATTTTCACCGCCCCATTACCCGCGACTCCATCGCTCACCGCTTCAATGTCTCCGCCAGCCATCTCTCCCACCTGTTTCGTGAGCAGGGCCATATGCGCCTGGCCGATTACATCAGCTGGGTGCGCATCGACCGGGCCAAATTCATGCTGAAAAAGTACCGTTTCCGCTTGGAGGAGGTAGCCAGCCGTTGTGGTTACACCGATGTAAATTACTTCTGTCGGGTGTTCAAGCAGAAGACGGGATTGACGCCGTCCCAATACCGCGCTCTGAGCCAGCCCCAGACATTGGCCTGCGAGGCCGAAGGATAGCGACTGGCGCCAGAGCCGCGGCCGGGGCGGGATTGTGACCCGGATCGCCCGGGGGCTACCTCTTTGGTCTGACATGGGTGATCGCCATTTTATTATGAAAATGAATGGGCTAAGATGGCCGCGCGCAACGATCAGATTGATAACAAACGGAAGTTAGGAGATGCCGATGGAAAGCAAAGTAGTTATCCCGACCCAGGGCCAGAAAATCACAGTCGATGCCAACGGCAAGCTGCAGGTTCCCCACAATCCCATCATTCCGTTTATCGAAGGGGATGGTATCGGTGTGGACGTGACCCCGGCCATGTTGAATGTGGTAAATGCCGCGGTCGAGAAAGCCTACAAAGGCGAGCGCAAGATCGCCTGGATGGAGATCTATACCGGCGAGAAATCGACTCATGTCTATGGCGAAGGTGCCTGGCTGCCGGCCGAAACCCTGGATTTCATTCGTGAATACTGCGTGGCCATCAAGGGCCCCCTGACCACCCCGGTCGGTGGCGGTATTCGCTCTCTCAACGTGGCCCTGCGTCAGGAGCTGGATCTCTACGTCTGCCTGCGCCCGGTACGCTACTACGAAGGCACTCCGAGCCCGGTCAAGCGTCCTGATCTGACCGACATGGTGATCTTCCGCGAGAACGCCGAAGACATCTACGCCGGCATCGAGTGGAAGGCCGACAGCGACGAAGCCAAGAAGGTGATTTCCTTCCTGCAAAACGAGATGGGCGTGAAGAAGATTCGCTTCCCCGAGTCCTGCGGCATCGGCATCAAGCCCATGTCCAAGGCCGGTACCGAGCGTCTGGTCCGTGCCGCCATCGAGTACGCCATCGACAACGACCGTGACTCCGTGACCCTGGTGCACAAGGGCAACATCATGAAGTTCACCGAAGGTGCCTTCAAGGATTGGGGTTACGCCCTGGCCCAGAAAGAGTACGACGCCCAGCTTATCGACGGCGGCCCCTGGTGCTCCTTCAAGAACCCGAAAACCGGCAAGACCATCGTGGTCAAGGACGTCATCGCCGACGCCTTCCTGCAACAGATCCTGCTGCGCCCGGCCGAGTATGACGTCATCGCCTGTATGAACCTCAACGGTGACTACATCTCCGACGCGCTGGCGGCCCAGGTGGGCGGCATCGGCATCGCACCGGGTGCCAACATCGGCGACGGCGTGGCCCTGTTCGAAGCAACCCACGGTACCGCGCCGAAATACGCCGGTCAGGACAAGGTCAACCCGGGCTCCCTCATCCTCTCCGCCGAGATGATGCTGCGTCACATGGGCTGGACCGAAGCGGCCGACCTCATCATCAAGGGGATGGAAGCGGCGATCCGCAACAAGACCGTCACCTATGACTTCGAGCGCCTGATGGAAGGCGCTACCCTGCGCTCCTGCTCCCAGTTCGCCCAGGACATGGTCGACCAGATGTAAGCGCTGCCTCGGCAACGCAAAAGGCCAGCCCCAGGGGGCTGGCCTTTTTTTATGGGCGTTTGGTTCCAGAAGCGGCGTTCGGTCAGGTCGCCGGGGCGAAGCGGCCGAGCAGGGCGGCGCTGGCGTCGCTCACCCCCGTCAGCTGCACCTCGGTGCCGGCAGCCTCGAAGCGGCGGCGCACTTTGGTCAGGGCCTCGGCGGCGCTGAGATCCCAGAAATGGGCGTCACTTAAATCGATCACCACCCGCTCGAGGGATTCGCCGGTGTCAAAGCCGGCACAGAACTGCTCGGTGCTGGCGAAGAAGACCTGGCCGTGCACCCGGTAGGTGCGGGTGGCGCCGTGACGCTCGCTGTCGCTGTGTACCAGCAGGGTGCGCGCCACCTTGTGGGCGAAGAAGAGGCAGGCCAGCAGCACGCCGGTCAGTACCCCGAGGGCCAGGTTGTGGGTCACAACCACCACGGCCACCGTGCTCAGCATCACCAGATTGGTGGCCAGCGGCGTCTTGTGCATGCGCAGCACTGAGCCCCAGGAGAAGGTGCCGATGGATACCATGATCATCACCGCCACCAGGGCCGCCATGGGGATCTGGCGGATCCACTCATCCAGGAATACCACCATGACGATGAGCAGGGCCCCCGCCACCAGGGTGGAGAGGCGGCCGCGGCCACCGGATTTCACGTTGATGACCGACTGGCCGATCATGGCGCAGCCCGCCATGCCGCCCATCAGGCCGGCGGCGATGTTGGCCAGCCCCTGGCCCTTGCACTCACGGTGGCGATCGCTGCGGGTGCCGGTCATCTCGTCGACGATGGCGGCGGTCATCAGGGATTCGAGCAGCCCCACCACGGCCAGGGCGGCGGAGTAGGGGAAGATGATGGCCAGGGTCTCGAGATTGAGGGGTACGTCGGGCCACATGAAGACCGGCAGGGTGTCCGGCAGGGCGCCCATGTCGCCGACCGTGCGCACCTCGAGGCCGAGGCCGACGCTCACCGCGGTAAGCAGCACGATGCACAGCAGCGGCGAGGGGAGCAAAGTGCCGATGCGCGGCAGGCGCGGGAACAGGTAGATGATGCCAAGCCCGGCTGCGGTCATGGCGTAGACCTGCCAGCTGACGTTGGTCAGCTCCGGCAACTGGGCCATGAAGATGAGGATGGCCAGAGCGTTGACAAAGCCGGTCACCACCGAGCGCGAGACGAAGCGCATCAGGGCGCCGAGGCGCAGGTAGCCGGCCAGGATCTGCAGCAGGCCGGTGAGCAGGGTAGCGGCCATCAGGTATTGCAGCCCGTGCTCGCGCACCAGGGTCACCATCAGCAGGGCCATGGCGCCGGTGGCGGCGGAGATCATGGCCGGGCGGCCGCCGGTGAAGGCGATGATGACGGCGATGCAGAAGGAGGCGTAGAGCCCCACCTTGGGATCGACGCCGGCGATGATGGAGAAGGCGATGGCCTCCGGGATCAGGGCCAGGGCCACGACCGTGCCCGACAGCAGATCCCCCCTGACGTTGCCAAACCACTCTTGTCTGATGCGCTCACGCATGGATTGTTCTCGCTCGTTGCTGGCGCCCTGGGCGCTCATTGTTTTTGTGGGCGCGGTCGCCGCGCGGCGCGCGACTCTAACAAAGGGGAGTGGCAGGGGCAAGGCGGAAGTGGGGTGATGTGGCGGCGTATCGCTCATTTCAATCGTGCTTGGGTAGTTGAACCGTTGAGGCGACATGCCGCAGGAGAGGCGAAAGAGAGTTTTATGGCTGTATGCGTTGGCTATGCAAGGGCTAGAACCGTGGTTTCTGTCGTCTGGTGCGAACTGATGGCACAGGGATGACATCGACATCAGGTTGCCGCGATTGGCAACAAAACGGAGATAAAGAGGGGAGCTGGAAAGGGTAAACAAAAGAAAGCCTTGCAGCTCGGGTGCTGCAAGGCAAGGAATCGGATGATTAAGTGGTTCTTTCCAGATGGTGCTGGTAGATCTGCTGCCACTTGTCCAGCTCGGCCTCATCTCCTTGCTGCTGCCAGAACTCGCAGATGGAGCTGGCCAGCTCGGAAGCCATGGCATGGTCACCGTCACGACGGCTCATCAGGTATTGTCCCAACCAGCTTTGATATTGCTTCATTGCACGATCTCCTTATCAAATTGACGATTGAAACCCGTGTTGTGTGGCCAGTCGCTCGTCCCGCGCTGACGCTGCGTGGCTGCTCCTGCCACACCACAGCTGTTGCGTTTGCCTGTCTGGGGCATTGTTTTCATACGAAGAGAAACCCGGCGCAACAGGGCTATGCCTGAAAAAGGGTCACCACTTTATCACAAAATGAGCAGAAACGCAGGTTTTGGGTTCAATTGGGTTATAAGCAATGGTCCATGACTCTTCACGGGAAGATGAAAGGACAGGTAAGTGGGCTTGGTGCCTTATTGGGTCAGGCGGCGAGCCTGCCAGTAGCGGCTGTTCCAGTAGACATTGTCGAGACGGGAGCGGATCACCCCCTTGCTGGTGGAGGCGTGGATAAACTCCCCCGATCCCGTGTAGACCCCGACGTGGTACTGGCGCCAGCCGGTCTTGAAGAAGACCAGATCCCCGTGTTGCAGCCGATAACGTTCGACCGGTGTGCCGAGGGTGGCCTGGGATTCTGTGGTTCTGGGCAGGGAAAACCCCATTACCTGCTGGTAGGCCAGCTGGGTGAAGGCGGAGCAGTCGAGGCCGGCCCGGGTCGAGCCCCCCATGCGATAGGGTACGCCGCGCCACTGCTGGTAGAAGCCGTCGAAGGCACTGCTCTGGCGAGGGGCGGGTGGCGTGGGTTCGGGAGTACTGGAGCAGGCAGCCAGCAGCAGGGTCAGTATGGATAGCAGCAAGAAACGATACATCGGTGCTCTCTCTACAGATCAGGCTTGGACACCGGCGTCAGAAGATGACCGGCACGACAACTTTTCCATCATAAACAGGGATCTGGCCCAAGACCTAGTCTCAAATGGCAAAAATGCGTGGCTGCGTAAAAAAAACGCCAGCCGGAGGGCTGGCGTTTGAGCTTATTTGGCCGGGCTGATCAGCGGGGTGAGCAGCTCGGCCAGCTTGTAGAAGGTCTGCACCCGGGTGGTGCTGGGACGCCATACCAGGCCTATCTCACGGTAGGATTTTTCGCCGGGCAGCGGGATGGCCACCAGATCCGAGTTGTCGAGAATGCCGGCATCTATGGCCATCTGGGGCAGGAAGGTGGTGCCCAGGCCCGCCTCTACCATCTGCACCAGGGTGTGCAGGCTGGTGGCCGCGAACGGGTTGATCTTGCTCTTGTCCCGCAGGCGACAGGCGCTGACCGCATGCTCGGTGAGGCAGTGCTCCCGCTCCAGCAGGAAGATGCTCTGGTTGGGCAGCTCCTTGTAGTCGAACGGGGTGTGCAGCCCGGCCGCCATGCTGGCAGGCATCACCATGTGGAAGGGATCCTGGCCGACGGTCTTGCAGTGAAAGCCGCCGATCTCGATGGGTAGGGCCAGGATCAGCAGATCGAGCTGACCCTGTTCGAGCTGTTTGAGCAGATTGCTGGTGGTGTCTTCACGCAGCAACAATTCGAGATCAGGATAGGTCTTGCTGCACACCTTCAGCAGCTTGCTGAGCAGGAAGGGGGCAATGGTCGGGATGCAGCCGAGGCGCACCGTCCCCTGCATGACTCCCCCCTGATGTTGACCGAGCTCCATCAGATCCCGCGCGTCGGAGAGCAAATTGCGAGCCCGCTCGACGATTTCCATGCCGACCGGGGTCATAATGAAGCTCTTGTGGTCCCGCTCCACCAGTTGCAGGTTCATCATGTCCTCCAGCGTCTGGATCCCGGTACTCAGGGTCGACTGGCTGACATGGCAAGCCTTGGCGGCGCGGTTGAAGTTTTTGTGCTCGTCGAGAGCAACCAGATATTGCAGCTGTTTGAGGCTGGGCCAACGTTGCATAGAAAAACCCGATTAATGCTATCTATTTAATTTGATTTGACTAATCTACCACCGGGCCTATAGTTTGTCGCTTGAATTAGATGGACCAGGCCCAAGGTGGCCCAATCCTGAGCGGATTGTTCACTTCACAAAAGAGGAATTGAATATGGTATTGGTAGGCCGTCCCGCACCCGATTTTACTGCCGCAGCCGTTCTGGGTAATGGCGAAATCGTTGATTCTTTCAACCTGTCATCCCACATCAAAGGCAAAGCCGCCGTTGTCTTCTTTTACCCCCTCGACTTCACTTTCGTCTGCCCGTCCGAACTGATCGCCTTCGATCATCGCTATGAAGAGTTCCAGAAGCGTGGCGTGGAAGTGATCGGTGTTTCCATCGATTCCCAGTTCTCCCACAACGCCTGGCGCAACACCAAGGTGGAAGATGGCGGCATCGGCCAGGTCAAGTACCCGCTGATCGCCGACGTGAAGCACGAGATCTGCAAGGCGTATGACGTCGAGCATCCGGAAGCCGGTGTTGCCTTCCGTGGCTCCTTCCTGATCGACAAGAACGGCGTGGTTCGTCATCAGGTGGTGAACGATCTGCCGCTGGGTCGCAACATCGACGAAATGCTGCGCATGGTCGACGCCCTGCAATTCCACGAAGAGCACGGCGAAGTGTGCCCGGCTCAGTGGGAAAAGGGTAAGAAAGGCATGCAGGCCTCTCCGGATGGCGTAGCCAAATACCTGTCCGAGAACGCCGACGCCCTGTAATGGGTTGATGCGAAGTAAAAAACCGGTGTCAAGGCGCCGGTTTTTTTATGCCTGTTATTTGGATGGTGGATGCAGTAACAGCTTGTAGGGCTGGTATAAAAAAGCGCGCCATGGGCACGCTTTTGGCATCGGGTAGCAACCGGATTATTCGTCGAAGATCCCGAAGTGATCCTTGGCGAAGTTGACCCGCTGATCCACGTTCATCTTGACCTGCCCCAGCTTCTCGATGGTCTTGAGGTTGGGCACCAGGCCGCGGCCGTTGGCGATCTGGATGGCAAGGCCCGGACGGGCGTTGAGCTCCAGCAGCATAGGGCCGCGGAACTTGTCCAGCACCATGTCGGTCCCGATATAGCCGAGCCCCGACATCTCGTAGCAGGAGGCGGCCAGGGTCAGCAGGGTATCCCAGTGGGGCACCCTGAGATCGTAGAGGTCGAGTCCCGTATCCGGATGGTGGCGGATGGGTGAGCCAAACTGCACAGCCCGCAGGGCGCGACCGGTACGCAGGCACAAACCCACCCCCACGGCGCCCTGGTGCAGGTTCGCCTTGCCGTCGGAGGCAGAAGTGGAGAGGCGCATCATGGCCATCACCGGGAAGCCCTTGAAGATGATGACCCGGGAGTCGGGCACCCCTTCAAACGAGTAGCCGTCGAACACGTCATCGAAGTTGATGAGCCCTTCTACCAGCGCCACGTCCGGCTTGCCCCCCAGAGAGTAGAGCCCCGCCAGGATGTTGGAGACATGGCGCTCCAGATCCTGGCCATTGCAGGCACTGCCGTTGGGTTTGTAGAAGAGGCCATCTTCCTGACGCAGGATCACCAGGATCCCCTTGCCGCCGGAACCCCGGGCCGGCTTGATGCAGAAGCCTGGCCACTCTTTCACCAGCTCGGTGATCTGTCCCACTCCGTGCTGTTCGCGAATGGTGCCAATGAGATCCGGCACCGTCACGCCTGCATCCAGCGCGATGCGCTTGGTCTGCAGCTTGTCATCCACCAGCGGGTAGAGACGACGCGGGTTGTAGCGGCTGATGTAGGAGTGGTTGCGCTTGTTCATGCCGAGGATGCCTGACTGAGACAGGCTCCACGGGGTGGTGTACTTTTCCCAGAACCACATCTGTTACTTGTCCTTACCCGGCGTGGCGCCAGACTTCATCTCGTCCACCAGCGGCTTGAAGCGCTTGAGCTCGCTCAGCTTGTAACCGGTGTAGTTACCCATCAGCAGCACGGTCGCCATCAGCACCAGTTGCAGACCGAGGAAGTTGAAGGTGAGGTGACGGATCAGTTCGTTATCCATGGCCAGGTAGGCGATGACGGCCACCAGCAGGGAACCGCCGCCCTGGCGGAACACCTCTTTCGGACCCTCTTCTTCCCACAGGATGGACATCCGCTCTATGGTCCAGGAGAGGATGATCATCGGGAAGAAGGTGATCTTCATGCCGTCGGTCAGCCCCAGCTTGAAGGCGAATGCGGAGAAGATGCCGATCATCGAGATCACCATGATGATGATCGCCGATATCCGGGCGACCAGCAGCAGGTTCAACCTCGAGAGGTAGGAACGGATGATAAGGCCGGTGCCCACGATAAGCAGGAAACCAATGAGACCGGTCACCAGCGAGGTCTGGATGAAGGCGACCGCGATCAGCACCGGCATGAAGGTGCCCGAAGTCTTGATCCCCACCAGTACCCGCAGGAACACCACCATCAGCACGCCGATAGGAATGAGCAGCAGGCCTTTGAACAGGGCTTGCTCTTCCAGCGGCAGGCTGTGGATGGAGAAGTTCAACATCTCGGATTTTTCGAACTTCTGGGCCAGCGCGACGCTCACCGGTTGCTCCTGCTCGATCATCGAGAAGGTGACGCGGGAGTTGTGACCGCCGGTCACGTCCAGCAGGGCGCCCGAGTTGTACTCCCACAGCAGCAGGTTGGCCGGGCGGCCCTGTTCACCGGTCTGCGGGTTGAACAGCTTGTAGTCGGTCGGGCTGTTGAAGACTTGCAGGTAATCCACCAGCTCCTGGCGACGGCGGCCATCTTCCAGATTGAGGGCATGGACCACACGGGCCGGAATGTCGGCGTTGTTGAGCAGCTCGGCGATCAGGTTGGCACGAGACTTGTTCTTTTTCAGCAGCTCGGCGTTCTGTTCCTGCTTCTCGATCTCTTTGATGATCTCGCGAGTCAGGGTATAGCCGTCGGCGGAGCGTTCCTGGGCACGTTCCAGGATCTGCTTCATCGCGGTGGCATAGGGCTCGCTCTCGATCTGCTTCTCGATGGCAGGCGGCTGCGGGTTGGCTGCCGGCTTGGCGTGAGCATCCGCCATCATGTCGACGCGGTAGTAGAGCTCCTGACGGCCGGAAGCGGTGCGAATTGACCACTCGGCGCGGGCATCGCCATCTTTTTCAACAAACGAAAGACCGTAGCCCGGGCTCGCGGCATTCTCGTTCATCAGGGTGAAACCGGGCTGGGTGCCAGGAATAGCCAAGGAGGCGATCACCGGCTCACCGGTGGCATCGAACTCCAGCTTGGCCTCGATGGACCAAATCTGGCGCTTTTCACCCGGCGTCAGGGGCACGTCCAGAGCAATGTGGTGATAGAGGGTCATCCCCAGGCCGACAATGTACAGCAGGGCAACCAGCAAATAGAACGGCTTGCGAGAAACCATGGATTATTTCACATCCTTGAGCTTGGGTTTGGGCTGGATATATTCGCGGGCCACGTCGACCACGGCGATATCCTTGAGGAACTCACGACCCAGCAGCACGGGGAAGGTCATGTCGCTGCGGTCTTTCAGGGTAAACTCGGCTTTTTCGGTCATATCGCCGATACGCACTGCCAGGCGAACCACGGGGCGACGGTCCAGATCGTCAGCGGAGGCCTGACGCACCCGCACGTGACGCACCAGCGGCGCCTCGATCTGGATCTTGTCGTCCATCTCCTGATGGCTCAGGAAGAAGCGCACCCAGTTCTTGCCGTTGCGCTCGAAAATGGTGATCTCCTGGGCGCTGATGGAGGAGGTGGTGGCGCCGGTATCGACCCGGGCCTGGAAGGCGTCGTTGGCGGCATCGACCCAGATCCACTCCGCTTCACCCACCAGCAGTTTGCCATCTATGGTGTGGCCCTGATCCGGGGCGGGGCATTTTGCCGCCGGAATTGGCAGGGGTTTGGGCGGTTCGGTCGGGAGGCTCGCGAGCTTGTGATCTACGTGCTTGACGGACTCTTTCATCTTGGTGACATCGGTGTTGAGCTGAACCAGCAGATGCTGTTGCTGGGCATACTGCTTCTGCTGCTGTTCCATGGCTGTTTGTAGGCGCTGTTCACTCTGGCTGAGCTCGCTACGCAGCTCGGCCAGGGTCAGAGCGGGGACCTGGGGAGGTTTTTCCATATTGACACACCCGCCGAGACTAAGCAGGGAGAGCAGGGTCATTCCTTTTAATTTGCTTTTCATGTCATTCATTTAACTGTGCTTCCTGGAATTTGGTCAGTGTAACGTCCACAGCAGCCATCGGCTAGTCTTTGGCCTTGCGCGCAATCAGTACGGCCCGCTTGGGGGCCGGGTGTCCTTCTACCGTGAGCGCCGGATTGTCCGGATCCAGATAATCACTCAGGGATTCATTAATCATCCAGTCGGTACGACGCTGTTCGTCGGTGCTGGTCATATTCTCGTCGACGATCCGCACATCGGTAAAACCGCAGCGTTCAACCCAGAGCTTGAGTGCTGCGCTGGATGGGATGAACCAGACATTGCGCATCTTGCCGTAGCGGTCGGTGGGCATCAGCACGTCATTGACGCCGCCGTCGATCACCAGGGTCTCCAGCACCAGCTCGCCATCGTCTTTGAGCTGGTTGCGCAGCTGCTCGATGTGCTCGATGGGGGATTTGCGGTGATAGAGCACCCCCATGGAGAAGACGGTATCGAAGGCGCGCAGCTCCGGCAGCTCCTGGATGCCAAGGGGCAGCAGGTGGGCTCGCTGGTCATTGCCTGCGAAGTGGCGAATGGCTTCGAACTGGCAGAGGAACAGTGGGCTCGGATCGATGCCGACCGCCAGCTTGGCCCCTTCACCCACCATGCGCCAGAGGTGATAACCGCTGCCGCAGCCGACATCCAGCACGTAACGTCCCGCCAGCGGGCTGATGTGGGGCAGCACCCGATCCCACTTCCAGTCGGAACGCCATTCCGTGTCGATGTGGATGCCGTGCACGGTGAAGGGCCCCTTGCGCCAGGGCATGAAGTGGCGCAGCAGGCTCTCGACCTTCTTGCGCTCACCTTCCCCTAGGCTCTCGGCCGAGCCAATCTCGACCCGCTCTTTCAACTCGATCTGGCCAGGTTCAACCTGGGGCAGTTTGTTGAGGGCCCGATTCCAGCGCGGCAGATCCCCGTGCTGGTTGTCATGCTGCCAGGCGTGCAGCTGGGCGGGCAGGGTATGCAGCCAGTGGCTCAGGCGGTTCTTGGCGATCAGCTGATAGAAGTTGGCAAAGTCGATCATGGCTGTTCGCTCCCGCTCGATTTGATGGCGATCATGGAGCCGAAGTTGAAGCACTGGAACCAGAGATCCTGATGGGCGAAGCCGGCCTCCCGCAGGCGGGCCTGATGTACCGGCAGGCTGTCGGTGCGCATCACGTTCTCAAGGGCGGTGCGCTTCTGGCTGATCTCGAGCTCGCTATAGCCATTGGCCCGCTTGAAGTCGAGGTGCAGGTCGATGAGCAGCTCGTTGACCGGTTCGTCCTCGAAGCGAAACTTCTCGCTGAGGATCAGGATGCCGCCCGGGCGCAGGCCGTCGTGAATGCGCTGGATGAGGGCGGCCCGTTTTTCGGGATCCACGAACTGCAGGGTGAAGTTGAGCACCACCACGGAGGCGTTCTCGATCTCGATATCGCAGATGTCCGCCTCCACCAGCTCCACCGGCACCTCGGATTTGAAGCCGGAGAGGTGGGCGCGGGCCCGCTCGATCATGGGGTGGGAGAGATCGACCGCCGTGATGTGACAACCCGGTTGATTGACATGGCGGCGCATCGCCTGGGTGGCGGCCCCGAGGGAGCAGCCGAGATCGTAGAGTCGGCTCTCGGGCTGAGCGTAGCGGGCGGCCATCATGCCGATGGCGGAGATGATGTTGCTGTAACCCGGTACCGATCGCTGGATCATGTCGGGAAAGACGTCGACGACCTGCTCGTCAAAACAGAAATCCCCCAGTCGGGCGATGGGGGCGGCAAAAATTTGATCTTTGGTATGCATGCTGGCGCAACCTGACCGTCGTTGAATAAACCGACGGCATTGTTCAATTGAGTCGTTGAGTGATAGCCATCAGAGTTGATATATCACCTGCTTTACGAACGGGTGACGGGTCATGAGCTCCCTGGACCGGCCCTGTTCGTACGGGTCATGTTCCGGACCCTTGAACCGGAGCCCCATCGTCGGTTGCAACGGATTGCAATGCGAAACATTCGGGCCCCTCGCTTGGGGCGCTAGTGTAGAGGATTGCAGGCCATTTGTCTTGGCGCCAAGCCCCGCCAGACCAGAAAAATACGGCTTTTTTTACGCATCAGCCGATGGCGCTCAAAAGGGCAGCACTCCCTGGCGCGCGCGATCGTTTTCCCCCGGCCAGGAGGCCATCTCCTGACCAAGCAGATGGCTGATCTGGCGAGCAAGCTCAGGGGCTCTGGCGTTGTCGGCGGTGTGGATGAACAGGTAGAGATCCTTGCCCTCGGCGAGCCACTGCTGCCAGTGGGGGAGCCAGCCCGGCAAGAAGGGGTGATTGGCCGCCGGATCCGGCAGGCCGATGAGGCGCACCACGGGGGCCTGGGCGGTGGCCAGCAGATGGACCGGCAGCCTGGGTTTCTTGCCTTGGGCATCGGTCATGGCAGCTGTGGTGGCCGGTACCGAGAAGAGCGGTCGGCTATCCAGCATGATGCGGTTGATGCCCTTCTCCATCAACATCCTGTTCAGGGCGCGTTCGGCCTCACCCTTGGCGAAGAAATCGGGATGGCGTACCTCAAGGGCATAACGAAATTCGCCCGGCAATCGGTTGAAAAAGGCCTGCAGGCGGGGCAGCCCCTCGGGGCCGAAGCGGGCGGGCAGCTGCAGGGTGAGCAGCCCCAGCTTGTTGTGCAGCGGGGAGAGCAGCGCGATAAAGTCCGCGACCTGCTTGTCCACGCTCACCAGATCGCTCTGGTGGCTGATGGTTTGCGGAAACTTGAAGTTGAAGCGAAAACGGGCTGGCACCGCATCGGCCCAGCGCTGTACCGTCTCGGGTGTCGGCAGGGCGTAGAAGGTGGTGTTTCCTTCCACCGAGTCGAACACGCTGGCGTAGTGGGCGAGGTGCTCGGCGGGTTTGGCGCCCAGGCCAAGCAGTTGCCCCGGCCAGGCGGGGTGGGACCATTGCGGCAGGCCCAGATAGAGGCTCATGCTGGTTGTTTGCTCCGCTCATGGAGAAGGTGCGACGTTTTTTTGGCCGAATTTAGGCATCGGAGGCAAAAAAACTGGGCAAAGGGGGTTGCTGGCCATTTTACCCAAATGGGGGTTTTCCTCTATAATGCCAGCCCTTTTGTTTTTCAATTTCTTGTGACCCATGCCTATCTACGAATATCGTTGCGACGTCTGTGGCCATGAATTGGCAAAACTGCAAAAGCTTTCCGATGCCCCCCTGACCGACTGCCCGGCCTGTAGCAAGCCGAATCTGGTCAAGCTGATATCGGCGGCAGGCTTCCGGCTCAAGGGAACCGGATGGTACGAGACTGATTTCAAACCGGGTAAGAAAAAGAATCTGGCCAGCTGTGAGACAGACGGTGCTTGCCAGTCGTGCCCGGCGGCCCAAGGTTAACCGTCTCTCTACAATTTCGAAGGAAGAAGTCCATGCGCTCTATCTATTGCGGACAGGTCAATGAGGCCCATGAAGGGCAGACCATTACATTGTGCGGTTGGGTCCACCGTCGTCGTGATCTCGGCGGTCTGATCTTTATCGACATGCGCGATCGCGAAGGGATCGTGCAGGTGTTCTTCGATCCGGACAAGCCGGAAGCGTTCGCTCTGGCCTCCGAGCTGCGTGGCGAGTTCTGCATCCAGGTGACAGGCGTGGTGCGCACCCGTCCGGAGTCCCAGCGCAACAGCGACATGGCCACCGGTGCCATCGAGGTGTTCGCCCACGAGCTCACCATCATCAACCGCGCCGAGCCGCTGCCCCTTGACTTCAACCAGGTCAACAGCGAAGAGATCAGCCTCAAGTACCGCTACCTGGACTTGCGTCGCCCCGAGATGGCCAAGTACCTGAAGACCCGCGCCAAGGCCAGTGCCTTCGTGCGCCGCTTCATGGACGAGCACGGCTTCCTCGACATCGAGACCCCGATGCTGACCAAGGCCACCCCGGAAGGGGCCCGTGACTACCTGGTGCCGAGCCGTGTGCACAAGGGCAAGTTCTACGCCCTGCCGCAGTCCCCGCAGCTGTTCAAGCAGTTGCTGATGATGTCCGGCTTCGACCGCTACTACCAGATCGTCAAGTGCTTCCGCGACGAAGACCTGCGTGCCGACCGTCAGCCGGAATTCACCCAGATCGACGTGGAGACCTCCTTCATGACCGCACCTCAGGTGCGTGAGGTGATGGAAGAGATGATCCGCAAACTGTGGCTGCATATCCTGAACGTGGATCTGGGCGACTTCCCCATCATGACCTTCGACGAGGCGATGCGCCGCTTTGGCTCCGACAAGCCGGATCTGCGTCTGCCGATGGAACTGGTGGATGTGGCAGATCTGCTGACCGCCGTCGAGTTCGCCGTGTTTGCCGGCCCTGCCAACGATCCGAAAGGCCGTGTGGCTGCCCTGAAAGTACCGGGCGGCGCCGAGCTCTCCCGCAAGCAGATCGACGAGTACACCAAGTTCGTCGGCATCTACGGTGCCAAGGGCCTGGCCTGGATGAAGGTCAACGAGGCCGGGAGCGGCATCGAAGGCGTACAGTCCCCGGTGGCCAAGTTCCTCTCTGACAAGATCGTGCGCGAGATCCTGGCCCGTACCGGTGCGGCCGATGGCGACATCATCTTCTTCGGCGCCGACTCCAAGAAAGTGGTGTGCGACGCCATGGGCGCCCTGCGTCTGAAAGTGGGCCGCGATCTGGGCCTGCTGGAGAACAGCTGGAAGCCCCTGTGGGTCATCGACTTCCCGATGTTCGAGGAAGATGGCGAAGGCGGTCTGGCTGCCATGCATCACCCCTTCACCGCGCCGAGCAACCTGAGCCCGGAACAGCTGAAAGCCAATCCGCTGGGTGCTTACGCCAACGCCTACGACATGGTGATCAACGGCTACGAAGTGGGTGGTGGTTCTGTGCGTATCCACAATAGCGAAATGCAGGCCACCGTGTTCGACATCCTGGGTATTACCCCGGACGAACAGCGCCTGAAGTTCGGCTTCCTGCTGGATGCCCTGAAATACGGTACCCCGCCCCACGCCGGTCTGGCCTTTGGCTTGGACCGTCTCAGCATGCTGCTGACCGGTACCGACAACATTCGGGACGTGATTGCCTTCCCGAAAACTACCGCGGCCGCCTGTCTGATGACAGACGCCCCCAGCTTCGCCAACCCGGCCCAACTGGGTGAATTGGCGATTGCGACCACCGTCAAGGGTGATGAATAAGCCGTAATCCGGCACCAAAGGCCGCAGCAATGCGGCCTTTCACGTTTCCCCTTGTGTTACTGAAAGTTAAAAATATAACGGAGAGTCCCTATGGCAGGTCACAGTAAATGGGCCAACATCAAACACCGCAAGGCCGCTCAGGATGCCAAGCGTGGCAAGATTTTCACCAAGCTGATCCGCGAAATCACCACCTCCGCGCGTCTCGGTGATGCGGATCCGGCCAACAACCCGCGTCTGCGTGCGGCGGTAACGGCTGCCCTGACCAACAACATGACTCGCGATACCATCAACCGTGCCATCCAGCGTGGTGCTGGCGGTGGTGACGGCGAGCAGCTCGAGACCATCGTGTACGAAGGCTACGGCCCGGCCGGTACCGCCGTCATGGTGGAGTGCCTGACTGACAACCGTAACCGCACCGTCTCCGAAGTGCGTCACGCCTTCAGCAAGAGCGGTGGCAACCTGGGTACCGACGGTTCCGTCTCCTACCTCTTCACCAAGAAAGGCCTGCTGACCTTCGTGGGCGTCGATGAAGATGCCCTGATGGATGCCGCCCTGGAAGCGGGTGCCGACGACGTGGTGACCGAAGAGGATGGTTCCATCGAGGTGTACACCACCCCGAACGATTTCGGTACCGTGCTCGACGGTCTGGAAGCAGCCGGCTTCAAGGCCCAGAGCGCCGAAGTGACCATGATCCCCTCCACCGAAGCCGAACTGGATGCCGAGACCGCGCCCAAGCTGATGCGCCTCATCGACATGCTGGAAGATCTGGACGATGTGCAGGAGGTGTACCACAACGGTTCCATCTCCGACGAAGTGGCCGCGACCCTCTGATCGCCCGCTCATGCTCTCCCGATGGCAGCCAGATGGCTGCCATTTTTTTATCCCGTCGGTAACGCCTGCTCTCTTTTTTATCCCCCGCTTAACGCTCCAGTCTTACTGACTTTTCTTGTCCGCTGGCGGCAGACGCGCTCGCCGTGGTTGTGCCTTCGCCTTCGTTGATTGATAGGGGGGCAAATGCTGTGACCTGTCTGTGGAGGACGGGCTGCACCTGGCACTGGCTGCGGATGTCATGGCGACCAATGAAATGGGAGCATACGGCTGGCAATGTGGGGGGAGGGGAGGTTCTGTTGTCCGGTAAAGAAGGTGCCGGCTTTCAGACAAAGAAAAGCCCGCGCAGTGGCGCGGGCTTTTTTAATCTCGGGACCGGTTATCAGGCCTTGGATTTTTTCTTGCTGGTTTCGGCTTTCACTTCCACCTTGTCAGCCACCTGGGCTTCTTCGGAGAAGGGACGGCCGTAGTAGGTATCCAGCAGGATGGCTTTCAGCTCGCTGATCAGCGGGTAGCGCGGGTTGGCGCCGGTGCACTGGTCATCGAAGGCTTCCACGGCCAGCTGGTCAACCTTGGCCAGGAAGTCGGCTTCGGCGACACCTGCGTCACGGATGGAGGCCGGGATCCCTAAGGTTGCTTTCAGCTCGTCCAGCCAGGTCAGCAGCTTCTCGATCTTGGCGGCGGTACGGTCACCGGCGGCAGTCAGACCCAGGTGGTCAGCCACTTCTGCGTAGCGACGACGAGCCTGCGGACGGTCGTACTGGGAGAACGCGGTCTGCTTGGTCGGGTTGTCGTTCGCGTTGTAGCGGATGACGTTGCTGATCAGCAGTGCGTTGGCCAGGCCGTGCGGAATGTGGAACTCGGCACCCAGTTTGTGGGCCATGGAGTGGCACACACCCAGGAAGGCGTTGGCGAACGCGATACCGGCGATGGTGGCAGCGTTGTGCACCTTCTCGCGGGCGACCGGGTCGTTGGCACCGTTCTGGTAGCTGGAAGGCAGGTAGTCCTTCAGCAGTTTCAGGGCTTGCAGTGCCTGACCGTCGGAGTACTCGTTGGCCAGTACGGAAACATAGGCTTCCATGGCGTGAGTCACGGCGTCGATACCACCGAAGGCGCACAGGGATTTCGGCATACCCATCACCAGGTTGGCGTCAACGATGGCCATGTTCGGGGTCAGCTCGTAGTCAGCCAGCGGATATTTCACGCCGGTGGCGTCATCGGTCACGACCGCAAACGGAGTTACTTCAGAACCGGTACCGGAAGTGGTGGTGATGCAGACCAGCTCGGCCTTCACGCCCATTTTCGGGAACTTGTAGATACGCTTGCGGATGTCCATGAAGCGCATAGCCAGATCTTCGAACGCGGTGTCCGGATGCTCGTACATCACCCACATGATTTTGGCAGCATCCATCGGTGAACCACCGCCCAGTGCGACGATCACGTCCGGCTTGAAGGAGTTGGCCATCTCGGCACCCTTGCGTACCACGGTCAGGGTCGGGTCGGCTTCTACTTCGTAGAACACTTCCACTTCCATCTTCAGGCCCTTGAGCAGACGAACCACTTCGTCGGCATAGCCGTTGTTGAACAGGAAGCGGTCGGTCACGATCATGGCGCGCTTCTTACCTTCCAGGTCGCTCAGGGCGATCGGCAGGGAACCACGACGGAAGTAGATGGATTTCGGAAGTTTGTGCCACAGCATGTTTTCTGCCCGTTTTGCGACTGTCTTCTTGTTGATCAGGTGCTTGGGACCCACGTTTTCGGAGATGGAGTTGCCACCCCAGGAACCGCAACCCAGGGTCAGGGACGGTGCCATCGCGAAGTTGTACAAGTCACCGATACCACCCTGGGTGGTCGGGGTGTTGATCAAGATACGGGCAGTCTTCATCTTGTCGCCGAAGTACTTGATGCGGTCGGCGTTGCGGTCCTGGTCGGTGTACAGACCGGAGGTGTGGCCGATACCGCCCAGGTTGACCATGTCGCAGGCCATTTCAACGGCTTCTTCAAAGTTCTTGGCACGGAACAGACCCAGAGTCGGGGAGAGCTTCTCGTGAGCGAACTCTTCCTCTTCACAGATCTTCACGCCTTCGCCGATCAGGATCTTGGTGTTGGCAGGCACGGTAACACCGGCCATTTCGGCGATCTTGACCGCAGGCTGACCCACAATGTTGGCGTTCATGGCGCCGTTGATCAGGATGACTTTACGAACCTTGTCAGCTTCGTCCTTGCTCAGCACATAACCGTTGTGAGTGGCGAAACGCTCTTTGACCTGGTCATAGATGGAGTCAACCACGATGGCGGCTTGCTCGGAGGCACAGACCACGCCGTTGTCGAAGGTCTTGGACATCAGGATGGAGGCGACGGCGCGCTTCACATCGGCGGTTTCGTCGATGACTACCGGTACGTTACCGGCACCCACGCCGATGGCGGGCTTGCCGGAGGAGTAGGCGGCTTTCACCATGCCCGGGCCACCGGTGGCCAGGATCAGGTTGATGTCGTTGTGCTTCATCAGGGCGTTGGAGAGTTCAACAGACGGTTGGTCAATCCAGCCGATGATGTCTTTCGGCGCACCGGCGGCAACGGCTGCATCCAGTACCAGCTTGGCAGCGGTATTGGTGGAGTTTTTGGCGCGGGGGTGCGGGGAGAAGATGATGGCGTTGCGGGTCTTCAGGGAGATCAGGGATTTGAAGATCGCGGTGGAGGTCGGGTTGGTGGTCGGTACGATACCGCAGATGATGCCTACCGGCTCGGCGATGGTGATGGTACCCATCTCGTCATCTTCGCTGAGGATGCCGCAGGTCTTCTCTTCTTTGTACTTGTTGTAGATGTATTCGGAGGCGAAGTGGTTCTTGATAACCTTGTCTTCGATGATACCCATACCGGACTCTTCTACGGCCATCTGGGCCAGAGGGATACGGGCGTTGTTGGCGGCCAGGGCGGCGGCACGGAAGATCTTGTCTACCTGCTCTTGGGAGAAGCTGGCGAATTCACGCTGTGCTTCCTTAACGCGGGCGACCAGTGCATCCAGTTCTGCCAAATTGGTTACTGCCATGTTTATCTCCTGATTATTTGAAAACTGTTTAGTAAGACGTTGGCAATGCCCGGCAATTATAGTTGGCCTGTCAAGGCGACAATTACTGCAACAGGGGTATTTACATGCCTTACTAAATTGTTTTCCGAGTCGATTATAGAGCGGGGTAGACCCATAAAAACTTGATCTCGATCAAGTGTTGCAAAAGAACAAAAGAAATTTTATTTCACAATTTTTTTTAGTCGGATGTTATCAAGTTGTGGAGTTGAACAAATCCTTTATGAACCCGGAATGAACGGTTTTAGTCCAGATTTTTCATCAAGTTAAGGCTTGATAAACAATTTGGAGGAAACCGCTGCATGACGGCCATCACACAGTCATTGTGATCAAACTTAACCTTTGACACTCGAGTGGTGGCAGATTTTCCACTGTCTGTTATCGATTTGTGTATTTTGACCGTTTGGTTTGCCGTTTCTTCCCACCGTTTTTGGCGCTTTTTTACACGCAATTTCGCATTTCCTTTACCTTGGATAAAGGGGGAAGAGGTATGACCCGTAAGGGACTCGTTATTACCTTTAGCGTGGTGTGAAGTGGTTGGAATGCCCCTCCTTGCCGGGCTTCTGCAAAGGCAGTTTAGTGGCTGGCAGGCGGATGTGTAGCTGGTATCTGATAGGCAATCATGACCCTCGGTTCCTGGTGTTGATCGTCGCGTCAGGAAAACGTCAAAACAGGAGCCGGAAAAACACTCGTGGCGACAGGGGGTGTACCTGGGCCACGGATTAGAGGAGGTAGCGACTTGCGCCGCGGAGATCGTTTCGCACTGGCTTATCTGTTGGGAAGAAGGGGAATCATTAGCGGAACTAACTAAAAAACCCCGATATTGGTGAGATTATTTAATTGGTGCGGATCCTGGCTATGGTGTAAATTTACGCACGCATTGATATGGAGTAGCCCGCGGGCTTGCACACTATTGGAAGGGGTCTATGGCGGCAATTGACGTCTCTTTATATCTGAAGTTTTTTGTCGGTTTGTTTGCGATCATCAACCCGCTTGGTCTGTTGCCGGTGTTTGTCAGTCTGACCAGTCACCATACCCCGGCCGAAAGAATGAAGACCAACACGACCGCCAATATCGCCGTGATGGTGATCCTGCTGGTCTCCATGACCATGGGGCAGCTGATCCTGGACGGTTTTGGTATTTCGCTGGCGTCGTTTCGCATCGCCGGCGGTTCGCTTATCACCCTGATCGCCTGGTCCATGCTGCAAGGCAAGCTGGGTGAGGTGAAGCACAACAAGCAGGAGAAAGGGGAGTTGGCGGTGCGTGAATCCATCGCGGTCGTGCCGCTGGCGCTGCCACTGATGGCGGGACCGGGGGCCATCTCGTCGGTCATCGTCTACGCCAGCCAGAGCCACTGGCAGCAGATGCTCGGCATGTCGCTGGTGGTGGTGGTGTTCTCGTTCTGCTCCTGGCTAATCTTTCGCGCCGCCCCCCTGCTGTTCAAGATCATGGGCAATACCGGCATCAACGTGGTGACCCGTATCATGGGTCTTATCATGATGTCGCTGGGTATCGAGATCATGGTGGCCGGGATCAAGGGTGTCTTCCCCAGCCTGATGTGAGCCAGATCCGTTTTATGAAAGCCGGTCCTCGTGACCGGCTTTTTATTGGTTGCTTTTTGAATGCCATTTTCTAGAATCGAGCGATTTGTATAAAAAAACGTCGGTTACGGGGCGTTTAAATACTGAAATTCTTGTCAAAAGCTGTTTTTTTGACCATGGATGGCCGTTGCTCCTGATAATATCTATTGCATCATCACAATAAGCAGGGAATTATGCTGGGAGCGGGTTGTTACCCCGTCATTGAAAAAATTGCATGGAATGTTCTTGTTGGAGTATGGAAATGACTCATAAAAAAACAATGATTAACACCCTCCTGGTGGCCGCGCTGTTTGGTGGCGCCACAATGGCACAAGCCGCCGATGTACCCGCCGGTACCAAGCTGGCCGAAGTGCAGCAGCTGGTCAAAGGCAATGGCTCCGAGCCCGCCACCCTGGACCCGCACAAGACCGAAGGAACGGTCGAATCCAATATCCTGCGCGATCTGTTCGAAGGTCTGGTCGCCTCCGGTCCCAAGGGCGAAGTGCTGCCCGGCGTGGCCGAGTCCTGGGAAACCGCGGACAACAAAAAATATGTGTTCCACCTGCGTAAAGACGCCAAGTGGTCCAACGGTGATCCGGTCACCGCTCACGATTTCGAATTTGCTTTCAAGCGTGCCGTCGACCCCAAAACCGCCTCTCCCTACTCCTGGTATCTGGAGATCCCGACCATCGTCAACGCCTCCGACATCATCGCTGGCAAGAAGCCTGCCGACACCTTGGGTGTGAAGGCGGTCGATGACTACACCTTCGAGGTGCAACTGGAGAAGGCGATCCCTTACTTTGTCAGCATGCTCTCCCACACCACCACCTATCCGGTGCCGAAGAAAGTAGTCGAGAAGTTTGGTGACAAGTGGACCCAGCCCGGCAACATGGTGTCCAACGGTGCCTATGTGCTGAAAGACTGGGTGGTGAACGAGCGCGTCGATGTGGAGCGCAACAAAAACTACTGGAACGACGCCAAGACCGTCATCAACAAGGTGACCTATCTGCCGATCCAGTCCACCAACGCCGAGTTGAACCGCTACCTGGCCGGTGAAGTGGACATGACCTACCAGATGCCCATCGAGCGCTTCAAGCAGATGAAGAAAGAGAAGCCGGACGAGCTGAAAGTGACCGGTTATGTGGGCACCTACTACTACCAGTACAACGTCAAGCGCAAGCCGTTTGACGATGTGCGCGTGCGTACCGCGCTCTCCTACGCCATCGATCGCAACGTGATCGCCGACAAGGTGATGGGCCAGGGCCAGACCCCGGGTTACACCCTGGTGCCTGATTTCGTGGACGGCTTCAAGCCGGTGGCGCCCGAGTGGTCCAAGATGACCCAGGCCGAGCGCGATGCCAAGGCGAAAGCCTTGCTGGCCGAAGCCGGTTTCGATGCCAGCAAGCCGCTGAAGTTCGAGCTGCTCTACAACACCGACGACAACCACAAAAAAGTGGCTGTGGCCGTCGCCTCCATGTGGAAAAAGCTGGGCGTGCAGGTGAGCCTGGTCAACCAGGAGTGGAAAACCTACCTCGAGACCAAGAAACAGGGTCAGTTTGACGTGGGCCGTGCCGGCTGGATCGCCGACTACAACGAAGCCTCCTCCATGCTGGATCTGATGCAGACCACCCATGGCAACAACGACGGCAAATATTCCAACCCGGCGTTTGACAAGCTGATGAGCGAGTCCCGCGATCAGGTGGATGTGGAAGCCCGCAACAAGCTCTATGTCCAGGCCGAAGAGATCCTGGCCAAGGACATGCCGATCGCCCCCATCTACCAGTACGTGACTGCCCGCATGGTGAAACCCTATGTGGGTGGCTACCCGGCCAACCCGCTGGACAACCTCTACAGCAAGGACATGTACATCGTCGCCCACTGATGATGTAAAGCAACAAGTCGCATAACAAGCAGGGCCCGCCAGACGGCGGGCCTTTATTACAACCGCGACCATTTGGAAGCAGTACAGGACAGGAACTGTCTATGTTGAAATTTATTCTAAAACGTCTACTGGAAGCGATCCCGACTCTGCTGGTCTTGATCACCGTCTCCTTCTTCATGATGCGTTTCGCCCCGGGTAACCCCTTCACCAGCGAACGCTCGCTCCCTCCCGAAGTCATTGCCAACATCGAAGCCAAGTACGGCCTCGACAAGCCCATCGGCATGCAATACCTCACCTACCTAGGCAACCTGGTACAGGGGGATCTGGGGCCCTCCTTTAAATACAAGGACTTCACTGTCAACGATCTGGTGAGCCAGGCCCTGCCAGTCTCGGCCAAGATCGGCTCCTTCGCCTTTCTGTTCGCGGTGACGCTGGGGGTGACGTTCGGCACCATAGCAGCCTTGAAGCAGAACACTATTATCGATTATCTGCTGATGTCGTCGGCCATGGCGGGGGTGGTGATACCCGGCTTTGTGCTGGCGCCGCTGCTGGTGCTCTTCTTCAGCATCTATCTGGGCTGGTTCCCGGCCGGTGGCTGGCAGGGGGGAGGCATCCAGTTCATGGTGCTGCCGGTGTTCGGCATGATGATGTATTACATCTCGGCCATCTCGCGCATCATGCGCGGCAGCATGATCGAGACCATGAACTCCAACTTCATCCGCACCGCTCGCGCCAAGGGCTTGCCCCTGCGCCACATCATCCTCAAACACGCGCTGCGCCCGGCCATGCTGCCGGTGGTCTCCTACCTGGGGCCGGCGTTTGTGGGCATCATCACGGGCTCCGTGGTGATCGAGACCATCTTCGGCCTGCCGGGGATAGGTCAGTTGTTCGTCAACGGAGCGCTGAACCGTGACTACTCCATGGTGCTCGGCCTGACCATTCTGGTCGGTGCCCTCACCATCACTTTTAACGCCGTGGTCGATATTCTCTATGCCTTTATCGATCCGAAAATCCGTTATTAATCAGGGAGTAGACCATGGTTGTTTCAACTGAAAAACGCGAGGCCGTCGAGGCATTCGCCCAGAAAGTGGACGTGGTGGAAGGGCGCTCCCTGTGGAAGGATGCCCGTCGTCGTTTCCTGCGCAACAAGGCGGCGCTCACCAGCCTCATCATCCTTAGCCTGATTGGTCTGGCGGTGATCTTCGGGCCGCATCTGTCCCAGTACACCTTCGACGATCCGGACTGGAGCGCCATGCAGACTGGCCCTGACATGGAGGCGGGTCACTACTTTGGCACCGACAGCCTGGGACGCGATCTGTTTGTGCGTACCCTGCTCGGTGGGCGCATCTCGCTGATGGTCGGCATCATGGGGGCCATGGTGGCCGTCATCATAGGCACCCTCTATGGCGCCGCCTCCGGTTTTATCGGCGGTCGCGTCGACAGCCTGATGATGCGGGTACTCGAGATCCTCAACGCCTTCCCCTTCATGTTCTTCGTGATCATGCTGGTGACCTTCTTCGGCCGCAATCTGGCGCTTATCTTTATCGCCATCGGGGCGGTGAGTTGGCTCGACATGGCGCGGATCGTCCGTGGCCAGACCCTGAGCCTCAAGAGCAAGGAGTTCATCGAGGCGGCCCATGTCTGCGGCGTCTCCAAGTGGAAGATCATCACTCGCCACATAGTGCCAAACGTGCTCGGTATCGTGGCGGTCTACGCCACCCTGCTGGTGCCGGGGATGATCATGTTCGAATCCTTCCTGAGCTTCCTGGGCCTCGGTGTCCAGGAGCCCATGACCAGCTGGGGTGCCCTGCTGGATGAAGGCTCCAAGTCGATGGAAGTGGCCATCTGGCAACTCCTGTTCCCCGCCGGTTTCATGGTGGTGACCCTGTTCTGTTTCAATTTCCTCGGGGATGGTCTGCGTGACGCCCTCGATCCGAAGGATCGCTAAAAAAAGCGCCGAGTGAGCGCTGAGAAAACGGCGAGAGAGCGCCAAGACAGCGGCTAATACGCTGGCAGCGCACCGGATCGACAGGAATACGTCACGAAAGATCGATAAGGAGTTTTTATGAAGTTACTGGATGTAAAAGATCTGCGGGTCGAGTTCAAGACCCCGGACGGCAATGTGGTGGCGGTCAACGACCTCAACTTTTCACTGGCGGCGGGCGAGACCCTGGGCATCGTCGGCGAGTCCGGCTCTGGCAAATCACAGACCGCGTTTGCCATCATGGGGCTGCTCGCCAAGAACGGTGTCATCACCGGCTCTGCCAAGTTTCAGGGCGACGAGATCCTCAACCTGCCGGAGTCCAAGCTCAACAAGATCCGCGCCGAGAAGATCGCCATGATCTTCCAGGACCCCATGACCTCGCTGAACCCCTACATGAAGGTGCAGGATCAGCTGATGGAAGTGCTGATGCTGCACAAGGGGGTAAGCAAGGCCGAGGCGTTCGAAGAGTCGGTGCGCATGCTGGATGCGGTGAAGATCCCAGAGGCGCGCAAGCGCATGGGCATGTACCCGCACGAGTTCTCCGGCGGCATGCGCCAGCGGGTGATGATCGCCATGGCACTCTTGTGCCGGCCCCAGCTGCTGATCGCCGACGAGCCGACCACGGCACTCGACGTGACGGTGCAGGCCCAGATCATGACCCTGATGAATGAACTCAAGCGCGAGTTCAACACCGCCATCATCATGATCACCCACGACCTTGGCGTGGTGGCCGGTATCTGTGACAAGGTGCTGGTGATGTACGCCGGCCGCACCATGGAGTACGGCAAGGTGGACGATATCTTCTATCGCCCGAGCCACCCCTATACCGAAGGCCTGCTGCGCGCCATTCCCCGCCTCGATACCGAAGGGGAAGAGCTGCCCACCATCCCGGGCAATCCACCCAACCTGCTACGTCTGCCCACCGGCTGCCCCTTCCAGGAGCGTTGCCACCGGGTGAGCGAGATTTGCGGCCAGCAATCTCCCATCCTCACCCAGTTCAACAACGGGCGGGAGCGGGCTTGCCACTGGGTTTCGGATGCCATCATCAAGGGAGTGAACTAAATGGGTACTGACAAGAAACTGCTGCTGGAAGTGTCCGACCTCAAAGTTCACTTCAGCATCAAGAGCGGCAAGGCCTGGCCCTGGGCCAAACCCTCGGCCCTGAAGGCGGTGGACGGGGTGACCCTGCGCCTGTACGAGGGGGAGACCCTGGGGGTGGTTGGGGAGTCGGGCTGCGGCAAGTCCACCTTCGCTCGCGCCATCATCGGCTTGGTGCCGGCCACCGACGGCAAGGTGGTGTGGCTTGGCAACGATCTGACCAAGCTCGACCAGAAGGCGCTGCGGGAGAAGCGTAAAGAGATCCAGATGATCTTCCAGGACCCGCTGGCCTCCCTCAACCCGCGCATGACCATAGGCGACATCATCGCCGAACCCCTCATCACCTTTTATCCAAATCTTGCGAAGGAGGAGGTGAAGGATCGGGTGCGCGCCATGATGAGCAAGGTGGGCCTGTTGCCAAACCTGGTAAACCGCTACCCCCACGAGTTTTCCGGCGGCCAGTGCCAGCGCATCGGGATTGCCCGGGCCCTGATCCTGGAGCCCAAGATGATCATCTGTGACGAGCCGGTCTCGGCGCTCGACGTCTCGATCCAGGCCCAGGTGGTGAACCTGCTCA
The DNA here is from genome assembly GCF_020097295.1 of Aeromonas enteropelogenes. Lineage (NCBI taxonomy): Bacteria > Pseudomonadati > Pseudomonadota > Gammaproteobacteria > Aeromonadales > Aeromonadaceae > Aeromonas > Aeromonas enteropelogenes. The sequence continues at coordinate 4,149,760 of NZ_CP083625.1, read as the reverse complement.
AATCCCTGCAAAAGGAGATGGGACTGTCGCTCATCTTCATCGCCCACGATCTGTCTGTGGTCAAACACATCTCGGATCGGGTGCTGGTGATGTATCTGGGCAACGCGGTGGAGCTGGGAACCCGCAAGGAGATCTTCGCCAATCCGCTGCACCCTTACACCAAGGCCCTGATGTCGGCGGTGCCCGTCCCTGACCCGGATCTGGAGCGCAGCAAGACCATCCAGATCCTGGAGGGGGATCTGCCGTCGCCCATGAACCCGCCGTCCGGCTGTGTGTTCCGCACCCGCTGCCCGGTGGCGGGCCCCGAATGTGCCAAAACCCGTCCCCAGCTTGAAGGCAATTTTGACCACGCGGTCTCCTGCCTCAAGATAGATCCGCTCTGATTGAAGCATGATAAGTGGGCGCCCATGTGGCGCCCTTTTTATTTTTTGTGTGGGGGTGAAGATGCCTCTTGGCGTTACCTTTCGAGGCTGTTACTATCCGCCGCAACAAGGGGAGTAACTTCTCGCCGGTTTGTCGTCATTACGGTGCACACCTTTTCCTGCAGTGCACCCGGCAGCCGGGCAGTCGATGCAAATTGGCTGTAAGTGAGACCTTGCCGAGAGGCAAGGTGTATCTGCTCCAGATGCAAACCCACTGCCTCCCGGCCGTGGGTTTTGTCGTTTTGGGGAGAAGTGAACATGGGTGAATGGTGGATGTGGACCGGTTTCTTCAGCATAGTGCTGGTCCTGTTATGGATTGACATTCGTTTTGTCGGCGGCGGCAAGGCACACAAGGTATCCCTCAAAGAGGCGGGTATCTGGTCCCTCATCTGGGTGAGCGTGGCCCTGCTCTTCAACCTCGCCATCTGGCTCTGGCTGGATCACAGTGCCGGGCGCGAAATCGCCAACCAGAAGGGGCTGGAGTTTCTCACCGGCTACCTTATCGAAAAGGCGCTGGCGGTGGACAACGTCTTCGTCTGGCTGATGCTGTTCGGCTACTTTGCCATTCCGGCCGAGCTGCAGCGCCGGGTACTGCTCTACGGGGTACTGGGTGCCATCGTCATGCGCGCCGGCATGGTGTTCGCCGGCAGCTGGCTCATCGAGCAGTTCCACTGGATCCTCTATCTGTTCGGCGCCTTCCTGCTGCTGACCGGTGCCAAGATGCTGTGGGCGGCCGACAAGGAGCCGGATCTCGAGAACAACGCCCTGCTTGGCTGGATGCGCCGCCGCTTCAAGGTGACCGAGACGCTGGAGGGGGAGCACTTCTTCGTCTGGCGTGATGGCGTGCGCTACGCGACGCCCTTGCTGCTTATCCTGGTGCTGGTGGAGGTGAGCGATCTTATCTTCGCGGTGGACAGCATCCCGGCCATCTTTGCGGTGACCACGGATCCCTTCATCGTGCTGACCTCCAACATCTTTGCCATCATGGGCCTGCGCGCCATGTATTTCCTGCTGGCCGGTGTCGCCGAGCGCTTCGCCCTGCTCAAATATGGCCTGGCGCTGATCCTGATGTTTATCGGGGTCAAGATGCTGCTGCTGGATGTGTTCAAGATCCCGACCGGTATTGCGTTGGGTGTCGTGGCCCTGATCCTGCTGGCTTCCATGGGACTGAGTCTCTGGGTGACTCGTAAAAAGACCGCTTGAAGGCGCTGTAAATAATTTGGGGGGATCTGTTCAAGATCCCCCTGAGTGGCATCGCACTGAGCGTAGTAGCGCTGATCCTGCTGGCTTCCATGGGGCTGAGCCTCTGGATGACCCGCAAGAAGACGGCGTAAGGTACATCAAAAGGCACCAGTAAAAAGGGCTCCCTCGGGAGCCCTTGTTTTAAGGTCGATCCTTACTGCTTGATCTTCTTGGGATTGGTGTAGCCCCAGACGGTGTACATGTCCGCCAGCAGGGCGCCGTTGTACTCCTCAAGATCCGCCTGTTTCACTTCAGCGTCACCCTGGCGGCCAAACAGCACCACCTCGTCACCGGGTTTGACCCCTTTCAGATCGGTCACGTCCACCATGATGGTGTTCATGGAGGTCTTGCCGACGACCGGTACCTTCTGACCCTGGATCAGTACATAGGCCTTGTTGCTGAGCGCACGGCGGTAGCCGTCGGAGTAACCCAGTGGCAGGTTGGCGAGCAGGGAGTCGCGCTTGAGGGTGAAGGTGCGGTCATAACCGACGGTGTTGCCTGCCGGGTAGTGGTTGACGGAGGCAACCTGGGTCTTGAATGCCATCACCTTCTTGTACTCGGTGTAGGAGGGGATGGTGTCGCCATAGATGATGCCGCCCGGGCGCACCATGTCAAAGTAGGCTTCCGGCACTTCCAGGGTGGCGAAGGAGTTGGCGGCGTGGATGGTGAGCTTGCTGCGATCCAGTTTGCCGGCGTCGATCAGCCACTGGTAGTCCAGCTTGAACTGGGCCAGCCCCAGCTTGACGTCCTCTTTCTCTTCCACCGGGAAGTGGGTCATGATGCCGACCGGGGTGATCCCCTTGAGCTTGAGCATGGCCAGCGCATCTTCCTTGGAATCGGCCAGACGCAGGTCGATGCCGTTGCGGCTCATGCCGGCGGAGTTCAGACCGATATGCACCGGAATGTTGGTGTTGTGGCGCTTGGCGATGTCGGCGATCCCCTGGGCACTGGCCAGACTGCCAACCAGCTCTTCCATCTTGTAGGGCAGGGCCTGCTCAACTTCATCCGGGGTGGCGGCACGGACCCGCATCAGACGACCCTCGAAGCCCTTCTCGCGGGCCACGCGGGCCTCTTCGTTGCTGGCGATGCCGATACAGGGGATGCCCGCCTTGACCACGGAGGGCACCAGCAGATCGATGCCGTGACCGTAGGCGTCGGCCTTCATGATGGCGCAGATCTGCGGGCCCTTGTCACCCAGGCGCTCTTTGAGGGTCTGGATGTTGTGCTCGAAGGCGGCCAGATCCACTTCCAGCCAGGCATTGGCTGCGGTCTGCTCCTGACCGTTGCGATGGTCATTGGCGAGCGGCAGATAGGGGGCAGCGACGGCTTGACCAGCCAGCAGACCGAAGATCAGGGTAGCGAGTAGGGTTTTCTTGTGCATAGACGTTCCTTTTTTATTCGAGTTGGGATAGTGCCGATACTAGCGTAGCGGTTTAGCGACAACTTGTTGTTATTATTATGATCTTGGCGACGGCTCGGCGATTGCCGAGTGATGGAGAGTCTATCGCAACCGAGCGCCGTGCGACACTTGTCAGAGGAATAAAATGGTCAATTTGGAGTTACGTCTGCCACCCCCGCTGATCTTTACCCTATCTGCTGCTGCCATGTGGGGAATGCGCGGTGGTGGGGAGCCTGCGGGCTGGCAATGGGTTCTGGGGGCCCTGCTGGTGGCGCTGGGCGCCGTGCTGGGATTCGGGGCCCTGCAGCGCTTTCGCCACCACCAGACCACCGTCAGCCCGACCCGGCCACACCACACCCGCCATCTGGTCACCAGCGGTGTCTATCGTATCAGCCGCAATCCCATGTACCTGGGGCTGCTCTGCTGGCTGCTGGCCTGGGGTTGTTATCTGGGGGGCGTCTGGGTTTGGCTGGGACCGGTATTGCTGGTGGCCTGGTTGACCCGCTTCCAGATCATCCCGGAAGAGCGGTTGTTGCAGGCTCGCTTCGGGGATGAGTATGCCCGTTACTGCCAGCGGGTGCGGCGCTGGTGCTAGGGCGGCGGTGACAGAAGAGGAAAGAAGCACAACCCCTTGGTTGACGAGGCTGTGCTTGAACGGCGCTGGATCAGAAGAGGTCGTCTTTCTCATCCTTGGTGGGTTCGAGGCTCCAGCCGGTGGCATCGCTGCTGCTGGCGATCTGGCCCTTCTCCCGCCACAGCTTGATCTTGAGGCGCAGGTTATTGGCCGAGTCGGCGTTCTTCACCGCTTCTTCTTCATCGATCACCCCTTCCACTACCAGATCGAACAGGGCGCTATCGAAGGTGACCATGCCGAGGGCCTTGGATTTCTCCATCACCTCCTTCAGACCGCCAAATTCACCCCGTTTGACCATGTCACGTATGGTGTGAGTGCCAAGCATGATCTCCACCGCCGCCCGGCGACCGCCGTCCGTGGTCTTCACCAGCCGTTGGGAGACAAATGCCTTGAGGTTGTTGCCGAGATCGTTGAGCAGTTGCGGGCGCCGTTCTTCCGGAAAGAAGTTGATGATGCGGTCCAGCGCCTGGTTGGCGTTGTTGGCGTGCAGGGTGGAGATAGCCAGGTGGCCGGTTTCCGAGAAGGCCAGGGCATGCTCCATGGTCTCGCGATCACGAATTTCGCCGATGAGGATCACGTCCGGCGCCTGGCGCAGGGTGTTTTTCAGGGCGGCGTGGAAGCTGCGGGTATCGACCCCCACCTCGCGCTGGTTGATGATGCTCTTGCGGTGGCGGTGAACGAACTCTACCGGATCCTCAATGGTGATGATGTGGCCGCCGCTGTTGCGGTTGCGGTGATCGATAAGGGCCGCCAGTGAGGTGGATTTGCCTGAACCGGTACCGCCGACGAACAGCACCAGGCCCCGTTTTTCCATGATGGTGTCGAGCAGCACGGGGGGGAGTTTGAGATCCTCAAAGCGCGGGATTTCGGTCTTGATGTTGCGCGCCACCAGGGAGACCTCGTTGCGCTGCTTGAAGATGTTGATCCGAAAGCGGCCTACCTGGGGCAGGGAGATGGCGAGGTTCATCTCCAGCTCCCGCTCGAACTGCTCCTTCTGCTCCTTGTCCATGATGGCGTCGGCGATGCTCGCCACATCTCCCGGATTGAGGGGCGTCTCGGTCAGCGGGCGCAACACCCCGTTGAACTTGGCGCAGGGGGGGGCGCCGGTTGACAGATAAAGGTCTGAGCCATCCTGCTTGGCCAGGATCTGTAGCATGTCTCGCAATTCCATTGTTTTGCCTCGTCTATCAAGGAGATGCCGTTAACGGGGATGTTATTGAGTGTACAGCGTCAGGCGCCGGTGAGTTTCTCGCGAAAAACAAAAAAGACCGCCCCCAGGATGCACAGCCCGGCCCAGAGGTAGTCCCATTTCAGATCTTCCTTGAGATAGAAGATGGAGAAGGGGACGAATACGGTGAGGGTGATCACCTCCTGCAGGATCTTGAGCTGCCCCACGCTCATCACGGTATGGCCGATGCGGTTGGCGGGCACTTGCAACAGGTATTCAAACAGGGCGATGCCCCAGCTTACCAGCGCCGCAATGATCCAGGGTTTGTGGTTCATACTCTTGAGGTGGGCGTACCAGGCAAAGGTCATGAAAACGTTGCTGCACAGCAACAGACCGATACTGGTAAAGATTGGGTTCATTAGGTTCTCCTTTAAAATCAATTGCATTTTATCTCTGAACCATGGGTTTTCATAAGTGGGCGGTCAGGGTATTTTTAGTCAATCATGGATAGCGCAACACAAGGATCCAACCGAATGGGCAAGACAAGCTGGGGTGTGCTTGGTCTGCTGTTTGCCTGCCTGGTTCAAGGTGCTCCGACCCTGACGGTCGCCACCGATCTCTGGCCCCCTTTTCGGATCCTGCAACCGGATGGCGAGTTGCAAGGACTCGATGTGGAGATCCTGCAGCGTCTGCAGAAGGAGAGCGGCATCCAGTTGCAGATCCGGCGCATGCCCTGGGGCAGGGCTCTCAAGCAGATGGAATCCGGCCAGGTCGATCTCATGATTGGTCTGGCTCACACCGCCGAACGCGCCGCCTTCATCGATTATCTGCAACCCGCCTATTACCAGTGCTGGCCCGCTTTTTATGGCAAGCCCGCCACGGTGGCCGGTATCCGCCAGTATCGGGATCTGGCTGGAATGGAGGTGGGCTATGTGCTCAAGTCTGCCTACTTCGAACCCTTTGACTCTGATCCCGCACTCAACAAGCACGGGGTGCCGACCGAGGATCAGCTGCTTCGCATGGTGCAGCGGGGCCACCTGCCGTTGATGATAGGCACCGATTGCCAGGTTGATTACGCCCTGCGCCAGGGGGACGGGGAGCCCCTTGGCAAAGCGGACTACCGCCCGGATAGTCCGGTGACCCTCTACCTTGGCATGAGCAAGCGCTCACCCCATCAGGCGCAAAAGTCCGTCCTGAGCGCCGCCTTGCAGCGTCTGGTGGAGAGCGGCGATATAAAGCAGATGGCCAGTCACTACCAGCCTTGACCTTGGGTGGCAAGCCACTGTTATCATGCCCTTTTCCTGCAACCTTGCCCTGTCTGGCCGACAGCGGTGGCAAGGTTGTGCCTTCATGTTCGGGGATCTTGCGTGTACCTCTCTTTGCTCGCCCGCCAGCAACGCTGGCAGCGGCGCTGGCTCTTTGGCCTCGCCCTGCTGACCCTGCTGCTCTTTGTCTGTTCCCTCGCCTGGGGGGAGTTTGTGCTGCTGCCCTGGCAACCCCTTGGCGAGCTGGAGCAACGCATCCTGCTGGAGCTGCGCCTGCCGCGCGCCCTGCTGGCCCTGCTGGCGGGAGCCGCGCTCGCCTGTGGCGGCGCCGTGCTGCAGGTGATGCTGCACAACCCGGTGGCCGAACCCGGCCTGCTCGGCGTCTCGAGCGGAGCAGGGCTGGCGGCCATGGTATCGATGGCGGTGGCCAAATCCCTCGGCGTCTATCTGCCGGGCTGGGGTTTGTCCCTTGCCGCTTTTGGCGGGGCCCTGCTGGTGACCATGATGCTGATCCGGCTGGCGCGCCGTGCCAGGCTTGGCCATGCCAGGCTGCTGCTGTTTGGGGTCGCCATCGGCATTCTCACCAATGCGGCCATGACCTGGCTGATGTACTTTGCCGACGATGCCTCTTTGCGCGAATTCATGTTCTGGATGATGGGCAGTCTCTCTTATGGCAGCCAGCAGATCGCCTGGTGGTGGCTGCTATTGCCGCTCACCCTGGGCTGGCTCTGCTGGCAGGGCAAGGCGCTGCAGCAACTGCTGCTGGGGGAGACCCAGGCCCGCCTGATGGGGCTGGATGTGGACAGGATGCGGGTGCGATTGGTGCTGGCGGTCTGTCTGCTCACCGGGGTGGCGGTGTCCCTGTGCGGCGTCATCGGTTTTGTCGGCCTGGTGGTGCCCCATCTGCTGCGCTTGTGTGGCGGCAGCGATCAGCGCTTCTTGCTGCCTGCCTCGGCGCTGGGGGGCGGCGCCCTCTTGCTGGCATCCGATCTGGTTGCCCGCTCGGCCTTGAGTGCCGGTGAACTGCCCATCGGCGTCATCACCGCCTCGGTCGGGGCCCCGCTCTTTATCTACCTGCTGTTGAGGCAAGATGCCCATGCCAACACCTGAGTGTCACAATGATGCCGCCCCTCTGATTGAGGCCCGCGCCCTCGCTATTCCTGCACGGCTGGCCCCTCTTAATCTCGCCTGGACGGGCGGCCAGCTGGTGGCCCTGCTCGGCCCCAATGGCAGCGGCAAATCGACCCTGCTCGGCGCCCTAGCCGGCATTTTGCCTGCGCAAGGAGACGTCTTGCTGGATGGGGAAGTGCTTACTGACCTTGGTTGGCAGGCGCTCGCCCGTCGCCGCGCCATGTTGCCCCAGCGCCAGCCCCAGCTGTTTCATATCCCGGTGTTTCAGGTGTTGAGCCTGGGGCTGGACGAGGGGGGCGAGCCCGCCCGTCAGCGCGAGGCGATCCAGGCCCTGTGCGAGGCTCTGGAGCTGGATGATTTGCTGGCGCGGGATTTCAGCCGGCTGTCCGGCGGCGAACAGCAGCGGGTGCTGATCGCCCGTACCTTGCTGCAGGTGTGGCCAGGGCTCAACCCGGCGGGGCGCGTCCTGCTGCTTGATGAACCTCTGGCCGGGCTGGACCTGCACCATCAGCTGGCCTTGCTGCGGCTGCTGAAGACGGTGGCTTGTCAGGGGCTGCTGGTGGTGATCGCCATCCACGACATCAATTTGGCCATCGACTGGGCGGATCGCATCCTCTGCCTGCAGCAGGGGCGTGTGGTGAGCGAGGGTGGGGTCGAACTGGTGGGCCAGGCGCTGCTGGAGCAGGTGTTCCAGATAAGAACAGAGCGCATAGAGGCGGGTGGCCGGGTCTGGTTTATGCCCAGTTTGTAAGCGGGGTTTGCCTAATAAGAGAAGGGCCAGACATGCAGGATGTCTGGCCCTTCTTTATTTATTGTACGTTCTGACGAGGCTCAGCCCAACTTGTGCAGACGCACCTGGGCGGCCTCGGCCAGCATGGCCAGCAGGGTCTCGGTATCGTCCCAAGAGAGGCAGGCATCGGTGATGCTCTGGCCGAAGGTGGCGGCGCAGCCGTTCTCCACATCCTGGCGCCCTTCCACCAGGAAGCTTTCGGCCATGATGCCGGCGATGCCGGTGCGGCCACGGCGCAGCTGATCGCAGATATCCTGAGCCACCAGCAGCTGGCGACGGTGATCCTTCATGCTGTTGCCGTGGCTGAAATCCACCACCAGACGCTCAGGCAGTCCCACGTCGGCCAAGGCTTCGCAGGCCTCGTCGATGCTGGCGGTATCGTAATTGGGACGGTGGCCGCCACGCAGGATCACGTGGCCATAGGGGTTGCCGGCGGTACGGTAGATGGTCATCTTGCCGTCCTTGTCCGGGGAATAGAAGATGTGGCTGTGACGGGCGGCGCGCACCGCATCGATGGCGATGCGAGTGTTGCCGTCGGTGCCGTTCTTGAAGCCGACCGGGCAGGAGAGGGCAGAGGCCATCTCGCGGTGTACCTGGGATTCTGTGGTGCGGGCACCGATGGCGCCCCAGGTGATGAGGTCGGCAATGTACTGGCCGGTCACCATGTCGAGGAATTCGGTGGCGGTGGGCAGGCCGATCTCGTTGATGTCGACCAGCAGTTTGCGGGCCAGCTTCAGCCCTTCATTGACGTCAAAGCTGCCGTCGAGGCGCGGATCGTTGATCAGCCCCTTCCAGCCGACGATGGTGCGCGGCTTCTCGAAATAGGTGCGCATCACGATGCACAGGCTCTCTTTATACTGCTCGCGCAGGCGGTTGAGGCGACGGGCATACTCATGGGCGGCGGCAGGATCATGGATGGAGCAGGGGCCGACGATGGCCAGCAGGCGCTGATCCTCTCCGGCCAGAATGGCTTCCACTTCGCGACGGGCATCCAGCAGATTCTGGGCAATGGTATCGTTGATCGGGAAAGCGTGTGCGAGCTCGCTCGGAGTGATCAGTGACTCCAGGCGACGGGTGCGCAATTCATCTGTGTGAATGGACATACAACTCAAGTCTCGAGTGGGTGGTGTCAGCCGCAGGGGCGAAAATGCAAAGGGATAAAATAAAGCAAAAGTCCACCGATTGAAACCTTGGGGGGCTCTGATAGGATGTGAGGCCAAAATCGATTCCAAATGAGGTAGATAGCGTGGCAAAGCCAGGGGCAACCGGGGTCACCCGTATCATCAAGGCAACCGGTTACAGCATGAAAGGGCTCAAGTCTGCCTGGATCAATGAGGCCGCATTTCGTCAGGAGCTGATGCTTATTCTGTTGCTGATGCCGCTGACGTTCTGGGTGGGGGAGACCCTCAACCAGATCCTGTTGCTGGTCATCATCAGCTGGCTGGTGGTGATCGTCGAGGTGCTCAACTCCGCCATCGAGGCGGTGGTGGATCGCATCGGCCCCGAGCACCATGAACTCTCCGGCCGTGCCAAGGATCTGGGCTCCGCCGCCGTCTTTATCGCGCTGGCCCTCAACGCCCTGGTGTGGGGAGCGCTGGTGGGGCGCAATCTGCTGGGGTGGTGGTAAGCAAACCTTCATCAAGCGAGCGCCATAAAATAAAAAAGCCCGTCATCATGACGGGCTTTTTGCTGGGCGAGACTCACGCCATCAGTGCAGGATCCGCGCACGAATGGTGCCGTCGATCTCCTTGAGCTTGGCCAGCGCTTTCTCGCTGTGCTCGGTCTCGACATCGATCACCACGTAACCGATGTGGCTGCTGGTCTGCAGGTATTGACCGGCGATGTTGATTCCCTCTTCGGCGAAGATCTGGTTGATCTTGTTCATCACGCCGGGTTGGTTGCGGTGAATGTGCAGCAGGCGGCTGGAGCCCTTGTGGCCCGGCAGGGAGACTTCCGGGAAGTTGACGGCGGAGAGGGTGGAGCCGTTGTCGGAGTATTTGATGAGCTTGTTGGCCACTTCCAGACCGATGTTCTCCTGTGCCTCCTGGGTCGAGCCGCCGATGTGCGGGGTCAGGATCACGTTGTCCAGACCGCGCAGCGGGGTCATGAACTCCTCGTCGTTGGACTTGGGTTCGCTCGGGAAGACGTCGATGGCGGCGCCGGAGATGTGGCCGCTCTTGATGACGTCAGCCAGAGCATCGATGTCCACGACTGTGCCGCGGGAGGCGTTGATGAAGATGGCGCTCGGTTTCATCATGCGCAGCTGCTCGGCACCGATAAGATCCTTGGTGGAAGGGGTCTCCGGCACGTGCAGGCTGATGACGTCGGACATGTTGAGTAGCTCGACCATGTTGGGCACCTGGATGGCGTTGCCCAGCGAGAGCTTGTTCTCGATGTCGTAGTAGTAAACCTTCATGCCGATGCTCTCGGCGATGATGCCAAGCTGGGTACCGATGTGGCCGTAGCCGATGATGCCGAGCTTCTTGCCGCGTGCCTCCACCGAGCGGTTGGCGAGTTTCTCCCACACGCCGCGATGGCACTTGGCATTCTTCTCGGGGATGCCGCGCAGCAGCAGCAGGATCTCGCCGAGCACCAGTTCGGCGACCGAACGGGTGTTGGAGAAGGGGGCGTTGAATACCGGAATGCCGCGGATTTGGGCCGCGTCCAGCTCGACCTGGTTGGTGCCGATGCAGAAGCAGCCGATGGCAACCAGCTTGTTGGCGGCATCCAGCACCTTCTCGGTGATCTGGGTGCGCGAGCGCAGGCCGATGAAGTGGACGTCGCGTACCCGTTCGATCAGCTCCTCCTCGGAAAGCGAGGTCTTGAGATACTCCACACTGGTGTAACCTGCGGCACGGAAGGTCTCTACCGTGTTGGGGTGAACCCCCTCCAGCAGCAGTACCTTGATTTTATCCTTGTCCAGTGAAAACTTGGCGGTCATGTCGATCCCTCTGTAAGTGTGCAACGCGAGTGCAGGTATGGTGTGTGAAGAAAACCGTAAAGTAGCAAAAACGTGCGGGAGAGGGAATATTTGTGACGAAAGTCAAATTTTTTGAAGTTTTCAACGATAGTTGCATGCAATACCTTGCAACTCGTTGAGGAATAAACAAAAACGGCGCCATCAGGCGCCGTCATTCATTCGCAGAGCGATTATTGGGTGATGACCCCGTCGGGGGTACCGATCAGCACCACGTCTGCACCGCGGTGGGCGAACAGGCCGTTGGTAACCACGCCGACGATCGCGTTGAGCTGTACTTCCAGCCCCTTGGCATCAGTGATGGCCATGCCTTTCACGTCCAGAATGTGGTTGCCGTTGTCGGTGACCACCCCTTCACGCCAGACCGGGTTGCCGCCAAGCTTTCTGATTTCGCGGGCCACATATTCGCGGGCCATGGGGATCACTTCGACCGGCAGCGGGAAGGTGCCCAGCACGTCGACTGTCTTGGTGTTGTCGATGATGCAGATGAACTGATCGGCCACGGCGGCGACGATCTTCTCGCGGGTCAGGGCCGCGCCACCGCCCTTGATCATGTCACGGGTGGCGTTGATCTCGTCGGCGCCATCCACGTAGACGGAGAGGGCGTCGATCTCGTTGAGATCAAACACCGGGATGCCAAAGCCCTTGAGACGCTCGGTGGAGGCCACGGAGCTGGAGACGGCTCCCTTGATCTCGTCCTTCATGGTCGCCAGCGCGTCGATAAAGTGGTTGACGGTAGAGCCAGTGCCGACCCCGATTATGGTACCGGGAACCACATACTTGAGCGCAGCCCAACCGGCCGCCTTCTTCATTTCATCTTGAGTCATGATCGTTCCTTAAGAAAAAAGCGGGCGCATTATATCCAAGCCGCCCCCCCGGAGCGACCACCTCGCTCACGTTCCGGGGCAAAAAGCCGCAAGATGTAAATCGTTTGCCTGTTTATTCCCCATTTACCTTGATCTGTGAACTTGATTAAGGGGGAGTGGAGCCTGACGGCTCTACTCGAAACGCCAGCAGCGTCTCGGGGTGATGATCTGGGGCAGGGGCACGTCCCACTCTTCTTGCGGCACCGCCTCCACCTGTTGGCAGTCATGGGCGATGCCGAGGGGCTTGGGCCCCATTCTGTGTTCGTGCCAGCAAGCGAGGGTGCGATCGTAATAGCCGCCCCCCATGCCGAGGCGGTTGCCTTCGGCATCGAAGGCAACCAGGGGCGTGCAAATAAGGTCGAGGGTGCTGTGGGGCACCACCTGCAGCACATCGAGTTCAGGCTCCTCGATGCCGTAGCGGTTGCGCACCATGGGGCTGGTGGCTGTGTAGCGCAAGAAGAGCAGGTGGCCCGGGGTGAAGGGGTGCAGCACCGGCAGGTAGACCTCTTTTTGCTGGGCCCAGAGCCAGTGGATGGCGGGGAGGGGATTGATCTCTCCGTCGTTGGCCAGATAGAGCGCGATGCGTTTGGCCGCCAGGATCTCGGGGTGCTCCTTGAAGCGGGCCAGCAGCTCTTGAGCCGCCTGCTGCTGCTCGGCGTGGGTCAGGCTCTTTCTGCGCGTTCTCACCAGTTGGCGCAGGGATTGACGTTCGGGCTGGGACTCTTGCATGGGGCACCTCGAGAATGGCTGCGCAGGGGAAAGCGCCTTACCTTAACACATTACTCCGGCGGATCAGGGGAGGCCAGAGTGGCAAACGGCACCAGACAAGGCCATGTCCGGTGCCGGCGGGATCAACGCTGGCGCATCTGGTGCTTGATGAACACTGCCACCAGGGCGGCCAGGGCCAGTGCCATGGGGTAGAAGCTCATGCTCACCACCGACAGGGGCGAGAGCGCGAAGATGGAGCCGAGCAGCAGCGCCTGGGCTCCCCAGGGGATAAGCCCCTGCACCACGCAGGAGAAGATATCCAGCATGGAGGCGGCGCGGCGCGGGGTGACACCGTGGTGCTCCGCCAGATCCCGGGCCACCTTGCTGGCGACGATAATGGCGACCGTGTTGTTGGCGGTGCAGAGGTTGGTGAGGCCCACTACCCCGGCGATACCGAGCTCGGCCGCCTTCTCGTTCTGCTCGCCACTGTGCTCCCGGGTGAAGCGGGCGATCAGGGCCGCAATGCGGGTGCTGATCCAGGCCAGCCCCCCCTGGCGCTCCATCAGAGCGCCGAGGCCGCCGATCAGCATGGAGAGCAGGAAGATCTCCTGCATGCCGGTAAAGCCCTGATAGATATCTTTGCTGAACTGGCCAAGCTCATAGCCGTTGAACAAGCCGACGAGGCCGGCGGCCAGGATGCCAATTCCCAGCACCACGAACACATTCACCCCGGCCAGGGCCAGCCCCAGGATCAGCAGGTAGGGCATCACCTTGAACAGTTCGATGGCCGTGTTGCTGGCAGGGGCCTCGCCCACCGACCCTAGGGTCAGGTAGAGCAGGATCACGCCGATGGCGGCAGGGGCGGCGATTTTGACGTTCTCGCGAAACTTGTCCTTCATCTCGCAGCCCTGGCTGCGGGTCGCGGCTATGGTGGTGTCAGAGATGATGGAGAGGTTGTCGCCAAACATGGCGCCGGAGAGGATGGTGCCCGCCATGAGTACGGGGTCGATGCCGGCGGCCTGGGCGACGCCGAGGGCCACCGGGGCGACGGCACCGATCGTGCCCATGGAGGTGCCCATGGCGGTGGCAATAAAGGCAGAGATGAGGAAGAGCCCCGGCAGCAGGAACCAGCCCGGGATCAACGACAGACCGAGCGCGACCGTGGCATCCACCCCGCCGGTGGCCTTGGCCACGCTGGCAAAGGCGCCCGCCAGCAGATAGATGAGGCACATCGCCATGATGTTGCTGTGGCCGACCCCCTTGAAGAAGGTCTCGAGATTTTTGTTGAATCCCTCTTTGCCCAGCATCAGGGCCAGCATCACGGCGGGCAGGGCGGCGACGGGGGCGGGCAGCTGGTAGAAGGCAAACTCGACCCCTTGCAGGGTCAGCCAGGTACCGGTACCGATAAAGAGGGCGAGAAAGACCAGCAGGGGCAGCAGGGCCTTGGCACTGGGTTGAGTCTGGATCATGTGTTCCTCTGAAATTGAACAATGACCTCCTGTCGTGTGCTGTTTTGTGCCGAAATCTGAAGCGAATAGGGGAAAAACAGGGGGGCATCCTGCCCCGGTTGGGGGGTCTACAGTAGTGAGTCAGGGTTAATGGGTCAAGATGGACGTCCAGATGGATAGGGGTTTTTATCAGGGGATTTTGTACATCGGTACGAATCCGTCAAATATTCGGTTTTATTTAAATATCTCGTTGTTTTGTCGGGTGTGAGCCCGGGCCCACACCGGGCTTTTCAAAGGCAACGCGGGCTGGTAAAACGGTCTCTTTCCTTATTAAAGAGAAGAGAGGGTGGAGATGGACAATCCGATCCGTGTGGCCGTGATGGGCTGTAATGGTCGTATGGGCAAGGTGCTGCTGGAAGCCATTACCAATGCCGAGGGGGTAGTGGTCGGGGCGGCGCTGGAGCGACCGGGCTCAGCCGTGATAGGGCTGGATGCCGGTGAGCTCAACGGACTGGGTCATCTGGGGGTGGCGATCAGCGACAGCCTAGACAAGGTGCGTGACGAGTTTGATCTCATCATCGACTTCACCCGTCCCGAAGTGACCCTGGCCAACCTGGCCTTCGCCCTGGCCCACAACAAGCGGATGGTGATCGGCACTACCGGCTTCGACGAGGCGGGCAAGGCGGCCCTCAACGAAGCGGGCAAGGAGATCGGCATCGTGTTTGCCTCCAACTATTCGGTGGGCGTCAACCTGGTGTTCAAACTGCTGGAGCAGGCCGCCAGGGTGATGGGGGATTACACCGACATCGAGATCATCGAGGGGCACCACAGACACAAGGTGGATGCACCGTCTGGCACCGCCCTCTCCATGGGTGAGGTAGTGGCGAAAACGCTGGGCCGCGATCTCAAGGAGTGCGCCGTCTATGGCCGCGAGGGGATCACCGGCGAGCGGGATCGCAACACCATCGGCTTTGCCACCATTCGCGCCGGCGATCTGGTGGGAGAGCACACCGTCATGTTTGCCGACATCGGCGAGCGGGTGGAGATCAGCCACAAGGCCTCCAGCCGTCTTACCTTTGCCAACGGTGCCGTGCGGGCGGGCAAGTGGCTCAGTGGCCAGCAGGCCGGTCTGTACGACATGCAGGATGTATTGGGCCTCAAGTAACACACTCTTCATCCCCCCGCTCTGCCGGGGGGATTGCTCGTCCACTCCCACTTTGTCTACCAAAATAGGCATTATGGCCGCTCTTTTGTTTGAACTGCCATAAATCATCACAATTCTCTCTGCCCCCCAATTTTCCCTCTCCGGATTGTCATCGGCTCGTGACGACATTGCGGTCAAAAATCCCCCTTTTAGCCATTTTTTTACATTCAACAAAACAGACTAAAAATGCAAAACAATAAAAACGTTTTTCATGCGTTATGGAAAATCTTCTTCGGTTAAATGAGCGATATCAGGCCAGGTTTGTTTTTGTGTTGTTTTTTAATTTATTGTTTTTATTGTGATTAAATTTGATTTTTGTGTCTATCGACGCATTGGGTGTTGCTTTTGGTGGTGGTTTTTCATTTTCTTTTGATGGTGGGGGTTGCAAAGGCAAAAAGTGCATAGATAATGGGTAATGTTGCTTGTTTATTGAATTTAGATGCATTTCGTCAGAGAAAAGACATTGAAATGCCACTTTTTTTAAGTAGAATGCGCCCAATTTGCCAGAAATCTGCCGGGTTCGAGTCCTGTCAAAGACCGGAACCGAGCCCGCAACACCCAGGTAAATTGCTGAATTTAAAGCTAAATAACTGGAGGTTGTCTTGAATCACACTGCATTGCTAGTGCTGGAAGATGGAACTGTGTTCAAAGGCGTGTCGATAGGCGCCGAGGGATGTTCCGTTGGTGAAGTGGTTTTCAATACGTCGATGACGGGCTATCAGGAAATCCTCACCGATCCCTCTTATTCCCGTCAGATCGTTACCCTCACTTACCCCCATATAGGCAACACCGGCACCAACAGCGAAGATGAAGAGTCCACCCAGATCCACGCCCAAGGCCTGATCATCCGGGACCTTCCGATACTTGCCTCCAATTTCCGCAATCAGCAATCCCTCTCCGATTACCTCAAGTCCCACAATATCGTTGGCATCGCCGACATCGACACCCGCAAGCTGACCCGCATCCTGCGCGAGAAAGGCGCCCAGGCCGGTTGCATTTATGCCGGCAAAGAAGTGGCGGGCAAGCAGGGCATTGAAGCAAGTGCAGAAGCGTACGCCCTCGAGCAGGCTCGCGCCTTTCCCGGGTTGAAGGGGATGGACTTGGCCAAGGAAGTGACCGTCGCCGAGGCATACAACTGGACCGAGGGGAGCTGGCAGCTTGGCAAGGGGCACGTCACCCCGGATGCCGACCAGCTCAAATATCACGTGGTGGCCTATGACTTCGGCGTCAAGCGCAACATCCTGCGCATGCTGGTGGATCGTGGCTGCCGCCTGACCGTGGTGCCGGCCAAGACCCCGGCAGCCGAGGTACTGGCGATGAACCCGGATGGCATCTTCCTCTCCAATGGCCCAGGTGACCCCGAGCCGTGCGACTACGCCATCACTGCCATCAAGGCCTTCCTTAATACCAACACCCCGGTGTTCGGTATCTGCCTGGGTCACCAGCTGCTGGGCCTGGCCTCCGGCGCCAAGACCGTCAAGATGAAGTTTGGCCACCACGGCGCCAACCACCCGGTGAAGAGTCTGGATGACAACACAGTCATGATCACCGCCCAGAACCACGGCTTTGCGGTGGACGAGCAGACCCTGCCCGAGTGCCTGCGCGCGACCCACGTCTCTCTGTTCGATGGGTCGCTCCAGGGCATCCATCGCACCGACCGCCCGGCTTTCAGCTTCCAGGGTCACCCCGAGGCGAGTCCGGGTCCGCACGACTGTGCCGGTCTGTTCGACCACTTTATTGAATTGATTAAGCAGTATCGCGCCTAAGAGGATAAAGAGAGCCATGCCAAAACGTAACGACCTTCAGAGCATCCTGATCCTCGGCGCCGGCCCCATCGTCATCGGCCAGGCCTGCGAATTCGACTACTCCGGCGCCCAGGCGTGCAAGGCCCTCCGCGAGGAGGGCTACCGCGTCATTCTGGTCAACTCCAACCCGGCCACCATCATGACCGACCCTGAGATGGCCGACGCCACCTACATCGAGCCCATCACCTGGGAAGTGGTGCGCGAGATCATCAAGAAAGAGCGCCCGGACGCCATCCTGCCCACCATGGGTGGCCAGACTGCCCTCAACTGCGCCCTGGCGCTGGAGCAGCACGGCGTGCTGGCCGAGTTTGGTGTCGAGATGATCGGCGCCACCGCCGATGCCATCGACAAGGCCGAGGATCGCTCCCGCTTTGACAAGGCCATGCGCAGCATTGGCCTGGAGTGCCCGCGCGCCGGCATCGCCCACAACATGGAAGAAGCGTGGAAGGTACAGGCAGAAGTGGGCTTCCCCTGCATCATCCGTCCCTCCTTCACCATGGGCGGCTCCGGTGGCGGCATCGCCTACAACACCGAAGAGTTCGTCGAGATCTGCGAACGGGGCCTGGACCTGTCGCCAACCAAAGAGCTGCTCATCGATGAGTCCCTGATCGGCTGGAAAGAGTACGAGATGGAGGTGGTGCGCGATCGCAACGACAACTGCATCATCGTCTGCGCCATCGAGAACTTCGACCCCATGGGCATCCACACCGGTGACTCCATCACGGTCGCGCCGGCCCAGACGCTGACCGACAAGGAGTACCAGATCATGCGCAACGCCTCCATGGCGGTGCTGCGCGAGATCGGTGTCGAGACCGGCGGCTCCAACGTCCAGTTCGGCATCAACCCGAAAGATGGCCGCATGGTCATCATCGAGATGAACCCGCGGGTGTCGCGCTCCTCCGCGCTCGCCTCCAAGGCGACCGGTTTCCCCATCGCCAAGATCGCCGCCAAGCTCGCCATCGGTTACACCCTGGATGAGCTGATGAACGACATCACCGGCGGTCGTACCCCGGCCTCCTTCGAGCCGGCCATCGACTACGTGGTCACCAAGGTACCGCGCTTCAACTTCGAGAAGTTCGCCGGTGCCAACGACCGTCTGACCACCCAGATGAAGTCCGTCGGCGAAGTGATGGCCATCGGCCGCAACTTCCAGGAATCCCTGCACAAGGCGCTGCGTGGCCTCGAGACCGGCAAGACCGGCTTCGACCCCATGGTCGACCTCAATGCCCCTGACTCCCTGACTCGCATCCGCCACGAGCTGCAGGATGCCGGCGCCGAGCGTATCTTCTACATCGCCGACGCCTTCCGCGCCGGTCTCTCCATGGATGGCGTGTTCAAGCTGACCAAGATTGACCCCTGGTTCCTGGTGCAGATTGAAGAGCTGGTGAAGCTGGAAGAGCAGGTGAAAGAGCGCGGCATGGCAGGCTTGGACGCCGACTTCCTGCGCGCCCTCAAGCGCAAGGGCTTCGCCGATGCCCGTCTGGCCAAGATCCTCGGTGTGGCCGAAGGGGAAGTGCGCAAGCTGCGTGCCCGCCACAACATCTTCCCGGTCTACAAGCGGGTCGATACCTGCGCGGCCGAGTTCGCCACCAACACCGCCTACATGTACTCCAGCTATGACGAGGAGTGCGAGGCCAACCCCACCAACCGCGACAAGATCATGGTCATCGGTGGCGGCCCGAACCGTATCGGTCAGGGCATCGAGTTTGACTACTGTTGCGTGCACGCGGCGCTGGCCCTGCGCGAAGACGGTTACGAGACCATCATGGTCAACTGCAACCCGGAAACCGTCTCCACCGACTATGACACCTCCGACCGCCTCTACTTCGAGCCGGTGACTCTGGAAGACGTGCTGGAAATCGTGCGGGTCGAGCAGCCCAAGGGCGTCATCGTCCAGTACGGCGGCCAGACTCCGCTGAAACTGGCTCGCGCCCTGGAAGCGAACGGCGTGCCGGTCATCGGGACCAGCCCGGATGCCATCGACCGCGCGGAAGACCGCGAGCGCTTCCAGTCCGCCGTGGAGCGCCTGGGTCTCAAGCAGCCGGAAAACGGCACCGTCACCGCGCTGGAGCAGGCCGTTACTTTGGCCTCGCGCATCACCTACCCGCTGGTGGTTCGCCCCTCCTACGTGCTGGGTGGCCGCGCCATGGAAATCGTCTATGACGAGCAGGACCTGCGCCGCTACTTCGCCGAGGCGGTGAGCGTCTCCAACGAATCGCCTGTGCTGCTGGACCGCTTCCTGGACGACGCCACCGAGGTGGACGTGGACGCCATCTGCGACGGCGTGGATGTGGTCATCGGCGGCATCATGGAGCACATCGAACAGGCCGGCATCCACTCCGGTGACTCCGCCTGCTCCCTGCCGCCCTACACCTTGTCCAAGGCCATTCAGGACGAGATGCGCGAGCAGGTGCGCAAACTGGCGCTGGAGCTTGGCGTGGTGGGCCTGATGAACGTGCAGTTCGCGGTGAAAGACAACGAGATCTACCTCATCGAGGTGAACCCACGTGCCGCCCGTACCGTGCCGTTCGTCTCCAAGGCCACCGGTGCGCCGCTGGCCAAGATCGCCGCCCGCGTCATGGCCGGTCAGAGCCTGAAAGAACAGGGCTTCACCAGCGAGATCATCCCGCCCTACTACTCCGTGAAGGAAGTGGTGCTGCCGTTTGCCAAGTTCCCGGGGGTCGACCCGCTGCTGGGCCCGGAGATGCGCAGTACAGGTGAAGTGATGGGGGTGGGCAGCAGCTTTGCCGAGGCGTATGCCAAGGCGCAGCTGGGTGCCGGTCACCAGGTGCCGCGCGAAGGTCGCGCCCTGCTCTCCGTGCGCCACGGCGACAAGGAGCGGGTGGTCAACCTGGCCGCCAAGCTGCTGGAGCTGGGCTATGACCTCGACGCCACCCACGGCACTGCGGTGACCTTAGGGGAGGCGAGCATCAACCCGCGCCTGGTCAACAAGGTGCACGAGGGTCGCCCGCACATTCTGGATCGCATCAAGAATGGCGAGTACACCTACATCGTCAACACCGCCGAGGGTCGTCAGGCCATCGAGGACTCCAAGCAGCTGCGCCGTGGCGCCCTGCAGCACAAGGTGGCTTACACCACCACGCTGCACGCGGCGTTCGCCACCTGCATGGCCATCACAGTCGATGCTACCGCCAACGTGAGCTCGGTGCAGGAGCTGCACCAGAAGGTCGAGAGCCAGCTGAAAAGCCGCTAAGACCGCGTGATGAAGGAGAGACGCCTCCTTCGTGACCCGATAAAACCCCGCCAGCGATGGCGGGGTTTTTTATTGGCCGAAGGCTGCGGGACAGAGGGGAAAATGCCTGGTCAGGGAACCTGAGGGAGATAGTCACTCAATAATTAGATAAAACATCACAATGATTGTGCAATAGATGTATTTGACAGCGTTCTTTGCAATCTCTCGCCCGCGTTGCCTCTCTATACTGGGTCCTCGTCACAGGAGCCAACGGATCAGGTCGTCTGCACCTGCCGATGCAGGGGCGAACAGATCGGGCCCGCAGCCTTATCGGGTTGTGCGGCCGGCCCTTCTTACCGGGAAGGGCCACAGGATACCGGGCGTGGGGTTACCGCCTCGCGACTCGTCAGGGCCGGCGTTACCGCGCCGCCCCGCTTCCCTCTCTTCGTCCCTCTGTCAGCCGCCAGTCAGCCGTTCGTCTATCAGCCAAGGGAATCAGAATATGAGCTTCGATCATCGCAAATACCGCCGTGCCCCCGTCATCAATCTGGCGGATCGCCAGTGGCCCAACCGGGTGCTGGAGCGGGCGCCGCTCTGGTGCGCCGTGGATCTGCGCGACGGCAACCAGGCGCTGGTCGAGCCCATGACGGTGGCCCAGAAGCTGCAGATGTGGGCGCTGATGGTGCACATCGGCTTCAAGCACATCGAGGTGGGCTTTCCGGCCGCCTCCCAGCCCGATTTCGACTTCGTACGCGAACTTATCGATCGCAACCTGATTCCGGACGACGTCACCATCCAGGTGCTGGTGCAGGCGCGCGAAGATCTCATTGCCCGCACCTTCGAGGCCCTCAAGGGGGCGAAGCGGGCCATCGTCCACGTCTACAACTCGGTCAACCCGACCCAGCGCAACTATGTGTTCAACTCAGGAAGGGACGGGGTCAAGGCCATCGCCGTGCAGGGGGCGCGCTGGGTGCGGGAGTATGCGGCCCGCAATCCGGGCACCGAGTGGAGTTTTCAGTACTCGCCGGAGAGTTTCAGCAGTACCGAGGTGGAGTTTGCCGTCGAGGTGTGCGACGCCGTTATCGATGAGTGGCGCAGCGCAGCCCGCCCCATGATCCTGAACCTGCCCGCCACGGTGGAGGTGAGCACCCCCAACGTGTTTGCCGATCAGGTGGAGTGGTTCTGCCGCAATTTGAAGGCGCGGCCCGAGGTGTGTATCTCCATCCACACCCACAACGATCGGGGCTGCGGGGTGGCTGCTGCCGAGCTGGCGGTGCTGGCGGGGGCGGATCGTATCGAGGGCACCCTGCTCGGCAACGGGGAGCGCACCGGCAACATGGACATCGTCACCATGGCCATGAACCTCTACAGCCAGGGGATCGACCCCGAGCTCAACCTCTCCGACATGGATGCCATCGTCGCCACCGTCGGGGCCTGTACCCAGATTGCCCTGCACCCGCGCCACCCCTATGCCGGCGAGCTGGTCTACACCGCGTTTTCCGGTAGCCACCAGGATGCCATCCGCAAGTCTCTGGCGGCGGAGAAGCCGGATCACTACTGGGACGTGGCTTACCTGCCCATCGACCCGGCCGATCTCGGCCGTAGCTACGAGGCGGTGATCCGCATCAACAGCCAGTCCGGCAAGGGAGGCGTCACCTACCTGCTGGAGCGCGACCTCGGCCTGCAACTGCCGCGCTGGCTGCAAATTGACTTCAGCCGCCGGGTCCAGGCCGAGGCGGAGGCCAGCAGCAGCGAAATCAGCCCGGAGCAGATCCGTGCCCTGTTCGAGCGCCACTATCTGGCGCCAGCCCACGGCTATCGGGTGGGCCGCTTCCAGCTCGGCCACGACAGTCAGGAGAGCCTGCGCCTGGAATTGCAGACCCCTGCGGGGACCCTGCAGCTGTGCGGTGAGGGGGAGGGGGCCATCACGGCCCTGGTCAACGGCTGGCAACGCCACACCGGCATGCACATCGACGTGCTCGACTACTCCGAGCATGCCCTCACCGCCGGTACCGAGTCCCGCGCCGCCGCCTATGTGCTGCTGAGCGTCGAGGGCATCCGCATGTGCGGGGTGGCCGTGGGTCGCGACGTGGTCAATGCCTCCCTGCAGGCGGTGATCAACGGCGCCGCCCAGCACCAGGCCCTGCGCCGGAGTGCCTGAGCCAGCACGCCTCTTCGCCCATAAAAAACGCCACCGCAAGGTGGCGTTTTTTATGGCTGTCCGGCTCAATCGGCCAGGGCATTGCGCCCGCGCGGGCGGGGCAGGGCACGCCACAGCTTGCGCGCCGTCACCAGGAAGGGGCGCAGGATGAGCACGCTCAGGCGGCTGTAGCGCTCGTTGTCCCTGGGGCCGACCCCGAAGGAGAGGGGCTCGGGCTGGCTGCTGGTCACATAGAGGGTGCCAAACCACCAGTCCCAGAGCGAGAGGTTGGTGCCGAAGTTGTGGTTGAAGTGGCGGGGATCCCGGCTGTGGTGGATCTGGTGCTGGGCCGGGCTGTTGAAGATGTGCTCGAGCACGGGACCAAACGAGAGCCAGACATGGGTGTGGCGCAGGTTGGCGGCCAGGGAGTTGAACACCAGCACCAGGTAGCTCACCCCGAACAGGGTGTAGGGGCGCACGGTGCCGCCACACAACCAGTAGAAGGCGCCGGCGTAGAGGGCGAGACAGCTCCCCTTGACCAGCATCTCGCACAGCTTTTCCACCAGATGGATGCGGCTTGCCGTCGGCGGCACCATCACGGTCGCGCTGTGGTGCACCTTGTGAAACTCCCAGAGCCAGCGACTGTGGAAGGCGCGGTGCAGCCAGTAATGCACCAGATCGCTGATGAGGAAGACGCCCAGGCCATAGAGCATCATCAGCCAGCTCGCCTGGGCCAGCCGGGGGCGTTCACCCCAGAGCCGGGTCAGGGCCGATTGGACATCCTCCGCCTGCAGCAGCCAGGGGTGAAGCAGGGCCAGGATCGGCAGGATCAGCGCCACATGGAGCAGTGCCCGCACCAGATAGTATTGGTAGTCGAGCAGAGCCGAGGGGTGCAGCCAGACGGCCTGCCCCCCGAGAAAACCGGCAAAGCTGCGGACGTCGGGATCCCCCTGGCGACGGCGATGGCGATAGAGCAGATAGGCGATCGTGCCCGAGACCAGCAGGAAGGGGGCCCCCAGGCGCCCGTTGAAGTCGAGCAGTCCGGTCAGGCAGTGCCAGAGCGGCGTGATCAGCCACTGCTGCACGGGGTCAAAGAGAAGGGTCAGTCTGTCCATGGAGTCCATACCGTGAGCGTCCGGGCGGCGGCATTCTAAATGTAAATCACTCTCGATAAAAGCTTATCAATGGGCCTTTGTCATCCTGGTTTGCGAGGGGATGACGGCAGGGGCTGTCAGGCGCAATAGAACGCCGCGGCCATCGGGCTTTAGCCTTGTGGATCAATCCTCTACAATGAGCGACTATTTGCGCGCCCGCCACTGGCCGGGTCTGCGCCCAGCCTCAGTACCGGATGCCTCGATGACGTTTTCACTCTCCTCAAGCTCTTTTGCCGTGCGCGCGTTGCCGCTGTTTGTCACCCTGTTCCTTGCGGGCTGCGCCAGCGATCCGGGAGCCCCTGCGCAGGATGCGGCGGCCATCGCCAAGTTGCCCAAGGCTATGCAGCCGCGCAAGCCGGCCGACATGAAGACCCGCATCGTGCGCTTTTTGCCAAGACAGGTGCCGGACAAGCAGGGGTGGGCCAACGACGTGGTGACGGCCCTCACCAGCCAGGGACTCACAGTCAGTGATCACAACGTCTGCTCAGTGCTGGCGGTGGCGGAGCAGGAAGCCACTTACCAGGCCGATCCCGTAGTACCCAATTTAAGCAAGATCGCCTGGAAGGAGATCAACGCCCGTGCCGGCAAGCTGCTGATCCCGGAGTTTGTGGTGCGCACGGCCCTTTCGATCAACTCTCCTACCGGCAAGACCTATGCCGAGCGCATCGATCGGGTGCGCACCGAGCGGGAGATGAGTGAAATCTTCGAGGATATGATCGGCATGCTGCCTATGGGCAAGACGCTCTTTGGCAACCTCAACCCGGTGCGCACCGGCGGCCCCATGCAGGTGAGCATTGCCTTTGCCGAGGCCAATGCCCGTGGCTATCCCTATCCCGTCAAGGACAGCATCCGCCACGAAGTCTTTACCCGTCGCGGCGGCATCTGGTTTGGCACCAAGCACATCTTCGGCTACCCGGCCGACTACCCCGACACCCTCTACCGCTTCGCCGATTTCAATGCGGGCTGGTACGCGAGCCGCAATGCCGCCTTCCAGGCCGCGGTCAGCCGCCTGAGCGGCAAGAGCCTGGCGCTGGACGGAGATCTCATTCGCTACAACTCCGACAAGCCCGGCAATACCGAGCTGGCGGTCTACACCCTCGCCAGCCGGGTCAATATGAGCAAAAAGGCCATCAGCCAGAGCCTGCGTCTGGGGGATAGCAGCGACTTTGCCAAGAGCGATCTCTACCACAGGGTCTTCGTCCTGGCCGACAAGCAGGCGGGCAAGCGGCTGCCCCGCGCCATCCTGCCCGGCATCCAGCTAAAGAGCCCCAAGATCACCCGCAACCTCACCACCGCCTGGTTTGCCAAGCGGGTGGATGACAGGGAGCAAGCCTGCGTCAGAAAGATGGCGACGATCCGCTGATATTCAAAAGCCACAAGGGCGGCCCAGCGGCTGCCTTATGTTTACTGTGCTTTGACCACCTTGCTGGTCAGTGTCGGTAGGTGCCAGGTGCCCCCCAGTGCAATCATGCGGCAGCTTCCGGTGGTGCTTTTCTCGCTCTGCACGAAGGTTTTGCCATCCCATATCCAGCTTTCGAAAGAAAAACAATCTCCTATCCCTCTTCCCTTGTGTGAGGCACTCAGTTCACCCATTCCATAACCATTGGCATCAGTACTGATGAGGGTCGCACTGTCGGTGTCAAGCTCTGCGTCAATCAGAACGAATGCTGATCCGTCGTTGTAAGCGGCGAGCCAGCAGGGGAGCTGGATCAAGGCTCGTTCTTGGGTCAGGGGATAGAGCCTGCCACCTTCCGATTTTTCATAGGCCATGGGACAGGTATCTTGATCGACTTGCTGTTTTAGCCACTTGCCTATGCTCTGCAACTCCGGCTTGGTGAGCGGACGAGAGAGATTGTCTGCGGCAACGGCACCGGCGTGGATCACGGGGGCCGACAAGGCAGGAGGAATGGATGTGATGGGTAGCGAGCCCTGTTTGGTCAGGGCTGTATTGGTATTCAGACGGCCTTGAAACTCATCCATTTTGAGAAAAATGGCATAGGCACCGGCACCGGATAGCGGTTCCTGATGTTTGTTCCATTCAAATACCACCTTGCCAGTCCCTTTGATTGCTCGGACTAGCGCTGCCGTTTGATGCTGGCTAAATGGAGTCCGCTCTTTTACGGTGCCGAGTATTTCGTCATTGATGCGCAGTGTTATCAAACCATCACTGGGGGCCGATGGGGTTTGTTCATCAACTTCAGTGATGGCCAGCTCGGCATTGAGTATCCCCTTGGCTCCTGCCTCTCGTGTGAGCAGAACTGATATTCCACCAGATCCTGCGCTGTAACCTGCGGATCGGCATGTCCGTGTGTTGTCGCAGGCCAGTTCCCAGTCCTTGTGTTGAAAAGAGATCCCTTCAGTAAAAGAGCCGAGCGCAGAAGCCAGCAGTGTTGCGATGAGCATGAGATGGTTCCAAAAGAATTAGGCAGGTCAGGATAGCATTCAGGGTGGTGCAAATTGAATCTTGTTGTGGCGCGCATAAAGGCGCTTAGTGGGGCATTAACCTTCTACCTGAATGAAAAGACAGGTTTGTTCAAGCATCATTGCCAGTCATTTGAGGCAAGAAAAATGTGAACCTGAGGGAGATTAGCGGTTGAATGAAAGCTCTCTCACTCATGCTTAATGGCCGTTTACAGCTGGTTAGAAACTCATGGCCAGCCCGACGGAATAACCGCTGGTATGGCGGCTGAACATGTATCTGGCCACCAACCGGGTGCGGGTGACGAAGATATCGTACTTGCTGCTATCGAGCTCCAGCCCCAGTCCCAGCGAGTTGAGGGAGTTGAAGCCGAGCTGGCCGCGCTGATCCCCGAGATATTCAGTGCGGGCCCCTTCCAGCACATAGCGCAGAGGGCGATCTAGCAGAGTCCAGTCCAGCAGGGGGGCGCGGCGGCGCAGATAGAGCCCGAGGTTTTCCGCCTCGGCAGACCCGCGCACGCTGTGGGAGGTGCCGCCAAAGCTTTGCAGGTGCTGGTAGGAGTAGCGCAGCTCGGCATCGATATCCTGGGCGGGGGAGAAGAGCTCGTAATCGAGCATCATGGAGCCCCCCAGGCCATAGACGTTGAGCTGGCCGCCATCGAGAAAGTCCAGTGAATAGCCCCGGGTACGCTCCAACAGCCAGCTGCCGATCCGCAGATCGCTGGCCACCACGCCAAGGGAGATGTTGGCGATGGGGCGAAGTACCCAGTGTCCCCCTTGTTCATCCCGGTGCAGGGAAAAATCCCAGCCGACGCCCCCCGAGGCGGTCAGGCTATTCCAGCGGGTCGGAATGGTGCGGCTCTCGGTGCCATTGCTCATGACGAACTGGGGATCGTAACGACTGAATCCTATTGCCCCCTCCAGATAGACGGGGATCTGGTCGCTCATGGTTGAGCCACCGCCAAACTGGGTCATGGCGAGGGCTGCCGACTGGTTGGTGCCGCTGCCGATATTGAGATCGCTGGCGGTGATATCCGGCACGACCGTGTAGGTCATCAGGGCGATCACCGCATTGGCGCGTTCCTGCGCCCGAGCGGGATCCAGCTGGCCGGCATCGGCGGATAGGGCGGGAAGCGCCAGTAAAAGCGGCAGCAGCCAGAGAGGGGAAATATGCATGATGAGGTTCCGATCCGAGACATCCTGTCTTTTGCCTACTGTAACGGGCTTGTGGCCAATGTCACCAGTGGCGAGCTTGCCAATATTTTGATAGTTATCGAATGAAGCTGTTTCATCCTCTCGAATCAGCATTCAAGAAGCGCCTGGTCATCGCGTCCGTGGCGGCAAGAGCCCTTATCCTGACCCAGGTCAAGGGAGTGGAAAATAGTTGGGTGGGCGCCGGAAAAAGAGAGAGAAGTGAATATAATCAATCAATTGATAGAGAAAACAGGAGCGCGTGATGAACAGACTGGGACTGGCTGGCAAGATGTTGCTGGCAATTTGCCTGCCATTATTGGCGCTGGTGTTTTTCGCTGGCCACTACGTGTACGACCGTTATCGGGTGTCGCAGGAGATGGAGCAGGCCCAGCAGATGCTGGTGCTCGTCAAGAGCAGTGCCCAGCTGGTTCATGAGCTGCAAAAAGAGCGGGGCATGTCGGCAGGGTTTATCGGCTCGGCTGGCAGCAAGTTTGCCGATGCCCTGCCACAACAGCGGGCGGCGGTGGATGAGGCCATCGCCAGATTTCGGGCCGAGGATCAGGGGATCGCCCATGAGCAGGCGGATCAGGGGCTGGCCCAGCTGGCCGGGATCCGCGATCAGGTCAGTCAGCTGACCATAGAAGCGCCTCGTCAGGTGGCCTTCTATAGCCAGTTGATCGCTTCCCTGCTGGGGGTGGTTGACGAGATCAGCCTGCGCAGCCGGGATGCAGGCATCGCCCTGCAGACCAACGCCTATGCCGCCTTCCTGCAAAACAAGGAGCGCATGGGGATGGAGCGGGCAACCCTGAGCAACGTGTTTGCCAAAGACAGCTTCACGCCCGCCGCCCTGCAGCAGTTCATGTCGCTGCTCGCTTCCCAGCAGAGTTATCTCGAGCGTTTCCGGGCGGTTGCCACGGATGAACAGATAGGGCTGCTCGATACCCTGCTGCAGTCTCCCGTGATGGGGGAGGTCAGCAAGCTGGAGCAGGTCGCCCTCGACAAGATGGCGCAAGGGGGTTTTGGCGTTGATCCCGAACAGTGGTTTGCGGTCAGTACCAAGAAGATCGATCTGCTCAAACAGGGTGAAGATCAGCTCTACCAGCAACTCTTTGAGCGGGTAGCGCAGATGCAGATCAGCAGCCAGCACAACTTCTGGTGGGGTACCCTGGCGGTGCTGGTCTGTTTACTGTTGACCTGTCTCATCAGCTGGAAGGTACTGCGGGATCTGCATCTGGGCTTTGTCGCCCTGCATCGCACCTTCTCCCGTCTGGTCAATGAGAATGATCTGACAGTGCGGGTGAACTGGCAGTCCGGCGACGAGCTGGGAGCGCTTTCCCGCGATTTGAACCAGTTCCTGCAACACCTCGAAGGCTTGTTGTGCGAAGTGCGCCGCTCCTGCGATGTACTGACGCGCAGTGCTTTTGCCTCCAACGAGGTGATCGCCGAAGTCAACGAGGGGGTCGAGCGCGGGGTGGGGCAGGTAGATCTGGTGGCAACCGCTGCTACTGAAATGGCGTCCACCGTGGCCGAGATTGCCCGCAATGCGACCCAGACCTCCCAGGCAACCCAGCAGGCCATCGGCCGTGCCCGCCAGGGGGACAAGGAGGTGGATCAGACCATCGCCGCCATCGCCCAGGTGGCCGATACCCTCACCCAGACCCGCCAGCTGGTCAACAATCTGCATCAGGATACCGAGTCGGCAGTGGAGGCCCTGAGCCTTATCAAGCAGATCTCCGATCGCACCAACCTGCTGGCTCTCAATGCGGCCATTGAGGCTGCGCGGGCCGGGGAGTCCGGGCGGGGCTTTGCAGTGGTGGCCGACGAAGTACGCACCCTGGCCAACCGTACCCAGCAGGCGGCCGATGATATCGAACAGATGCTCTCCCGCCTGCGTTTTGGCGCCAGCCAGGCGGTCGTGGCCATGCAGTCGGGCAGCGAACAGGCGGCGCTCAGCGTCACCGAGGCGAAACGGGCTGGCAGCGAGCTGACCGATATAGTGGACGAGGTGCGCAAGGTAAGCGAGATGACCGCCCAGGTGGCTACCGCCACCGAAGAGCAGCGCTACGTCACCGACGATATCCAGAACAACATGCTGACCATTCGCGAGGTGTACGAGGCGCATCGCCAGCACTCCGTTACCCTGCAAAAAAACAGCACAGAGCTGGATCAACTGGCCCGCGAGCTGGCGGGTCGCATCGCCTGTTTCCGGCTGATGGAGCCCCCCGCTTCCCATTGAACCATTAATACCTAAAGCTTGGCCTGCCCTTGCCGATATCTGAAAAGAGATCGCGTGGAGGGCAGGCAATTGAACGCTTGGGTGTTAGGGTTGGTCAGCATATCAGTGAGTATGCAGTTGCAGGCGGGGGTCACCGAATTCGGTGCCGGCCTGGATCAATCCGTCTGGCGTTTGACCTCCGACAGCCAGATCGAGTGCCGTCTCGAACACCCCATTCCCAACTGGGGCACGGGGGCTTTCGTCAGCCGTGCCGGGCGCAAGATCAACCTCGACTTCGAGCTCAAAGGAAAGCGTCCCCAGGCCCAGACCCAGACGGTGAGTCTCGGCATCATGCCGCCCATGTGGCGCCCCGGCATCGCCGGGCGGGAAGTGAGCCAGCTGCGTTTCTTCAAGCAGTTTGATGGCCTGGTCGACGGGCAGACCGCCTGGACCATGCTGGACGAGCTGGAAGGGGGGCGCATGCCGACCTTTCAATATCGGGACTGGTATCGCCAGAATCGGGCGGTACGGGTCTCCCTCTCTTCGGTCAATTTCCGGGTCAAGTACCAGGCGTTTCTCGACTGTCTGAGCGGCTTGCTGCCCTACAGCTTCAACGACATTGCCTTTAGCGTGCTCACTTACGACAAGAACAGCGATCAGCTCTCCATCTCCTCCAAGCGGCGGCTGGCGATGATCAGCGAGTTCATCAAGGCGGACAAGAGCATCGACGTGGTGGTGATCGACGCCTACAGCGACAGCTACGGCGGCCGCTGGCCGAACCAGAAGCTCTCGGAGAAGCGGGCCGACGCCATCAAGAAGGTGTTCGTCGATCTGGGGCTGGATCCCGGCAAGATCTCGGTTGAAGGGCACGGTGAGAAGCAGCACGTCGCCTCCAACGAAACCGAGCAGGGCCGTGCCAAGAACCGGCGAGTGGTGATCAGCATGGGCCGCAATGGCGAGATTTGAGCACTGCCACAGAGATAAAAAAGAGCGCCAGAGCGCTCTTTTTTATCTTCTGCGGATTGGGTATCAGTGGCTGTCGCCCAGTCCCATGCCGGCATCTTTCTTGGCGATCAGCTCAATCTTGTAACCGTCCGGATCTTCGACGAAGGCGATGACGGTGGTGCCGCCCTTGACCGGGCCCGGCTCGCGGGTGATCTTGGCGCCGGCGGCGCGCAGGGCGTCACAGGTGGCATAGATGTCGTCCGCTTCCAGGGCGATGTGGCCATAGGCAGTACCCAGCTCATACTCGCTTACCCCCCAGTTGTAGGTGAGCTCGATGACGGCTTCATCCTTCTCGTCACCGTAACCGACGAAGGCCAGGGTGTACTTGTACTCGCTGTTCTCGCTCTGGCGCAGCAGCTTCATGCCGAGCACGCGGGTGTAGAAGTCGATGGAGCGTTGCAGATCGCCCACACGCAACATGGTATGCAGAATTCTCATTGCTCAGTTCTCCGGGTAGTTTTCTCTTTGTATTCACACAGCGCTTCGATACGCGAGAAGCCGCTGCCGCAGATGTTTGCGAGCGAGGCCGGTATGGCTGAAGGGCGCAGGGGCCCTGCGGTTCAAACCACCTTGTTCAGGTCACCGGGCTCAGCTCTCCGGGTAGACCTTTTCTTTGTACTCGCACAAGTCTTCGATGATACAGGAGCCGCAGCGCGGTTTGCGAGCCAGACAGGTGTAGCGCCCGTGCAGGATCAGCCAATGGTGCACGTCCAGCTTGAACTCGGCAGGGACCACCTTGAGCAGCTTCTCCTCCACCTGATCCACGTTCTTGCCCACCGCAAAACCGGTGCGGTTCGACACGCGAAAGATATGGGTGTCGACGGCGATGGTGGGCCAGCCAAAGGCAGTATTGAGCACCACGTTGGCAGTCTTGCGACCCACCCCTGGCAGGGCCTCCAGCGCCTCGCGATTTTCCGGCACCTCGCCGCCGTGGCGATCGAGCAGTATGGTGCAGGCCTTGATGACGTTCTCGGCCTTGGTGTTAAAGAGGCCTATGGTCTTGATGTACTCCTTCACCCCGTCCACCCCGAGGGCCAGCATGGCCGCCGGGGTATTGGCCACGGCGTAGAGCTTGTCGGTCGCCTTGTTGACGCTCACATCGGTCGCCTGGGCCGAGAGCAGCACGGCGATCAGGAGCTCAAACGGCGAGTTGAAGTTGAGCTCGGTCGTGGGGTGGGGATTGTGCTCCCGCAGCCGCTCCAGGATCTGGCGGCGTTTCTGGTTGTTCATGGCTCCCTCTTGTCTCAGAGCTGGGTTGCCCGCGCTCTGGCGGGGGGCACGCTGCAGTGGGCTATGGTGGCCGACTGCTTTTCGTGGCGCCAGTCGTTGATGGCATTCTTGGCGGCGATAAGCAGCCCCAGACCGATGAAGCCGCCCGGTGGCAAAATGGCCAGCAGCAGGCTCGCATCGGCGTGGAACAGCTCGATGCGCAGGGATTTGGCCCAGTCGCCGAGCAGCAGCTCGGCACCGTCAAACAGGGTGCCCATGCCGATGATCTCGCGCATCGCCCCCAGCAGCAGCAGCACCAGGGTAAAGCCCAGCCCCATCATGAAGCCGTCGATGACGGCCAGCAACGGCGGGTTCTTGGAGGCATAGGCTTCGGCCCGGCCTATGATGACGCAGTTGGTGACGATGAGCGCGATGAAGATGCCGAGCGCCTGATAGAGCCCATAGGTGTAGGCGTTCATCAGCAGCTGCACGCTGGTCACCAGGGAGGCGATGATCATCACGTAGACCGGGATGCGGATATCTTTCGGCACCCAGTTGCGCACCAGGGAGACGGCGAGGTTTGAGCCGATCAATACCGCCATGGTGGCCAGGCCCAGCCCCAGGGCGTTGGTAAAGGTGGAGGAGACGGCGAGGGTCGGGCACAAGCCCAGCACCTGCACCAGAGAGGGGTTGTTCTTCCACAGCCCCTGTACCATCAGCTCCTTGAATTCGCGTTTGCGGTTGTCCGGCTCGGCTGTCGGGACCGTGCCCGTTTCAATCTGTTCCATCTGTGTCATGACGGGATCGACTCCGGTTATTGGGCCGCCGGACAGGCCGGGGCGTTGCTTAGCCATTCGGGATGCTTTTGCTGCAGTGTCAGCAGGTTCTTCACCGCCTTGACCACGGCGCGCGGCGTGATAGTGGCGCCGGTGAAGGCATCGAACTCGCCGCCATCCTTGGTCACCGCCCAGCTGGCCTCGTTGTCCGCACTCAGGAACTTGCCGGCAAAGCTGTTGATCCAGCCCGATTTTTTCAGCTCAATCTTGTCGCCAAGGCCTGGGGTCTCCTTGTGCTCGAGCACCCGCACCGCGCTGATCGTGCCTTTGGCATCGATGCCGACAATCAGGCGGATGGCTCCACTGTAACCGTCCGGCGCTATGGTCTCCAGTGCATAGCCGGTGGCGATGCCCCCCTTGGTGGCGGTATAGAGGGCCTGGGGTTGATCGCTGCCCAGGTATTTGCGGCTGGTCACCAGCTTGCAGCTGGCCACCAGATCGTTGTCATAACTTCCCTCAGGCAGCAGGGCCGAGAGGGTTTGCAACTTTTCCCGCTGCTGCTGCTGGGCCACTTTCTCTTTGGTCAATTCGTGGGTCAGCACCACCAGTGCGGTGCAGCCCAGCGCGAACAGGGCCAGGATCAGGCCGTTTTTTCCCATGCTCTTTAACATGACAGGGCTCCGGCGGCGGTGACAAGAGGACGAAGAGAGATCATTTGCGACGGGCTCCATACACTTTCGGGCGAGTCAGGCTGTCGATCAGCGGGACACAGAGGTTGGCCAGCAGCACGGCAAAGGCAAAGGCATCCGGGTAGCCGCCAAAGCGACGAATAATATAGACCAGCACGCCGATCAGCACCCCGTAAGCCAGGCGGCCACGGGGCGTGGTGCTGGCCGTCACCGGGTCGGTTGCGATAAAGAAGGCCCCCAGCATGGTGGCGCCGCTGAACAGATGGAAGATGGGGGTGCCGGTGGCATCCGGGCTCAGCAGATAGCCGAGGGTGGCAGAGACCAGCAGGGCGCCGAGCACAGCCACCGTAATGCGCCAGTTGATCACCTTCTGTTGCAGCAGGAACAGGCCCCCCAGCAGGTAGCCCAGGTTTACCCAGCTCCAGCCGATGCCGCCCCAGCCTTCAAACAGCGGGCCGCTCAGAATTTCGCTGGTGGTCAGCCCCTGGGTCAGGCCCGTCTTCAGGGTATCGAGCGGGGTGGCCATGGTGAGGCCATCCACCCCTTGTTTGAGCTGGGCCATGCTGTAGCCGTCGAGGCTAAAACCGGTGAAGATCACCGACAGGGCGTCGCCAAGACCCAGGTCATAGGCCCGCACGCTCTCTGGCGGCAACCAGCTGGTCATCTGCACCGGGAAGGAGACCAGCAGCAGCACATAGGCCACCATGGCCGGGTTGAACAGGTTCTGGCCAAGGCCACCATAGAGGTGCTTGGCGATGATGACGGCAAACGCCGTGCCCACCACCAGCATCCACCAGGGCAGCAGTGGCGGCAGGGAGAGGCCGATCAGCACGGCGGTCAGCGCCGCGCTGCCATCCAGCAGGGTGGGCTTGATGGCCCGGCCACGCAGCTTGAGCACCAGCGCCTCACAGCCCAGCGCGGTCACCAGCGCCAGCAGGATCTGGATAAGGGTGCCCCAGCCGAAGAACCAGGTCTGGGCCAGAAAACCCGGCACGCAGGCGAGGATCACCAGCAGCATCAGGGTTCGGGTCTGTTTGCGGTTATGGGCAAACGGCGCAGTCGCGATATTGAACATGGAGAAGTCGGTTACCTCTGTTGTAACGATCAGTGTGGCGATGAGCCTTCGCTCGGCGACGTTTCAGTGGCACTGGCACCGGTATTGGCCGCTGCTTGTGCCGCCAGCGTCTTGGCCTTGGCCCGGGCCACGGCGGCGGCAATGGCCGCCTTCTTGGGGTCGACCTCTGTGCTGGCCGGCTCGGCTGGGGCCTCGCTTGCTTCAGGGGCCGGCGTCGCCTCTACCTGATTGCCTTCGCCGTTTTGGGCCAGCTTCTTGGCTTTGGCACGAGCGATGGCGGCGGCAATGGCCGCCTTCTTGGGGTCGACCTCGGTGCCTGCCGGCTCGGCCGGGGTCTCGCTTGCTTCAGGGGCTGGTGCTGCCTCTAGCTTATTGCCTTCGCCGCTTTGAGCCAGCTTCTTGGCCTTGGCACGAGCGATGGCGGCGGCAATGGCTGCCTTCTTGGGGTCGACCTCGGGGCTTGCCGGTTCGGCTGGGGCCTCGTTTGCTTCAGCGATTGGTGCAGCCTCTACCTGAACACCTTCCCCGTTTTGGGCCAGCTTTTTGGCCTTGGCACGAGCGATGGCGGCGGCAATAGCGGCTTTCTTGGGGTCGACCTCGGGGCTGGCCGGTTCGACCGGGGCCTCGCTTGCTTCAGGGGCCGGCGTTGCTTCTACCTGATTGCCTTCGCCGCTTTGGGCCAGCTTCTTGGCCTTGGCGCGAGCGATGGCCGCGGCAATGGCTGCCTTTTTGGGATCGGCCTTGGGGCTTGCCGGTTCAGCCTGAGCCGCTTTGCTGTCAGCGGTTGGCTCGGTGGCATCAGCCTCATCGCCAGCCTGGGTTTTCTTGGCCTTGGCACGAGCAATGGCTACCGCGATGGCGGCATTTTTCGGATCGCTATCGGCCTTGGTGCTCACAGGCGCATCTGATGTAACGGTCTGTGCTGCCTCGGCATCACCGCTCTGGGCGGCTTTCCTGGCCTTGGCCCGCGCCAGTGCAGCGGCGATAGCCGCTTTTTTCGGGTCCGCCTCGGCAGAGGTTGTGGTGTCACTCGGCATGGTCGCAGCAGCTTCGGCCGCCTTGGCGGCGCGGCGCGCTTCTGCCTCCCGTTTGCGAGCCTCGCGGGCGGCGATCATTGCGCTGTTGTCGGGCAAGCCTTGTGCGGTGGCGGCAACGGCCGTGACAGGGGCCTCCTGCTTGGCCTTGATGCGGGCAAGGGCCGCAGCCACCGGGTCTTCCCCCCCGGCGGCCGTCATGGCCTGACGGCGCTGGGCGGCGGCTTCGGCGTGGCGAGCCTCGCGGGCCGCTTTTTCCCGCTCGAAACGGGCCTGCTTGGCCTCGAAGCGTTGCTTGGCACGCTCGGCTTTCTCGGCTTCGGCACGCGCCTCGCGAATATCGTCCTTGGCAATCTTGTAGTACTGCACCAGCGGGATTTCGCTCGGGCAGACCCAGGCGCAGGCACCGCATTCGATGCAGTCGAACAGGTTGAGCTGCTCGGCCTTGTCGTATTCCCTGGCCCGGCTGTACCAGTAGAGCTCCTGGGGCAGCAGGGTGGCCGGACAGGCATCGGCACAGGCGCTGCAACGGATGCAGGCCTGTTCCGGACCGGGGAAGGGCAGTTCGGCACGGGTCGGTGCCAGCAGGCAGTTGGTCGCTTTGACCACGGGCACCATGGCGTGGGGCAGGGTAAAGCCCATCATGGGCCCCCCCATGATGACCCGCTGATCCGCCTCGGGTTGCAGCTCGAAGCGTTGCAGCAACCAGCGCACCGGCGTGCCCAGGCGTACCCAGGCGTTGCCGGGTTGTTTGAAGCTGTCGCCGGTGAGGGTGACGATCCGCTCGATCAGCGGCTCGCCGTCGATGATGGCGCGCTTGATGGCAAACACGGTGGCGACGTTGAGCACCATGATGCCGATATCGACCGCCCGACCCCCTTTGGGTACCTGACGGCCGGTGAGCAGCTCAATGGTCTGCTTGGCACCGCCCGAGGGGTACTTGGTGGGCACCGTCTTGACCAGCACGTCCTCGTCGGTGGCGTGGCGGGTCAGCTGGTCGATGGCTTCCGGCTTGTTGTCTTCCACCCCGATCAGGGTGAGCTTGGGTTTGAGCAGGTGCTTGAGTACCCGGATGCCATCCATGATTTCGTCGGCGTATTGCTGCATCAGCCGATCGTCGGTGGTGATGTAGGGCTCGCACTCCAGCCCGTTGACGATCAGGATCTCGGTGAGCTGGCCGCGACCGTCAAGCTTGCTGTGGGTGGGGAAGACGGCGCCCCCGAGGCCCGCGATGCCCGCTTGCTGGATGCGCTCGAGCAGCTCGCCCCGCTCCAGATTCCAGTAGTCGGGTTTGCCATTGCGCTCACCCCAGGCATCCTCGCCATCCGGGGTGAGGGTGATGCAGAGATCGTCGAGGCCGGAGGGGTGGGCAACCGTGTGGTTGCCAATCTCGGTGATGGTGCCCGAGGTGGGGGCATGGACCGGCACGATCCGCCCCTTGGCGTAACGGGTCAGGGGCTGGCCCTTCTTGACCCGATCGCCTACATGCACTAGCAGATCGCCGGCCAGGCCTGCGTGCTGGCGTACCGGAATGATGAGTTGCGGTGGCAGACCTGCGTCTACCACCGGGGTCTGGCTCGATTGACGTTTGTTGTCGGCCGGATGAATACCGCCGTGAAAATCCCACAAGGTGCCGGCTTTGATACGTTCGAGTAAGGACTGCATGGTTACTCCACTACCTTGACCGGGATGATGACGTTGTTGAGATCCCACTTCCAGTTATCGACCGTGGTCGGCACCGGGATCATCTCGATGCAATCGGTGGGGCAGGGGTCGACACAGAGATCGCAGCCGGTACATTCGCTGGCGATCACGGTGTGCATCGCCTTGGTGGCGCCGACGATGGCGTCCACCGGGCAGGCCTGGATGCACTTGGTGCAACCGATGCACTGATCTTCGTGGATAAAGGCGACCTTCTTGACTGGCACGGCGGCCTCGTCACCCCCGCCGAGCGGCTGGGGTTCGACCCCCATCAGATCGGCAATCTTGCGCATGGTGGCGTCACCACCGGGCACGCACTTGTTGATGGCGTCGCCACCTGCAACCGCCTCGGCGTAGGGCTTGCAGCCCGGGTAGCCGCACTGGCCGCACTGGGTCTGGGGAAGCAGGGCGTCGAGCTGATCGACGACGGGATCCTCCTCCACATGAAACTTGACGGCGGCAAAGCCCAGGATAATCCCGAACGCCAGCGCCAGCAGGGTGAGCACCAGAATGGCAAAGAGAATATGGATCATGGTTATATCTTGATTAGGCCGGTAAAGCCCATAAAGGCCAGCGACATCAGGCCGGCAGTGATCATGGCAATCGAAACCCCGCGAAAGGGGGCGGGCACATCGGCGGCCACCAGTCGCTCGCGCATGGCGGCAAACAGGATCAGCACCAGCGAGAAGCCAAGCGCCGCGCCAAAGCCGTAAATCACGCTCTGGATAAAATTGTGACGCTCATTGATGCTCAGCAGCGCCACCCCGAGTACGGCGCAGTTGGTGGTGATGAGGGGCAGGAAGATCCCCAGCAGGCGATAGAGGGTGGGGCTGCTCTTGCGCACCACCATCTCGGTAAATTGCACCACCACGGCGATCACCAGGATAAAGGCGAGGGTGCGCAGGTAGACGATATCCAGCGGCAGCAGGATATAGTGCTCCACCAGATAGGAGCTGGCACTGGCGAGGGTCATCACGAAGGTGGTGGCCAACCCCATGCCGATGGCGGTTTCCAGCTTGCCGGAGACCCCCATGAAGGGGCACAGGCCGAGGAATTTCACCAGCACGAAGTTGTTAACCAGCACGGTGCCGATCAATAAAAGCAGGTACTCAGTCATCGAATGTCGGGTTATCCGGTTTGAAGGCGGGCGGTATTATCTGATTTTAGGGCACGTTAAACAACCGCAAGGGGGCAGGGTTATTATGCAACCGGATAATTTGCCCGCGGTTTTGCTCAAGATGGCGGCAAGTTTGGCGCCATGGCATGGTGGCGTGATGGTGCTGAGTGATGTGGTGAGCGGTTACTCTTTCACGAGGCGAGGGAGGCGGCGATATAACTCATTGAGTACCGTCAGCTTATTACGACCATGATGGAGCTCGCGATGGCAGTTGGGGCAGAGTGCCACCGTATTGCTCACCGTATCTGACCCGCCATCAGCCAGCCCTTTGAGGTGATGCACCTCCAAAAAAGGCTCTCCCGCTGCTGTTAAAAAGGGGGCCAGCTCACCACAGGATTCACATCGCTGGGCTGCGTTGGTCAGCACCCACTCCCGCACCGATTGACTGCGCTCGTGACGGCTTGCCGTGCGGTAGTGTGCTTGGGGGGCTTGCACCCCTTGAGGAACGTTAGTCTCGGGGGCCAATGGCGCAGTCAGAGGAGCGAGATCGCGAATAAGCCCCTCAAGGATAGCCATGGTGCGCGAGCCCACATGCTTCGCCGGTTTTAATCCTGGCACCCAGCCTAGTCCCATCTGCTCAAAGACATAGGAGATATTTTGCATGCGAAATTCAAAGGACTTGTCGGTCCGGCCAAATTGCTCGGCCAGTTCGCGATAATAGCGTTTTTTCACAAATCGCTCGCCCCGCTGGGCCTTGCCATGCATCTCCAGATAGGCCGCGACCGCCGCGCGTAACTCTTCGGTGGTCCAGTTATCGCGCAAGGTGAACTCCTAGAGATATTGAGGCAGTGAGAGGGCAGTGGATGGCGTTTAACACAGAAAGCAGGCGCCATCTGGGTTTGCAGCCGTTGCCTGGCATGTTAATCCAAATGACGCCTTTTTTTAAGCGGTTATTTTTTAGTAACGTCGGTACACTGGGTCGATTTCTATAAACAAATCAGCAGGCTAGTTTTTCGTATCCCCTTATTGGCAAAGAGCGGGCATCTGAATAGGCATGCCGCAATACCGTGATATGGCACAACCACAAGGAGGTGGTGATGGATCCGGTTTCCTATCTTTTCTCGGCCTATCTCAACCTGGTGCAGCAGCAGGTGTCGGATATCTATGGCACCGAGCTTAAGACGCTGGTGGTGCAGTATGAGGGGGAGCAGGTGCCCTACTCGTTTCAGCTGTGGCGGATCCAACCACAGAGTGTTTGCCGACCTTACGAGCAGGATGTTCGGCGTTTTAGTCAGTGTACGGTCAAGGCATCGGCGTTGTTTCACCGGCTCTGCGACGATCTGAATCGCCAAGACGACAGCAGTTTGCAACAGCCTAAATTTCGCGCCATGTATTGCCAGGCGGCGGTCAGCTACCGCCCCATGATCGCCGAGATAGGGGAGGCCAGACAGAACCCGGCCCAATTGGCAGAGCGGGCCTGTAATCAGGCCATTCTGGCGGCCATGGATAGCGAGGATGAAGCCCTGCAGGCCCAGCGTGACAAGGAGTGTGCCAAGGTGCAGTGAGGCTGGCTACCGATATTCTCAAAAAGAGGCTGTTTGCTACACGTTTGAGCCGTTTTGCTCGCTGTCCACATAAGGTGGGTAGGATAAGCATGGAGTGGTAGGTGTCTCCATCACCTTATTACCATGACGGCGACGTTTACAGGGAGGATGCATGATTAGCCATATCGACCATCTGGTACTGACAGTCAGCGATATCGAACGCTCGGTGGCATTTTACAGCACAGTGCTCAATATGGAGGCAGTTACCTTTGGCGAGGGGCGCCGCGCCCTGCGCTTTGGCAACCAGAAGATCAATTTGCAACTCCTTGGGCAGGAGCCGCGCAACCGGGCGCAGGTAGGCTCGGGGGATCTCTGCCTCATTACCCGCTGGCCTCTGGATCAGGTGCTGGCCCAGCTTGCGAGCCTAGATGTCGAGGTCGTGGAGGGGCCAGTGATAAAGAGCGGTGCCTGCGGGCCCATCGAGTCGGTTTATCTCCTCGACCCGGATCGGAACCTTATCGAGATCAGCCGCTACCCTGACTGATGGTGCGCAGGCACTGGTACGGGTGATAACGCCATGTTGAAACACAACGGCAGCCATGGGCTGCCGTTGTTATTGGCGGGAGAGGGCGCTCGTTCAGGCCACCCCATCGAGATGGGATGGGCGGAGTTAGCAGACCCCCTGCGCCAGCATGGCATCGGCCACCTTGACGAAACCGGCGATATTGGCGCCGCTTTCATAGTTCACATGACCCTCCTCATCCTGGCCGTAACGTACGCAGGTGGCGTGGATGCTGGTCATGATCCCCTTGAGGCGGGCATCCACCTCTTCCCGGCTCCAGCCAAGGCGTTGGGCATTCTGGCTCATCTCAAGGCCCGAGGTGGCCACCCCGCCGGCGTTAGCCGCCTTGCCCGGGGCAAACAGCACCTTGGCCTCGTGAAATAGCGCGATAGCCTCGGCGCTGCTCGGCATATTGGCGCCCTCGGCGACCAGTTGCACCCCATGGGCGATAAGCTCGCGGGCATCTTCCTCCAGCAGTTCGTTTTGGGTGGCGCAGGGCAGGGCGACCTGGGTGGCGATATGCCAGGGGGTGCGGCCACTGTAATACTCGAGCCCCAGTTCATAGGCGTAATCGGCGATGCGCTTGCGCTGCTCGTTCTTGAGTTCCATCAACCGGGCCAGCTTCTCAGGGGTGAAGCCGTCGGGATCGTACACGGTACCACCGGAGTCGGAGGCGGTGATGACACGGGCTCCCAGCTCCATCGCCTTCTCGATGGCGTACTGGGCCACGTTGCCCGAGCCCGACACCGACACCGTCATGCCCGCCAGCGACTGGCCGCGATGGGCCAGCATAGCCTGGGCGAAATAGAGCAGGCCATAGCCGGTGGCCTCAGGGCGGATGAGGCTGCCGCCAAAGGAGAGCCCCTTGCCGGTAAAGACGCACTCGGCGCTGTTGGTGAGCTTCTTCATCATGCCGGTCATGTAGCTCACCTCGCGCCCACCGACGCCGATATCACCGGCCGGCACGTCGGTGTTGGCCCCCAGATGGCGATGGAGCTCCAGCATCAGCGCCTGGCAAAAACGCATCACCTCTCCTTCGCTCTTGCCCTTGGGGTCGAAATCGCTGCCTCCCTTGCCACCGCCCATGGGCAGAGTGGTGAGGGCATTCTTGAAGGTCTGCTCGAAGGCGAGGAACTTGAGCACAGAGAGATCCACCGAGGGGTGAAAACGCATCCCCCCCTTGAAGGGGCCGATGGCGGAGCTGTGCTGGACGCGGTAGCCACGGTTTACCTGTACCTGGCCCTGATCGTCCACCCAGCTGATGCGAAACTGGATCAGCCGCTCCGGCTCTACCAGTCGCTCCAGCAGGCCATGTTGCAGATAGCGGGGATGGCGCTCGACATAGGGCCAGATGGAGGCAAGCACCTCGCTGACCGCCTGAATAAACTCCGGCTGGTGGGGATTGCGGCTGGCGACCTGCGCCAGGAAGTCC
The DNA here is from genome assembly GCF_020097295.1 of Aeromonas enteropelogenes. Classification (NCBI taxonomy): domain Bacteria; kingdom Pseudomonadati; phylum Pseudomonadota; class Gammaproteobacteria; order Aeromonadales; family Aeromonadaceae; genus Aeromonas; species Aeromonas enteropelogenes. The sequence goes on along the minus strand of NZ_CP083625.1, from coordinate 4,108,243 downwards.
GCCCGGGATAGGGAATGACTCATCTGTAACTCCTGTAGTGAAGGGTGAAATTGGCCTCTTGCCAGAGAAAAGCACATGCCCTGCATCCAAATTTTTGAGGTTATAAGTCGCTTGGACGCAGACACAGATCCGACTTAATGACGGGCTTGCCGCCGATTATTGTGCCAATCGTCGAAAACTACCGAGAGTCAGGGCGATGGGCACAAGATAATTCGTGTTGAGGAAAATCTTTTTATGCATTTTTGATTAATAAATAGCAAGAAATTATTAGCTCCGTATGGCGCAGAAACGGAGCCTGTGCATAACAACCAAATAACGATGAACAGGTGTAACGGGAGGGAGAGGCGTGACCCCTGGCGCATTTTGGCCGGCAGAGGGGCGCCGCGAGCAAGTATCCGGCGTGTTAAAGCTGGCAATATGCTACTGTGTCGCCATTTTTGACGGATAAGCTGGCCTTTGCCCTTTTTAAGATGGAAAACTATGCAAAAACTTGATGCGGTGACGCGGTTGATGCCGCTGACCGAGCCCTCGCTGGCAAACAATACCAGAGTTCAACGAGGCGAGGCTTCTGCCCGCAGGCAGGTGACCCATGCTGGCCGATGAATCCATGCGCCTGAACAAGTACATCAGCGAGAGCGGCATCTGTTCGCGCCGCGAGGCCGACCGCTTTATCGAGCAGGGCCACGTCTTCATCAACGGCAAGCGGGCCGGGGTGGGGGATCAGGTGTTTGCCGGGGATCTGGTCAAGGTCAACGGTCAGGTGATCGAACCGCGCGAGGCTGACAGCCTGGTGTTTATCGCGCTGAACAAGCCGGTGGGCATTGTCAGCACCACGGAGGCGGGTGAGAAGGACAACATCGTCGACTTCGTCAACCACAGCACCCGCATCTTTCCCATCGGCCGGCTCGACAAGGACTCCCAGGGCCTTATTTTTCTCACCAACCACGGCGATCTGGTCAACAAGATCCTGCGGGCAGGCAACGATCACGAGAAAGAGTATCTGGTGACCGTCGACAAGCCGGTGACCGACGACTTTATCAAAGGGATGGCTGCCGGGGTGCCGATCCTCGGCACCGTCACCAAGAAGTGCAAGGTGAAAAAAGAGGCGCCGTTCGTGTTTCGCATCACGCTGGTGCAGGGGCTGAACCGCCAGATCCGCCGCATGTGCGAGCACTTTGGCTTCGAGGTAACCAAGCTTGAGCGCATTCGCATCATGAACGTCAGCCTCAAGGGGTTGCCGGTGGGCGAGTGGCGCGATCTTGACGGTGACGAGCTCATTGAGCTGTTCAAGCTGATTGAGGACTCCTCCTCCGAGGTGAAACCGGCCAAGGGCAAGCAGGGCTCGGCCCCGCAGGGCAACAAGGGGGCTGGCAACCTGGGGCAAGGAGGCAAACCTGGACAGGGCAAAAAACCGCGCCGGGATGATGACCACGAAATTGGTGGACGCCCCAATGTGCCGGGCCCGGAAGCATTCGAGAAGAAAACCCCGGTCGGCAAGGGCGGTAAAGGTGGCGCAGCAAAAGGCGGTGCTGGCAAAGGAGCCCCGAACAAGGGAGGCAAACCCGCCGCGGGCAAGCCGCGCACCGGTCAGGGTGGGCGGCAGAAGAAGGGGCGCTAGGGCGCCTTGTCTGATCGCGCTGTTGCCATCGACTCACTCGCATATACACCGGCCATCAGGCCGGTGTATTGCTTTGGGAAAGAGGCTGGAGTCAGTGATCCCGTCCCTCTTCCAGCTTACGCTGGTAATCCTGCTGGACGATGGCGAGCGCCGCGAGAGCAAGGGCCGGATCGATCCGGTTGGTTTCCAGCAGTTCGATAAGATCCACCGCGAGCTGGACCTCGGGGGGGGCATTTTCCAGTGACATGGGGGGCTCCGGTAAGGGAAAAGCGCCATTATACACGGGGCGCCGTCCCGACTGACTGGGGTTAGAGGTGCTGGCGCATCTCCTTGTCTATCTCCTCGCGCAGGGCCATCAATTTTTTGGCGTAGAGCTGCAACTGCAGATCGGCGGCCGAGACCGGTTGCCACTGGGGTACCTGGGTCGGTTTGCCCTGCTCGTCCATGGCAACGAAGATGATGATGCAGTGGGTGGTCTTGTGACGCTGGGCCTCAGTGGGGTGGCGGCTGTAGACATCTACCGCCAGGTGCATGCTGGTGGTGCCAGTGTGGATCACCTGGGCGTGTACCTCCACCAGCTGGCCTATCTGGATAGGGCGCAAAAAGCGGATCCCCCCCACATAGACGGTGACCGCATAGCCGCTGCACCAGCCGGCGGCGCAGGCATAGCCCGCCTGATCGATCCATTTCATCACCATGCCGCCATGCACCTTGCCGCCGAAATTCACATCGGCAGGTTCGGCCAGAAATTGCAGGGTCAACTCGCGGGGTGGGCTCATGTACTCTCCTTGATCCGGGTTCATTGCCGGTAACTCTTGCGGTAGATTTCTGCCTGCTGGCAGGGGGGCAGGTCGCCAAGGGCAGGGCGTTTGTTGCCCTCCCGCTGGCCGAAGCTGGCGAACTCCTGCTGGCACTTGGCGGCCTTGCCGCCCGCCTTGATGCAGGCGTCGATCCGCTGTTGCTTGCCCTGTTCGACCAGCTGTTGCTGGGCCTGCTGGCAGGCGGCATCCAGCTTGGCCTGTTTGGCATCCCTGTCCTCCACTGCGGCCAGCAGGGGGAGCGAGAGGGCACAACCGAGCAGCAGTACGAGCATCTTCATGATGATTTTTCTCCTGAAGGGGGGCGTCCGGCAATCACCAGGGCAATCCCCCCCAAGATGCCCAGGGTCGACAATACCAAGCGCAGTGACCAGGACTCATCCAACCAGATGAGCCCGGCCAGGGCGGCGAGCAGGGGCACCAGCAGCTGGACGCTGGCGGCCAGGGTGCGGCCAAGATGAGGCAGCACCAGATACCAGAGTGCATAACCCAGGCCGGAGGCCAGCGCTCCCGAGGCCAGGGCATAACCGATGGCGGCGGGGCTGGTCTGCAACTGCCCGAGCAACAGATAGAGCAGGGCGGCCGGCAGACTTGCGCGCAGAAAATGGCCGGCATTGGCGGCGACGGGATCGGCAAAGCGCGAGGCCCGCAGGGTATAACCGGCCCAGGCGATGCCGGCCACTATCATCAGGGTTGCCCCCAGCGGATCCGGCGCGCTGAGGCCGGGTAGCAACAAGACCACCAGACCCGCCATGGCGAGCAGCAGACCGAGCCACTGGCGCCGGGGCAGGGCCTCTCCACGCAGCAGGGGGGGAGCCAGCATGCTGATCTGCACGGCGGCAAATAGCAGCAGGGCGCCGGTGCCCGTGGTCAGGGTGAGGTAGGAAAATGAAAACGCCGCGCCATAAATGACAAGAGCCAGGGCACCGCCCCAATCCCCCTGGCGGGGGGATTTTTTGCGCGCGCCGCACAGCAGCACCAGTACCAGGGCGCCGCTGGTCAGGCGCAACAGGGTGAAGAGGGCGGGATCCATCCGCTCTTCAAACAGGGCCAGCCGACAGAGCACCGAGTTGGCGGCGAACGCCATCAGGGTCAGCAGAGTCAGTAACAGCAGGCGGGGCAGTGGCATCCATTCACCTTGAGTTCAGTGGGGGAGGTTCAGCATGGTTCACCATCCAACGAGGAGGTCCCATGAAACAAATGCTGGAGCAATTGATGGGAGCTGGCAAGGGCTGGCTCAACGAAGGCGGCGACAGCCGCAAGGCGCAGATGAAGGGGATGGCTCAGGGTGGCCTGGCGGCCGGGGCCATGGCCCTGCTGCTTGGCAACAAGAAGATGCGCAAATATGGTGGCAAGGTGGCGGCGGTCGGTGGGGCGGCGGCCCTCGGCGGTCTGGCCTACAAGCTCTATCAGGATTGGCAGGCACAGCAGGGCAGCCCGGCGCAGCCGACCCAGCCCCTCGATACCCTGCAGGGCAATGCGCTGGATGCCAGAGCCGCGCTTCTGGTGCGCGCCATGGTGGCGGCGGCCCGGGCCGATGGCCATATCGACAACGACGAGCGTCAGAAGATCCAGCAGTACCTGACCGAGCAGGGCCAGAGCGACGCGGCCCGCTGGATTGATGCCGAGCTGGCCCGCCCCCTGGATCCTCACGCCCTGGCGCGAGAGGTGACCGACATGGAGCTGGCGACCGAGGTCTACCTCGCCTCCCTGCTCGCCATCGACGTGGATCACTTCATGGAGCGCGGTTATCTGGACGAGCTGGCGCGCGCCCTCAAGCTCGATGACAACCTCAAAGGCAGCATAGAGCGCCAGGTGGCTCAGCTGGATGCTCCCGCCTGACCCCCGCTCAGTACATGGATTGTCGATAAGGCCCCGTTACGGGGCCTTGTTGTTTTTTGGGGGAATGGCGTCCAGCTGCTGGTGGATAAGCTCTGCCAGCCGGGTGAGAGCCCCCTCCAACTGATCGCTCCAGGGATGGGAGCTGTTGAGCCGCAGGCAGTGGTTGTGCAGCCCCTTGCTGGAAAAGAGCGCCCCGGGGGCCAGTGAAAAACCGCTGGCCAGCGCCCGGGCGTGCAGGGCGCGGCTGTCGAGGCGCGGGTCAAACTCGAGCCAGAGAAAATAGCCGCCATCGGGGGAAGAGATGCTCACTTCCACCGGTAGCAGGCGCAGCAGGGCCGTCGATGAGGATCTCAAGGAGTCTTGAGCCATTGCCATCTTGCCAATGAAAAAGGCCGACACAGGATGTCGGCCTTCTCGTTCTGTTGCGTGGCGGACTAGATTGCCAGCACCAGTCTGGCTTCACGCTTCTCGCTGATATGGGTCAGGCCATAGGCCAAGAGCACGATAAGGGCGCCAATCCAGGGGGTGTGCATCAGACCCAGGTGCTCCACCACCAGGCCGCCGACGACTGAGCCCAGCGCAATGCCGACGTTGAAGGCGGCGATATTGAGGCCGGAGGCCACATCCACCGCCCTCGGAGTGTGCTGCTCGGCCTGTTTCACCACCAGCACCTGCAGCCCGGGTACGTTGCCAAAGGCAAAGGCGCCCCACACCAGCACGGTGAGCACCGCCAGCACCGGGTGCGGCGCGGTGAAGGTGAGCACCAGCAGCACCAGCGCGAGACCGGCAAACAGCAGCTTCAGCGCTGGCAGGGGGCCCATGCGATCGGCCAGCTTGCCGCCCCAGATATTGCCGACGGCGACCGAGACCCCGTACACCAGCAGAATCAGGCTCACCGCGCCGGCGCTAAAACCGCTCACCTGCTGCAGGATGGGGGCGAGGAAGGTAAAGGCCGTGAAGGCGCCGCCGTAACCAAGCGCGGTCTTGGCGTAGACCAGCAGCAAGGGCTTTTTGGTGAGCACGGAGAGCTGATCGCGGATAGTCGAGGCCGCCCCCTTGGGCAGGTTATTGGGGATCAGCAGCAGGCTGCCCACCATGGCCACCAACCCCAGCAGGCTCACCACCAGAAAGGTCTCGCGCCAGCCGAACGTCTGACCAATCCAGGTGCCGAGCGGCACGCCGGTCACCAGCGCTATGGTGAGGCCGCTGAACATGATGGCGATGGCGCTGGCCGCTTTCTCTTTGGCCACGAGGCCGGTGGCGATGGTGCTGCCCACCGAGAAGAAGACCCCGTGGGCCAGCCCGGTCAGGATGCGGGCCAGGATCAGGCTCTCGTAACCGGGGGCCTGCCAGGCCAGCAGGTTGCCGGCGGTAAAGAGCGCCATCAGCCCCACCAGCAGCCACTTGCGCGGCACCTTGCCGGTGAGTGCCGTGAGTACGGGGGCGCCGATGGCCACCCCCAGGGCATAGAGGCTGACCAAGAGGCCCGCCGAGGGGAGCGAGACTTTGAGCTGGTCGGCGATGGTGGGGATAAGCCCCACGATCACGAATTCGGTGGTGCCGATCGCAAAGGCACTTAAGGTGAGGGCAAATAACGCCAGTGGCATAACAACTCCTTGGATAGGGACTCCCGACGGGAGAATGGCGCCAGTATGCCGAGGCAGCTTGTTGGCAAAAATGACGGCATATTCAAATGACTTTTGATCAATTCGCATCAATCTGGCCGTTAATCGCTTTCTCCCCCTGGCTTGTTGTGGCTATTGGCAGTGGTGTCATATTGCACTCGTTGGGCGTTGGGGTAAGCTCCGGTAGATGGTTTAGGCGCTGGTACAGGGGTGGCCCGGATACATGACGGGGGATGTCGCTCAGGGCTGCCAGTCATGGCTTTTCCCTTGCAAAACAGGACACAAGATGAAACTGACCAGACTATCCTCCTTTCTTTTGCTGTGCGGTGCCTTTGCCGCCCAGGCCGCCCCGCAAGATCCCCTCTTCGCCTGGAATAACACAACCGCCAAGCAGGCGATCATCAAATGGGTGGCCGATGCCACGGATCAGCAAAAAGCCACTTTTATCCCGGAAGATAAGCGCTTTGTAGTGTTTGATAATGACGGCACCCTGTGGCCTGAGGCGCCCCTGACGTTTCAGCTGCAGTTTGCGATAGACGAGATCAAACGTCTGGCGCTAGACCACCCTGAGTGGAAAAAAGAGCCCGTCGTCGCCGCTGTGCTGAACGATGATCTCAAGGCTTTGACCAGGATGGGGGAGAAGGGGCTTGTGCAACTGGTGGCCCTGACGCACAGCGGCATGACCACCACGGAATTTGCCAAGCGAGTGAACAACTGGGTGAGCAGCAAAAAAGATCCCCGCTATGGTTGCCACTACAACCAGCTTGGCTATCTGCCGATGAAGCAGCTGCTCACCTATCTGCGGGAAAACGGCTTCAAGACCTGGATTGTCTCCGGCGGTGGGGCCGACTTTATCCGGGAGCTGGCGGAGCCTATGTATGGCATACCGCCGCAGCAGGTGGTGGGGTCGTTTGCGCAAGGGGAGTTTGCCCTGACGGAGGATGGGTCAGCGATCCGCAAGACCATGAAGGGGGCCTACTATGACGATGGCAAGGCCAAACCGGCGGCCATCCACCTCTTTATGGGACAGCGCCCGGTGGCGGCCTTTGGCAACAGCGATGGCGATGTGCCCATGCTGCAGTACACCTCGACCAACCCCGACTACCGTACCCTTGGTCTGCTGGTCCACCACACGGACGCCAAGCGGGAATATGCCTATGACAGTCACCCTCCGGCCAGCGGCAAGCTGGTCGATGGGTTGGCTCAGGCGAAGGCGCGGGGCTGGGTGGTGGTCGACATGAAGTCGGACTGGAATCAAGTCTTTGATCCGGCGCTCTGCCCAAACGCCCCCTGACGGGAGGCGATTGACGGGGCGTGATAAAGCAGCAAGCGGGATCTATCCCGCAAATCCGGGCGAAGGCGGGAGCGCCTTCGCCCGGCTTGTTTTTGGCTGCCAGGGGCGTTACATCCCGGCTTAGTTATCCCAGGCGGGGGCAAAGTCCGGGTTGGCACAGCGCTCGCCTCGATCCAGGGTGGCGATGACAGCCATCTCATCGCTGCTGAGCGTCACCTTGAGGGCGGCCAGATTGGCGATCAGGTTCTCCCGCCTGGTGGAGCTCGGGATCACCGCCATGCCCTGCGCCAGCAGCCAGGCGAGCGACACTTGCGCCGCCGAGACGCCGTGGCGCTTGCCGATCTCCATCAGCAGCGGCTCGCTTAACACCTTGCCGTAGGCGAGCGGCATATAGGCGGTGACGGTGATGCCCTGTGCCTGGCAGAACTCCACCACCTTGCGGTTTTGCAGCAGGGGGTGAACCTCCACCTGCTGGTGGGCGATGGAGCCTGGCCCCAGAATGTCGATGGCTTCTTTAAGCTGGGCAACGGTGAAGTTGGAGACCCCGATCTCCTGGGTCAGCCCCCGCGCTTTGGCCTCGGCCAGCTGCTCCAGATAGACCGCCATCGGCACTTCATCCCTGGGAGAGGGCCAGTGGATCAGCGCCAGATCCAGATAGTCGGTGCCCAGTTTTTCGAGGCTCATCTCCAGGCTCGGGATCACCTTGCCCTGGCCAAACTCGCTGGTCCACACCTTGGTGGTCAGGTAAATATCCTGGCGGGGCACGCCGCTCTCGGCCATCAGCTGGCCCACTTCGGCCTCGTTGGCGTAGATCTGGGCGGTGTCGATATGGCGGTAGCCAAGCTCAAGCCCCTGCAGCAGGGAGTCACGCAGGGGTTGCCCGGACAGGCGGAAGGTTCCAAGACCCAGGTTGGGCATCTTCATCATGCTGTTCCTCAAATTGGTTGGCCCCTCTTTACAGATCAAAGGGCAAGGCTGTGTTTTGTGTCGTTGTCAGGGAAACGAGCCATTCAGGTACCCAGCGGCTGATAACGGCGAATGGTGCTGTCGGCAAACCAGGGCCCGATCTTGGCGAGAAATTCGATAAAGTGGGGTTGGCTCTGGTGAGTGGTGAGGGCAGCTTCACTTTCCCACACCTCGTAGAGCATCCAGCTGTGGGGATGGTCCAGATCCTGATGCAGTTGATAGCGCAGGCAGCCCGACTCCTGCAAGGTGGCCGCGATCAAGGGGCTCAAGGCGGCGCGAAACAGGGTGGCAAATTCGGGTTTGGCCTCAAGCTGGGCAATCACAATTACGGGCGATGACATCTGAACCTCCTTGCAAAATGAAGGTTCAGTATGAATATGAGGCTGGTAGGGAAAAAGGGACACTATTGCAATAGTGAATTGAGGGGAGCGCAGCAATGAGGCGAAATAAATACACCGGCAGAGCCGGTGTCGAGCGATCATTAAATTTGTACCGCGTTAGCTTGATAACTGATGCTGTCTTTCGAAAACGGAAGCATGGTGTTGATCTATTTTTTCATTGACGTAATTGTCTGTTGACTTCACCAGGTCTTTGATAAAACGGATCACCTTTTCGAGTTCATCGCGCTTGATAAGATGTGCCGACGGGATACCAGTGCTGATAGGCTTTGAGCGGTGAGCTGCATCCCCACGCTTTTTAATCCACTGATTTAGCGTGCATCTGGCTTTCTCTGGCTCATAGTTGGACCATCGCCATCCTTCTGTAACATCAAATCCCAAATAGTCTTGAAATATTCTCTTGGTCTTGTCAGAACTCGGATTATGGAATGATTTCAAATCGGTATGCAGTTTTTTCAAGATGAAGTCGCCAAGATAGCTGCCTTGTACAATGGCGAGTTTTTTATGCATCTCTTCGACCAGACGATCTTCTACGTAGGTTTCCCAAGCGGTAAGTGCCATGACAAGACCTGCGCGTTTGAGAACTTCGCTATTGGCTGGTGGTGGGTTGGCATTGATGCTATCAAAATGGGCAAGTAATTCCTCCGCATCCTTGATGGCGTATTCAAATCCTTGAATTGCTTTTGACATATTATCTTCCTGATAGGGATTTATTTCGTTTTACCAATTAGATCAGAGCGCACAAAGTCTGCAACTTATCAGATATGTTTAAAAAGATAAAAGAGATAACGCTTGTATTGATGGGTAGTAGGACCATTATTCCTTTCAGCCCTGTTGCTAGAAGTGAGGTTAATTGAACTCCTCCCTCTGATTTTCCAGCGTCTCCAGACCGCATTGTTCACACACCACATAACGGTCTAGCAGTTCAAGCGCCGCAATGCCGTGGCCCCCTATTCCGGAGAAAAAGCCGCTGAGAAAGGCCCTGAATTGCCCACGCTTTGTGTCGGGATAGGGGGAGGGTTTTTGTCTGATCTTCTCTCTGTGTTCGGTATCCATCCCGCAGTGAGGGCAAAACTGTTTGCTCATCTGGCTTCCTCTTGTGTGGGTAATTGGCCGGCCTGTGACTATCAGGCGCTGGCCGGCTCCGACCAAACGGCAAATTCATTGCCGCTGGGCTCGACAAAGTGAAAGCGGCGGCCACCGGGAAAGTCAAAGAGCGGCCGTACTATGCTGCCGCCAGCGCTGGCCACCTTGGCCTGGGTCGCTTCAATATTGGCGCTGTAGAACACCAGGATGGCCCCGCCTTGCGCGCTCTGGCTGCAGAGATCGGCGCGATAGAAACCGCCGTCGAGCCCTTCCCCGGCAAAGGCACAGTAGTCAGGGCCGTAATCGGCAAACTGCCAGCCAAAGGCGGCCTGAAAGAAGGCCTTGGTGGCGGCGAGATCCCTGGCGGCAAACTCCACATAGTTCAGTTTTTCATGGGCTTTCATCTGGGTTGCTCCCTGCTGGTCGATGGTTCGCCGGCTTATCCGCGCGGTGTCGATGAGTTGATGATGGCAGAATAAACCTTGCCTATTGAAACTCCTCGCCCTGATTGGCCAGGGTATCGAGCCCGCATCTGGTGCAGACCAGATAGCGGTCGACCTGATCCATGGCGGCGATGCCGCTCATGCTGGAGCCGGAAAAAAGGCCGCTGAGAAAGGCCTTGAGGACCCCGCGGGGAGACTCTTCGTGGTGCTGAACCTTGGGCAGGATCCGCTCGCGGTGATCGGTCTCAATCCCGCAGCGGGGACAAAATTGGTTGAACATGGGGTCACTCATGGATGGTGGGGGTCGTTGTCGTGGGGGCCAACTGCTCCCACGGGGTCAATTTCAGCTGTTTGCGCCTTATTCCTATGCTGCTTGCCATCAGCAGACCGAAGAGGGCAGCAAACAGGGCTGTCTGGCGCAGGGCGTCAACGGGTTCCATTTCAGTGCCATGCCAGCTGAACAGCCACATCAACAGACCCCAGATCAGCCCGGCGCTGATGCCAAATCCCAGCAGGTTGGCAAGCCAGCTCTGATAGTGGGGTGGCTTGACCGGATAACCGAGCCTGCGCAGCAGTCTGAACAGGAGAGGAGCGTAATGGGATTGCCATACGCCCCTGCTGGCAAGCTCCTGATGGGCGGCGCCCAGTCGCTCTTCGAATGTCATGGGATATTTCCTTGTGAGCATGCATGGCGCCATACGATGCCTGATGGCGAGCATTCTACCCATAAGCCCGATGGATAGATGGGTTGGCCATCACGTTATTGGCGAGGATTCTGCGGCTGGTGGCGTCCCGTTGGCCTTGCCAGTGCATGGCCAATGCGCCTATAAAGGCCCATTACTCTTGCCGGAATAACATCAATGAAGACCCATTCTGATGAACTGACCCTGTTTGTGGCCGTGGTGGAGGCGGGCAGTTTTCGCCAGGCGGCGGAAAACCTCGGTATGGACAACTCGGTGGTGAGCCGCGGCATCAAGCGGCTCGAAGAGAAGCTCGCTACCGTGCTGCTCAATCGCACCACGCGGCGGGTTAGCCTGACCGAGGAGGGGAGCTGGTTCTATCAGCGGGCGGTGAAGATCCTGACCGAGATGAGCGAGGCGGAGGGGCTGCTGCTGATGCGCCGCGAACAGCCGGAGGGGATCTTGCGGGTCGATGCCGCCACCCCCTTTATCCTGCATCGACTGGTGCCCATTATCGGCGAGTTTCGCCGTCGCTATCCGGGGATAGAGCTGCAACTGCACAGCTCCGAGGGCTTTATCAACCTGATGGAGCGGCGGGTGGACATGGCCATTCGCATCGGCGAGCTGAGCGACTCCTCCCTGCGCGCCCTGCCGCTCGGGCGATCCAGATTGCGGCTGCTGGCCTCTCCCGACTATCTGAAGGCGCGCGGCACCCCGCGCCAGCCGGCGGATCTGTTGACGGGTCACGAGCTGCTCGGCTTTTTGCATCCCGATCACCTCAATCACTGGCCGCTACTGAGTGAAGAGCAGGGGGATCGCTTTCCCATTAACCCGACCCTGCGTGCAAGCAGTGGCGAGACCTTGCGCCAACTGGCGCTGGCGGGGCAGGGGATTGTCTGCCTGTCGGACTTTATGACCGGGCCGGATCGGGCGAGCGGCGCCCTGGTGGAGGTGCTGGCGCGCAGCAACAGCGGCGCTTCGCGCCCCATCAATGCGGTCTTCTATTCAGATGCCCAGCGGGATATCCGGCTGCGGGTCTGGCTCGATTTTTTAAAGGAGCAATTAGGCAGCCACACCCTCTAATGGCTGAACAGGGCTGGGAGGAATATAGGTGCCAACCCATTCCCGGCCTCTGGCCGGGCAGAGGTGAGCATGGATGGCTTGATGGTTCAATGACGCAGGTGGTCATCAAGACAGAACACGCACAGAGCGCGAGATAAAAAAGAGGCCGACATCGCTGTCGGCCTCTTGGCATGTTTGTTTCCAAAAAGATGTCGGCTAGCCGATCAATCCTCTTCGGCCCAGCGGCGGGAACGCTCGACCGCCTTCTTCCAGCCGTTGTAGCGTTTGGCGCGCTCGTCACGGTCCATCTGCGGGATAAACTCTCTGTCCACGCTGAACTTGTCTTCCAGCTCGTCCGAGCTCTTCCAGAAGCCGACGGCGAGGCCTGCCAGGAAGGCGGCGCCCATGGCGGTGGTCTCGATACGGGTCGGACGGACTACCGGGGTGTGCATCATGTCGGACTGGAACTGCATCAGGAAGTCGTTGGCGACCGCGCCACCGTCCACTTTCAGGGCCGCCAGCTTGATGCCGGAGTCCTGCTGCATCGCATCCAGCACGTCGCGGCTCTGGTAGGCGATGGATTCGAGCGCCGCACGGATGATGTGGTTGCGGTTGGCGCCGCGGGTCAGGCCGACCATGGTGCCGCGAGCGTACGGATCCCAGTAGGGGGCACCCAGACCGACGAAAGCCGGCACCAGATAGACGCCGTTGGTGTCGCCCACCTTGCTTGCGAAGTAGTCGGTGTCGCGGGCATCGTGGATGATCTTGAGCTCGTCACGCAGCCACTGGATGGTGGCGCCGCCCATAAACACGGCACCCTCGAGGGCATAATTCACTTCCCCTTTCGGGCCGATGGCGACCGTGGTCAGCAGGCCGTTATTGGAGCGAACCGGCTCGGTGCCTGTGTTCATCAGCATGAAGCAGCCGGTGCCGTAGGTGTTCTTGGCCATCCCTTTTTCGAAGCAGAGCTGGCCGAACAGGGCGGACTGCTGGTCACCGGCGATACCGGCGATGGGGATGCGGGAGCCGCCGCCACGTGTGGTGTAGCCATAGACCTCGGAGGAGGGTTTGACTTCCGGCAGCATGGACATGGGGATGCCCAGCTCGTCCAGCATGCGCTGATCCCACTTCAGATCGCGGATGTTGTAGAGCATGGTGCGCGAGGCGTTGGTCGGGTCGGTGACATGCACTTCGCCGTTGGTCATCTTCCACACCAGCCAGGTGTCGATGGTGCCGAACAAGAGCTCGCCGTTCATCGCCTTCTCGCGGGCCCCTTCCACGTTGTCGAGGATCCACTTCACCTTGGTGCCGGAGAAGTAGGCGTCCAGCACCAGACCGGTGTTTTCGCGCACGTACTCTTCGAGGCCACGGGCTTTGAGCTCTTCGCAGATGGCCGCGGTACGGCGGCACTGCCAGACGATGGCGTTGTAGATGGGCTTGCCGGTGGCCTTTTCCCATACCACTGTGGTTTCACGCTGGTTGGTGATGCCGATGGCGGCGATCTCTTCACTGCGCAGGCCGGTCTTGGCCAGTACTTCGGTAAAGACGGAGGATTGGGTCGCCCAGATCTCCATCGGGTCGTGCTCTACCCAGCCCGCTTTCGGGTAGTGCTGGGTGAATTCGCGCTGGGAGGTGCCGACGATGTTGGCATCCTGATCGAAGACGATGGCGCGGGAGGAGGTGGTACCCTGGTCCAGAGCGACGACATATTTCTTTTCAGCAGACATGATGTTCTCCACGTTTTATGGGGCCGCTCTTACGCGGCGGCCTCTTCTTTGGCTTTGGCGGTTTGGGTGGCTTGCTCGGTGGTGGCAACACGGTTGCCCGGCACACAGGGGGCCAATACTTTCACATAGAGGGCGGCACCAATCTGGGCACCGACGATGGGGCCGAGGATGGGTACCCAGAAGTAGGGGTTGTCACGACCACCGGTCAGGGCCACATCACCCCAGCCAGCGAAGAAGGCAAACAGCTTGGGACCGAAGTCACGGGCCGGGTTCATGGCAAAACCGGTTAACGGGCCGAGGGAGGCGCCGATCACCGCGATCAGGATACCGATCAGCAGGGCGGCGGCGAAACCTTTGGGGGCACCGTTGTTGTTGTCGCACAGCGCCAGAATGCCCAGCATCAGCACGGCGGTGATCACCAGCTCGACCGCGAAGGCCTGCAGGTTGGAGATCAGGGCATTGGGGTAGGTAGAGAAGATGCCGGCGGTGCCGAGGCTCTCGATGCTGCCGCGTGCCACGTTATGGGTCACTTCCCACTGGGTGAAAAGGTTACCATACAGGAAGTAGACAAGGGCGGCGAAGCAGAAGGCGCCTGCCATCTGGGCGATGATGAAGGGCACCACCTTGCGTTTGTCAAAGCCGGCAAAGGTCATCAGCGCCAGGGTGACGGCCGGGTTCAGGTGGGCACCTGAAATACCGCCGGTCACATAGATGGCAATGGCCACGCCAAGGCCCCAGGTAATGGAAATTTCCCACTGACCAAAATTGGCGCCTGCCAGCACCAGGGCGGCCACACATCCTACGCCGAAGAAGATCAGCAGGCCGGTGCCGATAAACTCGGCGATGCACTCACCAAGCAGGGTATTGGGTCTTTGTATGCTCATATCTGTATTCCTCGTATCCACCCGTAGTAGAGGTTTGATGTTCTGTTATTGTCGATGTTCCGTTTTATCGTTTTTCTATCTATCTGTTGCGTCCGGAAACGTTTCCCTGTTTTTTCTCACCTTACGCAAACGTTATGCTCGTTTTTGTTCGTTATCGGACGTGTGAGAAAATAACCCGTCCCGACGAATTCACCATCCCCCCGCCATGGGAAATGTGGGCAAGATCCCACTCATTGCTAAGAAAATGTGACGTAAAGCAACCTGATAACGGCCAGTTACCCCCAAGGTGGTAGTCTCTATCCCTTGCTGTACAAGGGGTTGCGCTTGATGATTGATTTCTCATTTGAGGCTTTTTGTTTGTAATAAATCTGCAATATTTGAGCATGTGTCACAGAACTTGTGAGCGTTTATGCGCACAATTGGCTCGCTTTCGAATTTGAGGACTCACTCGATTCGTCAGCTTGGTCAGGGCATCCTCAACCGCCCATAACAACAATAAGGAAGCAGAACATGCTTAGTCTCTTCAGGCCTGCACCGCACATCGACAGGCTTCCGGCTGACAAGGTCGACCCCTTCTATAAACGCATGCGTTGGCAAGTCTTCATCGGGATCTTTTTCGGTTACGCAGGTTACTACCTGGTCCGGAAAAACTTCAGTCTGGCCATGCCCTATCTGGTGGAGCAGGGCTTCTCCCGCGGGGATCTCGGCTTTGCCCTGTCCGGGGTCTCCATCGCCTATGGCCTTTCCAAGTTTTTGATGGGCAACGTGTCGGATCGCTCCAACGCCCGTTACTTCCTCTCCGCCGGTCTGCTGCTGTCGGCCGGCATCATGTTCATGATGGGGACCATGCACTGGGCCACCTCCAGCATCGCCATCATGTTTGTGCTCCTGTTCCTGAATGGCTGGGTGCAGGGCATGGGCTGGCCTCCCTGCGGTCGCACCATGGTGCACTGGTGGTCACAAAAAGAGCGAGGCGAGATCGTCTCGGTCTGGAACGTGGCCCACAACGTGGGTGGCGGCATGATTGGTCCGCTGTTCATCCTGGGGATGGGCTGGTTCAACGACTGGCGCAGTGCCTTCTATGTGCCGGCTGCGGCCGCCGCTGCCATCGCGGTGATCGCTTTCTTCGTGATGCGTGATACCCCGCAATCGGTCGGTCTGCCCCCCATCGAGGAGTACAAGAACGACTACCCGAAGGATTACAACGAGAGCCACGAGCAGGAGTTTTCCGCCAAGGAGATCTTCGTCAAGTACGTGCTGCACAACAAGCTCTTGTGGTACATCGCCATCGCCAACGCCTTCGTTTACCTCATTCGTTACGGCGTGCTGGACTGGGCCCCGACCTATCTGAAAGAGGCCAAGGACTTCTCCGTCGACAAATCCTCCTGGGCTTACTTCCTCTATGAGTGGGCCGGTATCCCGGGCACCCTGTTGTGTGGCTGGATCTCCGACAAGATGTTCCAGGGCCGCCGCGCCCCGGCCGGCATCCTGTTCATGGTGCTGGTGACCCTGTTCGTGCTGGTCTACTGGCTCAACCCGGCGGGCAACCCCACCGTCGACATGCTGGCGCTGGTGGCCATCGGCTTCCTCATCTACGGTCCCGTCATGCTGATCGGTCTCTATGCCCTGGAGCTGGCACCGAAGAAGGCGGCCGGTACCGCGGCAGGCTTCACCGGTCTGTTTGGTTACCTGGGCGGTGCGGTCGCGGCCAACGCCATGCTGGGCTACACCGTTGACCACTTTGGCTGGGATGGCGGCTTCGTGGTGCTGACTGCATCCTGCGTGCTTTCCATCATCCTGCTGGCGATGACCCTCAAGCACGAGAACATCGCCGTTGCAGCCAAGGCGGCGGCCAATAAGGCATAAAACGTGATCCCCAGCTTATTGATCCCAAAGGGGATCAGGTAAACTGCCAGAAGGCCCCGCATCTGCCGGGGCCTTTTTTCGTTTCATCATCGGAGTGAAAGCGTGAAACAAACCCAACGACATCTGGAGATCCTGGAGGTCTTGACGCGGCAGGGATTTGTCTCGACCGACGATCTGGTGAGCCATTTTGACGTCAGTCCCCAGACCATTCGCCGGGATCTGAACGATCTCGCCGAACAGAACAAGATCCGGCGCCATCACGGTGGTGCCTCTTTGCATTCGAGCACGGTCAATACTGCCTACAGCGCCCGCAAGGTGATGCAGCTCAAGGAGAAAGAGCGTATCGCCCGGGAAGTAGCGGCCAATATTCCCGACGGCTCCTCCCTCTTTATCGACATCGGCACGACCACCGAGGCCATTGCCCGCGCCCTGCTCGATCACCGTGAGCTGCGCATCGTCACCAACAACCTCAACGTGGCCAGCATACTGACCGCCAAGGATGACTTCACCGTCATCATCGCCGGGGGCGAGATCCGCAACCGGGACGGCGGCATAGTGGGGGAGGCAACCCGCGACTTCATCGGCCAGTTTCGCATGGATTATGGCGTCATCGGCATCTCGGGCATCGACAGCGATGGCTCCCTGCTCGATTTCGACTATCACGAGGTGAAGATTGCCCAGGCCATCATCGCCCACTCCCGTCAGGTGTTCCTGGCCGCCGACCACACCAAGTTCGGTCGCAATGCCATGGTCAATCTCGGCAACCTCAGCCAGGTTCACGCCCTCTTCACCGATCAGGAGCCGCCGGAGAAGCTGGTGCGGCTGATGGCGCAGCACCAGATCGCCTGCCATATCTGCTGATCATCGTCGGCAGATATCACTATAAGCCGCCTATCCGGGCGGCTTTTCTATTTTCATATCCCTTAATGGCTAGTTTTCACCTGGGCTGCGCTACCCCCTGTCCGGCAGCGCATCGCTGGTGAGCGTGCCATGCCATATTTGCTGCTTTCCGTGGGATGGTGCGATCACACTTTCGCCATAAAATGTTCGTTTGTTGGTTTTTCATGTTCTAAAATGAGCGAAATCAAACATTGCTGCCATAGCAATCATAAAAATGAAAGTAGGTGAACATGAGCGAACATTATGATCTGGTCGTCGTCGGCGGCGGCATCAACGGCGTCGGCATCGCGGCCGATGCGGCGGGGCGTGGGCTGAAGGTGGCGTTGTTTGAAGCGCAGGATCTCGCCTCGGCCACCTCCTCCAACTCCAGCAAGCTGATCCACGGCGGCCTGCGTTATCTCGAACATTATGAATTCCGGCTGGTGAAAGAGGCGCTGGCGGAGCGGGAGGTGCTGCTCGGCATGGCGCCCCATATCGCGCGCCCCATGCGTTTTCGCCTGCCCCATCGCCCGCACCTGCGCCCGGCCTGGATGATCCGTGCCGGCCTCTTCCTCTATGACAATCTGGCCAAGCGCGACAAGCTCAAAGGCAGTTGCGGCGTGCGCTTCCTGCCGCAAGATGGTCTGACCGCCGGCATCAGCAAGGGGTTTGAATATTCCGACGCCTGGGTCGATGACGCCCGCCTGGTGGTGCTCAATGCCATGATGGCCCGGGACAAGGGCGCCGACGTGCAGACCCGTACCCGCTGCGTCAAGGCGGTGCGCGGATCCAAACACTGGACCCTGACCCTGGAGCGGGAAGGGGGCGAGCAGTTCACCGTCTCCTGTCGCGGTCTGGTCAATGCGGCCGGTCCCTGGGTCAAGACCTTCTATGACGAGAGCCTGCACGAGACATCCCCGCGCGGTATTCGCCTCATCAAGGGCAGCCATATCGTGGTACCGCGCATCCATGAGCGCGAAGAGGCCTACATCCTGCAAAACGAGGACAACCGCATCGTCTTCGTCATTCCCTACCAGCAGGATTACTCCCTGATCGGCACCACGGACGTGGAGCACCACGGCAGTCCGCGCGAGGCCAGGATCAGCGACGCCGAAGTCAACTATCTGTGCAAGGTGGTCAACGCCCACTTCACCCGCCAGATCGCCCCGAAAGATGTGATCTGGACCTATGCCGGGGTGCGCCCGCTGTGCGATGACGAATCCGACTCGCCCCAGGCGGTGACCCGCGACTACACGCTGGAGCTCTCCGGTGAATCCGATGGCGCGCCGCTGCTCTCAGTGTTTGGTGGCAAGCTCACCACCTATCGCAAGCTGGCCCAGGCTGCCTGCAACAAGCTCAAGCCCTGGTTCAGCCAGATGGGCGACGACTGGACCGCCAGCAGCCGCCTGCCCGGCGGCGAGTTCGATTGCACGGTACGCGAACTGGCGCGCGCCTATGCGCTCGAATTCGACTGGCTCGATGATCGCAGTGCCCTGCGCATCGCCGAAGCCTATGGCAGCCATGCCCGCCTCTGGCTGAAAGAGGAGCGTGGCCAGCACTTTGGTGCCGGATTGTATGAATCCGAGGTGCGCTATCTCATCGAGCGCGAGTGGGCCTTTACCCTGGAAGATATCCTGTGGCGCCGCAGCAAGCTGGGGCTGCGCCTCTCCGACGCCGAACAGCAGCAACTGCAAGCCTGGTTGGCGCAACATCATCACGCCTTGCCCAAGGCAAGCTGATGAAAAAGCGGGCTGCTGCCAGGCAGCCCGCCCTAAAACTGCAATAAACCTCTGATAGAACAACTACCTACACAATAATAAAGAGCATCACATATGAAAAAATTCGCTATTTCCCTCATTGCGTTGGGCCTTGGGGCCTCCCTGTCATTGCCTGCGCTGGCCGTCGATGAAGGCAAGGTGGTGATCGCTCACCGCGGCGCCTCCGGTTACCTGCCCGAACACACCCTGGCGTCCAAGGCCATGGCCTACGCCATGGGGGTGGACTACCTCGAGCAGGATCTGGTGATGACCAAGGATGACCAGCTGGTGGTGATGCACGATCACTTCCTGGACGGCATCACCGACGTGGCCGAGCGCTTCCCCGGCCGGGCCCGCCCGGATGGCCGCTACTATGTAGTGGACTTCACTCTGGACGAGGTGCGCTCCCTGCGCATGACCGAGCCGTTCCAGCTGGTGGATGGCAAGCAGGTCCCCGTTTATCCCGCCCGCTTCCCACTCTGGAAGTCCAACTTCAAGATCCACACCTTCCAGGAAGAGATCGAGATGATCCAGGGCATGAACAAGAGCACCGGCAAGAACGTCGGCATCTATCCGGAGATCAAGGCCCCCTGGCTGTTTCGCCACGAAGGCAAGGACATCTCCAAGGCAGTGCTGAAGGTGCTCAAGGAGTACGGCTACACCACCAAGGATGACAAGGTCTATCTGCAATGCTTCGATGCCAACGAGCTCAAGCGCATCAACAGCGAGCTGATGCCCGCCATGGGGATGGATCTCAAGCTGGTGCAGCTGATGGCCGAGACCGACTGGAACGAGACCATGGTCTACGACGCCAAGGGCAAGGCGACCCCCTATGACTACGACTGGATGTTCAAGCCGGGCGCCATGAAGACCATCGCCTCCTATGCCGAAGGGATTGGCCCCTGGAAGCCGATGGTGGTGACCGAGCCGGGTACTCCTGGCAAGCCGGTCTTCACCAACATGGTGAAAGAGGCCCATGCCGCCGGTCTCAAGGTGCATCCTTATACCTTCCGTCAGGATGAGGGACAGATCCCCGCCTATGCCAAGGACTTCACTGATCTCCTGAACATCTTCCTTTATCAGGCGGATGTGGACGGGGTGTTCAGCGACTTCCCGGACAAGGCGGTGGCCGTCATCCAGGCCCATGAGACGGCTAAAAAATAGTGAAAAAAGAGTAAGTTGGTGCATGGCGAGGTCAGTTGGCCTCGCCTTTTTCATGAGGCTCCCGCAACGGGCGTGTACACCATGTCAGAAAATAACCAGATAGCGTCACTGTGTGCCGGTTCCTGCGAGATTTGCGGCGCAGAGCGCTGGCATGAAATCGGCAGAGCGGTTAGTCTAGCGGCGTTGAACCAACCCCAAGAGGTACAGATGAAAACCGTACTGCGTTTTAGCCTGCTGGGCGCCTTGTTGCTGGGCGGCCATGCCGTCGCTGCCGAGCCGAAAAAATTTGATATCAGCATGTTCCCAGCCGCTGACGTGAATCAGGAACGTGTGGTGATCCGCCTGCCCGAAGTCGAAAAAGAAGCCGACATGATGGTCGAGCTGCAGGTTGGCAAGAAGATGATGGTGGATTGCAACGTGCCACGTTTTGCCGGCAATCTGGAACAGCACAGCGTCAAGGGCTGGGGCTACAACTATCTGGTGCTGGGCAAGGTATCCGACCCCATCAGCACCCTGATGGCCTGCCCGGATGGACAGAAGAAGGAGTCTTTTGTTCAGGTATATGGCCAGGGCTTCTTTGTGAACTACAACTCCAAGCTGCCATTCGTCATCTATGTGCCCCAGGAATATGAAGTGCGCTATCGTCTGTGGCGTGCCGACAACCTGGCTCAACCGGCCATGATCGAGTAACTCGCTCTGCAGCCCTGCGACACGAGTTGACTCGCGATAAAAATAAAGCGCCATATGGCGCTTTATTTTTATCTGTCGCGGTGACAAACCGGCCTGTCAGGATGACATCGTTTTGGCATAAGCCCGTTATTTATCAATGATTTTTTCTTGTTTTGAGACGAAATCATCAATAGGGTCGGGATAAATCGACATCAATAAAAGTTTTTTATTAACATAGTGAAAAAATTGATTTTGCACTCGGCGATGGCCTGATGATACTTGCCCGCAAAGGTCAAACTAACCAGAAAAAAAGAGCACTATGAGCTTCGAATCAGACAAGCGTTTCAACGACTTCAAACATTTTCCCCGTGGCCTGCGTCGCAGTGGTGAATTCACTGTGGCCGAAGCGGACAGTCTGGAAAAGTACGGTACCGCCATGCTGGCACTCTATCAGGGCAACCTGGCTCCTCGTGACGAGGTTGAGTCTGCCTTCATCGAGCAGGTCAAATCCGGCGCTGCCGGTGCCAACCCCCATGCCAAGGTGTGGTTCAAGTACCTCAAGGTGATCGGTCCCAAGCGTGTTCATCGTCTCTGCACCGTCGTGGGTGGTGCCAGCGAAGAGAGCAGCGGTGGTGGCAGCTTTGACGTGGGCGGCGGCGGTGGCAGTGACGAGTCCATCGATTAATGGATACCGAGCTGCTTCGGACCTTCATTGAGGTAAGCAAGACCCGGCACTTTGGCCGGGCTGCCGAAAATCTTTACCTGACCCAGTCGGCGGTGAGTTTCAGGATCCGCCAACTCGAACAGCAACTGGGTGTCAGCCTGTTTGCCCGCCATCGCAACAATATTCGTCTGACCGCCTCCGGTGAGCGTCTGCTGCCTTATGCAGACGCCATCTTGCATACCCTGGGTCGTGCCAAGCAGGATGTGGCCCTCTCGCCCGGATTCAGCCAGCAGCTGGCTATCGGGGCGCCGGCGGTGTTCTGGGAGCTCGACTTCAACGACTGGCTCAACCACATCTATGCCCTGGCCCCCGGGCTCGCAGTGCGTCTGGAAACGGCTTCGCGCGAACACCTCTGCCGGCAGCTGCTGGAGCGCTCCCTCGATCTGGCGCTGCTCTCCGAGCCCACCAAGATCGACGAGATCGCCCTGCATCCCATCGGCGAGCTGGTGTTCGAGCTGGTGAGCCGGGAGCCGGCCGCCAATGCCGACAACCTGATCCAGATGCCCCACATTCATCTGGATTGGGGCACCAGTTTCGAGCCGCAGCCGAGCCGTCTGCAGAGTCTGCAAAAGACGCCTGTGTTGCATTCGAGCTCCGCCAGCATGGCGCTGCAGTTCGTGTTGGCCAATGGCGGCGCTGCCTATCTGCCGCGGCGGATGGTGAGCCCCTATCTGGAGAAGGGTGCCCTGCATCTGGTGGAAGAGGCGCAGCCCCTGAGCCGCCCCCTCTATCTCGCCTATCTGGAAAAATCCGATCGGCGGGAACTGATCGATCAGCTGCTGGCGCTGCCGCTTGGCTGGCATGAAGCCGATCTGCGTCTGAACGAACCTCAATAAGCCCGTCGAACTCATAAAAAACCCGCCTGCAGGCGGGTTTTTTATTTGGGGCAAGGGTTGCCGGCTTCCTGGATGGGGAGGGCGGCGCCGGGCCCATTCTTGTTGCCAGCCTTCCTTTGTTCATGCGCTGAGTCACGGATTGCCCCGACCGGGCTTGGCCGGGGCTCACAAGATCAGTTAATTTCCGGCTCTCGTTGCGACACAGGGATGGAGTGCAAGTGATCGATTTTCGTCACCCCGAATGGCGGGAGCTGGCCCGGCAGCTGCTGGAACATTCGCCCTTGGCGATCCGGGGCCGCCAATGGCAGCCGTTGGTGGGCCTGCTCAGGGACAACCAGCTGTTGCTGGCCCTCGGCAATCACCACTATGAGCTGACGCCGGCGGGGCGACGCTATCTGACCCGTGAGCTGATGCTGGCGGAGATCGCCACGGCGCCACCAGCTCCCGAGGAGTGGCTGCACGCCCAGGGGTGGCAGCTGGGGGAGCTGGTCAACGAGCAGGTGCTGGCGGCCCTCTATCGCAAGTCTGGGACGGGGTTCAGTCCGGTCGAGCAGATCGACTTCGAGGACAAGGGGATCCGGCTCTGCAGCGATCAGCTGCTGCGCCTGCGCGCCTCTGCCCCCTTCAGCCTGTTTTTCAGTGGCGGTACCCTGCTCGATGCGGCGCCCTGGTTGCAGACCTTGGGGGAGGTGGCCCTGCCGG
The DNA here is from genome assembly GCF_020097295.1 of Aeromonas enteropelogenes. Taxonomy (NCBI): domain Bacteria; kingdom Pseudomonadati; phylum Pseudomonadota; class Gammaproteobacteria; order Aeromonadales; family Aeromonadaceae; genus Aeromonas; species Aeromonas enteropelogenes. Next base: position 4,085,203 of record NZ_CP083625.1, on the reverse strand, counting down.
AACGCACCCTGGCCGGGCTTGGCAAGATCCTGTGGGGGGAGGGGGAGCTCTTGCGGGTGATCAGCACGGATTGCATCGGCGCTTTTGCCGAACTTCCCCTCGCGGATGGCACTCTGCTGGTGTGGGCGCCGGCCACGGCCCACTCGACCCTGCAACAAATCGTGGCGGCCCTGCCGCCCAATGTGCAGTGGAGCCATCTCACCGCCCTCGACCCCGCCGGGGTGGATCGGGTCCAGGCGCTGGCCCAGCGTCTCGGGCGTCCGGCCAGCTGGTGGTTGCCCGTTTCCCTCTCTCCCATCATGGCCGCCTATGGCCAGCCGCTGACGGAGAGCCGGCCCTGGGAGACGAGCCGTCTGCCCAAGTCTTTGTTGGCAGTTTGTAGCGCTTTGGTTGAATCCAATGGTGGTTTGTCTGCCGAAGTGTGCGCGCTGGCCACCAGCTGGCATGCCGTCGGCTGAAATCGCCGCACGGATGGGCTAAAAAGCGGTTTTCCCTCCTTGAACGCAGTGATATAAAGAGCTGACGAAGCGCTCGCAGGATGGGCGCTTTTGTTTGCCACCATGCTTTGCCATCCAAGCCATCAACGGAATACAGGGAATACCATGTTTGAAAAGGTTGTTGCCGCCCCAGCGGATCCGATCCTGGGCCTGACCGAAGCCTTCCGCGCTGACACTCGCAGCCACAAGATCAATCTGGGCGTAGGGATCTACAAGGATGAGACCGGTGCCACCCCTATCCTTCATTGCGTCAAGCGAGCCGAACAGAAGCTCTTGACCGACGAGAAGACCAAGAATTACCTCGGTATTGAAGGCAATATCGAGTACGGTCGCATCGTGCAGCAGCTGCTGTTCGGGCAGGACTCCCCTCTGGTCAACAGTGGCCGCGCCAAGACTGCCCAAGCGCCGGGTGGTACCGGTGCCTTGCGCATCGCCGCCGAGTTTGTGGTGCGCAACAATCTCGCCAAGACCGTCTGGATCTCCGATCCCACCTGGGCCAACCACGTCAGCGTGTTCCAGGCCGCCGGCCTGACTGTCAAGTGGTACAAGTACTACGATGCAGCGACCAAGGGACTGGATTTTGCTGCCATGCAGGCGTCCCTGTCCGAGGCGCAAGCCGGCGATCTGGTATTGCTGCACGGCTGCTGCCACAACCCGACCGGTATCGACCCGACCGCTGATCAGTGGCGCGCCCTGGCCAAACAAAGTGCCGCCGCCGGCTGGCTGCCGCTGTTTGACTTTGCCTATCAGGGTTTTGCCCGCGGTATCGAGGAGGACGCCGAGGGTCTGCGCATCTTCGCCGAGTGCCACGACGAGCTGCTGGTGGCGAGCTCCTTCTCCAAGAACTTCGGCCTCTACAACGAGCGGGTTGGCGCTTTTACCCTGGTCAGCGCGACCAAGGAGATCGCCGAGGTGGCCTTCACCCAGGTCAAGACCGTCATTCGTGCCAACTACTCCAACCCGCCGTCACACGGTGCGGCGGTGGTCACCGCCGTGGTGAGCGATCCGGCCCTCTATGCCGAGTGGGTGGAAGAAGTGGCCGCCATGCGGGTGCGCATTCGCGAGATGCGCGAGCTGCTGGTGGAAAAACTGGCTGCCCGTGGCGTAAACCAGGATTTCGGTTTCATTCGTGAGCAGAATGGCATGTTCTCCTTCTCCGGCCTCAGTAAAGATCAGGTTGAGCGCCTCAAGAGCGAGTTCGCCATCTACATCGTTGGCTCCGGCCGGATCAGCGTGGCCGGGATCACCCGTGCCAACATCGATCCCCTGTGCGATGCCATCGCCAAGGTGCTGTGACAAGTTGGTCGTGATGGCGCCAGGCCAGACAAAAGCCCGCCGGGGAGACCCAGCGGGCTTTTTTGTATCCGTCGCTTTTGGTTGCGTCAGCGTCGCCGTTTGCTGCCCCCCAAGAGAGAGCCGAGCACCCCGCGTACCAGCTGGCGCCCTACCTCGTTGCCTATGGTGCGGGCCACGCTCTTGGCGGCGGTCTGTACCACGCCGTCATGCTGGCCACCACGGGGGCCGGTGCGGCCAAACAATATCTCGTTCAGGGCATCGAGCAGCCCGCCTTCCCCGTTGGATGACGGCTCGTTGCCTTGCTCGCTTGTGGTTATCGCCTTGCCCCCGTTGAGACGCTCGAAGGCGGATTCGCGATCCTCGGGCGTCTCGTAGCGGCCATGCAGCAATGAGCCCTGGATCAGGTTCTGTCGCTCTGCTTCGCTCAGGGGCCCGATCCGGCTGGCCGGCGGGGCAATAAAGGCACGCTCCACCACGCCGGGGCGCCCCTTCTCGTCGAGCAGGGAGATGAGTGCCTCGCCGACGCCGAGTTCGGTGATGACGCCGGCCGCATCGAAGGCCGGGTTGGCGCGCAGGGTGTTGGCGGCGATCCGCACCGCCTTCTGATCGCTTGGGGTAAAGGCGCGCAGGGCGTGCTGCACCCGGTTGCCAAGTTGCCCCAGCACGCTGTCGGGAATGTCGGCCGGACTCTGGGTGACGAAGTAGACGCCCACCCCTTTGGAGCGGATGAGCCGCACCACCAGCTCGATCTTCTCCAGCAGCGCCTTGGGGGCGTCGTTGAACAGCAGGTGCGCCTCGTCGAAGAAGAACACCAGCACCGGCTTATCGGGATCCCCCACCTCTGGTAGTTGCTCGAACAGCTCGGAGAGCAGCCAGAGCAGGAAGCAGGCATAGAGGCGGCTGGAGTGGGTCAGCTTGCCCGCCGCCAGCACATTGATATGACCGTGACCCGCCTCGTCGGTCTGCAGCAGATCCTGAATGTCCAGCATGGGTTCGCCGAAGAAGTGATCGCCGCCGGCGCTCTCCAGGGTCAGCAGGTTGCGCAAAATGGCCCCGACGGAGGCAGTGGAGACGTTGCCGTAACGAGTAGTGAGGGATTTGGCATTATCCCCGGCAAACTGAACCATGGCTCGCAAGTCCTTGAGATCCAGCAGCAACAGCCCCTCGTCGTCCGCCACCTTGAACACCAGCTCCAGCACCCCGCTCTGGGTATCGTTGAGACCGAGCAGGCGGGAGAGCAGCAAAGGCCCCATGTCGGAGATGGTGGCCCGCACCGGGTGCCCCTGCTCGGCAAAGAGATCCCAGAACAGGGTCGGGCTCGCGGCAAAGTTGGGGGCTGGAATGCCGAGTTGTGCCAGCCTGGCATCCAGCTTGGCCGAGCCAGCACCGGCGGCGCCAAGGCCACTCAAATCCCCCTTCACATCGGCGAGAAACACCGGTACCCCGAGGCGGGAGAAGCCCTCCGCCAGCACTTGCAGGGTGACCGTCTTGCCGGTGCCGGTCGCCCCCGTGATGAGACCGTGGCGATTGGCCATGGCGGGCAGCAGGGTGAGGGGCTTGCCATCGGCATAGGCCAGGATCAGCGGGTCGGCCATGGTGGCCTCCTTGTTTCGTATTGTGTGCAGGAAACAACGGCTTACAAGGAGTGTGGCGGGAGAGTCAGATGAAGGCAAGACGGGCCATGGCGGCCTGTCTTCGGCACGGAATGACGGCGGTTTGTGCTAGCGCTGAGCCAACTTTTGTTTCAGTTGCAGTGCCAGCAGGGTCAGCAGGCCCCCGAGCAGGGCGGTGATGATGGCCAGTAGCAGGCTGCCGAGCAGGAAGGGAGGGACCAGAGTGGCCGCCTCCTGCTCCAGCCAGTGGAGCGTCCAGGTGAGGTGGAAGGGCTCCGGCGGCTGGCTTAGCACCAGACAGCCGGTGCGATAGGCGTAAAGATACATGAAGGGCAGGGTCAACGGATTGTTGAACCAGACTGCCAGCAGGGCCAGCGGCAGATTGAGGCGAAAGGCCAGTGCCAGCGCGACGGCGATCAGCGAATGCATGGGGATGGGAAACCAGCAGGCAAAGATGCCTGCGGCCACGGCGCCGGCGAGGGCCCGGGGCTGGGTCTGCCAGAGCGCCGGGTTGAGCAGGCGCTCACCAAACAGGGCAAACCACTTCTGCTGGCGCAGGGTGTCCGGGTTTATCTTGAGGCGTTCAAGCCAGCCGCTCAGCATGCCCGCGCCACCTTGCGTTTTTGCCACTGGCGCACCGTGCTGATCCGCCAGAAGGTGCGGATCAGGGCATAACCAATCAGGGAGCTCAGCAGTGCCAGCACCAGGGAGCCCAGCAGCAGCGGCGGGGCCACGGTTTCAAAGACCGAGACCAGCCAGGCCCAGGTGAATTCGATGTCGATGGGTTGGGCGTGCTGACCCAGCAATTGGCAGCCCGTCAGGTAGGCGCCATAAAACAGTGGCGGCATGGTAATGGGATTGGAGAGCCAGACCAGGGCCACCGAGAGGGGCAGGTTGACCCGAAACAGGATGGCGCCCCCGGCGGCCAGCAGCATCTGGCAGGGGAGGGGCACCCAGGCCATGAAGAGGCCCACCGCAAAGGCCCCCGCGGCGGAGCGCCGGTTGAGATGCCAGAGGTTGGCATCGAGCAGCAGCTTGCCAAACAGGCGCAAGTGCTTGTGTTCTTTCAGGCTTTGCTGATCGGGCATCCAGCGCTGTATGAGTCGTTTGGGCATATCGTAACCTTGCTAAATACTTGCTCCATGGATCTGCGTCTGTTGTCGTTTGCCCTGGGGGCAAGCTCCTCACTGCTCTGGCCATGGTTACCTTCATTCGCATGGGGGGGACTCTTGCTGTCCCTGCTGCTTCCCCTTGCATATTATCGTGCCTGGCGGCTGCTGTTTCTCCTGTTCGGCATCCTCTGGATGCAGGCCAATCTGTCGTATCGACTGGCCTGGCTGAACTTGCTGGGAGATCAGGCGAGCCACATCATAACCGCACAGCTGAAAAGTGCAGAGCCCGAGGGCGATAAATTTGTGCGCCTGCAGCTGCAGGTGGAGCAACTCGACGGCCAACCGCTCTGGCCCGCGCCTCTGGTGCGAGTCAATGCTTACCAGGCGCTGCCTGCGTTGACGGCGGGCAGCCGGCTGACCCTGGTCAGCTCCCTCAAACCGGCACACGGGCTTGCCAATGAGGCGGGGATGGACGGTCGTCGCCTGCTGCTGGGCAAGGGGATCACCGCTACCGGCAACTTGCGCCGGATCATCGACATTCAGCCGATGCCACCGGGTTGGCGCGAACGCTGGCTGGCGGCGGCCGAGGCAAGCTGGCGCCCGCTCACCCATGGCCCCCTGCTGGCGGCGCTCACCTTTGGCGAGCAAGGCGGGATTACGGATGAGCAGTGGACCCTGTTTCGCGGCAGCGGCATCACTCACATCATCGCCATCTCGGGTCAGCACATTGCCCTGGTGGCCGTGCTGGGCTGGTGGCTTGGCCGCCTGTTCGGGCTGCGTGGCGCCATCCTCACGTCATTGCTGTTTGCGGCGACTTACAGCTGGCTGGCGGGCTTTGCTGTGGCAACCGAGCGGGCACTCATCATGGTGCTGGTGTGGAGTCTGCTACGTTGGTGCCGGCGGGAGTGGCCCGCCTATCGCATCTGGTTGTGGGCCTTTGTGGTGCTGGTATTGTGGGATCCCTTCGCCCTCTACTCGGCGGGGTTCTGGCTCTCGTTTCTGGCGGTGGCCATCTTGCTGCTGGTAGGCTATTGCCATGCCCGCCCCGGGCTTTGGCAGATCCAGCTTTGGTTGCTGCTCGGTCTGTTACCCCTGCAGTTGGCGCTGTTCGAGGGCATAGCGCCGCTGGCCATGGTGATCAACCTGCTGGCGGTGCCGCTCTTTTGCATCGCCATCATACCGCTGGCCCTGATCGGGGTGCTGCTTGCGCCGCTTGCTGCCCCATTGGCTTACGGGCTGTTCTGGCTGGCGGATCTTGGGCTCGAGTGGGTGCTGAGTCTGCTGGCCTGGCTGGCGGCCCGGTTGCAACTGTGGTGGCCGCTGCCCCACAGGTGGTTGCCCCTGTGTTCTCTGCTGCTCTTGCTCTGGGCGGGTTGGCGATGGCCACCGGCCCGCTGGCTCTGGTTGCCTGGCGTACTGGCCATGGCGCTTGCACTCTGGCCCACCGAGGCGCGCTGGCAGCTGAGGGTGCTGGACGTGGGACAGGGGTTGGCGGTGCTGATCAGCAAGGGGGATCGGGCCATCCTCTATGACACCGGCGATCGCTACCCGGGCGGTTACAACATGGCGGACGCGGTGATCCTGCCCCAGCTGAGCCGGCTCGGGATCCGGGTCATCGATCGCCTCATCCTCAGCCACAAGGACAGGGATCATGCCGGCAACCGCCAGCGATTGCTCACCACCCTGATGGTACGTGGCGAGCTCTCTTCCCATCGGTTCGACGAACGAACGTCGCTTTGCCAGCGGGGGCAGCAGTGGCGCTGGCAGGGGCTCGATTTCTCTGTGCTCTGGCCCGAACATCCCGGGGGCGGGCGCAACAACGATGGCTGCGTGGTGCGTATCCGCGACGGGCACACCAGCGTGCTGCTGAGCGCGGACATCGAACGCCAGGCTGAGCAGCGGCTGGTAGCGCTGGAAGGGGAGGGGCTTGCCAGCACCCTGCTGGTGAGTCCGCACCATGGCAGCCGCACCTCTTCCACGCCGCCCTTTGTCGCGGTGGTCGCTCCTCGCTACGTCGTGCACAGCGCAGGCTTCATGAACCAGTGGAGGTTTCCCCGCCCCGAAGTGGTGGCGCGTTATCGGGCCGCCCGCCAGTGGGTTACGGGGCTGCATGGTGCCATCCTGATCCAGCCTGAGGGAGAAGGCTTGATGGTCAGTGCCGAGCGCAGCCGGGGCCCTTGGTATCGGCGTGATGGCGCCTGGTGGCGACCCGGGCTCTGGCCTGCGCCCTGATCCGCTTTTTATCGTGCCAGGCCCTTTATCGAGATGGGGATGCTTGGTGGAAGCCCAAGCTTTGGCTAGAATAGCCCGTCATTTCCATTACTAACGGCTATTCATGCAACAAGAAACCTCACAAGAGAGCTGGCCAGTATTCAAACGCCTGCTCGGCTATGTTCGAGATCGCAAGCTGGGCCTCATTGGCGGCATCATCGGCATGCTGGGTTATGCCGCGGTCGATACCACCTTCGTCTACTCCATCAAGCCGCTTATCGATCAGGGGATCAATGGCAACGATGCCACCGTGCTGAAATGGATGCCCTTCTTCGTGCTCGGCATCGTCGCCCTGCGCGGTCTCGCCAACTTTCTCTCCAACTACTGCATGGCCTGGGTCGGCAACCACGTAGTAATGCGACTGCAGCAGCAGGTGTTCAATCACATGGTGGCGATGCCGATGAGCTTCTTCGACCGGCAGAACACCGGTCACCTGCTCTCCAAAGTGACCTATGATGCGAGCCAGGTCTCCTCGGCCGCGAGTACCACCTTGGTGACGCTGGTGCGGGAAGGGGCGACCGTCATTGGCCTGCTCGGCCTGATGTTCTATCACTCCTGGCAGCTGTCGGTGATCTTCCTGGTGGTGGGGCCGCTGGTGGGCATCATCATCGGCCTCATCAGCCGTCGTTTTCGCAAGATCAGCCGCCATATCCAGCAGGCGGTCGGAGACATCACCACCTCCACCGAGCAGATGCTCAAGGGGCATAAAGAGGTGTTGATGTTCGGTGGCCAGAAGGTGGAGGAGAAACGCTTCTTCCAGGTCAGCAACAACATGCGCCAGCAGACCATGAAGATGGTGGCGGCGGATGCCATCGGCAGCCCCATCGTCCAGATGGTTGCCTCCATCGCCCTGGCCGCCTTCCTCTATGTGGCGACTATCGACAGCGTGCGCAGCGAGCTGACTGCCGGTACCTTTACCGTCATGATCACCTCCATGATGATGCTGCTCAAGCCGCTGAAAAGCCTGACCGACGTCAACAACCAGTTCCAGCGCGCCATCACCGCCTGCCACAGCCTGTTTGGCCTGCTCGATACCGAGCCGGAGCAGGATACCGGCACCCGTACTCTGGAGCGTGCCCGCGGCGAAATCGAGTTTCGCAACGTCACCTTTACCTATCCGACCAAGGACACTCCGGCGCTGCACAACGTCAGCTTCAAGGTGGAGGCGGGTAAATCCGTGGCCCTGGTGGGGCGCTCCGGCTCCGGCAAGAGCACCATTGCCAGCCTGCTGACCCGCTTCTATGACATCGAGCAGGGGGAGATCCTGCTGGACGGCATCAACATCCGCGAGTACCAACTGAGCGAGCTGCGCAAGCAGTACGCCCTGGTCTCCCAGCATGTCCACCTGTTCAACGATTCGGTGGCCAACAACATCGCCTACGCGGCGGAGGACCGCTACAGCAGCGACGAGATCCGCCAGGCGGCCCGCATCGCTCACGCCGACGAGTTTGTCAGCAAGATGCCGCAAGGTTACGACACTGTGGTCGGTGAGAACGGTGCGTCCCTCTCCGGCGGCCAGCGTCAGCGTATCGCCATCGCCCGCGCCCTGTTGCGCGATGCTCCGGTATTGCTGCTGGACGAAGCGACCTCGGCGCTGGATACCGAATCCGAGCGCCATATCCAGGCCGCCATCGACGAGCTATGCAAGGCGCGTACTTCCCTGGTGATCGCCCACCGCCTCTCCACCATCGAGAAGGCGGACGAGATCCTGGTGATCGACGAGGGTCATATCGTCGAGCGCGGCAACCACGATGCCCTGATGGCCCAGCAAGGCACCTATGCCCAGCTGCGCGCCATCCAGTTTGGCAACCAGGCTGCGGGTCACAAGGAGTGATGGAGCAACTCTGGTATGGCAAAAGCGGTTGGCGCTGGTGGCTGGCTCCTTTTGCCCTGCTGTTTGCCATCATCAGCGGTGCCCGCCGCTACGCCTACCGACGTGGCTGGCGCAAGGCCTATCGGGCCGGCGTTCCCGTCATCGTGGTGGGCAATATCTCTGTGGGGGGCAACGGCAAGACCCCGGTGGTGATCTGGCTGGTGGAACAGTTGCAGGCGCGCGGTTACAAGCCAGGGGTGGTGAGTCGCGGTTATGGCGGCAAGGCGCCCCATTACCCCTACCGGCTTGATGCTGCCAGCACCACGGCGCAGGCTGGCGATGAGCCTGTCCTGATTGCCCGGCGCTGCGGCTGCCCCGTGGTGGTGGCCCCCAAGCGGGCCGATGCGGTCAGGCTGCTCGAGCAAAGCGGCGAGGTGGACATCATCATCACCGACGATGGCCTGCAGCACTATGCGCTGGCCCGCGACATCGAGCTGGTGGTGGTGGATGGCGCGCGCCGATTTGGCAATCGCTGCCTGCTGCCCATGGGGCCGCTGCGCGAACCGGTGACTCGCTTGAAGCGTGTGGATGCCATCATCTGCAATGGTGGCGAGCCGGCCAAAGGGGAGTATCCCATGAGCCTGATCGCCGATGGGCCGAGACGGGTGTGCGACGATGCCCCGCTTGCCGACCCTCTGCCGCGCGCCGTGGATGCCCTTGCGGGGATCGGCCATCCTCCCCGTTTCTTTGCGACCCTGACCGGGCTTGGCTATGAGCTGCAGCAAAGCGTCGGCTATGCGGATCACCATCCGTTTGATCGCGATGAACTTGTCGCCCGTTTTGGCCAACGCCCCCTGTTGATGACGGAAAAAGATGCGGTCAAGTGCCGCCCGTTTGCCCGGGACAACTGGTGGTATCTGCCGGTGAGCGCCCAACTGCCCGCCTCCTTGCTGGACACCTTGTTGCAAAAGCTGGCTCAGGCCAAGTCGGCCACTGTCGCTGCTGCCGGCGCCAGAGAATAAACGGCAGGCTTGCTCTGCCCCTGAAGGGATTATCACCTTGTCCGGCATCTTCCCTTGCCGGGCAAGGCGCTTGCTCGACACATTGTTTGCCGGGCCTATCTGCTCGACATTGTTGAAGGAGTATCGTTTTGGCATTGGATATCAAATTGCTCGACATCATCGCTTGCCCTGTCTGCAAGGGGAAACTGCAATACAACAAGGCTGTCCATGAGCTGGTCTGTCGCTTTGACAAGCTGGCTTATCCGCTGGAGGAGGGGATCCCCGTGCTGCTGGAAAACCGCGCCCGTCCCCTCAACAGCGACGAGCTGCCATCATGAGCTTCGTGGTCGTGATCCCTGCCCGCTACGCCTCGACCCGCTTGCCGGGCAAGCCGCTGGCGGATATCCATGGCAAGCCCATGGTGCAACATGTGGTGGAGAAGGCGCTGCAATCCGGCGCCGAGCGGGTGATCGTCGCCACCGATGACGAGCGGGTGGCACAGGCGCTGGCACCTGTCGCGGCAGGCATGGGCGCCGAAGTGTGCATGACCTCACCGGATCATCAGTCCGGTACCGAGCGTCTCGCCGAGGTGTGCCGCCACTACGGTTTTGCTGCCGATACCATCATCGTCAACGTACAGGGGGATGAGCCCCTCATCCCGCCCGCCATCATCCGTCAGGTGGCTGATAACCTGGCCGCCGCTACGGCGCCGATGGCGACTCTCTCTGTGCCCATCAAGGATGCGGAGGAGGCATTCAACCCCAATGCGGTCAAGGTGGTCACCGACAAGGATGGCTACGCCCTCTACTTCAGCCGGGCCAGCATTCCCTGGGATCGGGACCGTTTTGCTGCTAGTGATCGCGCTGCTGGGGGCCACGAGCAGATTGGCCCGCACTATCAGCGCCACATCGGCATCTACGCCTATCGTGCCGGTTTCATCCAGCGTTATGTGGACTGGGTGCCGAGTGCACTGGAGCAGGTAGAAGCGCTGGAGCAGCTGCGGGTGCTCTGGTACGGGGAGAAGATCCACGTCGCCCAGGCCCTCGAGGCGCCGCCGGTCGGGGTGGATACCCCGGCGGATCTGGAGAAGGTGCGTGCTTTCCTGGCCAGCTGAATGCATTGCCAGCAAAATGGAAAAACGGTGTCGCGAGACACCGTTTTTTGTTTTGATTATTTATATAATTATTTGATTTAAAACGTCATTAATGCACATTCTCAAACTTTTGGTCTGCGTAGTTTGCCAAAGCGACGAGTTTGGTTATGATGCAAGACGCCCTGTTAACCCTAACCGGGCGGCAATAACGAGATAAGAACGGGGTGTTTGGGTGATAAATGTATTCCTGGTCGATGATCATGAGCTGGTGCGTACAGGGATAAGACGCATTCTGGAAGATGTACGCGGGATCAAGGTGGTGGGCGAGGCACAGAGCGGGGAAACCGCGGTGGCATTTTGTCGTCAGCACCATCCGGATGTGATCCTGATGGACATGAACATGCCGGGTATTGGCGGCCTGGAGGCGACCCGCAAGATCCTGCGGATCCGCCCCGATGTGCGCATCATAGTGCTGACCATTCATTCAGAAAATCCGTTCCCCACCAAGGTGATGCAGGCGGGGGCCGCCGGTTATCTGACCAAGGGGGCCGCACCTGACGAGATGATCCAAGCGATCCGGCTGGTGCACTCGGGCCAGCGCTACATCTCCCCGGAGATCGCCCAGCAGATGGCCCTCAGCCAGTTTGCCTCGGCGGACGAGAACCCCTTCAAGTCCCTCTCCGAGCGGGAGCTGCAGATCATGATGATGATCACCAAGGGGCAGAAGGTGACCGATATCTCAGAACAGCTGAATCTGAGCCCGAAGACGGTCAACAGCTACCGCTACCGACTGTTCAGCAAGCTGGGCATCAATGGCGATGTGGAGCTGACCCATCTGGCCATTCGCTACGGTATGCTGGATGCCGATACCCTGTAACCGGGTCATGTGTGGTCACAAAGGCGGCGTGTGCCGCCTTTTTGCTTTTTGCCGCCCTGGCGCAGTATGCTCTCCCCGTTGATGTTCACTGCACCTGTTTTCGCCCCTTTGTATTGAGTCGAGTCGCCGATGTCCCTATCTTCCGAGCCCCTCTTTGACAGCAAGGCCTTCTTGCGCGCAGTGACCCACCAGAGCGGCGTCTATCGCATGTATGACAGCGGTGGCACCGTCATCTATGTGGGCAAGGCCAAGGATCTGAAAAAGCGGCTTGCCTCCTACTTTCGGGCCAACGTCGACAGCATCAAGACCCGCACCCTGGTGCGCCAGATCGCCGATATTCAGGTGACGGTGACCCACACCGAGACCGAGGCACTGATCCTCGAGCACAACCTCATCAAGCAGTACCAGCCGCGCTACAACGTGCTGCTGCGCGATGACAAATCCTATCCCTGGATCATCATCACCGCCCATCAGCACCCGCGCATCGGGGTTCATCGTGGTGCCCGCAAGGTGAAAGGGGACTATTTCGGTCCTTACCCCTCCGGCGGCGCGGTGCGCGAGAGCCTGCACCTGATGCAGAAAATCTTCCCGGTACGCCAGTGCGAAGATGCCGTCTATGCCAACCGCACCCGTCCCTGCCTGCTCTACCAGCTCAAACGCTGCGCCGGACCCTGTGTGCCCGGACTGGTGAGTGAGGCCGAATATGCCCAGCAGGTGGAGCTGGCCAAGTTGTTTTTGGCGGGCAAGAACCAGCAGGTGATAGGCGAGCTGGTAGGCAAGATGGAGTCCGCCAGCGGCGATCTGCGCTTTGAAGAGGCCGCCCGCTACCGGGATCAGATCCAGGCGCTGCGCCGGGTCACCGAGCAGCAGTCGGTGAGCGGCAACGTGCTGGACGAGCTCGATGTGGTGGGGGTCGCCTTCGAGCAGGGCTCGGCCTGTATCCACGTGCTCTTCATCCGCCAGGGCAAGGTGCTGGGCTCGCGCAGTTATTTCCCCAAGGTGCCGGGGGATACGCCGCAAGAGGAGGTGGTGCAGGCCTTCTTGCTGCAATTTTATCTGTCGGGGCAGGGGGGACGGCAGATCCCGAGCGAGGTACTGCTGGATGTGGCCCTCGAGGACGAGGCGCTGATCGCCGAGACCTTAAGCCAGACTGCTGGCTACAAGGTGCGGGTGGTGAGCCGTACCCGCGCCGAGCGGGCCCGCTTCATCAAGCTGGCCGCCATCAATGCCGAGACGGCCCTGCGCTCGCGCCTGGCCCACAAGAGCACCATCACTGCCCGCTTCAGCCAGTTGGAGGAGCTGCTGGAGCTGGAGGCCCCCATCGCCCGCATGGAGTGCTTCGATATCTCTCACACCATGGGGGAGCGCACCGTCGCTTCTTGTGTGGTGTTCAACCGGGAGGGGCCTCTCTCTTCCGAATATCGCCGCTTCAATATCGACGGCATCACGGGGGGGGATGACTATGCCGCCATGGAGCAGGCGCTGGAGCGCCGCTTTGGCAAGCCTCAGGAGCCGGACAAGGTGCCCGACATCCTCTTTATCGACGGCGGCCTCGGCCAGTTGCGCCGCGCCGAGGAGATCCTGGCTCGCCAGCTGGAGTTTCTCGGTGGCAAATACCCCTTGCTGGTGGGTATCGCCAAGGGGGTGACGCGCAAGGCCGGGCTGGAGACCCTGATCATGGGGGAGAGCCACGAAGAGCTGCACCTGCCGGCGGATATGCCCGCCCTGCATCTCATCCAGCACATTCGCGATGAATCCCACCGTTTTGCCATCACCGGGCACCGTGCTCGCCGCGCCAAGGCCCGCACCAGCAGCAGCCTGGAGGATATTCCCGGCGTCGGGCCCAAGCGTCGTCAGGCGCTGCTCAAATACCTGGGGGGATTGCAGGAGGTGAAACGGGCGAGCGTTGATGAGCTGGCCAAGGTGCCCGGCATCAGCCAGGAGCTGGCCCAGACCATTCATGATGGCTTGCACTCAGCCTGAGCCTTGAATGAAGCCGCTTATTCGACGGGGTCGACAGCCGGGGAAAATCGCTAACTCCTTGATGCACAAGAGCCGTGACGAAGAGGGGGCGTAAATGCCATAATGACCCCGCATTTCGTGAAGATTGCTGGGTTAACAAGACCAGGACGGGCGCCGCCGTGGTTGCATCGCAAATCGGCTTTGGCGCACTATGTAGCGACGTACAAGAAGTGGCTGAAAATAATGACAAACATACCTAACCTGTTGACGTTTTTCCGGATTTTGCTCATCCCCGTCTTCGTCATCATGTTCTATCTTCCCTACCAGTGGTCCTATCTGGCTGCGGCCATCGTCTTCATCCTGGCGGCCGCCACCGACTGGTTTGATGGTTACCTCGCCCGCAAGCTCAATCAGTCCACTGCCTTTGGTGCTTTTCTTGATCCGGTCGCCGACAAGATCATGGTTGCCGCTGCTCTGGTGGTGATTGTCGAGCATTACAACACTATCTGGGTGACCATCCCCGCCATGACCATGATTGGTCGGGAGATCATCATCTCCGCCCTGCGTGAATGGATGGCGGAGCTGGGCAAACGTTCTGCCGTCGCGGTCAGCTGGATTGGCAAGTGGAAGACCATGATCCAGATGGTGTCGCTCACCGGTCTTATCTGGCAGTACAACGTCTGGATGGTGTGGCTCGCCTATGTGCTGCTATATGTCGCCACCGTGCTTACCTTCTGGTCCATGTTCCAGTACATGAAGGCCGCCTGGGGTGATCTGACCCATCACTCCAGATTTTGAGTCGGTGAGATGGAATGTGCGCTTTCTGGCAATTTGATGTAAGAAATTGGCAAAGGCGCTAAAACTGCTCAAAAAGGGCAAAAAATGCCCGAACGATCAGTTAATTAAATATTTCTGGTTGACTGAGCGAGGAACATCGCTAGAATGCGTCTTCGTAGTCAGGCAGTCAGCCGGACCAATGCGGGAATAGCTCAGTTGGTAGAGCACGACCTTGCCAAGGTCGGGGTCGCGAGTTCGAGTCTCGTTTCCCGCTCCAAATTCAGACAATAGAGAGTCTTCTCTCTTTTGCATGGCGCGTTAGCAAAGCGGTTATGCAGCGGATTGCAAATCCGTTTAGTCCGGTTCGACTCCGGAACGTGCCTCCATATTGACAAGCCCGCGACGCGGACTTGATACCGATTGCGGTGCCCGAGTGGTGAAATCGGTAGACACAAGGGATTTAAAATCCCTCGACGTTCGCGTCGTGCCGGTTCGATTCCGGCCTCGGGCACCATTAAAATCAAAGACTTACGAAGGCCACTAGCGATAGTGGCCTTTTTGTTTTTGGCCAAGTGGCGACAGAGTGGCGACAGCTGCTCGCTGAGAGTCTTCTCTTTGGTGGGTAATAAAGCCTTGTTTAATGATGTGTAATAAATATGTTTCCTTAGGTGGGCTATATAGCTTAAAGGGCTAGCGCCGTCGGTTAGATGACTTTGGCGTTTTTGCTCTAGCCCTAGGTTGTCGATGTCAGCACACTACTCTATGGATGGTTGTGCAGTGATGGAATTGCAGGCAACGTATACTGGAACACTTTACCTCTATCTATAAAAAAGGGGAGAGCACGCCCCCCCCCCTTTTTTTATGATTTAAAACTCGCCACGAAGATCAATTTTTATAGATAGAAATCTGATCGATGAACTCTTCCGGTGGCAAGAACAGCGTATCGTAAGGGGCATCATCAGGATGCTCATATTCCTCTGGCTCATTCAGCGGGCCTTCCAATACAACAACATCTCCATATTCCTCGTATATACCATTCACAATGGTACCGCCGCCCGGAATTTCGTAAGACAGCTCAAAGCCTACAGCGTCACCATCATCATCAGTGATGGCTACAATGGAGCTCTGTGAGAGTGAGATAAGCTCACCGTCATGTTCGAAAGAATCTGGTATTTCGATAGTTACTCTACCTACGGTCCTTCTGATCATACTGCCTCGCATTTACAGAGATAAGGGGACTTTGTCCCAGTTGAAACGTCACTATACCTCTTATAAAAACCGAAATCACCGAGCATATTTAGTATAACGAACACTCTCGCATTGAGCCTGCATGAGGCTATTTGTTGCGCGTCGAGTTGTATGCCTCTGGTATAGCTCTGATCGGTGAGGGTGTGCACCAACTAGATGAGTGGCCATCAGCCTGATTCGCGTAGGGGGATGTAGCTAAATTGCATTTTTCATATCGATTGAATCTGTCGACAACTTACTGATAAATAATATTTTTTCGGCATTGACGGCGTACCACCTCGATCATTTCCAATCTTAACAATTTCCACGTAATTCTAAAATATTAAATATATTCAATGGCTTATGTTTTTCTTTTGCTGTTTTGGCCATATTTAAGCTGTAAAATCCTGCAAAAAAGATCCTTCTTTGCAGATCCTCAATGCTCTGCGGATCCTTTATCTGGCGCGGTCTGGGTATATGGTTTTGCCGTAATCCACTTTTGCAAAAAAATTTCCTAGTGAAGCCCGCAGGCGGGAGCGGATGAGCGCGGATTCCGTGGCGCAGACGCCGCCGTGGGCTTTTCCGTGGTGTTCTGGCTGCTGTGCTCGGCTCTGTACGTCGCGTATGATGTGCGCCTGCCTGACGGTGCCCATACATGCGGCGCCTTTCCCTAGCCATGCTTTGGTGCTGTCAGGCAGATAGAAGAAGGCCCCACAATGTGGGGCCTTCTTCGCTTGGTGGGCTACTCGATGATGGGGGAGAGGGTCTTGGCCAACTGGCCAGCCTGCTTGCTCTGGCCGTTGAAGGTATCGGCATTGGTGGGGGCCGGCCCGCCGTGGGTATGGCTCGCGGTGGTTGCGGCCAGCTGCTCCACCAGGTTCATCAGTTGGAGCAGCAGCCTGAAGATGTTCACCCCCTCTGTGCCCATCCACGAACGGGGTGCCTCGAAGTGCTGAAGCTCACCGGCCACACTGCGCCGCAGTTGCCCGATCACCTCCACCAGATCACCGGCCGCGGTGTGACTCATGTTGCCCAGGCTCCCCGCCACCCAGTCATCACCGGCCAGCAGCTCAATGGCCCCGAGCGCCTCGATGCGCTTCATGGCCCCGATCTGCTCCACGCTGTGCTGCTGGGTGGTGAGTCGGTGCTGGCCGAACTCGCCCAGGTAGTCGTCCGCCTCGCGGTGCATCAGTAGCGCCTTGTCATGCTGGGTGCGGTCGGTGTGGCGGCGCTGGTTGCCCACGGTATCGGTGCGGCTGAACACTTCGGCCCGTTGCTGCTGGAGCTGTTCGCCTGGGGCGATATCCGGCAGCGGCCAGTCCGAGCCCAGCACGGTGCGGATAAATGGCCGGTCAGCACGACCGAAGGCAAACCCCAGCTCGACTATCGTCCCCTCGATGGGAAACTGCAGCAGCCCCTGCTCAGGCCCGCCGAACATCCCCGGCAACGGCACGGCGCGATAGAGTGGGGCGGCCTTGTCCGGCTGGCCATCTTCCCCCAGCAGTTGCACATCCACGGCATAGCGCGGGCGAAACGGATCATTGAGCTGGCCAGCGGCCGCGCTGTCGCTGATGGCCTCGACCCGTCCGAACTTGGGCAGGTGCATCTTGTCGGCCAGCTCCGGGAACTCCCCCTCCATCTTGCGCCGTTCCGGCGACTTCACTGGTTTCCCTGGGGTCGCCGTGGTCAGGGTCATCTCGTCCCCTTTGAGCCGCACCCGCTCCACTCGCTTGCCGTTGACGATGGCGCCCGGGCGCATGGCCGGGATCGGTGCCGTGGTCAGGGTGTTGCCCGCCTGTCGGCTGGAGAAGGCCGGATCCAGCTCCACCGCCCGATCGGCCCAGCGACTATGGGCGTGACTGCCCACGAAGATGGCGCCATCCGGTTGCTGATGCCAGATGAAATCCGGCACCGCAAAGGCGCGCCCGGCGTTGTTCAGCAGCTGATAGCCGGTACCTGTACTGGTGAAGTTGGGGATTGGCCGATCGGTATAGTCGGCCCCATCCGGCAGCAAAAAGGTGAGTTTGGTCTGATCGCTCAGCCAGGCCAGCAGGCCGCGCAGGGTGGCGTGCTGAAGGCTGACCGGAAACGAACTCCCCAGGATCCCGGCCAGCTCACGGCACAGCAGCTTGCTGGCGCCATTGCTGGCGGGCTGCACGTCATACACATATCCGGTAAACCAGCGCCGCAGCTCGCCGTTATAGCCCACATCTACCGTCAGGGCCTGTCCCTTCTCCGCGCTGCCCTCAATAGTGAGAGCGGCGCGACCGCCGGCGCAGAGGTCCAGCACGATGTCGTGATCGATGAGTTTGGCCAGTTGGTTGCCCAGGGTCAGGTTGGTCGAGAGTTTCACGCCATCAGGTCTCCCAGTTTGTTATCAAGCCCCTTGATGGCCTGCTCCCATGAACTCAGCTGTTCCTGCTCGGAAGCGGGCGCCCCCTCTGATGACTTGGCCGGTTTGGTGTTGGCGTTGCCCTGGCCCACGGTGGCGGGCGCCTTTGGCATCCGCTGCTCCCGCTTCTCGGGCACCGAGTTGTGCTCGCGCAGGGTGAACTGCACTTGCCACGCCAGCAGCCCCTCCTGTTCGCTGGCGGTGATGCGCCCGGCGAACTTTGCCTGGCGTACCTTCACCGACTTGGCCAACAGCGACCCGACCCGGTAGATATGGCGCTTGCCGCCATCCCCCTTGGCATCAGCCAGCTCAAACAGACGGCTCAAAGCCTGTTCGTCATTGAAGGGGACCAGGCCCGAGATATCGAGCTCCTTGGCCTTGGCGCCCTGCTCCGAGCTGCTGGTCGAGCTGGTCTGGCCGCTGCTGTCCTTGTCCTGAAACTGCATTGATACGGTGATCCGCATCGACTTCATCACAATCGGCTCACCGTCCAGGGTGAGCATGGCGGTTCGGCTCATGGGGTTAACTCCTGCCAGAATGTGAGCGGGGAGGGGGAGAGCAGCAGGGCGCCGACCGTCATGCTGTGGCTGTGGTCCGGCGGGCTGCTCTGGCCCAATTGGGCGGCGAGGCTGGCTGCGTCTCCCTGGGCTTGCCAGTGCCACAACTGGCCACAGATGGCCGTCAGCTGGCTGAGTGTTTGCTCCAGCTCGGCCAGCTTGGCAGCCCGACGTTCTGCCAAGCTGGCCAGCTGGGTGATGGGGGTAGTGGTCCCCTGCGTCAGGCTCTCCAGTTGGGCGAGCTCGGCCCCGAGCAGTGAGCGAGCCGAGCGCAGCGGATCCCATACCAGCGGCTCATCGGCTTTCCAGCGCGGTACCTTGGCGGCGGTCGGCTTGCTCATGGCATCGTTGTGGGCGGTGAGGCGGCGCAGGGCTGCGCACCACTCTGGTAGTGGCAGGATGGCGCAAAGCGGTGCCAAGGCGTCGGCTAGCACAGTTTCGCTGTTACCGGTGACCAGCCAGGCGATGGCATGCAATTGGCCAGTCGGTAGCAGAGGGTCTGCCCCGTCCTGCAACTTGGCGGCAAGGGTAGTCACCGCGTTGGGGGCGGCCAGGCTGTACTGGTTGCCCGGGTGCTGGCCCACGCCATGCTGATAGGGGGTGACCGTCAGGCAGCGGCCGGTGACTAGCAGCCTATCGAGCTCTGCCCGCAGGCCTGCCAGCGTAGCCGCGGCCTGACTGATGGGCGTGGGGCGGTATTGCGTCCTGGGCGCCAGAGCTTGCAAGCGGGCCACGGCATCAGCCTGGCTTTCAGCTAGTTGGCCAAGTATCCCGCTGGCGCGGGAGTGTATCGTCTCGGTGCTGGCCGGCCAGCGCAGCGTGCCTTGTGTCCAACTCATTGCGGGGTATCCGGCCAGGTGACATCGGTGGGCCATCCGTCGCTTTGTGGCAAGCGATAGAGGGCGACCCGGTAGTGTTGCCAGGCGGTGAGCTGGACCTTCTCGCGCTCGCTGATGACGCCCAGTTTGTCGGCATCCTCCAGTGGCGCCATGGTTGTCGCGGCGTGCTTCAGTTTGCTGTCTAACACCGCAAGCTGTTCATCTTCGGTGGGTGGGGATTCAGTAAATTCGCCCACGGGACCAAATTCGCCAAAAAGGGCTCGGGTATAAAGTTCCCGACCATGCTCTGCAGAGTCATCTGGCGTTGCCGAAAATGGCACTTCGCAATCAGGCAGGTGAGCAAATCGCACAACCAGAGAGATGGCGGTTTTATCCCGGTTTCCCCATGTCGGCGAGCGGGCCGTCAATACGTCAAGTTTCATAAAGTGACTCCTTAAGCGACACGGATCCAGGTAGTGATCTGCGGTTCGACATAGCCACTGTTGGCAAAGGCTTGTCCTTGGCACTGCCAGGTGCCGGGTAATGTGCCGCCTGCCGATGCAGAGGCGCTCGATATGAGTAGATTTGAGCCCGCAACACGAGCGCCGGGAGAACAAGCTGCAGCGCCCTTTCTGCGTGCAAGTACCACAGCCCCTACTGCATTCCAGGCACCAGCAATGACATCTTGATTACCTTGGGCTGCGGTGTGGTTGTGTGCACTCGGTGGCATAGTGGCCGGTTTGCCGCTCACTTCGCTCCAAGCGGGCCAGCGGGTAGCCGTGGCGGGCGCCCCGCTCACTTGCGACCAGGGATGGGTATGCGCTGCTGGCGGCATGGTGGTGGGCTTGCCGGTGACCTCCGCCCAGGAGGGCCAGCGAGTGGCCGTGTCGGGGACATCGGTCACTTCTACCCAGCTGGGCCAACGGCTGGCGGTGGCGGGCACCTGGTCGAGATCGCCCCAGTTGTGGCGGTGGCAGCCGTCCTTGATCTCCACCGCGATGGTGACGCCTTTGGCATCCTCCAGAATGCCTTTGCCAGCGACATCGCCGGTCAGCTCGATGGTGCGTTTGCGACGCACGTCTGTCACACTGCCGTCGGCATTGACGATGGCCACCTTGGCCACATGGTGCTGATAGCCGTTGCTGTCCAGGTAATCCACCATGTCCGGCACGCTCAAGGTGAGGGTGAAGTGGTTCACCCAGGCATCGAGCAGGGAGCCTGCCCGGTAGATATCGAGCCAGAGCCCTTCAGGCTTGGCACCCGGCATCACCTTCTTGACCTCGTTCAGTTCCGCACGCAGGCCGCCGACATAGGCCACCCCGGGCTGCACCTTGTAGACCCCTGATTCGTTGACCAGCTTGAAGCCATCCCCGTAGAAGGTGGCCGGCCCGAAGAACTGCAGCGCCTGCAGGCGCAGGTCATCGTCCATTCCGCGCAGGCGGGCGGCATAGTCAATCTGCCAGGTGCTTGCATCCACATGGGTGGCGGTCGCCTCCGCGGCGCGGTCGTACTCCATCAGCATGGATTTCACCAGGCTGTTGCCGGTCTGGCCGGCCACCTCATCGGTCTTGAGCTTGGTCTCCATGCCCTTGTGCACAATCATCCCCACCATGCCGCTGGCCTTGTTGATGAGGTACATGGCGTTAAAGCTGAAATCACCGACCGTGGTGTCCATCACGATGGTGTAGGCCACCGCATCGTTGTTGATGCGCCCTCGCTGATCCACCCCATGGCGATGCACAATCTGGCCCGCCGGTGGCAGGCCGCTGTCCGGGTTGATGGGGGCGGCAGGATCGAGATCCGGCACATTGGCCAGCACGAACTCATCGAGCACCACCGGCACTTGTGTTGCGAGGCACTCCTGCCAGTAGCGGGAGAAGGCGTTGGTAATGATTTGGCTCATGGGTTCCTCTTAAGCGTCGCGCCAAACACCTGCTGGCTCATGTCGATGCAACCAAAGCACAAGGTACTGGCGACCGGATAAACCACCTGAAAGCGATAGCGGCGGCAGGTGCGGCCATAGTGTTGAATGAGGGTTTCCATCAGTTGCTGGTTGGCGGCGAGGGCGCTGTCGGTCACCTCGATGGTGATGACATCCCAGGGCGCCCCCTCTTGCCGTTCGTGGATATCGCACCAGCCGATGCCCAGGCGCTCGAAGATGCGCTTAAAGCCCGCCACCTCGCCAGCATCCCTGGCATTCACAAAAGCGAACTTGACCCGTTTGCGGAACAGCGCCAGCGGCTCGCCATTAAAGCGGCTGATGTCCCGCTCCCAGGCAAGCAGCGCTAGCAATGACTCCGAGCAGGTGAGCGGGTCTTGCTGGGCCAGTGGCAGCAACAACCACCCCTTGAGCCGTTGCCAGAAGGCGTTGATGCCCTTGGCCAGAAACCCGGGCTCGGCGTGGGCCGGGCTGATGGTGTAGCCATCCTCCCACCAGGGGGCGCTGGCATCGGGAAGCCGCGGCGCCTGCTGGTTGTGTTCAAGCGGGGTCTGATTAGTCATGTAAGGTCACCTCCAGCGTGTTCAGGCGCGGGATAGCCAGACCCGAGACGATGTCATCTTGCGCAAACTTGAGGCTTTGCAGCTGCGGGAATTGGCTGTGCAGCTCGCGGGCCAGTTGCGAGAGGGAGAAGCGCGAGCGCGGCCAGGTACGGGTGACGCTTGGAAAATCTGCCGATTGGCGAAACGCCGCTTTGACCAGGGACTCGGCGCCTTGCTTGAGGGCTGCTTTCTGCTCATCGGTGAGGTTGGCCACCGGCCACAATTCCAGTGTGAGGCTGTGCTGGGTCTCCGGCATCGCCATCACGAACAGATCATCGCCGTGGCCATGGTTGCCCTGGCGGCCCACGTAGTCGTTGAGCTGGCTGATAAGGCTTGCCGGTGTGGCACCCACCTCCAGCAGGATGTAGGCGTTGGCGGTACCGGGGCCCCGCGGCGCTTCATGCTCGAAGAAGATGTGATCGGCACGAATGCCAGCGACGCTCGCCAGCATCGAGCGGTAGATGGCGTCGATGTGATAGCGGCCCACCGCCGAGAACTGGTTCTGAATGCGCAGCCCCAGCGCGTCATTGCTCTCGGCATCGGCGCCCTGGGTGGTGATCCACTCCTTGTCATCGTTGCGGGCCGACAAAATGCCGGTGACCGGTTCGCTCAGCAGGTTGTAATAGCCCGGGGCCAGATTCCAGGCCGCGCCTGCGAACTCGGCCTCGCACACCACGCGGGCCACCGCTTCACCGGCCGGGCTCACCACCGCTTGCAGGGGCCTCATCCGGTAGATGGTGCCGTTGATGCGCTCGGTGCTGACCCAGATATCGGCCGGGATGGTGACCGCTTCGCCAGGACTCACTTTGACGAAGTTGATCACCCCGCGGGTCTTCTGGGCGCCCTTGCGGGTCAAGTCCACATCCCACGCCTTGAGGTCGAGATAGGCATCGGTGGCGGTGGCGGCAAAGGTGTTGGGCAGCACATGGCCGGCCAAGAGGGTGCGGATAAGCCAGAGCGCCGGGGTGATCACCACGCCGCGCACCAGCCGCCAGAAGGGGCTCACATCGCTGTCATTGGTGATGAGGGAGCCGGCGGCCTCGACCTCTTTCTTGAGCTCGGCCTCCATGGCCTGCTCGGTGGTCGGCACGCCGGTCTCGGCCAGCAGGGCCATAAAATCCACGGTAGGGCGCAGGTTCACAGGGTTACCTCCAGATCGCCAAATTCATAGGTGCGGGCGGTGACCAGCACCCGCTCGGGGGCCTCCTCCCGGATCACGATGGTGCCGGGCACCAGTCGTTCGTCGTTTTCAACCAACAGCTCGATCTCGGTCATCACATCGGCGCGCAAAGTAGGGCTGCGCTCGCCAATCAGCTTGCGGGCCAGCCCCGACTCCATGATCCGGTGCTTGATGTCCTGGCCGATGCTGTGGCGGTCCCGGGTGTAGCGCGGCTGACCGCCGGCATCCAGCTGCCAGGCGCCGTTGACCACCAGAATGTCGATGTACTTGGGGTCGCTCATTACGGTGTCTCCAGCCAGGCGTTCTCGGCCAGCTGCTCTGGCGTCATCGGGTTCTGGTTGTGCATGTGCACTTCCCCGATACTCAGGTACTTGGGCGGCTTCTGGTTGGCAGTGGTCGCGGCCGCGTTGGCCTGGATCAGCTGCTGGCCCAGCCCGCCAGCCGGTACCCGGCTTTGGCTACCCTGGCTAAAGCGGGCGAGGGGCGCGTTGATGTTCTCCTGATTGGGCAAGTTGAGATCCGGCATGCTGCCCATCTCGATATTGACGCCCGGGATCATGTTCAGCTTCTCGACCAGCCAATCCACCGCCTGTCCGAGCAGCTTGAACACGCTCCAGTCGGCCATGCTCTTTTTCAGGTCGTCCCAGTAGTAGATGGCCGCCGCCACGGCACCGATCAGCAGCACGATGCCCGCCACGATCAGGCCCACAGGGTTGGCATACATGGCGATGTTGACCGCCAGCAGGATGGCGCGAAAGGTCGCCATCCCCGCATTGAGCAGGGCGAGCGGGGCGGTGATGATGGACCAGGCGATACCAAGGCCCAGGGTGGCCAGCTTGGCCAAGCCGGCGATCAGCATCCAGGTACCGGTGACCATGCTCAACCCCACGATGGCGAGCAGGGCATAGCTGATGACCTTGGTCAGGTTCGGGAAAAGATGCGTCCAGCGCAGCACCTCGTTGGCGCCATCGGCAAAGACGCTCATCACGGCGTTGATGGCGGGCAGCACCACCCCGAAGGCAGCGGCGCGGATGGCAAACCAGGCTTGCTCGACCCGCTGCCACTGGTCGGTCATGGCGGCGGCCATCTGCTCGGCCTTGCCCATGCCGTGGGTGTTGGCCAGCGCGTTGATGTTGGTGGCGAGCCCCTTGGTGTTGGTCATCAAGAGCTTTACCATGCTGACCGCTTCATCCGAGCCGAATGCCTTCTTGAGCTCGTCCCCTTCGGCCACGCTCAGGGTGTCGCCATAGCGCGCCTTGAGTTTGTCCAGTACGGTGAGCACCGGCAGCATGTTGCCCGCGGCATCGGTGAACTGGATGCCGAGCGCCTTCTGGGCATTGCCGACGCCCGCCAAGAAGGCTTTGAATTTGGTACCCGCTTCGCCGCCGCTCATGGTGGCTTGCAGCTGGCCGAGCACGGCGAACTGTTCATCCATCGAGATCCCGGCAGCGGTGGCGTTGGCCCCGATCGCCCCGA
Source organism: Aeromonas enteropelogenes (assembly GCF_020097295.1). Lineage (NCBI taxonomy): Bacteria > Pseudomonadati > Pseudomonadota > Gammaproteobacteria > Aeromonadales > Aeromonadaceae > Aeromonas > Aeromonas enteropelogenes. The sequence continues at coordinate 4,060,700 of NZ_CP083625.1, read as the reverse complement.
AGGCATCAGCCATGCCCTGGCCGGTGGTCTTGAACATCTGCACTGCGGTGGCGGTTTTTCCTGCCAAGTCTTCCACCCAGTTGGCCTTGCCCATCATCTTGGCTTGCTGCTCGAAGATGCCGTACATGGTGCCCATGTAGTTGGTGATGGTGGCGGTATCGGCCTTGGTGGCCTTGGCCAGGGTGGTGGAGGCGCGGGTGAAGGCGGGCAACTCGTTACCCTCCAGCCCGGCAATGGCCGACTGGATATCGTAGGAGGAGCGGACAATCTCGGTCGCCGACTCCCCGTACTTGATAGAGAGCTTCAATGCCTCACGCCCCAGCGCCCCGAGCACATCCTTTTGCACATCAAGCGAAGCCACCTCGCCCAGCGCCCGATCCATCTCGATGGCGGGGCCCAGGGCAGACTGGATCGCCATGCCGCCGGCGGCCACCGTGGTGGCCCCCATTGCCATGCTGCTCCAGCCCTGGCGGCCAGCCTTGCTGACCTTGTCCATCTGGGCATTGATACCAGCAAGGGGCTTGGTGACTTGATCCACCAGAGCCACCTGCATCATCAATTTTTCCATCCAGGCCATAGGTCGTTATCCGTTGAATGCGTTGGCGATGCCCTCGGCCACCGCGGTGGCGTGGGACTCCCGGGCGTGTCGGTCTAACCAGAGGGCGCGGGCCAGGCTGTCGATATCGTCATCATCATGGGGCAGGTAGTGGCGCCGCAGCGCCAGTGCCTGCTCCAGGTGATTGCGCTCGATGGCCTCGGCGCGCCCAGTCAGTTTTTTACGGTGATCTCCAGTGTCGGGGCGAACTGCTCGTTGATGGCGCCTGCCAGCTGCAGTGCAGCGCCCGGACGTTTGAGCAGCTCATCGAGCGCCTCTTTGCTTTCCTGGCAGACGATCTTTTTCAGGTAGTTGTGGGCCGGCGCCACCTTGTCGCTCGGCATCATGTCGTTGATAAAGCCGTTGTAGGCCACCATGGTGGGGGCGAATTTCAGCTCTTTACCGGCTACTTCCAGGGTGATAATCGGTGTTGCCATTAGTTGGTTTCCTCTTGTTCAATCCAGTTGTTCAGGGTGTCGAGTTGGGTTTGGCAGCGGCGCAAGGCCGTCTGCAGGGTGGGGATAAACCGCACGGCATCGCCGTAGGTGTTCCCCGTAAAATCAGGCTCCGGGCAGTGGGGCACCAGCCCTGGCGGCGGTAGCCGCTTGACTACCCGCGTTTGCATCACCGTTGTGGGTTGGCTGGAGCAGGCGCAGAGCGCCAGCAGGCAGAGGCTCGCGAGCGCAGTCCGGGCGGCCCGCCGGTGGCGTGGCCAGCGCTTGTTGCAGTTCATCGGCGGTCTTCCTCTGTTGTTGGTCGAGCTCGGCCAGAGCGGCGTTCTGGGTGCCCAGCAATTTGCGCAGCCCGGCGGCATCGCGCTGCAGTGTTGCCAACTGGCTGGCCTGCTGCTCGTTGGTCTGCTGCAGGGTGTGGATGGTCTCGTTGGCGGTGGCGAGCGCCTTGCCCCGGCTCTCCAGCATCCGGCTGCCAAGAAACAGGGCGGCGCCCATCGCCAGCACCAGGACCAGCAGCACATTGGAAAGCAGTGCCTTGAAGGTGCTCATGCCAGCACCCCGCCGAACTCGGTGAATTTGGCCAGCAGGTCGGCCAGTTGGTGCTCGCGCTGCCCGTAGCCGGCGCCCGGCAGGCTGGCCCAGATGTTGGCGCACTTAGGCACAGCCTCGCGGATACGCCCCTTGAGCACATCGTCCAGTGCCTTGCGCTCGCGAATAAGCTGGATGGCCCAGGCATCTTGCGACTCGGGGCCAAAGTCCGGCAGACCGAGCTGGTCGCGGTAGTGGGCCCAGTGCTTTGACAGGAACTGATAGCGGCCAGCCGCGGTGCTGCTCAGGGTCTTGTTGACCTGCACCAGCACGTTCGGGTGGGTGGCGTAGCTCTCAAAGAACCCCGCCGGATTAACCAGCTTGTTGTACCCGTCATCGCCTCGCCCCTTGGTGCCTTCGGCATAGGCGAGCATGTCGAGAAAGGCAGCCACTTGCGGGTGGCAGTGACTACGCGGCATCGTTGTTCCCCCTTTTGTTCAGCACGGTCTTGGCCTTTTCGCGGATGATGTCCACTCCGAGCAGTCCCACCACGCCCCCGATAAAGGGGGCGGCCTCGTAAGGAACGCCGAGCAGGGTGGTGCCCGACGCCGCGGCCAGGGTGATGAGGCCGCACAGGGTGGATTCGATCAGACGGCGGCGCCCGCTGCCGCCGTCATAGGTGATGCGCATGAAGGAGATGCTCAGCGCCAGCAATGCCCCGGACACGGCGGGCCAGTTGTCCATCAGCCAGGCCATCAGGGCGGCCCAGAGGGTGGGGTCTTTGTTCGGCATAGGGTTCATATCCCGTTCTCGTTATTGCCCGCGTCGCTCGGCGCGGCTCTGGCAGGGGACACACAGCCGCACCCCCGGCACATGTTGACGGCGTGCTGCCGGGATGGGGTCGCCACACTCTTCGCACTGGTGCCGGCTCTCCCCTTGGTAGCGCCCTTTGCCCACCTGGTTGGCCAGATGCACGGCCAGCATCCGGGCGGCGTGGCTGTTTGCGCGGTCGATATCGTCCACCTGGCCCCCTTACCCTTTGAGATGGCGGGTGTCGTCATCCGAGAGGTACGGCACGCCATTGATGTGAACGAAGTCGGGAGAGGTGACGATGCCCTTGAGCTTGTGCACCCCCTTGCTGCCCCCCTTGGGGTCGATGTCGAGCAGGTCGGCGATCTGCAGCTTCACGCCGAAGGCCTCCACCTTCATGGTTTCGTCGCCGGTGTCGGCGTAGAACAGCACATCGTCCGGTTTCATCCCGCGCCAGCTGCCGGACCGTTTGGCGGCATCGCTCAGCAGCTTGAAGTTCTTGGCATCGAGCTCGAACTCGCACTCGGCCGATACCTCGCCATCCACATAGCCGTCAGGGATGCCGCGGGTTTGCGCCACGGCACTGCTGTCGGTGATGGAGAGGCTGGCCTTCTCGACGTGCACCATGATCCCCATCAGGGTGGTGTCGAAGCTCTGGCCTGAAATGCGTCTGGTCATGGGTTAGCCCTCCCCATTGGTGAGGCTCAAATCGAGCATGATGTTGATGGTGATCCCCTTGGGGCAGTCCACGGTGCGGATCACCACGTAGATGGAAACGTGGTTTTTGTCGGTCCACTGGATAGCGATATCGCCATCTCGGGGGGAGGTGATTTCGCCCGGGAACGGCTGGCCGTTGATGGTGGTGGTCCTGGCCATCTCGCGCAGGTCTTTGCCAAAGTAGAGAATGGCGGCGGCGGTGCTGCCTGGAGTGGAGTTGAACGAGCGATCGCCGATACGGGCAATGGCGCGTACCCGCATCCGGCGCGCCACCTTGTAGGCCACCCGCAGGTTTTCGATCACCTGGTAGTCACCGCCCTCAGCGTCCAGGGTGCGGCCATCGGCCCAATAGATGCCGTCATAGTCCGGGTACCACATCGGTACCGAGAAACGGTTCTGCTCCAGGGTCTGCAGGGTCGCCAGCGGCAGCTCAATCCCGTCCTTGTCTTTGGGCTTGTTGCCAAGGCCGACCAGGGCACCGGTTTTCACCCGGCACGGGGTATCGGCAATGCTCACCGCCCGGTTGCACAGGCGGCCGGCATAGGCGCCAGCGAGGTTGGGCCACAGCTGCGGCAGCAGGGTGACGGATTCGGCCTTGATGCCATCTTGCAGGGTGACCAGTGCCGCCTCGTAGTCGCTCCAGCTCTGGCCATCCGGCTCGGCGGCATTGATCCCCGCGACCGCCAGCAGCATGAACTGCCAGCGACCCCACTTGGCGATCAGCTCCTGGTTCAGCGCATGGGCGGCGTTGATTTTTGCCTCGTCCCACTCCTGACCCAGCACCACCACCCCTTCAAAGGATTGGGTCTTCTGGGCCGCGCGCACCGCCTCTTGCCAGTCCATGTCGGTGGGCAGCACGAAGGCGGCCGCCGTCCAGTTCTGGCCGGCGTTGGCCATGGCGGCCAGCAGGTTGGTTTTGAGCTCGCTGGCGGGCTCGCCCAGCAGCTTGTCAAAATCGCTCTGGGTATTGAGGGAGAGCAGCTTGCCGGTATTGCTTGGCGCCGTGCCGACAAACAGCAGGTGGCGCTCGACCTCGGTCACGGGCCCCTGCATCTGGTTCAAGTTGTTGATCTGTACATAAGGCCACATGGCGTTATTTCCCCTTCATCTCTTGCTTGTTGACGTCCCAGCCGTAGTCGATGCTCTGCAGGGCGCGGGCAAAGGCTTGCTCTCGTTGTTTGGCGTTGGCGCCGAGGAACGGGCGGGCAGGGAGCTCAATTTCCCAGCGCGCTTTTACCGGTTCATCCTTGAGCTTCCTGATGAGCAATCCCGCCTGGGCGTAGTTGAGATTGCCGGTGATCCAGCCAAGCGAGGCCGAGCGGTATGACCCCTTGCGCGCCCCCGGGCGCTTGAATCCGAGCTCGCGCAGCTTACGGGCCTGCGCCTTGGTGGCGGGTTTGAGCTTGCTGCCCTCGCTTCTGGTAATGCGGCGCCGGCTGGCCGCGGTCACCTGATAGGTGTGTCCCTTCTGGTGGGTGTTGGCGATGACCCCGGCGTGGGCGTTCATCGTCCCCCGTTTGAACCCGAGCTCGGCCACGTCATGGCTTGGGGCATGGATCTCCAAGAGCTTGGGCAGGCCGCGCAGCATCTTGCGTTTGCCCCGCTTGCGCGGCGCCCAAGGCTGACCGTTGGGATCCTGCTGCTGGCGCACATGACGGGCCGCCAGTTTTTTAAGCTCGGCAGCGGCGCGCCACACCAGGCGCTTGCGCTTCTGGGGCGGTAGGGCCAGCAGGTTGAGCTGGTCCTGGCTGCGGCGGGCGTCCAGGGTGATGGTGATCATGCCGGGCCTCCCACCTGGTGATGGCCGGTGTCACCGACGTTCATGTCGATGTGGTCGGCCACCCAGATCTCATAGGGCGCCACCTGCCAACGCTTGCCGAGCCAGTTGATAGGGCCGCTCGGGTGCTCGATAAGGCGCAGCGGCTCGGTAAAGGCGAGCTGGATCTCGAGATCGGCACTCTTCTCATCGTTCGGGGTCACCGCGTATTCCGGGTCGGCCAGCTCGAACTGCTCGCGGAAGGTGTCGTGCTCCTGCACCCAGGCGGCAACGGCGGCCAGCAGGATGGCCGGATCCAGCTCACGAAAGGGCAGTTGCTCAACGATGAACACCGCCTGATAGGTGAGCCAGGCCACGTCTACGCCGGTCGGGCCCATGTTGCGGGATTCGAGGCGGATCGTTCCGTTCTCCATCCAGCTGTCGAGGGACTTGCGGCACTTGGCCGGCAGCACCCGGGTCAGCTCGGCGTGGAGGGCGTGCAGGAAATAGCCCTGGGCTTGCTGTTCATTCATCTCTTTACTCATATCAACGAGACCCCCGCCCGATGTTTGCCCTTGATGCTGCGCACCAGTTGCTGACTCTCTGCCAGCAGTTGGGCCCGTTGCTCAGATGCGCGCTCGGCTAGGTTGTTGGCGGCCGGCCGCTCGGTGACGCTGGCGAACTCCGGCAAGAGGGCCGCCTTGGCGCGGGCGAACACCGCGGCCAGATACTGCTCGGTTAGCGCATTGGTGCCACCCTCAAGGCTTGGCCCCGGCACCTCGGCGGCGCTGGCATAGCCCTCGGCCATCAGCGCGGCCTGGCGCATCGCCAGCTGCAGGTTGATTTCCGAGATGGCCGCTAAAAGCGCGGCGCCGGTGGTCTGTTGGTCGAGGTCGGCAGGCAGGGCGCGGCGGCGCTCAAAATCGGCCACGGCCACATCGGGCCAAAACCCGTCATTGCGGATGGTGGCGGCGCTGTAATCAATCTCCTTGCCTGCAAACATCACTGACCTCGTCTGAAAAAAGGGCTCCCCTGTAGCCACGGATCGCAGGATTCGGCGCGGGCCTTGCGGCTGGCCTATCCTCCCCGCCGGGGAGCGACGGCGCGGAGAGTCGGTTGGTTATTCGGGATTGAGCACCCGCAGGCGCATGGCAATCTTCTGGCGCAGGGTGCCGACGCCCACCTTGCTGTGCAGCTTTTCGGCCTGGGCTAGCCAATGGTCGGCCTGCTCCAAAGTGGCGCAGTCCCCCACGGCGCTCGGACGCGGCTGGCCGTCCTGGTCACGTAGCAGCTGGCAACCCGCCGCCTTGAACCACTTGGCGGTGAGCCGCTCGTTAAGGCGCCAGTCGCCCCGCACCTTGTCGAACACCCGGGAAAACCAGGGCTCGACGGCGTGGCCTTCGGCGGCGTTCTTCTCGGCCCACTCCAGCACGGTGTCGGCCACGAAGGTGGCCCAGTCGCGCTTGAAGTTGTTCGGGGTGCGCTGTCCCTGCTTGATGGCGAGCTCTGCCCAGGCGATCCCGGTGTCGAAATCGCCCACATCGAAGGCCCAGACGGTGAGCAGCTGAAACAGCTCGTTCTGATAGGGCTGGCCGGACTCGGCGACGCTAGCCAGATAGCGCTCCACATAGGGGCGGTATTTGGGCATCAGCTCGCTACGCTTCATGTTCACCCGGTCCCCAATGCGGGCCAGCTTGCGCAGGCGCGCGATGTCCTGTTCCAGGGCAATCATCTGCAGGTGCAAGCTGTCCGCCACCGCGCCGGTGGCCATGCCCGTGCAGGCGGCCTGCGTGGCCCCCTGCATGGCTTGTACCCGTTGTTTGTGGCGTTGACCCGGTGAGCTCATGGCTTAGCCTTGCTGCTCTGCAGCATCTTTGTTCTTGGCTGCTGCCTCAGCCGCTGCCGCAACCACTGCCGGATCGGCACCAATCTCGATGTCGGCCTCTTCAAAGCCGCCATAGGCCAGGTATTCGCCGATGGCATAGCCTTCCATCCGCCAGTACTGGTTATCGAAGCACTTCTTGTCCTGGTTATCCTCGGCCTTGCGCTTGCGGGTGCCGCGCTGGGTGTAGATGTGCAGGTTGTCCAGGGTGGTCACTACCATCCGCTTGCCCGGGAAGAAGGGCGGGATGTAGGCCTTGCGCCCGGCGATGGACTCGGCCAGCTTCTGGGCGGCGATCTGCTCGGTCGGTTTGGTCGCTTCGCTGTAGAGCTTGGCCTGAGCCGAGGCCACCAGATCGGTGCCGACCAGCACGACCAGGCGCGGGTCTTGGCGGAACAGCGGATCGATGGTGGTGTTGATAAGGTCGGAGGCCATCTCGTCCAGGGTCTTGTAGTTCCCCTGGCCGTTCGGGTCGAAGTAGATCTTTTGGCCTTCATCGGCCTTGATGATCTGGCTGCCGTCGTTCCACTCGCGAGCCAGCTGGTGCCAGCCTTTGTTGACGTCTTCACCCAGCGGATGGGCGGTCGGGTCGGTGTCGTCGGCCGCTTCCACGCCGTTCCAGCCGACGCGCAGCATGTCCAGGGCAAACGCCTTGTTGATGAAATCGCCCACCAGGCGCAGGAACTCGCCCTCGCTGCCCGCATTGGCCCAGACGCACAGGGTCGCCCAGTCGAGCGAGGCACAGGAATCAGTCTCGTTCAGATCGTAGGTGTTGCCGGCGACGCCGATCTTGCCGTTAAAGCGGCCATCCTTCTTGCGGCCGGTAAACAGCTTGCCGATGCCCACTTGCACCACCTGACCTTTGATCTGGTCTACGTCGAGGCAAGTGATAAGGCCCAGGAACTCGACGGAGGCGAGCAGCGCGGCGCGCAGGCCGGTTTCCACCGGACCGGTGACGCTGAACTGCTTGGCCAGTGCGTTGACGGGAATGCCGTAGGCCTTGGCCAGGGCGTTGCTGTATTGCTCCAGGCGCTGCATGGCCTGGACGGTAAGGGTCTGGCTCACGGTCGCTCCTTAATAGACTGCGGGGGTATCGTCACCGCCGAGGGCGTCCGGGCGCTGGCCCGGCTTCTCGACAGAGAACTGGTCGATCTTGCTGTTCAGTTCGCCGAACTTGTCGGTCAGGCTGGCCAGGGTCTGTTCCAGCTTGCTGAACTGCTCGGTGGTGATGCCGGGTTGCTCGTCCACCTTGGTGGGCTCGGTGACCGATTGGGTGGTGTCGTCGGTGGCCGGTTTGGCTTCCAGCTTGGCGCTGAAGGCATCGATCTTGGTGCCAAGGCCGTTAAGGGCCCCCAGCATCTGATCGAACTGTTCTGGTTTCATTTCCTCATCCTCGGGTTGGCTGGGGGGAGTCGTGGGCGCTTGCTCGCCATGGCTGGCCAGGAAGCTGAAAAACTTGGCGATCAGGCCATCGGCCTTCTCGTGCTTGGGTAGCTTGAACATGGAGAGGTCCAGCGGCTCGCTGGTGCCAACGGCCTGTCCCTTGTTGCTGTTGCTGAACTTGAGATGGGTGGTCCCGGTGCTGGCGGGCTCGTCGGTGACACCGAGGCCCAGCAGGTAGGTACGCCCCAGATCGGCGAAGTTCTCGAAGGGTTCGATGGAGCAGAACTGGTACTGGCCGTTCTGGTTGTAGTAGATGAGATCGCGATTCGGGCAGAGGATAGCGAACAGCTTGAGCTTGCCGTCCACCTCTTCGGTCTTGAGCGCCTGCACCGTGCCATAGCTGGACCAGCGATCGTGCTCCGGCCAGATGACGGCGGTGTAATAGGTCGGATCGTAGGTCTCGGCCATGTCGGTGAGCCAGTCGCGGGTAATATCCCGCCCGTCCACCGCTTTTCCTTCGGTGGCGATACAGACCCAGCCAGTTCTCAAGGTTGATTCGTTCATGCCTGCTCCCAATAGATGCGGGGTCAGGCTATCGGGTCGGCAAGGGGGTTTCATCCAGTTGTGTTCGTGGCGATTCGGATCCAGCGGAATATCCGAATTGCCTGGAACATCAGTGAGATAAGGAAGGAGAGGGGCTGGCTATGATGGCGCCATCATTCACCTGATGGAGGCGCCGTGGCGTATCCCGAAGAGATCCGCAATGCCGCGCGGGGACTTTACCTTAAACGATGGACACCCCAGGAGATCAAGGACGAACTGGGGCTCAACTCCTGCCGTGTGGTCTACTTCTGGGCCGAGAAGTACGGCTGGCGTGACCTGCTGACCGAAGAGGCGGTTGAGGATGCCATTGCCCGCCGGGTGCAGTCGCTGCTCGGGCGAGAGAAGAAGACCAGCGCCGAGCTGGACGAACTGGACCGGCTTATCGGCCACCATGTCAGCCTCAAAGAGAAGGCTATCAAGTGGGCCGAACGCCAGCAGGCCCTCAAGGCCCAACGTGAAGCCGGAGAGGAACCCGCTCCACCGCGAACCCCACGCGGACGCGGTGGCCAGGATGGCGGCCGCAAGGGCAAGGGCGGCAAGAAGGGCAAGAACGAGGTCAGCCACCTGACGGAGGCAGACTTTGCCGAGTGGCTGGGTACCCTGTTTGGCTATCAACTGCGCTGCCGAGAGGCCAAGAACGACCCGGCGTTGCCGCGCACCCGCAACATCCTCAAGTCTCGCCAGATCGGCATGACCTACTACTTCGCCGGCGAGGCGCTGGAGGATGCCATTCTTACCGGCGGCAACCAGATATTCCTGTCCGCCACCCGCGCCCAGGCGGAGGTGTTTCGCTCCTATATCTGCAAGATTGCCCAGACTTTCCTGGGCGTCACCCTGACCGGCAATCCCATTGTGCTGTCGAACGGCGCTGAGCTGCACTTCTGCTCGACCAACTCCAACAGCGCCCAGTCCCGCTCCGGCAACGTCTACATCGATGAGTATTTCTGGATCCCCAACTTCGAGAAGCTCTCGGATGTGGCCAGCGCCATGGCGACCCAATCGCGCTGGCGCAAGACCTACTTCTCGACCCCATCAAGCAAGGTGCATGAGGCGTACCGGTTCTGGACCGGGGATCGCTGGAAGGGGCAACGCCCGAGCCGGGTAGCCATCGACTTCCCGGGTGAAGATGACCTGCGCGACGGCGGCCGCGTTTGCCCGGATCGGCAGTGGCGCTACGTCATCACCATCGAGGATGCCATTCGCCTTGGCTGCAACCTCATTGACATCGAGGAGCTGAAAGACGAGTACCCGGAGGAGGTGTTCGACAGGCTCTACATGTGCCGCTTTATCGACGATGCCCTGTCGGTGTTCAAGTTCCAGGACATGGAGCGGGCCGGGGTAGACCCCAGCCGCTGGGAGGATTACAAGCCCGGGCGGCCTGATCCGTTTGGCCGGCGCGAGGTGTGGATGGGTTACGACCCGAGCCGCACCCGTGACAACGCCACCCTGGTGGTGGTTGCCCCGCCCATGGTCGCCGGCGAGCGCTTTCGGGTGCTGGAGAAGCACTACTGGCGCGGGCTCAACTTTCAGTTCCAGGCGCAGGAGATCGAGCGCATCGCCAAGAAGTTTCGGGTCACCTATCTCGGGGTCGATGTCTCCGGCATCGGTGCCGGGGTCTATGACCTCTTGAAGCCCACCTTCAAAGGGGTGTGCCACCCCATCAACTACAGCATCGAGAGCAAATCGCGGCTGGTACTCAAGATGATCGACGTGGTGGAGGCCAACCGCATCGAGTGGGACAGCGCAGATCGGGATATACCGCTGGCGTTCCTCGCCATCAAGCGCAGCACCACCGGCGGCGGCCAGATGACGTTTCGGGCCGCCCGCGACAACGTGACCGGCCACGCCGACGTCTTTTTTGCCATTGCCCACGCCGTGGCCAACGAGCCGCTCGATACCACCCGCAAACGTAAATCCACCTGGGCAACCAGCCAGGAGAGAAAGGCAGCATGACCAAGCGACACACATCCCAACCGGCCCGGGCGGCCACCCCAGCAAAGAGCGCGGTGGCGTTCAGCATGCCGGAGGCCATCGACCCCACAGCCTGGATGACCGATTACACCGGGGTGTTCTACAACCCCTACGACGAGTATTACCAGCCGCCCATCGAGCGCAAAGGGCTGGCCAAAGTGGTGCGGGCCAATGCCCACCACGGGGCCATCCTGATGGCGCGCCGCAATATGGTGGCGGGACGCTTTACCAACCAGCGCACCACGGTCACCGCCTTTGCCCACAACTACCTGCAGTTCGGGGATGCGGGGCTGCTTAAACTGCGCAACGGGTTTAACCAGGTGGTGGGGTTGCTGCCGCTTTCCAGTGTCTACCTGCGCCGGCGCGAGGATGGCTGCTTTGTCTATCTGCAGCAGGGCAAGCCGAACCTGATTTACCGGCCGGAGGACATCATCTGGCTGGCCCAGTACGATCCCGAGCAGCAGATCTACGGCATGCCCGACTACCTGGGCGGCCTGCAGTCGGCGCTGCTTAACCAGGATGCCACCCTGTTTCGGCGCAAATACTTCCTCAACGGCGCCCACATGGGCTTCATCTTCTACGCCACCGACCCGAACATGGACGATGACACCGAGGAGGAGATGAAGGAGATGATTGCGAGCAGCAAGGGGGTGGGGAACTTCCGCTCGATGTTTGTGAACATCCCGGACGGCAAGCCTGATGGCATCAAGTTGATCCCGGTAGGGGATATCGCCACCAAGGACGAGTTCACGGCTATCAAGGGGATCACCGCTCAGGATGTACTGACTTCTCACCGTTTCCCGGCTGCGCTGGCCGGTATCATTCCGACCAATGGCGGGGGAGGGCTCGGGGATCCCGAGAAGTACGATGCCACCTATGCCCGCAACGAGGTGCTGCCGCTGTGTGAGCTTATCCAGGATGCCATCAACAGCGCGGGACTCCCTCGCTCCCTCTGGGTCGATTTTCGGGAGAATATCGGTTCAACTGTATAAACAAACAGTGTCCGCTGTGGCAAGATAGGCTGTTGATTTGGATAGAAAAGGGGGCGTAATGCGGGTTTATTGCAAAGTGTGTGGCCAGCGAGGCCGCATTACCAAGACTAACCGACTGAGCGATGAGGTATCGGATCTCTACTGCCAGTGTACCGATGCCGAGTGTGGCCATAGCTGGGTGGCCACCTTGTCGTTCGCCCACACCTTAAGCCCCTCGGCCAAAACCACCAACCAGCTGGTGTTGAGCTTGATGGGGTCACTGACGCCAGAGGGGCGGCAGATGGTATTGAAAGGACTAGGGGCGCAATAGTGCCCCTGGTTTTCTGGATATTGCATTCAGAAGCTGTCATAGACACAATTTAAATTGCCATAGGTTCTCCCTTCTTAGTGCCCCCTGCTTTGCTGACCTACGTCAAAAAAATAACTAAAAAACGGGCCTGTTAGTATGTTTTACTCACTAATCAAGTCCGCGTTTGATAGCCTATTCATCCGAGCCCCCTATTACTCCAAAAGTTACCGAGGTGTTGCTGATGGTTGTATCTTCCTTCAATTTTATTAAAAGCAGCTTCTTGGAACCTAGAACCCTGTGTGATGGTTATGCCTTTTCTATAGGTTGTATAATAAATGAAACTGTTGAATAGATAGACTCTATATATTGGAAGGCTAGTTATTCTTGGTTTCTTTTGGGGGTTAAAAGAACGTAATGTTTTTTAGTCTTAAAAGTTTCAGTAATATATGTGCGTCATTTTTGAGTGTTAGATGACTCATAAAGATAAATTTATATGATGGTGGGATGAAACATGAAATATGCAATCGAACTTGGGTTTAGTACAATTAATAATTATGCTGTAATTAGTGACTATGTCCCTGGACAATCTATGCAACATGCAGGTATCAAAAATGGTGATTCAGTGCTCCTAAGGTTTGAGGATGTATGGATAAGCGTTATCTCTGTTTCGCAAGTAAGCCACGGTGTTTTTCAAGGTAAAATAGATGGTTTTGAACCAATAGGTGTTTCTTTTAAAACATTGAGTTTGGGCGATGATATCTCATTTAATGAGACACATGTGTTTGTTTGTGTAAGAAAACCGTAAGCTTTACTATTGGTTTCACTGTGGTTAGGAACAGTAAATGGATTACGTATTAATAGGAACGGTTATACTTTTAGTTGGAGCCAGCGTCGTGTCTATTAAACGACATATAAATCGCTGTATTGAAATGGTAATGACAAATCAAAGGTTGGTAGAAAAAAACTTAATTGGAGAAAATGAAAAGCTGAAAGAGCAAATTGATATGCAAACTGAAGAGCTATTTATTATGATGAGATACGTTAAAGTCTATAAAGACATGGAAGGCTATAGAGACTTCAGAGAGCATTTAAAAAATGCAATGTTTATAAATGGTACGGATATTTATGGGGATAAAAAGTCATATTAAACATATTCTAGAAATCTTCGGTAATATGTGATTTTTAGTTGTTAACATGATTTTGAGTGTGATGATTCTGCTTGTGCAGAGATATGGTGATAAACAAATGAATAAATCGGTCGTTGATGAATATTTGGTTGATTTGTATTTAAGGCTGAATGGATACATTACAACAGGGTTGATTATTCACACCCCAATATGGGGGCAAACATCTACAGATATAGATAAAATCGCGATAAAATATCCTCATCACAACCAACAAGACAGACAAGTAGCATCATCAGAATTCATGGTTTCTTCTGCTGCTAAAATTGACGTGATATTCTGTGAAATAAAAAACCAACCAGACAAGCTAAAGTTTAATAAACCAATAAAAACAGATCCTAATGTTTTAATTTCATCATTGAGTTGGCTAGGGATGATTCCTCCTGATGAAATAGATGGGTTAGCGCAAGAATTAATAGTCATGTTCCAAGATGATACCAATAGTGCTATCGCAAAAAAAGGATTCTCTTGGGGAGAGTATAATTTTAGAGCATTACTTTGTTGTCCTAATTTACACAATGATACTTTCTCATGGGCGTTAAGCTCGGGGGAGATCTTTTCTTTTATTTCTAAATGTTTAAATCCTCATGAGCGCAGAGACACTTGTTCAACGAGATACAATTTCAATCAATGGGGCTATGTTACAGCTGATATAGTCAGATATTTCAAAGAAAATGACGATCCTAACATTGATGGACTATACGATGAACTACTCAAAAAATTAGAGTTAGAATAGCATTAATTTGGTGCGAGCATATTATCAAGCTCCATAAATTAATGGTTGCCAACTAGCCCCCTGATGTTTTGCCGCAGGCAGGGTAATAGATTTAAGAAGGGGGCATTATTTTTGATAACTTGTCTTACATCGGAGACAGTAAGTGAGCGTCTTGTTGAGTTCATTCGTCGACCAAACTTCAAGAGCCTCAAGATTTAGAGAGCAAACCTTGTAGTACCCCTTGTTGTTAATCTTTGTTGTGTAATTGGTTTGAGTGGGACTAGATAGAAGCTTATGCTTACAGGAATGAACCATCGGGTATTGGCTCACGTGGCCTTGATGATCAACATTCAGGATATAACCATTTGGATTAGTCTGGACCCATCTTAAATAGCCCTCTTCATCATTCTTAAATACCTTGACGACGCTTTCATTCATTATCATTTCCTTATCGCTTGGTCCGGTACTAGACCAGAGCCCTTTCAGCAGAAGGTAAGTCATACAGATTTAAATATCGTTGGATATCGTGGTTGTATCGATATAGTAAATGATGCAACGTGCCCAGTCACGTTCCTTTCCTTGTGGATGTTCGGGCTTAGAGCGATGTCCAGTGGATGCTTATGCTGCTTCTATGGCTGCTCTGGGAAATGGCCACCGGGGACTATGCCATTCATGACTTTTGTGGTCAGCAATGGCTTGAGGGAGAGGGGGGAGGCCAGTGCGCTCCGGTCGATAGATCCGGCGCATCATGGCGATGGCCACTCCTCTGATATGCGGTGTTTGTTCTTGTAACCACTCAAGCATCAGATCCTGTGACCATGCCGGTGTGCCATCAATCTTGAGGCCCATCCGATATATCTGGCATTCCAGTGCATCATATTGTGGTGCTGTCAGCGATTTGTAGGTATGCGATGTATCGGGCAATTCGCTCTGCAGGGCTTCCAGCTTGGAAAAAAGATCAGTCACAGGCTACCTCGCTCATCAGTTCATCAAACAGTGGACTAGGCGCATCATATTGCTCTGCGCGGTCTAACTTATCCAGCACGCGCCAGAGTTCACATCGATACGGATTAGGCAGAGCAGCGATCCACTGATGGCATGCCTTGAATCCGCAGGCGTTGAACAGCTCGTAGCAATCCATTACCAGTGTCGGCCAATGTTCATCCTCGGGAGGAATAGTGTCGGGCTGTTCGTCCGGTTCTGATACACCGACCATGGCACGTAGCCATTCCAGCTCTATCAAGGGCTCGTCATCGCCCGATGGGACCATACGGCTTGACTGTACCTGTCCGTTCTCCAGCCAAAGGGTGAAACCGTCCGAGCTGACACTGGCCCCAGCCCGTAACCGGTTGATGGAGAAGGACGATAAACCCCATTGATCTTTCATGATCTGCTCTGCGAAAGCCTCGGGATCGGGCCGCGTACAGTTATTGTCAGAGCTCCAAGGTGCCGGGCTGTCGCCCGCCTGAACCTCAACCCCCCTCGCTGCAGCCTCGGCGGCTTTCCTGGCTTCATGGGTGCCGGCGGGCACAATTTCCCACCCTTGCAGGCGAGTCTTGATGCTAAGGCGAGCGGAGGTAATGCCCATCAGGCGCTTGATGTCTTCGCCATAGCTGTTGGCCTGTTCCTCGATAAGGTGGGCCAGCTTGATGGGGTGTTCGGCACGGGTCGCCAATGCACCGCCCATGGCGTGCAGGTAGCAGCGAAAGATGCCGTTATCAGCGGCAAAGCGGGCGGCCTCAAAGCGTGGGTCTTGCAGCACTGGCTTGGGTGGGCCAACCAACTCGGCATGCTTCTTGGCGTTGCTGATGCGGCGCAGCTCGCGCCATACCCCGACTGGGGCGCCGCCGATCTGCTGGAAGGTGCGAATGCCCCACCAACTGGCCCAGGCGACGGCATGCAGGGCGCCCTCATCGGCGGCGGTGCCAGCCTCTTCGTCATCGTCCAGGTAGGCGCCGTCGATGTTCTTGGCAATGTATTTGGCGATATAGCCCGCGGCATCCCCCTTGGCCGGGTCTATCTCTTTCCAGTCAAAGCGGGGAGTAAAGTCGGTAAAGGGTGGGGCGCCCTTGATATCCCGTACCAGCTCGTCATGGTCATCGGTCAGGGCATAGCGTTGCAGGATGCCGATCACCCGGTTGCGATCTTCCGGGCGCATAAATAGCAGCAGATGCCAGTGCGGGGTGCCGTCGTGGTGAGCCTCGCACACGCGAAATCCATAAACTGGGGCGTTCCACCGTTTGAGGGCGGCTCTGGCGCGGCTCCAGAGCTTGGCCAGATAGGCGCAGGTCTCCCGCGGCGTGGCCCCTTGATATCGCTTGTTCTCTACCGCTTTGCCATTGTGCTTTTGTGTCCAGGCATGAAAGCGGCTCGGGGCTGTCCAAGTGAAGAAGACCCCCACATGACCCTGCTCCTCGGCATAGTCATTGAACCCCCTCGCACGCACCATCATTTCGTTGCGGCGGTTCACCGGGTTGGCGTTGCTGGCCTCCCAGCAATCCTTCATCGACACGACCAGGTCATACTGCTCGTTGACCACTTCCGACTCGGCCAGCCAGCGCATCATGGCCCGCTTGCGTTCGCGCACCACCTTCATGGTGGCGTTCGATACATAAGCCGACACGCCCTTGCGTACCTTACCCAGCAGAATGTTGATCTGCTCCTGCAGCCGATCCCAGCAGCGGTTGACGCGCTTCTCCCACCACTTGGCAGAGAGCAGACGCACCAGCACGCTCAGGATCCAGTTATCCCGCACCGCGTCGGATTTGAATTTGGGCATCTTGCCGATAAAACCCCATTGGTCGGCCGGTTGACGCATTAGCTCCCAGGTCTGCAGCAGATCCGGCTCGGCGCCCTCTTTGATGCCCTGTTCGATGTTCTTGTATATGGCTGCGATCTGGTTGGCGAACTGGTGGGCCACCTTCTTGCGGCCATCTTCATCGCGCATCTCTTTCGGGTTGACCGGGATGGAGTGGAGCAGCTTGCGCACCCATCGGGTTCGCTCGCGTAGCCAGATATTGGCAGAGCGACAATGCTCGAAACTGCAATCTTTGCGGCGTCGCGCGTACTGTTTGAAGAGGTCGCGTGTTAACTCGGGGGAGAGGCCATCAAGCAGCTGGATGGCCCAGAGCAGATCGTATTGGCCACGTGGGCCGCCGAAAACGGCGTCAAAGTTGACGCCGGGCAGAGAGTTGCAAAGGGTGTTGATGCGCTGCTTCTGTGCTTTTCTCGATAGCGGCAGCCGGGTGGTGAGCTTGGTCATTCGTTAAGCGGATAACTTCTTGATGCGAAACAGGCATCCACTGATGCGCTGCTGTGCATGGGTTTTCATTCGACGGGCGGCCGCACACTGGCGCAGCAACAGCTGGATACTGACGCGAGGGCGGATTGGTAGTCGACGCGCATGGGCCAGCTCCCGTTGATAAAGACGCAGCCGCGCTGCGTCTTCCCGATAGGTCTCTTGCCAGCGATACATCTGGCTGGTCAGTTCCTGCTGCAGGTGATGAGTCACTTGATCACCTCACCTTGCCCATGCAGTGGCGCGCACTCCTGCCACCACTCGCCGATCTCTTTGGCCAGCGCGGTTTCGCCCTGGCCCAGTGCCAGCCAATAGACAGAGCGCACCGCACCGAGCGCCAGCAGCTCCCGGGGGATATCCCGATCGCCTCTGACCTCACCGCCGGCAGCGATAAACTCGGCACGGGCTGCCAGCCAGTGGGTGGTCAGTGGGTTGTGTGCGGGGAGTGGTGTTGCATCTTCATCGTCCTCGTCGCCGTCATCATCGAGCAGATCAGCCGGGTTGCTGGTTGCAACCAGCTGCAGCTGGATGTATTGCTGGCCGGAGTAGACCCCGCCCAGGGCGATGCGGTTATCTTCGGCATTGGCGGCGAACATATCTGCCAGCAGCCCCTCAACGAGCTTGGGCGCCTGGCGGGCAATATTGATGGCATCGCTCATATCAACGACTCCGTTTCTTTCTGGTTAGCTTGTTGTAGCGTTCGTGGGTCATGAGCTGAAAACATCGAGCCCCACATGGTCTGAACAGGCGATACCTGAGGCCCACATCAATCACGTCGCCTCGTCCGGAGTGCAGTCTCCGGGGGCGTTGGTTGAGTAATGCAAGAGCCTTTTCCGTTATCTGATGCGGTATCTTCCCGACCGTAATGAATCCATCCATAGTGTTCTCCTGGGGCCACGAAGGTGGCCCCTTGTTGGTTAAGCCACGAGTTCGGTGGAGCCAGTCAACAACCAGGTACTGTGTTGTTTCAGCTCAGGATGATTGGCAATCAGCAGGAAGAGACCACCGCCAATTTCGCGGTATCCCAGCTCGTAGTTCTTGAGCGTGGTGGGCGGAATGCCGAGCTGAGCGGCAAACTTCGGGCGGCTCAGCTTCAACTTTTCCCGCAACTGGCGCAGACGCTTGGCGGCATGGTGGTTGAGTAGATTGATCTGGGTCGGTTGTGCGTTCATGGTCAGGCTCCTTGTGAAATGGTGCAGGGGTTGATGCGGTGAAACAGAGAGGCCCAAGCCAGCGCGGTGGAGCGCTCGAAAACCGCAATTCCGTCCGGATGTTGGCTAAGACGGGTGCCATAGCGGCCCGTCAGCTTGCGTTGTTGGATGCGAAGGTTGCGCAGTGCGCAGGGGATCGCTAAAGTTGCCATGTCGACTTCCTCATACGTTGTTGATAGAGGCCCGCTTGGAGTTGCCGCTCCGTAATGCGGGCTTTTTTATTGCCCAATAGGACGTGGTCCTTGCCCAGTCATCTGGCTTGCCGCCAGAACCGCGCGCTTCATGCGAAGTTTTGCCGCTCTCTCTTTCTTCTCTCTCTCGATATCCCCGATGGATCTGGCACCTGGTGCCGGGTGCCACACCTTGCGGTCACAGCCGCCGCGAAAATCGCTCTGATACTCCAGTGCGATCACTGCCAACCTGATCGCTTCGCGCCGTGCATACGGCAGGGCCGACAGGGTTGCTGTCATCAGCTCGTTTCGCGATTGGCGGGCGATTGCACAGATGGCCGCTTTCTTGGCCTGGCTCAGTGCCAGCCAGTCGGTGTCCAGGCTGGAGCGATGTTTGCCGAACATCTCGCGCAGCAGCATGCAGCCGGCGGTGTTCATGGCCACCTGTTGGTCTGGCGTCAGGCCAGCCAGGTTGCGCTGTTCATGGTCAATGCGTTGGGTTTGCATGTGTTCCCCCCCTTTACATGGTCATGGTTTGCATCAGGATGTCTGACGCACAGGCCAGGGTTGGCACCGCCTGAAAGCGGGCCTCAATGTCGTGGATCAGGATGGCGAGTGACCCCATGGCAGAGGTGGCAACGCTCACCAGGGTGTTGCGCTCCGAGCGGGTGATCCGGCCCCGATCTGTCAGCTCCAGCGCTCGCTGGCCAATGCTGGCGATCTTGGCGTTCAAGTCGATGGCCTGGTGGGGCAGGGAAGGGGCCCGTTCTGCCTGTGGGATGGCCACGGCAGTAAGGTCGCATTCCAACAGCAGGCCATCGAACAGGGTCTCGTCCCCCTCGGTGGCGTGATAAATGGCCACCAGTTCCCGGGCGGTGAGTTGGTGCGGTTGTGCCGGGTTCAGCTTGTTGCGTAGTACCTGCTCACCGATACCTGCAGCACGGGCGACCTCGGCCAATGAATGGCTGGCGGCAAAGCGCGAACAGGCGGAATCGAAATGCGGCTGTTTGGTGGTGCTTTGTTCAAACATGGCTTTCATCCCTTTGCTTGCGAGACACTCTGGGTGCGCGAACAGGTTTCGGGGCCGGCTCCAGACCCGGTTGATTCATGGCCTGCTGGGTGTAGAGAACCAGGTTGATCAGCACTTTTTCAGAGCGGCCTTGCTTGGGCATGATGGGGATACGTCCGGCCCGCACGTAGTTCTCGATAGTGCGTTGGGTCAGGCCGGTACGTTCAGAGAAGCTCTCGACCGTGCAAACTGGGGTGTCGATATAGATGGGGGCGATAATCATGGATAGTTGCCTCCTGCGAGTTCAGTTACGCGCGGCCTTGCGCGGTGTGCTGCTGATCGGCTTTCAACTTGCCGCCGGTCAGGACTTCGATTTGGTAGGAGCGCAGTTCCGGGACTTTCTCTTTCCATTGAGAGATCGCCTGTGTCTTCACGCCCAATGCCTTTGCTAAGGGGGCTATTCCCCCAAAGTGAGCTACTGCATCTGCTGTTTTCATGGTCGATAACGCCTTGGTTAACTAACTTACGAAACTTACTTTACGATCATAAAAAGCGTTAGCGCAAGTTAATTTACTCAAAAAGTAAATCTAGTTACGTAATTTGGGGTGTAATCTCTCTTACATGAACGTAAGCGAACGCATTAAGACCCGGCGCTCAGCCTGTGGGTTTACACAAGATCAGTTAGCTGCCCGAGTTGGTGTAACTCGGGTGGCTGTCAGTCATTGGGAGAGGGGAGGTGCAGAGCCAAAAGGACGTTATCTCAATGATTTAGCCGAAGCCCTTGGAGTGACTGTAGATTGGTTGTTGACGGGAAATGGCACAGGTTCCGAAGTGTCACCAACTCAACCAGTCCCAGGGTTCCACAACGTTGAACCGGCGGTAATACCACAGGGCAAGCGGATCCCGGTGATCAGTTATGTGCAGGCCGGCCACTGGCGTGAGATGTGTGAACAGGCCACTACCTTTGACGGTAATGTCGAATACGTATCAGCAAGCGGCGAGATCGGCCCATTCGGTTTTGGCCTTTGGTTGCGTGGCGATTCCATGTTGCCGCAGTTCAAAGAGGGAGATTTGATCATCGTTGACCCCGACGAAGCGCCGCAACCCGGGGACTACGTTGTTGCCAAGAACGGCAGCAATGAGGCCACTTTCAAAAAGTACCGGCCCCGCGGCATCGACGAGAACGGCCAAGAGGTGTTTGAACTGGTCCCCCTCAACGACGATTACCCCACCATGCACTCCGACCGGCAGCACATCCAGATCATCGGCGTGATGGTTGAGCACAGAATTTTTAGAAAGAGACAAGCAGGGCGCTAATGCGCCTGTTTGCGTTTACAAGAGTATCAAGAGCTTTATGGCGATTTTATGCGGTTAGTTTAGTGCTTTCATCAGAAAAAAAACCATCAGTGGGAAGCAGAGAAATTTAACCAGCAAAGCCAATGCATCAATGAAATTTGCTATTGCAATAATAAGTTCTATCACTGACACCTTCATACAATGGGAAAGAGTGGTTGATGAATAAATTTCGTTACAAAGAGCCGGAGAGTCTAATCCTGTATGTATATGGCAATGATCATACGCCGCTCACTAACATACTGAAAGAGGTACAGATCGAGGCTAATGCTCCTGTTAGCCTGTTTAGCAACGGACCTCAGTTTCTCATCGAAATCTTCGATTGGATATCAAAAAATCCGGTTCAGGTTGGAGAAATATGTGGAGTTCTGGTTGCTTTTATTAATCGCCATCCCAAAGCTAGCCTGACCTACAGTATTGATGGCAAGACTGTCAAGGTTAATAATATATCTGCTAGATCTGCTGTAGAGTTTGCGAAAGAGCTCAGGCAGTCTGATATTCGGACGATCTATATAAATATGGATGACAAGAACGAAAATACAATGGATGAGAAAAATGACTGAAAAACCTAAAACTATCTCGACCGAAACTACAGTATCTTCTTCGGATAAATCACTTAAATGTGGTCTTATTATGCCAATAGCGAAGAGTGAGAATCTTGAGCCAGAGCACTGGCGTCAAGTTCAAAGTATTATTAAAGAATCACTAAGTGATACAGAGTTTCACGTTAGAATGGTTAGTGAGTCAGATGACGTTGGTGTTATACATAAGTCCATTGTTCAGAATATATATCAAGATGATATTGTCATCTGTGATGTGAGTACGCGTAACGCAAATGTGATGTTTGAACTAGGTATGCGCCTTGCTTTTGATAAACCGACAGTAATTATAAAGGATGATGTTACGGCGTTCTCGTTTGACACTCAAATAATTGAACACGTGATGTACAAACGGGACCTTAAATATTATGACATTATTGATTTTAAAAATAGACTTCGAGAGAAGGTCATAGCTACATACCAAAGTTCGAAAAGTGAAGGATACTCAACTTTTCTCAAGCATTTCACTATAGAACGTGTTGCGAAGTTAGATGAGCGCACCGTAGGCCGTGATGAATATCTTATGGAAAAGATAGACAGAATAGAACATTCAGTAAACTCACTTGAGCGAGATATGAAGTCAAATTCTCGTCGAGATCTTCTTAGACGAGCCTTAGGTAATGCGATAAATGATAGCGCTGAAAGCAGTATAGAAAAGCTAGAGTTTCTTGATTCCTTTGTCTCTGACTTTAAGAAAAGTCTTGGTGTTTCTTCTTCTGCTAAACTAGGTTTTAGTGGAGATTCTGTACGTGAGTCAATCATTGATGATTGTATGAAATATATTGTTGATAATCATGGGGTAGAATTGTCTCCCTCTATGAGAACATATATTGCAAACCGACTATAAGGCGTTAGTTAAATTAGTATGTTAGTGGTTTAATATTTAGCTACTATGTTAGCACGAAGCCACACGACTATTTTAAGGTTGGTTATGAGCTTCACTTAATGTATAGCGGTACCGCACTCAAACATTGTCAAAAGCCACTCTTAACTGTATGTAATTACAGTGGTTGAGTGGAGGGCGTATGGCAGTAAGAAAGCAAACATCTGGCAAGTGGCTTGCCGAGATCTACCCAGAGGGAAGGCCAAGCAAGGATAATCCCCACGCGCCGAGGCTACGAAAGCAGTTTGCCACCAAGGGCGAGGCGCTGGCATTCGAGCGCTTTGTGCTGGATCCGGATAAGGGCAAGCCTTGGCTGGAAGGGCAGGGGGAACCGGCCGATGGCCGGCACCTCTCCGATCTGGTCGAACTCTGGTTTGGCCGCCATGGCCAGAGTCTGCGTGATGGTGAGGCACGCAGGTCCAAGCTACTGACCGTGTGCCATTCCCTGGGAGATCCGCTGGCTGTGAACTTCACCGCTCGCGATTTTGCCGCCTACCGTGAAGCTCGCCTCTCGGGCGATATCACCGATCGGCGTGCAGTCAACCAAGAGAAGCAGGGCGTCACACCCAATACGGTGAACCGCGAACATGCCTACCTGCGCGCGGTATTCAACGAACTGAAAAGGCTAGGGGAGTGGCAGGGGGAAAACCCCCTTGATGGTCTGCGGGCCTACAAGGTGGCCGAGGCCGAGCTGGCCTTCCTTTACCCTGACGAACTCAAGCGCCTGCTGGTCGCCTGTGCTGAAAGTCCAAATCCCGACCTGCTGTTGGTGGTTAAACTCTGCTTGGCCACCGGTGCCCGTTGGTCTGAGGTGGAAGAGTTGACCCAGTCCCAGGTATCCCCCAACCGCATCACCTTCACCCGTACCAAGAGCAAGAAAAGCCGTAGCGTGCCCATCAGCCCCGAACTGTATGCCCAGTTGCCCAGAAAGCGCGGCCGTCTGTTCGGTGACTGTTATCGAGCCTTCGAAATGGTGGTCGAACGTGCTGGGCTGGAGCTACCGCTCGGGCAGAATACCCACGTTCTGCGCCACACCTTCGCCAGTCACTTTATGATGAACGGCGGCAACATCCTGGTGTTGCAGAAGATTCTGGGTCACTCCACCATCGCCATGACCATGCGCTATGCCCACTTTGCCCCTGATCACTTGGAGGATGCTATTCGCCTAAATCCTCTTTCTGTTTGTGGTTTAGAATAATTCGGGTGGGGTTGAGGCTGAGGGGTTCTGATGAAGGGAACTAGGTCTGATATCGAGTTGTGTGAAGCCCTCTCAGGGTTTTTCGTGGATAACGAAGTTGACTATCGCTACATTGCCAAAGTAGCCAAGACATTTCCCATAGAGCATGTGGAAAAAGTGTTGTTCGAATGGGTTGCTCCTGTCTGTTACACCAACATGTTGACCCCTGTCCCTGAGATTTGGAGCGGCTTTGAAAGGGATCGGCTTTGGCTTGATATCCAGACCCTGCTGAAAGAAGAATCCGAAGCAGGTCTTCTTAAGAAAACCACCATCAACTTGCGGCAGTTTTATCTGCGTCGGGAGTATGCCGAGGAGTGGGGAAGGCTGCAGAGAATGCTGTCAGGTGGGGGCTGAAAGTGGCGACAGAGTGGCGACAAAATTTTAAATGGGTGGTCATTTTTGGCTGTCATTGGTTTACTAACTCTTTGATTTTTATGTAAGTGCTTGTTTTCTCATAGGGCTGAATCAGATTTAAAATCCCTCGACGTTCGCGTCGTGCCGGTTCGATTCCGGCCTCGGGCACCATTAAAATCAAAGACTTACGAAGGCCACTAGCGATAGTGGCCTTTTTGTTTTTCCCCGTGTCCACGTTTGGTCCACACGGAATTTTTCTAACCTACTTCCGGCAGGTCTTCGAGCGTCACTTCGAGGTTGATGTTGTTGCAACATGTATCCAACCTTCATGGTCTAAGACGATGTGGTTTCTTGTTCTCTCAAGCCATATCAGGCAACCTCATGACATACCTTGGGGTATCTAGTGTGTACTGAGGAAAATACTTTCAACCGCGGCCAAGCTTTGTCCACTCTGGCCTGACGCTACCTCTTTGTTCTCTTCTGCAGGTGAAAAGCCTCCCATGCTGATGCAGGAGATGCTCCATCCGATATCGTTACCACAGGTAAAATTACAAAATGACCTGTGAGAAGGAACTGTGTTTGCCGGTCGATAAATTAGGCATGTACGGCCCGTCTGAAGTATCGCTATGGCGTTAAGGATACTCAGCTCGCACCAAAATGTTTCTCTCTCAAAATAGCTAGGTGAAAACGAGCTGAGGCACGACGCCTTCTGGCTGAAGGGGAAGATGAGTGGTCTAATCATCCCATTACTTCCCTGAAACCATGACATGGTTCACATAATGTGTTTTGGTTATAGCCTACGATGTCAGCTAGCGAATGCTAGTCAGTGGTTTGTATTTTGTGAGGAATGCAATATGTCACTTTTAGTTAAGGATAGATTTGTAGACCGTCATTGACCCGACTTTACCGACTGCGGAGTAGTCGCTCACTTCAGTAATCTATTAGTACTGCTCAAGTACGAGTGTTTTTTTCCAGATCACATACAGCGACAGTTTTTCTGTTGCCTTTTCCGCTATCCTTCCCTTTTATTATGCCTATTCGTTGTCATTCCTCACAGAGGCATAACAATGATCTTGATTAAACAAAATCAAGATATTACTTCCCTCCTGAAAAGTGATGGCAATCTGTCAGTTCGACTAATTGAGGCTGCATATAAAGTTATCGATAAGGTTTCAGTAATTGTTGGACTGGTAAAATTCGAGGGATTATTTTTCAGAAGATATCGAAAAGGGAAGCAGATTTCTATTTCAGGTTGCACAGAGAGATTGAATTTATCAAGACAGCGGATTGTCCCTTTACTAAAACGAATGGAAAGAAAGAGCTAGGTTAAACAAAAGGAGATTTTTCATCGTGCCATAAGAGAATTTCATAAGTATTCATAACTGCTTAACAAAAGGAACCATGATCTTCTCGAAGGGAAAAATGATGCCAATTTTTTTACAGTGAAGGAGGAGTGAAAAATGTCATCAGAACATCCCGGAGAGCTAAACATCTACTTAAGGAAGGTATCTATATTATTGGGTTCTCTTTTCCAGTGATACCCATAGAACAGGCCCGCATCCGTATCCAGATATCGGCTGATCACAGCCGTGACTAGTTGGACAAGGAAATCGCGGCCTTCATTAGAATCGGCGATGAAATGGGGAGTATCTGAATTTTTCCTTATCCTTATGGAGTAACATGATGAAAGCACTAAGTAAACTAAAGCCTGAGCAAGGTATTTGTATTGTGGACGCGCCCAAGCCTGAAATGGGCCATAACGATTTGCTGATAAAAATCCGCAAGACGGCTATCTGTGGTACCGATGTACATATTTACAACTGGGACGACTGGTCTCAAAAAAACATCCCAGTTCCCATGATTGTAGGGCATGAGTATGTCGGCGAAGTAGTAGATATAGGTCAGGAAGTTCGTGGCTTCAATATTGGTGACCGCGTTTCAGGAGAAGGACATATTACTTGCGGCCACTGTCGTAATTGTCGCGGAGGTCATCCCCATTTATGCCGAAATACCATCGGAGTTGGAGTTAATAGAGAAGGGGCCTTTGCTGAATATCTGGTGATCCCTGCCTTCAACGCCTTTAAGATTCCTGATGATATCAGTGATGATTTGGCCGCTATATTTGATCCCTTTGGCAATGCTGTGCACACGGCTTTGTCATTCGATCTAGTGGGGGAAGATGTACTGATTAGTGGCGCGGGTCCTATCGGTATTATGGCTGCTGCCGTTTGCCGTCATGTTGGTGCACGCCACGTGGTCATTACGGATATCAACGATTATCGTCTTGAACTGGCTGATAAACTGGGCGCCACCCGTACTGTCAATATCAACAAAGAGCGACTCGAAGACGTGATGGTCGAGCTTGGTATGACAGAAGGGTTCGATGTTGGTTTGGAGATGTCCGGTGTCTCCTCGGCTTTCCATGTCATGTTGGACACCATGAATCACGGTGGAAAAATCGCCATGTTGGGTATCCCCAGCGAGGGGATGGCGATTGACTGGAACCAAGTGATTTTCAAAGGTCTAATGCTCAAAGGTATTTACGGCCGTGAGATGTTTGAGACCTGGTACAAAATGGCGAGTTTGATTCAATCGGGATTGAATATTTCTCCCATTATCACTCACCACTATAAAGTGGATGACTTCCAGCAGGGTTTTGATGTCATGCGTTTGGGCCGTTCAGGCAAGGTTATTTTAAATTGGAGTTAATAACATGAGTAAAGTTTAAATGCACCTGTATCATGGGTGCATTTAAACTCTTGGCGATATTGTTGTTGGCCATTTGAAAATCAAAATCATGTCATCATAGTTATACCAAGGATATACTCTTCATTATAGTGTGAAGTGTGAAGTGTGAAGTGTGAAGTGTGAAGTGTGAAGTGTGAAGTGTGAAGTGGGTAGGGAGGTAGGGTATGCAATCGCTTGAAATTATCATTGATACATTAAATGTTTTTTTATGGGATTATTTTCTGGTAATCGTCCTTTGTGGTGTAGGGATATATTACACAGTAAGACTTAGATTTATCCAAGTATTACGATTTAAACAAGGTATTTTGTTATTGCTGCGAGGTATTTCTCTTTCCGGAGAAAAGGCGGGTAAGGCAGGGATGAGCTCTTTTCAGGCAATTGCAACTGCGGTTGCTGGACAGGTCGGGACGGGGAACTTGGCAGGACCTGCTACCGCAATTATCGCCGGAGGGCCAGGGGCTATATTTTGGATGTGGATATCTTCTCTTCTTGGAATGTCTACTATATATGCTGAAGCCATTCTTGCTCAAAAATATAAATCTACTGATCGTAATGGACAGGTAGTTGGCGGTCCTGCATATTATATTGAGCAAGGATTGAAAAAGAAATGGCTGGCGGTTATATTTGCCATTCTCAATATTTTGGCACTAGGGTTAGTGGGGAATATGGTTCAGTCTAATTCTATTGCCAACGCTTTCCATAATTCTTTTGGTGTCAGCACATGGGTCGTCGGAATATGTATTGCCATTCTGGTCTCATTGGTGGTGGTTGGTGGTCTGCATTATATAGCTGCACTCAATGAAAAACTTATCCCAATAATGGCATCGCTTTACATCACCGGAGCAATTATTACATTAATAGTCAATTATCAATATGTTTCACAAGCATTCTATTTAATATTCGTTGCTGCATTTTCCCCTCAAGCTGTGTTCGGGGGGGCAATAGGCATATCTATTCAACAGGCTGCTCGCTTTGGGATTGCTCGAGGATTATTTTCTAATGAAGCTGGTATGGGCTCCACACCACATGCCCACGCTGTGGCAAAGGTAAAAAATCCAGAGGATCAAGGATTAATAGCCATGATGGGGGTTTTCACTGTTTGCCTCATTGTGACACTGACTGGTTTGGTTATCATTACCACCGGTTTGAGTTCACTTAATAAAGAAGGACTTCCTTTATC
This sequence comes from Aeromonas enteropelogenes, assembly GCF_020097295.1. Taxonomy (NCBI): domain Bacteria; kingdom Pseudomonadati; phylum Pseudomonadota; class Gammaproteobacteria; order Aeromonadales; family Aeromonadaceae; genus Aeromonas; species Aeromonas enteropelogenes. The sequence goes on along the minus strand of NZ_CP083625.1, from coordinate 4,032,778 downwards.
AGAACTTCTTTCCTTCATTGTTGAAAAAGGAACCGGTATAACAGTTACACAAAATGCCTATGAACAGACATTTGGGTACTGGGGGAATGTTTTTATATCTGTTTCATTGCTGTTTTTTGCATTTTCAACCATTATTGGATGGTATTATTATGCGGAGACAAATGTTCGTTATTTATGCAGCTCTGTACGCTGGTTAAGGTGTTTGAAAATCTTGGTGATATTATGTGTCTTTGGTGCTTCGTTATTTAACGTGGATTTGGTCTGGAACATGGCTGATGCTTTTAATGGGTTGATGGTTATACCTAATATAATTGCGCTGTTAATTCTATCGCCTATCGTTATTGAATACACTCAAAAACATGTTTACTGATAATAATAGGACACCAACTGACTGGACAGTAGTGAACTAAAAATTATGACTATCTACTGCTAACCCGTGTTGATGGCCTGGTCTGCATCAAGAAATAATATTACCAGCCACGAGCACGGTTAATATTGGAGCATTTTGACAAGTAGAACAAGGACGTTCAGTTTATTTACCGCATTCATATATATACGTGATAACTTCCCTCACCTGATCGTTGTATTTTCGTAGAGAAAATTTCCCGGTTCTCATCTCTTTGAATCCAAATATTGTTTTCTCCGCCAGTAGACGACTGCGTTACCATGGACATTTTCCAAAGAGACTTCCAGTGCGAAGATATCGATATCTTGGGTCGCGGGATCAACGACCAGAGAGCAACTTGTGCCAGCATCACTGTTGCCCGGCACCGTGTTTTCTGAGCTTCCACTCGCTCTGACCACACACCTTGAGCCCGACCAATCAATTAGGATAGCCAGGCTGGGGATTTCTCTTGGGCTGGCTGATGACAGACCACCTTCATCGTGCGAACCCGTTTGCTGACGCTGCCATAATGGACAGTGGCACACTCATCTGTTCGAACAGGGAGTCGAGTACTGTTTGGTCTGCTCACAGGAAATGATTAAAAATGTCCCTGAGCATCGGGAGACGACAAGTTGGCTGTGGTCCTGTCGTTCGTGATGCTTCGATGTCATGATAATTATCCCAGCACAAGAAAAACGATATAAGCGATAGGTGATATAGGACAAATAGAGCTAGATAAACTCTTTTGACAGTGATGTAGATCGCAAAACAGGTTATCGCAATGACCTATTTTATTTTTCGTGCCAGAGGTTACTGAACTTAATCATCTATTTTAATCACGCCTTTGGGATTGGGGAGTGTGTTTATGTTGTTTACGTTGGTTGATAACATTATCCGGCTTTATCATTGACTCCTCACATTATGCTGCGGTGCAGCATGTCATCTAACTCTTCCTCAGTGGAATAGTTACGTCTGTATTTCATTAGCTTCATTATTTTTTACTATTCATCTCTTACTTTTGAGTTGTGCCGACCTACGCCCGGTTCAGGGACGTTTTTACCTTGATGCTGGAGGGACGCTTTGCCATGGGTAATGATGCGTATGATGTGATTATTATCGGCGGTGGTCCGGGCGGGTTAAGTGCTGCGATTTATTCAGCACGCGCCAGATTAAAAACGCTGGTGGTGGAGGAAAAACGAAAACCAGGAGGGCAGTGTTCAACAACCGACACTCTGGAAAATTATCCAGGAGTAATTAAAGTAGGTGGTTCGGAATTAATGGATAATTTTACCGAACACGCCCGTCATTTTGGCACCGAGTTTATTCAGGGGCGCGTCCAATCCCTGATGCTGAGTGAAGATGGGTTGCAGAAAACGGTGCAATTAACAGATGGGAATGTGTTAACGGCGAAAAGCATCGTCATTGCCACTGGCACGCGTCCCCGAGTATTGGGGATCCCCGGCGAGAAAGAGTTTGCCGGGCGTGGCGTCTCTTACTGCGCAACCTGCGACGCCGATTTTTACACCGACCTTGATGTTGTCGTGGTGGGCTCCGGCAATACGGCGGTCGAGGAGTCTGTCTTTCTTACTCGTTACGTTAACTCGCTGATGATGATTGTGATCCACGATGAAGGTCACCTTGACGCCGACCGGATCGTGTGTGAACAGGCTTATACCAACGAGAAAATTACCTTCCTCTGGAACAGTACGGTAATGGCGATTACCGGTGATGATCTGGTCGACGCCGTCGAAGTAAAAAACGTTAAAACCGGGGAATGTTCGCAGATTGCGACCAACGGTGTCTTTATGTTTGTCGGCACAGTGCCGCAGACCGACTGGTTGTCGCCGCTCAAAGAGGCGCTGCCACTGACAAGGGCGGGCTATATCGATGTTAACGCACAGCAGGAAACGCGTTTGCCCGGTGTATTTGCCGTCGGTGATGTCTGCAATAAATTCCTTCGCCAAGTGGTTACCGCTGCGGGCGAGGGGGCATCCGCTGCCGTCGCCGCGAGCCAGTATCTCGAACAAGAAACCTTCTGGCAGCAGCATGTGCTGGGCAGCCCATTCAAAATACTGGTGCTGTTCTGGTCGCCGACGGTGCCGCAGAGCGTGCAGATGATGATGCGGCTTGAGCATGACATCGACAATCATCCTGACTGGCGATTGGTTCCGGTCGATTCCTACAAAAATCAAAGATTAGCAATGCGTTATGGCGTGACTGAGCTGCCTACGCTGTTGTGCTTGCACCAAGGTGAAGAGTTCCGACGACGCATCGTACAGCCAGATGAATTGCTAACTACTGCCATTTTTGCGGAGTGATCCCCCATGATTGAACTTAATAAAGACAACTTTGACGAAATGGTCGCGCAGGGCATCGTGCTGGTTGATTTCTGGAGCGAAAACTGCGAGCGCTGTAAAGAGCTGATGCCGGATATCCATCAGCTTGCCGATGCGTATCGCGGACAGGTGACTTTCTGTAGCTTGAATATTCAGGGCAACCGTCGGTTGGCGATGGCGCAAAAAGTGATGGGATTGCCCTCTATTGTCATCTGGCAAAGCGGCGAGCGGACGATCCACCTGAGTGGAGAAGATCTGGATAGTGAACAAATTCGTCAGGCGCTGGAAACCTTGCTGCATGGCACTGCATAAAAATTTTATTACCAAAGGAGAGCGTTATGGATCTGAGTAGTAAAAAAGTCATCCTCCTCGGCGATCGGGATGGTGTACCTGGCCCGGCGATAGAAGCGTGCGTGCGTTCCACAGGTGCAGAAGTGGTGTTCAGCACAACCGAGTGTTTTGTCTGAACAAGTGCCGGAGCGATGGATCTGGAAAATCAGCGCCGCATTCTCACATTGTCAGAAACATATCCGCCGCAGGAACTGATTGTGATCCTGGGGGGAGCAGAGGCAGAAGCATCTGGGCTGGCATGTGAAACAGTGACTAACGGTGACCCGACTTTTGCAGGTCCTCTGGCCGGAGTTCAGTTAGGACTCCAGTGTTATCACATTGTTGAAGATGAAGTGAAGCAAGCCGTTGATGCAGAAGTGTATCAGCAGCAGGTTGGCATGATGGAGATGGTACTTGATGTCGACGCTATTGCCAGGGAGGTGCGCCACTATCGGGAAACATACTGTCATTACCTGGATCAGTGAGTGACTTTCCAGCCAGCTAATGACTGGAGTGACTCCAGGAGGAAATATGGGAAAAGCAGTAATACGGCAAGTAGGTTATATCTTGGCGCATGCCCCGAATTTGTTGATGTGGCACGGTAGCGCAGCGCAACAAGCACGGCTGCAAAACCCGAATGAACCTTGGCTAGTGGCGATTCCTGACCATCTGAGAACGTTAGAGCAGGCGGTGAGTTATCCGCCGAATCAGTGCTACATCGGCAACCTCAGCCCTGCTCAGCTTGCGGCGACCCCCAAGCCGTGGACCCAGTCGGATTATGCTGGCGGCCCCCGCAGCGATTGGGGGGAAATCTATTGTGAAACTTTCTTATATGCGCTGCTTTGCTACGTCGACGCATTTGATTTAACTGCGTGGCAGGCATCGTTTATTAGTGAAATGAAGGACCAACTCAGCAAACACCCGACGCTGTCACAGCATGCGCTGCTGGACAGTGCGGTCACGGTGAGCGATGACGAGCTGGCACTTCTGGTTGAGCAACATGCGGCTCCGCTATGGTTTGGCAATCGGCTGGTTGGATGTGTGAAGGCAGCTCACGAGCTGGACATCAACCTTTCCGCACACGTGATGCTGGAAAACCTGGTGGCGAAAGCCAGTGCGGTACTGGCAGGTTGGCAGCTTCCTGATGAGGCCCTGGCGCAAGTTGAGTACGTCATCGAGTGTTCAGAGGAGGCGGTCGGTGATGTCAATCAGCGCGGCGGCGGTAATCTGGCAAAGGCAGTAGCAGAAAGCATCCACTGTCGACAGGCCACTGGGATCGACATGCGCGGCTTTTGTGCTGCGCCGGTTCACGCGCTGGTTAATGCTGCTGCGCTGGTACAAAGCGGCATTTATAAGAGCGTACTGGTGCTGGCGGGCGGCTCGGTCGCCAAACTCGGCATGAATGGCCGCGATCACATTAAGCATGGTATGCCACTGCTGGAGGATATGATTGGCAGTTTCGCCTTGCTGATCACCGCCGATGACGGCGTGAGTCCTGTCGTGAATACACGTGTATCGGGGCGGCATACGGTAGGTACGGGGTCATCGCCGCAGTCGGTGATGGCATCACTTATCTCGCAACCGCTGAAAGCGGTGGGCATGACGACGGAAGATGTTGATAAGTTCAGTGTCGAGTTGCAGAACCCGGAGATCACCCAGCCGGCAGGTGCGGGCAACGTGCCCGAATCCAACTACAAAATGATTGCGGCATTGAGCGTCATGGAGGGATGGCTGGAGCGCAGTCAGCTCGACGACTTCGTGGCTCGCCACGGCATGCCGGGGTTTGCACCCACGCAGGGGCATATCCCGTCCGGTATCCCGTTTATCGGGCACGGTGTGCGCGCGATTGCCGAGCAGGCGATACAAAACTTCATGGTCGTCGGCAAAGGTAGCCTGTTCCTCGGAAGGATGACCAGTCAGTTTGATGGTATCAGCGTTCTGGTGGAACGTAACCGGGGAGATGAAGAGAGCAGCACTCAGGGGCAGCACGAACTTTCCGCGCAGTTGGCGGAGGCTATGCGCAAGGTTGCCGACGTTCTGGATGCGGGAGGTCAGCGTGGCTGAACACTCAATTGCACAGGCGTTACGCGGCATGGCGGATGCGCTCGTCGGCGAGTCTGAGCGGCCAAAAATCGCCTTTACCGCGCTGGGGAGCGAGCTGCCCGTGGAAGTCTTGCTGGAGGCAGCAAAACAAGCGACGGAGCAGCTCATTCCAGTCATCATCGGCCCCGTCGGGTTGCCCGGATACCCCCATCTGCCTGCCGACGATCTTTCGTCAGCGCACCGTATCATGGAGCAGCAACTGGCATCGGGTGAGGTGGCGGGGGCCGTCACACTGCATTACAACTTCCCGCTTGGCGTGGCGACCGTGGCACAGGTTTGCTCCGTGGCCACAGGACGTCAAATGGTGCTCGCCAGTACCACGGGCAGGAGCGATGTCCGACGACCGGCTGCGATGGTGAGAAATGCAATCGCCGGGCTGGCACTGGCCGATGCGCTGGGCATCGCTGACCCCTGCCTGGGGATCCTCAATGTGGACGATGCCACTGCGGTGCAACGGTTGTTGACGCGGCTAAGCGAAGCGGGATTTTCGTTACGCTTCGCCTCATCAGGCAGGGCGGACGGCGGCGCGCTGATGCGTGGCAACGATCTGATCCGTGCCACACCGGACGTTATGGTCTGCGACACCCTGACCGGCAATTTGTTGATCAAGCTGTTCAGTGCCGGTCAGAGCGGCGGAACAGTGGAAACCCTCGGCAGCGGTTACGGTATTGGCCTGGGGCCGGAGCAGAAAGCGACTATTGGCATCATCTCCCGCGTCAGCGGCCCGGCGACGATCGCCAATGCGCTGCGGTTCTGCGCCCTGATGACGCAGAGACAGTTGATGACTTGCTGGCAGCGTCGCTGGCAGCAAGCCTGCGCATGCGGCATTGAGGATATTCTTCGCCAGGATGCGCCCCCCGTAGCCACTAAGGTGGGACCCTCATCTGAGGTTGCCCCACCGCCAAAGGTGGTGCTGGACGATGAGATCCACGGCATCGATATTTTGCAACTCGATGAGGCCAGGCTGTGCCTGTGGCGAGCAGGTATATATGCCGAAACCGGCATGGGGTGCACCGGTCCGGTGCTGATGGTTAATCACCAGCGACGCGCTGATGCACTCACGCACCTGCAATCGTATCTGAACTAAGGAGCCAGCGATGAAACTGGAACTTGGCACAATTCATATCCAACAGTTCACGTTTGCTGACACAACATCACTGCAGGACGGTCATCTGCAGCTCAGTAAAAGAGAACTTGAGCAGTATATCCGTACGCTCCACCCGCAGATCGTCGAACTGGAAGCGACAATAGTTAATCCCGGCGATTCAGTAAGAATCATGCCGGTAAAAGACTTGATTGAACCTCGTACCAAACTGGATGGGGGATGCTGTTTCCCCGGTCTCAACCAGGGTGAAGAGAATATTGTCGGCAGCGGTAAAACGCTGGCGCTGAAAGGGGTTGCCGTCGTCACGACGGGTAAAATCGTGGGTTTTCAGGAGGGCATCATCGATATGAGCGGCCCGGGCGCAGCCTACAGCCCGTATTCTTCGTTATGCAACCTGGTGCTGCGAATCGAAGTGGATGAGCATTGCAACCAGTATCAGCACGAAGAGATCTTGCGCCGGGTTGGCCTGATGACCGCCCGCTGGATTGCCGAGCAGGTAAAATCCACACCGGCTGACGATGTTGAGTGTTTTGAAACGCTGCCGCTGGCTGAACAGCAGGCGCAATACCCGGATCTACCATCCGTGGGCTATGTCTATATGCTCCAGAGCCAAGGGTTGCTGCACGACACCTGGTACTACGGCGTGGATGCGAAAAAGATCGTGCCGACACTGATGTACCCCACCGAGGCGATGGACGGCGCAATTGTCAGCGGCAACTGCGTGTCCGCCTGCGATAAAAATACCACCTGGAGTCATCAGAATAACCCTGTCATTCGGGCGTTATACCGCCGCCACGGGCAGGACCTCAACTTTATCGGCGTCATTCTCACCAACGAGAACGTCACGCTGGGTGACAAGGTTCGTTCATCCAATATGGTCGCCAAGATGGCTGAGTTACTTGGTCTGGACGGCGCGATTATCACGGAAGAAGGGTTCGGCAATCCGGATGCGGATCTGATGATGAACTGCCACAAACTGGAGGCTCTCGGCATCCGGACCGTGCTGCTGACTGACGAGTATGCCGGACGTGGTGGCGAGAGCCAGTCGCTGGCGGATGCGGATGCGTCGGCAGATGCGGTGATCAGCGCCGGGAATGCCAACGCGTTGATTAAGCTGCCGCCGATGGACCGGGTGATTGGTCATTCGCTGTATGCCGACGTGATTGCGGGTGGTTTCGATAGCAGCCTGCAGGACGATGGCAGCATTACCGTAGAGCTACAGGCCATGATGGGGGCAACCAGCGAACTGGGTATCCATACCCTGTCGGCGCACAGTGGATAAGGAGTGAACGCAAATGAGTTTACGGATCCTGCATTATCTCAACCAGTTTTTTGGTCAGAAGGGCGGGGAAGAGGCTGCGGGCTACATGCCTGAAATGCACTCTGGTCCTGTCGGTGTTGGGTTACAGCTGGAGAAGATGCTTGGTGGCGACGGCAGTATCGTCACCACCATCATCTGCGGCGACAGCTATTTCAACGAAAATAACGAAGCGTGCAAACAGTATGTTCGCGACGTGCTGGCAGAGGTTCGTCCGGATATGGTTGTGGCCGGGCCGGCGTTTAACGCCGGACGTTACGGGATGGCCTGCGGTCAGGTAGCGCAGGTGGCCGCTGAACAGGGTATCCCGGTGATAAGCGGCATTTACCCGGAAAACCCCGGCTATGAGCTGTACCGTCCGTGGATGTATGCCGTTGAAACCGGCAACTCTGCCGCCAGCATGCGTAGCGCGCTTCCGGCGATGGTGGCGCTGATCAAGCGCTTTATCGCCACTCAGGGTAACCCCGGCCTTCCTGAAGAGGCTGGTTACTTACCTCGGGGCGTGCGGATCAACCACTTTGAGACGCAGAACGGTGCCGAGCGCGCCGCCGATATGCTGGTGAGCAAGCTCAAAGGCGAGACTTTCCGTACCGAGTACCCGATGCCGGTATTTGACCGGGTGGATCCGCAGCCGCCCGTTGTGGGCATGGCGCAGGCTACGATAGCGCTGGTGACTTCCGGTGGCGTCGTGCCGAAAGGCAATCCCGATCATATCGAGTCATCCAGCGCATCCCGTTACGGCGAGTATTCGCTGGATGGGATTGAAGCGCTGGACGCAGACAATTATCAGACGGCGCATGGCGGTTATGATCCGGTGGCCTGTAATGACGACCCTAATCGCGTGTTACCGGTTGATGTACTACGTGATCTGGAGCGTGAAGGGGTCATAGGAAAACTCTATCCCCACTATTACGCGACGGTTGGGAACGGAACGTCGGTAGCAAACGCTCGTAAATACGGCGCGGATATTGCGCTGAAACTGCAAAAGGCCGGGGTGAGCGCGGCTATCCTGACGTCAACCTGAGGCACCTGTACTCGTTGCGGTGCAACGATGGTGAAAGAGATCGAAAAACTGATGCCAGTGGTACATATCGCAACCGTCGTACCTATCTCACTGACCGTAGGGGCCAACCGTATTGTGCCTGCTGTCGCTATTCCGCACCCTCTGGGTAACCCGCAGTTGGAGCCTGAGGAAGAGAAGCAGCTTCGTCGTCAACTGGTGGAAAAGGCGCTGCAGGCGCTGCAAATGCCGGTAACAGGACAGACGGTATTTTAAAACCCGGTGCACTGGCCTTTGGTCGGGGCGTTAAACGACGGGGGATGGCATGGTGACGACGCTGTTTATTGTGACCAATAACCCTATGGTGGCGGCGCGTTATGCCGACTATCCGGTTTGTCAGCAGGTCAATTATCTGCAGGTTCTACTGGCTGCGCGCGATGCCGTTCATCAGGGGAAGCGTTTGTTGATGCACCCGGAAAGCGGCAGCGTGCAGCCAGGGCAAACGCCGTACCGGTCGCTGCTGCTGGAGGACGTAAATGCGAGTCTGGATATCACGTCGCTGGAGATGATCGAAAACGCACTGGCTCGCTATCGTCATTTTTCCGGTACTGGTCGGCCCCTCGTGGCCTGGACGGATGCAATATTACGTGATTTCCAGCTCATCGATTTGAGTTTCATGCGCCAGGCAATGGAGGTCTGCGACAAACGTCATTGAACAGGGAGCAACACTGTTTTTTTAGGAAGTTGATGGGGCCCGGTGGTCCCCGCGGTCTTCAAAACCGTCGTCAGTCTATCGGCTGGGGCAGGTTCGACTCCTGTCACTTCCGCCATATTTATCCCGTATCCCTTCCAGCAGGCACCAAAAGGGAGAGAGCCTAATGTATGCGGTCATTGGTACAGCCGGACATGTCGATCATGGTAAATCAGCCCTGATCCAGGTGCTCACTGGCGTTCACCCCTCACACCTTCCACAGGAACTCATGCGCGGTATGACCATTGATTTGGGTTTTGCCTGCCTGCGCAGTTCTGACGACGATGAGATTGGCATCATCGATGTTCCGGGGCATGAGCGATTCTTGCGAAATATGCTCAACGCCTTATGGGGGTTGGATATGGTGCTGTTTGTCGTCGCGGCGGACGAAGGATGGTCGCCGTTAAGCCAGGAACATTTACGGGTCATTGGCGCGTTGGGCCTTCGGCAAATTGTCGTTGCCGTTACCAAGTGTGATCTGGTTGACGACACTCGCATGGGGCAGGTCGAGGAAGAAATCCTCGAACATTTTCTTGCCGAATGCGACATGTTGCCTGACATCTGGCGAGTAAGTGCAAAGACCGGTGAGGGCGTTGACGCGCTGCGTCAGGGGTTGCTGGCGCGGGTTCGAGGCTTGAGTGTGCCGAGGCCGTTAACGGAAGGGCCGCATCTTTACATTGATCGAGTTTTTTCCGTCAACGGTGTGGGTACGACAGTTACCGGGACGCTGCGTGGTGACACGATTGATGTGGGAGATGTACTGCGTCTTTTTCCTGGCAACCAACTGGTGAAGGTGAAATTGATACAGAGTTACCATCTTGCGCGTGAACGGGCGCAGCCCTGTAGCAGGGTGGCAATGAGTTTTCGCCAGCTGAAAAAAGAAGCCGTGGTACGCGGTGATTGTCTGGCCAAGCCGGATGCTGACATTACCGCCAGTCGGGAGTGGCTTGTTCAGCTACAACCTGGCTTTTGTATGCCGAAGAAGCAGTGCCAGCTGGAAGTTGCGGTGGGGACCTCTCATACACAGGCGCGCTGTTATTTATTGGGTGAGGGCCACCTGGCCCGGCTGCAGTTGTTAAAATCGCTGCCGGTTTTTTGGGGACAAAATGTCCTGCTGATGATGCCTGGTGGTCACCGTATGGCTGGGGCCGGCCGTGTGGTCTGGAGAGGACCGTTGAAACGGGAACAGCGGCCACGGCTTATCGAGACGTTGCTTGCGGCGCAGGAGGTGGATTTACCTCAGTTGCGATGCCGCGTACAGCTGGCGGTGGATGGTTATGTTCGCGCCAGTGATGAGATGATAACGCCACCGGAATGCCATGTCCTTGCTGGCTGGTGGCTGACGGAGCACTACTGGCAGCACGGCTTATCGAGCCTGAATCACATCCTTCAGCAGGCGACATCGGCGTTAACGGTGGAAGAACTGGCGACAAGGGGAAATATGCCGGTGGAGCTGGTTGGCGAGCTGGTCGGCGAACAGTGCAAGGAGAGGGAATGGCAAACGACGGCAGAAGGTGTCAGCCTGGTGGGGGCCAGTTTTGGCCGACTCAATCACGAGCAGCAGACGTTGCTGGATGAAATCAATACGGCAGGCAAGCTCTGTTTTTCTGCCGTTCAGCATGAACGCCCGCATCTGACGCAACAGCTCAAAGCGCTGACAGAAAAAAAATACATAGTTCCCATGGGCGACAAACTGTTTATTGCACGCGAGTGCTATCAGACGTTGCTGGAAGATATTTTCCGTGCAAGTCATCCCGGCGAATTGCTCTCCATTGCTGATGTCAGACAGCGAACGGGTCTGGCAAGAAAGCAGGTGATACCACTGCTTAATCGAATGGAGAGGGATGGCTGGGTTCGACGGGAAGGCGATCTTCGGCGCGTGAAAAAGTGCTGGCGGGCAGAGTCTGCGGTATGACTCTGGGCATTGATGGTGTTGTTATATAAACATCAGTAACAGCGGCAGCTTGAAAATAAAGACAATGATTTTTCAATTTATTTCTTTGGCCACAATCCATGCAATCATTGGCGGTGGATAATGCATTTACAGCCTGATAGTTGTTGAAACAGAAAGTTGGAATAGCGAAGGCATGGCAGTTTTGTGTGGTGGGAAATTGTTATCTTGAACACGCTATTCGCGCAATATAGTGAACAATGCCTTAACCAGGGATCATTGTCAGGGAACCTATATAGCAGCCAGCTCTGCACGCACCACAACCATTGCACTCATTCGAGATAATTGGGAGCGAGTTCGCTGGAACGCTGATGGCACCCAGCGGGCATATTGCTGCGCATTCATCACAGTTGCCCAGTGTGCGGGCATTGCAATTGTCTGCAATCTGGGGTCGCCACCCTGTATCGTTCTGACCAAGGTTATTCAGGGCCATCGTCTGGCAGGCATTCAAACATTGATGGCACAGAGTACAGTGATTAAGAGATAAATCCATCCTGGGCCCGTCTGACGTCATATTTAATACATATTGAGGACAGGCCGAGATACAGTCGCCACAATGATTGCATAGTCGTTGAAACAGGGCCTCTTCGACGGCCCCCAATGGGCGCCCTGTATTTATCGGACGTTGAGATTCTTGCGCCATGGTTGCCCTGGCACTGCGAGCGACGCGCTCAAACAATTCCCGGCGGCCAGGATTGGCGGGCACGTCATTGATATCATCAGGGAAGTACATGGCAGTTATCCTGGTTTTCAACAACAAGGTCTTGGCACAATATTGATAGCGTGTTCTGCGCAGTACAGGTTTAACCAACTCAATGTGAAAGCCGCAACAGCTTGATAGAAATCGGTATTGGCATTTTCCTTCATCTTGCCCAGCATTGTGGGGGCAAAGGGCATCAGATGTGCCGCCAGCAGAGTATTGGCATTGGCAATATCGCCTCTATCCAGCAGCACCGAAAACATCATCAGCATCAGACCGATATGATCTTCCGGTTCACGCATACCGGTATCGCACGTTATTCCCAAATGGCTCAAGAAGGTCCGGTATTCCAGTGTTGAACAGCCAAACAGCACGTTTTCAGGGTCGAGATAGACGGATCCCCAGGGGGGAGAAGGCATGGTGCCACTGCCTTGCAACAGGTTGAAAAAATCGGCTGCCAGCTCATCCGGCATTGTTGCCCCGGCGAGTCGGGACAACCGTTGCAGCAGTTCATCCTCCTGCTCGGCAAAGCCGTCAAGTATGGTGACGACAGTCTGCGATGACGGGGGATGATAGAGCAGCGCACCCAACAGGCGCGAATATATAGCATCGTTAGTTAACATAGTTGTACAGCCAACTTATATTTTGCCAGTAACTCTGTTTATCCCAATAAACCATAGGAGGTTTGTTTTTGTCAAAGATTGGCACCCCGGAACGAGAATGTTGAAATAATAAATAAAATGAATGGTTTGTGATGTTTGTTGTCATTGTAATACATGTCTTGATTAGCAAGCTAATCAGGAGTTGTTAGATATGCTAACCATATTAAAGATAATAATCACAATCAGTTTGTAAAATTTAGATTGTCGCCATTGATCTCATTTTCCAATATCGGCAATAGCCGTTTTCAATTTTTTTGATTTACGACAACGTTTGCCTGATTCCGAAAGGATAGTAGTCCATATGATGTGGGCTATTTAGTCTGTGATAACCACTTATCGAGACGTTGTCATATGAAAGATGCACTGGAATCATTATTGACCGGCGGGTTGACCAGGCGGGATTTTATCAAGTCCTCCGGTGTCGCAGCAGTCGGCCTGGCTGCCACGGCGGGAGCCGTGGCACTGCCTTTCAAGAGCATGGCGGCTTCTGCTTCAGCAGCGAAAGACGAGAAGATAGTTTGGAGCGCCTGTACGGTGAACTGCGGCAGTCGCTGTCCGCTGCGCATGCATGTGGTAGATGGCGAGATCACCTGGGTCGAAACCGACAACACTGGCAACGACCTGTACGGCAATCATCAGGTGCGCGCCTGTCTGCGTGGCCGTTCGATGCGCCGCCGGATCTACAATCCGGACCGGCTGAAGTACCCGATGAAGCGTATTGGCAAGCGAGGTGAGGGCAAGTTCAAGCGGATCAGCTGGGACGAGGCGTACGATGAGATCGCTGCCAGTATGAAGCGCATCATCAAGGAGTACGGTAACGAAGCCATCTACCTGAATTACGGCACGGGAACCCTGGGGGGGACCGTGACCAAGTCCTGGCCTCCAGGCAGCACCCTGATTGCCCGCCTGATGAACCTGACCGGCGGCTACCTCAATCATTACGGAGACTACTCGACAGCCCAGATCACGGTTGGCCTGGATTATACCTATGGCGGTGGTTGGGCCGATGGCAACTCATTTTCCGATCTGGAGAACAGCAAGCTGATTGTCCAGTTTGGCAACAACCCGGCAGAGACCCGCATGTCGGGGGGCGGTCTGACTTATTATCTGGCAGAGGCGAAGGCGCGTTCCAACGCCCGCATGATAGTCGTGGACCCCCGCTATACCGATACGGCAGGAGGGCGCGAAGAGCTGTGGATCCCCATCCGCCCCGGAACCGACACGGCGTTTGTGGCGGCCATGGCCTATGTGATGATCACCGAGGATCTGGTCGATCAACCTTTTCTGGACAAGTATTGCGTCGGTTACGACGAGAAAACCCTGCCGGCTTCCGCCCCGGCCAGGAGCGACTACAAGTCTTACATTCTGGGGCTGGGGCCGGATGGTATCGCCAAGACGCCGGAATGGGCGACCAGGATCACCGGCATTCCGGTTGAAACCATTATCCAGACGGCCCGTGAGATAGCAACAGCCAAGCCCTGCGCCATCCTGCAAGGTTGGGGTTTGCAGCGCACCGCCGCAGGGGAAATCGCATCGCGTTCCATCGCCATGCTTGCCCTGCTGACCGGCAATGTCGGTATCAACGGGGGAGGCACCGGGGCCCGTGAATCGGATTACAGCATCCCCTTTGTCCGGTTTCCTACCCTGACCAACCCCGTTAAAGCCTCCATCCCCATGTTCCTATGGACGGATGCCATCGTGCGCGGCACCGAGATGACCGCAACCCGGGACGGGATCCGGGGCGTGGACAAGTTGAAGGCCCCCATCAAGTTCATCTGGAATTATGCGGGGAACTGTCTCATCAACCAGCATGCCGACATCAACCGGACCCACGACATCCTGCAGGATGAGAAGGCATGCGAGATGATAGTGGTGATTGATAACCACATGACGTCGTCTGCCAAGTACGCCGACATAGTGCTACCGGATCTGACTACCTCCGAACAGGCCGATTTCTGTATGGATGCCTTTGCGGGGAACATGGGGTACTTCATTTTTGCCGATCAGGCCATCGCACCCCAGTTCGAGTCAAAAGGGATTTACGAGATTTGCTCCGAGATCGCCGAGCGCATGGGGGTCGGTGAGGCTTTCACGGAAGGCCGTGATCAGGAGGGTTGGCTGCGCCATCTCTACACCCTGACCCGGAAGCAAGACCCAGGGCTGCCGGATTTTGAGACTATGCGGGAGCAAGGCATCTACAAGCGACGGGATCCGGACGGTCACTACGTCGCTTACAAGGCATTTCGCGAGGATCCGCAGGGGAATCCGCTCGGTACACCATCGGGAAAAATCGAGATCTACTCTGAGCGACTGGCCCAGATCGCCGCAACCTGGGAGCTCAAAGAAGACGAGGTGATCCATCCGTTGCCTGTCTATGTATCGACCTTCGAGGGGTGGGACGACAAGAAGCGGGCCATTTATCCGCTGCAGTTGACCGGCTTCCACTACAAGGCTCGTACTCACTCGACCTACGGCAACGTGGACATTCTCAAAGATGCGGCACGTCAGGAGCTGTGGATCAATCCCCTTGATGCCGACGAGCGAGGTATCCAGCAAGGCGATCTGATCCGCATCTTCAACGATCGCGGTGAGGTCCACATTCCGGCCAAGGTCACACCACGCATCCTGCCCGGTGTGGTGGCACTGGGGGAGGGAGGCTGGTATGCCCCGGACGGAAGCAAGGTCGACAAGGGAGGCTGCATCAATGTGCTGACGACTCAGCGACCGAGCCCGCTCGCTAAGGGCAATCCCCAGCATACCAACCTGGTGGATGTACAACTGGTGAAGAAGGCATAAGGGCTAACCATGAAACAGTTCGGTTTTTACATCGATTCAAGCAAGTGCACCGGATGCAAGACGTGCCAGCTCTCTTGCAAGGACGTCAAGGATCTGAACGTTGGCACCAACTACCGCCGTGTCTATGAATACGCAGGAGGTGGCTGGGTGAAAGACGGCGATGCATGGCGTCAAGACGTTTATGCCTATTACGTGTCGATAGCGTGCAATCACTGTGCTGAACCAGCATGTACCAAGGTGTGCCCGAGCGGCGCGATGCACAAGCGGGAAGACGGCTTCGTGGTGGTGGATACGGATACCTGCATCGGTTGCAGATATTGCGCCATGGCCTGCCCTTATGATGCGCCGCAATACAATGCGCAGAAGGGTCATATGACCAAGTGCGATGGCTGCTACGAACGGGTTGCCGATGGCAAACCGCCGGTGTGTGTGGCGTCTTGCCCGTTGCGGGCGCTGGCATTCGGTCCCATCGAAGAGTTGCGTGCCAAGTACGGCTCTCTGGCCGAAGTGGCACCATTGCCGCCGTCGTCCTTGACCAAACCCAACATTATTATCAAACCAAACCGCCATTCCCGACCTTGTGGGGATACGACTGGATACTTGGCGAACCCGAAGGAGGTGTAATATGGCTTGGCATGAATGGCCGCTAATCCTGTTCACAGTGATGGCCCAGACTGCGGTGGGGGCGTTTCTGATATTAAGCGCACTGCTGCTTGCCCGGCGCATCTCAGCGGAAACGGAACCACGGTTGCATCGAGCCATGTTGGGACTGTGGGTGCTGATGGGGCTGGGCCTCGTTGCATCCGTGATGCACCTGGGGAGTCCGCTTCGTGCGATGAATGCACTGAACATGGTGGGCCACTCCTGGCTGTCTAACGAGATCGCCGGCGGCATGGCCTTTTTCGCTTTCGGCGGCTTGTATTGGTTGCTTTCGGTATTGGACAAAGGGAGCGAAGGGGGGCGCAGAGGTCTGATGCTGGGGGCCATCCTGGCGGGTCTCTTCTTCATGTACGCCATGATCATGGTTTACATGATTGATACTGTGCCGACCTGGTACACAGGTTTAACGCCGGCTTCTTTTCTGCTGACCATGGGGGTAGGGGGAGGCGCCCTGGCGCATTTGCTGTTGCTGGCGGCGCGTCATGACGTCGCTGTGGCTGACACGGCTCTTCCCGTTTGGGGGCTGCTGGTGGCGCTGGGGGTGGCCATCGCGGTGATGCTGTTGTCGCTCCATCTCGGCGGGATTGAAAACAGCGTGACGAGCGCACTGGCCAGGGTACCTGATCTGGCTGTTACCCAGTCGGTTCGTCTCGTGTTGCTGGCTGCGGGAGTCTTGCTGTGGTTGTGGCCGCTGTTTACCAAGCGAACACCCACTGCGGCGCTGATGGCTGTGTCGTTTGGCTTCATCCTGGTGTCCGAGCTGGTGGGGCGCGGGGTGTTCTACGGGATCCATCTCACCGCGGGTTTGGGGTGATCCGAGGATTGGTGCTGACAGGCAGGATATGTCCCAGGCTAGCAGATCATAAGGGGTGGCTGAGGGACAGGGAATGACTATCTTGTTGGCCTGGTATCTTGCTGAGGCAAGCCTCAGGCACCAGTGATTGAACACAGCAAGCAATGCTTTATAAAGGCCGCAGCAATAGCGGCCTTTTGTTTATCGTGAAATGGCTCCCAGATGACGGTGGAAAGTGAGCGGGATAACACCAGTCTCGAGCAATAGAAAATGCAATAAACCGGATGCCAGAAGGTATCCCGCTGCGGCAGGCAAGATAGCAGCCTCTGTTCATTTATCGATATTGTCTTCCTTTGCTGGCTTGTTTGCGTCGTCCACAGGTGCCATCCATCGCACCAGCTCAACCTGATCATGGCGCACCAGTTTCATTTCTCCGCCTTTGAGGCGATAGGCGCAGTGGCTGGTATTGCACATGACCCTGATGTGCGCGGTTTCGCCCAGCAGAGGCGACAGGGCCCGATCCAACTGTGCGCTCAACTGGTCGTTTTCCAGCTTTGTGACTCGCGCTTTTTCGGCATCGAGCCCTTCCATGAAATTGGAGAGTGTGGGCAACAGAATAATGAGCGCCGGCACAACCAAAATGGCAAAGCGGTTGTAGATAACCTCAACCCAGGAGATTAACAAAAAGAGCCTGGGGGCCGGGACTCGTGCCCTGCGGCGAAAGAAACGCCTTGTTCTTGGATATTGTCGCAAGCCGATGCGATGGCAAAACCATGCCCAGCGCAGACGAAGCCTGACCGAGAGAAACAACACGAAAGTGAGCAGCACAATACCGGCAACGGCATAGAGCAGGTAAGGGCCATATAGCTTGCCCATCTGCAGCCAGAGGAAATAGCCCGTGGCGAGCGTGATATCGGCCGGTTGGGGAAACTCTGCGATATCGAGGCCATGGACCAGACATCTGCCGTAAAAGTGAGCCATACCGCTCAAATAGATACTGGCGGTGATAATCGGGATGGCTGCAAAGAGAGTGGTCAGGAAGTGGGCCATCTTGGCCTGGGGCTCTTCTGGTTCCGGTGACTTGCGTACCTGCTTGAGGTGCTGCCTTAACCAGTGCCAACGCTCCCAGTTGATTGATTTTCTCTTTTTCATGTATCCCTACGCCAGAAAAGATGAGCTTCAAAGTTGTCCGCTATTGTAGCGAGACCACAGAGAATGAACATGTGGTCTGGTGGCGGGATCCACACATTGGCAGCAAGTGTTATCCGGCACATAAAAGAGGGCCTCACTCTGTGAGGCCCTCTTTTATGGGATGGCAACCTTAACGAGGTGCACAGTGTCAAGAGCCGGATCCCGTGCGGGCCTCTGACATGGCGGCGGCACTCTTGCGCCGGCGCAGCACGCGCACCAAGGGGGGCAGGACGATGACCAAGGCTGCCAGCACCAGCAGGCTCTGGCTGATGGCGCTGCCCCACAGGATGTCGAGCTCGCCGTTGCTGATAGAGAGCGCTCGGCGCAGGTTTTGCTCCAGCATCTCCCCGAGCACGAAGCCCAGGATCAGCGGCGAGAGGGGGAAGTTGAGCTTGCGCAGCACATAGCCAAATACCCCGAGACCGGCCATCAGCAACAGATCGAAGGTGGTGCTGTGCACCGCGTAGACCCCCACCGCCGAGACGGTGGCGATGGCCGGGGCCAGGAACCAGAGCGGGATGCTGAGCATGCGGGTGAACAGCCCGATGAGGGGGATGTTCATGATGAGCAGCATGATGTTGGCCAGCAGCAGGGCGGCGATCAGCCCCCAGACGATGTCCGGCTGTTCGGTGAACATGGTCGGGCCCGGGGTGATGTTGTAGAGGGTCAGGGCCCCCATCATCACCGCCGTGGTGCCAGAGCCCGGCACGCCCAGGGTCAGCATGGGGATGAAGGAGCCACAGGCGGAGGCGTTATTGGCCGCCTCGGGGGCCGCCACGCCGCGGATGTCACCCTGGCCGAAGGTGCCCTGCGGGCCGGCCAGGCGCTTCTCGGTCATGTAGGTGAGGGCGCTGGCGATGGTGGCGCCGGCCCCCGGCAGGATGCCGACGAAGAAGCCGGCGGTGGCCGAGCGCAGCATGGTGCCGGTGCACTGGGTCAGCTCGCGGAAGCTGAACAGCAGGCGGCCGGTCTGGCGTACCAACTGCTGCCCCCCCTTGGTGTGCTCGAGCATCAGCAGGATTTCGCTCACCGAGAAGAGGCCGATCACCACCACGATGAACTGGATCCCGTCCGACAGGTGCACGCTGTCGAAGGTGAAGCGGTAGACGCCGGTGTTGGCGTCGACGCCGACGGTGGCGAGCCCGAGGCCAATCAGGGCGGCGAGGAAGGACTTGAGCGGGTTCTGGCTCATCATGCTGCCGAGGCAGGCGATGGCGAACACCATGAGGGCGAAGTACTCGGCCGGGCCGAAGGCTAGCGACCAGCGAGCCAGGGCCGGGGCGAACAGTATGATGCCGCCGATGGCGAGCAAGGAGCCGACGAACGAGCTCACCGCCGAGATGGAGAGCGCCACCCCGGCGCGCCCCTGCTTGGCCATGGGGTAGCCGTCGAGCGCCGTCATGATGGCGGCGGCGTCCCCCGGCACGTTGAGCAAGATGGAGGAGATCCGCCCGCCGTACTCGCAGCCGATGTAGACGGTGGCGAGCAGGATCAGGGCTGACTCGGGGGGCAGTTTCAGGGCAAAGGCGAGCGGCAGCAGGATCGCCACGCCGTTGATGGGGCCGAGCCCCGGCAGCAGCCCGACCACGGTGCCGACGAAGCAGCCGATGAGGGCGATCAGCAGGTTCTCGGGGGTGAGGGCCACCGCGAAACCTTGCGCAAGGTACATCCAGGTATCCATGACAACTCCTTAGGCCAGCCAGGCGCCGAGCGGCAGGGTGACATCCAGCAGCCGGTCGAAGGCGTAAAAGAGGCTGATGCCGAGCAGAGGCCCGGCGATGAGGGCGGCGCGCCAGCTGGCGCCAAACAGCCGCCCGACCACCACGGTGAGCAGGGTGGTGGCGAGCGGGAAGCCCAGCCACTCAAAGCCCCAACCGTAGCTAAACAGGGCCAGCACCATGGCGGCGATGCGCAGCAGCGCGGGACGCTCCGGCCAGCTGGCCAGATCCGGCGTGCGCTTAAGCAGCAGCAGGGCGCAGCCGGCCATCAACAGGCTGATGACAAGCGGGAAGGGGCGCGGCCCCACCGGCTCGTAGCTGTATTCGCTGTGCAGCTGCCAAGCGAGGGCGGCGGCCCCCAGGCTCAGCAGCAGCCAGCACAGGGCAAACAGACGATCGCTCATGGTGCTGGCTCCCCCTTACTTGGCCAGACCGAAGGCCTTGGCCTGCTCGCGATAGTCGGCCACCTGGGCCTTGACATAGCTGTCCAGTGCCTCGCCGGTGAGATCGAACTCGAACAGGCCACGCTGATCACGCTGGGCCTTGAAGGTGTCGGTCTTGACCAGCTGATCGAAGGTCTGCTTCCACCACTGGTACTCGGCGTCGCTCACCTTGGGGCCCACGTAGAAGCCTCGAATGACCGGCCACTCCAGGTCATAACCCTGCTCCCTGGCGGTGGGGATATCGGCCAGCTTGCCCGGCAGGCGATCCTTGGCAAACACTGCCAGCACCTTGAGTTTGTCACTGCCAAGGTGGGGCACCATCTCGCTCAGATCGCCCGAGACCGCCTGAACATGGTTGCCCAGAAGAGCGGTGACCGGCTCGCCACCGCCTTCGAAGGCGACGTAGCGCATCTTGTGGGGATCGACCCCGGCCAGTTTGGCCAGCAGGGCGGCCTTCATCCAGTCCTGGCTGCCGATGGAGGCACCGGCGCCGATCACCACGCTGTTGGGATCGCGCTTGAGGGCGGCGACCAGCTCCTTGAGGTTCTGGTAGGGGGCGTCGTGGCGCACCGCGATCATGCCGTAGTCGGTGCCGACGGCGGCCAGCCAGCGCACGTCATCGACCCCGTAGCGGCCGAACTTGCCCTGGGAGAGGTTCAAAAGCGAACCGCCGGAGAAGGCCACCACTGTGCCGGCCTCGGCCGGGCGCTGGGCCACGATGGCGTTGTAGGCCACGGCGCCAACGCCACCCGGCATGTAGGTGACGCGCATCGGCTTGTCGATGGTGTTGGTCTCCTGCAGGCTCACTTGCAGCAGCTTGCAGGTGAGATCGAAACCGCCGCCCGGCTTGGCGGGGGCGATGCATTCGGTCCGATCAGGGGCGCTGGCGGTGTCGGCAGCTTGCAGTGGCAGGGCACCGAACAGGGCCAGCAGGGCGAGGGCATGACGTGTGTGTTGCTTCATGGAGTGCTCCATCTTGTTGTTGTTTTTTCCGGGTGTGACCTCGTCGGTAGACGAGGTGATGCGAAATTGTTAAAACAACAACCTTTCATTCACCTTTCAGCCGTTGCTGAATTGCTGGGAGCGTGAAGTGGATCACACCTCGCAGTATGGGGAGACGAGATGCGTTTACTGCTGGCCGAAGACAATCATGAACTGGCGCACTGGCTTTCGCGAGCCTTGACCAGCGCCGGATTCGCCGTGGATTGGGTGGCTGACGGCGACAGCGCCGATCAGCTGCTGCGCCAGGAGCGTTATGCCTTGGCGATCCTGGATATCGAAATGCCCAGGCTGGATGGGCTGACAGTGCTCGGCCGTTTACGCCGCCGTGGTCAGGGGCTGCCGGTGCTGCTGCTCACCGCCCGTGGCGCGGTAGAGGAGCGGATCTGCGGTCTCAATGCCGGTGCCGACGACTATCTCGCCAAGCCGTTCGATCTCGGGGAGCTCGACGCCCGTCTGCGGGCCCTGCTGCGGCGCAGCGAAAGTGGCGGCGCCGAATTGCGGCTGGGGCAGTTGATGCTGCATCCGGACGGCTATTTCGTGGTGGATGACGCCAGGCTGGCCCTGACCCCGCGCGAGCAGGCGCTGCTCACCGCCCTCATGTATCGCCAGGGGCGACCGGTGGCCAAGGGGCAGCTGTTCGAGCAGGTGTTCAACCTCGATGAC
Source organism: Aeromonas enteropelogenes (assembly GCF_020097295.1). NCBI lineage: Bacteria > Pseudomonadati > Pseudomonadota > Gammaproteobacteria > Aeromonadales > Aeromonadaceae > Aeromonas > Aeromonas enteropelogenes. The sequence continues at coordinate 4,010,871 of NZ_CP083625.1, read as the reverse complement.
GAGGTGGGGAAGGAGAGCATCGATCTCTACATCCACCGGCTGCGCAAAAAGCTGGTGGGCAGTGGCGTGGTGATCACCACGTTGCGCGGGCTGGGTTATCTGCTGGAAGCGGCGCCGGAGGCTTCCCATTAACCGCTCGCTCCTTCATCAACTGCTGCTGTTTCTTGGCGCTCCCTTGCTGATCCTCTGGGGAGCGTCGGCCTGGTACAGCTACTACGGTGCCCTGGCCGCCGCCACCCAGGCCTATGATCGCACCCTGCTCGCCTCGGCGCGCACCGTGGCCGAGCGCCTTGATGTGCAGCAGGGGCGGCTGCGGGTCGATGTCCCCTACGTGGTGCTCGACAGTTTCGAGCGCAACATGCGCGATCGCCTCTTCTATCAGGTGCGCTCGCCATCCGGTCGGGTCATCTCGGGCTATGAGGAATTGCCGGCGAGGCCGGACAAGACGCCGCTCACCGACCGTTATCCGGCGCTCGCCTACTTCTACGACGGGGAGTACCAGGGCACGCCAATTCGCGCCGTCTCCCTGCTGCAGCCGGTTAACGAAGGGGGGCTGAGCGGCATGGCCACCATCACGGTGGCTGAAACCCTGATGGGGCGTCGTGAACTCGCCGAACAGCTGTTGTGGCATGCGGTGCTCTCACAGGGGGCCCTGGTGGCCCTGACCCTGCTGCTTGCCTACCTGCTGCTCAAGCGCCTGCTTACTCCGATGCGCCGTCTGTCGCGCGAGCTATTGCGCCGCGATGCCGCCAACCTGGCGCCGCTGCCGGACTTGCTCCCCTGGCAGGAGACCCGGCCGCTTATCCTCGCCTTTAATCGCCATCTGGCCAGATTGCGCCAGCTGGTGGCCCGTCAGGAGCGCTTCAGCGCCGATGCGGCGCACCAGCTGCGCACCCCGCTGACCATACTGAAGACCCAGGTGGAGGTGGCCCGCAGCGGTCACGATCCCGCCCTGATGCAGGAGAGCCTGACGGCCATGGCGGCCCGGCTCGATCACACCATAGCGCTGACCGAACGCTTGCTGCTGCTGGCCCGCCTCAAATCCGACGAGTGTTCGGGCCTTCGCCAGCGCGAGCCCATCGAGCTGGTGGCGCTGGTGCAGCAGGCTTGTCTCTCCCGCTTGGCACAGGCGCGCAGCAAGGGGATCGATCTCGGCTACGAGGGGGAGGATTCCGCCATCATGGTGGCCGGGGAGCCGCTGCTGCTCGGGGAGCTGTGTGCCAATCTGCTGGACAACGCCATCAAGTACAGCCCGGCAGGTGGCACAGTGACGGCCCGGGTGCAGGCCGCCGGTAAGCAAGTCTGGCTGGAGGTGGAAGACAGCGGCCCCGGCATCGCCCCCGAGCAGGCCGAGCGGGTCTGGTTGCCGTTCCAGCGGCTCGAAAACGGTGCCGATCAGCCCGGCGCCGGCCTTGGCCTCGCGCTGGTGCGCGACATCGCCCACTACCATCATGGCGAGGTGTTGCTGCTGCCTGCGCCGCAACTCGGCGGCCTGCTGGTAAGGCTGAGCCTGCCGATGTGAGGCAGGCGGGGGGAGAATAAAGAAAAAGCCCGTCACCATGGTGACGGGCTTTTTGCTGTTGGAACCCCGGAGATGCCGTTGCCGGTTTGGGCCCTTGAACCGTCGGTTCAAGGCGGGGATCGGATCTGACCGCAGGCTTCTCGGTCGTGCCGAGCATGCGCAATAGCCAGAAGGCAGATCCCCTGTTTGGTATGAATATCGGCTCGGGGACTTGAACCGGCTGACAAACACCCCAGGGAATTTAAAACGGTGCGAGATTAGGGCTGTTGCCCCTCTTCTTCGCTGGAATCACCATACTGTCCGTGCTCTATCAAGGCCGCTTCTATGGTGCGTTGCAGCATCTTGATCCGCTTGTCCATGGTCTCAGAGTATTGGTGGTTTTTCTCTTTTTCAAGGCAGAGCTCATGGCAAAAATTGAGCGCCGCCATCACAGCAAGCTGTTCGTTGCTGGAGACTTTGGAACGTTGACGCAGGTCGATCAATTTTTCGGTCAGCTGCTCGGCGGCCTGGCGCAGGGCATCCTGTTGTCCCAAGGGACAGGATACCTTGTAGGGACGTCCCAAAATGACGATTTCTACGGCCTCTGTGCTCATGCCTTCCTCAATACGGCGAAGAAACTTTCCGCCTTTATCCACGTGGACAACTGGGCGGGACTATATAGCGCAGATGCATAACTTTCAAGGCCTTGCTGGCTCTGGAAGAGGGAGAATGCTAGGATCCTGACCATAAATTTTGCAAACTTGCATGAACTTTGAGCGGATCCACTATGAGCAAGACAACCCCCCTTAACTATGCGGCCGTAACGGCCATCATGGAGCAGCATGAGCTGATGGCCAGTGCGGTCGAGGCTCACGGTGTGATCTGTGGTCTGGTATGTGGTGGCGTGGCGCTGGATGAGAAGAGCTGGGTGCCCCATTTCAACGATCTGGTGAACGACGGATTCGGCCTGCCGGCCCCGGTGCGCCAGCTGATGACCGATCTTTATCACAATGTGGTCGAGAGCCTGATGGCGCAAAAAGGGGTCGAGCTGCTGTTGCCCGGTGACGAGACACCGCTGGATGAGCGCATCGATTCGCTGGTGGACTGGTCCCAGGCGTTTCTGGCCGGTTTCGGTGTGGTGCAGCAGGAGCTCTCCCGCGCCTCGGAAGAGCTGCAGGAGATGATCCAGGATATCGCCAGCATCACCCAGGTCTCAGCCGAGTTCGATCAGGAAGATGACGAGAACGAAGCCTCCTTCCTGGTACTCTACGAGCACGTCAAGCTGGGGGTCATGATGGCCTTCGAAGAGTTTGGCAAGCGCCCGGACAGTCCGGTTACCCCGCCGACCCTGCATTGATGTACCGATTGTGGTGACAGATCACCCTTTGTCACCCGATGAAAGCAAAGAGCGCCCCGTGGCGCTCTTTTGTTGTGGCAAAGTGATAGCAACGTGATGGCAAAGGCTGACTAACCCTGTGAGCTGACACCGGTTTTTTGCCGCCCACCACGCAACCGGCCTCGCCCTTTGTGGTAGCATGAGGCCACGTTTTTGACTTCTCCTTCTCTGCTTATGTCCCAATCTGATGTGCGACAGGTCGATGTGACCCTGGTCGGTGGTGGAATGAGTGGTGCCGTGCTGGCGCTCTCTCTGGCGGCCCTGCGCAAGCCCGATGGATCGCCCCTGTCGATCCTGCTGCTGGAGGCCAGTGCCCCCGACATCCATGCCTCTGCACCGGCTCACCCGGGCTTCGATGCCCGCGCCATCGCGCTGGCGGCGGGCACCTGCGAGGCGCTGGAGCGGCGTGGGCTCTGGCCCCTGTTTGCTCCCCACTGCGCCCCCATCACCCATATTCATGTCTCGGATCGGGGCCACTGCGGCCAGACTCGTCTGTCAGCGGCTGAATACGGTCTGCCCGCCCTGGGGCAGGTCATTGAACTGGCGGCCGTGGGTCACGCCTTGCAGCAGGCCATGGCGGCCTGCGAGCAGATCCGGGTGGTGTGTCCGGCGCGGGTCGGCGATATCCAGCCCCGGGAGGAGGCGGTCAGGCTCACGCTTGAGAGCGGCGAGCAAGTGGAGACCCGGTTGCTGGTGGCAGCCGACGGGGGCAACTCCTTCGTGCGCCAGCACTTCAAGCTGGCGGTGACCCGCCACGATTTTGAACAGAGTGCCATCATAGCTACCGTCAAGACCGCCGAAGATCCCGCCGGCCGCGCCTTCGAGCGCTTTACCGAGCAAGGGCCCCTGGCCCTGCTGCCGATGCAGGAGGGGCTCTCCTCTTTGGTCTGGAGCGTCGCGCGTCATGAGGTGGACGAGCTGATGGGACTGGATGAGGCCGCGTTTCTGGCTCGCCTGCAGGCGGCGTTTGGCTGGCGGCTGGGACGTTTCGAGCGCACCGGTCAGCGCCACGTCTATCCGCTGGTATTGACCGCCTGCGACTATCCGCTGGCCCAGCGTACCGTGCTGGTGGGCAATGCCGCCCACGCCCTGCACCCCATCGCCGGTCAGGGCTTCAATCTCGGCATGCGGGATCTCGATCTGCTGACCGATGCCATCGCCAGCGCCCTGGCGGTGGGGGAGGATATCGGCAGCTTCGCCGTACTCAATGGCTACTGGCAGCAGCGCAAGGTCGATCAGGCGCAGACCGTCTGGCTCACCTCCTCGCTGGCCCAGCTCTTCTCCAATGGTCACGATCCCCTGGTGGCGGGGCGCAATCTGGCGCTCTCCCTGATGGGGCGGCTCCCCTGTCTCAAGGCGCCGCTTGCCTCCCGTACCCTGGGCTTTGTCGCCGATGTGTGTGGCAAGCGTTAAGGGGCCCGGGGCCAACTTATGCAGAAAGGGGGAGGTGCGATGGCGCCCCCTGCTGGCCACGCTGGCCAGCCATGAAAGGAACAGATGATGCAGATGCAAGACGTGGATGTGGTGATTGTCGGGGGTGGCATGGTGGGCCTGGGGCTCGCCGCAGCGCTCAAGGAGAGTGCCCTCAAGGTGGTGGTGGTTGAGGGGCGCTTGCCTGACTCCGAGCTTGGCGAGGTGGCCGACAATCGGGTCAGCGCCCTGAGCCTCGCCAGCCAGCGCATCCTGCAGCGAGTCGGGGCCTGGTCCGGGATTGCGGCGCGCCGCCTGCAGCATTACGACAAGATGGCGGTGTGGGAGCAGGACAGCTTCGGCCATATCGATTTTGATGCCGCCAGCCTGCGCCAGAGCGCCCTCGGCCATATCGTCGAGAACCGGGTCATCCAGCTGGCGCTGCTGGAGGCGATCGAGGGCGCCAGCAACATCCAGCTGCTCACGCCGGCTCGCGCCAAGAGCCTGCAGAGCGGCCCGGCGGGGGCCCTGCTGCTCCTTGAAGATGGCCAGGCCATCTCGGCGAAACTGGTGGTGGCGGCCGATGGTGCCCACTCCTGGGTCCGTCGCCAGGCCGATATTCCGCTGACCAGCTGGGATTACGGCCATCACGCCTTGGTGGCAACCGTGCGCTGCGCCGAGTCCCATCAGGCGGTGGCCCGCCAGATCTTTACTCCGGAAGGGCCGCTTGCCTTCCTGCCCCTGTGGCAGGGGGATCTCTGCTCCATCGTCTGGTCTCTGCCTGCCGCGCGGGCCGAGGCGCTGTGCGCCTGCGACGATGAGAAGTTCAATCGCCAGCTCACCGCGGCATTCGATGCGCGGCTCGGCCTGTGCAAGGTGGAGGGGCCGCGCAGCGCCATCCCGCTCACCGCCCGCTATGCCCGCGACTTTGCCCGCGAGCGGCTGGTACTGGTGGGCGATGCCGCCCATACCATACACCCGCTGGCAGGGCAGGGGGTCAACCTCGGCCTGCTGGATGCCGCCGCCCTGGCCGAGCTTATCCTCGTCAACCAGCGTGCCGGCAAGGATATCGGCCTGCAGGTCAATCTGCGCAGCTACGAGCGCTGGCGCAAGAGCGAGGCGGCCAGGATGCTGGCGGCGATGGAGGGGCTCAAGCGATTGTTTAGCGGCGCTCACCCCCTCAAGAAGCTGGTGCGCGGGGTGGGATTGCGTGCGGCCGATCTGCTGACGCCTTTCAAAGAGGGGGTGATCCGTGCCGCCATGGGGCTGGAGGGCGAATTGCCCGCCCTGGCCCGTCCCGAGTGGGTGCCGGTGACACCGGTCAACCCGGTGCCGCGGGCCAAGCTTTCGCCAAAATGATGAAAAAAACTAATATTACCCGGCTTTTTTTATAAAAAAAGTAATCTGGCAAGGCTGATGCCCCTGACGAGGCGTCAGCCTTTAATTTTGGTGCAGTGCGAAACGTTTTTCTGCAAATTGTGACGAAACGGTGAAAATCGAAATTTAATCTCGACTTCTTCCGTTTACGGCTGTTTTTATCTTGGCGTTTATCTTAGTGTCTGGAAGCACTTAAACGGGAGGGGATTAGTTTTTTTTGAGCGGCGCATGGGCCCGCTTGGCATATAATCCGTCCCGTTCAAGGAATCCCTCTTGCCCGGCAAGGGCAGGAGCGAGCACAGACCCGGTGACCGGCTCTCTTTGCTGTGAAGGCTTATCTTTGCAGTGAACCGGGCTGGTTGCGAGAGTTGTCGCTAACGCTAAAGGGCTTTTTGCTAAGGAAAGAATGCGATGATCCAGACTACTGTACTGCATCCCAAACACCTGGAAGCTGGCGCCAAAATGGTGGACTTCCATGGTTGGGAAATGCCCATCAACTACGGTTCCCAGCTGGAAGAGCACCACGCGGTGCGCAGCGACGCCGGCATGTTCGATGTCTCCCACATGACCATCGTCGATCTGACCGGCGAGCGGGTCAAAGCCTTCCTGCAACACCTGCTGGCCAACGATGTGGCCAAGCTGACCGTCTCCGGCAAGGCCCTCTATAGCGGCATGCTCAATCCCGAAGGGGGCGTCATCGACGACCTCATCACCTATTACCTGACCGATACCTTCTACCGCCTGGTGGTCAACTCCGCCACCCGCGAGAAGGATCTGGCCTGGATCCGCCACCACGCCATCGATTTCGATGTCACCGTGACCGAGCGCCCCGAGCTCGCCATGATCGCGGTGCAGGGCCCCAACGCCAAGCTCAAGGTGGCCTCCGTCCTGAGCGCCTCCCAGCGTACCGCCGTGGTGGGGATGAAGCCCTTCTTCGGCGTGCAGGCCGGCGATCTCTTCATCGCTACCACGGGTTATACCGGCGAAGATGGCTACGAGATCGTGGTGCCGCAAGAGAAGGCGTGCGATCTGTGGCAGGGGTTGCTGGATGCAGGGGTTGCCCCGTGCGGCCTGGGCGCGCGGGATACCCTGCGTCTCGAAGCTGGCATGAACCTCTATGGTCAGGACATGGACGAGTCTATCTCTCCGCTCGCCGCCAACATGGCCTGGACCATCGCCTGGGAGCCGGCTGATCGCCAGTTTATCGGCCGCGCCGCGCTGGAAGCGCAGAAAACGGCGGGCAACCAGCCCAAGCTGGTGGGCCTGGTGATGGAAGAGAAAGGGGTCTTGCGTGCCGGCATGGCGGTCACCTTTACCGGTGTCGATGGCGAGCCGCGGGAAGGGGTGATCACCTCAGGCTCCTTCTCCCCGACTCTGGGCTACAGCATTGCCCTGGCGCGGGTACCCCGTGACATCGGCGCACAGGCCCAGGTTGAGATCCGCAAGAAATTGGTTACCGTGAAGGTGACCAAGCCCGCCTTCGTCCGCAATGGTCAGGCGCTGGTGTAATGATTGATGGCGGCGCAGGAAGGTCCTGCGCCGCGCCCTTTTGTAAAAAGTGATCCAAGTACATTAAGGAAGCACAAATGAGCCATATCCCGAGCGAACTGAAATATGCCACCTCCCACGAGTGGATCCGTGTCGAAGCCAACGGTGAGGCCGTCGTCGGTATCACCGAGCACGCCCAGGAGCTGTTGGGGGACATGGTGTTTGTCGAGTTGCCCGAGGTGGGTAAACAGGTCAGCGCCGGTGACGACTGTGCCGTGGCCGAGTCGGTAAAAGCCGCCTCCGACATCTACAGCCCGGTGAGCGGCGAGATCATCGCCGTCAACGAAGAGCTGGAAGGCAGCCCCGAGCTGGTCAACTCCGATCCGTACCAGGCTGGCTGGTTGTTCCGCATCAAGCTGGATGACGCAGGCGAGCTGGCCAACCTGCTGGACGCCGAAGGCTACCAGAACGTGGTGGACGAAGAGTAATGCCTCCGGGCCCTGCACAGCGTGCGGGGCCCTTTTGTATGACGGTCTGCCAACGAGCGGGCCGCGGGATGCCGGTGCGCATCCGTCGGAATGGGATGGCAGTTCCATCGCGGCACCCATGAACATGAGTGGAGTCGGTTCAGGCCGACTATCAGTGCTTTTTATCAGGATTTATGAGCAGGAATAGGGAAATGACCCAGTCATTGTTTGAACTCGAGCAAAAAACCGATTTCATCCGCCGTCACATCGGCCCGGGTGAGGAAGAGCTGCGCGTGCTGCTGGCCGAAGTGGGTGCCGAGAGCCTGGACGATCTGATTGAGCAGACAGTCCCGGCCGCCATCCGTCGCCCCGGCCCCCTGGGGATCGGCGCCAGCATGACGGAGGTGGAGGCCCTGGCCAAGCTCAAGGGTTACGCCGCCCAGAACAAGATTGCCAAGAGCTATATCGGCATGGGTTATCACGACACCCACGTGCCCCATGTCATCCTGCGCAACGTGCTGGAGAACCCAGGCTGGTACACCGCCTATACCCCCTATCAGCCCGAGCTGGCCCAGGGCCGTCTCGAAGCCCTGCTCAACTTCCAGCAGCTGACTCTGGACCTGACCGGCATGGATCTCGCCAGCGCCTCCCTGCTGGATGAAGCCACCGCCGCTGCCGAAGCCATGGCACTCGCCAAGCGGATGGCCAAGTCCAAGTCCAACCTCTTCTTCGTGGCCGACGACGTGCATCCCCAGGTGATCGACGTGGTCAAGGAGCGGGCGGTGCACTTTGGCTTTGACGTGGCGGTCGGTGCCGCCTCTGATGCGGTGAGCGAAGAGGTGTTCGGTGCCCTGTTCCAGTACCCCACCACCACGGGTGAGGTGAAGGATCTGCGCGCCCTCATCGCCGCGGTGCAGGCCCAGAAAGGGTTGGCCTGCGTCAGCGCCGACATCTTGTCGCTCCTGCTGCTCAAATCCCCGGGCGAGCTGGGCGCCGATGTGGTGCTGGGCTCTGCCCAGCGTTTCGGTGTCCCCATGGGTTACGGTGGCCCTCACGCCGCCTTCTTCGCTACCCGCGATGCCTACAAGCGCTCCATGCCGGGCCGCATCATCGGCGTCTCCAAGGATGCCCGTGGCAAGAATGCCCTGCGCATGGCGATGCAGACCCGCGAGCAGCACATCCGCCGCGAGAAGGCCAACTCCAACATCTGTACCGCCCAGGTGCTGTTGGCCAACATGGCGAGCTTCTACGCCGTCTACCACGGTCCGGTGGGGCTGAAAACCATCGCCTCCCGCGTCCATCGTCTGACCAGCATTCTGGCGCTGGGGCTGAAAGCCAAGGGCGTGGCCCTCAAGCACGATAGCTGGTTCGATACCCTGACCGTGCTGACCGCGGGCAAATCTGAGCTGATCGCCAAGGCCGAAAGGCAGGGGATCAACCTGCGCGCCGATCTGGATGGCGCCGTGGGGGTGTCTTTGTCCGAGACCACCACCCGTGACGATGTGGTCGAGCTGTTCGAGTTGTTCCTGGGGGCAGGCCACGGCCTGGATCTGGAGGCGCTGGACAAGGCGGCCCAGGCCCATCACGCCATCCCGCAGGATCTGCTGCGTACCGACGCCGTGCTGACCCACGAGGTGTTCAACAAGTACCACTCCGAGACCGAGATGCTGCGCTACATCCACCGTCTCGAAGCCAAAGATCTGGCGCTCAACTACGCCATGATCTCCCTGGGTTCCTGCACCATGAAGCTCAACGCCACCGCCGAGATGATCCCGGTGACCTGGCCCGAGTTTGGCAAGCTGCACCCGTTTGCACCGCTCGAGCAGGCCAAGGGTTACCAGCTGCTGCTGGCAGACCTTGAGGACTGGCTGGTGAAGGTGACCGGCTACGATGCGGTCTGCATGCAGCCCAACTCCGGTGCCCAGGGCGAATACGCCGGCCTGCTCGCCATCAAGAAGTACCACGAGTCTCGCGGCGAGGGGCATCGCGACATCTGCCTCATTCCGGCTTCTGCCCACGGGACCAACCCGGCGTCTGCCCAGATGGCGGGCCTCAAGGTGATCGTCACCGCCTGTGACAAGGCCGGCAACGTGGATCTCGACGACCTGCGCGCCAAGGCGGCCGAGGCGGGGGAGAAGCTCTCCTGTCTGATGGTGACCTACCCCTCCACCCACGGGGTGTACGAGGAGACCATCAAGGAGGTGTGCGACATCGTTCACCAGTACGGTGGTCAGGTCTATCTGGACGGCGCCAACATGAACGCGCAGGTGGGCCTCACTGCGCCTGGCTTTATCGGCGCGGACGTCTCCCACCTCAACCTGCACAAGACCTTCGCCATCCCCCACGGTGGTGGCGGTCCGGGCATGGGCCCCATCGGCGTGAAACAGCATCTGGCACCGTTCGTGGCCGGTCACGCCGTGGTCAAGACCGACAAGGAGAGCCGTGACAACGGCGCCGTATCGGCCGCACCGTTCGGCTCGGCCAGCATACTGCCCATCAGCTGGATGTATATCGCCATGCTGGGTGACGAGGGGCTGAAGAAATCCACTCAGGTCGCCATCCTCAACGCCAACTACCTGGCCAAGAAGCTCGGCGAGGCCTTCCCGGTGCTCTACACCGGTCGCAACCATCGCGTTGCCCACGAGTGCATCCTGGATATCCGTCCGCTCAAAGAAGCCTCCGGCATCAGCGAGATGGACGTGGCCAAGCGCCTGATGGATTTTGGCTTCCACGCGCCGACCATGAGCTTCCCGGTGGCGGGTACCCTGATGGTTGAACCGACCGAATCCGAATCCAAGCGCGAGCTGGATCGCTTCGTCGAGGCGATGATCGCCATCCGCGCCGAGATCGCCAAGGTGCAGGACGGCCACTGGAGCTTGACCGACAACCCGCTGGTGCACGCGCCCCACACTCAGGATGACGTGATGGACGAGCAGTGGAACCGCGCCTACAGCCGCGCCGAGGCGGTCTTCCCGTCCGAGGCTGTGCGCGCCAGCAAGCTGTGGCCGTCGGTTAACCGCATCGACGACGTCTACGGCGATCGCAACCTGTTCTGCTCCTGCGTACCCACCGAGGATTACGCCAAGTAAGAAGAGGCGTTCGTGGCTAAAGCGCCGTGACCCTGCAAGCGATAAGGCCCTGCATCAGCAGGGCCTTTTTTATGTCGCTCGTCGAAAGAAAGTAAGAGGGACATAAAAAAACGGCGCCATCGAATGGCGCCGTGAAAATAGGGGGAGCTTGTTGTTGGTATAGGTATCAGGTCAGGCTGAAGCGGCCGATGCTCTGCTGCAGGTGAATGGCCAGTTTATTGAGATCCTGACAGGCCTGGGCCGTGTGCTGCGCACCCTGGGCGTTCTCGTCGGCGACCTCGTGAATGGTGACCATGTTGCGGTTGAGCTCGCCCGTCACCGTATTCTGCTGCTCGGTGGCGCTGGCAATCTGGGTGTTCATGTCGGTGATATGGGTCACCGCCTCGTTGATCTTGCCGATGCTGTTGCCCGCCTGGCGTGCCAGCTCGACGGAAGTCACCATCTGGTCGCGGTTGGCCTGCATGGCATTGCCGGCATCGATGGCGCAGTTTTGCAGTATCTCGATGATCTTGTTGATCTCGCAGGTCGAGTCCTGGGTGCGTTTGGCCAGGGTGCGTACCTCATCGGCTACCACGGCAAAGCCGCGACCCTGTTCGCCGGCGCGCGCGGCCTCGATGGCGGCGTTGAGAGCCAGCAGGTTGGTCTGATCGGCGATGCCGCGGATCACGTCCAGTACCACGCCGATATTGCTGCTCTCCTGCTCCAGGTTGTGGATCACCCGGCCGGTCTGCTCCAGCTGGCTGGAGACCTCTTCGATGCTGTCGATGGCATCCAGCACGACCTGGTTACCCTGATGGGACGCTTCAAAGGCGTGCTGGGCCGCGACGGCTGCGTCGGTGGAGTTGCGGGCAACTTCATGTACCGTGGTCTGCATCTCGTTCATGGCGGTGGCGACCTGGGCAATCTCCTGCTGCTGCTGATGCATGCTCTGGGAAGCCTGAACCGAGATGGTGCTTACCTCTTCCACGGCGCAGCTCAGCTGGCTGACCGAGGCGTCGATATCGTTGACCAGGTCGGTCAGCCCCTCCTTCATGTGGCGGATGGAGTGGGCAAGCTGGCCAATCTCGTCCTTGTGGAAGCGGCCCTGATCGAACCAGTCACACAGGGTGCCGCGCCCCAGACGGCCGGACGCAATCTGCTGGGCCTGATCGGCCAGCATCAACAGGGGATCGCGGATCTGGCGAGTCAGGATGGTGGCGAACACGACCACGGCGATGACCCCCAGCAGCAGGGTGATCATGATGTTGAGGCGTGCGTTGCTATAGGCCTGTTCGGCCATGCTGCGCCCTTCGACCGCATAGTCCTGGTTGATCTTGATGAGTGCCTCGACGGCCTCGTGGAGCTTGTCGTAAAGGGGCGTGCCATCGCGCAGGAACATATAACGTGCGTTGAGGGTATCACCTTGTTCCAGAGTATTTTTTACCTTGTAGTAAAAATTCAGGTAATTGCGCCAATCGGATTTCAGATCTTCGAAAAGACGGGTCTCGTTTTGATCAAATAGCGTCTTGCGATATTCCTCGAGCAGCATGTCCATTTGTGCCGGCTTGCTGTCCATGATGACCCGATATTCATTTCGTTTTTGCTCATCATCGAAATTGACGAAATAGAGCAATTCATGGCGACGCAGATCGGTCGCGACATTGCGAATATCGTTGGCGCGATTGATGCTGGGGATCACCGCATCTGTGATATCCAGCGTCTGCGTGTTCATATTCTCGAACTGCAGCAGGGAGAAGCCGCCGATGGAGGCCAGCATCAGCCCCAATACGATGAATGCGGCGCTCAGCTTCTTGCCGATGGTCATGTTGTTGATGGACATAGAGGATCCGAACTGTGAGTGTGATTTTTCCTTCCGAAATAGCTGCACTCATCCCGCCAAAATAAATTCAGGCAAGAGAGAATCAGGGGTCCTTGATATAGCGCGGGGTATTGTTTTTTATTATTTAACCTGAGATTTCAGGTGAAACCAAAAGGTGAATTAATTTCTACTATATAACAAAAAGGCATGTTTGGTCAAATGCAATGAGTCGATTAATATCATTTTGGATGGTAAATCGTTTTCTTTTTTAATGTTATGATGGATGTATTCAGCCTGTTTTTTAATGAAATTGAACGTTGCAAAATGTAACGTAATTTATTTTTGGTCAGACCAGATAATAGGGGGTGAATAAAAGAACTGGGAGTTGGAAAAATAAAAATCAGAATTGTCAGTTATTTATTGGCGTTAATACCCACATGGGGTTAGCCATGAAACATGGCGTGCCGGGCAGGTAAAGAGGGGCAACCCACCGTGATGGCCGGTGGGTTGGAGAAGGTTGGAGAAGACAAGAGGCTGACAAAGAGACTTGATACAGAGAGCGAAAAGGTGGACAAACGCTGGGCGGCCATGCCCGGTGCTTATCTACCCTGATCCTGCTCTTTGAGCACGTGGGCGATGCCTGCCAGTATGGGGGCCGCGTAGTCGAAGAAACGCTTTATCCCAGGGCAGAGGTAGTTCAGGCCAATCTCGCCATCCGGGGTCCTGATCAGGCGATTCTTGGGGCATTCGCCCCAGCAGAGCGTCAGGTAGGGGCACTTGAGGCAGTAATCGGGCAGGCTGTCCCGCTTGGACATGCCAAATGCCTCCTGACGGGTGGAGAAGGCCATGTGGGTCAAGGGGCGCTGTTTGATATCCCCCAGCCGATACTCCGGATAGACGAAGTGATCGCAGGAGAAGACGCTGCCATCGTGCTCGATGGCCAGCGCCTTGCCGCAAAACTCGGCGGTGACGCAGAGCTGGGAGGGGTATCCCATGGTCTGGGCCACGGCGGTTTCGAACAGATTGACCAGCACGCGCCCCAGGTCGTTGTTGACCCACTCCTCGAACACGGTTGCCAGAAAGGTGCCCCAGTCATCGGGATCCACCGACCAGTCCGTGACGATCGACATGGGGTGACCGGGTTTGCTGAGCTCGCTGCCGACTAGGGGCAGCATGCTGTCGTTCCAGAATTGCGGGGCCGTGCGTTTGAAATCGCTGGCCTCGACACAGGGGGTGAACTGGATGTAGGTGGCCCCCAGCTCCCGGGTCAGAAAGCGATACACCTCGAGGGGATATTTCGCATTGTGCCGGTTGATGACGGTCAGGGCATTGAAGGGAACCTGATGTTTGCGCAGCAGCTCGGCCGCCGCCATCACCAGATCGAAGGTGGGTTTGCCGCTGCGGGTCACCCGGTATTTGTCGTGCAGTGCGCGGGGCCCGTCGATGGAGAGGCCAACCAGAAAGCCGTGCTCCTTGAGAAACCGGCACCACTCGTCATTGAGCAGGATGCCATTGGTCTGCAAGTCATTGCGGATGTTGACCCCGGGCGGGCAATGCTTTTGCTGCAGCGCCACTATCTGGCGAAAGTAGTCAATGCCGAGCAGAGTCGGTTCACCGCCCTGCCAGGAGAAGACGATCTCGTCGCCATCCTGCCCCTCTATGTAGCTGCGGATGAAGGTGTCCAGGGTCTCTTCATCCATCCTGGGTTGTCTGGGTTGATGGAGCAGGTCTTCCTTATGCAGATAAAAACAATATTGGCAATCTATGTTGCACTTGGAGCCCCCCGGTTTGGCCATGACATGGAAGCGGCGGGCATAGGCACCGCTGCTGTCACGGCTGGCGGTTTTGAGCGGGGTGACGTCCAGGTGAGTCGTGTCACGGGTCCGGATTTTGTTCATCGTTACTCTTCTGATGACGACGGGCGAGGTCGATACGGGATGAAAACCTGACGAAAGGGAAAGGTGTCAGCCAGCGGGAAGAAGATGGCGGAGGGGTAGCCCTCCGCCGTATCGTTTACTGCTGGGTTTTCTGCATGGCTTCCTGAATGACCTTGGCCATGTCGAAGGTGGTGCCACCCTGAACCGGCGGATACTTGACCAGGGTGTTGACATGCTCGCCAACCATCTCGCTGACCGGTGCCAGCATCCAGGACATCTTCTGCACCAGGTGGCCGTTGGCATCGACGGAGTCGTAACTCTCGAACGGATCGGCCCTCAGGTTGTAGAGCATGGGCTTGGAGAGGGGCTTGAGGTTGTCATAGTAGTTCTCTGCCACCGCGAAGTGGAACTTCCAGGGGCCGACCCGCACCGCCGAGAGCTTGTCCTCGAAGTAGTAGAAGATGGAGTCGCGAGCCGATTCCTTGCTCTTGCCTTCCCAGTAGGCGAGGTTATTGATGCCATCGATGTACTGTTTCTTCTCGTCCATCATCTTCTTGCTGACGTCAGGAACGCCAGCCGCCGCCGCCAGGGTAGTAAAGAGATCCTGGTGACCCTGGATGCCATTGAGCACGCCACCCGCCGGGATCTGTGCCGGCCAGCGTGCAATCATGGGCACCCGGACGCCCCCTTCATAGGTGGTCATCTTCTCGCCGCGGAACGGCGTGGTGGCGCCATAAGGCCAGGAGGAGTGTTCCGGACCATTGTCGGTGGTATAGATGACGATGGTGTTCTCTTTCAGACCCCGCTTTTCCAGTTCGTCGAGCAGATAGCCGATGTCGCTGTCGTGCTGCATCATGCCGCTACCATGGTAGTCGTATTCACTGGTGTACTGCTCGGCAGCATAGCGCCACTTGTCGTTGAGACGGGTATAGAGGTGCATGCGGCTGGTATTGACCCAGGTAAAGAAGGGCTTGTCTTCCTTGAGCGAGTTGTCGATGAACTTGAGGGCGGCCGGGATCATCTCGGCGCGGTCGAAGTCCTTCATCCGCTCCTGGCCCAGCGGGCCGGTATCGGTACATTTCTGTTTGCCGACTTCACCGAAACGCGGGTCGACCGTCTTGTCTTCGGTCTCGGTGGCGTAGCAGTGCAGGACGCCGCGGGTACCGAACTTCTTGCTGTACGCCTCCACCGAGCCAGAGTACTTCTTGGCAAAATTCTGGTAATCCCGTTGCTCGTGTTCTTCTTGTGTATTGAGGTGATAGAGGTTGCCGAAGAATTCGTCGAAGCCATGGACGGTTGGCAGGGCAAAGTTGTGATCCCCCAGGTGGTTCTTGCCGAACTGGCCTGTTTTGTAGCCAACGGCTTTGAGCACTTCGGCCAGAGACGGGGACTCTTTCTTAAGGCCCAGCGCACCACCGGGCATGGCAACCGTCGTCATGCCGGAGCGAATGGGGTACTGGCCGGTCAGGAAGGCGGCGCGGCCCGCCGTCGAACTCGGCTGCGCGTAGTGATCGGTGAACTTGATGCCTTCGTTGGCGATCCGGTCGATGTTGGGGGTGGTGTAACCCATGGTGCCCATGCCATAGGCGCTGACGTTCTGCCAGCCGATGTCATCACCGAAGATGACCAGAATGTTCGGTTTATCCGTTTTTGCCATGACACCGGCGGAGAGGATCATGCTCACTGCCGCAGATATTTTTCCTAATCTCATGTTGTCGCTCCATCTAGTCTCAAAAGAAACCTCATCCTCAGCCGAACGGCCTGTACATCCATTACACAGCAGCACATTGAGTCCGGTACACCAAGATACTGTACTCATGTGAACAATGACACGTCACGCCCCAGCTTATTACGCAAACTCTGACTAATAACCAGAATGTCAGTTGCGGAATACGAAGAGTGTGATGGGGCTCTCATGAGGAATATTCAAGCATGACTTCTTTTCCGGTCATGGTATGAACGTCTGATGAGGCCGAAGGGGAGGGAGCCTCTCTTTATGCCGGCTCAACAGCAGGTCAATCTGGTCATATTGATGGGCTGGCGCCAGAGTCATGAATAAATACGCAGACTCTGGCCCGCCGCGATTCGACTCGCCAGTGTCGTGAGCGTCGTTGTTGGCCTTGAAGCCTGAGTGTATGGGGGCCTGGCTGGTACCCGTAGGAACGTTATTGTGTGACAGCATAATGAGGAGTGATGGATGGACAATACCGAACGATTTTCAGCCCGCGTCGAAGCCTATGTGAAATATCGTCCCGGCTACCCGTCAGCCATGCTGGATTTTCTGGCAGATGAGCTGGCCATGGGGCCAGAGACCCTGGTTGCCGACATCGGGGCGGGTACCGGCATACTGACGGCGCTGCTGGCCCCCAGGGTGCGTCAGGTTCTGGCCATCGAACCCAATCCGGATATGCGTGCGGCGGCGCAGCAGCTGCTGGCCGGCGTTGCCAATGTCGTCTGTCATGACGGTCGGGCCGAGGCGACCGGCCTGCCGGACGGGGGTGTGGATCTCGTCACGGTTGCTCAGGCGTTCCACTGGTTCAATCGCCCGGCCTTCAAGGCCGAGTGCCGCCGCCTGCTGAGGCCAGGTGGCAAAGTGGCCCTCATCTGGAATGACAGGCTGACGGACACCGAATTTCTCAAGGCCTACGAAGACGGGCTGCGCACCTATTCCGGCGACTATGAGGAGGTCAATCATCGCAACCTGGGGGAGAATGACTTTGCCGCCTTCTTCGAGGGGGACTATCGGCTCAGCCGCTTCGACAACTGCCAGCATTTCGATCTGGACGGGGTGCTGGGTCGGCTCAACTCCTCTTCCTATGCCCCCGCCATCGGTACGTCGGCTTATGAGCAGTTGATGGCACTGATCCGCCGCGAGTTTGCGCGCTGGGAGCAAGATGGCCGGATTGCCTTCAATTACAGCACCCTGGTCTACAGCGGCCGGGTCTGATGCTATGGATTGGCAGGGCGTTTGCCAGGGTGCCATTACCAGGGGGTCATTAATGGCAGAGCCCTCACCGTGGCCGGAGAGGGCTCTGTTGCCATCTGTTGCCCCGGGGAGTGGGCACGCGTCAGTGGTTCTCTATCTCCAAGAGAGCCATGGCTTTGGCCAGCGCATCGACGGATTCCTGATGCTTGCCCGCCTGGTGCAGAGACTCCCCTTCGGCGCGCAGCTTTTTCACCTGTGCCAATTGCTCGGCACTGAGGTCGGGGGCTCTGGCCAGGGCATCGTCAATCTTCTTCATGTCGGCAGGGCAGTGAAAGGCGAGCGCGCCGCCGGCAAAGAGCAGGGTGAATACAAACAGGAGTGATTTCATCTTGATTACCTCGCTGGGGGACATCTGCAAGAATAGACGTCGTCAGGGCGCAACGAAGGCCCGTGTTTTGGATAGACGGCACAGGAGTGCCGTCACAGGCGACCCGGAGCAATGCGTGGGAAGGTCAGGGTAAAGCAACTGCCTTCACCCGGTGACGAACGCGCCGTCAGGCTGCCACCCAACACCGAGGTGGCGATGCGGCGGCAGATGGAGAGCCCCAGCCCCGAACCTCCCTTGCCCAGGGTGGTGGTAAAGAAGTGATCGAAGATGTGGGCCAGTACGTTGGGGGCCATGCCCTGGCCGTTGTCCAGCACTTCCAGGTAGATGGTCTCCTTGTCCTGATAGGCGCTGATCACTATTCGCCCATCCTGTCTGGCCCCTATGCCATGCACGGCGGCGTTGTGAACGAGGTTGAGCAGGACCTGGCTCAGGGGGCCCGGGTAGGTGTCACAGAGAAGCCCCTCACCAACAGTATTTTGCATCATCACACGGTCATAGCCCTGTCCGGCCTTGAGGTTGGCCAGGTTGTCGTCGATGAGGCGCTTGAGTTCGAAGCTGCGCCGGCTCTCCGAAGTCTGATCGATGGCCACTTGTTTGAAACTCTTGACCAGCTTGGCCGATTGGGTGATGGCCTGCAGCGCCAGCTCGCTCATCTCCTGGGTGGCCTTGATGAACTCTTCCAGGGTGGAGCGACGGATCGTCTGTGCCCCCAGCTGGGCGGCCAGTTGCCGCGTTCTCTCCTGCAGAGCCGTGGTGGCGATCAGGGCATTGCCGATAGGGGTGTTCAGCTCGTGAGAGATCCCCGCCACCATGGCCCCCAGTGCCGCCAGGGTTTCGGTGTGGATCAGCTCTTCCTGGGTCTTTTTCAGGCTGTCGAGGGTCTGGGTCAGTCGCGCCTTGTGCTGCTCGAGATCTTCCTGCGTCTCATGAAGACGAATATTGTCGTAGAGGGTATGCATGCTCTGCTGCACCGAGTCACGAAATTGCCAGAGCAACTGTCGATAGAGACCACCGTAGTCGTTCTCCTCCCGGCTCAGCACACAGATGGTGCCGAAGATCCGGCCATCTGGCCAGCAGAGCGGCAGGCCGCAGTAGGAGATCATGCCGAGTTTGATGTCAGGGTTGTGATCCCACTCGGGATCCTTGAGAGCATTGGGAACGAGGAGCTCCTGGCGGGTATCCATGACCCGTTCGCAATAGAGCCCGGAGTCGAGGTGCTCGCGCGCTCCGGCAGGGTAGCAGTTGTCCGGCGTCTGGCTGGTGATGAAGACTTCGATCTCGTTGGGATGTACCCGCATGATGAGCCCGGCCGGCACCTGAAACAGCTCAGCCATCAGATTGATGGTTTTTTGCCAGGAGAGACGCAGGGAGTCCGGGATCTCGAACTCGGGGGCGATCGGGTATTTGGATAGGCTCGCAGACATGAAGGCGTTCCTGTTTGCTGGGGCTGGGCTGAGTGGACTGTATTCCCATTCTAGTTGTCCGGTTCAGGCCGTGCGCGCCATGGTTTGGCAAACGCCGCAGGGTTGAAGCGAACCGGAAGCAAACGGTACCATGATCCTTTCGCCGAATTATTCGCCACCCTTATTCATCATACTGGAGTGCCCATGACCCTCAGACGATTGTTGTCCCCCCTGACCAGTCTGGTGATCTTCATCCTGGGTCACGGCATGTTCAACACCCTGTTGACGGTGCGCCTGTCGGCCGAGGATGTCTCGGCCCAGGCCATCGGCCTGGTGTCGGCCGCCTATTTCGGTGGCCTGGTGCTGGGGGCTTTCGTCAACGCCCGCCTCATCATCCGGGTGGGGCATATCCGGGCCTATGCGGCCTATGCCTCCCTGCTCTGCTTTCTGTTCCTGTTGCACGGCATGGTGGTCGAACCCATCAGCTGGGCGGCGATGCGTCTGGTGGGGGGATTTGCCACCGGCGGACTGTTCGTGGTGCTGGAGTCCTGGATGCTGGTCTCGAGTACCCCCGCCAACCGGGGGCGGTTGATGTCCCTCTACATGATCCTGCTCTACGGATCCCTTGCCATGGGGCAATTGTTGCTCAAATGGATCGATCCTATGGTGCTCACCCCCTTTGCCCTGTGCGCCATGGCCGCCACCCTGTCGGTGGTGCCGCTCGCTATCTCGCGGGTGGCCATGCCCGCCATGGTGGCGCCGCAGCCGGTCGGGGTGCGTGAGCTGGTGCGCCTCACCCCGGCGGGGATGGGCAGCAGTTTTACCTCGGGCCTTATTTTGGGGGCTATCTATGGCTTGCTGCCCCTCTATTTTGCCGATACCGGGGCCTCCCTCTCCCGGGTGGCGGACATGATGGCGCTGGTGATCCTGGGGGGGATGTGCCTGCAGTACCCCATTGGCCGTATGTCCGACCGCTTCGACCGGCGACTGGTGATCCTGCTGCTGTGCAGCGTGCTGACCCTGCTTGCCCTCTTGATGGTGGCGCTGCCCGCCGACTGGCGCGAGCCGATCGCGGGGACCCTGGTGTTCCTGCTCGGCGGCATGGCGTTTTCCATCTATCCCCTGAGCCTCAGCCACGCCTGTGACGAATTGCATCCGGATCAGGTGCTGGGGGCCAACCAGGGGTTGCTGCTCGCCTACAGCATGGGGGCCATGATAGGTCCGCTGTTGGCGCCGCTCTTGATGCGCCCCTTCGGGCCAGAGGGGCTGTTTCTCTACTTCGCCCTGTGCGGGGCGCTGCTCGCCACTTACCTTGGCTGGCGCAAGCGGCAGCGGGCGCCCATTCCGCTGGACGAACATCAGGTGTTTATCCCTGTGCCGCCCAATACCCCCATGACCGCCGAGCTGGAGCCGAGAACCGATCTGGCGGGGGAGGCTGTGCCTACCTCCTATGCTACTCCTGATGCTCCCTTTGAGACGGTTCCCGAGAACACTCCCGACCTGACTTCCGGCAACCCTGGGGGGGCCAGAGAGGGGACCTAGCCACTTCCCCGTTTGGCCATTTGCCATGGTCAACGACTCTTACCAGACAATAAAAAACGCCGATCATCCGATCGGCGTTTTTCTTGTTTTGTATTGCTTGGGGTTAGCCGAGCTCGGCGATGGCCTTGCTCTGGGCCTGGCTCTTGCGCTTGATGGCAAAACCCACCCCCAACACCACCAGCCACACGGGGATCAGCTCGACCGAGATGCGGGTGCCCTCGTTCAAATACATGATCACCAGGATGGCGGCCATGAAGACAAGGCAGAGGTAGTTTCCAAACGGGCTCCACAGGGCCTTGAACTTGGTAGTCACTCCTTCGGCGGCCTTGACCTTGCGGAACTTGAGGTGCGCCAGGCTGATCATGGCCCAGTTGATGACCAGGGCGGAGACCACCAGGGACATCAAGAGGCCGAAGGCCTTGCCCGGGATCAGGTAGTTGATCAGCACGCACAACAGGGTGGCGGCGGCCGAGATGGAGATGGCGGTCAGGGGAACCCCGCTCTTGTTGGTCTTGAGCAGCGCCTTGGGACCGTTACCCTGCTTGGCCAGGCCAAACAGCATGCGGCTGTTGCAGTAGACACAGCTGTTGTAGACGGAGAGCGCGGCGGTCAGTACCACCAGGTTCAGCACGTTTGCCACCAGGTTGCTGTCCAGGGCGTGGAAGATCATCACGAACGGGCTGCCGCCTTCCACCACCTTGCCCCAGGGATAGAGGGAGAGCAGCACGGCCAAGGCACCGATGTAGAAGATGAGGATGCGGTAGATCACCTGGTTGGTGGCTCTGGGGATGCTCTTCTCCGGGTTGTCGGCTTCTGCCGCCGTGATGCCGACCAGCTCCAGGCCGCCGAAGGAGAACATG
This sequence comes from Aeromonas enteropelogenes, assembly GCF_020097295.1. Taxonomy (NCBI): domain Bacteria; kingdom Pseudomonadati; phylum Pseudomonadota; class Gammaproteobacteria; order Aeromonadales; family Aeromonadaceae; genus Aeromonas; species Aeromonas enteropelogenes. The sequence goes on along the minus strand of NZ_CP083625.1, from coordinate 3,989,349 downwards.
ATGAAGGCCATGGCCATCACCAGCCCGCCCACGCCGTTGGGGAAGAAGCCGCCCTGGGCCCAGAGGTTGCTGACCGTGGCCTCGGGGCCGCCGCTGCCGGAGAGCAGCATCCAGCCGCCAAACCCGATCATGCCGAGAATGGCGACCACCTTGATGATGGCAAACCAGAATTCCATCTCGCCGAACGCCTTGACGTTGGAGAGGTTGATGGCGTTGATCAGCACGAAGAAGAAGGCGGCCGACATCCAGGTCGGGATCTCGGGCCACCAGTACTGGACATAGATACCCACTGCGGTCAGCTCGGCCATGCTCACCAGCACGTAGAGCACCCAGTAGTTCCAGCCGGAGGCAAAGCCGGCGAAGTCACCCCAGTACTTGTAGGCGAAGTGGCTGAATGAACCGGCAACCGGCTCTTCCACCACCATCTCGCCAAGCTGGCGCATGATGAGAAAAGCAATGAAGCCGCCGATGGCATAGCCCAGCAGCACCGAAGGGCCCGCCATCTTGATGGTGTCGGCGATGCCGAGAAACAGGCCGGTGCCGATGGCGCCGCCCAATGCAATCAACTGAATGTGGCGGTTTTTAAGGCCGCGCTTCAGCTCCTCGCCGTCTTGTTTCAAATCCATGGTCTGTCCTTATCTCTCAATTGTCTCTGTCGGTGTTGGGCTCATCCTGAGCAGGCCGCTATGCGTAGCCAAAACCTGACGAAAGCTGTATTTATTTCGTTACGACATGCGATTTGTGATTTTTCATGCTGTCTGGTAACGCAAGCAGAATAGTGATAATCCGCCATAAATGCACCTGTTTTCCATGTTGAACGGTGGTGTTTTGCACGACAGCCAGCTTTTTCATGAGTTAATCAAGCTTTCGGTTGGTGGTTGGGCGAAAAATAGGCAATCGAATTGAATTTTGTTGACATGATTTTTTGGTGGTGATTTTCATTGCTTTTACTGAGAAAGGGATGCAAACGATGCACAAGCTGGCTGAAGGGGCAGATAAAGGGGGCCTGGTACAACAGGGGGTGGCCAAGGGGGTACTGCTGGCGCTCTGGTTGGCCATGGCGGCCTGCCCACTGCTCCTGACGATGGCGATCGCCATCCTGGCCGGTTGGAGCTGGCTGGGAGATGAAGGGTTGTTGCAGCACTGGCCACGGCTTCTGCTGGCAGGGGGGCTGATCGGGGGAGTGGCCGGTTGCTGGCTGGCCGAGCGGGTACGCCAAAATGACGGCTTGCTGGCCTGCTATGCTCGCCTGATGAATAACCCTGAGCTCAATCGCCACCACTAAACGGCGCGTTTGGTCAGATGGGAAAGAGGAGGGGCAAGCGCCTTGATGTGCTTGCCCCTCGTTGTATCTGTCACATCAATGGTCACTGTGATGGCTAGCCATGCCTTGGCTGGCAAGGGCAGACCCCGGATTTTGTCATTATCCTCAGCGATAGCTGTCAAGCTGGCTTAACAGAGGTGGCGGCGCAGGCCGGTTGCCTCCAGGATCTTGGCGCTGATCTCCTCCACCGAGTGGGAACTGGTATCGAGAAAGCGGATCGCCTCCCGGCGAAACAGTCGCTCCACGCTCGCCAGCTCCTGCTCGCACTGTTCCAGCGAAGAGTAACGGCTGTTGGCGCGGCGCTGGTTGCGGATCTCGTGCAGCCGCTGGGGGGCGATGGTGAGGCCGAACAGCTTGTGGCGATTGGCCTTGAGGGCGGTGGGCAGATCCAGGGAGCCCATGTCCTGTTCGATGAAGGGGTAGTTGGCGGCGCGGATGCCAAACTGCAGCGCGAGATAGAGGCTGGTGGGGGTTTTGCCGCAACGTGACACCCCGATCAGTATGATGTCCGCCTCGTCGTACTCCCGGGTGGTGATGCCGTCATCGTTGGCCAGGGCGAAGTTCACTGCCTCGATGCGATCGTCATAGAGCTTGCGGTTCTCCATGCCGTGGGTGCGATGGAGCCTGGGCTCGGCCTTGACCCCCAGCTCCTGCTCCAGCGGACTCACAAAGGTGTTGAGAAAATCGTGACCGCAGGCCTCCGCTTTGAGCACCTCTTCCCGTACTTGCGGGTCGACGATGGTGTGGAACAGGATGGGGCGCACCCCGGTCTGGCGGAACTGTTCGTCGATGCGGGCCCGCACCTGCCTCGCCTTTTCCAGAGTCTCCACGAAGGGGATGGTGATCTGTTCAAACGCCAGCGGAAACTGGCTCAGCACGGCGTGGCCGAACACTTCGGCGGTGATGGCTGTGCCGTCGGAAACATAGAATACGGTGTGCACGGGGGCTCCTGTGGTGCGGATTGGCATGGTGGCGAGAAGGAAGTATCTCTCGAAACTATATCAATTTTGTCAACCGGTCTGCTGTGCCCAAGTTGTGAAGTGGCTTGCAAACCTGAGTCGTTACCTTTTTGTGTTGGCATTGTAGAATGTCTGTGTCATTCGGCCATCCCCAAATCTTGCGTGGGGATTTTTTTGACAATAAGTAGAAAACGTTTTCTTGGTCGTTGGCAACAGCACAAACAGACAATAACGCACAAAACTCACGTACATAAATCAGGGGACAGGGAGCCCTGACTCCCGAGCCCACCAACCTGGAGACATGCAAGTGCAACAGTACGTACTCTGGTACGAGCAACTCGGAATGCAAGATGTAGAACGAGTTGGCGGCAAGAACGCATCCCTTGGCGAGATGATCAGCAACCTCTCTGGCGCCGGTGTATCCGTGCCGGGAGGCTTTGCCACCACCGCCTATGCGTTTAACGAGTTTCTGGAGTCAAGCGGCCTCAACGACAAGATCCACGATCTGCTCGACGCCCTGAATGTGGACGACATCGCCGCCCTCAACCGGGCTGGCCAGCAGATCCGCGATTGGGTGATCGACGCCCCGTTCCAGCCCGAGCTGGAGCAGGCGATCCGGGTTGCCTACGAGAAGTTGAGTGCAGGTGTCGAGGCCTCCTTTGCGGTGCGATCGTCCGCCACCGCCGAGGACATGCCGGATGCCTCCTTTGCCGGCCAGCAGGAGACCTTCCTCAACGTGCGCGGTATCGACGCCGTCATGACGGCCGTCAAGCATGTGTTTGCGTCACTGTTCAACGATCGCGCCATCTCCTACCGGGTGCATCAGGGCTATGACCACAAGGGCGTGGCGCTCTCGGCCGGGGTACAGCGCATGGTGCGCTCGGATCTCGCTGCCTCCGGCGTCATGTTCACTCTGGATACTGAATCCGGCTTCAACGACGTGGTCTTCATCACAGGGGCTCACGGCCTTGGCGAGATGGTGGTGCAGGGTGCCGTCAACCCTGACGAGTTCTATGTGCACAAGCCGACCCTCAAGGGTGGGCGTCCCGCCGTGGTGCGCAAGACCCTGGGCTCCAAGCTTATCAAGATGACTTACTCTGACGATGCCGGTCACGGCCGCCAGGTGAAGATCGTCGATACCGTGGATACAGAGCGCAGCCGCTTCTGCATCACCGATGAAGAGGTGATGGATCTGGCGAGACAAGCCCTCATCATCGAGCAGCACTACGGCCGCCCGATGGATATCGAGTGGGCCAAGGATGGTCAGGATGGCAAGCTCTACATCGTCCAGGCGCGCCCGGAAACCGTGCGCAGCCGCCAGGAGGCCAACACGCTCGAACGTTTTGCCCTGAAACAATCCGGCAAGGTGCTGATCGAAGGGCGTGCCATCGGCCACAAAATCGGGGCGGGTCCGGCGCGGGTCATTTCTTCCATCAGCCAGATGGATGAGGTGCAGCCCGGCGACGTGCTGGTCACCGACATGACGGATCCGGACTGGGAGCCCATCATGAAGCGGGCCTCCGCCATTGTCACCAACCGGGGCGGGCGCACCTGCCATGCCGCCATCATCGCCCGCGAGCTGGGCATTCCGGCTGTAGTGGGGTGTGGCAACGCCACCGATCACATCAAGGATGGCCAGCTCATCACCGTCTCCTGTGCGGAAGGGGATACCGGCTTCATCTACGACGGCGAGCTCGACTTCGACGTGGCGGTGACCGAGGTAGGCAACATGCCGCGCCTGCCCATCAAGATCATGATGAACGTGGGCAACCCGGACAGAGCCTTCGACTTCGCCCAGCTGCCAAACGCCGGTGTGGGGCTGGCCCGCCTCGAGTTCATCATCAACCGCATGATCGGCGTGCACCCCAAGGCGCTGCTGGAGTTTGATCAGCAAAGCCCCGAGCTTCAGGCCACCATAGCCAAGATGATCGCCGGCTACGAGAGCCCGCGCGAGTTCTACGTCGCCAAGCTGACCGAAGGCATCGCCACCCTGGGCGCCGCTTTCTGGCCGGAGCGGGTGATAGTGCGGATGTCGGACTTCAAGTCCAACGAGTACGCCAACCTGGTGGGCGGTCGTGACTACGAGCCTCACGAAGAGAACCCCATGATTGGTTTTCGTGGTGCGTCCCGTTACATCGCCGACAGCTTCCGCCCCTGTTTCGCCCTCGAGTGCGAGGCCATCAAGCGGGTGCGCGACGTCATGGGGTTGACCAACGTCGAGGTGATGATCCCCTTCGTGCGCACTGTGGGTGAGGCGGAGCAGGTGATCGACATCCTGGCTGAAAATGGCCTGCGCCGCGGCGAGCGGGGGCTCAAGGTCATCATGATGTGCGAGATCCCGAGCAATGCCCTGCTCGCTGACAAGTTCCTCGAGCACGTCGACGGCTTCTCCATCGGCTCCAACGACATGACCCAACTCACCCTTGGACTGGACCGGGATTCGGGCCTGATCGCCCACCTGTTCGACGAGCGCAACGAGGCGGTCAAGGCGTTGCTGGCCATGGCCATCCAGGCTGCCCGCAAGGCCGGCAAGTATGTGGGGATCTGCGGCCAGGGGCCGTCTGATCACGCCGACTTCGCCGCCTGGCTGGTGGAGCAGGGGATCGATTCGGTGTCGCTCAACCCGGATACCGTGGTCGATACCTGGCTCTATCTGGCCGACCAGCACGGCGGCAAGTAAGTCTGCAAGCGTGCAGCAATGACAAGGGGGCCTGATGGCCCCCTTGGTTTTTACGGGCGGCAGCCAGGCTGCCGACGTGCTTATTTGGGCTGTTGCTCTGTTCCGGACAGCTCAATCTGCACCTTCACCCCTTCCTCTTTGAGCCGGGTGGCGATGGCGTTGAGATCTGTACTCGGCTTGGCCTCCAGCAGGGCAATGCCGCCGCTGCTCTGCTTGAATTGCAGGCCGTGGCGGTTTGCGATCGCCTTGGCCTGACTGTCATCGGCTTCCACCAGCAGGGTGCCGCTGACGGTCAGCTCCGGGCTGGCAACGCCCTGCAGCAGGGCATCGCCCCGGCGCAGGGTCTGCTGCGGCACCTTGCCATCCAGACTGCGGGTGACCCGCTTCTTGCTGCCATCATTAGGGGTCAAGTAGGTCTGACCATTGACCTCAATGGTGTGATATTGCTTGCCATCTATGGTCACTGACTCCTCGGCACTGGCATAGGTGGTGGCCGTTGCCAGCAGGCTGGCGAGGGCAAGGGTGATCATGGTCTGTTTCATGGATGATTCCTCTGTAATCAGGCGCGGGGCGCGTCATGGCCCAGTACGCGCAGTGACCAGTCGATGAGCTTGCCCGGCTGGCTGTTGTTGCGTTCGGTCAGGGTGCTGCGGGTGTTGGTTCGGCGATCAAGCAGTGAAACCTGACGAGTGCCGTTGGCGATGTCGGTCACCTCCAGTCGCCACTCTCCCTGAGCCGGCTCGCCATAGAACTTGTGGGAGAGTAGGCGCATGTCACGCAATCCCCTGGTGCGAACATAACCCAGTTGCTGCCGGTCGAGGGACTGACCCACCAGGCTGTTGTAGGGGTTGAGCAGCACGCTGCGGGTACCGGACGGAGAGACCAGCTCGATCAGCAGATCAGGCAAGCGCTGGTGATCCAGGTTGACCATGACCTGTACCGCTTCCACCGTCAACGCCTGCTCGATCTGGATGGCCGAGCGGGTCGAGGCAGCCCCGACGTCAGGAATGGCTGCTGCCCTGCTGTCGCTCGGGGAGACCTTCTGCCAGGGCAGTTGCACCAGCGGCGGCAGCGGGTTGTGGTTGGCGGCGCGCGCCAGGGCCTTGTTGACATCGATCAGACCAAAACCGTAAGTCGGGCTGAACCACATGCCGGCGGCGTTGCGCTCCCACCCTTCCAGTGCGGTGACCGTGCGGGCGCTGCCTGCGCGGCTGGTGTAGCTCACCTGTACCGCCGGATGTGCGGCATCGACCCGGGTGGCGCTGCGGGCCAGCAGATCCCGCAGGTCCCGCACCGACAGATCCGGATAAGCGGACATCAGCAGCGCCACCGAACCCGAGGTGTTGGGGGTCGCCGAGGAGGTACCGTTCATCACGCCGTTGTAGTCGCAGCGCGCATCCAGTTGCTGGTTGCCGTGCAGCCGGTTGGCGCTGGGATCATCATTGCGGTTGTAACCCATGTCGCACCCGGGCAGATCCGTGGTGACCATGGCCGGCGTATCGGTGCCATATTCTCCCCCGGGGGCGCTCAGGAAGACGTTGCTGCCGACGCTGGAGTAGGAGGAGCGCTTGCCATCGGCGTTGAGGGCACTGACCACCAGGTTCCAGAAGTTGCTGTTGGCGGGATCGATATTGCTGTTCTCGAAGGGCAGGAGAGGGCCATTGCCGGTGCGGGAGAGGGCATAGTTGCCGGCGCCGATGCGCTTGAAGCCATTGCCCGCCGCCTTGATATAGGCCGCGCCTTCCACCTTGAGGGTTTGCTGCTCGAACAGGCGATCGAGCTGGGCCTGATCCAGATCGGTGGCCCCTTGCGGGTCGACCAGGCTCATGCCGTAGCTCTGGTTGAAGACCCGGTTGTCACGGCTGGCCTGGCTGTCGCCAAGGGCATAGAGCCAGTCCTTCTGCAACTGCCGGCTGTCGTTGTCGAGCAGGTTGAACCCCTGCAACTGGGCCTGGGGCGCGACGCCTTTGGTACCGACGGCGTTATCTGCCGCAGCGATGAGACCGGCTACCGAGGTGCCGTGGGCGCTGTCGGGATCCGTCGGAGTAGGATCGCTGCTGCCGGTGACCACGTTTTTGGAGCCCGGCCGCACGTTGTCGGCCAAATCAGGGTGGGCAATGGCCAGGCCGTCATCCACTACGGCCACATTGATCCCCTGTCCCAGCACTCCGGTACGGTGTGCCCACCAGAGGTTGAGGTCGTTGCCAGCCACGCCGCCGCGAGCGCTGAAGGCATCCTGGCCGCTGTTGAGCAGGTGCCACTGCTGAACCTGCAGGGGATTGCTGCCCGGCAGGCAACGCATTGCGCTGTTGCGGGCGGTATCCACGCCACTCTCCTTGCCGGTGAGCGGGGCACAGTTTTCATTTGCCTGAACGAGTGCAACTGGCAGGGTCGACAGCAGTGCTGTGATCGCCAGTGCTAACGATGTTTGCTTCATTATTTTTAACTCCATCTAGGATCGCACCTTCCTGGGTGCGAATGGAATCTATACACGGGATGAAGCGAGTCAAAAGACTCTCTTTTAGGAACTCTGACGAGCTTCAAAGAAATCCGATCTGGTTTGTGGTGGGTATTCCATTGGCGCTCTTTATGTGATTTATTGAGAGCATTTCTCATTTTCGTTTATTGATCTTTTTGTTTTTTAAATGCTTTGCGAGCGCCATATCGGGTGGGATGAGTAGCGGGGAGTGGACCGGTCCTGTCGCAACAGGAGCCGGTATGAGAGCCATAGGGTATGGCAAGCAGCAGGTGGTCAGATGGCGAGCTCGGTCACAGGGAAACCCGCCAATAGCCAGAACAGGGCGGTGAACAGGGCGAGGCCTATCAGGCTCCAGCACAGATAGCGGCGGGTCGCCGCCATGCCGATCACCGCCACGATGGCCGCCACCCAGCCAGCTACCAGCAGGTAGATGAAGGGGGCCATGTTATCCATCATGGTGCCTTACCTCACGAGTGCCAGCACCTGGCGAAACGCCGGATGGCGGCAATTTCCCAGCAGTTCGTAGAGGCACATCTCCACCGAGGTGAGCTCGGCCCCTCGGGCTGCAAGTTTGCCGATGGCCAGCTCCCGGTTGGCGGGAGTGCGTGAGGAGACCGCATCTACCACCAGCGAGACCTCGCTGCCGCTTGCCAGCAGCCCAAGTACCGTCTGATAGACGCAGATATGAGTCTCGATGCCGCACACCAGCCAGTGGTTGACCCCGGTCTGGGTGAGGGCTGCGGCCACGGTTGGTTCACCCAGGGCACCGAAGCTGAATTTGGTGAGCACAAGGTCGTCTGCCTGCAACCCTTGCAACTCGGGCACAGTGGCCCCCAGTTTGTCCGGATTTTGCTCCAGCCAGACAACCGGCAATCCCAGCGCTTTGGCCCCTTGCACCAGGCGCTGCGTATTGGTGATAAGGGCCTCGCTCCCCTCGACCAGGCGCGCCAGCTTGCCCTGAATATCGACGACCAGCAGGCCGGTCGTGGCCACCGTCAGCGGCTGTATTCCCATCATTTGCTCTCCTTGCAGCGGTTTTCTCGGGCCGATTGCGCCAAAGAGGCACGCCCTCAGAATGTTTGACTATACCGGAATTGCCTTCGATTTAAGCTCTCTATGAATCCTTTGTTTGTGTCATGAAGGACAGGTAACCCCCATTTTCCAGTCAGCCCTGTTTTGCCGCTTGGCGAAGGGAAGGGGCTCTGTTATTGTGGTTGAAATAGCCGTTTGGATGGCTGGATGGTTACTGTGTGACGTTTATCGTCCCGGATTGCACCTCTGGCCACCCTCTTGATGATTTTTTGACAGGGAGTCCCTATGCAACGCCGTTCCTTCTTCAAGCTTTCCGCACTGGCACTGCTTGCCAGCAGCCTGCCGTTTTCCGTCCTCGCCGCCGATCAGGCCAAGAAAGAGATAGTGATCGGCACGACCGTGGGCGATTTTGCCGACATGGTGACCGATTCCATCAAGCCGCAGCTGGAGGCCAAGGGCTACCGGGTCAAACTAGTGGAGTTCACCGACTACGTAACCCCCAATATCGCCCTGGCCGATGGTTCGCTCGATGTGAACTGCTTCCAGCACAAGCCCTATCTGGGGAGTTTTGCCAAAGACAGGGGCTTGTCGCTCGCACCCATCACCCAGGTGCCGACCGGTCCCATGGGCCTCTATTCCGGCAAGAAGGGGCAGCTGGCCGAGGTGGGTGAGGGGAGCTCTGTGGCCATTCCCAACGATCCCACCAACCAGGCACGGGCGCTGCTGATGCTGCAGGACTTGGGCTGGCTCAAGCTCAAGGAGGGGATCAATCCGCTCAAGGCAAGCGAGTTCGACGTAGTGGACAACCCCCACGACATCAAGCTGGTGTTGCTGGAGGCGGCCCAGCTGCCCCGCTCGCGGGAAGACGTGGATTTCTCCGTCATCAACGGTAACTTCGCCGCCTCCAGCGGCATCCCGTTCAGCGAGGGCTTGTTCCTCGAACGCAGTTACGACTTCATCAACTGGGTGGTGGTGAAGAGCGCCGATGCGGGCAAGCCGTTTGCCAAAGACGTGGCGGCAGCCTACAACTCCCCCGAATTCAAGGCCTATGCGGCCAAGCGCTTCGCGGGTTACAAGTACCCGCAGGGGTGGGGCGGTTAATACCGGCACGGCGACAGACAATAAAAAACGCCCCGCATGCGGGGCGTTTTCATGTTCGGCCATCAGGGGTGGCGATAGAAGCGGTTCAGCTCGTTCATCACCTGGATCATGGCTCCCATGTCCGGGTTGCCGTGCTTGATGGGGCGATAGCTCTTCTGCTCCAGCAGCTCGAAGTCACCCTGCTTGTTGAAGTGGGTGATGGTGTTGTCCTGATAGATGGCAAAGTCGTTCTGATCGCCAGCCAGCAGCCAGGGGCGCGGGCTGGTATCAAACAGGCTGCGACCTATACTGTAGTCCCGCGCCGGGTTGCGCACCCCCAGCATGCCCTGCATCAGGGTCGGTACCAGATCGAGATGGCTGCTGGGCTGTGACATCACCTGGCTGTCGCGACCGGGCCAGGCCAGCACGAAGGGCACCTGCACCTGATAGGGCGAATAGTTGGTGCCGGCTCCCCAGCTGTTGCTGCGGGTGTCGTTGAACTCCTGGCCATGATCCGAGGTGATGACGACTATGGTGTTGTCGCTCATGCCCTGCTGTTGCAGCTGGGTCAGCATCTGCTCCAGCAGCTGGTCGGTATAGAAGACCGAGTTCTTGTAGCGGTTTTCGAGCTTTTGCAGGTTCTCGGCCCGATAGGCGGTGGCCGGGTTGAAGTTGGTCAGCTCCGGCTGGAATGGCCCCTTCATGGTCGCCGGCAACTGGTAGTCGCCCGGGCTCGACAGATAGACCAGCGAGAACCAGGGGCGCTCCGGTGTGCGCTTCTCGAGCCAGCCCTGCCAGTCGGACAGCAGCTTGCCGTCGTCGAGCTCTTCGGAGACGAATACCTGTTTGCGCAGGCCGGCCAGAATGCTCTGGCGATACTTCTGGGCATCTTCCATCGCGCCAAACAGACCGAACTGGTAGTCCTGACGCAGCATCTCGTCGAACAGCACGGGGGGCCGCTTCTCGCTGCTGATGTCCTGGTAGTAGTGGCCGGGCAGACCGTAGAAGAGGCCGAACATGCCCATCAGCGCGTCGTTGCCGCTGCTTAAGTGATTGCGGAACGTCAAATTCCGGGAGGCATAACGCTGCAGGTTGGGCATGTTGATGTTGTTCAGCATGTCAAAGCGCAGGGAGTCGACCACCACCACCAGCAGGTTGTTGTGGCTGCTGGGGGCGTTGACGTTGAGCGGGCGCAGAGGATAGTGCATCCGGCTGTCGCTGCCACTGTTGTTCTCCGACGCAGCCTGCTTCTTCTCGTACTGATCCAGATCCAGCCAGCCATGTTTGGCCAGGAAGGATCTGGCGGTCATGGGGTAGGAGAGGGGGAAGTTGGCACGCTGCATGGTGATGGGCTGATACAGGGTGGCATCCGCCCAGCTGTTGACCAGGTGGGTCAGGATGAAGCAGACCAGCAGGGCCAATCCCACCTGATTGCCGTACTGACGGCGCTTGCGCTTGTTGATCTTGCGCCAGACGTAGGCTGACAGCAGCAACTGCAACAGGAAGATGGTGGGCACAGCGACGAAAATGATGCTCCAGATCGAGCCCTCCTCGGTCTGGGCCTGATCCAGCAGCAGTTGCCACACCTGGGCATTCAGGTGGAACTTGAACAGCCTGAATACCTGGGTGTCGATGAGCAGCAGCACCAGCGCCAGGGTGGCGACGATGGCCGAAATAAAGCGCAGGGATTTCTCTTTGGGCAAGAGGAAGGTGAGCGGAAAAATCGTCAACAAATAGGTGACGAAGCTCAGGAAAGAGAAGTGGCCAATCCAGCTCACAACAAGGTAGATCACGCCGAGCGTGGTCGATGGCCAACTGATGGCACCCAGATAGCGGGTGGCGATCAGCATGGCCAGGATGATGTTGAAGAAGGAGAACCAATGCCCCCAGGTGATCAGGCGAGAGACATTATCACGATAGGGGTTACCGGTTTCGACCATAGTGATCCATCTGCGTAGAGAAACGTCAAATCAACGGAGTCGGGGACTCAGTGTGTGTCGTGGCGATTGTCGACCGATGCGGTCAGGGCCTGGACAAACTTCTCGGTGATGGCCTGGCGCTGGGCCGGTGCCATACCGTTGATGATATTGGTGGTCAGGTTGCCAAGCACCATGAGGCTGAGATCCACCGGCGCCTTGTGTTTCTCCAGCGCGGTGATCAGGTCGTTCATCAGGGCGTCAAACTGCTCGTTATTGTACTTTGATACGATGGGCATAATCTTCAGTTCATCTCGGTTCAAAGCGCCTTATAATACTTCACCCTTTCGGCTAACACTATGGCTTTGTGACATGAGTCTCGATATCGACAAGATCATACTTCACTCCCTGCGCCAGGGCGGCGATGGTCAACCTTACGCCGATACCCGCAGCCAGACCCTGCCCCCCGACGAGGCGGTGCAAGGGCTGATGGCGGAACTGCATCGCATCTACAACGGCAAGGGCGGCAAGGGCTTTGGCTTTTTTGCCGACCCCGAGGAGGCCGTCGCCGAACTGGCTGACGGTGAAGACGCCCCCAAGCAACCCTCTCCCGCGTTTCGCATCGCCCTCGAACAGCTGCTCGACGAGCAGACGGAATTTGTCCCCTTCTCGGTCACCGTGACCCAGATGCTGGTCAAGCAGCTGGTGGAGCATGCCCTGGATGAACAGGGAGTGCTGCTGTTTGCCAAATACAACTACGTCGGCGTCGATTATTTGCTGATCGCGCTGCTGGAAGGCAAGGAGAGCGTCACCGTCAGCGAGGCGCTGGAATTGCGTCATATCCAGTATCTGGATATCGGTAAACTCAATCTGGTGGCCCGCATCGATCTCACCGAGTGGAAAACCCAACCCGAGTCGCGCCGTTATATTACCTTCAGCAAGGGACGCATAGGCCGCAAACTCGGCGACTTCTTTATGGATTTGCTGGGCGCCCGCGAAGGGATGGATGCCAAGATCCAGAATAAAGGCTTGCTGCAAGCGGTCGAAGATTATTGTGACAGTCGCCAGCTCGAACCGGCCGAGCGCAATGATTATAAAAAGCAGGTTTTCAAATATTGCACCGAGCAGGCCAGTGCCGGTGAAGAGATCGAAATCAAGGAGTTGTCCGCAGAATTGCCCGGCGACGGTGACCTCGATTTTTACAGCTTCATCGGTCAGGAGTATGAGCTGGAAGAGCGCTTCCCCGCCGATCGTTCCACCCTGCGCGGTCTGACCAAATTTGTCGGATCCGGCGGCGGCCTGACCCTGAGCTTCGAGCAGAAGCTGCTGAATAGCCGCATTTTTTACGATCCGGACACCGATACCCTCACCATCAAGGGGGTGCCGCCCAACCTCAAGGATCAGCTGCTGCGCCAGTCGTAATGTGATCCGGTCGTCATATTTGGCAAAAAGGGACCCCGCTTCGGCGGGGTCCCTTTTTTATGACGTCCGTGGCGCAGGACGAAACCGGGGCGGTGCTTTGTTAACAGATAAAACAGAATCGATTGTCTGAAAGGGTTTTCATTCAAGTGAAAACCCTTTCAGTGAAGTAATAAAGTTTCATAATGGTAATTATATTTCTGTGTTGGTTGCGAAATAAGCCGATAAAATCGGTTATTACCGCGATTTAAGAAAATGTTTTCAAAACTTTCTGGAAGGAAATACGTAATTGCATTTCAAAAATGCGAGTTACGTCATGTGAGCCGTTTGCCGCTTGGGATAATATTCATCTCGCACACAAATGCTCTTACAGCGCGGAACTAATACAAGGAAAGGCTCATGAAAAAGAAATTGCTGTCATCCCTGATCGGTCTGGCCACTCTTGGTGTCGCCTGCTCTGCCACTGCTGCCATCGACGAAGGCCAGCTGACCATCTGGATCAACGGTGACAAGGGATACAACGGCCTGGCTGAAGTGGGTAAGAAGTTTGAAGCAGAAACCGGCATCAAGGTGACTGTGGCCCACCCGGATCAGGTTGAAGTTAAATTCCAGCAAGCCGCCGCCACTGGCAACGGCCCGGACATCTTCTTCTGGGCTCACGACCGTTACGGTGAGTGGGTCAAAGCCGGTCTGCTGGTGCCCGTGACCCCCAATGCCGACACCAAGGCCAAGTTTGAACAACTGGCATGGGATGCCATGACCGTCGATGGCAAGACCTACGGTTACCCGGTTGCCATGGAAGCGGTCAGCCTGATTTATAACAAGGATCTGCTGCCCGAGCCGCCCAAGACCTTCGAAGAGATCGCCAAGATCGACGAAACCCTGAAGAAGGATGGCAAGCGCGCCATCATGTGGGCCTATGACACCCCCTACTTCAGCTATCCGCTGGTGGCCGCCAACGGTGGTTACGCCTTCAAGAAAACCGCCACCGGTTATGACGTGAAAGACACCGGTGTGAACAACGCGGGCGCCAAGATGGGCGTGGGCTACATCTCCGAGATGATCAAGTCCGGTCACCTGGAGAAGGGCATCGACTACGGCGTGATGGATGCCAAGTTCAACAAGGGCGAAGTGGCCATGATGATCAATGGTCCCTGGGCCTGGAGCAACCTGGACAAGAGCGGCATCAAGTATGGCGTCGCCCCGCTGCCGACCCTGAATGGCAAGCCGGCCAAGGCCTTCGTTGGCGTGCTGGGTGCCACCATCAACGCCGCCAGCCCGAACAAGGATCTGGCCATCGAGTTCCTCGAGAACTACCTGCTGACCGATGCCGGTCTGGCGCCGATGAACGCCGACAAGCCGCTGGGTGCCGTGGCCCTGAAATCCTTCCAGAAGACCCTGGAATCCGATCCGCACATCAAGGCGACCATGCAAAACGCCCAGGCTGGCGAGCCGATGCCGTCCGTGCCCGAGATGAGCCGTTTCTGGTCCTCCTTTGAAACTGCTCTCAAGAACGTGACCTCCGGCCGTCAAGGTGTTGATGAAGCCCTCGATACCGCTGCCAAGCGTATCGTCCAGTAAGTTCGCACTACCCGGGAGGTCTTCGGGCCTCCCACTTTCTCCTCTCTCTTGGCGTTATAAAGGTTAATTGGCATGGAAGTAGTACCTTCTGTTGAGTCCTATGCCGGTCCGAAGGATAAGCACGTCTGGCTCAAGTGGACCATAGCGGCCCTGGTTGCCATCCTCAACGGCTACGCAGCCGTGATGATGTATGCCAGTGGCGAGTGGGTATTCGCGTTGCTGGATCTGGTGGTGGTATCCGCCGGCCTGTATGTCTTCATGAACAAGAAGACCTATGCCCATCGTTACATCTTTCCGGGTGTGGCGGGCATGGTTGTATTTATCATCTTCCCTCTTGCCTACACGATTGGTATCGCCTTCACCAACTATTCAGGCTCCAATTTGCTCTCGGTAGAGCAGGCGCGGGATTATCATCTCAAGAAATCCTACAAGGTGGCGGGTGGTGAATTCGATTTTACCCTGCTGGAAGCCGACAACGGCCAGTTCCAGCTGCTGCTGAACCAGGGTGAACAGACCTTTGTCAGCCAACCTCTCTCCCTGATGAACAACAAGGCCCGCGAGCTGGCGGTGCGCGAGGGACGGGCACAGGCGGCCCCGCAACTGGTCGAGTTGCAGGTGGCAACCGCCGAGACCGGGCGCAAGTCCGCGCCCATTCGCGTCATCGTCGAGCATCGTACTCACCTGAGCGGGCTGGATCTGGTGCTGCCGGACGACGGCACTCACCTGACCCTGAGCAGCCTGCGCAAGTTTGCCGCCCAGAAGCCGCAATATACCCGGCTGATGGATGGGGCCGTGCTCAAGTCCGGGGTGGTGATCAAGGACAGCAACCTGCTGCGCGACAACCAGACCGGCGAGCTGATGCTGCCCAACGGTGACACCGGCTTCTATCAATACATCGACGAGCAGGGTCAGTTCGTCGGCAAGGGCATCGCCCCCGGTTTTGTGGTGAGCGTGGGCTGGAAGAACTTTGCCCGCATCGTGACCGACCCGGGCATCCAGGCGCCGTTCCTGCAGATCTTCGTCTGGACCGTGATCTTCTCCACCTGCTCCGTCGCCTTCACCCTGGCCATCGGCATGGTGCTGGCTTGTCTGGTGCAGTGGGAAGAACTCAAGGGCCGCGGCTTCTACCGGGTCATGCTGATCCTGCCCTATGCCATCCCGGCGTTTATCTCCATCCTGGTGTTCAAGGGCTTGTTCAACCAGAACTTCGGCGAGATCAACATGTTCCTGGAAGCGGCGTTCGGTATCAAACCGGACTGGTACACCAACCCCTTCCTGGCCAAGGTGATGATCCTCATCGTCAACACCTGGCTCGGCTACCCCTACATGATGATCCTTTGCATGGGCTTGCTCAAAGCCATTCCGGAAGATCTCTATGAAGCGTCCGCCATGGACGGGGCCGGCCCGGTACAGAACTTCTTCAAGATCACCGTACCGCTGTTGATGAAGCCGCTGACACCGCTGCTGATCGCATCCTTTGCCTTCAACTTCAACAACTTCGTGCTCATCCAGTTGTTGACCAATGGCGCCCCGGACATCATTGGCGCCAGCACCCCGGCCGGTACCACCGACCTGCTGGTGAGCTACACCTACCGGATCGCGTTCCAGGGTTCGGGTGGTCAGGACTACGGTCTGGCCAGTGCCATCGCCACCGCCATCTTCCTCATCGTGGGTGCGCTGGCCTTGCTCAACCTGAAATTGTCCAAAGCCGACAAGCAACTGTAAGGAGGCTTCAACATGGCAATCGTACAACCCAAATCAGTCAAATACCGGGTGTGGGCAACCCACCTGGTGATGTGGGGCTTCCTGGCACTGATCATCTTCCCGTTGATCATGGTCATCGCCATCTCGTTTAGAAACGGCAACTTCGCGGTAGGGGAGATCATCCCCTCCAACCCGACTCTGGATCACTGGAAGCTGGCGCTTGGCATGTCCATCACCAACGCCGACGGCAGCATCACGCCGCCGCCCTTCCCGGTGCTGACCTGGCTGTGGAACTCCATCAAGATCGCGGGGATCACCGCCCTGATGATAGTGGTGCTCTCCACCACCTGTGCCTACGCCTTTGCCCGCCTGCGTTTTCGTGGCAAGTCCACCATCCTGCAGGGCATGCTGATCTTCCAGATGTTCCCGGCGGTGCTGGCACTGGTGGCCATCTATGCGCTCTTTAACAAGATTGGTGACTACATCCCCTGGCTGGGTCTCAACACCCACGGCGGCCTGATCCTGGCCTACATGGGGGGGATCGCCCTGCACGTCTGGACCATCAAGGGCTACTTCGAGACCATCGACTCGTCGCTCGAAGAGGCCGCTGCCATCGACGGCGCCACCCCGTGGCAAGCGTTCCGGCTGATCCTGCTGCCCCTGTCGGTGCCCATCCTGGCGGTAGTATTCATCCTGGCCTTCATCGGCTCCATCACCGAGGTGCCCATGGCCTCCATCCTGCTGCAGGATGTGAACAATCTGACCCTGGCGGTCGGGGCCCAGCAGTACCTCTATCCGCAGAACTACCTGTGGGGTGACTTCGCCGCGGCCGCCGTGCTGTCGGGCTTCCCCATCACGGTTGTCTTCCTGCTCGCCCAGCGTTGGCTGGTGGGCGGTCTCACCGCCGGTGGCGTGAAAGGTTAACGGTTCATGGCCGGGGGAGCCGACTCCCCCCGCCATCACGATTTGCAAAGATTCAAGAGCGGAGCTCGACATGGCTGAAGTAGTACTCAACAACGTTCGCAAAAATTACGACCCGGCTGTCCACAAGGACACCCTGCGCAATATCAACCTGGCCATCAAGGAAGGGGAGTTCATCGTCTTCGTCGGTCCGTCCGGTTGCGGCAAGTCCACCCTGCTTCGGATGATCGCCGGTCTGGAAGACATCACCAGCGGCGAGCTGACCATCGGCGGGCGCTACATGAACGACGTGCCGCCGGTAGAGCGCAACGTGGGCATGGTGTTCCAGTCCTACGCCCTCTACCCGCACATGAACATCTACGAGAACATGGCCTTCGGCCTCAAGCTCAAGAAGATGGACAAGGAGAACATCCACAAGCGGGTGATGCGCGCCGCCGAGATCCTGGGTCTCGAGCCGCTGCTGGACCGCAAGCCCAAGGCACTCTCCGGCGGTCAGCGCCAGCGGGTGGCCATCGGCCGCAGCATAGTGCAGCAGCCCCAGGTGTTCCTGTTTGACGAACCGCTCTCCAACCTCGACGCCGCCCTGCGGGTCAAGATGCGCATCGAGATTGCCAAGCTGCACAAGGAGCTCAACTCCACCATCATCTACGTGACCCACGATCAGGTGGAAGCCATGACCCTGGCCGACAAGATAGTGGTGCTGAGCCCGCTCAAGGGCGAGGCGGCCACCAACCTGGAGCAGTTCGGTTCCCCGCTCGATCTCTACCACAACCCGGACAACAAGTTCGTGGCGGGCTTTATCGGCTCCCCCAAGATGAACTTCCTGGCGGCCGAGCTGGTGGAAATTGGTGAGCAGGAGTGTCTGGTCAAGCTGAGCTCTGGCGACAACGTGCGGGTGCGGGTCGATGCCCGTCGCGGCGCGGTTGGTGACAAGGTGGAGCTCGGCATTCGTCCCGAGCACCTGGTGCCGCTGGATCACGCCCATGCCGACAGCCGCGTGAGTGGTGTGGTGCAGGTGGCCGAGCACCTGGGGGCGGAGTCCTTCGTCTATATGGATGTGGATGGTCACGACTTCACCGTCAAGACCACCTCGGACGTGGACGTGGCGGCCGGTCAGACCTACAGCGTGGGGATCCCGGCCGAGGCCTGCTATCTGTTCGATACCAAGGAGCAGGCGTTCCCCCGTACCGCCAAATACATCCGTACCTGACGGGTACTGGTGCAGGTTTTCCTTATCTTCAATGCCTTTTTGCCGGTCGCAAGACCGGCTTTTTCATTTCTGGCCGGGTGCAAATAGAGCATCGCTTCATGACGATCCCTCCTGCTGGCGGGCCCAGCGCTGCAGAAAGTCGAGCAGGGGCTGATGGCTGTATGCCAGGTTGCAGCGCAGCCAGGGTGTGGCCGGGGCATCGACCCGAAACTGGCTGCCCGGGGCCAGCAATAACCCTTCGGCCAATGCGGCCTCGCTCAGGGGCAGGGCATCCTGATGGGGCTCAGGGAGCCTGACCCAGGAGAAGAGACCGCCCTGGGGCGGACAGAAACTCTGCCAGCGGATCTGCTCCAGCCCCTGTTGCCAGCGCTCACCGGCCCGTAGCAGCCGATCCCGCAGTCGCTGCTGCTCTTTCGGGGTGTCGGGATCCTTGAGCATCCGCAGCACCAGACGCTCGGACAGCTCGGAGGAGGCGATGGCGTTCATCACCTTGTAGCGCAGCAGGCGGTCGGTGCGCTCCTCGCTCGCCAGCAGATAACCCACTCTCAGGCCAGGGGCCAGCGCCTTGGCAAAGCTGCCGATGTAGATGATGTGCTCCAGACCAGCCAGCGCCGCCAGGGTCGGGGTGGCGCTCTGGGTCAGCGCCGCACTCACGTCGTCCTCGACGATCAGGCAGTGGTGCAGCGCCGTGAGCTGCAAGACCCGAAATGCGGTGGTGGCCGAGTAGCTGGCGCCGGTGGGATTGTGCTGGCGCGGGTTGGTGAAGAAGGCCTTGGGCTGCGCCAGGTGCAGTTGCTCGGCCAGCACGGCGCAATCGGGGCCCTGCGCCGTCCAGGGGACGCCGATCACCCTCATGCCGGCGTGTTGCAGCAGGGTGATGAGGTTGCAGTAGCCAGGGTCGTCCACCAGCACTGTGTCGCCTGAGCGGAGTTCCGACTGCACCACCAGTGCCAGGGCCTGACTGGCCCCCTGGGTCAGCAGCACCCCTTGCGGATCTACCGGGATGCCGAGCGCCTCGTGGTGTTGCCAGAGGTGCTGGCGCAGCGGCTGCCAGCCTGCCGAGTGACCATAGGCGATGGCGCAGTCGGCCTCTCGTCCCTGCTGGCGCAGGGCGCGTTGCAGGATCTGGGTCGGGTACCACTGGCTGGGCAGCCAGCCACAGCCGGGTTGGACCACCTCGGGGCCCGGAGTGATCCTGTGGTCGGTCAGCCAGCGGGCATCGGGGACCGGCGGCGGCGCCATGGGCGGGGTCAGCGGCGTACGGGCCACATAGTAGCCATCCCCCCGTCTGGCGACGATCACCCCCTGTTGCACCAGCCGGCTGTAACCGTCGGCTGCGGTGAAGGTGCTGATGCCAAGGATGGCGGCGAGCTGGCGCACCGAGGGCAGGCGCTGGCCCGGCGCAAGCTGGCGCGCGGCGATGGCCTGCTGGATGGCGTGTATCAGCTGCTGGATCAGGGAACCCTGGGTCGGATCGAGGGAGAAGGAAGGCATACTGTAATGGCTCCTTGACCTGTACGGTTGGGGTGATTGTTAATGGATTGTATATGTAACGTATCGGGCAAATGCAATAGTGTCGAGCCATCCACCCAGAGGAGAGACACCATGAAACGAGCCCTGTTATTACTCACCGGCCTGCTGTTTGCCCAGTCCGTTCTGGCCGCCCCCGTCCTTCGCATCGCGACTGATGGTACCTTCCCGCCCTACAGTACGGTCAATCCGGACGGCACGCTGGCCGGGTTCGATGTTGATATCGCCAATGCGCTGTGCGCCGAGATGAAGGTGACCTGCGAGCTGAGGCAGTACGACTTCGACGGCATGATCGCGGGGCTCAAGGCCAGAAAATTCGACATGATCGTCGCCTCCATGGCGATCACCGAGGAGCGCCTGCGCCAGATAGCCTTCAGCGACAAGTATCAGGGGGGCTACTCCCGTTTCATGGGGCCTCGCGATACGTCCCTGAATGGTGAACCCGCTGCCATGGCCGGCAAGCGGATAGGCGTGCAGCTTGGTTCCATTCAGGAGAACTATGCCAAGGATGTCTATGGCAAGGCGGGGGCCGAGGTGCGCACCTATGGTTCGGCAGAGCAGGCCTGGCTGGATCTGATGGCGGGTCGGCTGGATGCCATCGTGGTGGAAATCGGCGTTGGCATGGAGTTCAAGAAGCGGGAAGGGGCGGCCGGGTTCGACTTTTTCGGCCCCAGGATGAATGACCCTGCCTACTTCGGTACCGGCTCCGGCATCGCGGTGCGCAAGCAGGACGCTCGCCTGCTGGGGGAGGTCAACAAGGCGCTCGGTACCCTGCTGGCCAACGGCACCTACAAGCAGATCAACGACAAGTACTTCGATTACGACCAGTACGAATAAGGGAACAGGATGAAGGAGATCAAGCTCCCCATGCCCGGCGGCACGCCGGGCAGTCAACGGGTGTTGCAGGCCTGGGAATTTGGCAGCAGTGGGCCCCTTGCCTATCTGCAGGCAGGGCTGCATGCCGACGAGTTGCCTGGGGTGCTGGCCCTGCATCGCCTGCGCCCGCATCTGATGACCTTGGAGCAGCAGGGAGCCCTGTTGGGGCGTATCCGTCTGGTGCCCCAGGCCAACCCCATCGGTCTGTCCCAGTGGCATTTTGGGTTGCATCAGGGGCGCTTTCTGGCCGCCACCGGACAGAACTTCAACCGGGGATATCCCCTGCTGGTGGCGAAGGGGGAGGGGGAGGCAATACCCACCCACCTGACGGCGCGCGATTTGTTGCTGGCCAGGCTGGCCGAGCGGCGTCCCGGCGGCGAACTGGCGTGGCTGCAGCACACCCTGTTTGGCTGGGCACTGGAGGCCGATCTGGTGCTGGACATCCATTGCGACAGCGACGCCCTGCTGCACCTCTATGGCCACGTTCGCCAGCGCAGCCAGGTGGAGCGCCTGGGTGCCTGCCTCGGGGCCGGGGTGATGCTGCTTAGCGAGCAGGCGGGGGGCATGTCTTTTGATGATGCCCTGCTGCAGAACTGGTATGCCCTGATGGAGGGGCCACAGGTGCCGGTCGCGGTGACGGTGGAGCTGAGGGGGCAGCAGGATGTGGCCGATCATCTGGCCGAGCAGGATGCCCGGCGGCTGCTGGCCTGTCTGGTGGAGTCTGGCTGGATTGATCCCGCATTCAGGATGCCAGCCGAGCCGCCCACCTGCACAGGGGGAAAGGCGACGCCACTAGCTGCGGTGGAGGTGATCTCGGCCCCGGCGGCGGGGATCCTGAGCTACGAGGTTGCCCCCGGGGATCGGGTGCTGGCAGGGCAGCGGGTCGGCTGGCTGACGGATGCGCAAACCGGGGAGCGTATTGCTCTGACCGCGCACCACGAAGGCCTCTGTTACGCCAGGGTGCTCAACCGGCTGGCCTGCGCCGGGGATGAGGTGATCTTCCTGGCCGGTGAGGTTGCCCATCGGGAAGGGGACTTGCTGGGGCTGTAAATGGCTACCCGGGGTTTGGTGCGCTGCGTTGACAGGCCAGCCAGAGCGGCTGGCCGGGTCAGGCGTTATCAGTGATCGTCTTTGTCATCGAGGTCTGCGGTGATGTCCGGCACGAAGTTCTGGCTGGTAAGCGGCGGGCGCTCGTAACCTTCGGTGCTGATGGGGGGCAGCTCTATGTGCTCGTAGTGGATCGCCTCGTAGGGCACCTTGCCCAGCAGGTGGGAGATGCAGTTGAGGCGGGCACGGCGCTTGTCGTCGGCGTCCACCACGAACCAGGGGCTGTCCTGGGTATCGGTGTAGGTAAACATGTCATCCTTGGCGCGGGAGTATTCGACCCAGCGCGAGCGGGATTGCAGATCCATGGGGCTGAATTTCCAGCGCTTGATGGGGGTGCTGATCCGCTCCTTGAAGCGCTTCTCCTGCTCCTCGTCGCTGACCGAGAACCAGTACTTGATGAGGGTGATGCCGGAGCGGATCAGCATCCGCTCGAACTCGGGGCAGGCGCGCAGGAATTCCCGGTACTCCTCGTCGCTGCAAAAGCCCATCACCCGTTCCACCCCGGCCCGGTTGTACCAGGAGCGGTCGAACAGCACCATTTCGCCGGCGGCGGGCAGGTGGGCCACATAACGCTGGAAGTACCACTGGGAGCGTTCCCGGTTGGAGGGGGCGGGCAGGGCGGTGACCCGGCACACCCTGGGGTTGAGCGGCTCGGTAATGGCCTTGATGACGCCCCCCTTGCCGGCGGCATCGCGTCCCTCGAACACCACCACGACTTTCAGTCCCTCCTGCTTGACCCACTCCTGCAGCTTGACCAGCTCCTCCTGCAGATGGGCGAGGTGATGCTCGTAGCGCTTCTTGTTGAGGCGCGGGCGTTTCTTGCTCTTGTCCTTTGGCATGATCTTCTCCTTGTTGACACTCTTCCAGATTGCACCACAGAAGCGTCATCGCCAAGGGGGGGCGTGATACACTGCCGCTCCACTAGAGGCAACAGGAGAAAACATGAAGCAGTTTATGGAGATAGCGGGTCGCCGCATGGCCTATCTGGACGAGGGGCAGGGCCCTGTGCTGCTGTTTGGTCACAGCTATCTGTGGGACAGCGCCATGTGGGCGCCGCAAGTCGAGGCGCTCAAGGGGCAGTATCGCTGCATTGTGCCCGAGCTCTGGGGCCACGGGGATTCCGATGCGCTGCCCGAAGGCCCCTGCACCCTGGCGACCCTGGCCCGCGCTCACCTGGCGCTGCTCGATGCCCTCGGGGTGGAAGAGTGCGTGCTGGTGGGCCTCTCCATCGGCGGCATGTGGGGTGTCGAGCTCGCGCGCATGGCGCCGGAGCGTCTCAAGGGCCTGGTGCTGATGGACAGCTTCGTTGGCCTCGAGCCCCAGATCACCTGCGAGCGCTATCTTGGCATGCTCGCTATGATCGAGCAGCTTGGCACCATTCCTGCGCCCATCGTGGAGCAGGTGGCGCCGCTCTTTTTTGCCCATCAGCCGGATGCGGCCTTGATGGATGGTTTCAAGGCGCGTCTGGCGAGCTGGCCCGCCGACAAGGTGGCTGCCATGGTGGCGGTGGGGCGCAGTTTCGTGACCCGGGAAGATCGCATCGACTGGCTCGAAGAGATCGCCATACCCAGCCTGGTAATGACAGGCTGCGAGGACAAGGCACGTCCTGTGCTGGAAGGCTATCTGATGGCCGAGGTGCTGGGTTGCCCCTTCAAGGAGATCCCGGGAGCGGGCCATATCTCCACCCTGGAGAACCCTGTCTTCGTCAACGGCGCGCTGGGAGTGTTTCTGGCCGGGCTGTGAGGGTGACACCTTGCCGGATAGCGAGAAAAGGAGCCATGGGCTCCTTTTCTCTTTTGTCTTGCGACTTGTGCGGCTAAGGGGTTACCAGATATAGCCGAGGCCGAAGCCTGCATAGAGCTCGCCCTTGTGCTGGACGATGGGGCTGTCGGCGATGTCGTCGTCATAGCGTTCGTAGTTGACGCCAAAGCCGCCAATCCAGTTGGCACTGAAGCGATAGCTGCCGATGACGGAGACCATGGGGGAGAGGGTGGTGCCCGTGTTCCACGCCTGCCTGCCTGCCCGGGCCTCTTCTTGCGACACGCCGCCGAAGTAATAGTTGGCGAGGTTGTGGCTGCGCAGCATCACGCCAGCCCCCGGCATCAGCAGCAGCGGGCCGCGGATGATGGGGAAGTTGGCCCACAGCATCACCTCCTGGCCGTTGCTGTTGCCGGTCACGTCCGTGGTGGCCCGCATGGTCCACAGGGCATAGGGGGTGATGAGATCGGCCCCGAAGCCGGCCTCGAACTCCCCTTTGCGCTTGTTGAGGCCATGGAGGAAGGCATCATCATCCGGATCCAGGTTGCCAAAGCGCATCCGCCCGAAGGCGTAGGTGGAGAAGCCGCCATCCCGGGTGAGGTAGTAGCGGGCCCGATCCCCCAGATACATCAGGTTGTCGCCAAAATAGAGGGCGCCCGGGATGGGCAGCAGGGTGTCGTCCTGATGCTGGTAACGGGCCTGGCCTGCGATAAATGCGCCGCCAACGACCAGTCCCTTGGGAATGGGGCTGCTTGGGCTGTCGCTGGAGAAGGCGCTGAGTGCCCCGAGATCGAGGTCGGCACGGACGGGGGCCGAGAGCAGCAGCGCCAGAAGGGCGCCAAGAGAGGCATGGCGCAAGGCCGGGACTGGGGGCATATGAATATCCTTATGGGTCGGTGACCGATGCAGTGGTGGCGCAACAGGGTGCCGGTGGCGTAGCCAGTTAAGCCGATTTGTATTGTGAATTCAAACCGATAGAGCAAAAAGAGTGGCGTGTTGCCAACGCTGGCCCCAATGGACGCCCTGCCTGGGCTGTGAGAGGCATTGCCAGCAGGCAGATGAGCGCTGCCGCCAACAAAAAAGAGAGGCTTGGCCTCTCTTTTTGGTCTTTGCCTGTCGTTGCAGGTATGTCCCCATCAGGGGGCGGGGCGGGGCAGCTCTTCCCGCTTGGGCCAGACGTTGAGCACCGCCTTGACCAGGGTGGCGAGGGGAATGGCGAAGAAGACCCCCCAGAAGCCCCACAGGCCGCCAAACACCAGCACGGCGATAATGATGGCCACCGGATGCAGGTTGACCGCCTCGGAGAAGAGCACCGGCACCAGCAGATTGCCATCGAGCGCCTGAATGACCAGATAGGCCACCATCAGCCAGGCAAACTCTGGGGTGAGCCCCCACTGGAACAGGGCCACCATGGCCACCGGCACCGTCACTACGGCGGCGCCGATATAGGGGATCAGCACGGAGAAGCCAACCGCCACCGCCAACAGGGCCGAGTAGCGCAGTCCCATCAGGGCGAAGGGGATATAGGTCGCCACCCCGACGATGAGGATCTCGATCACCTTGCCGCGGATGTAGTTGATGATCTGGTTGTTCATCTCCACCCAGACCCGGTTGACCAGGGTGCGGTTGCGCGGCAGGAAGCGACGCAGCCCCCCCATCAGCACCTGCTTGTCTTTGAGCATGAAGAAGACCATCAGGGGTACCAGGATGAGATAGACCATGATGGCCACCACGTTCACCAGGGAGCTCAGGGAGGCGCTGACCAGATGCTCGCCCCCGCTCAGGATGCGTTGGCGCATGTTGTCGATGACGGTTTCCACCAGGCTGACATCGACAAGCTCGGGGTATCTGTCCGGCAGGGTGCGCACATAGTCCTGGGCATGGGTCAGCATGGCCGGGGCTTCTTTGGCCAGATTGATGCTCTGGTGGACCAGGGTCGGGATAAGGCCCAGCACCGCGGTCACTGCCAGGGTGATGAAGATGAGCAGCACCAGACTGGTGGCCAGGGTGCGGGAGAGCCCCGCCTGCTGCAGCCGGACCACAGGCCACTCCAGCAGATAGGCCATGACGATGGCCACCAGGATGGGGGCGAGCAGGTTGCCAAACAGCCAGAGTCCGGCAAAGCCGAACAGCAGCAACAGGAAGAGGGTGACGGCATCGGGATCGGAAAAACGGGTCTGATACCAGCGCTTTAATACTTCTAACATCTAGCGTCCTTACACGACGGGGTCTGTGAGAGTGGCCTGGCCCCGACAACCAGTAGTAAAGAGAGAGTCTGATCCGGCGCCTGTTGCTGCGTGACCTGATGGCCGAGGCGTTGCAGATAGGCCGGAATATCCTGCCGCGAACCCGGATCGGCCAGGCGGATGGTCACGACCTGGCCTGGTTGGGCTTCTCTTAACCAGAGTTTGAGCCGGATCAGGGGCTCGGGGCAACGCCAGGGGGTCAGGTCGAGGTACTCCATGAGGGCTCCATCTCGCGAGTGGTCGCTATTATGGCCGCGATGACAGCACGAAACAACGCTTGTAGCCCTTCTGAGGCAAGGGTATTCTGCCGAAGCCCCGGTAGGGTCTGCTGACGTTTCGTCACGACCGCGACGGCGTCAGTTTTTGCGCAAGACCAGGCTGCGCCAGCCAAGGGGCATGGATCGAGTCACGACGTTTTGCGCAAAAGCTGGCCTGTCCCTACGGGTTGCGCGGTAAATGACGCCATGCGTCGTTGCAGGAGTGGCCAAGGGTATGGCCATGGTCGGCGTTCCGCGCCTTGCCTGGCGCCATTTGTCGCTGCAACGCGGCTTGCGCCGCAACGTCAACAGACCCTATTGGAGATAGAGATAACGTGGCACGCTTTTCCCCCCTGATGGCATCCATTCCCCTGCTGGCCTCCCTGATGGGCGCCACGTTTCATGCCCAGGCGAACAACCAGCTTCCCGACATCGGCACCGCCGGTGTCTCGGCCCTGCCCATCGAGCAGGAGGTCCGTTACGGCAATGCCTTCATGCGCTTCGCCCGGGCGGGTCTGCCCATCATCGACGACCCCGTGCTCAACCAGTACATCGACGATTTGGGCCAGCGTCTGCTCTCCAATGCCGACGGGGTACGCTTCCCGTTTACCTTTTTCCTCATCAATGACCCCAGCATCAACGCGGCCGCCTTCCTCGGCGGGCGGGTCAAGGTGCATACCGGCCTGTTTCTCTACGCCGACAACGAGAGCGAGCTCGCCTCGGTACTGGCTCACGAAATCACCCACGTGACCCAGCGCCACATCGCCCGCTACATGGAGGCGCAGGCGAGCAGCTCCGCCATGACCCTGGCCGGTCTGGTGGGCTCCATTGCGCTGGCGGTGATCAACCCCACCGCCGGTATCGCCGCCCTGCAGACCACCCTCGGCCTCTCCATGCAGTCCGCCATCAACTACACCCGTGACAACGAGTACGAAGCGGATCGCATCGGCATGAAGACACTGTATGACGCCGGCTTCGATCCCATGGGGATGGCGACCTTCTTCCAGAAGCTGGCCGCCGAGTACCGCTATGCCAGCAAGCCGCCCGAGATGTTGCTGACCCACCCGCTGCCGGAGACCCGGATCAGCGAGGCGCGATCCAGGGCGAGCAACTACAGTCGCCGCAACCTCTCACCCAGTCTCGATTTCTGGCTGGCCAAGGTGCGCATTCAGGTGCGTTACGGCACGGACACCCCTCAGGGGTTGCTGAGCTACTTCGACACCCGCATCCAGAAGGGGGATTATCCCCTCAAGGATGCCGCCATCTACGGCAAGGCGCTGGCACTGATCCAGCTCAAGCGCACCGACGAGGCGGATGCTTTGATGAAGGAGCTGGCCTCCCGCCATCCGGAAGACTTGTTCGTGGTGGATGCCCTGACCGACATCGATCTCGCCAAGGGGCGCAGCGCCCAGGCTATCGCCCGGCTGGAAAATTTCCGCACCCGCATGCCGGACAACGAGGTGATAGTGGTGAACCTTGGCAACGCCTATCTCGAGAGCGGCAACTACAAGAAATCCATCGCCATTCTCGACCCCTATGCCCGCGAGCATGAGGAGAACAACCTGGCCTGGAACCTGCTCTCCGATGCCTATCGCAAGGCGGGGCGGATGACCGAGCTGCACATGGCGCGAGCCGAGATGCTTGCGCTGCGCGGGGATTATCAGGCTGCCATCGACGAGCTCATCGTGGCTCGTGGCACCACCAAGGATCGGATGACGCTAGCCCGGCTCGAGGCCAGGATCACCGAGCTGGAGCGGGCCAAGAAGGATCTCGACAGCCTCAAGGGGTGATGACCCTGTATGCGGTTAGCCAACAAGGGCGCACTTCGGTGCGCCCTTGTCATTGCTGGTGACTGGTGGCGAGTGACAGCCCGTGTGATGACGGGGGTGAAGGGTTAGTTGGCCAAGGTGCGGGCCGCCGCCTTGAGAGCATCGATCTGCGGCTGGTCGAGCTCGCCGACCAGGGTCTGCTGCAGTCGGCCCTGGCCATCGAGCAGGTAGCTGGTGGGCAGCCCAGACGGGCGCGGGAAGGGGAGCGTCGCCGTCTCGTTGGCGATCAGCAGTGGCAATGGGATGTCATAGCGCTTGGCCAGTTGGGCAAGCTCAGCCGGCGTCGCCGGGTCATAGTTGATAGCCACCACGGCGATCTCGCCTTCCCGGGCGAGTGCCGCCAGGCGCGGCATCTCCCGAAGGCAGGGGGCGCACCAGGGGGCGAAGTAGTTGACCAGGAGCGGCTTGCCGGCAAAGTGCGACAGGGAGAGAGGCTGGCCCTGCGCATCGGTGAACTCGGGGGCCGGCGTACAGGCGCTCAGCAGGCCGGCCACAATCGCCCAACAAATTCGTTTCAATTCCTTTCCACTGCCGCTTACCCTGACCATCACTTTCCCCTACAATAGCGCCGTTTCTTGTCCCATCTTGCGATTAATCAGGGAGTTACCATGAGCGAGACCCAAATCTACCACAATCCGCGCTGCTCCAAGAGCCGTGAAACCCTGGCCTTGCTGGAACAGCGCGGGATCGCCCCGGACGTGGTGCTCTATCTGGAGCAAGCCCCGAGCGTGGAGACCATCCGCACCCTGCTGGGTCAGCTTGGCTTCACCGATCCGCGCCAGCTGATGCGCACCAAGGAAGATCTCTACAAGGAGCTGGGGCTGGCCGGGCAGAGCGGTGAGGCATTGATCCAGGCGATGCACCAGCATCCCAAGCTGATCGAGCGCCCCATCGTCATCAAGAATGGCCAGGCCCGTATCGGCCGCCCGCCAGAGCAGGTACTGGAGATCCTCAAGTGACCTCCCGCCTTGCCCGTCTGCTGACCCTGGTCGGCTTCTTCGGCCTGCTGATCTGGGTGCTGCTGTGGCACCTGTGGCTCTCGCCCCACCCGGACCTCAACCCCTGGCTGCTGCCGGTGATCTGGACTGTGCCCCTGCTGTTTCCCCTCAAGGGGATAGTGCAGGGCAACCCCTACACCCACGCCTGGGGCAACTTCGTGCTGATGCCCTACTTCCTCCATGCCCTGACCCTGATCACCACGGATGAAGGGGAGCGGTGGCTGGCGGTGGTGGAGCTGGTGCTCACCACCCTGGCCTTTGTTGGCACCATCTACTACGCCCGCCTGCGTGGCCGCGAGCTGGGTTTAAGCATTCGCAAGAAGAAAGAGGAAGCGAAATAACGCATCCGGCCGTCAAAAACGCCCCGAACGGGGCGTTTTTTTATAGCGTTTGGCGATGGGTTGCAGCCTCGCTGCGGTACTTGGCCAGCTGTTGGCGGCTGAACGCCATCAGCTCGGGGTAGAAGCGCAGAAAGCCCTCTTCACACTGCTGCCAGCGTGTCTCGTCCAGGGTAGTGAGCGCTTCTCCCAGAGGCTGCGGGCGGCGCAGGCGACGACCGATGCCGTTGAGGGCCTGACCCAGCCCCTTCCTGTGGTGATAGGAGGCAATCCAGTTCTGCTGCGCCATCCGCATGAGCGGGGCGGGCAAACCATCCGGCAGGATGCGGTGATCTGCCAGCAGCCGGGCATAGCTCTGCAGCAAGAAACTGGGCAGGGGATGCTCGTGAAATTGCGACCAGTGCTGGCTGAGCCAGTGATCGTAGAGCATGTCCACCAGGATGCCGCCAAAGCGGCGCCAGGGAGCCTCGAAGCAGGCCACCGCCGCCCTGTGTTCGGGGTGGGCGTCGGTGAAGCCATCTATCTTGCGATGCAGCCAGATTCCCTCATCAAAAGGGGCATTCAGCCCGGTCGGCAGCGGCCCCTTGATAAAATCCCCCAGCAGATTGCCGGTGAGGGAGCTGTCGGTGTGGGCCGCCAGATGCAAATGTGCCAGAAAGTTCATGATGCTGGCGCTCAGATCGCCAGAAAGCCCAGGATCAGGATGGGGCCGAGCAGGCTCAGGATAAAGCCGGAGACGATGGCCACCGGCACCACCTGGATGCCGCCGGATTTCTGGATCACCGGCAGGGTGAAATCAAGGGCCGTGGCGCCGCCGTAGCCGATGGCCGCACTGGGGTGGCGGCGCATCAGCACCGGGATGATCAGGATGGCGATAAGCTCGCGGCCGAGATCGTTGATAAAGGCGGCGGAGCCCAGCACGGGGCCCAGCTTGTCAGCCACCAGGATGCCGGAGAGCGAATACCAGCCGAAGCTGGAGCTGATCGCCAGGGCGTGGCTGGCGGGCATCTCCAGCAGCTGGGCGGCCAGCAGGCTGCCGAGCCAACTGCTGACGATGACGGTGGCGGCTATCTTCATGCCCCAGGGGTTGAGCAGGATCTGGCGCAGCCGCATACCGGAGTTGCGCATCTGCACCCCGATGAGAAACAGCAGCAGCATCAGGGCCCATTCGCTCCATTTGTCGATGGGCAGGGCGCGCAGATCCACCAGCAGCCCCAGCAGCACGCCGCCGAGCACCACGAAGCAGAGCTGGAGTGACTCCCACAACAGGTGCAATTTGCTCGGCATCTTGCCGTCGCTGGCCTCGTGGGTCGGAGGAGATCGCCGGTCCAGCCACCAGAGCGCCAGCAGGTTGCACAGGGTAATGGCGGTGAGCATGACGCCGGCCACCTTGAAGATCACTGCCAGGTTGCTGCCGAGGTTCTCCACATAGGCAAGCCCCAGCCCCATCAGGAACAAGATAAGGTAGACCATCTTGCCGAGAGACTGGTTGACCAGCTTGATCAGCCGGGCAGAGGAGAGGGGGACCAGATAGCCGATCACCAGAGGTAACAGGATCAGCAACACATTGAGCAACATCGGGGCCTCGGTCACAAAAATTGATAAAAACGCCACATTATCATTACTTCTTGGCTCTGTGTCACATATCTGTGGGTTTGCGTGGTTCATCCGACACTTTTTTATCGATTTGTTATCTTTATGGTGCAAAACAGGGCACTGAACCAATCCGGTTCCCCACCCGGGTGCATCGCTGTTTTGGCAGGGGAGAGTCCATTTTTCAACAAGATGCGGTCAAGGGATGGCTGAATAAAGTGAATTTTGTCTGCTTATCGGTCATTGACCTGATTTTTCTTGCCACCCTTACGCTGCAAGTATAAAAAGGCGGTGTTGCCAGAACGGTGTGATTAGAGTTTTATGCACACAAAGTGCTGAAAAATACCTTCATGGCCAATAAAAATACAGACAAAACACCAAAGACACCTGTTCTGTATTGTTTTTTAACTATCCCGATGATATTTTCGCTGAAGGTTGCCATCGGTTAACTATTTGTTAAAAAGAGATGGTGTGAGTCACGCCCCAGCGGCGTCTAGGGACAGACAAGGTTGTAATGGATGAGCGACGTTGCCGCACTGGAAGTACGTGATCTGCATAAGTATTTTGGCACCCACGAAGTGCTCAAGGGCATCGACATGACCGCCCACAAGGGGGATGTGATCTCCCTTATCGGCTCCTCCGGCTCGGGGAAGTCGACCTTTCTTCGCTGTATCAATCTGCTGGAAACACCCTCTTCCGGCACGGTTTCCCTCCATGGCGAGCTTATTCGCATGAAAACCAACCGCACCGGTGAACGTCTGCCGGAAGACATGCGGCAGGTGGAGCGCATTCGCAGCCGGCTGGCCATGGTGTTTCAAAGCTTCAACCTCTGGTCGCACATGACCATCATGCAGAACATCATAGAGGTACCCATCCAGGTGCTGAAGGTGCCCCGTGCCGAGGCCATCGCCAAGGCGGAGCACCTGCTCAACCGGGTCGGCCTGTGGGAGCGCCGCGACTATTATCCCGGCCACCTCTCCGGCGGCCAGCAGCAGCGGGCGGCCATCGCCCGTGCCCTGGCGGTGGAGCCCGAAGTCATGCTGTTTGACGAACCCACCTCGGCACTGGATCCCGAGCTGGTGGGAGAAGTACTCGGTCTGATGCGCGAGCTGGCCGAAGAGGGGCGCACCATGCTGGTGGTGACCCACGAGATGTCGTTTGCCCGCGATGTATCGAACAAGGTGATGTTCCTGCATCAGGGCCGCGTGGAGGAGGAGGGCAACCCCAAGGAGATCTTCGCCCATCCCAAATCCGAACGGTTCAAGCAATTCATCTCCTCCATCTATTGATGGACGAGATTTCGAATCAACGATCAACTGTTTTATCAAGGAGAGATACATGAACAAGCTGATGCTGGCGACCGCCGTTGTGACTGCTCTGTCTTCCGGCAGCCTGATGGCCAAGGAGTGGAAAGAGGTACGTATCGGGGTGGAAGGGGCTTACCCTCCCTTCTCCTGGACCGAGCCAAGCGGCGAGGTGAAAGGCTTTGACATCGATATCGCCAACGCCCTGTGCGACGAGATGAAGGTGAAGTGCACCCTGGTCAAGCAGGACTGGGACGGCATCATTCCGGCGCTGCTGTCGCGCAAGTATGACGCCATCATCGCCACCATGGACATCACCGAAGAGCGCAAGAAGAAGGTGGACTTCACCCAGAAGTACCAACACATTCCTGCCCGTTTCGCTGCCAAGAAGGGCACTGACGTCAAGCTGGAGAAAGCCTTCATGGACGGCAAAACCGTGGCCGTGCAGCGTGCCACCTCCATGGACACCTTTATTACCGACAACTTCCCCAACGCCACCATCAAGCGTTACGGCACCGCCGATGAGGCCTATCTCGACCTGAAATCCGGCCGCGTCGATTACGTGCTGGCCGACTCCGCCGCCATCAGCGACGGTCTGCTCAAGAAAGAGGGTGGCGATGCGTTTGAGTTCGTGGGCCCGAAATTGACCGATCCCAAGTGGTTCGGTGAAGGCGCCGGCATCGCGGTGCGCAAGGCCGACAAGGATCTGAAAGAGAAATTCAACGCCGCCATCCTGGCCCTGCGTGCCAACGGCAAGTACAAGGAAATCAACGACAAGTACTTCGACTTCGACGTCTACGGCGAGTAATTCCCATGGCTCCTTGCCGGGAGCAGGAGCCAGGGCGTGACACGCACAATAGCGACAGGTTGACCCTCGTCTGTAGTCATCGGGCCCGTTGTCTCTCGCAAGGGAGTGATGGGCCCGCTTAGTTGCGATGGAACTGCATATGTTTGATTTGAAAGGATACGAAACCTCCCTGCTGGAGGGGGCCTGGGTCACCCTGGAAGTGGCGCTGGCCTCCCTGCTGCTGGCGCTTCTGCTCGGCATGCTGGGGGCGTTGGCCAAGCTCTCCCCCTACAAGTGGGCCCGCGGCTTTGCCACCGCCTACACCACCATCATTCGCGGCATTCCCGATCTGGTGCTGATGATGTTGCTGTTCTTCGGCGGCCAGGTGCTCATCAACAACCTCTGTACCTGGGTCAACGAGACCTACAACAACTATCTGCTGGCGAGCAATCCCAATCAGGAGTGGGTCTCCCTGCTGCCCGATTACATCGATATCAGCCCGTTTGCGGCCGGGGTGGCCACCATCGGCTTTATCTTCGGCGCCTACATGACCGAGACCTTCCGCGGAGCCATTCTGGCGGTGGACAAGGGGGAGCTGGAGGCGGCCCGTGCCTTTGGCATGCGAGCGACCCAGGTGTTTCGTCGCATCCTGTTTCCCCAGATGATGCGCCACGCCTTGCCGGGCTTTGGCAACAACTGGCTGGTGCTGCTGAAAACCACGGCGCTGGTTTCCATCATCGGGCTCGATGACATGGTGCGCAAAGCCTCTCTGGCGGCGGGCTCGACCCAGCTGCCCTTCACCTTCTACATGGCGGTGGCGCTTATCTTCCTGATCTTCACCGCAGTCTCCACCTCGGCACTGAAGTGGGCCGAGCGCCACTACGCGATCAAGACGAGGTAAGCCATGGATTTTTCAATCATCCTCACTGAATGGCCCACCTACTGGCAGGGCCTCTACACCACGGTACTGTTGGTGGCAGCCTCCCTGGTGCTCGGCCTGCTGCTGGCAGTGCCCATGGGCATACTGCGCAACAGCCGCAACTGGCTGATCAAGGGGCCGATCTGGGCCTACATCTACTTCTTTCGCGGCACCCCGCTCTTGGTGCAGCTGTTCATCATCTACTACGGCGCCGCCCAGTGGGAGTGGCTGAAAAACAGCGCCGCCTGGTCGCTGTTTGCCGAGGCCTGGTTCTGCGCCCTGCTGGCGTTCACCTTGAACACGGGGGCCTACACCGCCGAAATCGTGCGTGGCGCCGTGCAGAACATGCCCAAGGGGCAGATTGAGGCGGCCAATGCCTTCGGCATGACCCGCTGGCAGACCCTCACCCGGATCATCTTGCCCAACTCGTTTCGCCGTGCGCTGCCCGCCTACAGCAACGAGGTGATCTTCATGCTGCAGGGCTCGGCGGTGGCGGGCATCATTACCATCGTCGATCTGACCGGTGCGGCGCGGATCATCAACTCCCGCTACTACAGTCCGTTTGAGGCGTTCCTGACTGCCGGTCTGCTCTACATGGTGCTGACCTTCGTCATCGTCTGGCTGTTCAAGAAGTGGGAGGCGCGCTGGCACGCCCACTTGCGCCCGCGCAGCGTCTGACAAACGGCTTGCCATACTGAGTGACGACGGCCCCCGCCCGGCAACAGGCGGGGGCCATTTTGTATCCCGGCACATCGGGTTTGCCAAATGGCGGGGGAGCGGGGAGAATGCCTCGCCTGAGCGCGGCACCCTGACGGGCCGCGAAGGTTTTTTTGTTTATCGAGGTTTTATGTACCGGATCCTGTTTCAGCACCCCGCCTTCCTGGTTATCGACAAGCAGCCCGGCATTGGCATGCACGATGAGGGAGGGGAGCCCGGTCTGCTTACTCCGGGTCTGGTCAATCGGGTCAAGGCGGACACGGGCCTCACCCTCTATCCGGTGCACCGCCTCGACAAGATGACCTCCGGGCTGGTGCTGCTGGCGCGCACCACGGAGGCCAACCGCGCCCTCAGCATGGCCTTCGCGGCGCGGGAGGTGAGCAAGCAGTATCTGGCCCTCTCCGATCGCAAGCCGAAGAAGAAGCAGGGCTGGGTGAAGGGGGACATGCAGAAGGGGCGGGGCGGCAGCTGGATGCTGACCCGCACTCTCGACAACCCCGCTATCAGCTGGTTCGATTCGGTGTCGGTGCGCGAGGGGTTGCGCCTCTATCGCATCAAGCCCCAGACTGGCAAAACCCACCAGATCCGGGTGGCCATGAAGAGCATTGGTGCCCCCATCCTCGGGGATGAGCGCTACGGCGGCACGCTGGCCGATCGCGGCTACCTGCACGCCTGGCGCCTGCGCTTTACCCTGGCAGGCGAGCCGTTCGACTTTGTCTGTCCGCCAAACCTGGGGGACGAGTTCGTGACCCCCGAACTGGCGGCGGCCATCGACACCCTGGCGCCCTGAATCCGGGAGAGCAAGATGCAGTTGGATGATGATCCAGAGAAGGGGAAAGCGGGGAGTGCAGCGAAGACGATCGGCTGGATCCTAGCTGATTTTGATGACACCCTGGCCCCCGGTGACAGCCATGCCGGGCTGCTGCGTTACATCCTGCGTCGTCGCCGCTGGCCGCTGTTGTTGCTGCCGGTCATCGCCCTTGGCGGGCTGGTCTATCTATTGCCAAGCCAGCGTCGTCAGGGGATTTCGCTTATCTGGTGGGCCATTACTCTGGGGCTTTCCCCCCTTGGCTGGCGCAAGCTGGTGCGGGCCTATTGCCGCACCCGCCCGGGACTCTTTCGGGAGGCGCACGCCCTGCTCGATGAGGCGGGGGCGCGCTGCTGGGTGATCTCCGCCAGTCCTCGCGCCCTGGTGCGTGGCCAGCTCTACCAACAGCGCTCGGGCAAGCTGCCCTGCCGCATCCTGGGCTCGCTCATGCACTACCGTTTCGGCGGCCTGATGCCGCGCTTTTATTGCCACGGGGTGCACAAGCTGTTGCCCGAGGTGCGCACCCTTGAGCCTGCCCTTACCTTAAGCGACAGCCTGCACGATCTGCCGCTGCTGGCGTTGGGGCAAGAAGCCTGGCTTGTCAATCCCACCCCGGCACGGCTCGCGCGGGGGAGGGCGAAACTGCCCCGGCTAATCCCCAAATCCTGGCGACTGTAAGACAAAGCTGACAGGGGGGAGGTACTCCGGCGCTTTGATCGCAGGCCTTCGCCCTGAATGTCACAATTCATTTACATTCATCGCCTCCTTGGACGAAAAACTATCTGAGGGCTTCCTCTTCTCTTCCTGCCGCCCACTGCCTCTAATGAAACAAGTTGTTAACACTTGTCGCGGGCAGTGTATCACCGCCCGCGCTGTTTTCCTGATGGAGCAAGGAGCGCCCGATGAATGCCACCCCTTCTACCACCCATACCATCAATCCGCTTGGCACCGACGGCTTTGAGTTCGTTGAATACACGGCCCCGGATGCCAAGGGCATTGCCGCCCTCAAGGCGCTGTTCGTCTCCCTGGGGTTTGCCGAGGTCGCCCAGCACAGGCACAAGCAGTGCTGGCTCTATCGCCAGGGGGATATCAACTTCGTGGTCAA
This sequence comes from Aeromonas enteropelogenes, assembly GCF_020097295.1. Lineage (NCBI taxonomy): Bacteria > Pseudomonadati > Pseudomonadota > Gammaproteobacteria > Aeromonadales > Aeromonadaceae > Aeromonas > Aeromonas enteropelogenes. The sequence goes on along the minus strand of NZ_CP083625.1, from coordinate 3,952,872 downwards.
TGCCGAGCCCCACTCCCAGGCCGAGCAGTTTGCCAGCCTGCACGGGCCGAGTGTCTGCGGCATGGCGTTTCGGGTCTCTGATGCGGGCAAGGCCCAGCAGTACGCCATCGCCAAGGGGGCCAAGCCGTTTGTCGGAAAGATAGGGCCCATGGAGCTCAATATTCCCGCCATCTACGGCATCGGCGAGAGCACACTGTCGTTTGTCGACCGTTACGGCGAGCGGGGTTCCATCTATGAGGTGGATTTTGTCTTCTATCCCGACTGGCAGGCCCGCATGGCCGAAGTGGATGCCGGGCTCCTTGATATCGATCACCTGACCCACAACGTCCATCGCGGCAACATGGATGTGTGGTCGAACTTTTACGAGCGGATCGGCAACTTTCGCGAAATTCGCTATTTCGACATCGAGGGCAAGCTGACGGGGCTCCATTCCCGCGCCATGACCGCCCCCTGCGGCAAAATTCGCATCCCCATCAATGAGTCGGCGGACGACAAGTCCCAGATCGAGGAGTACCTGCGCCAGTACAAGGGGGAGGGGATCCAGCATATCGCCCTGGCGTCTGCCGACATCTATCAAACCATTCGCACCCTGCGCGGGCGCGGCACCGGTTTTATGCCTACCCCCGACACCTACTACGAGAAGGTGAACAGCCGGGTCGAGGGGCACCAGGAGGATCTGGCGGCGCTGAAAGAGTTGCGCATCCTCATCGACGGTTCCCCCACCAAGGACGGCATACTGCTGCAGATCTTCACCGACACCGTCATCGGTCCCGTCTTCTTCGAGATCATTCAGCGCAAGGGCAACGAGGGGTTTGGCGAGGGCAATTTCCAGGCACTGTTCGAATCCATCGAACTGGATCAGATCCGCCGTGGCGTGCTCAGTGGCAGCGAACAGGGTGAGAGAAAAGGGGAGGAGAGTGATGCGTAACTGGATAAGTTTCCCCCATCGGGAGGGGACCCACTCCCGCCAGGCTCATGCCGACTTGCCCGAGCAGGCCATCTACGAGCGTGAACTGGGTCGTTCCGGATTTTTCGGCCCGGCTACCCACATGCACCACAAGCATGCCCCCACCGACTGGATCAACTGGGAGGGGCCGCTGCGCCCGCGGGCCTTCGATCTCAACGGCCTGCAAGAGGAGGTCAGCTCCCTCTCCCCCTGGGTGATGCCGGATATTCTCAGCAACCCCCACTGCCGCTACCGGATCTGGCGCCTGCATGAGCCCATGCCGTTTCTGGTGCGCAACGCCGACGGTGACGAGCTGTTGTTTATCCACGAGGGGGGCGGCGAGTTCTATTGTGACTACGGTCACCTGACCCTGCGGGATGGCGACTATGTGGTGATCCCCCGTGGCACCATGTGGCGCATCGAGCCCACCGAGCCCCTCTTCATCCTGATGATCGAGGCCACCAACGACAGCTACCAGTTGCCGGACAAGGGGCTGGTGGGCAATCACGCCATCTTCGATCCGGCGGCGCTCGATGTGCCCGCCATCAACGAACGTTTCCTGGCCCAGCAGGATGAAAACCCCTGGTCGCTGCAGGTCAAGCGCCACGATCAGGTTTCCGTCATCACCTGGCCGTTCAATCCGCTCGATGCCCAGGGGTGGCACGGGGACTTGTGCGTGGTGCGCCTCAACTGGCGCGACATCCGCCCACTGATGAGCCACCGCTACCACCTGCCACCGTCGGCTCACTCCACCTTCGTGGCGAGCCGCTTCGTCATCTGCACCTTCGTGCCGCGCCCCATCGAGAGCGATCCCGGCGCCCTCAAGGTGCCCTTCTATCACAGCAACGACGATTACGACGAGGTGCTCTTCTATCACGCCGGGGACTTCTTCAGCAGAGACAACATAGAGCGGGGCATGGTCACCTTCCATCCCGCCGGTTTCACCCATGGCCCCCATCCCAAGGCGTTTGCGGCGGGGCAGGCCTATGCCAAGAAGTTCACCGACGAGGTGGCGGTCATGCTCGATACCCGCGATGCGCTCAACGTCGGCAGCCTGTGCGAGGGGATAGAAAACCCGGCGTATGTCACCAGCTGGCAGCGCCCCGGACTCACCAGTGGCAGCGGCAAATAAGGAATCATCATGAAACTGGCAACATTGAACAATGGCAAGCGCGACGGCGCGCTGGTGGTGGTGAGTCGGGACTTGCGCCACGGGGTGCGGGTCGCAGACATAGTGCCCACCCTGCAGGCGGCGCTGGACGAGTGGGCCGTCATCGAACCCCGGCTGGCCGCCGTCTATCGGGCGCTCAACGACGAAGACTGCCCCGAGGCGTTTCCTTTCGACGAGACGGCCTGTCTCTCTCCCTTGCCCCGCGCTTACCAGTGGGCCGATGGCAGTGCCTACGTCAATCATGTGGAGCTGGTGCGCAAGGCCCGCGGCGCCGAGATGCCTTCGAGCTTCTGGCACGATCCTCTGATGTATCAGGGGGGCTCCGACAGCTTTCTCGCCCCCCGTGGCCCCATCGTCATGGAGTCCGAGGCGTGGGGCATCGATTTTGAGTCCGAGATCGCCATCATCACCGACGACGTGCCCATGGGGGTGAGCCGTGAGGCCGCAGCCAGCCACGTCAAGCTCTTGATGCTGGTCAACGACGTGAGCCTGCGCAACCTGATCCCGGCAGAGCTCGCCAAGGGCTTTGGCTTCTTCCAGTCCAAGCCCTCCAGCACCTTTTCGCCGGTGGCCATCACCCCGGACGAGCTGGGGGAGGATTGGCGTGAGGGCAAGGTTCACCTGCCCCTTGAAACCTACCTCAATGGCGCCCTGTTCGGCGCGCCCGATGCGGGGGTGGACATGACCTTCAACTTCTATGAGTTGATCGCCCACGCCGCCAAGACCCGACCGCTCGGGGCGGGCTGCATCATAGGGTCGGGCACCGTCTCCAACTATGATCGCAGCGCCGGATCATCTTGTCTGGCCGAACAGCGCATGCTGGAAATTCTTGATTGTGATCAAGCTACAACCCCCTACCTGAAGTTTGGTGATAGAGTGGCCATCACCATGCAGGATCGCCATGGCAAGAGTCTGTTTGGCACCATCTCCCAGCAAGTGGTGCAGGGTGGTGGCCAGACGGGGTGATGATTCCCGAGCGTACGGGGGCCGACCCTGGGTGAGCTCACCCTAGGTCGGCAGATAAAAAAAGGACGAAGTATGTTGCAGTTGTTTGGCTATTGGCGCTCATCGGCAAGTTTCAGGGTACGGATCGTGTTGCAGCTCAAGGGGCTCGATTACGAGCAGCATCCGATCAATTTGCGGCAGGATGAGCAGCGGGAGAAAGCCTATCGTCGGGTCAATCCGCAAGGCTTGGTGCCCTTTCTGGTGGATGGGGATGTACGGGTCGGCCAGTCGGTCGCCATCATGGAGTACCTTGATGAAACCTATCCTGCCCACCCCCTGATGCCCTCGGCCGCAGAGGACAAGGCCCAGGTACGCCAGATCGTCAACATGATCGCCTGTGACATCCACCCCCTCAACAATCTGCGAGTCCTCAATTATCTGGGCCAGGAGTTCAGGGTCAGCAAGGCGCAGGAGGCGGCCTGGTATCGCCACTGGGTCACCGAGACTTTCACCGCCCTCGAACAGCTGCTGATGAGCACGGCCGGTGTCTATTGCGTCGGGGACGAGGTGACCCTGGCTGATTGCATGCTGGTGCCCCAGGTCTACAACGCCCGCCGCTACGAGATGTCGCTGGAGGAGTACCCCACCATCAGCCGCATCGTCGCCAACTGCGAGCAGCTGCAGGCCTTTATCAAGGCCGCCCCCGCCAATCAACCAGACGCACAGTGACAAGCTGACACATCAAAAAGGGCGGGATGGTGTCTACACCATCTCGTTCTCTACCTATCTACCTCCTTCTTTTACTCGACCCTATACCCGCTTGCCCATTGAGGTGAGGTTGCTGGAAAGTTGATGGGTGTTAATCCTGTATTTGTCGCAATTATCAACATTTTTAATTGGCTTTGTCTTGGTGATTGGTGTTTTGCGTCACCAATCACATTTGCATCAGTCAATTAGGCCTAGTATCGCGACGCTGGGAGAAGATGCGAACAGGTCATGCATCGGTGGATTTGGGATTTCTGCCTACCACGCCAAGAGATGTCCGCCCTTCTCCTGTTCATGTCTTTATCGTTTGATGGCCCGTTATGCACGGCCTGTGTCACCATCGCGATCAGTTGCAGCAGGGGGCAGGAGGGGCGGGCGAGCCACCGCCAATTTGCAACAAGGAGATCTCATGCATTCCTTCAAGAAGTGCGTCGTCGCACTCTCCATCAACCTTGCGCTCTTCTCTTCGACATTCGCCTGTACGACCCTGTTGGTCGGCAGTGAGGCCACCGCCGATGGCTCCATGATGGTGGCTCGCAGTGCCGACAGCGATGCTCTGAAAGCCCAGCACTTCGTGATCCATCCGGCAAAGCAGGGGCAAAGCGGTATGCACAGCTCCAGGGCCCACAACGGTGCCAATGATTTCAGCTATCCCTTGCCGAAAAACTCTCTGCGTTACACCACGGTGCCGAACTGGAAGACCCAGCTGCACGGTGCCACCGGTTTCAACGAGAAAGGGGTGGGGGTGAGCGGTACCGAGTCCATTTTTGCCTCGCCAGAGGCGCTAGCCTTCGATCCCTATGTCGAGGACAAGGGGATCACCGAGGATGATATTCCCGATGTGCTGCTCTCCCGCGCCATATCGGCTCGTGAGGCGGTTGCCCTGCTTGGTAATATCATCGAAACCATAGGCGCAGGAGAAGGGTTTGGCGTCGCCGTGGTGGATGATGACGAGCTCTGGTATCTGGAGACTGCCACCGGCCATCACTGGATGGCACAGCGTCTGCCCAAGGATAAATATTTTGCTTCAGGCAACCAGGGACGCCTGCAACAGTACGATCCCGCCAGTGCCGACATGATGGGCTCGAAAAACCTGATTGAGTTTGCCACCGAGAAGGGGCTCTATGATCCGCAAAAGGATGGGGTCTTCAACTTCTCCAAGGTTTATACCCGTGATGACGAGCGGGATCGCACCTATAACGATCCGCGGGTCTGGACCATCCAGAAGATGTTCAATCCATCGCTCAAGCAGGCGGTGGATGCCGGCCGCCAATTCCCGGTCTATCTGACTCCGGAGAAGAAAATGACGCTGGAAGAGGTCAAGGCGGTGCTGCGCAATCACTATGACGGTACCGAGCACGATCCCTACAGCAAGGGGTTGAATGGGCAGGAGCCATGGCGCCCCATCAGCGTGTTTCGCACCTATGAGTCCCATGTGATGCAAGTGCGACCCTGGATGCCGCGAGAGGTGGGCGAGGTGACTTATGTGGGCCTCGGCATGGCCGATTTGACGGCTTACGTTCCCTATTACAGTGGTCTGGAAGCCTATCCGGCCCACTATACCATGGGTAGCGACAAGGCAGACAGCGACTCCATCTACTGGAAATATCGCAAGTTGCAGACGCTGGTGATGACCGATTATCCCAAGCTGGCACCGATAGTGAAACAGGCTTACCAGAGCTGGGAGGCGAAGATCGCCAAAGAGCAAAAAGAGATGGAAGCCAGCTATCTGAAAATGGCCAAAACCGACAAGGCTGCCGCCAACAAGATGCTCAACGACTTCAATCTGCGGGTGATGAAAGAGGCCGAGACCCTGACGGAAGATCTGACCAACCAGATATTTACGGTGCGCACTCAGGATATTCAGGCTGACATCTTCTTTGCCAACCAGGCGAAAAAGGATTAATCGCGGCGCACTCATAGTGAAAAAGAGAGTGTCTGGCGGTCAGCTTGATGGGCCGTCACCGCTGTTTGAGGCCCGATATAAAGAGCCCTTCACCATGGTGAAGGGCTCTTGCTATTTGGCGTTATCCGGTCGCTTGTTTGGTCGTATTGCTCAGTGGGTTAGTAACCCTGCTGGTGGACGTCCATCACGGCGCGACCTGACGGGTCTGCCATCTCCTTGAACTTGGCATCCCACTCAAGGGCCGTTGGCGTGGAGCAGGCGACCGACTTGCCGTAGGGCACGGTGCGAGCGGCAGATTCGAGCGGGAAGTGCTCGTCGAAGATGGCGCGGTAGTAGTACGCCTCCTTGGTGAGCGGGGTGTTGATGGGGAAGCGGAATGCCGCTGCCTCGAACATCTGATCCGTCACCTCCTGTTCGACCATGGCCTTGAGGCTGTCGATCCATGAATAGCCTACGCCGTCGGAGAACTGCTCCTTCTGACGCCATGCTACCTCGTGGGGCAGCAGATCCTCGAAGGCTTCGCGCAGGATGTGCTTCTCGATCTTGCCCTTGCCGCACATCTTGTCCGCGGGGTTGAGGCGCATCGCCACGTCCATGAACTCCTTGTCGAGGAAGGGCACGCGGCCCTCCACGCCCCAGGCGGCCATGGACTTGTTGGCGCGCAGGCAGTCATACAGATGCAGAGCGGAGAGTTTACGCACCGTCTCCTCGTGAAACTCCCGGGCGTTCGGTGCCTTGTGGAAGTAGAGGTAGCCGCCGAACAGCTCGTCGGAGCCTTCGCCCGAGAGCACCATCTTGATGCCCATCGCCTTGATGTAACGGGCCATCAGATACATGGGGGTGGAGGCGCGGATGGTGGTGACGTCATAGGTTTCGAGGTGATAGATGACATCCGTCAGGGCATCCAGGCCCTCTTGCACGGTGAAGTGGATCTGGTGGTGGATGGTGCCCAGGTGATCGGCCACCTTGCGGGCGGCGGCAAGATCTGGCGAGCCTTCCAGGCCGACGGCGAAGGAGTGCAGCTGGGGCCACCAGGCCTCGCTCTTGTCATCGTCTTCCACCCGGCGGGCGGCGTAGAGCTTGGTGATGGCGGAGATGACGGACGAATCCAGCCCGCCGGAGAGCAGCACGCCGTAGGGCACGTCGCACATCAGCTGGCGCTTGACCGCCGCTTCCAGCGCGGCCTTGAGCTCCGCCTTGTCGCTGACGTTGTGCTCGACCGCGCCGTATTCCATCCAGTCGCGCTTGTACCAGGTTTTAAGCTCGCCATCCTTGCTCCACAGGTAGTGTCCCGGCGGGAAGGTTTCGACGCTCTTGCACACCGGCACCAGCGCCTTCATCTCGGAGGCGACATAGAAGTTGCCGTGCTCGTCGCGGCCGGTGTAGAGGGGGATGATCCCCATGTGGTCGCGACCAATCAGGTAGGCATCCTGCTCCGCGTCGTAGAGGATAAAGGCGAAGATGCCGTTGAGATCGTCCAGGAAGGTCGGGCCCTTCTCCTTGTAGAGGGCGAGCAGCACCTCACAGTCGGAGTGGGTCTGGAACTGGAAGTCGACCTTGAGGTTTTTCTCCAGCTCCTTGTGGTTGTAGATCTCGCCGTTGACCGCCAGCACATGGGTGCGTTCGGGGTTGTAGAGCGGCTGGGCGCCGTTGCCCGGGTCGACGATGGCCAGGCGCTCATGCACCAGAATGGCCTTGTCGGAGCTGTAGACGCCGGACCAGTCAGGCCCGCGGTGACGAAGTCGCTTGGACATCTCCAGCGCCGATTTGCGCAGGGCTGCTGCATCGGATTTGATGTCCAGAATGCCGAAAATAGAACACATTGGCGGTAATCCTCTTGATTTTTATATGAGCCCCCCACGTTTGGGCTCGAAATTCCATTTACATTCCTCGCCAATCACAATGCCTAGCGGAAAACCCTTTTGCAAGCGGGAAAACCGCAGAAAATCATGCCGTAAGCGTCAAGCCAGTGGGGGAGAGTGGCGACCCGTCCGGTCGCCGGGAAAAGGAGATGAGGTTGACGTGAACGTCAGGCGGCGGGTTCGAAGATCACATAGACCTTGCGACAGGGGGTGAGGGTCTCCCACTGCCCGACAAAGCCGGCGGGGATGACGAACTGATCGCCGGGCTTGAGGGCAAGCTGGCCCCCCTCACTGTCGTGGATCACCACCTCGCCCTCCAGCAGCTGGCAATACTCGTGTTCTGTGTAGTGCACGGCCCAGCGCCCGGGCTCACAGGCCCAGAATCCCACGTGAAACTGCTGGCTGGCGTCGGAGTAGTGGTTCCACACAATCTGGCGCGGATTGCCGGCGCTAATGCGCTCGGGGGCAGGCATCAGCGGGGTGGGGGCGGGGTCGTTGCGATCGAGCAGTACCCAGTCGTTGAGGGTCTTCATGGGACATCCTTGTCTGTGGCGGAATTGAAAACGGGGCCATCCAGGCCCCGCGGTTGTTTGTTTTATTAAACGGAGTTGCGCTTACGTTAAACGAAGCGTGCATCCTTGCCAAGATCTGACAGAGGTTGCAGGCGGTGGATCACGTGGCGGGCAAAGCCGCTGCCCGCTTCGTTGTAGACGTTGAATACCGCATCCACCCCCTGTTCCGTGAGGGAGGCGATGTCATCTTCAAAGCGCACGATGGCGGCAATCTTGCCGGTAAAGCCGTGGCTGCGCAGCTTCTCAATGGCGTAGAGGTTGCCCGAGTGGTGGGGCATGGCCAGCAGCACCAGGTTGACCTGGTTGGAGAGCAGCACCTTGTCCCAGAAGTCGGTATCGGTGGCATCTCCCTCGATGACGTTCATCCCCTGGGCGCGCAGGGTCGGCAGCTTCTCGCTGTCGTTTTCCACCCCCAGGATGACGTTGCCGTACTTGTTCTCCAGCTCGAAGTAGGCCCCCTGACCAATGCGCCCCATGCCGAGGATGATCACCTCGGCATCGCCCAGCTCGATGGGTCTGTCTTCGGGGTGCAGGTTGCTCGCCTGCAATCCCTTCAGCCAGCCGCCGAGTTTGTGATAGATCCGCTCGCTCTGGCTGTTGAGAGGGGCGGAGATCATGAAGCTGGCGGCGAGTGCCAGGGAGACGGCCACCAGCCACTCATGGGAGAGCCAGCCCGCCTTGGCGGCGATGGCCGCGACGATGAGACCGAACTCCGAGAAGTTGCTAAGCGCCAGGGTGGAGAGCAGTACGGTGCGCACCCTCAGGTGGGCGCCGCTGTAGACCAGATAGTAGAGGGCGCTCTTGAGGGGCAATGCCAGCACCAGCACCAGGGCCAGCAGCATGGTGTCGTGGGTCGGCAGGCCGTTGAGGCCTATGGTCAGGAAGAAGCAGATGAGAAAGAGGTCTTTGAGGTTGAACAGCGCCTTGGCCAGCCCCGCCGCCGCCGGGTGGGACGCCAGCATCATGCCGATGATGAGGGCCCCAAGGTCAGGCTTGAGCCCCACCACCTCAAAGCCTGCCGCGCCCACCACCAGCGCCAGGAAGACGCCGAGCAAGACCTGCAGCTCGCCGTGGCCGGCCCGCTCCAAGAGCTTGAACAGCAGGGGGCGCAGCAGCGGCAACCCGAGCACCCAGAGGGCCCAGATGCTGGGCCACTTGCCGCTGGAAAACGCCAGAAATGCCACCGCGAACACATCCTGCATCACCAGCACCCCGATGGCGAGGCGGGCATAGAGGGCATTCATGTCGCTGCGCTCCTCCAGCACCTTGACCGCAAACACGGTGCTGGAAAACGAGAGGGCGAAGCCGAGCAGGATCGCGAGTTGCCAGTTGAGCGACAGGGCAAGTTCCAGCCCCAGCCCCTTGCAGACCAGCAGCACCACGGTAAAGAGCAGGGTGGAGAGCAGCAGGTGCACGCTGGTGGTGCCCCAAACGTCGCGCCGCATCAGGGTCTTGACGTTGAGCTTGAGGCCGATGGTGAAGAGCAGCAGGGTCACCCCGAGATCGGCCACTTCGCTCAGGGCCGGGGTATTTTCATAGCCCATGCCGTTGAGGATGAAGCCTGCGGCGAGAAAGCCGAGCAGGGGAGGCAACCCGATGAGGTTGACCAGCATGCCGCAACCAAAAGCCACGGCGATAAGAATTGGTTCCATGTCAGTTTCAGCGAGAGCAGGGCAGGCCTGCCCTCTTCATATCCTTGGTTGGGGGTTAGACGATATCGATGTCGACCACGGAGTCGAAGATGTGGTTCGGCCGAAACGGCATGCGGTCGATATCCGCCACCTTGCTCACCCCGGAGAGTACCAGCACGGTCTCGAGGCCGGCCTGGAAGCCCGCCAGAATGTCGGTGCGCAGGTTGTCGCCGATGATGAGGGTGTTGTCGGAGTGGGCTTCCATCCGGTTGAGCGCCGCACGGATGATCCAGGCGCTCGGCTTGCCCACGTAAAACGGCTTCTTGCCGGTCATCCGCTCGATGGGGGCGCACAGGGCGCCACAGGCCGGGTGCATCAGGGGGCCGTGGGTATCCGGGTTGGTGGCGATGAAGCGGGCTCCCTGATCCACGAACTTGGCACCCTGCTGCATCATGGTCCAGTTGTAGTTGCGGGTCTCGCCCACCACCACGAAGTCGGGGTCGATGTCGGTGATGGTGAAACCGGCCTTGTAGAGCTCGTGGGTCAGGGCCCCTTCGCCGATCACATAGGCCTTCTTGCCATCCTGGCGCTTGAGAAAGTCGGCGGTGCCCATGGCGGAGGTGTAGAAGCACTCTTCCGGCACCTCGATCCCGGCGGAGCGGAAGCGATTTTGCAGATCTTTCTGGGTCTGGGCCGGGTAGTTGGTGAGGAACAGCAGCTTGCTGCCCTGCTCCAGCAGGCGATGAACGAAGCGATCGGCGCCGGGGATGAGGTCGTTGTTGTGCAGGATGACACCGTCGATGTCACAGATGACGTTCTTCTTCATGAAAACTCCTTGTCGGGGCGCAGAACCTAATATGTTCAATCAATTATGATTTTTGTGACGCCATTATAAGTCTGTTTGATGACATGTCTCCCCCGTCGCGTAACTTGGGTGCACAATAAAACAACCAGGGGGTCAGCTTGGTGGAGAGGCAGACTCCGGACTCAACGTGCTGATGGAGTGACCGACATGGATAACCTTGCTGCCAGCAACTTTATTGCCGACCTGCCCAAACTGGAGCTGCACCTCCACATCGAGGGCACCCTCGAACCCGAGCTGATGTTTGAACTGGCCGGGCGCAACGGAGTGGCGCTGCCCTGGCCCGACGTGGCGAGCCTGCGCGCTGCCTATGATTTTGACTGCCTGCAGTCCTTTCTCGACCTTTACTACTGTGGCGCCAGCGTACTGGTGACAGAGCAGGATTTCTTCGACCTCACCTGGGCCTATCTCGAGCACTGCGCCACCGACAAGGTGAGGCACGTGGAGATCTTCTTCGACCCGCAAACCCACACCGCCCGCGGCATCCCCTTTGCCACCGTGCTGGGAGGGATTGAGCGGGCGCTGCAGGCCGGCGAAAAGACGTTCGGGATTAGCTGGCGCCTTGTCATGAGCTTCTTGCGCCACCTGAGCGAAGAGGAAGCCTTCGCCACCTTGCGCGAGGCCGAGCCCTTCCTTTCACGCATTCACGGCATCGGGCTCGATTCGGGGGAGAAGGGCAACCCGCCCGGCAAGTTTGCCCGGGTGTATGCGCGCTGCCGCGAGCTGGGGCTACCGGTGGTGGCCCACGCAGGCGAAGAGGGGCCGGCGGAGTACATCTGGCAGGCCATCAGGGAGCTTGAGGTGTGTCGCATCGATCACGGGGTGCGTGCGGTGGACGATCCCGAGCTGCTGCGCTATCTGGCCGATACCCGGTTGCCGCTGACCGTCTGCCCCCTCTCCAACACCCGGCTCAAGGTGTTTGACCAGATGGCCCACCACAATGTGCTGCGGCTTTTGGAGCAGGGGCTCTGCGTCACCATCAACTCGGACGATCCCGCCTATTTCGGTGGCTACATGAACGCCAACTTCCAGGCGCTGGCAGACGAGCTGGGGGCCACGGCGAGCCAGCTTGGCCGCTTGTCGCTAAACGCCGTGGAGGCGAGCTGGCTGAGCCTGGCCGACAAGGCGCGCCTGACCCGGGATATTCGCAGCCACGCTGCCAGTCATGGGGTGAGCCTGAGCTGAGCGCATCCACGTTGTGCCTAAGTTGTGCCTAAAGAGAAAGACAAAGACCCGCCATCGCTGGCGGGTCTTTTTATGGATGAACGGTTTATTGGCGGGGTGTGCGGCTGACCCCCTGTCCGGGATCAGGCAGGGACGTCCTCCTTGCCATAGACGGGATAGTCGGTGAGCCCCTGTTCGCCACCGCCAAACAGGGTGGCCGGATCGTGGGGGGCAAGGGGATAGCCGCGGCGCAGCCGCTCGGGCAAGTCGGGGTTGGCCACGAAGGGGCGGCCAAAGCCAATCATATCGGCCCAGCCCGCCTCAAGGGCGGCCCGCGCCCGTGCGCCATCGTATTTGCCGGCGTAGATGAGGGTGTTGGGGAAGACCTCCCGCAGCCCCTGCTTGAAGCTCTCCGCCATCAAGGGGGCATCGTCCCAGTCCGCCTCGGCGATGTGCAGGTAGACGATACCGAGCTCACCCAGCATCCGGGCTGCGGCCAGATAGGTCTCCTGCGGGTTGGCATCTACAGTGCCGTTGAGGGTGGTGAGGGGCGCAAGGCGCACCCCGACCCGAGCCATGCCGATCTCGTGGCCGACCGCCTCGGTCACCTCCTTGAGGAAACGCAGCCGATTTTCCAGCGAGCCGCCGTACTGGTCGGTGCGGGCATTGGACTCGGAGTCGAGGAACTGGTTGATGAGGTAGCCGTTGGCGGCGTGCAGTTCGATGCCGTCAAAGCCCGCCAGCATGGCGTTGCGGGCCGCCTGGCGGAACTGCTCGATCACCGTCGCAATGTCTTCCCGAGTCATGGCGCGTGGGGTGACCGTCTCGACGAAACCGGGGGCATCGCTGCCGTTATCGACGAACACCTTGACCCCTTCAGCCTTTATGGCCGATGAAGAGAGGGGCTGGGCGCCGCCTATGTTGTCCGGATGGGTGACCCGGCCCACGTGCCAGAGCTGGGCGAACATGGTGCCCCCCTTGGCGTGCACGGCATCGGTCACCAGCCGCCAGCCGGCGACCTGTTCGGCACTGTGGATCCCCGGTGTCCAGGCATAACCCTTGCCCATGGGATCGACTTGTGTGCCCTCGCTGATGATGAGGCCGGCACTGGCGCGCTGGGCATAGTAGGTGGCCATCATGGCGTTGGCCACGTCGCCGGGCTGGCTGGCGCGCGAGCGGGTCATGGGGGGCATGACGATGCGGTTGTTAAGGTACAGCTGGCCGAGGCGCAGCGGGCAGAACAGGTGATCCTGGCTCATCTTGAGTTCCTCATGGTGGAAGTGGGGCCACTCTACTGCGCCGGTTTGTTGTGAAAAAGAGGGGGGATTGCACCATTGAATTGCGCTCAGAGCAGCAATTAGGGGCTTTCTGTCGCCCGGACATAAAAAAGAGGGCCCGCAGGCCCTCTTGTTGACAGCATGAAGATCAGATTGCGGCAGGCGTCACCCGTACCCGCTCGATGCGACGCTCGCTCACCTCGATCACCTCGAAGCAGAGTTGCTGCAGCTGCATCTGCTGGCCCGGGGCCGGCAGGGTGCCGAAGTGGGAGAGCAACATGCCCGCGAGAGTCACGTATTCGTCGCTCTCGCTCACCAGTCCCTCGTGTTCCAGCACCTGCTCCACATGGTGGATGTTGGTGCTGCCGTTGATGAGCCAGCCCTCGCCATCGCGCACCATGTCCGGGGTTTCGTCTTCGTCCGGCAGCTCGCCGACGATGGCCTCCAGCAGATCGTGGGTAGTGACCAGACCCTGGATGATGCCAAACTCGTCGGCCACCAAGATAAGGCTGCCGCGCGCCTGGCGCAGCTCCGCCAGCAGCCGGATCACGTTGATGGTCTGGGGCACGATAATGGGGTCGTTCTGCTTGGCCAGTTCGCTCAGGGGCTGCCCTTCGTTGAGGGCAAACAGCAGATCTCGCGCCTTCACCACCCCGATCATCTCGTCCAGATCCCCGTCACAGAGGGGGAACAGGCTGTGGGGCTCCTGTTGCAGCTGGGCACGGATATCGTCCGCCGAATCGTTGATGTCGATCCAGGCCACGTCAGAGCGCGGGGTCATGATGGTGCGGATGGAGCGCTCGGCCAAGGACAGCACACCGGTCACCATATAGCGCTCCTCCTCGCCAAAGCTCACCGGCGCTGCGGGGGCGGCATCCTCGTCGTCATCCGGCGTCTCCTGATAGGCCTTGCTGCCCATCAACTTGAAGATGGCGGCAGTGGTGCGCTCGCGCAGGGGCAGTTTGGCCTCGTGGCGACGGGCGCTGCGCTGGGCCAGCTGGTTGAAGAACTCGATCAGCACCGAGAAGCCGATGGCTGCATAGAGGTAGCCCTTCGGAATGTGGAATCCGAACCCTTCTGCCACCAGGCTGAAGCCGATCATCAAGAGGAAGCTCAGGCAGAGCACCACCACGGTCGGGTGAGCGTTGACGAAGCGGGTCAGCGGTTTGGAAGCGAGCACCATCACCACCATGGCGATGGTCACGGCGGCCATCATCACCCACAGCTCATCCACCATGCCGACGGCGGTGATGATGGAGTCCAGGGAGAAGACCGCATCCAGTACCAGGATCTGGGCGATCACCACGCCGAAGCTGGCGTAGGCGCCGACCGGACCATCCTCCTGGGGCTTGGCCTCCAGCCGTTCATGGAGCTCGGAGGTGGCCTTGAACAGCAAGAACAGGCCGCCCCCCATCAGGATGAGATCCCGACCGGAGAAGGGGTGATCCCAGATATGCAGGATGGGGGTGGTCAGGGTGACCAGCCAGGACATGACGCTCAAGAGTCCCAGACGCATCATCAGCGCCAGCGACAGACCGATGACGCGGGCCTTGTCCCGCTGGGCGGGGGGCAGTTTTTTCACCAGGATGGCGATGAAGACCAGGTTGTCGATCCCCAGCACGATTTCCAGAACGATCAGGGTAAAGAGACCGATCCAGATGTGGGGATCCAGCAGAAATTCCATGTTATGACCTCAATAAAAAACAGACAGCACGAACGGTGGACACGGCGAGTGGGGCCGTGGTGACAGCAAGGCAATGACGTTATTCAGAGGCGCGGATGAAGCAGGTAAAGAGAGAGTTTGACGGGAGTAAACGAAGGACGACTTCGGGGATTGTCCATGATGGGCAATAAAACCTCGGGTTAAAAGTGAGCCCTGATGATAACGGCTGGCGCCGTTTTGGCAAGAGGGAGTGCATGAAGATGTGATGACACGGGGGAAGCGACGGGCCGCCTCCCCCAGGCGGCGGTTACAACCAGCGCTTCTCGCGGGTGAAACAGACCGACAGCCAGGCGTCCCCCAGGGTATCGCCGAGGCGGGACCAGAGCTCCTGGCGCAGGGCATCCTGACGCTCGACGGGCCACTCCTGATCCGGCGCCACCAGAATGTTGAGTTCGAGATCGAAACGACGACCGCTTTTCGCCAGGTGGCTGTAGCACTCGACGCCATAGCGCTGGCGCAAGGCGTCCACCTCCCGGGCGACGCGCTGTGAGACATCCCCCCTTGGGGCGATTTTCAATACTTCCCGCAGGTTGCGACCGAGCACCTTGATGGGGATGAGGGTGGCACACAGGGCCAGCAGAGAGACCAGTACCGGGTCTATGTAGCGGTTGTAGTGGCCGTAGCCGATGGCATCGAGGCCGATGGCCACCACGAAGCCGATGAGCAGGGTGGCGCTGAGCAGGGTATCCACCAGCCACTCCTTGGAGTCCACCCGCACCAGCTCGGAGTCGACCCGCTCGGCCACGTCGGCCTCAATGAGGTAGATGATGGCGCAGAAGAAGGTGGAGACGGCGGCATAGATGAGGGCGTGGCCGAGATCGATCTCCCGTCCTCCCTCAAGCAGGGTGGTGATGCCGCTGTAGAGGGCCCCGAGACAAAGCAGCAGAATGATGACGCCGTTGATGACGTTGGTGATGGGCTCGAAGTGGGCATAGCCGTACTGGAAGCGCTCATCGGAGGGGCGGGTAACGAGATAGGCAGTGACGAGACCCAGGCCCGTCATCCCCATGCTGAACAGGGTGAAGATGCCATCGAGCATGATGGCGTTGGAGCCGACGAAGAGGCCGTAACCGATGCCGAACAGTGCAAACGAGATGCAGCCGAACAGCGACAGGGTCAGGGCCTGTTTCTCTGTGGTGACCAGCGTACTGATAACATGGCTGTGGTGAGCCATAACAATCCTCCTTTCAAATGGTGAATATTTTGCCCGCGCAAGGGATTTTTGAGCTGATATACTGCCCGCTCACATGTGAGCGGACTGGCCGGGAGCGCCCAGAGAGGCAGTGGGCCAGTCGTTGTCGCCGGAGTTCCGGCATCAAGCAAATAAAGGGAACAAGGATTCATGATCCCGAGACTCGATTACCAGGACAGTTTGTCAGCCACAACCCTGCAGTTCCTTGACTCATTGGGGCGCAGCGCATTCCGTGGCGATATCGAAAAGTCTTATGCAAGCCGGTTGGCGATGGCGACGGACAACAGCGTCTATCAGGTCGTACCTCAAGCGGTTCTCTATCCGCGCAGTGCGGATGACATAGCGGCGATGCTCAAGCTGGCCGGTGCACCGGAGTTTGCCACCCTGAGTTTCTTCCCTCGCGGCGGCGGCACCGGCACCAATGGCCAGTCATTGGGCGGCGGCATTATCGTCGATCTCTCGCGCCATATGAACCAGATCATGGAAATTAATCTGGAAGAGGGGTGGGTTCGGGCCCAGGCCGGGGTGGTAAAGGATCAACTCAACGCCTATCTCAAACCCCACGGCTACTTCTTCTCGCCGGATCTCTCCACCTCCAACCGCGCCACCTTGGGCGGCATGGTCAACACCGATGCCTCGGGGCAGGGATCGCTCGTCTACGGCAAGACTTCGGATCACGTGTTGGGCCTCAAAGCGGTGCTGGAGAATGGCGACATCATGGCCACCGAGCCGCTGAGCGGCTCGCGTCTTGAAGCCAAGTTGGCCCTTGAGAATCGCGAGGGGGATATTTATCGCACCCTCTATCGCATCGGCCGCGAACGGCGCGCCGACATTGAGGCCACCTTCCCCAAGCTCAACCGCTTTTTGACCGGTTACGATCTCAAGCATCTCTATCAGCCGGATACCGACACTCTGGACGTGAGCCGGGTGCTGTGCGGCTCTGAAGGCTCTCTTGGCTTCATCACCGAGGCAAAACTCAACATCACCCCCATTCCGCGTTACCGCACCCTGGTCAACGTCAAGTACGACAGTTTCCCCTCTGCGCTCAGAAATGCTCCCTTTATGGTGCAGGCGCAGGCCCTGTCGGTGGAGACGGTGGACTCCCGGGTGCTGGGGCTGGCCCGGGCCGACATCATCTGGCATTCGGTGAAGGAACTCATTCAGGATGTGCCCGGCAAGGATCTGCAGGGGCTCAACATCGTCGAGTTCGCCGATACCGACGAGGCCGAGCACAAGGCCAAGGTGACCGAGCTGTGCCGCCGCATCGACGACCTGCTGGCCCAAGGGGAGGCGGGGATCATCGGCTATCAGGTGTGCGATCACCTGCCGAGCATCGAGACCATCTACGCCATGCGCAAAAAATCGGTGGGGCTGCTCGGTAACGCCGAGGGGCGCAAGAAGCCGGTGGCCTTCACCGAAGACACCGCCGTGCCGCCGGAATCCCTGGCCGATTTCATCATGGAGTTTCGCGCCCTGCTCGATGCCCATGGCCTCGACTACGGCATGTTCGGCCACGTGGATGCCGGTGTCTTGCACGTGCGTCCGGCGCTGGACCTGTGCGATCCCGAGCAGGAGGTATTGCTGCGGCGTATTTCGGATCAGGTAGTGGCGCTCACCGCCAAATATGGCGGCCTGATGTGGGGGGAACATGGCAAGGGTTTTCGCTCCGAATACAGCCCCGCCTTCTTTGGCGAGCTGTGGGAGGAGCTGCAGCGGGTCAAGGGGGCCTTCGATCCCCAGAACCGCATCAACCCGGGCAAGATCTGCATGCCTTATGGCAGCGGCGCCGAGCTGGTGTCGGTGGACGGGCCCAAGCGTGGCAAGTTCGACCGCCAGATCCCGGTGGCGGTGCGGGAAAGTTACACCCGAGCCCTCGATTGCAACGGCAATGGCCTCTGCTTCACCTTCGAGACCGATTCCCCCATGTGCCCCTCGGTCAAGATCAGCCGCGACCGGCGCCACTCCCCCAAGGGGCGGGCCGGCCTGATGCGCGAATGGCTGCGTCAGCTGGCGGAGCAGGGCTTCGATCCGCTGGCCGAAGAAGTGGCACTGCAATCGGGCGGCGTGCGCTTCAAGCAACTGGTGGACAAGGTGCGCAACAGCTGGGGCAAACACAGGGGGGAGTACGACTTCTCCCACGAGGTGATGGAGGCGATGGAGGGGTGCCTGGCGTGCAAGGCGTGCACCAGCCAGTGCCCCATCAAGGTGGATGTGCCCACCTTCCGCTCCCGCTTTATGCAGCTCTATCACGGACGCTATCTGCGCAGTCCCAAGGACTATGTCATCGGTACGGTCGAGAGCTACACCCCCTGGCTTGCCAGGGCGCCCAAGCTGGTCAACTTCTTCCTGGAAAAGGAGTGGGTCCAGAAGGCGACCGAGAAGAGCATCGGCATGGTGGACGTGCCGCTGGTGAGCGTGCCGACCCTGGCCGACGAGCTGCGGGACAACCGTGCCCGTTATTTCGACTTGCCCGGCCTTGAAGCCATGAGCGCCGAGCAGCGCCAGAAGGTGGTGCTGATTGTGCAGGATCCCTTCACCAGCTATTACGAAGCCCCCCTGGTGCGGGATCTGGTCAAGCTCGCCGGCAAACTCGGCTACCAGCCCTATCTGCTGCCGTTCAAGCCCAACGGTAAGCCCCTGCACGTCAAGGGATTCCTGCGCGGCTTTGCCCGCACTGCGGCAAGCAGTGCCCAGTTCCTCAACAAGGTGGCGGCCCTCGGCATTCCCATGGTGGGGGTGGATCCGGCCATGGTGCTCTGCTATCGCGACGAGTATGCCAAGACCCTGGGGCCGGCACGCGGCGAGTTTCAGGTGATGCTGCCCCAGGAGTGGCTACTCTCGTTGCCGGCAGACAAGCTGCCTGCTGGCGGGGGGAATGCGGGTGAGGGGAGTGACGCCGAGCCCTGGTATCTGTTCGCCCACTGTACCGAGAAGACTGCCAAGCCCTCCACCCACGGTGACTGGAGCGCCTTGTTCAAGCGCTTTGGCGCTACCCTGCAGCCGGTCTCGGTGGGCTGCTGCGGCATGGCAGGCACCTATGGCCACGACGCCAGACAGGTGGAGAACTCGAAAGGCATCTACGCCTTGAGCTGGGCCGAGCCGCTTGCTCGCCTGCCGCAAGGGCGCTGCCTTGCCACCGGTTATTCGTGCCGCAGCCAGGTCAAGCGGATGGAGGGCGAGAAGCTCAGGCATCCGCTGCAGGCTTTGCTGGAACTGCTCTGATGCTGCGTTTTCCCAAACGGTTTCGGGTCCCCAAAGCCTACCGGACGCCCCGGTTCCTGCTGCTGCCCGCGACCCTGGGTCAGGCGGCGGTGGAGTTCGTCGCCATCTTGCGCGAGCGGGAGCAGCTCCATCAGCTGTTTCGGCCAAATGATGCCTGGCCCTCGGCCAACTTCAGCCTGAGCCAGCACGAAGGGGACCTGGAGTGGCAACAGTCGGAGTTTCTGGCCAAGCGCTCCTTTGCCTATGGCCTGTGGAGCCCGGACCGGGAGCCCGAGTTCTGGGGCGGGGTCTACCTCTATCCCTCGGTGCTGCCGGAGGTAGAGGTGGAGCTCTTCTTCTGGAAAGTGGCCGAGGCGCCCCTGAGCGATGCCGAGCTGGAGGCCGAGCTGCGCGACTGGTTGGCGCAGGTGTGGCGCTGGCAGCATCCCCGCCTGCCGGGGCGGGAGATACCTTGGTCCGAGTGGCCCGGCGTCACCTATCCCTGGTGAGCGAGGCGTTTTTTCTGTTTTGTTGCCCCGGATCATTTGGTTCGGGGCGTTTTTCTTCGCTGCAATGAATCACAAGGAGTCCTGTTCTCATGAGTCAAGAGACGACCCCCATCTGGCATAAATCCATGAGCCTCGAGGGGCTCAATGCCACCTCCCGCAATACCCTGATGGCCCACCTCGATATCGTCTACACCGCCTTTGGTCCCGACTGGCTGGAGGCCACCATGCCGGTGGATCACCGCACCCATCAGCCCCTTGGTATGCTGCACGGCGGCGCTTCAGTAGTGCTGGCGGAGACGCTGGGATCCCTGGCTGCCAATATGGCAGTGGGGCCAGACAGCTATTGCGTAGGACTGGAGGTGAACGCCAATCATCTGCGCGCCAAGCGCGAAGGGGCGGTGACAGGGCGCTGCTCGCCGCTGCATCTGGGGGCGACGACTCAGGTGTGGCAGATTGAAATTCGGGATGAACGGGGACGTTTGCTGTGCACCAGCCGGCTCACCATGGCGGTGCTCAAGTACAAGCGGAGCAAGGACTCCGGCGAAGCGTGATCCGCAATAACGCACCATGAGTGCAAAATAAGCAAGCCATACTCGTCAGATCCCTCTATAATTGCCAACGTCTTGAGAGGCTTATCACATTTTTCAAGACAGCAGAACAAAGTGGCGCTATAATCGCCGCCTTTTTGCTATTCCGCGGTGTTAGCCGCCTGCCTTAATCTGGAAGAATCTATGTCTGATACCGAACAACTGCCCCTTTTTAGTGAGCTTGGACTGGCCGCGCCTGTATTGAAAGCGCTCCAGGACGTGGGCTACGAGCGCCCGTCTCCCATCCAGGCCGCAGCAATTCCCCACCTGATGGCTGGGCACGATCTGCTGGGGCAGGCACAAACCGGTACAGGGAAGACCGCTGCTTTTGCCTTGCCTCTGTTGTCACGTCTGGAAGCCGGTAACCGCAACACCCAGATCCTGGTGCTGGCGCCGACTCGTGAACTGGCCCTGCAGGTAGCCGAAGCGTGCCAACGCTACGCTCACCACATGCCGGACTTCCATGTGCTGCCCATCTACGGTGGTTCCTCTTACGAAACCCAGACTCGCGCCCTGCGTCGCGGTGCCCAGGTTGTCGTGGGTACCCCGGGCCGCGTAATGGATCTGATCCGTCGCAAGAACCTGGACCTCTCCGGCCTGAAAGCTCTGGTGCTGGACGAAGCCGATGAAATGCTGCGCATGGGCTTTATCGACGACGTGGACTGGATCATGGATCAGTGCCCGGCCGGTCGTCAGGTTGCCCTCTTCTCCGCCACCATGCCGGAGCAGATCCGTCGTGTGGCCCAGAAGCACCTGAAGCAGCCCAAAGAGATCAAGATCGCGTCCAAGACTGCCACCGCGACCACCATCCGCCAGCGCTACTGGCAGGTGACCGGTCTGCACAAGCTGGACGCCATGACCCGTCTGCTGGAAGTCGAGTCCTACGAAGCCCTGCTGGTGTTCGTGCGTACCAAGAATGCCGCCGAAGAGCTGGCGAGCAAGCTGGCCGCCCGTGGTCACGCCTGTGAAGCCCTGCACGGCGACATCCCGCAGAAGCTGCGTGAGCGTACCGTCGACAAGCTGCGCCAGGGCCAGCTGGACATCCTGATCGCCACCGACGTGGTCGCCCGCGGTCTGGACGTCGAGCGCATCACCCACGTGGTGAACTACGACATTCCGTACGACACCGAATCCTACGTACACCGTATCGGTCGTACCGGTCGTGCCGGTCGTAAAGGCGAAGCCATCCTGTTCGTGGCCCCGCGCGAGCGCCGCATGCTGCGCGCCATCGAGCACGCTACCCGTCAGGCCATCGAGCCGATGAAGATGCCGAGCACCGAGGACATCAACCAGCACCGTCTGGCCAAGTTCAAGGAGCGCATCCGCGAAACCATGATGGGTGAAGAGCTCGAGATCTACCACACCCTGGTGAACGAGCTGATCGAAGAAGATTCTGCCGATCCGCTGGAGCTGGCTGCGGCCCTGGCCAAGCTGGTACAGGGTGATCAGCCGCTGCTGCTGGACGAATCCGTGCCGGATCCGCTGTTCAGCAACGATCGCGGTGGTTTCGACCGTCGTGACGGTGGCCGTGACTTCGGTGGCCGCGATTTCCACGACCGTGGCGATCGTCCTGCCCGTCGCATGCCGTCTCTCGAGCCGCGTCCGCTCAAAGACAACCCGGACGTGGAGATGGAGCGCTATCGCGTTGACGTGGGTGCCCACCACGGCGTCAAGCCGGGCCAGATCGTCGGTGCCATCGCCAACGAAGCGAACATCGAGAGCCGTTTCATCGGCAACATCGATATCGCCGATGACTTCTCCACCGTCGATCTGCCCAAGGGCATGAGCGCCGAGGTGCTGGAAGTGATCAAAAAGGCCCGTGTCTGCCAGCGTCCGCTGCAGATCACCCGCTACACCGAAGTGCCTGCCGGCGGCAACACCGGTGGCCGTCCGCCGCGCGGTGATCGTCCGTTCCGTGGCGACCGTCCTTTCAACAAGGATCGCCGCCCGCAGGGTGACCGCCCGTTCAACAAAGACCGTCGCGAAGGCGGCTTTGACAAGCGCAAGTTCGGTGGCAAACGCCGCGACAGCTGATCCCTGAATTGACCATCAAAAAGGCCGCTCATCGAGCGGCCTTTTTTTATCCGTTTGCAATGGCGGGGTTGCCCAGTTGCAAGGGGACGAAGTCGCCGCGATCCAGGATCCGCAAACAGGCATCGACCACCTCGGCATCGAGCTGGGTGCCGCGCATCTGGATGATCTGTTCTCTGGCCTGGGGGATGCCGAGAGAGGCGCGATAGGGGCGATCCGAGGACATGGACTCCACTATGTCGGCCACCGTGAGGATGCGTGCCTCCAGCAGGATCTCGTTGCCCTTGAGCCCCTGCGGGTAGCCGGAACCGTCGAGGTACTCGTGGTGCTGGTGGATCATCCGGGCGATGGGCCAGGGAAAGGCGATGTCCTTGAGCACCTGATAGCCGATCGCCGGGTGTTCCTTGACCAGCTCGAACTCAAGCTGGGTGAGGCGGCCCGGTTTGGTGAGGATCTCGGCGGGGACCTGGATCTTGCCGATGTCGTACACCATGGCCCCCAGATAGATGCCGCGCAGCTGCTTCTCTTCCAGCTTCAGCTCCCGGCCGATGGCGTGGGCCAGCTTGGCCACATGTTTCTGGTGGCCGGCGGTGTAGGGATCCCGCTGCTCCAGCACGGCAGCGATGGCGCCCAGGGCATCTTCCAGTGCCAGCTCCAGCTGGCGGGCGTGCAATATCTTCTCCTGCTGGGAGCTCTGGTAGGCCTGCTGGGTATGGCGGGCCTGCAGACCATAGGCGAGATAGTCGGTCAGCTGGATGAAGAGCTCCTCTTCTTCCCGGCTAAAAAGCCTGGCCTGATCACTGTGGATGACCAGGGCGCCGGCCAAATCCTGTTGCAAGATCAGCGGTACCAGCAGGCGAGCACGCAGGAGGGCGGGCTCGTTGTCGGGCAGGCGCTGGTTGAGGCGCCGCTGCTCACGGATTGCCAGAGCCAGAGGCTCATCCTGCAGCCAGAGCGATTGTTCCAGTGTCTCGGCATAACCGGCACGGGCCAGCACGAGAGGAGATTGACCCGGGATCGGTGAGGCTTGCAACACGGCCACCAGCGGGAAGCGGCCATCGAAGGTGATGGCGTCGCAGAGATCCTGCAGCAACAGATGCGTATCTCCCGGCTTGAGCAGGGCGTGGTGGGCACGGCTGATGGCCTGCTGGGTCCAGCTGAGCTGCTGCAGCTTCAGTTGCTGCTCTTTTTGCTCGGTGATGTCTTCAAAGAAAACCCCGACGCCGACCACGGTTCCCTCGTCATCGTAGAGGGGAAACTTGGTGGTACTGAGCCAGCGGGACTCGCCGCCCTTGAGGTAGGGCTCTTCGGCGTGATGATTGACCTGCTGGGTCATGACCCGGATGTCATTCTCCCGATAGCGCTGCACCAGCTCCGGCGGGAAGAAGTCCTCGTCGTGCTTGCCGGTGATCTGCTCGACCGGCAGGCCGAGATCGCTGGCCAGCAGGCGGTTGCAGACCAGATAGGTGAAATGGATATCCTTGAGCAGGATCCGGTATGGCAGCTGATCCATCAACTGGATCAGCAGCTTGACGGAACCCGGGGCCTGCAGTGCGGCCAGGGCCGGCGTGGGGATCAGGATGTCGCTCATACTATCCTGCCTTGTCCATCTGTGGGGTGAAGCCATAGCCGGATTGCCAGAGCGAGAGGCAGACATTGACCACGCTCTCGTCGTAATGGATACCGGCATAACGGGTGAGCTCGGCAAAGGCATCACTCAGTGGCATGGCGCGCCGAAACGGGCGATGGGCCGTCATGGCCATCAGGGAGTCGGCAACCCGGATGATCCTGGCCTCGAGGCAGATGGCGCTCTCCGTGAGCCCGTTGGGGTAGCCGCTGCCGTCCAGATTCTCGTGATGCTGCAACACTATGGTGGCGATCGGCCAGGGAAAATCGATCTGCTTGAGGATCTCGTACCCGGCCTGGGGATGCTGCTTGATGAGGGCGAACTCTACGGGTCTGAGTTCACGGGGACGGGTAATAAGCTCGCTCGGTATCTGCAGCAGGCCGATGTTGTGCACCATGGCCGCGAGTCCCAGTCCGTCGAGCCTGTCCTGGGAGAGCTGCATTGCCTGGCCGATGGCCAGCGCCAGATCGTGCACCCTGAGCTCGTGCCCCGCACTGTTGCGCTCCTTATGGGTGATGGCGCTGGAGAGGGCGGAAATGGTCTGAAACAGCAGGTCGCGCTGGTGCTGTTCGCTCTCCTTGAGAAGGGTGATGTCCACCAGGGCTCCTATCATGCCCGCGATCGTCCCCTGATGGTCATAGAAGAGATCCTTGAAGCAGATCATTTCGTAGTAGCGGCCGTGAACATTGGGCAACTTCAGCTCGATGCGCTGGGGCTGGCGGTTTCGCAGCAGCTCGGCATCCTTGGCAAGATAGGCCCGGGTCAGGTTTTTGGGCAGCAGATCCTCGGCCCGCTGGCCCAGCAGGTCGCTCTTGCTGATGCCGCTCAGCTGGCTGAAGGCCGGGTTGCAGCCAAGAAAGTGCCCCTCGACATCCTGATAGAAGACCGGAATGGGGATCGCCTTGAGCAGGGATTGATTGAAGTGCTGAAGATCCTGCAGCTCGGCCTGCTGGCGCAGGGCGAGCTGTTCGCTGTCCTTGCACAGCTGGATGGCGCGCGCCAGGTTACCGAGCACGGGGTTGAACAGCTGGCAGATGGCGTGGGCGGGCTCTTGCTGCAACGAGAGCAGCAGGATGAGATACCCCCCCTCCACCTTGAGGCGATAAACATGATGGTAAACGCGCCGGCCAGGCAGCGGGAGCGGGTGCGGCAGGATGCACTCGTCTCCCTCGTCTAGCCATGAGGGCAGCGGCAGGGAACTGCCGCACTGCCGGTTCAGGGCATCATCGCCGATCACCTTGAGCAGCCGGTAGCCCGCCTCATCATGCTCCAGCACCATGCCGACCGGAGTACCACAGTGGTACATGAAGCGCTGCAGCACCTTAGTGAGCAAGGCATCCAGCGTCACTTCGCGACCGATGCAGAGCGCCAGATCGCAGACGATGGCCATGGCATGATCCTTGTTCATAATCGCACCCCGTTGCACAAAATGGCGCCGTTATGGAACTGGGGGTAATCTCCGCGGCGCACGTTGCCAATCTCGCCAAGGGAGAGGGCCCCGGCCAGCTCGCCAGCCCCCGAGGCGCTTAGCAGGGTCGCCAGCTCAGCGGCGCTCTGCTCCCCGAAGTGAAGCTGCCTTCCCGCGCAGTAGTAGACCTCCAGCAGGTGCGCCGGTGTCAGATTTTGCT
Organism: Aeromonas enteropelogenes; assembly: GCF_020097295.1. Lineage (NCBI taxonomy): Bacteria > Pseudomonadati > Pseudomonadota > Gammaproteobacteria > Aeromonadales > Aeromonadaceae > Aeromonas > Aeromonas enteropelogenes. The sequence continues at coordinate 3,927,273 of NZ_CP083625.1, read as the reverse complement.
GACGGGCGAGGCGAGTGGCCAGTGCAGTGGCATGTTCGCTCGTACTCTCTGGCGCTCTTAGCAGGGTCAGTATGCTGTGATCCGGTACCTCGCCGGTGCAGAGCAGGGCACCCTCCTGCGTTACCCCCACCGGGATCCTGACGATCACATCGTCATTGGCCCTGAGCAGGCCAAGGGGCATGTGTACGGCAAACTGATAGAGCTCTTCAGGCTGCAGGGTGTGCTGAAAATGTTGTTCGATGAGGCTTTGGTACTTGCCAAAGGCAGGTTGCCAGTCGATGAAGGCCACCTTGTTGTTTTCGCTGCTGGTGGCCAGCATGGGCTGGGCCGAAAGCTGGTAGCCATGCTCGAGAAAGGGAAAGCTGTCACAGGGCAGCAGGGCGCAGGTGACCCCGCCTGCGATTTGGCTGTGGTTGTCAAACAGGCAGGGGATGGATTGAAACTGGCCACTGCCGGCATTGACCCCCGCATAGTTGACCCGGTTGGCGAGACGCAGGTAGAGCGCCTCCAGGGCTGAGGCGATGTTGGGGATCATGCAATCGAAGGTGAGAAACAGGGTTGGCGGCGTGGCGGCGGACCAGGTGGCCAGCATGGCTTCCACCGCTTCTGCTATCCCTTGGGCTATCTGTTCGGCATCGGCCAGGGGGGCAAGGGAAACCAGAGCGCAGTGATAAGGCTGTGGGCGGGGCAGCAGCCAGGCGCCCCGGGAGAGCAAGCCCTGCCGGCCAAGCAGCTGGGGAAAGATGGCGCCATCCAGGGTAATGCTGAAGCGATTGCATAGCGCCTGCAGGAGAGGGACCTGCTCCCGATCCTGTTCGGCCAGCAAGAGGGTGAGCGTCGTTCCCTGATAGGAGGCCAGTAGCGCGGTCAGTGCTGTCGGGCTGAATTGATCAACATACTGTTGCTTCATCATCTGAACTCCATTCCAGACACTTATAACCATATCAATAGCAGAACCGGCAGGTGATATCTATCTCATTAATATCAGTAGAAAAAATGACAGGAATAAGAAAGCAGCAGGGCAGTAGCCTGGCATAAACAGGCAAGGCCGTGTGAAGCGGGACACGTTGCGGGAAGAGAAAACCGGCAGCCCGGGCTGCCGGTTTGAGGGGGAAGGATTATTGCAACACCACCTGCTGAAAGCCCTGCACCAGGCTGATGACCGGCTGGGGATAGAGCCCCAGCAGCAGTACCAGGACGGCGGAGAGCAAGACCACCACGCCGCCGGAGGAGAGCGCCCAGTCGGCGCTGGCATCGCGCTGCTGCATGCCGGGTTCGCGCAGATAGAGGGTCACCATCACCTTGAGGTAGTAAAAAAGCCCCAGGGCGCTGCCGAGCACTATGGCGCCGGAGAGCCACCAGAGCCGGGCCTCCACCGTGACGCCGATGAGGTAGAACTTGCCGATGAAGCCGAGGGTCATGGGGATGCCCGCGAGCGACAGCATCATCACGGTCAGCACCGCGGTCAGGTAGGGGCGATGCCAGAACAGGCCGCGATAGCTGTGCAGGGAGTCTGCATCCTTGCCGCGATAGGGGCTCGACATCATGCTCACCACCCCGAAGGCCCCCAGGCTGGTGAAGAGATACATCAGCAGATAGACGCCTGCGGCCTCCACCGGCATCTGGCCGATACGGCTCGCCACGATCACCGCCAGCAGATAGCCGAAGTGGGAGATGGAGGAGTAACCCAGCATCCGTTTGAGGTTGGTCTGCACCAGCGCCAGCAGGTTGCCGATGAGGATGGAGATGACCGCCATGGCCGCCAGCAGCCAGTGGATCATGGGGTCGGCCGCTGCCGGCACCGCCAGATAGAAACGCAGCAGTACGGCAAACACTGCTACCTTGCTCACGGTAGCCAGGAAGGTGGCCACCGGGGCCGGCGCCCCTTCATAGACATCCGGGGTCCAGAGGTGGAAGGGGGCCAGGGAGAGCTTGAACGCAAAGCCCACCAGCATCAGGCCAAGGCCGCCCATCAGTAGGGGATGGTGCGCCGGGCTCTGGGCCAGGGTCAGGCCGAGATCGCTAAAGCGCAGGCTACCCGCCTGGGCGTAGAGCAGCGCCATGCCGAACAGCAGGAAGGCGGTGGCGGCGGCGGAGAGCACCATGTACTTGATGCTGGCCTCCAGCGAATGGCGCTCGCGATAGGCATAGCCCACCAGCCCGAACATCGGCAGGGTCAGCATCTCGATCCCGATGAAGAGCGATGCCAGATGGCGGGAGCAGGCCAGCACCAGGCCACCGGCGGTGGCGATGAGCAGCAGCAGGAAGAACTCCTCCCGGTTGTCCGGATAGGCTTTCAGCCAGGATTGGCCGAAAGTGCAGGTGGCCAGGGCGCCGACCAGCACCAGCCCCATGTAGAAGACGGCGTAGCTGTCTACCTGCAGCAGCGGGGTGACTCCCTGATCGCCCTGCGCCATCACGATGGGTAGCGAAAAAAGCGCCAGGTTGAGGCCGACGATGGTGACCATATAGGCGGTGGTGATACAGCGGCGCCAGGCGATGGCCAGCATCAGGGCCGCCATGGCCCCTGTGGTCAGCAGCAGGGGCAGCAGGGCCAGCAGTTGGGAAGCGGTGAACGTCATTGCAAGGCTCCTGCGGTCGGCAGCAGATACCAGTGCAGCACGTTGATAAGGCTGCTGCTGGCGGTATCGAGCACGGGTTGGGGATAGAGGCCAAGCAGTACCAGGAGGCCTGCGATGGTGAGCATCATGGTCAGCTCGCGGCTATCGAGCCCCCTGAGCACGCCCTCGTTCCTGGCAGGGCCGAAGCAGGCGCGCTGCAGCATGATGAGGGAGTAGACCGAAGCCAGCACCAGGCCGAAGGTGGCCACGGCGGTGATGACGGGGGCGACCTGGAAGCTACCGATAAGAATGAGGAACTCGCCGACGAAGTTGCCGGTGCCCGGCATCCCGAGCGAGGCCACCGAGAAGAACAGCATGACGCCGGGCAGGTAGCGCAGCCGTCCCCACAGACCGCCCATCTGGCGCAGATCCCGGGTGTGCAGCCGCTCGTAGAGCTGGCCGCACAGGATGAAGAGGCCGGCGGCAGAAAGCCCGTGGGCGATCATCTGTACCACGGCCCCCTGCAGGGCCAGCTCGCTGCCGGAATAGATGGCGATCATCACAAAGCCCATGTGGGAGATGCTGGTGTAGGCCACCAGCCGCTTGATGTCGGTCTGGGCAAACGCCACCACGGCGCCGTAAATGATACCGACAAGGCCCAGCACCATGGCGTAGGGGGCAAACTCGGCCGAGGCCTCGGGGAACAGGGGCAGGGCGAAGCGCAGCAGGCCGTAGGCGGCGGTTTTGAGCAGGATCCCCGCCAGATCCACGGAACCCGCGGTCGGCGCCTGGCTGTGGGCATCCGGCAACCAGCCGTGCAGCGGCACCAGCGGCATCTTGACCGCGAAGGCGATGAAAAAGCCCAGCATCAGCAGCCACTGGACGCTCTTGCTCATCGGGGTATTGAGCAACTCCAGATAGTTGAAGGTGAAGACGCCGGTGGCGTGCTGGTGGGTCAGTACCAGACCTATGATGGCCACCAGCATGATGAGGCCGCTCGCCTGGGTGTAGATGAAGAACTTGGTGGCGGCGTTGATCCGCGACTTGCCGTCGGTGACCGAGTGACCCCAGAGCGCGATCAGGAAGTACATGGGGACCAGCATCATCTCCCAGAAGAAGAAGAAGAGGAACAGGTCCAGCGCCATGAAGACCCCGAGCACGCCCCCCAGGATCCAGAGCAGGTTGAGGTGAAAGAAGCCGATGCGCTGCACTATCTCCTTCCAGGAGCAGAGGATGGCCAGCACCCCGATGAAGCAGGTGAGGATCACCATCAGCAGCGACAAGCCATCCACCGCCAGGTGCAGCGAGATGCCGAAGCGGGGGATCCAGGGCAGGCGCCACTCGGCGGCCCAGGCGGGGGCGAGAGTGGTGCCACTGTCGAGCGCCGTGGTGGCGAGGGAGAAATCCCCCCCGAGCCAGATGGCGCAGGCGAGCAGCAGGCTGGCCCCCATGGAGAGCAAGGCCACCCAGCGGACGAACTGCTCGCCGAGGCGCTCCATCTGCCAGCAGATCACGCCGCCGATAAAGGGAATTAACAAGATCCAGAGTAAGGTCACGGTATCAGCTCTCGTTCAAGTTCATATGAGGTTGCGTCCCCCGTTCCATCGGGGAGGGCAAGCAGGCTGGCTGTACGGGTATCGGTTTGGTCATGATTCACCCCAGCAGCAACAGGGCCAGCACCAGGGCGGCGCCGATCACCATGGAGGCCGCGTACCAGCGCAGCTTGCCGCTGACGCTCCAGGCGAGCAGCCGGTTGCCACGCAGGGCCAGCCAGGCCGGCAGGTTCATCAGGCGATCCAGAGGATCGCGGGCCAGCAGCCGGGTCGCCAGCAAGTAGGGTTTGACCCACAGCTGGTCGTAAAGCCAGTCAAAGCCCCAGGCGTTGAACCAGAGCGTGCTGAGCAGGCGGCCCGGCGCGCTGTTGGCCACGGCCGTGGCCAGACGGCGCTCGCCAAGGAACAGAAAGGCGGCCAGCGCAATTCCCGCGATGGCGATGATGCCAGAGAGGATCTCGAGGGCATGGCGCCCCTCTTCGATGCCATCGCCAGGACCGGCCGGCAGCACCCCAGCCAGCGGCGGGGTGATAAGCGCCCCGATGCCGGTGGAGAGCACCAGCAGCACCAACAGCGGCAGGTGGTGGGCCAGACCATGGCCGGGATGGGTCTCGGTCTTCGCCTCGCCGTGAAAGGCGATAAAGATGAGGCGGAAGGTATAAAGAGAGGTAAGGAAGGCCCCCGCGAGACCGGCCCACAGCAGGACGCTCTGGCCGGATGCCTGCACCTGCCACAGGATGGCGTCCTTACTGTAGAAACCGGCGGTGACCAGCGGCAGCGCGGCGAGCGCCGAGCCCCCCACCAGGAAGCAGGCATAGACCAGCGGCAGGCTCTTTCTCAGTCCACCCATCTTGAAGATGTTCTGCTCGTGATGGCATGCCACGATGACGGCCCCGGCGGAGAGGAACAACAGCGCCTTGAAGAAGGCGTGGGTCATCAGGTGGAAGATGGCCCCCTCCCAGGCACCGACCCCGAGGGCGAGGAACATGTAGCCAATCTGGCTCATGGTGGAGTAGGCCAGGATCCGCTTGATGTCGGTCTGCACCTGCGCGGCGAACCCGGCCAGCACCAGGGTAATGGCGCCGACCACGCCCACCAGGTGGAGGATCTCCGGGGCCAGCAGGAACAGACCGTGGGTGCGGGCGATCAGGTAGACACCGGCGGTCACCATGGTGGCCGCGTGGATCAGCGCCGAGACCGGAGTCGGGCCCGCCATGGCATCCGCCAGCCAGGTTTGCAGCGGCAGCTGGGCCGATTTGCCGACGGCGCCGCCCAGCAGCATCAGGCAGGCCAACGACAGGGCAGGGGAGCCCTCGGCAAACATCAGGGGAGCGCGCACCAGCAGCTCGTGGATGTTGAGGGTGCCCATCTCCCGATAGAGGAGGAAGAGGCCGATGGCGAGGAAGACGTCACCGACCCGGGTCACCACGAACGCCTTGAGGGCGGCGGCCCCGTTGTTGCGATCCTGGTAGTAGAAGCCGATCAGCAGGTAGCTGCACAGCCCCACCCCTTCCCAGCCCAGATAGACAAACAGCAGATCATCGGCCAGCACCAGGAACAGCATGCTGGCGATAAAAAGGTTGGTGTAGGTGAAGAAGCGCGAATACCCTTCTTCCCCGCGCATGTACCAGGAGGCGAACAGGTGGATGAAAAAGCCCACCCCGGTCACCACCCCCAGCATGGTGAGCGACAGGCCATCGAGGGCCAGGCGGAACGTCGGCGTGAAGTTGCCCACCGCCATCCACTGCCAGAGGGTCTGGAGGTAGACGCCCCCCGCGGGCGGATTGGCCAGAAAATCCATGGCCACCCAGAGGGTGGTGAGGGCCGACAGGCCAATGGAACCCACCCCGATCAGGGCCGAGGTGCGCTCGCCAAAACGACCGAGGGAGAAGGCCAGCACCAGCCACCCCAGCAGCGGAAACAGAAAGGTCAGGTATAGGAGGCTCATCCGCGCATCTCGCTCACAGTGTCCACGTTGAGGGTGTGGTAACGACGATAGAGCAGCAGTAACAGGGCGAGGCCGATACTGGCCTCCGCTGCCGCCAGAGAAATCACCAGTATGTACATGATCTGGCCATCGGCCTGGACCCAGCGGCTACCCGCTACCACGAACGCCAGTGCCGAGGCATTCATCATGATCTCGATGCTCATCAGGATGTAGAGCAGGTTGCGGCGAATAAGCAGGCCGCACAGGCCGATGCAAAAGAGCACTGCCGCCAGCAGCAAGCCATGCTCCATGGGGATGGTGTTCATTGCTGACCTCCTTCCTGAGATGGGGGGCGGGGCACCGAGAGCACTTCACCGCTCTTGTCCTCACGCCCAAGGTGATAGGCGGTCACCAGGCCCGCCAGCAGCAGGATGGAGGCGAGCTCCACCGCCAGTACATAGGGGCCGAACAGGACCACGCCCACCTCTTTCGCGGTGACCTCGCCGATGCCCAGCTGGCCGCCGGTCACCCCGAGGATGCCGTAGGCCAGAAAGCCGAGCAGGATGAGGGAGAGCAGCGCCGGGCCGCCCCAGGTCATGGGGGTGAGCCACTTCTTCTCCTGGGCCTGGGCCGACCCCAGGTTCAGCATCATCACTACGAACACGAACAGCACCATGATGGCGCCGGCGTAGACGATCACCTGCAGGGCACCGGCGAAGGCGGCGCCCAGACAGAAGAAGATCATGGCCACGGCGATGAGGGAAATGATGAGATTGAGCAGCGCGTGCATGGGATTGCTGGTGCTGATCACCCGCAGCGTGCTGTAAATGGCCACCAGGGCCGAGGCATAGAATGCCAGTTCCATGATTGACTCCTCAGGGCAGCAGGCTCTTGACGTCGATGGGTTTGGCCTCGTTTTCGGCATCCCCTTTCGGCTTGCCGTCGATAGCCATCCCGCTCATGCGATAGAAGTTGTAGTCCGGGTATTTGCCGGGGCCGCTGATCAGCAGATCTTCCTTCTCGTACACCAGATCCTGGCGGCGATACTCCCCCATCTCGAAATCCGGCGTCAGCTGAATGGCGGTGGTGGGGCAGGCCTCCTCGCACAGGCCGCAGAAGATGCAGCGGGAGAAGTTGATGCGAAAGAACTCCGGATACCAGCGGCCATCTTCCCGCTCGGATTTTTGCAGCGAGATGCAGCCGACCGGGCAGGCCACGGCGCACAGGTTGCACGCCACGCAGCGCTCGTCGCCGTCCGGATCGCGGGTCAGCACGATGCGGCCGCGATAGCGGGGTGGGGCGTAGACCGCCTGCTCCGGGTAGTTCAGGGTTTCACGGGGCCGCCAGGCATGGGAGAAGACCATGGCCAGACTGCGTAACTGGGTGCCGACACCCTGGATAATGCTCACGATTTTCATACTTGTGTCTCACTGCACATTCATCAGCACCACGGCTGCGGTGACCAGCATGTTGATCAGGGTCAGCGGCAGGCACACCTTCCAGCCAAACGCCATCACCTGGTCAAAGCGCGGGCGGGGCAGGGAGGCCCGCAGCAGGATGAAGAGCACCATGAAGCAGGCGGTCTTCAGGGCAAACCAGATGAAGGGGGGCAACCAGGGTCCATGCCAGCCACCGAAGAAGAGGGTCACGATGAGGGCTGAGACCAGCACTATGCCGATGTACTCACCCACGAAGAACAGCCCCCACTTCATGCCCGCGTACTCGATGTGATAGCCGTCGGCGAGCTCCTGCTCCGCTTCCGGCTGATCGAACGGATGGCGGTGGGTGACGGCGACCCCGGCGAACAGGAAGGTGACAAAGCCCAGGAACTGGGGCACCACGTTCCACAGGCCCGCCTGGGCTTCGACGATCTCCCGCAGGTTGAAGCTGCCGCTCTGGATCACTATCCCCATCAAGGAGAGGCCGAGGAACACCTCGTAGGAGAGGGTCTGGGCCGAGGCACGCAGGCTGCCGAGCAAGGAGTATTTGTTGTTGCTCGACCAGCCGGCGAACAGCACCGCATAGACCGCCAGCCCCGCGATGGCGAGGATATAGAGCAGACCCACGTTGAGATCCGCCACGCCCCAGGTGGGGGTAATAGGCACTACCGCAAACGCCAGGATGAAGGAGGTGAAAGCGATGATGGGGGCCAGGATGAAGATCCGCCGATCGGCGAAGGGCGGGATCCAGTCCTCCTTGAAGAACATCTTCACCATGTCCGCCACCAGCTGCAGCAGGCCGAAGGGGCCAACCCGGTTGGGACCGTATCTGTCCTGCCACAGGGCGAGCAGGCGGCGCTCGATGAAGCTCATGAAGGCGCCGGCCCCCACGATCCCCACCAGCACGATCAGCGCCTTGCCTACCTCAATCAGCAGATCCATCAGGGAATCACTCATGCGATCACCTCCTGCAGATTATCGAGCGTGGCCTGGGAGAGGGCGGTCGGCAGGCCGTTCACCCCAAGGGGCAGCCCCACCAGACCGGCAGCAAGCCGATCGCTCAGGCGAAGGCGCAACTGCCAGTGGCTGCCGCCCCAGGAGAGGGCCACCTGACTGCCCGCGCGCAGGGCCAGGCGCGCCGCATCGGCCGGGTTCAGCACCAGCTCGGGCTCGCCCATGCGGGCCTGGATGACGGGGCTTCTGGCCGAAAGCTCCTCGCCACCGAATAGCTGGATATAGTTGACCACCTGCAGGGCAGATTGTGCCGCGAACGGGGCCGGGATGGCCTCGAACCAGCCCAAGCTTTCTTCATCCGGTTCGAGCAGGCGACGGCCGGGATCCCCGGCGCGCAGATGGCCGCCCACCTCGTCCTGAAACTTGTTCCAGGCAGACGGCGAGTTCCAGCCCGGCGCCCAGGCGAAGGGCACCTGGGGCAGGGGTTGGCGCGCGCCTGCGTACCCTTCCATGGAGAAGTTGAAGGGGGAGTCGGGATCCTGCGCCACCCGCGGCTCGCTCACGTTCTGATCCGCCAGCATGGAGGTGCGGCCGCTGTAGCGGTGCGGTTCGCGGGCCAGGCGCATGCCGCGAATACGCAGGCCGGCGTTGGGGGCTGCTTCCAACATGGTGGCCAGCAGCGGATTGGCGGCGGCGCAGGCCTGGCTTATCTGCTCATGGGTCTGCCAGCGCAGCGGCTGGCGTTTGATCGCCCCTTGCAGGGCCGCCAGCCAGCGCCACCCTTCGCGCACCTGGATATCGGCGTCGTAGAAGGCGGGGGCATAGACCTGGAAGAAGCGCTGGGCGCGCCCCTCCATGTTCACCAAAGTGCCGTCCGCCTCGGCAAAGCTGGCGGCGGGCAGCACCAGATCCGCCTGCTGAGCAGTCGGGGTGAGCTGGTGATCCACCACCAGCAGGTGCTGGAGGCGCTTGAGCGTCCCGTCAACCCGGCTGCGGGGGGCGCGGCGATAGAGATCGTTCTCCAGGGTCACCAGCGCCAGCTGATCTTCGCGCTCGATACGCTCCAAGGCCGCCTCCAGCGGCTTGCCTGCATCGGCCAGCATGGCGAGCCCGAGGGAGTTGACCTCTTGCGCCACCAGGGCAAGCTCCACCGCCTGACCGCGACCCTTGAGGGCGCGGGCGATATTGCTGGCCGCCTCAATCAAGGCTTGCGAGCGGGCGCCGGAGCCTGCGATAACAAGCGGCCGTTTGGCGCTGCCCAGCAGCTCGGCCCAGCGAGCCGCGTGCACCTGTTGCTCGGGGGCGAGATCGGCGGGGGCGGGGGCCGAGCCGTCAAGCAGGTTGGCGATGGCAAAGCCGAGGCGCGCCTGATCGGCCGGCGCCCCGTGCCAGGTCTCTGCGGCCACGTCGTCGAGACGGGTGGTGTCGAGACTGGTGATGAGCAGCGGATAGCGCTCGTTCTGGCCGAGGGTCTGCACCGCGGCAACCTGCCACAGATCGACTTTCATCTTGCGGGCCAGTTCGCGGGCCTTGCCCTTGACTGCCTGGCGCAGGGCCAGGGCGATGCGGGCGGCAGTCTGGGTGACATCCTCGCCGAGCACCAGCACGGCGTCGGCCTCTTCCATGTCACGCAGGCTCGGGGTGCGAATACCGCCGTGCTGCAATATGTGCAGCATCTTCAGCTGGCAGGCCCACTCTGCCTGTTCGACGCCGCTGTAGAAATTCTCCGCCCCCACCAGCTCGCGCAGGGCGAAGTTGCTCTCCAGCGACGCGCGAGGGGAGCCGATGCCGATGACGCCGCTTGCGGTGCGCAGGGCATCGGCGGCGCGGTTGAGGGCGCCATCCACCGTGATGGCGAGCTTGTCGCTCCCCTCTTGCAGCAAGGGTTGGCGCGGCCGATCGCTCAGATTGACGTAGCCATAGCCGAAGCGGCCACGGTCGCAGAGAAAGTAGTGGTTGAGGGCGCCGTGGAAACGGTTTTCGATGCGACGCAGCTCGCCGTAGCGCTCCCCCGGGCTGATGTTGCAGCCGACCGCACACTGCTGGCAGACGCTCGGGGCAAACTGCATGTCCCACTTGCGGTTGTAGCGCTCGGAGTGGGTCTTGTCGGTGAAGACGCCGGTGGGGCAGACCTCCACCAGGTTGCCGGAGAATTCGCTCTCCAGGGTGCCATCCTCTACCCGGCCGAAGTAGACGTTGTCGTGGGCGCCGTAGACGCCAAGATCCTCGCCGCCGGCGTAGTCCTTGTAGTAGCGTACGCAGCGGTAGCAGGCGATGCAGCGGTTCATCTCGTGGGCCACGAAGGGGCCCAGATCCTGGTTCTGGTGGGTGCGCTTGGTGAAGCGGTAGCGCCGGCTGTTGTGGCCGGTCATCACCGTCATGTCCTGCAGGTGGCAGGCGCCCCCCTCTTCGCACACCGGGCAGTCGTGGGGGTGGTTGGTCATCAGCCACTCCACCACGCTCTTGCGAAACTCTTTTGCCTCTTCATCTTCAATGGCGATGTAGCTGCCATCGCTCGCCGGGGTCATGCAGGACATGACCAGGCGGCCGCGCTTGTCATCGCTATTCTGGTACTGCTTGACCGCGCACTGGCGGCAGGCGCCGACGCTGCCAAGCGCCGGGTGCCAGCAAAAATAGGGGACGTCGAGACCCAGCGACAGGCAGGCTTGCAACAGGTTGTCCGCCCCGTCTACCTCGTACTCTTTTCCGTCAACATGAATGGTTGCCATACCTCTTCCCTGAAACCTGTTTGGTGAAATCTGTAGTGCGCTTACCAGCGCTCGCCCAAAAGATTGGGCTGGATCCCTTTGAGCGGCTTGCGATTGTCGCCGTGGCCCTTGATCCCGGCCTCGAATTCGGGGCGGAAATACTTGATGGCGCTGGCCAGCGGCTCGACGGCGCCGGGGGCGTGGGCACAGAAAGTCTTGCCGGGGCCGAGGAAGTTGCACAGCTGCTCCAGGGTCGCCAGATCGCCGGATTGCCCTTCGCCACGCTCCAGCGCCCGCAACAGCTTGACGCTCCAGGGCAGGCCATCGCGGCACGGGGTACACCAGCCGCAGGATTCGCGGGCGAAGAACTCCTCCATGTTGCGCAGCAAACTCACCATGTTGATGCTGTCATCCACCGCCATGGCGAGCCCGGTGCCCATCCGGGTGCCCACCTTGCCGATGCCGGCGGTATACATCTGGGCGTCCAGGTGTTCTGGCAACAGGAAGCCGGTGCCGGCGCCCCCCGGTTGCCAGGCCTTGAGGCGATAGCCGCTCTTCATGCCCCCGGCGTACTCCTCGAACAGTTCGCGAGCGGTGATGCCGAAGGGAAGTTCCCAGACCCCCGGGTTGTTGACCCTGCCGGAGAAGCCCATCAGCTTGGTGCCGTGATCTTCCGAGCCCGGTAGCGCCAGCCCCTGATACCAGGCCACGCCCTGGCCTATGATGGCCGGCACGTTGCACAGGGTCTCGACGTTGTTGACGCAGGTGGGCTTGCCCCAGACGCCGGAGACGGCGGGGAAGGGGGGTTTGGCGCGCGGGTTGGCGCGGCGCCCTTCCAGGGAGTTGATAAGGGCCGTCTCTTCGCCGCAGATGTAGCGGCCGGCACCGGTGTGGACAAACAGCTCGAAATCAAAGCCCGAGCCCAGGATGTTCTTGCCAAGCAGCCCCGCGGCCTTGGCCTCCTCGACGGCGCGGCGCAGATGGATGGCCGCATCCACATACTCGCCGCGCAGGAAGATGTAGCCGCGGTAGGCCTTGAGCGCCCGGGCCGAGATGATCATCCCCTCGATGAGCAGGTGGGGCAGCTGCTCCATCAGCAACCTGTCTTTCCAGGTGTTGGGTTCCATCTCGTCGGCGTTGCAGAGCAGGTAACGGATGTTCATGCTCTCGTCCTTGGGCATCAGGCCCCACTTCACCCCGGTGGGAAAGCCCGCGCCGCCGCGCCCCTTGAGGCCGGCCTCCTTGACCGTGTTGACAATTTCATCCGGGCTCATCTGGCCGAGGGCTTTGCGGGCGGCCTCATAGCCCTGTTTGGCCTGATATTCGTCAAGCCACACCGGCTGGCCGTCGTCGCGCAGGCGCCAGGTGAGCGGGTGGGTCTCGGGGGCGCGAGGGGCACGATTGGCGGTGCCGAAGGAGGCGAGGATCTTGCGCTGATCAAGGCTCATGGGTAAGCCTCCAGAGTCTTGAGCAGGCTGACGGGATCGAGCCCGCCATAGGTGTCGTCGTCGATCATCAGCGCCGGCCCCTTGTCGCAGTTGCCGAGGCAGCAGACCGGCAGCAGGGTGAAGCGGCCATCGGCGCTGGTCTGGCCGGGGGCGAGGTTCATCACCTCTTTAAGACCGGCCAGCAGTTGTTCGTGACCGTTGATGTAGCAAACCATGCTGTCGCAGACCCGGATGATGTGGCGTCCCACCGGCTGGCGGAAGATCTGACTGTAGAAGGTAGCGACCCCCTCCACATCGCTGGCGGGAATGCCAAGCTCGGCGGCGATGGCGTGAATGGCGCCGTCGGGGACCCAGCCGCGGGCCTGCTGCACGATCTTGAGTGCCTCTATGCTGGCGGCGCGGGGATCTTCGTAGTGGTGCTTCTCGTGTTCGATGGCATCGCGCTCCGCCTGGCTCAGGACGAAATCGCCCTGCTGGCTGCTGCTGCATGCCCCTTGCCCCTCTGGGGTCTGATTATGATGACACTGACATTGCTGGCTCATGACTTGACCTTTGGTGGCTTGTCCCTTTACTGCGCGTCTCGTCTGCCGCCCCCTTCGCGAAGGGGGCGACATGACTCAACGGTCCACATCCGACATAACGAAATCGATGCTGCCCAGGTAGACGATGAGATCCGATACCATGCTGCCCTTGATCACCGAGGGGATCTGTTGCAGGTGGGCAAAGCTCGGAGTGCGGATCCGGGTCCGGTAGCTCATGGTGGAGCCATCGCTGGTCAGGTAGTAGCTGTTGATCCCCTTGGTCGCCTCGATCATCTGCAGCGACTCGGCCGCCGGCATGACCGGTCCCCACGACACTTGCAGGAAGTGGGTGATCAGGGTCTCGATGTGCTGCAGGGTGCGCTCCTTGGGTGGCGGTGTGGTGAGCGGGTGATCCGCCTTGAACGGCCCTTCCGGCATGTTCTTCATGCACTGCTCGATGATCGACATGCTCTGGCGGATCTCCTCGATGCGCACGGTGGCGCGGTCGTAGGCATCCCCATTGCTGCCCACCGGCACCTCGAAGTCGAACTGATCGTAGCCCGAATAGGGGCGCCATTTGCGCACGTCAAAGTTGAGGCCAGTGGCCCGCAGGCCAGCGCCCGTGGTGCCCCAGGCGAGCGCCTGTTCGGTGGTGTAGGCGGCGACGCCTATGGTGCGTCCACGCAGTATGCTGTTGCGCATCGCTGCCTTCTCATACTCCATCAGTCGCTTGGGCAGCCAGCTCAGCAGATTGTCCTGGATGAGACGCTGCCACCCTTGAGGCAGATCGTGAGCCACGCCGCCGATGCGAAACCAGGCCGGGTGCATGCGCGCCCCCGTGATGGCCTCGATGATGGTGTAGATGCGCTGGCGGTCGGTGAAGGTGAAGAAGACCGGGGTCATGGCCCCCACGTCCTGGATATAGGTGCCGAGGAACAGGAGGTGGCTCTGGATGCGAAACAGCTCCGCCATCATCACCCGGATCATGTCGACCCGTTGCGGCACCTTGATGCCGGCGAGCTTCTCGACCGCCAGCACGTAGGGGAGGTTGTTCATCACGCCCCCTAAGTACTCAACCCGGTCGGTGTAGGGGATGTAGCTGTGCCAGGACTGGCGCTCCCCCATCTTCTCGGCGCCGCGGTGGTGATAGCCGATGTCGGGCACGCAGTTGCGGATCTCCTCGCCATCGAGCTGCAACACCAGGCGAAACGCGCCGTGGGCGGAGGGGTGGTTCGGGCCGAGGTTCAAGAACATGTAGTCCTCGTTCTCGTTGCCACGGGCCAGGCCCCACTCCTCGGGCTTGAACAGCAGGTTTTCCTGCTCCATGTCCTGCTTGGCGGCATCGAGCATGAAGGGATCAAATTCAGTGGCCCGCGCCGGATAGTCCTTGCGCAGGGGGTGTCCCTGCCAGCTCTTGGGCATCATGATCCGGGTCAGGTGGGGGTGACCGTCGAAGGTGATCCCCAGCAGATCCCACACCTCCCGCTCGTACCAGTTGGCGTTGGGGAACTGGCCGGTGATGGTGGGCAGGGTCAGATCGCTCTCCAGCAGCGCCACCTTCAGCATCAGATCGCTGTTTCGCTCGATGGAGATGAGGTGATAGAAGACGGTGAAGTCGCTCTGGGGCAGCCCTTCCCGGTGGCTGCGCATCCGCTCGTCGGTAGCGCTCAAGTCAAACAGCATCACGAACGGGGAGGGAAGGGCGCGCAAGAAGCCCATCACGTCGAGCAAGAGCTCACGGGCGAGCCAGACCACGGGCACGCCGGTGCGGGTGGTTTGCAGCGTGAAATGGTCAGCGCCAAAGTGGGCGAACAGTTCGCCTATCACCCTGGCATCCTGATGATCGCTTGGCTGCCACTGGGCCATGGTGTAGTTGCTTGGAAACTCTCGGGTCAATTTCATGGTCAGATCTCATCCGGCGTGCGCAGGTTGGTCACATTGATCCGCTCGCCACGCTTGCGCTCTTTTTCGGCCTGCATCTGGGGGCGGTAGATCCCCTGATCGCCCACTACCCAGGAGAGTGGCCGGCGCTCCTTGCCGATGGACTCCTGCAGCAGCATCAGGGCCTGCAGGAAGGCTTCGGGGCGGGGGGGGCAGCCCGGAATGTAGACATCGACCGGCAGGAACTTGTCGACCCCCTGCACCACGGAGTAGATGTCGTACATGCCCCCCGAGTTGGCACAGGCCCCCATGGAGATGACCCACTTGGGTTCGAGCAGCTGCTCGTAGAGACGCTGAATGACCGGCGCCATCTTGATGAAGGGGGTGCCGGCTATCACCATGAAATCGGCCTGACGGGGAGAGGCCCGGATCACTTCGGCGCCGAAGCGGGCGACGTCGTGGGGGGAGGTGAAGGCGGTACACATCTCCACGTAGCAGCAGGAGATGCCGAAGTTGTAGGGCCAGAGGGAGTTCTTGCGGCCCCAGTTGACCGTGTCTTGCAGCACTTCCTCGAGACGCCCCATCATGATGCCGCGCGTCGCCTCTTGTGCCAGCGGGTCATCGACGGTCTGTCGCTGCTCCTGGGGATAGCGCTCGATGGGCGCATCCGGATCTATCCGGGTCAGGGTGTACTTCATGGTGCAACCTCAAGGAAAGGATCTGTGATTCAGTCAGTTTTCTTGTCGTTTAGTGGCGCCTTGCGCGGCGACCAGTCCAGCGCACCGATGCGCCAGAGGTAGACCAGGCCGATGAGCAGCAAAACGATGAAAATGGTGGCCTCGATGAAGCCGACCCAGCCGGTTTCGCGCACCGATACCGACCAGGCAAACAGATAGAGCGCCTCGACATCGAAGATGACGAAGAACATGGCGACCAGATAGAACTTGGCGGAAAAACGCAGGCGGGCACTGCCGACCGAGTCGACACCGGATTCGAAGGGTTTGTTCTTGGTGCGGCCGTAGGCGCGCCCCCCCAGTACGGCGGCAAGGCCGATCATTCCCAGGCAGAGGCAGATGGCAGCAACGACATAAATGGCAAAAGCCCAGTGTTGGACAGCAATATCGGCAAACATAGAGGTTTTCCCTAACCAAACTATTCATGCTACTTAACATTGATGTTACGTAGTATGACATTTCCGTACTGATTTACATGTCATTTTTGCCGCTTAATTATTAATCGACTGGTTGGATGTTAAATTTTGTTAAGACGCGCACTTTTTTCCTGCTCTTCCTCGGGGAAAGGGGCCGGGATCGGGGGAAAAAGAGGGAAACTGGTCAGACCGCGAGCGGGCCAGATGGGGAAAACAAGAAAAAAGAGAGGCCAGAGGGCCTCTCCTGCGTGGTGATGACTCCGTCAGAGAGTCAGGGTTTGCTCGCGACCAGCAACACCTGATCCTGGTAGGCGGCAAACTGGCGATAGCCGATATCACCGGTCGTGACATCGAGATAGACCATCTGCCCGTTGAAGGGGGCGACGGTAGCGCTCATCAGATAGACGTAGCCATCCCTGACCTCCTTGCCTTCCCCCGCCATGGCGCGCGGGAAGATTGTGTCGTTGAGGGATGGTTTCATGCAAGCATGTTCCACCAGGGTGGTCAGCTCCTTGATATCGGGCAGGCGCCACTGGCTGATGCCGCCAAAGTGATACAGGGCGTGGCTGCTGTCGCTGCGGATCCGCTCGGCTATCTGCAACCCCTGTTGCCAGTAGTAGGAAGTGGGTTCCCCCAGGCAGGTGGTACCGTTCCATGTCTGGCCCAGCCTGCAGCGCATCCAGACCAGATTGGTGTGCTGGTCGGTGACGGTGCCGTTGCCATTGTCGATGTAACGGGCGGAAGGAGCGGTGCGATCCATGGTGTCATCACAGATGGCGGCACCCTGTGCCAGGGGCGAAAGCAGCGCCAGCATGGCAAACGTAACGCGATGAAGTCTCATGGTATTCCTCAAATCAGTTGGGGGTGGCGACCAGGCGCAGCTGCATCAGCTCGGGGTAATCCTCTTGCTGGATCATGGCGGGGTAGGTGGTGCCCGCATCGGCACCCTGTTGCAGGAACACGGCTGTGCGTTTGCTGACGGGGCCGCCGGAAAGGCGCTGGGCCGTGGTGCTGGTGGCGCTCCAGTAGTAGCCCGGGTAGGCCTCTTCGGCTGAGGGCGCCACATCGGGGAAGTAGCGCTGATCCAGGGTGATGTTCTGGCCCATGGCGTCCGTGGCCAGGCTGCCGTAGTGCATCAGCGACATCAGCTCGGCCATGGTCGGCAGTCGCCAGCGGGTAATGCCGCAGCGTTGCTCGCCATTGAGCCACTGCTGATAGGCGTGGCTGGTGACCAGAGTGGTCAGGTGTTGCGCCCGTGCCAGGGACTCCTGGTCCCCGTCGGCCGTGAAGCGTTCGATCAGGGGAAGAATATGCAGCCTGGCCGCGGTCTGTTCCCCCGTCGTGGCGGTGAACTGCTCATCTTCGTAGGCAAACGGCTTGCCTTTCCAGGCCGGACTCAGGGGATCGTCAGATTTGACCTCCCACACCAGCCCGGTGTTGAGATCCTTGACGCATTGCCAGCTGGAGGCGTCGTCCGCCAGCTCCTGCCCCTTGTCATCGAGCTTACGATAGGCGAGCTGGGGGCGAGTGCGATTCCAATGTGCATCTTGGCCCGGGAAGTCGGCGGGTTCGTGCGCAAGCAGGGGATCCCGGCCATCGGAGAAGGTGGTCACGCCGGTCACGGTCAGAAGATCGCGCGGTTGCTGCTGCGCCAGCAATGCCAGCAGTCTGGGCAGGGTATCGTCGGCGAAGCGGCCATCTTGCTGCCACGTCAGGGCCAGCTCGGCCAGCATCAGATTGAGGGTGCGATAGCCGGTGGCGAGCTGCAGATGGCCCTTGCCGCCAGACAGCGGGATCTGCGCCGCCTGCAACAGGTTGATCGCCAGTTGCTGCAGCGCCTGATCAAACTGGGGAAGGGCGCTGAGCGCCTCGCGCCCCGTGCCCGGTTGCAGGGGGGCGAGTGCCGCCAGCAGCTGGGTCAGCGCGCTGTCGACGGCGATCCCCTCGGCAATGCGGCTCTGCCACAGTGAGCTCAGCAGGGTCGGTTGCAGGTGCAGCTGATCGCCACGGGCGGCGGGGTGAGCCAGGGG
Organism: Aeromonas enteropelogenes; assembly: GCF_020097295.1. Taxonomy (NCBI): domain Bacteria; kingdom Pseudomonadati; phylum Pseudomonadota; class Gammaproteobacteria; order Aeromonadales; family Aeromonadaceae; genus Aeromonas; species Aeromonas enteropelogenes. Next base: position 3,909,101 of record NZ_CP083625.1, on the reverse strand, counting down.
AAGACCGCCTGCGCGAGGGATGAACAGCAGCGGCGAGTTGACGATATGGGTCGATTGGCCGGTCAGAGTCAGGCGACCTTCGCCACTGACGGCGGGCTCGCCCGGATTACATCGCCAGTTCTGATCCAGATCGGCGCACAGGGTGCCGGCGGCGGGCAGGGTCACGTCGACCCGGTACCTGGGGGTGGCCAGCGGGGCGCTCTCTTCCCCGCCACCACAGGCGGCGAGCAGGGCCGAGAGGGCCGTGACAAGCAGGAGAGGGTGTTTCACATCGAATTCCTTCATATGGACGCAAAGGACGGGCGGCGAGCGCCCGTGATCATGATTCAGCACGCCGTGCGACGGCGGTACCAGAGGTGGGGAAGCGCCAGCAACAACAGCAGGGGGGAGAGGCTGCCACCGCCCCCTTCATCCTTGTCGAGGGGGATGACGCCGCTGGTGGGGAGGTTCTCCTCCCTGGTGCAGCGGGCACCAACCTGCTGGGCGACGCGCCACTCCCTGAGCTGGCCGCTTTCGCCAGCCTGGGTGTCGTTGATCTCCAGGGTCCAGAGTCCGCCGAGTGGTTCCCCCTTGAGTTTTTCCAGCGATTCGAACGGTACCAGCTCATGGGGATATTCCCCCTTGAGCCGGGTATGGCTGGCATAGCCCTTGTTCCACAGGCTGACCCGGGTGCCATAGGGGGAGGTGAGCCATATCTCCAGCTGCTCCAGCTTGTCGTGGGTCAGATCCAGTGCCACCACAAAGCCCTCGTCGATGCGCGCCTTGCCGGCGGGCAGGGTGAGGGTGAAGCGCGACAGGCCGTGCTGCTCCTGGCTGGTGGCATCCTTGATCTGGCCGCCATGGCCGCTGGCCCGTTGCCAGACAGGCTCGCCGATGGGCAGTTGCAGGTCGAGGCGGGTCTGACGCTCGGTGGGGCTGGGTAGATCGAGCTGGAATTGCAGCGGCAGGGTGAGCGTTTCGCCACACGCCAGATTGCTCGCTGCCTCCAGCGGCAGGGACCAGCGTCCGCTCTCATTGGCGGCCAGGCGCCCTTGCCAGTGACCATCCCCCAGGAGCCCCTTGACCGGCAGCAGACTGGCGTCGGTGATGGCGAGCGTCCGGCCGCTCAGGTTGGCAAGCTCGATGGCAAGGTTCTTCTTCTCTCCCGGCAGCAGGTAGCTGCCATCGGCAAGGCGCGCCTGCACCGGGGTCGGCAGCAGGGCGTGATGGCGAAATGCCTGCTCCAGCAACTCGGCATAGCGGCGTTCCGGATAGAGGCGCCGGGCGGTATCCACGGTGACGCGGGCCAGTTGGGGCATCCGCAGCTCGGGGCCCAGGCCGAAGTGGGATTCGATGAGCAGGCGATCGAACTCGTCCCGAGCGACCTCGCCATGACTCTCGACGGCCTGGCGCAGGGCGGTGAAGAGCGGGGTGCCCCACAGCTGATCGCCGTTGCTGCCGTTGATGGTGAGGTGGGCCGGATAGAGGAACCCCGGGTGATAGCGGGCGCGCAGATCGTCGAGTTGGCGCGGGGTCCGGCCACTTATCCTGGCATCCCAGTTGAACACCATGAAGGGCTCGAACTGGCGGGCCTCTTCGCTTCTCTGGCGCCAGCTGGCGGCCAGGTAGTCGCTAAAGCCCTCGCCAATGGCGCCCCAGTCCCCCTCATCTCCCATGTCGGGCAGGATGTGGTGCTGCACCGCATGGCCGAACTCGTGCCAGATCACCATGGGATCTTCGGCATCCGGCACCCCGATCTGGCCAATCTCCAGCTGGCGCAGGAAGGGATCATAGAGGGAGTTGTCCTGATTGCCCGCATCCGTGTCGATGGTGATGGCGCCCGCTATCAGAGCGTCGTAACCGAGGGCATCGAGATGGCGTCGTGCCAGATCCAGATGGTAGTAGGCGTTGATGTCGAGAAAGCCCGGCTGCTGGTGATCCAGCTGGAAGCCTGCGGCATCGTCGCTGCTGAAGGGCTCGTTGTCGGGTTCCGTGCTGCCCACGACCCGGGCACGGGGCCCGCTCAGGTAATGGGTGTCACCCACTTTTTGTACCGGCAGGGTGACGGTGCGATAAGCCTGCACCCCCAGTACCAGATCATGGCGCCAGAGCAGGTTGCCATCTTGCAGCTGGGTGCGGGGATCCAGGGCAAAGACCCTGGCCGCTACTGTCGTGGCATCGCCCGGCAAGGGGGTAGCATCGGCGGTCGTGCTGGCCTGCTGCAAGGAGCGGCCCTGCAGGGCGCCGCCATCACAGCTGACAAACAGCTGCCAGTGGCTGGACTTGCTGTTGCCCGGCAGCTTTTCGCTCGCGAGCAGGCGCCAGGCCGGGATCAGCTTGTCATCATCCAGCCAGAACCAGGGTTCGGCGTCGCTGCTGGCGGCCGTCGTCCAGACGGCGCTGTCGAGGGTGGCAATGTAGGCATCCACACCGCCGCGAGAGGCGTCATCACAGGGTGCTGCCTGGGCCTTGACGGGGCGGGTGTTGTGATAGAGACGCCAGGGGCGGCCCTGATCGTCCAGGCTGACGGCTGCCACCAGGCCGGCGATCGGCGCGCCGTTTGCCTGCTGCCGAAAATGAAGATACCGGCCAAGCTGGCCCTGGCGCTCATAGGCCGGATCCTGGCTCAGGGTGACGCCGAGCTGCTGCTCGAGCCAGAGGCGGGGATCGGCGGGGGCGTCCTGCTCGACAAAACGCAGTTCGGCCGCCTGGGTCGCAAAGCCGGCCAGCCCCAGCAGGAGGGCGGGCAACAGGGGTTTCATAGTAGTACTCCCAATCAGGGGCAGGGTCATCGTGTGATCCCCGCCAGGTGCAACAAGAAGGCAAATTCACGGGCGCGATCGCCACCACCGGCGTCATGGCCACCCTCAAACTCGGTCAGCAGCAGGTAGGGGCCTGATCCCGTGCTGTGTTCGCGCAGGCGGGCCAGCCATTTGACCGGCTCCCAGTAGGGCACCTGGCTGTCGTGCAGGGCGGTGGTGATCAGCAGGGGGGGATAGGGGGCCCGGTGCAGGTTGTCGTAAGGGCTCACGCGGCGCATCGCCTGATATTCCGCCGCCCTGGCCGGATTGCCCCACTCCCGGTACTCCTGGCGGGTCAGGGGCAGCGCGGGATCGCTCATGGTGCCGAGCAGATCGACGAAGGGGACCTGCAGCACGGCGCCGCTGAACAGGGTGGGCTGCTGATTGAGAGCTGCCGCCACCAGGGTGCCGCCGGCACTGCCTCCCATGGCAAACAGGGGCAGGGGGGAGGCGTCGCTTGACCAGTGGCGCAGGGCTTGCCCCACCGCGATAAAGTCGCTGATGCCGTTTGGCTTGTTGATCCCCCGACCATCACGGGTCCATTGCTCCCCCAGCATGCCGCCGCCGCGGACATGGGCGATGGCATAGACAAAGCCCCGATCCAGCAGACTGAGGAGCTCTTTCTGGTAGTAGGGGCGCATCGGTGTGCCATAGGCTCCGTAGCCATAGAGCAGCACGGCGCGGGACGCTACATCCGCTCGCCACACCAGCGAGACCGGCACCCGGGTGCCGTCGGCGGAGCGTACCCAGCGACGTTCGCTGTGATAGGGCAGGCTGTTTGCCCGGGATGGATCATCATGGTCCTGCCAGCGGCCACTGGTCAGGTCGAGCCAGCGTTGGCCCGGGGGCTGGCTCAGCCCCTGGGTGCGCACCAGGATGCGGTCGCTGGCAGGATCGTGTTCCCCCTGCAACCAGCCGGTCCCGGCCCCCATGGCGAGTGGTAGCCGCTGCCGTTCTCGGCCGCTGCGATCGAGCAGGGCGAGCCACTCCTCCCCCTGCTGGCGAAACTGCACCACCAGATGGCGATCAAACAGTCGCCACTTCTCGGGATCGCCGAGATCTTCCCCCGGTTCAGGCCAGAGCCGCTGCCACTCGCTCCCGGGCGCAGCAGCGCCATAGAGGGCGAAGGCGCCATCCCGGTTGCTCTTGATCACCCAGCCGGACTGGCTGTCGAGGTAGTACTCCACCCCGCGCCGGCGGGGCAGGATAAGCTCCGGTTGGCCTGAGTCGAGCAGGTATTGCTCCGAGCTGTCGTGGTTGTTGCCCTGCAGCAGCAGATGCTGGCCATCGGTGGTGCGATAGAGGCTCAGCAGCCAGGCGGGATCCGCCTCCTCATAGAGGGTCTGTTCGCGCCCAGCCCCCCAGCTGAGCAGCTGCCAGGGACGCAGGGTGCCGCGCTCGTTGGCGATGGTGTAAAGGGTCTGGCCATCTTGTGACCAGGCGAGATCGGCGCTGCGATGGGGCAGGGTGGTGAGGGTGTTACCTCCGTGCAGCGCGATCAGGGTGATGCGGTAGTCGAGATCGCCGCGGCGATCTTCGGCGATGGCCAGCAGGCGGTTGTCCGGGCTCAGGGCCCAGCCGCCGACGGCGTAATAGCCTTCGTCGGCCCGTGGCGGGAGCAGTTGCCGGGACTCCCCCTGCTGGCGCTGCCAGAGGGAGCCATCGGCGCGCACCTGCCACGCCAGCTCACCCCGGATGAGCCAGTTGTCCGGCGCCGGATCTCCTTTCGGGTGACGGGCAAATTCGGTGCGCAGGCGAGCCTCCAGCGGCTGCTGGCTGGCCAGCTGCTGCTCGCTCCAGCGATTTTGCTCCTGCAGCAGGGCGAGGATGGCAGGATTGCTGCGACTCTCGTCCCTTAGCCAGAAATAGGGGTCATGGCGAGCGGGGGCACTGGCAATCAGGTGCGGCTGACTGGCAATGGGAGGCGGCGAGAGGGGAGATTGCGCCCACGACCAGGGGGTGCCCAACAGGGTGGCCACCAGAATATCGAGTCTCATCACATCCCCACGAAGCGGTAGCTGAGGCTGGCCGAGATGTAGCGGCCACTCTGGCTGTAGAGGGAGGTATCGCTGCCGGCGGGCAGCCCGGCTACATCCTGATAGCGCACGTAGCGGGTATCGAGCAGGTTGCCGATGGTGGCATTGACCTTGAGGGCGTCGGTGATTTGCCAGTCTCCTGTGAGATCCAGGCTGAACCAGCCGGCACTGCTCTGGCAGGCGCCGTTGTAGCCGATCTGGGCGCTGGCGCATTTGGGCACCTTGGTCATGGCGGCGGCATAGTTGCCGCTCAACTCCACCCCCCAGTCGACTTGCTGCCAGCGCAGTGTGGTGTTGCCCTCAAGCGGGGTCTGGGTACGCAGCGGCTCGCCGCGATGATCCTTGCCATCCATCCAGGCCAGATTGGTCGACAGCTCCCACTCATCGTTGAGCCACAGGCTGGCGGCCAGCTCGGCGCCCCAGGTTTCGGCCCGGGCGACGTTGCGATACTGGCGCAGGAAGACCCCATCATCGATGCGAAAACCTGTCTCTCGCCAGTCGATGAAGTTGTAGTAGCGGTTGTAGAAGAGGGCGGGTTTAAGGCTCCAGCTGTCGCTCTGGCCGTTGATGCCCCACTCCAGGCTGTGGCTGGTCTCCTCCTTGAGTTTGGGGTTGGGAATGATCTCGAACGGTGGGATGGCAAAGTAGTGAGGAATATTGCCATAGACCTGATCGTAGCCAGGGGCCCGGAAGCCATTGGCGTAGCTGAGCCAGCTGCGCCAGGTGTCGTTGAAGCGGTAGCTGGCGGAGAGGCTCGGTGAGAGGTGATCGTTGCTGTTGTCTGCCAGAGCACTGCCAGGCGCGCTCAGGTGCTGGCGATCGAAGCGCAGGGTCGGGGTGAATTGCCAGTTGCCCAGGGTGATCACGTCGCTCAGCCAGATCCCTTCCCGCCGGGTGTCGGCCTTGCTGAAGGGGGCTTTCTGGCCCTGGGTGGTGATGCCATCTTCCAGCGACAGGCTGCTGACCGGTCTTTCGTGGTTGGCCTGCTCGAACTCGAGGCCATAACTGAAGGTGTGTGCCAGTGGCCCGGTGACCAGCGTGCTCTGCAGGGCCAGCTCGCTGCCAAGGCGCTGCTCCTCGAAGGTGGAGAAGGTGCGCTGGCTGCGATACCTGGGATAGCCGCTCAGCTCCTCGTTGCGCAGCAGCTGGCGCTGGTTGGCCTCGTTGCGCGACTGGCTGCCATAAAGGCTCAGATTGAGGCTGTCTATGAAGCCCAGATCGCGGGCCTCCCAGCCAAGCTTGCCCCCCCGGGTGAGTTGATCCCCGTTTTCGCGAAACCGGATCACATCCCAGCGACCATCCGGCTGGGGCACGGCTCTCGGGCCCATTTGCCGTTTGGCATGATCCTCGTAATAATCCAGCTCCAGGCGCACGGCATGGTGGGCATTGAGTGGAAAACGGCTGCTGGTGGAGGCGCTCATGCCGTCGAGATCGGCGGGAATGCGGTTCTCTTCATAGTTGACCGTCTCGTTGCCGCGCCAGCCGGAGAGGCGCAGCAGGTGTTCGCTCTCCAGCACCCGCATGGCCCCCGTCATGCTCAGCTTCTTCTTGTTGCTGTCGCCGCCATAGAGGGTCTTGGCCGCCAGATAGCCATCCTGTTGCTGCAGATAATCTTCCGGCTGCTTGGTGTTCATCACTACGGTGCCGCCGATGGCGTCCGAGCCGTGCAGGGAGGAACCCGCCCCCTTGGCGACCTCAATCTGCTTGATGTCATCGAGATCGAAATTGAAACGGCCGACCTTGTCGTTGATGTTGTCGGCCCCGAAACCATCGCTGACCCGCACGCCATCCTTGATCAGCAGGATGCGGTTGCCGCCGATGCCGCGCACGCTGATGTTCTGCGGGCGCCCGGCAGAGCCGGTGACAGAGACGCCGGGGATTTTGCGAAACACATGGGTCAGCTCGCTGGCCACCTGGCGGTCGAGCTCCTCCTGGGTGATGACGGAGATAGAGCCGGAGACATCGGAGAGTTTCTGTTGCACCCTCTGTCCGGTAACGATGATGGTGTCGTCGCTGCGCGCCTTGCCTTGTCCCTCTGGAGGCAGATCGGTTGCGCCAGCCGAAGCGCAGAGCAGCGCCGGCCATGCCTGAAGCAGTTTTTTCATAATGATAATTATTCTTGTTTATGCCTGAGGGGCGGCATTATTGCAAAGGCCTGACCAGTTGGCAATAAATGAAAATTATTATCATCTAGATCTTATGGTATTGATATAAATGAGTTATTTCTTTTTAATGGAGAGATGATTGGCCGGTTCGCTCAGGGTTTTAGCAGAGGAAGGGACTCTTCTGCTGCCTTGCCTTGGGAGAGGGTGATCTCGACCCTGCGGTTCGCCTGGCGGTGGGCAGGGGTGTCATTGGGATAGCGTGGCTGGGTGTCCGCCACTCCTTGGGCGACGATGCGTCTGGCGTCCAGTTTAGGGTTGCCGATCAGGGTCTGGACGATGGCGGCTGCCCGCAGCACCGACAGTTCCCAGTTGTTGCGATAGAGCTCCACCGGCGCCTGGGAGTTGTCGGTGTGCCCCGTTACTACCACCCGCCCCGGGATACCGGTAAGGATGGTGCCAATCTTGTTGACCAGGGGGATAAACTGGGGCTGCAGGAAGGCAGAATCCGAGGGAAACAGCGCCTTCTCGCCGATACGGATCACCAGCTGGCTGCCGAGTTGCTCAATTTCCAGCTCCTTGGATTCGATCTGTGACTTGAGCTGCTGCTCCAGCTTCTGCTTGGTTGCCTGCACCCACTCCTGCTCCTTGGCCTTGTAGGGCCAGTCGTTGGTAGGGCTCGGTTGTTCCGAGGGGCCTATGGTTTCGTTGATGGGATCGGCGGCCGCGGCATGCTCCACTTTGTCCAGGATCGTCTCTTTTTGCGGTTCGCCGGGGGCCGTCTTCGAGTCGGGCTCCAGGATCCCGGTTCCTCCCTGCATCACGGGGGAGCCGGCCGGTGGCGAGATGAGACCTATCTTGCCCAATGACTCGATAAAGCCCTGGATCAGCACCCGGGTTTCCGACTGCTTGGCCATGGCGAAGGAGTAGAGCACCACGAACAGGGCAAACAGCAGGGTCATGAAGTCGGCATAGGAGACCAGCCAGCGTTCATGGTTCTCCGGTGCTTCAGCCTTTTTCTTTTTCGCCACCATGTGCTCCCAGATAAGGTTCGAGGGTCACCTGCAGGCGAGCCTGGGATTCGCCGTCCACGATGCAGAGGATGCCGGTCAGGGTCATCTCCTTGTAGTGGCGGATCTGATGGGCGAACGCCTTGTAGCGGTTGCCGAAGGGCAGGAAAATCAGGTTGGCGGCGGAGACCCCGTAGATGGTGGCGATAAAGGCCACCGCGATGGCGCCCCCCAGTTTGTCCGGCGCATCCAGCAGGCCCATGGCGTGAATAAGACCGAACACGGCGCCGACGATCCCCATGGTCGGACAATAGCCGCCCATGGCTTCGTAGAATTTGACGGTCTGTTCGAGATCTTCCTGTTCGAACTCGATCTCGTTTTCCAGCACTTCGTGGATCTTGGTCTTCTCGTAACCGTCCACCATCATCTGTACCCCTTTTCTCAAAAAGGGATCCTTGATCTCCTCGATCATTCCCTCGAGGGCCAGCATGCCGCTGCGTCTGGCATTGCCCGCCAGGGTCTCCAGCAGTTGGGCCTGCTCCAGCAGGTCGAGCTTGAGGGGGGAGAGCAGCCATTTGAAGCGTTTCATCGTGCTGCCAACGACCGAGAAGGGGAATTGCGTCAATGCGGCGCCAATGGTACCGCCGATGACGATGAGAAACGCTGGCAGGTCGAGCAGCGCACTGGGGTGACCGCCTTCGATCATGTTGCCGCCAAGGATGGCGATCAGTGCCAGTACCAGGCCGATCAAACTCATCTGTTACCCGTCCATGAATGGTGATAGTGGCTAGTGTAGCTACTTAAGTGTCAGTTTTTCAAAACGATATCCAATCGGTGAACAAATAAATGAGCGATGGTGGCGGGGGCAATGAAGGGAAGAAAAAACGAGCCCGGATGTGACACAAGGGGCGCAACGCCAAGGAGAGAAAAAGGGGAGAAACAAAGAAGCCGCACAAGGCGCGAGCGCCCCTTGTGCGGCCATCCTGATCACCGGTTACTTAACCACTTCCAGTGCAGGGAAGGGGTATTTCCCTTCACGCACGTCCTTGCTCGGGCCGTACATCCTCATGATGATGTAGGCGTCTTTCTCCGGGATGGGCAGCCAGTTGGGGTTGTTGGCATCCCCCTTGGCGCTCAGCTCTATGGTGTACATGCCATCTGCATCGGGCTTGAGGGTCCGGTCGCCACGGCTGTGGCGGTTGATGGCATTGTGCGCCATCAGCTTGTTGTCGGTGGCGTAGACGGTGAAGGACCAGAACTGGCTCACGTCCGGTGCCTTGAAGCGCATACGGTATTTCTTGCCGTTGGCGCCGTTGATGTTCTGGCCGTCCGACCCTTTTACCGATTGCAGGTAGACGGACTCTTCCGGCGGCAGCCCCCACTGGCCGAGATAGGTGCCTTCGGCAAAGAGGTCACGCTTGCCATTTTGCAACTCGGCGCGAGTGCCCAGCAGCTCGCCGGCGTTGGTCATCTTGGGCGCCAGCTCGGCCAGGTAAGCCATGCCGAGTTTCTCACCTGTCTTGGCCGCCGCCGTCTGCTCCTTGGTGAAATCCTGTTTGCAAGGAGTCAGTCCTATGGCCTTGTACTGATCCAGCCACTGCTTGTCGGCTGTGCCCATGTCCCCTTCGCACAGGACGAAGTTGACCCGCTGCAGCCAGTCGGTCTTGGCCGGATCAGGCCATTGATGCACCTTGGGTTTGGGGCCCGGCACGCCCAGGTATTGGGAGAGGGTGCGGATGTTCCACTGATCCATGTAGCCGAGTGCTACCTTCTCGTCTTCCTTGCCGGTCGCCATGATGCGACCCATCAGCTTGATCAGGTTGGAGTTGACGCGAATGACCTCGGTCACGCTGGCGGGCACTTCCCCCTGCCAGGTGTTGGAGGCAAACATGAAGCGACCGCCTTTCTCACCGCGCAGACGGGAGCCGATCATGGAAGTGGTGTAGTGGCCCATGTCCATGGTGTGCAGGATCCAGTAACGGCCCTTGTCCATGTCGGGCACGCTGACGATCACCGGCTCGGCACTGACATCCAGCCACCCTTGCAGATGCAGGGTGTCGTTGTTGATGGTCGGGTGAGAGGTATAGGTGTCGTCTGCGATGTGACGAATATTCTGGAATCGATTGAGGGGCGTATCGGTTTTTACTGCGGTTTCATAAAAAAACTTGTATGCCTCGTCCATTGAGTAGGCATAAATAAAGGCATCCTTCGCCATCTCGTCACTTATTTTTGCGTAGGCCGGCAATGCAGTCATCGCACACAACGAAACAGCCAAAACTGTTTTTCTAATCATGATGCTCTCCGTGTTGTAAAAACTCAGCCGTCAAGAATGCTGATTTATCCCATGTGACATGAAGCAAACCATCTCACGCAAACAGCATTGCATGATTATGCTTGGGCGTCCATGCGTGAAATTCAACCATCACAGGTAAATGATAAATTGGTCATCATCTATTTCTGTCATCAGGGGAGGCTGCCCGGAAAGGTGATAGGCGTCATCATGCCGGGGCACACAATCAAACACCTGAAATGCTCATAGTTGCTGGTTGGAGGAGTCAGCCGCGCTGGAACACCGGCATAGGCATGCTTTACCAGACTGGCTGATCAATTGCTGCGTGGGGTGTAGACGCAATAAAATGGAGAGAATGAGGGTAATAATTATTTTCTTGGAGATAATTTAGATTCGGTATTTCCTGACGGGATGATAAATATTACAAATATTTTCCAGCTATTATGCAAGATGGCTTTATTTATCTTGAATTGAGATGAGATATTACATTGCTTTTTTATGTGTTCATATTGTTGTTTGCTATATTCCTGTCCCAATTTTAATTGTTTCAACACAGTTTGACTATCTTATGATATCCCTGCAGAAATACCGCAAGCGGCGACTGGAGATGTTGTCAGTTGGGATACTCGCTAGGGGAGGGAACAAGTCTTAGCACGGGTTGCAATGTGAATAATTCACCTGCCGAACAGATCGGATAGGGACTGGAACTAACGTCGGTAGTTTTCGACAGCTTGAAAGCAGCAAGAGATATTGCAGACTCCAAAGGGGCAGGGTGAAGGACCAAAAAGGAAAAAGAGCGCTGGGCTTGAAACGATAAAATCACAGAAACGAAAAGGCCCAGTTCTAAAACTGGGCCTTAGAATGTGGCTCCCCCGACAGGACTTGAACCTGTGACATACGGATTAACAGTCCGCCGTTCTACCGACTGAACTACGGGGGAATTGGCTCCTCCTACTGGACTTGAACCAGTGACATACGGATTAACAGTCCGCCGTTCTACCGACTGAACTAAGGAGGAATTGCCTGTCTCGTCGAGACGGTGCGGATATTAATGGCCAGGGTGGCGGGTGTCAACCCGCGATCTTTGTTAAAAACGGATTTTCGACCTGTTTGCCCAAAACTTGGTCTTTGCCGCTTATTTTGAGCACAATCAGTCTCTTGCACTTGCTTCACTGGTCACAAAGAGGGACTAGAGGGTGTGTGCTGATGAGGGCAACTTCCCTTTATCGGCTGCGAACGTGCAAAATTGATGCAATGTCTCAAATGGCAATCTTTGCGGCTAACTGGGCTGGAGTCCGGATAAATATCGGGGATTTGGTGGCGAATGGGCAAAATGGTGGGCGAGTGTGTCATTCATTGATCCTGACCATCGAAAAAACGGCGCGGCAGGAGTAAGGTTACGCAGGATACCATCGCCGCGTCGACAGTTCTGCCGGCCCTTGATGATGATCGGGCGCCGGATTTATCCGGCCTTTATCTCCCTCTTCTGGTATTACGATATACATGCACAAGCAAGCACCTTTGAATAGCGTGAAGCTGGCCGTTGCTTTACGCCAATCCTGTATCGATGAACCCTACAGTGTTGCCCGTTTTGGCCGCGATTTGATCGCCGGCATTACCGTGGGCATTATTGCCATTCCGCTGGCCATGGCGCTGGCGATTGCCAGTGGCGTGCCGCCACAACATGGCCTCTACACCGCCATCATCGCCGGTATCGTGATCGCGGTAACCGGTGGCTCCCGTTACTCCATCTCGGGGCCGACCGCCGCCTTTGTGGTGATCCTCTATCCGGTGGCCCAGCAATTTGGCGTGGGTGGCCTGTTAATGGCGACCCTGCTCTCCGGTTTTTTCCTGCTGGCCATGGGGATGGCGCGGCTCGGCCGCCTTATCGAGTACATCCCCCCCTCAGTGACTCTGGGCTTTACCGGTGGTATCGCCATCGTGATCGCGACCCTGCAGATCAAGGATTTCTTCGGCCTGCACGTGGCCGAGATGCCGGAAACCTATGTCGGCAAGGTTGAAGCGCTGGTACATGCCCTGCCCAGCTGGCAGTGGGGTGACACCCTGGTCGGGGTCGCGACCCTGGCTGTACTGTTGCTCTGGCCGCGACTGCGCCTGCCAGTGCCGGGCCATCTGCCTGCCGTGCTGGTGGGGGTTGGCCTGGGTTTTGGCCTGCACCAGTTCGGGGTGGATGTGGCCACCATCGGCAGCAAGTTCAGTTATACCCTGGCCGACGGGACCCAGGGGATGGGGATCCCGCCCATCGCGCCGAGCCTGGTGATGCCATGGGCCCTGCCCGGACCGGATGGTGCTCCTGTCGAATGGAACCTTGCCGCCATCGAGCGCCTGCTGCCGGCTGCGTTTTCCATGGCGATGCTGGGGGCCATTGAATCCCTGCTTTGCGCCGTGGTGCTGGATGGCATGACAGGTCGCAAGCACAGCTCCAACGCCGAACTGGTGGGGCAGGGGCTTGGCAACATACTGGCGCCCTTCTTTGGCGGTATCACCGCCACTGCCGCCATCGCCCGCTCTGCCGCCAACGTACGGGCGGGAGCGACCTCGCCTGTTTCCGGCATCGTCCATGCCCTGGTGGTGCTGGCGGCCATTCTGGTGCTGGCGCCCTGGCTCTCCTGGTTACCGCTGTCGGCCATGGCCGCGCTGCTGCTCATCGTCGCCTGGAACATGAGCGAAGCTCACAAGGTGGTGGAGCTGGTGCGCCGTGCCCCCAAATCCGATGTGCTGGTGCTGCTGGTCTGTCTGTCGCTCACCGTCATCTTCGACATGGTGATTGCCATTACCTTCGGGGTGATCCTGGCTTCCCTGCTCTTTATGCGCGAGATCGCCAAGATGACCCGTTTGCACGATTTGGCCGAGCATAAGCGCTATGCCAAGGAGCTGCCGGATAACAGCCTGGTCTACAAGATCAACGGCCCGCTCTTCTTCGCTGCGGCCGAGCGGGTCTTTGGTGAGCTGGAAGCCCAGGTGAAGGGGCATCGTCTGCTGGTGTTGCAGATGGAGGCGGTCTCCATCCTGGATGCGGGCGGGCTGTCGGCCTTCCTGCACTTTGGCAAGCAGATGGCCACCGCCGGGGTCGAGGTGCGTGTCGCCGAGCTGCAGTTCCAGCCGCTCAAGACGCTGGCCCGTGCCAAGGTGCGTCCGCAGCCCGGCAAGCTGGAATTCTACGGTTCGCTTGAAGAGGCCCTCAAAGGGGAACACTTGCACGAAGCGGCGGAAAATTGAGTAAAAGGGATACAAAATGGCATGTTTTTGGTCATTTTGTTCGACTATCAAGCGAACGAACGCAAAAAGTAAAAAATTGCATTGACCAAATGCCTGCGTATCCCGTACATTACGCCCCGTTCCAGCGCAACGGCGCAACGAACAGCGTGTTGGCTGAATACGTTAAACAACAGACCAAAATTTGGTGAGGTGTCCGAGTGGCTGAAGGAGCACGCCTGGAAAGTGTGTATACGGCAACGTATCGAGGGTTCGAATCCCTCCCTCACCGCCAAATTGCAAAGCCCGACCTGATGGTCGGGCTTTTTGCTTTTCCGGGCTTTCTCATTACCAATGACTGATGTGATCCCGGCATCCTCCTTCTCCCTGCCTGCGCCAGTGATCTTTCACTCCCGATAAGGGACCCAAGGCTCCCAGTTCCCTTATCCAATCAATGGTGGGAGGAGGGGAGATGAAGCGCTCTGTCATGGCGCTGTTTCAGGCGCCCCAACCAGATCCCCAGGCCTGCCGTCAGGCAGAGCACCAGCTCGATCCCCACTACCAGGCCCTCGAGCCTGCCTTGTTCCCAGAACGGGTGGAGGTAGAGCCCCCCGAGGCTGGCCCCCAGATAGTAAGTCACAAGATAGAGGGAGGAGGCGAGCGCCCGGTTGTGTTCGACGTGTTGACCCACCCAGGCGCTGGCGCAGGCGTGAGCCAGGAAAAAACCGAAGCTGGAGACAAGCAGGGCGGTGAGGATCCCGGAAAGGGTGCCCAGCAACAGGCTGATACTCCCCAGCGCCATCAGGGCAATCCCCGCCAGCAACATGCGCTGGGCTCCCCAGCGATTGGCGCAGCGCCCGCTCAAGGAGGAGGCGACGGTGCCGGAGAGGTAGGTCAGAAACAGCATGCCAAGCCACTGGGTCGGCAGGGAGAATGGAGGGGCTGCCAGCAAGAAGGTGAGATAGCTGAACTGGTTCAGAAAGACCATGAAGTTGAGCCCGCCAATCAGATAGGCGCCCACCAGCAGCGGATTGCTCAAATGTTGTTGCAAGGCGTGGGCAAACTGGCCCGGCACAGGGGAGGCCGCGACAAAGCGCGTTTGATGAGGCAGCAGCCAGAACACCAGAGGCAGCAAGGCAAGGCTGATCGCGCCAATGCCGAGGAAGGTGTGCTGCCAGTCGCCAAACCAGCCTGCCAGCAAGCCACCGACCACCCGGCCCGCGATCCCCCCGAGGGAGTTGGCGGCGATATAGACCCCGACCGCCGAGAGCAGCGCCCGCTTGCTGAACTCCTCGCCCATGTAGGCGATGGCCGTGGCGGGCAGACCCGCCAACAGGGCGCCCTGCAGGATCCGCAGCAGCAGCAGGGCTTCAAATTGCTCGACCAGCGGAATGAGCAGGGAGAGCAGAACCGCCAGCGTGAGGGTGCCCAGCATCACCTGGCGACGGCCATGACGATCGGCCAGTCTGGCGCACAGGAGCAGGGAGGCGGCCAGCCCGGCGGTGCAGCCAGCCAGAGTCCAGCTGGCCGAGAGAGAGTTGACCGAGAACACCTCGGCGATCAGCGGCAACAGGGGATGGGTCTGGTAGAGATTGAGAAAGACCAGAAAAGAACCCAGGCTGAGCGCCAGGGTGGCGCGTATCCATTCGCGACTTCCAACTTCGATCATGCTTGCAATGTCCTGACAACTTTTCATCAGGGTAGAGCGCCATGACACATAAATATAATATATTTAAGTTATCTATCTCATAAGATGAATTGATATGGATTTGAAACAGCTCACTTATCTGCTGGCGGTCAGGGATGCCGGTTCATTCACCAAGGCGGCCAGCGGGCTGCATGTTGCGCAGCCTGCCATCAGCATGGCCATCGCCAAGCTGGAGCAGCAACTGGAGCTGCGTCTCTTCGACAGGCAGGATCGGGCGGTGCGTCTCACCCCGGAGGGGGAGGTGCTCTGCCGCCATGCCGAGCGACTGCTGTTGCAGAAGCACCAGGCCGAGGCTGAGATGGCCGAGCTAAAAGGGTTGGAGCGGGGGGAAGTGCGGGTCGGCATTCCCTACATGATGGGCTCCTACTATTTTCCGCCGAGGTTGATGGCCTTCAAGCACCGCTATCCCGGGCTCAAGATCCGGGTGGAGGAGGCGGGAACCCGCGAGCTGCTTAGCCGCATGGTGGACGGTACCCTGGATCTGGCCATCCTCATCACCAGCGATCTGCCCCCCGCCATCGAGGGGGCTCACCTGTTGACCGAGGAGATGCTGATGGTGGTAGGGGAGGAACACCCGCTCCATGGCGCGCCCGGGGTGACGCTCGAGCAGTTCTTCCAGCAGGAGCTGGCTCTGTTTCGCCGCGGTTTTTATCACAGGGAGCATATGGAAGCCCTGGCCCAGACCCTGGGTGTCGAGCCCAATATCGCTTTTGAAAGCAACCTGATCCCCCTGCTCAAGGCGGTAGTGCGCCAAGGTTTTGCGGTGACCACCTTCCTGCGAATGGTGCTGGAAGAGGACGCCGATCTGGGGGGCGTGTCGTTTCAGCCCCCCATCTTCCTCGATCTTTGCGTGGCCTGGCGGCGGGGGGATCCGCTCTCCATGGCCAACCGTGCCCTGCGGGATTTTTTGCTGAGTGAACGTTCAGGGGCGCAGGACACCCAGGCCTAATCCGGGGCTCGATGCGAGATTTGCCAAGGCCTGGTGGGGGATGCGCTCATGGAGAAATTGGCCTGGTGTCTGCTGGCTGGATGCAAGAAAGGGCATGGCGCCTGACTGCCGTGATGGAGACATAAAAAAACGCCTCATGGGAGGCGTTTTCATCAGCTGAAAAGTAACAGACTCACTTTTTCAGCATGTGATCCAGCTTGTTGGCCTTGGTCGAGAGATAAAACTCGTTGTGGGGATTGCGCCCCTCCTGCAGGGGAACACGCTCGGTCACCGGAATGCCAAAACTCTCCATCGCCTTCATCTTGCGCGGGTTGTTGGTCATCAACTTGAGAGATTGAACCTCGAGCAACTTGAGCATGTCGGCACAGATGGTGTAATCACGCATGTCGGCGGCAAAGCCCAGGGCCACGTTGGCCTCGACGGTATCGGCCCCCTGATCCTGCAGATGATAGGCCCGGATCTTGTTGAGCAGGCCGATGCCACGCCCTTCCTGACGCACATACAACAAAACGCCGCGGCCCGCCTTGGCGATATTCTCGAGGGCGGCCTGCAACTGGAAGCCGCAATCACAGCGCAGACTGAACAAGGCATCGCCGGTCAGGCATTCCGAGTGGATCCGGCCCAAAACGGGTTCCGTGCCGGTGATGTCGCCCATGACCAGGGCGGCGTGATCCTTACCCGTGCCGGTTTCCTGAAAACCTACCAGCGTGAAAGTGCCCCAGGGGGTTGGCAATTTGGATCTGGCCACGAGGGTAACGCTGCTCATAGGTTGCTCCTTACTACAACTGCTCAAAAAAAGGGGGCCAGTTTAGCGCGCCTTGTCGGGAACGACCATAAGAACAAGTCCCTGCATTGATTAATGAAATGTACCGACGGCAAATGGCGGAGCAGAGCGGGCTTTTGCGCCATTGTATGTATTGGTGACTGCCAGTGGCAGCACATTTGGGTATAATCGGCGCCCATTAACCCATTCCTTCGGGATGGGCGCAACACAGTGCAGGAGAGAAGTTATGCCTCAGATGGCCCCCGTAATGACAATTGATGGCCCCAGTGGCGCCGGCAAGGGCACCTTGTGCCAGTTGCTCGCCGAGAAGCTGGGTTGGCACTTGCTGGATTCGGGCGCCATCTACCGGGTGTTGTCCCTGGCCGCCTTGCATCATGATGTGGAGCTGGACAGTGAAGCTGCGCTGGTGCCCCTGGCCGCCCACCTGGACGTACAATTTCAGGTTGAAGGGGAGCTGGTCAAGGTGATCCTGGAGGGGGAGGATGTCTCCCGTACCATCCGCACCGAAGAGGTTGGCAACGCGGCCAGTAAAATCGCAGCCTTCCCGCGGGTTCGGGAAGCCTTGTTGCGTCGTCAGCGTGCATTTCGTCAGGCCCCTGGTCTCATCGCCGATGGCCGTGACATGGGAACCGTGGTTTTCCCGGAGGCCGAGGTGAAGATTTTCCTCGACGCCAGCGCCGAAGAACGGGCCCAACGTCGCTATAAGCAGTTGCAAGATAAAGGCTTTGATGTTAACTTTGAGCGTCTTTTAACCGAGATTCGGGAGCGTGATGATCGCGATAGAAATCGCGCCACCGCCCCCCTGAAACCGGCAGAAGATGCTCTCGTGGTGGATTCAACCGCCATGACCATAGATGAAGTGCTGGCAACAGTGCTCGCCTATGCGGAGCAACAACTCGGAGATGCCAGCGCAAGCTGACATCCGGTCGTCTGCACCAAGGATGGCGCAGATTATTTAAAACAACCCCGCTTGTGCTGGATGACAAGTGGATGTTTCATTTGTGACATAAACAATGATCGAATCTTTTGCTCAACTCTTTGAAGAGTCCCTGAACGCCGTTGAAACCCGTCAAGGTTCCATCGTCAAGGGTACTGTCGTTGCTATCGAGAACGGTTTCGTACTGGTTGACGCCGGTCTGAAATCCGAGTCCGCTATCCCGGCTGAAGAATTCAAAAACGCCATGGGCGAGCTGGAAATCAACGTAGGTGACTCCGTTGACGTGGCTCTGGACTCTATCGAAGATGGTTTCGGCGAAACCAAGCTGTCCCGCGAAAAAGCCAAGCGCCACGAAGCCTGGCTGCAGCTTGAGAAAGCTTACGAAGAGCAAGCTACCGTTATCGGTATCATCAACGGCAAGGTCAAGGGTGGTTTCACCGTTGAACTGAACGGCATCCGTGCCTTCCTGCCGGGTTCTCTGGTTGACGTGCGTCCGATCCGTGACACCGCTCACCTGGAAAACAAAGAACTCGAGTTCAAAGTCATCAAGCTGGACCAGAAGCGCAACAACGTTGTTGTTTCCCGTCGTGCCGTGATCGAGACCGAGAACACCTCCGAGCGCGAAAGCCTGCTGGCTAACCTGCAAGAAGGTCAAGAAGTTAAGGGTATCGTCAAGAACCTGACCGACTACGGTGCATTCGTAGATCTGGGCGGTGTTGACGGCCTGCTGCACATCACCGACATGGCGTGGAAGCGCGTTAAGCATCCTTCCGAAATCGTCAACGTTGGCGACGAGATCTCCGTCAAGGTTCTGAAGTTCGACCGCGAGCGTACCCGTGTATCCCTGGGTCTGAAGCAGCTGGGCGAAGATCCGTGGGTTGCTATCGCCAAGCGTTACCCGGAGACCACCCGTCTGTCTGGCCGCGTGACCAACCTGACCGACTACGGCTGCTTCGTTGAAATCGAAGAAGGCGTTGAAGGCCTGGTACACGTATCCGAGATGGATTGGACCAACAAGAACATCCACCCGTCCAAAGTTGTTAACGTTGGCGACGTGGTTGACGTGATGGTTCTGGACATCGACGAAGAGCGTCGTCGTATCTCCCTGGGTCTGAAGCAGTGCAAATCCAACCCGTGGCAGCTGTTTGCCGAAACTCACGCCAAAGGCGACCGTGTTTCCGGCAAGATCAAGTCCATCACTGACTTCGGTATCTTCATCGGTCTGGATGGCGGCATCGACGGTCTGGTTCACCTGTCTGACATCTCCTGGAACAACCAGGGCGAAGAAGCCGTGCGTGAATTCAAGAAAGGCGACGAGATCGAAGCCGTTGTTCTGCAAGTGGATCCGGAGCGTGAGCGCATCTCCCTGGGCGTCAAGCAGATCGAAGAAGACCCGTTCAACAAGTACCTGGCTGACAACAAGAAAGGTGCTATCGTGAAGGGTAAGGTTACCGAGGTTGATGCCAAAGGTGCCGTTATCGAACTGGCTGACGGCGTAGAAGGCTACCTGCGTGCCTCCGACGCTGCCCGTGACCGCGTAGAAGACGCCACTCTGGTGCTGTCTGTTGGTGACGAAGTTGAAGCCAAATTCATGGGCGTTGATCGTAAGAACCGCACCGTAAGCCTGTCTGTCCGCGCTAAGGACGAGGCTGACGAGCGTGTCGCTATCGACAACCTGAACCAGCAAGAAGAAGTTGTGTTCAGCAACGCTATGGCTGAAGCGTTCAAAGCCGCCAAGGGTGAGTAATCCTTGATGCAAGAAAAGGGCGGCATTGCGCCGCCCTTTTTTATCCTGGCAAAATGAATATTGCATGTGATCGGGGAAGGAGATTTAACGTTATGACCAAATCAGATCTCATCGAACAACTGGCAGCCAGCCGCATGCATATGCCGGCCAAGGATGTCGAAGCAGCCATCAAGGAGATCCTTGAACAAATGGCGTCGACCTTGCAAAACGGCGACCGGATTGAAATTCGCGGATTTGGCAGTTTTTCACTGCACTATCGTGCCCCCCGCGTGGGCCGTAACCCCAAGACCGGGGACAAGGTTGAACTGACCGGGAAATATGTCCCGCACTTCAAACCTGGCAAAGAGTTGCGCGAGCGCGTCAACACCATTGAATAATGCAAAAATGGGCATACTCGGGTATGCCTTTTTGTTTTTGGCCTTTGAACCTGTGCCAATCATCTTGTTTCTTAAACTCTTTTCCCATTCACTCTAGAGTCTGCCTGTGATTTTAAGGATAATCAGCCTCTCACTCGATACTGACAGGGAGCTCTTATGAAGCGTATTTTGGCCCTTATCCCGCTGGTGCTGGTCTTTATTCTGACCCTGGCGCTGGGTTCACAAAACGGTCAGCTGGTTCAGTTCAATTACCTGATTGCACAAGGAGAGTTCTCGCTCGCCATGCTGCTCGGGTTCTTTTTCGCCGGTGGCTTCCTCCTTGGTTGGCTGGTTTTCGGCCTGCTGTTCCTGCGTTTGAAGATGCAAAACCGCACCCTCAATCGCACCATGCGTCGTCAATCCCGCGAATTGGAGCTGGCCCGTACAGCGGGTAAGGAATAATGCTCCTCAATGCTTGAACTGCTTTTCCTGCTGTTGCCCATCGCCGCCGGTTATGGTTGGTACATGGGCCGCAGGAGTGTTCGCCAGGACACCCAAAAACAGAGTAACCAGTTTTCCCGCCAGTACGTGGCGGGTCTCAATTATTTGCTGTCCGATGAATCCGACAAGGCGGTGGATCTCTTTATCCAGCTGCTGGAGGTGGACAGCGAAACCATCGAAACTCATCTCTCCCTCGGCAACTTGTTTCGCCAGCGCGGCGAGGTCGATCGTGCCATCAAGATCCACCAGAATCTGGTCGCTCGCCAGTTGACTCGCGAACAGCGCCAGCTGGCATTGCAGGAGCTGGCCCGCGACTTTCTCGCCGCCGGCTTGCTGGATCGCGCGGAAGCCATCTGGAAAGAGCTGTGTGAAGACAGCGATTTCGAAGAGACGGCGCTCGCCCAGTTGCTCATTATCCACCAGCAGTTGCGAGAGTGGGACAAGGCCATCGATGTGGCGGTGCGCCTGCAACAGTTCCAGGGCAAGAAGCTGGCCGAGCCCATCTCCCATTTTTATTGCGAGCAGGCTGAAAACGCCCTGCGCGAAGGCAATCAAGGGGAGGCGCTGGCCAAATTCAAACGGGCCCTTGGCATCAACCCAACCTGTGCCCGCGCCAGTCTGCGGTTGGCTGAGCTGGCCATGGCTGAAGGGGAATATGAGCGGGCAAGCAAGGAACTGCTGCGGGTATTTGAACAGGATATGGATTTTGCCTCCGAAGCCATCCCCAAATTGTTGCAGTGCTACCAGCAACTGGGGCGCAGCCAGGCGCTGATCCCCATCCTCGAGAAGGCGGTAGAGGAGCATGCCGGTGTCAGCGTGACCCTGGCGCTTGCCAAGCTGGTGGAGGAGCGCGATGGCCTGAGCCAGGCCCGCGAACTGGTGTTGCGTCAGCTGCGTCGCCATCCCTCCATGAAGGGGTTCTATCAGCTGGTGGGATTTCAGCTGGCCAGTGCGGAGGAGGGGCCCGCCAAGGAGAGCCTCGAGCTGCTGCAGCAACTGGTGGGCGAGCAGATAAAAATCAAATCGACCCACAAGTGCCGCCAGTGCGGGTTTGCCACGCACTCGCTGTTCTGGCAGTGTCCATCCTGCCGCCAGTGGGGCTCCATCAAGCCAATACGGGGCCTGGATGGTGAATAAAAGAAGCAATTGAACATCTGATGTGGCGCGAATTGAGCGCCACATCTATGTCAGCAAACGGAACCTGGATCAGGGCGATGAACGCGATCCAGGAGGGTGAATAACAACTAATAGGAAGTGAGATGCTAGATCCCAAAGTACTGGTAGCGCTGGATTATCAACACGAGGCAGATGCCTTGGCGTTCGTTGACCGTATCTCTCCGGCCCAGTGCCGTCTCAAGGTGGGCAAGGAGATGTTCACCCTGTTTGGCCCGCAGTTTGTGCGCCAACTGGTGGCCAAGGGGTTCGATGTCTTTCTGGATCTGAAATTTCACGATATTCCCAACACCGTTGCCAAAGCCGTGGCCGCCAGTGCCGAGTTGGGCGTCTGGATGGTCAACGTGCATGCCAGTGGGGGCGAACGCATGATGCGTGCCGCCGTCGAGGCGCTGGCACCTTATGGTGACAAGGCGCCGCTGTTGATCGGCGTGACCGTGCTGACCAGCATGGAGCAGTCCGACATGGCCCCCATGGGGCTGGATGTGACACCAGCCGAACAGGTGATCCGCCTGGCCAAGTTGACCAAGGCGGCAGGGCTCGATGGTGTGGTGTGTTCCGCCAATGAAGCGCATGAGCTGAAAGCCTTGCTGGGGGCGGATTTTAAGCTGGTGACACCGGGGATCCGCCCAAGCGGCGCCGATGCCGGGGATCAGCGCCGGGTGATGACGCCGCGAGCGGCCGTCGAGGCGGGCTCCGATTATCTGGTCATCGGCCGTCCCATCACCCAGGCCGCCGATCCGGCAGCCATGCTGGCCAGCATCAATGCCGAGTTGAGTGCGTAATGGATACCGGGTGCAGGCCGAGCAACAGGCCTGCACCTGCTCCTATCAGATGGGATTCTATATGGACTCTGGCACCGATCAGCGTGGCGATCGGGCTCTCGCCGGCATTGTAGAAGTCCACCGCCAGTTTGATCCCCATTCCTGCCAGCATCAGCCAGCCCGAGATCCGGCGCCCGTGCCGCAGATCCTGCATGGCGCCCCACATAAACAGACCATGCAGTGAGCCGGATAGCCCCATGTACCAGTGGGTCTGCGGGCACAACCACCAGATCCCCAATCCGACGGCGCACCAGAGCAGCAGCATCAGCACAGGGAGTCTGGCGTACCCCAGGTAGTCGCGAAACAGGCTATACAGGATTGTGAGTCCACCCAGGTTGAGCAACAGGTGCCATTGATTGGTATGAACCAGATTGCCTGTTATGATCCGCCACCCTTCGCCCCGGGCGATCAGATCCCTGTCGAACGACAGCTGGAGATTGGGGACGGTAAAAAAGAGCAGCAAGCTGGCGAGAGAGAGCGTGATAACCCAGAGCCATCCGGATTTTTCTGACAACATGACACAGCCCAACAACAAGAAGAGTCGATACTGTACACGCTGTACCCGGGCCCTTAAAGCGTGCCTGTGCGATTATATCGTGCCGGTTGAAAACCAGACTCCGCTCTATATCCTGCAACACCCCAATGAAGTGGCGCATCCCAAGGGCACGGCTTCCCTGCTGGCGGCCTCTCTCAAAGGCGCCGAGCTGCATGTTGGCGAAGATTTTTCGCAAGTGGATTGGCTCAATGAGTTGCTGGCCGATCCCGCACGCCGCTGCTATCTGTTGTGGCCGGATGAGGAGGCGTTGTCACTGGCTCAACTGCGCCAGCAGTGCGAATCCGCATCGGGAGCGGCCGTGTCGGTTGTTTTTATCCTGCTCGATGGCACCTGGCGCAAGGCGTATCGCATGTTGCAGAGCAACCCCATGCTGGCCCGGCTGCCCCGCATCGGCCTGGAGGCGGTGGCAGGCCAGTACGCCATTCGCAAGAAACCCTTTCCCGACGCGTTGTCGACCCTGGAGGCGGGCTATCACCTCCTCGCCCAATGGGAAGGCACGCCCGAGCGCTATGCCCCTCTGCTCACCCTGTTCAATCAGCTCAACAGCCAGTGGCTGGCCTTTGCCGAAGGGCGCCGTCGTTAAATATCCCGAGGAGTCATCAAGATGAAAAAAGCAGTTGTGGTTTTCAGCGGTGGGCAGGACAGCACCACCTGCCTGGTGCAGGCACTGGCCCGATATGACGAGGTGCACGCCATCACGTTTGACTATGGTCAGCGCCATCGGGAAGAGATCGACACGGCCCGTCGTCTGGCCAGCCAGCTGGGCGTCGCGGCCCACAAGGTGATGGATGTGACGCTACTCAACGAACTGGCCGTCTCGGCCCTGACCCGTGACGACATTCCGGTGAGCGGCGAGCTGCAGGATAACGGCCTGCCCAACACCTTCGTGCCGGGTCGCAACATCCTGTTTCTGACCCTGGCTTCCATCTATGCCTACCAGGTGGGAGCCGAGGCGGTGATCACCGGGGTGTGCGAGACCGATTTCTCCGGCTACCCGGATTGCCGTGACGAGTTCGTCAAGGCGCTCAATCAGGCGGTGTCCCTGGGGCTGGATCGCGGCATCCGCTTTGAAACCCCCTTGATGTGGCTCGACAAGGCCGAGACCTGGGCGCTGGCGGATCACTACGGCCATCTGGAGACGGTGCGCCAGCAAACGCTCACCTGCTACAACGGCATCCCCGGCGATGGGTGCGGTACTTGCCCGGCTTGCGAATTGCGCAGCCGCGGGCTGAACCACTATCTCGCCGACAAGGCCGGCGTTACGACTCGCCTGCGCGAGAAAACCGGATTGTAAACCTGCCTCTTGCCTGTGCTTGAGGTATAATCCGCGACTTTTGCAACCAGCTGTGATCAAGATGCACTACCCAATCAACGAGATTTTCCAGACCATCCAGGGGGAGGGGGTCTTCACCGGCCTGCCCGCCATTTTCGTTCGCCTGCAGGGTTGCCCGGTGGGCTGCCCCTGGTGCGATACCCGTCATACCTGGGTGGTCGATCCTGCTCGTGAAGTGGGCGTGCAGGCGGTGCTGGATTGCTCCAACGAGTCGGATGGCTGGAGCAAGATGAGCACGGCAGAGATCCTGGCAAGTTTTCAGCAACTTGGCTATCAGGCTCGCCATGTGGTGATCACCGGGGGCGAGCCCTGCCTCTATGATCTGCATGAGCTCTCCACAGCCTTGCTGACGGCGGGTTATCAGGTGCAAATCGAAACCAGTGGCACCAGCGAGATCAAGACCCATGACGATACCTGGGTGACAGTGTCTCCGAAGATCGGCATGAAAGGGGGGCTGCCCGTACTGGTATCAGCGCTGGAGCGTGCCAACGAGATAAAGCACCCGGTGGCTACCGAACACCATATCGAAGAGCTAGATGAGCTGCTGGCCACTGCACACCTGCGGGCCGACGTGGTGATTGCGCTGCAGCCTATCAGCCAGAAGCCCAGAGCCACCCAGTTGGCGATGACGACCTGTATTGCCCGTAATTGGCGACTCTCCATCCAGACCCATAAATATCTGGATATCGATTAATATGGAGTGGCTGTCCGACGAGCGGGCGCTGCTGACGCTGGCCAATAAAATGCCCTATGGCAAATATCAGGGGCGGCGGATCATTGATATTCCGGAACCTTATCTGGTGTGGCTGGCCCGCAATGGTTTTCCGGCCGGTAAATTGGGTCAGACACTGGCCCTGGCCTACGAGATTAAGCTAAACGGGCTGGAGTCCATGATTATTCCCATTATTAACAGGATGTCGGTATGAGAATATATACGAGGCAGGGTGACAAGGGCATGACTCGCCTGGCAGATGGTGTTCGTCTGGCCAAGGATCATTTGCGCGTCGAAACCTATGGTTATATCGATGAACTCAATTCCCATATCGGGGTATTGATTTGCGAGGTACCCGCGCAAGAGACAACCTTATTGGCTGATTTGCAGTTGCTGCAGCAGGAGTTATTCGATTTGGGCGGCGAGCTGGCATTTTCCAGTGCCGCCCAGAATGCTGCCATCTGGCAAGTCAACGCTGCCTGGACTGCCCGTCTGGAGCAACAGATAGACGCTTACAGCGAGCAGCTGACCCCGCTGCGTCAATTTATACTGCCCGGGGGATCGCGCGCTGCAGCCCAGGCCCATGTGGTGCGAACCCTGGTGCGCCATTGTGAACGGCTGCTGCTGACCCTGAGCAAGGAAGAGGCCATCAACCCCGAGACCCTGCCTTATCTGAACCGGATGAGCGACTGGTTTTTTACCATCGCCCGTTACCTCTTGAGCCGGGAAGGCAAGGGGGAGGTGGTGTGGCTCAAAGCTGCCGATCGCCAGCCCTCGAATGTCTGATGGGAAAAATAATAAAAAACCTCGCCTTGGCGAGGTTTTTTATTGGATGGCATGTCATCAAATAGCGAAATCTTCCAGCGATTGGCCTGCCGCAATGGCATTGGCAATCACCGACGGCATGCGTCCCTGGCCAGTCCAGGTTTTCTCTACGCCGTTATCCTGATAACGATATTTGGCAGGACGGGGTGCCCGCTTGGTTTTTTCGGATTTGGCCGGGCTGGCTGCGACAACTTTGACCAGGTCGGCAGGATCAATACCGGCCGCTTTGAGCATTTCACTGTATTCTTCAATTTTCCGTTGATGCTCTTCGCGAGCCTGACGTTCAGCGGCCTCATCCTGCTGGCGTTCGGCTACGATAATCGAAAGTTTTTCCAAGCCCTCTTCCAGTTGTGCCAAGGATAGCTCGCGGCAAGTCGCGCGCAGGCTGCGGATATTAAGCAGTACTTTCAAGAAATCATGCATAGGATTTACCATGTAGCGTCACAAGGAAATATATATGTCGACTCTGATTCTTGCGTCTCAAATTAAATATGTCAAGGCAGTGGAAATATAACAGGAGCCTTATCCGGATAATGCTGGCAGCAATAATTGGTAGTCGGGACATTGTTCAACGGGATATCAATGGCGCCTGACTAGTTGAAAATAGCGCCAAAAAATTCAATAGCGCATCATTTGACTACCTTTTTGATGCTTGGTGACGTGTTTGTTATGGTTATTTAATCAAAAAACTTGCTATAAGCTGATGGCTGGATAAAATGTCCTGCGAATACCTTTAAGTAGAGGCGCGCTGCCTATGACTACTTGTGCGGAGGGTGATGCCGATGATGCACAAGGAAAGGAGTCAGCGCCGAAGTGGCCAGGCCATCATACCGGGCTGCTGGTTCTGCATCTAATAGGTGCAGGACTGCCATAGTCATCCACTATGGAGCGCTACCTGAAGGGGCTGAGGAGTATGACCTCCCCATGGGTTTTGTTTCTTTAGATCCTCTCGGTAGATCTCCACCTGTATCTTTAGGTGCAAAGAGATCATGGACATTAGTCATTTCGCCGACTCCGGTTGGTCTGTCGTTCCCCCCTTATTGGCTGTCGCCCTGGCGATCCTGACCCGCCGCGTCCTGCTGTCGCTCGGGGTCGGTATCCTGGCCGGCAGCCTGCTGCTCAACCAGTTTTCACCGCTCGATTCCCTGCATTACCTGCTGAACACAGTGCTCAAGATTTTCTGGGTTGATGGTGCCCTCAATAGCGACAACATTAATATGCTGTTGTTCATGCTGCTGCTGGGTGGCCTCATCAGTCTGATGAGCGTCTCCGGCGCGACCCGGGCCTTTGCCGAGTGGGCCGAACGTCGTGCCAAGACCCGCAAGGGGGCCAAGGCGCTCACCGGCATGATGGTCTTTGCCTTCTTTATCGACGACTTCTTCCACAGTCTGTCTGTGGGGGCCATCTGCCGTCCGGTGACCGACCGTTTCCAGATCTCCCGTGCCAAACTGGCCTATCTGCTCGACTCCACCGCGGCGCCGGTGTGCGTGCTGATGCCCATCTCCTCCTGGGGGGCCTACATCATCGCCCTGGTGGGCGGCATTATGGCGGCCCATGGTCTGACCGAGCAGAGCCCCATCGCCGCGTTTGTCGAGATGATCCCGATGAACCTCTATGCCGTCTTCACCCTGGTGATGGTGCTGGTGGTGATCGCATTCCAGCTCGATATCGGCCCGATGCGCCAGCATGAAGAGTGGGCGCTGGAAGGCAAGCTGTGGGATGAGTCCAAGGGCCGCCCCATCGGTCTGGACATGGAGAGCCCGGAAGAGAGCAACGGCGGCATGATCGACATGGTGCTGCCGATCCTGACCCTGACCGCCGCCACCATCTACTTCATGATTGACTCAGGTGCCGCCGTGCTGAGCGAGCAAGGGTTGCCGTTCAGCGTGCTCGGTTCGTTCGAGAACACCAACGTGGGATCCTCCCTGGTGTACGGCGCCCTGTGCAGCCTGGTGGTCTCCATAGGTCTGGCCATGCGCCTCAAGCTCGGTGCCAAGAACTGGATCAAGGCCGCGCCGCAAGGGGTAATGGCCATGCTACCGGCCATCAACATCCTGCTGTTTGCCTGGACCATCGGCGCCGTGGTGCGCGACGTGGAGACCGGCAAGTACCTGGCTTCCCTGGCCAACGGCAACCTGCCTGTCGAAGTGCTGCCTGCCGTGGTGTTCGTGCTCTCCTGCGCCATGGCGTTTGCCACCGGTACCAGCTGGGGCACCTTTGGCATCATGCTGCCGCTGGCCGGCGACATGGCCGCGGCCAGCGATGCGGCGCTGATACTGCCGATGCTGGCGGCGGTACTGGCCGGTTCTGTATTCGGCGATCACAGTTCGCCCATCTCCAGCACCAGTATCCTGTCGGCCACCGGTGCCGGTTGCCATCACATCGATCACGTGATGACCCAACTGCCCTACGCCCTCTCCATCGCGTTCGGCGCGGCGCTGGGTTACCTGGCCATGGGGTTCATGCACTCCGCTCTGGCCGGTTTCAGCATCAGTGCTCTCTGGTTTGCACTCTTTACCAGCTATCACCTGAGAAAGGCGAAAGCGCGGCCGGTGCTTGCCACCGCGTAACGTCAATAGTGCAAGGGGCCTGCGGGCCCCTTGGTTTTGTCTGGGGCTTTGGTTAGCATGCGCCCCATCAATTCAGTTTCGGAACAGTAACATGGCTTCATTGCACTACAAATTTGCCACCATGAATTCAGGCAAATCGACCCAGCTCATCCAGGCGCATTTCAACTATCTGGAGCGGGGCATGCATCCTCTGGCCATGACACCGGCGATCGACGATCGATTCGGGGTGGGCGTGATCAGCGCCCGGGTAGGGCTCGAATTGAAAGTAGAGGTGTTCAGCGACACCTGCGATCTGTTCGAGATGGTCAAGGCGCGCCATGCCGAGAAACGGATCGATGTCTTCATCGTCGACGAGGCCCAGTTCCTGACCAAAGAGCAAGTTTATCAGCTGGCGCGCATCGTCGATGAGCAGGATATTCCGGTCATCGCCTACGGCCTCAAGACCGATTTTCGTGGCGAGCTCTTCCCTGGCTCCTACCATTTGCTCTGCCTGGCGGACAAGTTTGAAGAGCTCAAAAGCATCTGCTGGTGCGGCAACAAGGCCCACATGAACTCGCGAGTGAGTGAGGCTGGGCAGGTGATGCGCGATGGCGAGCAGGTGGAGATCGGCGGCAACGATCGCTATGTGTCACTGTGCCGCAAGCACTATCTGGAAGGGCGGGCATTCAAGTAACCCCGCTTTGCGGATCCTTTGACAACAAAAGGGCGCCATGTCGGCGCCCTTTTGTTTGCCCGGGGCTCAGTCAATCTCGATATCCACCGGCGCTATGATGGGATCGGCCACCGGCAGGCGGTGGAACAGCTGGCGAAAATGATGTTGTACCCGGCCGATATCCACCAGCGACATGCCGGAGGCGAAGCCGAACCAGACGTAGAGGCCGGTGAGATCGCGAAACATGGGGGGCAGGTAGCGGGGGGCGGCGATCAGCCCCTCCAGATAGTGCTGGTAGAGCACGGGGATGTCATCCAGGGTCACCTTGCCGACAAACAGCATGGGCAGGATCTCGGGGACCCCCTCCAGCACGGCGCTGCGGATGAAGTTGACCGTCTCCACATAACCGCGCACGTAGGAGAGATCCTTGGTAAAGCAGGCGCCCCCTTCGACCATGCCACCGCGAAAGACCCGTTGGGTGATCTTGTAGGCGTCGTGCTCGCTGGCCCCCCGTTGCACGAAATGCTGGAACACCTCGAGGAAGTTGGCTCCCCGCTCGGCCATGTCGATGGCCATCACCCGATCCGAGATGCGTTTGGCCCGATCCGGGAAGGAGCTGAAGGTGAGGGTCTCGATAAGCACGGCCAACCCCTCCTGGCAGGCAGTGATACGCGGGGAGCCGGCGCTCAGCCAGGTGGCATAGGGTTGCTGACGGCCGTTGAGGGTGGTACCGACGTGCACCCAGCCCTCGTGGACCTCCAGTACCTGCAGATCGAGCTCAGAGAAACGGGCATGGGAGTTGAGCTTGATGTAATCCCCGCCGGCGGCGGCGTCCGAGACGATGCCATCGCTCAGCTTGACCTGCACGGTGCCGTCGCTGAAATAACTTGAGAGCTTGCCCTGCAGCCTGGCAACCGCGATGTCCCCCTCAAACTCCTTGGGGTAGGGGCGCACCAGATGGCGGGCGCCGGGCAGGGAGAAGATGTCGCACAATCGCTCCCCCAGCTCGCGCAGGGTCTTGCGATCCCCGCGCAGGTGATCGCTGGCCGAGCCATAGAGCAGCTGGCTGTAGCGCAGAAAGTCCGGTTGCCCGCGCTGGCGCAACATCTCGATCACCACCATGTATTGATCGACTGTCTCCTGCAAAATGCGCCCGAGATCGTCCTGGGGGCCCAGCTTTCTGCGGATCCGGTCCCTGAGCTCTTTGAGCTCCAGATACTTGTTGCGGGGATCAAAGCCGAGGGGAAGCCCCTCGTAAAAGTGCCTGTCGATAGCAGGAAGCAGCCGGCCGCCACTGGCCAGAAAGCGCTCCTGCATCTGCCGTGGCCACTTGATGGCATCCAGAATGCGGATGGGCTTTTGCAGGGCGAGCAGCTCGTCCGACAGGGATTTCAGATGCAGGCGATATTTTTCTTGGATGGTCATAGGGCCCCCTGTGGGGCAAGCGTGGCCGTGGATTGGGCTGAGTATATGCATAGCACTTGCCAAAAAGAAGCCGGCCCCGCGCCGATTGGGCGGGTGCGCTTTTGGTTGCTGGCAAATTGGTTTAGACTGCGCCCCTCGATCCCAATCTTGTCGTGGAAATAATGAATATCCCCAGCTCTGAAATGATAATGCGTTGGTTGCAGCAGGCTCGTATCGAGCACTATGTGTGTGACCAGTGCCATGGCATCCATATTGTCTCCCTGCAGTCCGTCGACGGTATTCAGGAGAGCCGGATCTTTGTCGAAGAGGAAGGGCTGCTGTTTTCATCCGAACTGGAAGTTCGTCCTTCGGCACTGCTGCCGCTGGTGGCTGAACTGGGGCGTCTCAACATGCAGTATCCCTCGCTCAAGGTTTTTCTCGATATCATCGACGACAACCTGCCGCGGCTGGTGGTCGGTCATACCGTCTTCACCAAGGCGGGGCTCAGCGTCGAGCAGTTCCTCTTGTTCGTGCAGAGCACGATCGCGGCGACCCATGAACTGGTATCCGAATGCGAGCGTTCCGGCTTCCTCAACCTGCCGGAAATCCAGGTTGCACCGGAATCTGTTCATTAATTCCGCGAACGATTCGTTTTGCAAAAAAAGCCGTTGACGCGGGCAGGGCTTTCCCCTAAATTACGCCCCGTTCCAGCGCAACGGCGCAACGAACAAGGTGTTGGCTGAACACGTTAAACAACAGACCAAAATTTGGTGAGGTGTCCGAGTGGCTGAAGGAGCACGCCTGGAAAGTGTGTATACGGCAACGTATCGAGGGTTCGAATCCCTCCCTCACCGCCAAATTGCAAAGCCCGACCTGATGGTCGGGCTTTTTGCTTTCTGGCGTTTCTCGTACTGCGCAAATCCTGGCGGGAAAACGGACAGGTGCCGGTGAGTGCACGTCATCAGGCAACCCGTCGGGCCTCGACCAGTGAAGGGGCCTGTTCACCGGCGCGGCTGAGCTTGATAAAGACCCGCGCGGTGAGCCGGGTCAGCAGCTCGTAGGGGATAGTGCCTATCTTTTCGGCCACCTGTTCCACCGGTAGCCCTTCCCCCCACAAGGTTACCTCGTCACCACTCTTGTCGCGGGCCCCGGGGCCAAGATCGACCGTGATCATGTCCATGGAGACACGACCGACTATGGGCACCCGACGACCATTGACCAGCACAGGGGTGCCCTCGGGCGCCATGCGTGGATAACCGTCCCCGTAGCCGACCGCAATCACGCCGAGGGTGGTGTCATGATGGGCCACCCAATGGCCGCCATAGCCGACGTTTTCTCCCTGCTTGCATGCCCGGGTGGCGATAAGCTGACTCTTGAGGGTCATCACCGGGCGCAGATCGTGCTCGCTGGCCAGTTGTCCACCAAACGGGGAGGCGCCATAGAGCATGATCCCGGGTCGGATCCAGTCACTGCGCGAATCCGGCCAGGCCAGGATCCCCGCCGAGTTGGCCATGGCCCGCTCGCCCGGCAGATGGGCGGTGAGGCGGTTGAACTCCGCTATCTGCAACTGGGTGGCCGGCCCATCCTGCTCATCGGACTGGCTGAAGTGGGTCATGAGATTGAAAGGCTGTACCACATTCTTGCAACGGGTGAGCCGCTCGATAAAGGCGGGCAGTTCTTCGGCGCGCAGCCCCAGCCGGTTCATCCCGGTATCGAGCTTGAGCCAGACCTTGATGGGAGCGGGCAGGTGGGCCTGCTCAAGCAGCGCTAACTGCTCCCGGGTGTGGATGGTGGTTTGCAGATCGTGGGCCGCCAGCAGGGGAAGTGCCTCTGCCGAGAAGAATCCCCCCAGCACCAGAATGGGCTTGGTGATACCGTTGGCGCGCAGTACCAGCGCCTCCTCGACTCTGGCCACCGCATAGGCATCGGCCCGGGCGAGGGCATGGGCGATCGGCAGCAGGCCATGGCCATAGGCATTGGCCTTGAGGACCGCGATGATCTTGCTGTGGGGGGCATGGCGCCGTACCACGGCAAAGTTGTGTTGCAAGGCATCCAGATCGATGCTGGCGGTAACAGTGTTCATGATGAGCCATTTCTTCCGTGAAATAGAGAAAAAGGGTTGCCCTCTATCAAGGGGCAAGGTCATTTGGCATCCCACATCCAGGGGATGTCCTGCGTGAATCTTGGTGTCGGGATAACGTCCTTATTGGCAGCCGATAGCAATTTGAATACTGATCGGCGCCTGCTGTGATAAAGGGGACTGTTATCCAGGTCGGCCTGCGAGCCTTTATTTCCTCAGTCTCTTTTGCCAGTTCAGACAGTTATGAATGTCATTTCTGGTGTATCTGACTGCTTGTGTTTTATTTATGTTATCAGTTGGTCTGTTGGTGGTAAATAAAGTGATATATTAAATCGATCTTTATGGGTTTTGTGGTTTTAAACTCCGCGTAAATTATTCGCTTGGTGGTTTGTGTCATGTTTAATGACATTGACAGCGATTTCTATCCAGCGTATCGGGTTTATCCCAGCCAGCCTGATGGCGCTGTCGGTCTATGGCGTGACAACGTGCGCAATCGACCGCTCTACGACCCGGAATTAGAGTGCGAATAGCAAATACCGAATATCGGCTGCTGACTGACGAGAGCTGCGAGCATCGCGTGCTGACGAGCCGGCCCCCGCGCTCCGGTTCGGGGCGTTGCGCAGAGAGTTGGCGCAGAGTGTGAGGGCTGAGTGCTGCGCAAGGAGAGACTACGGCCAGGGCAATGGAGGCCAGAAGGTCATTGGCGCTCGGAGCCGGCTCGGGTATAGTCCTGCGCCAACAAGATTGGTTCGGCCGGGGTAGTCAGGCTCCCTCGGGAGCAGAGCACAGCATCTTCAGCCGATACAGCCTCAAAGGATACTTAGCCCATGAAATTCAGTCCCCTGCTCGATGAGATGATGAAAGCCCTGCAGGTGCTCCCCGGGGTGGGCCCCAAGTCCGCCCAGCGCATGGCGTTCACTCTGCTTGAGCGTGAACGCAGCGGTGGCTTGCGACTGGCCCAGCTGCTCAGTCGGGCGTTGACCGAGATCGGGCACTGCAGCCACTGCCGCACCTTTACTGAAAATGATCGCTGCGATATTTGCGCCAATCCCAAGCGCGAAGAGAATGGTCTGCTGTGCGTGGTAGAGAGCCCGGCGGACGTGGCGGCCATTGAGCAGACCGGCCAGTTTTCCGGTCGCTACTTCGTGCTGATGGGCCACCTCTCGCCACTGGACGGCATTGGCCCCGAGGAACTAGGGCTGGAGATCCTGGAGCGGCGCCTGAAAGAGGAGGCTATCAGCGAGCTTATCCTCGCCACCAACCCCACCATCGAAGGGGATGCCACCGCCTGGTATATCGCCGACATGGCTCGTGCGGCCGGTGTCGAGGTGAGCCGCATCGCCCACGGGGTGCCGGTGGGGGGCGAGCTGGAGTTGGTGGATGGCACCACGCTCTCCCACTCCCTGATGGGGCGCCAGCGCCTGACTTAAGCCCGCTGGCCGCCTGTTGATGGCGACACGCATTGGCCGAAAAACCGGCAATCGAACGGAAAAAGAGGGGCGAGTGAGGCAGATTGCACACTCGCCCCTTGATATTTGATCGGCCGTCCCCATCTAGGTTGGGCGTATGTTCAACCCGATGTTTCTGAGGATTGGTCCATGACCCAAAGTGTTCATGCCGAAACCCACGGCTTTCAAACTGAAGTCAAACAACTGTTGAGCCTGATGGCCCACAGCCTCTACTCCAACAAAGAAGTATTCCTGCGCGAGCTTATCTCCAACGCCTCCGATGCGGCGGACAAGCTGCGCTTCAAGGCGCTCTCCGATGCCTCTTTGTTCGAAAACGACGGCCAGTTGCGTGTGCGCCTGGTGGTGGACAAAGAGAAGCGTACCCTGACCATCTCCGATAACGGGATCGGCATGACCCGGGATCAGGTGATCGAGCACCTGGGTACCATCGCGAAATCCGGCACCGCCGAATTTTTCAAAAACCTCTCCGGTGATCAGGGCAAGGACTCCCAGCTGATCGGTCAGTTCGGGGTGGGCTTCTACTCCGCCTTCATTGTCGCCGACAAGGTGACCGTGGTCTCCCGTGCCGCCGGCACCGAGCCGAGCCAGGGCGTACAGTGGGAATCGGAAGGGGAAGGCTCCTTTACCGTGGCTGACGTGACCAAAAAGGGTCGCGGTACCGACGTCATCCTGCACCTGCGCGCCGAAGAGGACGAGTTCCTCGACGACTGGCGCCTGCGCTCCGTGGTAGGCAAGTATTCTGACCACATCAGCGTGCCGGTGGAGATGTATAAAGAGGGCACCCCGGATCGCGAAGAAGATGGTGAGACCATCGTCGGCACCCCGGGCGAGTGGGAGCAGGTCAACCGTGCCACCGCTCTGTGGACCCGCAACCCGAAAGACATCAAGGACGAGGAGTATCAGGAGTTCTACAAGCACGTCGCCCACGACTTCGAAGATCCGCTGCTGTGGGGTCACAACCGGGTGGAAGGGGCCCAGGAGTACACCAGCCTGCTTTACGTGCCGGCCCGTGCACCGTTCGATCTCTACAACCGCGAACAGAAGCATGGCCTGAAGCTCTACGTGCAGCGCGTCTTCATCATGGACGACGCCGAACAATTTATGCCGACCTACCTGCGCTTCGTCAAAGGGGTGCTGGACTCCAACGATCTGCCGCTCAACGTGAGCCGCGAGATCCTGCAGGACAACAAGGTGACCGCCTCCCTGCGCAAGGCGTGCTCCAAGCGGGTGCTGACCATGCTCTCCAAGCTGGCCAAGGATGACGCCGAGAAGTACGCCAAATTCTGGAAAGAGTTCGGCAATGTGCTCAAAGAGGGCCCGGCCGAGGATTACGCCAACCGCGAAGAGATCGCCAAACTGCTGCGCTTTGCCAGCACCGCCGGCGAGGGCGAAGCCCAGACCGTCTCCCTCGAGGATTACGTTGGCCGCATGAAGGAAGGCCAGCAGAAGATCTACTACATCACCGCAGACTCCTATGCCGCGGCCAAGAACAGCCCGCACCTCGAGATCTTCCGCAAGAAGGGTGTCGAAGTGCTGCTGATGTGGGAGCGGGTCGACGAGTGGCTGATGAGCCACCTGACCGAGTTCGACGGCAAGCAGCTCATCTCCGTCACCCGTGGCGAGCTGGATCTCGGCGATCTGGAAGACGAAGCCTCCAAGCAGGCGCAGGAGGAGGCCGAGAAGGCCAACGCCGGCCTGGTTGAGCGGGTCAAGAAGAGCCTGGGCGAGGCGGTGAAAGAGGTGCGTGTCACCCACCGTCTGACCGACTCCCCCTCTTGCATCGTTACCGACGCCTACGGCATGAGCACCCAGATGATCAAGCTGATGCGCGCGGCCGGTCAGCCGGTGCCGGAGCAGAAGTACATTCTGGAGCTCAACCCCGACCACGCCCTGGTGAAGAAGCTCGACACCATCGAAGACGAGGCGCTGTTTGGCGAGTGGGTCACCCTGCTGCACGAACAGGCCCAGCTGGCCGAGCAGGGCGGGCTGAACGATCCGGCGAGCTTTGTCTCCCGCATCAACCGTCTGCTGCTGCAAGCCTAAGCGGCAAGCATCAACAAAAAGCCCACTGCATGCAGTGGGCTTTTTTTATATCCGCAAGGGAAAAGGCTATCGACGGTATTCGTTGTCGTAGTTCTGAATGAGGCGGCGAGTCACCTCGTGCTGGGGATCGGCGAATACCTTGAGGGTCTTGCCACGCTCCACCACGCGTCCCTCGTGCATCACCAGCACCTCGTCACTGATGTGGCTCACCACCCCCAGGTCGTTGGCCACCAGCACATAGCTGAGCCCCATGGTCTCCTGCATCTCCAGCAGCAGGTTGATGATCTGGGAGCGCACCGAGATATCCAGGGTGGAGAGTGCCTCGTCCGCCACCACGATTTTGGGGTTGAGGATGAGCGCCCGCGCCAGCGCCACCCGCTGCTGCTGACCGGCGGAGAGCATCTGGGGGTAGAAGAGGGCGTGGTCCGGCAGCATGCCCACCATGCGCAGGGTCTGGATCACCTTGTCCTGCCGCTCCTCCTCGGTCATCTCGGTGTTGAGACGCAGCGGGGTCTCCAGGATCTGGCCGACCCGGATCTTGCGGTTGAGGGAGGAGTTGGGGTCCTGGAAGATCATCCGCAGCAGCTTGCAGCGGGTCTGGTAATCGCCGTGCACCATCCGCTGGCCATTGATGGCAATCTCGCCGCCGCTGGGTTCGATCATGCCCGCCAGAATGCGCGCCAGGGTGCTCTTGCCGGAGCCTGCCTCGCCGACGATGGCCAGGGTCTGGCCCACTTCAAGGTCAAACGAGAGGGGCTTGATGGCTTCCACCGCCTGGCGCCGGAACAGGCCGGTGCGGTTCTGATAGGTCTTGCACAGGCCCCTGACCTGCAACAGGGCGGGTTCGAGTTCCTGTTGGGCCGCTTGCGGGGGAAGGTTGACGGTCAGGCTCATTTCTTGGGTTCTTCCATATTCAGCGGGAAGTGGCAACTGAACTGATGGCCCTTGATCTTGCTCATCAGCGGGGTCTGCACGCACTGCTTCTGGGCGTGGGGACAGCGGGGGCCGAGGCGACAGCCGATGGGCAGGTGTTGCAGCGGCGGAATGACCCCTGGCAGGGTTTCGAGTCGCGACTTGTGGCGCACCAGCTTGTCAAAGTCCGGGATGGATTTGAGCAGGGCGTCGGTATAGGGGTGGTGGGGGGTCTCCAGGATCTGCTCCCGGGTGCCCACCTCCACCATCTGGCCGCAGTACATCACGTTGATGGTGTCGGTCAGGTTGGCGATGGCGGCGATGTCGTTGCTGATGATAAGGATGGTGGTGTTGCCCAGCTTGTTCATCTTGTCCAGCAGCCGCAGGATCTGGGAGTG
The DNA here is from genome assembly GCF_020097295.1 of Aeromonas enteropelogenes. NCBI lineage: Bacteria > Pseudomonadati > Pseudomonadota > Gammaproteobacteria > Aeromonadales > Aeromonadaceae > Aeromonas > Aeromonas enteropelogenes. The sequence goes on along the minus strand of NZ_CP083625.1, from coordinate 3,871,734 downwards.
GGTGGTGGACTCCATGGCGCTGGTGGGCTCGTCGGCCACCAGCAGGCGCGGCTGGTTGGCAATCGCCATGGCGATCATCACCTTCTGGCACATGCCATCCGACAATTCGTGGGGGTAGGCGCGCATCACCTTACGGTGATCCTTGACGCCGACCCGGTGGAGCAAGGCGATGGCCTTCTTCTTGCGCCACTGGAAGCGCTGCCAGAACTGCCCCTCGAACGAGTCGGTCGGGATCGCCTCCTCAAGCTGGGTGCCTATCTCTTCGGAAGGATCGAGACAACTGATGGGGTCCTGGAAGATCATGGCTATTTCACGGCCCATGATGCGGCGCCGTTCCCGTGGGGCCATGGTCAGCAAGTCCATGTCGTTGAAGCGCATCCGGTCGGCGCGCACCGTCCAGTTGTCCTTCTGGATACCGACGATCACCTTGGCCACCAGACTCTTGCCGGAGCCGGATTCTCCCACCAGGCCGCGGATCTCTCCCTCGGCCAGGGTCAGACTCACCTTGTCCACCGCCTTGACCTTGCCCTGCGGGGTGTCAATTTCGATGGTGAGATTGCGAATATCGAGCAGGGGCATCAGTGACCTTCCTCATGACGATGTGGCACTGGGCGCGCCACGGCGCCGGTGCTGACATGGGCGTTATCGAACAGGGGCTGCATCAGTCATTCCCCTCCTTGAGTGCTTCACGAATGCCTTCTCCCACCAGGTTGGTCACCAGCACGCTGAACAGGATGGCCATGCCGGGCAGGGTCACGGTCCAGGGGGCGAGGTAGATGAGATCCCCCGAATCGCCGAGCATGGCCCCCCACTCGGGTTGTGGCGACTGGGCGCCGAGGCCGAGAAAGCCCACCGCCGAGATGTCGAGGATGGCGGCCGACAGGGTACGGGTGGTCTGGGTCACCAGGGTTTCGACGATATTGGGCAGGATGGCGAGACGCATGATCCGGAAAGGGGGCGAACCATCGAGGCGGCTTGCGGTGATGTACTCCTTTTGCATCTCGGCGTGCACCGCGTTGTAGGTGGCGCGGATGAAAGGGGGGATCAGCGCCAGCGTGATGGCGATCAGGGTGTTGAACAGGCCCGGCCCCAGGATGGCGACCACCAGGATCGCCAGCAGCAGGGAGGGGATGGAGAGCAAGGTATCGAGCAGGTGGTGCAGCACGCTCGATTTGAGCCCCTTGCTCATGCCCCCCAGGATGCCGATGGCCGAGCCCACCACCAGGGCGATGACCACCACCACCAGCGCATAACCGAAGGTGAGCCGTGCCCCCACCACCAGGCGGGAGAGCATGTCACGGCCCAGATCGTCGGTGCCGAGGAAGTAGTCGATGTTGCCCTTGTTGGACCAGGAGGGGGCCAGCAACAGGTGGGTGGGGTGCTGCTCGTCAATGCCGTAGGGTACCAGCAGCGGCCCGAACAGGGTGATGGCGATCAGCAGCAGGAAGCACCAGAGCCCCGCCATCGCCAGGGGATTGCGGCGATAGGCAGCCCAGGTCTGCTCCATGGGGGAGAGGATCTTGAGCTCGGGATAGATGTTCGATTTATCTTGCATAGGATACCTGGCTCCGGGTTACGCCATGAGCGCGTTCAATCTTGTCTGGCATATAACTCTTTGCGCCTTGCCGGATAGATAAGGGTGGTCAGCAACTCGGTGCTGACGCTGATGAAAATCACGAAACTGGCTACCACCAGGGTTGCGCCGCGAATGGCGGCGTAGTCCTGCAGGGCGATGCTGCTGATGAGCCAGCGGCCAATGCCGTGCCACTCGAACACCACCTCGGTGATCATGGCGGAGGTGAGCACGCTGCCAAGCTGCAGGCCGAGCAGGGGCAGCACCGGGGGCAGGGCATTTTTCAGACCATGGCGCCAGACGATCTGGGCCCGGGAGAGGCCGCGGCTTGCCGCCGCCTTGATGTAGTTCTGCTTCATCACGTCGATGAGGGAGCTGCGCACGTGGCGGATCACCTCGGTGGTGGGCACTACCGCCAGCACCAGGGAGGGGAGGATGAGGTGGCGCAGGGCATCGTGCAGCGCCGCCTCCCGCCAGGGTTCGTGGCTCAGCAGCACATCGATCAGGGCGATGCCGGTGATGGTGGGCACGTCATAAAGCAGGCTGATCTGGCCGGAGGCAGGCAACCAGCCGAGATCCAGCGAGAAGAGCATCACCACCAGCAGCGCCAGCCAGAACACGGGGACGGCATAGCCGATCAGTCCCGCCGTCATGATGGAGAGATCGAGCCCCCGTCCCTGATAGAGGGCGGCCAGGGTACCAAGGGGAATCCCTACCAGCAGCGAGATGGCAAAGGCCGCGAAGCAGAGGATCAGGGTGGCGGGGAAGTAGTGGCGGATCTCGTCCAGCACCGGCAGCCCGGAGACGCTGGAGAGCCCCAGATCGCCGGCCAGGATGCGGCGCAGGAAGTCGGGATAGCCGCGCCAGAAACTGAGCTCGTGGCCGATGAGGCGATACTCCAGCAGATAGGCGACCAGGGTCAGCGCCAGCAGGGTGATGAGCAGCAGGTTGATGCGACGCAAGGTGTAGAGAAACATGCTTACTCCCTGTAGGCCTGATTGAAGACGGTGCCACCAAAGGGCATCAGCTGCAGCCCTTCGATATCGCTGCGGCTGATCTGGGTGCGCAGGGCATGGGCCAGCGGAATGAGCGGCAACTGCTCGTTGAGCAGGGTCTGGGCGTAATAGTAGTTGCGCAGCCGAAACGCCAACTGGGGTGTGGTGACCGCATCGTCAAGCAACTGATCGAAGGCCGGGTTGCACCAGCGGCTGTAGTTATTGCCCCGCTCCACCGCCGAGCAGCTCAGCAGCTGGCGAAAGAAGTTGTCCGGGTCGGCGTTGTCGGCAATCCAGCCTGACAGCAGGCTGTCATACTGCCCCTTCATGAGGCGGCGCTCGATAACGGGCCAGGCCTGCTGCACTATCTTGAGCCTGATCCCCACCCTGGCGAGATCATTGCGCATCAGTTGGGCGGTCTTGATGGCATCCGGGTTGTAGGGGCGGGCGTCCGGCTGCACCAGCACCTGCATCTCGAAACCCTGCTCCAGACCCGCCTGTTTGAGCAGTAGGCGGGCCCGTTTCAGGTCCTGCTTGCGCTGGGGCAGGCTCGGGTTGTAACCCCAGGAGAGGGGCGGCAGCAGACTGTTTGCGGGCAAGCCGGTATCGAAGTAGACCGCCTGTAGCAGATTGTCGATATTGATGGCGCTGGCGATGGCCTGGCGCACCTTGATGTCGTTGAATGGCGGCTTGCGGGTATTGAGGGCCAGGAAGGCGACGTTCATCCCGGACTGGACCGACAGGTTGAGATCCGGGTGCTGCTTGATCACTGACAGCTGGCTGGCAACCGGGGTGCTCATCACGTCGCACTCGCCGGTCAGCAGTTTGGCCAGTCGCTTGGAGGATCTGGGTGTGATGTCGTAGACCAGCTGTTCAATCCTGGCCTCGCCGCCCCAGTAGCCAGGGTGGCGCAGGTAGCGGATGAACTCGTTGTGGCGGTACTCCTTGAAGCGGAAGGGGCCGGTGCCGATGGGGCGGCTGTCGAGCAGCGCCGGGGTACCGGCTTTGAGCATCTGATCGGCATATTCGGCGGAGAGGATCACCGCATAGTCGCTGGCCAGGGTGGCGAGGAAGGAGGCATTGGGCTGGTTGAGCTCGAACACCACTGTCTGCGGATCTTTCGCGTAGACCCGCTTGATCAGCTGATCCTGCCCCAGGCTGTAGAAGTAGGGATAGTCGCCGCCGGAAACCTGGTGATAGGGATGAAGGAGATCGAGCTGGCGCGCGTAGGTGAAGACCACATCTTCGGCGTTGAGGGTGCGGGTCGGCGTAAACCAGGGGGTCTGGTGAAATGTGACGCCCTGGCGCAGGGTCAGGGTATAGGTGAGGCCATCCTCGCTTATCTGCCACTTGCTCGCCAGGGCCGGCTCCAGCGTCAGGGTATTGGGGTTGACCTCCAGCAGGCGGTCATAGAGCGGACGGGCACTGGCGTCCAGCGTCACCCCCGAATTGGAGACATGGGGGTTGAAGGAGAGGGGAGAGCCCTCGGCGCAGTAAATGAGCCCGGTTTTCGAGGCCTCGGACTGCTTCTGGCAGCCGGTGACCAGCACCAGCAGGCCGAGCAGCAAGGGTTTGAGCATTCTCATTGTCTAACCATGTTTTTATACGAAGGTGCCAGCGTCGTGGCTGGCGTGTCGCGGGAGCCGGTCTCAACCGATCTCCGTCTGGTCCTGTTCTGCATCATTGTCACCATCTTGCAGCTGATACTTGCGTAGCATGCCACGGAACTGGTGATAGCTTAAGGCCAGCAGTTGGGCGGCTTTGCGCTGATTATACTGGGATTGCTGCATCGCTTGCTTGAGTAAATTAATCTCGTACTCCGCCACCGCCTGCTTCAGATCGAGCGGCAGGGCCAGGGGGGCCTTCACCCCATCCGTTAGGGAAGAGGGGATTTCCGGGATGAGCGGATCTGCCGCGACCGCCGTCTGGCGCGGCCGCCAGGGGGAGTCGAAGGGATTGATCACCAGATCCGACAGCGGCAACTGGGGATTGCCCTGACGGTAGATGCTGCGCTCCACCACGTTTTTCAGCTCCCGCACATTGCCGGGCCAGGGGTAGTCCAGCAGCAGCTGGGTCGCTTTTCGCGAGAACCCGGCGAACAGCGGATAGCCCAGCTCCCGGGTCATGCCGTGGGCAAAATGCTCCGCCAGCATCAGAATATCGTCGCGTCGCTCGCGCAGCGGGGGGAGGGTGATGACGTCAAAGGCGAGGCGGTCGAGCAGATCGTGGCGAAATTGCCCCTTGTCGGCGAGGGCCGGCAGATCCTCGTTGGTGGCGCACACCAGCCGCACATCCACCTTGAGGGGCTTGGCACCACCGACCCGCTCGAACTCGCCATATTCGATGACCCGCAGCAGTTTCTCCTGCACCCGGGCGCTGGTGGTGGCCAGCTCGTCGAGAAACAGGGTGCCGCCGTCGGCCCGCTCGAAGCGCCCCTGGTGGCGTTTGGCCGCCCCGGTGAAGGAGCCCGCCTCGTGACCGAACAGCTCGGTTTCCAGCAGACTCTCGCTCAAGGTGGCACAGTTGACGGTGACAAAGCTTTGATCCCAGCGCGTCGAGAGATAATGTAGGCGGTGGGCGATGAGTTCCTTGCCCGTACCCCGCTCACCGATGATCAGCACGGGTTTGCGCAGCGGGGCGAGGCGTGAGGCCTGCTCAATGATCTCGAGAAACGCGTTGGATTCTCCCAGCAGGCTTTCCGTGGCCGTGGTCATAGTGATCCCTGTCGGTTATAAAAGCTGGTCAATCTTACCAAAAGTTGGTGATTTTTATCACCACTTGTACCGGGCACCTTGAAACGCGATCATTCTGCACCCATATAAATCAAAGAGTTAAATTTCGTTCCAGATTGGCACACAAGTTGCCATTGTCAATGGAGAAACAACGCCATGCCAATAACAGGAGTGCAATCATGAGTATTTTTTCCCGTCTGGCCGACATCATCAATTCCAACCTGACGGCCCTGCTCGACAAGGCAGAAGATCCCCAGAAGATGGTGCGCCTGATCATCCAGGAGATGGAAGACGAGCTGGTGAAGGAGCGCTCCAACCTGGCCCGCTTCCTCGCCAGCCAGAAAGAGATCGGCCGTCAGGTTGCCCGTCATCAGGAGCGGGTGGACGAGTGGCAGGCCAAGGCCGAACTGGCCCTGACCAAGGGACGTGAGGATCTGGCCCGCGCCGCCCTCATCGAGAAGAAAAAGCAGACCGAGCTGGCCGATGCGCTCCTGCGCGAGCAGCAGGCGGTGGACAGCGGCATCGAGAAGCTGGGGGAGGAGATCCGTCAGCTGGAAGCCAAGCTCGAAGATGCCCGCGCCCGCCAAAAAGCGATGGCCATTCGCAGCGAAGCGGCCAGCAGCCGTCTCAACGTGCAGAGCCAGGTGGCCCGTGGTGACAGCCAGGCGGTGGTCAGCAAGTTCGAGCGCATGGAGCGTCGCATCGACGAGATGGAGGCCCGCGCCGATCTGGGACAGTCCGACAAGGCGCTGGATCAACAGTTTGCCGAGCTGGAGGTGGACGATCAGATAAGCCGCGAACTTGAGGCCATGCGTCAGAAGCTGGGCCAGGGCGACAGTGTGCCGAAACAGGGGGAGTAACAGATGGAAGATCTGCTGGGTGTATTGATGGTTCCCATGGTGGTCTTCATGGTGGTGGTGGCTCCCATCTGGCTGGTGCTGCACTACCGGGCCAAGGGGCGGATCGGCGCCGGGTTGGCCGATAGCGAGCGGGAGCAACTGCAAGGGCTGCTGGCTCGCGCCGAGAAGATGCAGGAGCGGGTCGGGGCACTCGAGTCGATTCTGGACGCTGAAGTCCCGGGCTGGAGGAACAAGGTATGAACAGCGCGTATCGTGAGGGGCGCAATCTCTATCGCGATCCCCGCCAGGGCAAGATAGCGGGGGTCTGCGCTGGTCTTGCCGACTATTTCGGGGTGGAGACCTGGATCGTGCGCCTGCTGGCCATCAGTGGCCTTATCTTCGCCGGCTTCATCACCTTCACCGCCTATATGGCGGCCTGGTTTCTGCTAGACAAGAAGCCGGTCACCCTCTATGAGCAGGAGGAAGAGGCCTTTGCCGAGGTACGAATGAAGGCGCGCAGCTGGCAGGCGGGGATCACCCCCCATCAGGCTCTGGGGCGGATCAATCGCGAGCTCGATGCGCTGGAGCCCAGATTGCAGCAGATCGAGAAGCTGGTGACCTCCAAGGAGTTCACCCTGCAGCGGGAGTTTCGCAAGCTGTAAGCCAGCCACCGGCCCTGTGCGAACCTCTCACCCCGCAGACAGGTACCTGCCGCCACCCCGGTGGTGGCTGGTGCCCATCGGCAGGGGCGAGTGTTTGGATGGGGAGACTACCCAAGCCAATCAGCAACACCATCACCAACCCAATCACCAATCTAGGGAGAACGGGATCAGCCTTGATACTCAATAAACTGGAACAGAAGTTGAATCGCCTGCAACACAAGGCGAACGACGTGGTGAACCGGGTTCGGGATCGCCACATCCGGCTGGCGGTGACCGGCCTCTCTCGCAGCGGCAAGACCGCCTTCATTACCGCCCTGGTCAACCAGCTGGAACATGCAGCTATTGACGGCCGTCTGCCTCTGTGGGATGCCCTGCGCCAGGGGCGCATTCTCGGTGCCCGCCGGGTGCCGCAGCAAAATCCCCACATTCCCACCTTTGCCTACGAGCGCGGCCTCGACTCCCTGTTTGGCGATCCGCCGGCCTGGCCCGAGCCCACTCGCGGGGTAGCCGAGGTGCGCCTCGAAATCCGTTATCGCACCCGTCACCCCCTGCGCAAGCACCTGGGAGAGATCTCCACCCTCTACGTGGATCTGGTGGACTATCCGGGTGAATGGTTGCTCGATCTGCCGTTACTCGAGATGAGTTATGAGCAGTGGAGCGAGCAAGTGCGTGATCAGCTGCGCCGCCCCGAGCTGCAAACCCTTGCCGCCGGCTGGCTGACGCCCGCCTGGCAAGCGGATCAACCCTTCGAGGAGCGGCCGGTCGCCCAGCTTGCCGAGCGCTATACCGACTATCTGCACGCCTGCAAGCGGGAGCTGGGACTGCACCTTATCCAGCCCGGTCGCTTCGTGCTGCCGGGGGAGTATGCCGGCGCCCCCATGCTGCAATTTGTGCCCTGGGTGTGGGACAAGCCTGCCGGTGAGCCCGTTGATGGCACCCTCTACGCCACCCTCAAGCAGCGTTTTGAGCAGTACAAGCAGCACCTGGTGCAGGGTTTTTATGAGCAGCACTTCGCGGGCTTTGATCGCCAGATCGTGCTGGTGGACTGTTTGCAGCCCCTCAACGCCGGGGCGGCCAGCTTTGGCGACATGCAGCAGGCCATTGCTCGCATCATGGAGAGCTTTGCCTACGGCAAGAGCAACTGGTGGCGCCGGCTCTTCTCGCCGCGTATCGACAAGCTGTTGTTTGTGGCGAGCAAGGCGGATCACGTGACGCCGGAGCAGCACGGTCCCCTGGTCTCCCTGCTCCAGCATCTGGTGCGTAGTGGTCGCGGCCAGGCCCGCTTTGAGGGTATCGCCACAGAGTGCCTGGCGCTGGCCGCCATCAAGGCGACCGAAGTGGGCAAGGGGGTGGCCAATGGCCGCGAGTTTCCCGCCATCCGTGGCACCAGCCTCTCGGGTGAGCCGCTCTTGCTGTTCCCGGGCGAGGTGCCCTCCCATATTCCGCCCGCGCAATGGTGGAACACCCAGGGCTTTGATTTTCAGGCGTTTCGCCCCATGCCCATGAGTGCCCATCAGGCGCTGCCCCATATCCGGCTCGATGCGGCGCTGGAGTTTTTGCTCGGGGATCATCTCGAATGAGTCGTGCGTGGTGTCGTGCCGTACCGACACGCCGCGTACAGGAGAAAAAGTGATGAACGATCAGAGAAAACAGCACGGGGATGCCAAGGCATCGCTGCAGGGCAAGGTGATCCTGGAGCCAGCCCTCAAAGTGGCGAGCGAGGAGCGACCGCCTGCCCCCGCCCAGCGTCTTGATGAGACCAGCTTCGAACGCCTCGACGATCTCGATGCCCTCACCGAGGTGGAACCGGCCCTGACCCTGCGGCCGCGCCGGCGTCATCGGTTGCTCGCCTGGGGGCTGGGGGCGGTTGGCCTGCTCTCCCTGGGGCAGTATGGCGCCTTTCTCTACGAGCAATTTATCACCACCCCGCTCTGGGGCAGCGCCTGGCTGCTGGCCTCCGGCCTGGTGGCGGTGGGCACCGCCGGGGTGGTGGGGCGCGAGTGGCTGCGGCTGCGCACCCTCAAAAAGCGCCAGGATGTGCGCTCGCGGGCCGAAGACTTGCTGGCCCATCAGGGGGTCGGGCAGGGGCTGGCGTTTTGCGAACAGCTGGCCGAGCGCAGCGGTGACAAGGGGCGCGAAGGATACCAGAGCTGGCTTGGCCAGCTCGACGAGAGCCACAGCGATCGGGAGGTGCTGACCCTCTACAGCCAGCTGGTGCTCGGCGAGCGCGACAAGCTGGCCCAGGCGCGGGTGGCCAAGTGGTCGGGGGAGGCCGCCGTGCTGGTGGCCCTGAGCCCGCTTGCCACCGTCGACATGATGCTGATGCTGTGGCGCAACCTGCGGATGATCGAGGACATCGCCGATGTCTACGCCATCGAGCTCGGTTACTGGAGCCGCATCCGTCTCATTCGTCAGGTGTTTCGCAACATGCTCTACGCCGGTGCCACCGAACTGGTGACCGAGGTGGGGATGGACTTGCTGGGGGCCGAGCTCACCGCCAAGCTTTCGGCCCGCGCCGCGCAAGGGGTGGGGGCTGGGTTGCTCACTGCTCGCCTTGGTCTGCGCACCATAGAGGCGTGCCGCCCGCTGCCCTGGTGCGCGGATGAGAAACCCAAACTCGGTGAGCTGCGCAAGCGGCTGATCGGCCAGCTGGCGGGCTATCTCAACAAAGGCTGATCCTGCCTTTCGATGACATGAGGAGCATCGCATCCCCGCCGATCCTGTTTAAGGTTGTCGGGGATGCGTCGTGTTGCCCCTCCGGTTCGGCAACTGTGATCCCTGTGTGCATTGTTGTCCGGCGAGCATTGCGGGTAAGCTGGCCATTCGACCGATGCTCTACGGCAAGGATGCCAGATGAACTTTACCTTTCGCCAGATCCGCTATTTCGTGGCGGTGGCCGACAGCTTCTCGGTGAGCCGCGCCGCCGCCGAGTTGCATATTTCCCAGTCGGCGGTCACCAGCGCCATCCGCGAGCTGGAGACCGAGCTCGGTGCCCCCCTGTTCGATCGCAACCCGCGCGGGGTCAGCCTCACCACCCAGGGCCACCAGTTTTTACTGCACGCTCGCCGCATCCTCGGCGCCATGACCGAAGCCAGCCACTCCCTCAAGGCGGTGGCCCAGCAGGATCAGGGGCGGCTCACTATCGGTGTGACGACTTTGGTGGCCGGTTACTACCTGTCGGAGGCGCTCGGCCGTTTTCGCCGCGCCTTTCCGGCGGTGCAGATCGAGGTGAAGGAGGATGAGCAGCCCTATCTTGAGCACCAGATCGTCAACGGCGAGGTTGATGTGGGGATCCTGATGACCAACCGCACTATTCGCCAGGAGGCGTTCGATACCGAACTGCTGACTCGCTCGCCGCTGCGGCTCTGGCTTGCCGCCAACCACCCGTTCTGCGCCGAGTCGACCCTTTCTCTCAAGGCGCTGGGGGAGGAGCCCATGATCTCCCTGACCGCCGATCAGCTGGATCAGATCATCGGCGGCGGGCTGCGTCGCTACGGCGTTGCGCCGCGCACCGTATTGCGCACAGCCTCGGTGGAAGCGGTGCGCAGCCTGGTGGCGAGCCAGCTCGGCGTCGCCCTGCTGCCGGATTTTGCCTATCGCCCCTGGTCGCTGGAGCAGGAGCGGGTCGAGGCTCGTGCCATCAAGGAACCGATCCCCGCCATCGACATCGGCCTGGTGTGGCGACGCGGCTCCCGGCTGGAGTGGACCGCCCGCGAGTTTATCGACATTGCGCGGGATCAGAGCCGGCTGCGGGCTCGCCAGCAGGCTTCCCGCTAACCGAATGGATGGTGTCAACCATCAGGCGGGGTTGTCGCTAAAAATCAGATTCATCTGCACTCGATATCGATTTTACAGATACCAAAGCCGTTAAAAATTGAAATTCTCATTGCTCCCGGCTTCTCCTACGCTCATGACTGGTTAACAGGATGTTAATGCCTACTGTGGCGCCGCCACGGTTGCCAATCATGCAAGGAGAGCAAGATGAAATTGACCCCTCTGACCCTGGCCCTGATCCCCGCGCTGCTGGCTGGCCAGACTCAGGCTGCCCCCACCTCACTCGGCAAGGGGGAAGGCCAGCTCAACATTGTGGCCTGGGCCGGTTATATCGAGCGCGGTGAAACTGACAAGAATTACGACTGGGTCACTGGATTTGAAAAAGAGACCGGCTGCAAGGTCAACGTCAAGACGGCCGCCACCTCGGACGAGATGGTGGCGCTGATGAACGAGGGGGGCTTCGATCTGGTGACCGCCTCCGGTGACGCCAGCCTGCGCCTCATCGCCGGTGGCAAGGTACAGGCGCTCAATCTGGCGCTCATTCCGAGCTACAACAAGATAGATCCCCGCCTGCAGAATGCCCCCTGGCACACGGTGGATGGCAAGCACTACGGCGTGCCCTACCAGTGGGGCGGCAATATCCTGATGTACAACACCAAGGTGTTCTCCAAGGCGCCGGACTCCTGGAGCGTGGTGTTCGAGGAGCAGACCCTGCCGGACGGCAAGTCCAACAAGGGGAGGGTGCAGGCGTTCGACGGCCCCATCCACATCGCCGATGCGGCCCTCTATCTGATGACCCATCAGCCGGCCCTCGGTATCAAGGATCCGTATGAACTGAACGAGGATCAGTACAAGGCCTCCCTCGACCTGCTGCGCCAGCAACGCCAATTAGTGGGACGCTACTGGCACGACGCCTTCGTCCAGATCGATGACTTCAAGAACGAGGGGGTGGTGGCCTCCGACTCCTGGCCGTTCCAGGCCAATACCCTGATCGCCGACAAGCAGCCCGTCGCCACCACAGTCCCCAAGGAAGGGGTCACCGGTTGGGCCGATACCAGCATGGTGCACAGTGGCGCCAAAAACCTCACCTGTGCCTACAAGTGGCTGGAGCACTCCCTCAACAACAAGTTGCAGGGGGATCTCGCCTCCTGGTTCGGTTCCGTGCCCGTGGTGCCGGCCGCCTGCGAGGGCAACGCCCTGCTGGGGAAGGAGGGGTGCAAGACCAACGGCATCGATAACTTCGATCGGGTGCACTTCTGGCGTACCCCCGTCTCCCAGTGCAAGAGCCAGGGAACCTGCGTTCCTTACTACCGCTGGGTCTCGGACTATATCGCCATCCTGGGTGGCCGCTAAGGCTGCTTGAGTCAACGCCGACACGGGCCGGACAGGAGTCCGGCCCGCTTCCCATAGACAAGGACGTACCATGACAGCCGTACAATTTGACCGGGTCAGCCGCCACTATGGCGAAGTGACGGCGGTCGACGACATCTCCTTCCAGATCCCCGCCGGCGAGTTTTTCACCCTGCTGGGGCCGAGCGGTTCCGGCAAGACCACCTGCCTGCGGATGATCGCGGGCTTCGAATACCCGAGCGAGGGGGAGATCCGGCTGTTCGGCGAGCCTTGCTCCACCGTGCCCCCCTATGATCGCAACCTCAATACCGTGTTCCAGGATTACGCCCTGTTTCCCAACATGGATGTGCGCGACAACATAGGCTACGGCCTGATGCTCAAGGGGGTCGCCAAGGCGGAGCGCTACCGCAAGGTGGACGAGATGCTGGAGCTGGTGCGCCTGCCCGGCGTCGGCAACCGCAAGCCCGGCCAGCTCTCCGGCGGCCAGCGCCAGCGCATCGCCATCGCCCGGGCACTGATCAACCAGCCGCGCATCCTCTTGCTGGACGAGCCGCTGGGTGCGCTCGACCTCAAGCTGCGCGAGCAGATGCAGCTTGAGCTCAAAGCCTTGCAGCGCCAGCTCGGCATCACCTTTATCTTCGTCACCCACGACCAGCAGGAGGCGCTCTCCATGAGCGACCGCATCTGCATCTTCAATCAGGGCAAGATCGAGCAGATAGCCGCGCCGGATACCATCTACGATGCCCCCGCCACCCCCTTCGTCGCCCGCTTCGTCGGCACCGTCAACCTGTTCGAGGGAGAGCAGGCCCGCCGCCTGTGTGGCGATGCTCGCCAGATGATGGTGCGCCCGGAGCGGATCCGCCTCGCCGAGGCCGGCAGCCCCGGCTGGTCCGGGGAGGTGCGCGAGGTGGAGTACCTCGGCCCCTTCGTGCGCTACCGGGTCGATCTCGGCGAGCAGCTCGAGCTTATCGTCAACCATCCCAACGAGGGCCAGGCCCGCCTGCCCCGTGGCACCCGGGTCAGCCTCAGCTGGCCGGAACAGGCGATCCATCGTCTGCACACCGCCCACCAGGGAGCTCAACCATGAGCGCCCCCCACAGTGCGAGCCTTGCCATGAGCCACGCTACCGACTCCGTTCGCGTCAGGCCGCTGCGGCGCCTCTCCACCCTGCTCTATGGCCGCTCCGGCCTTCTGCTGGCCATCCTGCTGGGGCCGCCCCTGCTCTGGCTCGGCATCATCTATGTGGGCTCCCTGCTGATGCTGCTCTCCAACGCCTTCTTCGGGCTGGACGAGTTCAGCGGCCAGATCCGCCACGAGCTGGGGCTGCAGAACTTCGTCGCCCTGCTGCGGGCGGAGAACCTGGACGTGATCCTGCGCACCGTCGGCATGTCGCTGCTGGTGACCCTGGCCTGCGCCCTGCTCGGTTTCCCCGTCGCCTACTACATGGCGCGCTACACCAGCGGCAAGACCCGGGCCCTGTTCTACGTCGGCATCATGTTACCGCTCTGGTCCAGCTATCTGGTGCGGGTCTACGCCTGGAAGCTGATCCTGGCCAAGGAGGGGGTCGTCAGCTGGCTGGCAGACACCCTGGGGCTGGACTGGCTGCTCGACGCCATTCTCTCGCTGCCGGTGATCGGCGGGCCGTCGCTCTCCTTCTCGCGCATCGGTACCTTCATCGTGTTCGTCTACGTCTGGCTGCCTTTCATGATCCTGCCCATCCAGGCGGCGGTGGAGCGGATCCCGCGCTCCCTGCTTGAGGCGAGCAGCGATCTCGGGGCGACGCCTGCCCAGACCTTCCGCACCCTGATCCTGCCGCTGGCCTTGCCCGGCGTGGTGGCGGGCTCCATCTTCACCTTCTCCCTGACGCTCGGGGACTACATCATCCCCGGCATCATCGGCAACTCCACCATGTACATCGGCCAGGTGGTCTACATGCAGCAGGGCACGGCGGGCAACCTGCCCTTCGCCGCCGCCTTCTCGCTGGTGCCGATCCTCATCATCGCCATCTACCTGACCATCGCGAAACGTCTGGGGGCTTTCGATGCGCTTTGATACCCATATGTCACTCATCCACACACGTTCGCAGGTGCCCATCCTGATCATGGCTATTCACCTGACGACAGCGAAACGCTTGGGGGCCTTCGATGCGCTCTAATACTTCCATGAAACGGGACCATAGCAGCCAGCCCTCCGGCCTGCTCAAGTACGCGGCCATCGGCGGTCTCCTGTTCCTGCACTTTCCGATCCTGTTCATCTTCCTCTACGCCTTCACCAGCGAGAGCAAGAGCTACCAGTTCCCGCCCCCCGGGCTCACCCTCAAGTGGTTCGAGGTGACCCTCAACCGTCCCGATGTGTGGCGCGCCATCCAGCTGTCGTTGGAGGTGGCCGGGCTCGCCACCCTGGTGGCCATGGTGCTCGGCACCCTGGCGGCGGGAGCCATCGCCCGCAGCCGCTTCTTCGGCCAAGAGGTGGTGTCGCTCTTGCTGGTGCTGCCCATCGCCCTGCCCGGCATCGTCACCGGCATAGCGCTGCGCTCCGCCTATGGGGTGATGGAGATCCCCTTCAGCTTCTGGACCATCGTCATCGGTCACGCCACCTTCTGCGTGGTGGTGGTCTACAACAATGCCCTGGCGCGCTTTCGCCGCACCAACCAGAGCCTTATCGAGGCGTCGATGGATCTCGGCGCCGACGGCTTCCAGACTCTGCGCTACGTGATCCTGCCCAACCTCGCCACCGCGCTGCTGGCGGGGGGCATGCTGGCGTTCGCGCTGAGCTTTGACGAGGTGATCGTCACCACCTTCACCGCCGGCCAGCAGACCACGCTGCCGATCTGGATGTATCAGGAGCTGATCCGGCCACGGGACAGGCCGGTCACCAACGTGGTGGCGCTCATCATAGTGGCCTTCACCACCATTCCCATTCTGCTTGCCTACTACCTCACCCACGACGGCCAGGACGTCGCCGGCAGTGGCAAATAACGACTCAACGCGTGCGCAAGGATGCAACCATGAAACTATCTACCCAACTCTTGATCGACGGTCAGTTCGTCACCGGTGACGGCCAGGCCGAGCCCATCCTCAACCCCGCCACCGGTGAGCTGATCGCCTCGGTGCCCGAAGCCTCGTTCGAGCAGGTGAACCGGGCGGTGAACGGCGCCCAACGCGCCTTCGCCCAGTGGAGCCGCACCACTCCAGCCCAGCGCAGTACCCTGCTGCTGCGCCTGGCCGATGCCATCGAACGCCACGCCGAGGAGTTCGCGGCCCTGGAATCCCTCAACTGCGGCAAGCCCTATCTGGCTGTGCTGAACGATGAGCTGCCGGCGGTGGTGGACTGCTTCCGCTTCTTCGCCGGAGCGGCCCGCTGCCTGCAGGGGCCGCTCGCGGGGGAGTATATCGAGGGGCACACCAGCATGATCCGCCGCGATCCCATCGGGGTGGTGGGCAGCATCGCCCCCTGGAACTACCCCCTGATGATGGCGGCCTGGAAGATGGCCCCGGTGCTCGCCGCCGGCAATACGGTAGTGCTCAAACCCTCCGAGCAGACCCCCCTCACCGCCCTGCGCCTGGCGGAGCTCGCCAGCGAGCTCTTCCCGCGCGGCGTCATCAACATCGTCTGCGGCCGGGGCGAGAGCGTGGGGGCGCCGCTGGTGGAGCACCCGCTGGTGCGCATGGTGTCTCTGACCGGTGACATCGCCACCGGCCAGAAGATCCTGCAGAGCGCCGCCCGAACCATGAAGCGCACCCACCTTGAGCTGGGGGGCAAGGCGCCGGTCATCATCTTCGACGACGCGGACCTGGAGGCCGTGGTGGCGGGCATTCGCACCTTCGGCTTCTACAACGCCGGCCAGGATTGCACCGCCGCCTGCCGCATCTATGCCCAGGGCAAGATCTACGACAAGTTCGTCGCCGCCATGACGGATGCGGTGGCCTCCATCAAGGTGGGCGGCCCACGCGAGGAGGGGGTGGAGATGGGGCCGCTCATCTCGGACCGGCAGCGCAACCGGGTGGCCAGCTTCGTGGAGCGGGCCCAGAGCAGCGGTCACGTGGAGGTGACGGCGGGGGGCAAGATCCGCCCCGGCAACGGCTTCTTCTTCGAGCCGACCCTGATCGCCCATGCCCGTCAGGAGGATGAAATTGTGCGCCGGGAGGTGTTCGGCCCCGTGGTGTCGGTGACCCGCTTCAGCGACGCCGAGCAGGTGGTGCAGTGGGCCAACGACTCGGACTACGGCCTCGCCAGCTCGGTCTGGACCCGGGATCTCGGCCTTGCCAGCAAGGTGGCCAGCCACCTGCAGTACGGCTGCACCTGGATCAACACCCACTTCATGCTCACCTCCGAGATGCCCCACGGCGGCATGAAGATGTCCGGCTACGGCAAGGATCTCTCCCTCTACGCCCTGGAGGACTACACGGTGCCGCACCACATCATGGTCAAGCTCTAGTAGCCTAGCTAGAATGGTTGTCACAAATTATTTACATTTGTTGCCGCCAGCCGACCCTCGGGTCGGCTGCTTTTTTGCGGGGCGAAACGTTACAGTGATCCAGAGAGTGTCAGGGAGCCCGCACCGGGCCGAGGGATGGAACCGCTATGACAACGCTTTACACCGCATATCAGCCGGATGCCCGGGGCGTCATTCACTACCCGGATGAAGATCATGGCACCTGGCAGATCCTGATCGCCCGCCAACTCGGGGCATTGGAGGGGAGGGCGTGCGATGAGTACCTGGCGGGGCTGGCCCGCCTCGGTCTGCCCCGGGATCGCATCCCTCAGTTGGCAGAGATCAACGCCGTGTTGCAAGAGGCCACCGGCTGGTCGGTGGCCGCGGTACCTGCCCTCATCTCGTTCGATCGCTTCTTCGCCCTGCTGGCCAATCGCCAGTTTCCGGTGGCGACCTTCATTCGCCATCGGGACGAGCTCGATTACCTGCAGGAGCCGGATATCTTTCACGAGATCTTTGGTCACTGCGCCATGCTGACCAATCCCGCCTTTGCTCACTTCACTCATCTCTATGGCCAGCTGGGGCAGAAGGCAAGCAAGGAGGAGCGGGTCTTTCTGGCGCGTCTTTACTGGTTCACTGTGGAGTTTGGCCTGATCGAAAGCCCGGCGGGGCTTAGGATCTACGGCGGCGGCATTCTCTCTTCCATCGGCGAGACCGCCTATGCCCTCTCGGGCCAGCCGCTGTTGCAACCCTTCGACCTGCTCGAGGTACTGCGCACCCCTTATCGCATCGATATCATGCAGCCCACCTATTTTGTGCTGCCAAGCCTCGATACCCTCTACCGGCTGACCGGGGAGGAGATCATGGCCGCGCTGGCCGAGGCCAAGCGCCTTGGCTTGCGCCCGCCACGCTTTGCCCCCGCCGCGGGCAAGCAGGCGAGCTGAACGTCACCCGTTTTTCGTGATCCCCATCAAGAGAGCAACAAGGAGAGTCCCATGTCCGAACTGGCGAGCCAGCAGTGTGAAGCGTGCCGCGCCGATGCCCCCAAAGTCAGCGATCAGGAGCTGGCCGAGCTGATGCATCTCATCCCCGACTGGCAGCCGCTGGTCGTGGAGGGGGCGCTGCAACTGAGGCGCGAATTCGTCTTTCGCAACTTCAAGGAGGCGCTGGCCTTCACCAACCGGCTCGGCGAGCTGGCGGAGGCGGAGTTTCACCATCCGGCCATCCTGACCGAGTGGGGCAAGGTCACTGTCAGCTGGTGGACCCACAAGATCGGCGGGTTGCACCGCAACGACTTCATCATGGCGGCACGCACGGATGAGCTGCTGAAGTGAAGACGCCACCCCCCATCGAGTGGGCGATATGGTGACCGTGAGTTGGTGGATCCACAAAATTGGGGGGCTGCACCGCAACGATTTCATCATGGCGGCGCGCACCGATCAGCTGCTCAAATAAGCGTCATGGGTTGACCAGGGCCTACCCGGCGAAAGCGGGGTAGGCCCGCATTTTTATGGGCTGGCGCTCGCACTGGGGGGGGCGAGTCTGTATTATCCCGTCATTCATAGAGTTAGCTAGGAAGTGTGTCCCGAATGCGTCTTGAAGTCAGCTGTGAAGACCGCCTGGGCCTGACCCGGGAACTGCTCGACCGCCTGGTGGAGCACAACATCGATCTGCGCGGCATCGAAATCGATACCTCAGGCATCATCTATCTCAACTTTCCCGAGCTGGAGTTTCGTGATTTCCAGCACCTGATGCCGGAGATCCGCCGCATTCCCGGCGTCTATGACGTCAAGACCATCCCCTACATGCCCTCCGAACGGGAACACCACGAGATCGAGGCGCTGCTCAAGGCGTTGCCGGATCTGGTCTTCTCCCTCGACAGCAAGGGCAAGGTGACCCAGGCCAACCAGTCGGCGCTCACCACCCTCGGCCTGCCGGTGGAGGAGGTGCGCGGCGTGGCGCTGGGCTCCCTGGTCAAGGGCTTCTCCTTCGGTCGCTGGCTGGAGGCGAGCGAGATCAAGCCCCAGACCTGCAAACTCACCATCCATGGCGAGGAGTATCTGGCGGATCTGATGCCGCTGTTCGTGGCCGAGGAGAAGGGCAGACAGGCCCTGGCCGGCGCCGTGGTGGTACTCAAGTCCGCCCGTCGGGTCGGCATGCATTTCAGCGCCCTTCATGCGGTGGAAGTGGGGGGCTTTGAGCATCTGCAGGCCGAGAGCCCCAAGATGAAAGAGGTACTGGCCCAGGCCCGCAAGCTGGCGATGCAGGATGCCCCGCTGCTCATTGTCGGCGAGACCGGTACCGGCAAGGAGCTGTTGGCCCGTGCCTGTCACGGCGCCAGCTTGCGCTCCAGCCACCCCTTCATGGCTCTCAACTGCGCCGCCATGCCGGACAACGTGGCCGAGAGCGAGCTGTTTGGCTATGCCCCCGGCGCCTTTGGCAACAACACCGAGGGCAAGCGCGGCGTGCTGGAGCTGGCGAGCGGCGGCACCCTGATGCTGGACGAGATCGGCGACATGTCTCCCCATCTGCAGACCAAGTTCCTGCGGGTGCTGCAGGACGGGGTATTTCGCCGGGTGGGCGACGAGCAGGAGGTGAAGGTCAATGTGCGCTTCATCTGCACCACCCAAAAGCAACTGCTGGATCTGGTGCATGAAGGCAAGTTTCGGGAAGATCTCTACTATCGCCTCAACGTGCTGAGTTTGGGTCTGCCTCCCCTGCGCGAGCGCAAGGCGGACATCATGGCGCTGGCCCAGCAGTTTGTCTCCCGCTTTGCCAGCGAGTTGCAGCGCCCGCGTCCGCGCTTTACCCGCAACATGGCCGATTACCTGACCGCCTATCGCTGGCCCGGCAACGTGCGCCAGCTGCGCAACTGTCTTTATCGGGCCATGACCTTGCTGGAAGGGGATGAGCTGGGTCCCGAGCAGATCGATGTGCCGGTGGCCGCCGAGGCCATGCCGCTCATCGACGAGTGGTTCGAGGGGGATCTCGACGATGCGGTGAAGCGCTTCGAGAGCCAGTTGCTGGCACGGCTCTATCCGGCCTTCCCGTCGACCCGCCAGCTCGCCAAACGGCTGGGTGTGTCGCACACCGCCATCGCCAACAAGTTGCGGGAATACGGGATCGGCAAGAAGTAATCTCCTCCCACCCCTTGCATCCAACGGAGTCCATTGGAATATGGGCTCCGTTTTTATTTGTACGACCTGACCATCGGGACCGGATCCGGACTTGTCAAGGGGTTGCCGGGCCCCTTACTCTCTCCAGTTCATGTACCGAAACCGCACGATGGCGGTGATATAGAGAGGCGGTTTTATCCTGATGTTATTTCCTTCCCCCGGCGTTGTTGTCCGCCTGTCACTCCTGTTGCTGGTACTGGGGCTGGTGTTTCCTTCGGGGACCATCGCCGCGGCGAAGACGACTGCCGAGGTGCGGGCGAGTGCCGTCAAGGAGCTGGTGCTCGATATCATGAGCTACACCCGCTGGCCGGTGGAGCCCGAGGTGCTGCGTCTGTGTGTGGTGGCGCCGACCGAATATGCCGGCGCCCTCTTCTCCATCACGGGGCAGAGCAATGGGAGAGCGGTGAGCGTCAATCGTTACGGGGTGACGGATCCTGCCATCCGCGATCACTGTGATGTCCTCTATCTGGGAGTGGTGGATGAGACGACCCGGCTCGACCTCTTTTCCCGCCTGAAAGGCCGGGTCGTGCTCAGCATCAGTGAACAGAACGCCGAGTGCAGTGCCAGTGCGGTCTTTTGTTTACAGCCGGATCCCGCGAGCGAGCGGGTTCGCTTCGACGTCAACCTGGATGCGTTGGCCCTGAGCGGTGTGCGGGTCCATCCCGCCGTCCTCAAGCTTGCCAAGGCGAATAGGGGGGCTCCATGACGGCCTGGCCAGGCTCCCGTGATCAACGACTGACCCTGCACCAAAACCTCAGACGTACCCACCTGATGGCCGCCTTCACCTCGGCCTGCGTAGTGGGGATCTTTCTCACCCTGATCGCCCTGCTGGCCATGCGGTTCCATGCGGAGCACAATCTGGAGTTGGTGGCCCGAGCCATCAGCTATACCGCAGAGGCGGCCGTGGTGTTCCGGGATGAGGAGGCGGCCAACGAGGCGCTCAGAACCATCGCCGAGCGTGAAGAGGTTGCCGAAGCGCAGATCTATCTGCCCGATGGCACCCTGCTGGCAAACTGGCGTCGAGCCACGAATACCCCCCTGGCGGGGCTGGAGAACTACCTGGCCGAACGGATACTGCCGGGGCCTGCCCGGGAGTCCATGATGCGGGGCAAGGAAGTGATCGCCGAAGTGCGGGTCAGGGGACACGGACAGTCGCTGTTGCTGTTTTTGCTGGCGGTGTTGCTGGTGATGCTGGTCTGCCTGCTGCTCAGTGCCATGGGGGCGCTCTATGTGGCAGGACGAATGCAGGTGTCGATCATCGGGCCGCTAAGGGATCTGGCGCAAGTTGCCCACTCGGTGCGCCGCCAGCGCACCCTTGGGATGCGCGCCAGCCCCGCTGCCATCGTTGAGCTCAACGAGTTGGGGGAGGATTTCAACTCCCTGCTCGACGAGTTGCAGGCCTGGCAGCAGCATCAGGCTCGCGAGAATGCCAGCCTGTTGCATCAGGCGACTCACGATGCCTTGACGGGGCTGCCCAATCGGGCACTGTTCGA
The DNA here is from genome assembly GCF_020097295.1 of Aeromonas enteropelogenes. NCBI lineage: Bacteria > Pseudomonadati > Pseudomonadota > Gammaproteobacteria > Aeromonadales > Aeromonadaceae > Aeromonas > Aeromonas enteropelogenes. The sequence continues at coordinate 3,850,705 of NZ_CP083625.1, read as the reverse complement.
GGCTCGTCTGGAGCAGGCCATCATAGAGGTGGAGCAGGAGGGTAGCTCCTTTGCACTGCTTTACCTTGATTGTGATCGCTTCAAGCAGATCAATGATTCCCTCGGGCACAACGCCGGCGATGATGTGCTGGTGACCCTGGCCAAGCGTGTGCAGCACCAGCTGCGGCCGCAGGATCTGGTGTGCCGCCTCGGGGGAGACGAATTCGCCATACTGTTGAGTCCCGCCCATCAGGCTATGGATGTGGAAGAGGTGATCACTCGTATTCAGCAGGCGATGAAGGATCCTGTGGTATTGCGGGATGAGCAGCAGCTGGTCGCCGGGATCAGCATAGGGTTTGCCATCCATCATCCCGGGACAAGTGCCAGCGAGCTTTGTGCGCTGGCTGACAGTGCCATGTATCTGGCAAAACGCGCCCGTCGAGAGGAGGTTGATGCCGCCAGGACGGCGTGAATGGAAGTCGTTAAGGAGTCGTAACAATGAAGATGTCCCTCTCCCTCAAGGCCGCCGTGCTTGGCCTGCTGTTTTCCCTGCTGGCTGGCTGTCAGAGTCCGCCCAGGGGATTGACCGAAGAACAAGTGACGGTATTGAAGGAGCAAGGTTTTCATCTGACCGATGAAGGCTGGACGCTGGATTTTGCCAACCGGGTGTTGTTTGCCAACAACGTCGGGAAGCTTACGCCACAGACCCGCCAGGCGGTGGAAACGCTGGGCAGCTCCCTGCTGGAGGTGGGCCTCGACAAGGCCAGGATAGACGGTCATACCGACAACACGGGTAACGCCGCCTATAACCGCCAGCTCTCGGTGAAACGGGCCCAGTCGGTGGCGGATGTGCTGGTCTCGGTGGGGATGAAGCCGGCCAACCTCGAGGTCCGCGGGCGTGGTGATACGGCCCCGGTAGCCGACAATCGCACCTCGGCCGGACGGGCAGACAATCGTCGGGTGGCCATCGTGATTGCCAACGAATAAGGCAAGAGCCAGCCAGACATGTCGTGTACATAGCAAAAGAGCGCCCCGGGAGGCGCTCTTTTTGATCCTGCGATCGTGATGGCTATTTCTGCCCGTTGGCAGCCGTGTGGCTGCGCAGGCGAATGTTGATCATCTCCACCACCAGCGAGAAGGCCATGGCGAAGTAGATGTACCCCTTCGGAATGTGCACATCCAGCCCTTCCGCCATCAGGGCGAAGCCCACCAGGGTGAGGAAGGAGAGCGCCAGCATCTTGATGGTGGGGTGGCTGTCGACAAAATCGCCGATGGCCTTGGCGGCGAACATCATGATGAAGACGGCGATCATGATGGCCAGCACCATGACGGGCACGTGATCCGCCATGCCGACCGCTGTGATGACGGAATCCAGGCTGAACACGATATCGAGGATGGCGATCTGGAGCAGGGTGCTGACAAAGCCGGAGGCGACGGCCGTCGTGCTCTCAGGCTCGGCCACGCCCTCCAGAGTGGCGTGGATCTCGTGGGCGCTCTTGCCGATGAGAAACAGGCCCCCCAGCAACAGGATCAGATCGCGTCCCGAGATGGCCTCGCCCAGCACGGTGAAGAGCGGGCTGGTGAGGCGCATCACCCAGGCCAGGGAGAGCAGCAGCAGGATGCGGGTGCCCATGGCGAGTGCCAGTCCCAGAATGCGCGCCTTCTGGCGCTGGGCCTCGGGCAGGCGGCCGACCAGGATGGAGATGAAGATGATATTGTCAATGCCAAGTACGATTTCGAGCAGGGTAAGAGTAGCGAGAGCGACCCAGGCTGAGGGGTCAAGAACCCATTCCAACATAATTGCACCTTGATAGGGAAAAACGAAACGGAACATTTTAACAGGGGGAGACCGCTTGTCCCAGTGTGGCGAAAAGATAAGAATGGTCGCCATCGCAAGGGAGGGACGCATGTTTCGATTAGGACTCATCATTAATCCGGTTGCCGGCATTGGCGGGGCGGTTGCTCTCAAGGGCAGTGATGGCGTAGTGGAAGAGGCGCTTGCTCGTGGCGCCGTGCCCAAGGCTCAAGAGCGGGCACGGCAGGCCCTGTTGCCACTGTGCGAGCTGACTGAGCGGTTCGAGTTGCTGACGGTCGCCGGCGAAATGGGGGAGGCGCTGGCCCATTCTCTTGGCTTGCCCTGCCGGATTGTCTACCACCCCGAAGGGGAGGCCACCAGCGCCACCGACACCCGTCAGGCGGCCGAGCGGATGCGCGACGCCGGGGTCGATCTGTTGCTGTTTGCCGGCGGCGATGGCACGGCGCGGGATATCTGTGCGGCGGTGGGGGAGTCGTGCCATGTACTCGGCATTCCGGCGGGCTGCAAGATCCACTCGGGGGTTTACGGGGTGACCCCTGCCGCGACGGGCAGGGTGGCGGCACGGATGATCGCAGGGGAGCTGCTCAGCCTTATCGATGCCGAGGTGATGGACATAGATGAAGAGGCATTTCGAGCGGGCAAGGTACGTGCCCGTCACTATGGCCAGCTGCTGGTGCCAGGCGATCTGCGTTACGTACAGGCGGTCAAGCAGGGGGGCAAGGAGTCCGAAGAGTTGGTGCTGGCGGATCTGGCCGCCTGTTTTGTGGAGCAAATGGAACCCGATATTCTCTACCTGATGGGGTCTGGCAGCACGGTGGCTGCCTGCATGGCGGAGCTTGGCCTGGAAAATACCTTGCTCGGTGTGGATCTGGTGGAAAATGGCCGGCTTATCGGGCAGGATCTGTCCGCCGCCGAGATCCTGACCCGGATTTGCGGCCGTCGCTGCCGTCTGATCATTACCCTGATAGGCGGTCAGGGACATCTGTTCGGGCGCGGAAATCAGCAATTGAGTCCAGAGGTGATTCGGTGTGCCGGGCTGGAAAATATCCAGGTGCTGGCGACCAAGAGCAAGTTGGCCGCGCTTGAGGGCCGACCGCTGCTGGTGGATACCGATGATCCCGAATTGAACCGGGCGTTGAGTGGTTATCTGCGGATCACCACGGGATACAAGGATCAGGTCATCTACCCGGTGGCCAACCCGGAATAGGACGTCAAGGAAGCCGCTGGCCTGGCGCCAGAGAGCCGCAATCAACCGGATTGCGGTTCCATACCCCCGAATTATTTTGCCGGCAACCCCGGAAATGAGGCTGCGTTACATGACGATTCACGATTTTGAGCACAAGTTGTTGGGACTGATCGACGACATGGTTGCCACCGCGACAGACGATGAGCTGTTTGCCGGAGGATACTTGCGGGGGCATATCTCGCTGGCGGTGGCCCGGGCCGAGCTGGAAGGCAAGACCCTGGTGCGCGACGTCAAGAGCTATGTGCTGCGCAGTCTCAACGAGGCCATCTTGCAGGGGGAGCTCTCCGAGCAGGATGAAGAGCTGGTGCAGACCATGTGGAAACGCCTGCAGCAACAAGCGGAAGCTTGATCAAAAACAAATTTCAAACGGAAGTATGAGTTTCTGCTTCCCTGATAGTTATCAAAAGGTTAATAATAAGTATCGCCTTTTGTTTCAGGGATTAAACTATGGCTTCCACATCACATATTGCCAAGAAACTGCCGCTCGAGATGCTCTATCACTGGGAGCGGCAGTGTCCTGATCGGATTTATCTGCGACAAACCATCAACCGCGAATATGTCGACTTCACCTGGGGTGAAGTGGCGGAAGAGGCGCGGCGCATGGTGACGGCCCTGCGTCATCTGGGGCTGGTTGCTGGCGACAAGGTGGCGCTGCTCTCCAAGAACTGTGCCCAGTGGTTCATCGCCGATCTCGCCATGCAGATGGGGCAGTATGTGAGTGTGCCCATCTATCCCACCGCCAACGTCGATACCATCGAATATGTGCTGCGCCACAGCGAAGCCAAGGCCATCTTCGTCGGCAAGCTGGATGACTGGAAGAGCCAGGAGGCCGGCGTCCCCGCCGATCTGCTGCGTATCGCCTTTCCCTATGACACCATGCCGGCCAGCCACCAGTGGGACGACCTGCTGGAGGCGCACGAGCCCATTCCCGACAGCCCGGTGCAGGCGCCGGACTCCTTGCTGAGCCTGGTCTACACCTCCGGCAGTACCGGCAAGCCGAAAGGGGCCATGCTGAGCGTCGAACGCTACGCCTGGTCTTGCGAGAAGCTGGTGGAAACGGTTGGCCTGACCCAGGCCGATCGCGGCTTCTCCTATTTGCCCCTCGCTCACATCACAGAGCGGGTCTACATCTATGGCGGTAGCCTGTTTGGCGGCGCCACCATCGCTTTCCCCGAATCCCTCGATACTTTCATCGATGACGTCAAGCGCTGCCGTCCCACCGTGTTCATCTCGGTGCCGCGCTTGTGGGCCATGTTCCGCATCAAGATCCTCGAGAAATTGCCACAGAAGAAACTCGATTTGTTGCTCAAAATCCCGTTGGTCTCCAGCCTCATCAAGAGCAAGTTGCAAAAGGGGCTGGGGCTGGATCAGGCGCGCGTGCTGGGCTGCGGCTCGGCACCTGTGTCACCGGCCTTGCTTGAGTGGTACCTGAGCATCGGCCTGAATGTTACCGAAGCCTGGGGCATGACTGAAAACCATGCCTACTCCACCATCAACTATCCGTTCAGGGCCGACAAGATCGGTACCGTCGGCAAGGCGGGGCTTGGCGTGACCATCAAGATCTCCGATGAAGGGGAGATCCTCTGTCGTTGCGAAGGCATGATGCTGGGCTACTACAAGGATCCCGAGCACAGCGCCGAGGCCATCGATGCGGATGGCTGGCTCCATACCGGCGACATGGGCAAGCTGGACAGGGAGGGGTATCTCACCATCACGGGGCGGATGAAGGATGTGTTCAAGACCGCCAAGGGCAAGTATGTGGCGCCTGTCCCCATCGAGGGGCTGCTTGGGCAGGAGTCCATCATCGAGCAGCTGTGCGTGATTGGTTATGGCATGCCGCAACCCATCGCCCTGGTGCAGCTCGCCGAAAGCGCCATGAAGGGGGACAGGGGAGCGGTTGAGGCCCAGCTGGAGGCGGCCCGCAACCGGGTCAACGATCAGCTGGAGGCTCATGCCAAGTTGCGTGGCATCCTGGTGGTGAAGACACCCTGGAATATCGAGAACGGCGTGCTCACTCCCACCATGAAGATCCGCCGCCACTTGCTGGAGCAAAAATATGCCGATATCGGCGAGCAGTGGCCTTCACGCTCCATCGTGTGGGAAGAGTAATGTCAGACATCGCCTGATCGCGTTGTGAAAACGGCGGCCATGATGGCCGCCGTTTTTGTTTTAGGTAAAAGAGTTAAAGGAGGGCGAGCGCCGCCGCCAGATCGGCGATGAGATCGTCCGCGTCCTCCACTCCTATGCTGAAGCGGATGAGATCGTCATTGACCCCGGCGGCGAGGCGGCTCGCCTCGTCCATGGCGGCATGGGTAGTGCTGGCCGGATGGCAGGCCAGACTCTCGAGATCGCCGAGGCTCACCGCCTGCACGAACAGCTGCAAGTTGTCGAGCAAGGTGGCGCAGCGCTCAAACCCTCCTTCCAGCTCTATGCTCACCATGCCACCAAAGCCGCTGGCGAAGGCGCCAAGGGCAGGGTGGCCCGGATGGCTGGCCAGCCCCGGGTAGATCACTTTCTTCACTGCCGGGTGAGCGGCCAGAAATTCGGCGACTCTTTGCGCATTGTGCAGGTGGGCATCCATGCGCAGCGGCAAGGTCTTGACTCCCCGTTGCAGCAGGTAGGCCTCCTGTGGGCCGATGGGGGAGCCGATATGTTTGAGTGCCACGGTGCGGATGGATTTCATCAGCGCGTGGGATCCGGCCACCACACCGGCGATGATGTCGCCGTGGCCGCCCAGGTATTTGGTGCCGCTGTGCATCACGATATCGACACCGAGCTCCAGTGGGCGCAGCAGATAGGGGGTGAGGAAGGTGTTGTCACACACACTGATGGCGCCCACCTTGCGGGCCGCCTCAACCACCACTCGCGGGTCCACCACCTTGAGGGTGGGGTTGGTCAGGGTTTCGAACAACACGACCTTGGTGGCGGGGCGGATGTTGGCCAGCAGATCCTGATCGCTCTCGTAGGCGGTGACCTTGATGCCAGCGCGGCTGAAGGTCTGTTTGAGAAACGCATCGGTGCCGCCGTAGAGGGGGCCTATGTAGGCCACCTCATCGCCGCAATCGGCCAGGGCATACATGATGGCGCTCACCGCCGCCATACCGCTCGCCACCACCAGCGCCTCGTCGGCGCCTTCCAGCGCTGCCAGCTTCTGCTCCAGCTCGGCAGTGGTGGGGTTGCCAAAGCGGCTGTAAATGAACCCGGGAGCCTGGCCGGCAAAGCGCTCCTTGCCCGCCTGGGCATTGAAGTAGCTGAAGGTGCTGCTCTGGTAGAGGGGGGTGGTGAGGGCGCCGGTCTGGGGATCGATTCGCTGGCCGCTGTGCACGCTCATGGTCTTGAATTTCATTGTGTTACTCCGTGGTCGCCAGAAACTGGCACAGATATTCAGGTGTGATTATGGTTGGCAAGCCAAGTTGCTCGAAGTCCGTCTATGGTTTGTTTGCTCCTCGCTCTATCCTGATTGGCAAGGTCAAGGACAACCAGTGCGGTTGGGCATAGTCATGGGGCTTGAATGCCTGACCTTGATTGCGTGATGTTGCGAACTGCAGGAACATCAGTGCAGGTTCATGGGCTGCAGCAGTGCAGTTAGCGACGGGATAGCGAGTCCGGTAATAGGAAGTAGGTGAGAATGGGAGAGGTTACCGTTTTGCGTAATAAAACATAAACAACAAATAATTCTGAGTTATAAGCAAAAACGAAACAAGATTCAGAGTATTGATGATTTTGTGTCTTTATGAGGTGGAATACATAGAGCAAAGAACGGGCTTAGTCCTTTGATTTTGCAGAAGGGCAAAAACAAAAAAAAAACCGGCATAGGCCGGTTTTTTTGTTTCACTCTGAAGAGCGTTCTGCTCGCTATGAATTGCGAGAGCAGAGAGATAATGGGGTGGCTGATGGGGCTCGAACCCACGACAACCGGAATCACAATCCGGGACTCTACCAACTGAGCTACAGCCACCACTAAAACTGTCATTGATTTCCATCTTCCTTATGAGAGGGGAATCAATGGCGCGCCCTGCAGGATTCGAACCTGCGACCCACGGCTTAGAAGGCCGTTGCTCTATCCGACTGAGCTAAGGGCGCGTATCTCAACCCGCCATGCAGGCAAGTTGACAAACCTGGTCGGTGATAAAGGATTCGAACCTTTGACCCTCTGGTCCCAAACCAGATGCGCTACCGGGCTGCGCTAATCACCGAAAAACCGCGTCCAGCATACTCGACAAGAGTCGTACTGGGCAACGGGCGGGCATCATACCCAAGCGTTGGAGCCAGCGTCAACGACTTTTTCCCCCAGTAAATTCAAGTGCCTACTTATTGCCCTCTGGTCATGCGACCTATCTGTGCCGCTAACATCCCGGCTAAAAAAATGCGACAATGCGCGGCAGTTGAACACATGGTGAGTGGAGTACGATGTCTGCCAAAATCATAGATGGAAAACAGGTTGCGCAAACGATTCGCAGCCAGGTCGCGGCGCAGGTCCAACAGCGGTTGGCAGCAGGGAAACGGGCGCCGGGGCTGGCCGTCATTCTGGTGGGGGCGGATCCTGCCTCTCAGGTTTATGTCGGCAGCAAGCGCCGGGCATGTGAAGAAGTCGGGTTTATCTCCCGCTCTTATGACTTGAGTGCGACGGCCACTCAGGAAGAGTTGCTGGCGCTGATCGACCAACTGAATGACGATACTCATGTCGATGGCATTCTGGTTCAGTTGCCGCTGCCGGCCCACTTCGATACGACCCTGGTACTGGAGCGGATCCGCCCCGACAAGGATGTCGATGGTTTTCACCCCTATAATGTCGGGCGTCTGGCACAGCGTATTCCGGCACTGCGCCCCTGCACGCCGAAGGGGATCATGACACTGATTGAAACCACGGGAGTCAAGACCCATGGTCTGCATGCGGTGGTGGTCGGAGCATCCAACATAGTGGGACGCCCCATGACCCTGGAGCTGCTGCTGGCGGGGTGCACGACCACCACTTGTCACCGTTTTACCCGCGATCTGGAAGAGCAGGTGCGCCGCGCTGATTTGCTGGTGGTTGCGGTCGGCAAGCCCAATTTCATTCCGGGGGAGTGGGTCAAGCCGGGGGCGCTGGTGATCGATGTGGGCATCAATCGTCTGGCGGATGGCTCTCTGGTAGGGGACGTTGAGTTTGAAACGGCGCGCAGTCATGCCTCTTTTATCACGCCTGTGCCAGGTGGTGTCGGACCGATGACAGTCGCCAGCCTGATGGAGAACACCCTGATCGCCTGTAACGACTATCACGACTGAAGGCAGCCGATGAGGTGTCCGTGATCAGAGCACTAGGCAGTCGTGGAGCACAGAAGTCGCAGGTATAGATAATAAAAAACCGGTTTCTCTGGGAGAAACCGGTTTTTTATTTATCCAACGCATGGTTTTAAATATTTTGTGCTTCGTTTGGCACAATAACAGAGGCATGATTTCCTTTCGGCCCCTGTTGCAGTTCAAAATTGACGGCCTGACCCGCTTTCAGGGTCTTGTAGCCCTCCATTTGAATCGTGGAGTAGTGCGCGAAGATATCTTCACCACCTCCTTCCGGACAGATAAACCCAAATCCTTTTGCGTTGTTGAACCACTTAACTGTGCCGGTTGCCATACTTCTACATCCTTTTATTGATTACCCAGAAGTCGTTGAGTAACCTGCGCCAGCCCATTATAACTAGGACATAAGCCCGTAGCAGACGGGCACAGATTAGCAAGTAACCAATCTAGTCCAACTTTTGAGCGAGTCAAGAAGTTGTTAACAGCTGATGTGATCTGGTTAACAAGTCTATTGACAAGCTTGTGTTAGACGGTAGTAATCTAGAGGTACCAAAGCGCGCTTATGAGCAAGCAGAAAGAACTCTTTGCTAATGAAGAGATTGCAGAAGCAGAGAAGACAAAGCTGCAGTCGCCCCCCATGTACAAGGTCGTGTTGAACAATGATGACTACACACCGATGGAATTTGTGGTGGAGGTGCTGCAAAAGTTCTTTGGTATGGATTTGGACAAGGCAACTCAGGTCATGCTGAGCGTGCATTATAGTGGTAAGGGGATCTGTGGCACGTTTACCGCAGAGATCGCCGAAACCAAAGTAGTCCAGGTCAACACCTATTCACGTAACCACGAACATCCACTGCTATGTACTATGGAAAAGGCTTGAATCTGATGACTTGATGGCGAGTGTGACACCACATTGTAGCTGTACTAGGGGAGGTGCCTATGTTGAATAAAGATCTGGAAAAGACGCTGAACGAGGCGTTTAAACTGGCCCGTGACGAGCGCCACGAATTCATGACCGTCGAGCACCTGTTGTTAGCCCTGCTGGATAACAGCTCAGCCCATGAGGCGCTGAGTTCTTGTGGTGCCGATGTCGAGCAGATGCGCAAAGAGATCCGCGCATTCATCAATCAAACAACCCCTCTTATTCCCCGTGACGATGAAGATCGTGAAACCCAGCCGACGCTGGGATTCCAGCGAGTGCTTCAGCGTGCGGTATTCCATGTACAATCTTCGGGCAACACCGAAGTCAGTGGTGCCAATGTCCTGGTCGCCATTTTCAGTGAGCAGGAGTCGCAAGCTGCTTACTTCCTGAAAAAAGCCGAGATCAGTCGTCTCGACGTGGTCAACTTTCTCTCCCATGGCGTTCGCAAGGAGAGCAAGCCGGACCTTGGCAGCAATAGCAATCCTGAGTCTGATGACGACGTATCTGCTGCCCAGATCGAGAGTTTTGCGACCAATCTGAATCAGCTGGTGCTGGAGGGGCGCATTGACCCTCTGATCGGTCGTGATCAGGAGTTGAATCGCACCATCCAGGTGTTGTGTCGTCGTCGCAAGAACAATCCTCTGCTGGTGGGGGAGGCCGGTGTCGGCAAGACCGCCATCGCCGAGGGGCTGGCCTACCGGATCGTCAAGGGGGATGTGCCCGAGGTGATTGCCGGTAGCACCATTTACTCGCTTGATATGGGCTCTTTGCTGGCGGGAACCAAATACCGCGGCGATTTCGAGAAACGCCTCAAGGTGCTACTCAAGCAGATTGAACGCCAGGAAGGGGCCATCCTGTTCATCGACGAGATCCACACAATCATAGGTGCCGGTGCAGCCTCCGGTGGCCAGCTGGATGCGGCCAACCTCATCAAACCGCTGCTCTCCAACGGTTTGCTGCGCTGTGTTGGTTCAACCACCTATCAGGAATATGCCCAGATCTTCGAGAAAGACCGTGCTCTGGCACGCCGCTTCCAGAAGATCGATATCGTCGAGCCGAGCGTTGACGATACCACACGTATCCTGATGGGGCTCAAGAGTCGTTACGAGGCACACCACGGGGTGCGTTATACCGTCAAAGCGATCCGTGCTGCGGTGGAGCTGTCGGCCAAATACATCAACGATCGTCATTTGCCGGATAAAGCCATCGATGTGATCGACGAGGCGGGGGCTGGGCAGCGGTTGTTGTCGGCGAGCAAGCGCAAGAAAGTGATCAATGTGCAGGAAATAGAAGCCATCGTGGCCAAGATTGCCCGTATCCCGGAAAAATCAGTCTCCTCCTCCGACAAGGAGGTGCTGAAAAATCTGGAGCGTAATCTCAAGATGGTGGTCTTCGGCCAGGACAAAGCCATCGAAGTGCTGACGGATGCGATCCGTTTGTCCCGTTCGGGATTGGGTAACGAGCGTCGCCCAGTGGGTTGTTTCCTCTTTGCCGGTCCGACCGGGGTGGGCAAGACAGAGGTGACCCAGCAACTGGGCAAGGCCCTCGGGGTGGAGATGCTGCGCTTTGACATGTCGGAGTACATGGAGCGCCACACAGTCTCCCGTCTGATCGGTGCGCCTCCCGGCTATGTCGGGTTTGAACAGGGTGGCCTGTTGACCGATGCGGTGATCAAGCACCCTCACTCAGTGGTGTTGCTCGACGAGATTGAGAAGGCACACCCGGATGTCTTCAACCTGTTGCTGCAGGTGATGGACAACGGGACCCTGACCGATAACAACGGGCGCAAGGCTGATTTTCGCAATGTGATCCTGGTGATGACCACCAATGCCGGGGTGCAGGAAACCCAACGCAAGTCCATCGGTTTCCAGCAGCAGGATCTGAGCCACGATGCCATGGCGGTGATTAACAAGACATTCAGCCCGGAGTTTCGCAACCGTCTCGACCACATCATTTGGTTCAACCATCTGGATATGACGGTGATCCACCAGGTCGTCGACAAGTTTATTGTCGAGTTGCAGGTTCAGCTGGATGCGAAAGGAGTCTCTCTCGAGGTGTCAGAACGTGCTCGTCACTGGTTGGCCGAGAAGGGATATGACAGAGCCATGGGGGCCAGACCGATGGGGAGGGTGATCCAGGAGCACCTCAAGAAACCCCTGGCCAACGAGATCCTGTTTGGCTCATTGGTCGATGGTGGGGTCGTGAAGGTTGAGCTGGTTGATGACAGCCTCAGCTTTGACTTTCAGGTCAATGTTGAAGCTGTTTCCCACTAAGCATCTGTGATTAGAGAACGACAAAAAACCCCAACCGAAAGGTTGGGGTTTTTTGCTGAATTCCTGGCTTAGCGAGAGCGGAAAACAATACGTCCCTTGGAGAGATCGTAGGGAGTCAGTGCTACCGTTACTTTGTCTCCAGTCAGGATACGAATGTAGTTTTTGCGCATCTTGCCGGAAATATGAGCGATAACCACGTGACCATTCTCCAGTTCCACACGGAACATGGTATTGGGCAGGGTTTCGAGAATAGTGCCCTGCATCTCAATACTGTCTTCTTTAGCCATTGAATCCTCTTGATAAGCCACAACAAAAAACCGCTGGATCATGCCGGATTTAAGGCTATGTGTAAAGTTTACTCGGGCTTGCTGTCGATATTTTTCCATTCTCCCTGGATTAGCACCTCATGGGGCAGATAATTGCGCTTGTAATTCATCTTGCGACACGCTTCTACCAGATAGCCAAGATAGAGCCAGTTACGCCCCGTGCGTCTGGCGAGATCGAGCTGGCTCAGGATGGCAAAGGTGCCCAGAGAGCGGTCGGCGTAATCGGGGTCGAAAAAGGTATACATGGCGCTCAGGGAGTGAGGCAGCAGATCCGTAGTGGCTACCCCGATGAGCCGCCCTTCCTTGCGCATTTCCAGAAAAAGAGGAGGCATCCAGTCGCAGTGGAGAAAACCGCGATACTGGTTGCGATTGGGGGGATACATGCTGCCATCGCGGTGGCGCTCCCGGATGTAGCGCTCGTAGAGCAGGTAATATTCGGGTTTGTCATCGTAGCTCAACACGATGTCGATATCCCTGTTGAGCTGGCGGATCCGCTTTTGCCCGCGGCTGGGGCGAAACAGTTCGCTGTGAATGCGAAGAGATTGGCAGGCATGGCAAGCGGGGCAGTGGGGGCGATAGATGTCGTTGCCACTGCGGCGAAATCCTGCGGTCAGCAGGCGCTCATAGCCGCTGGCATTGAGCAGGGAGTGGTCCATCAGCACCAGCAACTGTTCCTGCTCCTTGTCAAGATAACTGCAAGGGTGTTTCGGGGTGAGCCCTACTTTGAGGATCACTTCTTCCGTCATAGGCTGATCTCCCCCTTGTGCCAGCATGTCGCCGCCAATGTTTGTTGCTCCAGTACTGCCAGTGCTTTCAGAAAGCGGGCTCTTGGCCACTCTTCAATACCCAGAGTGGCGAGAAACGGGTTCTGCATCTGGCAATCGACAAGTTCACCCCCATGACGAGCAAAGTGACGACAGAGGGCCACCATGGCCAGTTTGGCGCCATTGTCGATGTAGCTGAACATGGACTCGCCACAGAACAGTCGGCCAATCGAGAGTCCGTACAATCCCGCCTGCAGCCGTCCTTCTTGCCAGATCTCGATGGAGTGGGCATGACCCAGGCGATGAAGTTGCTGATAAGCCTCGATCATGGGCCTGCTGATCCAGGTCTCATCGGCAGTGCGCCGCGGTGCGGCGCAGGCGGTGATTACCTCATTAAAGGCGCGATTGACGGAAATATCGAATGACGTGCGGCGCAGCACTTTTTGCAGGGTGCGTCCTATGTGCAGTTGCTCTGGCCGGATCACCCCCCGGGGATCCGGTGACCACCAGAGCGTCGGCTGGTGGGGCTCATTCCACGGGAAGATCCCCTTGTGGTAAGCTGCCAGCAAGCGCGTCGGGGAGAGATCGCCCCCAATCGCCAGCAGGCCGTTGGGCTCTTCCAGGGCATGCTTTGGGTCGGGAAACCAGCAGAGCTCATCATCCAGTTGGGTAAGATAGCGAGACATTAGGCAACGAGGTTCACAGATGAAGGGCATTATCCTGATAGTATCCAGCTTGATCTGGTTTGTCACTGCGCCAGCCTGGGCTGCTGTGTATGAGCGCAATAGCGCCAGGCCCGTGAATCAGGTGGTATTTGGCGAAGTGGATACGGTGCGCAACATTACCCAGCGCCAGATCCTGGAATCCGAGCACTCCGGCTGGAAAACCCTGGGGGGCGCCGTGCTGGGTGGGCTACTTGGCAACCAGTTTGGCGGCGGCCATGGCCGGGAAATTGCGACTGCAGTGGGGGCGCTGGCGGGGGCCGCCATGGCGCAGCAGTATCAGTCGTCCGATGGCAGCGTGGTGGAAAACAAGCTGGTGGAACTGCTCATTCGCAATGAACAGAATGGGCTGGTCAACGTGATCCAGGATTATGATCCCGCCATGGTGTTCATGAAGGGGGACAAGGTCCGCATTCTCTATTTCGATGACGGTGTGCGGGTCGACAAGACGTTTTGAGAGAGGGGCTGAAAAACAACCGACAGATTTTCGGAGAGAAAATCTGTCGGGCGGTAACACACGGGACTCACTGCTTGCCGGTCAGGCAGCTGGGTCCTGAGACACGATTTTATCGCGACCGGTATTTTTCGCCTGGTACAGCAGGCGATCCGCTTCGCTCAGTGCCTCGTCCATGGAACTCCGCCCGACATTGATCACGCCGTAACTGGCGCGCACGAAGAGGGGATGCTCCTTGGAAAGAGGTTGCTGGCGCAACTGCTGACGCAGCCCTTCCAGCCGTTTGTTAAGGACACTCACGGTGCAGTGCGGGACCATGAGTGCAAACTCTTCCCCCCCAAAACGGGCAATCATGGCATCGGGGAAGAACTGGGTCATCAAGCGGGTGAGGTGGCAGAGCAGCTGATCGCCGATGGCATGGCCCCAGTGATCATTGACCTGTTTGAAGTGATCCACATCGAGTACACAGAGCGCGAGCTGGGTCTGTTGGCGCTGATGCTCTTCGAACCATTTCTGCCCTTCATTGAACCAGTAACGCCGGTTGTACAGGCCAGTCAGGTAGTCGCGATTGGCCGACTCCTGAATGCTGTTGAACTGCTCGAGCGCCTCCAGATTGTGGCTGACCCGGCACTGCAGCTCTTCCGGCTCGAACGGCTGGTTGAGGAAGTCGTTGGCGCCTTGCTTGAGGTAGCGGGCTGACAGCCCCCGCTTGTCGGAGACCGAGATCCCTATGATGGCCAGTTGCTGCTTGCTGTAGCGCTCGCGCAGCATACGTACCAGGCTGATCCCGTCGATATCCGGCATATAGTAGTCAACCAGCGCCAAGCGAATGCCCGGGTGTTGCTCCAGCATGGTCAGCGCTTCACGGGCGTGGCTCGCCTCATGAACCTGCAGCAACTGTTTGCGCAGCTGAGTCATGGTGCGATGGCGGGAGGTGCGCGAATCATCGACGACCAGTACCTCGATGGCCTGGTTGAGATAGAGGCGATGCACCAGGCTGACCGCATATTGCAGCGAGTGGCGCGAATCCTTCATCACATAATCCAGCACCCCGGTTTCCAGCCAGGCGCTGCGCTTGTCCTCGCTGATGTCGGCGGTGAGGATCACCACCGGCAGGCCACGGGCCAGCAGTGCGCTGACGGCTTCTCCGCTTGGGGCATCCGGCAGCGTCAAGTCCACCAACGCCACCACATACTCTTCTCCCCGGCAATGACGGGCGCCTTCCAGGGTGTCGAAGGCATCAATCTCAAGACCGGTTTGCTGGGCAATGGCTTGAGTCAGCATGCGACGTATGGTCAGGCTGTCTTCGACTATCAATATCTTCTGCTTCATTAGACTCCTACATATGAAAAAGGCATACCCGAGGGTATGCCTTATATCACATATGGAGCGCGTTTATTGTGCGTCGAGATAGCGTTCTGCATCGAGGGCCGCCATACAGCCGGTACCGGCGGAGGTGATGGCCTGACGGTAGGTGTGGTCGGCCACGTCACCGGCGGCAAAGACCCCTTCGATGCTGGTCTGGGTGGCAAAGCCGTCGAGGCCACCACGAACTTTCAGATAGCCGTTTTGCATCTCCAGCTGGCCGTCGAAGATCTGGGTGTTGGGCTGGTGACCGATGGCGATGAAGACGCCCATCAGTGCCAGTTCGGAGGTGGTGTCGTCCTGGGTGTTGCGCAGGCGCACGCCGGTGACCCCCATCTGATCGCCCAGCACTTCGTCCAGGGTCTGGTGGGTGTGCAGTACGATATTACCGCTGGCTACCTTGTCATGCAGGCGCTTGATCAGGATCTTCTCGGCACGGAACTCGTCGCGGCGGTGAATGAGGTGCACCTTCTTGGCGATGTTGGCCAGATAGAGCGCCTCTTCCACGGCGGTGTTGCCACCCCCGATCACCGCCACTTCCTGATTGCGATAGAAGAAACCATCACAGGTGGCGCAGGCAGAGACGCCGCGCCCCTTGAACGCCTCTTCGGAGGGCAGGCCCAGATACTTGGCGGAGGCACCGGTGGCGATGATAAGGGCATCGCAGGTGTACTCGCCGTTGTCACCCTTGAGACGGAACGGGCGCTGGGTCAGCTCCACCTCGTTGATGTGATCGAACAGGATGCGGGTATCAAACTTCTCCGCATGCTCTTTCATGCGCTCCATCAGGGCAGGGCCAGTGAGGCCTTCGGGATCGCCAGGCCAGTTCTCCACTTCTGTGGTGGTGGTCAGCTGACCGCCTTGTTGCATACCGGTGATGAGCAGGGGATTGAGATTGGCGCGGGCGGCATAGACGGCAGCGGTGTAACCGGCCGGGCCGGAGCCCAGGATCAGCAGTTTGCTGTGAGTGACTTGGCTCATGATGTAATTTCCGAGACGTAATGAGTTTGCGCGATTGTAGGTAATTCGTGATAAGGGGTCAAAGGCCAGTGAGTCGATTGTTTTAATCGTGCACGTATGAGCGGCGGGGCGGGTTTGGGAAATAAAAAAAACCGCCCATCGCGGGCGGATTCTCACTCATCGTCTCTTGGGAAAATCGAGCAGATCAGTTCAGCAGGGTCAGGGGATCCGTGTAGACAAGGCCATGAGCCACGGCGACCTCCTTGCAGGTCAGCTTGCCTTCCATCACGTTGAGACCATGCAGCAGATTGGAGTCTGCCAGCAGCGCCTGACGATACCCTTGCTGCGCCAGTTTGATGATGAAGGGCAGGGTGGCATTGTTGAGGGCTACGGTCGAGGTACGCGCCACGGCGCCCGGCATGTTGGCCACGCAGTAGTGCACCACGTCATCGACGATAAAGGTGGGATCTTCGTGAGTGGTGGGGTGGGAGGTCTCCACGCAGCCGCCCTGATCGATGGCCACGTCGACGATGGCCGAGCCCGGCTTCATGCGCGCAATGTGGTCACGGTTGACAAGTTTTGGCGCAGTAGCACCCGGCACCAGCACGCCACCAATGACCAGATCCGCTGCCAGCAGATGACGCTCCAGGGTTTCGCTGTTGGAGTAGACCACCTTGGCTGATCCCTGGAACTCGTTGTCGAGTCGGCGCAGGGCATCGATGTTGTTGTCAAGAATGGTGACATCTGCGCGCAGGCCGATGGCCATGCGGGCCGCGTTGGAACCCACTACACCACCCCCGATGATCACCACCTTGGCCGGTTCTACGCCGGGCACGCCACCGAGCAGCACGCCGCTACCACCGCGGGATTTCTCCAGTGCCTGGGCGCCCGCCTGAATGGACATGCGACCCGCGACTTCCGACATAGGGGCCAGCAGGGGCAAGCCACCACGACCATCGGTGACCGTCTCGTAAGCGATGCAGATGGCACCACTTTTCAGCAAGGCTTCGGTTTGTGGCAGATCCGGCGCCAGATGCAGGTAGGTAAAGAGGGTCTGACCCGGGCGCAACATGGCGCACTCGATTGGCTGGGGCTCCTTGACCTTGACGATCATCTCGGCCTTGGCGAAAACCTCGGCGGCAGTGGCCAAAATATCGGCGCCGGCAGCCATATAATCTGCATCGCTAAAGCCAATGCCGTTTCCGGCACCGCTTTGGACGAAAACAGTGTGGTTTCGTGCTGTCAGTTCACGTACACTGGCCGGAACCATGCCTACGCGATATTCATGGTTTTTTATCTCTTTCGGTACACCGATAATCATGCTATCCCTCGTCTATCGATTGGTGTTTTATGTTGCTTAAATGTTAATAACATTTGCGCCTAGTATATTCAGGTATTGACAGGATTTGTGACCATAATTATAAAATGACTGGTGATTCTTACCAAAAAATAGCCAAAGGATGGAATAAAATGATGGAAGCTAAGAGTCGGCTAAAGGATTTGGACAGGATTGACCGCAACATTCTGAATGAACTGCAAAAGGATGGCAGGATTTCGAACGTTGAGTTGTCCAAACGAGTTGGCCTGAGTCCCACACCGTGTCTGGAACGGGTTCGTCGCCTCGAGCGACAGGGTTATATCGAAGGATATGCCGCCATTCTGAACCCTCACTACCTGGATGCCTCTTTGCTGGTCTTCGTCGAGATCACCCTCAACCGTGGGGCGCCCGATGTGTTCGAACAGTTCAACAAGGCCGTTCAGGTGCTCGAAGAGATCCAGGAGTGTCACCTGGTATCCGGTGATTTCGATTATCTGCTCAAGACCCGGGTGAGCGACATGTCGGCTTACCGCCGGCTGCTGGGGGAGACCCTGCTGCGCTTGCCTGGTGTCAACGACACCCGCACCTACGTGGTGATGGAAGAGGTCAAACAGAGCAGTCGTCTGGTGATCAGCACCCGATAAAGCAGGTTATGCTGTGGTATCTTATCCATATGAGACACCATAACAGTCAGAAACGAGCGGCCGGTCCGCTCGTTTCTTCTTGTTGCACGGCGTGCAAAGATGGCGTGCCCATAGCAGACACGGGCTGACAATCGGTGGGCTTTTCGGGGATACTAGCCCCCCTTATTTCCTGCATTACATGTTTTCAGAAAGGAGCCGGAGTTTGGCCGATAAAAAGCTGTTTACTCCTTTATCAGGTACACAACGGATCTTCGAAGCCGTCTTGATCGCCATCACCCTGATGGCTGCCTATCTTCTGCTTGCCCTGTTGTCCTACCACCCTGCCGATCCCGGCTGGTCCCAAACCTCCTGGCAAGGGGAGGTGAAAAACCTCGCCGGTAGCGCCGGGGCCTGGCTGGCCGATATCACCATGTTCACCTTCGGGGCCTTCTCCTACTTGGTTCCTCCTCTGGTTGTGCTGCTGGGCTGGAGCCTGTTGTGGCGCCCAAGTCGTCTGCTCGATGTGGATTACCTCACCCTGGGGGTGCGAGTCATCGGTTTCATCCTCACCGTGCTCGGCATGTCGGCCATTGCCAGCATGAATTTCAATGACATGCAGAATTTCTCCGCCGGTGGTCTGGTGGGGGATGTGATCGCCACCGCCGTGGTGCCGCTGTTTGGCGGCGTCGGGGCCAACCTGCTGTTGCTCTGTTTCGTGGCGACCGGCATCACCCTGTTTACCGGCTGGTCCTGGCTCACCATCGTGGAGCGGATCGGTGCCGCCTGCACCGGGTCGGTCGGCGCCATCTATCACTTCCCGACGACCCTGAGTCGCTGGTTGACCGGCGGCTGGCGCCAGCCTCGCAACGAGGGGCCGGATCCACTGCTGGAAGGGAATGTCGGCAACATCGCCTTTGATGAGGAGGACGACGCCGAGCCGCACAGCAACTGGGGTCGTCGTCCCAAGGGGAAACACCAGAAAGCGTCACAGGAAGAGTGGCTGCCGGAGCTCGATGACGACACCTTCGAGTTCGAACCCCGGTTTGATGATGAAGATGAACCTGCACCCAAGCCCAAGCGCAGCGTCGCCGCCAATGCCCGTCGTCAGCCCGCGCTGGCAATGGCCGATGGCGATGATGATCTCGACCTGCCCTGGGCGGAAGGGGATGACGAGGAGCCGGCCGCGCCGGTTGCCGCCACGCCCGGCAAACCCAAGCGCCGCGTGCAGGCCAACCTGCCGCCACTGCCGAGTCTCGAGCTGCTGGATCGTCCCCCTGCCAGAACCCAGATGATGAGCAAGGACGAGCTGGAACGCATGGGCCGTCTGGTGGAGGCGAAACTCGCCGACTACAACGTGCAGGCCAAGGTGGTCGGCGTCTATCCGGGCCCCGTCATCACCCGTTTCGAACTGGATCTGGCCCCTGGCATGAAGGCGAGCAAGATCACCAACCTGTCTCGCGATCTGGCCCGCTCTCTGTCGGCCAGCAGCGTGCGGGTGGTCGAGGTGATCCCGGGCAAGACCTATGTGGGGATCGAACTGCCCAACCGGGTACGCCAGACCGTATACCTGCGCGAGACCCTCGATTGCGAAGCCTTCCGCGACAGCCACAATCCGTTGACCATGGGCCTTGGCCAGGACATCGCCGGCTCCCCCGTGGTGGTGAACCTTGCCAAGATGCCGCACTTGCTGGTGGCCGGTACTACCGGCTCGGGCAAGTCGGTGGGGGTGAACACCATGATCATCTCCATGCTCTACAAGTCATCACCTGAAGATCTGCGTTTCATCATGATCGACCCCAAGATGCTGGAGCTGTCGGTCTACGAAGGCATTCCCCATCTGTTGACCGAGGTGGTCACCGACATGAAGGACGCCGCCAATGCCCTGCGCTGGTGTGTGGGCGAGATGGAGCGTCGTTACAAGCTGATGTCGGCGGTCGGGGTGCGCAACCTCAAGGGCTACAACGACAAGGTACTGGCGGCCATCGAGGCGGGCGATCCCCTGCTGGATCCGCTGTGGCGCCCGGGTGACTCCATGGACGAAACCCCGCCCGAGCTTGAAAAACTGCCCCACATCGTGGTGGTGGTGGACGAGTTTGCCGACATGATGATGATCGTCGGCAAGAAGGTGGAAGAGCTCATTGCCCGTATCGCCCAGAAGGCGCGGGCGGCCGGTATTCACCTGATCCTCGCGACCCAGCGTCCGTCGGTGGATGTGATCACCGGTCTTATCAAGGCCAACATTCCGACCCGCATCTCGTTCCAGGTATCGAGCAAGATCGATTCGCGTACCATCCTGGATCAGGGGGGCGCCGAATCCCTGCTCGGCATGGGCGACATGCTCTACATGCCGGCCGGTACCTCCAACCCGACCCGGGTTCACGGCGCTTTCGTCGATGACCACGAGGTACACAAGGTGGTGGCGGACTGGAAACTGCGCGGCGAGCCGGATTATATCGACGAGATCCTCTCCGGAGAGTCGGGCGGCGAAGGTGGCAGCGGCGAATATGGCGGTGGTGGCGACGAAGAGCTCGATCCCCTGTTCGACGAGGCGGTGGCCTTCGTGGTGGAGTCGCGCCGCGGTTCCACCTCCAGCGTACAGCGCAAGTTCAAGATCGGTTACAACCGGGCGGCCCGTCTCATCGAGCAGATGGAAAACCAGGGCATCGTCAGCTCGCCGGGTGGCAATGGCCAGCGCGACGTGTTGGCGCCACCACCGGTACGTGACTGAGTCTCATCCTACAATCCTGGCCATGCCCTCACCGGGCGTGGCCTTTTATCGAGAGCGTCTTATGAAAAGCCTGATGAAAAAACAACTGTTGATGGGAACCGTGCTGCTGGTGGCCAGCAGCCAGGCGTGGGCCGATGCGGCCAGCGATCTCAAGCAGAAACTGGCGGGGGTGAGTCTCTTCTCCGCCAAGTTTGCCCAGACCGTCTACGACAGCAAGGGCAAGGAGCTGCAAAAGGCCAGCGGCACCCTGCTGGTGCAGCGCCCCAATCGCTTTAACTGGCACACCACCTCACCGGACGAGAGTCTGATCGTGGCTGATGGCAAGGATGTGTGGGTCTATGACCCCTTCGTCGAACAGGTCACCGCCCTCAAATTGCAAGATGCGGTGCTCAATACCCCCTTCATCCTGATCGCGGGCAATGACGACAAATTCTGGAAGAACTATGACGTGACCCGGCAGGGGGATGTCTATACCGTCACCAGCCGCAACCAGGATGAGCTGATCACCTCCTTCCGCGTCACTTTCGATCGCCAGGACAACATCAGCCGCTTCGACGTGAAAGAGGCACAGGGGCAGTGGAGCGAGTTCACTTTGAGCAGCTTCAACCGCAAGCCGGTGCTCAAGGGCAACGAGTTCGTGTTCAAGATCCCGAAGGGGGTCGAGCTGGACGATCAACGCTGATGAGCAATCTGTCGCTGGATTTCTCGTCGGATTTTCGTCCGCTGGCGGCCCGGATGCGGCCGCAAAACCTTGACCAGTATATCGGCCAACAGCATATCCTCGGGCCCGACAAGCCCCTGCGCAAGGCGATCCTGGCGGGCCACTGCCACTCCATGATCCTGTGGGGGCCGCCCGGGACTGGCAAGACTACCCTGGCCGAACTGGTAGCCCACTACTGCCAGGCCGAGGTGGAGCGGGTTTCGGCTGTCACCTCCGGCATCAAGGAGATCCGCGCCGCCATCGACAAGGCCAAAGAAAACAGCTGGCGCGGGGTGCGTACCATCCTGTTTGTGGATGAGGTGCATCGCTTCAACAAGAGCCAGCAGGATGTGTTCCTGCCCCATATCGAAGATGGCACCATCACCTTCATCGGTGCCACCACCGAAAACCCCTCGTTCGAGCTCAACAACGCGCTGCTCTCCCGGGCCCGGGTCTATCTGCTCAAAAGGCTTGAAGAGGATGACATCCTCGCCATGATCGATCAGGCGATGACGGATCCCCGTGGTCTCAATGATCCGGCGCTCACCTTCGCCCCCGGGGTGAAGGAGGCACTGGCCAAGGCGGTGGATGGGGACGGGCGCAAGTCCCTCAACTATCTGGAGCTGTTGGCCGACATGGCCGAACAGGACGCTAGCGGCCACAAGCAGATCGACAGCGCTCTGCTCGCCGCCGTGGTGGGGGAGCACGTAGCGCGCTTTGACAACAAGGGCGACCACTTCTACGACCTCATCTCAGCGGTGCACAAATCGATCCGCGGTTCGGCCCCCGATGCGGCCCTCTACTGGTATGCCCGCATGGTGAGCGCCGGTTGCGATCCCCTCTACATCGCCCGCCGCCTGCTGGCGATTGCCTCAGAAGACGTGGGCAATGCCGATCCGCGCGCCATGCAGGTGGCCCTGTCCGCCTGGGATTGTTTTCATCGCGTGGGACCGGCGGAAGGGGAGCGGGCCATCGCCCAGGCGATCGTCTACCTCGCCTGCGCGCCCAAGAGCAATGCGGTCTACACCGCCTGGAAGGCAGCGCTGGTGGATGCCAAGAATCTGCCCGATTTCGAGGTGCCGGTGCACCTTCGCAACGCCCCGACCAGGCTGATGAGCGAGCTCGGCTATGGCGCCGAATACCGTTATGCCCACGACGAGCCCGGTGCCTATGCCGCCGGCGAGGAGTATTTCCCGCCCGAGCTTGCCGGCAAACGGTACTATCAGCCCACCGATCGCGGCCTTGAGAAGCAGATCGCCCAGAAGCTCGATTATCTCCATGATCTGGACCGACAGAGTCCCAATAAACGGCGCCCCTGACCCCTGCGGGAGCATATTGTCTGAAAATTGGCCAACCCCTTGAATAATCTGGGCCCCTTGGCGTGATCCGTCGCGAAAACGAGGTAAATAGTCCCTGTTCGGGCAGGGGGGCGGTCTGCTACACTGCCCCTCTGACCCCGTTTGTCTTGGCTTGGTGCCATCTTCCTGATTTCGACGACCCGATCCTCCGGGTCCGATTCTGAAGACGATTGGGGTATGCCAACCGATGTTAACTTCCGGATCTGTTTCCAAGCCCGTCATGATGACCCAGGCTCAGATCCCATTTTAAAAAAGTAGGTAAACCATGCTGGATCCCAAATATCTGCGCAGCGACATTGAAGAAGCTGCCGCTCGTCTGGCGACACGTGGCTACGTTCTGGACGTAGCGGCTGTCAATGCTCTGGAAGAGAAACGCAAGGATCTGCAGTCCCGTACCCAGGAGCTGCAGGCCGAGCGCAACGCCCGCTCCAAATCCATCGGTGAAGCTGCCCGTCGTGGTGAAGATGTTGCTCCCCTCAAGGCCGAAGTGACCAAGATCAACGAAGAGCTGGAAACCAGCAAGGTCGAGCTGGAGGCCCTGCTGGCCGAGCTCAAGACCATCGCCGACATGATCCCCAACCTGCCGAGCGAGACCACCCCGGTCGGTCGCGACGAGAATGACAACGTGGAAGTGCGCCGTTGGGGCACCCCGCGCGAGTTTGATTTCCCGGTGCGCGATCACGTGGATCTGGGCGAAGCGGCCAAGGGCGTTGACTTCAAGAACGGCGTCAAGCTCTCCGGTGCCCGTTTCGTGGTGATGAAGGGCCAGATTGCCCGTCTGCACCGCGCCCTGGCCCAGTTCATGCTGGACTTGCATACCCAGCAGCACGGTTACACCGAGTGCTACGTGCCTTATCTGGTCAACCCGGACAGCCTGTACGGCACCGGTCAGCTGCCCAAGTTCTCCGAAGATCTGTTCAACACCGGCATCGGTGGAGAAGGGGAAGACGAGGGCAAGGTGCGCAAGTTCTCCCTGATCCCGACCTCCGAAGTACCGCTCACCAACATGGCCCGCGACGAGATCTTCGACGAGCAGGAACTGCCCATCAAGATGACCGCCCACAGCCCCTGCTTCCGCTCCGAAGCGGGCTCCTACGGCCGTGACACCCGCGGCCTCATCCGCATGCACCAGTTCGACAAGGTCGAGATGGTCCAGCTGGTTCACCCGGAGAAATCCTGGGATGCACTGGAAGAGATGGTCGGCCACGCCGAGAAGGTGTTGCAGCTGCTGGAGCTGCCGTATCGCGTGATGGCTCTTTCCACCGGTGACATGGGTTTCTGCGCCGCCAAGACTTACGATCTGGAAGTGTGGCTGCCGGCCCAGAATACCTACCGCGAGATCTCCTCCGTCTCCAACTGCACCGACTTCCAGGCGCGCCGTATGCAGGCCCGCGTGCGCATCGACGGCAAGCCGCAGCTGATCCACACCCTGAACGGCTCCGGCCTCGCGGTGGGCCGCACCCTGGTGGCCGTGCTCGAGAACTACCAGCAGGAAGATGGTCGCATCGCCATCCCGGCTGCGCTGCAATCCTACATGGGCGGTCTGACCCACATAGGTTAAGTTCGCGCTGGTAACGACAACGCCATGGCCATGCCATGGCGTTGTGCATTTTGGCGCCGGTCAACCGTTTTTATCGTGAATAAATCTGCGCAACCGGCGCTTCTTTGAACATGTAACACAATTTTATCAAGCATTGCGCAATCGTTTTTGTTAGACTGCGCCGCAATTTCGCAGGACATCTTTTTCTATGGTCTGGATTGATTACGCCATCGTCGGTATCGTCGGTTTCTCTGCCCTCATCAGCCTGGTGCGCGGCTTCGTCAAGGAGGCCATGTCACTCGTCACCTGGTTTGTCGCCTTCTTCATTGCCAGCCATTTCTATCCTGATCTCGCCGTTTACTTCACCTCCTTTTCCGATGCCCTGGTGCGCAACGGCCTGGCCATTGCCGCCCTGTTCGTGGCGACCCTGATCCTCGGCAGCGTGGTGAACTATGTGGTGGGCCTGCTGGTGGACAAGACCGGCCTCTCGGGTACCGATCGGGTGCTGGGGGTCTGCTTCGGTGCAATTCGCGGGGTACTGATCGTCAGTGCCCTGCTTTTTTTCATGGATACTTTCACCAGCCTCTCCCAGAGCGACTGGTGGCAGGCCTCCAAACTGGTGCCCGAGTTCAAGCCGGTCATCCAGTGGTTTTTCGGGTTCATGCTGAACTCATCGAGTTTTCTTAAACAGGTATAGTGACTTCGAGGTAGCAAAGACATGTGTGGTATTGTCGGTATTGTAGGCACCACTCCGGTCAATCAGGCCCTCTACGACGCCTTGACGGTGTTGCAGCACAGGGGACAGGATGCCGCCGGGATCGTAACCATTGACAGTGGAAACTTCCGGCAACGCAAGGCCAATGGCCTGGTGAAGGACGTGTTTGAAGTGCGCCACATGCAGCGTCTGCAAGGGAACATCGGCATCGGTCATGTCAGATATCCCACCGCAGGCAGCTCCAGTGCGGCAGAAGCCCAACCTTTCTATGTGAACTCCCCCTACGGCATGGTGCTGGCCCATAACGGCAACCTCACCAATGCCAAGGAGCTCAAGGAGCAGCAGTTCAAGGTGGCCCGTCGCCACATCAACACCACCTCGGATTCCGAAGTGCTGCTGAACGTGCTGGCCCACGAGCTGGATCTGTGTGACAAGATGGCGCTGGCTCCGGCGGACATCTTCGCCGCGGTGCGCAAGACCCATCAGCAGATCCGCGGTGCCTATGCGGTGGTCTCCCTGGTGATTGGCCACGGTCTCATCGGTTTTCGCGATCCGAACGGCATCCGCCCGCTGATCCTCGGCCGTCGTCAGGACGAACAGGGTCAGGTGGAGTACATGCTCGCCTCCGAGAGTGTGGCGCTCGACGCCATCGGTTTTGAAACCGTGCGTGACGTCGCCCCGGGCGAAGCCATCTACATCACCGAACAGGGTCAGCTCTTCTCCGAGCAGTGTGCGGAGAACCCGCAGATGAGCTCCTGCATCTTCGAATATGTCTACTTCGCCCGTCCCGACTCCTTCATCGACAAGGTTTCGGTCTACGCCGCCCGCCTCAACATGGGTCGCAAGCTGGGCCAGAAGATCGCCCGCGAGTGGGAAGATCTCGACATCGATGTGGTCATCCCCATCCCCGAGACCTCCTGCGACGTGGCGCTGGAGATAGCCCACACCCTGGATCTGCCGTACCGTCAGGGGTTCGTGAAGAACCGCTATATTGGCCGTACCTTCATCATGCCTGGCCAGACCCAGCGCAAGAAGTCGGTGCGTCGCAAGCTCAACGCCATCAGCTCCGAGTTCAAGGGCAAGAAGGTGCTGCTGGTGGATGATTCCATCGTGCGGGGCACCACCTCCGAGCAGATCATCCAGATGGCGCGGGAAGCCGGTGCCGCCAAGGTCTACTTTGCCTCCGCCGCCCCCGAGATCCGCTTCCCCAACGTCTATGGCATCGACATGCCCACCGCCAACGAACTGATCGCCCACGGTCGGGAAGTGGAAGAGGTGTGTGCCCTGATCGGTGCTGATGGTCTGATTTTCCAGGATCTGGAAGATCTGGAAGCCGCGGTGCGGGAGATCAACCCGGAGCTGCGCCACTTCGAGACCTCGGTGTTCAACGGCCACTATGTCACCGCCGACGTGGATCAATCCTATCTGGACCACCTGAACGCCCTGCGCAACGATGACAGCAAGGCGGTACGCGAGTGGCACGAAGGCACCAGCAATCTGGAAATTTTTAACGAAGGCAGTTAAACGTTTTCTCCGTTGCTAAAGATGATGATATGGGGGCCCTGGCCCCCATTGTTGTTTCTGCAACTTGGGAGGGCAGGGGATATTTGTTTGAAAAAGCGGCGCTTATGCGTGCAGGGGTGGGCGGTGACGGCGGGATCCGCTAGCATAGGCGCCTGCCATGTTTTCCGATCAGATGAGAGTTCAGATGGATGATCTGCTAGCCCCCGTGCGCCAGTTTTTGCACTGTGAGACCCCGGATGAGTGGGTGGAGATGGCGCGGGATCCCGCCCACCTGCCGACCCTGCTCATCGATCATGCCAACTGCGAGAACAAGGCTGCGCTCACCGCTCACAGCCTGGTGCGCCGCTACTGCCTGCCCAAGGGCAAGCGCCACCTGCTGCCCAAGCTGGAATTCTACCGCGAGCTGGACGCCATCCCCGAGAAGGCAGAGATCCTCGGCAAACGTACTATGGGGGAGTCCGATCGCACCGTGTTCGAGGAGCTGGCGCGCAATCCGCTGCTGTTTCCCATGGTGCGCCTCATTCAGGAGGAGCTGCACCACTTCGAGCAGGTGCTGGAGATCATGGCGGCCCGCGACATCCCCTACGGGCCCGTGACCGCCTCCCGCTATGCCCGCAGCCTGATGCAACACGTGCGCACCCACGAGCCTGCCACCATTGTCGACAAGATGATCATCGGGGCTTATATCGAGGCCCGCTCCTGCGAGCGTTTCGCCAAGCTGGCCCCCCATCTGGATGAGGAGCTGGGTCGCTTCTATGTCTCCTTGCTGCGCTCCGAGGCGCGCCACTATCAGGATTATCTGGCGCTGGCCGAACTCTATGCAGGAGAGGACATCAGCGAGCGGGTGGCCTTTTTCGGCAGGCTGGAGGCCGACCTTATCTGCTCGCCGGATCCCCAGTTCCGGTTTCATAGCGGTCTTCCTGTCACTTCTGACAGTTGTTGACGCAACGGGGGCCAACTACTATTGCCTCGTTCCTACTACGAGCGACAAGTAGTATTCTTTGAGCGCAATTCCCGGCCCCCTAGCCGGGATTTTTTTATCTGTTTTTTTCCTCTCCATCCAGCACCCATGGTGAATGTTTAATCACTTACCTTTCGGCCTACGGTTCAGCCTGGCGGCGTATGCCCTGCATTTTTAAGGCGATTAATTACTCATTCAGGCGGGGCACCCTTGTAGAAGCGGGCGAAACCGTGTACTTTTTTGCCTTCGCAAGATTTGAATAACCAATCAATAGGAGCGTGTATGCGCATTGTTCTGTTGGGGGCTCCGGGCGCCGGCAAAGGTACCCAGGCTCAATTCATCATGGAAAAACACGGTATTCCGCAGATCTCCACTGGCGACATGCTGCGTGCCGCAATCAAGGCGGGCACCGAGCTCGGCTTGAAAGCCAAGGCTGTGATGGATGCAGGTCAACTGGTCTCTGACGACATCATCATCGGTCTGGTCAAAGAGCGTATCGCCCAGGCCGATTGTGCCAAAGGCTTCCTGTTGGACGGTTTCCCGCGCACTATTCCCCAGGCGCAAGCCATGAAGGATGCCGGTGTGTCCGTTGATTTCGTGCTGGAGTTCGACGTACCGGACGAAGAGATCGTCAAGCGCATGAGCGGTCGTCGTGTTCACTCCGGCTCCGGCCGTACCTACCACGTGGTGTTCAACCCGCCGAAAGTGGAAGGCAAGGATGACGTGACCGGCGAAGATCTGGTGATCCGTGCCGACGATGAAGAGACCACAGTGCGCAAGCGTCTGGATGTATACCATCAGCAGACTGCACCGCTCATCGGTTTCTACGGCAAGGAAGCGGAAGCGGGCAACACCCGTTACGTCAAGATCGACGGCACCCAGCCGGTTGATCTGGTGAGCCAGCAGCTCGCCGCCATCCTGGGCTGAGCCCGGTCGATGACACCCTGTACCATCAGGTAATTTAAGAGAAGGGCCCTGATGGGCCCTTTTTGCATCACGACAGATAGACAGGAAGCCAATGTGACCACGAAAACAGGCATCTTGCTGGTCAATCTGGGCACCCCAGCCGCCCCCACTACCGCCGCCGTCAAAGCCTTTCTGAGCCAGTTTCTCCATGACCCCAGGGTTGTCGATCTGCCTCGCTACCTCTGGTGCCCGCTGCTTCACTGCATCATCTTGCCGACCCGTTCGCCCAAGGTGGCCAAGTTGTACCAGCAGGTGTGGACCGATCAGGGCTCACCCCTGATGGTCATCAGCCAGCAGCAGCGCACCGCGCTGGAGCAGGAGCTCAAGCGGGAAGGGGTGGATGTGCCGGTGGAGCTGGCCATGACCTATGGCTCTCCCTCCATGACGGATGGCTGGCAGGCGCTCAAGGCCAAGGGGGTCAACCGGGTGATCCTGTTGCCGCTCTATCCGCAATATTCGGTGAGCACCACGGCTTCCGTGTTCGATGCCTGGGCCAAGGCGATGAAAAAAGAGCGCAACCTGCCGGTGGTGCGGCTCATTCGTGATTACCACGCTCACCCGGAATACATCCAGGCGCTGGCCATGAGCGTGCGTCGTCATTGGGAGCAGCACGGTCAGGGGGAACATCTGCTGATGTCCTTTCACGGCATCCCCGAGCGCTACGAGCAGGAAGGGGACCCTTACGGCCAGCAGTGCCGTACCACAGCCGCCCTGTTGGCGGAGGCGCTCGGGTTGGAGCAGGGGCAGTGGACGGCCAGCTTCCAGTCCCGTTTTGGCAAGGAGGAGTGGCTCAAGCCCTACACGGATGAAACGGTCGCCAGCCTGCCGGGTCGCGGCATCAAGCGGCTCGATGTGATCTGCCCGGCCTTTGCCGCCGACTGTCTCGAAACCCTGGAGGAGATCCAGGTACAAAACCACGAGGCCTTCATGGAAGCCGGTGGCGAGCAGTTTGCCTATATTCCTGCCCTCAACAGCGATCAGGCCCATATCCGCATGATGGTCTCTCTCATCTGTCGCGAGCTGGCGTGAGGAGGGTTGGTATTAGGATGCATCAACGAGGAGCGATCGCATGATCCATATCACCCTGTTCTATGCAGGCTTGCTGGGGCTCTTGTTTCTGTTGCTCTCCTTCTGGGTGGTCAAACGCCGGGCCCAGTTCAAGGTGATGATAGGGGAAGGGGAGGCGCCAGAGCTCCTGGCGGCGATCCGCACCCACGGCAATTTTGCCGAGTATGTTCCTTTGACCCTGCTGCTGATGGCCCTCTGCGAGCTGGCCGGGGCGGGGGCCTTGTGGCTTCATCTTGGCGGCGGCATGCTGCTGGCGGGTCGGGTGCTCCATGCCATCGGCATGCAGATCCCCAAGGCCCCCAATCTGCCGCGGCTGTTTGGTACCCTGCTGTTCTGGCTGTCCCTGGGACTCTTTTCGGTGCTGGCGCTGCTGCTGTCGGCGAGTTGAAAAGAGCCTCCTTGGATACACAAAAACCACCTCCCGACGAGGTGGTTTTTTGTTGGACGAAGAATAAACGTTTTCCCCTGCAGCCCTTGTCTATACTGACCCCATAATTTAATCAGGGCGACTTTTCGGGACGGCTGATTGTGTTAAAATCCCGCCCCTCTTTTCCCCAGAGCACAGAACATTGCCATGAAATTTCCCGGTCAGCGCAAGTCCAAACACTACTTCCCTGTCGATCGCCGTGATCCCCTGATCTCGCAAAGCGCCCAACTCACCGAACTGGGCAAAGCCTATGTCGTGGGTATCGATCAGACCCTGGTTGACATCGAAGCCCATGTGGATGATGACTTTCTGGCTCGCTATGGTCTGAGCAAGGGCCACTCTGTGGTGATCACCGACGAGGTGGCCGAGCGCATCTACGACGAGCTCAAGGCCAACAACATGGTGGTGAGCGAATTTGCCGGCGGTACCATCGGCAACACGGTCCACAACTACTCGGTACTGGCCGACTCCCACTCCATCCTGCTGGGGGTAATGAGCCAGGATATCCGGATCGGTTGCTATGCCTACCGTTATCTGTGCAACACCTCTTCTCGCGTCAACCTCGACTATCTGCAGCCGGTGGACGGCCCCATCGGTCGTTGCTTCACCTTCATCACCGAGTGTGGCGAGCGCAGCTTCGGCATCAATGCCGGCAAGATGAATCAGCTGGACGTGCGCCACATCCCCGAAGAGGTGATCAAGGGGGCCTCAGCTCTGGTGATCACTGCCTATCTGGTACGCGGTGACGATGGCGACCCCATGAAGGAAGCAGCCATGACGGCGGTGCGTTATGCCCGTGAGGCCGACATCCCCGTGGTACTGACCCTGGGTACCCGCTTCGTCATCGACGAGAATCCCCAGTGGTGGCGCGAATTCATCGCCGAGAACGTGACCGTGCTGGCGATGAACGAGGACGAGGGCGAGGCCCTGACCGGCATCGCCGATCCCCTTGGTGCCGCCGACAAGGCCCTCGACTGGGCTGACATGGTGCTCTGCACCGCCGGCCCCATCGGCCTCTACATGGCGAGCTACACCGACGAGGACTACAAGCGCGAGACCACTCATACCCTGCTGCCGGGGGTGATCCCCGAGTTCAACATGTATGAGTTCAGCCGCCCGATGGCACGCAGCAAATGCCGCAAGCCGATGCGGATCTACTCCCACATCTCCCCCTACATGGGTGGCCCGGAGAAGATCAAGAACACCAACGGTGCGGGGGACGGTGCCCTTTCCGCCGTGTTGCACGACATGGTAGCCAACTCCTACCACCGGATGAACGTGCCCAACTCCGCCAAGCACATCTCCGAGTTCCTCACCTACTCCTCCCTGGCCCAGGTGTGCAAATACGCCAACCGGGTCAGCTACGAGGTGCTGGCCCAGAGCAGCCCCCGTCTCTCCCGCGGTCTGCCGGAGAAAGAGGACAGCCTGGAAGAGGTGTACTGGGAGCGTTGATCTTCCCACCGTATTGAATGCAAAGGCGCCATCAGGCGCCTTTTGTTTTTTCGAGATGGATCAAGTTTTTAGATGTCGTTTGGTGATGACCATGGACATGGATGAAGCCGTCAGCATACCTTGTTAACAAAATGTATTTTGTCAGGATGACGATATGTTGAGGCAATGGAGTATTGGCCATCGCTTGATGCTGATGGTGTTGATGGTGGTCGCCGTGCTGGGCTTGTTGCTGTTCGCTTGCCTGCGCGTCTATTACCAGGGGCTGATGGCGGAGAAGAGCAACCAGGCGCGTTCACAGGTGGAGACGGCCTATAGCCTGGTCGCCAGCTATGAAGAACAGGTGCGCCAGGGCAGGCTGGACGAACAGAACGCCAAGGTACTGGCGCTGACCGCCGTACAAAAACTGCGTTATGGCCAGAACGACTATTTCTGGATCAATGACAGCCATCCCACCATGGTGATGCACCCCATGAAGCCCGAGCTCGATGGTCAGGATCTCTCGGGGGTGGAGGACAAGCAGGGGCTCAAGCTGTTTGTCGCCTTCGTCGAGCGGGTCAAGCAGCAAAACGGGAGCGGCGAGGTGGCCTACTACTGGCCCAAACCCGGCGTCGACGAGCCGGTGCGCAAGATCTCCTACGTCAAGCAGTTTGCCCCCTGGGACTGGATCATCGGCACCGGCATCTATGTGGATGATGTGGAGGCGCAATACCAGCAGGTACTGCGTACCCTGATGGGCATAGGCGCCCTGCTGGCGGTGCTGCTGCTCGCGGCCGCGACCCTGATCCGGCGCAGCATAGTGATGCCCCTGTCCCAGTCGGTGTCTGCCCTGGGTGACATGGCCAGGGGAGAGGGGGACCTGCGTTTTCGCCTGCCCGAGAGCGGTCGTGATGAACTCAGCCTGCTTTCGGCCAACTTCAATCAGTTTGCCAACCAGATGGCCCAGCTGATCGGTCGTGCCCAGCAGATCACCAGCCACAACAAGGATGCGGCCCGGCAGCTCGAGCAAGTAGTGGCACGCACCAGTGCCATCGTGACCGATCAGGAACAGGACACCCAGCGTGTGGCGGCGGCCATGGTGCAGATCACCGGCAGCAGCCGTGCCATCGGCCTCAATGCCGAGCAAGCAGCCCAGGCGGCAGAATCGGCACGCCAGCTGGCGCAGCATGGCCGCGAGATTGTGGCCCAGACCATCACCACCATAGGACAGCTGGCGGACGAGATGGAGGAGACGGTACAGGCCGTGGCGCGCCTTGAGCAGGACTCGCAGCAGATTGGTTCCGTGCTTGATGTGATCCGCGGGGTGGCCGAGCAGACCAATCTGCTGGCCCTCAACGCGGCCATTGAGGCGGCCCGCGCCGGTGAGCAGGGAAGGGGCTTTGCGGTGGTGGCCGATGAGGTGCGTACCCTGGCCACTCGCACTCACAGCTCTACCGACGAGATCCGGCAGATGATCCAGCGCTTGCAGGAGGGCGCCGGCAAGGTGGCGACCGGCATCGAACAGTTGCAGCGACTGTCGCGCTCGACGGCGCAGAAAGCCGGGGATGCGGAAGGAGCCATCGGCAATATTGACGAGGCAGTGAGCACCATATTGGCGATGAACAGCGAAATTGCCGGGGCGGCCGGTGAGCAGAGCAGTTCGACCGAGGAGATCACCCAGCGCCTGTCAGCCATTACCCAGTTGGCCAGCGAGGCCCTGGTGGAGAACCGGCGTACCGGTCAGGCGGCCGGCTCCTTGTCGCAAACCAGCGATGAGTTGAGTACCCTGGTGGTGCGATATCGTACTTGATGGGGATATCCCCCGTCTTTTTAGGGATTTGACTTGAGTCTGGGGGGCTTTTGCGACACCATCTGCCCCATTCTTGGTCCGTATTGGCCAGCCGCCTGTAAGAGAGAGCCCCATGAGCAAATTAACTGACAATCTTGACGCCAATTTCCAGCTGTTTGTTGAACAAGTCCGCGAGTCGGGTCAGGTCTGGGGTCTGCGCTACGGTGAAGACTGGGTGGTCTGCCGCTCTGCCGAATTTGAAGATGCTGATGTGATGCCGCTCTGGTCCGCCGAGGAAGATGCCCGTCTGCACTGTGTGGACGAGTGGGCCGACTATGAGCCGGAAGTGATCGACTTGGAAGAGTTTCTCGACATCTGGATCAACGATCTGGACGATGACGATGTGCTGGTGGGCCCGAACTGGAATGCCGATCTGGAAGGCCAGGAGCTGGAGCCCATCGAGCTGGCCAAGGCGCTGGTCGAACTGGACGCCTGAAGGCGCCTCCATTGATGACGCCGACATCCGGTGTCGTAGCAAAGCAATGATGAGACCGGTATCCGCGAGGATGCCGGTCTTTTTTATGATCCCGTGGGCATAATGAGGGCCAAAGGGGGATTTGCCTTTGCACCCGCGCAGGCGATGGTCCATCATCAACCTTTTGCCAGGGGGGGGATAGCCATGTTTTTGTTCGACGTCACAGGCATAGAGGGTGGGCGGGCCAGCATCCGGATACAGGCGCTGGACTGGACACAGACCGGGCCGGTGACGTTCCAGTGCGATGACGATCAGCTGGCACTGGTGCTGCTGAGAGATTGCCGCTGCGATGCAGTGGGCTTCTTTACCCTGCTCTCCGGATGCAAGCCCCTCCATCTCGAACAATGGCTCAGCTATTTGCAGGAGAGCGGCCGCATCGGCAAGTGGAGTCATCAGATTGAGAGCCCGGCCGATGACGACTATCTTGCCCGGGCCGGGCTACCCAGCGAGGAGCTCAATGCCTTGCTGGGCCAGGTCTATCATGTGGCGGGTTTCAACCGGCTGCAGATCAACCGGTACCTCAAGCATCGCCATAACCCCTCCAGTCTGGCGACCCGTTATGATCAGAAGGAGCTGGAGCGCTACCGCCAGCTCAACGACATCATTCTGACCCTTCTGAAGCTGAAGCATCCTCACTGAACAGGCCCAACTGGCTGATATCCGGTCGCAAAGGCTGCGGCCGGGCGATCAGATAACCCTGCAGGCCATCCACATACATCCCTTGCAACAGCTGCTTCTGGCCCAGTTGTTCCACCCCTTCCGCGATCACCTGGCACCCCATCCGGTGTGACACGTCGACAATCATCCGCACAAACTGCTGGTTGGTCTGATCCTGCTCCAGCCCGGTGATGAGGGCGGGATCGAGCTTGATGTAATCGGGTTTGAGCTCGCGAAACAGG
The DNA here is from genome assembly GCF_020097295.1 of Aeromonas enteropelogenes. NCBI lineage: Bacteria > Pseudomonadati > Pseudomonadota > Gammaproteobacteria > Aeromonadales > Aeromonadaceae > Aeromonas > Aeromonas enteropelogenes. The sequence goes on along the minus strand of NZ_CP083625.1, from coordinate 3,816,022 downwards.
CTGAAGGAGCCGATGCCCTTGCCAAAGTTGGCGATGGCAGAGCGGCTGCCATTGCGGCGCAGCAGCTCGAACACCCGCTTGGCACCGGTCGGATTGCGTTCCAGATGCTCCTCGTCCAGCTCGAACACCAGGTTGGCGCTGGTGTTGGGATCCTTGAGCAGCTGCCTGTCCAGCCAGATCAGCAGGGCGCTGTTTTGCAGCAGATTGGGTGAGAGGTTGATCCCCCAGCGACTCTGGTTGGAGCCAAATGCCCGGTACTGGCGCATCACGTGGACGATCACCAGTTGCTCCAATCGCATCACCATATCGAGCCGCTGGGCCATGGCAAACAGGGTGTCTGTCGGCAGGGCCGTACCATCGCTGCCGCAAAAGCGGGTGTAGATCTCGTTGTAGGCCATCATGCTGCGATGCAGAGGCTGGATGGGTTGATAGGTAAAGGTGAGACGCTCCTGGGCCAGCACTTCCCCCAGCACCTCGCGCCAGTGGTGTTGGCCCTGCAGATCGGTGATGTTGTCCTCATGCTGGATGGCCCAGCCATTGATGGTTTCGGTCTGGGCCCGCGCCAGCGCCAGATCGGCTCTGGCAAGCACGGTTTCGATCTTCTGGCCGCTGCTAAGCCGGGTAAGGCCCGAGTAGGCGGCACTCTCCAGCTCGTGCTGCTCCTGGTAATTGTCGAAGGCCACCTTCAAATCCTGCCCCAGCAGGTGAGGCGGAATATTGACCACGGGTTGCACCAGTACGGCAAAGTCGGCCCCCGAGATGCGATAGACCTGGTTCCCCGGAAAGCGGCTCACCACCTGCTTGATGAGGTTCGCCATGTCCTTGATGTAGGCATCACCGGACTGGAAGCCGCGCTGGGTATTGATCTTGCCAAGTTCGGTGGCACGGATCAGCACCAGGGTGGCGGTCTGGGTGTCCTGATCCCGCTGCAGCAGCTCCGTCACGTCACGGCGAAAGGCGTGGCGATTGAGCAACTGGGTCAGCTCATCCGTGGTAGCCAGATTGCTCAGCTCGGTCAGCTGGCGATGGGCATGCTGCGAATCGCTCTCAAACTGGAGCAACAACTGTTGCAGGGCTTCCCGGGAGGCGGGATCGTCCAGCAGTTCGGGGTCCCGCTCCGTGAGCGCCTTGACCCAGACCAGCTCCTGATGTTGTTGCATGCCGGTCAGGGTGCGCAATGCCAGCAGCAACAGCAGCCCCATGCCAAGCAGGGTGGTCGACAAAATGATGACCAGGGTCACCGGTGTGCTTTGAAGTGCCAACCAAAACCCTTGCAGGAGCAGCAAGGGTATGCTCACTATGGTGGCAATGAGAAAGAGGGAGCGTCCAAGCTTTTGAACCATCTTGTCATCCTTGAGGTGGCTGCGGTTACTTGGGGATTCTAACCGACCCCGTTCGGCAAACCATGCTGTTCCTCGCAACTTGGTGTAAATGTGTCGTTCGGGATTGAATAAATTGTGAGTGAAACCACTTTCACGGGCTTGAAATCCGGCGAAGATGAATTCGAAATGGATCAAACGAGGCAGAGGTGAATCATGTTGTTAGAGCCAGGGAATAGTGCCAAAGCACGGCAGTTGTTGAATCAGAGTATGGCGCTGGTACTGGCGGGAGGACGTGGCAGCCGCCTGAAGCAGCTGACCGACAACCGGGCCAAGCCTGCGGTGCATTTCGGAGGAAAGTTCCGGATCATCGATTTTGTGCTTTCCAACTGCATCAATTCGGGGATCCGTCGGGTGGGGGTAGTGACGCAATACAAATCCCACAGCCTGCTGCGACATCTGCAATCGGGTTGGTCTTTTTTGCGCTACCAGATGAACGAGTTTATCGACTTGCTGCCCGCTCAGCAGCGGGTGGACGAGGTGCACTGGTATCGCGGTACTGCCGACGCCATCTATCAGAACGTCGACATCATTCGTGACTATGGTCCCAAGTACATAGTGGTGCTGGCGGGGGATCACATCTACAAGATGGACTATGCCGCCATGTTGCTCGATCACGTGCGCCTTGGCGCCAAGGTGACGGTAGCCTGTATCGAGGTGCCCCGCTCTGAGGCCTCCGCCTTCGGAGTCATGGACATCGACGAGCAGCGCAAGATCCGCGCCTTCGTGGAGAAACCCGCCAATCCGCCGGCCATGCCGGGCTGCGAAGACAAGTCCCTTGCATCCATGGGCATCTATATCTTCGAGGCGGAGTATCTCTATGAGCTGCTGGAAGAGGACATCCTCAACCAGGAGTCCAAGCACGATTTTGGCATGGACGTCATTCCCCGCATCGTGGGGGAGGGCAAGGCGTTTGCCCACCCCTTCAGCATGTCCTGCGTCGGGGCCAAGGAGGGGCAGAAACCTTACTGGCGTGATGTGGGGACCCTGGACTCCTTCTGGGAGGCCAACATGGATCTCGCCTCCGTGGTACCGGAGCTCGACATCTATGACGAAAACTGGCCCATCTGGACCAGCCAGACCCTGACACCGCCCGCCAAGTTCGTGCAGGACCGAAACGGCCAGCATGGCATGACCATCAACTCCATGTTTTCCGGCGGAACCATCGTCAGCGGGTCGTTTGTGCTCAACTCTGTGCTGTTTACCAATGTGCGGGTTCACTCCTTCTGTACCCTGGATCAGGCGGTGATCTTCCCCGGGGTGGAAGTGGGAGCGGGCTGCCGTTTGCGTCGGGTGGTGGTGGACAAGGGGTGTGTGCTGCCCGATGGGCTGGTGGTGGGAGAGAATGCCGACGAGGATAGCCGTCGCTTCTACCGCTCAGAACAAGGCATAGTGCTGGTCACCAAGGGAATGCTGGAGAAGCTGGCGTAAGCCCGTACCTTGCCCGACGTAATAATGAAAAGGGAGCCGTTAAGGCTCCCTTTTGCATGATGTGACCTGTGGCTTATTCGCTGATCGCGGCCTTGCCTGCCATCACCATGGCGGTACCGTGCTTGCCACCGGCGGCGGTGACCTGCGGGACGCCATCTTCATCGGTATCGCTGCCGGCGCCGGCGATGATGTTCTCACCGGAGTCACCGATCCACTCGGCCATCTGCATGCCGCCGTTGACAGTGCCACGGAACCAGCTGACGTACTGGGTGGTCAGCTTGGCCAGCTCCAGTTCGGGCGCCTTCTCGGCCCCTTCGTTGCGCAGGTTCAGCATGGCAGAGCGCAGGGCACCGGAGATGGCGGCCTGGGTCCAGGGGGTGTATTCACCCTGCTTGCCGGCAAGCCAGGTACCCGCCTTGGCGTTGAAGTAGGCCCTGTCGGTGGCGATGAAGAGCTCGCGCGCCGCAGTCCGGTACTTCACGTCTTGAGTCGCCAGGAAGGCGGCGGTCAGGCCGCGAATGGCGGCAAACTGGGTCTCGACAGACTGGCCAGCGTCAACGGATCCACCCAGGGTCAGACCGTCGTGCACCAGACCATTGCTACCTTTGAGTTTGGCGAGGATGAAGTCGGCCTGTTTGGTGATAAGCGCGAGCGCCTCCTGCCCTTGTTTGGTCTTGAGGTTCAGCTCGCCGTTGTCACCGGCGGCGTAGCCGACCGGCAGGGCATCCTGGGCGCGCTGGAAGATCTGCAGGGCGACCAGGGTGTAGGCGGCGTCGAATGTAGTGACGTGCTTGGCCTGTTTGCCATCCTGCCAGCTGTCGACCAGAGTGCCGGCCTTGGGCTCGAAGTGCAGGGCGGCCAGGTTCTTGAAGGTCAGGTTGGAGAGGTTCAGGGCCAGGGAGAAGGCGTCGTCGCCTGCCACTGCCTTGGCCAGATCATTGGCCTTGTTGGCAGCCGGCGCGGCGGCAAACGGCGCACCGTCAAACACGGCGTGGAAGGCCGGGTTCTGGTTGGTGTTGGCGCTGCGCTGATCGCTGAAGGCGTAGAACTCGGAGAGCGGCCACAGCATCATCCAGGCATCGCGCAGCTGGGCGGAACCGTCGACCACTTCCAGCTTGCCGATGGCACCGACTTCGTTCTTGCTGGTCTCGGTCACCTTCACCTGATGGGGGAAGTAAATCACGCCCTTGGCCGGATCGTATTGCGGGGTGATCTTGGCGCCCAGGGTTTTGCCATCAAAGCCGAGCTGGCCCTGCAGGATGGCCAGCTTGTCGATGGACTGTTCAGTCAGCATCATGCCATTGAAGCCATCGGCGGCGGAGACCCCCAGCTTGTGCTTGCCGTCCTGATCCATGGTGGCGGAGGCGGCCTCCACCTCTTCATCGCTCTCGGCCACGTGCATGCCGCCGAGGAAGTCCTGGGACCACATCACTTCCTTGAGCAGGATGCCGCCCACGGCAGCCGGTACCAGCAGGTTGTCGCTGCCGCTCCAGCGCAGGGTGGCGTAGTCGCGGAAGTAGGCCGGCACCTGGGTCTTGACGGTTTTCTCGTTGCCCTTGGCGGTCTTGATGGTGATCTCGTCGCCGTTGATCGGGGTAGTGTTGACGGCCTGGGCAAACTCCGGATTGGCAGCGGCATAGGGGAAGGAGAGGGGATACATGCCCTGGGGCACTTCATCGGCCGGGAAGCCGACGGCGTCGGCCATGGCCAGCACTCGCTTGCCGAGATCTGCCAGGGTGCCGCCACGAGCCAAGTTTTGCGGCCCGTTCACCAGGTGCGGGCCCATGCCGGACTGGTAGTTGAGGGCGTACATCGCCTCTTCGGAGTACTCATAGGATTCGATGCCGGCGGCGAAGTCGAACGGAGTTGGCTCGTCGGTGCGGTTGGCATCGAGCACGTCCAGATCCAGACCCAGGGCCTCGGCCAGCGGCTCGCCGGAGAGCTCGAATTCGGTGTAGGCCAGCATGTTGGCGGCGGTGTTGAATGTCTTGTCTTCCACCTTGACGGCAGCGTGCGCGGCGCTACCCAGCAGTGCGCAGGCGATTGCCTGTACCAGTACGGTTTTTCTCATGTCCCTTCTCACCATTGGTTTTATTATCAGGTTTATTGTGACGCTTCTCATGATGAATCTAAATGAGAATGGTGCGCATTATGTGTGATTTGAACGGCGTTGAGAAGTGAAAACCGCCCCGACCAGTGCAAACGACACAAGGCGGGCGGTGGGTGTGGTGATCACGGTTATCGCGCAGAGGGCGATGGCTAGGAGCGGGCTTAGAACACCTTGAAGGGGATCACCAGGCGGCCAGGTTCCACCTTGAGGGCCTCGACCTTCTCCTTGATCCTCGCCTCATTCTGGCGGCTTGCATCGAGCCGGTAGACGGGGGTCTGGGACAGGAACAGGGAGAGCGACTGGTTGAAGGTGGGCAGCAGCGGCGTGAGCGCCGCGCCTATGTCGGCAGGTTCGGTCTTGACAGAGAGCAGCTCCAGATCGCGCAGATAGATGGCACCCTGATCCGCCAGGTATTCCGGACGGGCCCGCAGGGCAAAGCGGACCTTCATCTGCTGGTTGCCGAGGGGGCTCAGTACCTGCAGATCGCCGGCGGCATCCAGCTCGATGCGATCCGGCTGGCTGCGGCCGATGCGGCTTTGCATGTCATCGAGGCGGATCTTGCTCGACATGATGCCGGGGATCCCCAGCTGTTTTTCAAAGGAGACCTGATCCTTGAGGTATTGGTTGATTTCGGCCTCGCTGACGTTGTACTGGGTGAGCGAGCAGGCACCCAGCAACAGGACGAGGGGGAGCAATAACAACTGTTTCAACATGAAGGGATCCGCTTGGTAAAAAGATGTCGCTATCTTACGCGATAATCCGTGCTGGGCGGGAGCCCTGCTTACCCTTGTATTCGGGTGGGGCGAGGGGCCATCATCAGCAAGGAGCAGGCTGCCATAGTGAAAGCGATAGATGCGGGAGCGAGGAGGGGGCGATGAACAAGATGGACAAAGGCGGTCGCTGGCTGGGGATGCTGCTCTGCACTCTGGTCTGGCTCTGGAGTGGGCTGCTTCGCGCCGAAGTGAAGGTGATCCCGGTCTTTGATGCCGGCGCTGCGGTGCAGACTCTCAGGGAGATCTACCCGGATCTCGGGGTAAGCGCCATGGGCAACCAGCTGGTGCTGAGTGGTACCCCGGCCCAGTTGCAGGAAGCCGAGACGACCCTGGCCCAGCTCAACAAACCGCCCCAGAGCCTGCTCATCGAATGGCGGGTCGATGGCACGTCCAGTGGCCAGCAGCTGGGTGTCGGGGTTGGCCGCGATGAGGCCAAACGGCAATGGCTGCTGGATGGCAACGCCCGGCAATACCAGCAGAGCCAAAACGACAACTGGCAGGTGCGCGGCCTGTCGGGGCGACCCGTATTGCTGCAGATGGGATCCTATCAACCAGTGACCTTCTATCAGTGGCGTGGCGGCCAGGTGGTGGGGCTGATGCCGCTGGTCAACGGCCTCTATGCCACCGCCACTATGATTGGAGACAGGGTGCAGATAGCGCTCAGCAGCGAGCAGGCCAGGCTGGAGCAGGGCACCATCAACAGAGGGCAGAGCGCCACCGAGGTGAGCGGTGCCCCAGGCCAGTGGCTGACGGTGGGGGAGCTTTCGACCAGCTCGGCCCGGCAAGGCAGCAGCCTGGGTACCCAACTGCAGGCCGGGGGTAGCAACCAGCACGATCGCCAGACCCTGCAGATCCGGGTCACCCGCCAATAGGCAGGAGCACTCCCTTAATGGGGCTGGTCGGCGGCGTATTCACGTAGCTGGCGGCTACGCAACAGATACCAGAGGCTCCACAGGCTGGCGATCAGTACCAGGGCGGTGGGCCAGCTGAAGCTCCACTTCTGCAGATTGAGGCTGTGGAGCTGCATCATCAGGCCGCTTGCGGCAGAGCAGAGCAAGAGGCCCCGGCTGTGGCGCCTGAGCCATGCCCGTGCACTCTTGGTCTGTTGGTAGGTGCCGCCACAGGCTAGCAGCGCCAGCATGGCGGGCACGTCGGTCAGCAGGCTGAGATAGATGCTGGTCTTGTCCGGATAGAAGAGGGCGAGAATGTCGCTGCCGCTCTCCCGGCTGACCCCCGCCATCAGAAACAGCCAAACCGAGCGGGTCAGCAACAGGGCAATGGGCCAAAACCAGAGCGGGGGTCGCAACTGGCCGTGATCGTCATATCTGTGTTCGGGGTAGAGGGTCATAAGGCCCGTGATCCGCTTGGATGAAGGATGTGGCAGATATGGGGCGGGACAGGGCCCTTTGCAAGGCGCGGGGGGAGAGAGGAATTAATCGGGGGGCCATGCCCCCCAATCCGCGTTTGTCATTGAGTACTGAGGTGGCGTTACAGCCAGCCCTTGCGCTTGAAGAAGAGGCCGGTGCCGAGCGATGACATCACCATCAGCACCAGGGAGAGGGGATAGCCGTACTCCCAAGCGAGCTCCGGCATGCGGCCGAAGTTCATGCCGTAGATGCTGGCGATAAGCGTCGGTGGCAGGAAGATCACTGCTGCTACCGAGAAGATTTTGATCACTTTGTTCTGCTCCAGATTGGTCACCCCCATGGAGGCCTCCAGCTGGAAGTTGATCTTGTCGAACAGGAACTGGGTGTGGGGCAACAGAGACTCCACGTCGTGCAGCATCTCGTCGATCCACTTGTTCTGCTCCAGGCTCATGCGCTGGCGCAGGCTGCGCTTCAAAAAACGCAAGGCGCGCCGGGTATCGTGCAGGGAGAGACGGATCTGGCCGTTGGCCTCTTCCTGCGCCATCAACTCTTTAAGCATGGGGTTGATCTGATCCGGCTCGAAGATCTGATCGGCGGTGTTTTCCAAGGTTTTGTAACCATCCTCGATAAGGTCGGAGAGGTACTCAACTTTCAGGTTCTGCACCTCCAGCAGGATGTCGAGGGCATCCTCCACCTCCAGCCTGTCCTGGCGCATATAGTGGCGCAGCAGGCGCACCAGACCGATATCATCCTCGCGGATGCTGATCAGCAGGTTGTTGCGCAGGGTAAAGGAGACATGGACACCCTTGGTGTCACGACCGATCCGCTGGGGAAACAGGGAGTGAATGTGCAGACCGTCGGTGTCCCAGTAGAAACGGGCCGACGCCTCGATGTCGTCCAGCTCCTCCTTGTCGGGCACTTCTTCCAGGAACAGGCCCGTCAACCATTCTCGCTCCGCCGTGTCCGGTTTGTAGGCATCCAGCCAGACCGTGTTGTCAGGCACTATGTCGTCAGGCCCGAGCGTGACTATGTCCAGTACCTTGTTATTGAGAATGTAGGCGGTGATCATCTGTCCCCCCTTAAAAAGTCATGGGTAATCAGGGATGGTTGCACAGGTCATGCGGCCTTAGAGCGCGTAGAAAGCGATCCCGTGGACAAGCTGAACGGGCCGATGGAAAACCTGAATGCGGCGAACTATACAGGGGCGGGCCGCGCTTGTCAGGGCTTATTCATGCTGGGTTCAGCCTGTTCGCTCAAAAAAACAGCGAGGTCGGATCATCGGATCTGGCTGGAAAGTGGTCAGCCCGGAGGCATCTGCTTTGCCACTTACCGGATGAGGGATAAGCCTCTTTCACCTTAGGGGCAGTTGGGGCCATCTCCCCTTGGGCTACAGCCGTGAGGCGCTAGTTATCCATGCCATCTCGGGTCTGCATGCAAATGCTCCTCAACACAATATTCCTCAATATAAGGCCCTGTCGTATAAGACCCTGTCACATATTGGGGTAGTTGGGCCCACTGCCCCCCTGCGGCGGTGTCCAGGTGATGTTCTGGCTGGGATCCTTGATGTCGCAGGTCTTGCAGTGAATGCAGTTGGCGGCGTTGATCTGCAGCCGTGGCTCGCGTTCAGCCTCAATGATCTCAAAAACGCCGGCCGGACAGTAACGCTGGGCGGGTTCGGCCCAGGTGGCCAGATTGACCTCGACCGGGATCTGTTCATCCTGCAGTTTGAGGTGACAGGGCTGATCCTCGTCGTGGCTGGTGTTGGCCAGATAGACGGATGAGAGCTTGTCGAAGCTGAGCTTGCCATCCGGCTTGGGATAGTCGATAGGCTCACAACGACTGGCCATGCGCAGCTGACGGTAGTCGGGCTCCCTGTCCAGCAGGGTAAAGGGCGAACCTTCCCTGAAGAGGCGGGAGTGAAAGAGTCGCTGTTCCAGCCAGTTGAAGGCGCCACCGAGCCAGGGGCCATAGCGATGCAGGGCTGCGCCGAAATTGCGCGCCGTTTTCAGCTCACGGGCCAGCCAGCTTTGCTGCAACGCATCGCCAAACTCGGCCAGATCCCGTCCCCCTTCATCCCCGCCCTTGAGGCTCATGGCGACGGTCTTGGCTGCCAGCATCCCCGACTTCATGGCGGTGTGGATGCCCTTGATACGGGAGAAATCCAGGGTGCCAGCGTCGCAGCCAATCAGCAGACCGCCGGGGAAATGCATGTGGGGCAGGGAGTGCCAGCCTCCCTTGGTGATGGCACGGGCGCCATAACTGATGCGCTCGCCTCCCTTGAGTACTTCGGCGATCAGCGGGTGGTGCTTGAGGCGCTGGAACTCGTCAAACGGGCTGAGCCAGGGGTTCTGGTAGTTGAGATCGACGATAAGGCCGACTGCCACCTGATCCCCTTCCATATGATAGAGGTAGAAGCCACCGTGGCTGTGATTGCTCCCTTCCTTGCCAAGGGGCCAGCCGCTGCCATGCAACACCCGGCCAGCATGGCTCTGGCCGGACGGCAGTTGCCACAGTTCCTTGAAGCCGATGGCATAGTGTTGCGGCTGGGCGCTGTTTTCCAGTCCGAACTGTGCGACGAGCTGCTTGCCAAGATGGCCGCGGGCCCCTTCGGCAAACAGGGTGTAGCGGCCGAGCAGTGCCATGCCGGGGACGTGATCCGCCTTGGGGTTACCGGCCCGATCCAGCCCGAGATCGCCGGTGAGCACGCCCTTGACCCGGCCATTTTCCATGATAAGTTCACTGGCGGTGAAGCCCGGGTATATTTCGACTCCCAGTGCTTCCGCCTGCCGGGCGAGCCAGCGGCAGAGGTTGCCAAGACTCAGGATATGGCAACCCGCGTTGTGCATCCGTGGCGGCACCGCCCAGTGGGGCAGTTGCAGTGCCCGGCTGTCATTTTGCAGCAGGTGCACCTGATCGTCGCTGACCGGTATGCCGAGGGGAGCCTCCTGCCAGCTATCCGGCAGCAACTCCTTGAGGGCAACGGGATCGAACAGGGCGCCGGAGAGCAGGTGAGCGCCAATTTCGGCTCCCTTCTCCAGCAAACAGACCGACAGATCGGCGTTGTGCTGTTTCAGGGCGATGGCTGCACTGAGCCCCGCCGGGCCGCCACCCACGATGACGACATCAAATTCCATTGCTTCCCGTTCCATCTTGCCTCTGCGCTCTAGTTGGCCTAGGGTAGTGCTGGTAGTTTACGTAAACGTAAAGCTCTTGTAAGTAAAAAATCAAACAAAAAAGTGCAAGGACTGGTCAATGAATTCAACCCAAACAGATGAGGCATGACCCCATGAAGCTGCTGGTCGCGATCAAACGGGTAGTAGATTACAACGTCAAGATCCGGGTCAAGGGAGACGGCTCGGATGTTGAGCTCGCCAACGTGAAGATGGGTATCAACCCGTTTTGTGAAATAGCGGTGGAGGAGGGCGTCAGACTGCGGGAAGCCGGGGTGGCAAGCGAGCTGGTGGTGGTGACCTTCGGGCCAGAGGCCGCTGCCGAACAGCTGCGCCATACCCTGGCGCTGGGGGCGGATCGGGCCCGCCACTATGTGACGGACGAGACGCTCACGCCGCTCACTGTGGCCCGCGCCCTGCAACAGGTGTGCGAGCTGGAGCAGCCGGATCTGGTGCTCCTTGGCAAGCAGTCCATCGATTCAGACAACAACCAGGTAGCCCAGATGCTGGCGGCCCTCAATGACTGGCCGCTGGCTACCTGTGCCAGCGCGATCAAGCTTGAGGGGGGGGAGCTGCTGGTGACCCGCGAGATAGACAGCGGTCTTGAGACCCTCGGCATGCCGTTGCCCGCTGTCGTCAGTGTCGATCTGCGGCTCAACGAACCGCGCTTTGCTTCGCTGCCCAACATTATGAAGGCCAAGCGCAAACCGCTCGATAGCGCACCGTTTGCCGCCCTTGTCGTCGAGCCTGCCGGTCAGACCCGGCTGCTCGGGGTGATGGCGCCCCCTGCGCGCGCCGTCGGGATCCGGGTCGGCTCGGTGGACGAGCTGGTAGACAAACTCAAGAACGAAGCGAAGGTGCTGCCATGAGCGTGCTGATCATTGCCGAACATCATCAGGGCCACTTGGCCGACAACGCCGCGCAGCTGGTCACGGCCGCAGGGCAACTGGGGGGCGACATCCATCTGCTGCTCTTCGGGCAGGGGCTGAGCGAGGCGGCGGCGCAGGCCGCGCAACTGGAAGGGGTCGACAAGGTATTGCTGGCCGAGCATCCCATGCTGGCAGACGGCTTGCTGGATGGGGTCGACAAGCTGCTGGCCACTCATGCCCGAGGGTATGAACACTGCCTGATGGCGGCCAGCAGCACGGGCAAGGCGCTGCTGCCCCAGGTGGCGGCCCGGCTCGGGGTGGAGATGATTGCCGAGGTGATCGGCATCGAGAGCCGCGATACCTTCCTGCGTCCCATCTATGCCGGCAATGCCATCGCCAGGGTGGCAAGCTCGGCCCCCGTCAAGGTGATGACGGTCCGTCCGACCGCCTTTGCCAAGGCGGGGCAGCAGGGGGCGTCCGCGCCCGTCGAAGCCTTGTCGGTGCCCGAGTTCAAGTGCCGTACCCGTCTGGTCGAGCGCCAGGCCATTCGTTCGGCCAGGCCCGATCTCGCGGCGGCGCGAGTGGTGGTCTCCGGCGGGCGGGCGCTCGGCTCCAAGGCGCAGTTTGCCCTCATCGAGGCGCTGGCGGACAAGCTGGGTGGCGCTGTCGGAGCATCGCGCGCCGCGGTGGATGCGGGGTTTGTGGCCAACGATCTGCAAGTGGGGCAGACCGGCAAGGTGGTCGCCCCCGAGCTTTACATCGCGGTCGGCATTTCGGGGGCCATCCAGCATCTGGCCGGCATGAAGGAGTCGAAGGTGATCGTCGCCATCAACAAGGATAGCGAGGCCCCCATCTTCCAGGTGGCGGACTATGGTCTGGTGGGGGATCTCTTCACCCTGCTGCCGGAGCTCACCGCCAAGGTGTAAATTTGTCAGAAAAGGCAGTGACTCGCGTTTTATGCGGACTCGCGACCATTTCTGCGCATGTTCTCAGCAAGCCCTGACCCGTTCAGGGCTTTTTCTCTTCTGCCCGACGCTGCATCATGACTGAAAAGAGTGCGCCAGATCCCAAAAAGCCTTTGATCAGCAAGCCTCTCTTGTGTAAAACCTGACAAGTCATCGATCACTCTCATCCATTCACGGAAAGCGTCATGAGCAAACAGATTTACAACTTCTGCGCCGGCCCCGCCATGTTGCCGGTCGAAGTCATGGAGCGCGCCCAGCGCGAATTTTGTAATTTTCAGGGGCTGGGAGCCTCGGTCATGGAGCTGTCCCACCGTGGCAAGCCCTACATGGCGGTTGCCGAGAAGGCCGAAGCAGACTTGCGCGAGCTGTTGGCGGTGCCGGACAACTACAAGGTGCTGTTCATGCACGGCGGCGGTCGCGGCCAGTTTTCCGCCGTGCCCATGAACCTCTTGGGTGGTGCCAATAAGAAGGCTGACTTTCTGCTGACCGGCGTCTGGTCCCAGAGCGCCGTGGATGAGGCCAAAAAGTACGGCGACATCCAGACCTATCAGGGGGTTGCCAAGAATGAGCAGGGGATTAGCCAGCTGCTGCCGACCCCGGCGTTTCGCACCGATGCGGCCTATGTGCACTACTGCCCGAACGAAACCATCGATGGCATCGAGATGTTCGACATCCCGGCCACCGGCGACGTGCCCCTGGTAGCGGATCTCTCCTCCACCATCCTCTCCCGTCCTCTCGATGTGAGCCGTTTTGGCATCATCTATGCCGGCGCCCAGAAAAACATTGGCCCCTCCGGCCTGGCGATTGCCATCGTGCGCGACGATCTGCTGAGCCAGGCGCGCGCCGATGTGCCTTCGATTTTCGATTACCAGCTCACCGCCAAGAACGACTCCATGTTCAACACCCCGCCCACCTATGCCTGGTATCTGGCTGGTCTGGTGTTCGAGTGGCTGAAAGAGCAGGGTGGCCTTGAGGCGATGGAAGCGCGTAACAAGGAGAAGGCCGATTTCCTCTACGACTATCTTGATCAGTCGAGCTTCTATGGCAACCAGGTGGATGCCAGCTGCCGCTCTCGCATGAACATCCCGTTCCAGCTGAAAAATGCCGAGCTGGACAAGTTGTTCCTGGCCGAATCGGAAGCGGCTGGCCTGCTGGCGCTCAAGGGCCATCGCATTGTCGGTGGCATGCGTGCCAGCCTCTACAACGCCATGCCGCTGGAAGGGGTCAAGGCGCTGGTCAGCTTCATGGACGGCTTTGCCAAGCGCCACGGCTGAGTTTTTCCCTGCTGATGTCAGACGCCGGGCCGAGCCCGGCGTCTTTTTCTGCTTGTCCTGAATGCGGCGCCCGCCGCCATATTTACCCCGAAAGTACCCTTGCCGAGCTGGGCGCGGGCTGTTAACGTCCGGACAGGTGTTTTTTTGAGATAGTACAGGAAGTCTATGAATTCGTTGCGTCTGGAACCCATTTCCCGAGTGGCTGGCGAAGTTAATCTGCCCGGCTCCAAGAGTGTCTCTAACCGGGCCCTGCTGCTGGCAGCGCTGGCTCGCGGCACCACCCGTCTGACCAATCTGCTCGACAGCGATGATATCCGCCACATGCTGGCGGCGCTGACCCAGCTTGGCGTCAAATACAAGCTCTCTGCCGACAAGACCGAGTGCACCGTACATGGTTTGGGTCGCAGCTTTGCGGTGAAAGAACCGGTCAATCTGTTCCTCGGCAATGCAGGCACCGCCATGCGTCCCTTGTGTGCGGCCTTGTGCCTCGGTTCCGGGGAGTACACCCTGGGGGGCGAGCCGCGCATGGAAGAGCGTCCCATCGGCCATCTGGTGGATGCCCTGCGCGAGGCGGGCGCCCATATCCAGTACCTGAAAAAAGACGGCTATCCGCCCCTGGTAGTAGATGCCAAGGGGCTCTGGGGTGGTGACGTGCACGTGGATGGCTCCGTCTCCAGCCAGTTCCTGACCGCCTTTTTGATGGCGGCGCCCATGGCGGCTGGCGACACCCGCATCCACATCAAGGGGGAGCTGGTCTCCAAACCCTACATCGACATCACCCTGCACATCATGAAGCAGTTCGGGGTGGTCATCGAACACGACAACTACAAGGTGTTCTACATCAAGGGCAACCAGACCTATGTCAGCCCGGGTGACTTCCTGGTGGAGGGGGATGCCTCCAGCGCCTCCTACTTCCTCGCGGCAGGCGCCATCAAGGGCAAGGTAAGGGTCACCGGCATCGGCAAGCACAGCATCCAGGGGGACATCCACTTCGCAGACGTGCTGGAGAAGATGGGGGCCCGTATCACCTGGGGCGATGACTTCATCGAGGCCGAGCAAGGGACGTTGCACGGGGTCGACATGGACATGAACCACATCCCGGATGCGGCCATGACCATCGCCGTGGCGGCGTTGTTTGCCGAGGGGCCGACCTCTATTCGCAACATCTACAACTGGCGGGTGAAGGAAACCGACCGTCTGCACGCCATGGCGACCGAGCTGCGCAAGCTGGGTGTCGATGTGGAGGAGGGGCACGACTTCATCACTGTGACCCCGGCGGCCCAACTCAACCATGCGGCGATCGATACCTACAACGATCACCGCATCGCCATGTGCTTCTCCCTGGTGGCGCTGTCGGATACGCCGGTGACCATCAATGATCCCAAGTGCACCTCGAAGACCTTCCCGGATTACTTCGACAAGCTGGCCAGCATCAGTCAGCGTTACTGATTGATTTGTACCCGTGAGGCCCGCCATTGTGCGGGCCTTGTTGTCTTTGATATTCGCGCTAGCATCATTTCAGTAACTTGCAAGATTGCTTGGTGAAATAGTTTTGCTGTCTATGTAATTTTCTATTTACACCGCCTCTGTCGAGGGCTAGATTGAAGTTTCATTATCGCAGTCATCTAGCAGGAAGCCTTGTCATGCAGCATCAAACCGACGACGTTCGTATCAGTGAAATCAAAGAGTTATTGCCCCCGGTTGCGGTGCTTGAGAAGTTTCCGGCCACCGAGACCGCATCAAATACGGTGTTTGAATCTCGCCAGGCCATTCACCGCATTCTGACCGGTGACGATGATCGCCTGCTGGTGGTGATTGGCCCATGCTCCATCCACGATCCGGTCGCGGCGCTGGAATACGGCAAGCGCCTCAAGGCGCTGCGTGACGAGCTCAAAGATCAGCTCGAGATCGTGATGCGGGTCTATTTCGAGAAGCCGCGCACCACTGTGGGCTGGAAGGGGCTGATCAACGACCCCTACCTCGACAACAGCTGCCAGATCAACGACGGCCTGCGCCTGGGTCGCAAATTGCTGCTGGATCTCAACGACATGGGGCTGCCGACCGCCTCCGAGTTCCTCGACATGATCACCCCGCAATACGTGGCGGATCTGATGAGCTGGGGCGCCATCGGGGCGCGCACCACCGAATCCCAGGTGCACCGCGAGCTGGCCTCCGGACTCTCCTGCCCGGTGGGCTTCAAGAACGGCACCGACGGCACCATCAAGGTGGCTATCGACGCCATTGGCGCCGCCAGTGCGCCGCACCACTTCCTGTCGGTGACCAAGTACGGTCACTCCGCCATAGTGGCGACCGCCGGTAACCCGGATTGCCACATCATTCTGCGCGGTGGCCGCGAGCCGAACTACAGCGCCGCCCACGTCAGCGAGGTGGTGAAGGGGCTGGAGAAGGCGGGGCTGCCGCAGAAGGTGATGATCGATTTCAGCCATGCCAACAGCAGCAAGCAGTTCAAGAACCAGATGCTGGTAGCCGAGGACGTGGCCGGTCAGCTGCGTGCCGGTAGCAAGGCGGTGTTTGGCGTCATGGTGGAGAGCCATCTGGTGGAAGGACGCCAGGATCTGGTGGACGGGGGCGAACTCACCTTCGGCCAGAGCATCACGGACGCCTGTATCGGCTGGGCCGACACCGAGAGCCTGCTGCGTAACCTGGCCGATGCGGTAGCCACCCGCAATGCTGGTTGATCTGTACCTCTGACGCTTGCCGGCTCTATCCTGGCAAGCACCAAGGCAATACAAAAGCGCGACCCGGGTCGCGCTTTTTGCTGCCTTCCATCGGGCTACCAGCGGTAGGTCTTGAGCAACTGCTCCAGCGTCTTGCACTGCTCGACCAGCTGGCGGCTGGCCAGGTTGGCGGCATGGGCCTGGCCCAGGGTATCGTTGGCACTGTTGCGAATGTCGCTTACCGAGCGATCGACCTCGCTGCAGACCCTGTCCTGCTCTTCGGCGGATTGCGCCATCTGGGCATTGAGATCATTGATGCTGGCGATGCGCCCAATGATGTTCTGCATGGCCGCCAGGGTGGCCTCGGTCTTGTGAATGCTCTCGTCTGCCTTGGCTTTTGCATCCCCGATCACCACAACGGCGCTCTGCGCCTCTTTTTGCAGGGCGGCGATCATCTGGGAGATCTCCTCGCTGGCGGCGCGGCTGCGGTTGGAGAGGGCCCGCACCTCGTCCGCCACCACCGCAAAGCCGCGTCCCTGCTCGCCGGCACGGGCCGCCTCGATGGCGGCGTTGAGGGCCAGCAGATTGGTCTGATCGGCGATCCCCTTGATCACCTCCAGCACGCCGTCGACGGCGAGGCAACGGTTGTCGAGCTGCTGGATCACTTTGTCGACCCGCTCTATCTCCTCCGACATCTCGTCCATATCGGTGATGGAGCGCTGGGCGAGGCGACTGGTCTCGGCGGCATCCTGATTGGTGAGGGCAGAGAGCTCGGCGCTCTTGCGGGCATGTTCGCGTACCTCGTGGGAGCTGGCGGCCAGCTCACTCACGGCGGCGGCCACCTGGGTGGTCATGCTCTCCTGCTGGCGGGCCGCTCCTTCGGTACGGGTCGCGACCTCGCTTATCTGGTTTGACTCCTGATAGAGCTGATGGGTGGCACTCTCGACGGATTGCAGGCTGTGGCGAAACCCCTGCACCATGTCGCTGACGGCACGGGTCATCTGGCCCAGCTCATCCTGGCTGCGATTGATGAGGGGGAGGGAGAGATCCCGCTCCTTGGCCATGCGGGTCATATTGAGCTGCAGATGACGAACCGGGCGCTTGATGTAACGCTGCAGCACCCACCAGAGCAGGCCGAAGCCGAGGCTGAACACGGCGGCCAGGCTGCCGCTCAGGATCAGGTTGTTGCGATGAATTTCACTGAAGGTATGACTGAGATCGTAACTGATCCGCACCGCCCCCATGACGGTTCCCTCCGCCACCTGGTGGCAGGTGGTGCACTGGGTACCGCGATACTCCTTGTAGGCCTTGAAGGGTTTTATCAGGGTGAGCTGGTTGCCCTGTTGCTCGAAGATGACCTCGCCCTGCTTGATGGCGCGATCGTCCAACGCATCCGCGATTTTCTGATCCGGATGACCCGCCCCGAACAGATCGCTCACGGCGGGGGCGCGAATGACCCTGGCCTCGACGATGCCCTGTTCACTCTTGAGCTTGGTCTGCACTATTTGCCGGTTGGCCATGCCTCCCGTCATCATCAGGACGTTGAGCTGATCCATGTAGGTGTTGGCGGCGCTCTCCACTTTCTCACCGGCCAGCCGGATGGCGAGATCCCGCTGCAACCAGGCGGAGAGTTCAAAACTGAGGGCAAATGTGCAGCCGATGACCAGGGTGAGGGGGAGGAACATTTTCCAGTTGAGAGACAGGTTTTGCATCGTTGGCAGAGTCCATGCACAGGTAAGCGATCGTCAATGATTGGCATCTTTCCCCGATGAATCATGGTCGAGAGGGGGAGATGACTTTCTATCGGCCCACCCTACCTCATCTTGAGTAACTTATCTGTTAATTGGATCGACATTAGCAGTTAATGACAGGTAGCAAATCAGGGCTCTCTGACCCTGAGTTGATCCAGCACAAACCTGAAGTTAATTGATAGTGGTTATCATTTGCATTATTTCAGATGGTAATCCTGCAACGATGACAAGCGATCTGACGCCGACCATGATCGGCATGGCGACTCCCGATCCCCTTAAATTTGCCTTCAGTGGCAAAACCTCGGCCCATGCCAGCCGGGGTGGTGTGCGCCCCCTGTCCCTCGACGAAGCCGCCTGGCAAGCCTGGTGGCAGCAAGAGAGTGAAGCCGACGAGCGGGCCCTTTACATCCACATCCCCTTTTGTCGCAAGCGCTGCAGTTTTTGCAATTTTTTTGAAAATGGCGCCAATCCGGCGCGCATGAGCCGTTATATGGCGGCCCTGTGTGCCAGTCTGAACGCGGCTGCCGAGACCCCGTTAGGCCAAAGCAAACCTTTCTCTGCCGTCTATGTGGGCGGGGGCACCCCCACCGATATGGCGTTAGAGGATCTGGCCCGGCTGGCCAATGCCATTGGGCGCTTTCCGTTGACCCCGAATGCGGAGGTGACCCTGGAGGGGCGTCTCAACGGGTTTGATGAGGCCAAGTGGCAGACCGCTCTGGCAGGGGGCTTCAACCGTTTCTCGTTTGGCGTACAGAGTTTTGATACCGGCGTGCGCCAGCAGGCGGCCCGTTTTGATGACAGGGAGACCCTGCTGACCCGGCTGGGGGAGCTGACTCGTCACAACGACGCTGTGATCGTGGCCGACCTTATCTTCGGCCTGCCCGGGCAGGATGACGAGGTATGGCGCCAGGACATCCGCGACGTGATGGCAAGCGGGGTGCACGGGGTGGATCTCTACCAGCTCATCGCCATGACGGGCACCAATCTCGAGCGAGCCGAGGCGAAGGGCAAGCTGGGCTGGTCGGCCGATGGTCAGCAGCGGGCCGCCATGTATGCCTATGGTGCCAGCCAGCTGGAGCAACAGGGGTGGGAGCGCCTCTCCTGCAGCCACTGGCGACGCAGCCATACTGAGCAGAGTCGTTACAACCAGATGGCCAAGCGCGGGGCCGAGATCCTCCCCTTTGGCGCGGGTGCGGGGGGCAGCATTCATGGTCACGGGGTGATGAATGGCCGCGATCTTGACGGTTGGCACGACGCACTGGCCAAGGGTGAGCGGGCCCCAGGCATGGTGATGAGCCGCAACCCTGACGCCCGGATAGACGGACTGCTGCGCGGCGCCCTCGACCGCGGTTGGCTGGCCCTGGCGAGCCTGCCTGCGCCGCTGCGTGCACATCTGCAGCCACTGTTTGAGGGGTGGCAGCGAAACGGGCTGGCCAGCTTGACGGACGAGCGGTTGGCGCTGACTCTGGCCGGGCGCTTCTGGAACGTCAATTTGCAGGCGGGGCTGTTCGAGTTTTTGCAGCATCGCCCGCTCGATGGCAGCCAGCCTGCACGTCATCCTGGCAAGCACCCGGGCAAGCACCCCGGCGGCGTACGCCATTCCCTGGTGTAGGGGCCTTTGCCCGATCGTCAGAAAGCACAAAGGGAGCCTAACTGGCTCCCTTTGTTTGACTCAGCAGCATGGCAACGCGGGACGAATTACTCGTCGTCGCTCTCCTGATAGCTGTCCCGCTGGGCCTTGGGCAGTCGGCGCATGGGGGCGAACCCGACATCCTCGCCCACCACTTCCCGCTTGCGAGACTTGTTTTGAGGAGACTGAGCCGGCTTCTTGCTGCCATCCCCCTTGGCTTTGCCTGCGGCGGGTTTGCCCTTGCCACCCTTGGCATTGGCGCCGCTACGGGCACGGGGCGGGTTTTGTACCGGCTTGCTGCCGGGCAGAGTCTGGCGGCTCGGTTTGCCACTGGGCTCGTACCCGTCGAGGATCTCCACTTGCAAGGACTGGCCGATCAGGGATTCGATAGCCTTGAGCTGGCCCAGCTCGTCCTGGCTCACCAGGGAGATGGCCTCGCCGCCGCGACCGGCGCGACCGGTACGGCCGATGCGGTGGATGTAGTCCTCCGCCATCTGGGGCAATTCAAAGTTGATCACATGGGGCAGCTGATCGATGTCGAGGCCACGGGCGGCGATGTCGGTGGCGACCAGCACCCGCACCTTGCCTTCACGAAAATCGGCCAGCGCCCGGTTGCGGGCACCTTGGCTCTTGTCGCCGTGGATGGCGACGGTATCCAGGCCATCTTTTTGCATCTGGTGGGCGAGCCTGTCGGCAATCTGCTTGGTGCGCACGAACACCAATACCCGTTGCCAGTTGCCACGGCCGATCATGTGGGAGAGCAGCTCGCGGCGCCGTTCCCGGTCGACCTGGATGATGCGCTGGGTCACCTGCTCGGCGGCGGTGTTGCTGGGGTCGACCTCGATCAGGGTCGGGTCGTTCAGCAGATCGTCTGCCAGCGCCTTGATGTCATCCGAGAAGGTGGCGGAGAAGAGCAGGGTCTGCCGCTCGGCGGGCAGCGCCTTCATGATGCGGCGGATGTCGTGGATAAAGCCCATATCGAGCATGCGATCCGCCTCATCCAGCACCAGCACTTCCAGCTCGTTCAGGGTCAGAGCGCCCTGGGTCAGCAGATCCAGCAAACGGCCCGGGGTCGCCACCAGGATGTCGATGCCAAGCTTGATGGCGTCCAGATTGGGCTTGATGCTGACGCCGCCGTAGGCGATCAGGGTACGAAACGGCAGGTGATGGGCATATTTGATGATGCTCTCGCCCACTTGGGCGGCGAGCTCGCGAGTCGGGGTCAGCACCAGGGCGCGTACCTGACGGCGGCCACGACCATGATTGGCCAGCAGGCGCTGGAGCATGGGCAGGGTGAAGCCGGCCGTTTTGCCTGTGCCTGTCTGGGCGCCGCCGAGCACATCCTGACCGGCCAGAATGGCCGGAATGGCTTGCTGCTGGATGGGGGTTGGCTGTTCGTAACCCAGCTCCTTGACGGCCCGCAGGATGTGCGGAGACAGACCCAGTTCATTGAATGACATGTTCGAGAGAAACTCCTCTGGTGAGCGCCTGGCTCAACGGATGGCCGGTGCCTTGGCACCCGCCACAAGATAGAAACGATAACGGGGGCGCAATATAGCAGAAGTGCGGCCGCTGCGCAGTAGCTGTCGCACCGGCCGTCATGCCAAGCAGGCAGGTAGGCGTCAGAGCAGAGAGCGGATTTGCTCGGTCAGGCTCTCCGGCTTGGTGGTGGGGGCGAATCGGTCCACCACGTTTCCATCCCGGTCGATCAGAAACTTGGTGAAGTTCCACTTGATGTTTTCCAGCCCGAGCAAGCCCGGCTTTTCTCTCTTCAACCACTGGTAGAAGGGGTGGGCCTGCTCGCCGTTGACCTCGCACTTGGCCATGATGGGGAAGGTGACCGGATAGTCGAGAGAACAGAAGCGGGCGATCTCCTCGGCATCTCCCGGCTCTTGCTGGCCAAACTGGTTGCAGGGAAAGCCCAGGATCTCCAGCCCGGCCGGGCCCAGATCCAGATAGAGGGCCTCGAGCCCGGTGTACTGGGGGGTAAAGCCGCAGCGGCTGGCGACATTGACCACCAGGATCACCTTGCCCGCCAGCTGTGCCAGCGGGTAGGGGCTGCCGTCGAGGCGTTGCAGAGTAAGGTCGGGCAGGGGCATGGCATCTTCCTTGTGTGGATTGCAAACTGGAATGGGGATTACGGTATCGGGCGACTCTGCCTGGGGCAAGTGGCTGCACCGGGCGGCGCCGAGGCATGCGGCCGTCATCACATTTTTGGCACTGGCCTTGAGTCGATGCGGGGCGGGATCACAACCGGCGCAAAAAAGGCGCGCGAAATCCGGCAGAACACGTATTGATGATGGGACTTCTCAAGATAAGCAAACCGGTTTGTGCGCCAGCTGGGAAGTCGCTAAAAAGCGCTCTCTTTTCCACTTGTTGCGAGTCAATCTTGGACTATCAAGCCGTCATGGATGCCATTTACACCCGGGGGTGGGTGATAGTGGATGATTTTTTAACCGCCACCGAGGTGGATGCCCTCAAGGCCTGTCTGCCAGACGAGTGGCAACCGGCGGGCATAGGGCGCGAAGCGCAGCATCAGGGCAACCGGGACATTCGCCGGGATCAGATCCACTGGCTGGAGCCCTCCCTCGGCGCGCCCGTGGCCGATTACCTCGCCCGGATGGAGTCCTTGCGTCTGGCTGCCAATCGCATGCTGATGCTGGGGCTGTTCGATTACGAGGCCCACTTTGCCCGCTATCGCAGCGGCGATTTCTATGCCACCCATCGCGACGCCTTCGCCGGTCGCTCCAACCGGCGGCTCACCTCTGTCTTTTATCTCAACAACGATTGGCAGCCAGAGGCGGGCGGGGTGCTGCGAATGTATGACAACGACGAGCAGTTGCTGATGGATGTCTCCCCCAAGGGGGGGCGGCTGGTGCTGTTTTTATCCGAAGAGTTCCCCCACGAGGTGTTGCCCGCCAATCGCGAGCGCTTCAGCATCGCTGGCTGGTTTCGGGTCAATGGCAACGGCGTGGGCCGGGTCGACCCGCCGCGCTGAGCTCTTTTTCCCCATTTTTGACACATGGTCGCTTTTTTGCGGCCAGAAAGGGGGCCGTGGCGGCCCCATCAGCTGACAAGGCTTTGTCTCCCTTGCTACACTGGCGCGCACTTATGTTCGTATCTGGCTTCGTCCGTTTTTTAATGCGACTGGATTTTAAATGGTGATGGCGAAGCCGCTTTTCCCAAGGGATCACATCTAATGAAGAACATGCATGTCTTGCTGCTGTGCGGCGGCGGTGGCTCAGAGCACGAAGTCTCTCTGCGCAGCGCCAATTTCCTCGAAAAACAACTCGGCCTGTTGCCTGGTGTCGAAGTGACCCGGGTCGAGATGTTTGCCGACCGCTGGCTCAGTGCCGATGGTCGCGAGTGCAAGCTGGGGCTGGACAAGCTGCTCTCGTTTGACAGCGTGGCCCGTCCGGTGGATTACGTGGTGCCCTGCATTCACGGCTACCCGGGCGAGACCGGTGATCTGCAATCCTTCCTGGAGCTGGCCGGCCTCCCTTATCTGGGTTGCGATGCCGAGGCGAGCAAGATCTGCTTCAACAAGATCAGCACCAAGCTGTGGCTCTCCGCTCTCGGTATCCCCAATACCCCCTATCTGTTTTTGACCGAACAGAACGAGGCGAGCCTGGCCGAGGCCAAGGCAGCCTTGGCCAAGTGGGGCAAGGTCTTTATCAAGGCCGCTTCCCAGGGCTCTTCCGTGGGGTGCTACTCCGCCAGCAACGAAGCCGACCTGGTGCAGGGCATCAAGGACGCCTTCGGTTACTCCGAGCAGGTATTGATCGAAAAAGCGGTCAAGCCGCGGGAGCTGGAAGTGGCGGTGTACCAGTACGGTGACGAGTTGGTGGCCACCTATCCTGGCGAGATCTGCGTGCCGCAGGACAAGTTCTACACCTATGAAGAGAAGTACAGCAACGCGAGCCACACCGAGACGGCCCTGCGTGCCGAAGGGTTGACCCAGGCGCAGGCTGACGCCATCCACGAGTACGCCCTCAAGGCATTCCGTCAGCTCAACCTGACCCACCTCTCTCGCGTCGACTTCTTCCTGACCGAAGAGGGGGAGATCCTGCTCAACGAGATCAACACCTTCCCGGGCATGACCTCCATCTCCATGTTCCCGAAACTGCTGGAGCATCACGGTCACAATTTTGCCCACTACCTTGAGCAGATCCTGCGCAAGGCCGGCTAAGGCAAACGCCACGCTCACCAAAATAAACATCCCCGCCAACCGGCGGGGATTTTTTTATCTGATAGCTGACGGCGCAAGCTTCGCGCGTAAATCTCGTCAGTGGCGAGGATTACCCCTCTATCTTTTCAACCAACACCTGCAAGCGGCCTTGTGCCAGGGTGGTGACCAGGCTATCCCCTGCGCTCACCTGGGCGGCGTTGCTAATCACCTCGCCGCGTGGGGTGCGGGTGATGGAGTAGCCGCGCCCCAGGGTGGCGAGCGGGCTCACCCCGTCAAGACGGGCAGTGAGCATGGCGAGGCGATGGCTCGCCAGATCCTGGCGCTTGGCGATCAGCGCATGGAGGCGTTCCTCGGCCAACTGGTGGCGGCGTTTGCCGGCGGCTAGCAGCCGCTCCGGACTCTTGCCCTGCAGGCGCAGCTCGAGGCTGGCAAGCCGCCGTTCCCCCTGATGCAGGCGCTGGCGCAGCAGTTGCTGCAAACGGGCGGAGAGCTCGTCGAGGCGTTGGGATTGCTGTTCCAGCCGCCGCTTGGGATCCTGATGGTCGAGCCGCTTTTGCAGCAACACAAAACCGTGACGGGCCGCAGTCTGATGGCGGTTCATGGCCTGCACCAGCCGCTGCCTGAGATGAACGAGGCGCTGGGCGCGGGCACTTTGATCGGGCGCCACCAGTTCGGCGGCGGCCGACGGAGTGGGGGCACGCAGGTCGGCGGCAAAGTCGCTGATGGTCACATCCACCTCGTGACCCACTGCGCTGATAACGGGAATGGTTGAGCGGGCGATCGCCCGGGCGACGGCTTCTTCGTTGAAACACCAGAGATCTTCAAGGGAGCCGCCGCCGCGACCGACGATCAGCACATCTACCTCGGCGCGGCGATTGGCCAGGGCAATCGCAGAGACGATCTGACTGGTGGCGGCGCTCCCCTGAACCTGGGTCGGGTAGATAAAGACCGGCAGATCCGGCGCGCGGCGCTTCAAGACCGTCAGCATGTCGTGCAGGGCGGCGCCGGTGGCAGAGGTAACCAGCCCCACGGCGCGCGGCTCGCGGGGGAGTGGCCGTTTGCGGCCCTCGTCAAACAGCCCCTCGGCGCCAAGGCGGCGCTTGAGCTCTTCAAAGCGCAGAGCCAGCACGCCATCTCCGGCGGGTTGCATCGATTCGATGATAAGCTGGTAGTCGCCGCGCGGTTCATAGAGGGAGACCCGCGCCTGCACCAGCACCTGCATGCCATCTTGCGGGCGAAACGCCACCCGGCGGTTGTTGCCCTTGAACATGGCGCAGCGCACCTGGGCGCTGAGATCCTTCAACGAAAAATACCAGTGGCCCGAGCTTGGCATTGCCAGGTTGGAGAGCTCCCCGGTCAGCCACACCAGCCCCAGATCCTGCTCCAGGATCATGCGCACGGCGCTGTTGAGGCGGGTAACGGTAAAGACCTGCTGCTCGCGGCTATTGGCCGCACTGGATGGGCTAAATCGGTTCAAGGGGGATCCTGTGATTGTCTCAGGCCGGGCCAGAGGGAAAACAATGGTGGCTATCTTAACCTGAAACGGCCGCCGGGAGGAGCAAGAGGGGCCTTGTGCCGTGCAAATCGAAGGGGATTGGTCGCCTGTTTGCCACTTGTTGAGCAAGGGGCATCGTGAACCATATTGGTAAACGTGGCGCTGCGGAAGGTGGGAACAGGGTTTACCTCCGTGGGGGAGGGGGCAGAAGAGTTGAAGCGGCGTGTCAGCAGAGGCTGGCCACGCCGCCGGGTCTGGTGGCCCTTATATCGCCTCTGCAGTTTCACCCTGATGGTCGGGTACGCGCCATTTCAGTACTTCGTCCAGCGACATGGGCTTGGCAAACACATAACCCTGGATCAGATAGACTCCATGCTCGGTGAGATAGTCCAGTTGCGCCTGATTCTCGACCCCCTCGGCGATCATCTCCATTTTGGATTGATGGCCAAAGGCGATGATGGCGTCGAGCACATTGCGCTTGAGATCCGAAGTGCCGATGGTATCGATAAACATCTTGTCTATCTTGATGCTGCGGATCCCCAGTTGCTGCAAATAGGCAAAGCCGCCATAACCGGTGCCGAAATCATCGATCTTGAAGTGATACCCCCGCAGCCCCAGATTGGCCATTTCACGAGCCGCATGCTTGACGTCCGAAATGGGCAGGCGTTCGGTGAGCTCGAAGGTCAGACGGTCGGGATCGGGCCAGCGCAATTGTTTGAGCATGTCCTGCAGATGGGTCTGCTGCTCGACATGGGCGGCAACCAGATTGACGCTGACCCAGTGGGAGTCGGGCAGTTTTTTGAGATCCTCCACAATCTGGCGCACCATCTGGGTCGTCATCGGCAGGATCAGCCCCTGGTTTTCCGAATATTCGATAAACATCCCGGGGGAAATAAAGGTATCGCCCCGGCGCCAGCGCAATAATGCCTCATAACCCACGACTTCATTATTCCGGCTATCGACGATGGGTTGATAGAAAGGAATAAACTCACCTCTGGTCAGCCCCATTTTCAGTAATCCATCGAGAGAGTTTCGATAATTTCTAAGGGTCCAGTAGCCACCTACCAACAGAAGGCCAAAGAGCAACGAAAATATCAGGCCATAATAGTAAGTCTGCTGGCTGGCATAATAACGAAGTTCGTTGCCCCCCCAGATAGTCTGTTTGACTTTGTTGTATTCGTCGTAATCGGTCAGCGAGAGCGGATTGGGCTGCTGGGTGATGGCTTTATTACCGCGAGGCAATAACAGCTGCTCCATTATCGCGTCATTATCGCGGCGAAATTCCACATAGAAGCAATCCTCGCAGGGGACTGCCAATAATTCATTGGCCCAGCTGTTGTTCAGAACCCAATAAGCCAGATTGCCGGCCTGCCTAGAATAGATCAGCACCTCGGGTTCACTGTTGGCAGAATGTTGGGTCGTTGCAAAATGAAGCGTTGCAGCCTGATCACTCTCCTGGACGTCGGTCAGCACGGGCAAATCAAACCCCAGGGTCGAACAGCCACCTCCCTGGCTCGGGTGCAGGCCGGCGAGGCGAATATGGCGACTGTAATAATCGGGATTACGCAGCAGGGCGACATCTTCTGGTCCGCAGTCAAACTTGAAGTGGGAAAGCTGGGCCAGAATGTTCTGCTCCAGATTCTTGTTGCGCTCCAGTTGGTATTCCAATAGCTCCTGGCTCTTGGTCTTCAGCAGATGATAGGAGACGAAGGAGGTCAACAGGGGGTTGAGCAGCAATACGAGCAGGACCGGGGCGAGCAAGAGTCCAAGGCATATCCAGACAGACGTGAATCGCGACATACATAACCTTCCTGGTAATCGAGCCAAAACGAGATGGCACAGCTGTCATCACAGACCTAGTTGTATCACGTTGGATCATCGCCCGGCAGCGAATTTTTCCTGTGAATGTGATGCCGGGCGAAGAGAGAGTGGAACCGCCGTAACGTAACACTTTTTACCGCATGTTTATGTTGGTCCAACGAGGCTTAAAGGCCATCAAACCCATCATTATTATGTTTATTGTCATATAGCGTCGTCGCCTATTTACTGCCTAACGAGAGCCATCTCGTTGAATGAAGTGATGTTGTGTCATTGAGGTTGGGAAGGAGGGGAGGGGCAACAATGGCAATTTGCATAAAACAGCAAACTGATCGCTCTTTTGTCCCAGAATGGTCATTTCCAGAGTGATAATCTTGGTTTTTTGGCCTCTTGGCGTACCAAAAGAGGGCTACGCCATAAAAAATTCAAAAAACTTCTTTACCAGTGACCAATCCGTGAGTAAACTTCGTCGGCAATATTTTACACCCCCACTTCCCTAACGGTGAGATATTGCCATGCTCAGGATTGCCAAAGAAGCGTTAACCTTCGACGATGTATTGTTGGTTCCCGCCCACTCCGAAGTTCTTCCCAATACTGCCGATCTGCGTACCAAGCTGACCTCTTCCATCAGCTTGAACATTCCCATGATCTCCGCTGCCATGGACACAGTGACCGAAGCCCGTTTGGCTATCGCACTGGCCCAGGAAGGCGGTATCGGCTTTATCCACAAGAACATGTCCATCGAGCAGCAGGCTGCCGAAGTACGCAAGGTCAAGAAATACGAGAGCGGTGTGGTCTCCGACCCCGTGACCGTGCGCCCCGACATGACCATTGCCCAGATCAAGGAGCTGAGCCACAAGAACGGTTTCGCCGGTTACCCCGTGGTGACTGACGGCAACCAGCTGGTGGGCATCATCACCGGTCGTGACGTGCGTTTTGTCACCGATCTCTCCCTGACCGTCGAACAGATCATGACCCAGAAAGAGCGCCTGGTGACCGTGCGTGAAGGAGCCCCTCGCGAAGAGGTGGTTGCCCTGATGCAAAAGCACCGTATCGAGAAGGTGCTGGTGGTCAACGCCGATTTCAAACTCAAGGGCATGATCACCGTCAAAGACTTCCAGAAAGCCGAGCGCAAGCCCAACGCCTGTAAAGACGACAAGGGTCGCCTGCGGGTCGGTGCCGCCGTCGGCGCCGGTGCCGGCAACGAAGAGCGCGTCGCCGCCCTGGTGGAAGCCGGTGTCGACGTCCTGCTCATCGACTCCTCCCACGGCCACTCCCAGGGTGTACTGGATCGCATCAAGGCGACCCGTGAAGCCTACCCTGATCTGCAGATCATCGGCGGCAACGTGGCTACTGCCGCGGGCGCCAAGGCGCTGGCCGCTGCCGGCGTCAACGCCGTCAAGGTCGGTATCGGCCCGGGCTCCATCTGTACTACCCGTATCGTGACCGGTGTGGGCGTGCCCCAGATCACCGCCATCTCCGACGCCGTCGACGCGCTGGAAGGCACCGGCATCCCGGTGATTGCCGATGGCGGCATCCGCTTCTCCGGTGACGTGGCTAAGGCCATCGCCGCCGGCGCCAGCTGCGTCATGGTGGGCTCCATGTTCGCCGGTACCGAAGAGGCGCCGGGCGAGATCGAGCTCTACCAGGGCCGCTCCTTCAAATCCTACCGTGGCATGGGTTCTCTGGGCGCCATGTCCAAGGGCTCCAGCGACCGCTACTTCCAGACCGACAACGCCGCCGACAAGCTGGTGCCGGAAGGCATCGAAGGTCGCGTGCCGTACAAGGGTCGCCTCAAAGAGATCATCCACCAGCAGATGGGCGGCCTGCGCTCCTCCATGGGCCTGACCGGCAGCGCCACCATCGACGACATGCGCACCAAGGCAGAGTTCGTGCGCATCTCCGGCGCCGGGATGAAAGAGTCCCACGTCCACGATGTGACCATTACCAAAGAAGCCCCCAACTATCGGATGGGCTGATAAAACGGGGCCCTGCGCCCCGTTTTTCCACCCTTTTTTTATCCCGTGCCCTTTGTGACAACATCAGCCTGATGCAGGAATAAAATGACTAAAGACATTCACCAGCACCGTATCCTTATCCTCGACTTCGGTTCCCAGTACACCCAGCTGATCGCCCGCCGTGTGCGCGAAATCGGCGTCTACTGCGAACTGTGGGCCTGGGATGTGACCGAAGAGCAGATCCGCGAATTCAATCCGAGCGGCATCATCCTCTCCGGCGGCCCCGAGTCCGTCACCGAAGCGGGCAGCCCGCGCGCCCCCGAGTATGTGTTCAACGCCGGTGTCCCTGTGTTCGGCATCTGCTACGGCATGCAGACCATGGCCGAGCAGCTGGGTGGCAAGGTGCAATCCTCCACCGAGCGTGAATTCGGTTACGCCAAGGTGGAAGTGCTGGGCGAAGCTGGCAAGAGCAGCGCGCTCTTGCGCAACATCGAAGATGCCATCGCCGACAACGGCAATGCCCTGCTGGATGTCTGGATGAGCCACGGTGACAAGGTCACCACCATTCCGGCCGACTTCACCACCATCGCCCAGACCCCGACCTGCCCGCACGCGGCCATGGCCAACGAAGCCAAGCGCTTCTATGGCGTGCAGTTCCACCCGGAAGTGACCCACACCCGTCAGGGTGCCCGCATGCTGGAGCACTTCGTCAAAGATATCTGTGGCTGCGAATGCCTCTGGACCCCGGCCACCATCATCGACGACGCCGTTGCCCGCATCCGCGAGCAGGTGGGTGACGATGAAGTGATCCTCGGCCTCTCCGGCGGTGTCGACTCCTCTGTGGTTGCCATGCTGGTGCACCGCGCCATCGGCGATCGCCTGACCTGCGTCTTCGTGGACAACGGTCTGCTGCGTCTGAATGAAGGCGAGCAGGTGATGGAGATGTTTGGCGATCACTTTGGTCTGAACATCATCAAGGTTGAAGCAGAAGAGCGCTTCCTCTCTGCCCTGGCCGGTGTTGACGAGCCGGAAGCCAAGCGCAAGATCATCGGCCGTGTCTTCGTCGAGGTGTTTGACGATGAAGCCAAGAAGCTGAAAAACGCCAAGTGGCTGGCGCAAGGCACCATCTATCCGGATGTGATCGAATCTGCCGCCAGCAAGACCGGCAAGGCCCACGTCATCAAGTCCCACCACAACGTCGGCGGCCTGCCGGAAGAGATGAAGATGGGTCTGGTCGAGCCGCTGCGCGAACTGTTCAAAGACGAAGTGCGCCGCGTTGGCCTCGAGCTGGGTTTGCCCTACGACATGCTCTACCGTCACCCGTTCCCGGGCCCGGGTCTGGGTGTGCGCGTGCTTGGCGAAGTGAAGAAAGAGTACTGCGATCTGCTGCGCAAGGCTGATGCCATCTTTATTGAAGAGCTGCGCAAGGCCGATCTCTACAACCAGGTCAGCCAGGCATTCGCCGTGTTCCTGCCGGTGCGCTCCGTTGGCGTGATGGGCGATGGTCGCAAATACGACTGGGTCATTGCGCTTCGCGCCGTCGAGACCATCGACTTTATGACCGCCCACTGGGCCCATCTGCCGTATGACTTCCTCGGCCACGTGTCGAATCGCATCATTAACGAGATCAACGGTATCTCCCGCGTGGTGTACGACGTCTCCGGCAAGCCGCCCGCAACCATCGAATGGGAATAAGCGGCTAACGCCCTTGCGCCCTTCAAGCATAAAAATGAAAAAAAGACGCCCTTGCGGCGTCTTTTCTTTTCTCAATCGTTTGCGGCACACATCTTCTTTTTTCGAGCAGCTTTTTAGCCACCTTGCCCCTGTCATATGTGACAGGGGCATTTTTGCCATCTCGCACTAGGCTCTCTCATGCCAATTGAGCCCGCTGTCAACAGCGGCTTGTGGCAAGGGGGAGGGCTGAGCCAGTTGCAGATAGCTGCGTAAATTTGCCTATCGTCATCGCGCCAACCGGCAGTGATGACACCCCGGTGGAGACCGGAAACCACTTGAATCAACGGGGCGCAGCCCGAACAGCCAAACGAGTCGGGACCATAGAGCACGGAGAGTTTGATATGTCAGAACAAGCAGTGTTGGTGGGTGGATGGACCGCATATCACAAGCTGACCGCCGAGGATCAGGCGGTATTTGACCAGGCGCTGAAAGGATTTGTCGGGGTGCAGTACGTACCCTTTGAAGTCTCCACCCAGGTGGTGGCTGGCACCAACTACCGCGTCAAGTGCAAGAGCACAGTGCCACTTGCCAAACCGATCCACGGCGAAGCCGTGGTGCAGATCTTCCAGTCTCTGGATGGGTCGGCCCATATCACCTCCATTACCCCGATCTGATTAGGTTGCGGGGCAAGGCGGGGAGGGGAATGGCCTCCAACCTGTTTGCTCTAAACCCTGAAAATAAGAAAGACGCTTTAGGGCGTCTTTCTTGTTGCTGGAGTTTGTATGTCAATTTTGTTCGGACAACGAAACAGTGGAGGAATGAAACTCATACGATTATTGACGTGGATAGATATTTTTTGTTCGAAATGCAATCACCTCCCGATATAGGTCACACCATTTTCTGTACAAGTAGATAATTGATTTATATGTGAATAACATAGTGGCCTTCTAACTCGGAAGCATCAGAGGGCATCGTGGCGATTTTTGATATTGAGAAAGACGACTTACTCCGACTCTCTGATACCCAGCTTGAAGAGTTAACAGCGCGCCTTGCCGAGGCGGAAATTGCAGCCCATGGTCATAGCCCTGCCTATGTACACTGGTCTGGCTCGATAAATGCTCCCGATGGCGGTATTGATGTTCATGTTCAAGTGCCGGTCGAGCACATGATCACGGGCTTTATTGAAAGACCTGATACGGTCTTTCAGGCCAAAATACACGGTATGCCGAAATCGGCAATCAGCAAGGAAATGGCCCCCGCAGGAAAATTATCACGCGCTATCGCAGAGTTAGCGGCAAAGGGAGGTAGCTATATCATCATCAGCTTAAGTGATGATTGCTCTCCTCTTATGAAAGAGGATCGCCTGCAAGCAATGCAGTATGCGGTAGCGGATGATCCTAACCGATCCAATATTCACTTGGATTTTTACGACCGCTCGAAACTGGTGCAATGGCTGCGGCAGCATCCGTCAGTCATGCTCTGGGCCAAAAAAATACTTGGTCAGGGATATTCTGGTTGGCAGCCATATGGGGGATGGAGCAATCCACCTCAGGGGTCAGAAGATACCTTGATTTCAGCACCAGGGGTGACAATTACTCTGCCATCAGGAAAAGGGCAAAAGCTAGCCATTCAGGATGCTATCGGGCCAATGCGTGAGCTGATTCGCTCAACCAATAAAGCTGTTCGCATTACGGGATTATCCGGTGTTGGAAAAACCCGAATTGTACAGGCTCTTTTCGATGAATCAGTCGGAACAGATGCGCTCGATCGGACTATCGCAGTTTATGTTGATACCGGTGAAAACCCGGAACCCTCTGCAACAGCAATGTTGGATAGACTGATCGCTGAGGGACGACGGGCCATTATGATCCTCGATAATTGTCCTTCTGAATTGCACACTCTTCTAGCCAGTAAAGTAGCGGCCAAAGGTACGATCAGCCTTATTACCGTTGAGTATGACATTAGAGATGACAAGCCTCAGACTACAGAGGTCATCCAGATTGAAGCGGTAGGGCCTGAGGTTGCCGAACAGCTTGTTCTACGTCGTTTTCCCAATATCGGTCGAAATAACGCCCGCCGAATAGCAGAGTTTGCTGATGGTAATGCGCGGGTTTCTCTAGCTATCGCTGAGAGAGTTGAGGAAGGTGAAAGTCTGGCCCAGCTTTCAGATGCACAGTTATTTAACCGTTTGTTCGAACAGCGAAACAATCCGGATAATGGTCTACGGGAGCAGGCTGAAATATTGTCTCTAGTCTATTCATTTTCGGTCTCAACGGCTGAGGAAGGGCAAAACGAACTGGAGGTATTGGGCTCTATCTCGGGGTATTCCGTAAGCCAGTTGTTCCGAGCAACAAGCAAGTTGTCAGATCGCCATATCGTACAAAAGAGGGCCCATTGGCGGGCCATTTTGCCTCATGCCGTTGCCAATAGGCTGGCTGCATTGGCACTTGATAGCATTCCAGTTGATCAACTCAGGGCGGCCTTTGAAGCCACCGGTCGTCAACGCTTACTCATGTCTTTCGCGCACAGGTTAGGGCTGTTGCACGATCATCCCGTGGCGAAAGAAATTGTTGAGTGTTGGCTTCAGCCTGACGGGTTGTTGGGACGGTTAACAGAATTAAGCGATATATCTGACAGAATACTGAATTATATCGCACCGGTTGCTCCAGAAGCATTGCTAGACAGAATTGAAACTGTTCTTATTGCTTCTGATTTTGAAGGCATGATGCCAGGTTATAATTCTCGTCGAACATCAATTATCAATCTTTTGCAGTTACTGGCATATGAATCGAAAGCCTTCGAGCGGTGTATCAGACTTCTCATTCAATTAGCGGACTATGAAGAGGAATACAACGATAACAACTCGGTGAGAAATCAGATTACACAATTTTATCAAGCATATCTGTCAGGTACGCATGCTTCCTTATCGCAACGTATTTCAATTATGAATGAATGTCTTACATCAGGCGTTGCTCGACGTAGAGCGTTGGGTTTCAGGATGCTTTCGACTGCCTTAGAGGCTCATTGGACTTGCTTTGGAATGAATGAGTTTGGTGCTCGGCCAAGAGACAATGGATTTAACCCCAGTCAGGATGAATTATCTGAGTGGCGCCAAGATTTTATCGATATTGCAGTCAAATTGGGCACTTCCAGAGATCCAAATCTTGAAAGCTCTGCGCGGAATATCCTAGCAAATGCATTTCGTGATATGTGGGGTGAAGAAGCGATGAGAATCGTATTAGTCGATGCTGCGTACAAGTTACACGCTCATCACCCTTGGGGGGAAGGTTGGATTGCAATTCGTTCAACAATCTATTTTGACCATATCAATCTAGAAGGTGAGAGTGATGTCGAACCTCTACCAGACAATCTTGCTGCATTGGAGAGGGCGCTGAGGCCCCAAGGTTTGGTTCCAAATATCATGATTTATGTACTAAGTCCGGAACTTGATTCTTGTGTGCAAGAAACTGATTTTGAATATAGTGACACCGATGTATTTCAAGAATCTGAGAATCAACTTGAAGCAAGGGCATTTAGGCTGGGTGAGGCGTTTGCTGCATCTGAATATGGGCTAAATGAGCTATGTCCTAAGCTGTTTTCCAACGATTGGCTGCCATACCGCATTTCATTCGGGAGAGGGTTGGCGAGAGGAGCCCATGACTTACAAGCTGGTTGGTTGAAACTTGTTGAGCAACTCGAAAAGCAGCCTGAAACTTGCAGGGATTTTGCTGTCTTTGGCGGTTTCATCGGAGAGGTTGAATCTATCAATCCGTCGCTAGCTGAGGAGATGCTTGAGTATTGTGCCCAACATCCTGATCTTAGACGCGTGTTGGTGGGTCTACATTCTCAGCGGAAGTTCACAGAAACTGATCTAAACCGTTGTATGGTACTTCTGGATGATTTTGATATTCCTCTCAGCATGTATGGGCCAATCCTTTGGCAGGATAAGTATGCTCATTTGCCCAGAGAGCGCGTTCTTGATCTTGCTCTACAGCTTCTAAGTAAACCTAACGGTGATGATGTTGTTGTGCATGCTCTAAGCATTAGATTACGTGATAAAGAACGTGATAGGGATGTTCTCGGAACTGATCTTCGGCGGATAGGTCTAAGGGCTGCAATCCAGATTATTACAAGAAAAGACCATAACTATAGTGGGTCTTTTGATTATCGTATGGATCTAGTTATTCAGGCTGCACTGCGTTTTGATGGTAATGAGGCTGAAAAGCTGGAGTGGTTGGACACGATCTTTGCTGTTGTTGAGAAGCACCATGGCTACATTCATGCTTTCAACCGTGCCATTAATACAACAGCGGGATTGATGCCAGAAGCATTTCTCAATCGTATTTTGGAGGGTACGGAAGAACAACAGCGTAGGCGGTTGTTTTTTATCCGCCATAGAGGATTGCTACAGTCTCCTCTCTCCAAGATCGATATGGATGTATTGATAGAGTGGTGCCGAGCTAGAGACAATATAAATGTATGGGAGTCTGTGGCTGCTGGTATTAATTTGTGGAAGAAGAATGAAGAGATTGAAGAACTTGAGATGTCAGAGCTAGCTCTCAGGCTGCTTGAGTCATCTCCTGAGCCAGCTATTGTTCTGGAAATATTCGCCGAGCGTGTCACTCCTTCCTCTTGGTCTGGCAGTCGAGTCGAAGTAATGCAGTCCAGAGCGAAGGTAATTCGTAAGTTGGTTGAACATGAAAGAGCAGATATTTCGACTGCGGCTCAAACAGTCTCTGCAAACTTGGTTCAGCTAATCGAGCGCCAAAAAGAACGAGAGCAGCGGGAGGATATGGAACACGAGCAGCGGTTTGAATAAAAACCGTCTGTTTCAAGTCCGTAGGGTGCAATGAAATTGCACCTCTACTTTTGTTCCTCATTCCTTGCACAAAAGCCGCTCTGAAAACGGTGCAATGCACAGCGTTTATTGCATCCTACCTGTTTCGTTAATCCGCTGGGGTGGCGTTGCTGAGCGCCATGCCTCGGCAAAGCAACAAAAGGGGCGATCTGCGCCCCGATTTCTTTATAATGCCCCCCTTTAAAACCGCTGGACGCAAGTCCGGCGCGCTCTGATGGCCGCGTTGCGCCATCAGACAGATCACCAGGATTGAGAAACGGTTATGCATACTCTGGAACAGCTGCGCGCGGGTGAACTGCGCGGTGCCCGCCATCTGAAGCTTTCTGAAAACCTGGCGGTTTTCCCACCCGAGATCCTGAGCCTGAAAGAGACGCTGGAGGTGCTGGATCTGACCGGCAACCAGCTAAGCACACTTCCGAACGAGCTGGCCGGGTTTGGCAAACTGCGCATTATCTTCTGCTCCGAGAACCGCTTTACCGAACTGCCCGAGGTGTTGGGACGCTGTCCGGCGCTCACCATGGTGGGTTTTAAGGCCAACCGGATTGCTCGCGTGTCGGCCAAATCGCTGCCGGCGAGTTTGCGCTGGCTGATCCTGACCGACAACGCAATTGAAAGCCTGCCCGATGAGCTGGGCCAGTGCGACGGCCTGCAAAAGCTGATGCTGGCGGGCAATCGCCTTACTGCGCTCCCCGAGACCCTTGCCAACTGCCGCCGTCTGGAGCTGCTGCGTATCGCAGCCAACCGGCTCGAGGCGTTTCCCGAATGGCTGCTGTCGCTGCCGCGCCTCACCTGGCTCGCCTATTCCGGCAACCCCTTTAGCGATGCGCTGGAGTCGCGCATGGCGGCGAGTGCGCAGGTGGCAGATATCCGCTGGCATGAGCTGGCGCTGGGTGAGCCGTTAGGGCAGGGGGCCTCCGGCGTCATCCATGGTGCGAGCTGGAACGGGGGCGAGCGTCAGGCGGTGGCGGTCAAGCTCTTCAAGGGGGCCGTGACCAGCGATGGTTTGCCGCGCTGTGAGATGACGGCATCCCTGGCGGCGGGCAATCATCCCAACCTGGTCGAGGTAGTGGGGCGGGTGGCGGATCACCCCTCCGGCATTCCGGCGCTGGTGATGGGGCTGATAGATCCCGCGTTTACCAATCTGGCGGGGCCGCCGAGCCTGGAATCCTGTACTCGCGATATCTATGCCGCCGACTTGCGCTTTACCTTGCCCGGGATGATGGCACTGGTGCGGGGGATAGCCTCGGTGGCGCGCCATCTGCACGGCGCCGGCATCATGCACGGGGACCTCTATGGCCACAATATGCTTTATGCCACAGGGCCATGTGAGGAGGAGGTGCGGGTGTTGCTCTCCGATTTTGGCGCGGCCTCTTTTTATGAGCGTGCCGATCAGACGCGGGCCTTCGGGCTGGAGCGGCTCGAGGTGCGGGCCTTTGGTTGCCTGCTTGAAGAGCTGCTCGCACGTTGTGAAGCCGATGAGGCGGGGCTCGCCTCCCTGCATCGCCTCAAGGCTGCCTGTCTGGCAGAGCTGCCCGAGACCAGGCCGGATTTTGCCCACATCTGCACCGTGCTGGATGAGGTCGAGCTCTAACGGGAAAAGGCGAGAGAATAAGCGCTGCGCCGACGGGAATATCGCCCCAGGCGCTGTGTTTGTCATCTTCTCCCGGGTTTGTATTCCGGCGCCGCCAAACATCATGAAAACGTTGAAAAAGAGGCCTTGTTGCCTCTTTTTGTTTGGCGGCCGGTTATCAGGCAAAAAGGGGGCGGGCAACCGTGCCCGGGCTTGCACCGCGCCGGTTAAGTTGTGATATTGAAGCATCTTTAAGTAACAAGGGTAATGACGATGGAAGCTGCGTTTTGGCATCAACGTTGGGAAGAGAACCGGATTGGCTTTCATCAGGCAGATTTCAACCGCTGGCTGCAATCCTGGTGGTCGGCCCAGCAACCGGATGAACCCGTGCTGGTTCCTTTGTGCGGCAAGTCCCGCGACATGCTCTGGCTCAAGGGGCAGGGGCACCCGGTCGATGGTTTCGAACTCTCGGAGCTCGCCATCGGCCAGTTTTTCAGCGAAAACGGGCTCGCCGAAACGGTGAGTGAGGTGGGGCCCTATCAGTGCCATCAGCACGATAACCTGCGCATCTATCAGGGGGATTTTTTTGCCGCTCCGGAGCTCGGTCGCCGTTATCGGCTGGTCTATGACAGGGCGGCGCTGATCGCCCTGCCGACGGCCATGCGCCGTCAATATGCGGCCCTGATGAGCCGACTGGTGGAGGCGGGGGGCCAGATCCTGCTGGTAACCCTGGAGTATCAACCCGAGCAGCAGGTGCAGCCACCCTTCTCGGTGGGGGAGCTGGAAGTGCGCTCCCTCTTTGAGCGGGAATTCAGGGTGGAGGTGCTGGGGCGGGCCGCCGAGCCGGATCACCCGCGGGTGCTCAGTGGCCAGCTCTCTTACTTCGATGAGGTGGCTTACCGGTTGATCCGTCGCGATTGAGGGTAAAAAAGAGGGGATGTGTGCCAACAAGGGAGACGGAGTTGGACTCTTTGATACCTCCTTTGACGTAGATCAACGTGAGCATGAGGGGGAGTGCCTAATATGAGGCTGTTTCTCAATCACTGTTGGCATTGCAAGGCGAGCCGAGGTTGATCCCGCTTGCCGACCATCAACTCAGTGTCTGATTTTCACGCTCATGTTCACTTTTGGCGGCTTTGGTCGCAATTGTTATGGTCTTTCCAGCCGACCCTGATGGGTCGGCTTTTTATTGCCCGCGATATTGTCTGCAGGTGGGGAAAGAAGCCTGCTCAGGCCTCGAAGGTGGCGGCGTTGAGGCGAAATGCCTTGGGGTCGTCGATGAACTGGCCCGTGATGCGCTCGTCATGTTCGTGCCCCTGGCCATAGCTGCAGAGGATCAGTCGATCTGAGGTACGAGAGCGCAACTGGGTGATAAAGCGCACCAGATCGGCGCGGCTTAACCTTCCCACCTCCTGACAGACCCGCTCCCGCTGATCAAAGCCGAGATCCTTGTTGCCGATGCTGACCCAGAGCCGCTGGCCGCGACTGCGCAGATTCGCATCTCGCTCGCTGAGTTGGGCCTGCAGCCCCGCCTTGCTGTCCTGCCACTGCTGCTCGGTGAGTTCGAGCATGGCGAGCGGGAAGAGATCGATAAACTCCTCCACCGCATCGAGCAGGATCTGCGGCCCCGCCACCGGCGACTGGATATAGAAGATGAGGCCGGGATGACGGTTGAGAGGCAGGTTGCCGGCGCCCACCACATAGCCCAGTTGCTGGCGAGTGCGCAGCTCATGGAAGAAGGTGGAGGACATGATGTGGTTGGCCAGGGTAAAGCAGGCGAGATCCTGCGCCCGGGTGGTGCGGGACTGGTAGTAAACCAGCAGCGCCGAGTCTTCGTGTTCGCACCCCTGCTCGCGAATGAGGGTGCCCCTGTCCTGGATGGAGATAAGCGGGCGGCGGGTCTCGCTGCCGGGCTGGCTGTGGGGCGCCAGGTGGCGCTCCAGCAGGGCCGCCAGCGCCAAGGCTTCGGTCGCGGTCCAGTCACCGTGTACCAGGGTCTCCACATGGACTTCGCCAAACAGCCGGGCCACGAAATCCGGCATCTCGGTGAGCTCTACCGTGCGCAGATGGCGCAGCAGCTGCTCGAACGGCGGGTTGTTGGGCTGCAGCAAGCTGGTGAGCTGGTTGAATAGCTGGGAGATGGGGCGCGCCTTGGACTGGTTCTCCCAGTTGCGGATGAGCTGCTCTTTTATCTCGGCAAAGCGGCGCGGATCTGGGTACCCCAGGGTGCGATTGCCGAGGATCATGTCGAGCAACAGGGGCTGCTTGTCGGCAAAGCCGCTCAGGTTGATGGTAAAGCCCCCCTGATGGGCATAAATCTGATAACCGAGCCCCGCCAGCTCCGCCGGGTAGGTGAGTGCGTTGAGGTGATCCGTGAGCAGCTCTACCGCGAGGCGCGCCATGGCGATGTTGCGCGGGTTTTTCACCGCATGTTCGCTGTCGATGGAGATATAGATGTTGCCCTTGGGCACGCTGAACTGGTGCTCATGCAGGTGCCAGAGGCGAAAACCCGGCCGATCGATGAGGCAGGCCGGCATGTCGGCGGCAAGCTCGGGTGTGCGGGGATCGAGCCGCTCTGTGATAAAGGGGTTCGGTTTGGGCAGGGCGAGGGCCGGATCCGGCTCGCTCTGCTGCCAGTGCACTTTTTCTGATTCTGTAATGGTGGCGACGCTGTAAGGGGTCTGGTACCAGCGGGCCAGCCGATCGGTGGACTGCTCCGGCGCCGTGATGGTGATGCGCAGATTGTGGGGGGTGAGTTTGGCCAGCAGACGGCGGATCAGCCCCTCGTCATACTCGCGCATCATGTAATCGCCGTAGAGCAGATCCTCCGGGGCATAACTGAACAGGTTCAACACCAGCCCGGAGACGGTATCGAGCGCCCGGCCTCGCTCCTGAAAGCGAAACGCCGATTCGAGCACTGTGCGCTTCTCGTCGTAACGCCAGGCCTCCAGCCCCTCCCGTGCGATCAGCTTGAGGTAGCCAAACAGGGCGGCGACTATCTCGTCTACATGGGCCAGCCCGAGAGGCGTCAGGCCGAAGTTGACCCCGAAATCCTTGAAGTTGGCGCCACTGATGCCACCGCCGGCGGAGAGCTGATTGACCCAGCCCTTGCCCTTGAGCAGAGAGAGCAGGCTGCCATCCCCCTCATAACCGATGAGGTGGCTCAGGAAGGTGAGGGGCTTTTTGTCGTAGAACTCGTCCACATTGGGCAAAGGGAAGGTGAGCGCCAGTTTGCGCGTCTCCTTGACCGGCTTGATGCGGATGCGGATCCCCAGATCGTCGAGTCGGTAGAGGGGAGCCTCCAGAGTCGGTGTTCCCAGATTGCGATTCAAAATGGGAGCGAAATAGCGACGGCACCAGGCCAGCTGGGTGTCGATGGATTCGGGCGACATCATGACCAGGGCCATGCGATCTGCACTGTAATGGCTTTCGTAGAACTGGATAAGGTCGGATCGCAGATCCCGACCGGGCAGGTCGGCCAGGGTATCCAGGTTGCCCACCGAAAATTTGGAGAAGGGGTGTGCCTGGTTGACTGTCTCCTTGTGCACCTGATAGCTGCGCCTGATATCGTCTTGCAGCTTGAGCCGGTATTCGGAGTCGACCGCGTTGCGCTCCTTGTCCACCCACTCGGGATCGAAAGTGGGGCAGATGAAAAACTGGGAGAAGCGATCCAGCCCCGCTTCAAAGAAACCGTTGTCGATCTCGAAGAAGAAGTTGGTGAATTCGGTGCCGGTCCAGGCGTTGTTGCTGCCGCCGTGACGGCTCATGAACTGCTGGTACTCACCGGGTCTTGGGTAGGTGCAGGTACCAAGGAACAGCATGTGTTCGAGGAAGTGAGCCATCCCCTGCCGGTCCACCGGATCGTCAAAATGACCGGTGTTGACCGCCAGCGATGCTGCCGATTTGTCGGTTTCGGGATCGCAAATCAACAAGACCCTGAGCCGGTTTTCCAGCTCCAGATAGTGGTATTGCCGGTGGTCGTTGGGACTGGCATATGGGCTCATTAGGGTCGACTCTTGTAGGATTTATTTGAATTTAAACATGATTATCGACCTCGCTATCCCGTCAGGCAAACCCTTTTCTGAGAGGTCGCGCAATTGTTTCCCCCGGCACGGCGGGGTAAGATCCTCCGGCTATTAAAACAGGCCCGTTGGGCGAGGTAGTAATGAAGATCTATATCATGCGTCATGGCCAGGCTGGCATGAATGCGAAAACAGATGAACAGCGTCCATTGACCGAGCAGGGGATCGAAGAGTCACTTCAGATGGCTCGTTGGTTGTCGCCTCAGCTGGCCGGTCCGTTCGATCGGGTGATCCACAGCAACTACCTGCGTGCTCGTCAAACTTGGCAGACCATATGCAGTGAATTACCAGACGCCAAGGTGGTGGAAGAGAGTGGCGATATCACCCCCTACGGGGATCCCGCTTTCGTCGCCAGCTACCTGACCGCGCTGGCCGAACAGCA
This sequence comes from Aeromonas enteropelogenes, assembly GCF_020097295.1. Taxonomy (NCBI): domain Bacteria; kingdom Pseudomonadati; phylum Pseudomonadota; class Gammaproteobacteria; order Aeromonadales; family Aeromonadaceae; genus Aeromonas; species Aeromonas enteropelogenes. The sequence continues at coordinate 3,774,599 of NZ_CP083625.1, read as the reverse complement.
TGAGCAGATCTTGCTGGTCAGCCACCTGCCGCTGGTGGGGTATCTGGTGCAGAGTCTCTCTCCGGCTGCGGGGGCGCCCATGTTTGCCACCTCGGGCATTGCCTGTATCGAATGGCGCGAGGGCAAAGGAAACTTGCTCTGGCTCGAAGGGCCGCATACAATACGCTAAAAGTTAACAAATAATTAACGAATGAATTTTTAGGGAAGAGAGAAGCGATTTTTCCGGATTTTTATAGTTAGTTAACGGAATTATTTCGCAGAAGCTGCTGTCATACGGATACAACTGCAAGAGGTTGCAAACGATGAGAGTGTTCAAGAAGTACCTGCCACTGATGGTGGCAAAGCACGTCAAAACCTTCTTTAAAGGTCGGATTTACATCCATGGTCGGGGGCGGTTTGATTTCCAGTCGGGGTTGTTATTGATGCCGAGCCAGGCTGACATTCCCCATCGCCAGACGGTGACTGAAGTCAACGAGCTCATCTCCAGACTTCACATGGATGCGGCGTGACCCGCTTCTGAATAGGTTTCTGTGATCCCATGCCCGCACTCCTGCGGGCATGTTCGTTTTCGGGCCTTGCTTATCCCTTGTCGCACTCTATACTCCACACCCGACTTATCATCTCCATCCTGCCATTTCTGGATATTGTGATGCCCCTTGCCTTTGTATTTCCGTTCTCCTGCATTGCCATCTGGGCTGGCAATGGCATTGTCAGCAAACTGGCGGTTGGCGTGCTCTCGCCGGCTGCACTTGCCTGGTCCCGCTGGGTGGTGGCCGCCTGCATTTTGACGCCTTTTCTGGCGCGTCGGGTGTGGCGTGTCCGGGACCGCCTGCGCGCCGGTTGGTTGCAACTGGCGACGTTGGCTCTGCTTGGCATGGTGCTCAACCAGACCTTCGGCTACTACGCAGCGCAGACCCTGGGGGCCACCGAGATCGGCCTGATGATGGGATTGACCCCCTTGCTCACCGTATTGCTCAGCATCTGGCTGCTGCGCGAGCGTCCAACCTGGGGCGCGGTGCTGGGGGGAGTGCTCTCCCTCCTGGGCTTGGCGATCCTGCTGGGACACGGGGATCCTGCCCGGCTGTTTACCCAGGGCATCCATATCGGCTCCCTCTATATGCTGCTCTCGGCGGGCACTTATGCCCTTTACAGCGTGCTGCTGAAGAAGTGGGATCTGGGGCTCGACAATTGGTCCATGCTTTACGGCCAGGTGCTCTGCAGCGTGGCGCTCCTGACGCCTTTCTATCTGCTGGTGGATGGCCAGTGGCCGGACAGTCAGGCCCTGTGGCTCATTCTCTATGCCGGTATCCCCACTTCGGCACTCTCGCCCTGGCTCTGGATGCAGGGGATCTCCCTGCTGGGGGCTAGCCGTACCGCCATCTTCATGAACCTGTTGCCCGTGATGACCGCGGGGCTTGCCATCACTCTGCTGGGGGAACGCCTGACCAGTTATCACCTGATCGGCGGAGGTCTCACCCTGCTCGGTGTCTTGCTGGCGCAATTGTTGCTCAAACCCGTGGTGTTGAGGCGACGTGCTCCGCTGGCTATGGCGGCCTGTCAGGAAGATTGATCGTCAGGGCAAACACAGACTAAAAAAGGAACGCCTGCACAGCTGCAGGCGTTTTTGTCAGAAGAGAGATTACTGGGCTACCAGGTAGATATCCTTGCTGTAGACGATATCTTGCGGGTTCTGGTAGGGGTAGCCCTTGACGAACGGCTTGAGCAGCCTGGATTTGACGTAGAAGTAGACGGGCGCCAAGGGGGCCTCTGCCTCGATCAGGGCTTCTGCCTGCTGATAGAGACGGTTACGCTCTGCGCCATCCTGGGAGTCGTGCGCCTTGGCCAGCAGGGCGTCATACTCCTTGTTGACCCACTTGCCGCTGTTGGCACTGCTGCTGGACGTCATGATGTCGAGGAAGGTTGAGGCATCGTTGTAATCCCCGTTCCACGAATAGCGGCTGACCCCGAAATCCCCCTCATTGAGCACCGACACCATGGTCTTCCACTCCATGTTGTTGAGCTTGGCCGTGACCCCCAGGTTGTGTTTCCACATGGAGGAGATGGCCAGGGCAATCTTTTTGTGGCCCTCGTTGGTGTTGTAGAGGATATCCACCTCCAGCGGTTTGTCCGGTCCATAACCCGCTTCGGTCAGCAGTGTCTTGGCCTGCTTGATCCGCTCTTCCTTGCTCATCAGCTCGCTGGCCGGTTTTTTCAGCTCGAAGCCATCGACAATGGGGGGCGTCAGGCTAAAAGCGGACAGCTGGCCCTGACCCAGGATCTTGTCGGTGATGGTCTCCCGATCTATGGCAAGGGACAGCGCCTTGCGCACCTTGGGGTTATCAAACGGTTTGCGCTGGGTATTGAACACATAGTAATAGGTCGCGAGGATCGGGACGTTGACCAGCTCCTCTGGGCTCTGGCTCTTGATGTGCTTGTACTGCTCCAGCGGGTAGGTGGTGTAGTGCAGCTCGCCGGTGCGATAGCGGTTGTAGGCGGCGGTCTCCGAGACGATCTCCAGATAGATCACCTTGTTAAGGACAGTGTGCTGGTTATCCCAGTAGTGGGGATTGCGCTCGGCGGTCAGGCGCTCGTTGGGGGTCCACTCCTTGAGCACGAAGGCGCCGTTGGAGACGATATTGTTAGGTTTGACCCACTCCTTGCCATATTTGTCGATGGTGGCCCTGGGAGCCGGGAAGGTGGTGTAGTGGGAGAGGGTCTTCAGGAAGAAGGGGACCGGATTCTTCAGGGTAATTTGCAGGGTATGGGGATCCAGGGCCTTGATCCCCAGGGCGTCCGGCGTCTTCTTACCCTGGATCACTTCGCTGGCGTTGGTGACACCGGTCAGCTCGATAAACCAGGCGTAGTTGGAGGCGGTCTTGGGATCCGCCGCCCGTTGCCAACCATAGACGTAGTCGGCCGCGGTGACGGGCTCGCCGTTGGACCACTTGGCCTCGGGCCTTAGCTGGAAGGTGTAGACAGTCCCCGTGCTGTCGAGCTCGTAGCCGAGCGCGCCCGCAGGCTGGGGCTTGCCTTTGTCATCAAGGGTGTAGAGCCCCTCGAACAGATCGTTGACGATGGCACTGCCCGCACTCTCTTCCACCAGTTGGGGGTCTATAGTGGTGGGTTCGGTGCCGATATTGGTCACGTAGATCTGCTGAGCATCGGGCAGCAGTTTGGTGCCGGCCGAGACGTGTGCAGCCAGCACAGGCTGGGCCGCCAGGGTGAACAAACCGGCAACCATGCCGGCAATGAGAGTCCTTTTCATTGAATATCCTTATGTTTTTTTGCTTCCAAAGCGCAGCCAGTGTGCGGGATTGAAGGCGGGATCTCAAGAGGCAGGCCGATACGGGGCCGTCATGATGGGAGTGAGTCAAAAGAGCCCTGCTTTATCGCGCCTGTGGCACGCACACTGACGGTTTTCTATCACGAATTAAGAGGCCGAAATTGGTCAGTTGACCTGGCTTTTTCGCACTCGCGACACCACTTTCTGTCAAGTGCTGGCGTTTTAATAGCCCGCTTAATTCGCTGCAAAAACAAAAAACAGACGTTACATTAGGTTACAAAACAACACGGCCGAGGATCGGCTTCTTTTTTTTTCGATCTTTGCAAACGTTTTCAACGCCAACGGGAACGACCTTAAAGGACCAACAATGCGAAACATGATCACCATGGGCGAGTTCATCGTCAAAAAGCAGGCGGATTACCCAACCGCAACCGGCGAGCTGACGTCATTGCTCAGCTCCATCCGCCTGGCGGCCAAGGTGGTGAACCGGGAGATCAACAAGGCGGGGCTGGCGGATATCATCGGCTCCGTGGGTTCCGAGAACGTGCAGGGCGAGGTGCAGCAGAAGCTGGACGTGTATGCCAACGAGCGCTTCAAGGCTGCCCTCGAAGCCCGTGGCGAGGTGTGCGGCATGGCGTCGGAAGAAGAAGAGGACTTCGTCGCCTTCGATTCGCCGCTCTCCAAGAACTCCAAATATGTGGTGCTGATTGACCCGCTCGACGGCTCTTCCAACATCGATGTCAACGTCTCGGTCGGGACCATCTTCTCCATCTACCGTCGTGTCAGCCCGCAGGGCGGCCCGGTGACCCTGGAAGATTTCCTGCAGCCGGGCAACCGTCAGGTCGCCGCCGGTTACGTGGTCTATGGCTCTTCCACCATGCTGGTCTACACCACCGGCTTTGGCGTCAACGGCTTTACCTATGATCCCTCCATCGGTTGCTTCTGCCTCTCCCACGAGAACATTCGCATTCCGCAGGAAGGCAAGATCTACTCCATCAACGAGGGCAACTACATCAAGTTCCCGGACGGGGTGAAGAAGTACCTGAAATATTGCCAGGAGCGGGACGAAGCGACCCACAGACCCTACACCTCCCGCTATATCGGTTCCCTGGTTTCCGATTTTCATCGCAACCTGCTCAAGGGCGGCATCTACATCTATCCGTCCGGCACCAACTCCCCGAACGGCAAGCTGCGCCTGCTCTATGAGTGCAACCCCATGGCGTTTCTGGTGGAGCAGGCCGGCGGCAAGGCCTCCGACGGTTTTGGCCGGATCATGGACATCAAACCTACCGAGCTGCACCAGCGCACCCCTTATTTCGTCGGGTCCACCAAGATGGTTGAGCGGGCAGAGGCCTTCATGCGGGAGTTTTCCGCCCACGAGGATCCTGCCAATCAGGGCTGATGCGAGGCAAAGCGCAGCCAACCGCAGATAATAAAAACGGGAGCCGCAAGGGCTCCCGTTTTTATTGGCCGAGTGGCCTGATCACTGACTGTGGTTGGCGAGATCCGCCAGCAAGCCATCCACCAGTTTGAGCCGCATGGCGCGATCCTGGGTCGGCACCTGGAAGCGCAGCCGGGTCGGTCCATCCATCTTGTAGATGCGTGGTTGCTCGGAGAGGAGCTTGACCAGATAGGTCGGGTTGACGCGGGTCTCCTGGGTGAAGTCGAGATAACCGCCGCGTTCGCTCATCTCCACCCGGCGAATGCCAAGGGCGGTGGCGCGCTGGCGGAAGGCGGCCAACTCCATCAGGGTTTTGGTCGCCTCCGGCAGCAGGCCAAAGCGGTCGATGAGCTCCACTTTCAGTTCGCGTAGCTCCTGCTCGTCCGCCGCGCTGGCGATCCGCTTGTACATGGAGAGACGCATGTTGACGTCCGGGATATAGTCGTCCGGCAACAGCGCGGGCAGGCGCAGCTCCACCTCGGTGTGCTGGCTCATCAGCTGTTCGAGCGACGGCTCCTTGCCATTTTTCAGTGCCTCGACCGCCTGCTCCAGCATCTCCATGTAGAGGGTAAAGCCCACCGATTCGATCTGGCCGCTCTGATCGTCTCCCAAGAGCTCGCCTGCGCCGCGGATCTCCAGATCGTGGGTGGCCAGGGCAAAGCCGGCGCCGAGATCTTCCAGCGACGCGATGGCTTCGAGCCGCTTGGCCGCATCCTTGGTCATCAGCTTGGGATGGGGGGTGAGCAGATAGGCATAAGCCTGGTGGTGGGAACGCCCGACCCGGCCGCGCAGCTGGTGCAACTGGGCAAGACCCAGATGGTCGGCCCTGTCCATGATGATGGTGTTGGCGCTCGGTACGTCGATGCCGGTCTCGATGATGGTGGTACAGACCAGCAGGTTGAAGCGCTGGTGGTAGAAATCTGACATGATCCGCTCGAGTTCGCGCTCGCGCATCTGGCCGTGGGCGATGCCGATGCGCGCCTCCGGCACCAGCTCGGCGAGATCCGCTGCGCACTTCTCGATGCTCTCTACGTCGTTGTGCAGGTAGTAGACCTGACCGCCGCGTTTGAGTTCCCGCAGCACTGCCTCACGCACCACCGCCGGCTCGTGCTGGCGCACGAAGGTCTTGATGGCGAGGCGCTTGGCGGGCGGAGTGGCGATGATCGAGAGATCCCGCATGCCGGACATCGCCATGTTGAGGGTGCGCGGAATGGGGGTCGCGGTGAGGGTGAGGATATCCACGTCCGCGCGCAGCGCCTTGATCTTCTCCTTCTGGCGTACCCCGAATCTGTGCTCCTCGTCGACGATGAGCAGCCCCAGATCCTTGAAGGTGAGATCGGAGCCCAGCAGCTTGTGGGTGCCGATGATGATGTCCACCTTGCCCTCGGCCAGCTCCTTCATGACGGCGTTTTGCTCCTTGGCGGAACGAAAGCGGCTCAGCACCTCGACCCGCACCGGCCAGTTGGCGAAGCGATCGCGGAAGTTGTCGTAGTGCTGCTGAGCGAGCAGGGTGGTGGGCACCAGCACCGCCACCTGCTTGCCACCGTGCACGGCGACAAAGGCGGCGCGCATTGCCACCTCTGTCTTGCCAAAACCCACGTCGCCGCACACCAGCCTGTCCATGCTCTTGGCCTGGCACATGTCACCAAGCACCGCATTGATGGCATTGAGCTGATCCTCGGTCTCCTCGAACGGGAAACCGGCAGCAAACTGGCGGTAGGCTTCCTTGTCGTGCTTGAAGGCAAAACCGGCGCGAGCGGCGCGATGGGCATAGACGTCGAGCAGTTCGGCGGCGACGTCACGCACTTTTTCGGCTGCCTTGCGTCGCGCCTTGCTCCAGGCCTCGCCCCCCAATTTATGGCTGGGCGGGTTATCCGATCCGGTATAACGGCTGATAAGGTGCAGGCTGGTGACCGGCACGAACAGCTTGTCGCCGCCGGCGTACTCCAGGGTCAAAAACTCGGTGGGCAGACCGCCGGCATCGATGGTCTCGAGCCCCAGATAGCGGCCGACACCGTGATCAAGATGCACCACCGGTTGGCCCTGGGTCAGCTCGCCCAGGTTTCGGATCACCGCATCCGAGCTTAAATTCTTGTTCTTCTCCCGCGCCCGTTTGCTGCGCACCTTGCCGCCCAGCAGCTCGCTCTCGGTGATAAGGGCCAGCTCTTCCTGGCCAGCTTCGCTGAGCAGGAAGCCACGCTCGAGCGGGGCCACCAACAGGCCGTGGCGATCCCGGCTCGCCACGAAGGCATCCAGAGACGCAAACTCTTTGGGCTGCACATTGATGCGGGCCAGCAAGTCGCCCAGCACCTCGCGTCGCCCCTCGGACTCCACCGCAAACAGGGTGCGACCGGCAAACCCTTGCAGGAACTGGCTGAGCGCCAGCAGGGGCTGCTCCTTGCTGTGATCGAGTTGCAGGTCGGGCAGGGGGGCGATGGGCAGATCCCGCTGGCCGGCTTCCCCGCCGGTGGCGGCCTCCTGCAGCCGCACCGCGCCATATTGCCCCAGCTCGGCGAACAGCTGCTCCACCGGCAGATAGATCTGCTGGGGGGGCAACAGGGGCCGGGTGTTGTCCCAGCGTCGCTCCTCATAACGCTGGCCGATGTCGTTCCAGAAGCGCTGGGCGGCGGGGTAAATATCTCCCACGGTGAGCAGCAAGGTGCTCTGTGGCAGGTAATCGAACAGGCTGGCGGTTTCCTGGAAAAAGAGCGGCAGATAGTATTCGATGCCGGCCGGCCAGCGTCCTTTGCTCACCTCCTGATAGACGGAGCCCTCGGCGCGGGAGATCTCGAACTGTTCGCGATAGTGGCCGCGAAAGAGCTCGATGGCGCTCTCGTCGGTGGGGAACTCTCGGGCCGGCAACAGGCTGACCGATTTGACCGGCTCGCTGGAGCGCTGGGTCTCGGGATCAAACGGGCGGATGGAGTCCACCTCGTCATCGAAAAAGTCGATGCGATAGGGGGTGTTGCTGCCCATGGGGAAGAGATCGAGCAAGGAGCCGCGGGCGGCAAACTCGCCGTGTTCCAGCACCTGATCCACCGCCACGTAGCCCGCCTCGGCAAGACGTCCGCGCAGCTGCTGCAGGTTGAGGCGCTGGCCGCTTGTCACCATCAGGCTGTACTTGTCGAGATAGGCGCGGGGGGCGCAGCGCAGCATCAGGGTCGAGATGGGCACGATCAGCACCCCTTTGCTCATCTGCGGCAGCTTGTAGAGGGTCTCGAGGCGCTGGGAAATGATGTCCTGATGGGGAGAGAAGGTGTCGTAGGGCAGGGTTTCCCAGTCGGGAAACAGCAGCACGGGACATCCCTCATCTGCCAGCAGGTATTGCAGTTCCTGTTCGAGGCGCAGGGCGCTCGGGGTATCGGCGGTGACCAGCAGGACGGGACGGTCTGCCGCCCCCGTGATGCGGGCGGCGAACAGCGAGAGGCTGCTGCCGACCAGCTGGCCAAGCGTGATTTTTTGGCCCGCTTTGGCGGGCAAGGCGGGGAGAGTCATTGGCATCATTCGATTCTTTTAACGTTGGCGGTTGTTAGCGCTGACGTTCGTTGTGGTTAACGCTGACGCTCCTGAGCGCGCAGCTTGAGTTGTTTTGATTGCACATGCAGGCTGGCGCGTACCAGCAGCTCACGGTCATCTTCACGGATCCGCACATAGTCGAGCACCACGTGATTGCCGTGCTCGCCCCCCTCGACCTGCTTGACCTGGCCATAGCAGTAGATGGCGGCAGCCTCGTCGCGCAAGAAGATCTTGAGGCGCACTATCTGGTGTGGCTGAGGGACATCGCCATGGCCGTGGTAGGGGTGCAGATAGGTGAGTTGGCCGGCACCGAAACGCAGGGTGTGGAAGCGCTGCTCGGGATGATCCTGCAAGGAGAGGACATAGCTCATGATCATGTCGATCTTGCGGGATTGCTGATTGACGATCTCGAGGAGGTCGTGCATCGAATCATTCTGGTTGCGCAGCAAGCGGGTGGTCACCAGATCGATGGAGGTGATGGCCGAGGCGATCCGAAAGGGCTCCGGCAGCTCAGCGTCCAGCTCCTCCAGTGAAGGCAGCTGAAAGTCGGCCGGCATGGGGATCACATTGACCGGCGTGGCATGAGTGACGCTGAAGAACTGTTCCTGCATGGAGGCTATCCCTTGTTGTCATAGACGGTTTCCCTTTATTATCCGGTATCTTATTTTGTTGGCAACGTACATATCCTTGAAGACCGGACTTTTTCAGCCCCTTTCGCTGGCCATCGGCCTGCGCTATGCGGGCTCGAAGCGCAGCAACCGCTTCGTCTCATTTATCTCCCTGTTTTCCACCTTTGGCATCGCCATCGGAGTCGCGGCTCTGATGGTGGTCATTTCGGTGATGAACGGATTCGAAGGCCAGCTCAAGGGGCGCATCCTCGGGGTGATTCCTCATGTGGTGGTGACCAATCAGGCCGGCCGCATCGATGCAGCGCCCCAGGGCCTACCGGATCTCGCCAAGCTGCCCCATGTGGTGGCCACGGCCCCCATGCTCGACAGCGAGGGGATGCTGCAAAGCCCCGGCCAGTTGACCGGGGTGAGCGTGCAGGGGATCGATCCCGCCCGCTGGCCCAAGGGGGATATCCTCCACAGTCAGATGCTGGGGGGGCGCCTCGATACCCTGCAGGCCGGTCAATACCGGATCGTGCTGGGGCAGGGGGTGGCTCGTCGCCTCAACGTCTCCATCGGGGACCAGGTTCGCCTGATCCTGACCGAGGGAACCCGCTTCACCCCGTTCGGTCGTGTCCCGGCCCAGCGCCTCTTCACCGTCTCCGGTATCTTCGGGGTCGGGGCCGACGTGGACAACCAGATCGCCCTGATCGCGCTGGGGGATGCCCAGCGCCTGCTGCGGCTGCCGACAGAAACGGTCGGTGGCATTCGCCTTTGGCTCGATGATCCTTTCGCCGCCGATCAGGTGATCAAGACCCCGCTGCCCGACGGTCTGCAGTGGCAGGATTGGCGCCGTGAGCGGGGCGAGCTGTTCCAGGCGGTAGCTATGGAAAAACGGATGATGGGGCTGATGCTGGTGCTGATCATCGCGGTCGCCACCTTCAACATCCTCTCCGCCCTGGTGATGGTGGTCACCGACAAGGAAGGGGAGGTGGCCATTTTGCGCACCATGGGCATGAGCGAGGCAGGGATAGTCAAGATCTTCATGGTGCTTGGCGCCTCCAGCGGGGTGATCGGCGCCCTGTTCGGCGCGCTGGCTGGATTGGCCCTGACCCTGGGACTCAACCCCCTGCTCAATGCCCTCGGGCTCAACCTCTATATGGCGGCGGGCGGCAGTGGCCTGCCGGTGATCGTGGAGCCTGCCCAGGTCATCACCATTTTGCTTGGGGCTGTACTGCTCAGTTTCAGCGCCACCCTCTATCCTGCAGCCCGTGCGGCCAGAGTGAAGCCGGCCGAGGCGCTGCGTTATGAATGATTCATCTTCTGTTGTTACTGCCGGTGTGGTCACTGGTGTAAGTGGAGCCCCGTTTATGAATGAAGCCCTGTCCTGTGAGCCTCTGCTGCGTTGCCAGGCCCTCAACCATGTCTATAAAGAGGGCGAGCTGGAGACCCAGGTCCTCAAGGGGATTGATCTCTGTGTTGCACCCGGCGAGATGCTGGCGGTGGTGGGCAGCTCGGGGTCGGGCAAGACCACCTTGCTGCATCTGATGGGCGCGCTCGACAATCCCTCCAGCGGTGCCGTGTTGTTCAAGGGGGAGGATATCCACCGCTGGAACAGCCGTACCCAGGCGAGATTTCGCAACCGCGAGCTGGGGTTCGTCTATCAGTTCCACCACCTGCTCTCCGAATTCAGCGCGCTGGAAAATGCCGCCATGCCACTGCTCATCGCCGGTGAATCGGTGGCGGTGGCCACCGAAAAAGCGACCCGCATGCTGAGTCGGGTGGGGCTCTCCCACCGCCTGCACCATCGCCCCTCCGAGCTCTCCGGCGGCGAGCGCCAGCGGGTGGCCATCGCCCGCGCCCTGGTCAACGAGCCGAGCCTGGTGTTGGCGGACGAACCCACCGGCAACCTGGATCACGCCAGTGCCACCGCCGTTTATGAGTTGCTCTGTGAACTCAACCGCGAGCTTGGCACCGCGTTTGTGGTGGTGACCCACGATTTGAGCCTGGCGGCCAAACTCCATCGCCGGGTGACCTTGGTGAGCGGCGTGATGGCGGAGGTTGCCTGATGTTCAAACCGCTGCCCCTGTTTCTGGGCCTGCGCTACAGTCGCTCCCGTCGTCGCAACGGGTTTATCGCCTTTATTTCGGCCTCATCCCTCATCGGGATCGCCCTCGGGGTGATGGCGCTGATCCTGGGGCTCTCCGCCATGAACGGTTTCGAGCGCGAGCTCAAGAACCGGGTGCTTTCCGTGGTGCCGCAAGGGGAGCTGGATGCTGTCGAGCGGCCGTTGCCGGACTGGCCCCGCCTGCGCGATTACCTGCTGGCTCAGCCTGGTGTCGAGGCTGCGGCACCGGTGATCCGCCTCAACGGCCTGTTGGAGCACGGCACAGCCCTTAAAGGGGTGCAACTGCGCGCCGTGCTGCCGGAGCTTGAGGCCAATTTGTCGGATGCGGGCAAATACATGACGGGACGAGGCCTTCGCGATCTGCAGCCCGGCGAGCGAGGGGTCATTCTCGGCAAGACCATCGCCGACAAGCTGGGGGTTAACATTGGTGACTCGGTCGCCCTGCTGTTGCCTCAGGGCGGGGATGATGCGGGCATCAAGAATCCCAGACGGGAAGCCCTGACGGTGGTGGGGCTGCTAGAGATAGGCGGCCAGCTTGATGGCCTGCTCGGTTTCATGCATCTGGAAGATGCCCAGGCCATCACCGACATGGGTAGCGGCGTGGAGGGGTTCAGCCTGCGGGTGAGCGACGTGCTCAAGGCGCAGTCCATCACGGTGGCCGCCGCCCAGCAGTTCCCCTACCACGTCTACATTCGCAGCTGGATGAACAGCCAGGGTTACCTCTATCAGGACATCCAGATGGTGCGTACCGTCATGTATGTGGTGATGTTGATGGTAGTGGCGGTGGCCTGCTTCAATATCGTCTCCACCCTGGTGATGGCGGTGAACGAGAAGCGCAGCGAAATCGCCATCCTGAAGACCATGGGGGCAAGTCCCGGTCAGATCCGGCTCACCTTCGTGATTCAGGGCATGGTCAATGGGGTGGCGGGGGCCTTGCTGGGGGCACTGCTTGGCGGCCTGCTCTCCAGCAAGCTGACCCAGATCATGAGGGTCATCGAGAGCGTGATCGGTCATCGTTTCCTCAACCCCGACATCTACTTCATCGACTTCCTGCCCACCGAGCTGCATATGCAGGATCTGGTGATCGTGACCAGTGCCGCCATCCTGATGAGCCTAGTAGCGACCCTCTATCCCGCCTGGCGGGCGAGCGGACTGGTGCCGTCCCGCGAGCTGGGCCACTGATCCCCAGCCTGTGTGAACGAAAGTGAAAAGAGAAGGGCCCGCCGGTGCAAACCGGCGGGCCCTTTGTCTATCGGGATGCCTGATGCTCAGTGGGCGTTCAGCTCATCGAGCGGCAGGGAAAAGCTGGCCACGAAGGTGTCGATAAAGTAGCGCATCTCCTCGCTCATCCGCGCTTCCAGCATGGCCTCGAGGCGTTTTCTGGCCGGTTCGAACTCCCGGTTGCCAGCGTTGATCTCCTCCAGACACTTGGTATAGGCGCAGAGGGTATCGGCATCTTTCACCAGTCTGGCCAGTTCGCCGTCCTGGGCACCCGAGTCCAGCAGGGGGCGAAAATCCTCCACCAGTTCCGGGGGCAGCATGGCGAGCAGGCGCTGTTCGGCGGCCAGTTCTATCTTCTTGTATTCGCGGGCGATCTCGGGATTGAAATATTTGACCGGGGTGGGCAGATCGCCGGTCAGCACCTCGCTGCTATCGTGATAGAGCGCCATCACGGCGGCGCGATCCGCATCCACCTGGCCGCCAAAAAGGCGATTTTTGATGAGCCCCAGGGCGTGGGCCACCATGGCCACCTGCAGGCTGTGCTCAGCGATATTTTCGGACTGGATATTGCGCATCAATGGCCAGCGGTAGATGAGCTTCATGCGGGCGAGATTGGCGAAAAAATGGCTGGGTAACATGATGAGCCTCGGCAACGGACAATGAAAAAGGGCAGACCCTAGTCTGCCCTTTTTTTCGCTGGCAGGCATCGCCTGCTCCCGCTTTTTACCAGCTTCAGCGGATATAACGGCCCGATTCGGCCTCCTGGTTGGTCACTATCATCTGGCCGATGGGGGCCAGGCTGATCAGGGCCAGCTTGAGGTGCTGGATCCCGAACGGGATGCCGATGATGGTGACGAAACAGGCCAGCGCCGAGGCGATGTGGCCGATGGCCAACCAGACACCGATCAGCACGAACCAAAGGATGTTGCCAATCAGGCCCATGGTCCCGGTACCGATGTCACTTAGCCCCGTCATGGTCTTGCGGTTCACCGCCTGCTTGCCAAACGGGAAGAAGGTGAAGGTGCCGATGACGAAACAGGCGCGTCCCCAGGGGATACCGATGAGGGACACGAAACAGAGCAATCCGGCCAGCCACCAGGCCAGTCCCATAAAGATGCCCCCCAGTACAAACCAGAGCAGATTGAACAAGAAGCGGAAAAAGGCCATGTGGTAACTCCAGATACATCGATTTGGCAGCCACCATAGCGAGGGAGGGCAGGGGACGCAATCATTGATTGGTTTCCCCCCGGTTTGACCGGACAATTCGGGTCGTGACCGTGACAATCATCGGTTGGCGGTCTTCTATTTCCTGGAAAATGAGCAACAAATCGGCATTCGAATGAAAAAAGGTGAGCAAACGCAAAATTATTGCTCCTTGCCGGTTGAAGTCGGGCCAGGTTCTCCCCATATAAAGGACAGTTTTGCACGAATTGTGCTTGCACTCAGCCCAATCCGGGGGATGTGTGGCTCGACTCGACCAAAGTGCGCCGCTATAATGCCGCGTCATATTTTCTCATCACAAAGACATATCGTTGTCTTTATAAACAGGAAGACTCCGGGCTTTGCCCAGGGGTAATAAAGGGTCAGCACACAGTGCTGAGTTGAACGAGGTAGAAGAATGCAAGTTTCTGTAGAGACAACCCAGGGTCTGGAACGCCGTCTTACCATCACCGTACCGGCCGCTACCGTTGACGCCGCCGTGCGCAAAGAATTGAATGGCCTGGCCAAAACCCGTCGCATCGACGGTTTCCGTCCTGGCAAGGCTCCGGTTGCCATCATCAAGAAGATGTTCGGCGCCATGGCTAACGCCCGCGTTGCCGATGAAATGATGCAGAGCAACTTCATCAAGGCCATCATCGAGAACAAACTGAGCCCGGCCGGTGCCCCGACCATGGATCCGAAAGAGATCAAAGAAGGTCAGGATTTCGAGTTCACCGCCACTTTCGAAGTGTACCCGGAGTTTGAAGTTGCAGGCCTCGAGTCCATCAAGGTAGAGAAGCCGGTTGCCTCCGTGAAGGATGAAGATCTGGCCAACATGATCGACACCCTGCGCAAGCAGCACGCCACCTGGTCCGAGGTTGATGCCGCAGCCGCCAACGGCATGCGTGTCACCATGGACTTCGTAGGCTCCATCGACGGTGAAGAGTTCGACGGCGGCAAGGCCGAAGGCTTCAACCTGGTACTGGGCGCCGGTCGCATGATCCCTGGCTTCGAAGACGCCATCATGGGCAAGAAAGCGGGCGACGAGTTCACCATCGACGTGACCTTCCCGGCTGATTACCACGCCGAAAACCTGAAAGGCAAGGCCGCCAAGTTCGCGTCCAAGCTGCACAAGGTTGAAGAGCAGATCCTGCCCGAGCTGACCGAAGAGTTCGTGAAGCGTTTCGGCATCGAAAGCGGCAACGTTGAAGAGCTGAAAGCCGAAGTGCGCAAGAACATGGAGCGCGAACTGGCTCAGGCTCTGAAAAACAGCGTGAAAGAGCAGGTACTGAACGGTCTGGTTGAAGCCAACCAAATCGATCTGCCGAAAGCTGCCGTTGCCCAGGAAATCGACACCCTGCGTCAACAAGCTCTGCAGCGTTTCGGTGGCTTCCAGGGCGGCAATGCGCCGGAACTGCCGGCCGAGCTGTTCCAGGCTCAGGCCGAGCGTCGTGTACGCGTAGGTCTGCTGCTGGGTGACGTGATCCGCACCAACGAGATCAAGGCTGACGACGCTCGCGTCAACAGCATCATCGAATCCATGGCAACCGCTTACGAAGATCCGAAGGAAGTGATCGAGTACTACCAGAAGAACGAGCAGATGCTGAACGGTGTTCGTAACCTGGCTATCGAAGATCAAGCCATCGACCTGATCCTGTCCAAAGCGCAAGTGACCGAGAAAGAAGTTGCCTTTGACGAAGTGATCAACAAGTCTGGTGCCGCTGCCTAAGAACATTTGACTTAAGGTCAAGACTGTTAAGTATAATGGCTCGTGTGATCTCCACTCGGGCCATTTTATTTTAGGGACAATGCCTTATGTACAAGAACTATAACGATGTGACCGATTCTCCCAACAATGCGCTGGTGCCCATCGTGGTCGAACAGACCGCCAAGGGTGAACGTTCCTACGATATTTACTCCCGTCTGTTGAAAGAGCGGGTGATCTTCCTGACCGGTCAGGTCGAAGATCAGATGGCCAATCTGGTGGTGGCGCAGTTGTTGTTCCTTGAGTCCGAAAATCCGGACAAGGATATCTACATCTACATCAACTCTCCGGGTGGCTCGGTGACTGCCGGCATGTCCATCTATGACACCATGCAGTTCATCAAACCGGACGTCAGCACCGTCTGCATGGGCCAGGCCTGCTCCATGGGGGCCTTCCTGCTGGCCGGTGGTGCCAAGGGCAAACGCTTCTGTCTGCCCAACGCCCGCGTGATGATCCACCAACCGCTCGGCGGCTTCCAGGGCCAGGCGTCTGACATTCAGATCCATGCCCAGGAGATCCTGAAGATCAAGAATACCCTGAACGAACGACTGGCCTTCCATACCGGTCAGGACATGGCTACCATCGAACGTGACACCGATCGTGACAACTTCATGTCTGCCGAGCAGGCGGTGGCCTACGGTCTGGTTGACGGTGTCCTGAGCCAGCGCGGCTGAGCAGGGAATTCCGGTATGTTGTAAACTCAACAGGCCGTCCTCTATTGATAAAACGAGGTTGCTGAATGACAGAGAAACGCAAGGGTGAGGGTGATAAGCTGCTCTACTGCTCTTTTTGCGGCAAAAGCCAGCATGAAGTGCGCAAGCTGATCGCTGGCCCTTCCGTCTATATATGTGATGAGTGTGTCGAGTTGTGCAACGACATCATCCGCGAGGAGATCCGCGAGATCTCTCCCAAGCGCGATGGTAACGAGCTGCCGACCCCTCATCAGATCCGTGCTCATCTCGATGACTATGTGATCGGGCAGGAGTACGCCAAGAAGGTGTTGGCCGTTGCCGTCTACAACCACTACAAGCGTCTGCGCAACAGCGGCGAAAACAGTGGTGTGGAGCTTGGCAAGTCCAACATCCTGCTGATCGGCCCGACCGGCAGCGGCAAGACCCTGCTGGCCGAAACCCTGGCTCGTCTGCTGGATGTCCCCTTCACCATGGCCGATGCCACCACCCTGACCGAAGCCGGTTACGTGGGTGAGGACGTGGAGAACATCATCCAGAAGCTGCTGCAAAAGTGCGACTACGATGTGGAGAAAGCCCAGCGTGGCATCGTCTACATCGACGAGATCGACAAGATCTCCCGCAAGTCAGACAACCCCTCCATTACCCGCGACGTGTCCGGGGAAGGGGTACAGCAGGCCCTGCTCAAGCTGATCGAAGGTACCATCGCTTCCGTGCCGCCGCAGGGTGGTCGCAAGCATCCGCAGCAGGAGTTCTTGCAGGTCGATACCTCCAAGATCCTCTTCATCTGCGGCGGAGCCTTTGCCGGTCTGGACAAGGTGATCGAGCAGCGCTCCGTCAAGGGAACCGGGATCGGTTTTGGCGCCGAGGTCAAATCCAAGGATGCCAAGGCTACCCTGAGCGAGACCTTTGCCAAGGTGGAGCCGGAAGATCTGATCAAATATGGTCTGATCCCCGAGTTCATCGGTCGTCTGCCGGTGGTCGCGACCCTGACCGAGCTGGACGAGGCTGCCCTCATCCAGATCCTGCAAGAGCCGAAGAACGCGCTGACCAAGCAGTACGCAGCCCTGTTCGATCTGGAAGGGGTCGAGCTCGAGTTCCGTGAAGATGCACTCCACGCCATTGCCCGCAAGGCGATGGAGCGCAAAACCGGTGCCCGTGGTCTGCGTTCCATCGTGGAAGCCGTGCTGCTCGATACCATGTATGACCTGCCTTCTCTGGAAGGGGTCAGCAAGGTGGTCATCGACGAGACCGTGATCAAGGGGGACTCCGCGCCCCTGATGATCTACGAAAATCCCGAGACCCAGGCAGCCGCATCAGAATAACTGTCTGATTTTTAATCAAATGAAAGGGGCTTTTTGCCCCTTTCATGCTTTTTACGGTTTCGGCGATTGAATCTCGTCTAAGCGCCCCCATATACTCAGCCAAGCGCTTTGCCAACGGTATAACAAGCCGAGAGGACATATATGAACCTAGAGCGTTCAGAACGCATCGAGATTCCCGTCCTGCCTCTTCGTGACGTGGTGGTTTACCCCCACATGGTCATTCCACTCTTTGTGGGGCGGGAAAAATCCATTCGCTGTCTGGAAGCGGCCATGGAGCAGGACAAGAAAGTCCTGCTGGTGGCCCAGAAGGATGCGTCAACCGATGAGCCGACGGTGGAGGAGATCTTCTCCGTCGGGACAGTGGCCAATATTCTGCAGATGCTCAAGCTGCCCGACGGCACCGTCAAGGTGCTGGTAGAGGGGGGCCAGCGTGCTCGCCTGGAGCGGATGATCGACGACAAGGATTTCTTTGTCTGCGAGGCCCAGTACATTCCCTCCAAGGCCATTGACGACAAGGATCAGGAAGTCCTGGTTCGCTCGGCTATCGGTCAGTTTGAAGGTTACATCAAGCTCAACAAGAAGATCCCGCCCGAGGTGCTCACCTCGATTTCGGCGATCGACGATGCGGCGCGCCTGGCCGATACCATGGCCGCCCACATGCCGCTCAAGCTTGAAGACAAGCAGAAGGTGCTGGAAATCGTCTCCGTCTCCGAGCGCATCGAATTCCTGATGGCGATGATGGAGTCGGAGATTGACCTTTTGCAGGTCGAGAAACGCATCCGTACCCGCGTCAAGAAGCAGATGGAGAAGAGCCAGCGCGAGTACTACCTCAACGAGCAGATGAAGGCCATCCAGAAAGAGCTGGGCGAGCTGGAAGACAGCCCGGATGAATTCGAAGCCCTCAATCGCAAGATTGAAGAGGCCGGCATGCCCGCCGACGCCCGCGAGAAGGCGCAGGCCGAACTGGCCAAGCTGAAGATGATGTCCCCCATGTCTGCCGAAGCCACCGTGGTTCGCAGCTACGTCGACTGGATGGTGCAGGTGCCCTGGAAGGCGCGCTCCAAGGTCAAAAAAGATCTTGGCAAAGCGCAGGAGGTGCTGGATGCCGATCACTATGGCCTTGAAAAGGTCAAGGATCGGATCCTCGAGTATCTGGCGGTACAGGCGCGGGTGAACAAGCTCAAGGGCCCGATCCTCTGTCTGGTTGGCCCTCCCGGTGTCGGCAAGACCTCCCTGGGGCAGTCCATCGCCAAGGCCACCGGTCGCAAATACGTGCGTATGGCCTTAGGGGGAGTGCGTGACGAGGCGGAGATCCGTGGTCACCGCCGTACCTACATCGGTTCCATGCCCGGCAAGCTCATCCAGAAAATGGCAAAAGTTGGCGTGAAGAACCCGCTGTTCCTGCTCGACGAGATCGACAAGATGAGCTCGGACATGCGCGGCGATCCCGCCTCTGCGCTGCTGGAAGTGCTGGATCCGGAGCAGAACAACAGCTTCAACGATCACTATCTGGAAGTGGATTATGACCTGTCGGACGTGATGTTCGTGGCCACCTCCAACTCCATGAACATCCCGGGGCCGCTGTTGGACCGGATGGAGGTGATCCGTCTGTCCGGTTACACCGAAGACGAGAAGCTCAACATCGCCAAGCAGCACCTGGTGGCCAAGCAGATCCAGCGCAACGGCCTGAAAGAGTCCGAGATCACCATCGAGGATTCCGCCCTGATTGGCGTTATTCGTTATTACACCCGCGAGGCGGGGGTACGTAGCCTGGAGCGCGAAATCTCCAAGATCTGTCGCAAGGCGGTCAAACGCATCCTGCTGGACAAGAGCATCAAACATGTTCTGGTCAACCAGGAGAACCTCAAGGAGTTCCTCGGGGTTCAGCGCTTTGACTACGGCAAGGCGACCGATCAGAACCAGATTGGTCAAGTTTGTGGCTTGGCGTGGACTGAAGTGGGGGGCGATCTGCTCACCATTGAAACCACCAATATGCCGGGCAAGGGCAAGCTCACCTACACGGGGTCTCTCGGGGACGTGATGCAGGAGTCCATCCAGGCGGCCATGACGGTGGTGCGGGCTCGCGCCGAGAAGCTTCGCATCAATGCAGACTTCTACGAGAAGCGCGACATCCACGTGCACGTGCCGGAAGGGGCGACCCCGAAAGATGGCCCGAGCGCAGGTATCGCCATGTGTACCGCCCTGGTCTCCAGCTTGACCGGCAATCCGGTTCGTGCTGATGTGGCCATGACTGGGGAGATCACCCTGCGGGGTGAGGTACTGCCTATCGGTGGTCTCAAGGAGAAGCTGCTGGCGGCCCATCGTGGTGGCATCAAACGCGTGCTGATCCCCAAAGAGAACGAACGGGACCTCGAGGAGATCCCGGCAAACGTCAAACAAGACCTTGAAATTTATCCGGTTCGCTGGATTGACGAGGTGTTGGAACTGGCATTGCAGGACAATCCGCAAGGGTTTGAACGGGTTTCTACCCTGTAAATGTTGATGCGCCGCAAATTTGGCGCATTCAGGCGGTGGTTAAGGCTTGCATGCGTCCGGCAACGGAAGTAGCCTTGACCACCGATCGGGTACTCGTGATGAGTCGCAATGCGTTATGTGGCGCGGGTTTGCGCCAGATTGTCACTTGCAACTGGTCAGGAGGCTTGCTATAAAACCTCCACTTGTTGTGGCCAGGGAAATCAGCGCCGCAGCGGTGTTCGATAATAGGGGAAAATAAGAGTGAATAAATCTCAACTGATTGACAAGATTGCAGACGGTGCCGATATTTCCAAAGCTGCTGCTGGCCGTGCGTTGGATGCCTTCATTGATGCTGTTGGTGAAGCCCTGAAAGAGGGTGACCAGGTTGCTCTGGTTGGCTTCGGTACTTTTGCTGTTCGCGAGCGTGCTGCCCGTTCCGGCCGTAACCCGCAAACTGGCGCGACCATCGAAATCGCTGCTGGTAAAGTTCCTGCCTTCAAAGCCGGTAAGGCACTGAAAGACGCTGTTAACTAAGCCGGACGCTGATATACGTCGGCTACCGTCCTTGGTCGCAGACCAGACAAGTTAGAGAGTCTTCTCTCATACTGATTGACCAAGGCGCATCGCAATCGGTGCGCCTTTTTATTATTTACGCCCATCGAGTTCGGGAGCATAAGTACAAACATGATGTTGGATAAACTACGCGAAGGGGCGCAGGGCAAGGTAGCCAAGGTTATCTTGGGCCTGATCATTCTCTCCTTTGCCTTGGCTGGTGTAGGCAGCTACCTGAACGGCCCGGCCCGTACCGCCCCCGCTACCGTCAATGGCACGGATATCAGTGCTGCCGCACTGGAAAATGCCTACCGCAACGAGCGCGCCCGCATGGAATCCCAGATGGGAGAAGCCTTCAGCCAGCTGGCCGCCAATCCCGAGTACATGAAACAGTTCCGCCGCGGCGTGCTGGACCGACTGATCGATCAGGCGCTGCTGGACAGCAAGGCCCATGAACTGGGTCTGCGAGTCAGTGACGAGCAGATCAAGCAGGCGATCGTCGCCATGCCCGAGTTTGCCGAAGATGGCAAGTTCAACAATGACCGCTACCTGCAACTCATCCGCCGCGCCGGCATGACCCCGGAGATGTTCAGCGAGTCCCTGCGCCAGGACATGGTGCGCCAACAGTTGATGGGTGCCCTGGTCGGGACCGAATTTACCCTCAAGGGTGAAGCCGAGCAGATCGACAAGCTCTACAACCAGACCCGTGATCTGCGTCTGGTGCGTCTGGCTGCCGCCAACTATATGGGTGATGTCCAGGTCTCCGACAACGAGCTGGAGCAGTTCTACAAGACCAATAGCGCCCGTTTCATGAACGACGAGCAGGTCAAGGTGGACTATTTGCTGCTGGATGCTGCCAACCTCGGCAAAAACATCAAAGTGTCCGAGCAGGATGCCCAGGATTACTACGATCAGCACCAGGATCTGTTCCAGCGTCCCGAGCGTCGCCAGGTTGCCCACATCCTGATCCCGTTTGGCAAGGATGAGAAGGCGGCCGAGAAGCAGGCCGACGAGCTCCTGGCCAAGGCCAAGAGTGGAGAAGACTTTGCCGCGCTGGCCAAGGCCAACTCCTCCGACACCTTCTCCGCCAAGAAGGGCGGTGAACTGGACTGGTTCGAAAAAGGGGTGATGGATCCGGCGTTTGAACAGGCTGCCTTTGCGCTGACCAAGGCAGGCGATCTCTCTGGCGTGGTGAAGAGCCCGTTCGGTTTCCACATCATCAAGCTGCTGGCGGTTGAACCGGCCCAGACCAAGCCGTTTGCCGATGTGAAAGAAGAGACCATCGCCCGTCTGCAAACCGACAAGGCCAAGGAGCAGTTCTTCGCCGAGCAGCAGAAGATGGCTGACAGCAGCTTCGAGAACCCGGACTCGCTGGATCTGACCGCCGACGCCATGGGCATGAAGGTGGTGTCTTCCGACTATTTCAGCCAGGTCAATGCCCCGGCTCCGCTGAACGATCCCAAGGTGCTCTCCGTGGCCTTCTCCGAACAGCTGCGCGATGACAACACCAACTCCGACGTGATCGAACTCTCCGATGGCAAGGCGCTGGTGCTGCATATCACCGGTTATCAGCCGAAAGCGGCCAAGCCGCTGGCCGAGGTGAAAGATCAGGTGATTGCCGCCATCAAGCACGACAAGGCGAGCGAAGTGGCCCGCGGCAAGGCACAGAGCCTGCTGGAGAAACTGAAAGCCGGCGACGACATCAAGGCTGATCTGGCGGCGCTTGATCTGAAGGTCGAGACCCACAAGGGGATTGCCCGCTTCGATCGCCAGCTGGATCAGAACCTGGTTGCCCAGGTGTTCATGCTGCCCCATCCGAAAGATGGCAAGCCGAGCGTGGCGCTGGTTACCGAGACTAACGGCGATCGCGTGGTCGTCGCACTGGACAAGGTGAATGTCCCGGCGGCGCCGTCCCAGATGGTCAGTCTGCTGCAAGGCCAGCTGGGTCAGGGTCGGGCACAGGCCGATTACAAGTCCCTGATCGAAGAGCTGCGCAAATCAGCCAAGATCGAGTACTTCACCAGCGTGGAAGCGACCGTCGAGTAATCGACAAGGTACTCCCCATATTGCAAACGGCTCCTTGATGGAGCCGTTTTGTTATCTGCCATTCGCCAATTGATGCAATCGGCCCACAGGCCAGCATAAAAAAACCGGCATCGAGTGCCGGTTTTGACTTTTATCTGTCGAGCAGAGGAGGGGGTTATTGTACGCCCTGAGTGCGCAAGTAATCCTCATAGGTACCGCCGAAGTCACGGATGCCATTCTCGGTCAGCTCCAGGATGCGGGTCGCCAGGGAGGATACGAACTCACGGTCGTGGGAGACGAAGATGAGAGTCCCTTGATAGAGCTCCAGCGCCATGTTCAGCGATTCGATGGATTCCATGTCCAGGTGGTTGGTCGGCTCATCCATGATCAGGATGTTGGGGCGCTGCATCATCAGCTTGCCAAACAGCATGCGACCCTGCTCACCACCGGAGAGTACCTTGACCGGCTTCTTGATGTCGTCCTGGGAGAAGAGCAGACGACCGAGCACGGAGCGCACCGCCTGTTCGTCTTCGTTCTCCTGTTTCCACTGGGCCATCCAGTCGAACACATTGAGATCGGTGTCGAAGTCTTCGGCGTGATCCTGGGCGTAGTAACCGATCTGGGCGTTTTCAGACCATTTGACGGTGCCGCTGTCCGGTGCCAGATCGCCTACCAGGGTTTTGATCAGGGTGGATTTACCGATCCCGTTGGTACCCAGGATGGCGACCTTCTCGCCCACTTCCAGCATCATGTTGAGGCCCTTGAACAGGGGACCCTCGCCATAACCCTTGGAGACGCCTTCCACTTCCAGGATGTTGCGATAGAGCTTCTTGTCCTGCTCGAAGCGGATAAAGGGGTTCTGGCGGCTGGAGACCTTGACGTCCTCAATCTTGATCTTGTCGATCTGCTTGAGACGGGAGGTCGCCTGACGGGACTTGGAGGCGTTGGCGCTGAAACGGGAAACGAAGGACTGCAGATCGGCGATCTGGGCCTTCTTCTTGGCGTTGTCGGCCAGCAGACGCTCGCGCGCCTGGGTGGCGGCCAGCATGTAGTCGTCATAGTTGCCCGGGTAGACCCGCAGCTCGCCGTAGTCCAGATCCGCCATGTGGGTACAGACGGAGTTCAGGAAGTGACGGTCGTGAGAGATGATGATCATGGTGCTCTCGCGCTCGTTCAGTACCTGCTCCAGCCAGCGAATGGTGTTGATGTCCAGGTTGTTGGTCGGTTCGTCCAGCAGCAGGATATCAGGGTTGGAGAAGAGGGCCTGGGCCAGCAGCACCCGCAGCTTCCAGCCCGGCGCCACGGCGCTCATGGGGCCGTTGTGCTGCTCCAGCGGAATGCCGACACCCAGCAACAGCTCGCCGGCGCGGGCTTCGGCGGTGTAGCCGTCATATTCGGCGACCAGCCCTTCCAGCTCGGCAGCCTTCATGTAATCTTCGTCGGTGGCTTCCAGGTTGGCGTAGATGGCATCGCGCTCGGCGATGGCGGCCCACAGCTCGGTGTGGCCCATCATGACCACGTCCAGTACGCGCATCTCTTCGTAAGCGAACTGATCCTGACGCAGCTTACCGATACGCTCGTTGACGTCCAGGCTCACATTACCGCCGCTGGGCTCCAGATCGCCGCCGAGGATCTTCATAAAGGTGGACTTGCCACAGCCGTTGGCGCCGATCAGGCCATAGCGGTTGCCGCCGCCAAACTTGACGTTGATGTTCTCAAACAGCGGCTTGGCGCCAAACTGCATGGTGATGTTATTGCTGCTAAGCATAGTGTGTTTGGAAATTCCTTAGTAATCAGTGCATTATTGCACTTAATGAAAATTCGGGGGCGCTATTGGGGCAAGTGTCCGTTCTTTGCACTCCAGATCGAATCAACCCCATTCTGACCAGCTGATTCAATCCACTTTCCATAAACCTTCTGCAACATCTCTGCAGAATTGTGGCCCATTTGTTCGGCAATGATGCCAAATCCCCGTAGGCAGTCATATTCCAGTGACAAAAGCACGCCGAAGTTGGCAGACCCGTCGATAGCGACCCCCCGACTGTTGGATTGCAGCCCGCCGTGGTGCCACCAGGAATACTGCGGGCTAGAAAGGTGGCTCCCCGGCACTACGTTGGTTGGGCGAAATACTGGGTGCAATGTTTGGCGCACGATCATGCCACCTGATATGTGCATGTCAATCTCTGCGTCAGAAAGTGCGCCTTTGACAGTAGTGGTCTAATCATCCCGGACACCGTTTTAGGTGGTACAGTCGTTACCCTGACCTGAGGTGTTCAATGACAAGATTGCGGTCGCTCATTTATTGCCGAATTCAAATTGGAAGCCGCATCCCTGGCGCTCGACCAGGAATATTGAGTTCCCGAAGCCAGCCGTTCACTGGATGTCGGTGAAACCGTACTTCGCCGCCGGGTTCAGCAGCTTCAATCCGAACGCTGTGGCACACTGCGGGAAGCGAAGCGGGATATTTGCTATTACCTGATGGATGACTACAACTGGTGGGGTGATGCTGTTTGCATGGAATGCTCAATAGTTGCCGTTCCGGGATTGTTGTTTTTGACTCATCTGCTGACTACTGAAGATGGGTAACATCCTCAGTGCTGCAAGAGTTATGGGCTGACAATGCCACTCATTTGCCTTTCATTGCCAAAGCCGCTTGAAGAGTGGGTTGACCGAGCATCGCGATGACAACCATAGCTAGTCCTGCTGCAACGGCTACTCCGAAACCTGCTCGTGCACCATAGGTATCGATGATAAGACCCGTTATTGCTCCACCGAGCGCGATACCAAGGCTAATACTTGTTGTTATCCAGGTCAGCCCTTCGGTGAGTTTTGCCGGTGGTAAAATAATGGTACTTAGATTCATCACAATGATCATGGTGGGGGCAAAAGACATACCTGCCACAAAAATCGCACCCATCATAATAAAAACGCTTGAAGAAAGGGCGGGTAATATAATTGTCGCTGCAGTTATTATGACTCCTACCAGAAATTGTCTTTCTAAAGGTGCGGTAATTCTAACCAAGCCGAATGCCAACCCAACAATCATGGAGCCGAGTGCGTAGATGGCCAAAATAAAACTGGCAGAAGCAGGCCAGTTTTGCTCATTGGCAAAAGCAATAACTACGACATCAAGTGCTCCCCCAATAATACCCATGCCAAGGAAAATCAAACAGAAATCTGTAGGCTGGGTATTTTTAAGGTGGAGCTGCCTTGGTGATGGACACTATCCATAACCTCTGGCTCAGTCCGGCGTTGTAGAAGAAATGCACTCATACCGAGAGTCAGCAATAATATCGCAGACAATGGCCCTGCTTCGGCGAATAGGCTAGTACTCAAGCCGATCGCCAGTGGAGGGCCAATAATATATGACAATTCATTAAGAACTGCATCGAGCGAGTAAGCAGTATGTAGTAATGGATTGTCACGATAAAGCTTTGCCCACCTCGCTCGTACCAAAGCGGTAATATTAGGTATTGAACCAGATAACATTGCAAGAATGAAAAGAAATGGTGCAGGTGCTTTCACATAAGCAGCAAATACCAGTACCAACAGCATGATCATACTGAAGGTGGTAATAATTGGTAGTACCTTGCTTTGACCATATTGGTCAACTAATTTTGACACCTGTGGACTTATAACAGCATTCGCTAATGTAAATGTGCCTGCGATCGCACCGGCTAGCCAATAGAGGCTACCTTGCTGTAACAGCATGGTAATGATGCCTATGCTGAGCATTGCCTGTGGTAGGCGTGCTACTGAACTTGTGATGACTAATACTATGGCGTCAGAATTTGTCAGAAGTACACGATAGGGGTTGGCCATATATCTTCCGCGTTATTTCTTGTTGTTCTGTCGCTCTTTGTTGCGTGATTTGTTATTTTATATGACGCACTCCCATTTTTCTTCTGATGATAGCTAAATGCTTGCCATCGGCAGGGCAGGGGGATATTTTTTATTTGAGCCTATACAATCACCTATGAGCGTGTTTTACCAGATATTTATTTACTGTGTTGGTGGTTAATAAAGAGGAGGGGAGTGATTTGTTAGACTTATTTGAAATAAGAAAAATGATATTTAATTCTCATGTCTATATATCGTCATGCATGTGCGCGCATATATAATGCGTTGTTTTTTAGATTAATATGGCATTGATGGAGCCTATTTGCTCTGTGTTTTCAGGTCGTTTCACCCGACAAAATTAATGATGAATTATCAATCTATAATCTGATGTTACGACTTGGGTATTGAAAAAATTGACGCTTGTCACAGCTACCAGAACATACCCCAGTATAGTTGGCAAAATATCGATGAATCAAACAGTGTCAAGCAGTCCTCTACTCGTCTGAAGTTATTTCAAATCAAGATGGAAGTAAGCAAAATGACATTAGAACCTCTTAAGGTAAGCAAGACACATTCATTTATGACAGTGTCACTTATCGAGTTATGGGAACGTTTCGGTTATTACGGTATGCAGGCGCTTATCGTGTACTTCATGGTACAGCGTCTTGGCTTTGGAGACAGTCGGGCCAACCTGGTGTGGAGCGCCTGTGCCGCATTGATATATGTATCGCCGGCGATCGGCGGTTGGGTCGGGGATAGGATTCTCGGTACCAAGCGCACCATGTTGCTCGGTGCCGGCATTTTGTCACTCGGTTATGCGTTGATGACAGTACCGACAGAAAACACCTGGTTTCTGTTCTTGGCCCTCGGGGTTGTCGTTGTCGGTAACGGCTTGTTCAAACCCAATGCCGGTAACCTGGTACGCAAGATCTATGAAGGGGACGACTCCAAGATAGACAGCGCCTTTACCATCTACTATATGGCGGTGAACGTCGGTTCAACCTTCTCCATGTTGCTCACTCCTTGGATTAAAGACTACGTCAATGCCAACTATGGCAACGAGCTCGGCTGGCATGCCGCCTTCGCTGTTTGCTTCGTTGGCTTGTTGGTGGGGTTGGGTAATTACGCCATGATGCGTAAAACGCTGGTCAATTATGGTTCAGAGCCGGATACCCGCCCCGTCGAGATGAACAAGCTGCTGATCATATTGTTACTGATTGTGCTGTCTGTGGTAGCGTCGGCCTTTATCCTCGAATATGAAGATGTGGCTCGCGCCTTCGTATATACAGCGGGCGTTGCGGGACTCGGAGTCTTCTTCTACCTTATCCGCAACAGTGAAACCAGTGAGCGGGCCGGTTTGATTGCCGCCTTGGTGCTGACGCTGCAAACAGTCTTCTTCTTTATTTTCTATCAGCAGATGTCTACCTCGTTGGCGCTGTTTGCCTTGCGTAACGTCGATTGGAACTTCCAGGCCCTCGGTGTACCGCTGTGGACTTGGTCACCGGCCCAGTTCCAGGCTTTGAACCCTATCTGGATTATGTTGCTAAGTCCGCTGCTGGCCTGGGTCTATGCTGCTGCCGGACGCAATAACAAGGATATTTCTATTGCCGCCAAATTCGCATTGGGCTTTGCCGTCGTGGCGCTGGGATTTTTTATCTACAGCTTTGCCGGCATGTTTGCCATCAATGGCAAGACCTCTTCCTGGGTGATGATATGGGGTTACGGGGCTTACTCGCTTGGCGAGCTGCTGGTCAGTGGTCTGGGCCTGGCAATGATCTCCCGTTATGTTCCCGAGCGCATGGGTGGCTTTATGATGGGAGTCTACTTTGTGGCTTTGGGTATTTCTCAGTATCTGGGTGGCGTGGTTGCCAACTTTGCCAGTGTGCCGGAGAACATTACAAATCCGCTTGAAACCCTGCCTATTTACACCAACCTGTTCTTCAACCTGGGAATTGCAGCACTGGTTTGTACCGTTATTGCGCTGACAGTATTACCGCTGATGCGCCGTCTGACGGAAATCCACCATTCCCACAATACCAATAACGATGTCAACAACGCTTCTGGGAGGGTTGGCTCAGGGCAGTAAGATACATGCGGGTGACTCTATACGCTCAAATGCTGACAATTGTCACAAGGTAACAATACACAAGTTAACTGTGCTAATGCTGTGATTGTAATAAAGGTATTTATGGAGGTGCTGAATGAATTATGAGGTCCCCTTTACCATCCATACTATATTACTCTCAGCAACTATATTGTTTGTTGCTCCTATTGTTCTTACTTGTGGTGCTGAGTATCTTTTCACAAAGAAACTGACGCTTGGTGTGACATCTTTTGTCGTTATTATAGGTTTAGTGTTCTTCACTCTTGGTGTCATACAAATTATCACGTCGAAAGTCGTTCTTAATGATGACTCCCTGATACTGAAAAGCCTTGTTTATACCAATAAGACAATGCTTAAAGATGTTGAACTAACCTCTGGTCTACATGAGGCCTCTTTGCCAGCTAGTTTCAGGCCTGTTCTTAGAGAAAATGGTGTTGGCTTGTTTGGATATAATGCAGGGACATTCAAGCTAAACGATGGGACGTCGGGATTTGTTATGTTATCAAAACCACCTTATCTTGTGCTGGGATTAAAAGGACATAGTGGAAAATTGATTTTTTCTGCTAATGCATATTTATATGAGGCACTTAAGTCTCACCTTGTTCAGTTGACTTATGAAAAAAATCACTAATATGAAATAGGGAGTGAGAATGGTTTTTATATGAAACGTACGTCATTCATTATGTTTGAATGATAATGTTAGGGAGCTTTTCTGCTGATTAAGATGTTTTACATTACACCAATAGCGAGCCAAGGAAGGCATGAATATCAACAGAGGCACTCGTTGAAGAGGCAGTATCTTGGGCGTTGCAGTAAATTGAAATTCAATGATACAGAAAGTCAGTGACAGTATATGAACTGCATGGCTAATAACCTGATCGATATATTAATGTTCTTCTGCCTGTATGGATTGGAAGGACGATAAAATAAAATCTGCGATCCTGATATTCGGGAAGATTGCTTTTGTTCCGGAACATGATGACGCGAGTTTGGATAGCGATAGTGCCGTCGTGTCTGGTTTGGCGATAGCGAATTTTAGAGGTGATGAAGAGAACAAGGGAGATAGGGAGAGGAGTGATATGTCAAAAATATGGTTATTATTCATTATCGTTATAGGCCTGTTTTCTGGTTGCAAGAGTGACATCAGGTATGTTGATGAAAAACCGAGTTCGATTGCACTACCAGAGGCTGTTGCCGGGCCTGATGTGATAACAACACCGCGTAATATTGTGTACCTGTCAATTGGCCGTTATGAAAAGACATTTATGCAGAATGTACAGGCCAGAGGAAAAGAGATAACTGATTATGTGGTCGCCTTTGTTAATCCACGAGATGTTGCTACGGGTGAGTTGGAGTCATTGACGCCAGCCCAGAAACAAGATCTGGATAAGCTGGTTGCCTATAGAAAGGAATCCAATCCGAATGCCAGGATATATATCGCGATAGGCGGTTGGAGAGGGGATGATGACGGTTTCGATCTGGTGTTTGAAGAGATAGCGCGCAATGTTGAAAAACGAAAGCTATTTATCTCTGAAATAATGGCACTGGTTGAAGAGTATGGTGTTGATGGTATTGATATTGACTGGGAATACCCTAGGGTGCAATTTGCAGACGAATACGCTTTATTTGTCAGAGAGCTTGCCAATGAATTACATAGACGGAATAAGTATTTGTCGTCAGCAGTCATTGGTACCAGAGATAAGATGACAGATAGCGGGAATGCCGACGCATATCTGGATTCAACGTTAAAAGATTTTGATAGTATCAATCTCATGGCATACGACATGGAATTTGAAAATCACAGTACCTTTCAACATGCGATAGACAGTATTGATTACTGGGTGAACGAAAGAAAAGTACCACCGCAGAAAGTAATGCTGGGGTTGCCCGTCTATAGCCGAAACAATTGGCAAGATTGGAGCTACATCACTTTACAACATCCGGATCAGGAAAATGAAGATACGTCGAGCTGGAACCAGAATGAATTTGGCGAGCTTGTCTCTCCGCAGGGCTACAGCGTCGTGAATGCGTGCAGAAATAGCTTTGAATTTATACCTGATGTGGCCAAGCCAGCCGAAACCAAAACCAATTATTATAATGGGCTCCCCCTTATTATTAAGAAAACCGAGCTTGCATTATCAACGAAACTGGGTGGCGTCATGTTTTGGGAGGCGCCTCTCGATGCGGTGAAACCCGAGTATTCGCTGATCCATGCGGCTTACCAGGTCATGAGCGGCATGACGGTTGATAATATTTGCACGCAAAATCCAACCTGGGTTGCCGACCAGACGTCAGTGAGGGTTGGGAAACGAGTTTATGAACGGCAATGACAAAAGGAAAAGAAAAAGCCGGCACTGGGCCGGCTTGTCTCAAGACCTTGACTGTTAGTGGGAGGTCGCACCAGAGGCGCCGAGCCCGGTCTGGGAGCGGACGAACTGCGGCAGGAACTTGGCGTGTTCGTCGGCGGCAGCCTGGGACTTGTCGGTAACAGAGAAGAACCAGATCCCGACAAATGCCAGCCCCATGGAGAAGAGCGCCGGGTACTCGTAGGGGAAGATGGCCTGGGCATGACCCAACACCTTCACCCACACGGTCGGGCCCAGCACCATCAGGGTGACTGCGCTCGCCAGACCCAGCCAGCCACCGTAGACGGCGCCACGGGTGGTCAGACGGGACCAGAACATGGAGAGGAACAGCACCGGGAAGTTGCAGCTCGCCGCGATGGAGAAGGCCAGACCCACCATGAAGGCGATGTTCTGCTTCTCGAACAGGATCCCCAGACCGATGGCGACCACGCCCAGCACCAGGGTAGTCATCTTGGAGACGCGCAACTCGTCGGCTTCGTTGGCCTTGCCCTTCTTCAGCACGCTGGCATAGAGGTCATGGGAGACCGCAGAGGCACCCGCCAGAGTCAGGCCTGCCACAACCGCCAGGATGGTGGCAAAGGCGACGGCAGAGATGAAGCCTAGGAACAGGCTGCCACCCACGGCGTCGGCCAGGTGGACTGCGGCCATATTGGTGCCGCCGAGCAGGGCGCCGGTGGCGTCCTTGAAGGCCGGGTTGGTGCTGACCAGCAGGATGGCACCAAAGCCGATGATAAAGGTCAGGATGTAGAAGTAGCCGATGAAGCCGGTGGCGTAGAACACGGATTTACGCGCTTCCTTGGCGTCACTCACGGTGAAGAAACGCATCAGGATATGGGGCAGACCGGCGGTACCGAACATCAATGCCAATCCGAGCGAGATGGCGGAGACGGGGTCGGAGACCAGACCACCCGGGCTCATGATGGCGGCGCCATTGGCGTGCACTTTGACTGCCTCGGAGAACAGGGTGCCGAAATCGAAGTTGACCGACTTCATCACCATCAGCGCCATGAAGCTGGCACCGGAGAGCAGCATCACCGCCTTGATGATCTGTACCCAGGTGGTGGCCAGCATGCCGCCAAACAGCACGTAGAGCACCATCAGGATGCCGACCAGCACCACGGCGATGTGGTATTGCAGGCCGAACAGCAGCTCGATGAGCTTGCCGGCACCCACCATCTGGGCGATCAGGTAGAGGGAGACCACCACCAGAGAGCCGCAGGCGGAGAGGGTACGCACCTCGGTCTGCTTGAGGCGGTAGGAGGCCACATCGGCAAAGGTGTACTTGCCGAGGTTACGCAGCCGCTCCGCGATCAGGAACAGGATGATAGGCCAGCCCACCAGGAAGCCGATGGAGTAGATGAGGCCGTCATAGCCCGAGGTATAAACCAGGGCGGAGATGCCGAGGAAGGAGGCGGCGGACATATAGTCACCGGCGATGGCCAGACCGTTCTGGAAGCCGGTGATACGTCCGCCCGCCGCATAGTAATCGGAGGCCGAGCGGTTGCGCTTGGAGGCCCAGTAGGTAATGAACAGGGTCGCCGCCACGAACGCCACAAACATCACGATGGCCGGGATGTTGAGGGGCTGGCGCTGGACGTCGCCGGTCAG
Source organism: Aeromonas enteropelogenes (assembly GCF_020097295.1). NCBI lineage: Bacteria > Pseudomonadati > Pseudomonadota > Gammaproteobacteria > Aeromonadales > Aeromonadaceae > Aeromonas > Aeromonas enteropelogenes. The sequence continues at coordinate 3,742,453 of NZ_CP083625.1, read as the reverse complement.
CGCATCGGCTGCCAGCAGGGGGGAAGAGGCCAGAGAGGCCAACAGCAGCAAAGACTTGCCTTTCATGATTGCACTCCCTTGAGGATCTTCTGGTTCAGCTCGTCAAACTCGCCGTTGGCACGGAACACATAGATGCCGGTCAGCAGGAAGGAGGCGAGGATCAGCCCCACCCCGACCGGGATGCCGCGGGTAATATTGGAGCCTTCGCTCAGCGGGGTGCCGAGCCAGGCAGGGTCAAAGGCGATAAGCAGGATAAACGCCAGGTAGAGCCCCAGCATCAAGGCCGAGAGGGCCCAGGCAAAACGCTGGCGTTTGGCGACCAGCTCCTGGAAGTTGGGATCTTGCTGGATCCTCAGATAGCTTTGCTGTTCCATTGCAGTTCTCCATGACATGAGTGTCAGCGGTGGATAAAGGGGGTTGCCCTGACGAGCAGCAAGGCTGCTCATGTGATCAAAATGTGAATTAAATGTTATTTGCGGACAATTAGACTTTGGGATAAGCCAGTGGCCCGCCCCGGGTGAGGCGTAGATAGATAAGGGCCGCGGTGATGGCGTCGGCAAGGGCATCGTGGACGGGCAGGGCAGGCAGGGCCAGATGATGGCAGATGGCGGCCAGGTGCAGATCGATGACTGCATCCGGGTAACGCCGATAGAGGTTGTCGTGATAGAGACGGCTCACCTCTATGCCCCGTTGGGGCAGGGTCAAGCCCCATTGTTTCTGGCAGGCCAGGTTGAGGATGCGCAGATCATAGGCGATGTGATAACCCACCAGTTCGCGTGGCCCGATAAAGGCCAGCAGCTGGCGCAGCGCGGCTTCCAGCGGCATGCCCTGTTGCAGATCCTGGTGGCGCAAGCCGTGGATGGTCACGGACTGGGCGGTCAGGCTGGCGGGGGGAAGCACCTTGATGGCAAGCGCCTCGCCGGTCAGCAGCCGGTTACCCTGGAGCCGTACTGCGCCGATGGCAACAATCTCGGCGCGGGCGGGATCCAGGCTGGTGGTCTCGAAATCGAGGGCAACCAGCTCATCTTGTGGCGGCGCGGCAAAGAGCGGGGCAAACTCCCCATCCCGAAAAGCGCGGCCATACCAGTAGCGTCGCAGGCAGTCCAGCATGCTCATTGCCTCAGACGAAAGTGCAAGGTGAGCCACTGCTGGAACTTCTTCACCTGATGCAGAGCATGGCGCAGCAGATCCCGCTCGCTGTGGCTGAGCTCATTGACCTGTACCCGGCTGTCGCCATTTTTGAGCTGGCTGCGCAAGCGCAGGCGGATAAACAGCCGGAATGCCTCCGCCAGGTTGCTGCCATACTCGGCGCTGATGCGCTCGGCCGCCACCAGGGCATCGATGCGTGCCAGGGTGGCGGTTTCCAGTATGCCTGTCTCCAGCGCCAGCATGCGGATCCCGTGCACCAGCGGGAAGAGTCCGCCCCGCTTGAGATCCAGCCCCTCGGCCGAACGCTCCAGCCTGCCAAATAGGGTGAGGGGAGCATGAAAGGCTACCGCCGGCCTCACCATCTCCGCCAACAGATCCCGCCTGTCTCCCAGTTGCTCCCGCAAGGTGCGGGCAATGGGGGAGAGCAGAGTGCGATCCCCGGCAATGGGATGGGCATCGGCCAGGGTGGCAAGCCAGAGCAGCTCTGCCTCACTGGCCATGGTGCAGGCGCGGGTGATGGCGCTTTGCCACTGCTCCCCCGTTTTGACCCACTCCGGGTTGTTGACCATCACCTGGCCGGGGCAGAGAGGATAGCCGAGGCGCTCCAGCAGGGCGCTGAAGGCGGCCAGATCTGCTTCTTGGCCGGGCCAGTGCAGATCGGCGGGCAGGATCAGCGCATTGTCCTGATCTGTTTTGAGGATCTGCTCGCCGCGCCCCTCCGAACCCAGCATCAGCAGGCACACCTTCTCCTGCACTTCGGGCGGGATCACCAGGGCGAACGCCTTGGCGATCAGCTGCTCGTTGACGGTGGCGATGAGCTTCATCAAAAAGGCGGTGTGAATGCCCTGAGCAAACAGGGAACGGGTCAGCTGTTGCTGCTCGCGGGCCACCGCCTCCAGCGCAGGGAGTGTATCGGCGCGGGCGATGCGCAGGGTCAATACGTGTGAGTGGGTGGAGAAGAGCCCCAGCACTTGCGTGAGTTGCAGGATCCCGGCGACCTCTCCCTGATGCCAGATCACCAACCGCTTGATGCGATGACGGGTCATCAGCAGCAGGGCATCGAACAGATAGCTCTCCTGCGGCAGGCCGATCAGGGGGGCTGGTGTCAGCAGGGAGAGCTGCGCCGTCAGGGGCAGCCCCTTGAGGGTCAGGGCGTGCAACAGGGTCTTGCGGGTGGCAAGGCTCAGGCTGCCGTCCCGGGCAGGATAGATGAGGCAGTCGGTGCCCTTGGCCACCATGGCTTCGGTAGCTGCCAGCAGCGACAGGCGATTGTCGACGACAAGAGGCGGCTGCAGGTGTTCGGGGGCGATCCGGGTCAGGATAAACTCCGCCAGGTTCTTCTGGCCCAGTTGCTCACGCTGCTCCTGCTGGCGCTGACGCTCTGCCAGGTTGGCGGTGAAGTAGCCGGCAAAGGCGGGATCCTGCTCGCACAGGGCCAGAAAGGTTTGCCTGGGGATCAGCTGGCAGAGGGTATCTTCCAGAGCGATGAAGGTGTGGCGGCAGCGGCCATCAAACTGGGCCCGTACATCGAACAGATCATCGCTGCCATAGTCACCGAACTGATGATGAGGGGCAGACTCCTCCACCGCGCCCTTGATGATGAGATAGAGACCGGGGGGCGTGTCGCCTGCGCTGAGTACCGTTTCACCGGCGCGAAAGTAACAGATTGAGAGGCTCTGCTCGAGCCGCTGGTGGGCGTCGGCGGCCAGATTGTCAAACGGTGGGCGGGCGAAGTTGAAGAGTGTGGTCATGGCGATCCCTGGCCAGTGATATGGACTCAGTCTGACAAAGTGACCGGGGGGCAGCCAGCCGACTTTAGTCGCACTGAGCGCTCGCACGCACTCCCGGGCAGGAAAATAGCGGGCTCCCTGTACCTGGTGGTAACACTCTGATAACGTTGTGGTATGACCAGTTGATACTCAGGAGAGGCAGAGGGAAATGGAGAAACCAAGGGTCAAGTGCGAGATCCGGGACGGCATCGCCGAGGTGATGTTGACGCGAGGAGACAAACTCAATGCGCTGGACAGGGCCATGTTCAGTGCCATCGACGAGACGCTCGGCCAGTTGCAGCGGCACAAGGGCTTGCGGGCGGTGATCCTCCATGGTGAGGGGCGGGCGTTTTGTGCCGGGCTTGATGTGAAGTCCATGCTCAAGCAGCCGGTGGCGGCCCTCGAGATCCTCAGGCGCGAGGCGGACGACGCCACCAACCTGGCCCAGCGGGTGGCCTATGGCTGGCATCAGTTACCTGTGCCTGTCATTGCGGTGACCCAGGGAGTCTGTTTCGGTGGCGGCCTGCAGATCGCGCTCGGTGCCGATTTTCGCTTCAGCACGCCGGATTGCCGCTTCTCGGTGATGGAGATCAAGTGGGGCATCATCCCCGACATGAGCGGCAGCGTCACCATGCGTAACCTGATGGGAGTGGACAGCGCCATGGAGCTGGCCATGACGGGCCGCGAGCTGCTAGCCCCGGAGGCGAAAGGCCTCGGTCTGGTCAGCCGGGTCTGCCCAGATCCTCTGAGGGAGGCGCGAGAGTTTGCCAGAACGCTCATCACCAAGTCCCCTGATGCGCTCGCGGGGATCAAGCAGCTCTACAGTCAGGCGTGGGCGCGCAGCGACGAGGCGATGCTCAAGGAGGAGACCCGCTTGCAAAAGCAGATCCTGGGGCGCCCCAACCAGTGGCGCGCCACCCTCAACAGCCTGTTTCGCTGGCGCTTGCCGTTTGGGCCCAGACGCAATGCCCTGTGACACAGCGACTTTTGAATAGCAAAAAGTACAAAAGAAAAATGGCAGCCTGGGCTGCCATTTTGTTGTGTCATGTCTGCGTTTACTTGGCGACGGTATCCACGTCCGCTTCGAACGGGTGGCCGGTATTCTCGCGCATCAGGTTGACTTCGGCGCGGTTGTCGATCCAGTAGTCGGCATTCTTGATCCCCAGTTTTTCGGGGTGGAATACCGGGTCGATCCCTTGTGCCAGCTGGGCTTCATAGTCCTTCAGGCAGATGAAGGCGGTTTTTTGCAGCAGCAGGATGGCGATGATGTTGAGCCAGGCCATCAGACCCACACCGATATCACCCAGACCCCAGGCGAGATCCGCCGTCTTGACGGTGCCGTAGACGGTCGCCGCCATCAGGCCGATCTTCAACAGGAAGGTGAGCCAGGGACGGTTGATCTTGCGATTGACGAACGCGATGTTGGTCTCGGCGATGTAGTAGTAGGCGACGATGGTGGTAAAGGCGAAGAAGAACAGTGCGATGGCGACAAAGTAGTTGCCAAAGCCCGGCATCATGCTCTCCATGGCGGTCTGTACGTAACCCGGGCCTGCGGCCACGCCGGCGATACCGGTGTAGAGGGCGGCACCTTCCGGACCCTGTACGTTGTACAGGCCGGTGATGAGCAGCATGAAACCGGTGGCGGAGCAGACGAACAGGGTGTCGATGTAGACGGAGAACGCCTGCACCAGACCCTGCTTGGCCGGGTGGCTCACTGCGGCAGCGGAGGAGGCGTGCGGGCCTGTCCCCTGGGCAGCTTCGTTGGAGTAGACGCCACGTTTTACCCCCCACATGATGGCCAGACCCAGGATGGCGCCGAAGCCGGCGTCCAGACCGAAGGCGCTCTTCCAGATCAGCAGTATGATGGAGGGCAGTTGGCCGATGTTGAGGGCGATGATGACGCAGGCAACGATGATGTAGCCGAGCGCCATGAAGGGCACCACGGTACTGGCAAAGTTGGCGATCCGCTTCACGCCACCGAAGATGATGAAACCGAGCAGCAGCGCCAACGCGGCAGCCGTCACGTTCGGATCGATGGCGAAGGCGGTCTGCAGGCTGGAGCCGATGGAGTTGGCCTGTACGCCCGGCAGCAGGACACCACAGGCAAAGATGGTGGCGATGGCAAAGATCCAGGCGAACCAGCTCATGCCAAGCCCTTTATCGATGTAGAAGGCCGGACCACCGCGATACTCGCCGTTGAGCTTCTCTTTGTAGACCTGACCCAGGGTGGACTCCACGAAGGCGGAGCTGGCGCCGAGGAAGGCTACCATCCACATCCAGAACAGGGCACCCGGACCACCGAAGGTGATGGCGGTGGCGACACCGGCGATGTTACCGGTACCGACCCGGCCTGCCAGGGTCATGGAGAGCGCCTGGAAGGAGGAGACGCCCGCTTCGTTGCCTTTGCCCTGGAACATCAGGCGGATCATGCCTTTGATGTGACGCACTTGCAAAAAACGGCTGCGCAGGGAGAAGTAGAGGCCGACCCCGAGACACAGATAGATGAGCGCAGGGCTCCAGATTACGCCATTGATGGCATTGACGATTTCATTCATGTACAACAACTCCTTTGTTGCGCTGTCTTGGCGAGGTCTCTGCCTCGCTCCCTGTCGTTATTATGTCCAGTTTGTTAATAAGCTAGTTAGCAAACGGGATAGAGTGACACTCTGTCAGACGGTGGAAAAAACCACGGTCTGCGTGGGATGTAACATATCTATTTGTCGTATTTCTGCCCAGCAAAAAAATCCGCCTTGTTGCAAATTTGTGAATTGACACCAGTGGCCGGATGATGGCAGGCAGTGATTTATGTGAGTAAAGATGACGCTCTCCTTGTTGATATGTGTAGTGAGAGCCAGACATAAGCAAACATAAGGCCAACCATGACAAATCATGTTGAAAACCTGCAATTTCGCTCGGCGCAGCCCGCTGATGGCGCAGCCCTTGCCCCCTTGTTCGTGCAATTGGGGTATCCTGCCGACGGTGATCAGCTGGTGGTGCGCCTGCTGCATCCGGACTCGGCCACTTCTGTCCTGTTGGCCATCCTGGCAGACAGTGTGGTCGGTGTGTTGGTGTGGCACCGGCTGCAACCCCTGCATGTTGCACCAGCATGGGGCCTGATCTCGGCGCTGGTTGTCGAAGAGAGGGCAAGGGGAGAGGGGGTTGGGGCCGGCTTGCTGGCGCACGCCGAGGCCCAGGCCCGGGTGACGGGATGCAGCCAGCTGGAGCTATCCAGCAGTCTGAAACGGGAGGGGGCCCACCGTTTCTATCTGGCGCAGAATTATCAGGAACGACCCAAGCGGTTCGTCAAGCAGTTGTAACGCAAAGAGAAGGAGCAGGCGTGCTGGGATTGTTCAAATGGTTGCGTCGCCCGGCAGGGACGCAACACCATGAAGGTGCGGAGATCTGGGAGCAGGCGCTGGCAGCCGTCCCCATCTTGCAAGGGTTGCGTGATGAGGAGCAGGCGAGGCTCATCCGGATGGGGCGCCAGTTGCTCAAGCGCAAGACCCTGACCCAGATTGGGGTCGAGCTCACGGCGCGCCAGCAGGCGGTGCTGGCGCTGCAGGCGGTGCTGCCCATCCTGCATCTGGGCCTTGACTGGTATCGCGGCTTTCACGAAATCATTCTGATCCCGGAACCGGTCACCCGCCGCCAGGAGGTGCAGGACGAGTTTGGCCTGGTGAGTGAAGTGGAAGAAGATAACGCTGGTGAGTCCTGGCCCCAGGGGCCGCTGGTACTGGCCTGGAGCGAGCTGCAGCAGGACGGGGACTGGGATGGCTTCAACCTCGTTATTCACGAGCTGGCCCACAAAATCGACATGCTGGGTGGGGAGGCCGACGGGGCGCCGCCATTGCCGGGCAAGATGAACCATCAGCAGTGGCAGCAGGCCTTTCAGGGGGCGTTTGATGCATTGAACAGGCAGCTGGACGCGGGGGAAGAGGCGGCCATCGATCCCTATGCCGCCGAGCATCCGGCCGAATTTTTCGCCGTCTGCTGCGAGAGCTTCTTTACCGATCCGCTGCGCTTGCGCAGCGTTTATCCGGTCGTCTATCAACAACTGGAACAGCTCTTTGGTCAGGATCCTGCGGCGCGCTTTCCGGCCACGCGCCTGTTGGCGGGAAGCCACGAAGGGGAATCGCCCGTCTGAGCCAGGCAAATACGAGAATGTACAGATAGCAAAAAGGCACCCGAAGGTGCCTTTTTCATTTCAAGCTGCGCGCAATCAGGCGGCGGCTTTGAGCTGCATGGCAGCGGCTTTCTTGTGATCGCCGATGGGCAGGATGGTGCGGCCATACTGCTCGTTCAGTACGGTGGCCATGGCCAGGTAGATGGCGCTGGCGCCGCAGATGATGCCTTCGAAACCGGCGATGGTGCCGATCAGCTCGCTGCCGGTGAAGTCACGGGCGGCCAGCAGGAAGAACAGCACGGTCAGGGAGGCGAACACGAACTGCTTCACGCGCGGGTAGTTGACGGTGCCGATCAGCATGAACAGGGTGAACACACCCCACATCAGCAGGTACCAGCCCATGTAGGCGTGCGGAGTGGCTTCGGCCAGACCCATGGTCGGCATCACCATCAGGAACACCAGGCTCCACCAGAAGGTGCCGTAGGAGATGAAGGCGGTGACACCGAAGGTGTTGCCACGCTTGTACTCCATGATGCCGGCAATGATCTGGGCCAGACCGCCATAGCACAGGCCCATGGCCAGGATCATGGCACTGATGGGGAAGAAACCTGCGTTATGGATGTTCAGCAGAATGGTGGTCATACCGAAACCCATCAGACCCAGGGGGGCAGGGTTGGCCAATTTTTCGCTCACGTAGCGTTCTCCAAAAAATAGAGGTGGGGGTTAACAAAAGACGCGCGATTTTAGGCAGGCTGGCAGCCCATCGCAAGGGGGAAAAGAAGATAAACAGTAAAAAAATTACGTGTTTTTTTGCATGTCGGCACAATTGCTCACCAGGCTAGCCCGTTTTGTGAGCAAAAGGTGTCAAAATAGTTGATTGGCTGTATTTTTCTTACGCACTGGTCTCTTGCATGCCCGGCTTACTCATCCAGGGTCAGCACCACCTTGGCCTCCTTGTCTTCCTCCTTGACCTGGCTGTCGAGCACGAACAACCGCTCCGGTGCTATGCCCTGGTTATCGACCAGAAACTCCTTGGTATTCTGGGCGCGGCGCATGGCCAGATTGCGCAGGGATTTGGCGGTGATCAGTTGCTGATCCCGCAGCAGGATCACCGCCTGGGCCCGCAGGGGGGCACTCTCTTCGTCCATATGGAGGCGATCGGCCAGCTCCCCCAGATCTTCGTCAAAGCGCGCCTCGTAGGCATCGGCCAGCGCGGCCTGCATGGCGGGGTCTTGCTCCAGCAGATTGAGGTCGACCGGGTTGCCGGTGATCTTGGCCAGCACCCGCTCCAGCTTCTGGCGCTGCAATATGGGACGCTCTTCATTGAAATTGACCCTGCCACGAATGTTCAGGCTGAGCTTGGGACGCTCCTTGAGGGCCTGGGCCAGTTTGGCCAGCTTCGCTTGCTGGGTGGGGGTCAGCTCGGGGCTGCCGGGCAGGAAGGGAAGCTCGTCCAGATCTTTCGTGCCCCCCGCCAGGGAAGCCAGCAGGGAGAAGGGGGAGGTAATGGCCTTGCTCAGGGTGTTGCCGAGCACGTTCCAGAAGATGTTGCCGAGGCTGAAGTCGGGCTGATCCAGATCCCCTTTGACTTTCAGGTTCATCTGAATGACGTCGTTGGCGTCGCTCAGCAGGGCGACGGCCAGCCCCAGCGGCAGATCCTTGGCCTGCTCGCTTTTCACCTTTTCACCCAGCTGGAGCTTCTTGATGGTGATGTCGTTGTCACCTTCCAGCTTGCTGCCCTGCAGCTTGTAGTTGAGCTTCATGGAGAGCTGACCCTTGTCGATGGCGTAACCGGCATAGGTGGTGGAGTAGGGGCTGAAGGTGGTGAGTTCCAGATTGGTGAAGGTGACGGCCACATCCAGCACCGGGTGCTCGATGAGCAGGTTGGTGCCCCCGCGAATGGTGACAGGTGCGTAGCGATCCACCTTGCCGTTAAAAGAGAGCTCCGAGCGTTGGCCCGGGATATTGCTGATATGGCGGCTCTGGCCGTTGAGGGAGGCAATATCTGCCACAAAATCCGAGCTCAGGCTGCGATCGGCAAAGCGCAGGTTGCCCTGCTCGGTGCGGATCTGGCCTATGGTGATGCGGGGGGCCGGGCCGTTGTCGGGCTTGTCGCCGGCCGGTTGTGGCAGCAGCAGTTGCTGGAGGTTGGTGACGCGATCCTCGTTGATCTCGATGCGAGCGAAGGGTTTGCGCAGCAGGATATCCTCGATATTCACCTGCTGGCGGATGCCGTCATAGTGTAGGCCGCTCAGTTGCAGGCTCTCAATCTGCAGCAGACGCTGGTTGTCGGCCCGATCCAGCACGTTGAGCCTCTCGATGTCGAGCCTGCCGCGCACCTCAAGCTTGCTGAGATCTCCCTTGGCATCGGTGGCCAGGGCAAGCTTGGTGCGACTGGCGAGCAGGCCGTCACGTACGCTGATGCGCAGCAGATCTTGCAGATAAGGCTGGGCCCATTTGAGGGGGAGTCCTTGTTGCTTGAGTTCCCCGTCGAGGCTGAAGGGGTCAAGGGTCAGGGCACCGTCAAATCCCAGCGTGCTCGGGTTTTTGGTGCCCTGGCTATTGAGGGTTGCCAGCAGGGTGAGGGGGCTGCGCTGAGCGCGCTCGCTGCCCAACGGGCCGAGAGTGAGATCAAGGTTTGCGAGATCTCGCTGCAAGGGCTTGCCGCTGCTCGATTCGGTTAGCTTGAAGTTGCCCTGGGTGATCTTGCTCTGTTTGAGCGCCCACTGCCAGGGCTTGCCACCTTCGGCCTGCTTGCTTGCCTTTTTGCCTGCCGGTTTGGCGGCAGGCTGCGGGATCAGCAGCGCGGCCAGATCCAGCTCCTGTTTGGCATTGAGATTGGCGGTGAGGGACGGGGCGCTCAATGCAAGTCGATCAGCCTTGAACGACTGCTTGGTGCCATCCAGCGCGATCCCGCTCAGAGCCAGCCGCTTGAAGCGGGCAAATTCGGCCCCTTTCGGGTGTTGCAACTGCCAGTTGTCCAGTTGCAGCTTGCCCTTGCTCAGCTGCCAGCCCAGCCCCTGTTTGCTCTGGTCGAGGCGGTAATCAAATTCGGCGCTGGCGCTTCCTTTGGACAGATTGACCTTGAGATAGGGAGCCCAGAGCGGGGCGAAGGGGGCCAGTACCAGCTTGCCGAGGCTGACGTTCCCCTTGCCGGCCCCGGTCAAGAGATCGAACTGGCCGCTCGCCTTGAGCGGGCTCTGTTTGTTGAGGGTAGCGCTCAGCTGAAAGTGGTTGGCGCCCTCCGTTGCTGTCGTGAAGCCTGGCAACTGCAAGTCAATGCCACCAAGTGCAAGGGTGGGCACCCAGCCAGGCGCGCTGGACTTGCGGCTGTCCTGGTAAACGACATCTCCCTCGTGCGCCGCCAACTTATTTATTTGCAGGACGAGCGGGGTGTCGCCGCTGTCAGCAGCCGTTTCGCTGGGGCTCAGGACCCGGGCGAGGGCGTCGGTCAGGTTGAAGCGGACTCCCTCCTTGTTGTCGGCAAGGCGCACCAGGGTGACGGTTGGCTTGGTGAGGGTGACATCGCTCAGGATGATGGCGCGCTGGCGCCAGCTTTCGCCGAAGGCCGGTATGACCTGCAATCGCTCGAAGGCGACGATGGGGTGCTGCTTGTCATCGAGCAGGGCCGAGGGGCCTATGGTGAGTGACGGGGAGCGCAGGGTGACGTCAATCTCCCCCAGGGTGAGGTTCAGGCCGTAGTGGGTGGCCAGCCAGCCAGGCAAGTAACGCTGGGTGAGGGTCGGCGCCTGCCAAAGCAGGATGCCAAGGGCGATGAACAGGGCGGCGCACAGATAGAGGGCGTAGCGTAGAAGGCGGGGGCGCAGGGGCTTGGGCATGGGGGTCTCCAATTGATGCGCACAGGATAACAAATTGTCGGGGCTCAATCATGGTGCCACTTGATGCTGCACGCCGTACTTTGTCCAGAGTCGGGTCAATTGTCCATTTTTCTCGAGTTTGTTCAGCCAGGTTTCCAGTTGATCCGTAGTGATGCTCGCAGTGGGGCTCAGCAGGGCCCTGAGCAGGTAGTGCTGATCCCATTTGTCGGAATAGAAAAGCTGCGCCGCCTGCTCCGGGTACTGGATACGGAACTGGTTCAGGTAGGAGAAATTGAGAATGACCACCTCACCGCGCCCCTTGAAGAGCCCTTGCAGGGCGCTGATGTTGTCCTTGACCAGGGTGATGTTGAAGCGGCGTTTGAGCTCTTCCGGCGAGGCATTCCAATCGGCGATGCCGTAGTGATAACCGCTGACGCCGATCAGCTGGCGCCTGGCGATATCCTTGAAAAAGGATTGATCCCGGTTGGGTTCCCTCAGGGCGACATACTTCTCGCCGCCCAGGAGCAGTGGCCGGGTCATGCGCACTGCGCCGGCATCCCAACCCCAGCGGATCTCTTCAAACAGGATGAGGGAGTAGCGACCAAGGGCCATGGCCCGGCTGCGGTGGACGGCGGAAGTGGGGACGAAGACGAAATGCACTTCCTGCTGGGCCTTGTTGAGCAGTGCGATGAGATCCAGCGTCAGTCCGCTGTAGCGGTTTTCTCCCTCCTTGACCACGAAGGGCGCGTAGGGGTAGCCACCGACCCGGATCAGGGGATGGCCCCACGCCGTAGAGCAGAGCAACAGCAGTAACCAGCACCAGCGTGTCATGGGATGTCCCGAAAGGGGGAAATGATCCCAGATTCGGTTAATCTGCGCTGGTTTTCAAGCCGTTAAGGGAATTAACGCAGCGCTGCTCGGCCGCGTCCAGCTCGGCCATCACCATCTGGATATCTTCGAGCTGCTGGCGCAGTACCTGGCGCCTGGAATCGATCAGCTGGATCATGGAGTTGAGCTGGTTTTTGCTCGAGCGGTCGGTGTCATACATGTCGAACAGCTCGCGGATCTCCGCCAGCGTAAAGCCCAGCCGCTTGCCACGCAGGGTCAACTTCAGGCGGATCTTGTCCTTGTGGCGGTAGATGCGGGCTTGTCCCTCCCGGGTCGGGGTGAGCAGCCCTTCATCTTCGTAGTAGCGGATGGTGCGCGGCGTAATGTCAAATTCGTGGGCCAGCTCGGAGATGCTGTAGGTGATCTCCTTGCCGGGCAGGGCATTGGCCATGGTGATGGACTCCAGTTAGTGAGGGGATGGCTGGCAAAGCCGTGCTCGCAACCGCTCGGCATTGGCATGGAGGGCCTGACCGACCCGGGAGCCGTTGGGGCGACCGAGCCGCTCGCTCACCCACTGACCGGTGGCGGCCAGCTTGTCGAGATCCACTCCGGTACTCATGCCAAGGCCGTGCAGCAGGTAGATCACCTCCTCCGAGGCGACATTGCCGGAGGCCCCCGGTGCATAGGGGCAACCGCCGAGCCCGGCGACCGAGCAGTCGATAGTGCGGATGCCGCGCTCCAGCGCTGGCAGCAGGTTGGCCAGTCCCTGGCCATAGGTGTCGTGAAAATGCACCGCGAGCCGGCCAGCCGGGATCTCGTGCAGTACCGCATCCAGCATGGGGGCAACCGTGCCCGGGGTGCCGACTCCTATGGTGTCGCCCAGGGATATCTCGTGACAGCCGAGATCCAGCAGGCGTTCGGCCATGGCCGCGACTCGCTTTGGTCGAGTGGGGCCGTCGAACGGGCAGGCGATCACGGTGGAGAGATAACCGCGCACCTTGATGCCAAGTTGGCGCGCCTCCTGCACCAGGGGCGCGAAGCGCACCAGCGACTCCTCGACGCTGATGCCGATATTGGCTCGGGTAAATCCATCCGAGCAGGCAGTGAAGAGGCCAATCTCGTCGGCGCGGGCGGCAATGGCCGCCTGCAATCCCTGCAGGTTGGGTACCAGGGCGCCATAGCGGGTCGGACCCTTGCGGGGCAGCGCCACAAACAGGGCGGCGGAGTCCGCCATCTGGGGCACCTTCTTCGGGGAGACGAAGGCCCCCACCTCGATCCGTTGCAGGCCGCTCTCGGCCAGCCGCTGGATAAGTTCCAGCCGCTGCACCAGAGACAGGGTATTGGCTTCATTCTGCAGACCGTCCCGCGGCCCCATCTCCACCAGGCTGACCCTGTCATCCCTCACGTCATGTTCCCTCGTCATCGACTGCTCTCCTGACTGTCCGTTGACTGATCCCCGGCAAATCGCACCAGCATGGCTCCCTGGCTCACCTGCTCCCCCTGCTTGCACTGCAGGGCCTCGATCATCCCGTCCCTATCAGCCCGCAAGACATGCTCCATCTTCATCGCCTCCAGCACCAGCAGGGGTTGCCCCTTATTGACGTGCTGGCCTGCCTCGACTTGCAGCGCCACCACGATGCCGTGCATGGGGGCAATCGCGCCCCTGGCGGCGTCCACACCCTGATCATGGTGGTGTTGATGGCGTTGATCATCGACCGAGAAGCGAATGCGTTGACCGGCCAGCTGCAGCACATAATCGCCCCCGGTCAGCGAGTGGACGGGGTAGCGCTGCCAGCCCCCCCCTTGCTGAAGACGGATATGAGCGTCGCCCACCTCATAGGCGTGTGGTTCCTCTTGCCAGAACAAGGTGCCCGCACGCTCATGCAGGGTCAGCACCCTGGCCTCGTCGCCAATTCGCACCGCAGCCGTAAAGCTTTTGGTCTGTCCCAGACGAAAGCCGACGGCCTGTTGCCAGGGCGAGGGGCCGGTGGGGCGACTGGCGAGCCAGAGAGCGGCGAGCGGCCAGGCGAGCTCTGGAATGACCTGTGACTCGGTCGGAATGGGCCACTGGGTGTGGTGGCGCATCGCCAGCACCTCGGGCTCTTCACACAGGCGCAGCAGCAGAGAGCCATTGTGCACCAGAGGACCCAGCTCCAGCGCCGCCAGGGCGTCGGCCAGGCTGGCAAAAGCCTCGGCGCGGCTCTGGCCGTGGGCGATCAGCTTGGCGATCATAGGGTCGTAATAGGGGCTCACCGCATCGCCGGCAGCAACGCCGGTGTCGATGCGTACCCCGTTCGGCCAGTTGAGCCACTCGATGGGGCCGCTGGCGGGCAAAAAACCGGCTGCCACATCCTCGGCGTAGAGGCGTGCCTCCACCGCGTGGCCTTGCAAGCGTACCTCCTCCTGGGTGAGCGGCAGCGCTTTTCCCTCGGCTACTGCCAGTTGCCAAGCCACCAGATCCTGGCCGGTGATGCACTCGGTGACCGGGTGTTCCACCTGCAATCGGGTGTTCATCTCCATAAAAAAGAACTCCTCCCCGCACAGCAGAAACTCGATGGTGCCGGCGCCCCGGTAATCGATGGCCCGGGCGGCAGCCACGGCCGCCTCGCCCATGGCGCGGCGCAGGGAAGGGGAGATATCGGGGGCGGGAGCCTCTTCAATGACTTTCTGGTGGCGGCGCTGCAAGGAGCAGTCCCTATCCCCCAGATAGATGGCGTTGCCAAAGCTGTCGGCAAACACCTGCACCTCCACATGGCGGGCCTTGGTCAGATAGCGCTCAAGGAGCACGGTATCATCGCCGAAGGCGGCCAATGCTTCCCGTTTCACCGCCGCCAGCGACTCGTCGAAGGTCTCTATCTGCTCGACCCGACGCATCCCCTTGCCGCCGCCGCCGCTGGCCGCCTTGATAAGGAGCGGAAAGCCGGTCAGTCGCGCCTGCTCGCGCAACACCTCGGGTGACTGGTCCGCACCGTGGTAGCCCGGCAGCACGGGCACGTCTGCCGCCTGCATCAGCGCCTTGGCGCCGGACTTGTCTCCCATGGCGAGGATGGCGGCGCCGCTTGGCCCGATAAAGCGCAGGTTTTGCTGCTCGCAGGCGTGGGCAAAGTCGCTGTTCTCCGACAAAAAACCGTAGCCCGGATGAATGGCATCAGCGTTTGCCTCTTTGGCGATGCGCAGCACCTTGGCGGTGTCGAGGTAGCTTTCGCGCGCGGGGGCGGGCCCCAGATGCCAGGCTTCGTCGGCTTCGCGCACATGCATGGCGCGGGTATCTGCATCCGAGTAGAGGGCGATGGTATGGATGCCGAGCCGGCGGGCGGTCTTGATGATGCGCACTGCGATTTCACCGCGATTGGCGATGAGCAGTCGTTTGATGGGGCTGATATGAGTCATGTTTCATCCTTGAAACGGGGACGCCAGGTGGGGGGCCGTTTGTCGAAGAAGGCCTGCATCCCCTCCTGGGCTTCGAGACCGACCCGCACCCGGGCGATGGTCTCGACGGTTCTCTCTTCATGAAGTGCGGGCGCGTGGTGTTCGATGGCGGCCAGCAGTCGCTTGGTCTCCTTCATCGCCTCCGGGCCGTTGCGACACAGCCGCAGGGCCAGAGCCCGCCCGTCGTGCAGCAGTTGTTCCGGTTTGCTGAGCCGATGTACCACATTGAGCCGGCAGGCGGTGATGGCATCGAACGGTTCGGCGCTCAGCATGTAGGCGCGGGCTTGGCGCATCCCCATGGCACGTACCACGTAGGGGCTGATCACCGCAGGCACCAGCCCCAGACTTACCTCGGAGAGGCAAAAGCGGGCATCGTCGCTCGCCAGCACCAGATCGCAGGCGCAGATAAGGCCGAGCGCCCCGCCGTAGGCGGCGCCCTGCACCAGGGCGATGGTGGGGAAGGGGAGCTCGTCCAGGGTTTGCATCAGCCGCGCCAGCACCCGGGCATCCTCCCGGTTGTGCTCGAAATCCGCGTGGGCCAGATTGCGCATCCAGTTGAGATCGGCGCCGGCGCAAAAATGTTTGCCCTCCGCCCGCAGGATCAGGGCGTGAGGTCGCTCGGCGAGGGATTGCCCGTGGCGATGGGCCAGATCGTCGAGGCAATCGAGCAGACCCAGCATGAGATCGTCATCAAAGGCGTTGTGGCGGGCCGGACGCGCTAGGATCAGCTCGATCAGCGGGCCGTGCCGCTCCAGGCGAAAACCGGCCAGGGGGTCATTGCAGATTGGGTCGGACATGTCGAACTCCTTACATCCGGAAGATGCCGTACTGTTCCGGGCCCGTCTCGGCCCCCTGGCAGGCAGCCAGTGCCAGCGCCAGCACGGTGCGGCTCTGGGCGGGGTCGATGACGCCGTCATCCCACAGGCGGGCGCTGGCGTAATAGGGATGGCCCTGTCGTTCATACTGGTCGATCACCGGGGCGCGGATGGCGGCAGCCTCCTGCTCGCCCAGGGTTTTTCCTTCCGCGGCCAGCTTGTCCCGTCGCACTTGCACCAGCACCCCGGCAGCCTGCTCGCCCCCCATCACCGAGATGCGACTGTTGGGCCAGCTAAAGAGAAAGTCTGGCTCATAGGCGCGCCCACACATGCCATAGTTGCCGGCGCCAAAGCTGCCGCCGACGATCAGGGTGATCTTGGGCACCCGGCTGCAGGCCACGGCGGTGACCAGTTTGGCACCATGTTTGGCGATCCCCTCTTTTTCCGCTGTGCTTCCTACCATAAACCCGGTGATGTTCTGCAGGAAGAGCAGCGGGATGGCGCGCCGGTTGCAAAGCTGGATGAAGTGGGCTCCTTTCTGGGCGCTATCGCTGTGCAACACGCCGTTGTTGGCGAGGATCCCCACCTTCATGCCTGCAATCCGGGCAAAGCCGGTCACCAGGGTAGTGCCGAACAGTGCCTTGAACTCATCAAATTCGGAGCCATCCACCAGGCGGGCAATGAGCTCGCGGGCATCGTAAGGACGCTTGAGGCTGGTGCCCACCAGGCCGTATAACTCCTCAACCGGATAGCCGGGTTCTTCAAAGGTTGGGGAGCGCGAAGCGACACCCGACACCGGAAACGGGTCTTCGCCCGGATCGCTTGCCCCCAGGTTGTGAACCAGGGTGCGGGCGATGGCCAAGGCATGGGCATCATCGCGGGCCAGGTGATCGGCCACCCCTGAGTGGGCGCAATGCACCTCGGCGCCACCGAGGGCTTCTGCGCTGATCTCCTCGCCGGTCGCCGCCTTGACCAGCGGCGGGCCCGCTAGAAAGATGGTGGCCTGTTCCTTGACCATGATGGACTCGTCAGCCATGGCGGGTACATAGGCGCCGCCTGCGGTACAGAGCCCCATCACCACCGCCAGCTGGGGGATGTTCTGGGCCGACATGCGGGCCTGGTTGTAGAAGATACGACCAAAATGGTCCCGGTCGGGAAACACCTCGTCCTGCATCGGCAGAAAGGCGCCGCCGGAATCCACCAGATAGAGACAGGGTAGGCGCAGCCGTTCGGCGATCGCCTGGGCCCTCAGGTGCTTTTTCACTGTGAGCGGGTAGTAGGTGCCACCCTTCACGGTGGCATCGTTCACCACCAGCATGCAGAGCCTGCCCGAGATGAGCCCGATGCCGGTGATGATGCCGGCGGCGGGCACCGGCTCGTCATAGACCTGCAAAGCGGCCAGCGCCGAGAGTTCGAGAAAGGGGGAGCCCGGGTCCAGCAACTGGTTGATGCGCTCGCGGGGCAGCAGCTTGCCGCGGGCCTGATGGCGGGCGTTGTTGGTGGCGCCGCCACCCTGGGCTATCTCCTCCAGACGGGCATTGAGATCGTCGACCAGCGCCTGCATGGCGGCTCGATTGGTCGCATATTCCGGGCTTGCGGTATCGAGGCGGGAGTGAAGTCTGCTCATGCGTCTGTTCCCAGTTGCAAATGACTGCCGATGGCTGTGGCGGTGTCTGGAGCGAGGCGGTTCATGCGTTGTCTCCCATCAGCTCGCGACCGATGAGCCAACGGCGAATTTCCGAGGTGCCGGCGCCAATTTCATAGAGCTTGGCATCCCGCAGCAGGCGGCCGGTGGGGTATTCGTTGATGTAACCGTTGCCACCCAGCAGCTGGATGGCATCGAGCGCCATCTGGGTGGCGTTTTCGGCGGCAAACAGGATGGCGGCGGCGCAATCCTTGCGACTGGTGCGACCGGCGTCGCAGGCGCTTGCCACCGAGTAGACCAGAGCCCGACTGCTGGCCAGACGAGTGTACATATCGGCGAGCTTGCCCTGCACCAGCTGGAACTCGCCGATGGCCTGGCCGAACTGTTTGCGCTCGCGCACATAGGGCAGCACCACGTCCATGCAGGCCTGCATGATGCCAAGGGGGCCGGCCGCCAGCACTACCCGCTCGTAATCGAGACCGCTCATCAGCACCTTGACGCCGCCGTGCAATGGGCCGAGTAGGCTCTCTTGCGGAATGCGGCAGTTGTCGAACACCAGCTCACAGGTGCTGGAGCCGCGCATGCCGAGCTTGTCGAGCTTCTGGGCGGTGGTGAAGCCCTTTGTGCCCGCCTCGACGATAAAGGCGGAGATCCCCTTGGGCCCGGCGCTGGCATCCGTTTTGGCATAGATGACGAAGGTGTCGGCATCCGGGCCGTTGGTGATCCACATCTTGTTGCCATTGAGCACGAAGTGATCGCCATCGCGCTCGGCCGTGAGGCGCATGCTGACCACGTCGGAGCCGGCTCCCGGCTCGCTCATGGCCAGCGCCCCCACATGCTTGCCGCTGACCAGATCAGGCAGGTAGCGCGCCTTCTGATCAGGGGTGCCGTGGCGGTGGATCTGGTTGATGCAGAGGTTGGAGTGAGCGCCGTAGGAGAGACCGACCGAGGCGCTGGCGCGGCTCACCTGCTCCATCACCAGCACATGGGCAAGATAACCAAGGTTCACCCCGTCATACTCTTCTGCCACCGTGATGCCGTGCAGCCCCAGCGCCCCCATCAGGGGCCAGAGATCGCGCGGAAAGGCGTTGCTCTGATCGATCTCGCCGGCCCGCGGCGCGATCACTTTCTGGCAGAAGGCCGCGACCTGCTCGGTCAGGGCGCAGAGGGTCTCATCCATCACTGCATGCATCCTTGCTCTCCTTCGGTGGGTAAACTGGCCTGCTGGTGTGGCTCCCCGGGAGTGGCAGCGCCAGACTGGTCAGTCCATTTGCGTCTAAGTTTACGTTAGCGTAAACGTAAATCAATTGTTAGTCTAAGGTAAAACCCAATCCGGGCGACGGCAAACCTGCTGGCCTTTCTGGTCGGGAGCGCGTGCCGGATGGATGAACGAATAGTGGCGGGCCATGCCGGTCGTGCCCATCAAGAACGTGAAAGGGAGTGCAAACAGCAGATGGACTTTACCCTGACAAACGATCAGCAGGCCTATGTCGAGGCGGCGACCGCCTTTGCCAACGAGGCGCTCAAACCCCATGCCGCCCGCTGGGATCGGGAGCACGAATTCCCCATCCCCACCATCAAGCAGGCGGCGGAGCTGGGTTTTTGCGGCCTCTACACCCAGGAGCAATATGGCGGTCTCGCGCTCTCACGGCTCGATGCCAGCCTTATTTTCGAGCGTCTCGCCATGGGGTGCACCTCCACCACGGCTTATCTCACCATCCACAACATGGTGAGCTGGATGCTGGGCAGCTGGCTACCAGCCGATGTCGCCGAGGCGTGGGTACCCAGGCTCGCCAGTGGCGAGCTGCTGGGCTCTTATTGTCTCACCGAACCGGGGGCGGGCTCCGATGCCGCGGCCCTCAAGACCCGCGCCGTGCGCGATGGGGATAGCTATCTCATTGAGGGCAACAAGGTGTTTATCTCGGGGGCGGGCAGCACGGATGTACTGGTGGTGATGGCGCGCACCGGCAGCGAGGGGGCGGGGGGGATCTCCGCCTTTATGGTACCGGCGGACACGCCCGGGGTAAGTTATGGCAAGGCGGAGGAGAAGATGGGCTGGAACAGCCAGCCGACCCGTGAGGTGGCCTTTAACGGCGTGCGCATCCCCGCCAGCTACCGGCTGGGCCAAGAGGGGGAAGGCTTCAGGTTCGCCATGCAGGCCCTTGATGGCGGGCGCATCAATATCGCCACCTGTTCGGTGGGCACAGCCCAGCAAGCCCTCGATGACGCGCTGGCCTATGTCCAGCAGCGCCAGCAATTCGGGCGCCCGATCAGCGAATTTCAGAGCGTGCAGTTTCGTCTGGCCGACATGGCCACCGAACTGGCCGCCGCCCGCTTGATGGTGCGCCAGGCCGCTGACAAGCTGGATCGGGGCAGTCCGGACAAGAGCGCCTGGTGCGCCATGGCCAAGCGCTTTGCCACCGATGTGGGCTACCGGGTCTGCGACGAGGCTCTGCAACTCTTTGGCGGCTATGGTTATATCCGCGAGTATCCGCTGGAACGCTACCTGCGTGATACCCGGGTACACCGCATTCTGGAAGGGACCAACGAGGTGATGCGGCTCATCATCGCCCGCCGTCTGCTGGCGGACGCCGGTCTGGCGCTGGGGTGACGGGCATGCTCCCGGCGTGCGGGATCGCTTTGTGAACCAGACCCGGTTTGGTGCCATGCAACCCTGTCATCATGGGACAGGCTTTTTGACAAGGACAACGCAATGACAAGGATCAGGCTCGAATATCATGGCCACGTCGCCTACATCACCCTGGATCACCCCCCCGCCAACACCTGGACCCTCGCCAGCCTGCAGGCCTTCTTGCAGATGATGGTGGAGCTCGACAGCCGTCCCGACGTGGTGGCTCTGGTGATCCGCGGGGCGGGGGACAAGTTTTTCTGCGCCGGTGCCGATCTCAAGATGTTTGCCGACGGCAATGTGGAGCATGCCCGCGAGGTGGCCGAGGCGTTTGGCAAGGCGTTCGAGGCACTGACCCGGTTCCACGGCGTCAGCATCGCCGCCATCAATGGCTATGCCATGGGGGGCGGGCTGGAGGTGGCGCTGGCCTGCGACATCCGCATCGCCGAGCAGCAGGCCCTGCTGGGGTTGCCAGAGGCCTCGGTGGGCTTGTTGCCTTGCGCCGGCGGCACTCAGAGGCTCACCGAGCTGGTGGGGCCGGGCTGGGCCAAGCGGATGATCCTGTGCGGCGAAAAGGTCAATGCCACCCTGGCCTACGAGATGGGGCTGGTGGAGGAGGTGGTGAAAACCGGCCACGCCTGGGAAGCCGCCCACCAGATGGCGCAGCTGGTGGAACGTCAGAGCCCGAGCGCCCTGCGCGCCTGCAAGACCCTCATCAATCAGGGGCGCAGCGGCCCCCGGGATGCAGCCTTGCCCCTTGAGCGCAGCCTGTTTCTCGAGCTGTTTGCCGACGCCAACCAGCGTGAGGGGGTCGTTGCCTTCCTGGAGAAACGGCCACCCCGTTGGCACTACGGCGCCTCTGCCGGCGTTTCACCCAATGCCCAAGATGGAGCCCCTCATGAGTGAACCGGTCAAGGTCAGTTGTTATCCCACTAGCGATGGTCGGCAGATTGGTGTGTTGACCCTCGACAGTCCCGCCTCGCTCAATGCGTTAAGCCTTGAGATGATCCAGATCCTGCAGCGTACTCTCGTAGAGTGGCAGCAGGATCCCGCCATCGTCGGTGTCCTGCTGCAGGGGGCGGGTGAGAAGGCCTTCTGCGCCGGCGGCGATATCCGCTCTTTTTATTACCGCAAGCAGGAAGCGAGCGAGTCGGCACTGTTTGGCTATGCCCGCGATTTTTTTGAGCAGGAATACCGGCTCGATCACCTGATCCACTGCTATGACAAGCCACTTGTCTGCGTGGCGGATGGCATCTGCATGGGGGGCGGCATTGGCCTCTTTGCCGGCGCCGATTTTCGGGTGGTGACCGAGAAGAGCCTGTTCGCCATGCCGGAGGTGACCATCGGCCTCTATCCGGATGTGGGGGCCAGCTGGTTCTTGAGCCGGATGCCGGGGCGCCTCGGGCTCTGGCTCGGCCTCACCGGCGCCCGCTTCAATGGCCAGGATGCCATTGCTCTGGGGCTCGCGGATCACGCCATCGCCAGCCGTGAGCGGGAGGCGCTACTGCCCCGGCTCGCGGCGCTCGACTGGTCCCAAGCCAGGGATCCCCGCGATCAGGTCGATCAACTGCTGCAAGGGCTGCATCGCGAGGTGCTTGCCGCGCTCCCCGAGCCAGTGGTTTTGCCCCATCAAGCCAGAATTGATGCCCTGCTGGCGGGGCGTACCTTGCAAGGGGTACTGGATCGCCTGTTCGATGCCAGCTTCGATCTCGAGTCCGGTGAGGGAAGCCTGGCGAAGGCCCGCGATACCTGTCGCAGCGGCAGCCCCATCAGCCGCGCCATCCTGTGGCGCCAATATTGGCAGGCTCGACGCCAGTCGCTCGCCGAGGTGTTTGCCGATGAGTTGACCCTCTCGGTCAACTGCGTGCTCAAGGGAGATTTTGTGGAAGGGGTGCGGGCGCTACTTATCGACAAGGACAAATCCCCCCGCTGGCAGCCAGCCCAAACGGGGGAGGCGTGGCAGGATGCCTTCTATCGCTGGCCAGAAGGGACAAATCCCCTTCAGGGCTAGCCTCATCAAGATGCCGGGGCGCGCCGGACAAGGGACAACGCAAGGAGCAAAGGATGACAAGGATTGGATTTATCGGGCTTGGCAACATGGGGGCGCCCATGGCCGCCAACCTGGCCCGGGCGGGGCACAGGGTGCAGGTGTTTGATCTGGTGCACGAAAGCGTGACCCGGGCGATCACCGCCGGTTGCATCGCCGCCGCAGATGCCAGGGAGGCGGTGAGCGACTGTGAGGTGGTGATCAGCATGCTGCCCGCAGGGGAACATGTGCGGGCCCTCTGGCTTGGCGAAGATGCCGGAAAGGGGGGCTGTCAGGATCTGCTGGCGGCCTTGCCGGCAGGCACCCTGGTCATCGACTGCTCCACCATAGATGTGGCCTCTGCTCGCCAGGTAGGGGAGGCGGCCAGGGCGCGCGGCATCCGCTTTATCGATGCCCCTGTATCGGGGGGCGTGGCAGGCGCGGCGGCCGGAACGCTGACCTTTATCGTGGGGGGCGAGCCTGCCGATTTTGAGGCCGCCAAACCCGTGCTCGCCCACATGGGGCAGAACCTGTTCCATGCCGGTGTCCTCGGGGCGGGGCAGATCGCCAAGATGTGCAACAACATGCTGCTCGCCATCCACATGGCGGGCACCGCAGAGGCCCTGGCACTCGGGGTGAAGGAGGGGCTGGATCCGGCGGTACTCTCCACCATCATGGGCAAGAGTTCGGGCAACAACTGGAGTCTGGAGCGCTACAACCCCTGGCCCGGGGTGATGGAGAATGTCCCCGCATCCCGTAACTATCAGGGAGGTTTTATGACCCGGCTGATGGTGAAGGACCTGGGGCTGGCCATGGCCCTGGCCGAACATGCCCATAGCGCCGTGCCCATGGGGGCGCTCGCTCGCAACCTGTTCAACCTGCATGCGACGCAGGGGCAGGATACGCGAGATTTTTCCAGCATCGTCGAGCTCTATCTGGACAAGAAAAGCAGCTAGTGTCGCCATCACCCGAATAACCCAGTGACAACACAAGGAGCATGCATGGATATCAAGCAGAAGGTCATCGCCATCACGGGGGCAGGGCGAGGACTTGGCCGGGCCATCGCCCTGAGTCTGGCAGAGCAAGGTGCCCAGTTGGCGCTTATCGACGTCAACCGCGCCGATCTGGAGGTGACCGAGGCCGAACTGCGCAGCCGGGATGGCCAGTGTGGCCTGTTCGTCTGCAACGTGGCGAGCGAACCCGAGGTGGAGGCGACCTTTGCCGCGATCAAGGAGCAATACGGCGCCTTGCATGGCCTCATCAACTGCGCCGGCATCCTGCGGGACGGCATGCTGATCAAGGTAAAGGAGGGAGTACTGCAGGAGAAGATGAGTCTGAGCCAGTGGCAGAGCGTCATCGACGTCAACCTGACCGGCACCTTCCTGTGCGGGCGAGAGGGGGCAGCCTTGATGGCGCAAAGGGGGCAGGGGGGCGTCATCATTAACGTCTCGTCCATCGCCCGCGCCGGCAATATCGGCCAGAGCAACTATGCCGCCAGCAAGGCGGGGGTGGCCTCGCTGGTGGTGACCTGGGCGCGGGAACTCTCCCGTCACGGCATCCGGGTGATGGGGATCGCCCCCGGGGTGTTTGCCACCGACATGACGGCTGCGATGAAACCGGAGGCGATGGCCCGCATGCAGCAGGCCATACCGGTTGGTGTGCTGGGGGAGGCGCGCCAGCTGGCCGAGACGGTGCAGTTCATCCTCGCCAATGACTACTTGTCGGGGCGGATGATCGAGCTCGACGGCGGCCTGCGTTTGTAACGGCGAGCAGAAAAATCCCCGGTCTGGTAGCCGGGGATTTTTTATGCAGCCAGGTCGAAACCGAGGCGACTGCATACTGCTGAATAGATAAGTTCGAGTCCCTTTTGTTTTGCCAAATTATCATAAATATCAATGGGTCTTGCTTAATTTGACTCAGCTCACAGGCACTCATGGTCAGTGCTGTAAAATTGCGCGCGGTCAAGGTGGCGCATGATTGATGGCACGAAGGATTGCGGCCGGAATAATCATGCAATATAGTTGCCGCCTTTTTCACGGGGTATGGATTTCTCGCCCCTCCCATATCGCGTGCAGTATGAATAGGGACGCTCTGCCGCCGCCTAATTAAACAGGATTGAGATGGACAAGAAACTAGGGCTGGGCGCCCTCATTTCGCTGGTGATCGGCTCCATGGTCGGCGCCGGGGTTTTCAGTCTGCCACAAAACATCGCCGCCCACGCCAGTGCCGGGGCCGTCGCCCTGGGTTGGACCATCACGGGCATCGGCATGATCTGTCTTGCGCTGGTCTATCAGAACCTCTCCATGCGCCGCCCGGATCTCGATGGCGGTATCTTCAGCTACGCCAAGGCGGGTTTCGGTGATTTCATCGGCTTCAACGCAGCCTGGGGCTACTGGCTCTGCCAGCTGCTGGCCAACGTCTCCTACGCCATCGTGGTATTCAGTGCGCTCGGCTACTTCTTCGATACGCCGGACAACGTCATCTTCGGTGACGGCAACACGCCGCTGGCCATCACGCTCGCCTCCATCCTGATCTGGTCGGTGCATGCTCTGGTGCTGCGCGGGATCCAGGTTGCCGCGCTGGTCAATATCGTGACCACCATCGCCAAGATGGTACCTCTCATCGTCTTCTGCGTCGCCATTTTGCTGGCTTTCAATCTGGATACCTTCAACCTGGATATCTGGGGGCAGGGCAATCCCGAACTGGGCTCAGTGATGGAACAGGTCAAATCGACCATGAAGGTCACCCTCTGGGTCTTCATCGGGATCGAGGGGGCCGTGGTGGTCTCTGCCCGTGCCCGTCATCGCAAGGATGTGGGGCGCGCCACCGTGCTGGCCCTGCTTGGTGCCCTGGCGCTCTACGTGATGGTGACCCTGTTCTCCCTGGGGGTGATGAACCAGCCCCAACTGGCCCAACTCAAGAACCCGTCCACCGCCATGATCCTGGAAGCAGTCGTCGGTCCTTGGGGGGCCTGGCTCATCAACATCGGTTTGGTGATCTCCGTGATGGGGGCGCTGTTGAGCTGGACCGTGCTGGCGGCCGAAGTGCCCTACATTGCGGGCAAGACCGGCGTGTTCCCGGCCTGGTTCGCCAAGGAGAACAAAAACGGCTCGCCCCAGGTGTCGCTCTGGTGCTCCACCTGTCTGGTGCAGATCTTCCTCATCATCATCTACTTCCAGAGCAGTACCTATCTGGCGCTGGTCAACATCGCCACGTCGGCCGCCCTGGTGCCCTATGTCTTCTCCGGTGCCTACGGCCTCAAGCTGGCGCTCAAGGGGGAGACCTACGAGGGCCAGCCTCATCAGCGCAATCGTGATATGTTGCTGGCGCTGGTCGCTACCGTATACGGCTGCTGGCTGGTCTATGCCGCCGGGGTGGAGTACCTGCTGCTGGTGGCGCTGCTCTACAGCCCGGGTATCTTCATCTACTGGAAAGCCCGTCAGCACCATGCCCTGCGCAGCCTCAACCGGCTGGAGCAGGGGATGACGGCGGCCCTGCTCGGGTTTGCCGTGCTGGCCTTCTACAAGGTGATGGACGGTACCATTCCCCTCAATTAAACGGCACAATGAAGAGATGGCCTGATGGCCATCTCTTTTTTTATGCGCAGCATGAGCCAGTGCGTGGCTGCGCCGTTTCGTAAGGAATCGTTATGCTGTTTATGGGTTATCTGCTGCTGGGGGCCTTCGCCGGCATGCTGGCGGGGCTGTTCGGGATCGGCGGCGGTCTCATCATAGTGCCCGTGCTGGTACTCAGTTTTCATGCCCAGGGGGTGGCGCCCGACATCGTGACCCACCTGGCTCTCGGTACCTCGCTGCCCACCATGATTTTCACCGGCTTCAGTTCTCTGCGGGCGCATCAGGAAGCGGGCGCGGTGGACTGGGTGATGATCCGCCACCTCGCCGTCGGCATGCTGCTGGGGGCCTGGTTTGGTGGCATGACCGCCAACCTGCTGAGCGCCAGCACCCTCAACATCATCATCGGCTGCTTCGCCTGGACCATGGCGCTGCAGATGGGGCTCAATCTAAAGCCCAAAGCGGAGCGTCAAATGCCGGGACCTGTGGGCACCGGCATTGCGGGCTCCATCATCGGCTGGATGTCAGCGCTGTTTGGCATCGGTGGCGGCTCGCTCACCGTGCCTTATCTGAGCTGGAACTCGGTGCCGATGCGCAACGCGGTGGCAGCGTCTGCGGCTTGCAGCATGCCAATTGCCTTTGCAGGCAGTCTCAGTTATCTCTATGCCGGTTGGGGTAACCCCGATCTGCCCGAGTGGAGTCTGGGTTACATCTATCTGCCGGCCCTCGTCGGCATCGTGCTCACCAGTACCCAGTTTGCCAGGGTTGGGGCCAGATTGGCGCACCGCCTCTCGCCCCAGCGCCTCAAGCAGGCATTTGCCCTGTTGATGCTGCTGGTGGGGGCGAAATTTATGCTGTTTAGCTGATCTGTTCGGCAGATTGTTGAAAAATAAGGCAAACGAACTGCCGAGGTGCAGAAAGCCGTTGCATTGATACGCCAGTTTGCCTATTCTCCTCGCCGGTGGTCCTATTGGTCCTCTCGCATTGATAACCCGTCGACCTGGTCAGGACCGGAAGGTAGCAGCCAAGGCGGGGGACTCGAGTGCCGGGATGTGGCTGGTAGGGCCACCACTTGTTTCTGCAATTCAATAAGTTACAGCTAATCCCCCCCTTCAGACCTCTTGGTTATCCACTTTGTGTGGATAGTTAAGCACGCTTCCTGGCGACTCTACCGTTCCTTTTGCATGATCTCTGGCAACTACCGCAAGCTGATCCAGTGGCTTCATTGTGCTCGTCGTGGTGCGTATTTGTACTTATCCAGCCGTCATTCTCCCCATTGCCCATTGCCGCGGTCAGTAGCACTCGCTCAACCTGGATAGTAGTCAGAACTCAGCGATCTCTGGTTGAACGAGAAAGCGTTGCTCAGGGAACCGAAAGCACTGGGCAATCAAAAAAGCCATCGACTTGGTAAAGTATCCGGATTGAATGGCACGCGAAGGAGCAAAAAAAGAGTAAAACCGCCCATCGGGGGCGGTTTTATATGCGTGAGGTTTAGAACTTCACTTGATAGTTCAATGTGTAGGTTCGGCCACGACCCTTGTAGTCGTAGGCGGCCGGTTCATAGTGAGCCGAGTAGACAATCTGGGCTCGTTGTCCCCAGATGGTGGTGTAGTCCCGGTCAAACAGGTTCTGGACGCCAAAACCCAGGCTCCCGATCGGAAGTTGGTAGCTGCCCAACAAGTCAAACATAGTGTAACCATTCAACTTGTTCTGTTCGCTGTCTTCGTAGTCAAACATGGTTTGGCTCTGGACCTTAAGCGAGAGGGCTGAACCATACCAGCCTGCCCAGGCGCTGGCTTTTGAGGTACTGGCTTCACCGGCGGTCATATCTTGCCAGCCGTTACCTCCCTTGATTTCAGAGACAACATAGTGGCCAGCTGCCCCCAGCTGGATGTTGTCATGCACCCAGTAGGAAGCCATGCCTTCCAGGCCATACACGCGTTTCTTGTCTTCCAGCTCTTCGATAAGCAGGGTCTTTTTGTTGTACTCCACTGACTTGTCCGAGTGAGAGTAGTAGGCAGCAGTCTGGAAATTGAAATCACCCTGATCAAGGCGATAGCCAAGTTCAACGCTATTGGTCTTTATACCGGACATTTTGGAGTCGTTGACGTTGATGCTCTTGTTGAGCTTCCAGTGATCGCCGACCCGGGTATATTCCCCCTGACCATAGTACTTGGCCGGATCGGCAAGATCGAAACCTTGCGAGAAGTTTGCCCATACCTGCGAGCTATCGTTCAGATGATAAATGGTGCCGAGGTTGAACAAGCCAACACTGTAGTCTGTCTCGCCTCCGGGCACGGCGTCTGCGGAAGAGCCTTTACCTGCGGCGATCCTCTGCTGCTGCTGATAACCGACAAAATCATCGATTTTATTGGTCATGTATTGATAGCGAAAGCCGCCTTCCACGATCCAGTCATCAGTGATGGCGTAGTCTGCCTGCACAAAACCGGCCACCGAGCCCACTTCAATGCCCGGATAGCGGCCGACTTGTGCGTAGGTGCGGTTGAGAAGGTTCCCCGTATTATTTGCAAGGACAGGGTCATAGAGCGCCTGATTGCTTTCCAGTTTGTCCTGGTATGCATCAAGGCCATATACCAGGTTGAGTTTGTCAAATTTTTTCGCCAATGCAGCCTTTACCGAAAAAACGTCGCTAATTTGCTGTCCCGATGAGCTGAAATAAGGGGTATAGGTCTGATCTTCCTTGCGATAGGACGCTTCGGTGATCAGCTGGTGACCCAAAAACTTATCATCAATATAAGATGTGCTGAGCATTACCCGCGTCGTGCCATGTTCGCGATCCGAGTCGAAGCCTTTTCTTACGTCAATAAAGTCGCCATTTTCAATATATAGGCCATAAGGGGAGTCCTGTTGGCTGTCATAGTATTGGCCCAGCAGGTTAAGGTGTTTGGTATCTGACAGGTTGATACCCACAGTTGTCAAGAAATCAACGGTCTGATTGAACTGCAGTGAACCTTGCGAAATATCCGGCGTAATGATCTCGCCATCGGCATCAAAAAAGCCTTGTGATTCCGAGTAAACGACAGAGGTGCGTGCTTTTACCTTGTCATTTCCTCCAGAAATAGATTGGGCGAGCTTGTAGTCAAGGTCTTCACCCGAGTTAAATCCGGAGGTGGTGCCGACATAGGATTCAAACTCGAGTTCTTCATTCGTTGCTTTTTTAGTAACGATGTTGATCACCCCGCCAGACGCGCCGGCACCATAGATAGAGGTGGCTCCTGACAACACTTCAATGCGCTCAATGTTGAATGGATCAATAGAGTCCATATAACGGCTGATTTGACGGGATGATTGCAGGGAAATGCCATCAATCATCACCAGCATCTTGCGCCCGCGCAGGTTTTGGCCGTAATTGGTTCGTGCTCCGCTGCTGATATCCAGGGAAGGAATCGATGATGCCAGAATTTCTCCTAAGGATTTACCACCACGGTACTCCTGTTCGATGCGTTCTGAATCGATATACCAGACTGTACCGGGAATATCGCTGATGGCTTTTGGCGTGCGACTTGAGACGACGACCATTTCATCGAACGAGGTGGACTCTGATGCTAGAGCAGGAGTCGTTAGGAGTGCACTTGCTACCGCTAATGCGGCTGTGGATAAGCGCAATTTTTCATTATTGACTTTCATTTCCTTCCCTATTTTATAGTAATAAATCCGTAAAAATCAGTTTTACACTGATGATAAGCAGTGTGTTTATCTAAAAATAATTTTTGGCAGTGCCAACTCAGAGCCGTTTAAATTACCCATTCGGTTGTATTTTTTAAGTTCAGGCGTTAGGTAAATAACAGACTCTATATGGGCAATGGATACCCGCCTGTTTTGCAAGGTGATTATTCACAAATACGTGTTTTATAAATATCCTTCCATGTCATTTGTAGGTGATTAAAAGCAAGCACATCAAACTGATTTCGAGTGAGCACTAATGCATATGAAGAGTCTTCATGAGAGCCAAATACCGGACAGCCACTCGGCGGAATATGAATATCTCGAGCGCTCGGCAAACACGCATGGATAAAAGTGACTGTCATCATTGCTGCGCATAACCGGTTCCGACTGGCGCTCCATAACTAAAATGGAGAGCAGGTGCAATCACAGATAAGGCGGAGCTAACCACGTGGGTACATGATCCGTGTCGAGCCGGTTGCTATCAGGATCCATCCTCTTTCTCGCTACCTTGCAAACGAACAAATGATATTAATTATCATTTGAGCTTTCAACGGTTTTTTGCAATTTGGTGAACGCCATCAACAAAGCATTAACTGCTCTATCTATCAGCAAGCTGGAGAGAACCCGTAGCTGGCAGGAAACGGAGCTGTTTGATTTCAGCCCTCCTGAAAGGGGGACTAAAGAGGTGGGATAGATCCTGTTCTCGAGGGCACAAAAGCCGTGTGCTGTGGAGGAAGGGGACCACGGTTATCCACCGCAGCCATCGAAGCACCGGTCATCTCGTTAATCCCTGGTCGGCGACTCTTCGTATGGCAAGGCCGTGCCGACCCGGTGGGCCTGCTCCAGTTCATCCAGGTCGAGCACATATTCCCGGTTGTCCGCGAGGCGGGCTATTGCGAGATCGATGAAGTGGCGTACCCGGGCGGGCTGGGCGGCGCGACTGCCGTAGTAGAGAAACAGGCCGAGCCTCTGGGTCATGTGCTCGAGCAGCAAGGGCACCAGGCGGCCGGCGCGGATATGCGCCGCCGCCGTCGGCCCGGCCAGCTGGCCGATGACATCGCCGGCCAGCACGGCCCCCAGCTCCACCATCTCGTCGTTGGTGGAGAGTGCCGGGCGCACCGGATGCTCCTGCAGTTCGTCCCCCATCTTGACGTACCAGGGGATCAGGCGCCCGTTGCCCGCGTGGCGAAAGGCACTGCAGCGATGCAGGGCAAGATCGTGCAGGGTGAGGGGCACGCCATATTTGCGCAGATACGCGGGGGCGGCGCAGATGATGAGCTGCATGGGGAACAGGCGGCGCGCGATCAGCCCCTCCTGGGGCGAGATGCCGATGCGCAGCCCCACATCGACCCGCTCCTCCACCCAGTTGCCGACCCTGTCATCGAGCCGGATATCCGGCTGCACATCGGGATAGCGCCGGCAGTACTCCTCCAGCAGCGGCCCTATGACCGTCTGCACCACGGAGCGCGGGCCCACTATTCGCAGCGGGCCGGCGAACTCCTCACGGGTCTGGCGCGCCGCCGTCAGGGCTTGCTGCAGGCCGAGCAGGGCAGGCTGCGCCGCCTCCAGAAATCGTTGCCCCTCTTCGGTCAGCGACATGCTGCGGGTGGTGCGATGAAACAGGCGCACCCCCAGATAGCTTTCCAGCTGCCCGAGCGCCTTGCTGGCGGCCTGGGGAGAGATCTGCTGGGCCTCGGCCGCCTTGCTAAGGCTGCCCAGCTCGGCCGTGTGTACAAAGGTGGTGATGGAACGCAATTCGTTGATCATGGTCTGGCTCATGGATTTACATCATTTGGTTGTAACTGATTCCGCCATTTACCGTCTAGTTCGATGTTTATCCCATCTCTATAGTTCGTCCATCGACCGCGCCAGCCTTTAGCGCTTGACTCCCCTTCGGGTTGGTTGAGACAAGGGGCTGTGTATCCATGGTTACCAGGGCAGTTTCGGCTGCATTGTGAGAAAAGGAGCAAGCATGCAAACACGTCAATTGGGTAACAGCGGGCTGACGGTATCCGCCATCGGTCTGGGCTGCATGGGCTTGAGCTTTGGCTATGGCCCCGCCACCGACAAGGCGGAGGCGATCGCCCTGATCCGGCGTGCCCATGAGCTCGGGGTCACCTTCTTCGATACCGCCGAAGCCTATGGCCCGAGCGACAACGAGTTGCTGCTGGGGGAGGCGCTGGCCCCGTTTCGCGACAAGGTAGTGATCGCCACCAAGTTCGGCTTCAAGAATGGCAAGGTGCCCGAGGGGCTGGACAGCCGGCCGGAGAATATCCGCGCCGTGGCCGAGGCCTCCCTGCGCCGGCTCAACACCGATGTCATCGATCTCTTCTACCAGCACCGCGTCGATCCCGAGGTGCCGATGGAAGAGGTGGCCGGCACCGTACAGGATCTGATCCGCGAGGGGAAAGTGCGCCACTTCGGTCTGTCCGAGGCCGGCGTCGATTCCATCCGCCGTGCCCACAAGGTGCAGCCGGTGGCGGCGCTGCAGAGTGAATATTCCCTCTGGTGGCGTGAGCCCGAGCAGGCGGTCCTGCCGCTGCTCGACGAGCTGGGGATAGGTTTCGTGCCGTTCAGCCCGCTCGGCAAGGGCTTTCTGACGGGGGCCATCAAGGCCGATACCCGGTTCGAGGCGACCGATTTTCGCAGCATAGTGCCGCGCTTTGCCGAGGAGGCCCGCGCGGCCAACCTACGCCTGGTGGAGGTGCTGGGGGATCTGGCCGCCAGCAAGGGGGTGACGCCGGCCCAGATTGCGCTTGCCTGGCTGCTGGCCCAGCGACCCTGGATCGTGCCCATTCCGGGCACCACCAAGCTGCACCGGCTGGAAGAGAACCTGGGGGCCGCCGCCATCAGGATCGGCAGCAGCGAGCTGGCTGACATTGACGCCGCCGTGGCAGGCATCGAGCTGGAAGGGGGGCGCTACCCGGCGCACCTGGGAAAACTGGTGGGGCGCTAAGGGGCCCTGTTTGAAAGCGAGCCGAGCAAGGCACCCGGCCACTGCCGCGTGTCTTGGCAACGCTCGCGTCGCCCCGGTTCGCCGGGGCCCTTATGTTGTTATGACTCACAGGAGCCGCGATGGCCGGTATTATCTCGTCTGTATTGCAATCGGGTCTGCCCGAACACCAGGACTCAACCCAGTATCGG
The DNA here is from genome assembly GCF_020097295.1 of Aeromonas enteropelogenes. Lineage (NCBI taxonomy): Bacteria > Pseudomonadati > Pseudomonadota > Gammaproteobacteria > Aeromonadales > Aeromonadaceae > Aeromonas > Aeromonas enteropelogenes. The sequence goes on along the minus strand of NZ_CP083625.1, from coordinate 3,709,819 downwards.
GCGGGCCGGTTTCACAATCTGGTGGCGCCTCCGGAGCGCAGTTTCTGGGAAGGGGTCGGGATTTGGCGTGACTTCCTGTTTGGCAAGCCTGCCGGCACCCTGCCTGATCGCGCCATCCCGGTGCAGGCGATGACCCTTGCAGGTGTCATGGCGGCTCCAGATTTCAGCGTCTGGCGGCTGGGCCACTCCAGCCTGCTGCTCAAATTGCGCGGCAAGTTCTGGTTGACCGATCCTGTCTTCAGCGAGCGCGCATCACCACTCTCATGGCTCGGCCCCAGGCGTTGGCACGCACCGCCCATTGCCTTGGCCGATCTGCCGCCTCTTGAAGGGGTGATCCTCTCCCACGATCACTATGACCACCTGGATCACGCCACCATAGTGGCACTGCAGGGCAGGGTGGCGCACTTCATCACCCCGCTCGGCGTCGGGGCCAGGCTCCGCGCCTGGGGCGTGCCGGCGCACAAGATCAGGGAGCTGGACTGGTGGCAGCAGACCCGGGTCGATGGCATTGAGCTTATCGCCACGCCGTCCCAGCACTTCTCCGGCCGCGGCCTGAGCGATGGCAACCAGACCCTGTGGGCCTCCTGGGTCATTCGCAGCGATGAGTGCAAGCTGTTCTTCAGCGGCGACAGCGGCTATTTCGCCGGTTTCAAGGAGATAGGGGAGCGCCATGGCCCGTTTGACATGGCCTTCCTCGAGACGGGGGCCTACAACGAGCGCTGGGCCCATGTGCACATGTTTCCGGCCCAGACCGCACAGGCGTTTCACGATCTGCGCGCAACCTGGCTCTATCCCATCCACAATGGCACCTTCGATCTTGCCATGCACCCATGGGATGAGCCGCTGGAGCAGATCACCCGGCTGGCGGCCGAGCAGCAGATCCCGCTGACCACCCCCATGATGGGCGAGCCTCTGTCCTTTCTGTCTCCCCATGGTGGCAGCCCCTGGTGGCGGGATTGAGGCATGGCCGGCTCAAGAGTGAAAACGGGCGCCCCAGCAAGGCGCCCGTCTTGTCGAACCAAATACTGAACCATCAAGCCGCTGAGCACCGGTGCTGAATCTGGCGCAGCGGCGCTTCCTCAGGCCGGGTTGCCGATGGACATGGCGCGCTGGCGCTGGTCGCGCGCCACATATTTGTTTATCTCACCCAGCAGCGTCTCTTTGTTGATGGGCTTGGTGATATAGCCGTTCATCCCGTGGGACAAATAGTACTGCTTCGATTCGGGCATGGCGTCGGCGGTCAGGGCGATGATGGGAATGTTGGCCCAGTGCTGGCGTGAGGCGCGAATATGGGTGGTGGCCGCCAGCCCGTCCATGACCGGCATCTGCACATCCATCAGCACCAGATCGAAAGTGGCTTGTGCCAGTTTGGCCAGGGCCTCTTCCCCCTGAACCGCCAGAGTGACCTGATGGCCGACGGAGTTGAGCATGGCGCCGATCACCTTGCGATTGGTGGCATTGTCATCCACCAGCAGGATGCGATAGCTCTCCTGCACCACGGGTTTGGCGGGGAGGCAGACGATGGAGGGGGTGGTGGCTTGGGCCGGCCAGGTATAGGTAAAGGTGCTGCCGCATCCCTCCCGGCTCTCGACCGAGATGTCCCCTCCCATCAGGCGGGCGAGGTTGCGGGAGATCTCGAGGCCCAGGCCCGAGCCGCCATATTGACGAGTGATGGAGGCATCGGCCTGGGAGAAGCGTTGAAACAGGTTCTCTATCTGGTGCTGGCTCATGCCGATCCCCGTGTCCTGAATGGCAATGCGGATGGCGTGGCGATCCTTGTCCAGCGGCTGGCTGTCCACCCTGACATTGACCTCGCCCTGGTGGGTGAACTTGATGGCATTGCTCAGCAGGTTGAACAGGATCTGGCGCACCCGCAGGGGATCAATCATCAGCCACTCCGGTGTATCCGGGGCCAGGGTCAGATTGAGGCGGATCCCTTTCTCGTCACAACTGCTCTGCATCAGTGCCCGGCTGTCTTCCAGCAGTTGGGGCAGATGGTGGGGGGCCAGTAACAGCTCAATTCGTCCCTCTTCGAGCTTGGAGATATCCAGAATGTCGTTGAGCAGCCCCAGCAGGTGGTTGGCCGATTCACGGGCCGTGTCCAGATAGTCCCGCTCCCTGGGATCCATCTCGCGATCGGCCAGCAGGGAGAGCATGCCGAGGATGCCGTTCATCGGGGTGCGGATCTCGTGGCTCATGTTGGCCAAAAAGCTGCTTTTCGCCCGCTTGCCCGCTTCGGCCTCGCGGTTGGCCCGGATCAGCTTCTCGTTGAGCTGCTGCATCATCTTGTGCTGCAGGAACGAAATATTCATCTGCCGCCAGATGAGCAGGGCAAGCACGAACAGCAAGGCAAACTGCAGGGTGGCGATCAGGGTGGTGGTGATGATCTGCTTGCGAACCCCATCGCGACGGGCAACGTCAAACAGGGTTGCCTGCTCGTTGACCTCCAGGGTCAGTTGATGGAGCTGCGGGATCAGCTGTTCCAGTTGCTGGTTCAGCTGCAGACGTGCGGCCTGATCCAGCGGTTTGTCCTGACCCGGCCCGAGCCAGAGATCGGCGAGGGCGATATAACGGCGGATCCCCTTGCTGGCCTGCTGGTAAATCGGGGTCTGCTGCAACAGGTTGCGGTCCTTGCTCTCCAGCACCAACTCCATCCGGCTGACCAGGATGTCATATCTGAGCTGGAATTTGGCTTGCGAGTCATGGCGCAGCGCGTTTTGAAAGCGCAGCGCCTCGTTGTAGAGCTGGAAATAGTTCCACATGACGTTGTCTTCACCCTGGCTGGTGCTGCGCTGCAGATCCTGGAATTGCCGATACTGGATGGTACCGATACCGGCAAAGGCCAACAGCAGGACGCAGAGCACCACGAACAGGGAGCGCTGGCTCGCAGCCATGGATCGCATGGGGTTACTCCACCTTGATCTGGCTGATCTGCCAGATGGCCCGGCCGTAGTAGAGCTTGTTGCGAAGCTCCGGGTACTGATCGAACGGATAGATCAGAAACAGCGGCCCCTTGTCACGCACCGAGAGCGGTTTGCCATTGATGCTGCGGGCCAGGATCACCTCGTATTGCCTGGCATCGCTGGTGGGGACCTGGACCGAATAGTCATTGAGGGCGGTGATGGTCAGCTGCTTGCCGCTGGCGCCGACTTTGGCCAGCAGATCGCTCAGGCGCGGGCCACGGAAGGTCTTCTCTTCGTCATACCAGGGGGTGTGGGTCCTGATCTCGTATTCGGGCAGTTGATCCAGCATGGCGCTGTCCCACAGGGCCAGCTGCTGGTAGTTGGGTTGGGTGATGGCGCCTTCCACCTTGAGCAGGGCGCTGTCGGGAGAGGGGGTGGCCTGCGCGGCCCCGCAGAGGGCGACCAGAAGCGGTGCCACATACAAAGTGAATCTCATACCTTCCTCCATGAATCCGTTCGAAGCTGACACCAGGGCAACGGCAAGCACCGGCAGAGAGGGTAAAGCAAGAAGCGGGCCGAACGGTCAGATCCCCTATTGGCGGGCCTTGCGAGCGAAAAGGGCGCTCATCAAACCCATTTTCATTGCACTTTGCAATGGGCCGGTCGGATCAAGTTGCAAATTGGCAACGAAATCCGGTGCAAGGTGCTTCAAATAGAGAGGCTAACGAGGGATAACAGGGAATCTTATGGGGCCGATTTGTCCAGGCATGGCCCTTGCATTGTCCCCACTGTCGTGACAAGTGAGCCACCCTGGCATATCTGGCAGAGACAAGGAGCGTAACCATGGAAAGCATGACCTACACCATCAACGATACCCAGGTCGTCGTTCTGGAGAGTGAACTCGATGCGATGGCCGTCACCGAATTGCGTCCCCTGTTCGAGAAACTGTCGCTGCACGGGGGCAACGTGCTCGCCGACATCAGCGATGTCCACTTCATCGATTCGTCCGGGATCGGGGCGCTGGTCTTTCTCTACAAGCGATTGATCATGAATGGGCATCAGCTGGCGCTGATTTGTGGGCCGGGTCAACCCCATGATCTGCTGGAAATGTTACATATAGACAAGGTGATCCCCTGCCATGATAGCGTGAAAGCCTATATGCGCACTCGCGGCATGATGGCGGCCGCATCATGAAGGGGTGGGGCCTGTTGCTGACCTGCCTGCTGCTCGCCGGTTGTACCCAGTGGCCGCCACAAGGGTATGGCGGGCTGGCCGAGGTCAGGCCCACCCGTTTGCCGGTGAACGAGGATGAACGTCGCCTCTGGTCAGGGTATGATGAGCGTCAACAGGAGCTCGATCAGCAACTGGCTACCCTGCAGCAAGCCCATTTGCGCGACTGTATGCCTGCCGGGCTGAAACTACTACAATCTCAACGAGTTGACATCGTACGGGATATGCATGGTCGGCTCTGGTCAGAGGTCGCCTGGCGTCAGGCCATGCTGGCACAATCATTACAACAGGTACGTTTGCAGCTGGAGCAGACAAGCCGTGAGGGCTGTCGTGCCGACTGGTCGGGACTCCCCTTGCGCCAGTGGGGGCAAACGTAGCGAACAAAAAGGATCTCTATGAATCGGGGCGCTATCAACGGATTGATTGGTCTTGTTTTCTTGCTGTTTACCTACCCTCTGCTGGCTAGTACCCTGCTGGCGCCCGGGGATCGACTGGCGATAGTGCAACCGGGGGAGGCGGCGTTCGATCAGCCCTTCCAGATCAACAAGCAGGGGGAGATCAAACTGCCCGAGGTAGGGGACGTGGTGGTCGGGGGCAAGACGCTCCCAGAGGCCGACGCTATCATCCGCACCGCCCTCAAACCCGTCTACAATAACCTCTCCCAACTGACCGTCACGCTTCTGGAAAAACGCCTGCTCATCAGCGTCATGGGGTATGTGAAAAAGCCCGGCAGCTATGATCTCGCCCCCGACGGCAACATCCAGATGGCGCTCGATGCCGCCGGCGGTCTGGTGCCGGGGGCCCAGCTCAACAACATGCAGGTGCGCCGTGGCGACAGCGTCTCCAGCTTTGACTACAAGCGCTATCTCGATACCGGTGACGCCAGCCTGCTGCCTCCGCTGCAATCCCTCGACGTGGTGTTCGTGCCCGCATCCCCCCTCATCGGCAACGTCCAGATTGATTTCGATGCCGCCACCCTGGCGGCCGGGGGCGATGGCGACACCGGCAAGGCGATCAAGGTGTTTGGCGAGGTGAACAGTCCGGGCGCCTTCAGCTTCAAGAGCGGCAACTCCATCGTCGATCTGCTGATGCGGGCCGGCGGGGTGACCCGCTTTGCCGGGGTGGAGCGGATCCGGGTGATCAACGGCGATGCCCCCGAGCTGTTTGATCTCAAGGCCTACCTCGATTCGGGCAACAACAAGCTGCTGCCCACCCTGGCTCCCGGAGCCACCATCTTCGTGCCCAAGGATGAGGAGCAGATCAAACGGGGGGCGCGCACCATCTACATCATGGGGGAGGTGTTCAAACCCGGCGCCTACGAGGGGCGGGAGGGGGACTCCTTCCTCGACATCCTGGCCAACGCCGGCGGTCCGACCCGCTATGCCGAGAGCCGCCAGATCCGCTTGCTGCGCACCGATGGCACCGTCGAACCCATCGATCTGCAGGCCTATACCGAGGGGATGCAGAAGGCGCTGCCCCAGATAAGGCCGGGGGACGCCATTTTTATCCCCGAGAAGACCGACATCAACGAGAAGTCCTGGCTCAAGGTGGCGCCGGGGCGGGCGGTGATGGTGATGGGGGCGGTGCGCATTCCCGGCCGCTATGAATGGTCTGACGAGATGTCCCTGCTCGATCTCATCGCCCACGCCGGCGGCCCGAGCGAGCGGGCCGATATCGCCAAGGTGCAGATCCTGACCTCGGACGGGGGAATGGCGACGCCCACACTCTTCGATCTCGACAAGTTTCTCCATCAGGGGGGAGCCCTTGGCAGCCTGCCGAAGATCCACGCCGGTTTCACCATCATGATCCCCGAGCTGCCCACCGATCCCAGCGACAACAAGTCCCAGTGGGTGCGCCAGTCACCGGAGAGCTCCATCTACATCTTCGGCCAGGTCGGCGCCCCCGGCCGCTACGCCTTCAACGATCAGATGGGTTTTATCGACATCCTCTCCGCCGCCGATGGTCCCACCGCTGCGGCGGATTTGCGCAACGTGCGCATCGCCCATCGCAACGGCAGCACGGCGCGGGTAAGCAAGCTGGATCTGGCTCTCTACTTCGAGACCGGCGACGAGACACTCTTGCCAAAAGTGTTGCCGGGGGACTCCATCTACCTGCCGGAGAAGAACCGCCCCTGGCTCGACGAGCCCAAGGAGAACACCATAAGGGTGCTGGGGGCCATCGCCCGGCCTGGGCGCTATCGCTTCAACTCCTCCATGACGTTGCTGGATCTGCTGGCAGAAGCCGGCGGACCGACCAGCTCGGCCTACATCAAGAAAATCGTGGTGATCAACATGGCGGCCAGCGGGCAGGGGGATCAGGCGCGCACCTTCGATCTGGACGGTTTTGCCAAGGAGCCCGATTTCAGCAAGCTGCCGGTGCTCAGGGCAGGGGACACCGTCTTCATCCCCGACAGCAAGAGCAGCAACTGGGCCATCTTCATGGACGGGATGCGGGACATTCTTACCACCATCTCGGTGGTCGCCCTGATAGGAACCCTGTGAGATGAGCATCCCAATCCAGTACCTGGAACTGGAGTCGCTCTACGCCTCGACCCTGGCGCGGGGGATCCGCTCCCTGGCGGTGACCTCGGCCGAGGGGGGCGAGGGGGTCAGTACCATCTGCGAGGCGCTGGCCAGGCGCGCCGAGGCGGACGGCCTCAAAACCCTGCTGGTGGATCTCAATCTCTACCACCCGGGCCGGCCCGCCGGCCAGGCCTGGGGGCCGAACGACGTGCCCGAGCCCTTGAGCCAGGGCCAGACCCTGGCGGTGCTGCCTGCACCGGGCAAGGATCTGATGGCCTTTCGCAACAAGGAGACCCTGCGCCAGCTGCTGGTGCGCTGGCTCGAACACTATGACGTGGTGCTGTTCGATACCTCCCCCCTCAACGCCCTCAACCGGGGCAATATCCCGGCGGATCTGGTGTGCGCCGCCTGCGAGGGGGCCCTGCTGGTGGTGCTGGCCGGGGTGACGCCGACCACCATGGTGCAGAGCGCGGTGGAGAAGCTGACCCGGGCCGAGGCGAACCTGCTGGGGGCTGTGTTCAACGACAGGGTCAACCCGGGGCTGGCCAGCGAGATCCTGCGCGAACTCAACCGGCTGCCGAGCAACCGGTTGACCGAGTGGCTCAAGCGCTGGTGCCGGCGCAGCGCCCTGCTCAATTTCCGGATCTGAAGGAGACGCGATGGAAGAGTGGCTGCGATCTGCCCCCGCCACCCTGCAGTCGGTGCGCGACCTGCGCGCCCGCCTGGCCCAGGGGTTGGCGCTGTTTCAGGTGCCTTCCCGTGAGCAGGCCAACTGGCTGCTCTGTTTCAGCGAGCTGGCCACCAATATCGTGCGCCATGGCTCGCCGCCGGCGAGCCACCTCTGGCTCACCCTGCAGCAGGACGAGTCCGGTCTGAGCCTGCTGCTTGATGACGACGGCGGGCCCCAGCCCGTACTGGCTGCCACGCCCCTGCCGGACGAGTTGCAGGAGGGGGGCTATGGTCTGGCGCTGGTGCACCAGCTGTTTGATGAGGTGCGCTTCAGTCGTGAGGGGGATCGCAACCGGGTGATGCTGCGGGCCCGCGGTTGTGCCAGGCAGGCGCCCGTGGTGGCGGTGATCGACGATGACAAGGTGATGCGTACCCTGCTCACCGGCTATCTGCACGACAACTACCGGGTCGAGAGCTATGCCGACCCCTGCGCCGCCCTGCAGGCGCTCGGCCGCCAGCCGCCGGCCCTGGTGCTCTCCGACATCGAGATGGAGGGGATCGACGGCTTCGCCCTGCGCCAGCAGCTGATGAAGGATCCCAAGATGCGCGGCGTGCCCTTTATCTTCCTGACCGGCCATCAGGATCAATGGACCCAGAGCCGGGCCGGCGCCCTCGGCATCGATGATTTTCTGGTCAAGCCCATCACCAAGCAGGCGCTGCAACTGGCGGTCTCCCGGGTGTTGCAACGCTCGGCCCAGCTCAAGGCCCAGTGGGGGGATCAGCTGGATCAGCGGATGACCTCGGCCCTGCGCCCCCTGCTGCCGGCCGACCAGTTGCACGGCTATCAGCTGGCGTTGCAGACCCGTGCCGCCGCCGTGGGCGGGGGGGATTTTCTGCTGGCCAGGGATCGGGTGCTCTGGCTGGGGGATGTGATGGGGCACGACGCCGAGGCCAAGTTCTTCGCCCATGCCTACGCGGGGTATCTGCGCGGCCTGCTGACCGCCCAGAGCGAGCAGCGATCGCCTGCCAGCCTGCTGACCACCCTCTCCACCGCCGTCCACAGCGACCCTCTGCTGGGGGCGACCCTGCTCACCACCCTCTGCATCGAGCTGGGAGAGGGCGGACGGATCCGCTGGGCCAGCGCGGGGCATCCGGCGCCCTGGCTGATCGGGGCGGACGGTATGCGCCAGCTCGGCGTCACCGGGCCCTTGCCCGGCCTGCGACCGGATCCCCAATTCGAAACCTGCGAGCATCTGCTCCAACCGGGTGAGCGCCTGCTGTTCTGGACCGATGGCCTGCTGGAGAGCCGGGATAGTGCCGAGCGCCAGTTGTGGGAGGCGCAATTGCAGCAGATCTGTCTTGCCCCCGAGCCCGACCTTGCCCGGCTGGCCCAGCGCATCGCCAACTGGTTTGATGACAGGGCCGACAGCGCTCCGGACGACATGACCCTGTTGCTGGTGGCCTTTCCCGCCGACTGAAAGCTCGTCACCACGGCCTGTCTGGCCCGCTCTATGCAACATCCCGCTGCACCTGGTCTGGTGCCACGAGAGGAGGTTGCCCATGTTGCCCACACATCAGGTCTGGCTCGCCATCGATGCCCGCCAGGTCGGCGGGATCGAGGTTCACATCACCCACCTCGCCAGCGATCTGCTGGCAAGGGGGCTGGAGGTCACCATAGTGCTGGTGGCCGATCACGGCATGACTCCCTTTGTCGCCCTGCTAAGGCAACAAGGATTGCCATACCGGGTCTGTCGCAACAGCCGGGACTTTGTGCAAGTGCTGGCCCGCCAGCCCGGCTTCGTGCTGCTGCACACCCACGGCTACAAGGCCGGGATCCTGGGGCGCCTCACCGCCTGGTGCAGCGGCAAGCCGGTGGTCTCGACCTTTCATAGCGGTGACGAGGGGGAGGGGTGGCTGAAGTTCTACAGCTGGCTCGACCGGATCACGGCGCGCTTTGCGAAGTGCATTGCAGTGAGCGAGCCCATCGCTCGCAGATTGCCTGTGCCGAGCACCGTCATCAGCAACTTTGTGCCCCTGCCCGCAGCCCCCGCGGCGGTGGCGGGCAACCGCATCGCCTTCGTCGGCCGTCTCTCTCCCGAGAAGGGGCCGCAGGCGTTCTGCCAGCTTGCTGCCTTCTGCCCCGGGGGGGATTTTCACCTCTATGGCGAAGGCCCACTCATGGGGGATCTCAGCATGCAATACGGGGACAGGGTGGCGTTTCACGGCTTTCGCAAGATGGCCGATGAGTGGCAGCAGATCGATCTGCTCTGCATCACCTCCCGCTTCGAAGGCTTGCCCCTGGTGGCCCTTGAGGCCATGGCTCACGGCATCCCGGTCTGCACTTTCGCGGTAGGGGGGCTGGTCTCCCTTATCGACAACAAGTCCAACGGCTGGCTGGTGGCACCTGGCCAGGTGCACGACATGGCGGATATCGTCAATTACTGGCTGCGCAGTGACGAGCGGGTGCGCGGGGCCATGAGCCGGGCGGCCCGCCAGACCATCGCCCGGGGCTACAGCGTCAACCACAGGGTGAGCGATATCCTAGCGGTCTATACCGCCTGAATCTCCATCCTCTGCCAAGCAAGCAAGCAAGCAAGCAAGCAAGCGAGTGGCCAGGCCACTCGCTTTTTTTATGGCCTTGGGGCTGTCATTCAGGTGCAAGCCTTGCCGCGAATCTCTCTTTTCCAGTTGTCTCTATCTGCCACAGGCGAAAGTCTTGGTAACCACGCGGCCTGCTCTTCTGCCTTGGCCGTGATGGGCCTGAACGCTGGGTGCCGGGCCGTCGCGGATCCCGGCGAAGGGGGCCTAGGCCAATAGGAGTACCTGCAAACAGCGCTTGCTCTGCATGGTAAGGGCCAGGGGAGGATGCTTATCTATCGCCACTCGATCTATCGCCACCCAAGCTCGGCCCTGATGCGAACGCTGTTGTTGGCCAACCAAGGGAGATGAAAACCAGTAAAGCCGCCTGCTGGTCAGCCATTGTCGGCGGCTCATAAGCGGCAATGGTCACAAGGGGATGCCGGCTTTGCAGGCAGGATCAGCATGAGGGGTGAAAAGCATCGGGCCACTGCCCTGGCAGTGGCCCGAGAGACGGCAGAAGGTGAGGATCAGCGTCCCTTCTTGCCCACCATGATGGCGACCGTCTTGCCGATGATGTGCACATCCTGCAGCAGCCAGCGCCAGGGGTGGAGCAGAGCGACCGAGTAGGCCAGATCGAAGGCAAGCTTGCTGCGCACATCGTCCAGGGATTCGTCGTAGCCTTGATTGACCTGGGCCAGCCCTGTGATGCCGGGGGCGATTTCATAGGTGCGCTCGATAAAGAAGGGCACCGCATCCTCCAGCCGGTTGGCGATGCCGGGGCGCTCCGGCCGCGGCCCGATGAGCGACATTTCCCCCTTGAGCACATTGAGGAACTGGGGCAGCTCGTCGAGCCGGGTCTTGCGCAAAAAGTTGCCGCAACGGGTGATCCGGCTGTCGGCCTTGCCGCACCAGACAGGCCCTGTGCCCGCCTCGGCATCGGATCGCATGGTGCGAAACTTGATCATGAAGAAGAGCTCGGTGTGGCTGGCGTGGCTGCGGCCAATGCGCAGCTGGCGAAAGAACACCGGGCCCGGACTGTCGAGGCGAATGGCCAGCATGATGAAGGGCCACAGGGGCAGGGTCAGCAGCAAGCCGAGGCTGGCGCCGACCAGATCCATGGTGCGCTTGATCACCAGGGTCGCTTTGGGGATGGGGTGTTTCATGCTGCTCTCTCCTGTGCGGTGGGGCGCGCCAGCATCCGCAGGCCGTAGCGCAGGGTGCCGATGCCGTTGTACCAGTGTCCGAGGACCAGATAGTGGATCTTGCGAAACAGACCGGGCCAGTTGTGCATCGGGGTGAGCTGGATCAGCAGCACCAGGGCGTAGCCCAGCAGTTGGCCGGCCAGCAGCGCCACGAACAGGGGCGAGTGGATGGCCAGCGGAATGGTGCACAGCCAGAGCAGGGTCAGGCAGAGGGGCATGAGTACCCGCAAGCCCTTGCCACTGGCAAAGTTGAACGCCACCCAGCCAAATTTGGGATGAAGCAGAGGCAGCAGGCGCAGCAGCTGCTGGGTGTTGCCCGCGCCGATGCGCTGGCGGCGCTTGGACTCCAGCTGGGCATCGGAGACCTCCAGCTCAAGGGCGGCGCAGCGATTGTCATAGACCGCCTTGTAGCCTCTGGCGATGGCCTGCATCGGCAGGATGAAGTCGTCGTTGATGGTATCGGGCGCCAGCGGCGCCAGGCAGTCACTGCGCATCACATAGAAGGCGCCGTGGGCCCCCAGCATGCTGCCAAGGGCGGATTCGCACAGCTTGATCTGGCTCTGATAGCGCCAGTAGCTGGCCTCACCCTGGGAGCCTGGCTGCCAGAAGCGATAGGCTTCGCCCACCACGCCGACGACGGGATCCTGAAAGTGGGCGGCGGCCAGCAGCAGGCTGTCGATGGGCAGCAGAGCCGACACATCGCTGAAGGCGACCAGGGGGGTGTCGATATGGGTCATCGCCTCGTTGAGCACGGCCACCTTGCCGCGATTGCGCGGGTGGTCGAACAGCCGGATCTGCAGTTGCAGCAGGGCCGGATCTCCCAGCTGGCACAGCGCAATGGGGTAGCTGTCGTCGGTGCAGCCATCGAAATGGAGGTGCACCGCCAGCCGGTCGGCCGGGTAGTCGAGGCTGGCCAGATTCTGCAGCTTGGCGGCCAGGGTCGCCGCCTCGTTGTAGATGGGCATCACCAGGGTGATGGTGGGAAGCTGGACGTCGCCGGCCTCCTCCCGAAACCCGCGCTGGCGCGGCGCCGGCTGGTGAAGCTGTGCGCGTACCCGTTTGCCGAAGTACTTGAGCAGCAGGGGGTAGCCGACATGGTGGTACACCACCAGGGCTGCGCACAACCAGAACACGATCATGATCCATTCCATGGGAGGCTCCTTTTTGCTGTCTCTTCGCGTGTCGGTGGCATCGCCTCAGCGGGCGTACAGCGCCTGATAGGCTTGCGCCATCCGACTCAGGCTGCCCTGCTCGCAGACAAAGGCACGGGTGACGGCGCGCAGGCCATGGGAGTCGAGCAACCCCTGTGCCAGAAGTTGCGCGAGCAGGACGGGATCCCGTTTTTCGAGCAGTTGGCCGCTGGCCGGGCAGACGATCTCGGCAGCGGCACCCACCGCGCTCATCACCACGGGCACGCCGCAGGCCTGGGCTTCCAGCACGCACAGGGGCATCCCCTCCGCCAGTGACGGCAGGCAGAAGAGATCCAGCCCCTGATAGAAGCGGGGCATCTGTTCCACCAGGCCGAGAAAGTGGACCCGATGGGCAATTCCCAGCTGCTGACACTGCTGCTGCAACGCATTTTGCAAACTGCCCACCCCGGCCAGTGCAAGATGCACCTCGGGGGAGAGGTGCGTCATGGCCTCCAGCAACAGGCTGTGACCCTTGACCGTCTCAAGGCGAGCGGCGCAGCCGATGAGCCTCACTCCCAGGGGCAGCCGGAGGGCCTGGCGCGCCAGCTCGGATGGGCCGGGGGCAAAGCGCCTCTCGTCGATGCCGTTGGGGATCACTTTGGCCGAGAGGGCGCCAAGCCTCACCTGTAACTGGTTAGCCACCGGTGCGGCATCCGCCACCAGGGTCGGTTTGAAGGTGCGCAGCCCCAGCCCCGCCAGCTTGCGCTGGCGGGGGTCATCGAGATACCAGGCGTCATGCTCGGTGTGTACCAGGGTGGGCACCCGGGCCAGCCGGGCGGCGAGCCCGCCATAGAGCAGCGGGCCCAGATGGTGGGTGTGCACCGCCGCCGGACGCAGCTGGCGCAGCAGGCGGATCAGGCGATAGAGGGTGGTCAGCGACCAGCCGGCGGGCTTGTCCAGACAGTGGATCCGCGCGGCGAACGGATGCAGGGCGGGCCAGGCGGCGAGCAGCGCCTCCTTGCTCCCCTCCAGGGAGACGATGTGCATGGGCTGGTGGCACTCGTTGGCCTGGCTGAGGTTGAGTACCATGGTCTCCAGCCCCCCTGGCTGCAGATGCTGGACGACTTGCACGATAGCGGTGCTGGCAGAGACGGACGTTGGGATTGGCATGGTGCTCTCCTCTGGACATTCGCTGGGCCATCCTGGGCGTGGGAGCCTGAGCTCCGTGACCATGGCTATGCGAATCCTGTACCACCCGCGCCGGAGTTCGGCGTCGAACGGTACTTCATGTCTGGCATTGCCCTTGCAGTGTCCCTGCCTGTGGCCCTATGCCATGCCTGTCTTGTGGGGAGTGACGCCATGCCGGTCCAGTTCTACTACAACCTCTACATCATCCTCTTCGCCGCCTGGCGGCGCCGTTATCTCATCCTGATGCCGGCCCTGGTCATGCCGCTGGTGGGGGTGGGGATTGGCGTGCTCAGCCCCAAGGTGTACGAGAGCCGCACCACCTTCATGGTGCCGCAGGATTCCAACCAGACGCCGACCCTCAAGGATCTGATCACCCAGGAGAGCCTCAAGGATCGCTTCGCGGTGCTGGAGGCCATGCTGCGCAGTCGCTACGTGATGGACGGGGTGGCGCGGGACCGCAAGCTGGTGGATGACAACACCCCGCCCGCCAAGCGCGACGCCATCATGGACTGGCTCTCGGCGTCCGTCTCCATCCGTCTTATCGGGGACGAGGTGATCGAGCTGAAGGTCAAAGCCGACTCGGCAGAGAGCAGCGCCGGCCTGCTGGAGGCCGTCTCGCGCCGCTTCTTCTTCAACCTGCTGAACAAGGGGCGCCAGTCGGCCGAGTCCTCCGAGCGCTTCCTGCAAAGCCAGCTCGACAGCCGGCGCAGCGAGCTGCAAGGGGCCGAACAGCTGCTGGCGGATTTCAAGCGCGAGCATGCCAGCGCCCTGCCGGATCAGCAAAATGCCAACGCCGCCCGGCTCTACGGCCTGAAAGATCGCCATGCCGAGAGCCTGCTTCAGTTGCAGCAGGCCAAGACCCGGGTTGAGCAGCTCTCCCACGGCCAGGAGGGGGCCACGACCCGCAGCCTGGAGGAGAAGCTGCAGCAGATGCAAACCGAGCTGGCCCTGCTGCGGGTGCGCTACAGCGATCAGCACAGCGAGGTGCAGAGCCTGCGCTACCAGATTGAGCAGTTGCAACAGGAGCTGGAACAGCAGAAGAGCCAACCCGGCGTGGCGGTCGGGCCCGAGTGGGATCAGGCCAGGGCCCAGCTGGCCGAGGCCGAACAGAATGCCGCCGCGCTGCAGGCCCAGCTCGACGATCTGAACAAGGTGGTGGCCTCCCAGGGCGAGACGGAGAGCCAGCTGGCGGAGCTGGAGCGCGATCTCGAGGTCAAGCGCTCCCTCTATCAGGATCTGCTGCTGCGCTACGAGAAGGCCAAGGTGACCGGGGCGCTTGGCAGCTTCGAGCCCGGCGAGCGGATCAAGGTGATCGACAGGCCCTTCGCCCCGAGCAAACCCAGCAACTACCCGCTCTGGCTGTTTCTGATCGCCGGCATGGTGGGGGGCTTCGGGCTTGGCTGCGGCCTGGCGCTGCTAATTGAACTGGCGGATACCAGCCTGCGCCGCACCGATCAGCTGGCAGCGCTTATCAAGGCGCCGGTGCTAAGCCGCATTCCCTATTGCGAACCCGTGCATGCCCACAGCGGCCAGGCAGCCCATGCCCAGCCGCCGCTGGTGGAGGTGCCGGGGTGATATTCACCCATGGCCATCAAGGCAGGCCACTACTCTGAACCCGAATATTTCTGATAAGGCCTCGTAATGAGGCCTTTTTTATGTCACTCAGATAGCGTCTTGACCAACGACTATGGTTTGCATCGAATTGGGATGTGATTACGGCGATCAAGTCTGGTGGCAGTTTCTGATTCCGTTTCTTGACTGTGATTTATCACGGTGATACAAGTGGAACTGTTGTGGCTAATTAACAATTCGCATATAAGTCATAAGCTGATTGCTAATGTGTTGATTTTAAAGTTATTCGTTGATTGTAGTGAGATGTGGTAGAGCGGAGTTAGATGGAAGTTCCTATTGGTGGATTCTATCCACAACTTTAATTTTAAGGAAAGAGAGTGAAGAATCCAGATAAGAATAATATTCACGAGACCTTCGATGGATCAGTTAGATATTCTGCGCCAGTTTACCAACGATATTACGTTTGGAGTTACGATAACCTTCAAGCATTACTTGATGATATAGAAAATGCTACTGATGAAAATTCTGTGCAATTCATTGGAGCGACAGTCGTTCAAGACTATGGAAAACGTGGGGGGACTAAGTCACCAAATGAATATCTTATTATTGACGGTCAACAGAGGCTTACAACAATCTACCTTTTAATCGCAGGTCTTGTCTGGACCTATAGCGAAGGGAAGGAGAATGATGACGCTAAAACTCTAGCCGAAACGTATCTTGCGTTTTCTGCGGGAAAGCATGCTGGAATGCCGAAGTTACTACCAACTTTGCAAGATCGACACCAGCTTTTTGATATCCTAGAAAATGAAATAGATTGTTTGGATTGGAACTTAAGTGAAATTAATAGGGATGTTGCGTCAAGAAAAACAGGCATTTCAAATCAATGGAAAAATATCAAAAAGCATTTTAAAGAGAGCTTCTTTAACGAAGAAGGTCTTTTTTTGAAAGACGCTGTAGATAATTTTCAAGAAAAGCTTCTTCATCATGTTGAGTATGTGCAGATAACTCTAGAACCAAACGATGATGCTAATACAGCATTTTCTAAGCTTAATTTTATGGGGGAACCGCTAACGATAGCAGATCTTGTCAGAAATGATGTTTTTTCGCGGTTGAATGAGGACAAGACAGATGTCTTAGATAAATTTTACGAGAAACACTGGAAGCCATTTGAAAAATCATTTCCAGAGAAATCTTTCGAACAATATATCACAATATATTCAACTATTAAATTCAAGGGGGACATCTCCAAGAGTAAGTCTTTCCCTGAGTTACAGAAGTCATGGGAAAAAATGAAGCCAGAGGCCATTATCACAGATATGAAGAAACTGGCGGATATATATATATCCTTGGTGGACTATAGTCCTATCAGTGATTTTGACTCCCAGGTGAATAATGCATTGAAACGCTTTAGCTTTATGCCAAAAACAACAGTAACTTGGCCATATTTGATTCAGTTGATTGATTCTCTAAGAAGAAATAAGTCATCCAAAAAACAAGTTTTGGAGTGCCTGTCACTAGTGGAATCATTTTTAGTAAGAAGAGCGATCGTTGGTTTAGAACCGACTGGGTTGCATGCTGTTTTTAAGGGGTTGTGGATTAAGGCCGGCGCAGATAAAAAAAAGCTTTCTGAAAAAATAATTACAACGACTATTCGCTGTCCCGATGATGAAGCAGTAATGAATGCTCTTGTAAAAGACAACATGTATAGCCGACAAATCACTAAGTACTTGATGATTCAGCGTGAGGTGATCATGAATCAGGAGAATGGCTATGACAATGCAATAAATGATTTTTCAGTTGAACATGTAATGCCAAAAAATAGAATAGGACATTGGGCAGTAGACTTTTCAGTTGCAGAGCATAATTATCATCTTAATTCTATTGGTAATTTAACACCGTTAACCAAAGGGCAGAATTCAAAAATAAAAGATATAGACTGGTCGGAGAAGCGAAAAGCTTTCAAGGGCTCTAATTGGAAAGTTACTCAAAAGCTCAGTGCTAAAGCAAAGTGGAATATTGCGCAGATTGAAAATCAAAACAAAGAGTTTTGTAAATGGGCCATTCAAACCTGGCCAGCTGTTAATTGATTTTCAAGCATGACAAGTCAACACGCACGGACGTAAAAATCTGAAAGGATATTTGAGGTATTATGATCGTTTTAACCCAGGGAGCCATGGCTCCCTGTATGCTATGAATGGTTCAACAACGAATAACTGCTAACCGATGATCGGCATCCGTTGCCATCCGGCGTTCTGCTGATTACGGCCTTGAGCACGGCGCTGATAACGCCAGGCCAGCAGCAAGGGCATGCCGAGCAGCAGCTGGGCCGCCAGCGGGATCTCTTCGATGGGGGCCGCCAGTGCACCCTCCGGGATAATACCCCCCTCAATCTCGGCCGCGAGCTTCAGCTCCAGGGCGCTGCCAAAATCGGCGAAGGTGGTGGCGTTGATGACGAAGGCATCCTCGCCGCCGGCGATATTGTTCAGATACCAATCCTGCAGCACCCCATCGGGGTAGTCCTGGCCTATGGTGATGCCGTTGATGGTATCGATGCCGGAGGCGAGCAGCTGATCCCGCACCGTGGCGGTGTCGAGTCCGGCGTTCTGGATCCCGTCACCGGAGACATCCATCACCTGGCGCGTGGCGGTGAAGTCGTTGGTATCGAACTGCAGGGCGCCGAACTCCATGGCCGAGCCCGGTGCCGTCATCCCCGAGTAGGGGCGTGTCAGGGCGTCAAGGGTGGCGGCAAACTCGTTGATGGAGGTCATGTCATAGAGGTAGAACCAGTCGGTCATCACCGCCTGCTGGGTCGAGCCGCTCCACATCACCATCTGCACGGCGATGGTGCCCAGCTTGCCGTCGCTGGTATCCAGGATGGCGTCTTGCACCGCCTGGCTGTAAAAGGCATCCACATAGCCCTGCAACTGCAGGTTGAATTCGGACGCGCTGACGCTGCCTGACACGTCCATCAGCAGTTGCAGCTCGGTATCCACTTCGGTCAAAGCGTAGGCGGGGGCGCTGACCAGCAGCATCCCCACCAGCCCTGCCAACGGTTTTAGTCTCATTGCTCGCTCCTTCTCCTTGGGGCCTGGCCCTGATCCTCAGTGCCGATGGGGAGAATGAATAAAGCGTGCCACTTTGCAGGTATCAGCAGCAGGCATGAAATTTGCGGTCTGCAAACAGGATGAAAACGAACAAGTGCGGGGTGAGGCGATGGAGATCCGTCCCTGGCAGTGGGCGCCCAACTGGTTGCTGTTGGGGCTGGTCAATCAGTGGGCCATGGTGTGGCTCAATACGGGCCATTTCAACCTGCTGGTGGTGTTGCTGATTGCCATCTGGTGGCAAATTGCATCGCGGGTTGCGCCAGCCTGGCAACCTGGCCGCGCCGCTCTGCTGCTCTTCTCGCTGCTGCTGTTGATCCCGAGCGCCAGTTGCAAGGCGCTGGCTTGCCTGCTGCTGGCCGCGAGCCTGTGGCGGCGCCAGCAGCCTTGGGACGAGCGCGCCGCGCTGCACATCGTGGTGGCTTTCACCCTGGCCGTGCTGTGGGGGCAGCAGCTCTTTGCCCTCTGCTCCGGCCCCGTGCTGGCGCTCGATGCCTGGGGAGTGGGCCAGTGGCTGCAACTGCTGGGGTGGGAGACGGTGCAAAGCGGCAATCGCATCGAGCGGGTGGGGGGGCACGCCCTGATCGTGCTCAAGGGCTGCTCCTCGTTCTCCCAGCTCTATCTGGTGGCGCTGGCCTGGCTGGTCTCCTCCTGCTGGCTCGCCCCCGGGCGGGCGCTGCACCGTCAGCTGCCCCTGCTGGGGCTGGTCTTGCTGCTCTATATCGGCAGCAACCAGCTGCGGCTGGTGCTGATGAGCCTGGATCTGCGCTGGTACGGCTGGCTGCATACCGGCACGCTTGCCCAGCTCTACCAGTGGCTGGTGCTGCTGTTGCTGATGACACAGCTGTTTAGCAGGAGGCGCCATGTCACCACCGATTAGGGGCTATCTCTGGCTGGTGCTGCTGGCACTGGCCTCCACCGGTGCCATGGGGTGGCGCTATCAGCACCGCCAACCGGTGGATGGCACTGGCCAGATGCTGCAGGAGCTCCGCCAGCTCGGCTGGCTGCGGCAGGGGGCCAGCCCCTTGCTGGGGGGCACCTATGTCGGCTACCGGCTGCGCCACCCCGATTGTGACGGGGTCTTGCAGGCGATGGCGGTGGCCCCGGATCGGGAGGCCATGTCGGTGCGACTCGCAGGCAAAGGCCAGCTGCAGGGGGTGATGTTTCGGGGGCAGTGGCACCCGGAGCCGCCACTGCTGGCGTATCGGCTCAATCAGGGCTGGCACAAGCTGTGGGGCGACGCGCCGGCCCCCCTCTATCGGGTCGCGCTGCCTGCGGCCTGTCTTGCCCTTATTGCGCCTGGCGAGCCTCGCTGAGGGTGCTGGCCGCATTGGCGGGCAGCACCCTGATCAGCAGGCTGTTCGGGGCCAGCATGGGGTCGTAACGTGGTTCGAGCTCGATGGCGCGGGCACTGAGCAGGCTGGCCAGCTTGCCAAGGCGGCTGCTGGCAAGGCGCGCACTCTCCAGCATGTCGGTCTGCGGCCCGGGGCCGCTGATAAGGGCTATCTTCGCCGGATCCCGCTGGCCGAGAAACTGGTGCAACTGCTGCTCCTGATCCGCCGCCAACATCACCGCTTCCTCCTGATAAGTCAGCGACAGCTGGGCCTGCTCGGCCAGCTGCTGCTGGCGCAACTGAGCCAGCATGGGGAAGGGATCCTCGGTGGGCGTTTGGCGGGCACAGCCAGTGAGTAGCAAAGAGGGTAGCAAGGAGAGCAGCAAGCCTGCGACAAGCTTGATGTGGCGGGGACGACGCCCGGCACTCTGGCGCCCAAAAGCCTTTATGTTGGTGACGTTCTGATGCGGCATAAGCTGGCCAGTCAGGGGGATGAATTGGCTCCAGTTTGCAATGTTTTCAAGCGCTTGGCCAGTTGTTCAATCTCGCCGCGAAAGCTGGCCCAGCGGCTGGCGGGGAGTGCTTCGGCCTGCTGCCAGCGGCTGGGCACCGCCTCGCGCAGCCGCTGCAGCAGCAGGGCCGCCTCCACCTGTTGGCGCGCCGCCTGCTCGAGCCAGGCGAGCCAGCGCAGATCCTCGATGCCCTGTTGCAGCAACAGCAGATCATAGGAGAGGCGATGGGCCTCGCAGGCCTGCGGGCCCAGCAGCAGAAAGTCGCTCTCGCGCCCGTCGGTGGGGTCGTAGGGCAGGGCGGTGGGCATGCGTCCGTGCCACTGCAGATAACCCTCGGCCCCGCTCTGCCAGAGGTAGAAGCCGGCGGCGCGCGGGGTGTCGAGGTTGTAAAACCAGGGGGCAGCCCCGGCGGCCCTCACCCGTTCCACATCGGCCTTGTCGGCGCCAAAGCCTGCGTTGACCAGGGCTATTTCCACCTCGGCCAGCAAGGGCGCCTGGGCGGGGTGGTTGAAGTGACCGGCCCGCACCACGGCAGGATCCCGCCGTTTCATCTCGCGGGCCATGGCTTGAATGGCGGGCAGGGCGCCGAGATCGGGCTCGTCAAACAGGCTCCAGGCCAGGGGCGGCAGCCCCTGGGCGCGAAAGGCCGCCTGGCGCTGTTGCCAGGCATCGAGCCGGCTGTTGGTATCGCTGCCCCAGCGCTTGAGCGAAGCGTAGGCCAGCAGCGGCATGTGAAAACCAAGGCCGATGGCCTCCTCCTGGGTAGTGCGCATCCCGGCTTCATCCTGGGGCAGGGCGGGGGCAACGCCGCTTATCTCAAGCCCGGCAAGCCGCGCCAGATCGCAACGACTGGCGGCCAGCTGGGCGCTGGCCAGCTCCGGGCCCTGGCCGAACCAGCCAAGGTAGGGGGGCGTGTCGAGGTAGATGCCGACCGGCTTGCCGGCGGCGGGCAGGATCAGGGGCAGCACCTCGACCTCTAACGGCAGTTGCACCAGCTGCTGGTGGCTGAGCAGCTGGATATTGCCCTGATAGCGCCCAGCCGGTGCATCTCGCGGGATGGGAAGATGCAGCACCAGGCGCCTTGGTACCCGGCGCTTGAGAGTGAGCCCCGCCACCCCCTCCACCAGCTCCTGATCCGAGGGGAGCAGCAGGGTGCCGCTCGCCTGGGGGCGCACCAGATGCCACTGGCCGTGGTAGGGGGTCAGCGGCAGGGTGACGCCATTGGCCGCCGGCGGCTGGATCACCAGCAGGGGGGCGGCGTCATCCTCGGGCGTCTCGATGATGAATTCCAGCAGCAGCTGGCTGCCTTGGGCGGCCAGTACGGGAGTGGCGGGGGCTGCCGGGCTGGCCCTGGCACTCAAGGTCGGCTGCCCCGGCGCGATGGGGGTCAGGGTGAGGCGAGCGGGGGATTCTGGCAGCGAATAGGGGGCCAGGGCCCACTTCTCCGTAAAGAGCTGGCGCTGCTTGGCCAGCACCAGTCGGGTGGCTTCGGCCAGCGCAGGAGCGTCCGTCTTGGCGTCAGCCTGCTTGTCCGCCGCCGGATAGGGGGCCAGCAGCAGGCCGGAGAGAAATTTCGCATCCGGCGAATTGCCCCCCAGGGTGAGGGTGAGCGGGCCGCCAGGGTGCTCGAGCACCAGGCTGACCGGCCCCCCCTGGCGGGCACCAAACAGCAGCCAGGGGTCTGGATTGGGCAGCGCCTCCTGCTGCTGACCGGCGAGATAGCGCTGGGCCAGCCACTCGTCCGGCTGCAACCGCTCGGCCCAGACCGGCTCGCCGTCGATCAGCACGCTGCGCTCGAGGGGATGGGGCAGGTACTCCCACTCGCCCGGATCGTCGAGCCAGAGGGTGAGCTGGTAGTGCCCTTTGGGTGCGTTCAGTCTGACGCCGTCGAGGTTGCGCAGCCCGTCGCGGATCAGCGCATCGCCGGAGGGGCGCAAGATGGGGCTGGGGTGGCCCAGCAGACGCGGATCCCCCTGTGCCAGGGTCTCGAAACCGGTAAAGCGAGGGGCATCGCTCGCCCCCAGATCGAGGGCTATGGTGCCGGCGGGCAGGGTCAGCCCGGGGGACCAGTACCAGCGTGTAAGGGTGAGCGGTGTCGCCCCGTCAGCCATAAAGAGATAGAGCTTGGTGAGCTGGTCGAGAGCCAGGGCCCTGGGCTGGGCGGTGCGCCAGTCGCTTAACGAAAAGCGCAGGGTAAAAGGACCTGGGGGGATGATCCGCTCCAGATTGACCCGGCTGCGGTAGTTGACCGAGGCGGCGTCGTCGACCCGCAGGATCAGGGTCTGGGGGCCAGCCGCGGGATTGTGACCCTCGATCACCAGTTCGTCATCCGCCCCGACGGGCCAGGGCAGGCGCTCGAAGGTGAGCCGCTGGGGCGTCTGCTCGCCGCTCAGTGGCAAGGGGGTGGGGCCATCAAGGCGGCTTGCCGCCAGCACTGTGCTTCCTGTTAGCAGGCTGAGGGTCAGCAGGCCGAGGACCTGCAACCAGAGCGTCTTGTGCAGACGCGCCGCCAGCCAGTCCATCAAGCCAGCCCCGCCAGCCAGGTTTTCAGTTCATCGGCCCTGTGATCCCAGCTCTGCTGTGCCACCGCCTGCTGGCGCTGCGCTTTTCCCTCGTGCCGGGTCAGCGCCTCCCACTCGTAGCGCAGGAACCAGTCCTGCCCGGGGGCGTCGAGGGCGGCGCGCTGGATGGCCTGGGCCAGGCTGTCGCCCGGGCGGGGCAGATGGACCAGCGCCCGATAGCCGTCCAGCGCCGGAAAATCGGTGCTGACCACGGGCCGGCCGGTCGCCAGATACTCGCGCAGTTTCAAGGGATTGCAGGCCCTGATCTGGGCATTGTCGACAAAGGGCAGCAGGCTCACCTGCCAGTGCTGGGCGTAGGCGGCCAGGGTGTGGTGTGGTCTGGGGCCGAGCAGGTGCACGTTCGGCAATCCTGCCAGCGGGCTCAAATCGGTTTGCTGCGGTCCTATCAGCACCAGATCCCAGTGGGGCAGGGCGCGGGCGGTCTCGGCGAGCAGGGGGACGTCTATCCAGTCGCTCAGGCTGCCGTAAAACCCGGCGATGGGGCGTCCGCTCGGCAGATCAGCCGGCCTGGGTTGGGGTGGCATAAAGAGCCCGAGATCCACCCCGTGGCTCAGCAGCCGGGTCTTGTGGGGGGGGAAGCGGCTGGCCAGCGCCGGACTGGCGGCCAGGATAAGGTCCGCTTTTTCTACCAGCCTGGCCTCGCAGCGGGCGATGGCGGCGTGATCCACCCCCGCCAGGGCCGAGAAGTCGTCGCCGCAGTAGTAGATCACCGCCCGCTCGCCGAGCTTGCCCACCAGATCAACGGCGCTTGGCAGGGAGATCCAGAGCAGCGGCCTGTCGAGCTCGGGCAGCTGGCGGCGGATCTGGGCCGCCAGCCAGTGGCCGTTGATCCGCCCCGCCAACGGGCTGCCGGGCAGGGGCAGCGCCAGCGGCGGCATCACCTGGGGCGTCGGCCCGCTCTGGATGGCGGCTGACTGGGCCTGGCCTTTGGCCGGGCGGCGCAGCACGGCCCCCAGCTTGCGGCCGAGCCGGCCAAGGTCGCGCACGTTGAGGCGGGGGCGGCGCAGGCCGATGGAGTTGACCCAGAGCACCCGATAGTCCGGCAGCAGGCGTTTGATCAGGTGCTGGGTGCTGGAGGGGTGCTGACCCCAGTCCTCCCCCAGTACCACCAGCTGGGGCTGTGCGCTCGACGGTTTCATGGCTGCTTCTCCTCACTCAGGCGGCTGGCGGCGTTCTCTGCCAGCGCGTCGTGGCAATCTTTCGCATCGAGGGGGCGCAGCACCCGGGCCGGCACCCCGGCGGCCAGCACCCCGGCGGGCAGGCTGTGGGTCACGATACTGCCGGCGGCGACCACGGTACCGGCCCCTATGGTCACCCCCGCCATCACCATGGCACCGGTGCCGAGCCAGACGTCGTGCTCGAGCACGATGTCGCCGACCTGCTCGTCCCGATCCGGCAGCCCCCGGGCCCGCTCCTGGGCATCCAGCGGGTGGCCAGGGTAGCCCGCGAGAAAGGCGCGCCCGGCGATGCGCACGTTGTCGCCGAGCACCACCTGGCTGCCCACGGCGATGGTGGTCTGCCAGCCGATGCCGACGTTGTTGCCAATCCTGAGTGCGGGCCCCTTGCTCGACGGGCGGCCACTGATGGTCATGGCGGCACTGAGGCGACAATCCGCACCGACCGCAATCGACACGGGCCCGCTGATAAAGGGGATGCCGCCATAGAGATAGAGGCGGGGAGCGGGGGCGCGCAGGCGGGACTGGAACAGCGGCGTCCACCAGAGGGTGCGGGCCAGGGTGGCGAGTGTCTGGCTTGCCAGCCGGTAGAGGCGATAGAGCAGGCCGTGCAGGGGCGGGATGAGGGGAAAGCTCCAGCTGCGGGCCCCCTTGGCGAGTCGCCACAACAGGCGGGCCAGAGGCGTCTCCCCTTGCTTGGCCCAGGTTTTCATCCGGTACAGGCTGATGCTGTTCATGGTGTGCTCTCCCTTGGCTCTGCCGCCGTCATGGCCGACCTGTCAGGCACTAGCAGGGATCGGGCCAACTGACGCTCAGCACGCTGCTGGCTCGCGCCGGCCGCCAGCAAGGGGGTTGGGTGGCAAGGCGCTGTGCAAATTGCGCCGGCCGGGCTGCAAAACGCAAAAAATCAGATTCATTTTGGGCCTAATGTGCATTGCTGTGAAGGGCGAGAGCGCGACATACAGGGCAACACGGGGAATTGCACCGGCTGGCGTGCCCCTTGCATTGGCTGACCCCAGATGACCCAAGATCCGTTGCCTGGTGGCTGGGAGGCCATATGAGACTCGGAGTAAACCAGATAGCCATGCTCTATTACGCCGCCGGCCTCTTGCTGATGAAGGGGATCTCCCTGCTGATGCTGCCGGTGCTGACCCACCTGCTGGCGCCCCGGGAGTATGGCCAGCTGGAGGTGCTCTTGACCATCATCAACCTGGGCTCCCTCATCCTGGGGTTCGGGCTGGTTGACGCCCTCTATCGTTTCGCCGGGATGGCGGCAGATGAGGGCGAGCGCAAGCAGGTGGTGGCGCGGGTGTTCGGCCTGGTCTGGATCATCGCCCTGGCCAGCCTGGTGCTGCTCTGGTGGCTGGCACCCCTGGTGCAGCGGCTGCTGCCAACCGAAACCCGCCTTGCCGATGTGCGCTGGGTGCTCAGCGCCCTGCCGTTCGAGGGGGTGATCGGGGTGCCGCTGGCCTGGCTGCGGATGCGCAATCAGGCCCGTCTCTTCTTCGTGGCCACCGCCGGCAAGGCGGTGATCCAGTCCCTGCTGACCGCTTGGTGGCTCTGGCTTGGCTGGGGAGTGAGCGGGGTGCTTGCCTCCGGCACCCTCACCTGCGTTGGGCTGGCGCTGCTGCTGAGCCTCTGGCAGTGGCGTGATGGCGGCATCCGCTTTGACTGGCAACACTACCGCCCCCTGCTGCGCTACGGCCTGCCGCTGGTGGTGAGCGGGCTGGCGGGTTTTGCCCTGAGCGGGCTGGATCGCTGGCTGCTGGCCGAGCACGTCGGCGAGGCGCTGCTGGCCTACTACGCGGTGGCGGGCAAGCTGGCGCTGGCGGTGGGGCTCTTGCTACAACCCTTCGCCCTCTGGTGGTATCCGCGCCGCTTCATGCTGCTCAAGGAGCCGGACGGCCTGCGTCTCAACGCCCACTACAGTGTGCTGGGCTCCGTGCTGGGGTTTGCCACCGCCGGGGTGGTGGGGCTCACCGCGCCTCTGCTTATTCGCGGGCTTACTCCCGAGAGCTATCACGGGGCCATCGCCTATATCCCGCTGCTGGTGCTGGGGATGGCGGTGCGCAACGTCTCTGACCTGCTCAATGTTGGCTGCTTCAGCGGCGAGGAGAGCAAGGCCCAGATGGTTATCAATCTGGGATGCAGTCTGCTCGGCGTCCTTGGCTTTTTGCTCGCCATTCCGCGTTTCGGGGTGGCCGGGGTGATCTGGACCCTGCTGCTGGTCTATCTGGTGCGGGCGCTCGCCTTCTATCTGGTGAGCCAGCGGTTGCTGCCCTTGCCATATCGCCTCTCGGCGCTGTGGGCGAGCGGTGCCGGCTCCCTTGCCATGATGTGGCTCGGCCAGTGGTGGGCAGGGCAATGGGCCGCCTGAGCCACGCCCTCTGGGGGCTGACTGCCACCCTGCTGGTGGCCGGACTCTGGTGGCGGCTGCCGCACCCGCTGCTGCTGCCGGTGTTGGGGCTGGCCATTCCCGCCATCTGGTTTGCCCTGCGCTGGCCGTTTCTGATGGTGCTGGGGTTCGTCACCTTCTCGTTTTTCCGCCTGCACGAGGTGTTTCCCCAGCTCTATCCCCTCAAGATCCCGCTGCTCTTCTCGCTGGCGGCGATTGGCGCCCTGATCTGGCACACCCTGCTGACCGGCCGCATCAGGCCCTACTGGAGCCAGCCCCTCAGCTGGTTGACCGCCTTCTTCGTAATGGTCTCCATCGGGGTGCTGTTTGCCAGCAACCGGGGGGAGGCGATCGCCACCTGGACCGGCAGCTACAGCAAGATCTACCTGATGACGCTCGCCACCGCCTGGCTGGTGCGCAGGCCGGAGGACTTCGCCCTGGCGGTGCGGGCCTTCGTGGTGGCCGGCTGCATGGTGGCGCTGGTGGCGCTCTACAACAAGAGCAGCGGCATCGGGCTGGTGGAGGGGACCCGGGTCACCATAGGGCGCGAGCTCGGCTCGGTGCTGGGGGATCCCAACGATCTGGCGCTGGTGCTGCTGTTTCCCGCCGGCTTCTCCCTGAGTCTGCTGCTCAACCGGGGCAATGGCCTGGGAGGGCGCATCCTGGGAGCGGTGGGCTTCGTGCTGGTGGCCGCTGCCATCATCGCCACCCAGAGTCGCGGCGGTTTGCTCGGGATCTGCGCGGTGAGCGGCCTCTTTGCCTGGCAGCGGGTGCAGTCGAAAACCGTGCTGATCCTATGCGGCACCCTGGCGCTGCTGGTGCTGTTTGCCGCTGCCGGGATAAGCGACAGGGCCTCCGGCGGGGCGGCGGAGAGCGGGGTGGATGCCTCGGCCATGGGCCGCCTCTACGCCTGGCAGGCCGCCTGGGGCATGGCGCTGGCCCATCCGCTCATCGGGGTGGGGCTCTCCAATTTCTACTACAACTACTTCTTCTTCAGCCCCCACTGGGACGGCCTCAACCACGCGGTGCACTCCACCTGGTTCGGGGTGCTGGCGGAAACCGGCTTCGTGGGGCTGTTCATCTTCATCGGCATGGTGGTGGTCACCCTCTACCGGACCTGGCGCTGCTCACTGGATGGCATGCCTCCTGCAGTAGTCACAGCCATGCAGGGGGTGATGGCGAGCATGGTGGGGTTCGTCATCTCGGGATCCTTCCTGACCCAGGGCTTTACCTGGCCCATCTATCTGGAGCTGTCGCTGGCGGTGGCAGCCATCAAATATGTCCGGCAGGCCAGAGAAGTGGAAATGGCCATGGCCGAGGCGGAGCGGAATAAACAGGAAAAGGGAGCAGAGTCATGAGCGCAACCCCCATTTTGCTGGTGCATTACGGCGAGAACTGGATCCGTGGCAGCGAGCGCTGCCTGCTGGATCTGCTGGCCCACCTGGATCGCAGCCGTTTTGCCCCCCTGCTCTGGTGCAACAGTCAGTTGTTGGCGCAGGAGGCCGCCCTGCTCGGGGTGAAGGCGCTGGTCGAGCCCTTTACCCTGCTGCTGGGCTGGCAAGCTCCCCGCTTCGATCTGGCCGCCCATCGGGCCTTGTGCCAGCGGGCGCAGGCGCTAATCGAGGAGCATGGCATCACCCTGGTGCACGCCAACAGCGCCGCCCCCTGCCAGTGGCTGGCCGGGGTGTGCCGAAAGATGAAGGTGCCGCTGGTGTGCCATCTGCACGCCCGTTATCAGCCCAGAGACAGGTTTACCCTCCGGGTGCATCAGGCCAACGTGCTGATCGGGGTGAGCCAGCCGGTGCTGGCCCCCTGGCGGGAAGATGGCTGCGAGCACAGCCGGCTGGTTCATATCGCCAACGGGGTGGACGGCGCGCGCCTGAGCGAGGGGCGCCACTGGCCCGTGCTCGGCATGCTGGAGCTGCCGCCGGGGGATCTGATCCTGGCCACCATAGGGTCGCTGATCAAGCGCAAGGGGGTGGACCTGCTGATCCGTTCCCTGGCAGAAATTACCCGACAGGGGGAGGAGGCACAGCTGCTGGTGATTGGCAGCGGCCCCGAGCTGGCAGCGCTCACTGCATTGGCCGCTGAGCTGGGAGTGGCCGGGCGGGTGCACTTTCTCGGGGAGCGTCCCGACAGCGCCGCCATCCTGCGCGGCGGGGTGGATCTGCTGGTCTCCGGCGCCCGTGAGGAGGTGTTTGGTTTGACCTTGGCCGAAGCGGGCATGCTGGGGCTGCCGGTCAGCGCCTATCGGGTGGGGGGGATCCCCGAGGTGGTGGAACACACGGTGACGGGCCTGTTGGCCGATCCCGGTGACTGGCGCCAGATGGCGGCTCATTGGCAGCGATTTGGCGATCCCGCCCTGCGCAGCCGATTGGGGAGGGCAGGGCAGACTCGGGCTAACCAGCTGTTCACTGTCCGGCGTTATGTGGAGAAGGTGAGCGAGCTCTGGTCGGCGGCGCTGGCGGGGCGCTGGGATAGCCCCGAGCTCCCCCCCTACGGACGCATGGTGCGCTGGCTCGGCCAGCGGCTGCTGGCCAGGGTGGGCCTTGCGGGGGAAGGTGCGCTGGCCGGGGGCCGGGCCGCGGCCATCCAATCGGACGAAGGAGTGCAATCATGACCCAGCACCAGGATGCGGCTGCCGGCAAGGGTAACCAAGAGGGCAAGGTTGGCAAGGGCGGCAAGATAGTGCTGGTGGATCCCATCTCCTTTCGCGGCGGCTCCAAGGTGGCCACCGAGGTGATGCTGGATGAGCTGGCCGGGCGATTTTCTGAGCTGACCTGCCATGTGCTGACCCTGGATCCCGACTCCTGGCCCCGTTGCCGGCACCACAGGCTCTGGCTCCCTTCCTGGCTGCGGGGGCGCGAATCCGGGGCCGGTTATCTGCTCAAGCAGGGCTGGCAGACCCTGATGATCCTGGCTCTCTGCTGGCGATTGGGGCAGGTGCGCTGCCTGCTGGCGGCCTCCGGCCCCGGGGTGGATCTGTGCAGCTACTGGGCGGCCCGGGTGCTCGGCATTCCCGTGGTGCAGCTTATCCACGGCCCGGTGGGCTGCTCCGGCCTCTCGGCGCGCGCGTTGCGGCGAGCCAGTCAGGTCTGCTATCTCGAGAGCTGCCGCCCCTCCCTCGGGGCACTATTGAACCGGCTCGGCGAGTCGGCGTTTCCCGCTCACTGGCAATCTTTCACCAATGGCCTCAGTGATGAGCAGTGGCCGACGGCCACCCGGGGCGGTCCCCGCATCCTGTGGGCGGCTTCCCTGCTGCGCTGGAAGGGGCTCGAGACCATGCTGGCGGCCCATCAGGCCATGAGCGGGCGGCGCCCCGAACTGGAGGTCTGCTACCTGCAGCCCAAGGGAACCTTGCAGCCCTGCAGCCAGCCGAGACCGGATCTGCCCGATACCCGCTGGCATGCCAATCCCGCCAATCTGGACGAGATCCGCGCCCGCTGCGGCATCTTCGTCTCGACCAGCCATCAGGAGCCGTTCGGTCTCTCCATTCTGGAGGCGATGGCTGCCGGCCTGTGCGTGGTGATCCCCGCCGACGGGGCCTGGTGGGACAGGCAGCTTGGTGATGGCATCCATTGCTGCAAATACCTGCCGGGAGATGCGGAGGATCTGGCCCGGGTCCTTGGTGCCCTGCAGGCGGATCCGGCGCGGGTCAGCGCCCTTGGTGCCAATGCCCGCCAGCTGGCAGGTGCCGGTTATCGCGCGGGGCAGGCTTACGCCAGCGTGGTGGACGGCTGGGAGAGGTTGCTTCGCTGATAAAAAGCAATCAGCGTGCTGTTGCGCAACATATTTAAAGGGGGCGCAAGTGCAATCCGCTAATAGTGTATGCCCCATGAAACAAGAATTATTATCAATATCATGAGGGGCGCTCTATCTATTTACGCCCTGGTCAATCCGGCAAGGTGACGTGAAGGTAAATGTTTCTGTTTCAGGTGTTAACATCAGTGTTTTTCAATGGTTAACGACCAGGTTATAAATCAGTTTAAATGATTGTCTGATCTCCCGCAGGCCAGCCTTTATTCACACTGAAAATTTGAATGTTGATGCATTTTATTGCCGATGAGATCCCTTGTGGCTGCCTCTTAATATCTACTATTCATGGTTGTCGCCCTCATCTTGAGCAGTTTGTTAGAGGGAGGGAAGTCGTGCCAGGATGCTATAAACGCCAGGTTTGGCAAGGTCTGCGGCGCTGTCCTTCAGTCATGGAGTGAGGCGGTGCAAGCCCTGACTGGGGGCGGTGGCATATATGCAGCATAATGGCTAAAGGTATATATCAGTAGCCAGTTATGGCAAGAAAACAGTCTGTTAAATAAGCCTGTTTGAACCACTTCACGATGTGTTAAATAAAATAAAAAAGAATAGGTTTTGCCTCTTTGATTAATTAATTAATATCCAATTAAAATTATAAAAACCACGAGGCATTGAGTATCCCTTTGGGGGTAAATAAGGTTATTTGTGATGTAACTCGCCCGGAATATATGGGTAACCCCAAGGGAATTGATGGAGATCAATATAGCAGGGGGAGTGAATCCTTAGCATTTCCGTTACTAAGCATTTAAACAAGTGCTCACAAACGGGAATAAGAAGAATGGTCGAGGATAATTTTTTATCGGCTCATGGAATTAGTCGCCGTGATTTTATGAAATTGTGCGCCGGGATGGCCGCAACCCTGGGATTAAGTCAACATGCGGTGGCCCAGATGGCCACGGCACTCACCAGCCCCGAGCGGCCACCGGTGATCTGGATCGGCGCGCAGGAGTGTACCGGTTGTACCGAATCGCTGCTCCGTGCCACTCACCCCACCATAGAGAACCTGATCCTCAACACCATTTCGCTCGAGTATCACGAGGTGCTCTCGGCGGCCTTCGGTCATCAGGCGGAACAGAACAAGCACAACGCCATCGAGCGTTACAAGGGCAAGTACGTGCTGGTGGTGGATGGCTCCATTCCGCTCAAGGATGGCGGCATCTACTGCATGGTGGCCGGTGAACCCATCGTCGATCACATTCGCCGCGCCGCAGCCGACGCGGCTGCCGTCATCGCCATCGGCTCCTGCTCCGCCTGGGGCGGGGTACCCGCCAGCGGTGGCAACCCCACCGGCGCCGTGAGCCTGGAAGAGGCCCTCGGCAATATCGGCACTCCCATCATCAATATTCCGGGTTGCCCGCCCAATCCCCACAACTTCCTCACCACGGTGGCCTACTACATCACCTACGGCAAGCTGCCGGCGCTGGATGCCAAGAAGCGCCCGTTGTTTGCCTACGAGCGGCTCATCCACGAGAACTGCGAGCGTCGCCCCCACTTCGATGCCGGCCGCTTTGCCAAGGAGTTTGGCGACGAGGGTCACCGTCAGGGCTGGTGCCTCTATCACCTGGGTTGCAAGGGCCCCGAAACTTACGGCAACTGCTCGACCCTGGAGTTTTGCGACATCGGCGGCGGCATCTGGCCGGTGGGTATCGGCCACCCTTGCTACGGCTGCAACGAGCAGGGGGTGGGTTTTAGCAAGGGGATCTTCCAGCTCGCCAAGGTGGAAAATCCCACTCCGCGGGCAGAGAAGCCCGATGTGGCCATCCAGGAAGGGGGACACATCACCCCGACGGCCAGCGGTCTCATCGGTGGCGCCCTCGGGGTGCTGGTCGGGGTGAGTCTGATGACGGTGCGTGAACTCGGTCGCCAGCAGAAGCGCCACGAAGCCGGGCAGCACCCATCACGGGAGGAGTAACCGTGAACAGACGCAATTTCCTCAAATTTGCCTCCGTCGGTGCACTGGCGGCGGGCACAACCGTCTCCGGCAACGCTCTGGCGGGCGCCCAGAACAACCCGCCCATACCCGGGGCGCTGGGCATGCTGTATGACTCCACCCTCTGCGTCGGCTGTCAGGCCTGCGTGGCGGAGTGCCAGCGCCTGAACGGCAACCCGGCCAATCCGGCCGGCGATCAGATCTGGTCCAACAACGACAAGCTGACCCCCTACACCAACAACATCATTCAGGTGTGGCGAAGCGGCACCGGCGAGCACAAGGATCAACTGGTGGATGGCTACGCCTACATCAAGAAGCAGTGCATGCACTGCGTCGATCCCAACTGTGTCTCCGTCTGCCCGGTGCAGGCCCTGAAAAAGGACCCCAAGACCGGCATCGTCCACTACGACCCGGACGTCTGTACCGGTTGTCGCTACTGCATGGTGGGTTGCCCCTACGACGTACCCAAATACGAGTACGACAACCCCCTGGGCGCCATTCACAAGTGCGAGCTGTGCAACCAGAAGGGACTTGAGCGGATCGATCAGGGCAAACTGCCCGGCTGTGTCGAAGTGTGCCCCACCGGCGCCGTCATCTTCGGCACCCGTGAAGAGCTGCTGGCCGAGGCCAAGCGCCGTCTGCTGGCGCCCCCCGGCAGCGAATACGCCTATCCGCGCCAGACCCTGCAGGCCAATGACCCTTACCTGCATGAAGTGCCCAACTACCAGCCCTACGTCTATGGCGAGAAAGAGGGCGGCGGCACCCAGGTGCTGGTGCTGGCCGGCGTGCCCTACACCAAGCTCGACATGCCCGATCTACCGGAGCTCTCTTCCGGCGCCCGCTCCGAACATATCCAGCACACCCTCTACAAGGGGATGGTGCTGCCGATGGTGGTGCTGACCGGCCTCTCGGTGCTGATCCGCCGCAATACCAAGAAGAACGGCCACGATCACCACCATGATGCAGGCCACGATCAGGGTAGTGACAAGGGAGGCAAGGATCATGAGTAATCACAAGGCGCATCCGCTCGGCGGCAAGCTGGTCAGCTGGCCGGTGCTGGTGCTGGCGCCCTTCGCCGTGCTGTGCGGCATGCTGATCTTGAAGCGGCTGTTTTTCGGGCTGGGCTCGGTTACCGATCTCAACGGGGGCTACCCCTGGGGTCTGTGGATCTCCTTTGACCTGTTGATCGGCACCGGTTTTGCGTGCGGTGGCTGGGCGCTGGCCTGGGCCGTCTATGTCTTCAACCGGGGCGAGTATCACCCTCTGGTGCGTCCGGCGCTGCTGGCGAGCCTCTTTGGTTACTCCCTGGGGGGGCTCTCCATCACCATCGACGTGGGACGTTACTGGAACCTGCCGTACTTCTACCTGCCGGGTCACTTCAACACCTCCTCGGTGCTGTTCGAGACGGCGGTCTGCATGACCATCTACATCGGTGTGATGGCCCTGGAGTTCGCCCCCGTGCTGCTGGAGAAGTTCGGCTGGAAGACCTCCATGGCGCGGCTTAACAAGATCATGTTCTTCATCCTGGCGCTCGGGGCCCTGCTGCCCACCATGCACCAGTCCTCCATGGGGTCATTGATGATAGTGGCGGGGGAGAAGATCCATCCGCTCTGGCAAAGCTACGAGCTGCTGCCGGTCTTCTCGCTTCTGACCGCCTTCATCATGGGCTTCTCCATCGTCGTGTTTGAAGGATCCCTGGTGCAGGCGGGACTGGCGGGGCGGGGCCCCAACGAGAAGCCGCTCTTCTACAAACTGACCCAGGTGATCGACATCTTCCTGATCCTGTTTGTGGCCCTGCGCTTTGCGGAGATCGTCATCCACGACAAGTCGGAGTACCTCTCCGAGTGGAGCCGCTACTCCATCATGTTCTGGAGCGAGATTGCGCTGATGATCTTCCCGCTGCTGGTGTTCCACTGGGACAAGAGCCGCCGCGACTCGCGCATGTTGTTCCTGGGGGCACTCAGCATGTTGCTGGGCTCGGCCCTCTGGCGACTGGATTACTCCCTGCTCGCCTTCAACCCCGGCAATGGCTATCACTACTTCCCCAGCACCGAGGAGGTGCTGATCTCCCTTGGCTTCGTTGCCATCGAAGTGTGTGCCTATTTGCTGCTGATCCGGCTGTTGCCGGTACTGCCATCACTTGAACGTGTTCACCAAGATTATCAGGCCCGAGGGAAAGCCAACGTATGAGCCAACGTATCACCATAGACCCCATCACCCGCATCGAGGGGCACCTGCGTATCGACTGTGAAATCGAAGGCGGAAAAGTGACCAAAGCCTGGTCATCCGGCACCATGTGGCGCGGGATGGAAGAGATCGTCAAGGGCAACGACCCGCGCGACGCCTGGATGATAGTGCAGCGCATTTGCGGGGTCTGCACCTCGATCCACGCCATCGCCTCGGTGCGGGCGGTGGAGAATGCCATCGGCGCCAAGGTGCCGGTCAATGCCCAGTACATCCGCAACCTCATCATCGCGGCCCACAACATTCACGACCATATCGTCCACTTCTACCAGCTCTCGGCGCTGGACTGGGTGGACATCACCGCGGCCCTGCAGGCCAACCCGCAGAAGGCGGCGGACATGCTCAAGGGGGTATCGACCTGGTCCCTCAACAGCGCCGATGAGCTGACCAAGGTGCAGGACAAGATCCGCGCCCTGGTGGCGAGCGGCCAGCTCGGCATCTTTGCCAACGGCTACTGGGGTCACAAGGAGATGAAACTGAGCCCGGAGGTGAACCTCATCGCCGTGGCCCACTACCTGCAAGCCCTGGAGTGCCAGCGCGATGCCAACCGCATCGTCGCCATCCTGGGGGGCAAATCCCCCCACATCCAGAACTTGGCGGTGGGCGGTGTCGCCAACCCCATCAACCTGGATGCGCCGAGTGTGCTCAACCTCGAGCGCCTCATGTATGTGAAGAGCTTCATCGATCGCCTCGGCGAGTTTATCGAGCAGGTCTACAAGGTGGACGCCGCCATCATCGCCGCCCACTATCCCGAGTGGCTGACCCTGGGGCAGGGGGCCAAGCACTACCTGAGCGTGCCTGAGCTCCCCACCGACGGCAACGGCGGCAGCTTCCTGATGCCGGGCGGCTACATCGAGAACGGCGATCTGGCGAACTATCGCCCCATCGAGAGTCACCAAGATGCCTGGCTGATGGATGGCATCGCCGAGAGCAACAAGCACGCCTGGTACCAGGATGACGAACCCCTCAAGCCCTGGGAGGGAAAGACCGAGCCGAACTACACCGGCTGGCAGGATGACGGCAAGTACTCCTGGGTCAAATCCCCCACCTTCTACGGCAAGGTGGTGGAAGTAGGGCCGCTCGCAGACCTCTTGGTGAAACTCGCGGCCAAGCACCCGGACACAGTGGCGCATTTTGATCAGCTCAATGGTGTCTACAAGACCCTCACCGGGGCGGCCATCAAGCCCGAGCAACTGCACTCCACCATGGGCCGCATCATAGGCCGGGCGGTGCGCTGCTGCGTGCTCAAAGACACCCTGGCCCACCAGTGGCAGGCGCTGGTGGAGAACATCGGCAAGGGGGATACCACCGCCTACATCAAGGCGGAGATCCCGGCGGACAAGGAGTTTCGTGGCGTGGGCTTTGAAGAGGCCCCGCGTGGCATGCTCTCCCACTGGGTGGTCATCAAGGAGGGCAAGATCGCCAACTATCAGGCGGTGGTGCCTTCGACCTGGAACTCGGGGCCGCGCAACTTCAACGATGAGCCCGGCCCCTACGAGCAGTCCCTGGTGGGCACCCCGGTGGCCGATCCCGCCAAGCCCCTCGAGGTGGTGCGCACCATCCACTCCTTTGACCCCTGCATGTCCTGCGCGGTCCACGTAGTGGATGCCCAAAATGGCGACGTGACCCGGGTGAAGGTGCTGTGATGAATACCCTGATCCTGGGAGTGGGCAACCTGCTCTTGAGCGACGAGGCGGTGGGTGTGCGCATCGTCGAGGCGCTGGGGCGCGAATACCGCTTCGCCCCCGGCATCGAGCTGCTCGACGGCGGCACCGCCGGCATGGAGCTGCTGGAGGCCATGGCGAGCCGCGATCACATCATACTGGCGGATGCGGTGCGAAGCGGCAATCCGCCCGGCACCGTGGTGACCCTGAAGGATGAGGAGATCCCGACCCTGTTTGGTCGCAAGATCTCCCCCCATCAGCTGGGGCTGGCGGATGTGCTCTCGGCACTGCACATGACGGGGGAGTCGCCCAAGCGGCTCACCCTGATCGGGGTCGAACCAGAGTCCCTCGAACCCCATATCGGCCTCACCCCTGTGGTGACGGCCGCGATGGAGGAGGCCAAGGGGCGGATTTTGACCCTGCTGGCCGAGCTCGGTACCCCGGCCATAGCGCTATCTGAAGAGGAGCGGGCAGAGATGCACAAGGAGGGCCTATGGCGCAGTCCCATTTAATAAGCGAGGCGCCCGCCGACGTGGCCGAGTTTGCCGGTTTTGCCGAAAACCCGGCTCCCTTGCTGGTGGCCCAGTACCAGCGCATCGCCCGGGACGAGATGCAGACACTGCCCTTTTATCGCCAGGGCATACCGGTTGTGGCCGAGTGCGTGGCGTTTGAGGGGCAGTGGCTCGGCTGCGTGCTCACCCCCTGGATGCTGAGCGTGGTGGTGCTGCCCGGGCCCGAACAGCTCTGGCCGCTGCGCCCCGTCGCCTCGCGCCTGGCGCTGCAACTGCCCTGCGGCAACATGACCTTTATGGTGGGGGAGTTGCCCGAGACGGGGCAGCTGCTGGCCTGCTCGCTCATGTCCCCCCTCGATCCTCACCTGGGGGCCGAGGAGGGGCAGGCGCTGGTGAGCAGCACCCTCAAGATGCTGCTCTCGCTGCCGGTACAACAGGGCGGTGGCGCCGTGGATCTGGGGCGCCGACGGCTGTTTGGTGGCCGGCGCCTGCCGGGTGCCGCTGGCGCCGAGCGTTAGGTTTCATCCGTCATCAGGTTTAGAATAGGGGCCGTTTTGGCCCCTCACTCGCATCTTTCGCCGGCGAATTGTTGCCCGCGATGAGTGACAAAACAGAGAAGGGATCACATGACAATGCAAGGTTATAGTCAGGTCAGCGGTTTGCGTCGCGGCGCAGCCGCCCTGTTGGCCCTGTTGCTGGGGGTTGGCTCTCAGGCCGTCCTGGCTGCCTCACAACCCGTCCCCGCCGAGCTCAAACTCGCTATCGGGGCTGAGCCAACCGAAGGGTTTGACCCCCTGCTTGGCTGGAGCCACGGCAGCTACCTGCTGCTGCACAGCCCGCTGCTCAAACAGAATGCGGACTTGAGCTGGCAGGGCGTACTGACCGAGTCGGTGACCCCGAGCAAGGATGGCAAGGGGTGGCTCGTCACCTTGAAACCCAACTTGAAATTCTCCAACGGCGCGCCGCTCACCGCCGAGGACGTGGCCTTCACCTACAACAGCGCGGCCAAAGGCGGCGGCAAGATCGACATGGGCAACTTCGTCTCGGCCAAAGTGGTGTCGCCCACCCAGGTGGAGATTGCTTTGAGCGCCCCCCAGAGTACCTTCGTCAACGTGTTGGGCTCTTTGGGTATCGTCTCGAAGAAGGATTACGATCCCAAGGCTTACGCCCGCCATCCCGTCGGCGCCGGTCCCTACCGGCTGGTGAGCTTCCTGCCCGGCCAGCAGCTGGTGGTGGAGGCGAACCCCTATTACGCCGGTGGCAACAACGACTTCAAACGGCTGGTGTTTGTCTTTATCGATGAAGAGAGCGCTTATGCCGCCGCCCGGAGCAGTCAGCTTGACCTGGTGCGCATCGCTCCTTCGCTGGCCCCCACCGTGCCCGACACCCTCAAGCTCTGGGTGCGCCCGAGCGTGGAGAACCGCGGCATCGTCTTCCCCATTCCGCCTGCGGGTAGCAAGGATGCCAATGGCAACCCCGTCGGCAACGACGTGACCTCGGATGTGGCGGTGCGCCGCGCCATCAACTACGCCATCGATCGCCAGCTGCTCGCCGATCAGTTGCTGGAAGGGCACGCCATCCCTGCCTACAGCGCGGTGGAGGGGCTGCCCTGGCAGGGCAAGGCGACCGCTTTCAAGGATGGGGATGTCGCCCGAGCCAACGCCCTGCTGGATGAGGCTGGCTGGCAGGTAGGAGAAGACGGCATTCGCCGCAAGGGCTCCCAGCGCGCCGCCTTTACTCTCTGGTATACCAGCGGCGACAGCACCCGCCGGGATCTGGCCGAGGCGGTGCGGGCCATGCTCAAACCCATCGGCCTCGAAGTGAGCCTCAAGTCCGGCAGCTGGGAGCAGGTGGAGCGCGAGATGCACGCCAATCCTGTGCTGATGGGGTGGGGGAGTCTGGATCCCATGGAGCTCTATCACCACTACCAGAGCGCCTCTGCCGGGGTGGAGTTCTACAACCCGGGTTATTACCAAAATCCGGTGGTGGATGCTCACCTCAAACAGGCGCTGGATGCCCCCGATTGGCAGGCGGCGGTGCCGTTCTGGCAGCAGGTGGAGTGGGATGGCAAAACCGGCGCCGGAGTGCAGGGGGATGCCGCCTGGGCCTGGCTGCTCAATGTGCAGCACACCTATCTCGCCAATAGTTGCATCGACCTTGGCAAGGGGGCGCCGGAGATCCACGGCAGCTGGTCTTTGCTGGGCAACCTGCAAGATTGGCGGTGGACGTGCCGCTAAGTTCGTTTGCCATGCTGAAAATGGCGAGCAAAGCCCTGTTGCGTCTGGCAGGGCTCCTGTGTCTGGTATCGCTCGGGACCTTCGTACTGCTGAGCTATTCCCCCATCGATCCCGTCAAGGCCTATATCGGCAATGATCTGTTGCACGTGCCCCCCGAGCAGTACGCCCGCATCGCCGCCCGCTGGGGGCTGGATCAGCCCCTGTGGCAGCGCTACTGGCACTGGTTTACCCAGGTGCTCCGGGGGGATCTGGGCTACTCCATGCTCTACAACGCGCCTGTGGGTGAGGTGATCGGCAGCCGCTTTGCCGCCTCTTTCCTGCTGTTGGGGGGGGCCTGGTTGCTGTCGGGCTCGCTGGGCATATTGCTGGGTCTGTGTGCCGGTCGTTACCTCAACCGCTGGCCGGATCGCCTCATCTGCCGTTTTGCTTACCTGCTCGCCTCCCTGCCTACCTTCTGGGTCGGTCTCTTGCTGCTGGCGCTGTTTGCGGTGCACTGGCCTTGGCTTCCGGTCTGCTGCGCCTGGTCGCCGGGTCTGTCGGCTGATGAGGTGGACTGGGCCATGCGAGCCCGGCATCTGGTGCTGCCGGTGGCGACCTTGACCCTGCTAGGGATGGGCAATATCGCCCTGCACACCCGGGGGCGGGTGGCCGAGGTGCTGGAGAGCGACTTTATCCGCTATGCCCGCGCGCAAGGGGATGGCGGCTGGCCCATGCTGCGCTTTCACGTGCTGCGCCACGCCCTGACCCCGGCCCTCTGCCTGCAGTTTGCCTCGCTCGGCGAGCTGATTGGCGGGTCGCTGCTGGCGGAGAAGGTTTTCGCTTACCCGGGGCTCGGTCAGGCCACAGTGGATGCGGGGTTGCGGGGGGATATCCCCCTGCTGATGGGGATAGTGCTCTTTTGCACCCTGCTGGTTTTTTTGGGCAACAGTGCCGCCCGCCTGCTGGTGGCACGCATGAATGTCGGCTGGGAGGGGGAACATGCTGTTTAATCCGCTTCCCTCCTTGCTGCGTCTGGGGTTTGCGCTGGTCGCCCTGGCGCTGCTGGCCGGCTACGGCTGGGGGCTC
The DNA here is from genome assembly GCF_020097295.1 of Aeromonas enteropelogenes. Classification (NCBI taxonomy): domain Bacteria; kingdom Pseudomonadati; phylum Pseudomonadota; class Gammaproteobacteria; order Aeromonadales; family Aeromonadaceae; genus Aeromonas; species Aeromonas enteropelogenes. The sequence goes on along the minus strand of NZ_CP083625.1, from coordinate 3,670,260 downwards.
TCGGCCCACGAGGTGCCCATGGATCTGCTGGCCCGCCATCAGCCGCCGTCGCTGACCCACTGGTTCGGGACCGATCAGATGGGGAGGGATCTCTGGCAACGCGCCTTTCAGGGCACCCTCACCAGTCTCGAACTTGGTCTTGGCACGGCCCTGTGCAGCGGCCTGCTGGCCATGGTGGCGGCAAGCCTCTCACTCATTCACCCCAGATGCGATGTGGCGGTGCGGATGATCATCGACGCCATGCTGGCATTGCCCCATATGCTGCTCTTGATCCTTATCTGCTTCACCGTGGGGGGCGGCATGCGCGGGGTGATCCTGGCGGTGGCGCTGACCCACTGGCCCAAACTGGCGCTCATTCTTTGCGCTGAGGCTCGGCGCATCGCCAGCAGCGACTATATGATCCTGGCTCGCTGTCAGGGGATGGGGCCCTGGCGCCGCTGGCGGGCCCACCTGCTACCGGGACTCTTGCCCCAGTGGTTTATCGGCACCCTGTTGATGTTCCCCCACGCTGTGCTGCACAGCGCCGCCCTGAGTTTTCTCGGGTTTGGCCTCTCGGCTCACGAGGCCTCGCTGGGTCTGCTGCTGGCGGATGCCCTGCGTTATCTCGCCGGGGGCGGCTGGTGGCTGGCCCTCTTCCCCGGTCTGATGCTGCTGTTGCTGGTGCTGCTGTTTGATCAAGCTACCCGCGCCCTGCAGCGGCTCTGGTTCGGGGGGGAGGGATGCTGATCCCGTTGTGCGACCTCGCCCTGATCAAAGGGTGGCAGGGCAACCATCCAACTGTTTTTGGGAGTAAACGATGCTGACCTTCGACAAGGTGACCATAGAGGCGGCCCACTACTCCTGGTGGGGGCGGCGCCAGTGGCGGCCGCTGCTGACCGATATCAGCCTGCAACTGGCCCCCGGCGAAATCGTCGCGCTGGTGGGGGGAAGCGGCGAGGGCAAGAGCCTGCTGCTGCAAAGTGCGCTCACCCTGCTGCCGGACAACCTGCGCATGCGCGGCACCATTGCCCTCGACGGCGATCTCCTGTGCGACGAGAGTCGGGCCCGCCTGCGCGGTCACACCCTTTGCTATGTACCGCAGGGGGTGAGTGCCCTCAATCCGCTGCTGACGGTGGAGCGCCAGCTGGGCCGTGCGGCCAGGTTGTGCGGCCAGCGCGGTTCCCGTGAGCAGCTTGGCGCGCAGCTTGCGCGCTACCAGCTGCCCCCCGCGACCCTGGCGCGCTATCCGCGCCAGCTATCCGGTGGCATGGCCAAGCGCATCCTGGCCTGCACAGCGGCCTTGAGCGGCGCCCGCTTTATCCTGGCGGACGAGATCACCGCCTGGCTCGACGAGGAGCTGGCTTGTCAGCTGTTGGCACAGTTGCGGGAGATCGCCAGCCAAGGCAGCGGCATCCTCTGGGTTACCCACGATCTGGCGCTGGCCTCGCGCTTTGCCGATCGCATCGTGGCGCTCCATCGGGGGCGGGTGAGCGATACCTTGAGCAGCCACCACCTGCGCCAGGGGCAAGGGAGCGAGATGCTGCGGGATCACTGGCAGGCATTGCCTGAGTTCAACGCGCTCTTTTCTGCGCCGGAGGCATCCTGATGTTTGAAGTACGAGACCTGACCGTGCGACAGGGGGATCGCGCGCTCTGGCAGGATATGACGCTCACCATCCAGGCCGGGGAGAGAGTGGGGATCTCCGCCCCGAGCGGCCATGGCAAGACCACCCTCGGGCGGGTGCTGGCGGGTTGGCAGCCGGCGAGTGAGGGGACCCTGCTGCTCGATGGCAAGGTGCTTCCCCGGCAATGGAAGGGCTACCACCCCATCCAGCTGGTGCCCCAGCACCCCGAGCTCACCTTCAATCCCCACCGCAGCACGGGCCAGGCGCTGTGGGATGTGTGGCGCCCCGACGAGGCCATGCTGGCCCGTTTTCTGGTCAACCCCGAATGGCTTGGCCGAAAACCCGGCCAGCTCTCAGGCGGTGAGCTGGCCCGCATCGCCCTGTTGCGTGCCCTCGATCCCCGAACCCGGCTGCTGATCGCCGACGAAGTGACCGCCCAGCTCGATCCCAGGCTGCAACGCCAGATCTGGCGTGAGCTGATACGCGAGTGCGAGAACCGGGGGCTCGGCATGCTGATCTTCAGCCATCAGCAAGCGCTGCTGCGCCAGATCTGCCATCGCATCATCCGGGTTGGCGAGGAGCAGCCGCTGGCAGAACAAAGAGCCCATCAGGCAGCCTGAGTGGCCGCGTTCCCCCTCATCCCCGGCCCTTCTCCCGCAAGGGGAGAAGGGCGTAAATATGCGATTCGCCAGCAAGATTTGCCTCGGCGTATTTGGATAATGGCAGGGCATTATTGGCATCCACAAAAGGGTTCCCTCTCCCCGGGGAGAGGGCCAGGGTGAGGGAGGACTACTGGCAGCGCGATAAAAAAGAGAGGGAGGCATTAGCCTCCCTCTCTTTTTTATCGGCGGTTTTTAACCGACTAGCACTCAGGCGCTGGCCAGCCAGCTTAACCAGGCTTCCATCCCTTCGCCCGTGGTGGCGCTCACCTGGATCACCTGGATATAGGGGTTGACCCGCTTGGCGTTCTCGATGCAGCGGGCCACATCGAAGCTCACGTAGGGCAGCAGGTCAATCTTGTTGATCACCATTAGCTGGGCGGCGGCGAACATGTCCGGGTACTTGAGGGGCTTTTCCTCCCCCTCGGTGACGGAGAGGATCGCCACCTTGTACTTCTCGCCGAGATCGAAGCTGGCGGGGCAGACCAGGTTGCCCACGTTCTCGATAAAGAGGAGGCCGCCATCCAGGGTCGGCAGCTGGTGGCAAGCGTCGTGCACCATCTTGGCATCCAGGTGGCAACCCTTGCCGGTGTTGATCTGGATGGCGGGCACACCGGTGGCACGGATGCGATCGGCATCCGCGCTTGTCTGCTGATCCCCTTCGATCACGGCGCAGGGGCGCTTGTCCGCCAGCTGGCGCAGGGTCTCGCACAGCAAGGTGGTCTTGCCCGAGCCCGGGCTCGACACCAGATTCAGCACCAGCTGGTTGGCGGCCTCGAAGTGTTCGCGGTTGTGGGCCGCCAGCAGGTTGTTCTTGGCCAGCACATCCATCTCGATGGCGATCAGTTGGCGCTGTCCCATGCCGGGCACTGACAGCCCCGCTTCCCCCTTACCGTAGTGCAGATCACCCTGCTCATGCTCATGCTCATGCTCATGCTCATGCTCATGCTCATGTTCGTGAGAGTGACTGTGATGTTGATGGGGGTGAGCATGATGGTGCAGATGGGCATGATCATGGTGATGGCTATAGTCGTGATCATGAGGGTGCCCGTAGCCATGATCATGAGGCACCGGCTCCATGGGGGAGCGCACACCGTGGTAGTGGTGATGGACATCCCCCTGATGGTGGTAGTGGTGGTGAACGATCAGGGTGCGCGGTGCATCTTGTCCGTGATCATGCTCGTGATGGTCGCCGTGGGCAGGGTGATGATCGTGCTCATGGTGATGGGAGTGAGCATGGTCGTGATGGTGCTCATGGTCGTGTTCATGTTCGTGACCGGCGATCCGCGCCTGGCCGCATCCGCATACGCTACACATTTCAACTTACCTCGATATCGGTGATGCGCAGGCTATCGCCCTGCGCGACGCGTAACTTGTATCCGCCACAGTCGGGGCAGGGCTGGCCCCGCTCGGTGAGCTGCACCGTCTTGCTGCAGTCGTAGCACCAGCCCTCTGCCGTCTTGTGCTGAAAATGCAGGCGGGCACCCTCGACGACGGTCCCCTTGGCGGCGGCCTCGAAACAGAAGGCAATGGTGCTCTGATCGACACAGGAGAAGCTGCCGATCTCGAGCCAGAGGGCGGTGACCTTGTGAAAGCCCCGCTGGGTAGCCTGCTCGGCCGCCAGATCGATGGCGGCCATGGCCAGAGACATTTCGTGCATAGGGATTCCTTAACAGATCCGCGGGAGCAGTTCCCCTTGCGGCAGCTCCAGATAACGGCGGCTGCCCCAGGGGTTGCTCAGGATCACCTTGTGCTGCTCGCTTGCCTGAACCACACCAATCTGGCTGGCGGAGGGGTTGAATTGCTGCAAGATGGCCAGGGCGTCTTGCGCCTGCTCGGCTGGCAGGGCCAGCACCATGGTCCCCTCGTTGGCGAGATCATAGGGTTCGAAGCCGTAGAGCTCGCACAGGCCGCGCACCGGATCGCACACCGGAATGGCGGACTCTTCCAGCTCGATGGCCACCTGGGAGGCGCTGCTCCATTCGTTGAGCACGGCGGCGAGGCCGCCCCGGGTGGCATCGCGCAGGGCGTGGGGGGTGAGGCCCGCGTTCAGCAGCGCTTCTACCTGCGGCCAGAGGGTGGTGCAGTCGCTCTTGAGATCAGATCCCAGCTGCAGGGCGTCACGGGCCATCAGGATGCAGGCGCCGTGGCTGCCGATATCCCGCGACACCAGGATGGCGTCACCGGCCTTGATATTGCGCACCGAGATGCCCCGGCTCTGTTCTGGCAGCGGGAAGCTGCCGACCCCGCTGGTGTTGATAAAGATCTTGTCCGCCGCCCCCTTGGGCACCACCTTGGTGTCGCCGCAGACGATGCGGGCAGCGCTCTTGGCAAGCTCCCGGGCCATGGATTCCACGATGCGGACGAGGTCGGCGTAAGGGAGGCCCTCCTCGATGATAAAGCTGCAACTGAGGTATTCCGGCTTGGCCCCCATCATGGCCAGATCGTTGACCGTACCGGCGATGGCCAGCTTGCCGATATCCCCCCCTTCAAAGAAGATCGGCGAGACGGTGAAGCTGTCGGTGGTGAAGGCAACGGGACCCTCTACCGGCAGCAGGGCGGCATCTTCGCCGCGCAGCAGGATCTCGTTGCCAAAGTGGTGGAAGAAGAGCTGGTTTATCAGCTGATTCATCTCCACCCCGCCACCGCCGTGGCTAAGTTGAATTTCTCTCATCGGGGCTGGCTCTCTACAAGATTGACGAAACAGACGGGATCATCTCGACCGCTCACACGACCGCCGTGGCTTAACTGACTCTCTCTCATCGTGATTGGATCCCCATATATCGGTAATAGGCATTGCAGGCCCCCTCCGAGCTCACCATGCAACTGCCCATGGGTTGGGTCGGGGTACAGCCACGACCAAAGACCTTGCACTGGCTTGGCTTGGCCAGTCCGCGCAGGATATCGGCGCACTGGCACGCCTTGTGATCGTCGATGGGGGTCTGATCGAGCTGGAAATGACGCTCCGCATCACGCTTGGTGAAGGCATCGCGCAGACGCAGGGCGGAGGCGTTGATATCCCCAAGACCCCGCCAGCGAAAGTGCTCACGGGTCTCGAAATAGCGCTCGACCAGCCGCTGGGCTGCCTGATTGCCGCTGGCGGTCACTGCCCGGCTGTACTGCACCTCCAGGGCGCAGCGTCCCTCCACTTTCTGGCGCACCATCATCAAGAGCGCCTCCATCACATCCACCGGCTCAAAACCGCTCACCACCACCGGCACCCGGTAGCGCTCCACGATGGGCAGATAGATATCGGCGCCCGTGATGACGCTGACATGAGAGGGGCCGATAAAGGCGTTGACCCGGGCCACCCCGTCGGCCATCACGGCGTGGATGGCGGGGGGCACCAGCACATGGTTGATATGAAACAGCAGGTTCTCAATCCCCTCAGCTTCAGCGGCCGCCAGCAAGGCGGCGGTCATGGGGGTGGAGGTCTCGAACCCGATGGCGAAGAAGACCACGGTTTTGTCCGGGTTCTCCTTGGCGATGCGCAGGGCATCGAGGGGGTCATAGACGGGGCGGATATCGCTCCCCTTGGCCCGCTGCTGGGCCAAGGAACCCCTGGAGCCCGGTACCCGGATCATGTCCCCCAGGGTGACCAGGATGACGTTGGGCTCACGGGCCAGCGCCATGGCCTGATCGATGCGCTCCTTGGGCATGATGCAGACCGGGCAGCCGGGGCCGTGAACGAACTCGATGTTCGCCGGCAAGAGCTGGTGCAGGCCGTACTTCATGATGGTGTGGGTATGGCCGCCGCACACCTCCATCACCCGCAGCGGTTCGGGCAGATCTTTTGCGAGTTCAGTAATTTGCGCGGCGAGGGCGCGGATCACCTGGGGCTGACGAAAGCCTTGGAACAGATCATTCAAGGTCAGCATGGCAGCGTCTCTTGCTCGGGCATCAGGGCCACCATCTGGCGGAAACTCTCGAGGCTCGCCTGCGCCTCTTCTTCATCAATCTTGCTCATCACAAAACCGATGTGGAGCAGCACATAGTCCCCGATCCCGAGGGGTTCATCGAGCAGCATGCAGCTGACCCGGCGCTGTACCCCCAGGGTGTCGACGGTGACACAGTTGTCTTCGGGGTGCAGTTGCACCACCTGGGAGGGAATGGAAAGGCACATATCAGGACTCCGAAATGCAACGGGTGAAGGCAAGGCGACGGGCCCGCGGCACGGCGATGCGGGCCGTGCGCGCGTCGGGCTCGCGCTTGTCGTGAAGAGGGGGGTGAACAAGGAAAAGGCGCATCGGGTGCTCGTTCTCGGATCTCACTTATCAGGGCGGGCGGCGCCTTCGGCAGGGCTGGCAACACCGGTTTGCGCCGCCCTGTGGTGGATGGCAAACCAGAGCTGACCGGCGGCGATGCCGCCGTCGTTGAGCGGCAGGATCTCGCTGGTCAACACCTCGCATCCGGCCTCTTCGAGACGGGGAATGAGGGCATCCATCAGCACCCGGTTTTGAAACACGCCGCCGCCAAGCGCCACCGGGTAGCCCGCAAAGCGCTTAGCAAGAGCGACGACAAGCTCGCTGATGGCCCGGATAAAGCCGGCGGCTAGGTTGGCAATCGTGGTGCGCTCCCGGGCCTTGATCAGCGCATCGACCAGGGGCGCCCAGTCGATCAGAAGTGGACCATCGGGCTGCTCCGTCAGCTTAAAATGGAGCGGCCAAGGCTGCTCGTGCGGCGAAAGCCTTAGCGCCGCCGCCTCCAGCAGGAGTCCCGCTTCCCCCTCGTAATCCGGGGTATCGACAAGGCCGAGCAGCGCCGCGACGGCGTCGAACAGCCGTCCCATGGAGCTGGTGTGGGGCGCATTGCGACCGAGATGCCAGAGCTGGTGCAGGTTGCTGATCCGCTCTATGGGCAGTTTGTTGATCTGCGGAATATCGAGCTGTCTGATCTCATCCACGCCATACGACTCAAACAGCAGCCCCAGCAGCTGGCGCACCGGCTCGCGGATGGCAGCCTCACCGCCGATCAGCCGAAATGGCTTGAGGTGTGCCACCCGTTCAAATCCCTGCACGTCTGCGATCAGCAACTCGCCACCCCAGAGCGCCCCCTCATCACCAAGGCCGGTGCCATCGAAGGCAAAGCCCAGTACGGGGCCGGTCAGGTTGTGCTCGGCCATCACCGCCAGCAAGTGGGCGTGGTGGTGCTGCACCTCAAGGTGAGTGGCGTTGTGTTCGCGGCAATACTCCCTGGCCCACTGGTGGCTGAGATAACCGGGGTGGCGATCCGAGACCAGCAGCTCGGGTACGAGATCGTACAGCCCCTGAAAGGTGGCGAGGGTCTGTTCGAAGTGATCCTGCATCGGCAGGCTGTGCAGATCGCCGATATAGGGGCTGTAGATACGCTGGCGAGCGAAGGCCAGCGCCAGCTGGTTTTTCTGCTGGGCCCCGACCGCCAGCATCGGCACCTTTACCGCCTCCTGCAGGCTGGGGGTGCAGGGGGCATAGCCCCGCGCCAGACGCAGAGTCTGGCGCCGACCACCCGCCCACTGCACCAGGCTGTCGTCGCAGGGGTGCAGGATGGGGCGGTTGTGATCCAGGATGCCGTCGATCTGATGCCCCAGCTCGCGCACCACCGCCACGCATTCGACAAGGATGGGGCTGCCACGGCCATTGGCGCTGGTGGCCACCAGCGGGATGGCGCACGCATCGAGCAGCAGCTGGTGGAGCGGGGTATAGGAGAGCATGACCCCGAGATAGGGGATGCCGGGGGCTATCCCCTCGGTCAGCGGCACCGCTGGTTGTTGGGATGGCCGATCATCCTTGGTGCGCTTGCGCAGCAGGGTAATGGGCCTGGCCTGGGAGGCGAGCAGGTTCCACTCTTCTTCGCTGCCAGTGACATGCAATTGGGCCTCGGCAAGGGAGCCCATCATCACCGCCAGGGGCTTGCGCTCGCGCAGCTTGAGCCGGCGAAGCCGTGCCACGGCGCCTTCATCGCGGGCATCGCATATCAGGTGATAGCCGCCCATCCCCTTGACTGCAATTAGCGACCCCGTTTGCAGGGCGCGGGCGGCGGCTTGCAGGGCATCCTCGCGCTCGGCCAGGGCATCCCCCGTGCCGGTGCGCCAAGTCAGGTGCGGGCCGCACTCGGGGCAGCTTACCGGCTGGGCGTGGTAGCGCCGGTCCAGCGGATCTTCGTAGGCTGCCGCGCAGCGCGGGCACATGGCAAAGCCCGCCATGGCGGTATGGGGCCTGTCGTAGGGGAGGCGACGGATGATGGTGTAGCGCGGGCCGCAGTGGGTGCAGTTGGTAAAGGGGTAGCGGTGGTGGCGATCAAGGGGGTTGGCCACATCCCGGGCGCACGCCTCGCACATCCCCTGATCCGGTGAGATGGCGACTGTGGCCGCGCTCTGCTGCTCGCTCGCCTTGATATGAAACTGGCCGTCGTAGTCGGAATTATGGTCGGGGTCATCGTCAAGGGGCAGGGCTCGCTTGCTGAAGTGATCGATCCGGCTGAGCGGCGGCGCCAACTCCCGCAGTTCGCGGGCAAAAGCGGCCAGTTGCTCGGGCGACCCTTCGGCGCCAATGGTGACGCCGCTTGCGTCATTCAAGACATAGCCGGTGAGGCGGTGGCGCAGGGCCAGGCCATAGACGAAGGGGCGAAAGCCGACCCCCTGCACGATACCGTCGAGATGAAACTCAAGGCGCTGGCGGGCGGTGGTCTGGATGTCGGGTTGCGCCGTCATGCCGGCACCTCGTGAGCACGCGCTGGCATGCGCAATACCCGGCGATCGTTCTCTTCCCGGCGCACCCAGCCGTCCATCTCCATGCGCAGGCAAAACGGGATGGCGTATTTGCGCGACAATCCGGTGACTTGTTTGAGTGACGCCATGTCGATCAGATCTCCCACCTGCTGGCCAGCCAGCACGGTTTCTACCATTTGGTTGTAAAGCGCAGCGTCGTAGTAGATGGGTCCTTCCAGCTGCACCAGATACTTGAGTCTGGCCAGATTGCGCAGCTGTTTTTGCAGCGCTCCCTTTTGTTGCAGGCGCTGGCGCAAACTGGCTGGCAGGGAGAGCAGTGGATCCACCGTCACGCCGCCGGGACCCAGTTTACCGGGCTCATACCCCTCCTTGCCTTGATCTCGCACCAGTTTGAGCACCAACTGTGCCTCTTCTTCCAGATCATCTTCCGACTCACCGCTGCCCGGCTGCCACTTGTCGTGATGAAGGCGCACCAGCTGCCCGGTTTTGAGTTGTTGCAACAGGGCCTGGATAACCGGCTGAGCGATGCCAAAGCGGGTCGCCAGCTCGGCGGCGCTCAAGGGCTCGCTTGCCAGGGTGCCAAGAAGCTTGTCACGGTGCTGGGCCAGCCAGGTGCGCTCCAATACCCAGTCGCCCAGTTGCACAAGATGGGCAGGAAGATCGACGGGAAGCGTGCGAAAACGGCTGGCTGCCACATAGCCGCTGAGCCCGAGCTCAAGGTTGGCGGGGTGATAGTCGGTCAGCTCATCCGGCAGGTTGCCCAGCAGGGCGTGCAGTGCCTTGCGTCTGGCGGGGTGAATATCACCGCACCAGAGGATGCGGCCGCCGTGCAGCAACTCGCTGCTGCCGTGGCGGATGATGGCGAGCGGCTGGCCAAAGAAACAGGGGATGGGATCGGCGAAGATAAGCCGCGCCAGCCGAGTATCCTTGATTGGAACGAAACGGGCCCGGCCATGCCAGCTGCCGAGAGCCACTTCCACCTCTTTGTTGTGCAGAGGGGAGCGCAGCTCGCGGATATCGGTGCCAACCTCTTCAAGTCGCACGATAAGATGAGTGGCCGCCTCGCACTGGCCATCGGCACGGGTGAGGCAGTGACCGCGGGCCACCTCCTTGTGGGGAACCTTTTTCAGGCCCACCGCTACCCGGCAGACGGCGCCGATCTCATCAAGGTTTTGGTGATAGGCCTGCAGGGATCGCACCTGCACCTCGCGGCCGGCAGGCTGGAGCAGGAGCTTCTCCCCCACCTTGAGGCTGCCCTGCTGCAGGGTGCCGGTAAGCACAGTGCCGGTGCCGCTGGCGGTAAAGACCCGGTCTACATACAGACGCGGGGCATCCTGATCGTGAGCCGCGTGCGATGCTGGCAGATCGGCAAGCTGGCGCAGGATGGCGGCGTGCAGGGCAGCCATGTTCGCACCGGTTTTGGCGCTGACGCTGACGATATCGGGCACCATGCCGCTTTCGTCCATCACTCGCTCCAGCAGGTGCTCTTCCAGCAGCGCCAGTTCATCGGCGCTCACCAGATCGCACTTGTTGATGCAGACAACAAGGCGTGGTACCCCCATGGCCCTGAGCAGGCGCAGGTGTTCGCCGGTCATCGGCATCCACCCCTCGTCGGCGGCGATCACCAGCAGCACCAGATCCAGGCTCCAGAGCCCCGCCACCATGTTGCGGATATAGCGCTCATGACCCGGCACATCGATAACGCCTATGGTGTTGCCCTGGCCATCGTCAAAATGGGCAAAACCGAGATCCTGGGTCATGCCGATGGCCTGCTCGTGGGCGCGGGCCGTGGTAATGCCGGTGAGGGCCTTGATAAGCTGGGTCTTGCCGTGATCCACGTGACCGGCGAGGCCGATGACGGCGCGATAGGAGGTCATGGGATCAGGACTCCCGTGGTGCAGGGGTGAGCAGATCGGTCAGCTGGGCAATCAGGGGCCCCATGTCCTCTTCGAGCAGGGTGGCCATATTGAGCAGCACCTTCTGCTGGCGCACGGTGGCAATCACCGGCACCGGGAGTTCCCGCAGGGCATCGAGCAGCTGCTGGGCTGGACGGGGATCCCGGCAGGCCAGCGCAGGGGCGGGGTAGAACTCGTCCGGCAGGGTGCCGCCCCCCACCACCAGCTGGGCGGGCAGGGCGTCAAAACAATCGGGCAGGGCGGCCATCAGCCGGTCGGATCGAACTTGCATGGCGGCAGGATCGGCAAGGGTGCGTTGGGCTATCCCTTCGCCAAGGGGAGACTTGTTGAGCTTGTGAATGAGCAGGCGTTCCAGCAGGGAGTGGATGATGCGACTCGGGCGGAAAGTGCGCATCATGGGGTGTTTTTCCAGCCGCTTGATAAGGTCTGCCCGGCCGCTGATGATGCCGCACTGGGGCCCGCCCATCAGCTTGTCGCCGGAGTAGCAGACCAGATCCGCCCCCGCCTTGAGGTATTGACGCACCGGGGTTTCATCCGGCGCAAACTCCTCGCAGGTCAAGCCCGAGCCCTGATCCACCGCGAGCACCACATGATCCGGCAGGGCGCGGGCCAGCTCGCCGATATCGGGGGATTCGGTGAAGCCGCGAATGGCGAAATTCGATCTGTGCACCATCAGCACCATGGCCGTCTCATCGGTGATGGCGTTGAGGTAATCCCTGGCCGTAGTGATATTGGTGGTGCCCACCTCCACCAGTTTGGCGCCCGAGAGCGCCAGAATATCGGGAATGCGAAAGCCGCCGCCAATCTGGATCTGCTCGCCACGGGAGACGATCACCTCGCGCCCGCGAGCCACCTCCTGCAACAGCAAGAAGAGGGAGGCGGCGTTGTTGTTGACCACCAAGGAGTCCTCGGCCTGGGTGAGGCAGGTGAGCAAAGTGGCGATCAGCCCCTTGCGCCCGCCGCGCTTGCCGGTCGCGAGCTCCAGTTCGAGATTGTTATAACCGGTGTTGAGATCGCGCACCTCGTCCCACAGTTCGCTACTTAGCGGCGAGCGCCCCAGATTGGTGTGTATCAGGGTGCCGGTGGCGTTGATCACCCGGGTCTGGCGCCGGCGCACTTGCTGCTGGCAGCGTTTGGCAATGAGTGTCTCAAGGTGGGCGGGGGTCACCCCGTGCTGGCGAAATGCCTCGCTCTGGCGCACTTCGTTTAAGGTTTCGCGCACCACCCGGGTCACCAGTGGCCGGCTCAAGCAGGCGATATGGGGGACGAGAAAGGCTTGCTGCAGCAGTTGCTCCACCTGGGGCAGGCGATGGGTCGGCTGCTGATGGCGTGGTAACGAATCGTCGAAGGCGGCATGAGTCAAAGCATGGTCTAGCATGGGAGTCCCCCGAAGAGTGCGTGGCTGGGATACACACGCTTCACCGATAGGGGAACCAGGCAAGATGGATATATTGACGCAGCCAAATGATTCAGAATATTAATGATGCGACATATTCTGACAAATTAATGGGTGGTCAAATTGAAGCTGCCCGGAATGATATTGGCAAGCGGTGTTGATTCGATTTACCTAATATATGATTTTAATATATGAGAGTGGCGGAAGAGGCAGGAATCGAACCTGCCAGAGCCTTCTCGGCTCACATCGGTTTTGAAGACCGAGGGGGCCACCAGACCCCATCAACTTCCGCGTCGGCCGCCATTCTGTGCCAATCTGTACGTGCTGGCAATGCTTTTCTGGTCGTGGTGAGACAATATTTTGCAAATTTCAGATTGAATTGTTTTATATCAAAAACAGGACAATTAGCCCGATGTCATTCATTTAACATCGGGCATTGATTAAATATTGTGGCAGGTGTCTTTTAACACTCCGTTAAATATTCAAGCGGTATCCTGTGCCATATTCCACTGAGCCAGTTGATTTATTAACAAACCGCTATCCCGGGCGCAATCAAGATGCTGATAAAGATAATCCATCGCCTCGCTCACCATCTCGGTCATCGGGAAAGAGAACGCCACGATGGCCGGTTGTACCCCGACAAAGATCACCTCGGGGACAAAGGTCTTGAGCTCGTCGATCAGGAAATTGAGCGGCATATTGTGGGTCGAGAAGATAAACATCTCGGCGATGGTCTCGGGGGGGATCACCTGCAGGGTACCCGCCTTCTCGCCGATCTCGGCGGCATCCACCAGCACCACCCGCTCCGGTTGCAACTCCCGCACCTTGTAGACCACATTTTCCGGCGCGATGCCGCCGTCGATATGGATCCAGCCGGGCAGAGGGGCGGCCTGCAGCTTGTCGGCGAGATAGGGGCCGGCACCGTCGTCCCCCATCATGGCATTGCCCACGGTCAACACGAGATTGCAGCCCATCAGCGGCTCCTTACCATCAGGTACATATGGGGGTCGTTAAAGAGGGCGGTGAGCTGATCCATAAAGGTATTGGTCCAGCCCAGCTCCTGCTCATCGAGCAGATTGTCGGTTTTGCGCAGTCGGTCGAAGGCGCAGGCCAGCATATGGCAGTGCTCGCGATAGATGGTGATCTCGCCAAAGGTGAGAAACCCCTCCATCTTGCGGCGCGCTTCGCTCCCCTCTGGCAGCTTGGCTACCCAGTCGCGATAACCGGTCAGCGAGCAGACCAGGTCAGCTCGCAGGCAATCGACGATTCCGAGGTGGTGGCCGATGGCGAGGCTGTAGTAGATCACCTCCTTGGCTTGCCCCATCTCCTTCGCTGAGGCGGGGGGCACGTCGAACTGCTCGTCGACGAACTTGCGCGAGAGTCGATAGAAGAAAACCTCGTCAGCCATGCACCGCCTCTCCCTTGCCGGCCGCCCGGTTGAGGCAGGCGTTTGCCAGGTTGTTGACGATCTCCGCCAGGCGCGGATCCTCGTGCTGATCGAGGTAGCTCTGGATACGCAGATCCACATCCTGCCGGGTCGCCCCTTCGAGCAGGGCCATGAACTCGTCAGCGATGATCCGCCCCTGCCGGTAACCGGCCATGCGGCGCGCTTCGCGCTCGATCATCACCCGAATTTCGTTGGGGATGCCGGTGTGGCGCAGCTCGACCCGCTCACCCGGTTGCACCTCGTGGCTGGTGGCTTTGAGTTTTTGCTCAAGCAGACCGAGCGCCACCGCAAAGCCGTAGATGGTGGCTGCCGGTGTGGGGGGGCAGCCGGGGATATAGACATCTACCGGCACGATCTTGTCGGTGCCGCCCCAGACGCAGTAGAGGTCGTGGAAGATGCCACCGTCACAGCCGCAGGCGCCGTAGGCGATGCAGATCTTGGGATCGGGCGCCGCCTCGTAGGCGCGCAGGGCCGGTACCCGCATTGCCCGGGTCACCGCGCCGGTAAAGAGCAGGATATCGGCGTGGCGGGGAGAGGCGACCACCTTGATGCCGAAACGCTCGGCATCAAACAGCGGGGTGATGGTGGCGAAGATCTCGATCTCGCAGGCGTTGCAGCCGCCGCAATCGACCCGGTAGACATAGGCCGAGCGGCGAATGTCTTTGAGCAGAGTTTTTTTAAGTTTGGTGATCTCGGGATCCTGTGCCAGCGGCACGGCGCGGGTATGGGCATGGCCGACAACCGGTTCTATGCCTTTGATCTTGCTCATCACATCCACTCCTTTTGTGCGGCCATCGGTGTGGCTACCGGTGTGCTCAGGGCCGAGTCAGGCTGGCTCAGCATGCTCTGTTTTCGTTTGCAGTCGGGGCAGTGGTGCAGTCGTTCCGGGGTAGCGAGCGGCGTGCCTGCCTGCTTGAGGGTGTCCTCCACCAGCGCCACCAGCTTGCTCGGGGCAAAGTAGGTGCCGCACAGGGTGCAGGGGGCCAGCGCGAAGCGGGCCTCCTCATAAAGGTCGGCCTTGTTGGTCACCGCCAGCTCGAACTCGGGGGAGAGGGCGATGGCGCGGGTCGGGCAGACCTCCTCGCAGCGGCCGCAGAAGATGCAGCGCGCCATGGAGATCTCCCAGCGGCGTTCGCCGGTCTCCATGTCCACTTCCATCACCAGCGCATTGGCCGGGCAGGCCTTGGTGCAGGCGGCGCAGGCGATGCACTGATCCGCCTGATATTTCGGTTTGCCGCGAAAATCCCGGTTCACCTCGTAAGGGGCGAAGGGGTACTTGGCGGTCGGGGTGCCAGCCTTGAGGATGGTCTTGAACAGCTTGATCATGATGACCCCTTATTTCAGCGGAGAGTTTTTGCGATCGATGCCGTAGCGCTCGATCTCCTTGTAGGAGACCACGGTGGATTTGCCCTTCTTGGGGTCGACCAGGGTGACCCGGTCGGTACAGGAGTAGCAGGGATCCAGACTGCCGATGATGAGCGGCGCATCCGCCACGGTATTGCCGCGCAGCATGTAACGCAGAGCAGGCCAGTTGGCGTAGGTGGCGGCGCGGCAGCGCCAGCGGAACAGCTTCTGGTTGTCCCCGGTCATGCTCCAGTGGACGTTCTCGCCGCGGGGCGCCTCGGTAAAGCCCAGCGCAAACTTGCCCGGCTGGTAGGTGAACCCTTCGGTCAAAAGCGGCCCCTGTGGCAGGTGTTCCAGGCCGAACTCAATCATGTCGAGGGAGTCGTAGAGCTCGTGGATGCGCACCAGCACCCGGGATTGCACGTCGCAACCCGCCTTGGTCTGGATCTCCATCGGCAGCTCGCGGTAGCCGGCAAAGTCGTGGACCCGGCGCACGTCGCGCTTGAAGCCGCTCGCCCGCACCATGGGGCCGACGCAGCTGAAATCGCGGGCAATTTGCGGGTCGAGCTTGCCGATACCGATGAGGCGGGAGGAGATGTTGGCGGTATCCAGCAGCATGGCCACCAGGGGTTTGAGCTCATCACGGAGCTCCCGCACCAGCTGGGCACCCTTGATGCGATCTTCCTTGAAGATGTCGCGGCGCACCCCGCCAATCAGGTTGAGGCCGTAGGTCTTGCGGGCGCCGGTCAGCAGCTCGGCCAGGGTCATGGATTTTTCCCGCACCCGGAAGAACTGCATGAAGCCGGTGTCGAAACCGGTGAAGTGGCTCGACAGGCCGATGTTGAGGATATGGCTGTGCAGGCGCTCCACCTCCAGCAGCACGGCGCGGATCATCTTGGCCCGCTCGGGTACCACAATGCCCATGGCGTTCTCCACCGAGGTGGTGTAGGCGACGCTGTGGGTAAAGCCGCAGATGCCGCAGACCCGGTCGGTCAGAAACGCCACTTCGTTGTAGCCCATGCGGGTCTCTGCCAGCTTTTCCATGCCGCGATGGACATAGAAGAGGCGGTAGTCGGCATCGATGATGTCTTCGCCATCGACGAACAGACGAAAGTGGCCCGGTTCATCGGAGGTGATGTGGAGCGGGCCGACCGGCACGATGCGGTTGGCATCACTGCCCAAGTCGTTCACGAAGGGGTAGGTCTCGGTGTCGGTGGTGGGCATCGGGCGCTGGCGATAATCCATGGCGTCCTTGCGTAGCGGGTGGATATCCTCCGGCCAGTCATCCGGCAGTACCAGACGGCGTTCGTCCGGCAGGCCGACGGCACGCAGGCCGTACATGTCGCGGATCTCCCGCTCGCCCCACACCGCCGCCGGAATGGTCGGGGTGATGGAGGGGTACTCCTGGGTATCGGCATCCACCAGCACCCGGACTGTGAGCCAGCACTTGGTGTCACCCTCCATGGAGAAGACGTGGTAGACGGCGAAGTGGCCGTTGAGGCTGCGCTCGTCATTGGCAAAGGAGAGCGGAAGCCAGCCCCCCAGCTGATGGAAGATCAGGCTGGCCGTCTCGACCAGACTGGTGGGCTTGACGGTGATGGTGGCCTGATCGGCGGTTTGCCACTCCTCGTCGACAATGGCGTGGGGCAGTTGTGCTCGCACCTGCTGGATGTAGTCGCAGCCGATGCGATCCGAAATGGCGATGGTCATGCAGTTCTCACTTTAATGTTCGGGAATGAGCATTCGAAAATGATAAAATCGGAAAAAGTCGCTGTGCTGGCGGGCATGGCTCAGATCCCGACCAGATAGGCGAGCAGCGCCAGCAGGGCCAGCCCCAACCCGTAGCGGGTGAGCTTGTGGGTGCGCACGAACTGGGTACGGGCCATGGCGTTTTCGATGATGCCTGCCAGCAAAAAGGCCACCAGCAGCTTGCAGGCGAGGATCAGCGCCGCGCCGATGAGCGCCGGCAGACTCCAGTTGGCCGCCTTGCCGAAGGGGAGGAAAATCACCAGAAAGAGCTGCACCACCACCAGTTGCTTGAGGCCCATGCTGAGCTTGAGCAGGGCCAGGCCCGCACCGGAATACTCGGTGAGCGGCCCTTCCTGCAACTCCTGCTCGGCTTCGGCGCAGTCAAAGGGCAGCTTGCCCATCTCGACAAACACCGCGAAGGCGCAAGCAGCACCCGCCAGCAGGGTGGCGATCGGCGCGGCCAGCGGCTGGATCGCCACATAACTGCTGATGTTGCCCAGATCCGAGCTGCCCACCATCATCGCCATGATGAAGCAGGCGAGCACCAGAATGGGCTCCACCAGAATGCCCAGCGTCAACTCGCGGCGGGCACCAATACCTGCAAACATGCTGCCGCTGTCCAGCCCCGAGAGCGAAAAGAAGAAGCGGAAGATGGCGAACAGATAGATGTCGGTGATGAGATCCCCGGCGATGGGGAAGGGGGACTCGTGAGTCAGGGTCGGCAGCGCCATCGCCACCAGCAAGAGGGCGGCAATGAGCAGTGCAGGCATCAGGTTGAAGAGGATGCCGGCAGGCTCGGGGGTCACCTCCTGACGGCGCAGGAGCTTGGCGATATCCCGGTAATCCTGCAGCAGGCCCGGCCCCTGACGGGAGTGCATCTTGGCCCGCAACACCCGGTTGAAACCGGTAGCAAGCGGCGCCAGCGCCAGCATGGCGATGGCCTGGGTCAGGGCGAGGGCAACCATGCCCCAGCTCGGCATTTCAAGAACAGGCATATCAGACTCCTACAGCCATCAGGATAAAGAGCGCCAGCACAATGCCATTTATTAAAGAGAGCAGCAGCCAGCCGGTGTTGCCGGGGGCATCGCTCACCCCGTGCAGGGCGCTGGCCAGATCGAGCTGCGGCTGCTTGCGATAGAGCGGCGCGCAGAGTTGGCGCAAGGTGTGGGTGACACCACCAGAGGTGAGGCTCATGCGCTCCTCATAGACATAACCACAGGCCCATGGCGTGCCGGCGTGACGACGACCCAGCTTGGGCCCCTTGAAGATGGCCAGTACCAGCAGCGGAATGAGGAACAGCCCCAGCAAGGTGATGGCGATAACGGGCGGGGAGAGGATCGCTTGGCTGCTATCCAGTGGCAGCAGGGTGGCGCCAGTGGCCACGTTCATTTGGCCGCTTACCAAGGCTTGGCCATAGCTGGCGATATGGGGGGCAATCCAGGGGGCGCCCAGACCCAGCACCAGACAGACGGCGGCCAGCAGCAGGGTGCCTGCCATCATGGGAAGCGGCACTTCGCGGGCGTGGCTCGCCTTCTCGCTTCGCGGTGCGCCGCAGAAGCAGATGCCATACACCTTGACGAAACACATCACTGCCATGGCGCCGGTTACCGCCAGCATCACTACCGCGAGCGGCGCAACGACAGAGGTGCCGAGTCTGGTCATGGAAAGGAGCGACTGATAGATAAACCATTCGCTGACAAAGCCGTTGAGCGGCGGCAGCGCCGAGATGGCCATGGCACCGATGAGGAACGCCAGCGCGGTCCAGGGCATCAGTTTGGCCAGGCCCCCCATCTTGTCCATGTCGCGGGTGTGCAGGCGGAACATCACCGAGCCGGTGCCCATAAAGAGCAGGCTCTTGAAGATGGCGTGGTTGAGCAGGTGATAAAGCGCACCGAGCAGCCCCAGCACCACCAGCGCCTGTTGCTGGTTGGCGATACCGATCATGCCGATCCCCATCCCCATCAATATGATGCCGATGTTCTCCACCGTGTGGTAGGCGAGCAGCCGCTTGAGATCGTGCTCGGCCAGCGCAAACAGCACCCCGAGCACTGCCGAGCAGGCACCGAAGATCAGCACCACATAGCCCCACCAGAGCTGGCTGGCGCCGAGAAAATCGATGCTGACCCGCAAGATGCCAAAGAGACCCAGCTTCACCATCACGCCGGACATCAGCGCCGAGATATGGGAGGGGGCGACGGGCTCGGCCACCGGCAGCCAGCCGTGCAGCGGCACGAAACCGGCGCGCAGGCCAAAACCGCAGAAGCCGAGCAGGAACACCAGAGAGGCCAATGCACCCGCCAGATGGTGCTCGCGCAGCGCGGCGAACTCCAGCGAGCCGCTGTCGCGGCAGAGCAGCCAGAAGGCGATCAGCACCAGCGCCATGCCGATATGGTTCATCACCAGGTAAAGCCGGCTCTGTTTGGCGGCTTCCGGGTTGGTTTTGACCAGCCAGTAGGTGGTGAGGGTCACCAGCTCGTAGCAGAGCAAGAAACCGAGCGCGTTGTCGGCCAGTACCATGCCCACCATGGCAAACAGGAAGAGGTTCATCAGCGCGCCGATGGCTACATCGCCCTTGCCCTGATATTCGCGGATATAGGCAAAGGAGTAGAGCGCAACGGCGACGCCGACGGTGCTGATGACCAGCAGCATGAGCGCGGAGAGCATATCCAGATGAACCGAGCCCAGCAGCCAGAGCTGGCCGTCGACGGGCGTGCCTTGGGCAAAGATCTGGATGGCGGCGACCAGGCCCGCGAGCGAGCCCAGCAGGGCAAAGCCACTGTTGAGGCGGTTGGCCAGTGCGGGCAGCTTTTGCAGCAGCAAACCGGCGGCAGCGCCCAGCAAAAAGAGCAGAAGCGTGGCCATAACAAGGGGGGACAACATCAGCACGTTCCCTCTGTGGTGGATAGATCGGAGGCTGGGGTTGCCTTGGCGGGCGCCGAGAAGGCAGAGGCCCCTTGCGGGTTGGTGTCGGCCGCTTGCTGGCGACGGATACGGGCAGCGTGTTCGGTGTCGCCGTCATTGACCAGCGTCAGTGCCTGGGAGGGGCAGGCATCGACACAGGCCGGGCCATCGGCGCGAAATTCACAGAGGTCGCACTTGACCGCGATGCTGCGCACCCCCGGCTCCCAGCTCAGCAGATCCTCGCCAAAGCAGCGCAGGCCGGCGGAGGTGGAGGGGTTGCTGGAGCGGATGGAGCAGGGGATATAGGTGTCGTAACTGGTGGCTACGGCCACCGGACGGCTGCCGCCGCTCTGGATGGCGCCAAAAGGGCAGGCCACGGCGCAGAGGTTGCAGCCGATGCAGAGCGACTCGTTGAGTTGCACGCAATCGCCGGTCTGGCGAATTGCCTCGACCGGGCACACCTTGCTGCAGGGGGCATCGTCACAGTGACGGCACTGAACCGGCATGGTTGCCTGCTCGTGTCGCATAACGGTTAAACGGGGGGCTTGTTGCAAACCTTGCGCTTTGTGTACCTCGCTGCAGGCCGCCATACAGGTGCCACAGCCGATACAAAGCTTGGGGTCAGCGATAACGAAGCGGTTCATAGCCTACCTTGTCGTGTCGCGAAGGAATGGAGTAGGCGCTGGATGGCAAAATGCGGGCCAATATGGATTTGGCGTGAATTATCACTATAAGCTTATGTTTTTAAATAAATTTATTTTTAGGTGAGAGCGCAGCAAGAAGGCTGGTAGATGTCGAACTGTGACGTTCGTCACTTGTGACGAAGGGAAAAAGCAGTGATCGACACAGGGAGTCTCAATAGGAAGGGTCTGCGCGTGGGACTGATAGCGAAACGGGAGATAAGGGTAGGGTGCAATGAACGAAGTGAATTACACCCTTTCTCAAAAGATCTTCAAGCGGTGCAATGCGTTGCGCTTATTGCACCCTACGGCACTGGTGCCGATGTCGCCATAGACCACGCCGATCGCCGCCAGCGTAACGCCGGACAGGGCTTGTTTGTGATTACCGTTCATGAAGTTGTCTGTCAGTTTGATGGTGACGATTGGCCAGCACGGGCCGCCCCCGTCTATCGGGCGTGCGGCAGGTGCCGCAGGAACGCATAAATGGATTGCGATGGGAAAGGGAGCTAACTGGATATAAAGAGGCTCATCATGGGACACAGTCTGTTCATCTGCCATTAAGGGTATAATGACACACCCATCGTGGGTTTATGCTCAGGTATAAATAATCAAAAAGGGGTGGATAACGAAATTATTAATTAGACACCGATTGAAATATCCACGCACTCTGCAGACAACCGTTTGTTTTATCTGGGGAAGCGGTTTGGCCACTATTTTTACCGATGCGGGTGAAAAACAGACGATAAAATAGTGACTAATTAATTGCTGGCAGGGTGGCAAAGGGGAGGGGATTAGGCAGCGATGGTTTTTTTAAACGAGAGTTAATTGTATAAAAAATGGCCCTTTGAAAGGGCCACTAAATATAAAGGCTTGGTATTGTATAGTTGGTATTTAAAACCCCAGACATGATCCATCAAATGTATTATACAGTTATGGTTTTCCCTGTGGATATGGATGTGTTTTCAAAATGAGTCATTAAAAATGACAACAGAGATTGATGGGGTTTAATTCTCGGACCCATAATATCTATAGCGTTCGCACAATTAATATCTACTTGAGTTGTTATCTTAACTGTCTCAACGTTAGTGGATATTTTTTTCAGAGCTTTGCAAAATTCAATAAAAAAGTCCATTTCATTATGTCCTCTTGATATCTTCTTTATTTCAAAAGAAGATAATTCATGTAGACACTTCTGAATGTTTTCATATTCATTGGCTTGAGTTTCAACTTTTGTTTTTTGGAGTAAATAATTATATAAATCAGATAATTCTGTAAAAGATGGTGTTAATTTTAAATTATCATCAATTGTGAATAACTCATTGGTTTTGATACAGTCTAGGTTTAGTCTTCCCCCTCCCTTTCTCCGATGATGAAGAACCCATGCCATAAATTGTAATGCAATTTTATTATATTCATTGTGGGCTTGCTCGAAAAGCGTCTCTAGTTTTTCAGCAACAGCTGTACCCGATGATTGTCTGAAAACTTCCGCCCATAGTTGCAAGAGGCTAGAACTTGTTACAATATAATTTTCTATAGAGTAATAATCAGTCTCATATATAGATTCTGATTTCACTATCTCGACGGGTATTATGTTGTCAATATCCTTATCGATGAAAAATAAAAGAGGTTGTTTCTTACTCGTTCTATTCCCTAATTCGTTATAGTGAAATAAAACGTTATCTTTTTTACCACAAGTATAAGTTTTTAGTTTATAGCCATCAGGTAGCAGGTTGCGAATAGTTGTGCCATAGAAAGATTCATCGGTTTTACCCTCAAAAAAACAATGAATTATTTTATTTTGAGGGTTGTAGCTTATTAAAAAATGGTGGTGCTCAATGTTGTTGTTTGAGAGCTCATCATTAAGATATGCGAGAAGGTCCATGGCTTAAATATAGAACTCCATTAATGATTTAGCTTTGCTTTTTAAGCTGTTGTTATAAACAAAAGGTGAGTGTGTAACTGCAATTAATCCGTTGCAGTTTTCTGTGGAGGTGATATCAACGAGTAGCCTTTTTTGCCAAGGAACTGAGAGTGACAGCTCTGGTTCATCAATGATGACTAGGAAGTCGTCAAAATCAGACAAGTACATATGTGCAAAAAGAGAGACAATTTGCTTTTCTCCTGATGATAATTGGCTCAAGTCGATTTCATCAGTGGAATTACATAATACATAATCTTCATTTTCAAAGTCTGGTACTAATGGAAGTCTAAATTCTTTGCTGTTAAAATCAAACTTTTTGCCTTTAAGGTAGCTGTTAGTTATTTTTGCAAACGTTCTGACTTTGTCTTCTTTATTTAATTGGTTTTTGTGAAGGTTTAATAATTGCTTAATCAAGTGAGCTGACAACATGTCGATATCTGATGATAAGTTACCTTCGTTTAGTGCATGCGCAGTATTTCGAAGGTTTTTTAAATCATCCCTAGAGAAAAATGATCCGTCTCGTTCTATCTTTTCAAATATAGAATCTAGTTCCTGATCATTGAACTTATATTCTGGTAATGCACTCTCTTCTTTGTATTCTTTTCGTAATATTACTCGAAGGTAACCACTTGTTAGACGTTCTAAAGATGATCTGAATTCATTCTCAAGCTGATTCATTTTTAAAGAAATCATCGACTGGACATCTTGCATTCCAAATTCAACAAGCTCAACATGCTCTCGATTTCTACTAATGCTGGAGTGATATCTGTTGTATTTTTGAAGATCTTCCTCTAGTGAAGGGAAAATTTGCTTTAAGTCTCTTTCAATTCTTCGATATGTTGGTAGATATAACACATGAAAATTTAATGCCGATTCTAATTTAAGTAAGCTTTTTGGTAAATGGTCAAGAGTGAGTTTATTATCAGCAAGTTCCATTAGTGCTCTTCGTAACCTTGCCGGCTCACTAAAACTATCATTTCTAAGTTTTCTATATATATCCGAGCTAAAGCTAAGATATGCTTGTTTGGCCGTTAAATTATGATTCTTTAGTTTAAACAAAAGATTAATGTAAGAGTTTTCATTTACTTTATCAAAAACACTATTTATATCATCCATGGTAAATGAGTAGCTCTTACCATTAACTCCTACCTCAATTTTATGAAACTGATATTTAAGAAGCTTTTGCCACTGGCTTGTTAAGGTATAAAAAAGTATGTTAATAACTGTACTTTTCCCCAAGCCATTTTCACCAACAATAATCAGTTGGTTGTCAATCAATTCAACATTGAAGCTCTTATGGCCATATAGTTTTTCTATCTTTACGTAATTAATCGTTGAGGTTTTCATTAAATTTCCCTTTAACTCCTAAAACGTAACATTAAAATTATTTATTTGTAAATGGTTAGCTTAATATTGTGGTGTACAATATATATTATGTTTTTAACATAAGTAATAATCAAAAGGCTGGAATATTTATATGAATTAACATTCTTGAGTTGGTTGTTGTAAGATCTTTTCCACGCTACCGCCCCTAGGTTACAGCTCCTAATGTACTGTTTTTAACCTGCATGATTTCATTGCTTGGCAGCATGTGAATGCCCCCCAGCGGAGCTGGTTGCCAACTGGAACATGATATCCAGTTGGATTAGTTGAGAGAAGAGTCATCGAAGAAAAATCTGCCCTAAATCAACAAACTAGTCATTGAGAGTCGTTTTGCGTATCGGGCAAGAGAATCGCTCCCATACAACCAAGTGTCGAGCTCGTCACTTTTGTCGTGTCGATCACACTTCCCACCCCTTCATCACCCTCGTCAGAGGTGATCAACAGCACACAGCTATTTCTAATTAATCTTTTATTTTCAGTTGCTTGCGAGTTTTTATCGCACCATTGGCCCGTTTTGGCCTGATAAATGCCTAGTGGGGGCTGGCCGCATTTTGCCCGCCAGGTGGGTGAGGGCGGTCGGGTGTAACGAACCATTTAGGATCCCTCTCTATGAACAGCTTCGTGATTGCAGATCCCAGTCTCTGTATTGGGTGTCGTACCTGTGAGGTGGCGTGTGCCGTTTCACACCAGTCAGGGTCCTGCAGCGGGACCCTTGCGCGGGAGGGCGGCCTGCATCTTGCCATCGAGGATGGACATCTGGTCTCCAAGGACAGCCATTTTCAGCCGCGCTTGAAGGTGATCGTGGGCAGCAAGGTGACCACGCCGGTGCTCTG
Organism: Aeromonas enteropelogenes; assembly: GCF_020097295.1. Taxonomy (NCBI): domain Bacteria; kingdom Pseudomonadati; phylum Pseudomonadota; class Gammaproteobacteria; order Aeromonadales; family Aeromonadaceae; genus Aeromonas; species Aeromonas enteropelogenes. The sequence continues at coordinate 3,645,722 of NZ_CP083625.1, read as the reverse complement.
CCGCCAGTGTGAAGACAAGCCCTGTGCCATGGCCTGCCCGAACAACGCCATCGTCACCGAGGATGGCTGCGTCAAGGTGCTGCAGGCGCGCTGCATCGGCTGCAAGTCCTGCGTGGTGGCCTGTCCTTACGGCGCCATGGCGGTGGTGGTCAAAGAGGTGGCCCCCGCTGCCGATTCGCTCTTCAAGCGGCCGCAGACCAAGGCGCAGGCGCTCAAGTGCGATCTCTGCCGTCACCGCGAGGCGGGCCCGGCCTGTGTCGAGGTGTGTCCGACCCAGGCACTGCGACTGGTCACCCCGGAGAGTCTTGAGACCCTCAACCGGCAAAAGCAGCTGGCCAGTGCTGAGGCGCTGCTGGCAGGCCATGTTCCGGCGCTGGTCTGAGCGGGCTTTACCGAACATTTTTCGTTAATAAAAGAGTGTGAGTCATGAAAAAAGTCATTACCGTGTGCCCCTATTGCGGCACCGGTTGCAAGATCAACCTGCTGGTTGAAAACGACAAGGTGGTGGGGGCCGAAGGCGCCAACGGCCGAACCAACGAGGGGCAACTCTGCCTCAAGGGCTATTACGGTTGGGATTTCTTGAACGACACCAACCTGCTGACCCCCCGTCTCAAGAGCCCGATGATCCGCCGCGAGCGCGGTGGCAAGCTCGAAGCCGTCTCCTGGGACGAGGCCATCGAGTTCGCCAGCAGCCGCCTCTCTGCCATCAAGGCGAAATATGGCCCGGACGCCATCATGACCACCGGCTCTGCCCGTGGCCCCGGCAATGAAGCCAACTATGTGATGCAGAAATTTGCCCGCGCGGTGATTGGGACGAACAACGTCGACCACTGCGCGAGGGTGTGACACGCACCCTCAGTCTCCGGTCTGGAGACAACAGTAGGCAACGGCGCCATGAGCAACGCCATTCCCGAAATTCAAGAGACCCAATGCCTGCTGGTGTTTGGTTACAACGCTGCTGACTCTCACCCCATCGTCGCCCGCCATATTCTCAAGGCGAAGGCCAACGGGGCCAAGGTGATTGTGTGTGATCCCCGCATGGTGGAGACCGCCCGCATCGCCGATCAGTGGCTGCCGCTCAAAAACGGTTCCAACATGGCGCTGGTCAACGCCTTCGCCAACGTGTTGATAGGTGAGAGCCTCTACAACAAAGAGTTCGTCGCCAACTACACCGAAGGGTTCGACACCTTCAAGGCGACTGTGGCCAAGTACACCCCGGAATATGTGGAGGGGATCACCGGCCTCAAAGCCGCCGATATCCGCGCCGCCATTCGCACCTATGCCGCATCGCCTGCTTCCATGATCCTGTGGGGCATGGGGGTGACCCAGTACGGTCAGGCGGTGGACGTGGTCAAGGGGCTCGCGGGTATTGCGCTGCTGACCGGCAACTTCGGTCGCCGTGGCACTGGCTGCGGGCCGGTACGCGGCCAGAACAACGTGCAGGGCACCTGCGACATGGGGATGCTGCCCCACCAGTTCCCGGGTTATCAGTCGGTGAGCGATCCTGCCATCAGCGCCAAGTTCGCCAGGGCGTGGGGGGTTGATGCGCTCTCCCAGAAGCCCGGCTATCGCCTGACCGAGCTGGGCCACAAGGTGGAGGAGGGCAAGTGCAAGGCCTTCTATATCTTCGGCGAAGATCCGGCCCAGACCGAGGCAGACCTCGGTCAGTTCCGCCGTACCCTGGCGGGGATGGAGCTGGTGATCGTGCAGGATATCTTCATGACCCAGACGGCCGAGATGGCCGATGTCATTTTGCCCGCCACCAGCTGGGGCGAGCACGAGGGGGTCTACAGCTCGGCGGATCGCGGTTTCCAGCGCTTCTACAAGGCGGTGACGCCGCCTGACAACGTGAAGCCCGACTGGGCGATCTTCTCGCTGATGGCCACCGCCATGGGGTATCCCATGGAGTATCGCGACACCGAGCAGATCTGGGACGAGCTGCGCGGACTCTGCCCGATCTACGCCGGGGTCAGCTATGACAAGATGGCCGATCTCAAGAGCGTGCAGTGGCCCTGTCCGACCGAGGATCACCCGGGCACCAGCACCTTGTTCGAGGGGAATGTGTTCACCACCCCGAGCGGCAAGGGCCAGCTGATTGCCTCCGAGTGGCGGCCGCCGCGGGAGCAGCCATGCGCCGAGTACCCGCTGGTGCTCTCCACCGTGCGCGAAGTCGGCCACTACTCCTGTCGCTCCATGACCGGCAACTGCTCGGCGCTGCAGACCCTGGCCGATGAGCCGGGCTATGTGCAGATCCACCCGAGCGATGCCCAAAAACTCGGGGTCAAGGATCAGGCGCTGGTCTGGATCTCGTCGCGGCGCGGCAAGGTCATTACCCGGGCCAACTACAACGACCGGGTCAACGCCGGGGTGGTCTACATGACCTACCAGTGGTGGATCGGGGCCTGTAACGAGCTCACCATCGAGCACCTTGACCCCGTCTCCTACACCCCGGAGTACAAGTACTGCGCGGTAAAAATTGAGCGCATCGCGGATCAGGCCGAGGCAGAAGTCTACGTCCAGACCGAGTACAGCGCGCTCAAGGCAAAATTGCGCAGCGCCGCCAAAGGGTAATTGGCAACCACTCTCTTCGGGGAGATAAAAAATAAGGGACCGACTCATCTTGTGAGTCGGTCACCCTTGTCTTGGTTAAATTTCAATATGGGTGAGATCATGCAACATGATATCAACCGGTTATTCGGTATCTTTTATATTTGCGGCTATTTCGTCGCAATATTGCTGGGTATTGGCTGTTATATCTGGCAAGACGAGATGATATTTCTGTTGGGCTTTGGTTTTTTCGGCTGTTTCATGGCGGCGCGGCTGGCCATGCTCGGGGTATTTTCCGCACTGAGTACCACCATCGCCTGGCTGATCGCCTTCGTCTCGACCACCTTGATCAACGCTATGCTGTTGGGGCTGATCACTTTGCTGGTCTACCTTACGCACCGGACGGTGGCGCAGGAGATGGCCGACAACGCCAGCTGGCTGCTGATGGCCTTTCAGGGCTGTTCGGCGCTCTTTATCCTGGGTGGGCTGAAAAGCGGACATCTGCAGTGGCAGCAGGGCCAGGGTGATCAGTGCCAGTGAGCCAGATTGTTCTGCGTCAAATAATTCGGGCGGCACTCTTGAATTAATTATCAGTTATTTAATCGCGGGCTTGATTAAATGTGGACGAATGCGCGAGAAAATATTCAGCCTGATTTGTAATGAACCCGCCGCTTCATTATGATGGCACGCCAGCTTTGAATATATCGACGCTGACGATGTTATCTTTTGTTATTGTTCGTTACGTGCCCGTTTTGAATTGCAACATTTGATAAAGCATCATGCCATTCAATATTTGTCAGCAGCATGAGGGCGACCCCTTGTTGTTATATCCGGTCGCTATGGCGAATCAGTATGCCACGGCATGGCAGGCCGGCTCTGTGACTGACACTGATCCAATGTGAGGCCGTAATGCTGAATGTGAGTGCCATCCCGCTGGACGAGATCTCCCCCATCTGGGATGACGGTTTCCTCCTGCTCTCAAAAAGCCTGCTGTCGGCCGTGACGCTCGATGACTTCATCAAGAAACTCAACAAGATAGACGTCTGTTTCGACGGCGTGATCCGGGTCAACCTGATCCTCAACCAGGGGACGGGGGAGGAGGCCATCTTCTGCTACATGGGGGAGAGGGGCCCAAGGCACCTCGTCTGCCGCAAGGCAGACCTTCACTTTTCCAGGGAGCAGGCGATCATCTTGCCCGCCGCCCGCTTTGAAAACCGCTGCGCCCTGTTGGCGAGCACCCCCGTCTATGATGACCTGCAATCCTACTGCCAACTGCCCATCACCACCGCTCGCAGCCACCTGGGCGGGGTGGAGTTCATCAGCCGCGAGGCTCGCGCCTTTCCCATGGAGGTGCTGGCCAAACTGACCCAGCTGGCGGCCATCATCGCCATTGCGCTGGAGAACGTGCAGGACAAGGAGCGCACCTTGGAGCAGGCCCACTCCCTGCGCCTTGAGCGCGACAGCTGCAAGATTTTGGTGGATGTGACCAATGCGGTGATCAAACAGGTGCGCATTGCCGAGCTGCCAAGAAGCCTGTTTGCCATCCTGCAGCACCATTTTGCCATCAGCAGCCTCTGTCTTGCCGAATACAATGCCACCTCCGACAGCTTCAAGAGCTATCTGGTGAACGAAAGCCAGAGCGAGCAGCCCGGCATCATCGACCACTCCTGTTTCGAAAAGAACTGCCTGCAGGGGGCCCTGGGTCACAGCGAACCCTATTTCATCTATCGCGAGCATGGTCACGGCTGCAATGCCCACTGCCGCTTCGCCACCCAGATCCTGCCCCCCGAGGCCAACAGCTCCTGCATCTTGCCGCTGCGTTACCGGGGCAACCTGCTGGGGGTGCTGATCCTCTCCCACCCGGAGGTGGATTTCTTCGTCGATATCGACATCTCTCTGCTCGAACAGGTGGCGGCGCGCACGGCGATCGCCATGAACAACGTGCAGTCGCAGCAGGAAATCTCCAACACCAACGGCGCGAAAGAGAAGACCCTTCGCATTGGCGAACCCGCCGTGCGGGGAGAGTTCTCCCATATCATCTACCAGAGCCCCGTGATGGAGAGCGTAATGGAGAAGGTGCGGCTGGTGGCCGAGAGCGACTGCACCGTGCTGATTTTGGGGGAGACGGGCACCGGCAAGGAGCTGATCGCCCAGGCTATTCATCAACTCAGTGCCCGCAGCAGCCGGGAGATGGTGAAGGTGAACTGCGCCGCCATTCCCACCGGCCTTATCGAGAGCGATCTGTTCGGCCACGAGAAGGGGGCTTTCACCGGCGCCCTGACCCAGCGCATCGGCCGCTTCGAGCGGGCCCACAAGGGCACCCTCTTTCTCGACGAGGTGGGGGACATGCCCATCGATCTGCAACCCAAGCTGTTGCGGGTGTTGCAGGAGCACGAGCTGGAGCGGGTGGGCAACAGCAATCCGATCGCCGTGGACGTGCGGCTGGTGGCGGCCACCAACTGCGATCTGCTCTCCATGGTCAAGAACAAGCGCTTTCGCAGCGACCTTTACTACCGGCTCAACGTCTTTCCCATCGAGCTGCCACCCCTGCGCGAGCGGCGCGAAGACATACCGCTGCTGGTCAACTTCTTTATCAAGAAGATCGCCAAGCGGATGCGCCGCACCATCACCGCCATTCCGGCAGATGCCATGAAGATGCTGGTGTCGCTCCCCTGGTACGGCAATATTCGCGAGCTGGAGAACATCATAGAGCGGGCCGTGGTGATGACCCGCGGTCAGGTGCTCAATCTCTCCCCCGACGAGCTGTTGCCTCTCAAGGGCTATCACAAGATTGAGACCCTGGTTTATGACGAGCCCGATGCCCCCCTGTTCCGACAGGGGCCGGAGGATGAGCGCGAGGCGATCATCGCGGCGCTCAAGGAGAGCAACGGCATCGTCGCCGGTGCCCGGGGGGCGGCCCAGCGTCTTGGCATGAAGCGCACCACCCTGCTCTCGAAAATGAAGCGGCTCGGTATTTCGGCAAAGGATCCCAGGATCATCGAATAAGGCGGCAACAAGATGTGGCAAGAGAGTGACGTGTTCCGGTGCGCGGCACCGCGCGAGGTGGTGCACTATCAAGGGCGTGAGGTGACCACCGACAGCGCCATGCAGCTGCCCTGCGAAACCCCGGTGGCGCTGGTCTACAACGGCATCGCCCACAGCGTGATGATGTGCTCGGCCGCCGATCTCGAAGATTTCGCCATCGGCTTCTCCCTCTCTGAGGGGATCATCGACGGCCTGCACGACATTCACGACATCGAGCAGGTCAATGGCTGTCAGGGCATCGAGCTACACATCACCCTGGCCAACCGCTGCATCTATCGCCTGAAAGAGAAGCGGCGTACCCTGGCGGGACGCACCGGTTGCGGCATCTGTGGCAGCGAGAGCCTGGAGCAGGTGGTGCGCACCTTGCCACCCTTGCCGGACAGCCAGCGCTTTGCGATAGGCCTTATCGACAAGGTGCTGGATGGGCTGCGCCCCCTGCAGTTGCTGGGGCAGTGCACCGGCGCCACCCACGCCGCCGTGCATGTGGACGGAGCGGGCAACATCCTCGCCATTCGCGAGGACGTGGGGCGCCATATTGCGCTCGACAAGCTGGTGGGCCACCTGTGTCGTACCGGTCGGTGTGATGGCGCCATCCTGGTGACCAGTCGAGCCAGCTTCGAGATGGTGCAAAAGGCCGCCAGCGCCGGGGTGGAGATCTTGCTCGCCATCTCGGCTGCCACCGAACTGGCGGTGGCGCGGGCCGAGCAGACCGGTCTCACCCTGGTGGGGTTTTGCCGTCCGGGACGCGCCGAGATCTACAGCGGCTGCCAGCGTATCGTGCTGGCATAGGTGCGGGCTTGGGGCTGGACCACTTCGCCAGGATGGGCACAGGAATCAGTAGTGACATTCAGCGCTGACATTGGCGTTGAGTGGGTGGCACAGAACTGGGATACACCCACAGGGATAATGCTAAGACGTGATGGGCGCGGCTTGCCCTGTGCCATCTGGTGCGACTGACAGACAAAGAAACCACCAGCAAGAGGCCGTAAAAAAGGGCGGGGAGTGTGACTCCCCGCCCTTTTGGTATTGACGCGGCGAATTAGCGGGCCAGCAGGATGCGCAGCATGCGGCGCAGGGGCTCGGCGGCGCCCCACAGCAGCTGATCACCCACGGTGAAGGCGGCCAGGTACTCGGGGCCCATGTTGAGTTTGCGCAGACGACCCACAGGGATGCTGAGGGTACCGGTGACGGCGGCCGGGGTCAGCTCGCGGGCGGTGATGTCGCGATCGTTGGGGATCACCTTGACCCAGTCGTTGTGGGAGGCCAGCAGGGATTCGATCTCTGCCAGCGGCACATCCTTCTTCAGCTTGATGGTGAACGCCTGGCTGTGGCAGCGCAGGGCGCCGATCCGCACGCACAGACCATCCACCGGGATGGCGGCATCCTGGATCCCAAGGATCTTGTTGGTCTCGGCCTGGCCCTTCCACTCTTCACGGCTCTGGCCGTTGTCGAGCTTGGTGTCGATCCAGGGGATGAGGCCACCGGCCAGCGGCACGCCGAAGTTGTCCACCGGCAGGGTGCCAGAGCGGGTCTTCTCGGTGATCTTGCGCTCGATATCGAGGATGGCGGAGGCAGGGTCTGCCAGCTCTACCGCCACCTCGTCGCGCAGGATCCCCATCTGGGTCACCAGCTCGCGCATGTGACGGGCACCGCCACCGGAGGCGGCCTGATAGGTGGCCACGCTCACCCACTCCACCAGATCGGCCTTGAACAAGCCGCCCAGGGCCAGCAGCATCAGGCTGACGGTGCAGTTGCCGCCAACAAAGGTCTTGATGCCATCGTTCAGCGCCTGCTCAATGACGTCACCGTTGACCGGATCCAGGATGATGACGGCGTCCTGCTCCATGCGCAGGGAAGAGGCGGCGTCAATCCAGTAACCCTGCCAGCCGGCGGCCTTCAGGCGCGGATAGACATCCTTGGTGTAATCGCCGCCTTGCGCGGTGATGATGATATCCTGCCTGGCCAGTGCCTCGATGTCGAAGGCGTCCTGCAGAGTGCCGGCATCGACGCCGAAGTTGGGGGCGGCTTCACCGGCCTGGGAAGTGGTGAAGAAGGTAGGTTGAATATGGGCGAAATCCTGCTCTTCCTGCATCCGGCTCATCAGAACCGATCCCACCATGCCACGCCAACCGACCAAACCTACTTTTTTCATAATGTCCTACCCTGGATAGCTGCTTAATAATGCGTTGTGGATCCCGTGACCCCTTGTATGGCGCCGGCCATTTACAAGCTGGTTACAAAATACGAGTTGCGAAAAATGTGTCTGTCCACATTACGGATTGTGGCGGCGGGCGCAAGTCGAATTGCGCAATATTCTGTGTCGTTCGCTGCAATATCCAGCGGCGCGAACACCGTAGGGAGGCGGAAAAAGCGGCGCAGAAAAGAGGTGGGAGAGGCGGAGATGAAAAAACAGGCAGGCCACCTGCATAAGGTGGCCTGCCGATGGAGCCTGGGGCGACTCAGGCGTAGCGAGCCAGGGTCAGCCCTTCGTCGCTGATGGCGGTTGCACTGCCGCTAATCAGATCGCAGAGCAGTTGGCCAGAACCTGCCGCCATGGTCCAGCCCAGGGTGCCGTGGCCCGTGTTGAGCCAGAGCCCGGGGATGGGGCTTGGGCCCACCAGCGGGGTGCCGTCCGGCGTCATGGGGCGCAACCCGGTCCAGAACTCGGCGCGGCTGATGTCCCCCCCTTCGGGGAAGAGGTCCCCCACCACCATGGCCAGGGTGTCGTGGCGTTTGGGGTTGAGCACCAGGTTGTAGCCCGAAAGCTCTGCCATGCCGCCGACCCTGATCCGCTCGTCAAAACGGGTGATGGCCACCTTGTAGGTTTCATCCAGCACTGTGCTGCGGGGGGCCGCATCCGGATTGGTCATCGGCAGGGTGAGGGAGTAGCCCTTGACCGGATAGACCGGCAGCTCCAGCCCGAGCGGGCGCAGCAGCGGACGCAGGAAGCCGGTGCCGTAGCTGCCAAGGGCGCAGACGATGGCCTCGGCACGGTAGCGCTGTTCGCCCGCCCGCACCGCCACGGCGCGGCCACTCTCACGACCACGGCCCAGCTCAATCTCGTCGATATCGCAGTTGAAGACGAATTTGACCCCGAGTTTCTGTGCTTCCAGCGCCAGCGCTTTGGTAAAGCGGAAGCAGTCGCCGGTCTCGTCGCCAGGCAGGCGCAGGCCGCCCACTATCTTGCCGCGCACCCGTGCCAGGGCCGGTTCGGCCTCCTCGCAGCCGCTGTCATCCAACGACTGGTAGGGGACGCCATACTCTTCCAGCACCTCGATGTCGCGCTTGCTGGCATCCAGCTGGGCCTGGCTTCGAAACAGTTGCAGGGTGCCGAGCTGGCGCCCCTCGTAGTCGAGTGCCAGTTCATCGCGCAGCACCTTCATGCAGTCGCGGCTGTACTCGGCCAGGCGCACCATGCGCCCCTTGTTGGTGGCATAGGCCGCCGGGGTGCAGTTAGCCAGCATCTTCAGCATCCAGCGCAGCTGGAAAGGGTCGGCGGTGGGACGCACCGTGAAGGGTGCATGCTTTTGCAGCATCCATTTGGCCGCCTTGAGGGGAATGCCGGGGGCCGCCCAGGGGGCAGCGTAACCGGGGGAGATCTGGCCGGCATTGGCGTGGCTGGTTTCAAGCGCCACCCCCTCTCGCCGCTCCAGCAGGGTCACCTGATGGCCCGCTTTTGCCAGATACCAAGCGCTGGTTACACCAATGACGCCACCCCCGAGTACCACTATCTCCATACGTCTTTCCTTGACTGATGCCTTGATAAGGCCCCCACCTTAATCAGCCGCCACAGTATATTCAACTGGGTAAGATATAATTGGTATAAATATCTATTTACATTTATTTAACTGGTTTTCAATGTTGCTGATTGTTGGTTTTCTGGCATTTAGTGCGACAAGTTGGGTGCCTTTGCATGGCGTCACTTGCAAGTGGCCGGAACAGGCGTGCGATACCCGCCGTGGCGGCAATTAAGTTGAACTCCGGGCATAAGGATCAACGGAGTTCGTTGAGTATCAAAGGGGGCGGATCGAGATAAAAAAAGCCCCGCATCCGGGATGCGGGGGCCTTGGCAATAGAGGTCAAGGTAGCCGGTTAGACAGCCAGGTACTCCAGCTCGACCGATCCCAGTGCCTTGAGGGTTGACTGGGCAGCATCGCGCTGGCTGATCTGGCCGTTTTTGCTCTCCAGCAGCACGGCGCGACGGATGGTGGCGAGATCCGCACCGTTCAGCACCGCATGGGCGCAGGCCATCTGCATCGGCGGCAGGCTGGGGTTGAAGGCGGCGTTCTCGGCGTAGCGGCCACAGAAGAGGCGGCCATCGGCAAATTGCAGTGCCACCGCGGCATAACCCTGGCTGTAGGGAGCATAGCTTTGGCGAGCAGCAGCCAGTGCGGCCTGCCAGAGCGGATCTTCACTCTCAAGGGCCAGCTCGTCGTGGGACTGCGGGCTCATCAGGGCATCTGTGATGTCGAGATCTGCCGGCCCGAAGGAGTGGGGCAGGAAGGATTGCAGGGCACTGAGATCATCGGGCAGAGAGACCTGCAGGGTCTTGGCGGTGCTCAGCTCGTTCATGAACTGGCGGCAGTGGCCGCAGGGGGTGTAGTTGACGGTGATTTCAGAGAGCCCGGTCTCGCCACCCAGCCAGGCGTTGGAGATGGCGGACTGTTCAGCATGCACCGAGTGGAACAGCCCCTGGCCTGCGAACTCCATGTTGGCGCCGAAATACCAGGTGCCGCTCAGGCCGCAGGCGATGGCACCGACAAAAAACTTGGAGATAGGGGCGACCGAGCAGGCGGCGGCCAGTGGCAGCAGAACCAGGCGCAGGGCGCGATCATCAAGGCCGCTGGCGGCTTTCAGGGTAGCGACCTGATCCGGGGTAAAACGGGCATTGAACGCACTGCCGTCGGCAGGGTTTAGCATGGGCAGCAGCGCCGCTTTGAGCGGGGCGGGCAGGGTATCGAGTGGCTTGGCAAAACGGGGATGCATAGTGTGTCCTCAAAGGCCAATTGGGGGGCCATTGTAGGGAGCAAGCGCGGTGAATTGTGTGAGCTTGCTCACGCCCTGACGGGCAAACGGAGCGGGATAGTAATGGAAACGTTTGTCTTGTGCAAATTGTGCGGCAGGTCGCACGGGCGGGCCAGCAGGCCCGCCTGATGAAGGCTTAGCTCAGCCAGTGATAGAGGGTGAACAGGAGTGGCGCGACGGCGGCGGTGAGAATGCCGCACACCACCATGGCGAGCGACGAGAAGGCCCCCTGGACTATGCCCTGTTCGGCGGAGGTGGCGGTGCCGATGGCGTGGGCACAGGCGCCCACAGCCAGCCCCTGGGCCTCGGGGTCAGTGACCCGCATCAGCTTGAGCAGCGGATAACCAATCAGGGCACCGATGATCCCGACCACCACCACCACGGCGGCGGCGATGGCGGGAATGCCGCCGAGGGACTGGCTCACACTCATGGCCAGTGGCGTGGTGATGGATTTTGTGATCAGGGACGCAAGTAGTGCCGGGTCGGCGCCCATAAAATGACCGATCAGCAAGGTAGTACATACCGAGATCAATACCGAGGCCAGGGTGCAGACTAGGATGGGCTCGAGCCTGGCCCGGATCTGGCGTGCCTGCTGATAGAGCGGCAGGGCCAGCGCCACCACGGCGGGCTCCAGCAGCGCCGTGATGGGGCGGGTGCCGCTTTCGTACTGCTCAAGGGGCAGGTCAAGCCAGAGCAGCAGACCGATGATGACGGTGGTGGGCACCAGCACCGGATTGATGATGGGCCAGGGCAGACGGCGATGAAGCGCCCGGGTGGCAAAATAGAGTGCCAGGGTCAGAGGAATGGCGAGCCAGAAGATCATTTGTTCATCCTCTGATAAAGGTGCCCGACGGTGCCGAGGATCAGCACTATGCCCACCACGATGCAGAGCATGATGAGGCCCAGGGATTGGCGCAGGGGTTCCAGCCAGGCCACCAGGCCCACGGCCACCGGCACGAACAGGACCCCCATATGGCGCAGCAGCAGACCGGCACCGAGCTCGACCCACTGCAACTTCACCAGTTGCAGCGAGAGCAGCACGAACAGCAGCAGCATGCCGATGATGCTGCCAGGGAAGGCGAAGGGCAGGATGGCTGCCACGGTTTTGCCTGCCAGCAGGCAGGCGACGATGACCATAAAGTCACGAAGGTATAGCAAGGCACGTTGCGCGATCACGTGAGCCCCTTCTTGGTAACTGTGAAGAAAAGCGCAGTTTACCAGAGAGGCCGGGTCGCGGCATTAAAACAATAACAGCTGAAATCAGTTCGTTTGAAGCTGATTTAATTGAAGTTTCGTTTTTGAAAATTGTCTGATAGAACCCTTTTCGAACTACAAGGAGTAGTGATGACATCCCTCTTGTCCCGTATCCGCCAGCTGGCGACCGATAATGATCTGCCCGCGCACTTGTTGCAAACCCGCCAATGGGATGGCCCCCTGTGCCGGGTGCGCCTCGACAACACGGGGCGTGACGATACCCCGGTGGGGCGCTGGGTGCTGTTTGACGGCAAGCTCGGCCTCTCGCCCGATGTCTCCATCTATGGGGAGGGATTCCAGATGCTGGCCCAGACCATGGGCAGCTGGCAATCGCCGCAGCCGGTGGGGCGTTGCCCCGATGCCAGCGTCTATCGCATCACCGATGACGAAGGCTTTCACACTGTGCACAACCTGCTGCTGGTAGAGCACGGCAAGGGTTGGTTGCTGCTCGCCTTTGCCAGCTGCCACCGCTTTGGCGGCGAGTTTCGCCTCTATCCCGATGGTCGCCTGCAGATCCTGATGAACTGCGAGGACCGTCTGCTGCCTGCCGGCCAGCACTGGCAGAGCGAGGCGCTGATCTGCCTGGAAGGGCCGGAGCGTGAGGATCTGCTGGCCGAGCTGGCGACTCTGATCGAGGCTGAGCATGGATCGCTGATCGGCCAGGTCACCACTCGCCCCAGCGGCTGGTGCTCCTGGTATCACTACTACAGCGATGTGAGCGCCGCCGACATTCGCGAGAACCTGGCGGTGCGCGCCGAGCGCTTTCCGGCCCTGCGCCACGTGCAGATAGACGATGGCTATCAGGCCAAAATGGGGGACTGGCTCACCCCTTCCGCGAAATTCGAACAAGGGGTAGCGGCGCTGGCCGCAGAGATCCGCGCCGCCGGCTGCGAGCCAGCCCTCTGGGTCGCCCCCTTTATCGCCGAGCCCACCTCGCAGGTCTTTCTGGATCACCCCGACTGGTTCGTGAAAGGAGATGACGGCTTGCCGCTGCCTTCCGAGCGGGTCACCTACGGCGGTTGGCGTTGCACTCCCTGGTATGTGCTGGACGGCACCCATCCCGAGGTGCAGGCCCATCTCGAACGGGTGTTTCGTACCCTGCGCGAGCAGTGGGGCATCCACTACTTCAAGCTCGATGCGAACTTCTGGGGCGCCATTCACGGCGGCCAGTTCCACGACCCGTCCGCCACCCGGGTTGAAGCCTATCGGCGCGGCATGGCCGCCATCTTGCGCGGGGCGGGCGAGGGGGCCTTCCTGCTCGGCTGCAACGCCCCCATCTGGCCGAGTCTGGGGCTGGTGCACGGCATGCGGGTGAGCGATGACGTGGAGCGCCACGGCCCCCGTTTTCGCCAGATAGCCCGCGAGGCGTTTTGCCGTGCCTGGCAAAACGACCGGCTGTGGGCGCTGGATCCCGACTGCATTTGCCTGCGGGATCTGCCGAGTCAGCAGGCCAGCGCCACCGATTACCACTTCCATCTGGCGGCGCTGGTGGCAAGCGGCGGCATGATGCTGGCGGGAGACAGGCTGCAGGATCTCGACGAGGCGCAGGCGGCGCAGCTCAAGCAGTTGCTGGCCCTGTGTGCGGCCTGCGCCCCTTCCGCCCGTTTCGAAGCGATGGACTTTGCCTGCGGCGAGGTGAGCCTGCCAGGTGGCGAGACTTTGCTCTGCCTGTTCAACTGGGAAGCACTGCCCCAGGAGTTTTTGCTGCCAGAAGGCGGGGTGGATTTTTGGGATGAACAACCGGTTGGCACCTCGATCATCCTGCAAGGGGGCGAGGGGCGGGTGATCCGCTACCTCTGATCAAGACGCAGTGACAAACAAATCAGGCTCCTCACGGAGCCTGATTTGCCTATGAGGGTTGCAATGGGGTCAGTAATGCCACTCAAAACCGACGGCGTAATTGGCGGAGCCATAGCCCGGAATATCGTTGTTGGAGACGATGGCCTTGAGGGTCAGTTGCGAACTTAATGGCACGCCGAGGCCAAAGCCGATGGCCAGCTGATCGTTGGGGTTGCCGATCAAATCCACCCGCATCACCCGATAGAGGGACATGTCCTCGCTCAGGTGCACATAGGCCTGGGAGGCACGGTTGTAGGCCTGCCCGAACACCTCCAGCTGGAAGCCCGAGTGAGCGCTGATGGCCAGCGGCACCCCGACAAACTTGTAGAGGGGGGAGTCGTTGAAGTAGCTGTTGGTGATCTGGGGGGTAAAATCGGTCTTCTCGTAGAGGGTGTTGAAGCTGTGGGCCACGATTTGATAGGTCTGCTCCGGCAGTCGGGCAAGGTAGTCCGGCATCTCGAAGCGATAGGCGCCCTGGGCAAACAGGGGCAGCAGAGCCAGTAATCCAGACAGCGTGCGCAAAGAAGGCATAGGCAGACAGGTATCCGGTTGACCGTGCCTCGCCATCAAGGCGAGACGTTCACAAGATATTGGTACTTGAGGAAAATTCCCCTTCGTCATTATTGCGCGATGAAGGGGAACCGTGGGGGAGATTTATGTGAAATCACTCACAACTCATAACTCTTCCAGATAGCGATAGAGACTCTTGAGAATCGCAAAGTTCCGTTCGTTACCCTGATTTTGTTCTGCCAGCGCTTCGAGGCGAGGGGCGTAATCAGGCAGATGATGGTTGAAGTAGTCGCTGCAGTGCAGACGCCAGCGCTTCTGTTCCGCTTCGCTCAAGGTATGGGGCCAGTTGCGGGCGCGGTAGCGGAACAGCATCTCCGGCAGACGGGCGTCGCTGAAGGCGAACTCCCGTTCCCCCAGCAGATCCGGCGGGGTGGCGCGCACCAGATCCATGGTGGACTTGTCGCCATGGCCGAAGAAACCGGCGTAGAGCTGGGTATCCGGATCGCCGTCATTGCTGCTGGCAAATTCCTGATTGAACACCTCCACCAGTTTTTCCCGCACCTCGGGGTGGGCGCGCAGCAGATCCAGGCTCTTGCGGCACTGCTCCCGATTGACGCCCAACTCATCGGCGCGCTCTGCCGTCAGGGTGGCTGCCGGTGCCAGCACAGGGCACTTGTTAATGTGCACCAGCTTGACCGGAATGCCGGCCAGATCCCCCAGCTCCTCTTTTTTGGTGTAGAGCCGCTCACGGATCTCCTCGCTGGAGAGCTCGATGAGCGGGGTGGGGTCACGGGTGAGATCCACCATGATCACCGCGTTCTGGTTGGTGGGGTGCCAGGCGAGCGGCGATACCCAGCTCACGCAGCCCTGCCAGGGGGAGAACATGCCGGAGACATGGACCAGCGGCTTCATGGTCACCACGTCGATGAGCGCCTTGACCTTATTCTTGTTGCGAAGGTCAAACAGATAACCAAACAGCTTGGGCTGGGCTTTTTTCACCAGCTTGGCCATTTCTATGGTGGCCAGCACATCCGAGAGCGCGTCGTGGGCGTTGGCGTGGGCCACGCCGTTGGCCACCGTCAGCTTTTCGAGTCGGAAACTCGGCCTGCCCTCCTCGTCAAAGGCCCACTCGATCCCCTCCGGGCGCAGGGCATAGCAGGCCCGCACCATGTCGAGGATGTCCCAGCGGGAGTTGCCGTTCTGCCAGCTGTAGGCATAGGGGTCGTAGAAGTTGCGATAGAGGGTGTAGCGGGTCACCTCGTCATCGAAACGGATACTGTTGTAGCCCAGCACGCAGGTGCCCGGGGTGGCAAACTGCTCGTGGATCTGGCGGATGAAGTCCGCCTCGCAGAGCCCATCCTTCATCGCCTTTTGCGGCGTGATGCCGGTCACCAGACAAGCCTCTGGTTGCGGCAGATAGTCCGCCGGTGGCTTGCAATAAATCACTAGCGGCTCGCCGATGAGGTTGAAATCCGCATCGGTGCGAATGCCGGCAAACTGCGCCGGTCTGTCCCTGGCAGGGCTGATGCCGAAGGTCTCGTAATCGTGAAAGTAAAAGGTGGGCTCGCTGCCCGGGTGCGCTGTCTTGCTCATGTTGTTCGAGATGGGGTATCCGGTGACGGCGGCGCCTGGCGCCAGGGTGGGCGGTGCCAGGCACCACAATTGCCTGCATGGTAAACCATAGTGCCGCCAGAGCGAAGCTTGGGGGAATTGTCCGCTGGTTTAATCGGCAGGGGGAAAATGGGGGAGGTACTTGGGAGTGTCGGCAGGCAGGGCGTCCTGACCATCTGCAACGGCGAATGTTGCCTGCGGGCATGTCTTGCGCTTGCCACGGCATTGAGGGGCGGTGAGCACTCCCAAAAAGACCATGCCAGTCGGGTTGCCCGACCGGCATGGCAAGTTGTGGCCTAGGGTCCGCCAGTTGAGCGCTTAGAGCAGATCTTCGAGCTGGTACTTCTTGAGCAGTTGCTCGAAGGTGCCGTCGGCCTTGACGCTCTCGATGGCGGCATCGAACTGGCTCTTGAGCTGGTCGTCGTGCTTGCGCAGCGCCACCGCCACCCCTTCCCCCAGGATCTTGTCCTGGGTGCCGTTGAACTGGGGGCCGACGAAGGCGAACTGCTTGCCCATATCCTTGTCGAGGAAGCCCACCTTCAACTGCACCATGTTGCCGAAGGTGTAGTCGGCGCGACCGGACTGCAGATCCAGCATGGGGGACTGGGCGTTGACGTAGCGCTTGATCTTGGCCACGTCGCCGTAGCGGGCGGTGACGAAGTTGTCCTGGGGCGTGCCCTCCTGCACCGCGATCACCTTGTCCTTGAAGTGCGCCGGCTCGTCGGCGAAGTCGGCGGCCTTGTCGCTGCGCCCCACGAAGCGGTTCTGCATCATGTAGTAGACCTGGCTGAAGTCCACCTTCTGGCGCCGCTCGTCGGTGATGTTCATGGAGGACATGATGGCGTCGTACTTGCGCACCTGCAGGCCGGGGAGCAGGGCATCCCAGGGCTGGTTGATCACCTCGCACTCGGTCTTCATGGCCTCGCACAGGGCGTAGGCCAGCTCGACCTCGAAGCCGCCGAGCTTGCCGCTGCTGTCGACCATTTCGAAGGGGGGATAGGTGGCGTCGGTGGCGATCACCAGGGGTTTGGCGGCGGCCTGGCCTGTGGTGGCCAGGGCCACCAGCATCATTGCGGTGTTGAGTTTCATAATCAGTCCCTTGAGTGTGGCGTCATGTCGATGGTCGTAACGGGTGTCGGCCTAGGGGCCGACGGCTATCTTGCGATGGGCGAGGGCCGGCAGCTGGCTGCGCACCGTGCGCTGGGCTGCCAGATCCAGGGTGGCGATGGCCATGCCCTGACCCTCCTCGACCCGGGCCAGTACCCGGCCCCAGGGGTCGATGATCATGCTGTGGCCGAAGGTGCGGCGCCCGCCGGGGTGGTGTCCCCCCTGGGCCGAGGCCAACACGAAGGCCAGGTTCTCCACCGCCCGGGCCCGCAGCAGAAGCTCCCAGTGCGCGAGCCCCGTGGTGTGGGTGAAGGCGGCGGGCAGGGCGATGACGTCGGGGGCCGGCCCCAGCCGGAACAGCTCCGGGAAGCGCAGGTCGTAGCAGATCCCGAGGCGCAGCAGTCCCCAGGGCAGGGGATGGCTCACCACCGTCTCCCCCGGGGTCATGGTCGCTGCCTCGTCATACTGCTCCTGCCCGGTGCAAAAGCCAAACAGATGCAGCTTGTCGTAGCGGCAGGCCAGGCGGCCCTCGGGGTCGACGAGCAGGCTGCTGTTGTGCATCTTGCCGGGCTCGTGACTGGCCAGCGGCAGGGTGCCGGCCAGGACCCAGATCCCGAGCTCCCGGGCCAGCCCCTGTACCCAGGCCAGCAGGGGGTGATCGCCGACGGGGGCGGCCAGGGCGACCCGCGCCCGCTCATCCTCTGGCATCAGGTAGAAGTACTCGGGCAACTGGGCGAACTCGGCCCCCTCGGCCGCCGCCTGGCGCAGCAGCGCCTCGGCCTGGGTCAGGTTGTGGTCGAGGTCATCCCCGGAGACCATCTGCAGCACGGCGACGCGTACGCTGTCCATGTGGCCTCCTAGACGCGGCACAGGCGCTCGGCGCCCGCCAGCAGGGTGTCGTCATCCTTGGAGAAGGAGAGGCGGATGACCCGTTGATCCGTGCCGTCGTGATAGAAGGCGGAGACGGGGATGGTGGCGACCCCGTGATCGCGGATCAGCCGCTGCACGAACAGGCTGTCGGACTCGTCGCTGATGCGCTCGTAGCTCGCCAGCATGAAGAAGCTGCCGGCGGAGGGGAGCAGGGTCAGACGCGACTCTGCCAGGGCCGAGGTCAGCAAGTCGCGCTTGCGCTGGTAGAAGGCCGCCAGCCCCTGATAGTGGGCCGGTTGCTGCAACAGGTGGGCGAAGCCGTACTGCATGGGGGTGTCGGCGGCGAACATGGCGAACTGGTGCACCTTGCGGATCTCCTCCATCAGGGGGCGGGGGGCCACGCAGTAGCCCACGCGCCAGCCGGTGACGTGGAAGGTCTTGCCGAAGGAGAAGACGGCGACCGAGCGCTCCACCAGCTCCGGGTAACGGATGACGCTCTGGTGCAGGGCGCCGTCGAACACCACGTGCTCATACACCTCGTCCGAGAGGATCAGGATGTCGGTGCCGCGCACCAGGCGGGCGAGGTGCTCCTGATCCGCCGCCTGCCAGACGGTGCCGGTCGGGTTGTGGGGGGTGTTGAGCACTATCATGCGGGTGCGCGGGGTGATGCGGGCGGCCACCTCGTCCCAGGGGATGGCAAAATCCGGCGCCTTGAGGGCGATCACCACGGGGGTGGCCCCCTGCAGCTGGATCATGGGGCGGTAGCTGTCGAACGCCGGCTCGAACATGATCACCTCGTCACCTGGGTGAACCAGGGCGGTGATGGCGCAGAACAGGGCCTCGCTGGCGCTGGCGGTGATGGTGATCTCCTCGCCGGCGTCATAGTGGTGACCGTAGCTGGTCGCAATCTTGGCCACCAGCTGCTCGCGCAGGGCGGGCAGCCCGGTCATGGGAGCGTACTGGTTCTCGCCGGCCAGCATGGCCTCGTGGGTCACCCGGATGAGCTCGGGATCGCAGGGGAAGCTCGGCGCCCCCTGGGAGAGGTTGATGCTGGGGTGGCGGGCGGCCAGATCCCCGATCACGGTGAAGATGGTGGTGCCCACCTGGGGCAGTTTGCTGAGAACCTGGGGGGAAGACATGGCGCCGTCACCTGAGTGTGGGAATGAGCCCCTGTTTTAGCCCCCGAGGCGCTTGTCGGACAACGGATTATTCGGCATGGTATGCATGAGTTTTTCTCAAGCATGGAGGCTTGTCATGTTATTCACCCCGCCGCGCACCCAGCTGCCCCTCTACGGTTTGCAGGTCTTCGAGTGCGCCGCCCGTCACCTGAGCTTCACCCTGGCCGCCGACGAGCTGTGCGTCAGCCAGGGGGCCGTGAGCAAGCAGATCGCCCAGCTGGAGGCGCGCCTGGGGCACCTGCTGTTCGTGCGCGGCACCCGCAGCCTGACCCTGACCCCGGCCGCCGAGCGACTGCTGCCCTTCATCCGGGAGGGGCTGGTGCGCATGGGGGAGGGGCTCAGCGCCCTGCAGGCCCTGCCCCACGAGCAGGCCATCAGCATCAAGGTGCCCTCCTGCGCCAGCCGCTGGGTGCTGCGACGGCTGCAGGCGTTCGAGGGGGAGGCGGTGGAGGTGCGCGGCAGCCACCACCACGGCATCGACTTTTCCCGGGAGCCGTTCGATCTCGCCATCGTCTACCAGCCCTGCCTGGGGCGCTATCCCAACAGCCAGCCCCTGTTCCGGGAGCGGCTGACCCCGGTCTGCGCCCCGGCCTTCGCCGCCAAGCACCGCCTGTTCGAACGCTCCCTGGAGGAGCTCCCCCTGTTGCCGCTGATCCATGCCAGCGTCGATCGGCGGGACTGGCGCAACTGGTTTGCCGCCTTCATCGCGACCCCCTGGCAGCCCCAGGGGGGGCAGCTGTTCGATACCCTGGACTTGGCGATGAACGCCGCGCTGCAGGGCTTTGGCCTCTCTCTCGGGGATCCCACCATAGTGGCCGAGGAGCTGGAGAGCGGCGCCCTGGTGGCACCCTTCGCCCCCGTGCTGGAGACGGATCACGAATACGCCCTGCTTGTCTGTCCAGGCAACCCGCCTCCCGGCGTAACCCGGGTCTGCCAGTGGTTGCTGGGCGAGCGCCCCTCTTTCTGACAAACATAATTCTGATTCTACATACGTGATGTAATGCTGCCTTGGTACAAGGTGGCAACAAGACCATACTGTGGTGAGCGGGCTATGCTTGGTATAAGCCGTGCATAGTGCCGGTATCTGCGCGCAAGGCGCCGATTGGGGGAATGGATATGGAATCGCTAAAAGCCAGGGATTATATGCAAAACAGGCCGATCACCTTCAAGGCGGACATGATGGTGCAAGCGGCTGTGGAGAAATTCTTGAACAGCCACCAGCTGGGGGGGCCGGTTGTTGATGACAAGGGACACCTGATCGGCTGGATCTCCGAACAGGATTGCATCGCCGTCATGCTCAGGGAGGCCTATCACTGCGAGCAGGTGGCCCAGGTCAAGGATGTGATGCGCAAGGAGGTGCTGACGGTGGGGCCGGATACCAGCATTCTGGCGCTGGCGGAGATGATGATGGGGCAAAAACCCAAGATCTATCCGGTGGTGGAGGAGGGGCATCTGGTGGGGGTGATCAACCGCCACAACGTGATGCAGGCTATCCATGCCCAGCTGACAACCTGCTTCGTTCATCATGCGCACGGCTAAGCCGCTGCACGTGACTATCTCAAAAGCAGGCCGCTGGCCTGCTTTTTTGTCCCTGATATGGATTGCCCCTGGCTTGCGGCCATTTTTGGGCAGTTAGCCTTGAACCATTAACGCCAGATACTGAAAGGCTTGCACCACTCATTCCCGCTCTTTAGGATCACCCCCAGCTATCGATATGGCCCTTGATGGGCACTCTTTTAAGGAATTCGTACCTTGTCTCTCTCTATCGAGGCGCTGCGCCGCCGTCTATCTGCCTGCATGAACCTCGACGCCCGCCGTCTCTCCAGCCGTCTGCACGGGGCCAAGAAGCTGCCGGAAGCCAAGCAGGCCGCCGTGCTTGAGACCATTGCCGCCGATCTGGATGCCGCCGAATCGCGCTACCAGTCCCGTCTGGCCGGTGTGCCCAGGGTCACCTATCCGGACAATCTGCCGGTCAGCCAGAAGCAGGCGGAGATCGCCAAGGCGATCAATGAACATCAGGTGGTGATCATCGCCGGGGAAACCGGCTCGGGTAAAACCACCCAGATCCCCAAGATCTGTCTGGCGCTGGGGCGCGGGGTGAAAGGCTTTATCGGCCACACCCAGCCGCGCCGTCTGGCGGCCCGTACCGTGGCGGCACGCATCGCCGAGGAGATGGAGTCCGAGCTCGGTCACTACGTGGGTTACAAGGTGCGTTTTACCGATCAGGTGAGCGAGCAGACCCACATCAAGCTGATGACCGACGGTATCCTGCTGGCGGAGATCCAGAATGACCGGATGCTGACCCAGTACGACACCATCATCATCGACGAGGCCCACGAACGCAGCCTTAACATCGACTTCATCTTGGGCTATCTCAAGCAACTGCTGCCCAAGCGCCCCGACCTCAAGGTGATCATCACCTCGGCCACCATAGACCCACAGCGCTTCTCCCGCCATTTCAACAAGGCGCCGGTGATCGAGGTATCAGGTCGCACTTACCCGGTGGAGGTGCGTTATCGTCCACTTACCAGTGACAAGAGCGAAGGGCTTGAAGAGCGCGACGAGCTGCAGGGGATCTTCGATGCAGTGGAGGAGCTGGCCCGCGAAGGGTTGGGGGATATCCTCATCTTCATGAACGGCGAGCGGGAGATCCGCGATACCGCCGATGCCCTGCGCAAGCTCAACCTGCGCGACACCGAGGTGCTGCCGCTCTACGCCCGCCTCTCCAACGCCGAGCAGAACAAGGTGTTCCAGCCCCACGCCGGGCGGCGCATCGTGCTCGCCACCAACGTGGCGGAGACCTCGCTGACGGTACCGGGCATTCGCTATGTG
Organism: Aeromonas enteropelogenes; assembly: GCF_020097295.1. Taxonomy (NCBI): domain Bacteria; kingdom Pseudomonadati; phylum Pseudomonadota; class Gammaproteobacteria; order Aeromonadales; family Aeromonadaceae; genus Aeromonas; species Aeromonas enteropelogenes. The sequence continues at coordinate 3,623,904 of NZ_CP083625.1, read as the reverse complement.
ATTGACCCGGGTACGGCCCGTATCAGCCGCTACTCCTGGCGCACCAAGGTGCAGCGCCTGCCCATCGAGCCGGTCTCCCAGGCCAGCGCCAACCAGCGTAAAGGGCGCTGCGGCCGGGTGGCGGACGGTATCTGTATCCGCCTCTACTCCGAGGACGATTTCAACGGCCGTCCGGCCTTTACCGACCCCGAGATCCTGCGCACCAATCTGGCCTCGGTCATCCTGCAGATGCTGGCGCTTGGCCTTGGCAATATGGAGGCGTTCCCCTTCGTGGAGCCGCCAGAGTCGCGCCATATCAAGGATGGTCTGACCCTCTTGAAAGAGCTGGAGGCGGTGCGCGAGCTGCCCGCCACCGGCGATCGTGAGGCAAAATTGCAGCTGACCGAGACAGGTCGCCAGCTCTCGCGCATCCCCCTTGATCCCCGTCTGGCGAAGATGGTGATCAGCGCCGCGCAAACCGGCTGTTTGAGCGAGGTGATGGTGATCACCGCCGCCCTCAGTATTCAGGATCCCCGCGAGCGGCCCATGGAGAAAAAGCAGGCCGCCGACGAGCAGCACAAACGCTTTGAAGACAAGGATTCCGACTTCCTCGCCTTCGTGAACCTGTGGAACTACCTGAAAGAGCAGCAGGATGCCCTTGGCAGCAACCCGTTCCGGCGCATGTGCCAGAAGGAGTTTCTCTCCTATCTGAGAGTGCGCGAGTGGCAGGATATCCACTTCCAATTGCGTCAGACGGTCAAGGAGCTGGGTTTTAAAGCCAACCAGGAGCCGGCGGATTTCAAGACGGTGCACTGTGCCCTGCTCACGGGGCTGCTCAGCCATATCGGCAACAAGGATCTGGAGAAGCCGGAGTTTCTCGGCGCCCGCAACGGTCGTTTCCATCTGTTCCCGGCCTCGGGTTTGTTCAAGAAGCCGCCCAAGTGGGTGATGGCCGCAGAATTGGTGGAGACCTCGCGCCTCTACGCCCGCATCAACGCCAGGATTGAACCCGAGTGGGTGGAGCCGCTGGCGGGCCACCTCATCAAGCTGCACCACAGCGACCCCCATTGGTCGAAGAAAAATGGCGCCGTCATGGCCAAGGAGAAGGTGACCCTCTATGGCCTGACCCTGGTTGCCGAGCGCACCATCAACTTCAGTCGCATCGATCCGGCGCTGTGCCGTGAGCTCTTTATTCGCCGTGCCCTGGTGGAGGGGGACTTCGAAACCCGCCATCGCTTCTTCAGTGACAACCGCAAGCTCCTGGCCGAGGTGGAGGCGCTGGAGCACAAGTCACGCCGGCGCGACATCCTGGTGGATGACGAGGATCTGTTCCGCTTCTACGACGCCCGCCTGCCGGAGGAGGTGATTTCCGCCCGTCATTTTGACAAGTGGTGGAAGGAGGCGCAAAAGCAGGACTCCGAGCTGCTCAACTTCGAAAAAGAGATGCTGATGAAGGGGGATGCGGCCCACATCAGCGATCTCGACTACCCCAACTTCTGGCAGCAGGGGCGCCTCAAGCTCAAACTGACTTACCAATTCGAGCCGGGGGAGGCGGCAGACGGGGTGACGCTGCATATCCCGCTGCCGCTCCTGAACCAGGTGGAGGTGAAAGGGTTCGAGTGGTTGATCCCGGGGCTGCGTCACGAGCTCTTGGTGGCCCTCATCAAGTCGATGCCAAAGCCGATGCGCAAGAACTTCGTACCGGCCCCCAACTATGCCGATGCGCTGCTTGCCAGCATCAATCCAGAGCAGGGGCCGCTGCTGGATGAGATGGAGCGCCAGCTGCGTCGCATGACCGGCGTGACCGTGCCTCGCGAATCCTGGGATTGGGCTGCGGTGCCCGATCACCTGAAACTCACCTTCCGAGTGGTGGACGACAAACACAAGAAGGTGGCGGAAGGGAAAGACCTGGAGGCATTGAAAGAGTCCCTGCGCGGCAAGGTGCAGGAGACCCTGTCGCAAGTGGCGGACGATGATATCGAGCAGTCCGGCCTGACCCTCTGGAGCTTTGGCGAACTGCCGAAGGAGTACAGCCAAAAGCGCAGCGGGTTCGAGGTGAAGGCCTATCCGGCCCTGGTGGACCAGAAGGATTCGGTGGCCATCCAGCTGGTGGAAAGCCCGGCGGTGCAGCAGCAGCTGATGTGGGCGGGCCAGCGCCGGCTGGTGCTGCTCAACGTGCCTTCTCCCATCAAGTACCTGCAGGAGAAACTGCCCAACAAGGCCAAGCTCGGGCTCTATTTCAACCCCTTTGGCAAAGTGGCGGAACTTATTGACGACTGCATCGCCTGCGGCTGCGACAAGCTCATCGAGCAGCACGGCGGCATGGCCTGGGATGAAGCGGGTTTCGAGGCGCTCAAGGAGTATGTCCGCGCCGAGCTCAACGACGCGGTGGTGGAGGTGGCAAGCCAAGTGGAAGCCGTGCTGACCCTCTCCCATGAGATCAAAAAGCGGCTCAAGGGCAAGATGCAGCTCGACACCGCTTTTGCCATGTCCGACATTCAGCAGCAGCTCGGCAACCTCATTCACAAGGGGTTCGTGACCGAGACCGGCTGGCAGCGGCTGCCGGATCTATTGCGCTACCTGCGCGCCATCGAGCGGCGCCTGGAGAAGCTGGCCATCGATCCCAACCGGGATCGGGTTTACATGCTCAAGGTGCACAGCGTGGAGTCGGAGTACAAGGCGCTGCTGGCCAAGATCCCGAAATCACAGCTGGTGCCCACCGAGGTGGCCAACATCCGCTGGATGATCGAGGAGCTGCGGGTGTCTTTCTTTGCCCAGAATCTGGGGACCCCCTATCCGGTCTCCGATAAACGGGTGCTAAACGCCATCGCCCAGTGCTAAGCTGTTATTTGTCTGAATTAACAAGATGATATGTGTCGTTGACAAGGGGAGGGTCAGGGTTGGCCACCCCGTTGCCAAACCAGACTGGGAGGCAGGATGCTGGGGATCTGGTTGAGTGTGGCGCAGGTGGTGATCAGCGGTTACCAGCCTATTGCCGAACAAACCTGGGTACAGTTGAACCCGGAATATTATCCGCTGGGGCGCACCCCCCCCGCCATGTTCGTGGCCTGGCATGGCAACCAGTTTCCACCGCTGGCGCAAAGGCAGAAAAACGGGCGCTGGCAGATCCTCTTTCCTGCCAGGCTGGTGCCGCCGTTCGATCTGTTCGAAGGGGAGGCCGAACTCTCCAAGGCCTATCTGGCGAGGCTCAGGCGCATCGACGAAATGGCCTACGGGGTTGCCCCCAATCAGGGCGTGACCACGGCGCCTGCGACCACCCTGGTAGCAGCGTCACCGCGTGAGGATGATGCCCTGGTTCCCTTTATCGCCGAGTTCCGCATGCCGGAGCTGGCGCGCAATGAACGGGCGCTGCGTGGGCGGGACGAGGGGGCTGAGCCTCTGCTGGCACAACTGGGGATGAACGTCCGGACGATGGCAGGAGCCGGCATGGTGTTGGTCGAAGGGATGTCACCGCCTTCCTATCAATACGATGTCGAACCGGCGGCTGGGGATGGGCGGGCTCTGTGTCACAGGGTGGCTGCCGGTGAGACCCTGTGGCGTATCGCCAATCAGCTCGCCAATCGCATCGGGGCGGACACTTACAGCTACCTGTTAGCGCTGGCTGCGGACAATCGCTCCCGACTGAGCAACGGCATTCGGGTCAAGACCGGGGATGCGCTCTATTGCCCCCGCGCCGAGACATTGGCGCAGTTTGATGCCCTGAGCCCGGGCCAGCGTCAACAACAGTTTGCCAGGCTGGAACAGGGCAATTAAATAAAGAAGTGCGTGCCTTGTATCCGATATTGGCCCGTGGTAGTATTCGCGCTCGTTTTGCGAGGTGCTGACCGGTCGCAGTCAACACCATACATTCATCTAAAAGAGATACTTACTATGTCTTTCGTATTCCAAGCTGAAGTCCGTTCTGACCTGGGGAAAGGTGCGAGCCGCCGCCTGCGTCATGCTGACCAAGTTCCTGCCATCGTTTACGGTGCAGGCAAAGAAGCCCAGTCCATCACTGTTGACCACAAGAAATTCATCCTGGCCCAAGAAAAGCCGGAATTCTATGAGTCCGTACTGACTCTGGTGATCAACGGCGAAGAAGTTAACGTAAAAGTGAAAGCTATCCAGCGTCACCCGGTACGTTACAAGCTGGTTCACCTGGACTTCGTTCGCGTTTAATCGCTAACTGTCCAGTTGAAGAAAAAGCCACTCTCAGGAGTGGCTTTTTGCTATCCGGGGTTCCCCGGTTGGCACTTGCCAGTGCGTGTTCAGGAGAACGCTCTTGTTATTTCATCTGGTTCAGCGCCTGCTGACAGCGCTGCTCGGCGGCCTCCAGCTCCAGCAGCACGACTCGGATGTCTTCCATCTGCTGCTGCAAGGTTTCCCTTCTCTCCGCCACCAGTTCGAGCATGGTCTGTAACTGGGTCCGGCTGCTCTTGTCGGCATCATAGAGATCAAACAGTTCGCGGATCTCAGCCAGGCTGAACCCCAGCCGTTTACCGCGTAGAGTGAGTTTGAGGCGCACCCTGTCCTGTTTGCTGTAGATACGGGTCTGCCCCTCTCTGGCGGGGTTAAGCAAGCCCTGATCTTCATAGAAGCGGATACTGCGAGTCGTTACATCAAATTCCCGGGCCAGCTCACTGATGCTGTAACGCCGGCTCTCATCCTTGGTTTTATTCATATGGCTATCTTGGCAAACGATCCTGAGGGCACCTTACCTAAACGTAAACTGCACTGCAACTCTTGTTCCATGGCGCCAGAGCACATATGTTAGGACCATCCAACAAGGAGAGAGCAGCAAATGGATATTGCAATCGTAGCGGCAAAACGAACGCCCATGGGAGCCTTTCAAGGGGCATTGGCAGAGGTGTCGGCCCCGGAGCTGGGGGCTTGTGCCATTCAGGCGGCCCTGGTGCAGAGCGGTTTGTCCCCAGAGCAGGTCGATGAGGTGTATCTTGGCAATGTGCTCGGGGCTGGTGTCGGCCAGGCGCCGGCGAGGCAGGCGACGCTCAAGGCCGGTCTGCCTCTTGCGGTCCCCGCCACGACCATCAACAAGGTGTGTGGCTCCGGCATGAAGGCGGTGATGCTGGCCGCAGACAGCATCCGGCTCGGGGATAACCGGGTCGTGGTGGCCGGCGGCATGGAGAGCATGAGTCGTGCCCCCTATCTGCTGGACAAAGCGCGCAGCGGCTTTCGCATGGGACATCAAACTGTGCTCGATCACCTGTTCCTCGATGGGCTGCAGGATGCCTATGATGGCCAGTTGATGGGGATCCATGCCCAGCACAGTGCCGATCAGGCGGGGCTGACCCGGGTGGCCATGGATGAATTTGCTCTTGCCTCGCTGCAACGGGCGCGTCAGGCCCAGCAGGAAGGTTTTTTTGCCGCCGAGCTGGCCCCCGTCTATCGGGGCGAGCAGTTGTTGCTTGCCGAAGACGAGCAGCCCGGTAAGGGGCGACCTGACAAGATCCCCACGCTCAAGCCGGCCTTCGGCAAGGAGGGAACCATCACGGCGGCCAACGCCAGTTCCATTTCCGATGGGGCCGCCGCCTTGATCCTGATGGCGCCCGAGCTGGTGCAAACGCACAAGATCCCGGTGCTGGCCCGGATCGTGGGTTATCAGAGCCATGCCGCGTTGCCAGCGGAGTTTACCTCGGCACCCATCGGTGCCATCTCTCGTCTGCTGGCCAAACTCGACTGGTCAGTGGAGGAGGTCGATCTGTTCGAGATCAACGAGGCCTTCGCCATGGTCACCATGCTGGCGATGGCCGGATGCAGTATTCCCCATCACAAGGTCAATGTGCACGGTGGCGCCTGCGCCCTGGGTCACCCGCTGGGAGCGAGCGGCGCCCGTGTGCTGGTGACCCTGATCGCGGCGCTTCGCCAACGGGGTTTGCGACGCGGGGTGGCTGCGCTCTGTATCGGGGGCGGGGAGGCGACCGCGATGGCGGTCGAGATCGACTAGTCGGTTGCCGTCATCGCCTGGAACTGTTCGTTGACCCAGGTGGTGGCGGCCAGATAGAGGTGGCTGATTTTGTCTTCGCTCAGCCCCAGTCTGGCCGTTCTGGCTGAGACTTGTGTCCAGTTGGCGCTTTCGTACTCTTCACAAAATGCGAGGTAGAAACCCAGCTTGCCCTTGCGCTCCAGCAGGGCCAACCGGATTTCTTCGGCGAGCGGAATGGTACCCAGCAGCGTGTCCATCGGTTGTTCCATCAGCACATCCAGCAGCGAGAATAGCCCGGTGATGAAGGCTTGCGGCTCCTGCTGGGCGGGAGCATGGACATGGGCAAGCAATTCGCAGAAACGGGCCCGGATCAGGGACATCTGGTAAAGCTCGGCACTCTTGCCTTTACCTGCGCTGGTGGCGGCGACCAGGGAGACAAAGCGCTTTAGCTGGGTGTTGCCAAGGTAGATGGCCGCCTGGCGAAAGGAAGAGATGGGATTGGTACGCCCCTTGAGATGATTGACATAACGCAGCAACTTGAGGGAGAGGGCCACGTCCTGACTCAGCAGCTGTTCAATCCGGTTGATGTCGGGCTCTGCCTGATTGACCACGTTGAGCAGCTGCATGACCACAACCTGGGTCGGCTCCATGGTCGCTTGCTTGACCAGTTCGGGGCGGCTGAAGAAAAAACCCTGAAACAGTTGGATGCCCAGTTTCTTCATCCGTTCGAATTCGGCCTTGTCCTCCACCTTCTCCGCCAGATAGGTGAGGTTGAGGTTTTTGTGGCGTTGAATGAACACCTTGATCTGGAACAGGGAGGTGGCCCTGAGATCAAATTTGATGATGTGGATAAAGGGGAGGAAACGCTCCCACTCCGGCGACAGGGTGAAGTCATCCAGTGCCAGCTGGTAGCCCTGTGTATGCAGCTGTTTAACCTTCTCCAGCAGGGCATCATCCGGCGCCGCATCTTCCAGGATTTCAATCACCACCTTGTCGGGAGGAAGGCATTCCGCCAGACCATCCAGCAACAGGGAGTGAGGGAAGTTGATGAAGCAGGGGCGGCCCCCCAGCAATTGATCGATGTTTTGCTGCAAAAATTGCTCCACCACCAGGCGTGATGTGGCCTGCTGGGAGGAGATGCTGGGGAAGACATTGTTCAGGCTATCGCGAAAGAGCAATTCATAGGCATGGGTATTGAGATCCTTGTCGAGGATCGGCTGTCTAGCTACGTAGGAATACATGCCTGGCTCCGATATGGGTACTGGCTTGATTCTATGGTGTAGCGCGGCACTATGCCAGTATTGACCAGGCTCGCTGAGTCAATGACTGGCATAGTGTTTGTTTGCAAGAAGAACGAGTTAGAAGAGATAGCTCAGCTGGGCACCGGTCAGCCAGGCATCCCCTTCCGAAGTGCCGTCAAAATTGGACTGATACTGAGTTTGAGCATTGATTGTTTGCGTGAAAGATTCATGCACCCCCACTTTTTTGCCATCGATCAGGGTGACGCCCACATCGACCGAGAGCGCCTTGCTGTACTGATATCCCACTCCCAGGCTGTACCAGATGCGATCCGAGTCGGGGATGGAAATGGTGCGGTTGGCCGCAGGGACCGGACTCTCATCGTAGGCAATGCCTGAGCGCAGTTGCCACTTGGGCGCCACTTGATAGGTCATGCCGAGCGCATAGCGCCAGCTGTCCTGCCAGTTTTCATCTTTGATGTGCATCGGCCCCTGATGATCCAGGCTGGCATCCAGACCGACAAACTTGCTCCAGTTAGTCCAGTTGACGCTGCCATGGAGCGCGAGCTTGTCTGTGAGCTGCTGGAAGAGGGCAAGTTCGGCGGTGGCAGGCAGTGGCAGTACCAGATTGCCAGTATCTTTGAACGTCTGTCCCTGGCCATCGACCCCGACGGCATCCCCCTTGAGCTTGAGATCGACCCCGTTGCGATAGGTGAGACCGATACGGGTCCGCTCGTTTGGGGTGAGCAGCACACCGATATTCCAGCCAAGCTCGTTCCCAGTGCCTTCGAGATGCTTGGCGATCTTGTCCTGGTGGGGGAAAGTGCCACCTACTTCCCCCTCGCCACGAATAAGGGAAAGTCCCATGCCTGCGGAGAAGAAGGGGGTGAACTGATAGGCCAGGGCCGTGCCGAGCTCGACTGTCTTGATATCGGACACATTGCCAAAGTGGCCGGCGCTGTACCCTTTTGGCATCTCGATCCCGAGCCCGTATTGGGAGGAGAGGGAGAGCCCCAGGCTGAGCCGTTCATTCAGGGGGGTGACGACATAGAGGTTGGGCACCCAGGCATCGCCCGCCACGTCGTTGGCGTCGGCGGACTTGTTGCCGGTGGGCAGGCTACCCACTGGGGTCACGAACTTATCGCTCACACGCCCTTCGATATCGACCTGGGGGCGAATATAGATGAAGCCGCCGGAGAAGGCGGTCTGTTTGAAGCGAGTAATGGCACCCGGGTTGCGGCCCAATACGGAGGCGTTGTCGGCAATAGCGGCTTCACCGGCAAATGCGCGGCCGAGGCCGGTGGCAGATTGCTCGGCCAGCTGGAATCCGGCGGCATGGGTTTGACCCGCGATCACCAACAGGGCGATGGCGGACGGTTTGATGATGGATTGCATGACAAAATCCTTGGGTATGAACCGAATGTTCAGTAGGCCATATGAATGGAGGCAGGATTTTATATGGTATGACCAGTAAGGCAACCACAGAGGCACACAGAGGATGAAAACGGGATTAAATACTGGGAGAAAGCGCTCTAATAGTTTGATTAAAAAAGAAAAGTGAACATGTGTGTGCTACAGCTGTACGCCGAGAAGAGGAGGTCGCATAAAAAAAGAGCGCCTTGCGGCGCTCTTTCATGTTGCTCAACAATCAGAACTTCATGTTGAACTGGGCAGATGCCAGGAAGGCGTTGCCGTGGGAGGAACCCTTCCAGCGCAGTGCGTCAGAGTGGTTGCGCAGACCTTCGCTCACGTCCACCTCTTTGCCATCCAGATAGGCCATGCCGAAGTCGACGCTCATATCCGGGTTGATGTGGTAGGTAGCACCGGCGCTGTACCAGACACGGTCAGAGTCAGGGATGCTCAGGCTGCGGTATTCAGGCTCGATCGGGCTGTTGTCGTAGGCGAAGCCCAGACGCGCTTCCCAAGCCGGGTTGATATACCAGGTACCGCCGATGGAGTAACGAGTGGAGTCCTTGAACTTCTCGTCTTTTTGCAGGCAGACACCGCCAGCACACTGGCTGCTGGTGGCTTTCAGTTCCTGGAATGCGCTCCAGTCGGTCCAGTTGACAGAGTAGTGAACGGCAAACTGCTCGTTCAGGCGATGGTAACCGGCGAACTCGGCCTGGGCCGGCAGATCCAGCTTCAGGTTGCCATCCACGGTGCGGTTACCGGAAGTCAGCCCCTGGAAGTCGCCGTCAAAGCTCATGTCGACTTGGGAGCGGTAGGTCAGGGCGAAGCGGTGATCCTTGTTGATTTCATACAGGGTACCCACGTTCCAGCCAAAGCCCCAGGTGTCACCCTTGAGGTGCGCAATACGGGTGTCGGACTTCTGGCCTAGAGCCGGACCGAGCAGGCCGGCATAGCGGTTCAGTTCGGCAGCGCCATACACGGCGTTGATACCGGCACCGATGCTGAACTGCTCGTTGATGCGATAGGCGATGTTCGGGTTGATATTGAGGGTCAACAGCTCGGTATCACCGGCTCCGGCACCTGCCGGGAAGGTCTTGGAGTATTCGGTAGAGAGACCGTAGTTGGAGAAGAGGCCGATACCCCATGCCCACTGATCATTGAGCGGCTGGATAAAATAGGATGCCGGTACGAAGGCGGACGGCGCAATGCCTGACTCGCTGGCAGATACCTTGCCCAGCGGTGTGGAGATGCTGCCATCTACATCCACATCCGGCTTGATATAGGTGCCGGAGACGGAAACGGCCATCTTGTCGAAGGTGGTCATGGCTGCCGGGTTGCGGGCCAGCACGGCGGCGTTGTCGGCAATGGCCGCTTCACCGGCATAGGCACGGCCCAGACCGGAGGCGGAGTGCTCGTTCAGCTGGAACGCAGCAGCATGAACCTGGCTGGTGGCCAGGGCAATAGTGGCTGCAATCAGGCTCTTCTTGAAAACTGTTGTGGTCATGGTGTTCTCTCTTGTAGGCAGATTTTTTTGCCGATACTTGGCTGCATGTTCACTGCAGACCTCGACAAAATCCGTTGTTATTTCAGCTTCTTCCCAATCAATGCTGGCGTGATTCTATGGATCTGGTAGGAGGTAAGAAATCAGACCAGTGACAGCAGAATACATAAAAGTGACCAAGGTGTTAATCATTTGTTTTATTTGGCTGTTTAATTCATCAATTTCGGGGGTAGAAGGCCATTTTTAGAGCAAATTAACCGATCTGGCTCACAAAAATATTTTTTTGAAAAATGGGATAACGTGCGACATCTGGCGGAAAAAGAGGGGGGAACTGGAGTTGAACAGGCAGCTGGGCGAGCCAGACTGCCTGTGAATATGGGTATCGACCGGTTTTGTTAAATGGACCAGTGCAGACGTGACTCCAGGGTGTCGGCAACTGGCGCAAGGGGCTCTTGCATGTCACCAATCAGCACCATGTTGGCACCTCGCAGCGGCACTATTTCACCCTTGAGGGTGCCATCCTCAAAGTTGGGTTGCAGGGTCAAGGGCACGTGTTTGGGTACCAGAAACAGGGTCACGGGTCCCATCTTGCCCTGGATCACCATGTGCAGCGCGGGCCCCTGATAAAAGGAGCAGTGGTTGACATAGGTCACCTTGAGCCCGTCCATCCCGCTTAAGGTGGCGCCATATTTCTCCATCTTGGCATTGATGTTTTGCAGGTTGACCCGCTCGTCGACCCCCTTGATAAAAGGTGCTTCCCCATAGACATGGGCCATCGCCACCTGGGCGAGGGACTGGGTCGTGGCCGGAGCCTGGGGCAGGGTTATCCAGCGTGTGCTGAGTCCAAGCAGGAAGGCGACGGAGGCGGCCATGGCTAGCTGGCGCCAATTGGTCCTGGCAGTACCTGATGTTGCCGTGGGCAGGTTCCCCACGGGATGAGCCGGTTGCAGGGCTTCATCTTCTTCTCTCAGCAAGGCTTGTTTTAGCAGGATCCGCTGGGCGAGTCCGGCTGGGACGTCGACCTCCATGGCCTGATGGAGCGAACGATCGAGCCGCTTCATCTCGTCCAGATATTGGCGATTGGCCGGATTGGCATTGGCCGCCTCGAGAAAATCCGGCTGCTGATCATGGGGCTGGATCATGGCGTTGCGGCGAAATTCGAGTTCATCCATGTCCGTGTCCTCTTGCTGGTTTCTTCTGTTCCATCGCCTCTTTGATCTGGTTGCGGGCTCGAAACAATCTGGTCATGACGGTGTTTTTGTTGAGGCCGAGCATCTCGGCAATCTCGTCACCACTGAATCCCCCCACCACTTGCAGCAGCAGGGGTTCCTGGTACTCCTCGGGCAGGCGGCCGATATGGCGGCGTAGCCACTCGTGTTCCATCTCCTGTTCGCTGTGCAGGGCATCCGGGTGACTTTGGGGATGTTCATCCAGATCCACCAGATCGAACTGTTTACGCTCGAAACGGCGGGCGTTCTCCCGCCTCAGTATGGTGATCAGCCAGCTCTTGGCTGCCTTGTCATCGAGCAAGGTGTCGATGGCCTTCCAGGCGCGTAGGAAGGTCTCTTGCACCAAGTCTTCCGCCACCGCCGGATCCCGGGTCAGCCAGTAGGCGTAACGGTAGAGATCCCCGTGCAGGGCATGGACCAGTGCTTCAAATTTGGTTTGTTTGTCAGCCATATGGTCATAGACCGGCGTACTGGCCGGATCATTTCCTCCAATATGGTGCTGAGCGTGTTTTTTTCTGAAAAACAGCAATGCCATTAAGCACTCCTTGTCAGGGGGCCGATGCGCGGGAGCGAGCACTCAGGTGCGCCAGCAGGCAGATGAGGTATGCGATCCCGATGGTTTCATGGGGCCTTAGCGTGTCAGCGAGCTGTTGCCAGCGGGGGAGCGGATCAGTTGGCTGGCTGGAAAAACAGACTCGCTCGAGATCTTCTAGGTGCGCGCCGACATGATTATGCCGAGCTCGCTGCAACTGGCCTAATTCATAATAGGTGCCCTGCCAGCGTAGGGAGGCCCAATGGATGAGCGCTTTTCGGCTGGCATCGGGCCGGTGCAGGCAGAGTGCCCGCTGCAGGTAATAGAAAGCCCGCCAGCGTGGCCAGCGACGCCAGACCATGCGCAGCCCCAACGCCAGCAACACCCACCAGAGACTGTCTGCGGCGACTTCTCGTGATGCGCTCTGCTCTGCTTCATGGCCCGTCGTGGGCTGGAAGCTGAGGCGGGTGGCTGGCAGGGATAGTTGCTCAATTTTGCCAGTTTGAGTGTTGAACCAGCTCAACTCAATGGGGGGCAGCAGGTAGGTACCGGCCTCGTGGGCTGACAGAGTTTGCCGCCACTCTCGCTCGATGTGCAGGGCATTGTCGCGGTAGCGTTCGTTTTGCCGCTCCCCGTCGGGATGGGCCTGCAAACCGTCAGGGAGGCGACTTGCCATGAGAGGGGCCAGCTGCACCTGACTGCTGTCGCCATTTTCCAGCGTCAGGGTCAGGATGCGGATCAACGGTTCTCCCAAAGGCCCTTCGCTGGCGGGCTCGATGCGCTGGCGCAAGGTCAGGGCGCTGGCCACGGGCGTGGCAGGAGCCTTATCCACCCGAACCTGAAGCGGCGCCGCTCTGGCGGAGAGCCGATCCGGCCCGTACCCTGGTCGGGGCAACTGGCCCTGCAAGCGGGGAGACTCCAATTGCCAGTGCCCCGGCTCTCTGGCCTGGATCAGCCAGCTGCGGGTGAGCCTGCCGGGCAATCCCCCCTGTGCGGGGGCTATCCACTCGTCATCGCCAAGGCGGCGAATGATGAAATGGGGAGAGGTCAGCTCGCTCAACCCCGGGTGTTGCAGATTGGCGGGGAGCCAGAGGGTGAGTTGGTAAATGACCGGCTGACCGGGATAGAGGGGTCCTTGATGCAGCAGGCGGGCCTGCATTTCCATCGGTGCTGGTGCTGGTGCTGGTGCTGGTGCTGGTGCTGGTGCTGGAGGTGGTGCGATTTTTGTCACCTGCTGCGGGCGAAAATGGAGGGGTTGGGTCATCTCATCACCCAGCTTGAGGGAGGGAATGATGAGGTCAGCCGTTCCATCGTGCCCCTGGCCGAGGTGCAGGGGGATCTGCCAGCGGGTCAGCTGCTGCACTGGCGTCGTGACCCGACTCATGGTGACCCTGCCCACTGCAAACTGGCGCAGCAGCGGGGCTATCTCCAGCTCGCGGCTGTCGCGCTCGCCATCAGCTTCAATGATCAATAGCCAGTCCGCAGGATCGGTGCCCGGCAACAACTCGGCCCGAGGTGGCAAGGTCCAGCCGGGGAAGGCCAGCAACGCGAGGATCAGCACCAGGTATCTCACCAGGGCGCCTCCACTTTGACCAGCTCCCGCCTGAGCGCCTCCTTGCGAAGACGCTGTTCAAGCAGTACCACCGGCGGGGCGGGGGGCAAGGGGGCCGGTTCGCTTTGGGGAGAAGAGGGCGACGGGAGAGGCGCCGTGTCGGTCTTCTCAGGCGCGGATGCCGCCTGGCCCTGCAGCAAAGAGAGGTTATAGAGGGCATCTTCATGGCCAGGTTCTTGCGCAAGAGCAGCTAGATAGGCCTCTTTGGCGCTGTCCAGTTCCCCGAGCTGTACCAGCGCATTGCCCCGGTTGTAGTAGGCGGTGGCGCTGTCATCTTCCTGATAGGCCGCGATCGCCTGACGGAACTTGCCTGCCCGATACAAGGCGTTGCCGCGCCAGATGGGGTTATCGAAGGCCAGGGCCGCGTCCTCAAAATCTCCTCGCTGATAGGCGGCAAGAGCTTGTTGTTCGGTGAGCTCGTTCGCCTGTGCCGGCGGTGACTGCAACAGTGGCCAGCCAAGGATCAGCGGCACCATCAGATAGGCCCCCACTCTGGCGAGCAGGGCGAGCAGCAGCAGCGGGATCAGTAACCAGGGACCGAGATCGAGGGGGGCTGGCGTCAGGGCCGAGCTGGTGGCCGGCAGCGGCACAAAACGGGGAGGGGCGCCGTCAAGCCATTGCAGTGAACCGCCAAGGCGGCTCGCCAGGGCCTCGATGGCGTGGCCGTCCGGTGCCGGCAAACGGGGGGGCTGGCGCGCAAAACCAAGTTCACCGGCCGGGATGGGAGGCATATTTGCCGCCTGGCCGCTGCTGGCGAGCAGGATATCGAGCCGCGCTGGGGCATTGTCGTGGCAAAACAGGCTCTGCTGGCAGGGCCACAGCTTGCCAATCTGCGCTATCTGTTTGGCGCTTAGATCATCGGTGATGAGCAGCAGCCGGGCCTGTTCGCCGGGGGCAATCTGTTTCATGGCCAGGGCGACGGCCCGTGCCGGGTTGCTGCCCTGCAGCGGCATGATGGCGGGGCGCAAGTCGGGCAGCAGCAGGGAGAGCGCCTGATGATCCCGGGTCGGCGGCATGGCGAGATAGGCATCCCCGGCATAGAGGATGAGGGCGATACGCGCGCCTTGGGCGCTGGCGAGCAGCTGTTGCAACTGCCACCTGACCCGGGTGGCCCGATCCGGCTTGAGATCGGTGGCCTCCATGGAGCGGGAGAGATCGAGCAGCCAGATATCGAGGGGGGCGGCGGGTTGTTGTTGCAGCTCACCGCGCAGAGCCGGCCCGCTCAGTGCCAGGATGACGGGCAAGGTTGCCAGCCAGCGCCAGGGGCGAGAGGGCCTGGTGGCAGGCAGCAGATAGGCCTGCATGGCGGGCGCCAGCAGGGGGGGCTGGCGATGGCGTCGCCACCCTTGCCAGAGCCAGGGGATCAGGGCAAGCAGCCACCATGGTCGCAGCAGGATCAGCTCCATCGGCGAACCCTTCTTGCCAGCAGGGCGCGCCAGCCACCAGGAAGCGCGCCTTTGCCGTTGGTGGGGAGCAGCAAGAGGGCGCACACCAGCGCCAGTGGCCAGGGATAAAGTTCGGTGATCGGTTGATGGTGCGCAATTGGCCGGGCGGTGGGTTCCAGTTGATTGAGGGCGTTGTTGATAGCCTCAAGATCGGCCTGGGTGCGTGCCCGAAAGTAGCGCCCGTGGCCCACCTCGGCTAGCGCCTTGAGCAGGGGCTCATCCAGCTCACTGCTGGGATCGGCCTGGCCGGTGCCCAGCTGATCGTAAGGCAGGACGAAGGTATCCGGATCGGCGCCAACCCCCAGGGTGTAGATCCGCATGCCGCTCGCAGCGGCGAGGCGGGCCTCCTGCAGAGGATCGGCGCTGCCTGCGGTATTGCGCCCATCAGTCACCAGCAGCAGGGCGCCGGGGTGGGCTGGGTCGGCGTGCTGGCGAGCCAGCAGGATGGCTTCACCGAGCGCCGTAGTACGCCCCACCAGATCAAAGTCGAGCTCGTCACTCAAGGTCAGCAGGGCGGGGATCTCCCGGGTCAGGGGTGAGAGCAGGTAGGCGTGATCAGCAAAGACGATAAGCCCGAGCCTGTCTCCGGCACGGGCGGCGATCAGCTGCTTGATCTGCTGGCGCACCGCCGTCAGACGTGCCAACTGTTCGCCGCGATCGAGCATGTCGGGGGTGCGCATGCTGTCGGAGAGATCCACCGCCAGCAGCAGATCGCGGCTCTCCTGATAACGCACGATAGGCTCTCCCCACCATTGGGGGCGGCAGAGGGCGAGGATCAGGGCGCACCAGATGAGCAGGGCGCGCCATAAGGGCAAGCCACCGTGGGGATGCAGCAGGGGAAAGCCAGGATGGTGCAGATGACCCCTCTTCAGGGAAGGCAGGCCAAAGCGCACCAGCAGGGGCAGCACCAGTGCCAGGGCAAACCAGGGCCAGGCGAGGATCATGACTGCCTCCGGCGAGCGCGTCTTGTTGCCAGCAGTGGTTGGCGCAAAAAAACGGTGCGCCCCCAGCGGCGATAGGCTTGCTCAAGCCGGGCACGCTGCTCGCGGGTGGGTGACTGGTTGCCATAGAGCCAGCCGCTCCATTGATCGGCAAACTGGCAAAAATCGCTCCTGCCATGGCGATCGACAAAGGCGAGCCACGCCTCGCCATGCAGCTGGCGAGCCTCGGGCCAGCGCTGCAGCGCCTCATAGCGCAGGGCCTCCTGAAGTCGGGGTACCAGTTGCTGGGGGTCCCCATCAAACTGGCGACACCAGCGCCGGTATCCCAGCACCATCAGAGTGAAACGGATGATCAGCCAAAGCAATGTTGCACCGATCAGTAACCACAATAGCCCTTGAATCCTCGGGTCCAGGCTCTGTTCGACGATCTCGGGGCCAGGGTGTATGTCCCTCATCAGCGAGCTTAGCGGCGGCGTGATGACATCCGAAGCGGGGCTAGCAACTTCCAGCGCAGTAGAAGCATTTATCCCTGATGACATAACCCCTCCTGCCACTGTTGCTGCAGCGTCTGGCCGTTGTCGAGCAGATAAAGGCGCTGCACCAGCGGCAACAGTTGCTGCCTGCCATGGGCAAGCTGTTGCTGGGCCGCCAGTTGGTAGCGCCTGACAAAGCCGGCATGCTGGCCATCCAGCCAGCCCTGATAGTGCCGGAGCGGGCGCTCGATGGCGACAGGCAGTTGACCGTGAGCGGGCAGGTCAGCTTCCAGAGGGTCGCGGATCTGCCAGTAGTGAATATCGTGGCGACGGGACAAGAGCTGCAACTGTTGGCACAGGGCGCCATCACAGGGTCTGTGATCCGTGATCAGGGTCAGTCTGGCGCCGTGGGGCAGGGTCAGCCTGGACAGGGTCTGGGCGAGGGAGGGCGCTGGGTCGCGGCGCATCAGGCCGAGACGGTAGTGATGACAGAGGGATTCGAGCAAGGGGATAACGCTGCCGCGCTGGCTCAGGCGATGGGGTTCGGCGCCGTGGCAGATCAAGGTGTTGTGTTGCTGTTCCCCTTGCCAGATCAGGGCGGCGGCCAGCTCGCATCCCATACGTGCCTTGAGTTGCAGCGTGGAGCCGAAATACATGGCGGGGGAGAGATCGAGCAGCAGCCAGCGGGCCTGATCCTGCTCTTCACTATAGAGGCGGGTATAGGGCCGCCCGAGCCGGGCGGTGACGCGCCAGTCGATGTGGCGCCCCTCGTCACCGGCCTGATAGGCGCGCAGCTCCCTGAAAGTGAGGCCCGGGGAGCGGCCCGGCTTGCCTCGCTCGGCACTGCTTCTACCAGCCTTGCGCTGCGCTTTCGCCCACAGCCGGATATTGATCAGGCGAGGCAACTCCAGCGCGATATCGGGATGCTTGCAAGGATCTAGGGACATGGTACCAGATCCAGCAGGCGGGCGATCAGGGTGTCGTTGTCTAGGTTGTCCGCCAGGGCCTGATAGCTGGGAATGAGGCGATGGCGCAGTACCGGATAGGCCTGCAGCTGGATATCTTCCGGCACCACATAGTCTCGTCCTGCGAGCCAGGCTCGGGCACGGGCCGAGCGGGCCAGGGCCAGTGAGGCCCTGGGGCTCGCACCGACGGCGATGAGGGGCTCGAGAGCGGGGCACAGGCCGCAGCCCGGGCGGGTGGCACACACCAGCGCCACCAGATAGTGGGCGAGGCGCTCTTGCATCGTCACGGCCAGCACCTCGCTGCGGGCACTCTGCAAGGTGGCCTGACTCAGGATCACGGGGGCGGCGGCCAGCTGCTCGCCTTTGGCGTTGAGCTGCAAAATGGCGAGCTCCATGGCGGGGCTCGGGTAATCAACCATCAGCTTGAGCAGGAAACGATCGAGCTGGGCCTCCGGCAGAGGGTAGGTGCCCTCCTGCTCGATGGGGTTTTGAGTCGCTGCCACCATAAAGAGGGGCGGCAGGCGCCAGCTCTTCTTGCCCACCGTGATCTGGTGTTCGGCCATCGCCTCCAGCAACGCGGACTGCACCTTGGCCGGGGCTCGGTTAATCTCGTCGGCGAGAATAAGGTGGTTGAAGAGGGGGCCGGGTTGGAACACGAAGCTGGCATCCTGGGGATGAAACACCTCGCTACCGGTGAGATCGGCTGGCAGCAGATCCGGAGTGAACTGGATGCGGGCGAAGCGTCCCTCGACGGCGCCGGCCAGCGCTTTGACCGCCCGGGTCTTGGCAAGACCGGGGGCCCCTTCGATTAACACATGTCCTTCACATAGCAGGGCGATCAGCAAGCCTTCAATCAGCTCATCCTGTCCCAGGATCTGGCTGCTCAAATAGTCCCTCAATTGTCTGAACTCGGCCACGGCCATGCGATAAACCCGTTGTTTTTATGGAAGTTGATCTGTTTATACTCCAGTTGACCCGCGAGGGCGAGCCAGGGGGCCGAGTTGCGCTCAATTTAGTTTCAATCAGCTGTATGAAACTTGTGATTGGATTGTTAAGATGTGGCGCAATGAGGTCAGACCTCTGCCTTATAACCCAAGGAGCCAGGATGAAACAGCCATTGAAACTGACGACTCGCCAGGGCGAACGGATTGCCGTCGTGGCGGGTCTGCGAACCCCTTTTGCCAAGCAGGCGACTGCCTATCACGGCGTGCCTGCGGTGGATCTCGGCAAACTGGTGGTGAGCGAGATGCTCGCCCGTACCGATCTCGATCCCAAGCTTATCGATCAGCTGGTGTTCGGCCAGGTGGTGCAGATGCCGGAAGCCCCCAACATCGCTCGCGAGATCGTACTCGGTACCGGCATGAGCGTGACTACGGATGCCTATAGCGTCTCCCGTGCCTGCGCCACCAGTTTCCAGGCGGTGGCCAATGTCACCGAGTCCATCATGGCGGGCATGGCCGATATCGCTATTGCCGGCGGCGCTGACTCCTCCTCCGTGCTGCCCATCGGGGTGAGCAAGAAGCTGGCTCGCGCCCTGGTGGATCTCAACAAGTCGCGCAATCTGCAGCAGCGCTTCAACATTCTGCGCCAGTTGCGGGTCAAGGATCTGCTGCCGGTGCCCCCCGCGGTGGCCGAATATTCCACCGGTCTTTCCATGGGGCAGACCGCCGAGCAGATGGCCAAGACCCACGGCATCAGCCGCGAGGCGCAGGATGCGCTGGCCCATCGCTCCCATACTCTGGCCGCGCAGGCCTGGGCCGACGGCAAGCTCAGTGGCGAGGTGTTTACCGCTCACGTTCCGCCCTACAAGTCGCCGCTGGAGCGGGACAACAACATCCGCGAGGCGTCTGATCTGGCAAGCTATGCCAAGCTCAGACCGGTGTTTGATCGGGCCCACGGCTCGGTCACCGCTGCCAACGCCACCCCGCTCACCGACGGTGCTGCCGCCGTGTTGCTGATGCGCGAAGGGCGGGCCAAGGAGCTCGGACTGGAGCCGCTTGGGTTTATTCGCAGTTTCGCGTTTTCTGCCATCGACGTTTGGCAGGACATGCTGATGGGGCCCTCCTACGCCACGCCGCTGGCGCTGGACCGCGCCGGCATCACTTTGGCCGATCTGACCCTCATCGACATGCACGAAGCGTTCGCCGCCCAGACTCTTGCCAACCTCAAGATGTTTGCAAGCAAAGATTTTGCCCGTGACAAGCTGGGCCGCGATCAGGCCATTGGTGAGGTGGACATGGACAAGTTCAACGTCCTCGGCGGCTCCCTGGCCTACGGTCACCCCTTTGCCGCCACCGGCGCGCGGATGATCACCCAGACGCTGCACGAGCTGCGTCGTCGGGGTGGGGGATTGGGGCTCAACACCGCCTGCGCGGCAGGCGGATTGGGTGCGGCCATGGTGCTGGAGGTTGAATGATGAGCGCGAAGACTTTTTCACTGGACGTACGCAAAGATGGCATCGGTATCCTCACCATAGATGTGCCGGGCGAGAGCATGAATACCCTGAAGGCCTCTTTTGCAGAGGAGATCCGAAACCTGCTGGCCGAGGTGAAAGGCAACCGGGATCTGATCGGCCTAGTGATCACCTCAGGCAAGAAGGATTCCTTCATCGCCGGGGCTGACATCAGCATGCTGGCGGCCTGTGCCAGCGCCCAGGATGCCGAGACACTGTCTCGCGAGGGGCAGATCTTCTTCGCCGAGATCGAGTCCCTGACCATTCCGGTGATTGCCGCCATCCACGGCCCTTGCCTTGGCGGTGGGCTGGAGTTGGCGCTGGCCTGTCATGGCCGGGTGGTAACTGAGCATGGTAAAACCGTACTCGGTCTGCCCGAAGTGCAACTGGGCTTGCTACCGGGCTCTGGCGGAACCCAGCGTCTGCCTCGCCTTATCGGGGTGGCCAAGGCGCTGGATCTGATGCTGACCGGCAAACAGGTGCGGGCCAAACAGGCCAAAAAACTGGGACTGGTGGACGATGTGGTGCCGCCTTCCATTTTGCTTGAGGCCGCCATCAAGCTTGCCAAGAAGGGCAAGCCGCGCCACCAGCTGAAACGGGATCTGCAGGGCAAGCTGCTGGAAACCAACAAATTGGGTCGCAAGGTACTGTTCGATCAGGCGCGCAAAGGGGTGAAGGCCAAGACCCGTGGCAACTATCCGGCCCCCGAGCGGATCATCGAGGTGGTGCGCATCGGCGTGGAGGAGGGGATGCAGGCAGGTCTTGCCGCCGAGTCCCGCCACTTTGGCGAGCTGGTGATGACCCGTGAATCTGCCGCTCTGCGCTCTATCTTCTTCGCCACTACCGAGATGAAGAAAGAGGTCACCTATCAGGGAGTCGAGCCGCGCAAGGTGGGTCATGCCGCCGTGCTGGGTGGCGGCCTGATGGGGGGCGGCATCGCCTTTGTCACCGCCACCAAGGCGGGTGTACCGGTGCGGATCAAGGACGTGGCCAACGCCGGCATCGGCAATGCCATGCGCTACAGCTACGATATCTTGGCCAAGAAGCTCAAGCGCCGCCAACTCCTGCGCAGCGAGCTGGAAAAACAGATGAGCCTGCTGACCGGCACCTTGGACTACTCCGGTTTCCACCGGGTCGACATGGTGGTGGAAGCGGTGTTTGAAGATCTCTCCCTCAAACACCAGATGGTGAAAGATGTGGAGCGCGAGTGTGGCGAGCATACCGTGTTTGCCTCCAATACCTCGTCGCTTCCCATAAACCAGATTGCGGCGGCCGCCGCGCACCCTGAGCGGGTGGTGGGGCTGCACTACTTCAGCCCGGTGGACAAGATGCCGCTGGCCGAGATCATTCCCCATGCCACGACCAGCCCCGAGACGGTGGCCACCACTCTGGCCTTCGCCCGTGCCCAGGGCAAGACCCCGATCGTGGTAAAAGACGAGGCGGGATTCTACGTCAACCGCATCCTGGCTCCCTATATGAACGAGGCGGCTCGTCTGGTGCTGGAAGGGGAACCGGTGGAGGTACTGGACGGCGCCCTGCTCGACTTTGGTTTCCCGGTGGGCCCCATCACTTTGCTCGATGAGGTGGGGATTGACGTGGGGGCCAAGATCTCGCCCATCCTTGAAAAAGAGCTGGGGGGCGAGCAGTTCCAGGCGCCCAAGGCCTTTGACAAGTTGCTGGAGAACGATCGCAAGGGTCGCAAGAACGGCAAGGGATTCTACCTCTACGGCAAGGCTGCCAAGGGCAAGAAGAAGGTGGACGAGAGCGTCTATGGAGTGTTGGGGATCAAGCCGGTGGCCAAACTGGCCAAACAGGAGATCGCCGAGCGCTGCGTGCTGCTGATGCTCAACGAAGCGGCCATGGCACTCGATGGCGGCGTGGTGGCCTCGGCCCGTGATGGCGACATCGGCGCCATCTTCGGCATCGGTTTCCCGCCCTTCCTGGGGGGGCCTTTCCGTTATATGGACGCTCTTGGCATCGACCATCTGGTCGGCAGGCTGGAGTATTACCAGAAGCGCCACGGCGATCGCTTTGCACCCTGTGAGCGCCTCAAGGCGATGGCCGCGGAGCAGCAGACCTTCTACTGATAGCGCCCCGCGATGATAACCAGACAAGAGGCCCGCACCCGAAGGTGCGGGCCTCTTTTTATGCCGGTGCTGATGGTATGCAGGGGCGGGTACGACGCGGAGAAAAAAGGGGGCAAAAAAATGGCCCACCTAAGTGGGCCATTGGGGAGGGGCGATGAGTCAGATCCCCGGTTTGCGTTCCGGACAGCGCCCTATGATGTCTGGCGGCATGTCGCCGTTGTCCTGCTCCAGCACCACATCGAATCCCCACAGCTGGTGGAGATGCTTGAGCACCTCGTGGCGGGAATCGCCGAGGGGGATGCGGTTGTGGGGCACATAGCGCAGGGTGAGGGAGCGATCCCCTTTCACTGCCACGTTGTAGACCTGAATGTTGGGTTCCAGGTTGCTCAGGTTGTACTGGGCCGACAGGGTGTTGCGCACCTGGCGGTAGCCTTCGTCATTGTGGATGGCTGAGATCTTGAGGTAGTTCTTCAGATCGTCGTCATCAATGGCAAAGAGCTTCATGTCCCGCATCACCTTGGGACTCAGGAACTGGCTGATGAAGCTTTCGTCCTTGAAGTTTTGCATGGCGAAATGCAGGGTCTCGACCCAGTTGCTGCCGGCGTAGTCCGGAAACCAGTACCTGTCCTCCTCGGTCGGGTGCTCGCAGATGCGGCGCAGATCCGTGAACATGGCAAACCCCAGTGCATAGGGATTGATGCCCGAGTAGTAGCGGCTGTTGTAGGCCGGTTGATAGACCACGTTGGTGTGGCTGTGCAGCACCTCCATCATGAAGCGATCGCTGATCTTGCCCTCGTCATAGAGGTGATTGAGGATGGTGTAGTGCCAGAAGGTGGCCCACCCCTCGTTCATCACCTGGGTCTGCTTCTGGGGATAGAAGTATTGGCTTATCTTGCGCACGATGCGCACGATTTCGCGCTGCCAGGGCTCGAGCAGGGGGGCATTTTTCTCGATGAAGTAGAGAATGTTCTCCTGGGGCTCGGCGGGGTAGCGTTTGTCCTCGACCCCGGCACTCTTGTGCTGCTTGGGCAGGGTGCGCCACAGCTCGTTGACCTGGGTCTGCAGATAATCTTCCCGTGCCTTCTGGCGCCGTTTCTCCTCCGCCATCGAGATCTTCTGGGGGCGTTTGTAGCGATCCACCCCGAAGTTCATCAGGGCATGGCAGGAGTCGAGCAGCTGCTCCACCGCATCGATACCGTGCTTCTCCTCGCATTGGGTGATGTAGTTCTTGGCAAACAGCAGGTAGTCGATGATGGAGGAGGCATCGGTCCACGCCTTGAACAGGTAGTTGTTCTTGAAAAAAGAGTTGTGGCCGTAGCAGGCGTGGGCCATCACCAATGCCTGCATCGGCATGGTGTTCTCCTCCATCAGGTAGGCGATGCAGGGATCCGAGTTGATGACGATCTCGTAGGCAAGACCCATCTGGCCACGCTTGTAGTTGCGCTCGGTGTGGATGAAGCGCTTGCCGAATGACCAGTGCTGGTAGCCGATGGGCATGCCGACACTGGAGTAGGCATCCATCATCTGCTCGGCGGTGATCACCTCGATCTGGTTGGGGTAGGTGTCCAGCCTGTAGAACCTGGCGACTCGGGCGATCTCCTGGTGGTAGGTCTCCAGCAGATCAAAGTTCCAGTCCGGCCCGTCATCCAGTGGCGTCACTCGTTTTTCGGTTTCGATCATGTGACCTCCTTACGCCGCTTGCTTCTTGAACAGCTCCCGGAATACCGGATAGATATCCTCGACCTTGCGAATATGCTCCATCGCAAAGTGGGGGAACTGGCTGGCCACCGATTCATACTCGTGCCACAGGGTCTGGTGGGCACGGGTGGTTATCTCGATGTAGGAGTAGTAGCGCACCCGCGGCATGATGTCCCGCACCAGGATCTCCCGGCACTGGGGGGAATCATCGGCCCAGTTGTCGCCATCTGACGCTTGCGCCGCATAGATGTTCCACTGGTTGGCCGGATAGCGATCGTTGATGATGTCGTTCATCATCTTGAGCGCGCTGGAGACGATGGTGCCCCCCGTCTCCTGGGAGTAGAAGAACTCGTGTTCATCCACCTCCTTGGCCTGGGTGTGGTGGCGGATATAGACCACCTCGACATTCTTGTAAGTCCTGCTCAGGAACAGATAGAGCAGGATGTAGAAGCGCTTGGCCATCTCCTTGGTGGCCTGATCCATGGAACCCGAGACGTCCATCAGGCAGAACATCACCGCCTGGCTGGAAGGTACCGGTCGCTTGACGAAGTTGTTGAATTTGAGATCGAAGGTGTCGATGAAGGGCACCGCATCGATCCGCCGTTTCAGCTCGCGGATCTCCTTTTCGAGCTGGGCCATCTCGGCAAAGTGCTCGTTGGGATCGGCAGCCAGCAGGGCCAGGCGATCCTCCAACTCGTGCAGCAGGCGTTTCTTGCCCGCCTGCAGCGCCATGCGCCGTGCCAGCGAGTTTTGCAGGGATCGCACCACGTTGATGTTGGCGGGCACCCCGTTGGAGGTGTAGCCCGCCCGGTAGGTTTTCATCTCCATCAGCTGGTTGAGCTGGGTCTTTTGCAGGCGGGGCAGCTCGAGATCCTCGAACAGCAGATCCAGATACTCGTCCTTGGAGATCTGGAACACGAAGTCGTCCGAACCTTCCCCCTGATTGGAGGCCTGTCCCTCACCGGAACCCTGTCCGCCACCCCCTCCCTTGGGGCGTTCAATCTTGTCGCCGGTGACAAACTGATCGTTGCCAGGATGCACCATCTCCCGTTTGCCCCCTTGTCCCTGATGGAAATGGGGTTCACCGATATCCTTGGTCGGGATGCTGATGCTCTCACCCTTGTCTACGTCCTGAATGCTGCGCTTGGAGACAGCATCCGAGACCGCTTGTTTGATCTGCTTCTTGTAGCGGCGGATGAAGCGCTGCCGATTGACAGCGCTTTTGTTTTTGCCGTTGAGCCTGCGGTCGATAAAATGCGCCATAACTCCCCCTTGAACAGGTCAGGGTCAGGATGACTTGCGGACCCTGAGATACCATTCGGAGAGCAGTCGCACCTGTTTGCGGGTGTAGCCTTTCTCCATCATCCGTTCGACAAAGTTATCGTGCTTCTTCTGCTCCTCGGCCGAGGTTTTGCTGTTGAAGGAGATAACCGGCAGCAGCTCTTCCGTGTTGGAGAACATCTTCTTCTCGATCACGGTGCGCAGCTTCTCGTAACTGGTCCAGTTGGGGTTACGGCCTGCATTGTTGGCCCGGGCGCGCAGCACGAAGTTGACGATTTCGTTACGGAAATCTTTCGGGTTGCTGATCCCGGCGGGTTTTTCGATCTTCTCCAGCTCGCTGTTGAGCGAGGCGCGGTCAAACAGCTGGCCGGTTTCGGGGTCACGGTACTCCTGATCCTGGATCCAGAAGTCGGCGTAGGTGACGTAGCGGTCGAAGATGTTCTGGCCGTACTCGGAGTAGGACTCGAGGTAGGCGGTCTGGATCTCTTTCCCGATGAACTCTACGTAGCGCGGAGTCAGGTAGCCCTTGATGAACTCCAGATAGCGATCGTGCAGCTCTTGCGGGAACTGCTCCCGTTCGATCTGCTGTTCCAGCACATAGAAGAGGTGCACCGGGTTAGCGGCCACTTCCGCGTGGTCGAAGTTGAAGACACGGGAGAGGATCTTGAACGCAAAGCGGGTAGAGAGACCATTCATCCCCTCATCCACCCCGGCGTAGTCGCGGTACTCCTGATAGCTCTTGGCTTTGGGATCCGTGTCTTTGAGGCTTTCGCCGTCATAGACCCGCATCTTGGAGTAGATGCTGGAGTTTTCCGGCTCCTTGAGGCGCGACAGCACGGAGAATTGGCCCAGCAGCTCGAGGGTGCCCGGGGCGCACTTGGCCTCGGTCAGCTCGCTGTTGACCAGCAGTTTTTCATAGATCTTCACCTCTTCCGAGACGCGCAGGCAGTAGGGCACCTTGACGATGTAAACCCGGTCGAGGAAGGCTTCGTTGTTCTTGTTGTTGCGGAACTGCTGCCACTCGGATTCGTTGGAGTGGGCCAGCAGGATACCGTCGAAGGGGAGGGCGGAGAGCCCCTCGGTGCCGTTGTAGTTCCCCTCCTGCGTCGCGGTCAGCAGTGGGTGCAACACCTTGATGGGGGCTTTGAACATCTCGACAAACTCCATGATCCCCTGGTTCGCCTTGCACAGGGCACCCGAGTAGGAGTAAGCGTCGGCGTCATCCTGGGCAAGTGCTCCAGCATGCGGATGTCCACCTTGCCGACCAGGGAGGAGATGTCCTGGTTGTTGTCATCGCCAGGCTCGGTCTTGGCAATGGCGATCTGGTCGAGGATGGAGGGATTGACCTTCTCCACCTTGAACTTGGTGATGTCGCCACCAAACTCGTGCAGCCGCTTGGCAACCCAGGGGGACATGATGGGGCGCAGGTAGCGGCGCGGGATGCCGTACTCCTTCTCCAGCAGCTCGCCATCTTCCTCGATGTCGAACAGGCAGAAGGGGTGATCGTTGACCGGTGAGCCCTTGATGCGATAAATGGGCACCTTTTGCATCAGGGATTTGAGTTTCTCTGCTAGAGAGGATTTACCGCCCCCGACCGGACCCAGCAGATAGAGGATCTGTTTCTTCTCTTCCAGCCCCTGGGCGGAGTGTTTGAGGTAGGAGACGATCTGTTCGATGGCCTCTTCCATCCCGTAGAAGTCCTTGAAGGCGGGATAGCGGGCCACGACCCGGTTGGAGAAGAGCCGGCTCAGTCTGGGATTGGCGGAGGTATCGACCATCTCCGGCTCGCCAATGGCGGTCAGCAGGCGTTCGGCGGCAGAGGCGTAGCAGGATTTGTCCTGCTTACACATGTCCAGAAACTCCTGGATGCTGTATTCCTCTTCCCTGGCTTTCTCATATCGCTGTTGGTAATGCTCGAAGATGCCCATAACTTTGCCCTCGTTATAGTCGCTTACCCTGAAAATGAGCGGATCACTATTTGTTTGGTCTTGCATTTAAAGCCTAGTCAACAGGCCCCAGTAATCCATCCCTATTTGATTGATGACACAGTGACGAAACCGGCCGGCTTACCGAGTGGGCCGGTCAGCCAGCAACACAGCTATGTTACTGACTGTTAAATTATTTTTGCCATGATAGTGAGGTAAATGTCAAAGACATAAAAAATAAATGTTTCTTTGCTTGCGGGCAGGTCCGGGCGAGTCGATGCAGGTGAAACGGGAAGCCAGACGTGGCGCCCGTTGGCGGGAATATCAATAAATCTATCATTACGCTAACGTCAACGTAATGTGGTTTGTTTGAAGTTACAGCTCTAATTTTTACATTGACGCTACAATTCCACTCATCTAGATTGGCCATGTGCAGGTGGCAAGGCGCTTTAGCAAGAGAGCGGCTTGTCGTGGCACTAAGCTCTGTTTAAGCACGTTTCCGTTGGCTTGACCCTCGCAAAGGCGAGGGTCTTCTTTTTTTGTCTGCTGAAAAATTGTAGCGGTGCGCAGCCTGCTTTGTATTCAGGAGTAGGCCTGCTTTAAGGCCTGCAACACGTTGGCAAAGGGATGGGCTGCCAGTTGGCCAAACCCGGCCAGGGATCTGGCCTTGACCCGGGTGGTGAGCGGTGTGGCGATGCCACACAGGAAACGGGCCAGGACGCGTTCATCCTGTGTGCCTGTCTTGGCGATGAGGGGCTCGCACCAGGCGCGGATGCCCGCCTCGTTTGGCATGGCCAGTCGGGGCAAGGGCGGGAGCACGGCAACCTGGCCGCGACAGACGGAGCAGTGGCCGCACCGGGCGGGGGCGGCCTCATCGGCAAAATAGCGGGCCAGGCGGTGGCTCAGGCAGTCGCCAGCGGTGAAAAAGTCCAGCATGGCCTGCAGCCTGGCAAGCTCGCTCTGCTCTTTTTGCAAGAAAAGGCCGTGCAGCCGCAGCGCCTCTTCTTCTTTGTTCCACCCCTGTTGATTGACCCGGTAGACCTCAGTCATCTGCTTGCTCTCGAGTTCTATCCATCCTTGTTGTTGCAGGTAGTCGAGGGCCGCAACCGCCCGCTGACGTTCTCCCTGATAACCCTGCCAGAGTGCCTCGAAATCCATGGTGCACCAGCTGCGTGCCAAGGGCGCGCAGGCAAACAATTGTTCCAGAAACTGGCGCCGATCCGGGTTGAAGCGGGCGAGGATGTCGCTTTTATCCAGCACGAACTTGAAGCGGTAGTCGGCAAAATAGCTATAGGCCGGCGTGATGATGCCCGCCATTTCCAGATAAACCAGCAGGGTCTTGAGGGGCAGCTGGCGGATATTTATTTCGCTTGAGAGGCGCAGCAGGGTGAATTCCCACTGCGGGCCGCTGCCTGCAATGATGTCAAGCAACTGGCGGATGGCCGCCAGATCCGGGGTATCGCCATAGACGAAATTTTCCAGCACCGGCAGCTGGCTCTGGTTGGCCAGTACGGTGCAGTGCGAGAGTTGCCCATCGCGACCGGCCCGGCCAATCTCCTGGCTGTAGTTCTCGATGGATTTGGGCAGATCGTAATGAATCACCCGGCGGATATCCGCCTTGTCGATCCCCATGCCAAAGGCGATGGTGGCGACGATGCAATCCACCCGACCGGTCATGAAATCCCGCTGGATCTGGCTGCGCACCTCAGCATCAAGCCCGGCGTGATAGGCACGTACACTGAGCCCCTGCTGCTGCAACATCCCGGCGCACTGCTCGGCGGTGTGTTGCAGGGTGACATAGATGATGGTGGGCAGGCCGGGGTCTGCGCGCAAGGTTTGGGCGAGCCAGCTATCGCGCTCCTCGGGGCGAAGCGGCACCACGGCGAGATCGAGATTGGGGCGATAGAAGCCGGTCACGATCACGTTATCGGGCTCGATGGCAAATTTCGCCTGCATATCCTCGATAACCGCCCGGGTGGCGGTGGCGGTCAGCAGCAATACCTGGGGTATTTGCAGCTCCTCGCGATAGTGCGGCAGCTTGAGGTAGTCGGGGCGAAAGTTGTGACCCCACTCCGAGATGCAGTGAGCCTCATCCACCACCAGCAGCGACAGCGGCACCTGCTGGATAAAGCGGCGAAAGCGCTCGTTCTTGAGTCGCTCCACCGAGATCATCAGGATCTTCAGCTGGCCATCCAGGGCTTGCTGCATCACCTGACGGCTCTCTTCCGCACTCTGGCTGGAATCGAGGGTCGCGGCGCTGATCCCCTTGTTTTTGAGAAAGGCTAGCTGATCGTGCATCAAGGCCAGCAGGGGTGAGATCACCAGGGTGAGATGGGGCAGGGCGAGGGCGGGCAACTGATAACAAAGGGATTTGCCTGAGCCGGTGGGGAAGATGGCGGCCGCGCTTTGGCCTGCCAGCACCCGGTTGATCACCGCCTCCTGGCCGGATCTGAGTCCGGAAAAACCAAAGTGTCGGGTCAGCAGGGTCGGGATCATGGCAGGGCTCCAGCGCAAATTGGCGATGATAACACAGCGACCCCTTGATAACGGGAGTGAGTAAGTCGGTAAAGACTGGTTGAAATGCGTACAAAAACGGGTGGTTGCCTTCCGGTTAAGAGTTTGTTGCGGGATTTTGTGATAAAAGCCGGATATTTTTTGGTGATTCTCTGGAAAAAAAAGGTGGCGAGTGGGATATTCCATCAAGCAATCCTGATAACCGCCGGATCGGCCCGACAGAAGGCTGGCCGCGGTTATCTCATATGAGGGGCAGGCGCTTCTCAATGCGGGATTGCAGACAGGACTCATGAATCATGCACTACGGTGCCTAGGGACTTTTTGATGACACAACAACACCCTCTTATCCGGCTGGTCAATAGCACCAGTCTTGTCAGCCAGATCCTGGTTGGTCTGGTATTCGGTATCCTGCTGGCCATGTTTGCCCCCGAGTGGGCCAGGGCAGCCGGCCTGCTCGGTAGCCTGTTTGTCGGCGCATTGAAGGCGGTCGCACCACTGCTGGTCTTTGTGCTGGTGATGGCGGCCATCATAGGCCACAAGCAGGGGCAGAAAACCAACATCCGCCCCTTGCTGGTACTCTATCTGTTTGGCACTTTCGCGGCGGCCGTCGTCGCCGTCATGGCCAGCTTCCTGTTCCCCTCCAACCTGCATCTGGTAGCCAACACCGCCGAGATCACTCCGCCGGGCGGCATCACAGAAGTGCTGCAAACCCTGCTGTTCAACATCGTGACCAACCCGGTCAAGGCGTTGATGGATGCCAACTACATCGGGATCCTGGCTTGGGCCATTGGCCTTGGCATCGCCATGCGTCATGCCAACGAGAGCACCAAGGCGCTGATCTCCGATCTCTCCCACGGTGTCTCCACCATCGTCAAGGCGGTGATCCGTTGCGCTCCGCTCGGTATCTTGGGCCTGGTCGCCTCCACCTTGGCCGAGACCGGCTTCGATGCCCTGTTCGGCTATGCCCAGCTGCTGGTGGTGCTGATCGGCTGCATGCTGTTCATCGCTTTCGTGGTCAACCCGCTGATCGTGTTCTGGAAGATCAAGCGCAACCCCTATCCGCTGGTGCTGACCTGCCTCAAAGAGAGCGGCGTGACCGCCTTCTTTACCCGCAGCTCCGCCGCCAACATCCCGGTCAACATGGCTCTGTGTGAAAAACTGCGTCTGCCGGAAGATACCTATGCGGTCTCCATTCCGCTGGGCGCCACCATCAACATGGCCGGCGCCGCCATCACCATTACCGTGCTGGCCATGGCGGCAGTGCATACCCTGGGAGTGGAAGTGGATCTGGCCACGGCTCTGCTGCTCTCCGTGGTTGCCACCGTCAGTGCTTGCGGCGCCTCCGGTGTGGCCGGTGGTTCCCTGCTGCTGATCCCGCTGGCATGCAGCCTGTTCGGGATCAGCAACGACATCGCCATGCAGGTGGTGGCCGTTGGCTTCATCATCGGGGTACTGCAGGATTCCGCCGAAACGGCCCTCAACAGCTCCACCGACGTGCTGTTTACCGCCGCGGCCTGCATGGCCGAAGACGAGAGCCTGATGGACGCCGAGGCGATCCCAAGCCGCGAAGCTTGATCTCGTTACTCACCTTCTCTGTTATTTGGCGCCCTCTTCGGAGGGCGCTTTTTTATGCCTGCAAATAAGGTTTTTGCGGGGCATTGGCATCGCATCAGGTTGAGCCAGTCGCTTGCTGGCCTGTCATGCCTGAACGCCATGTCTGGTTCAGAGCACGAGTGAGGGGCTGGATACAAAGATGAGAAACTCATGGCGGGAAGGGCAAGCTACGACTGTCCTACACCTTATTGCAATGCCAAAGCAGAGCCACAGCGTTATTGCAACGTCCGGGGCTTTACCGTGGATTGGCAACGCCATGGCGGCCAGGATGGCAGCTTCAGCCATGGCTTTAGTCAACTGTTGGCGAGCTGCGTGAAAGGTGTGACGGCGCGTATTTCCGCACAGCACAAATAGGCGGCAGTGGGCTGGCGCAAGCAACAGTGTGGCCGAGTGTACCGTGCCCGATCCCTTCTTCACGGGATGGGAGAGGCCGGTTATTCGGGAAACAGGGCAGGGTTAACGGAACTCAGGGAAACGGGGGATGTTAGATGGGATATGTCGGCAAGAGAGGAGGGACTGGCGCAGCGCGCCCATAAAAAATGCCAGCCGGATAACGGCTGGCATTTTGGTTTGGCAGCGGGAGGGATTAACCAACCAGCTGATAGAAGATGGCAGAGATGGCAATCAGACCCATGGTGGCAACGAACACGTTGCTGATCTGGCCCTGGTACTTCGCCATGGCCGGTACACGCTTGATGGCGTACATCGGCATCAGGAACAGAATGGTGGCGATGATGGGGCCGCCCAGCGATTCAATCATGCCCAGGATGGAGGGGTTGGCCACGGCGGTGCCCCACAGGGTCAGGATGAAGAAGCCGATGATGAACAGCTCAACCTTCTTTTGATCCGGCTCTTTGCCCGCCTTGGTCATGTTCTGGACGATCATCCCTTTCAGGCCTTCACGGGCACCCAGATAGTGGCCGAAGAAGGAGGAGACGATGGCGACGAACGCAACCAGCGGACCGAAGTAGGAGATGATCGGGCTCGCATGCTGGTTGGCCAGGTAGGAGAGCACGGCGATGTTCTGGGCCTTGGCTTCGGCCAGCTGGGCCGGAGTCAGGCTCATCACGCAGGAGAAGACGAAGAACATCACGAAGCCCAGCAGCACCATGGCGGTACGCTTGAGGATGGCATCGGATTTCTCGACGGCGCGATCACCGTAGTCACGACGCTGGGCCAGGGCGAAGCTGGAGATGGCCGGGCTGTGGTTGAAGGCGAACACCAGCACAGGGATGGTCAGCCACAGGGTGGTGGCGAAATCCTTGGCAGACGGCACCTGCGCCAGAGCGGCACCGGTCCAGTCCGGGATCAGGTAGAGGGAGATACCAGCCAGGATGGCGATGAGCGGGTAGACCAGGAACTCGGTCACTTTCAGCATCAGCTTCTCACCGGCCAGCATCACGGACATCATGCCCATGATCAGCACGATGGAGAGGATCCAGCGCGGCGGGGCAGCCATCTGCAACTGGTTGACCATGAAGCTTTCAACCGTGTTGGTGATGCCCACGCCGTAGATCAGCACGATGGGGTAGATGGCGAAGAAGTAGAGCAGGGTGATGAGCTTGCCTGCGCCGACGCCGAAGTGCTCTTCCACCACCTTGGTGATGTCTGCATCTTTCTGCTTGGAGGAGAGGACGAAACGGGCCAGGCCGCGGTGCGCCAGGTAAGTCATGGGGCCGACCAGCAGCGCCATCACGACCAGCGGCCAGAAGCCGCCCATGCCGGCGTTGATCGGCAGGAACAGAATGCCGGCGCCGACGGCGGTACCGAACAGACTGATCACCCAGGTGGTGTCTTGTTTCGCCCAACCCTTGGTGGTCTGGACGGAGCTGAATCCTTGCTCCTGTGCGGTCGCAACATCCTGTGCGCCAATGACAGTTTTAGACATCTATCTCACCCCGAATGTGTGGTTTTTTATTGAGTCGGCGCAAGGATACTTTTTTTTCGATTAAAAATGTTGATCAAATTCACCTTACTAACGTGAAAAACCGCACTTTCTTATAGAAACGTGATCAAAATACTAAAAAATCAATTTTTGTTTATCATTTGCCACGTTAGTTTAATGTTAAAGCGCAAATTCTGTACGCCAAAATGTATCCAGATTGTTATTTTGCGATGTGTCGTGAGAGCTGGCGGATCATGCTGGCGGTGGCGCCCCAGATGAAATGATCTTGCCAGGGTATCCAGTAGACGGTGTGCCACTGTTGCTTGCGGGGAAAGGTGAGGGCGATGTGGTTGGCGGGATTGAGCAGGTGGGCAAGGGGCACTTCGAATGCCTGAGCCACCTCATCCTGGCTGAGGGTGAGCTGGTAATCCCCCTCGACCAGCCCGAGCACCGGCAGCACATCGTACTGGGAGACGGTATTGAGCGGACTCAGGGTACCGATGACGCGGATCTGGCGGGGGCTGATGCCGAGCTCCTCCTCGGTTTCGCGCAGGGCGGTCTGGATCAGATCCCTGTCTTGCGGATCCTGGCGCCCCCCGGGAAAGCTTATCTGGCCCGCATGGTGGCGCAGATGGGGGCTGCGACGGGTCAGCAGCAGCTGCAACCCCTGCTCGCGTTCTACCACCGGCAGCAGTACGGCCGCCGGTTTGAGTCCGGCGATGGCCAGCCGATGGGCCGGCGCCGGCAGTTGAAGTTGAAAGCGGGTCAGCAGTTCATTGCTATCCATGTCGTGGCTATCCATGTTCATCGTCAGCCACTGTGCCGTGGCTCCATGCCGGGTTAAAGAAAAAGATTTTTATGACAAGGCCGAGAGGTGGGGGAGGATCCGGGCCACCTTGTCGTAGGTCTCCTGATATTCGCTGTCGGCATCGGAGTCGGCGATGATGCCACCACCGGCCCAGCAGGAGAGATGGCCGTTCTCGGCGATCAGGGTGCGAATGCAGATGCTGGTGTCCATCCGCCCGTGCTGGCTCACATAGCCGATGCTGCCACAATAGGCGTTGCGCCGTTGCGGCTCCAGCTCCTCGATGATCTCCATGGCGCGGATCTTGGGGGCGCCGGTGATGGACCCGCCCGGGAAGCAGGCCCGCAGCAGATCGACCCCCTGCCAGCGTTCGTCGAGCTCGCCGTGAATGGTGGAGACCAGGTGGTGCACGGCGGGGAAGGATTCCACCGCAAACAGATGAGGCACGCTGACCGAGCCGGGTCGGCTCACCCGGCCGATGTCGTTGCGCAGCAGATCCACGATCATCAAATTTTCCGATCTGTCCTTGTCCGCCTGGGCCAACTCCTGGGCTATCTGGCGATCCATCTCTGGATCAGAGTGGCGGGCCCGGGTGCCCTTGATGGGTTTGGTCTCGATATGGCGGCCATCAAGCAGCAAGAAGCGCTCGGGGGAGAGACTCAGAATGGCGCTGTGCGGCAATCTGACAAAGGCGGAGAAGGGGGCCTTGTTGGCGACGGCGAGGGCGCAATAGGCGTGCCACTCATCCCCCTGATAGGGGGCCTGAAAACGCTGGGTCAGGTTGATCTGGTAGCAATCCCCGGCGGCGAGATAGGCCTGGATGCGGGCAAACTTCTCGCCATACTCGGCGCGGCTCATATTGCTCTGCCATTCACCTTGCAAGGAGAAGGCCGGCGCCGGTTTGCGCTGTTGCTGCTCAAGCCAGGCCAGACGCTTCGCCAGCCCCGCCTCGTTGCCCCAGTGCACCAGTTGCCACCGGCCGCTGGCCACATCGCGCAGCAGCGCCCAGTCGTAGATCCCCACCGCCATGTCCGGCACGTCGATATCGGCGGCGGCCTGCTCCGGCAATCGCTCGAAGCGGCGACCCAGATCATAGCCAAAGAGCCCCAGTGCCCCACCGATAAACGGGAGCCTGGTTGGCTGCTCTGAAAGTTCCCCCAGCAGCGCGCGCTGGGTGCGGGCCAGCAGGGCGAGGGGATCGTCATGGTACTCGCTCTGTTGATCACCTTGGCGCAGGGTGGTGAGGGGCCCCCGGGTCTCCAGGGTGGCCAGCGGATCGGCGGTGATGATGTCAAAACCGTTGTCGGCGCCGAGTGGCCCGGCTGACTCCAGCAGCATGGCCCAGGGCTGGTGTTGCAACAGGGCAAACTGATCGTGCAGGCGCGGGTGATGATCGAAGTGATAAATATGAAGTGTTGGCGTCATTTTTTGTTACACAGGCAACAGTTTAGTTTGTGGCCCCTAGTCGGTGCGGGATGGCAAGCGTATCATAGGTGTCGGTGACTAAAGAAAAAACTGCTGTGCCGTTCGTTTTTTGCTGGCTGATAGTTTTTGGTCAGCACGACCGCATAGCCAATCATATGGAAGCCCTTGTTTTGCCCTGCGGTACGGACAAGGACCAGTGAGGAAGATATGAGCATTATAAAAAAACAGGACTTTATCGATTCCATCGCCGACGCCCTTCAGTACATCTCCTATTACCACCCCCTCGATTTCGTTCAGGCTGCCAAGGCCGCCTATGATCGGGAAGCCAACCCGGCGGCCAAAGATGCCCTGGCCCAGATCCTGATCAACTCCCGCATGTCCGCCGAAGGCCATCGCCCGCTCTGCCAGGACACCGGCATCGTCACCTGTTTCGTGAAGATCGGCATGCAGGTGCAGTGGGACAGCGACATGACGGTGCAGGAGATGGTGGACGAAGGCACCCGCCGCGCTTACACCAACCCGGACAACCCGCTGCGCGCCTCCGTGCTGGCCGATCCGGCCGGCAGCCGCAAGAACACCAAAGACAATGCGCCGGCCGTGGTGCACATCGACATGATCCCGGGCAACAAGGTGGAAGTGAGCATCGCCGCCAAGGGCGGTGGCTCCGAGAACAAATCCAAGATGGTGATGCTCAACCCCTCCGACGACATCGTCGAGTGGGTCGTCAAAACCGTGCCCACCATGGGTGCGGGCTGGTGCCCGCCGGGCATGCTCGGCATCGGCATTGGCGGTACCGCCGAGAAGGCGGCCGTGCTGGCCAAAGAGGCCCTGATGGAGCATATCGACATTCAGGAGCTGATCGCCCGCGGCCCGCAAACCACCGAAGAGAAGCTGCGCGTCGAGCTCTATGACAAGGTCAACAAGCTCGGCATCGGCGCCCAGGGCCTTGGCGGCCTCACTACCGTGCTGGATGTGAAGGTCAAATCCGCTCCGACCCACGCCGCCTCCAAGCCGGTGGTGATGATCCCCAACTGCGCGGCCACCCGCCACGTGCATTTTGAACTCGACGGTTCCGGCCCGGCCGAGCTGACCCCGCCGAAACTGGAAGATTGGCCCGAGATCACCCGCGAGGCGGGCGGCAATGTGCGCCGCGTCAACGTCGATGGCATCACCAAGGCCGAGCTCGCCAGCTGGAAGAGCGGCGATACCGTGCTGCTGTCGGGCAAGATCCTCACCGGCCGTGACGCCGCCCACAAGCGCATCGCCGACATGCTGGCACGCGGTGAAGGGCTGCCGGAAGGGGTCGATTTCACCAACCGCTTCATCTATTACGTCGGCCCGGTCGATGCGGTGCGCGACGAAGTGGTCGGCCCCGCCGGCCCCACCACCTCTACCCGGATGGACAAGTTCACCGACATGATGCTGGGTGAAACCGGCCTTATCGGCATGATCGGCAAGTCCGAGCGCGGCCCGAAAACCGTCGAGAGCATCAAGCAACACCAGGCCGTCTATCTGATGGCCGTCGGCGGTGCCGCCTATCTGGTGGCCAAGGCCATCAAGAAGGCCCGCGTGGTCGCCTTTGCCGATCTCGGCATGGAAGCCATCTACGAGTTCGAAGTGGAAGATATGCCGGTGACTGTGGCAGTTGACTCCCAGGGTAACAATATCCACGAGACAGGCCCGGCCTACTGGTCGGCCAAGATTGCCGAGCTGGACGGCAAGCTGGCCTCCTAAGGGGGGTTTGCCACCACGAAGTGGTGAGTCTCTATAGCAAGGCGTATCTGCGGATACGCCTTTTTTATGCTTATTGCTGCCCGATCACCCTTTCAGCTCCCTTGTCAGTCGGGCTGGTGCGCGCATAAAAGGGTCACAAACAGCGCTTCTATCAAGTTATTTATCCGCAGGTATTGATATCATTCCGGGCAATATCTATCGGGAGATCAGTGAGATGACATCGGCGGGGTTTGATTGGAGTGCTGCGGTAATCTGGGAGGGGCCGGGAGCCATTGCGGGCAGTGAAGAGCGCTTGAGTGCCGATCGGCTGGATCGTGCCCGCTATGCCGAGTTTCTGACCAACTACCTCGCTACCGAAGGCAAGCAGCGCAACTATGTGCTCAATCTCAATGCCGAGTGGGGGGCGGGTAAAACCTGGTTTATCAAGCGCTGGTATATGGAACTGAAAGCGCACTATCCCACCGTCTATATCGATGCCTGGCAGCAGGACTTTTCCGATGATCCCTTGCTGACGGTCATTTCGTCGATAATCGATCAGCTAAAAGAGGTTGCAGGGAAAGACAATAAAATCCCGGAAGGTATGCGCCAGCGGCTACTGGGATTATTTAAAGTGGGCGGCAAACTGGCGTTGAAAGCGGCCATCAAGAAAGCCGGACTGGAAGAAGACGATTTTTCTCTGGAAGGGGAGGATGCCAATCAGTTGGTTGATGCCCTTTGCAGCAATCAGAAAGAGTGTTATGAATCTATCCAGTATCTCAAAAAAGAAATACGGCAATGGGTTGAGGGGGCTGTTGGTTTAAGTGAGAGAAAACTGGATTTCCCAGCCTTTATCTTGATCGATGAGCTGGATCGTTGCCGCCCCTCCTATGCTGTAGAGATGCTGGAAACCATCAAGCATATTTTCGATATCCCCGGCGTGGTGTTTGTACTCGCAACGGATACCGAGCAGTTGCAACATGCTATCAAGGTAATTTATGGCGATGGTTTTGATGCAGAAAGCTATCTTGGCCGATTTTTTCATAGACGATTTACGTTAGGCAGTATCTCTCGGCGAGAGTTTATTAAGCAGGCAATTGTAGATAAAAAATTGCATTTTGAGCATGTCAATGTATGGCCTGAGATCACTAATAGCCAAGTGTTGGTAAATGTATTGACAGCTGTTTGTGATCATTTTTCATTGAGCTTAAGAAAAACAGAGCAAGTGTTGGATCGAACGATCGCGTCCATCGTCAATTACCAAGGTTGCACATTAAATCTGATTTTTCTTGTTTACCTGTTTTCTCTGTGTGAGAAAAACAATGAAGATTATCGATCTGTAGTGGATGGAAAAATGCCTAAGACAGATAACCATCCTAAGCTGAAAGGTTTCAATAGTCTGACAAGTGAGTATGAAGAACAACATTTTCAATGTTTTATAAAAGCAGGGAGTGCCATAGGAAGTTACATTGAGGATGTCGATTGTGAACGGTATGCAAATCCATTTAAAGATGGTGAATATATGCTTTCCTTGAAAAATGTTTTAGTCATATCTTATGAGGGGCTATTGAATCCGATTTTAGATGATAAATATTCCAATCGTTTTATCTCGTTAACAATAGATTGTGTTAGGCGTATGCGAAATTTGACTGTAGAAGAAAATACTATTTTGGCAGAAAAGGAGCTGTCGCTATTGGAGCGACGTTTAACAACGTATAAAAATTTAGTTGAGCTGGCCGTGCATCTTGACTAAATAAAGCCGGGGTAACCCGGCTTTATTATCAGTTTATTTATT
Organism: Aeromonas enteropelogenes; assembly: GCF_020097295.1. Taxonomy (NCBI): domain Bacteria; kingdom Pseudomonadati; phylum Pseudomonadota; class Gammaproteobacteria; order Aeromonadales; family Aeromonadaceae; genus Aeromonas; species Aeromonas enteropelogenes. The sequence goes on along the minus strand of NZ_CP083625.1, from coordinate 3,585,444 downwards.
GTGCCGCTCATAAAGCCGCTGCACCACATCCTGTAATCCCAGCCCTTCGTTTTGCAGTAGCACGGTCAGGTGATAGAGCAGATCGGCGGATTCGTTGATGAGCTCCTCCCGATCCTTGGCCATGGCGGCCAGGGCTACTTCCACGCCTTCTTCACCTACCTTCTGGGCGATGCGCTTAGTGCCTTTGCCATAGAGGCTGGCGGTGTAGCTGGTGGCCGGATCGGCCCCCTTGCGGGCCGCCAGGATCTGCTCAAGCTCGGCCAAAAAGCCCAGTGGCGGTACCGGGTGACCGTCGAAGCAAGAGGTTGTCCCTTTGTGGCAGGTGGGGCCGACGGGGTTGGCGGCGATCAGCAGGGAGTCCTGATCGCAGTCGGTGGTGATGGCGACCAGCTGAAGCACATGGCCCGAACTCTCCCCCTTGGTCCAGAGGCGCTGCTTGCTGCGACTAAAGAAGGTGACCTGGCCGGTCGCCAGGGTTTTGTCCAGGGCTTCCTTCGTCATAAAGCCCTGCATCAGCACTTCGCCACTGGCAGCATGCTGGACGATGGCGGGGATCATGCCGTCGCACTTGGCCCAATCGAGCCGCTCGACCAGCGGCAATGCGTTGTTTACAGCTTGATTATTCACGGATGGCGACTCCTTCGGTTTTCAGCCAGCGTTTCAATTCGGGAATGGGGATAAGCCCCTTGTGGAACACGGAGGCGGCCAGGGCCCCGTCCACGTCGGCGAGGGTGAAGGCATCGCGAAAGTGTTCCATGGCGCCGGCGCCGCCGGAGGCAATCAGCGGCACCTTGCAGACGGCCCGCACCAGCTTGAGCTGCTCGAGATCATAGCCCTGGCGCATGCCATCCTGGTTCATCACGTTCAGCACAATTTCGCCCGCGCCGCGTTTTTGTACCTCCTGCACCCAGTCAAGGGTGTGCCAGGCGGTGGTGCGGGTGCGGCTCTCGTCGCCGGTAAACTGCTTGACCTGATAGTGGCCGGTTTGGGCATCAAAATAGGAGTCGATGCCCACCACCACGCACTGCACGCCAAATCGCTCGGCCAGCCGGGTGATAAGGCGGGGATCCGCCAAGGCAGGGGAGTTGATGGAAACCTTGTCGGCCCCGAATTCCAGGATCTGGCGGGCATCGTCGACGCTTTTGATGCCGCCGGCGACGCAGAAGGGGATGTCGATGACTTCCGCCACCCGACTGACCCAGCTCTTGTCTACCACCCGGGCATCGCTTGAGGCGGTGATGTCATAGAACACCAGCTCGTCGGCGCCTTCCTCGGCGTAGCGGCGGGCCAGCTCGACAATGCCGCCCATCACTTCGTGGTTGCGAAACTGCACGCCCTTGACCACCACGCCATCCTTGACGTCGAGGCAGGGGATAATTCGTCTTGCCAGCATCAGTTGCCTCCTGTTTCTGTCGGGGTAGATGCAGCGGGGGTCGCCCAGCAGGCGATGGCGTCGCCCACCGAGAACTTGCCCTCGAGCAGGGCGCGGCCGAGGATGATCCCCTTGACCCCGGAGCCCTTGAGCGCATCGATATCCTCGATGCCGCCAATGCCGCCGGAGGCCTGAAAGGCGACGCCCGGGTAGCGGGCGCAGAGATCCCGGTAGAGCTCGACGTTGGTACCGGCCAGGGTGCCGTCACGGCTGATGTCGGTGCAGAGCACGTGCTTGAGCCCGGCGGGCAGGAAGCGTTCGATCAACGCTTCGATGGTCACCCCGCTGTTCTCCTGCCAGCCCGCCACCGCGATATGGCGATTGCCCTCCTCATCGATATTGACGTCCAGTGCCAGCACGATGCGCTCGGGGCCATATTTCTCCATCCAGCTGGCCACCAGATCCGGGGATTTGACGGCGGTGGAGCCGATCACCACCCGGCTGGCACCGGCGGCCAGCAGATCCGCTACATCCTGCTCGCTGCGCACGCCGCCCCCCACCTGCACCGGCGCCTCGGTCGCCGACAGCAGCTGGGCGAGAAGGGGAAGCTGGCGCGCCTTGGCATCCTTGGCACCGTCCAGATCCACCAGGTGCAGCTGCACCGCCCCCTGAGAGACATATTCATCGAAGCGGGCCTGCGGGCTGTCGCTATAGGCAGTCTTCTGGCCGTAGTCGCCCTGATAGAGCCTCACGACTTGGCCGTTAATCAGATCAATGGCTGGGATAATCATCCTTGTTAAAGCTCCAGAAAGTTTTGCAGTAGGCGGGCACCGGCTGCGCCGGAGCGCTCCGGGTGGAATTGGGCACCAAAGAAGTTGTCACGACCGACGATGGCGGTAAACGGCTGGCCGTAGTCGCAGGTGGCGATGGTGGCGTCGGTCACCTCAAGGGCGTAGGAGTGGACGAAATAGAAGTAGCTGCCGCTTGGGATCCCCTGGAGCAGTGGGTGGCTCTCGTCGTGCTCCACCTGATTCCAGCCCATGTGAGGCAGGCGCAGGTTGCCCACCTCCATCAGCCGGATCTTGCCCGGCACTATGCCGAGGCAGTCGATAAGCCCGCCCTTGTCTTCGCCCTCACTCATGATCTCTTCGGAGGCCTCCGCCAGCATCTGCATGCCGAGACAAAAGCCCAGCAGCGGCTGTTTGGCGGCGCGAATGAGCGGCACCAGATTGCGCTCGTCGAGGTTCTTCATGGCGGCCACGGCGGTGCCGACCCCGGGCAGGATCAGCTTGTCAGCCGCTTCGATGTCGGCCGCCTCGCGGGAGACCCGAGGCGCCGCGCCGAGGCGCTCGAACGCCATGCGCACCGAGGCCAGATTGGCACAGCCAGTATCGATGATGACCAGCTTCTGTTTGTTCACTTCCATCACAGCACCCCCTTGCTGGAGGGGAGTTCGCTCCCTTCCACCCGAATGGCCTGGCGCAAGGCGCGGCCAAAGCCCTTGAACAACGCCTCCACTTGATGGTGGGTGTTGCCGCAGCCCACCTTCATCTGCAATGTGATGGCCATGGCGTCCGAGAGGGAGCGAAAGAAGTGGGGCACCATCTCGGTGGCCATCTCGCCCACGTTGTCGCGGCCAAAACCGCTCGGGCAGTCGAACACGAAGTAGGGGCGGCCGCTCAAATCCAGCGCGGTGGCCACCTCCTGCTCGGTGAGCGGGATCTCTTCATCCGCACGGGGGCGGCCATCGATCACCGCCTGTACCTCGTCCATCGCCAGCACGAAGCCGAAGCGGCCGATGCCGCGCTTGTTGCCAAGGGCCTGGCGCAGGGCCTGACCGAGGGCGAGGCCGACATCTTCCACCGTGTGGTGATCGTCGATGTGCAGATCGCCGCTGACCTTGAGCTTGAGCCTGAAGCCGGCGTGGGTCGCTATCTGATCCAGCATGTGATCAAAAAAGCCGATGCCGGTTTCAATCTGGTTGCCGCCGCTCTTGTCTAAATCCACGGCCACCTGGATGCGGGTCTCCTTGGTGTAGCGCTCAACCTCGGCCACTCGTCCTTTGGAGAGCAGCTGATCACGGATTGCGAGCCAGTCGTGATCTTGCGGGTGGTAGCGAATACCGCCAATGCCCATGTTCTCGGCGAGCTGCAGATCGGTCTGGCGATCGCCAATCACGAAGGAGTTGGCAAAGTCGATGCGGCCCGAGGCGAGATACTCCTTCACCAGGCCAAGGTGGGGCTTGCGGCAACTGCAACCGTCGGTGGGGAAGTGGGGGCAGATCAGCACTTTTTCCCAGCTCACCCCTTGCGATTCGAAGAGGTGCATCATCAGGTCGTGGGGCGGCTGGAAGTTTTCCAGCGGCAGGCTGGCGGTGCCCAGCCCATCCTGGTTGGTCACCATCACCAGCACGTAACCCGCGGCCTGCAGCTCGCGCAGCACCGGGATCACCATGGGTTCGAAGCGCAGCTTGGCGAGGCTGTCTACCTGCTTGTCGGTCACCGGCTCTTCAATCAGGGTGCCGTCGCGGTCGATAAACAAAAACGGGGTCTTCATCGCTACATCCTTGTCTTACAAAGTGGGAGAGGGCAGATCACGCAGCACGGCCAGCACGGCGTCCATCTCGCCCTGATAGCCGATGGTGATGCGAATGCTGTTATCAAGGCCGGGTTTGGTCGAGAAATCCCGCAGTATGATGCCGGCGGCCTTCATGGCGGCAAACACGCTGGCGCCATCCACAAAGCGCACCAGCACGAAGTTGCCCTTGTCCTCGAACACCTCTTTTACGCACGACAAAGCGGCAAGCTCGGTTTTGAGCTGTGCCTTTTGCTTGTTGAGTTCCAATACCCGCTCCGACATCAGTGCCAGCCCCATGGGGGAGAGGGCTTGAACCGCAATCTGGGCGATGGGCTCCGGGATGGGATAGGGGGCGATCACCTTGGCCAGCATGGCGATCACCTCGGGGCTTGCCAGGGTAAAGCCGCAGCGGATCCCCGCCAGGGCAAAGGCCTTGGAGAGGGTGCGGGTCACCACCAGGTTGGGGAAACGGGCCAGCAGATCTACCACGGAAGCCTCGGGGCAGAACTCGATATAGGCCTCGTCCACCACCACGATGGCGCGATCCCGGGCCTTCTCCAGCAAGGCGATGAGTCCGTCACGGCCCACCAGATCCCCGGTGGGGTTGTTGGGGGAGCAGAGGAACACCAGGTTCACGTCACCGAGACGATCGGCGATGGCGGGCCAGTCCGGCTGGCGCGCAGGCGTCAAGGGCTGCTCGACAATCCCTACGCCACAGGTTTCGGCGCTGATGGCGTACATGCCGTAGGTGGGTGGGCAGATGAGGATCTGATCTTCACCCGCTTCGCAGAAGGTGCGGATCAAGAGCTCAATGGCCTCATCGGCGCCGCGGCTCACCAGCACCTGATCCGGATTGACTCCGGCGTAGGCGGCGTAGCCGTTGACCACTTCGGTTGGTTGGGGTTCGGGATAGCGGTTGAGACGGCTCCCCTCGACGGTGAAGGGGTAGGCCTGCGGGGCCTCGTTGGCGTTGAGCCAGACATGACCCTTGCCACCGATGCGACGGGCAGATTGGTAAGGGGTGAGGGCGCGCACCACGCGGCGAGCCAGATTGGCAATGCTCATGACAAATCCTTTTGTTGTGAACCGGTTTGGACGGCGCCCGCGAGGGCCTGCAATCTCAGGGTGACGGCATTTTTGTGGCCATCGAGCCCCTCGGCCTGGGCGATGCGCTCGACGATGGGGCCAAGGCTGCGGATGCCGCTCTCGCTTAGCTCCTGCACCGTGTAGCGGCGCTGGTAGTCCGCCAGTCCCAGGCTGGAGCAGGTGCGGGCATAGCCGTAGGTGGGCAGGGTGTGGTTGGTGCCGCTGGCGTAATCCCCGACGGATTCCGGTGTCCATGCCCCGAGGAAGATGGAGCCGGCATTCTCGAGTCGGTCCAGCAGCTCGCGGGGTGCACGGGTCTGCACGATAAGGTGCTCTGGCGCATAGGCATTGGAGATGGCGCAGGCCTCGGCCAGATCGTCACAGAGGATCACCAGGCTTGAACCCAGCGCCTGTGCGGCGATGTCGCGGCGAGTGAGCTTGGCCAGCTGGCCCTTGATCTCGGTGCCGATGGCATCGGCCAGTAGCGGTGAGGTGGTCACCAGCACCACCTGGCTGTCGGGGCCGTGTTCGGCCTGGGAGAGCAGATCTGCCGCCACGAAGGCCGGGTTGGCGCTCTCGTCGGCGATCACCAGTACCTCGGAGGGGCCGGCCGGCATGTCGATGGCGGCGCCGCGCCAGTCGCGGGACACCTGCCCCTTGGCCTCAGTCACGTAGGCATTGCCCGGGCCGAAGATTTTGTCCACCTTGGGGATCGTCTCGGTGCCATAGGCCATGGCGGCGATGGCCTGGGCCCCGCCGATGGCGAACACCTTCTCGACCCCGCAGGCACGGGCGGCAAACAGGATCTCGTCGCTGGCCGGGGACGGGGTGCAGAGCACCACTTCACGGCAACCGGCCAGGCTTGCCGGAATGGCCAGCATCATCACGGTGGAGGGGAGCGGCGCGCTGCCACCCGGCACGTAGAGGCCGACCCGGCCGATGGGCTGGGTGCGCAGCTCGCACACCACCCCGGGTTGGGTCTCGACCCGCACCACGGGTTGTTGTTGGGCGGCGTGGAAGGCGCGAATATTGGCAATCGCCGCCTTGATGGCGCCCTTGATGTCATCCCCCAGGCGTGCACACGCCGCGTCAATTTCGGCCTCGCTCACCTGCAACTGCTGGCGCGGGGCACGCTCGAAGCGCTGGCTCAACTCGCGCAGGGCCTCGTCGCCCCGGCTGCGTACCGCAGCGATGATATCCCGCACCACGGCGCCGATATCGGCCTCGTCACTCAAGGCGGGCCGGGTCAGCACGTCGGCCTGCTGGGCAGGGGAGAGGGTCTTCCAGATCAGGGTCTGCATGATGTTCCTTCCTTATTCCATCATTTTTTCGATGGGCAGCACCAGGATGGAGCTGGCACCCAGGGCCTTGAGCTGCTCCATGGTTTCCCAGAACAGGGTTTCGCTGGAGACGACGTGCAGCGCCACCTGATTGGTCTCGCCCGCCAGCTGCATGATGGTGGGGCGCTCGGCCCCCGGCAGCAGACTGGTGATGGCATCGAGCTTCTCTTTGGGGGCGTGCAGCATGATGTACTTGCTCTCGCGGGCCTGCTGCATCCCCTGAATGCGGGGCAGCAGCTTGTCGATAAGCTTCTGCTTGGCATCAGACAAGGGGTTGGGGGCCTGCACCAGCACCGCCTTGGAGCGGTAGATCACCTCCACCTCTTTCAGGCCGTTGGCCTCCAGGGTCGCGCCGGTGGAGACCAGATCGCAGATGGCATCGGCCAGGCCAGCGCGCGGGGCCACTTCCACCGAGCCGCCCAGCATCACGCTCTTGAAGGGAATATCTCGTTTGGCGAAGAAGCGACCGAGCAGCCCCGGGTAGGAGGTGGCGATGCGCTTGCCGGCGAGACTCTGTGGTCCGGTGTAGTTGACGTCGTCCGGTACGGCCAGGGAGAGGCGGCAGCCGCCGAAGTCGAGCTGCTTGAGGGTCTTGACCGCAAAGGGTTGGCCCTGGGAGGCGCGGATGAGCTGCACCTCTTCCAGCACGTTCTCGCCGATGATGCCAAGGTCGACCACCCCTTCCATCACCAGCCCCGGTATATCGTCATCACGCACCCGCAGGATGTCGATGGGCATGTTTTCGACATGGGCGATAAGGCGTTGCTCGCGCAGGTTAATCTTGAGGCCGCAGCTCTTGAACAGGGCCTGGGAGTCCTGGCTCAGACGACCGGACTTTTGCATGGCGATACGTAGACGTTGTGTTTCCATTTGCTCGATTTCCTTCTAGTCAAAAACGAAAAAACCCTCGGAAGTGGGTGCTTCCGAGGGTTTATGAATCTTGCGGTCCTTTTGGAAGTCACCAGTTAAGTGTCTTCCAGCAGTCAACCTCCTGAAAGACTATTCGGGATGATGATGGTGGTGATGAGTCTTCAGGGTGGTGAACTGCATGTAATCAATCCTTTACAAATAAGATGTCGTAATTGACGCCTGATTTAAACTACCTGCCTTGACAGAAAAAGCAACCCGAAATTGTGATTTGATCGATTAAAATTGAGAAAACGGTTTTCTGGTCGATAACTAGACAATAACCCCTAGCAGGAGTCGACATCATGCCCAGCCAGGACCTCTTGTTCCCCATCTTGCCCCGGGCGCCCGCCACGCCTGGCAGCGAAGAGATCAAGCGGGAAGTGACCCAGATCAGCCAAAAGCATCAGCTGCGCAAGACCGGCACTGATAACAGCGACTCCCAGCAGCGCCAGCAGCCGTACCCCTCGGCCAAGCATGATCAGCCAACGTCGGAGGAGGACGATCACAAGCCCGATCCCGAGCATCAGATCGATCTCTTCGTCTGAGCGCAGAATCAGTCCCGCTTTCGCCGCGCTTTTGGCATAATGCCCCCTTTTGCTGCGGGACTCCCTTTTGACCATCCAGACCCTGTTCAAGCCAGACGGCCCTCTGGCCAGCCATATCGACGGTTTCAAAGCCCGCGCTCCACAACTGGAGATGGCCGAGGCGGTGGCCCGTGCCATCAAGAGTGGTGGCCGTCTGCTGGTGGAGGCGGGGACAGGCACCGGCAAAACCTACGCCTATCTGGTGCCGGCGCTGGAATCCGGCAAGCGGGTGGTGATCAGTACGGGCTCCAAAAACCTGCAGGAGCAGCTCTTCTATCGAGACTTGCCTACCATCACGCAGGCGCTCTCCTACACCTCGCCGGTGGCCCTGCTCAAGGGGCGCAGCAACTACCTGTGCATCGAGCGGATGAACCGGCTCTTGAGCGAATCCCATCTGCAAAAGCCTGAGATCCTCAATGACCTGGTCAAGGTGAAGTCCTGGTCCACCGCTACCGACAACGGCGATGTGGGGGATATTCCGGGGCTGCAGGAGAACGCCGAGATCCTCGCCCACGTCACCAGCACCAACGACAACTGCCTGGGGCGCGACTGTCCCTATTACGACGATTGCCACCTGGTCATCGCCCGGCGCCGCGCCATGGACGCCCAGGTGGTGGTGATCAACCATCACCTCTTCTTCGCCGATCTGGCGGTGAAAGACACGGGATTTGGCGAGCTGGTGCCACAGGCGCAAGTCTATGTGTTTGACGAGGCGCACCAGCTGCCCGAGATCGCCACCAACTACTTCGGCAAGTCGGTGGGCAGCCGCACCATCCAGGATCTGGCGCAGGATATCCAGCTTGCCTATCGGGCCGAAGCCCACGATATGGCCCAGCTTGGCAAGGCGGCGGATCGGCTCGCCATCGCGAGCCAGGACTTGCGCCTCGCCTTCGGGGTGGATGGCGGGCGCGGCAATACCCGCGACATGCTGCGCCAGCCCCTCTGGGGACAGGCGCTGGCTCGCCTCAACGACGCCATCGGGCTCTGTTACGAGGTGTTGAAACTGGCGCTGGGGCGGGGCGAGCAGCTGGATCACGCCTTCGAGCGGATCTGCGAGCTGCGCACTCGCCTTGGCGAGGTGCTGGCGGTGAACCAGACCGGTTTTTCCTACTGGTATGACTGCTCGCGGCTGCATTTTTCCCTCAACCTGACCCCGCTCTCGGTGGCCGAGCGTTTCGGGGCCGAGGTGCAAAGGCCCGAGGTGGCCTGGGTGTTCACCTCCGCCACCCTGACGGTTGATCAGCGCTTCGATCACTTCGTGGCCGAGCTGGGCCTGGCCGGCAGCGCCGAGCTTATTTTGGACAGCCCGTTCGATTACGGTGAGCAGGCGCGCCTGTGCGTGCCCCGCTATCTGCCCGAGCCCAACGCCTTTGGTCGGGGCGAACAGTTGGCTAACCTGATGATCCCCCTTATCAACAAGACCCCGGGGGGCTGTTTCTTTCTTTGCACCAGTCATCAGGTGATGCGTCAGGTGGCCGAGGTGCTGCGCCGGGAGATCGGCCGCACCGTGCTGTTGCAGGGGGAGGACAACAAGCAGCGGCTGCTCAAGGAGTTCGTGGAAAATGGCCGCGCCGTGCTGGTGGCTACCAGCAGCTTCTGGGAGGGGATCGACGTGCGAGGGGCTGCGCTCTCCTGTGTTATCATCGACAAGCTGCCGTTTGCCAGCCCTGACGATCCGCTGCTCAAGGCGCGGGTCGATGATTGCAAGCTCAAGGGGGGCGATCCCTTTGCCGAACTCCAGCTGCCCAAGGCGGTGATTGCCCTGAAACAGGGGGTGGGGCGGCTTATTCGTGATCGCAGTGATCATGGGGTACTGGTGATCTGTGATCCGCGCATGGTCAACAAGCCCTACGGCGCCACTTTTATCAAGAGTCTGCCCACCATTCCCCGTACTCGGGAGCTGGCCATGCTGGGGGATTTCTTTGGCGCCAAGGCATGACGCAGCCGAGACGAACTCTTTGTACTGAGTTGGGCTGAGGCCTCGCGCTCGGGATATATCCCTTGGGCGCTTGCTGGCAGCGCATCGGGTCTGCGGGCCCTGTTAGCGTGATTTAACCTGTTTGAACAACAGATCGGCACTGTGTTTGCCGGTCGGTAATGACATTGACTGAATGTAATCGAGATTGGAACGCATGAACGAGTTGAAGATCCTGGCCGTTGATACCGCCACCGAAGCCTGCTCTGCCGCCTTGCTGGTGGGTGACAAGGTGTTTTCCCGTTGGGAAGAGGCGCCGCGGGATCACACCCGCAAGATTTTGCCCATGGTTCAGGCTCTGTTGGAGGAAGCCGGGATAAGTTTGAGCGAGCTGGATGCCATCGCTTTCGGCCGTGGCCCGGGCTCCTTTACCGGTGTGCGGATCGGTATCGGAGTCGCTCAGGGGCTGGCCTTTGGCGCCGGTGTGCCACTTATCGGCATCTCCACCCTGGCGGCCATGGCGCAGGGGGCTCATCGTCTGGACGGGGCCGAGCATGTGCTGACCGCCATCGATGCGCGGATGAACGAGGTTTACTTCGGTCACTATGAATGGCGCGATGGTCGCATGCAGCTGGTGGGTGAGGAAGTGGTGAGCGATCCCGCCGCTCTGGTGGCCAGTCGTGGCAAGCTGGCAGGTCAGGTGACTTGCGTCGGCACCGGATTTGAAACCTATGGTGACACCCTCGCAGGGCTTGCCGACGAGCGGATGGGGAGCCAGGTGCGCTTCCCGGCAGCAGAAGACATGCTGCCCCTGGCACGCACCGCCTGGCTGGCGGGTGAGGCGGTGGCTGTAGAGAAGGCGACTCCGGTTTACTTGCGCGACAAGGTGACTTGGAAGAAGCTGCCGGGTCGCGAGTAAGGGCAGGGTAGGCAATGGCCGTGGTGCCACCCTTGCTACCAATCGATGAACATCCCCTGTCGGCCGGTGCAGTTGGCACTGGTCGGCGCGGGAACTGACGATCTGAAAAGGAGAGTGACATGTTCAAGCGTGCGATGGTGATGGGGGCTGCTGTGTTGCTGCTCGGAGCCTGTAGCTCTGTGCCCAAAGAGCTGGCCTATGAGCCTGAAAACCAGCTGGTGGCCTATCAGCCCGCGCTGGCACTGGAGGGCAAGCCTGCCCGCTGGAGCGGGGTGATTGCCGCGGTGCACAACAAGGCGGATCAGAGCGTTATCGAGGTGGTCTATCTTCCGCTTAAATCCAACGGGATACCGGAGCAGACCGAGCAGAGTCCGGGGCGTTTTTTGGCAGTCATGCAGGGCTTTGTCGACCCGACCCTCTATGCCAAGGGGCGCAGCCTGACGGTGCTGGGGACCACGGACAAGCCGGTGGACGGCCAGATTGGCGAGCACAAGTATCGCTTCCCGGTGCTCAAGGTGACGGGCAGCAAGCTGTGGCCGCCGGTCAAGGAGGTGGAGATCCGCTATATGGACCCTTACTTCTACGACCCCTTCTATGATCCCTTCTGGCCGAGACGGCCGCTGCGCCGCTAGGGGTGAACATGATTGACAGCCTGCAGGAGCGCTTTCTCACCCTGGCGGATGGTCGCCGGGTGGCCCTGCTCGACAATGGCCAGCAGGGCAAGCCGTTGCTGGTGGCCCTGCATGGCTGGCTCGACAACAGTGCCAGCTTTCGACCTCTCGCCCCTCATCTTGATGCCTTTCACCTGATCTGCGTCGATCTGCCGGGGCATGGTCACTCGGATCACAAGCAGACCCCCTATGTCTTCGTCGATTGGCTGGACGATCTCTACCAGATCACCCAGGCTGCGGGCTGGACCAGGTTCACCTTGCTTGGTCACTCCCTCGGGGCGCTGATCGCCTCGGCCTATGCCGGGGTGTTTCCTGAACAGGTGGCGCGGCTCATCATGCTGGAGGGATTGGGGCCGCTGAGTCAGCCTGATGAAGAGGTGCCAGCTCAGCTCAAACGCGCCATTGTCAACCGCAGCCGTACCCGCGAGCGTGCCACCGGCGGGTTTGTCTCCATCGACGATGCGGTGGCCGCCCGCTGCAAGGTGGCGGATATCTCTTCGGCCGCGGCGCGCCTTATCTGCGAGCGCCAGCTGGTTGAGCAAGATGGCCGCTGGTACTGGCGCAGCGACCCCAGATTGCGGGATCTCTCACCCCTTCGCATGAGCGAGGGGCAGGCCAGGGCGCTGATGGGGGCAATCCGCGCGCCCGTGCTCTTCATTCAGGGGGAGCAGGGCTTTGCCAGCCTGCAGGCACAATGGCAGTCGCGTCAGGATGCTTTCAGAGAGATAGAGCGGGTCCTGTTGGCAGGAAATCACCATTTTCATATGGAAAATTCTGCCAAGACCGCTGTTTGTATCGAAAATTTCTGCAAAATTCGGTAGAATCAGCGGCTTTCAATAATTCCAGGTTTGTTTTCCCCCTCACACTTTTTCATTGTTAATGTGCTGTTAATTGATGTTGCCCTATGTAAATATGGGCGGCGTTAGAGTATGAGCTTAAAACAGCTGATTGAAATTGCAGTGAACAGGGACGGAGGCAACACAGTGAGCGCACAGGTGCTAGTTATGCAGGAGAAGTTCGTGGAAAAAGTCTGGCTGAAGCGTTATCCGGAAGGGGTTCCGGCCGAGATCAATCCAGACCAATACAGCTCCCTGGTCGATATGTTTGAAGAGTCGGTAAATCAGTTCGCCGACCAGCCCGCCTTCGTCAACATGGGGCAGACCATTACCTACCGCCGACTGGAAGAGCAGTCCCGCGCCTTTGCCGCCTATCTGCAAAACGAGCTCAAGCTGAGCCGTGGCGATCGGGTGGCGGTGATGATGCCGAACCTGCTGCAGTACCCCATCGCCGTGTTCGGCATCCTGCGTGCCGGCATGATAGTGGTCAACGTCAACCCGCTCTACACCCCGCGGGAGCTGGAGCACCAGCTCAATGACTCGGGCGCCAAGGCCATCGTCATCGTCTCCAACTTCGCCCATACCCTGGAAAAAGTGGTCTATGACACCCCGATCAAGCACGTCATCCTGACCCGGATGGGGGACAACCTGGGGCTGGCCAAGGGCACCCTGGTCAACTTCGTGGTGAAATACGTCAAGAAGCTGGTGCCCAAATATAATCTGCCCCACGCCAGCACCATGCGCCAGGCCCTCTCCAAGGGGCGTTACCTGCAGTACATCAAACCCGAGATCAGCAACGACGATCTTGCCTTCCTGCAGTACACCGGCGGCACCACCGGCCTCTCCAAGGGGGCCATGCTGACCCACCGCAACATGATTGCCAACGTCGAGCAGTGCCTCGGCGTCTATGGCCCCATGCTGGAGCGGGGCAAGGAGTTCGTGGTCACCGCGCTGCCGCTCTACCACGTCTTCGCGCTCACTGTGAACTGCCTGCTGTTTATGCGCCTTGGTGGTTACAACCTGCTGATCAGCAACCCGCGCGACATCCCGGGCTTTGTCAAAGAGATCAAGAAGTACCCCTTCACCTGCATCACCGGGGTGAACACCCTGTTCAATGCGCTGGTCAACAACGACGAGTTCCAGGGCATGGATTTTACCAAGCTCAAGTTGACCATCGGCGGCGGCATGGCGGTACAGCGGGCGGTGGCCGAGAAGTGGAAGACGCTGACCGACACCCCGCTGCTGGAAGGTTATGGCCTGACCGAGTGTTCGCCCCTGGTGAGCGTCTGCCCGTATGATCTGAGCGATTACAACGGCTCCATCGGTCTGCCGGTCTGCTCCACCGATATCCGTCTGGTGGATGACAACGGTCAGGTGATCACCGAATTTGGCACCCCGGGCGAGATGCAGGTGCGCGGCCCGCAGGTGATGGTCGGTTATTGGCAGCGTCCCGAGGCTACTGCCGAGGTGATGCAGGATGGCTGGCTCTGTACCGGCGACATCGCCGTGTGCGACGAGCAGGGCTTCTTCAAGATTGTCGATCGCAAGAAGGACATGATCCTGGTCTCCGGTTTCAACGTCTATCCGAATGAAATTGAAGACGTGGTGGCGCTGCACCCGAAAGTGCTGGAAGTGGCGGCCGTCGGCGTGCCGCACAAGGTCTCCGGCGAGCTGGTGAAGATCTTCGTGGTCAGGAAAGATGCAAAACTGCAGGAAGACGAGATTATTGCCCACTGCCGCAAACATCTGACTGCCTATAAGGTGCCGAAACTGGTAGAATTTCGCGACGAACTTCCCAAGACCAATGTGGGCAAGATCCTGCGCCGCGTCCTGCGCGACGAAGAGATTGCCAAGCAGTAACCGGCGTCGCCAGGCCTCTTGGCCAGGCAGCGCAGTGATGCAAAACCGTGGGACATCCCACGGTTTTTTCTTTTGGCCCTGAAAACTTGCAGGCAAAGATGCACTATCAATTCATTTCACAGCAAGCCGAACTGGAGCAGTATCTCGCTTCTCTGGCCGACGTTCCCCTGGCCATCGATACTGAATTCGTTCGCACCCGCACCTATTACCCTCAACTGGGCCTGTTTCAAATCTACGATGGCAAGCAGCTGGCGCTGCTCGATCCGCTCACCCTGGATCTCGCCCCGCTCTGGCGACGGCTCGGTCGGGAAGGGCAGATCGCCATCCTGCATGCCTCCGGCGAGGATCTCGAGCTTATCCAGCACGAGGCCGGTCATTTGCCGAATCAGATGCACGATACCCAGCTGGCGGCCGCCTTTCTGGGCTATGGCGTCTCGGTGGGCTTTGGTGCCCTGGTCAATGAATTCCTCGGCGTGGTCCTTGAGAAGGATCAGGCCCGCACCGACTGGCTGGCTCGCCCGCTGACAGACCGCCAGCTCGAATACGCGGCGGCCGATGTGTTCTACCTGATGCCCCTCTACGACAAGGTGATGGCCAAGCTGCGTGAAAGTGGCAAATTCCCCTGGTTCGAGCAGGAGTGCCAGAACCACTCCGCCCGCAAGACCCAGGGCAACGATCCCCGTCAGGCCTATCTCGAGATAGTCAACGCCTGGCAACTGGGTCGCCGCGAACTGGCGATCCTGCGCGAGCTGGCCGCCTGGCGCCAGCAGGAAGCGGTCCGCCGGGATCTCGCCCTCAACTTCGTGGTCAAAGAGCTGCACCTGTTCAAGGTGGCGGAGCGTCGGCCCGCGTCCCTTCGCGATCTCAATGAGCTGGGTCTCTCGCCCATCGAGATCAAGATCCACGGCAAGCGGATGCTGGATATCGTCGCCAAGGCCCAGCAGAGCGATCCCGACAGCTGGCCCGAGCCCATTCGCCGTCTGGTGGACTTCCCCAAATACAAGGCCGAGCTCAAGCGCATCAAGGCCCTGGTGGACGAGAAGGCCAAGGCCAGCAATATTCCGCCCGAGCTGATCGCCAGCAAGAAGATCATCCACCAGTATTTCACCTGGAGCTGGCGGATGAGCGACGAAGAGCGGACCCGCGCCGACAAGCCCATGCTGCTGCAAGGGTGGCGTCATGAGCTGGTAGGTCATCTGCTGGAGCAGTAAGCCAACGCTTGGCGGCCTGAAAAATCCTCACCCCCGGGTGGGGATTTTTGTTTTTTGGTATCGAGCGCGTGATTGGTCTGCCCGGATAGCGGCCTCTCTTGGCGGCAATCGGTGGTGGCAATGGGCAAAAAGCAGGATGCAGCGGCGGAAAGCTGCCAGTTAACTGCAAAATGACAGCGAAGAAGCAAAGAGAAAGGGAAGAGAGGCAGCGGCCCATGCCGCTGCCTTTTTATTACCAGATAGGTTGGGTCAGGTAGGGGTTGCTCACCTTCTCGCGGCCGAAGGTGGAGCTGGGGCCGTGACCCGGAATGAAGACGATCTCGTCACCCAGCGGCAGCAGGGTCTCGGTGATCGACTTGATCAAGGTAGCGTGATCCCCGCGCGGGAAGTCGGTACGGCCAATGCTGCCGGCAAAGAGCACGTCACCGACCCAGGCGAGCCGCTCGGATTGGCTGAGCAGCACGATATGGCCCGGGGTGTGGCCGGGGCAGAAGTAGACGTCCAGCTCGCACTTGCCCACCTGCACCTTGTCACCCTGTTCGAGCCAGCGGTCGGGGGCAAAGGCGGGAGTATGGGCAAATCCGAACATCTGGCTCTGCTGGGGCAGCATGTCGAGCCAGAAGGCATCTTCCTGGTGGGGGCCTGTGATGGTGACGCCGGTTCTCTCCCGCAACTCTGCGGCGGCGCCCACGTGATCCAGATGACCGTGGGTCAGCAGGATGTGAGTCAGGGTCAGCCCCCGCTTGGCGATGGCGGCCAACAGTTTGTCCGCTTCACCGCCCGGATCGACAAGGGCCACCTCATGGGTCTCGTCACACCAGATGAGGGAGCAGTTCTGGGCGAACTGGGTGACCGGGATCACCTCGAATTTCAACATGGGAATTCCTCTTGCAGCTCTTGCTGATAAGGGCCGGATCAGATCGCCTGGTTGGCGTGCTGCTCGGCAAAATAGTCGAGACAGGCCTGCTTGTCGCCCCGAAACACGATGCGCTCCTGCTTGTTGCCAAGCTGGTAGAGATACATGGGATCGTAGTAGCGGGTCAGCAGCAGGGTGATCCAGGCCAGATGCAGCTCGGTATCACCGCTGCGGCTTTGCTCTTCAAGGGCCGTTTGCATCAGCTGATCCAGCTCGCGGTGGGCCTGATCCCCCAGGCGGCGCTTGAGGCGGGCCAGGGCGTCGGTCAGGTAGGCGGCAAACAGGGGCCAGCCCTCTTCATTGCCATACATGGCCTGATAACGCAGCCAGAGATCATGCACATAATCCTCGCGGATCTGCTCGGCGCGCTCGTGTTGCGGCACATCCACCACCACCAGCGGTGCCTGGCACATGGTCTCGTAGAGGGAGAGCGGCAGGCAGCAGCGACCGATAAGGCGGCTCTCGTCTTCCACCACGAACGCTTGCTCGCCGTGGTGACGACGCTTGAGCAGCTCGATGGCCAGGTTGTTTTCAAAATTGATGTTGCTGGGCTGGCCCCCCGGCAACTGGCCAAACGACGACCCCCTGTGGTGGGCATGGCCCTCCAGATCCACCGCCTGGGTCACCTGATCCAGCATATGGGTCTTGCCGGAGCCGGTCATGCCGGTCAGCACGCTCCAGTGACACTCGGCGGAGGCCCTGTCCTGGGTATCAATCAGGAAGCGGCGCAGCTCCTTGTAGCCACCGGCGATGCGCGGACGGGTAACCCCTGCCTCATGGAGCCACTGTTGCACGGTTTGCGAGCGCAGGCCGCCGCGAAAGCAGTAGAGCAGGGCATCCGGCTGCTGGCGCAACTGCGCCAGCCAGCCTTCGATGCGCTCGGCGCGTACCGCTCCCCCCACCAGCTTGTGACCAAGCTCGATGGCGGCGGCCTGACCCTGCTTCTTGTAACAGGTCCCCACCTGGGCACGCTCATCGTCCGTCATCAAGGGCAGGTTGGTGGTACAGGGGAAGGCCCCCTCCTTGAACTCGATGGGGGCACGCAGGTCAATCAGGGGGATGTCGTCCAGGAAGACCCTGGCGTAGTCGGTGATCAGCGGCAATCCGCTCATTGGATAACCTCGATAAAGCGGTTGCCTTCCAGGGTCTTGATCTCGCCGATGGGCGAGAGGGAGAGGCCGGCGTCACGGGCGATGGCGAGCAGGGCTTCCTCGCTCTCCTTGCCCACGGCTACCAGCAGGCCGCCACTGGTCTGCGGATCGCACAGGATGTTGCGGGTGCGATCGTCCATGGCGTCGAGCTTGTGGCCGTAAGAGTCGTGGTTGCGCAGGGTACCGCCCGGCACGCAACCCTCACTCAGGTAGTAATCCACCTCATCCAGCAGCGGCAGCGCCTTGAAGTCGAGGCGGGCGCTGACCCCTGAGCCTTCGCACATCTCCAGCAGATGACCGGCCAGACCAAAACCGGTCACGTCAGTCATGGCGTGGACCCCCGGCAGCGCGGCGAATTGCTGGCCGATCTTGTTGAGGGTACACATGGCGTTGGGGGCCAGTTGCTCGTGCTCGGGCTTGAGCTTGCCCTTCTTCTGGGCGGTGGTGAGGATGCCGATGCCAAGGGGCTTGGTCAGATAGAGGGTGTCACCCACCTTGGCGGTGTCGTTCTGCTTGATGGCGTCCAGTGGCACGATACCGGTCACCGCCAGGCCGAAGATGGGTTCGGGGGCATCGATGCTGTGGCCGCCGGCCAGTGAAATCCCTGCCTCGTGGCATACCTGACGACCGCCGTCGATCACCTGTTGGGCCACTTCGGCGGGCAGGGTGTTGATGGGCCAGCCGAGGATGGCGATGGCGACGATGGGCTTGCCGCCCATGGCGTAGATGTCGCTGATGGCGTTGGTCGCGGCGATGCGGCCAAAGGTGAAAGGATCATCGACGATGGGCATGAAGAAGTCGGTGGTGGAGACAATGCCCTGACCGTTGCCGATATCGACCACGGCCGCGTCATCCTTACTGCTGTTGCCGACGATAAGGGTCGGATCGTTGAACCCCGGGATCTGGCTCTTGAGAATGGTATCGAGCACCTTGGGAGAGATTTTGCAGCCACAACCAGCGCCGTGGCTGTATTGGGTCAGACGAATGGAAGACATACTTACCCCCTTGCTTGTGCAGGCGCTCCGGTGGGGCGCCTTGATAAACGGGCGGAATGCACCGCAAAAAACGGGTGGCCTTGGTTGCCATCAAAGGCGGCGGCGCAGGCAGTCACGCAGGGCTGCCAAGCCGGACGGGGAAAGGGGGCGACCAGATGCGCCAGCGTAGCCCCGTCAAGGGCCACAGGATGGGGTATTATGCCACAATCGGCCCCGCAGGTTCGAACAGGAATTCATGGCCAAAACGACCAATTGCTGGACAATTGGCCCCGTTATCGGGAGAAATGGGTCATAAATGGCACATTACAAGGAGTTCAGGTGAACACGACACTGCGGGTCAACCATCCCATCACGCCAGAAGCCTTCGTCCAGTTGCTGGAGAAGACCACATTGGGGGCCAGGCGCCCCACGGAGAATTTGTCGACCATTCAGGGCATGCTGGATAACGCCGGTTTGCTGGTAACCGCCTGGCAGGGAGAGGAACTGGTAGGGGTGGCCCGCTCGGTGACCGATTTCTGTTACTGTTGCTATCTCTCTGATCTGGCGGTGACCGAGGCGGTGCAAGGGCTGGGGATTGGCAAAGCATTGATCCGAGAGACCTTCCTGCAGTTGCAACCGGGTTGCAAGTTGATCCTGCTGGCCGCCCCCCAGGCGGTGGATTACTACCCCCGCCTCGGGTTTGGCCAGCATCCCAGTGCCTGGGTCATGAACAGTCTGGACGAGCTGAGCTAACCGGCCTGGCCCATCCGAGGGACGCTATCATCCCGCCCGCTCCAATGCCGGTTGGCGCGCCTGACCAACGCGGCGCAGGCGCCGCTGCAGTGGTCGCTCAAAAAGGTGATAACTCACCGCCGAGAGCGCGATCAACACCGCCAGCATCAACAGGGTCGCCACCACTCCCAGCAGTGGATTGGTCTGGGCATACCACCATGCGGTGAGCTCGGGCGCCAGGTAGTGGATAAGCTCACAACCGGTGAGCAGCACCAGAGCATGGAGCAGGTAGATGGAGTAGGAGAGATCCCCCAGCCAGTTGGTGAGGCGGTTATCGAGCAGGCGCAGTAGTGGGCTTTGGCGCTTCCCTTGAGAGGCAGCAATCCAGATAAGTAGCACGTAGGCGCAGATCAGCAGCAGGGTCAGTTGCGGCGTCATGGTGAACTGCAGCAGCACGAAGGGCAGAAGGAAGGCGATAAGCAGTGGCAGATCCTGCTGCATCATGGGCAAACTCCGCGCTGCCTTGACCCTGGGCAGCAACCAGAGGCCGAGCACGAATTCACTTACTCCACGACCGACCGCCAGTGCCCCGCTGGTGACATCCAGCGTCCCCCGGCTATGCACGATAAAGGCCAGCACCGTCAGGGCAAGCAAGGGGGAGAGGTGACTCCAGCGGCTGCGGGTGACCGCGAGCGGAATGAGCAGCGGGAACAACAGATAGCTTATCCACTCCACGCTCAGGGACCAGGCGGCGAAGTTCCAGGTCAGCCCCTGATCCGTCACTACCTGCAGCAGCAAGAGTGCACTTGGCAGCGCCTCGGCCGGGGTGAAGGGGGAACCAAACGGAGGCATTCCTTCCCACTCCCACATCTTGAACAGGGGGCCGCCGTAGAAGCCCACTCCGTGCCGCGCCTTGTAAAGCTCCCAGCCTACCAGCAGCACCAGGGTCACAATATAGAGGGGGTAGACCCGGGTCAGTCGCAGCCAGAGAAAGCGGCCATAGCTGACGGTGCGGCGGGGGGCGGTGAAGGCCTCACCGTAGACATGGGCCAGCACCAGCCCGCTCAGGATAAAGAAGAGATCGACCCAGAGATAGCCATTCTCGATGAGTTGGGTGACCCCAGCTATCGACTCCATCCATTGGGGAAAGAGCAACAGACGGGCGTGGAACAGCACCACCATCAGGGCAGCGATGCCCCGCAGCGGCGTTAACAGCGGCAATGATTGATTCATGACGTTATCCCTTGTGATGTTCAGCTTGGCCTGACATCGATTTTTGTTGTTGTGCCGACCCCTCAGTCCTGATAGGGCAGTTCCCGGACGCAGGATCGCCTCAGGCTGGCTTACGTTACGAAAAAGAGAGTCATACGAGTGTGATTAAAGTCATAAATGTGCACTTATTGTGCAAAAACACGCAGTAAAGGGTGACAGGGGCCAAGCAAGCAGGGCGAGAAGGTGAAAGGAGAGGGGGCGGGTACGGCACAGACAACAAGGGCGCGGCAAAAAAATCAGGCCCGCAATGGGGCCTGATTGATCAAAAGGGGAGGGAGCTTGCCGATCAGCGGGCGCGCACCACCAGCCCCTTGAGGTAGAAACCTTCCGGATAGGCGGTACCGATGGGGTGATCGGAGGCCTGGGAGAGCAGCTCCAGGATCTGGGCATCGCGACCGGCATCGAGGGCCGCATCAGCGACGATCTTCTGGAACAGGCTCTGCTCCATCAGGCCGGAGCAGGAGTAGGTGAGCAGCACGCCGCCCGGCGCCAGCAGTTGGAAGGCCAGCATGTTGATGTCCTTGTAGCCACGGCAGGCACCCAGCAGTTGGGCCTTGCTCTCGGCAAACTTGGGGGGATCCAGCACGATGACGTCGAACTTCTCGCCCTTCTCGCGGTATTCGCGCAACAGCTTGAACACGTCGTGACGCACGAACCGGGTATTGCTGGTGTCCAGGCCGTTCAGCTCGGCATTCTGGCGGGCGATGTCCAGTGCGTTCTGGGAGAGATCGACGTTGACCACCTCCTTGGCGCCGCCCTTGAGGGCATAGACGCCAAAACCGCCGGTGTAGCAGAAGCAGTTGAGCACCCGCTTGCCTTCGGTATATTTGGCGGCCGCCTGACGGTTGTCACGCTGATCCAGATAGAAGCCGGTCTTGTGACCGTTGCGGATGTCCACCAGGATCTTGACGCCGCCGTTCTCCTCGATCATCACGGGTTCGTTCGGAGTCTCGCCGTAAATCACGCCGGTGCGCTCTTTCAGACCTTCCTTCTTGCGTACCGCCACATCGGAGCGCTCATAGATGCTGCACTCTGGGTAGAGGGTGCGCAGGGCCTGGGTGATGAGGTCACGCTGGAACTCGGCACCGGCGGAGAGGATCTGGCACACCAGAAAATCGGCGTAACGATCGATGGTCAGACCCGGCAGGCCGTCGGACTCGGCGGCGCACAGGCGATAGCCGGTGAGACCCTGGCGCTTGATCAGTGGATCGCGGGACTCCTGGGCATAGGAGAGGCGGCGGATAAAGAAGTCGAGATCGATGATCTCGTCCTTGTCGAAGGTCCAGACCCGGGCGCGGATCTGGGAGCTGCCGGACCAGGCGCCACGGGCGAGCCACTTGCCATCGTTTGAGTAGATCTCGACGGTGTCGCCGTCGATGGGGTTGCCCTGAACCCGCTCGATCCCCTTGGAGAAGATCCAGGGGTGGCGACGCAGCAGGGATTTTTCGCGGCCTTTGACGAGATAGATGGAAGCGCTCATGGGTAGTTGCCGATGGTAGAAAGAAAAGGGGCCACATTCTATGTGGCCCGCAGGTAAAACTCAAACGACCCGGCGCATTTACGCCCTCTGGCCTGATCTGGCGAAATGCGCGATTAGATCTTGATCCCCTTGAGGGCCTGGGTCAGTTCGCTGGCGGTGGCTTTCAGTCCCTGGGTGCCGGCCACAGAGGCGCTGGCGGACTCCTCCACCTGCGCCGCCTCGTGGCGCACCTGATCCAGGTTGTGGCTGATCTCGGCGGCCACCGAGCTCTGCTCCTCGCTGGAGGTGGCGATCTGGGTGCTCATCTCCAGCACCGCATCGCTGTGGTTGCTGAGCTTTTCGATATCCAGCCCCACTTCGCTGATCAGCTGCTGGCTGCTGGCGGCGCGACCGACGGTCTTCTCCATGATGTCGTTCAGCGCCCCGGTGCCGGCCTGCAGCTCTTCAATCATCTGCTGGATCTCCACCGTCGCCTGCTGGGTGCGGCTGGCGAGGGTGCGCACCTCGTCGGCGACTACCGCAAAACCGCGCCCCTGCTCGCCGGCGCGGGCGGCCTCGATGGCGGCATTGAGCGCCAGCAGGTTGGTCTGCTGGGAGATGGCGTTGATGACGTTGATCACTTCGTTGATGCGATTGGCGTTGTGGGTCAGCCGCTCCACCGCGCCGGAGGCGTTGCCAATCTCGTCGGTCAGGGTGCGAATAGCCTCTATAGTACGGGCCACCCGCTCGGCACCATTGGTTGCCTCTTCGCTTGACTGGCGAGTCTGCTGCAGGGTGTCGTTGGCGTTGCGGGCCACTTCCCGAATGGCGGCGGACATCTGCTCCATGGCGGTGGCGAGAGAATCCATGTGCAGGCGCTGGGCGCGGGCCATGGCTTCCCCTTCGCCGGCGTGCTCGCGAAACTCGTCCGCCGCCAGGGTGAGCGCCTCGGCGGACTCTTCCACCAGTTTGACTATCTTGTGTTGACGGTCGGTGAAGCGGTCTATGCTGCCCGCCAGCACCGAGAATTCGTCCCGCACCGGGAAGAAGTTAAGACGAAAGGTGAGGTCCCCGTCGGCGACGGTCTGCAACGCCTTGTTGGTGGAGTAGAGGGCGCCGGAAACAAAGGTCATCATATAGTGGATGACCAGGGCCATCAGGACTGCGAGGACGGCGATGAGGATCAGAGTTGAGCCCTGATCATCCCACATGGATAGATTGCTGACATCGAGCTGGCCGGTGACGTAGCCCGCCTGGCCCGCTGCGGCGCTGAACCGGTAGTGCTCCCCCTGTTGCTGCAGGCCGGCGCTGCCTTGCGCCTCCAGACGCAGATTGGCGGGCAGGGCGAGGCCGGGTTGCTGGCTTACCAGCTGAGCCACTGTTTCGACCTGCTCTTGCAACTGCTGGACTCTGAGCTGGATCTCCTGTTCATGACTGCTGGCCAGCATGTACCAGCTGAGAAAGGCGATGATCAGCAGTGGGAGCCAGAACGAGACGTAGAATTTTTCACCAATGGTCAGGTGAATGAGATAGCGGTCAACCCAACGGAATTTAACTTCTTTCATAATGGAGCTGCATCCTGCAGAAGAGAGAGTGTCGCGCACATTATCGTCTTGGCAGCCAATTCCTTAAGCAGAAGGTGTGAGAAATGGGAGAGCAATCGTTTGTCATTCGGGTGTGGGGACAGGTTCAGGGCGTCGGGTTTCGCTATTTCACTCGCGAGCGCGCCCTGCAACTGGGCCTGCGAGGGCATGCCTACAACCTGGAAGATGGCTCGGTGGAGATCCTGATCTGCGGTCCAACGCAGGGGGTACAGATGATGCTGGGCTGGCTGGAGCATGGCCCGCGTACCGCCAGGGTGACCCGGATGGAGTATGAAGAGGCGCCGCCGCCCAAGGGACAGGGCTTTCATACCAATTGAGATCGACGAAAGGAAGCGGGAGCCCCGTGGGCTCCCGCTTTTGTTTGCATTATTTGGCCTGTGCGGCGTCGGCGATGGCCTGGGTCTTGGCGAGCACCGCCTGCAGGGCCGGGCGTTTGGCCAGGCGATCCCGATAGGCCGCGAGTTTTGGCGGTATGCTCTGCTCGAAGCGGGTCGCCCACATCAGGGTATGGGCCAGCAGCAGATCCGCGATGGTGATCTGCTCCCCCAGCAGGTAGCCCTGCTCGGGCACCCAGGATTCGGCAATGGCAGCTGCCTTGTCAAACTCCCACTTGGCGGTGGGGAAGATGGCCGCCAGGCGCTGGGCCTCGGGCAGGGCGAAGCGATGCTTGCCGATGGTCCAGAGCGGCTGCTCCAGCTCGCAGGTGATGAAACTGACCCACTGGGCGTGCAGCGCCGAGGCCTGCGTCCCTCTCTCTGGCAGCCACTCTGGCCCGTAGACCTCGGCCAGGTACTGCATGATGGCGGCAGACTCGGTCAGAACGAACTCCCCATCCTTGATCACCGGCATTTTGCCGCTCGGATTGAGGGTCAAAAACCAGTCGCTGCGGTTTTCCCCCTTGGCAAAGTCGAGAAACTGGAATTGCCACTCGATACCCAGCTCTTCCAGCAACCAGGAGACACGCAGTGCCCGGCTGACAGGGGTTCCATATAAGGTGATCATGCTTACTCCTTGCCGTGATGAATGACGGATCGGCGACCCGACGAGAACCGCCAGTCTAGGCAAATTGCACGATGGCGACAACCATCCGCGAGGAAGGAGGGCAGTCTTCTTGTTAGCCCTTGGCGCAGCGGCGCGGGCATGAAAAAAGAGAGGCCAAGGGCCTCTCTTTGAATGGGATGTGAAATTGCGCTTACTTGACGCGCATGCCGGGCTGGGCGCCTTCCTGGGGCTCCAGGATCCAGAGATCCTTGCCGCCGGGGCCGGCAGCCAGCACCATGCCTTCGGACATGCCAAAGCGCATCTTGCGCGGGGCCAGGTTGGCCACCATCACGGTCAGCTTGCCTTCCAGATCTTCGGGGTTGTAGGCGGACTTGATGCCGGCGAACACCTGGCGGGTTTCGCCGCCGATGTCGAGCTGCAGTTTCAGCAGCTTGTCCGCTTCCGGCACCGCTTCGGCCTTCTTGATCAGCGCCACGCGCAGGTCAATCTTGGCGAAGTCGTCGTAGGCGATAGTCTCGCTGATGGGGTCATCAACCAGCGGGCCGGTCACTTTCGGCGCCTGCTCCTTGGCCAGATCCTCCTTGGAGGCTTCGATCATGGCTTCAATCTTGGCCGGCTCGATGCGGGAGAACAGCGCCTTGAACGGAGCGACTGTGTGGTCGACCAGCGGGGCGGCGATGCCATCCCAGGTCAGGGTCTCACCCAGGAAGGCCTCGGCGCGCTCGGCCAGCTGGGGCATGACGGGCTTCAAGTAAGCCATCAGCACGCGGAACAGGTTGATACCGACGGAGCAGACCGCTTGCAGCTCGGCATCTGCCCCTTCCTGCTTGGCGATGACCCAGGGGGCCTTGTCGTCCACATAGCGGTTGGCCTTGTCGGCCAGGGCCATGATCTCGCGGATGGCGCGGCTGAACTCGCGGCTCTCGTAGGCTTCACTGATGGCGGCGCGGGCGTTGGCGAACTCGGCATAGAGCTCGGGCTCGGCACAGGTGGCGGCCAGTTTGCCGCCGAAGCGCTTGGCGATAAAGCCGGCGTTACGGGAGGCTAGGTTGACCAGCTTGTTGACCACGTCGGCGTTGACGCGCTGCACGAAGTCTTCAAGGTTCAAGTCCAGATCGTCGATGCGGCTGTTGAGCTTGGCTGCGTAGTAGTAGCGCAGGCACTCCGGATCCAGGTGGTTCAGGTAGGTGGAAGCCTTGATGAAGGTGCCCTTGGACTTGGACATCTTGGCGCCGTTGACGGTCACATAGCCGTGTACGTTGACCTTGGTCGGCTTGCGGAAACCCGCCCCTTCCAGCATGGATGGCCAGAACAGGCAGTGGAAGTAGGCGATGTCCTTGCCGATGAAGTGGTAGAGCTCGGCGTCGGAATCCGCTTTCCAGTAGCTGTCAAAATCGATGTCGCCGCGCTTGTTGCACAGATTCTTGAACGACGCCATATAGCCGATGGGGGCATCCAGCCAAACGTAGAAGTATTTGCCAGGGGCGCCCGGGATCTCGAAGCCGAAGTAGGGGGCGTCACGGGTGATGTCCCACTGCTGCAGGCCGCTTTCGAACCACTCCTGCATCTTGTTGGCCATCTCTTCCTGGATGGCGCCGGAGCCGCGTACCCAGCCGGCCAGCCAGGCTTCAAACTGGGGCAGGTCGAAGAAGAAGTGCTCGGAGTCTTTCATCACCGGGGTCGCGCCGGAGACGGCGGATTTCGGATCGATGAGTTCGGTCGGGCTGTAGGTGGCGCCGCAGCTGTCGCAGTTGTCACCGTACTGATCCGGGGACTTGCACTTGGGGCAGGTACCCTTGACGAAGCGGTCCGGCAGGAACATGGCCTTTTCCGGATCGAACAGCTGGGAGATGGTGCGGCTGCTGATTTTGCCGGCCTCTTTGAGACGGGTATAGATGAGGCTCGCCAGCTCGCGGTTCTCTTCGCTGTGGGTGGAGTGATAGTTGTCAAAACTGATGTTGAAGCCGGCGAAATCGGCCTGGTGCTCTTTGGAAACCGCCGCAATCATCTCTTCCGGGGTGATCCCCATCTGCTGCGCCTTGAGCATGATCGGGGTGCCGTGGGCATCATCGGCACAGATGAAGTGGACCTGATGACCGCGCATTCGCTGATAACGAACCCAGATATCGGCCTGGATGTGTTCCAGCATGTGGCCAAGGTGAATGGAGCCATTGGCATAGGGAAGGGCGCAGGTTACCAGCATTGTACGAGGATCAGTTGCCATAATACGTTCTTGATGTGCTTGTTGGGATGATACAGTGCCGTGCATGTTACCCGAATTGGGGGTAGCCTGCCTAGGGTTGTGGCGCTGCCCCGCCCGGTGGACGCCGTGTTGAGCGCGGCAGGCAAGCCACTGATTTGTGTGCGGTAACCGTTCACCTCAAGATAATGACGAGATAATGAGGAGTTAATGGTGATTGATTCAGTAAAACAGATCCTCGCCGAATTTAAGCCTGCCGGCTGGCACAAGGATCTGGTCGATGCCGGCTTCGTGCGCGAGATCATCCATGAAGATAAGGGGCTCACCATTCGGCTGGTGCTGCCCTTTGCCGGTCTCTCGCTGCTTGAGCAGCTCAAGGAGGACTTCGACGCCAGGCTGCGCACGGCGACCGGGGTCTCCCGCATCGACTGGCAGCTGGAGATAGACGTCGCCAGCATGCCGCGGGCCCAAGGTCTGGCGGCGGTGCAGGGCATTCGCAACATCATCGTGGTCGCCTCCGGCAAGGGGGGGGTGGGCAAGTCCACCACCGCCGTCAACCTGGCGCTGGCGCTGCAAAAGGAGGGGGCGCGGGTCGCCATTCTGGATGCGGATATCTATGGCCCCTCCATCCCAACCATGATGGGTACCCTCAAGGAGCGACCCGTCAGCCATGACGGCAAGATGATGGAGCCGGTCATGGCGTGCGGCCTCAAGAGCAACAGCATCGGCTATCTGGTTGCCGAGCAGGACGCCACCATCTGGCGCGGTCCTATGGCGAGCAAGGCGCTGGCGCAGATCATGGGTGAAACGCGCTGGGGCGAAGTGGATTATCTGGTAGTGGACATGCCGCCAGGCACCGGCGACATCCAGCTCACCATGGCCCAGCAGGTTCCCACCTCGGGGGCGGTGATCGTCACCACGCCGCAGGATGTGGCGCTGGCCGATGCGCGCAAGGGGGTGGCCATGTTCAACAAAGTCGATGTACCCGTGCTCGGCATCATAGAGAACATGAGCTACCACGTCTGCAGCGCTTGCGGTCATCACGAACCGCTGTTTGGCACCGGCGGTGGCCAGAAGATGGCGGAGCAGTATCATGTGGCGCTGCTTGGCCAGATGCCGCTGCACATCGACATTCGCCAGCACATGGATGATGGCTGTCCGACCGTGTTCGGTGCGCCGGAAGGCACCCTGGCTCAGGCCTATCTGAAGCTGGCCCGCAGGGTAGGGGCTGAACTCTTTTTCAGCGCAAAACCGATTGCGACCCCCCTCTACACCCGGGCGCTGGGTGATTAATCGGCTGTCGATAGCTTGAAAAGGAATTGAGGGTGGGCATGGCCCACCCTTTTTCATATAATGGATCGGTTTAAATCATCCCCACAGCTCTTCTCTTTTAGGTATTTGTCATGTCTGATACTCAACATTCGTGTGTGATCATCGGTATTGCGGGCGCGTCTGCGTCCGGTAAAAGTCTTATCGCCCAGACCATTTATGAAGAGCTGGTGGCTGAGCTGGGGGCTGGGGAAATCGGTGTCATCTCCGAGGATTGCTACTACAAGGATCAATCCCACCTGACCATGGAAGAGCGGGTCAAAACCAACTATGACCATCCCAGCTCCATGGATCACAGCCTGCTGGTAGAGCACCTGGGTTCTCTGCTCAAGGGGGAGGGAGTCGAGATCCCGCAATATTCCTACTCCGAGCACACACGGATGAGTGAAGTGACCCGCTTTGCGCCGCGCAAGGTGATCATTCTGGAAGGGATCCTGCTGCTGACCGACAGCCGTCTGCGCGATTTGATGGATGCCTCCATTTTCATGGATACCCCGCTGGATATCTGCCTGCTGCGCCGTCTGGTGCGCGACGTGCAGGAGCGTGGCCGCACCATGGATTCCGTACTCAAGCAGTACCAGAAAACCGTGCGCCCCATGTTCCTGCAGTTTATCGAGCCTTCCAAGCAGTATGCCGATGTTATCGTGCCCCGTGGCGGCAAGAACCGTATCGCGATCGACATGCTCAAGGCGCGTATCCGCCACATGTTGATTGGTTAAGATGAAACAAGCCGGGTGATGCCCGGCTTTTTTAAATGAATAATTTGTCAGGAGAGTCGCCCAATGCGTCTTTGTGATACCGATATCGAACGTCATCTGGATGAAGGCAAGATCGTCATCGAACCCAGACCCGGTGTGGAGCGGATCAGTGGCGTCAGCGTCGATGTGCTGCTCGGCAACGAGTTTCGGGTATTTCGCGATCACACAGCCCCCTATATCGATTTGAGCGGCCCGAGCAGTGAAATGGCCGACGCCATCGATCGGGTGATGAGCGACGAGATCCACATTCCGGATGGCGAAGCCTTCTATCTGCACCCGGGCCAGCTGGCGCTGGCTGTCACTTATGAATCCGTTACCCTGCCTGCGGATATTGTCGGCTGGCTGGATGGTCGTTCTTCGCTGGCGCGCCTTGGCCTCATGGTGCACGTTACCGCACACCGCATCGATCCGGGTTGGTCCGGCCGCATCGTGCTGGAGTTCTACAACGGCGGCAAGCTGCCGCTGGCGCTGCGTCCCAAGATGAAGATCGGCGCGCTGAACTTCGAGATGCTCTCGGGGACTGCGGCACGTCCCTACAACAAGCGGGAAAACGCCAAGTACAAGAGCCAGCAGGGCGCCGTTGCGAGCCGTATCAACCAGGATTGAGGTGGCGGCAGATAACATGAAAAGGAGCACTCAGTGCTCCTTTTTTGTATCCGTCTGTCGGCAACCATGGGAATGAGGAGTCATCAAAGGAGGCATGGCCAGCGACAAAAGAAGTTTTGCAGTGCGTTTTATGACCTTGATTAGGTCGTTTTGGGATTTATAAATAGTAAAAAAAGCGTTTTTGTAATTAGAAAGCACATGAAAAAACGCGTTTTAAGCAATGATTGGTTGATTTAATTAATCCTCGACAGGCCGCATGGAACCTGTACCTAAGCTGTACTGATGAAAAATGCTCTTTTTTTTTATGGCTGAAATATTTCATGGGTGGCTATGGCGTTGGCCGCCATCTGGCATAATCCGCCGCAACTCATAAACAGGCTTTTTTTTATGTTTGAAATGTTCAGTGGTTTGGGTTTGTGGTGGTCAATCGGTTTGGTATTGGCCGTTTTTTTTGTGCTGGCCTATGAATTCATCAACGGCTTTCACGATACCGCCAATGCGGTAGCAACGGTGATCTATACCAAGGCAATGCCCGCTCATCTGGCGGTTGTGGCTTCCGGGATCTTCAACTTCTTTGGTGTCATGTTTGGTGGCCTGGGGGTGGCTTACGCCATCGTTCACTTGCTGCCCATCGATCTGCTGCTCGGGATGGATTCCACCCAGGGATTGATCATGGTGTTTTCCTTGCTGTTTTCCGCCATCGTGTGGAACCTGGGCACCTGGTTCTTCGGGATCCCGGCATCCAGCTCCCACACCTTGATTGGCTCCATTCTCGGGGTTGGCGGTGCCTATGCCTGGATCAGCCATAAACCGGTGACCCAAGGGATCAACGTGGGCAAGGCTATCGACATCATGCTCTCCCTCATCATCTCTCCTACCATCGGTTTTATCGTCGCGGCCCTGTTGCTGCTGGCAATGAAGCGTATCTGGACCAGCAACAAAATCCATAAAACGCCGGAAGAGCGTCAATTGGTCGATGGCAAAAAGCACCCGCCATTCTGGGCTCGTCTCACCCTGGTTGCGTCGGCCATGGGGGTGAGCTTTGTACATGGCTCCAACGATGGTCAGAAAGGGATCGGTCTGGTGATGCTGGTGCTGATCTGCATGGCGCCGGCCTACTTCGCGCTGGACATGAACAGCCGCGCCTACGATCTGGATCGCACCCAGGATGCCAATCATCGCATCATGGAGATCTATCAGCGCAATCAGGCGGCTTTGGGCGAGGTGATCAACTTCTCGGCGCCGGCAGCCAGCAAGGAAGATCTGTTGACTCACTGCTCTGCCGACAGTGCCTTGCAGGCGATGGCGACGCTGGATATCCGACTTGACGCCGTGCGTACTTACGATCAACTGAGCCCGAGTGATCGTCGTGAAGTGCGCCGTCTGCTGCTTTGTATCGACGATACTGCTCGCAAGGTCTCCAAACTGCCGTTGCCGGCCAAGGAGCTGACCGATCTGGCCAAGTGGCGCAAGGATCTGACCGCGACCGCCGAATACGCACCGACCTGGGTCATCGTCTCCATCGCGCTGGCGCTCGGTTGTGGCACCATGGTGGGCTGGCGCCGTATCGTTCACACCGTGGGGGAGAAGATTGGTTCCTCTGGCATGACTTACAGCCAGGGTATTGCGGCCCAGATCACCGCAGCCAGCTCCATCGGGGTCGCCAGCTTGACCGGCATGCCGGTATCCACTACGCATATCCTTTCTTCTGCAGTTGCGGGTACCATGGTGGCGAACAAGTCTGGTCTGCAGAGCCAGACCATCAAGACCATCCTGATGGCCTGGGTGCTGACCCTACCGCTGACTATGTTGCTCTCCAGTGGCCTGTTCATTATCAGCAATCATTTGTTTGGTTGAACAGCAACGTAATTTTATAAAAGGGCCTGCGGGCCCTTTTTTCTTGTCCGCAGCTTGAGAGCAGTCGATGCCTTGACACTCTCAAAAGCGCAGACAGCTTTTCAATGGGCTTTGTTGTCAGATTGCTTTTACTTGGCGACAAGAGGGGACTCCTAATTTCCAGGCTTTTCACGATGGTGATAAGGCAAGGGGAAGGAAATCATAGGACAAGACTTGAATGGCCACAGGGGTGTTGTGAGGGGAGAGCAGAGGTGAGTTAGTTGGTTAGCGGCGAAAATAGATTGCCTGTCGGCAGAGGTTGAACGTGCGGCACAGTTTGTTCTGTATGCGTGACGGCCGTATGTAGCGAAGAGTCGAAACTTTAAGGGCTAGATGATGTTCCTGTCGAGCCATTTCCGTGTTTGTTATCTCATATCAATGGCCCAAATTCATCGATAGGTGATGCACTGGTCCTATTCATTGAAACTCGCCACTGGTTATCATCCATCATCCGCCGTGTTGTTGATTTGGAAGGGGGGCCGAGAACAGAGATGTGTCGATAAGAACCTCTATATATGCCAACAAACTAAATATTAATGACAATATCTTAAACCCAGACCTGAAACCGCAAAGCTCTATAACAAAGCCTAGCAGTAAATAGTCAGGAGGCGATTGGCAAGATGATGAGAGTAATAGTGAAGATCTGACGGATGGGAAAGGGAGCTTAGTCAGAAGGCACTGGCTCAGTAGTACTTGGATGATCAAGTCAAAGCAAGTAGCAGATACCTGTATCCAACAGGACAAAACTGATATTTTGCCAACGTTAATTGTGCGACAAATAAAAAGAGCCACTCCTGAGAGTGGCTCTTTGCAAATCAGGCTTACTGATTAAGCGATTACGGACGACCAGCCGGGCAGGAAGCCGCGTTGACGGCAGCGGTGCTGCCACCATGGCGACCTGAGCTGCTGACCTCACTGCGTACCAGCGGCGGGTAATCAACCGGCTCGCGGGCAGGCAGGGCTGGGGCTTCGGCCGGAGTAGCCATCGGTGCAGATGCCTTGCGGGCGCGCGCCAGCAGACCGGCACCGTGCATAACCTGCTTGGTGATAGTCGCAGCTGGCGCAGATTCTTCCACAGCAACCTCTTCAGTTGTAGTGACAACAGGTGCGGCAACGTCTTCCACCACAGGAGCCACTGGCTCGCCTGCGATAACCGGCTCTGCAACTTCTGCGGTTTCAACAGCCTCAATCACGCTTACGCTCTCGACCTCGGGGGAGGCTTCGATGGCGATGGTCGCAGGGGCTGCATCTACAACAACTTCAGTTGTTTCTGCTTGAGCGTCAGCAACAGTGGCTTCGACCTTGTCGGCAGCTTCTTCCGCGATGGTTTCAGCGACCACATGCTCGGTCAGGGCGGCAGAGGCCTGGAGGGCCGCCGCAACAGCTTCGGCGCTCGGAATGGTGATCACCGGCACTGCAGGCTCTTCCACTTTGACCTGGGCTGCATCGGATTGAGCCGCTGCAGTCATTGTCACTTCTGCCTGCGGCTCTTCATCACGCTGGCTACGAGCCTCTTCGTTGATGCGTTTGCGACGCTGGCCTTCGATGCGTTGGTTGCGCGGAGTGCGGCGGGAACGGCGCTGGCCTTCGGCCTGCTCATCCTGCTCGTGGGCAACATTTGTTTCCACGGCGGCAGTTTGAACGTCCTCAACCGGCAGGGCAGGGGTATCAGCGGCAGCAACATCGACACGGATCTGCTTGCGCAGTTGACGACGTTCGCGGCGCTCGGCCACTTTCTGCTCTTTTTCCTGACGCGGTTCTGCGGCAACGGCAGCGGTCTCTACGGCGTCAACCATCACTTCCGCGCGAGGTTCGCGGGGGGCACGAGGCTGGCGCGGGGCACGAGGTTCACGCTGTTCGCGTTCCTGACGAGGCTCGCGAGGTTCACGTTCCATACGCTGTTCAGTGCGTACTTCACGATCCTGACGCGGTTCACGCTCCTTGCGAGGACGACGGTTGCGGTTTTCGCTTCCTTCGCGATTATCACGGCCGGCGTTGTCACGCTTCTCGGACGCATCGGCATTGTTGCGGTTACCGCGATTGTCATCACGACGACCACGTTGACCACGGCCACGGCCCTCTTCACGCTGGTGACGATGAGCCTCTTCCTTGTTGCGCGTCTCACGACCTGCGGCCGCTTTCTCGGCAGGCGCTTTCACATCAGCAGATGCGGGTTCGCTACCAAACAGACCAGCGATCCCTTTGAACAGTTTGCTGAAGAAGCCACTGCCCTGTGCCGGAGTTACCACGGTCGCGGCCGCTTGCGGCTGGGCGACAGGCGCTGGCGGAGTCGGCTGGGCAAAGCCTTGCAGCAGCGGCTGCTCGCGTTCGATCACCTGAGCCTGTTTGGGCTGATAGACCGGCTTGGCAATTTCGGTTTTCAGCTCGTAGCTGGCCCCTTCCGGGATCTCGCTCTGGCGGATGCGCGTCACTTCATAGTGCGGCGTTTCCAGATGCTGATTCGGAATGATGTAGACGCGAACATCATTACGCTGCTCCAGGCTGGCGATGGAGGAACGTTTTTCGTTCAGCAGATAGGCGGCGACATCGACCGGTACCTGAGCATGCACCTGTTCGGTGTTGTCTTTCATGGCCTCTTCTTCGATGAGACGCAGGATGGACAGAGCCAGTGACTCGTTGTCGCGGATCACGCCCTGGCCCTGGCAACGGGGGCAGATGTGGCTGCTGGACTCGTTGAGGGAGGGACGCAAACGCTGACGAGACATCTCAAGCAGACCGAAACGGGAGATACGGCCCAGCTGGATGCGGGCACGGTCCTGATGTACGGCTTCACGCAGACGATTCTCCACTTCGCGCTGATGGCGAACCGGAGTCATGTCGATGAAGTCGATGACGATGAGGCCACCCAGGTCACGCAGGCGCAGCTGGCGAGCAATCTCGTCGGCTGCTTCCAGGTTGGTCTGTAGAGCGGTCTCTTCGATATCGCCACCCTTGGTTGCGCGGGAGGAGTTGATATCGATGGAAGTCAGTGCTTCAGTCGGATCGATGACGATGCTGCCGCCGGAGGGCAGGCGCACTTCACGCTGGAAGGCAGACTCGATTTGGCTCTCGATCTGGAAGTGGTTGAACAGGGCGACTTCGCCCTTGTACAGCTTCACACGATTGAGGAAATCGGGGCGAACCAGCTCGATGTGAGCCTTGGCACGCTCGAAAATCACCGGGTTGTCGATCAGGATCTCGCCTACATCGCGACGCAGGTAGTCACGAATGGCGCGCACAATCACGTTGCTTTCCTGGTGGATCAGCACGGGAGCGGCACGCTGTTGCGAGGCCTTGTGAATGGAATCCCAGTGGTTGAGCAGAACGTTCAGATCCCACTCCAGCTCTTCCGGAGACTTGCCCACACCTGCGGTGCGCACGATGAGGCCCATGCCATCCGGCACGGTCAGTCCGCTCAGGGCTTCTTTCAGCTCGGTCCGCTCGTCACCCTCGATACGACGGGAGATACCACCGGCGCGGGGGTTGTTCGGCATCAGTACCAGGTAGCTACCGGCCAGGCTGATGAAAGTAGTGAGGGCTGCCCCCTTGGTGCCGCGCTCTTCCTTGTCGATCTGGACGATAACTTCCTGACCTTCACGGACCACTTCTTTGATGTTGGGACGACCCTGATAGGAGTAACCGGAGGGGAAGTAATTGCGGGCGATCTCCTTGAGAGGCAGGAAACCGTGGCGCTCGGCGCCGTAGTCGACAAAAGCAGCTTCGAGACTGGGTTCTACGCGGGTGATCTTGCCCTTGTAAATGTTCGCTTTCTTCTGCTCGTGGCCCGGACTTTCAATATCCAAATCGTAGAGCTGTTGTCCGTCAACCAGCGCTACGCGCAACTCCTCTTCTTGAGTTGCGTTGATCAGCATTCTTTTCATTGAGTTCTCATTATTGTGTCATTTTGATTTCCTCCACCTGGGTCCTGCCGGCGCCGGCCTCGGGTCTTCAGCATACTGGGGCAACCTCCCGGTTGGGGTATGCATGAGGCGCAAACTGAGGGCGCTCTGGTCATCACTTCTCGAGAAGGGACGTTACGGATGCCGCAGTGGAGACAAATTAAAGGTGATGTTTGTGTTCTCCATGCGTTGTACCTCGCACCCGGGAACCGACATGTTCTTGTATACACGGTGTTTCGGGATTGGGTGGCATACTTTTTGGCCACTTAGTACAAGGCTTGAACACAATGACAAAACCTTGTTTATTATCCCATTTAAACCTCTTTTATAGCAAGGCGCCATTTTTCAACAAACCATGCAGCCAAGGGGCGCAGGCAGTGTTAAAATCCGCGCCATGACACAGATACATCAACAAGTGCAGCTGCTCACCATCGAAGCTGAGCATGACGGGCAGCGCATCGACAATTTTCTCAAGACTCAGCTAAAGGGCGTCCCCAAGAGCCTGATCTATCGCATCCTTCGCAAAGGCGAAGTGCGGGTAAACAAAAAGCGCATCAAACCGGAGTACAAACTCTGCGCGGGCGACGAAGTGCGGGTGCCCCCCGTACGTGTGGCCGAAAAAAATGAGCTGCCCTCGGCCAATCTTGGGGTTATCCAGCGCCTCGAGAGTCAGATCCTGTTTGAAGACGATGCCATGATCGTACTGAACAAGCCTTCCGGTATGGCTGTGCATGGCGGCAGCGGCCTCAGTTTCGGCGTGATTGAAGGGCTGCGCGCCCTGCGCCCAGAAGCCCGTTTCCTCGAACTGGTGCATCGTCTCGATCGCGATACCTCAGGTGTGCTCCTGGTCGCCAAGAAGCGCAGTGCCCTGCGCAGTCTGCACGAACAGCTGCGGGTCAAGACCATGCGCAAACAGTATCTGGCGCTGGTACGTGGCCAGTGGCAGTCACATGTCAGGGTGGTGAATGCGCCGCTGCGCAAAAATGAGCTGCAATCTGGCGAGCGGGTCGTGCGGGTCAGTGCCGATGGCAAGCCGTCGGAAACCCGTTTTCGGATCGTGCGTCAATTCGCCGAGGCGACCCTGGTCGAATGCAGTCCGATTACCGGTCGTACCCACCAGATCCGTGTCCATACCCTGCATGCCGGTCACCCGATCGCCTGTGATGATAAGTATGGAGAAGCCGCGTTTGACGAGAAAATGCGCAACCAAGGGCTGAAACGTCTCTTTTTGCATGCCTGGAAGCTGACTTTTACCCATCCGGCCGATGGCCGCGAGATGCAGGTCGAGGCGCCGCTTTCCCCCGACCTCGACACCTTCCTGAACGGGTTGCCTCGCTGATGCCAATATCCGGCTCGCTCTTTTCGAGTCGTTGCTGATCAAAAAAACGGGAGCCTGGGCTCCCGTTTTATTTTGTGGCATTTTATGCCGAGTCATGAGGTCAGGGGAGGGCAAGACCGTGGCGCTCTAGCAGCTCGATCAGGCCGATCAGCGGCAGGCCGATCAGCGCATTGGGATCGCGTCCCTCCAGCCCTTTGAACAGCACTATTCCCATTCCTTCGCACTTGAAGCTGCCGGCGCAGTCGAGTGGCATCTCGGCCTCCACATAACGCCGGATGGCATCCTCGCCCAGAGTACGAAAATGGACGGTAAAGGGTTCTACCAATTGTTCGGCACGGCCGGAAGTGGCATCCAGTACGCAGAGTCCGGTGTAGAAGGTAACACTGCGTCCCTGCGCCGCCATCAGCTGGGCAACAGCGCTGTCAACTGTGCCCGGTTTGCCGAGGATACGACCATCGCATACACACACCTGATCAGAACCGATGATCAAGCCATGATCAACCTGATTGGCAATAGCCGCAGCCTTGGCGTAGGCAAGGCGAGCCACCAGCGCTTCGGCGGTTTCACCGGGCAGGGGGGATTCATCCACCTCGGGGGCTGCGCATTCGAAGGGGAGGCCAAGCTTCTCCAGCAAGGCTTTGCGATAACGAGAAGTTGAGGCGAGGATCAGATTCTGTGGCATAATCAGGTACCGATGAGAACGAGTACCGGCATTCTAGGGACTTGTGAGGTTAAAATCATCGGCGGTAAGGACTTTTTCCTTTGACTATCAGTTGTTAGACCTATATTATTCGCGCCCTATGCAAAAGGTGAAGTTGCCCGTTAAGGTTGATCCAGTCCGTAGTGCCTCGAAGCTGCTCGATTATGTCGGGATAGTGGAAAAGTCGCAGATGCCCAGGCTGGAGGAATCAACCGCTGGCTTGCAGAGTGATATCGAGGTATCGCTGCACTTTGGCAAAGATGTCCAGAAGTTGACCGTTATGAAAGGCACTGCCCATGCCAAGGTTGACCTGGTTTGCCAACGTTGCGGGGAGATTTTCGAACATCTCTGTGAAGCTGAATTTATCTACACTCCGCTGTTCGAAAGAACAAACGAGGAAGAACTGCCGGAAGCTTATGAGCCCATTGAGTTGGACGAAAACGGCGAGATAGATCTTCATCAAATCCTGGAGGATGAACTCATCCTCTCGTTGCCTCAAGTGGCCATGCATTCTTTAGATGCGTGCCCGCGAGGCAACATGGAGATGACCTGGGGTGAAATCGAACCTGCTGATGAGCGGCCGAATCCCTTTGCAGTTCTTGAAGAGCTTAAACGTAAGTGAATTTAGGAGTTAGCCTACAATGGCCGTACAACAGAACCGTAAAACCCGTGCCAAGCGTGGCATGCGTCGTTCCCACGATGCGCTGACCACCGCTGCCCTGACTGTTGATCAGACCAGTGGCGAAACCCATCGTCGTCACCACGTGACTGCCGATGGTTTCTACCGCGGTAAAAAGGTAATCGCTTAAGGATTGCCTTTGTCTACGCAAACTGTCGCGCTAGACATCATGGGGGGAGATATTGGCCCCTCGGAAACAGTGCCTGCCGCCGTGCAGGCACTGTCTCTTTTACCCCAGCTAAAACTTATTCTGGTCGGTGAGCAACACCAGACCTCCTCACTGCTGCAGCAACATGGCTTGCTCAATCACCCTCGCGTTCGTTTCGTGCATGCCTCCCAGGTCGTGGGAATGGGCGACAAGCCGATCGTGGCGCTGCGTACCCTGAAAGACTCCTCCATGCGGGTCGTGCTCAACTTGGTGAAATCCGGCGAAGCCGATGCCTGCGTCAGCGCCGGCAACACCGGCGCCCTGATGGCCATGGCCAAGTGTGTGCTCAAATCCCTGCCCGGCGTCGACCGTCCAGCTCTTATCAAGGCGCTGCCCACCTTGAGTGGCAAACGTACCGTGATGCTGGATCTGGGGGCCAACGTCAGTTGCGATGCCGATACCTTGCTGCAATTCGCGGTGATGGGGTCTGTGGTGGCTGAGAAGGTCGAGGGCATTGCTGCCCCCCGGGTTGCCTTGCTCAATATTGGCGAGGAGGAGATCAAGGGCAATGATCTGGTGCGCCACAGCGCCGAGTTGATTCGTCAGTGCTCCGCCCTCAACTATGTTGGCTTTGTCGAGGGAGATCGCATCTTCAGCGGCGATAGCGACGTCATTGTATGCGACGGGTTTGTCGGCAATGTTGCCCTCAAAACGGCGGAAGGGGTAGTGAGGATGATGGCCGAACTGGCCGGATATCCCCGCAAGAAGCGTACTTTTCTTGGCCGGATCGCAGGATTTCTGTTCAAACGGCGTTTTTCTTACCTGAACCCCGACCAGTATAACGGCGCAAGTCTGTTAGGATTGCGCGGCATTGTGGTAAAAAGTCATGGGCGAGCCGAACGACGCGCCCTGTGTAATGCGATCCTGCTGGCCGCACAAGAGGCCAAACATCAACTCCCACTGCAAATAGCAGATCGCCTTGAAGCTGTCTTCTCCGACAGGGACCTATAAGAACTCTATGCATAGCAAAATTCTGGGTACTGGCAGCTATCTGCCGAGTTCTGTGCGCACCAACGCCGATCTCGAGCAGATGGTTGAGACCAGTGATGAGTGGATCGTGGAACGCACCGGGATCCGTGAACGCCGCATCGCCGGCGCCGACGAAACGGTTGCGACTCTCTCCTACCTGGCCGCCTTGCGCGCCCTGGACGCGGCAGGTCTGACTGCCGCCGATCTCGACATGATAGTGCTGGCAACCACCAGTGCCGAAAACGCCTTTCCCGCGGCAGCGTGCGAGCTGCAGGGCCTGCTCGGCGTGCCGGGCATTCCCGCATTCGATGTAGCGGCCGCCTGCGCCGGTTTTACCTACGCGCTTTCCATTGCCGATCAATTCGTCAAATCCGGTGCCGCCCGCCATGTACTGGTGGTTGGGGCCGATGTGCTGTCCCGCATGTGCGATCCCGAAGATCGTGGCACCATCATCCTGTTCGGTGATGGGGCTGGGGCAGTGGTGATTGGTGCCAGCGAAACCCCCGGCATCCTCTCCACCCATCTGCATGCCGATGGTCGCTATGGCGACCTGCTCAAGTTGCCCCACCCCCGTCGTGGCATGCCGGGCGCCGAGCTTGAAGCCTACATGTATATGAAAGGCAACGATGTGTTCAAGGTCGCGGTGACGCGTTTGAGCGAGATCGTTACCGAGACGCTGGCTGCCGCTGGCGTTGAGCCGAGC
Organism: Aeromonas enteropelogenes; assembly: GCF_020097295.1. Lineage (NCBI taxonomy): Bacteria > Pseudomonadati > Pseudomonadota > Gammaproteobacteria > Aeromonadales > Aeromonadaceae > Aeromonas > Aeromonas enteropelogenes. Next base: position 3,545,768 of record NZ_CP083625.1, on the reverse strand, counting down.
GAGCTGGACTGGCTGGTTCCCCATCAGGCCAACTTCCGTATCATCAGCGCCACCGCCAAGAAGCTTGGCATGAGCCTCGACAAGGTGGTACTGACCCTCGACAAGCACGGCAACACCTCTGCTGCCTCCGTTCCCATCGCCTTCGATGAAGGGGTCAGGGACGGTCGCATCAAGCCGGGCCAACTGGTCTTGCTGGAAGCCTTCGGCGGCGGTTTTGCTTGGGGGTCGGCGCTGGTTCGCCTCTGATCTTCTGCGGGATGCTCTTGGTGACATCCCGTAACCGATTTCATTTTTGTCTTTGCTAAAAGGAATCAACGATGACCCAATTTGCCATTGCCTTCCCGGGACAGGGTTCCCAGTCTGTTGGCATGCTGGCCGAACTGGCCGAACAACACGCCGTGATCAAGGAAACCTTCGCTGAGGCGAGCCAGGTGCTGGGTTACGATCTGTTTGCCCTGGTGATGGACGGTCCGGCCGAAGAGCTGAACAAAACCTGGCGTACCCAGCCCGCGCTGCTGACCGCTTCTGTCGCGTTGTGGCGCCTGTGGCAACAGCAGGGTGGGGCAACCCCCGCCGTGATGGCAGGTCACAGTCTGGGCGAATATTCCGCCCTGGTGTGCAGTGGCGCGCTGGCCTTTACCGACGCGGTCAAACTGGTCGAGCTGCGTGGTCTGGCCATGCAGGAAGCCGTGCCGGAAGGCACCGGTGCCATGGCCGCCATCATCGGCCTGGACAACGACGCCATCGCCGCCAACTGCGAAAAAGCGGCAGAGGGGCAGGTGGTTTCTCCGGTCAACTTCAACTCTCCGGGTCAGGTGGTGATCGCCGGCCACAAGGAGGCCGTCGAGCGTGCCAACGTCCTGATGAAAGAGTCTGGTGCCAAACGTGCACTGCCACTGCCGGTCTCCGTGCCATCCCACTGCGCCCTGATGAAACCGGCCGCCGAAAAACTGGCCGCTGCGCTGGACGGGATCGAGATCAAGGTTCCGAGCATCGCGGTCATCAATAATGTCGACGTATCCTGCGAACAGGATCCGGTCGCCATCAAACAAGCCCTGGTGCGTCAGCTGTTCAGCCCGGTACGTTGGACCGAGACTGTCGAGCGGATGGCCAATGAGGGGATCACCCTCGAGATCGAGATGGGTCCGGGCAAGGTATTGACCGGGCTTGCCAAACGCATCGACAAGCGGGTGGAAGGTATCCACGCCAACGATGCCGCCTCTTTCGAGCAGGCGCTGGCCCAGTCCAAGTAAACAGGAGCAAGTAATGAGCTTTACCGATAAGGTTGTGTTGGTGACCGGTGCCAGTCGTGGCATCGGCCGTGCGATTGCTGAAACTTTTGCGGCCCGTGGCGCCAAGGTAGTCGGCACGGCGACCAGCGAAAGCGGCGCCGAGGCGATCAGCGCTTATCTGGGTGAACAGGGTTGCGGCATGGCACTGAACGTGACCAGCCAGGAATCCATCGAAGCCGTCTTTGCGGCCATCAAGGCGCGTTTTGGCGACATCGATATCCTGATCAACAACGCCGGGATCACCCGTGACAACTTGTTGATGCGGATGAAGGATGATGAGTGGAACGAGATCATCGACACCAATCTCACCTCCCTGTACCGTCTGAGCAAGCCGGTATTGCGTGCCATGATGAAAAAGCGCCATGGTCGCATCATCAGCATCGGTTCCGTTGTGGGAACCATGGGTAATGCCGGTCAGGTCAACTATGCCGCCGCCAAGGCCGGCCTGGTGGGCTTCACCAAATCATTGGCGCGGGAAGTGGCATCCCGTGGCATCACAGTGAACGCGGTTGCGCCCGGTTTCATCGAAACCGACATGACCCGTGCCCTGAATGAGGAGCAACGCGCAGGCATCATGAACCAGGTACCTGCCGCCCGTTTGGGTGATCCAAAAGAAATTGCCGCCGCTGTGGTATTCTTGGCATCTGATGATGCCGCCTATATCACTGGCGAAACCCTGCATGTTAATGGCGGGATGTACATGGTGTAATCAATTTGTCGTGAGATCTGTTCAAATTTGCGATAGTACGCCGAAGTTTGGCACATTTCGTGGTTTGACCAGCGGCAAGCTACTTGCAAACTCACGGCAATTGAATAAACTACCCCAACCAGACGCAATAGCGTATTTTTAAAGGAAAATTCAGGTCATGAGCAACATCGAAGAACGCGTAAAGAAAATCATCATCGAACAACTGGGTGTTAAAGAGGAAGACGTTAAGAACGCTGCCTCCTTCGTCGACGACCTGGGCGCTGACTCTTTGGATACCGTTGAACTGGTAATGGCGCTGGAAGAAGAATTCGATACCGAAATTCCTGATGAAGAAGCCGAGAAGATCACCACTGTTCAAGCGGCTATCGACTACATCACCGCTAATCAGGAATAATTTCCTGTTCTGAAGGAAGCGGCCCAAGGGCCGCTTCTTTTATATTTGTTCCCTTTCAAAATACCTCTCGGAGACTACCTCAGTGTCAAAACGCAGAGTCGTGGTGACCGGCTTGGGGATGCTTTCCCCGGTGGGCAACACTGCTGAATCCAGCTGGCAAGCCCTGCTCAACGGGCAGAGCGGCATTTCCCCCATCGAACACTTTGATGCCAGCGAGTTTGCAACCCGTTTCGCCGGCCAGGTCAAAGATTTTGATCCCGAGCAGTACGGTATCAACCGTAAAGAAGCTCGCAAGATGGATCTCTTCATTCAATACGGCGTGGCCGCCGGTATCCAGGCACTGGATGATTCTGGCCTTGTTATCAACGAAGAGAATGCCGAGCGTGTCGGCGTGGCCATCGGCTCCGGCATCGGTGGCCTGGGTCTGATTGAACAGAACCACAGCAGCCTGGTCAACGGTGGCCCACGCAAGTTGAGCCCCTTCTTCGTGCCGTCCACCATCATCAATATGGTGTCCGGTCATCTCTCTATCATGAAAGGCATGCAGGGCCCCAACATCGCCGTGACCACCGCCTGTACCACGGGCACTCACGCCATCGGCATGGCCGGTCGCATGATTGCCTATGGCGATGCGGACGTGATGGTCGCCGGTGGAGCCGAGAAGGCTTCCACCCCGATGGGGATGGGCGGCTTTGCCGCAGCCAAGGCGCTCTCCAACCGCAACGACGAACCGCAGAAGGCGAGCCGTCCGTGGGACAAGGATCGCGATGGTTTCGTGCTGGGTGACGGTGCCGGTGTACTGGTGCTGGAAGAGTACGAACATGCCAAGGCCCGTGGTGCCAAGATCTATGGCGAGCTGGTTGGCTTTGGCATGAGTGGCGATGCCTATCACATGACAGCGCCTCCCGCCGACGGCAATGGTGGTGCTCGCGCCATGAAGAACGCCATCAAGGATGCCGGGATCGCCCCCGAGCAGATCGGTTACATCAACGCGCACGGTACCTCCACTCCACTGGGCGATGTTGCAGAACTGCGTGGCATGAAAGAGGTATTTGGCGAGCATGCCAAGTCATTGATGATCAGTTCTACCAAGTCCATGACCGGTCACCTGCTGGGGGCAGCAGGCGCCATTGAGGCGATCATTACCGTGCTGGCCCTGCGTGATCAGATCGCGCCGCCGACCATCAACCTGGATAACCCGGATGAGGAGTGTGACCTGGATCTGGTTCCCCACGTGGCCAAGCCGGGGAACTTCGAGTACGCCCTCTCCAACTCCTTCGGTTTTGGCGGTACTAATGGTTCACTGATCTTCAAACGCGTATAATTTGCCGAAGGGCAATGACAGGGGCCCGATACTGCCGGTATCGGGCCTTTTTTATCGGAGGGATCCCTTGCTTATCAATGGAATGAATGTCGATGCAATCTCGGCCAAGGATCGTGGTCTTGCCTATGGAGATGGCCATTTCACTACCATGGCGGTCAGGAATGGTCGAGTGCTGGAGTGGCCTGCCCATCTGGCCAGGCTTCAGCAGGCTAACCTCCGTCTGGGGATCACAGACCCGGATTGGGAGCTGCTGGCAAAGGAACTCGATTCGCTCGTGGCCGAACAAGCAGAGTGTGTGGCCAAAGTTGTCCTGACACGTGGCGAAGGTGGACGTGGTTATGATGGCAGTGACTGCCGGCATCCCACCCGGATCCTCTCCCTTGCACCTTTCCCGCAACATTACAGCGAATGGCAACAAAGCGGGATCGAGATGCTGGTATGCCGGCAGCGGATTGGCGATGCTCCCATGCTGGCAGGTCTCAAGACCTTGAATAGACTGGAACAGGTTTTGCTTAAAAGCGAACTAGTCAGTCGCGGTGCAGTCGAAGGAGTAGTACTGAACAGCAGGGATTGTCTGGTGGAAGGGGTCAGTGCCAATCTGTTTTGGCGTCGGGGCAAGACGGTGTTCACGCCCGATCTGGCCCGTGGCGGTGTCGATGGCATCATGCGGCGCAAGATCATGATGATGTTGAAACAGATGAGTATTGAGTTGCGTGTGGTAGAGGCTCCGCTGGAGTCACTGCGACAAGCGGAAGAAGTGTGGCTCACCAACACCCTGATGGGTGTGGTGCCGGTCAACGGCATTGAAGAGTTTCGCTACCCCGCAGCAGTATTGAGTCGTCGTTTACAGGAGCGTTTGGTCATTGAAGTTTAATCGGCTTTACACCCTGCTCGCGGGGGCGGCCCTGACAGTGGTCGCCGCCGGGGGTTATGTACATTACAAGTGGCAACAAGTGGAGACCCTCACCAACAAGGGGCCGACCCGGCTCTTTACGGTGGAGAAAGGGGCCCATGCCGCTCGTCTGATCGCCGAATTGGGGGAGGGGGAAACCAGCCCCTGGGCGGTGCGGCTCTGGTTGCGGGGTCATCCCGAACTGGTCGCAATCAAATCAGGCACCTATGAGATCAAGGAAGGGGCCCCGCTCAAGGAGACCCTCTCCCTGTTTGCCTCGGGCAAGGAGTTTCATTTCAGTCTGACCTTTGTCGAAGGCTCCCGTTTTGAGGACTGGCAAAAGCAGCTCTCTAGCGCCCCTTATCTGGAGCGCCTGACGGTGGAGCAATCCGAGGACGAACTGGCCCGCGAGCTTGGCATTGAAAATGGCAAGCTGGAAGGGTGGTTCCTGCCGGAAACCTATGCCTATACCACCCATGCCAGCGATCTCTCCATCTTGCGGCGGGCGCATCAGGATATGGAAGCCTTCCTGCAACAGAGCTGGGAAAAACGTCAGGCCAACCTACCTTACAAAACCCCTTATGAAGCGCTGATCATGGCCTCGATCATCGAGAAGGAGACCGGCAAACCAGAGGAGCGGGCACAAATTGCCTCTGTCTTCGTCAACCGGTTGCGTCTTGGCATGAAGCTGCAGACCGATCCCACCGTGATCTACGGGGTGAAGGATCGCTACGATGGCAATATCCGCCGCAGCGATCTGACCGACAAGAACCCGTACAACACCTATGTGATCGACGGCTTGCCGCCCACCCCCATCGCCATGCCTGGCAAGGCCTCCATTGAGGCAGCCCTTAATCCCAAGTCGACCGATTATCTCTATTTTGTCGCCAAAGGGGGCGGTGCCCACCATTTTTCCAAGACCCTCGATGAACACAATCGGGCGGTTCGTGAATACATATTGAAGAAGTCCTAATGTCTAAATTTATCGTGATCGAAGGATTGGAAGGGGCAGGGAAGAGCTCCGCGGTGCGTTATGTCACCGATTATCTGCATAACCACGGCATCGACCGCATCGAGTGCACCCGCGAACCGGGTGGCACGCCGCTGGCCGAGCGGATGCGCAGCATCGTCAAGGAGGTGCACGACGAGCGGCTCACCATCGAGGCCGAGCTGCTGTTGATGTATGCCTCCCGGGTACAACTGGTGGAAACCCGCATCAAGCCGGCGCTGGCCGAGGGGATCTGGGTAGTGGGGGATCGCCACGATCTCTCCTCCCAGGCCTATCAGGGGGGCGGCCGCGGCATCGACGCCCACTTGATTGGTGCCATCAAGCAGGCGGTGCTCGGTGACTTCAAACCGGATCTGACTCTCTATCTCGATATCGATCCTGCCGTTGGTTTACAGCGGGCCCGTCATCGCGGTGAGCTGGATCGCATCGAGCTCGAACAGCTCTGTTTTTTTGAACGTACCCGCCACCGTTACCTTGAGCTCGCGGCCAAAGATGATTCCATTGTGGTGATCGATGCAGAGCAGACTCCGGATCAGGTAAAAGCCGCCATCGAAAGCGCGCTGGATACGCATTTATGTATCCCTGGTTGATCCCCGACTGGCAGGCCCTGAGCCAGACAGCCGCCAGTGGGCGGCTGGGCCATGCCTGGTTGTTGCTGGGCGATCCCGGTCTTGGCAAGGAGCAGCTGGCGGAACGCCTGGCCCTCCTTCACCTCTGTCAGCAACCGGATCGGGGAGAGCCCTGCGGTCATTGTCACTCCTGCCAACTGTTTGACAAGGGCAATCACCCGGATCTGGGTCAGCTATCCCGTGAGGGGAAAACCATCGGGGTCGAGGCCATTCGCGATATTTGCAACCGGCTGCAGGGGTCTGCCCAGCTGGGGCGTGGCAAGGTGGTGATCATTCCCGATGCGGAGCGGATGACGGAATCGGCGGCCAATGCGCTGCTGAAGACGCTGGAAGAGCCGGCTGGCGACAGCTTGCTGCTGCTCATTGCTTCCCAGGTTTCCCGATTGTTGCCCACCATATTGAGTCGTTGCCACAAGCATGTCTGTCAATTACCCGCTGAAGGGGAGACGGTTCGTTGGTTGGCGGAGCAGGGGCATCAGGCGACCCTGGCTCAGGTGCGGATTTGTCAGGGGGCACCGTTGCGGGTACTCGACTATATCGAGCAGCAACAGGATGGCGCCCGTCGCGAATTGTTGGAGCACTTCGTGGCCCTCGGCAAGGCGCCGAGCAAGGCAACCGTATTCTGCTCACAACTGGGTCAGGAGACACAGGTCCGCTTACACTGGTTGCAGCTCTTTATATGTGATGCTCTAAAAATCCAGGCTGGCTGTGGCCATCATCAATTGGCGATGCCGGATCTGGCGGCGCTCAGTGGACAGCTGGCCGAGCAACACTCCAGCGAAAAACTGCTCGACGCGGAGCAGCAGCTGCTCGCCCTCAAGGCTGCTTGTCAGCCGGGACAGCTTTCCAATCCCACCATCCATCTGATGAACTGGCTCAGCCGCTGGTTATAGATCTGAAAAGAAAGGTTGTTTATGTTACTCGTCGATTCCCACTGTCATCTTGACCGCCTCAGCTATGGCAGCAAGCAAACCGATATGGCAGATGTCCTGGCCAAGGCGGCGAAGCTGGATGTGGGATATTTTTTGTGTGTGAGCGTCACCCAGGCGCAGTTTCCAACCATGATGGCAGCGATTGCGCCTTATCCCCAGGTGTTTGCGTCCTGTGGGGTGCATCCGCTTAATCAAGAGCCGGGTGTCGATGCCGATCTCCTGTTGCGCCAGGCCGCCGATCCCCGTGTCGTTGCCATCGGTGAAACCGGGCTCGATTATTTTTATTCGCCGGAAAACAAGGCGGTGCAGCAAGCTTCGTTCCGTGAACATATCCGGGTAGCGCGCGCCCTGAACAAGCCACTCATCATCCATACCCGTGATGCCCAGGAAGATACGCTGCAGATCATGCGTGAAGAGGGGGCTGATCAGGTGGGCGGCGTGCTGCACTGTTTCACCGAATCCCTGGAAATGGCCGAAGCCGCCATGGCGATGGGGTTTTATATCTCCATATCGGGTATTGCGACCTTCAAGAATGCATCTGCCTTGCAAGCCGTGGTCAAAGCGCTGCCTCTGGAGCGACTGCTGGTCGAAACGGACTCACCCTATCTTGCCCCCGTGCCCCATCGGGGGAGGGAGAACGAACCCGCGTTTGTACGAGATGTTGCCCAGTTTATTGCAGATCTCCGTCAGATCCCCCTGGCCGAATTGGCAGAAGCCACTAGCCGGAATTTCTTCGAATTGTTCAAACTGGCCAAACCTTAGTCACAAAATGCCTCGCAAAAGCGGGGCATTTTCTTTAAACATCAGACTCCATGGCATTCACATTTTTCATGTGCTCCATACGTTATCTCTCACAAAAGATATTTCTTCATGCCAATGTTGCTGCTAAACGAGTTAACGAGTGTCTTAAAAAATAAAGGATTGCCCTCGGTGTTTACTTTATTAAATGAAGCCACTTAAGTATCGATAATATTCATTATCGATACTTGAAGGATCTTGAAGATCCTGTAAGATCTTTCGAAACTTCACATAGAATCATAGTGTTACGTGGCTTACCCTACTTTTTCAAACCCCGCACATCAGTCACTGCAAACCGTCTTTGATGCCCAGCTAAATAGCCGGGCCAGGCGATTTCTACGCAGTGCCAAGGCTGATTCCACACTCAATGCCTATCAGGCGGATACCCGCATCTTCGTATTCTGGTGCCAGTTGCATGGGCTTGATCCACTGCAAACAACCCATCACGACATCATGAACTTTCTGGCGGATCAGGCCGATGGGGTATTAGCCGACTGGGTATGGCTGGATAAGGAAGAGGGCAAGGGGGAGCTACGTAATGGCGAGCCGCGCAAGCCGGCTACTCTGGTGAGACGACTGGCTGGGATCCGCTATGCCTTCAAGCAAAAAGGCATTCACCCCATGCCAACCGAACATCCCGAAATCAAGGAGATGATGCGCGGCATAGTGCGGCTCGGTGACAACCGAAAGCGCAAAACTGGTGCCCTGACACTACAACCTCTGGCCAGAGTGCTGAGCGGGATCGATACCTCAACCTTGGCGGGCCTTCGTGACCATACCTTGTTGCTGCTGATGTTCAGTGGCGCATTGCGCCGATCGGAAGCGGCACGAATTGAAGTCTGCGACCTGGATTTTGTGGGGCAGGGGATAAGGCTTCGTCTCAAACCCAGCAAACATCAGCTGCACGAAACCGAAATAGCTTTGGTGCCTGGCAAGCAATATTGTCCGGTTCAGGGACTACAGCGCTGGTTGGAAAAAAGCCGTATCAAGGAGGGGGCACTGTTTCGCCGGATGAACCGCTGGGGGCAACTCACGGAGGAACCGCTCGGTCCGCAAGGCATCAACCTGATGATCAAGCGTCGTACTGGCCAGGCCATTGATGATCTCTATGTCAGTGGTCACAGTTTGCGCCGAGGCTTTATTACCTCGGCGGTGACCGCAGGCAAACCCATGAACAAGATCATCGAAGTGACTCGCCACAAAGACATGCGTACCTTGCAGGAGTACTTCGACGATGCAAACAAGTTCTCCGACCATGCGCTTGATGGATTGCTGTAATCATTACCGCGTCACTCACAATTTTATGTTAAATGATATCTCTTTGATCTGGTGGTATATTTATCGCGCTTATACAAGGCCCCCATTTCGAGCGGGGGAGCGGGGAGTTTCTCTTGTCCATACCTTGTCGGTATTGAAGGTGAGAGATAACAAGGTTGGTAATTAAAGTTTGTAGCACTTATGAGTCAGGAAACGAAAGAGAATTCGGCCCTCGATAATGCAGAGCGTCAGCGCCAACATGTGAAGCGCAAACAGGAAACCCATACCCGTCTGCAGTGTTGGATCAGCAATCGCCATGCCGCACGTTTGCATGAATTGGGTATTCATCTTGAAGACAGTCAGGCTTCCCTGATAGAGCAGGCGATCGATCTGCTTTATCAGCATGAGATCTTGTCATCGCCATCCCCGGTCGAGGAAACCTTGCTCGAACCTGTCGAGTAGCTGGGAAGGGGAAACATCAGATATAAAAAAAGCCAGGTACCAATTCCTTGTACCTGGCATAGGGGAATTGGCTCCTTGCAGAGCCGTGCGCTAACTGGTGTTCGGATTGCCTTAAGCTTAGACAATGAACCCGGCTTTTCAAGATCCGACGAAAAGTTCAACCGAAGTGTGGGTTTTCCAGACTCGAACAGAGGCGGAGCCCAACCCTTTCTAACCTGTGGTCATTCGGCAAACAGATTGGTATCTCGCACCAGCTCGCGGGGCAGGGCATTCTTGACCCGGCTGCCGACCCATTTCCCCATCCCCAGGGTATGTCCCTGGTAACGTACGATCACCTCGCCGGCGCCAGCCTCCTGCTCGGGCCAGACATCCCGTCCCATCATGAACTCCCGTGCATTTGTACTGTCGAGCTCGACAAATCCCCGGGTTGCCAGGTCACCATGGGCCAGGGCCCACTCGTGAGTGAGGCGATAGCCTTTTTTGAAGGTCTCTGCCAATTTGAAGCCAATGCGATCGAAGCGCAGCTTGCCCTGAACCTGTTCGAACAGCGCGGGGAAACACCAGATCTCGTCATTGCGGCCAAATAACTGTCCCTGCAGCGCCACGCCAAACGTGGTTGCGATGTCGTGCGCCATAGGGTCTGCCTCCTTGGCCGGCAGCGGCGAGAAGGGGAATTTGCCGAGTTTGCCCGGCTTGAACATGGTGTTGGGCACTGAGTGGTGCTTACGCAATCTGGCGACGAAAAAGCCTTCACTATCGAAGATTTGGGGCCAAACGTGCAGGTATCCTTCCCCTGTGCATACCTGCTCGGCCCCGGGGAAGAGGTTCGCCAACGAGTCAAAGCTCAAGGCATCGCCAAACTTGTCCAGCAGGGATTGGCAGATGGCCTGGTTTTCCTGCTGGCTCAATGTGCAGGTGGAGTAAACCAGCACACCGCCGGGCTTGAGGGCATGGAAGGCGCTCTCCAGCAAGCCGGCTTGCACCGCCGCGATCTCCTCGATGCTCTCCAGGCTCCAGTTGCGCAGGGCATCCTCGTCTTTGCGCACCGTTCCTTCGCCCGAGCAGGGGGCATCAAGCAAAATGGCGTCGAAGGTCTCCGGCAACCATTGGCCAAATACCTTGGCATCGAAATGGGTCATGCCCACATTGGTGACACCGCAGCGCTGGATATTGGCACTCAATACTTTGAGTCGACTGCTGGAGTACTCATTGGCAACCAGCATCCCCTGGTTGTTCATCAGCGCGGCGATCTGGGTGGTCTTGGAGCCGGGGGCGGCGGCAGCATCGAGCAACATGCCGTCGGTTTTGATCTGGTCGCTGGCAAAAAGCGCCGTCACCGGCAACATGGAGCTCGCCTCCTGGATATAGAAGAGACCGCTCAGATGTTCCGCCGTGTTGCCAAGAGGGACGGTTTCATCGGCCCGGGTCAGCCAGAAACCGGTGTCACACCAGGGCACGGCATCGAGTTGCCAGCCAAGGGGGGCCATTTTGGCCACAAAGTCAGACACGGAGATCTTCAGGGTATTGACCCGGATACTGCGCCGTAGCGGCCGCCGACAGCTGGCTACAAACTCCTCCATGGCGAGGTGAGCCGGCATGATGGCCGCGATATGACGTAAAAAATGATCGGGAAGGTAGGTATTGTCGTGCACGGCGCCGTCTCGTCAGACCTGAAAAAGGGGCGTATTTTACCACATGCCCAGTGAAATCCTGAACGCTGGTGCTGGGAAAAATAACAAGCCCGGCGCAGAGCCGGGCTTGTGGTCAAGGTTTGTGGTTAAAAAGAGGAGGTGATCAGAGTTGGATCCGGGGGCTCCACTCCAACCACTCTTTTTCCGCCTTGGCATAGAGCGGATAGCGGTGGCCTGCCTTGACGGTCGGCCCCATGTCCTGCTCCGGGGTGTTGAAGGCAATACCACCGGCCAGCAGGCTCTGCACCGTTTCCACCTCTATGGTGCCGCCGGTCAGACCGATGTCAGCCTTGACGCCGGAGACGTTCCAGAAGCGGGAGTGGGCTCGTACCAGATGGGCATACTCCTTGTTGACGTTCACATCGATCAGCACCTCGCTGCCATCACGGGCCAGAGCGACCCTGGTCACGCTACCGACCACCATCTTGCGAAACAGCAGGGGACTGCCGACGCTCAAGCCATTGACTGACGGGCTTTTGAGGGTCAAGGCCAGCCCCACGGGATCAGTCTGACTCAGCGGGAAACGTTCTTTACCTGCCCCTTTGCCGGGCAAGGCCTCCACGAAGGCGCCCTTGATCAGGGTATCGAGATGATTCACCCCCCCCAACCCCAGCTTGGCCTGTACCAGAGTGAAACGAGCCCCGGATTGCAGGAAGCGTTCGGCATACTGACCATCCAGCTGCGCCTTGAAGATCACCTGACCCAGCGCAGGTTCCAGTTCGATCTGTTCAATCTTGCCGATCTCGACACCGCGATAGCGGATCGGGCTGCCCACCCCAAGGCCTGGGTTGCTCTCGGCAACCAAGGTGAGTGGCCGCACCCTGGCGGTGGCCTGCTCCTTGCTGTCAAACAACTGATGGCTGCTGCGACCTGTGCCCAGCAGATCGAACTCGATGGCACCGCGCAGCAAAGTCGCGAGATTGCCGACCTTCACCTTGACGCCATCGACCCCGACCCTGGCATCGACCGCTGCCTTTTTCCAAAATTGCGGCTGTTTCGCCAGCAGGGGCGCATAGACACCGTCGATCTCGAGCGCTATTTCGACTCCTTCGTTGATGGCCCGCAACTGTGTGACCTTGCCTGCTTCCAGCCCCAGATAGTGCACGGGCGTGCCGATGCCGATGCCATCTGCCTGGGCGGCCTTGAGCAACCAGCGCTGCGGCTTGGCATCCTGGCTACCGAGCAGCGCCAGCTCCTGGCTGGGATAGAGGCGGTTGATCCGCTCACCACTGGCAGCCTGCACCAGCTTGATGCCGCCGCCGAGCCAGGCACTGGCCGGACTGGTTTCGACCTTGATGCCACTCAAGTCAGCAGCGATCTGCAACGGCGCCGCCCGGTAGAAGCGGGCGCGAGCCAGCAGGTGCTGGTACTCGGGCTGGATCATCAGCTCGACGCTGGCATTGCCTTGCTTGTCGAGGATGAGCTGGTTGATGCGGCCCACCTGCAACCCCTTGTACCAGATAGGTGCATCCTGATTGAGCCCGGCCAGATCGTCGGCCTGTAGGCTGATACGGGTCCCCGTCTGGGGGGCTCGGTCGGTGAGCGTCATCTGCTCGACCTGGTTGCCCGCTACATAGTCCAGACGAATCGCTGGGCCCGCCAGCAGGCGATCCGCATGCTTGACCCCGGTGGGGGAGAGCGCTGCACTCTCCCAGACCAGCTGGCTCTTGTCGGTGATCCGCCAGGCCTGCTCCGGGTTGATCAACGCGGTCACGTCCCGCCCCTTGTCGGTCAGGACAATCGGGTCGATGCGACCAATCTCGATCCCTTCGAAGAGAATGGGCATCCCCTCCTTGACTGGCAGGTCCCCCGCATTGATGGCGATGCGTGTCCCCCGGGCTGCTTCATTCAGTCCCTTGAAGAGGGTGAAGATTTGTCCCGCTTCAGCCTCAGGTGAGGTTTTTGGTGAATCAAAAGCGATGCCGCCGCTCAGGATGGAAGTCAGGCTGCCAGCCTCGACGTTGACGCCGGCCAGGCTGAAGGAGCCCTTGATGCCGCTGATGTTCCAAAAGCGGGTATCGGCCTTGATGAGGTGCTCGAAACGGGGCTCGATCACCAGATCCAGCAACACATTCTGGTTGTCCTGGCCGAGGCGGGTGTTGATGACGCTGCCCACCTCGATACCACGAAAATAGAGCTTGGAGCCAATGCCTACCGAGCCCAGCGAATCCGCGGTCAGGTGCAGCATGCGCCCCTGCGCCTGATAGCCCGGGGGAGGGCCTTCCAGAGCATCGAAGGTATCTTCAAACGGGTTGCTCTCGCGCCCCGGTTGCAAGTTGATGTAGTTGCCGGAGACCAGGGTATCTAGGCCCGAGATCTCGGTGAGGGACGCCTTCGGGCTCACCAGCCAGAAATCGGAGCCCTTGCGGATTAGCGAGCGGGCGCTGCTCTCTATCTTGGCCATGACTGCAATCTTGCGGCCATCTTCGGCCAGCTCCAGCTCCTGCACCACACCGACGGCAACCCCCTGATAGCGGATCTGGGTCTTGCCGGGCAGGATGCCGTTGCCCTGGGCAAAGTTGATCTGGATAAGCTGGCCCCGGCTCGCTATCTGCTGATAGAGAAAACCGCCCGCCAGCAGCAGGGCAATGAGGGGCAGCAACCAGACCGGCGATAACCAGCGACGTTTTTCAATGACGGGTTCAGCCCCGATCATAGTGACTCCTTATTGGCTGCCTTCGACAGCGCATCGACTAAATACAGAGAATGATTCAACGGGCCGCTTTGTCCCACAGCAGGCGGGTATCGAGCATGCGGGCCGACATCATGGTCAGTACCACCACCCCGGCAAAGGCCGTGGCACCGGGGCCGGTCCGTACGCTAAGCATGACGCCGCGATCCACCAGAGCGACCATCAGGGAGATGACGAACAGATCCAGCATCGACCAGCGGCCGATGAAATCGATCACCCGGTACATCAACAGCTGACGCTTGCGACGCACCGGCTTGCTGCGCTGCAACTGCCAGCAGATCCAGCCCAGTCCCAGGATCTTGCCCACCGGCACCAGGATACTGGCGGTCAGCACTATGGTGGCAATGCCCCCCATCTTGCTCCGATAAAGGGCCATGATGCCGCTGAAGATGGTGTCGGACTGCAGCAACCCCTTGTTGTAAAAATGGGTGATGGGCAAGAGATTGGCAGGCAGCAACATGAAGGTGGCGAGCGCCAGAAAGCCCCATGACCAGGCCAGGGAACGGGGGATCCGCACCTGCAATTTGCTGGCGCAACGTGGGCAAACGCTACCGACCTGATAGCGCACCAGCAGGCCACAGGTGTGGCAGCGGCACAGTCCCAGTTCACGGGCGCTGGTCACGTTGCGGCTCCTTGAGAGGAATACGCTCCCAGTAAGGGGCGGGATCAAACAGGATAAGCAGGGTCATGTTGAGCAGCATCAGGATGCCAAGGCTCAGCAAACCGCCGCCGAGGCGCACATCAGCGATATCGACCAGTTTGAACAGGGCCACCAGGAGGCTGACGATGTAGACCTCCAGCATGGCCCAGTGACGAAACACCTCCACTGCCTTCAAGGTTGGTGCCAGGAGATGCCAGCGCTTGGCGAGCCCGGAGGCGAGGGCAAAGATCCCCCCAAGCAACCCCACCGGCGCCAGCACGGCGCACCAGAGCACCAGACTGGCAACCCAGAGCTCTCCTTCTTCAAACAACACCATGATCCCCCGCAGCAGGTTGGCGTCCGAATTGACACCGGCGAGGCGCAGATAGAGCAGGGGTTCAAAAAAAGCGGAGGGGAGCAGCATAAACCCCGTGATGGTGAGCGCCATCAGTTGCGAGGGGCGAAAGGCGTAACGGCCGTAGAGATGCTGGTGACAGCGCGGGCAGTGGGCATGGCGACGCAGCGGCAGTGCCTTGCGCTGAATGAGCAAGTCACACGCCGGGCAAACGATCATGGAACCGGGCTCCATCATACGATTCAACCTGTTGAAGGAATTGGTGAAATTTACCTTAAAAGCCGTCATCTGTCTTGCCTGGCGCGGGTCTGCCACGAAAGTATGATTGACGTTAACGTAAACGTGATATTAGATGAGTTAACCAGACAGATGAAAGGAGTCATGATGTCCAGTTTGCCCCCCTCGGCGGGCCTGCGTTTTCGCACCGCCCTCGCCAATGAACGCCCCCTGCAGATCGTCGGAACCATCAATGCCTACATGGCGCTGATGGCCGAGCGTAGCGGTTTTCAGGCCCTTTATCTCTCCGGTGCCGGGGTGGCCAATGCCTCCTACGGCCTGCCGGATCTTGGCATGACCAGCCTGAACGACGTCTTGACCGATGCTGAAAGGATCACGGCGGCGACCCGTGTTCCACTGCTGGTGGACATCGACACCGGCTGGGGCGGCGCCTTCAACATCGCCCGCACAGTGCGGGCCTTCGAGCGGGCAGGGGTGGCTGCCGTCCATATGGAAGATCAGGTCGCCCAGAAGCGCTGTGGTCACAGACCCAACAAGGCGGTGGTCTCGCTGGAGGAGATGTGCGATCGCATCAAGGCGGCGGTGGATGCCCGCGAGGATGAACACTTCGTCATCATGGCGCGCACCGATGCACTGGCAGTGGAGGGGATTGGCTCGGCGCTGGAGCGCGCCGCCGCCTACGTGGCCGCCGGGGCCGACATGATCTTCGCCGAGGCGGTGACCGAGCTTGGCCAGTACGATCTCTTCAAGCAGGCGGCCGGGGTACCGATCCTGGCCAACATGACCGAGTTCGGCAAAACCGAGCTGTTTGATAAATCGCAGCTCGCCGCCCACGGGGTCGACATGGTGCTCTACCCCTTGAGTGCCAATCGCGCCGCCAATCAGGCGGCTCTCAACGTCTATCAACACATTCGCCAGGATGGCCACCAACGCGCCGTCGTGGAGACCATGCAGACCCGGGAGTCGCTCTACGACTTCCTCGGTTATCACCACTACGAACAGACACTGGATCGTCTGTTCACATCCAGGGACTAGGAGGAAGAGGCAATGGGACAGCAAAAACCGTTGGGTGGCGCCGGCCTGCGCGGACAGAGTGCGGGGGAGACCAGCATCTGCACCGTGGGCAAGAGCGGCACCGGGCTCACCTATCGCGGTTACGACATCAAGGAGCTGGCCGACAACGCCCAGTTCGAGGAGGTCGCCTACCTGCTGCTCAAGGGCGAACTGCCGAGCAAGCAGCAACTGCAGGAGTACAAACGCGAACTGCGTCGCCTGCGCGCCCTGCCAGCCGCGCTGCTGGAGGTGCTCGAGCGCATTCCCGCCGATGCCCATCCCATGGACGTGCTGCGCACCGGTTGTTCCATGCTGGGAGATCTGGAGCCGGAAGATGGCTTCGAGCATGAACACGAGGTGGCCGATCGCCTGCTGGCGGCCTTTCCGGGCATTCTCATCTACTGGTACAAGTTCAGCCACGAAGGCGTGCGCATCCCACTGGATACCGACGAAGAGTGCATCGGCGGCCACTTCCTGGCGCTGTTGCACCAGAAAGCCCCAAGCGAGCTGGAGCGGCGCGTCATGCACGTCTCTCTCATCCTCTATGCCGAGCACGAATTCAACGCTTCTACTTTCGCGGCCCGGGTCTGCGCCTCGACCCTCTCCGACATGTTCTCCTGCATCACCGCCGCCATCGGTACCCTGCGTGGGCCCCTGCACGGTGGTGCCAACGAGGCGGCCATGGCGATGATCGAGGATTGGCAGGACGAGGCCCAGGCACGACGCGAGCTGCTGGCCAAACTCGCGGCCAAGGAGAAGATCATGGGCTTTGGCCATGCGGTCTATCGCACCTCGGATCCGCGCAACGTCATTATCAAGGGGTGGGCGGAACAGCTGGCCCAAGCCTTCGGCGATGATCGTCTCTACCGCGTCTCCTGCGAGGCGGAGAAGGTGATGTGGGAGGAAAAAGAGCTTTTCCCCAATGCCGACTTCTTCCATGCCAGCGCCTATCACTACATGGGGATCCCGACCAAGCTGTTCACCCCCATCTTCGTCTGTTCGCGGGTCACCGGCTGGTGCGCCCACGTGATGGAGCAGCGCGAGCACAACCGGATCATCCGCCCGAGCGCCGATTACGTCGGCCCGGCCCCCCGTCATTTTGTCTCTCTACAACAACGATAAGGAAATCACGATGTCCGCCAACGTCGACGTCAACCACAGACCCGATCCTGACCAGGTACTGGTCGATATTGCCGATTACGTCTGCAGCCACCCCATTACCAGCCAGGCGGCCCTCGACACCGCCCGCCACTGCCTGATGGATACCCTGGGCTGTGGCTTGCTGGCCCTGCGCTTTCCCGAGTGTACCAAGCACCTGGGGCCCATCGTGCCCGGTACTGTCGTCCCCTTTGGTGCCCGGGTGCCCGGCACCCAGTTCTGCCTCGATCCGGTCAAGGCGGCCTGGGATATCGGCGCCATCATTCGCTGGCTCGACTACAACGACACCTGGCTCGCTGCCGAGTGGGGACACCCCTCTGACAATCTGGGGGGGATCCTGGCCACCGCCGACTGGCTCTCCCGTACCCGCGTGGCCGAGGGCAAGGCGCCGCTGACCATGGCCGATGTGCTGGTGGCCATGGTGAAGGCCCATGAAATTCAAGGTGTGCTGGCGCTTGAGAACTCCTTCAACCGGGTGGGCCTGGATCACGTGGTGCTGGTCAAGGTAGCAAGCACCGCCGTGGTGACCCATATGCTGGGGGGCACCCGGGATCAGGTGATCGATGCCGTCTCCCAGGCCTGGGTCGATGGCCAGAGCCTGCGCACCTATCGCCACGCGCCGAACGCAGGTTCGCGCAAGAGCTGGGCGGCGGGGGATGCGACATCCCGCGCGGTGCGCCTGGCCCTCATCACCATGAGCGGCGAGATGGGTTATCCCGGCGTGCTGAGCGCCCCCAAGTGGGGGTTCTACGACGTCCTGTTCAAGGGTAACCAGTTCGCCCTTCATCAGGGGTATGGCAGCTATGTGATGGAGAACGTGCTGTTCAAGATCTCCTATCCGGCCGAGTTCCATGCCCAGACCGCGGTGGAGTGCGCCATGAAGCTCCATGGCGAGGTGAAGGGGCGGCTGGATGAGATCGACCGCATCGAGCTCACCACCCATGAGTCGGCCATTCGCATCATCAGCAAGGTGGGCGCCCTCAACAACCCGGCGGATCGGGATCACTGCCTGCAGTACATGGTGGCGGTACCCCTCATCTTCGGTCGCCTCATCGCCGAGGATTACGAGGACGATATCGCCGCCGATCCCCGCATCGATGCGTTGAGAGACAAGATGGTGGTACAGGAGGACAAACGTTATAGCCGCGAATATCTTGAAGCGGACAAGCGCTCCATTGCCAACGCCATCCAGGTGTTCTTCAAGGATGGTACCCACACCGCCAAGGTGGAGGTGGAGTATCCAGTTGGTCACCGCCGCCGCCGTGAGGAGGGGATCCCGCTGTTGGTGGAGAAATTCCGCCACAATCTGGCGACCCGTTTCCCGGCCAAGCGAGTAGGGGAGATCCTAGCCTTCTGCCAGGATGGCAAGCAACTGGCCAGCACCCCGGTCCACACCTTCATGGATCTGCTGGTGATCTGATCTGCCGGCGCACAGGTCATCTAAAAAACCCAACTACGACAGCGGGCCCATCTGGCCCGCTTTTTCTTGTCCTGGCTATCGGAAAAGAGGCGCAGCACGCTGACTGCCCGCAAATCCCTCCGTTTAGGTCAGCACGTCAGCATCCCCGGCAAACAGGGCGTCCATGATCGCCGTTTCGCGGTTGGCAATGGTGGCCAGAAACTCATCGGCCCGCCCCATCTGGTGGCAGACCCGATAGCCGCGCTCGACGAAGGAAAAAAGCTCGCCCAGCCCCGCCAGATGGGCAGGTCCGGAGACCAGCTTGAGAGTGGTACCGAGCAGGGGCTTTCGGGCCAGTCGGTCCAGGGTCGCGCCAAGCTCACCCACCAGCGCTATCTGCTGCTCCCGTCGCGCCCTTTCTCCCACGGCGCGATAGGCGATGGCGTAATGGGTCGCGCTGATGGGGTCGATGCCATCGATGCGGCGCAGCGCCACTACCATCAGATAGTCGAGCTCCTCCGAGAGGGCATCAAGCTCGATCGCCTGGGCCAGCACCTTGAGGCCGGACTCGGGCAAGAAACGCTCGGCGGTCGGCATCACCCGCATCACGTCCGCATCCCGGCGGGCACAATCCCCGGGGCCATAGAGATCGGTCAGGAAGAACTCGGCGGCCGGGCCATAACGATCGCTTTGCAGCAGATCCTGATGGGTGTGCCCCAGCCGATCGGCCTGCCACTGGCGCAGCCTGTCCCGGTCCGCCCTGTCTTGCGGGTGGGTGCGGATCTGCTCGCGCAGGGAGGCAACCCGGTTGAGCTGGCTATAGAGCCGCTCCTGGATACTCGCGTCATCCTGATGGGTCATGTCGTGCTCTCTGGCCTGGGGATAAACAAAGGGTCGAAAAATCAGTGGCTTTGCCATAGCGTCAGAGAAAGTGTAACGCGCCGGCGGCCGGGAATAAATGGCAAGCCCGGGTGCCCAGTAGCAGACCACCGACTCTGTTAAGTGAGTCCCATTTATCGGCACACCTCTTTCACTTGTCGTGAACATGTGTTTAATATCAATAAACATTTCCCAGCAGGTATTCGCCATGTTCCTCTATGACTCGCGCAGCGGCAGCAACCCACTTTCCACCATTCAGGTCAGCCGCCGGCATGAACTGGGCCTGGCGGCAGCGCGACTGGCCGCCGAAGCCATCGCCCAGGATATGGGGGAGAGCTACCAGCTTGACTGCGAATGGGCGAACGAGGAGGAGACGGAACTGCGCTTTCGCGGCTCCGGGGTACAGGGGCTGCTCACTCTCGACGAAGACTCCCTGCATCTTGAAGTGCATCTGGGATTGATGCTGTTGCCGGTACGCAGCGTGCTGGAGCAGGAGATCCTCGATTATGTGAAACATCGGCTCCCTTGCCCGAAATCTGTTTAAAACTCATTAAAGGCGCCTCGCGGATAATAAATTTTCGCAAGATGCCTTGTTTGAATATCTATTTTTGAAACGCGCCGATTATTTAACCAGGGAATAAATAATTCTGCCTCTGGCTGCTTGAATACCACATAACTCTTTTTGTTTTGTTTAATTGCAAGCCGTCTCTTTTTATTGTCATTTCACCGTGCACATACCCCATGCCAATATGCCTTTCGGCATGACTGATGAGCTCGAAAATGCATTTTGTAGGGAAACAAAGATGCCATTGAGTGAATTTATCTCCTGCGTCGATACCGCCTGGCTGCGCATGGACAGACCCAACAACCTGATGCAGATCATCGGGGTCTTGATGTTTGACGGACAGCTCGACGAAGCGCGCCTGAGACAAGGTCTTCGTCACACCATTTCCCTGCAACCACGCTTCCACCAGCGTGCCGTGCTGGAAGGGGGGAGCTACTACTGGCGCCACGACCCCGACTTCGATCTCGATCAGCATCTCAAACGGGTGATCCTGCCGGGCGAGACGGGCAAGCTGGAGCTCGAAAAGCTGGTGGCCGATCTTGCCTCCACCCCCCTCAACCCGCAGCGTCCCCTGTGGGACATGCACCTGACCGACACCTCGCTTGGCGGTCAGGCGCTGGTGGTGCGCATCCATCACGCCATGGGGGACGGTTTTTCCCTGGTTAAGGCCATGCTCACCATGATGGACAACACCCCCAAGCCGGCAGCCATTCCCTTGTCCGAACCCCGCATGGATGAGGATGACGAGGAAGAGGAGGAGTCGCATCAAGGCAGCCGCCTGGTGCGGGCCGGGCTCAAGCTCACCGGCACCCTCTGGTCCAAATACGTCGAGGTGCTCACTCACCCGACCAGGGCGGTGGATTATCTCAAGACTGGCCGTGACGTGGCGGGCGAGCTGTGCAACATCGCCACTCTGGCGGACGATTCCCCCTCCCGCCTCAAGGGCAAGACCGGCAGTACCAAGCGGGTGGCCTGGTCGCAGCAGATCCCCTTGCCGGACATCAAGGCGGTGGGCAAGGTGCTTGGTTGTTCGGTCAATGATCTGCTGATCGCGGCCACCGCCGGCGCGTTTCGCCACTACCTGCAGGCCCACGGGGAGGACACTGACAAGATTGAGATCCGCGCCCTGGTGCCGGTCAATATGCGAGCGCCCGACGATGATGGCGCCCTTGGCAACCGCTTCGGGCTGGTGGCCCTGGAGCTACCCCTTGATATCGAGCACCCGCTGCAACGGCTCTTCACGGTGCGCGATCGCATGCAGGCTCTGCGCAGCTCGCTACAACCCGTGGTGGTGCTCAATTTGCTGGAGGTGCTGGGCATGGCCCCGAAGACGGTGCAGCAACAGGCGGTCGATCTGCTCTCGGCCAAGGCCAGCGCCGTCATCACCAATGTGCCGGGCCCCCAGCAGACCCTCTATCTGGCGGGAGCCCGTCTGCGCCAGCCGCTGTTCTGGGTACCCCAGGCCGGCGATATCGGGGTCGGGGTATCGATCCTCTCCTACGACAACAAGGTGCAGCTCGGCCTTATCACCGACAAGCTGAGGGTGCCGGATCCCGACAGCGTAGTGGAACGCTTCGCGGTGGAGTTTGAGCAACTGTTGCTGCTGGTGTTGATGGATCCCGAGCTGTTGTTTGACCCGAACGGGCTGGATGCGCTCTTGGGCTGAGCCGCCACCCCGCATGCCCTTTGCTTAAAAAACAGAGGCCAACCCGACGGTTGGCCTCCTTGTTTGCGCTAAAGGGAATCGTTACTCCTCTTCCAGTTCCTCACGAGCCGCTTCCACATCGAGCCGCTCCATGGCATCGGCCGGCTCGCAGCTGGCCGCCTCGGCATAGAGGGCCTCGGCCGCCTTCAGACGGCTCTTGCCATAGAGCATCACCTGAGCATTCGCATACTCCATTCGGGCGATGGCGGAGTCCGGAATAAGGGCCAGCGCCACCTGGAAGTGGCGCTCTGATTCCTCCTTTTTAGCCCCGTAGGTGAGGCCGCCTATCATGGCGCCGAGCTTGTCGACGATCTCCGCATGCCAGGCCCCGAAGGCGATATGCGCCTCAGCGTGCTCGGGGGCAAGCGCCAGGGCCTTCTCCAGGCTGCTCTTTATCTTGTCGCCGCTCCCTTGGGAAAGGGCCTTGGAGATGGAGATCACCTGGCTGTAACGCCCCAGCGCCAAGGCGTGAAAATACCAGGCGTTGGCATTGTCAGGCTGCCGCTTTTGCAGCTTCTCGGCGTTGCTGGTGGCAAGCTCGAAGGCGGCCCGCTTGGCATACTTGTCCTCCAGCAGGTAGCTGGCGTGGATCACCAGCGCCTTGTTCACCACATTGATCCCTGCCTCCCCGGCGTCGTTGCCAAGGGCCACCGCCCGGGCAAAATCCCCGGCGTGGTAGGCGCGCCAGGCATCCTGCACCTTGGGATCTTCGGGCCAGGGTTCGGCATCCCCCTGATGCAGCCTGGCCCACTGTTCGGCCAGCTCGTCGCCCGGGTACTCATAGGCCCCGCCAGGAAAGGGGAAAGGGATGAAATCGGAGAGTTGGGACTGTGAGGTTGTCATGCATGTTCTCCCTGTTGCATGTGGTTCACACCTTGCTGGTGTAGTGGTGGGCGAGGGCGTCCAGATGGACACGGGCATCCTCGCGCAGATAGGGGGCCACCAGCTGCATCACCTGAAACACGCCGCGGGCGATATCAGCGTCCTCGCCAGGGTGCAGGGCCCGTTGATAGGAAATCCAGAATGTCCCCACCAGCGCGATATTGACGGCGAGCGACTGCATCTGCTGCAAGGTGCCCGACATCAGCCCCACTGTTTGCAGATGGTGACAAATGGCCGCGGCGGTCTGCTCCTTGCGCCGCAGCAAGGCGGAAAAGTGCCGCTCGACCCGGTGATAGCCGTTCATCAAAGCCGAGATGTCGTAGTAGAAAAAGCGGTATTTCCAGATGGTCTCGAACATCAGGTGCAGGAAGAGCCAGATATCTTCCGGCTCGTCGGAGGGGGCGCTGACCGCATCGAGCAGACGGGTCATCTCCTGCTCGAATTCGCCGAACAGGGCGTTGACTATCTCCTCCTTGTTATGGAAGTGGTAATAGAGGTTGCCCTGGCTTATCTCCACCTCGGCCGCGATGGCGGTGGTGGTGACGGCACTCTCACCCTGTTGGTTGAAGCAGGCAAGGGCGGTGGTCAGGATCCGCTCACGGGTACGCCGCTTGGGTTTGCGCTCCATGCTACTCCTTCGACACGGGGCGCCGCGCCCCCTGGCCATAGCGGCGGGTGAGCCAGTGCTGCAACTGCTCGAGCGAGCGGTCGAGAGCCGCCACCGCATCCGTGCTGGGGGTGAGCAGGGAGCGCTGTTTATCCGCCAGCGCCGCCAGATTGAGCTCAAGGCCATGCCGGGCCAGCACAGGGGCCAGGGTATCGCGCCGCGCCCAGAGATCCCGGCGGGTGTGCTGATAGGCGTGCTCACACAGACGGCGGCGATCCCGGTAACTGAACACATTGGTAAAGAACATCTCGCCATCGGCGGGGGAGGGTTCAAACAACAGGACGTCGGCATCGGGGTACTGATGCTGGTAACGGTCCATCCCCACATGCATGCGCGAGTGAATGATGGCGCGAAACGTCTGGGCCAGCACCACCGGCAGGCCGCTATCCACCAGATTGGTGGGCTCGCTGGTCGCCATGTCCGCATCGAAGGGCACCAGCGGATTGATGCAGAGGACCAGATCCGCCCCCTCCTGCAGCGCCACCGAGGCGTGCAGCGTCTTGATCAGCGCCCCGTCCACATAGTGACGACCGTTGATAAGCGAAGGGGGAAAGAGGCCGGGCAGGGCGGCCGAGGCCTGTACCGCGGCCGAAATGGGCACATTGTCGTACCCCGGGCAGCCGAAAGCCACCGGGTGACCGGTATCGAGTTCGGTCGCCACCACAAAGAGGCGGCTGTTGAGCTCGCGAAAATCGTTGCTGCGACCAGGGCGGGAGAAGAACTGGGTCAGGATGCGATCCACCCCACGGTTGTCAAACAGACCGGTCGGGATCGCCTTGGCGAGCCCCTGCAGGGATTCGAACAGACTGTGTTTCCAGGGGGCGGCCAGATAGTGGGTCAGGCTCTGCCACGCCAGCGGCGGTATGGTGCCAAGGCGCGCGACATATTCACGAAAGGCAGGGCGCAGCAGGGTGGCGGGGTCGAAGATCTCGCCGGCGTCGTCACTGAGCAGGATCCGCACCAGTTTCTCCGGCGAAATGCCGTTGGCCAGGGCCGAGGCGACCACGGCGCCTGAGCTGACCCCCACATAGATATCCGCATGTTCGAGGCGCAGCCCACGGATGCTGTCGGAGAGCGCCGCACAGGCACCGACTTCATAGATACCACCAAGCGGGCCGCCGCCGGCAAGGGCCATCGCGATCGTACTCATAGTCGCCTCCCTCTCCATGACACTCTTCATGACACTTTTCATGACGATACCGGCCCAGCGCAGGGCATGGGCCGGTATCGATTAGCAGTGCACCGTCAGGGGATCAGGGGAGGACGCTTTCCGCCTTGGCCTTAACCTCTTTTACCGCCTCTTCGGCGGCGGAGAGCAGATCCGCAGCCTCTTCAGCGACCGCCTCCTTGGCCTTGGCGACCGGCGCTTTCTTTACCGGAGCCTTGCGGGGAGCCGGCTTTTTGGCCGGGGCAGGTTTGGCTTCGGCGGCAGGGGCCTCGCCCTCCTGGGCATCCAGCAGCTGTTGTACCACCTCGGTCAGCTCGGCCATGCGCTTGGAGAGCTTGTCGATGTCCTTGCGGGTCGGGATCCCGAGGCTGGCCACCGCACGGGCGACGCGCTCCTCGAACACTTGCTCCAGACGACCCCAGGTACCGGCAGTCTTGTCGGCCACGGCGGCGATCTTCTCATCGGCGCTCTGGCGGGTCTTGGCCTGCAGAGCTTCCCCTTCCTGCACTAGGGCGTCAAAGATCTTGCCACCCTCTTCCTGGGCCTTGGAATAGGCACCGAGCCCTGCCAACCAGATCTGCTGGGTCGACTCCTTGATGGTGGAGGCGAGTTGGTTGTCGGTGACCGAACCGGCCAGCGCTTTAAGTTTTTTAGCCATGATATTGCTCCTTGAATAACGGCAGATACATGTAATGGCGACAACGACAACGGCAATCCGGTTGAGGCATTACTGATTTTTCATCTTCAGTCTATGGACAAAAAATAGAGGGTTCTACCTAATAACGAAATAGTCGATTAACTGAATTTAGGGATGGCTCACGAACCGGTAATTGTATTGAAGATTCCCATATGAATCGTGATATACCTAACATCAACTAACAGTAAAATCAGTAGCGGAACCATAACATGAACTATTTCATCACAGGCGGAAGTGGTTTTATCGGGCGCAGGTTGATTAAGAAATTGCTGGCACAATCCCCTGACAATCACGTTTATTTTCTGATGCGCGCCGCCAATCAGGATAAATTACCCGAGCTTTACGACTACTGGCAGGTGGATGAAGGACGAGCTACTCCGGTATTCGGGGATATGACGCTGCCGCTGCTGGGAGTGACAGAGGCGCAGCAAGGGGAGCTTCACGATCGGATCGATCACTTCTTTCACCTGGCTGCCATTTATGATCTCAACGCCAAGGCGGGCGTCCAGCAACAGGTCAACGTCGATGGCACCCGTCAGGCGGTGCAACTGGCGGCCCAGCTGGGTGCCCGCCAGTTCCATCACTGCAGCTCCATCGCGGCGGCCGGCCTGTTCGACGGCCTGTTTCGGGAAGACATGTTCGAGGAGGCCGAGCAGCTCGATCTGCCCTATTTCCAGACCAAGCACGAGGCCGAGGGGATCGTGCGCAAGGAGTGCATGGTGCCCTGGCGCATCTACCGACCCGGGATCGTGGTAGGGGATGCCAACACCGGCGAGATGGACAAGATTGACGGCCCCTATTACTTCTTCAAGACCATCCAGAAACTGCGTCGCCTGCTCCCCCCCTGGATGCCCGCCATCGGGGTGGAAGGAGGACGCATCAACGTGGTGCCGGTCAACTTCGTGGTCGATGCCATGGCCCACATCTCTCATCAGGCGGGGGAGGAGAACAAGACCTTCCACCTGACGGATCCCAACCCGATGCGGGTCGGCGATATGCTCAGCACCTTCTCCCGCGCCGCCACGCCCCGGAACCCGCCATCCGCATCAATGCCTCCCTGTTCAGCTTTATCCCGCGCCACCTGATGGCGATGCTGATGACCATGACGCCGGTGCGCCGCATCCGCGATGCCGCCATCGCCGATCTGGGGCTGCCCAAGGATGTATTTCGCCTCATCAACTATCCGACCCGCTTCGACAGCCGGGAGACCCAGCGCGTACTGAAAGGAACCGACATCGAAGTGCCTCCGCTGCACAGTTACGCCTGGCGTCTGTGGGACTACTGGGAGCGCCACCTCGATCCCGAGCTCTTCATCGACCGCACCCTGCGCGGCCGAGTCGAGGGCAAGGTGGTACTGGTCACCGGCGCCACTTCCGGCATTGGTCGGGCCACGGCCCGCAAACTGGCAGGGGCGGGGGCCATCGTCGTGACCATCGCCCGCGATGAGCAGAAGATTGCCGAGACCCGGGCCGAATTTGCCGAGCTCGGCCTGTCACTGCAGGTCTATCAGGGAGACTTGGCCGATCTGGCACAGGGGGAAGCCATCACCCAACAAATCGTCGCGGATCATGGCGGGGTCGATATCCTCATCAACAATGCCGGTCGCTCCATCCGCCGCTCCATTGAGGACTCCTTCGATCGCTTCCACGATCTGGAACGCACCATGCAGCTCAACTACTTCGGGGCGCTCAAGGTGATCATGGGAGTACTGCCAGGGATGATCGAGAAGAAGAAGGGGCACATCATCAACATCTCCTCCATCGGGGTGCTGACCAATGCGCCGCGCTTCTCGGCCTATGTTGCCTCCAAATCGGCCCTCGACGCCTGGGTGCGCACCGCGGCCTCCGAGTTTGCCGACAAGGGGGTGAACTTCTCCATCATCAATATGCCGCTGGTGAAGACCCCCATGGTGGCGCCGACCAAGGTCTATGACCAGGTGCCCATGATGACGCCGGAAGAGGCGGCCGATCTGGTGTGCGACACCATCATCAACAAGCACGTACGTCTGGCAACCCGACTAGGGGTCTTCGGTCAGGTGGTCCATGCCCTGGCCCCGCGAGTGGCCCAGGTGATCATGAACACGAGTTTTCGCACCTTTGCCGACCCCAAAGATGGCGATCAATCCAAGGCAACCGCCGATCAGGTTGCGGTCTCGACCCTGATCAAGGGGATCCACTTCTAGCAATACGAAAGAAGTCATAAACACAACGGGCCTGAGTGATCAGGCCCGTTTTTTTCAGAAGCGTTTCAAGAGCCCCTGCAGCAGATCCGTGGTGCGACGGGAGTAGAGCAGAGAGAGGTGGCCGAGAGCGGGCAGTTCGATATCTTCCATCCCGTCCAGCCGCTGACGCTCCTGAGGCATCACCACGTTGTCGTGACTGGTGCGCACCGACACCCCGGGCACACACAGGGGCACGCTGGCAAAACGTTGCAACCAGCCGGAGCCCGGCTCCATCTCGCGGGCATTGGCACCCACCCCCAGCATCGCCAGCTGGCTGCCCTGATGAGGAGTCGCCAGGGTGATCAGCGCGGCCACCTTGTCACCGCCGGCAACAGCCAGATAGTCGCGGCATACCAGCCCCCCCATGCTGTGGCCGATCAGCAGCAGCTGGCTGGCACCGGTTTGGGCCAGCACATCGTCAATCCGCCGGGCAAGCAGGGGCACCATCTCGTCGATATGCCCAAAGGGAGGAGAGAGGGTGATGGTCGCCACCACATGGCCAGCTGCCTCAAGTCTGGTTCGCTGGGTGCGCCAGATCCCGCGGCTGCAACCATAACCATGCACCAGCAACACGGGACGCCGGCAGGGTGGCAGCCGATCGGGGGCCATCAGCAGCGGCTCGAAGGGGAGCAGCCAGGTGAAGGTGTAGAGGTAGGCAAGCATCTCGCCGGCCATCATTTTGACCCTGGCCCAGAGGCTGATAGCCGGGGAGGGGTAAAAGCGGGTGAACAGCCAACTGCCCAGCACCACTAGGCAGCGCAACATCAGCAGAGTCAGCGCCACCCACAACAGGGTCAACAGCCAGGGGAGCTCCATCACCAGGCGGCCAATGCCTCCGAGCAGCAGCACCTCCACCATCAGCAGGAGAAACAGGTGTTGTACGATCGTCATCAATCCATGCTCCGACCAGTCAGACCTAGAAGCCAAATGACACTTTACTATCTCACGACGTCAATAGCTGCTTCCTCCATCGCAATTTTCCCTTCCCCTGTTTGCAATACTGTATATCCATACATATACTCTACTGACCAACACCAAGAGGAGGCCATCATGGCTGTCGAAATCAAATATGTCGTGGTTCGTGGGGGAGTGGAGAAGATGACCTTTGCCAGCAAGAAAGAGGCAGATGCCTATGACAAACTGCTGGATACGGCGGACGAGCTCATGCTGCTGCTGGAAGAGGCCCCCATCGAGCTGACCCCGCAGCAGCAAGAGAGCCTGGCATTCTACCTGGCCGAACAGCGTGATCGACTGCAAACCCTGCTGCGTGGCGGCAAGCTGCAGACGACAGGCGGCAAGGAAGATGAACAGGCGCCGACCAAACGCAAAGAGAAGCCGCTCAAGCAGGTGGCCTAAGGCCCCCTGGTACGCCGCGCTTGGGGTAAATATCTACCGCATTCACTCAATCAGCATTTATAGTCATTTCAGTCGATATTTACCCCGATAATTTTTTAACAACACTGCATATACATTGCATAAACCAGAGCCGTATTCAGAGTGCGGTCGCCAGCACCGTATCGGCTTGATGCCGGGTCTAACAGCATCGACTTATCGATAGTCGCAGCCCCGCAGGTCAGGGAGCCTGATTAGCTGGCAACCGAGCTGGCTTTGTATCCAAACCCTGAACTTGCCTTTGAATCAACGCTCTCTTGCCAAGCCATAGCACCACCATTACAAGCTACACCATGACTCATCCAACTTGTTCTTTGCCACCCGCCATACCGCTCTTTGACGGTCTGGCCTACCTGGAAGCCGGTAATACCCAGGTCAATCTCTACCTTGCCAACCTCAGTCTGAACGATGTCCCCGACGCCGGGCTGTTCTACGAACTGGCGGTCGACTGGCTGCTGGAGCAGCGCCATAACGAAAACAACTACAAGACCTACCGCAGCGAGCTGACCACTTTTTTCCACTGGTGCTTGTGCGAGGCCGCCATCAGCCCCAAAGATCTGACTCGCCGCATCATGATGCGCTATCTGGACTACTGCCAGTCCCCACCACAGGAGCTGATTGCCTATCGCAATGTGGCGCAGTTCGTGCTCGACAAAGAGTGGGGGGAGCGCCTGCCCAATCCCCATTGGCGCCCTTTTCTCGGCAAAAAGGATCTCGGGCGGGCCCTGCCATATCGGCTGAGCGAGCAGGCGATGAAGACCAAGCTCGCCATCTTGTCGGCCTTTTTCCAGTACCTTATCCAGGAAGAGTACATGGACAAAAACCCGGTACTGTTGTTGCAGCGGGCGAAACGCCCGGTGGAGAGGGAACCGGATGATCAGGTGCAATCCTTCAGCGAGCTGCAATGGTCCTATGTGATGCAGGCCGCCGAGTGGCTGGCCAATGACAATCCCGAGCAGCACGAACGCAGCCGGTTTCTTACCATACTGATGTACGCCTGTTATCTGCGGATCTCGGAAGTGGCCGCCAGACCCGGCTTTACCCCCGTGATGGGGCAATTTCGCCGGGATCGCAAAACCGGCGTCTGGGGCTATTACATTCCCCAGAGCAAGGGTGGCAAACGGCGAACCGTGGCTGTGTCGCAGGCGCTGCTGGAGGCTCTTGGCCGCTACCGCCGTTTTCTGGGCTTGACGCCGTTGCCGGCGCCGGACGAACAGACTCCACTCTTTATCCGGCACAAGGCGGCAGGGCATGGCCGCGAACAGGGGCAACTCAACGCCAATCTCGGGATCCGTCAATTGCGGGATCTCATCATGATGGTGATCGCCAAGGGAGCCGATCTTGCCGAGCAGGATGGCTTTGCTCAGGATGCGGCCGAGATGCGTCAACTGTCACCCCATGCCATCCGCCACACCGGCATCACTCACGATATCAATCTCAACGGCCGACCGCTTTCCCATGTCCAGGCCGATGCCGGCCACGACAGCATAGATACCACCTCGAAATATCTGCATACCAGCAATAGCGAGCGACATGAGAGTGCCCAGAAAAAGCCATTGGACCGACTGGGCTAAACAGTGAGAGATAACAAAACAGGAAACAATATATTCACCACACTCAACTCTCAGCTTCTTTTATGACGTTAGGTTGATTTACAGGGGCAGGGGAGGGATCCCTTGCATGGTGCCTTGGCCAGGGATGGCCATGTGATTTGTTTCCCGCAGACGTCAACATCTTCCCTTCTTATCGCCCACTTCCCGTCTTGCCAAATATGGCTTCACGATGCCGGATCAGGGGGAGGGGACTCCATTGTCAGTGGCATAACGTCTCCCATCAGGAACAGGCCATTCCCGGATTATCCAGCTGAGCGCGCAATCATGGTGGGTGAGGGGAACTGGGTGGATCTGCTGGTCATGGAAGCTTCTGTTTCCAAATAGCCAGGAAGCTAATTGAAGTTGGGTTGGAAGAGGCGTCTCGGGTTGTCAAACAAGATGGCCGGCTAACATTTCGCTATCGCCTGATTAAAGGGCATGCTCATATCGAAGAAACAGATAAATTCGGCCAATTGAAATTCTCAAATAATGCCGATAACCCCATTTATCGGCATTGGCATTGGCATTGGCATTATGGAGCAAGGTGATGGGGTTATACACACCCACAAATACCTCAACGAAAGCAACAAGAGCCTCCTGGATAAAAATGATGGGCAACTGGGATGATCTGTTCGATCAACGCGTCATTCAGATCCCATATTGGTTCCGTCATTGCTAAACGCGTGCTCTGCGGTGTCACACAATGCGTATGGTTACAGGCGATCTGCAGGGAACCAGACCGGTAGTGTGTTGTGCAAAAGAATCTCCGCAGGCCTAGCTAACTTGTTAATGGCGGACGGCACTGCAGAAATCGATCATATATCTCATGGCTGACAGAGCTATCCAGCTTGGTAAGCCATATTTCATTTCGCCAGATCCGTTTTCATTGCCTTGAGGAGACCATCGAACGCGTCATTTCTTTCTGACCGAGGCCCGTCATTGGTATCAATAATTCTCTGCGTATATCGCGAAACCTCTTCGGAACCAAACAGATTGCAACGCGTCTGCCACAAAGCGAACTCCTTCGATGCAGCATCCGATGGATGAATGCCTGAAATCAATGTGTAATCCATGAGAAATCCCACTTGCATGTTGCATGATTTTCAATGTTACCACGGGTCTCCAACTCAACGCTTCCCACCCAACGACACTGCGCATAATGTATATTATGTTAAATAACATATAGAGATAAACTCTAGGCATCCCCATGGAATTAACTCCCTACAGCTTGTTTGCTTAGCTGGTCTCTTTCGTATCGAGTGACACACCTAGCCTGATTACTGCGTAAACCCATGACGCGCCGCATGGCTGGATGCATTTCATTGACGCTTGCCTAGGTGTACCGTTTTCGAACTGACGAGAAAATGAGTGCTACGGTAACTGCAAGCTTTTGCTGTTGCCGTGTATTTTCTACCGCAAACGGGATGATTATGGGTAACCGGTGCAAGTCCATTCCTGCTGGCTTTTCTGCAACAGTGGCTTGTCACCCGTCATCCCAGAACCCGACTTTATGTTCCCCTGCACGCTGTGATGGCCAATTCAGGCGTGCACCATTTCGACGATCTCTACTCCGTCGAGCCCTCCATTTTCTCTTCTTGCTCTTATCACACGCCAAGTCAGTCCAATCATGCGGCCAATGGGCACAGGATGATGACATTTGGCCTTCACCCATATCACATCCCCCATAAACAGGAACAGAAATGCAGCAGCGTGTCTTTTTCTTCAGTTTATTGCGAGTGATGGCCGCTGTTGCGGTGATCGCCATCCATGTAGTCGCCACCTATTGCGACTCGCTCGGCACGATACCGTTTAATCAATGGGTGACCGCAGTTGCCATCAACGGCGCGAGCCGTTGGGCCGTGCCCATATTTATTCTGATTAGCGGCGCGCTGATGCTAAGCGATCGGCGCCCATTTGATCTTCGCTACTATGTGCGGCGTCGACTGGGGAAAGTAGTTATCCCGTTTGTCGTATGGTCGCTGTTCTATGCATGGTTATCGGGATGGAGCACCAGTGGCTTTGAGGGCGGCACGGCCTGGCAAACCCTGCTCGCCAGCCCGCAAGAGGCAACTTATTACCATCTCGGATTTTTCTATTATTTCATCCCGCTTTATCTGGTGATCCCGTTTCTGCAATGGGGCGTCAAGCGCTGGGGTGATCCCCTCCTCTACTGGTTGGTTGTGCCGTGGCTCATCACAACGACCCTGTTCCTGCTTGGTGTTGATGGGCTATGGAGCAACGATTTGTGGCTGTTTTCCGGGTATTTGCCACTGGGTTATCTGTTGTACCACAAGTGGCCGAGCAACCGATGGAGCCTGCTGCTTTTGACACTGTCCGGATTGGGGGCTCTCTATCTCACTGTCAGTGAAGTGGTCGCATTAAGTCTTGCCCAGGGCGAGTACAGCGTGGGGCTATGGTTTTCCTACAAGACCCTCAATGTCGTGGTGATCGCCAGCATGATATTTGTCCTGGCACGAACCTGGGCCACCAGATTGCCCTTGTCTTGGCAGCAAGGCGTGAATGTCATCAGTCAACACAGTCTGGGTATCTATCTACTACACCCTATCTTCCTGTGGCCGCTAAAAAACTACACCATGCTGCAAGAAGGCAACCCTGTATGGGCGATCCCGCTATGGGTCACCCTAAGCGGTGCGGCCTCCTTGTTGACAAGCTGGATGGTATCACGTCATCGCAGCACCCGCTGGCTGTTGCCATAGCCTTCGAGCACGGTGCCAAGATCTGAATTTTACGCCTAAAAATCAATTGCATACCCTAATGCAGCAGGAAACAAGGAGCCTATAAACAGGCTCCTTGTTTCCTGTCACCACTAGTTGAACTGTGTATAATGGCAACAATTGATCCTATTTTTCGACCGGATGTCTTAAGTGGCTGAATTAACATCAGAACAACTAAAACCCGCTTTTGCAATTGAACAGTTTTCCATGCTCAGTGAGCTTGAACCCATCCCCTTTGCGGCCTTGCAGCCCAGAGCCATTTCGGCGGTCAAACGGTTGGCCAGCTTCGATGGCGATTGTCCGGTCATGCTGCTCAACGGTTTTCCCGGTGCCGACTATGAGGGGGTCTGCCAGACGCTGATCGCCGATTCCAACGGCAAGGATGGCGACCTGTTCGACCTCTGCTATACCGAAAACCTCAACAACCCGTTCAAGCCCATCTGGCTTCGGCTGCAACCGGGAACCGGCATCGAATTCTGTGAGATGGTGGGTGAACTGCTCAAGTTGATGAGCCACCATCTGGACGCCGAGCGTCTGGTGACCCGCATCATGCGCAAGCAGAACAACGATCCCAAGATTGACGACTTCCTGACCGATCTCGCCGCCCACGTCGCCCTGGGGCTGGAGTTCCAGCATCCCGTGCTGATCAATTTGCTGATCCATCACGAAGATCAGCAGGCGCCGATCATTTACGGGCGGGATCTCAACTGGGATACCCTGTTCGGCTCCATCAACTACCAGACCGAACAGGGCTCCGTCTATGCCAACCAGCATCTGCTGGAACCGGGTCTGCTGCGCCAGGCCAACGGTGGTTATCTCATCCTGCAGCTGGACGAGTTGCTCGATCAGCCGCACCTCTGGTTCAAGCTGAAAAATGCCATGCAAAAAGGCGAGCTGGACTGGATTGCCTATCAGGAAGGCAAAACCCTGACCCCCTTCTTCACCCCGGAAGCGACCCCACTCAAGCTCAAGCTGATCCTGGTGGGGGATCGCCTTGATGTAGCGGAATTCCAGATGCTGGATCGGGACATGTCGGAGCGCATCTTCCTGCGCGCCGATCTGGTTTCCGAGGTCAATATCGAGGAACAACTGCCCGAATTCCTGCAATATCTGGCCTGGCTACGCCAGCGCTGGAACTTGCTGGATTTCACCCCGGAAGCCCTCGCCGCCATTTGCCGTCATGCCAGCCGCCTGTGCGATCATCAGGAGTGGCTCTCCCTGTCCGAGATACAGCTCTCCGCCATCATGCGCATGTCGGACAGTCTGGCTCGGGAGCTGGAGTCGGAAGTAGTCACCGACGCCCATATTCGCGGCGCGCTGGAGGAACAGGATTACCGCCTCAACTACCTGGTTGAGCAATCAGATCAAGGGGTTATCGATGGCCAGATCCTGTTGCAGACCGATGGCGAAGAGATAGGCCAGATCAACGGCCTTTCCGTCATTCAGGTCTCGGGCCACCCGTATGACTTCGGTGAACCGGTACGCCTCACCGCCACCGTGCATCTGGGGGATGGCGATGTGGCGGACATCGAACGCAAGGCCGAACTGGCCGGCCATATCCATGCCAAGGCGATGATGATCATCCACGGTTATCTCTCCAACAAATTTGGTGCCGAGAACCCCTCGCCGCTCTCGGCCAATCTGGTGTTCGAGCAGTCCTATCACGAGATTGACGGCGACAGCGCCTCTCTCACCGGTCTGTGCGCCCTGCTCTCTGCCCTCGCCCGCCAGCCCATCTACCAGCACTTCGCGGTGACCGGCGCCGTCGATCAGTTTGGCAATGTGCAGGCGGTTGGGGGCGTCAACGAGAAGATCGAAGGTTTCTTCCGGGTGTGCCAGATCCACGGTCTCACCGGCAAACAGGGGATCATTCTGCCGGGCACCAATACCCAGCAGCTGAACCTCTCCGATGAGGTGATCGCCGCGGTGGAAGCAGGCCAGTTCCATATCCATCCGGTGGATCATGTGGAGGAGGCCATCGAGCTGCTGACAGGCTGTGTGGCCGGCGAGCCGGATATGCCGGATACCCTGTTTGGCCGCATTCAGGAGCGGTTGGATGAATTGAATGGCACCAGCGTCAAGCCCACCGGGCTGCGCGCCCTGCTGGCACGGCTGCTGGACAGGTAACGAAGTGATCGGAGTTGTTTAGCGCACAACTGTACGCTAAATTGGCCCCGCTTTGACCCACTTGAAGGATATACAGCGTGACCCCAGACAATACCACCATGGAAGCCCGCCTTTCCCTGTGCGAACAGGGCAAAGAGTCTTTTAGTCGTGAAGAGCTGCTCGCTTGCAGCCGTGGCGAATTATTTGGTGAGGGTAACAGTCAGCTGCCCGCCCCCAACATGTTGATGATGGATCGCATCGTCAAGATCAACGACCACGGCGGTGAGCATGGCAAGGGCGAGATCCTGGCAGAGCTCGACATTACGCCGGATCTCTGGTTCTTCGACTGCCACTTCCCGGGGGATCCCGTGATGCCTGGCTGCCTGGGCCTAGATGCCATGTGGCAGTTGGTCGGCTTCTTCCTCGGCTGGAAAGGCGGCCCGGGCAAGGGCCGTGCGCTGGGTGTGGGTGAAGTGAAGTTCACCGGCCAGATCCTGCCGACCGCCAAGAAAGTGACCTACAAGATCACCTTCAAGCGCGTGATCAACCGCAAGCTGGTGATGGGCATCGCCGATGGCGTGGTCGAGGTGGATGGTCGTCCGATCTACAGCGCGACCGACCTGAAAGTGGGCCTTTTCAAGGACACCACCGCATTCTGAGCTGCAAAAACAGATGATGAACAGCAACGCAAAGGGGCCTCGATGGCCCCTTTCCTTTTGTCATGAGTGATGAAGTACCGGTTACTTCATGAAGAGGCCTGAGCCCCGCCCTTCCATGGCTTCACGCCAACCTCCAAGCCAGTGTCCGCGGGCATCCAGGCATTGATACGGACACGCTTCTTTCTGTTTGCCGACAACGCCAGCCTGATAACCACGAGCACGAGCTCTCTCCAGACGGTCCCGTTTCTGTCTCTTCATCATCTACGACCCTCTTCGTGGAACAAAAAAAGCGACCAATTTTCCATCGGTCGCTTTCATCTTTACTCCAGCGCACAGGGGCGGTCAAACAAAAACTGCCAGACTAACCGGCCTGTGTGACACAAGACACTGAACTGGATTAAGTTTTAATTACAGGGAACTTACTCCTGATTTTTGAGTCCTTCCAGCTCTTCCCAACGGGCAAACGCCTCTTCCAGCGCCGCCTCGGCCGCATTCAGGGCATCCAGTTTCGGCTGGGTTTGATCGCTAGGCAAGGAGAAGAATCCGGGCTGGTTGATCTCCCCTTGCAGGGCCTCCAGCTCCGCTTCCAGCTGCTCGAGACGGGCAGGCAAGCCATCCAGCTCCAGTTGCAATTTGTAGGAGAGCTTCTTGCTCTTCTTCGGCGTTTCACTCACCACCACGGGCTCGGGGGCCTTGCTCGGAACGCTTTTGGCCTGTTGTGCCGCCTGTTGCTGGGCCCGGGTGGCCATCATGTCGGCATAGCCTCCGACATAGTCGCTGATGCGGCCATCCCCTTCAAACAGCCAGCAGCCGGTAACCGTGTTGTCGATAAAGCGACGGTCGTGACTCACCAGCAGCAGGGTGCCGGGGTAGTCCGCCAGCAGCTCTTCGAGTAACTCCAAGGTCTCGACGTCGAGATCGTTGGTCGGTTCATCGAGGATCAGCAGGTTGCTGGGCTTGAGAAACAGCTTGGCCAGTAGCAGCCGGTTTTTCTCGCCCCCCGACAGCGCCTTGACCGGCGTGCGGGCCCGTTTGGGCTCAAACAGGAAGTCCTGCAGGTAACCGAGGATGTGGCGGGAGCGGCCGCGCACCATCACCTCCTGCTTACCCTCCCCCACGTTGTCCACCACCGTCTTCTCGGGATCGAGCTGCTCGCGGTACTGGTCAAAATAGGCCACTTCCAGGTTGGTACCTTGGCGTACCGAACCGCGCGTGGCGTCGATCTGGCCGAGCAGCAGCTTGATCAGTGTGGACTTGCCGCAGCCATTGGGGCCGACCAGGGCAATCTTGTCGCCACGCAGCACCTGCAGAGCCAGCCCCTGGAACAGGGTGCGATCCCCAAAATCGAGACCCAGCCCTTCGGCTTCGAACACCAGCTTGCCGGATCGCCCCGCCTCGTCCAGTTGCAGTTTGGCCTTGCCCTGCAGCTCGCGGCGCTGAGTCCGTTCCATGCGCATCGCCTTGAGGGCGCGCACGCGGCCTTCGTTGCGGGTACGGCGCGCCTTGATCCCCTGGCGCACCCACACCTCTTCCTGGGCCAGCTTGCGGTCGAACTCGGCGTTTTTCAGCTCTTCGACTCGCAGCCACTCTTCCTTTCCCTGCAGGTACTCGTCGTAGTTGCCGGGCCAGGAGGTGATCACGCCGCGATCGAGATCGATGATCCGGGTCGCCAGCTTGTGGATGAACTCACGGTCGTGGGAGATAAAGACGATGGCGCCACGGAAATCTTTCAGAAACTCTTCCAGCCAGTTGATGGCCTCGATGTCCAGGTGGTTGGTCGGCTCGTCCAGCAGCAGCAGATCAGGATCGCACGCCAGCGCCCGAGCCAGGGCCACCTTGCGCAGCCAGCCACCGGAGAGGCTGTCGAGAGTCACGTCCGGATTGAGCCCAAGCAGGGTGAGCACCTGATTGATACGGGTCTCGTACTGCCAGCCATTCTGGTAGTCGAGCTGCTCCTGCAGCTGGCTCATCTTGCGGATGTTGGTATCGGAGGGATCGCTCGCCAGCGCCATGGAAACATGGTGATACTGCTTGAGCAGCTCCCCCACCCCGGCCAGCCCTTCGGCGGCATAGTCGAAAACAGTCAGTTCGCTGGAGGCGGGCGGATCCTGCTCGAGACGGGTCACTTTCAAGTCTTGCTGCAACACCAGACGGCCATCATCGAGCGGCAGTTCGCCGGCAATGACCTTCATCAGGGTGGATTTGCCCGCCCCGTTGCGGCCCACCAGACAGAGGCGCTCGCCCCGCTCTATGGTCAGTTCGGCCTTGTCGAGCAATGGAAAATCACTGAACGACAGACAGCCACCGTGCAATGTCAAAAGAGCCATGTTCGTTCCTTATTTCATATGAAAAAACGGGCGGCAGACTGGGCCTGCCCCCGCTTTATCGTCACATCAAACTCACCCCTGACGCGCGAGCCAGCCCTGCAACTCCACCAGGGTGAAGGGCCAACCCAGCTCGCGGCCAGTCTCATCGCGCAGGACCGGAATGCGCACCCGATAGGCATCGAGCCAGGTTGCATCATCCATGATGTCGCACTGGCGGGTCTGGGCGGCGATATCCGCCTGCTCCACCAGCGCCCAGGCCTGTTCGCACAGGTGGCAACCGTCGGTGTGAAACAGGGTCAGCATCAGCCTTGCGCCTCGGCATGGGTGATGATCCAGCAGTTATGGATATGCTGGTTGCGCTCGAAATCCTTCGGCCGGGTCTTTCCGGTGATGTTCTGGGCCTTGAGGCCGATGGCCTCGAGGCCAGCCAGGTCCATCTTGAAGTGGCGCTTGTTGTTGGAGAAGACCAGGGTGCCATCGGCGGCCAGCAGGCGCTTGAGGTGCTGCATCAGCAGCAGGTGGTCACGCTGCACATCGAAGCTCTCGTCCATCCGCTTGGAGTTGGAGAAGGTGGGCGGATCGATGAAGATGAGATCGAACTGTTCGTCCGCCTCGGAGAGCCACTTCAGGCAGTCCGCCTGTACGAACTTGTGCTCGCGGCCTACCAGCGAGTTGAGGCGCATGTTGTCCTGTGCCCAGTTCAGGTAGGTGCGCGACATGTCCACCGTGGTGGTCTCGCTGGCTCCGCCCAAGCCCGCGTGCACGGTGGCACTGCCGGTGTAGGCAAACAGGTTCAGGAAGCGCTTGCCCTTGGCCATCTGACCCAGCATGCGGCGGGTCTGACGGTGATCCAGGAACAGGCCGGTATCCAGATAGTCGTAGAGGTTGACCCAGAGGCGTGCCCCGTACTCTTGTACCTCCATCCGGTGCTGCTCTTCGGAGAGCTTCTGATACTGCTGCTTGCCCTCCTGACGCTCGCGCACCTTCAGGATCACCTTCTCGCCGTCCATGCCGGTCACCTTGATGGCGGCCTGTACCATGTCGAGCAGACGCTGACGGGTCTTCTGGGCGGGGATGTCCTTGGGCGCCGCGTACTCCTGCACCACCAGATAGTCCTGATAACGGTCGATGGCGGCGTTGTACTCCGGCAGGTCCGCGTCATACAGACGGTAACAGTCGAGGTTCTCTTTCTTCGCCCACTTCTCAAGGGCCTTCAGATTCTTGCGCAGACGGTTGGCAAAGTCCTGCGCCACCTCTTTTTGGGAGGCCACGGAGTCCAGTGCGATCTGGTAGTTGCGCAGCTGACACTCGAGCGCCCCGTTGAACAGACGATACTGCTTGTCGGCGCGCAGGCGCAGACAGCTCAAGAGCTCGGGGGATGCAGAAAGGATCGAGACTTTCCACCCCTGGAAGCTGCGACGCAGGGCATCGCCAAGGGCCTGATGCACTTCCAGCAACGCCGGGAACTCGCCAAGACGCTCACCATAGGGTGGGTTGGAAATGAGCATGCCGACCTGACGGGCCTCCCCTTCCGCGGCCATGGGCAGCGGATTTTCAAGGGCAGTGACATCGGCCTGCTTGAAGGTAATGAGGTGGGCCACACCGGCGGCTTTGGCGTTGTCACGAGCTTTGAGCAGCACGCGGGAGTCGGCATCGCAACCGAACAGCTTGGTCTCGCAGCGCTGCATGCCACGTTTGGCGCGCACTTGCGCCTCCATCATCAGACTCTGCCACAGTTCGCGGTCATGCTGCAGCCAGCGATCGAAACCGAAGCGCTCCCGGCGCAGGGCCGGTGCCATGTCGGCGGCGATAAAGGCCGCTTCAATGAGCAGGGTACCTGAGCCGCACATGGGGTCCATCATGGGCTCGCCGGCCCAGCCGCTACGGGCAATCATGGCGGCGGCCAGATTCTCTTTGAGCGGCGCCTCACCAGTACCCTGGCGATAGAAGCGCTGGTGCAGCGCCGGGCCAGACAAGTCCAGCGTGATATTGGCCTTGCCCTTGCCCAGATGCGCCATGATGCGAATGTCGGGGGATTTCTTGTCCACGTCCGGGCGCACATGCCCGCGCTTGGTAAAGCGATCCACGATGGCGTCCTTGATCTTCAGCGCGCCGTACTGGGTGTTGCGAATGGAGGCGTTGGTACCGGTGAAATCCACCGCGATGGTGGCGGTGCCGGAGAAGTGCTCTTCCCACGGAATGGTGTGGGCACCCAGATAGAGATCCAGATCGTCATTCATCTGGAATTCGGAGAGCACCAGCACGATGCGGGAGGCAAAACGGCTCCAAAGGCAGGCCTTGTAGCCAATGGCCAGTTCGCCTTTGAAGTGGACGCCAGCCACGGTCTCGCGGACCTGCTCTGCGCCCAGATTGGTCAGCTCGTCGGCCAACAGGTTTTCCAGCCCCTTGGGGCAGGTTGCAAAAAATTCTTTCATCACGCTCACGGGAAACCCATAAAAATAGTGCCGCATTATACCTCATAGAGCGGCCTGGAGCATGTAAAAGTCGGGAAAAACAGCGGGATGGCAGACGGGAAAATGGCCATTTGAAAACCGAGAAGACCCCTGTCCACTCGAAATGGGATCAGGGGCCCAAGGTTAAGAGGGTATCACTTCATGCGAGCCTTGAAGCGAGGATTGCTTTTGCAAATGACGAACAACTTGCCCCGACGACGGACCAGCTGACAATCGGAATGGCGCGCTCGCGCAGATTTCAATGAACAAACGACCTGCATGTCAGGACTCCTTCTTGCCGGCGAAAGCGCCAAAGCGCTTATTGAATCTGGCCACACTGCCCTCTGCCGAGACCTGTTTCTGCTTGCCTGTGTAGAAAGAGTGGGACTGGCTGGAGACATCGAGCGCAACATAGGGGTACTCCTTGCCATCTTTCCAGATGTAGCGACGGTCGCTCGTGATGGTCGAACCTACCAGGAAGAAGGCATCAGCCGCTGTGTCGTGAAACAGTACCTGACGATATTGGGGATGGATGTGAGGTTTCATTACCGCTCCTTTTGTTATGTTATAACAAATCATAAATGAGACTTGATCTCATTTCAACAGGAACACGAAACACATCATCCATTTACCAGACATGGTGACAACAAACCGAATACAACTAAAAACACTGGTGCTATCACATTAAAAAATCACCGGCTCAGGGTTATTGAACAACAATTATTAAGTCGCAAATCAATACCTTCATCATGAAAGAGCAGATATGCCTATGACCAAAACCGTCCTCGTGGTGGATGACTCAGCAAGCATCAGGGCAACCATCACCATGACACTGGAAAACGCCGGATTTTCTGTGCTTGAGGCCGATGATGGTCACGAGGCGATGACTCGCCTTGAGCAGCAGCGTGTGCACCTCATCATTTCCGATCTCAACATGCCCGGCATGGATGGCATGACTCTGCTCCGACAGGTCAAGGCACAAGAGGCAACTCGCTACCTCCCCTTCATCATGCTGACAACGGAAAACTCGCCGCAAATACGCCAAGAAGGATTCGAGGCTGGCGCCAGGATCTGGTTGACCAAGCCATTTGAACCACTGGCGTTGCTCGATCACATCTACAAGGTGGTGCAACCATGAAAGGGAAGAAGGCATGAGCTTCGAACTTGATATCCTGCACACCCCTCCGCTGGCCACCCTGACTGGTGAACTCACCATCATGACGTTGGAGGATCTGCAAGACGACTTGTTCAGCATGCTCAATTTTACCTCTTCCATACTGGATTTGAGTCAACTGGAGGAACTGGATGGATGCGGTGCCCAGCTCATCGGATTGCTGCAACAGGAGGCCCACCAGCAAGGCAAACAACTGCAGATAAGACTGGCAGAAGAAAGTCTGGCGCTATTGGTCTTGAAACAGCTGGGCTTTCTGCCCTTGCTGAACATTGCGGAGACCGATGATGGACATCAATAAGGCGCGAGCCCTGTTTTTTGAAGAGGCCTACGAGCAGTGCGATAACCTTGAACATGCCCTGCTCGATCGACAAACCTATCCGGATAATGCGGATACCTACAACCTGATGTTTCGCGCCGCCCATACCATAAAGGGATCGGCGGGCATGCTGGGGATGACCATGCTGGTTCGCTTCACCCATGCCATGGAGAACATGTTGACGCGTTTGCGCAGCGGCGAGCTCAGGCTGGATGAATATCTCATCAACCTGCTACTTGCTTGTAATGACCAGCTGCGCGACCTGCTACAAGGGGCCGAACACAATCCCGAGCTGCCACAGAACGAAACCCAGCAGATCCTGGCACTGCTTTCCCAATTGCAGGGGCATCAGAACCTGCCAACCGAACCGCCTACCCTGCCCGCCCCGATTACTGCGGCAGAGCAAGACTTGCGCAGATGGCATCTCTCCTTGCGCTTCTACCCGGCTCTCTATCAGGATGGGTTCGATCTGCTGGCATTTATCCGCTATCTCGGCAATCTCGGACAAATCGACTTCATTGAGCCAGTCTGGCAGGAGTGGCCCCCCTTGCAGCTGCTCGATCCGACCGAGTGCTTCCTGGGTTACGAGATTGGCCTGCGCAGTGCCGAGTCCCCCGAACGCATACGCAGCACCTTCGATTTCGTAGCCCATGCCAGCATCATTGCCCTGTTAACGCCCCATCAGGATCTGGCGGCATTTGCCAAAGAGGGGGAACGGCTGGCCAAGTGGCGCAATGAGCCACTCGAAAACCAGCTGGCGCGCTGGGAAGCAGCCGATGCCCTGACCCATGAAGAGGTGATTGCCATCTCGGATGGCCTGCCTCTCCAGACACCGCCAATGGCGGTGCAGCCCGGTCCTGATACCTCCCTTGCCCCCACGGCAAGCGACAACCAGCCGCTTGCCGAAGCGCCTGCCGCCACCAAACCGCAACCTCTGCGCGGTGAAGGGCATTACATCCGCATTGAAGCCGCCAAGCTGGATCGTTTGATCAACCGGGTAGGAGAACTGGTGATCGCCACCTCCAGCACGACGCTGGAGGCCAAACAATCAGGTTTGCCCGAGCTGATCGAGTCGGTAGCCACCGTCA
The DNA here is from genome assembly GCF_020097295.1 of Aeromonas enteropelogenes. NCBI lineage: Bacteria > Pseudomonadati > Pseudomonadota > Gammaproteobacteria > Aeromonadales > Aeromonadaceae > Aeromonas > Aeromonas enteropelogenes. Next base: position 3,502,219 of record NZ_CP083625.1, on the reverse strand, counting down.
ACACCCTGGTCGAGGGGATCAGGGATGATGCCCTTGCCCTGCGCATGGTCCCCATCAATGAAATATTCAACCGCTTCCCGCGCCTGGTGCATGAGCTCTCCCAGCAAACCGGCAAGGAACTCGCCCTGCGCATCAACAATGCGGAGACCAATATCGATAAATCCATGGTGGAGAAGCTGACCGATCCACTAATGCATCTGGTGCGCAATGCCGCCGACCATGGCATCGAAGCAGAAGAAAACCGTCTCAGTGCCGGCAAAGCGCCCCGGGGGGTGATCACCCTGAACGCGTTTCACGATGCCGGCGCCGTTGTCGTGGAGGTCAGTGACGATGGTCGCGGCATCGATCGCAACAAGATACTGGCCAAGGCGCAGACTCTGGGCATGCTTCAGGAAGGCAGCGCATTGAGCGAACAGGAGATATTCCAGTTTCTGTTTCAACCCGGTTTTTCGACGGCATCCGGCATCAGCGATATCTCGGGTCGTGGTGTCGGCCTGGACGTGGTCAAACGCAATCTGGAGTCCCTGCGTGGAGAGATCACTATCGAAAGCCAGCCAGGGGCAGGCACCACGTTTCGCCTGAGGCTGCCATTGACGCTGGCCATCATCGACGGTTTTCGTATCGAAGTGGCTCACTCGTCACTGGTGATCCCGCTGGACATGATGGTCGAGTGCATCGAATTGCCATCGGATGCCCTCGCAACCCCGGCACGCCAGCTCAATATCCGCGGACAGTGGGTTCCCTTTATCGTGCTGCGCGAGCTGTTTGGCCTCGTACCGGCAAGCGAGCCCGAATTTGTAGTGATGGTCGACTATGCGGACAACCGCGCCGGTATCGTGGTGGATCGGCTGATCGGGGAAGTACAGGCCGTGATCAAACCGCTGGGCGAGCTGTTCAAGTCTCTGCGTTATGTCAGCGGCTCCACCATTTTGGGTAATGGCCAACCGGCTCTCATTCTGGATGTCCCGCAACTGGTCGGATTGGCCAGACGCAGAGAATACCAGGCCATTCATCAACACAATGACGCCTTGTTAAACATCAGGCATTGAGTATCTACGTTAGGGAGTCAATACCATGGACTGGTTTCACAACTTGCAGGTCAGAACAAAACTGGTGCTGTCCTTTTCCACCCTGATGTTGTTGTTGGTGGGATTGAGCGCCATCAGTTACAACACCACCAACACCATGATGCACCTGATCGACGGCATGTATGCAGACCGGTTGTTGCCCATCAAGGATCTCGCCAACGCCAGAAGATATGCGATTTACCACAACCGCGCGCTCTATCGTTACTTTGGAGAGATTGATACCGAATCAAAAGAAGAGGTATTGGCCAACTTAAACAAATTCGAACAGACAATGCAGGATTCCATGGTTCAGTATCGCAAAAGTGAACTCGACCCGCAGGAAGTCGAACAGCTCTCCCACTTCAATGCAACATGGACGACGTACAAAAAGTATGCGGCCGATGTTCTTCGACTGGCCCAACTTTCCAATACGGATGGACAGGCAGAGCGGGATGCATTGCGATTGATGAGCGATAAAGGTCGTCCCGCATTCGATGACGTTGATGCAATGCTGACCAAACTGGTGGAGATCAATTCAGAGCTTGCCTCCCGTTCACTCGAAGAGAGCCGCAGTGGCTATCATGACAATCTCAAGCTACTCATCGCGATTTCAGGGACGGCACTCCTGGTTTGTCTGGCCTTGGCACTGCTGGTCACTCGCAGTATCTTGCGCCAGCTCGGCGGTGACCCTTCTTACACGGTGCAAATTGTTGCCAGGGTGGCTGAGGGCGATCTCTCAACCCCGGTCAAATTAAGCCCCGATGATACCAGCAGCCTGCTCTACGCCATCAAGAGCATGGCCCATCGCCTCTCCGATACCCTCAGCGAAGTGGGTGCCATGTCACAGGCCATAGGATCAGCCTCAGAACAGGTCTCCGCCACGGCAAACTCCCTTTCCCAGACCTCATCGGAACTTGCTTCCAGCGTGGAGCAAACCAGTGCCTCCGTCGAAGAGATGACAGCAACGGTGAGCCAGAATGCCGACAACGCCAAGGTGACAGAAAACATCTCCACCAAGGCGGCCAGCAGCGCTACCGAAAGCGGCCGGGCGGTAGGCGAAATGGTGCATGCCATGAAAGAGATTGCCTCGCGTATTACGGTGATCAACGACATCGCCAACAAGACCGACTTGCTGGCCATCAATGCCGCCATTGAAGCAGCCCGGGCCGGTGAGCACGGCAAGGGATTTGCTACCGTCGCGGCTGAAGTGCGCAAGCTGGCCGAGCGCTCGCAAAACGCGGCCAAGGAGATCGGGGAATTGGCCAGCCGTTCGGTCGGTGTGGCCGAGCAGGCGGGGATCCTGCTGCGCGAAATGTTGCCCGGTATCGAGCAGACCGCCACCCTGGTGCAGGAGATCGCCTCCGCCTCTCGCGAGCAGCGGGCCAACGTCTCCCAGATCAATATCGCCGTCACCCAGATAAGCGATGGCATGCAGGCGTCGGCAGCCTCCGCCGAAGAACTGAGTTCCACTTCGGAGGAGCTCAGTGCAACGGCCCAGCAACTGCAAGAATTGATGCAACAATTTATCTTGCGAAGCGGTTATCGTCAGCCAAGCTATCCCTTGCACGGCACTTACCATGCACCTGGCCGGATGAGCCGCAAAGTGAACCCGCTGGATCTGACGCACTTTCATGAAACGATGCAGGAGCGCGAACCCGAAGATGGCAAGTTCACCAACTACTAGGAGTCCGTCTATGTGCGCAACGCTTGCCCAGGACGCCGAAGCATCTCATTTTCATTGTGTGACCTTCATGCTCGGGGGGGAACTGTACGGCGTCGATATCGGCTGCATTCGCGAGATCATCGAGTTCGAGGGGGTGACTCCGGTGCCCATGATGCCGCGTTTTGTCAGGGGGATCATCAATCTACGGGGTGCAGTGGTGCCGGTCATTGATCTCTCTATCCGGTTTGGGCGGGGCCAGACCGAGCGGCAGTCCACCAGCTGCGTGGCCATCTTGTCGCTGCCCACCAGCAGTGGCGGTACCCAGGAAATCGGTATGCTGCTCGACGCGGTATGCGAAGTACTCGAGATAGCCACAGAGGCCATCGAACCGGCCCCGACCTTTGGCACCCAGATCAGGGGAGACTTCATTCGTGGCGTGGTTACCATCGACCAACGCTTTGCCATCTTGCTCGATATGCCCAAGGCGCTCTCCATCAGCGAGCTGAGCGCCATGGCGGAAGCCGCCACCAACCAGCTGTTCAATGCGGGAGCGGGAGAGTGCTGATGGTCCCTCCCCCCGGCACTCCGGGCTCAGGTCCTAATCCTACCTTGAGCCAGCAGGAGTTCGAGCTGTTTCGCCGCTTTATTCTGGCGTCCGCCGGTATTGATCTTGCGCCGAGCAAACGGGCACTGGTGCAATCCAGACTGGCCAAACGCTTGCGAACGCTCCACCTGGGCAGCTACCGCGCCTACTGGGAGCGGATCAATCAACCGCAGGCCCGTCAGGAGCGGCAGATCGCCATCAATCTGCTCTCCACCAACGAGACCTATTTTTTTCGTGAAATGCCGCACTTCGGCTGGCTGAAGCACTACGCAGAGCAACGCCTGGCAGAAGATCCCGCCCCGCTGCGCGTCTGGTCTGCCGCCTGCTCTACCGGGGAGGAGGCCTACTCCGCCGCCATGGTGCTGGCAGAACAGCTGGGGATCAATGAGCGCTGGGACATCCACGCCACCGATATCAACACCCGGGTCATTCCCTTTGCCCAGCGCGCCATATATACCGTCGAACGGGCCAGGCATGTCCCTCCCCATCTGTGGCTGCGCTATTTTCAGCGTGGCCACGACGAGTACGAAGGCAAGATCCGGGTCAAGCCGGAGCTGGCCAGGAAAGTCTCGTTTTCGAACCTCAACCTGCTCGGATGTCGCGATTTCATCGAGCGGGACTTTGACGTGATTTTTTTGCGAAATGTGCTCATCTATTTCAATGAAGCGACCAAGGTTCATGTTTTGTCACAGTTGTGTGAACTGCTCAAACCGGGTGGTTATCTGCTCATCGGGCATTCGGAGACTATCCGTCAACCGGATCTTCCGCTGGTGCAGGAAGCCACCTCTCGCTATCGCTGCCAATTCACCCGGGACGAATGATGACAATCAAAGTGATGATCGTGGATGACTCTGCGCTGGTACGCGAAGTGTTGACCCAGATGCTGGGCAAGGCGCCCGATATCGAGGTCATGGGGGCCGCATTCGATCCCATCTTTGCCATGCGACAGATGAACAAGGTCTGGCCTGACGTCATCATTCTGGATCTCGAAATGCCCAGGATGGATGGCCTGACGTTTCTCAAGAAGATCATGGCCGAGCGGCCGACCCCGGTCATCATCTGCTCGTCGCTGACTGCTGAGGGGGCCAGCATCACTCTGGAGGCCCTCTCTGCCGGAGCCATTGCCATTGTGACCAAGCCCGGAGTAGGAATTAAAGATTTCCTGCAACAGGGGGCCAATGATCTGATCCAGGAGATCCGCTGTGCGGCCCATGCAAAGTTGCGCAATCTCAATCCACCCGGCAACAAGAGTGGCGGCACCATCGCGGTTCCTCCGAAAAATACCGCCGATGCCGTGCTCTCTGCCCCTGCGGAACACCCCAGGTTTCGCACCACAGACAAGATCATTGCCATCGGCACCTCGACGGGAGGCACCCAGGCGCTGGAGTATCTGCTGACCCGCTTGCCTGCTTCCTGCCCCGGAATTGCTATCGTGCAGCATATGCCGGCACGGTTCACGGCGTCCTTTGCCGAGCGGCTAAACCATCATTCGCAGTTGGAGGTCAGAGAAGCCGTGACCGGTGATCGCCTGCTGCCCGGCGTGGCCCTGATAGCACCGGGGGGCAAGCATCTGTTAATCCAGCGCAGTGGCAACCAGTATCTGGCGGAGGTGAAAGAAGGTCCTCCCGTCTCCCGTCACTGCCCCTCTGTGGATGTCCTGTTTCGCTCGGTCGCCGTGAGCGCGGGCCAGAATGCTACTGGCGTCATCATGACCGGCATGGGCGATGACGGTGCAAGGGGTATGAGAGAGCTGCGCGATGCGGGCGCACGAACCATCGCCCAGGATGAAGCAAGTTGCGTGGTATTTGGTATGCCTAAAGAGGCGATAGCTCATGGTGGGGTGGATCAGGTGATGTCACTCATGCAGATAGCCCAAACCCTCACATTGTCAGATTAACTAGGGGATCAACTATGCCATTAGTGCAATGGAAGGGCCGCTGTGCCCTGGTGGTCGATGACTCTCGCACCCAGCAGTATGAGGTGACCTGCTTGCTTCAGGAGCTGGGCTTTGGCCAGATCCATGTCGCCAGCGACGGTCAGGATGCCCTGAACAAGCTGCGACAGATAGACCATGTGGACCTGCTGCTGACCGACCTCAACATGCCAGGCATGGATGGGGTCGAGCTCATCGGCCATTTGGAAAAAGACACCAACTACCAGATGTTTATCGCCGTGATGAGTGCGGTCGAACGGGATGTACTGGACGTCATTCACTCCATCGCCGATGCCGGCACCCTTGAGGTGATCGGCGTGCTGGCCAAACCACTCAAGAAAAACGACCTGCGCAATATGTTGCGACATTGCGACCCCCAGGTACGACGGGAAAGCAACAAATGGATGCAGCTATCGTTCACCGCAGAGGATGTGCGACAAGCGCTGAACAGTGGTCAACTTGTGCCGTTTTTACAACCCAAGGTCACCATGGTGGACTCGCGGCTGTTTGGTTTCGAGGCACTGGTGCGCTGGCGTCATCCCGAGCATGGCTTACTCCCTCCGATCTGCTTCGTGCATCATCTGGAAGAAGGCCCCCTGGCGCTGGACTTCTTCTATCGCTTTTTACATGACACCTGTGCGGCGCTGCGCAATATGACAGTCCTGCCTGATGATCTCAGTTGCTCGGTGAACCTGCCCGTTTCCCTGTTGCTTACCGACAAGCTGGTCGACAACATGGTCGCGATTGCTCAGGAACATCAACTCTCCTGTCAAACCCTCATCATTGAGGTTACTGAAACCACCTTCATGTCGAATATTGCCATGTCGCTCGGCACCCTGGCACGCTTACGGTTGCGCGGTTTTGGCATTGCCATGGACGATTACGGCACCGGTTATTCATCCATGAAGCAACTCTCTCGCTGCCCCTTCACCGAAATCAAAATAGATAAGGAGTTTGTTCACGATGCCCACACCAGTCCCAAGAAGCTGGCAATATTGACGTCCGCCATCGTGATGAGTCAGAAATTGGGGTTAAAAACCGTCGCAGAAGGGGTAGAAAATCAGGAAGATTGGCAGCAACTGGCCTTGCTTGGGTGCGAATTGGCGCAAGGCTATTACATCAGTCGCCCATTACCCATCGATCAGGTTGAAAACTGGTATCTCGAATGGCAGGAAAAATCCAGCAAGTCATAACGCGACACGGCATGAAGAGCATCGCAGCATATCTGCAATAGAGATATGAAAGATCACAGTTGAACACGACTAACAGTGCTATTAAATAGCCACCTGAGGCTATTTAATGGCACCGCACAATAATACCTTCAACTAACCTGACGGTATTGCTCCGTCATGACGACACGGGGAACCATACGGTTATTCATGACCTTGATCACCCCGAAACGGGGTAATTGCTTGCTGGTGGTCAATATCAAATCATCGGTCAAATTCAGACAGACGCTGGCCTGTTCCCCTGCTTCAATGACCATGAACTCACCACGCCCGTGAGGGGTACACATCCAGACCAAATCACCATTTATTGGCCAGATGGTTGAATGTTGCTCGTTGAAAAACCAGCTTTGCGGCATCAGGGGTTTATAAAATCGACTGACGGCGATGGCATTGAGTACCAGTTGTACCTGATGGGGAATACTCCACTGCAGTTCGGCAGCTTTATCCATCAGCTGATAATAAAGTGCAGCATCATCGACACAAAAAGGCTGGGTCGTGAATGCATTGGGGACCAATTGTCGCCCTTTATATTCGGTGGCAAATAACATGTTATCAGACAGCTCCAACATCAGACGGTCATTCTGAGCATCGTAGTGCCATTGCCAGCTATCGGTCGGTTGGATAAACATGTGGGAGCCCTTCTTGATATTGCATCTGATGACTCTATTCCATGTAGATAAAATCGGCAACGTCAAATAAAGGGCTCCAGGTTATTTCTTATATATTTTCGACGATTTCTTTAACCAGCCCGGGGCCTTTATAAATAAAACCGCTATAAATTTGCACCAGGCTGGCACCGGCCGCCAGCTTTTCACGGGCGGCCATGGCACTGTCCACCCCCCCCACCCCAATGATGGGCAGGGCGCCATCGAGAGCCTTTGCCAAGTGGCGGATCACCTCGGTGCTCTTGTGCTGCAATGGGCGACCGCTGAGACCACCTGCTTCACCAGCATGGGGCATGTCATAGATCATTCCCCGCTCCAGGGTGGTATTGGTCGCGATAACGCCATCGATACCATTGCGAACCAGAGAGGCGGCAACCTGATCTATTTCATCAAGGCTCAAATCTGGGGCAATTTTTACAGCCAGCGGCACATACTTCTTATATTTGGCCGCCAGCTCCTGCTGACGAACCTTGAGAGCGGCCAGCAATTCATCGAGCGCCTCGCCATATTGCAATTGGCGCAACCCCGGGGTATTGGGCGAGGAGATATTGACGGCAATATAACCGGCATGGTCATAAACCTTGTCCATACAGAACAGGTAATCATCCTTGCCCTGCTCAATGGGGGTGTCCTTGTTCTTGCCGATATTAATGCCGATCACCCCCTGATATTTCGCCTCTTTGACTCTGGCGACCAGATGGTCAACACCCTTGTTGTTGAAACCCATGCGGTTGATGATCCCCTCTGCCGGAATAACCCGGAACAGGCGGGGTTTGTCGTTGCCGCTCTGGGGTTTGGGGGTAACAGTGCCTACCTCGATAAAGCCAAATCCCATGGCTCCCAACGCATCAATGCACTCCCCATCTTTATCAAGACCTGCTGCCAATCCCACCGGATTGGCAAAAGAAAGCCCCATGACGGTGACGGGGCGTTTCGGCAAATTCTGACGGAAGAAACAATCGAGTGGCGTACCGAGAAGGCGGGGCAAATATTTCATAGAAAGATCGTGAGCCTGTTCCGGATTGAGCTTGAACAGGAAATGCCTGGCGATGGGGTACAACATCTTTGCTCCTTAAAAAAAGCCCCGGCAACTGGCCGGGGCTTTGGGTGTTATGCCGGTGTTATGCCTTATCTGGCAATTACAGTGCTCGGCAATTCAACTGGAGCAGGTTCAACTCGCGCAAGGCCACCGAGAACTTGGCGAACTCGTGGGTGCTGGTGGTCTTGAAGTCGGCCAACATATGGGTCCAACGGGACAAGAGTTGCTCATGCTCCGAAATCCAGTCGGCCAGTATGGTAGCGCATTCTCCCTGATCTTTGCACCCTTCCAGTACCACGGAAGTGAGGCTGCGTTGCTGCCAGTCCAGATCTTCGCGGAACGAGGCCCGAGCCATCGCCTGCCAGTGGTTGCCCACCGGCTGATGGTTGATCTGATCGAGGAACCAGTGCAGATCCAGCTTGGCACCGAGACGATAGTAGACATTGGCGACGCGCAGGATGTCGGTCTTGTGCTCCGCGGCAATCTGCGCCAGATCCAGGCTGGAGAAGAGACTGCTCATATGGGCGACCTGACGGGCAATGTGCTCGGGCACCTGGCGCTCCATCCACTTGGCCACCACCTGACGGTGCTCGGTCACTTCGCTCTCGTCCATCACCTCGTAGAGGTGTTCGGCCAGGGTCTCGAAGGCCGGACGGAAGAAGGCGATATTCTCGCTGATGCTCCAGCTGCGGTTACGGGCGCGAAGGAACCAGCGGGTGGCACGGCGCACGATGCGGCGGCTGTAGAACATCAGCTCGAGCTGGGTCTCGGCTCCCACCTGGTTGTCACAGGCTTCGATATCGCGCCACAGGGCGTTGAGGCCGAATACCTCGCGAGCCATGGCAAAGCAGCAAGCCACCTCGGCCAGGGAGGCGCCGGTCTCGTCCTTCATCCGGCTGGCGAAGTTGAGGCCCATGTCGTTGACCAGCATGTTGGCCACCCGGGTCGCGATGATCTCGCCGCGCAGCGGGTGCTGGGCAAGGGCCGCGCCAAACTGCTGCTGCAGTTGGGCCGGGAAGCTGGTCACCAGCATGTTGGCGAGGAAGGGCTCGTCGGTCACCTCGGGGCAATTGAGCTGCTCTTTGAGCACCATCTTGCCATAGGCCACCAGCACCGCCAGCTCGGGTCGGGTCAGTCCCTGCCCGGCCGCCATCCGCTCGGAGAGCTCCTCATCGGAGGGCAGGAATTCCAACGCACGATCCAGCTTGCCTTCACGCTCCAGCCCCTGGATGAAACGCTGCTGCTCTTTGAGCTGCTCGGCACCGCGGAAGCTGGTGACCGAGATGGACTGGGACTGGCGATAGGCGTTGGTGATAACGATTTGCGCCACGTCGTCGGTCATCTCATAGAGCATCTGGTTGCGCTGTTTGAGAGTCATATCCCCTGCCGCAACAAGCTGGTTCAGCAGGATCTTGATGTTGACTTCGTTATCAGAGCAATCCACCCCGCCCACGTTGTCGGTGAAGTCGGTGTTGATGCGTCCGCCCTGGCTGGCGTACTCCACCCGGCCAAGCTGGGTAAAGCCCAGGTTGCCGCCCTCGCCCACAATGCGGGCACGCAGATCACGACCATTGACCCGCAGCACGTCGTTGCTGCGATCACCCACTTCGGCATCGCTCTCGCGGGCGCTCTTCACATAGGTACCGATGCCGCCGTTCCAGAGCAAGTCCACATTCAGGCAGAGCAGCGCCTTGATCAGCTCGTTCGGGGCCATGCTGGCCTTGTCGGTACCGAGCAAAGTCTGGATCTCGGGGCTCAGCTTGATGGACTTGGCCGAGCGCAGGAAGATGCCGCCCCCTGCCGAGATAAGTTCGCGGTTGTAGTCATCCCAGCTCGAACCCGGCAGCTCGAACAGGCGCTTGCGCTCGACGAAACTCCTGGCCGCATCCGGCGTCGGGTCGATGAAGATGTGCATGTGGTTGAAGGCGCCCACCAGCTGGGTGTGTTCAGAGAGCAGCATGCCGTTGCCGAACACGTCCCCCGCCATGTCGCCGATCCCGATGCAGGTGAAGTCGGTGGTCTGGCAGTTGACGCCGATTTCACGAAAATGCCGCTTGACCGACTCCCAGGCACCACGGGCTGTGATGCCCATCTTCTTGTGGTCATAGCCGACCGAGCCGCCAGAGGCGAACGCATCGCCCAGCCAGTGGCCGTACTCCAGGCTTATTTCGTTGGCGATGTCGGAGAAGGTGGCGGTGCCCTTGTCGGCGGCAACGACTAGGTAGTAGTCATCCTCGTCGTGGCGTACCACATCTTTTGGCGGGATCACCTCACCACTGATGATGTTGTCGGTGACATCCAGCAGACCGCGGATAAACAGGCGATAGCAGGCCTTGCCCTCTTCCTGGATAACGGCACGAGGGGCACCAGCCGGCATCTGCTTGCAGTAGAAACCGCCCTTGGCGCCGACCGGCACGATGACGGTGTTCTTCACCTGCTGGGCCTTGACCAGACCCAGTACCTCGGTGCGGAAGTCTTCCTTGCGATCGGACCAGCGCAGGCCACCACGGGCCACCTTACCCCAGCGCAAGTGAACCCCTTCCACCCGTGGCGAGTAGACGAAGATCTCGAACTTGGGCAGCGGCAGCGGCATGTCGGTAATGCTGGAGGGGGCCAGCTTGAAGGAGATGTAGGGCTTGATGTTGCCCGCCTTGTCCTTCTGGTAATAGTTGGTGCGCAGGGTCGCCTCGATCATCTCCATGAAGCGGCGGATGATGCGATCGTCATCCAGGTTAGCCACCTGATCCAGCTTGGCGGCGAGCTGCTCGTGGATCTTCGCCTGCACCTTGGCATCCTGGGTGATGGCAGGATTGAGGCGCTGCTCGAACAGGGTGAACAGCAACTGTGCGATGTCGGGGTAGCGGGTCAGCGTCTCCTCGATATAGGACTGGCTGAAGGAAACCCCGGTCTGGCGCATGTACTTGGCATAGGCCCGCAGCACAGAGACCTGGCGGCCGGTGAGGCCTGCGCCCAGCACCAGACGGTTGAAGCCGTCATCTTCCAGACTCTTGTTCCAGATGGCGGCAAACGCTTCCTGGAAGCGCTGCTGGCTCTGCTCCAGATCGAACGGCTGCTCACCGTGCAGCAGCATGGAGAAGTCGAGGATCCAGAACACCTCGTCGGCCGGAGTGCGGACCTGATACGGGGTCTCGCCGATAACCCGCAACCCCATGTTTTCCAGCATGGGCAAGACATCGGAGAGATGGATGGGCTCGGTGCGATGGAACAGCTTGAGGCGCACCCGGCGATCGTTCTGCTCTTCCTGGGCGCGGTAGAACAGCATGCCCAGCGGCTCGGCTTCGCTCAGGTTGTCCAGCGCCATGATGTCGGCGACGGCAGAACCCGGCAGCACGTCTTCCTTGTAGGCACGGGGGAAGGCGGCGCTGAAACGGCGACGCAGTTCGTTGCCACGGGCTTCGCCATAGTGGGAGAGCAGCACGGAGTCGAGTCTGTCGTCCCAGCTGCGGGCGGCTTCAATCAGGTTGTTCTGTACTTCGTTCACATCCACATCCACGTTGTTGTTGTTGACCCGCACTATGTAGTGGGTCCGCGCCAGCACCCCTTCGGTGAAGTAGACGTTGAACTCCACCTCTTCGTTGCTGCCGAAATATTTCTGCAGGATCTGCTGGGTTTTGACTCGCAGCGCCGTGTTGTAACGCTCCTTGGTGACATAGACCATGCAGGAGAAGAAACGGCCGTAGACGTCGCGACGCACGAACAGGCGCAGCATGTCACGCTCCTGCATCTCCAGCACGCCGAGACCGGTGGCCAGCAACTCCTCTTCACGGGCCTGGATCAACTCGTCACGCGGATAGGTTTCCAGCACGTTCAGCAGCGCCTTGTAGGCATGGGAACCCTTCTCGAACCCGGAGGCGGCCATGATCCGCTCGAGGCGATGGCTGATGAGGGGGATCTGGGTCGCACTGGTGTTGTAGATGGAAGAGGCGTAGAGGCCGATGAAGCGGTCTTCGCCAATCACTTTGCCGTGCTCGTCGAAACGCTTGATGCCGATGTAGTCCACATAGGCCGGACGATGAACCCGGGATTTGCTGTTGGACTTGGTGAGGATCAGCAGATCGGAACTCAATGCCTCGTGACGGGCGCTGGCCGGCATAGTGCCGAGGCGCTGCCCCTCTTCCTTGATGGAGTTCTTCATCAGCCCGAGGCTCGAGCTGGCTTGCGGCAGGATTTCGTGATCCCCCTCCACAGCCTTGACGTCATAGCGGCGGTAGCCCATCAGGGTGAAGTTGTGGGCGGCAACCCATTTCAGGAAGGCGACGCAAGAGTCCACCTCTGCCTTGCTGACCGGGAGCTTGCGTTTGGGCAACTCATCGATGATCTCGTTGAGTTTGGCCAGCATGGGCTGCCAGTCCCCTACCGCCAGCGCCACTTCACCGGCAACCGAGTCGAGCTCGGCGGCCAGGGCCTCCATCTGCGCCTCGCTGGTCAGATGGTCAATCTCGATGAGGAAGGCTGTTTCAACCGATGTCTGCCCATCCGTGTTGTCGAGATCCAGAATGGCGCTGATCTTGCCCTCGCCGTCACGAATAAGGTGCAGCGGCTGGTGCAGCATCATGTGGGCGGTGATATTGAGGCGCTTGAGGGCCATGCGGATGGAGTCCACCAGGAAAGGGGCATCCTGCAAGATGATCTCGACGATGGTATGGGGAGATTGCCAACCGTGGCGGGTCAGCTCCGGGTTGTAGACCCGGATGCAGGGCGCGGTGCCGACGCGCTGGTTGAGCGCATTCCACAGGCTCAGCGCCGCCCCGTAGAGATCGCTGTCGTTGCGATCATGCAGGTCGCTACTGGCCATGTTGCCGTAAAACTTGGCAACGAAGCGCTCGACCAGGGAGGCACTGTTTTTGGGCAATTTTTGGTTGATCAGGCTGAGAACGTTTTCGAGCAGAACTGAGGTAGGGGCGTCTTTCAATGCCATTTTTATATTCCTTATCGGACGACATTAACCACCGACGCAGAGGCAATCACCCTGATTGCCCGCTGGTACAGAGTTGTTGCGAAGTGTAATGGCTTGAATAAGGGAAGGCGAGCGATAGTGCTAATAAGTTGTTAAAAACAGGGGGCAGATCACGACTTAAACTGTGAGAAATTTTGCCAATGATAAAAAAAACAGAAATTCTCACTGCCTTTGCGAAAAATTACCGGATAGTTAGTGATAAAAGCGAGATAACTAGTCGGGAATCTGTTCCAAAAATGTTAATTTATGCGTTCCAGGCTGATGAAGCGATAATCGTCCTGGGTTTTCAGGCGAAAATAGCCGTACACCCCGCTGTGGGCGACAAAGGGGCGGATTTTTTCCAACCCTATCTCTATGGTGAGCCCTTGCTCGGTTCCCACCACCAGGCGCCTGACGTGGCCCTGGTACATCAGCATGATCTCGTCGTGGCTCAGAGATAATCGAAAGGTAAACTGTTTCACGTCGGCTCCTTCAAAAAGGGCGAGGGTTCAACCGAACCGCTCGCCTTGTCTTTATCTTCACGGGCATAACGCAGGCAAGAGTGGGCAGAAGAGACCCATCCCCTGCCCTGTTTCCTTACTGCAGCAGCGCCTTGCTCACCTTTTCGAACAGATCCCGCGCCAATCCTTCGAGGCTGGCCAGTCGGGTCAGCTCAGCGCGGATCAGCCCCTTGCGCTCTTCATCGAGCCGTTTGAACTGGATAAGGGGAGTGATGAGGCGTGACGCCACCTGGGGATTAACTTCGTTGAGCTCGATCAGCAGATCGGTCAGGAAGCGGTAGCCGCTGCCATCGCGGGCATGGAACTGCACCTGGTTGTTCATGGCAAAGCTGCCGATCAGCGCCCGCAGCCGGTTCGGGTTGCGAATGCTGAAGGTGGGGTGTGCCATCGCCTGCTTCACATCGGCCAGCACATCGGCAGCCGGCTTGCTTCCCACCAGGCGCAGCCAGTTGTCCAGCACCAGACCATCGTGCGCCCACTTGCCTTCGAAATCGGCCAAGAGCTCGGCGCGGCACGGCAGCAGATGGCTGTTGGCCACTTGCAGCGCCGCCAGGGTGTCGGTCATGTTGTCGGCGGCCGCATATTGCTGGCGCACCAGCAGATCGGCGCTGTCTGCGTCGAGCGCCGCCAGATAACCAAGTACCACGCCCTTGAGGGCACGCTTGGCCATGTCGGCATGCACTACCCGATAAGTCGGCAGCTTCAGACTGTCGTACTGGGCGGCCAGCCGCGCCCCGAAGGCCTGCGCCAGCCGCAGCTGGATCTCATCACGCACCCGATGGATGGCATCGACATCAGCCACCTCGAACAGTTCGGCCAGGGTCGCCTCCCCCGGCAGCGCCAGGATCTCGGCCTTGAGCGCCGGATCCAGCTCGCCGTCATCCAAAATGGCGACAAAGGCATCCAGCAAGGTGGCCGATACCGCCACGTTCTGCCCTTGTTGTACCCGGGTAACCCCGTCAATCACCGCCTTGTTGATCAGCATCTGGGCGGCATCCCAGCGGGCAAACTCGTTGCGGGCAAAGCGCATCAGGAAGGCCAGCGCCTCGTCGCTGTAGTCATAGTGCAACTTGACCGGGGCTGAGAAGTCCCGCAGTAGAGAAGGAACAGGCTTGGTTGGCATCCGATCGAACACGAAGGTCTGCTCCGCTTCCAGCACGTCGAGCACGTTACCGATGGCCTTGCCCTGATATTGCAGCGGGATAACGCGCCCCTGATCGTCATACAGCTCGATATCGAGGGGGATGTGCAGCGCCAGCTTCTGCGGCTGATCCTGGGTCGGTGGCGTGTGCTGGCGCACGTGCAGGCGATAGATGCCGCTGGCGGAGTCGTATTCGTCGGTTACAGTCAGCTCGGGGGTACCGGACTGGCTGTACCAGCGACGGAAGCGGCCAAGATCCACCCCGGAGGCATCTTCCATCGCCTGTACGAAGTCATCGCAGGTAACAGCCTGACCGTCAAAGCGCTCGAAATAGAGGCGCATGCCGGCCTGGAAATGTTCTTCATCAAGCAGGGTGTGCATCATGCGGATCACTTCAGAACCCTTCTCATAGACGGTCAGGGTGTAGAAGTTGTTCATCTCGATCACCACATCCGGGCGGATGGGGTGCGCCATGGGACCGGCGTCTTCGGCAAACTGCGGGCCGCGCACAGTGCGCACATTGTTGATGCGGTTTACTCCTCGCGAGCCGAGATCGGAGGAGAACTCCTGGTCCCGAAACACCGTCAGCCCCTCTTTCAGGCTTAACTGGAACCAGTCGCGACAGGTGACCCGGTTGCCGGTCCAGTTGTGGAAATATTCGTGACCGATCACCCGTTCGATACCGTGGTAGTCGCCGTCGGTGGCGGTAGCCGGGTTGGCCAGCACGAACTTGGAGTTGAAGATGTTGAGCCCCTTGTTCTCCATGGCGCCCATGTTGAAGAAGTCCACCGCGACGATCATGTAGATGTCGAGGTCGTATTCCAGACCGAAACGCTGCTCGTCCCAGCGCATGGAGTTGATGAGGCTCTCCATGGCAAAGCCGGCCCGATCCAGGTTGCCCTTGTCGACGAAGATCTCGAGGGCCACCTTGCGGCCACTTCGGGTTACGTAACTGCCTCGCTCCACGTCAAAATCCCCGGCGACCAGAGCAAACAGATAGCTGGGTTTGGGGAAGGGATCCTGCCACTGCACGAAGTGGCGACCACCGTCCAGATTGCCGCTGTCGACCTTGTTGCCGTTGGAAAGCAGGAAGGGATACTTGGCCTTGTCTGCGGTAATGCGGGTGCTGTAGCGGGCCAGGATATCGGGCCGGTCGAGATAATAGGTGATGCGACGAAACCCTTCAGCTTCGCACTGGGTGCAGTAGGCATCACCGGACTTGTAAAGCCCTTCCAGCGCACTGTTGGCGGCCGGATCCAGCAGGGTGACTATGGTCAGCACGCACTCGGTGGGCAGGTTGAACAGGGTCAGGCTACCCTCCCCCAGCTCATAATGCTCGCACGGCACACCGTCGATGGCGATGCTCTTGAGCGTCAGCTGTTCGCCATCGAGCACCAAAGGTTCGTTGTGATCGCCGTTGCGTCGAATGCGGGTGATGGCGGTGACCTGGGTGAGGGGTTCCTGCAGCTGGAAATCCAGATCGATGGTATCAATCCAGTAGAGAGGGGCCTGGTAGTCCTGACGATATTTGGCCGTCATGGCCTGGGAGTGATTTGTCATTATTGTCTGCTTCCACGCTTGTTAAAGGCGAGAAAGAGGCTGGCACAACCGGCAGGCGGGGTCAAACGATTTGCGGTCTGATAAAAGAAAGGGCGACTCGCGTCGCCCTTGTAGATTCAGCTTGGCCAACTCAACTACGTTTGCCGGCCTTGGCCAGATCCGCCGTGATGTTGGCCGCCTCGACGAGATACTCATCGGGCGCCTCAAAATCGGCTGGCAAGTCATCCAGGCTCTTCACCGCAGGCTTGCCAAGGCGGGCCAGACGTTCGTTGGCGCGCGTGAGCGCCTTCTCGTCCTGTTTGGCCTGCTCTGCCAGACGTTCTGCCTCGTTGAGGGAGACAGATTTTTTATCTTTCTCCCCCTGGTACTCGGCGATGTCCTGCATTACGTAGGCAAACTCGGGATCCTTGGCAATCCGCGCATCGTGGGCCGCCTGCAACTTGGGCAGCTGGCTGGTGAAATTGCCCAGCACCTGGTAGTTGGCCGAGGCGATCTTGTCCCACGGCAGCGCGTTGAACTCGCGGCTCTCGCCAGTCTCTTCCGGCGCAACCGGCGTCGGGAAGCTGATGTCCGGTGCAACCCCCTTGTTCTGGGTGCTGCCGCCGTTGATCCGGTAGAACTTGGCGATGGTGTACTGCACGTGACCCAGCGGCTGCTCGTAGAAGTCGTAGACCTTGGCCAGGCTGCGATGCTGCTGCACCGTCCCCTTGCCAAACGAGTTTTCCCCGAGGATCAGGGCGCGGCCGTAGTCCTGCATGGCGGCGGCGAAGATCTCGGAGGCCGAGGCGCTATAACGATCGATCATCACCGACATGGGGCCACCGTAGTAGACCTGGCCATCGTCATCACCATTGACCGTGATGCGGCCCATGTGATCACGAATTTGCACCACGGGACCGCTGGCAAAGAAGAGACCGCTCAGGGCCGAGGCTTCAGTCAGGGCACCGCCACCGTTGCCGCGCAGGTCGATGATGAGACCATCTATCTTCTGCTTGTTGAGGCTGGAGAGCTCCTTGATCACATCTTCATGAAGATTGACGTAGAAGCTGGGGATCTCGATGACCCCGATCTTCTTGCCTTCGGCGCTGATCACCTTGGACTTGGCGGCGCGATCTTCGAGGCGCACCTTGTCCCGCACCAGCTCGATCTGCTCGGTCTTGGCGCTGGCGCCCTTGCCGCGCTGGATCTCCAGCTTCACCTTGCTGCCCTTGGGCCCCTTGATGAGCTCGACCACGTCGTCAAGACGCCAGCCGATCACATCAACGATCTTGCCATCCTCCTGCCCTACCCCGGTGATCTTGTCATCGGGCTTGAGGTTGTTGGACTTGGCAGCAGGACCACCGGGCACCAGGGAACGAATGACGGTGAAGTCATCCTCCGCCTGCAGCACGGCACCAATCCCCTCCAGCGAGAGGTTCATCTCGGTGTTGAAACGATCGGCGCTGCGCGGTGAGAGATAACTGGTGTGTGGTTCGATGGCGCGTGCAAAGGAGTTCATGAAGAGCTGGAACACATCCTCGCTCTCGGTCTGGGACATCCGCTTGATGGCGTTGTTGTAACGCTTGCCAAGCAGCTCCTTGATCTCGGGCCACTCCTTGCCGCTGAGTTTGAGGCTCAGGGCATCGTACTTGACCCGCTGGCGCCACAACTCGTTGAGTTCGGCTTCATCCCTCGGCCAAGCTGCCCCTTCCCGATCGAACACATAGTTGTCGGGCTGGGTAAAATCGAAAGGAGTATCGAGCAGTTTGAGGGCGTATTCGAACCGCTCATAACGCCGCTGCTGACTCAGGTTGAACATCTCGTAGGCGGGCGCCAGACGGCCTCTTTCGAGGTCGGTGTCAAACCCGTTACGGTACTTTTCAAAACGGCTGATGTCAGAGGCCAAAAACAGGTTGCGGCTGTAATCCAGATTCTCCAGATACTTGTCGAAGATCACGGAGGAAAAGGCATCATCCAGCTTGAACTGTTTGTAATGCGAGCGGGTAAACAGATTGGCAATTCGCTTGCTGGCCGTAGCATGTTGGCTCTCTTGAGCCAACACAGGCAAATCACTCTCCTTGAGCACCGGCTCGATGGCCTGTGCGAGCCCGGCAAGCGCCAGGCTACAGGCAACGAGGGAAAAACGAATTACGCCATGCTTCAACATGTCTCTCCTTAGAGAACCAGGTGCTCTGATTTGACCCGCAGGGTCATGCCGGTCTGCAGCTGGACTTGAACGTCGTCCTTGGTCACTTCCTTGATGGTTGCGGGAACCGGAGACTTGCCCATGACCACACGGACGTCCTGACCCACTTTCAGGGTAGCGGCATCCACCTTGACCAGCGGAGCATCGGCAACAGGCGCTTTCTCCTGAGCCTTTGCCTTGGCGGCGACATCCGCCTTCTCGGTTTTGCGAGGAGCCGGACGACGGGGTTTCTTGGCCTTGTCATCCTTCTCTTTGTTGTTGGTACGACGGCTGGCAAAGACGCGTTCTTTACTCTCTTTCAGCGCCTGCTTGGCGTGTTCGATGTGCTCTTCGGTCAGCAGTTCGCCCGGGTTACCGTCCAGATCGACACGAGCCTGGCCAGCCTTGAGGCCATGCAGGTAGCGCCAGCTGGAAGTATATTGACGCAGAGCAGAGCGCAGCATGGTCTTGGAGACTCTGGCATCGTCAGCAAGACGCTCGGCCAAATCCTGGAAGATGCCAATCTTGAGCGGCTTGGCCTCTCCTTCAGCAACGAAGCAGGCCGGGAATTTCTCGACCAGGTAGGCAACGATTTCTTTACTGTTCTTCAGCTTCTCAGTGTTTTCCATGTATAACCTTGGCTTTCATATAAACGCACGGGCACTTCCCGAGCACAACAAAGGCCTCATTATAGAGAGCTTGGGGCCTTTTGCGAACCATCTAAGCAATCACTTAGAGCATGCTTTCCAAAATTTGCACCGTTTCTTCCAGGCCAATCCGGTCTTCCTGATCGAAACGGTTAAAAATCGGACTGTCGATGTCGAGCACCCCGATGATCTCGCCGTTGCGGCGCACCGGGATCACGATTTCGGCATTGCTGGCACCGTCACAGGCAATATGCCCATCAAACTGATGCACATCATCTACCAGCTGGGTCTTGCCCTCTGACACGGCGGTGCCACAGACACCACGGCCGACGGGAATGCGAACACAGGCCGGCTTGCCCTGGAAGGGCCCCAATACCAGGGTGTCCCCTTGCAACAGATAAAAACCGACCCAGTTGATATCTGCCAGCTCCTGATTGAGCAGGGCGGAGAGGTTGGCCAGGTTGGCAATCAGGTCGGTTTCTCCCTCCAGCAGGGCTCGCGCCTGTTGATTGAGGGTTCGATAAAATTGATTTTTCTCAGTCATGATTAAATAGATTTCACTCCCTGTAGGCCAAGGGAAGGTAACGCCTGGCATGGAAATTTCAAATATTTTTTCCACTCCTTTGCGGCCAACGACTTATTCCCGGGCAACCGACAACGCCAATTGCTGGCGCTCGCCATTGCTCCATTCGATATTGAGCAGCCAGACCATAGTGGGAGAAGTACAACTGCCCACCAGGGTCGTTCCCTGCCAACCACCGCTTATTTGTTCAAACTTGACCGGAATGGTTCCCATAAACATGTCCCGCCCTTCCAGCCATGCCTTCACCGGGGTAATGGCCGGATCACCCCCCGTCATGCGCAGGGCAAAATCCCGTTCGGCGCGTACCGGCAGCTCGGCCACCGCCACCGTAAGGGGTTTTTCGCCGACAGAGACAGTGCAACTGCTGTGGGAAAGATCACAAATCTGATCTTTTATCGGCGCGGGTGCGGCGCTGTTTTCGGTTGAAAACCAGGTACGGTATGCAATGAGCCCCAATAATAGGGCCAGCACCAGTCCGAGGTGCATGACTTTACGGCTAGTGAGTTTTTCTTTCATGAAAAGCGGTCCCAATAAGATGCGGAAAAAATAGTATTTTTGTGATCTCGCACAAGGTAAATCGCGGTTAAAACGAGGCCGGACGGAGCCAAATATATCACTGTTTATACTGTTATTTTACCTGTCACTTCAGTATCATTCCCATGCAGTTTTCATATGGTCATCTTTTGCTTTTCCTTTCGTTAACAGATGTTAACAACTGGTGGGCGGTGACTCGATGAAACAGGTCCGGCTCGCCGGACAAAAACCAAACAACAGCAGCATCGGAAGCGGAATATAACGATGAGCCATACAACTAACCATCCTGAGTACAACTACACCGTTGTTCGCCAGTTTACCGTCATGACGATTGTCTGGGGAATTGTCGGCATGTCGGTTGGCGTACTGATCGCAGCCCAGCTGATCTGGCCTGCCCTCAACTTCGAAACCCCCTGGCTGACTTACAGTCGTCTGCGGCCCCTGCACACCAACGCGGTGATCTTCGCCTTCGGGGTGAGCGCCCTGATGGCGACCTCCTTCTACGTGGTGCAGCGTACCTGTCAGACCCGGCTGTTTGGTGGCCCGCTCGCCAGCTTCGTGTTCTGGGGCTGGCAGGCAATCATCCTCTCTGCGGCCATCTCGCTGCCGTTGGGATTCACGACCGCCAAAGAGTATGCCGAGCTGGAGTGGCCGATCGATCTGGCGATCACCGTGGTCTGGGTCGCCTACGCCATCGTCTTCTTCGGCACCCTGATGAAGCGCACCACCTCCCACATCTATGTGGCGAACTGGTTCTTCGGTGCCTTCATCATCACGGTCGCCGTGCTGCACATCGTCAATAACATGGAAGTGCCGCTGTCTGGCATGAAGTCCTACTCCATGTATTCCGGTGCCATGGATGCCATGGTGCAGTGGTGGTACGGTCACAACGCGGTAGGCTTCCTGCTGACTGCAGGTTTCCTTGGCATGATGTACTACTTCGTGCCCAAGCAGGCCGGCCGCCCGGTTTACTCCTACCGTCTCTCCATCGTGCACTTCTGGGCGCTGATCTCCCTCTACATCTGGGCCGGTCCGCACCACCTGCACTATACCGCCCTGCCTGACTGGGCCCAGTCCCTCGGCATGGTGATGTCCCTGATCCTGTTCGTGCCCTCCTGGGGCGGCATGATCAACGGCATCATGACCCTCTCCGGTGCCTGGCACAAACTGCGCTATGACCCCATCCTGCGCTTCCTGATCGTCTCCCTGTCGTTCTACGGCATGTCGACCTTCGAAGGCCCCATGATGGCGATCAAGACCGTCAACGCTCTCTCCCACTACACCGACTGGACCGTAGGTCACGTTCACTCCGGTGCCCTGGGCTGGGTTGCCATGGTCTCCATCGGGGCGGTTTACCACCTGATCCCGAACCTGTTCGGCCAGGGCCGCATGTACAGCATCCGCTTGATCAACGTGCACTTCTGGCTGGCGACCGTCGGTACCGTACTCTACATCGTCGCCATGTGGATTTCCGGTGTGATGCAGGGTCTGATGTGGCGTGCAGTCAACGAAGACGGCACCCTGACCTACAGCTTCGTGGAAGCCCTGCAGGCCTCCTATCCCTTCTACTTCGTGCGCTTCCTGGGTGGCTGCTTCTTTGTCACCGGTATGTTGCTGATGGCCTACAACGCCTATCGCACCATCACCGCGCCCAAGGGTTCCCTGGAACCCGTCGCCCAGCCAGCATGATTGAAGAGGTCAAAGCATGAGCAACAATAACCGTCACGAGATCTTTGAAAAAAGCGTTCCCATGCTGGTGGTCGGCATCATATTTGCCATCAGCCTGGGTGGCCTGGTCGAAATCACCCCGCTCTTCTTCCAAAAGCAGACTACCGAGCCGGTGGAGGGCCTCAAGCCCTACACAGCCCTGCAGATGGAAGGGCGCGATATCTTCATTCGCGAAGGCTGCACCAACTGCCACAGCCAGATGATCCGTCCGTTCCGTGCCGAAACCGAGCGTTACGGTCACTACTCGGTCGCCGGTGAAAGCGTGTGGGAGCACCCCTTCCTGTGGGGCTCCAAGCGTACCGGTCCGGATCTGGCACGGGTCGGGGGTCGCTACTCCGACGAGTGGCACAAGGTTCACCTGATCAACCCGCGCGACGTGGTGCCCGAGTCCAACATGCCCGCCTACCCCTGGCTCGATCGCAACGTGCTGACTGGCGAGATGACGGGCAAGAAACTGGCGCTGTTCCGCGACCACTTCGGCGTGCCCTATACCGATGCCGATATTCAGGGCGCCGGTGATGCCGTCAAGGGCAAGACCGAGTTGGAAGCCCTGGTGGCCTATCTGCAATCACTGGGTCATGCCCTGAAATAAGGAGTGTGGAGATGGACTACGGCACTTTTCGCGGTCTGTACACCCTGCTGTTGATGGCCATCATGATCGGCATCTTCGTCTGGGCTTACAGCAAACGCCGCAAGACCGCTTTCGACGAGGCTGCCAATCTGGTTTTCGCCGATGATGAGCAATCCGGTGCTGATAAAAAGAACGCAGGAGCGAAACAATAATGAGCACTCTGTTTAGTATTTTCGTAACCGTCATTACCCTGGGGACCATCCTCGGCTGCTTCCTGCTGCTGATGTGGTGCCGCAAGGACAAGATGGGTGTTGAAGAAGGCAAG
This sequence comes from Aeromonas enteropelogenes, assembly GCF_020097295.1. Lineage (NCBI taxonomy): Bacteria > Pseudomonadati > Pseudomonadota > Gammaproteobacteria > Aeromonadales > Aeromonadaceae > Aeromonas > Aeromonas enteropelogenes. The sequence continues at coordinate 3,479,288 of NZ_CP083625.1, read as the reverse complement.
TCGATGGGTCACTCCTTCGACGGCATCGAAGAGATCAACAACCCGCTGCCGAAGTGGTGGACCTACATGTTCCTCTTCTTCATCGTCACCGGTCTAGTCTATCTGGTCGCCTTCCCGGGCCTTGGCAACTTCAAGGGTCTGTTGGGCTGGCAAAGTTCCAACCAGGATGTCCGTTCGCTGGCCGAATCCCGCGCTGCGACCGAGTCTGCCAAGTCGGAAGGTCGTGCGGTGGAATATGACCGCGAGATCGCCAAGGCTGACGAGATCTACGGCGCCAAGTTCCGCGAGCTGGCCTACCAGGCTGACGGCAAGAGCTATCGCCCCATCGAGGAGATCGCCGCCGACCCGGAAGCCCGCAAGGTGGGTCAGCGTCTGTTCCTGCAGAACTGCTCCCAGTGCCACGGCTCCGATGCCCGCGGTGGTCGCGGTTTCCCGAACCTGACCGACAGCGAATGGCAATGGGGCGGTGCCCCGGATCAGATCAAGACCACCATCATGGGCGGTCGTCAGGGGATCATGGCGGCCTGGGGCGAGATCCTGGGCAAGGATGGCGTGCAGGAAGTCGCTTCCTACGTGCTGAGCCTGTCCGGTCGCAAGGTTGATCTGGTGGAAGCCAAGAAGGGTGAAGCCCGCTTTGCGGTCTGCGCCGCCTGTCACGGTCCGGATGCCAAGGGCGGCATCGCCGTCGGGGCGCCTGATCTGACCAACAGCACCTGGCTCTACGGTGGCTCCCGCGAAGTGGTGGTCCAGACCATCACCCACGGTCGCCACGGTGTGATGCCGGCCTGGAAAGACATTCTGGGCGAAGACAAGGTGCACCTGCTGGCCTCCTACGTTTACAGCCTGTCTCACCCACAGACTGACAAATAAGGTCGGCCACACCCGAAGTAACATGTGATAAACACGTGATTACACAGCAAAAAGCCTCGACTACTCGAGGCTTTTTGTTATCTTGTGTTGCGTAAAAGCCACCCTCCTCGTTAATCATTCGTTTCACGGTAGTAGCAATCATGACCCGACCCTGGTATCGCCAATTCTGGCCCTGGTTTATCATCGCCCTCCCCACCGCCGCCGTTGTCGGCAGCATCGCCACCGCCATCATCGCCAGCAAGGATGGAGTAAATCTGGTGGCAGAGGACTATTACAAACAAGGGAAAGAGATCAATCAGGATCTGAGCAAGTTTGACCGGGCCGAGGCGCTCAACATCCGCTTTGCGCTGGAGGTCAACGGTCAGGAGCTGACCCTCAAGCCGCTCAGTGGCGACATCCCGCCAGGACAGGCGCTGTACCTCTCCCTGTTCCACCCCACCCTGGCCGGTCAGGACAGCGAGCACCTGATCACCGCCGATGGCAGCGGCACCTATCGCTTCCACTTTGAACGCCCCCTGACCGGTAAATGGCACCTCAGGGTCGATGCCTTCAACCACGAATGGCGACTGCAAGAAACGGTTCAACTGCCCACCAAGGCCCCTGTCGAACTCGATCCCAAAGGACGTTAAACCATGACCGGCTGTTTTCACTGTGGCGAGCCGGTTCCCGCCGACAGTCACTATGCCCTCGAGATCAAGGGCATTGTCCGTCCCATGTGCTGCCCGGGTTGCCAGGCGGTGGCGGAAACCATCCTGGAATGCGGCCTGGCCAGCTATTACGATCACCGCACCGCACCGGGTGCCAAGGGGGATCTGGTACCCGAGGAGCTGGCCGCCCTCACCCACTACGATCTGGCCGAGGTGCAGCAGGAGTTTGTCACCGACAGCGGCAACGTGCGGGAGATCCAGCTGACGGTAGAGGGGCTCACCTGCGCCGCCTGTGCCTGGCTTATCGAACGCCACCTGATGACCCTCCCCGGACTGCGTTATATCAACGTCAACACCACCACCCACAGGGCCCGCATCAAGTGGGATCCGGACAAGCTCTCTTTAAGCGACATCCTCAAGGGATTCGCCAAGGTTGGCTATCGCGCCTACCCCTTCCAGACCCATCAGCAAGAGGCGCTTTACGCCAAAGAGGTGCGCCGCTACATGTTCCGGATGGCACTTGCCGGGCTCGGCTCCATGCAGGTGATGATGTGCGCCGTGGCCCTTTACATGGACTTCTTCATCAGCGTGGAGGAGGAGTTCATGGTCTACTTCAAGTGGATAAGCCTGCTGCTCTCCACCCCCATCATGATCTATTCGGCCCAGCCTTTTTACGTGAACGCCTGGCGCAGCCTGAAGCAGGGTCACCTCTCGATGGATGTGTCGGTATCCCTGGCCCTCATCGGCGCCTTTGTCGCCTCCATGTGGGCCACCGTCTTCAACACGGGTGAGGTCTACTACGACTCCATCACCATGTTCGTCTTCTTCCTGCTGCTGGGGCGTTTTCTCGAACTCAGGGCCAGACGCAAGGCGTCCGAGTCGAGCTCCAACCTGGCGCGACTGGTGCCCATCATGGCAACCCGCATCGACGAGGACGGTGAACATGAGGTCGCCGCCAAGACCCTGCAAATTGGAGACAGAGTGCGTGTGCTGGCGGGCGCCACCCTGCCGGCCGACGGCACCATAGTGCGGGGGGAAGCCAGCCTTAACGAATCCATGCTGACCGGCGAGCAGCTGCCGCTGCTCAAGGGGCATGGGGATCAGGTCTATGCCGGTACCATCAATACTGACGCCCCCCTCGAGATCCGGGTCAGCCATCGTATCGAGGAGTCGCGGATCGCCCAGATCATGCGCCTGCAGGATCACGCCCTCGACGACAAGCCCGCCATCGCCCAGATGGCCGATGTGCTGTCGCGCCACTTCATTCTGGTGCTGCTCATCATCGCGGCCCTGGTGTGGACCTTCTGGCATTTTCACCAGCCGGAGCAGGCATTCTGGATCACCCTGGCGGTGCTGGTCGCCACCTGCCCCTGTGCCCTGTCGCTGGCAACGCCAACCGCACTCACCTCGGCCACGGCTCACCTCACCCGCTCCGGCATACTGCTGCGTCGCGGTCACGTGCTGGATGTGCTGACCAAGGCCAACCGAGTGGTGATGGACAAGACGGGCACCCTGACTACGGGGGAAATTCGCCTCTGCCACACCCAGGTGCTGGGGGATCTCGACAGCGACACCTGTCTTGCCATCGCCCGCGCCCTGGAGGCACAGTCCGAACATCCCATCGCCCGCGCCTTCCGCCTGCCGGCAGATGGCATCGCCCTGCTGCCTCATGCGAGCGACATCACCCCCGTCATCGGCCACGGTGTCACCGGGATTGTCGATGGCATGCGCTATCGCATCGGCAGCGCTGGCTGGCTGGGACTGGGCGATGACCTCGTCAGCCCCCGCGGCCTTGCCATCTATCTGGCCGACGAGCGCCAGGTCCTGGCCCGCTTCGAGCTGGAAGATACCCTGCGCCCCGACGCCAAGGCTCTCATCGCCGCCATCAAAGCGGCCGATTTGCAGACCACCATCCTCACCGGCGACAGTTCGGCCCAGGCCGACGAGATAGCCCGTGAGCTTGGTGTGGACGAGCTGATCAAGGGGGTCACCCCCGATGGCAAGCTCGCCTACCTCAGGGGGCGGGAGGCTGACGGGGAGATCAGTATCATGGTGGGTGACGGCATCAACGATGCTCCCGTGCTGGCCGGGGCCCATGCCTCGTTCGCCATGGCGGGCGGCACGGACCTGGCCAAAAACAGCGCCGATGCCATCCTGCTTGCCGACGATCTGAATCGTTTGCTGGACGCCAGGACGCTGGCCCTGCGCACCCGCAAGATCATCATCGAGAACTTTGCCTGGTCCATCGGCTACAACCTGCTGGTGTTGCCGCTGGCCGCCAGCGGCTGGTTGCCCCCCTATCTGGCGGCGGCCGGTATGTCCTTGAGCTCCCTCATCGTGGTCACCAACTCCATGCGCCTCAATCGCTGACATGACCATTGACTCGATGGCCTGCCACCGACGCAGGCCACATTTTTGACTCGTGGCGACTGGCCGACGACCCGAACAGGGTTACCATGGGGCTTAGTCGCCAAGGAGGCATTTGCCAAGGTAGAGACCATGAACATCATTTTTGTCCTGATCCCCATCGCCATCCTGTTTGTGATCATCGCCGGAGTCGTCTTCTTCTGGGCCATTCGCTCCGAGCAGTTTGAGGACCTCGACAGACAGGGCTCCAACATCCTGTTTGATGAAGACCAACCTGCCCAGAAACCAACCAAGCACAGCCCAGATGACGCACAATCTTGATCTTCTTGGGGCCCTGCTGGTGGGACTGGCGGGCTCGGCACACTGCATCGGCATGTGCGGCGGTGTCTCGGCGGCCCTTGCCATGGCTATCCCGGCCGACAAACAGCACTTCTGGGGACGCCTCACTTATCTGCTCAACTACAACCTAGGCCGCATCCTCAGCTATGTGATTGCCGGAGCCCTGGTGGGGGGCTTGCTTGCCACCACCAGCGAGCTTGGGGCAGGCAAACACGCCATCGCCGGACTGCGGCTCATCGCGGCCCTCTTGATGATCGCCCTCGGCCTCTATCTGGCAGGCTGGTGGCAGGGCATTTTGCTACTCGAACGCATCGGCGCCAGACTCTGGCCCCACATCAAACCGCTGGCGGGCAAGTTTCTGCCCTTTACCTCCCCCCTGCAGGCACTGCCCTTTGGCATGGTCTGGGGCTGGCTGCCCTGCGGGCTGGTCTACTCAATGCTGACCTGGAGCGCAGCAGCGGGCTCGGCCAGCGGCGGCGCTCTCATCATGCTTGCGTTTGGGTTGGGCACCCTGCCCACTCTGTTTGCTCTGGGGGGGCTCGCGGATCGGTTGCGCTACTGGCTGACCTTGCGCAGTTTGCGCCTCGGAGGCGCCCTGTTGCTCATTTTTTATGGGGTTCACACCCTGTGGGTTAGCATTGCATCCTTTTGAAACCCTATCCAAAACGGATGAGTTGATGGTAAACTTGTTTGATATAAATCAATTATTCGTATGAGCCTATGATCCCGGAAAAGAAACCTGGCAGACGTATCCAGAGCGGTGGCTGTGCAATTCATTGCCAGGACTGCAGTATCAGTCAGCTCTGCATTCCCTTTACCCTGAACGACAACGAGCTGGATCAGCTCGACAGCATCATCGAGCGCAAGAAGCCGATCCAGAAGGGTGAAGAGCTGTTCAAGGCCGGCGACGAGTTCAAGTCTCTCTACGCCATCCGTTCCGGGACCATCAAGTCCTACACCATCACAGAGCAAGGGGATGAGCAGATCACCGCCTTCCATCTGGCTGGTGATCTGGTCGGCTTCGATGCCATCCACAAACAGGCTCACCCTTCCTTCGCCCAGGCGCTGGAAACCGCCATGGTGTGCGAGATCCCGTTCGAAGTGCTTGACGATCTCTCCGGCAAGATGCCCAAGCTGCGCCAGCAGATCATGCGACTGATGAGCAACGAAATCATGGGCGATCAGGAGATGATCCTGTTGCTCTCCAAGAAGAATGCCGAAGAGCGCCTGGCAGCCTTCCTGCACAACCTGTCGGTACGCTTCTCCGAGCGCGGTTTCTCCGCCAAGGAGTTCCGTCTCTCCATGACCCGGGGCGACATCGGCAACTATCTGGGCCTCACCGTCGAGACCATCAGCCGTCTGCTTGGTCGCTTCCAGAAGTCCGGTCTTATCAGCGTCAAGGGTAAGTACATTACCGTGCTCGATCACGCAGCACTCGGCCAGATGGCTGGCGCCACCCGTCCGACCTGCGGCTGATCTCCCCGCCATTTCCCCTCTCCTCTGCCGGATCCTTTCCTCTGGAATTTGATCCGGCACACGACCGCCACCTGCCTCCTGCGCTAAGCTGTAAATGCTAAAGTCCTGCTGACATTGGTATTTTCCAAGGAGGAGAAGATGGTCAAATATCAGAACATTCTGGTGGTTATCAACCCCGAAGAAGAGCGGCAAATCGCCCTCGAACGGGCGGTCAAGATCGCCGAGCTGGACAACAATGCCCATCTGACCCTGCTGCTCACCATCTATGACTTCTCATACGAGATGACCGCCATGTTGTCGGCGGAGGAGCGGGAAGAGATGCGCCACGGTGTCATTTCCCAGCGCCAAGAGTGGCTGGACGAGATCCTGACTCCCTACCGGGAAAAAGGGATCACCTGCGAGGTGAAAGTCGTCTGGCACAACCGCCCCTTCGAGTGCGTCATTCAGGAGGTGCTGGAGCAGCGCCACGATCTGGTGGTCAAGGCCACCCACCATCACAGTTTCCTGCAAACCTTCATTTTTACTCCCACCGATTGGCACCTATTGCGCAAATGCCCCTGCCCGGTTCTGCTGGTGAAAGAAGGGCACTGGCAGCGTGGCGGCAACATCATCGCCGCCATCAACTGCTCGAGCGACGACCCCGATCAGAAGGTACTCAACGAGCGGATCACCCAGGAGGGCACAGACATCGCCGAACTGCTGGGGGCCAATCTCTATCTGGTCAACACTTACCCAGGCACGCCGGTCAACGTGGCCATCGAACTGCCGGAGTTTGATCCCAAAGCCTACAACGAGGCGATCCGCAAGCATCACGAAAACCTGCTGCTGAGCCACGCCGACAAATTCGGGATCGGCCACCTCTGGACCCGGGTCGCGGAAGGCCTGCCCGAAGAGGTGTTGCCGGACATGGCAGAAGAGCTCAATGCCAACCTGATGATCATGGGTTGCGTCGGCCGTACCGGCCTCTCGGCCGCCCTGCTTGGCAACACCGCCGAGCATGTGGTGGACAGGCTGCCGTGCGACATCCTGATCCTCAAACCGGCCGATTACAGCTGCCCGGTGGACAGCCGCCGCAATCAGGCATAAGGCACCTTGCCCTCCCCCGGGACATGGCTATAATAACGCGCTTATTTGTGTCCCGGGTTTTACGAGCATGCTAGAAGAGCTGAACGCCAAAGAAAAATACAGTTTCAACAAACTGCAAAAGCGCCTGCGGCGCAACGTGGGTCAGGCCATTGCCGACTTCAACATGATTGAAGAGGGTGACAAGGTGATGGTGTGTCTGTCCGGCGGCAAGGACAGCTTTGGTATGCTCGACATACTGATGAACCTGAAAGCCAGCGCCCCCATCCATTTCGATCTGGTCGCCGTCAACCTGGATCAGAAGCAGCCCGGCTTCCCCGAGCACGTCCTGCCGGAATACCTCGACACCCTCGGCATCGAGTACAAGATCGTCGAAGAGGACACCTACTCCATCGTCAAGGAGAAGGTACCCGAGGGCAAGACCACCTGCTCGCTCTGCTCGCGTCTGCGCCGCGGTATTCTCTACCGCACCGCCCAGGAGCTGGGCTGCACCAAGATTGCCCTGGGCCATCACCGCGACGACATCCTCGAGACCCTGTTCCTCAACATGTTCTACGGCGGCAAGCTCAAGTCCATGCCGCCCAAGCTGGTGAGTGACGATGGCAAGAACGTGGTGATCCGCCCGCTGGCCTACTGCAAGGAAAAAGACCTGATCCGCTATGCAGACGTCAAGGCCTTCCCCATCATCCCCTGCAACCTGTGCGGCTCCCAGGAGAACCTGCAGCGCCAGGCCATCAAGCAGATGATGCAGGATTGGGATCGCCGCTTCCCGGGGCGCATCGAAACCATGTTCACCGCCATTCAGGACGTGATCCCGAGCCACCTGCTCGATCACAAGCTGTTTGACTTCAAGAGCATCAACCGCGACTCCGGCATCATAGATGGCGGCGACAAGGCGTTTGATCCCCCCGAGATGCCGAAGGTGCCCCACCTCGACATCGACGAGATGGACATGCTGGATGTGATTGAGGTGCGCTAAGCCCTCTGCTGCCAAAACAGCAATAATCAACAACAATGAAAAAGGAGCGACCCGTCGCTCCTTTTTTCTATCCCTGTGGCTGGCTCTGCCCCGTTACTCCTTGCGCAGCCAGGGGGTCAGTCGCAGCACCTTCCCCTGCAGGCGCAAGGTGCCGTCCGCAAAATCGGCGAGCTGAGCCCTGTTCAACTGCAGCTGGCCATCTTGCCAGGGCAACGCCTCCTGCCGGGCCCCCTCAACGAGATAGGCCGTCCCGCTCGGTTCGACCAACGCGATGTGCACCCCCTCCATGGACGGCAGGAAATACTTGCCCACCATGCCCGCCATCTTGTCGAGCAACTGCTGCATCTGCTGCTGGCGAGTGGCAATCTCCGCTACCGGAAACTGGCTGCCTGCCGGCGCATCGGCCATCACCTGTACCGCCATGTCACAGCTGGTATGGGGCTCTTGCAGCTCCACCACCACAGTGGCCTTGTCGAGATTGAGATCCCCGTCAAAAGGCAGGCGCAGTTCGCTGTCCACCGTTACCTCGGCGGCTACATCCCTGTCCGGCGTCGACACCCGGGCCGAGGTCAGAGTACAGCGCCGGCCATTTTGCGGATCGGTCAGATAAAATCCCAGCCTGGCATTACCGAAATCCCCCTTGGCCACACTCTTCATCTGGCTGTAGAAGGTGCTGTATTGCAGATCCAGCGTAGGGGCCGCCACCGCCAGTCCCGGCAGCAAGAGGCTTGCCAGCAGGGCACGGCGCAACGCCGAGGTCACTCCATTGCGACAGGTCATTCAATATCCTTATGCATCATGCGTTGAAATGATCGGGCCCTTCCCGTTCGGTCACTTCATTGACCTCTACTGCCACACCGCACAGGTCCCGATAGAGGATCCCCTTGCAGTTGAAGTAGAGAGGGGCCATCCAGATAAGTCCCAGCCCCATGGGGAGCAGGGCGAGAAACAGCAGCGCCGCCATGACGCCATGAAACAGCACCAGGCTGGGCCAGCCTCGCACAAACAGCCGCAGGGAAACCACAATGGCCTGCACCGGCGTCAATCCGCGCTCCAGCACCAGGGGCACGGTGAAGATAAGGCCCATGCCGATGAGGGCGGAAGGTACAAAAGAGAACACCACCGGCAAGCCGACCAATTCGAACAGCGGGCCAAACAGGCTGGTGAGCACGCTGCCGAGCAGGCTCAGCATGCCGAGGCGTACGAAGTGGCGAAAAAAGTCGAACACCTGGTTGGCCCTGGCACGTACCCCCACCGACTGCTGCAGCCCCAGCATGTCCAGCGCGCTGGTCATGGGTGCCATGATGACGGTAATGAGCAGGCTCAGCACCATGGCCACGTTCATCTGCGCATCGTCACCGATATAGGGCACCAGCAAGATGTTGCTGAGCAGGATCCAGATTGCCGTGACCCCGACGATGGCCAGCAGCAGGCCAAATCCGGTGCGGCGGGTCTGTTGCCACCCCTCCTGGATCACCCCTTTCAAATCGAGGCGATAACCCTGGCTCAGGGACTGCTCCAGGGAGCCACCAATACGCATTTTGTTACTCAATTGACTATCCAACATCGAAAACGAACGAATCAGGTGGCACATTATAGCGGTTTGATCTGGTATTCGTAGCCGTTTTTCCTGTCCTGTTCGGGCTAAAAAGCCTTTAATTTCATGTGTCGGCTGCAATAGAATGCGACCCTTCTTTCAACACGATGGCCACTGGCTGGGGTGAGACTGGCGGATGATGAAAAACCAACAGGTAATTGTCGCGCTGAACAAGATCAGCAAACACTACGATGGCAAGGTGATTCTCAATGACCTTGACCTTGATATTTATGACGGGGAATTCCTCACGCTGCTGGGTCCCTCCGGCTGTGGCAAGACTACCTTGCTGCGCCTGCTGGCCGGGCTCGAATCGGTAGACAGTGGCACCATCCACCTGGCCGGGGACGAGATCACCCACATTCCCGCCGAACACAGACACATCAATACCGTGTTTCAGAGCTATGCGCTCTTTCCCCATATGACGGTGTTCGAAAACGTCGCCTTTGGCCTCGAGATGCAGAAGGTGCCGGCAAGCGAAATCCGCCAGCGGGTCGAGGAGACCCTGGCCATGGTGCAGCTCTCCGATCTGGCCAACCGCCGTCCGGATCAGCTCTCGGGCGGTCAGCAGCAACGGGTTGCCATCGCCCGCGCCGTGGTCAACAAGCCACGCCTGCTGCTGCTCGATGAATCTCTCTCGGCGCTGGACTACAAGCTGCGCAAGCAGATGCAGACCGAACTGAAGGCACTGCAGCGCCGCCTCGGTATCACCTTCGTCTTCGTCACCCATGATCAGGAAGAGGCGCTCACCATGTCCGACCGCATCCTGGTGATGGAGGGGGGCAACATCATCCAGCGCGGCACCCCGCGCGACATCTACGAATCTCCGGCCAACCTGTTCGTTGCCCGCTTCATCGGCGAGATCAACGTGATGGATGGCACCCTGATCAGCCAGAGCGAACCCGGCGTCTGGCGCGCCGAGGTGGAAGGACGCGAGTGCCTGCTCCACACAGCCCTGCCCTTCAAACCCGCCGACAAGGTATTGGTGCTGCTGCGCCCCGAAGATCTGCGCATTCTCGACAACGGGGACGATCAGGCGGGCGCACTGGCGGGCAAGATCTGTGAGCGCAACTACAAGGGCGCAACCCTGGACTCGATGATCGAGCTCGAGAGTGGCAAGCAACTGCTGATCTCGGAGTTCTTCGACGAGGATGACCCGGATTTCGACTATCGGCTGGGCCAGGAGGTGGCCATCCACTGGGTCGACAGCTGGGAGGTAGTGCTGCCCTATGAACCTCACTAATTCACGCCGCGGCCGGGCTCCCCTGAGCTTTGCCCACAACGGTTTTCGCAACGGGGCCATCGCGCTGATCCTCGGCTGGCTGACCCTGTTCGTCTTCTTTCCGAACCTGATGATCCTCGGGGTCAGCTTCCTGACCCGGGACGAGTCGACCCTCATCAGCCCGATCTTCACTTGGGGCAACTATGGCCGACTGCTGGAGCCCCTTTATTTTGAGGTGCTGCTCCACTCCCTGTGGCTGGCGCTGGTGGCCACCGCTATCTGTCTGCTGGTGGGTTACCCCTTTGCCTGGTTGCTGGCCCATCTGCCGAGCCGCATTCGCCCCCTGCTGCTGTTTCTGGTGGTGGTCCCCTTCTGGACCAACTCCCTCATCCGCACCTATGCCCTCAAGGTGCTGCTCAGCACCCGTGGCCTCATCAACGGCTGGTTGCTGGATCTGGGGCTCATTGAGCGGCCACTGCAGATGATGTACACCGAGGTGGCCGTCATCATCGGCCTGGTTTACGTGCTGCTCCCCTTCATGGTGCTGCCCCTCTATTCGAGCATCGAGAAGCTCGATGGCCGACTGCTTGAAGCCGCGCGGGATCTGGGAGCAAACGGCTGGCAGCGGCTGCACCGCATCGTGCTGCCGCTCACCCTGCCCGGTATCATCGCAGGCTGCCTGCTGGTATTTCTGCCCGCCATGGGGATGTTCTATGTCTCCGATCTCTTGGGCGGTGCCAAGCACCTGCTGATCGGCAACCTCATCAAGACCCAGTTCCTCAACAGCCGTGACTGGCCCTTCGGCGCTGCCATCAGCGTGATGCTGACGGTGCTGATGGCCCTGTTGGTCTACTGCTACTGGCGAGCGGGCAAACTGCTGAGCAAGAAGGGGGAACTGGCATGATGCGCGCACTGAAAGCGGGATTTTTGCTGCTGGTGTTCACCTACCTCTATGTCCCCATAGGGGTGCTGATCGCCAACTCCTTCAACCTCTCCAAGTACGGCATCGACTGGCGCGGCTTTACCTGGAGCTGGTACGAGAAGCTCTTCGCCAGCGCCAGCCTGATGCAGGCGGCCCAGCACTCCCTGACCATCGCCGCCCTTAGCGCCACGTCGGCCACCCTGATCGGCACCCTCACCGCAGTGGCGCTGTTTCGCTATCGCTTCCGGGGCAAGCAGTACGTCAGCGGCATGCTGTTCGTGGTGATGATGTCCCCGGACATCGTGATGGCCATCTCGCTGCTCACCCTGTTCGTGGCTACCGGCGTTGCCCTGGGTTTCTGGTCCCTGCTCATCGCTCACATCACCTTCTGCCTGCCCTTCGTGGTCATCACCGTCTACTCGCGGCTGTGCGGCTTCGATGTGCGGATGCTGGAGGCGGCCCGGGATCTGGGAGCTGGCGAGGGGATCATCTTTCGCCGGATCATATTGCCGCTGGCCCTGCCGGCGGTGATGGCGGGCTGGCTGCTCTCCTTCACCCTGTCCCTGGACGATGTGGTGGTGAGCTCCTTTGTCACCGGCCCGGCCTACGAGATCCTGCCCCTCAAGATCTACTCCATGGTCAAGGTGGGGATCTCCCCCGAGGTTAACGCCCTGGCCACCCTGATGCTCATCGCCTCACTGGGAATGGTGCTGGTCGCCCAGTTGTTACTGCGCAAGCGGCAGGCGTAGCCTGCCCGTTTGCTCGGGTTGTTTGCTGCGCCCCGGCGCAGCCCCTTTTCGCCACATGACGGCGTCACGCAGCAACACCGCTGGCGCAGGCGAACTCTGTCACGGTGGGCCGCAAGGCCCCATTACCTCAAGGAGTTTCTGATGACAATCAAGTACAAGGCGGGCGCCATGATGGCCGTCGCCCTCACCCTCTCCGCCCCGCTGCTGAGCACGCCGGTACAGGCCAACGAAGACAAGGTGGTCTACTTCTACAACTGGTCGGAATACGTACCGGACGGTCTGCTGGAGCAGTTCCAGCAAGAGACCGGCATCAAGGTGATCTACTCCACCTATGAATCCAACGAAACCCTCTACGCCAAGCTGAAGACCCATGGTGACGGCTACGATGTGGTGGTGCCGAGCACCTACTTCATCTCCAAGATGGCCAAGGAGGGGATGCTGCAACCCCTCGACCGTGCCCAGCTGCCCAACTTCAAGCACCTGGACCCCACCCTGCTCAACCACGAGTACGATCCGCAAAACCGCTACTCAGTCCCCTATATCTGGGGCGCCACCGGCATCGGCGTCAACAGCGAGATGATTAGCGAACCCGTCACCAGCTGGAAGCAGCTCTGGGCACCGGAGTGGAAAGAGAGCCTGCTGCTGATGGATGACGCCCGCGAGGTGTTCCATATCGCCCTGGTTCAGCTGGGTTACAGCCCCAACACCCAGGACAAGGCCCAGATCACCGAGGCGTTCGAGTACCTGAAAAAGCTGATGCCCAACGTCAAGGCGTTCAACTCCGACAACCCGGCGGACCCCTTCATCGCCGGTGAAGTGAACATCGGCATGCTGTGGAACGGCTCCGCCTACGGCGCCCAGCGCGAATACCCGGCCATCAAGATGACCTATCCGGAGGAAGGGGCCGTGCTGTGGATGGACAACCTGGCCATTCCCGCCAAGGCCAAACACGTGAAAGAGGCCCATGCCCTCATCAACTTCCTGATGCGCCCGGACGTGGCGGCCAAGGTGGCCGAAACCATCGGCTACCCGACCCCGGTCAAGGATGCCATCCCCCTGCTCTCTCCCGAGTTTCGTAACAATGCCATGGTCTTCCCAAGCGACGAAACCAAGCAAAAAGGGGTGTTCCAGTCCGATGTGGGGGACGCCTCCCAGCTCTACGAGCAGTATTTCCTGCAGCTCAAGGCCATGGTGGCCAACGCCAATTAAGTCCATTGCCCCCGGCCACGCCGGGGGTTTTTATGCTGTTTTCCCACCAAATCTGCCATGCCGTGCGCCACAGGCAAGCAATGCCAGCGTTAACGCCACATTCATAAACCACTTCGTATATCGGTAATCCACAGCGTCATTCACTGAAAATTGGCGACCATGCCAAGTGATCCGCTGCCGTTGTCGTGAATGCCATTTTCACCATCTGCGATCAGGATGCCTGTATGCCCTTTGTGATGGAAACAAGAGTTGTCCCCTTCATTGCCCTGCTGGCGGTCGTGTTTGCATGCCTGTTCAACTGGCCCATCTGGCTGCATCTCTATGACATTCTCTCCCAGCTGGAGCGCGTCAAGACGGGCTTTGTCATCTCGCTCCCCATCCTGCTGGTCGCAGCGCTCAACTTCGTGTTTGTGCCATTCTCCATCCGCTATCTGCTCAAGCCCTTCTTCGCGCTCCTCTTCGTCATCAGCGCCATTGCCAGTTACACCATGCTCAAATATGGCGTCCAGTTTGATCAGACCATGATCCAGAACGTCTTCGAGACCAACCAGAGCGAAGCCCTGGCCTATGTCAGTGCGCCCATCGTCGCCTGGGTGACGGTAACCGGCATCCTCCCCGCGATCGGCCTGTTTTTCATCAAGATCAACTATGCCAACCGCTGGTACAAAGGCCTCCTCGCTCGTTCCCTCTCCATGCTGGTCTCCCTGGCCATAGTGACAGCTATTGCCGCACTCTATTATCAGGATTACGTCTCGGTAGGTCGCAACAATTCGAGCCTCAAGCGTGAAATCGTGCCGGCCAACGTCGTCAACAGCACCACCAAATTTATCTACAAGCGCTTTCTGGTCGAGCCCATCCCCTTCACAACCCTGGGAGATGATGCCAAACGGACGGCCAGCTCGGCCAAACCTACCCTGATGTTTCTGGTATTGGGGGAAGCCGCCCGCAGCAAAAACTACTCGATGAATGGCTATGCCAGGGAGACCAATCCCTTTACCAGCAAGGCAGGTGGCGTCATCTCTTTCAGGCAGATGCGCTCTTGTGGCACAGCCACTGCCGTGTCGGTCCCCTGCATGTTCTCCAACATGGGGCGCGAGGAGTTTGACGGCAATCTGGCCCGAAACAGCGAGGGACTGCTGGACGTATTGCAAAAGGCAGGCATCTCCATCTACTGGAAGGACAACAACAGCAACTGCAAAGGGGTCTGTGATCGGGTCCCGAATATCCAGATCCAGCCCACGACCAATCCCACCCTGTGCAAGGGCGGCACCTGTTACGACGAGGTACTGTTGCAGGGGCTGGATGATGAGGTGGCCAACATGAAGGGGGACAAGATGCTCGCCTTTCACCTGCTTGGCAGCCATGGCCCCACCTACTACAAGCGCTACCCCAGTGAGCAGCGCAAGTTTGTGCCGGACTGTCCGCGCAGCGACATCGAGAACTGCACGACCGAGCAGCTGGTTAATACCTATGACAACACCATCCGCTATGCCGACCTGGTGGTTGCCCGGCTGATCGCCAGACTCAAGCAGTATGAAGAGAAGTACAACACGGCGCTGATCTACCTATCGGATCACGGCCAATCCCTCGGTGAAATGGGGCTCTATCTGCACTCGGCCCCGTACCGGATCGCCCCCGATGAACAGACTCGCATACCGATGCAGATCTGGATGTCGCCAGGCTTTATCAAGGAGAAGAAGCTGAACATCCTCTGCCTGCAAAAAAATGCCAACGCCACCCCCTACTCCCATGACAATCTGTTCTCGTCCATGCTGGGGATCTGGGACGTCAAGACGACCGTCTATGACAAGCGTCTCGATATTTTCAGTCCCTGCCGAAGGACGCAGGCGCCCTGATCCTCCCTGCATCTGCACTGCCGCCCTTTCCATCGCTTCGTTCATTTGCAAGAAAGTGAGCGGGAAACCTTGGCGGCACAACACGAGGTCTGACTCGCCTGGCTTGCAAGGCGGTTGGGCACTGTCAGTTCCATAACCATCAGGGCGGGTTAACCTGCACGCCGTTATCCAGCCCCTCGCCAACGGAGTTGCATTCATCTGGAAGCTTGGCCTCTGCTGGCACCCTTGCCGCCCTTTCTGTTGGCACCTTTGAGATCGTTTTCACATTTTTGCCCCATCGGGATGGCTCTTGGCACTCGAAAGGCCTATCTTTGCGCCATCACGCAACCGGTTGCGTAACCGGTTGCTTTAGACAAAAACAGATGGACAGGCCAAGACCTGACGAGGTGCTGTATGAAACGAGGCGTACTGCTCAATGCCCCCCTGAGTGCCCTGGTGGCACAGATGGGGCACACCGACGAGATCACCGTATGCGATGCGGGCCTGCCCATTCCGACGGGCCCCGAGCGCATCGATCTGGCGCTGATGGCGGGCACCCCCAGCCTCGAGACAGTGCTGGGCGCCCTGCTCACCGATCTGGTGGTGGAGAAGGTGATCATGGCGAGCGAGATCAAGCAGATCAGTCCAGAGGCTCACCAGGCACTGCTTGAGCAGATCGAGGCCCACGCCATCAGCCAGGGCAAACCCATCACCATCGAATACTGCCTGCACGAAGCGTTCAAGGCCCGCACTCGCCAGAGCAAGGCCATCGTGCGCAGTGGCGAGGTGACCCCCTACGCCAACCTGATCCTCTGCGCCGGTGTGGCGTTTTAAGCCCTTTCAAGGAATCAGCCATGAGTACAACCCCCTCGCCCATTCTGTCGCTCACCGGGATCGTCAAGACCTTCCCCGGAGTGCGGGCGCTCGATGAGGCAGGCCTCAAGGTCTACCCGGGTCAGGTAATGGCTCTGCTCGGCGAAAACGGCGCCGGCAAGTCCACCCTGATGAAGGTGCTGACCGGCATCTATCAGGCCGACAGCGGCACCATCAGCTATCGCGGTCAGCCGGTTCACTTCAAAGGGCCTCGCGACTCCCAGGATCAGGGGATCAGCATCATCCACCAGGAGCTGAACCTGCTGCCGGAACTCTCCATTGCCGCCAACATCTTCCTTGGCCGCGAACCGCGCACCCGCTTTGGCAATATCGACCACAAGCAGCTGCGCGAACGTGCCGCCAGCCTGCTTGCTCGTCTCGGAGTCAAGCACGGCCCGGATACCCGACTCGGGGATCTCTCCATCGGTGAACAGCAGATGGTGGAGATCGCCAAGGCGCTGTCGTTTGATGCCAGCGTCATCATCATGGACGAGCCCACCGATGCCCTGACCGACACCGAGACCGAGCAGTTGTTCAAGGTCATCCGCGAACTGCGTGAGCAGGGCTGCGGCATCGTCTATATCTCCCACCGCTTGAAGGAGATCTTCGAAATTTGCGACCGGGTCACAGTGCTGCGCGATGGCAAATGGATCGGAGAGAAGGCAGTAAGCGAGCTCGATGAAGACAAGATCATCGAGATGATGGTGGGCCGCCGACTGGAGGAGCAGTACCCGCGTCTGGTGCGTGAGCTCGGCCCGGTCAGCCTGCAGGTGAAAGATCTTGCCGGCCCCGGCGTGCGCGGGGTGAGTTTTTCCCTGCGCCAGGGGGAGATCCTGGGCTTTAGCGGCCTGATGGGTTCCGGCCGCACCGAGCTGATGAAGCTCATCTATGGCGCCAGCCCCATCCACAATGGCGAGATCCGCATCGATGGCAACCCGCTACGCCCCAAGAGCCCTGCCGATGGCCTCAAGGCCGGCATCGCCTACATCTCCGAGGATCGCAAGGGCGACGGTCTGGTGCTGGAACTGTCGGTACGCGAGAACATGAGCCTGTGCGCCCTCGACGAGTTCAACAAGGGCGGGCGCATCGACGGCCAGGCCGAGCGTCAGGCGGTGAGCGACTATGTGCGCCTGTTCAACATCAAGACCCCCAGCAGTGAACAGCTCATCAAGCTGCTCTCCGGCGGCAACCAGCAGAAGGTGGCCATCGCCAAGGGGCTGCTGACCCGGCCCAAAGTGCTGATCCTGGACGAGCCGACCCGCGGCGTCGATGTGGGGGCCAAGAAAGAGATTTATCAGCTTATCAACCAGTTCAAGAAGGAGGGGATGAGCATCATTCTGGTCTCTTCCGAGATGCCGGAAGTGCTCGGCATGAGCGATCGCATCATGGTGATGCACGAAGGGCGCATCAGCGCAGAGTTCAACACCGAGGGCGCCAATCAGGAGAAATTGATGGCGGCGGCAGTCGGTAAACAGTGGCAAGCAGAGCAAGAGGCAGCACAATGACAACCCAAACCCTTCCCCGCCGCGGCGTCATGAGCAAGGCATGGTGGATCGAGAACAAATCCCTGGTCGCACTGCTGGTGCTGATCGGCGTGGTCTCCTTCCTGAGCCCCAACTTCTTCACCGCCGACAACTTGCTCAACATCCTGCGCCAGACCTCGGTCAACGCCATCATCGCGGTCGGCATGACGCTGGTCATCCTGACCGGGGGTATTGATCTGTCGGTCGGCTCGGTGCTGGCCCTGTGCGGCGCCCTGGCGGCCAGCATGGTGGCCATGGATCTGCCAATCTGGATGGTGATCCCCTTCACCCTGATCGCCGGCACCCTGCTCGGCGGGATCAGCGGTCTCATCATCGCCAAGGGCAAGGTGCAGGCCTTCATCGCCACCCTGGTCACCATGACCGCCCTGCGCGGCGTGACCATGGTCTACACCGAGGGTCGCCCCATCTCCACCGGCTTTAGCGACGGCGCCGATCACTTCGCCTGGCTCGGTACCGGCTACCTGTTCGGCCTGCCGGTCCCCATCTGGTTGATGGCCATCGTCTTTCTGCTGGCCTGGTTCATGCTCAACCACACACGCCTGGGTCGCTACATCTATGCCCTGGGCGGCAACGAGTCCGCCACCCGCCTCTCCGGCATCAATGTGGATCGGGTGAAGCTCGCGGTATATGGTCTGTGCGGTGCCCTGGCAGCCCTGGCCGGCCTTATCGTCACCTCCCGTCTCTCCTCTGCCCAACCGACCGCCGGCATGGGTTACGAGCTGGATGCCATCGCCGCCGTGGTGCTGGGCGGCACCAGCCTGATGGGAGGCAAGGGGCGCATCATGGGAACGCTGATCGGTGCCCTCATCATCGGTTTCCTCAACAACGCCCTCAACCTGCTCGATGTCAGCTCCTATTACCAGATGATCGCCAAGGCCAGCGTGATCTTGCTTGCCGTGATGATCGATAACAAAAGCAACCGTTGATAACACTAGCCACGCCACACACAAGGAATGAAATGATGAAAAAGCTCAATACCCTGCTCGCTGCCGCCATCATGTCCGTGCTGGGCACCGCCCACGCCGCCGACAACACCCTGGCTATGGTGGTCTCCACCCTCAACAACCCCTTCTTCGTCACCATGAAGGAGGGTGCCGAGGCCAAAGCCAAGGAGCTTGGCTACGAGCTGGTGGTGCTGGATTCCCAGAATGACCCGGCCAAGGAGCTCTCCAACATGGAAGATCTCACCGTGCGCAAGGTCAATGCCATCCTGATCAACCCGACCGATTCCGAGGCCGTGGGCAACGCCATCCGTCTGGCCAACCGGGCCAACATCCCGGTGCTGACCCTGGACCGCGGCGCCGCGCAGGGTGAGGTCAAGGCCCACATCGCCTCCGACAATGTGGCCGGTGGCAAGCTGGCTGGCGACTTCATCACCGAGAAACTGGGCCCGGGTGCCAAGGTCATTCAGCTGGAAGGGATCGCCGGTACCTCCGCCGCCCGTGACCGTGGCGAAGGCTTCGCCCTGGCCGTGGCCGCCAACAAGCTGGAGGTGCTCGCCTCCCAACCCGCCGATTTTGATCGCACCAAGGGTCTGAACGTCATGGAAAACCTGCTGGCCGCCCACCCGGGTGTACAGGCGGTGTTTGCCCAGAATGACGAGATGGCGCTGGGTGCCATCCGCGCCGTGCAGGCCGCCGGCAAAGAGGTGATGATTGTCGGCTTCGACGGCACCGACGATGGCAAGGCTGCCGTGGCCAAGGGTAAACTGGCCGCTACCGTGGCCCAGCAACCGGCGCTCATCGGTGCCATCGGCGTGGAAACCGCCGACAAGGTGCTCAAGGGTCAGCCGGTGGAGAAATCCATCCCGGTACCGCTGCAAGTGGTCACCAAATAAGCGCATCGAGTAAACGGATGGGGGGAGGATCGCCTCCCCCTTCCCTCGGTGTCTCTCGGCCTGGGCTCACGCCCACCTGATCCCCAGGCCAAGATGCATCAGGAGTAGTCAACATGAATCGTCTCGTCGTTCTGGGCAGTGTCAATGCAGACCATGTACTGCGCGTTCCCCACTTTCCCCGCCCCGGAGAAACCCTGACCGGCCACAGCTACCAGGTGGTGCCGGGTGGCAAAGGGGCCAACCAGGCGGTCGCCGCCGCCCGGTTAGGTGCAGAAGTCTCCTTTATCGCCCGCATCGGCGATGACGCCATCGGCCGGCAGATGCGTCAGGGCTTTGCGCAGGACGGAATTGACGTCAGCGCGGTGGAGCTCGACGACAAGCTCCCCACCGGCATCGCCATCATCTATGTGAGTGATGAGGGGGAGAACAGCATCGGCATCTCCGCCGAGGCCAACGGTGCCCTCTCCCCGGCTGTGGTAAAACGCCATGAAACCATGATCGCCGATGCCCACACCCTGCTGCTGCAACTGGAAGTGCCGCTCGAAAGCGTATTTGAAGCCGCCCGCCAGGCCCGCGCCCATGGTACCCGGGTGGTGCTCAACCCCGCGCCCGCCCGGCCCCTCGCGGCCGAGCTGCTGGCACTGGTGGATCTCATCACCCCCAACCAGACCGAAGCCGAGCTGCTGACCGGGGTCAAGGTGAGCGATGAAGCGAGCGCCCGCGAGGCGGCCAATCGCTTCCACCAGATGGGTATTGCGGAGGTGATGATCACCTTAGGCTCGCAAGGGGTCTATTGCAGCAACGGCCAGCAGCAACAGCTCATTCCGGGCTTTCGGGTCGAGGCGGTGGACACCACGGCGGCCGGGGATACCTTCAACGGCGCCCTGCTGGCCGCCCAGCTCGCCGGGGCCGATTTCAACGGCGCGGTACGCTTTGCTCACGGCGCGGCGGCGCTTTCCGTCACCCGCTTCGGTGCCCAGAGCTCCATCCCCGGCAAGCAGGAGGTCGACACCTTCCTGCAGGCCCAAGCAGCGCAGGGGCACTGATGGCCAATATCAAGGAGGTGGCGGCGCTGGCGGGGGTCTCCACCACCACCGTTTCCCACGTCATCAACGAGACTCGCTTCGTGAGCGATACGACCCGGGAGCGGGTCTTTGCCGCCATGCGCGAGCTCAACTATGCCCCGAGCCTGGTGGCCCGCAGCCTCAAGGTGAAAGAGACCAACAGTATCGGCATGCTGGTGACCACCTCCAGCAACCCCTTCTTCGCCGAAGTGGTGCGCGGGGTGGAACGCTACTGCTTCGAACAGGGTTACAACCTGATGCTGGGCAACACAGAGGGGCAAGCCGAGACCGCCCTCTCCTACCTCAAGATGATGCTGCGCAAACGGGTGGATGGCCTGCTTATCATGTGCAGCGAGGGGCAGCAGGAGGTGTTCAACCAGCTCGACTGGCTCAAGAGCCTGCCGGTGGTAGTGATGGACTGGGGCATGGATAGCCGGGAGGTGGATCTTATCGCCGACAACTCCCATCGCGGCGGTTACCTGGCAACCCGCCACCTGATCGAACTTGGCCACACTGCCATCGGCTGCATCACGGGCCCCCACAACCGCGCCCCCGCCAACCAGCGTCAGGCGGGGTTCGAGCAGGCGATGCAGGAAGCGGGGCTCACCGTGAACCCAGCCTGGATCCAGGAGGGTGACTTTGACTGTGCCAGCGGCCATCAGGCCATGAGACGTCTGCTGGCGCAACCTTCGCGCCCCACTGCCCTGTTTGTCTGCAACGACATGATGGCGATGGGAGCCATCAGTGCCGCCCATCAAGTGGGACTGCACATACCCCGCGATCTCTCCATCGTCGGTTATGACAACGTGGCGCTGGCAGAATTTATGTCACCGCCCCTCACCACCATCAACCAACCCAAGGAGGAGCTGGGACGCCTCGCCGTCACTCGCCTGCTGGCGCGGATCAATGGCGAACAGGTGGAAAACAGGATGATCACGGTCGAGCCGGATCTGGTGATCAGAACCTCCTGCGCCCCTCCCCCCAAGGCCTAAACCGACACGTTCGCAGAGACAACAAGGGCGACCCCGGGGTCGCCCTTTGTCATGGATTTGCCGGGTTGTTCGCCTCGGGCGTATCGACCGGGCGCAGCCACTGCAATCCCAGTCGATTGGCCAGCGGCTGCAACAAATCGCCGTGGGTTGCAGGCTCAGGCAACCAGTAGCGTACCGGCCAGCCAGCCGCCAGCGTGGCGGGCGTGCAGGAGCCCAATTGCGCGAGGGCCAGCACGCAGCCGCAGGCTTGCACCCGCGCCAGCAGCGCCGCCTCCTTTTGCAGGGTGGGCACTCGCAGCACGAGGGGGTTTGGGAGCACATCCGGCAGATAAGCCAGCACATGGGCCAACTGCACCTGATTATCCAGCGCCACCAGCCGTGACTCGCCCTCACTCGCCGCCGTGTCATCCTCTTGCAGCAACCGGGCCATGACGGGCCCAAGCAGTCCCCCCTCCTGCAACCAGCTCACCTCACAGGGAGCCAGACTCTCCTGCCAGCGCAGGGACCACTGCCACAAACGCTCCCCCTGCTCACTGCACAGCGCCAGCCTGTCGATCAGCAAGGGGCAAGGCGCCTCGTCGGCCAGCCAGTCGCGCAATCGCTGGGCCTGCTGCTGGTTCAGCATCAGTTGTTGCTGCATGCCGGGCTGGTACCAGACTGGCTCGCAGCTGCCATCTCGCTTGGCCTGATTGAGGGCGAGGATGGCCTGATCGAGCAGGCGCACGGGATCCTGCGGTGGCAACACCTCAGACCCTCCCAGCCTGCAGGCGAGATCGAAACGGCTCTCCCGGGTCACGAATTCGAAGTGAAGCAGCGCCATCAGATCGCGGATCTGCACCGCCAGCGGCTGCTTGCCGGCGGTCAAGATCACCGCAAACTCGTCACCGCCCAGCCGGTAGGCATTCCCCTGATGGGCCTGCTGCAGCTTGCTGGCCACCGTTTGCAACAGCCGATCGCCCACCTGATAACCGAGCAGATCGTTGACCTGCTTGAAGCGCTTGAGATCGAGTACCACCAGCGCCAGTACGCCGGGGGTTTGCAGGGCGCGCGCCAGCTCCTCCTGCAGTGCCCGACGATTGCCGAGCCGGGTCAGGGGATCGCTTAAGGAGAGACGCCGGTTCTGCAAATTGGCCCGGATCAGGGCATAGACCAGCACGCCACCGGTCGCCAGCAGGACGAGCTGCCAGATCTGCAGCCAGAACAGGGTATCGCGGATCTGGTTGACCGACACCTCCCGCTCCTGGCCGGAGAGAATGTGTTCGCCTATCTGTTCAATCTGGCGGGTCTGCTCGCCCATCTGAGCCAGCAAGATGTCCAACTCCCGCCAAGGCACTGTCCCACCATCCATCAGGGGCTCGAGCTGCTTGAGCTGCTCGAACAGCCGGGCGACATGCCTGCCTAATCCATAGCGCTCCCGAACCTCGGCGGTCTCGCTGCCGATAAGGAAGATATCGAGCCGGTTCCACAGCAGATCGTAATGAAGGCTCAGGGTCTCCATCTCCAGCCAGCCAGCCCGATAGAGGCGCAGATCGAAGAGAAAGCGCTGGGACTCCAGCATCACCTGGCTGATGTTCCAGTGGACATTGCGGTAGTAGGTATCGAGCAGCTGATCCTGTTTGTGCTGCAGATAGAGGCCGCAGCCGGAGGAGATCAGAAACAGCAGGATAATGGCGATCAGCAATCCATTGTGGCGTCGACGCCCCATCAGCGGATCACCTCGATGCGGTTCACCTGCCACACCATGTTGTTGTGGATGGCCGGCACGTCCAGCTTGGGATAGTCGGAAAAGGGGATCAGCAGCCAGAGCGGCCCCTTGTTGCGCCGGGTCAGCGGTTTGTCATCCTCATGGCGAACCAGGGTCAGGGGCACCCCGTCAAACAGGGCGAGATCCACCTCCTGCTGATAACCATTGAGAGCCGATACGGCGATCTTGCGGGCCTGTGGCACTCCTTGCGCAGCCAGCACGGTCGTCAGGGTCGGACCGCGATAGCGATGAGTGCCTCGGGTCCAGGGGGTCACGGTCTGAAATTCGGTCTGCGGCAGCGTCGCCAGGTCGGTTTCATTGAGCTGACGCTGCTGGCCATCCGGCAACACCAGCGTTATCAGGGGGGAAGCGGCCGATGCACAGGCACTGGCCAGCACCAGGAGGATAAAAGCACTCCATTGCTTCATTCTATTCATGATTATTGCGCCAACTAGATCCCATCATTTGGCTGTCAGTGTGGCGACTTCAATGAGCCATTGCAACTGTAGATATTGTAATCAAGATGGATTTTTCCCTTCCCCTACAAGTAGTTCCGAAACGTCAGGAGCCACGCATCTCCATCCAGTTGTGTCCATCCACTATCCTGGGCTGATGGATGCCACACGCCTCGAGCAACTCGTCCACATAGGCGGGTACCAGCAGTGATGCCGGGCCATAACGCTTCTCGTCAAACTGACTGCCCACCTCGCTCGGCTCCAGGTTGAGCTCTATGGTATGGGCGCCGTTCAAACCCGCCTCATGCACGAAACCGGCGGCAGGATAGACGGCGCCGGACGTGCCGATGGAGATGAAGAGATCACACTGGGCCAAGGCGCTGTAGATGCGATCCAGCCCCAGCGGCATCTCGCCAAACCAGACGACGTGCGGGCGCAGCGGCTGGGGGAACTGGCAGCAGGAGCAGAGTTCGTGCTGAGACAGATCGCCGCGCCACTCGATCACCTGCCCCGATTCGGGGCAACGCGCCTTAAGCAGCTCGCCATGCATATGGATAAGGTTCTTGCTGCCCGCGCTCTCGTGCAGGTTGTCGATATTCTGGGTCACCAGGGTCACCGACCCCGGGAAGAGGCGCTCGAGTCGAGCCAGGGCATAGTGGGCAGGATTGGGATGAACCTGGGGTTGCTGCAGTTGCTTGCGGCGGGAGTTGTAGAAGTGTTGCACCAGTTGCGGATCCCGGGCATAGCCTTCCGGCGTCGCCACGTCTTCCACCCTGTGCTCCTCCCACAGACCGTCGCAGGCACGGAAGGTCTTGATCCCGGATTCGGCAGAGATCCCGGCACCGGTCAGGATCACTATATGTTTGAACGTCTGTCCCATGACATCTTCCTTTTCATCCCTGCTCATAGCTGTGACCTTAGCACAGGGGAAAATGGGGCTCTATTCGCCCTTGGTATTAAGGGCGTGGACGGGGAGCCACTCATCCAGCACGCTGAGATCCAGCCTGACGAACACCAGCTCGCGCCCCGTAACCAGGGTCAGGGGCAACCCCAATCGCTTGAGCAGAGTCAGCATGGGGCGGTTCTGGGCCAGCACCTCGGCCACCCACTCCCGGATCCCTTCCGACCTGGCAAGCAGGGCCAATGCCAGCAGGATGCGCCTGCCCGCCCCCCTGTGCTGGAAATGATCCGCCACGATGCAGGAAAACTCGGCCCGCTCCGGATGGCGGTGACGACGGATGGATTGGGCCTGGGCCAACGGATGACCATCCTGCGCTGTGAGCAGCAGCGAGATCTGCCGGGCCGGATCGTAATGAAGAAAGGCTGCGACCTGATCGGGTGGCGGTGCCAGCTTGGGGCGCATGAAACGCAGATAGACGCTCTCTTCGCTAAGGGCATCGTAGGCTGCCAGCATGCTGGCGGGCTCGACGCCCCGCAGCTCACGCAGCTGGCAAGGCTCCTCTGCAATCGTCATCGCGACGGGCAGCTCGGCACGGGAGTGCGGAGTGTGCCATCCCGCCAACCCCTTCTCCAGACGTTCCCTGTGCATCGGCCAGCAAAGATAACGAGCCATGGCTACCAGCGCCCGGCCATGCCGCGATCACGCCACGGCTCGATATCGAGCAGGTTGTAGGGGTCGTCAAGATAGATGGCGATCCCGAGCTCGCGCACCCGCGCCATGAAACGCCCCTGCAGGGAGTCCGGACTCAAGGACTCCAGCTCGGGCAGCATCCCCTGCCCGACCAGCAAGGCCTCAAGGGGCAGGCGTTCCAGCAGATCAAAGGGAAGGTGCTGGCTGTTGTCGAGCACTAGGGCCAGCTTGCAGCCAGCCAGACTGGCCTGCAGCACCAGTGCGAAGCGTTCGGCGTTGGTGAGCAGGTGATCCCGGCGATGGATCAGCAGCGTCAACTCCGCAGGCTGGCGAGCCTGTTCGCCCAGCCACTCCCTCAGGCTCTCCCATCGGGTCGGCAGGCCGCTCACCGTCAACCAGACCGGCGCGGTGGTGGAAGGATGGGAACGCGGGCTGAGTTGCCCCAGCACCTCCCCCCGCCAGGTACGAATGGTGCGGCGATGGCCGCTCAAGCGGCGCTGGCGCAACGGACCAAGATAGAGCGCGCGCAACAATCTGAGCAGTTCATCGGTATCGAGGGGCTTGGCAAGAGCGGCCATGACGTTGAAGCCGGCATCGTGCAACAAGCGGCGCGCCCCGTTGAGCAGGGTCTGCTCATGGGCGGACAGCAGCACAATCGGCAACCCAGCCTCACGCAGCTGGGGCTGCCCCATCAGGACGCTGATGGCATCCTGCTCCACCAGGCTGAGATCGCAGATCAACATGCGGATCTCCCCGTCGGCAAGGGCCGTCAGACAGGCCTGTTCCTCCTGCACCCACTGGCAGGGGATCCCCAGCTCGGCAATGGTCTGTTGCAACTGCTTGCCCTGAAACGGGTGATCTTCGAGCAGCAGGATCCGCTGCGCCGCCAGCCAGTCACCCCAACGGCGATAACTGTCGGCAAGCCCGGCCTGCCACTCTTCGTCAATGGCATAGATCCCCACATGGCCTTGCAGCTGGGCAAGATCGCCGGTTTGCCGGTGAGAGGCGGGATCATAGATGGCGATGGCACCGGCCGTGAAGAGCCCCTCCCACTGCCAGCAGGCATCGGGCTGGGTACGGTGCAGTGCGACATAGTCGGGCAGTGCGCATCCTTTTACGTGCTCATAGGAGGCACGATCCAGGGTATATAAGGTGATGGGTCTAAAGCTGGCCAAGCCGGGCTCTTCCGAGTTGAGCAACGCCAGTAATTCTTCATCTGTGATGATCATCTTGAGCTCTCTTGGTGAAATGGCGACTGACCTCGTCCAGTGCCCGGGACAACCTGGCCTGGAGGAAAGAGTGGCGAGCACGCTGCCACTCTTCAATCACCGCGACTATGGGGGTAGCTCCCACCATTCTGGCGGCCCCCTTGACCTTGTGTAAAGTGGCTTCCACCCCGGACGTGTCCTTGTTGGCCAGGTGCAGCACCAATTCGGCGAGATCCCCCCGGGTTGTTTCCAGATAAAGCGCTATCAGCTCATCGGTCAGCATGGGAGAGGGGGCCATCTCCCACTGCGCGTCTGTCTTCTCTGACTGCTGCCCGCCTCCCAGCTGCTGCAACAGGGTTGCCAGCTCCCGCAGAGCCACGGGTTTGTCGAGATGCCCATCACAACCGCAGGACTGCAACTCAAGGGCTGCCTGCTCGCTCAGATCGGCGGTGATGATATAGGCAGGCAGATGGCGCCATTGGGGGGAATGACGCAACGCCCGGCACAGTTCGGCCCCGTTCATCACCGGCATCTGCAGATCGGTCAGCACCAGATCGACCTCCTGCTCTGCGAGGATCTGCAGCGCCAGCTGACCGTTGGCCGCTCCCACCACCCTGGCACCCAGTTGTCTTAGCTGAAGGGTAATAAGCTCCCGGTTGACGTCATGATCTTCAACCAGCAGCACCCTGATATTCAATCCTGGCTGGAGGTCGGCCACCGGTTCATCGGGTACCCATTGCGGCTGCAGCAGGCTGATCAGGGTGCCTGGCACCCAGGACTCCCCAGCCCACTGCCAATGCCACAAACCGCGCTCGTCCTGTCTGGCCTCCAGCACATCGGCGCCATCCGGGATCACGTTGACGCCAAGTCGCGCCAGCCAGGGGATGAGAGACTCAGCTTCATCCGACGGCATCACCAGCGCCAGCTGCCGTACCTCGGGTTGCCAGTGGGGAGTCTGCCGGATCACATCAAGGGGCAACTCGCAGAAGAAGCGGCTGCCGCCTCCCTCTCTGGCCACCACATCGATCAGGCCCCCCATCTGCTCGACCAGCTGCTTGCAGATGGCAAGCCCGAGCCCGGTGCCGGGTGCCCGCAGCTGCCCTGCCACGGCAAATTGCTCGAAAGGCATGAAGAGGGTGGGACGCATCTCGGCAGTAATGCCGGGGCCCTCGTCATCCACCCCGAAGCGGAGCCTGTTACCCGCCCGGGTGGCCCAGAGCACCACCTCCCCCCGCTGGCTGAATTTGATGGCATTCGAGAGCAGGTTATGCAGGATTTGGCGGATCCGGTGAGGGTCCAGGGTTTGCAAGGCGGGCAGAGCCGAATCCAGCACCAGGCGCAGTTGCAGGCGCTTGTCGCGCGCCTTGTTCCAGTGCACCGCCGCCACCTGTTCACACAACTCGATGAAGTCGGTCGGCTGGGGGGAGAGAGAGAGTTTGCTGCTCTCGTTGCGGCTGAAATCGAGCACATCGTTGAGCAGCCCCAACAGCTCGTCCCCCGCCTGTCGCACTCGCCCCAGCGCCGAGCTCTGTTCCTGAGTGAGCGGCGTGCTGGCAAGCCACTCCAGCAGGCCGAGGATGGCGTTCATGGGGGTGCGGATCTCATGGCTGACTGCGGCCAGGAAGCGCCCCTTGGCCAGCACGGCCTGCTGCGCCTGCTCGTGGGAACGTTGCAATGCCCGCTCCTGCTCGATGCGCGCGGTCACATCCTGCATCACCGCATAGACGCGCCACCCCTGTCCCTGGCGACGGCCACGGCCATCAAGCTGCAACCAGCGCTCCTGATGCTGCGGATGACGATAGCGCAAGGTATGGACGAAGGGTTTGCCCGCTTGCAGCCGCTCCTGCATGGTATCGCGCAACTGGCGCAGCTCGTGACGGTCCAGCTGGGCAAAGACCTGGCCGGGATCGCGCCGGATCTGCTGGCTGGCCAGCCCAAGCAACCCGTAGCAGCCCCGACTGATGAACTCTATGCCCTGGACCCTGCCATCTTCGAACAAAAACTGCAGCACCACGCCGGGCACAGTATTGGTCAGGGCCCGCAGCCGCCGCTCCGCCTGGCGCAGGATACGCGCCCGCTCCTGCAGCGCGCTGATATCAGAGAGGGCGATAAGATCGGTCACCGGAGTCTGCTTGTCCCGCGGCAGTGGATGCTGCACGAAGGCGAACACCTGATCTCCCAGTATCAGCTCCCCCTCCTCCTTGTGGGCTTGTACCGGAGGCAACGCCAGCTGATCGCCATATCGAGTGGCCAGGCGCCGCCCAAGCTTGTTCGACTTGATGATCCTGCCCTGGCTGTCCCGCATAAACACCGGTAGCGGCAGCGTCTGGAACAGGGTGTCACGCAATTCGCTTTCGATGGCCAGGGCCCGCTCGGCTACCTGGCGCTGAGCCACTTCCCGCGCCAGTTGCTGGCGGGATCGCCAGATCACGCCGATGACGATGGCGCTGATCAACAGTGCCAAACCGACGGAGCCGAACCAGGCGAGATAGCTCACCCCGGGTTGCTGCACGACGACCAAGCGGCGCCAGCGTTGATTGAGCTCATTTATCCGGTTGCGGGTCAGGGTCATCAGGCTGCGATCCAGCACGCTGGCCAGCTCGACCTCGTCCTGGCGAATGGCAAACCCGATACCAAACCTGTCCTCCATCTCCTTGATCTCGAACCCTTCCAGCAACTGGGTTCGTTGCGGATATTGCAACTGATAGAGCTCGCTCAGCATGGCATCCGCCTCTCCCCGTCGCAGCGCATCAAGCCCCTGTTCCAGGGTGCCGATGCGTATCCACTCCTGTTCCCCCAGCAGCGTCAGCAAAGAGGGATCATAGAGCGATTCGGGCACCAGGATCCGCTGCCGCTTGAGGTCCGAAATATGAGTAGCTGCCAGGGTTCCCTTGCTGATCAGCGCAAAGCGATTGATGGAGATCATCCGACTGAAAGTGAACTCATCTGCCAGGATCGGAGACTCCGGCAAGCCCGTCATCATGTCTGCCTCGCCGCTGCGCAATTTCTCGATGGCATCAGCCTTACTAAGCGCAGGCACCACCTGGTACTTCAGGCCCGTCTCCTGGGTGATCCAGCGCAGCACGTCGGCGCTCCACCCCTTTGGATTGCCCTGCTCGTCAAGGCCGCTATAAGGCATCAGCTCCGGGTTGACCACCAACCGCACGGTACGGCGGCTGCCGGCCAGCCAGGCCTGTTCGACATCGCTGAAACGGGGTTGATTGAAGGAGAGCGCGCTCTGATCGAGGTAGTGATCAAGATCCGTATAGAGGCTGCCGGCAGGCATGTAACGAATGGCGGTGTCGATGAGGCGAACAAGCTCGGGCTCTTCTCGCATCATCAGACGGTAGCTTATTACCCTGTCATCCCCGAGCAGACGGCGCAGTCGCAACCCCTCCACCGGAAACTCCTTCATCAGATAACGCAGTTGCAGGTAATCGCCAAAGTAGGCATTGCCCTGGCCACTCTTCATCGCCTCATACAAGGACTCCCCCGGTGCCAGGGTTCTGATCGCCGCCGCCGGAAAGATGTCATGCAATACCGATACGGCATCGGAACCTGCGTAAGCCAGAAAAGTGGCTTGCTGGAGCGCCCCCCGGTAGAGCACGGCAGAGTCCGTCTCCATCATGGGACGACTGAGCCAGGTATTGGGCAGATTGCTCGTCGCCGCCCCGATATGGGGAACCATGTCGCACTGCCCCTCCAGCAAGGCGCCGCGCACCGTTTGCCAGTCGGGCAGCTCCTGAAACAGAAGCGGCACCGGCAGCTGCTTGGCCAGACGGGTGATCTGATCCTTGAGCAACCCACCTTGTGCCAGCAGATAGGGTGGCGGCAGCGTGGCCGGGTAACAGAATGTCAGTTGTTTGAGAGAGTTGGCATAAGCCTGGGTGGATGGCGCCAGCGGCAGTATGGTGGCTGACAGCGGCGTTACAACCAGCGCCGTCAGCAACAACATGGAGGTTCGGATCATAGGGAAAGAAAAAAGCCAGGCGTCAGCCTGGCTCTTTGTTACTCGTTGGGTTCAACATTTTCTACCCTGGCCTTGAGTTTCTGGCCAGGCCGGAAGGTCACCACACGACGGGCGCTGATGGGAATATCTTCACCAGTCTTGGGATTACGTCCGGGACGCTGATTCTTCTCACGAAGGTCAAAATTACCGAAGCCTGAAATCTTGACTTGTTCACCACGCTCAAGCGCTTGTCGGATTTCCTCAAAGAAGGCTTCCACCATGTCTTTGGCTTCACGCTTGCTCATCCCGAGCTGGGTGAACAGGTGCTCTGCAATGTCGGCTTTGGTAAGCGCCATAGATCAATCCCTCAAGGATGCATTCAACTCTTCACCAAGGGCCCGCACGACATTGTCCACGGTCTCGGCAATCTCTTTCTCCTCCAGGGTGCGCTGGGTATCTTGCAGCACCAGGCTGATGGCCAAGCTCTTCTTGTCCTCAGCCATACCAGCGCCCTGGTATACGTCAAACAAGTTTATTCCAACTACCTGATTTCCGCCAACTTTTTTAATTACTGCGAGAACATCGCCTGCCAGAATCTGACGGTCAACAACGACGGCGATGTCACGGCGGTTGGCCGGGAACTTGGAAACTTCGGCTGCAACCGGCACCTTGGCCGGGGTCAGCTTGTCCAGCTCCAGCTCGAACATGACGACGCGGCTCTTGAGACCCAGCTTCTTCTCGAGGCTCGGGTGGATCACGCCGATATGGCCGATGACCTCGCCGCTGCGCAGGATGGCCGCGCTCTGGCCCGGGTGCAGTGCACTGTGTTCGGTACGCTCGAAGGTGAAAGTGGCGCCTTCGGCGGTCAGATCCAGTACCGCTTCCAGATCCCCTTTCAGATCAAAGAAGTCTGCCCCACGGCTCTTGATGTCCCAGTGTTCGTCGCTCTGGTTGCCGGTGATGATACCGGCCAGCATGGGCTCCTGACGGATGCCGTTCTCGGCGCTTTCATCCTTGATGAAACGCAGGCCCTGCTCGAACAGGCGCACACGCGGCTGCTGGCGGTTCTGGTTGTAGACCACCGCTTCCACCAGACCCGGGAACAAGGAGACGCGCATGGCGGACATCTCGACCGAGATGGGATTAGGCAGCACGATGGCATCGCTTTGCGGGAACAGGGTCTGCTGGGTCTTGGGATCGACGAAGCTGTAGGTGATCGCTTCCTGGAAGCCACGGGCGACCAGCAGGTCGCGCACCCGCTTGAGGGTCACCTGCCCTTCCGCCTGCTCCACCATCGCCAGAGAGGCAGCCGGTTTGAGGTTGGGGATGTTGTTGTAGCCGTAGATGCGGGCCACTTCCTCGATGAGATCTTCCTCGATGGCGATATCGAAACGCCAGGAGGGAGCCAGTGCGGTCCAGCCATCCGTCTCCACAGTCACCTGCATGCCGAGGCGAGTCAGGATCTCGACCACCTGCGCGTCCTCCACGCTGATGCCGATCACCTTGTCGAGCTTGGCACGACGCAGCTTGATAGGAGCAGCCTTGGGCAGATGATCATCGGATTTGACCTCGATAACCGGGCCCGCTTCGCCGCCGCAGATATCCAGCAGCAGACGGGTGGCACGGTCCATCACCTTGGCTTGCAGTTCGGGATCCACCCCGCGCTCGAAGCGGTGGGAAGAATCGGTGTGCAGACCGTAGGCACGGGCACGGCCGGTGATGGAGAGCGGTGCAAAGAAGGCGCACTCCAGCAGGATGTCGGTGGTGGTCTCGGACACACCAGTGCGATCGCCGCCGAAGATGCCGGCCATGCAGGCAGGGCCCTGACTATCTGCGATCACCAGGGTGGTCTCTTTGAGCTTCACCTCGGTGCCGTCGAGCAGGGTCATGGGCTCGTCAGCCTTGGCGCGGCGCACCACCAGTTCCCCTTCAAGCGTCGCCAGATCGAAGGCGTGCATCGGCTGGCCGTATTCCAGCAGCAAGTAGTTGGTGATGTCGACGATGGCGTCGATGGAACGGATGCCGCCACGGCGCAGCTTCTCCTGCATCCAGAGCGGACTCTGGGCCTTGAGGTTCAGCCCCTTGACGACGCGGCCCAGATAGCGCGGGCAGTCGGCAGGCGCCTCAACCCGGATCGGGAAAGTGGCGTCAATGGTGGCGGCAGCCGGCGTCCAGCTCGGCTCGACCACATCCACACTGTTGAGTACGCCGATTTCACGGGCCAGACCTGCGATACCGAGGCAGTCGGCACGGTTCGGGGTGAGATCCACGTCGATGGCGACGTCGTTGAGGTTCAGGTACTCACGGATATCGATACCGATGGGGGCATCGCTCGGCAGCTCGATGATGCCATCGGCTTCAACGTCGATACCCAGCTCGCTGAAGGAGCAGAGCATGCCGTGGGACGGCTGGCCACGCAGCTTGGCTTTCTTGATGGTGAAATCACCCGGCAGGGTCGCCCCTACCTTGGCCACGCAGACTTTAAGGCCCTGGCGGCAGTTCGGCGCGCCGCAGACGATGTCCAGCAGCTCTTCTTCACCTACATTGACCTTGGTCACCCGCAGCTTGTCGGCGTCCGGATGCTGGGCACACTCGACCACTTCACCCACCACCACGTTGTTGAACTGGCCGGCCACCGCTTCCACAGCGTCCACTTCCAGACCGGCCATGGTGATCTGTTCGGCCAGTGCGTTGTCACTCAACTCGGTGCGGACCCACTCCATCACCCAGGATTTACTGAATTTCATGTTCTCTCGCCCTTACTTGAACTGCTTGAGGAAGCGCAGGTCGTTTTCGAAGAAGGCACGCAGGTCGTTGACCCCGTAGCGCAGCATGGTCAGGCGCTCAACGCCCATGCCAAAAGCAAAGCCGGAGTATTTTTCCGGATCGATGCCGACCGAACGCAGCACGTTCGGGTGCACCATGCCGCAGCCCAGCACTTCCAGCCACTTGCCATTCTTGCCCATCACGTCCACTTCGGCGCTCGGCTCGGTGAACGGGAAGTAGGAAGGACGGAAACGAATGGTCAGATCTTCCTCGAAGTAGTTGCGCAGGAAGTCGTGCAGGATGCCTTTCAGCTCGGTGAAGCTGGCATGCTCGTCTACCAGCAGACCTTCGACCTGATGGAACATGGGAGTGTGGGTCATGTCGTAGTCGTTACGATAGACGCGGCCCGGCGCAATGATGCGGATCGGCGGCTGCTGCTTTTCCATGGTGCGGATCTGCACACCCGAGGTGTGAGTGCGCAGCATCAGATCAGGATTGAAGTAGAAGGTATCGTGGTCGGTACGCGCCGGGTGATGGGCCGGGATATTCAGCGCATCAAAGTTGTGGAAGCCGTCTTCAATCTCGGGACCACGGGCAACCTTGAAACCCATCTCGCCAAACAGGCGCTCGATGCGCTCGATGGTGCGGGTCACCGGGTGCAGACCGCCATTCTCGATGCGACGGCCCGGCAGGCTGACGTCGATGGTCTCGGCGGCCAGCTTCTGGTTCAGCACGGCGATTTCGAGGGCTTCACGACGCGCGTTCAGGGTATCCTGAACCTGCTGCTTGGCCTGGTTGATCACGGCGCCGGCGGCCGGACGCTCTTCGGCGGACAAGGCGCCCAGCCCTTTCATCTGCTCGGTAAAAAAGCCTTTTTTACCCAGATATTTGACCCGGATCTCGTCGAGGGCCGCGATGTCGCTGACGCCCTCAATTTCGGCCTTGGCCTGGCCGACTACTTCTTCAAGCTGTTGCATGTCTTCCTCGTCACCACTCCCGGAACAGGAGCCTTTAGGCTAAATAAGGTCAAGAGGGGAATAATACAAAAAAAGCCCCTTCGCTGACCATACTTAAGGTCCCCTTTTCTCCCTATAAATCATTTTGTTATATCAAGCGAGTCTCACTTTATCCCCT
Source organism: Aeromonas enteropelogenes (assembly GCF_020097295.1). Lineage (NCBI taxonomy): Bacteria > Pseudomonadati > Pseudomonadota > Gammaproteobacteria > Aeromonadales > Aeromonadaceae > Aeromonas > Aeromonas enteropelogenes. Next base: position 3,444,839 of record NZ_CP083625.1, on the reverse strand, counting down.
ACCCTCTTTAAATAGTTTGTTTGAACATTAGTTTGTTGGCATATAAAAAGTAGAGAATGCAGGCTTAACATCACCTCTTCTGGACTTCCCATTCCTCTGGCTAGCAGAAATGGGGCAACAAAAAAGGAGGCCTGAGCCTCCTTTTATCTTTCATAACAGAACCGGATTAAGCCAGTGCTGCTTTAGCCTTTTCAACCAGGGCGGTGAAAGCCAGCTTGTCGTGAACGGCGATATCGGACAGGATCTTGCGATCGATCTCGATGGAAGCCTTCTTCAGACCGTTGATGAGACGGCTGTAGGACAGACCGTTCTGACGGGCTGCTGCGTTGATACGAGCAATCCACAGTTGACGGAACTGACGCTTTTTCTGACGACGGTCACGGTAGGCATACTGACCGGCTTTGGTTACCGCTTGTACCGCTACGCGGTAAACACGGGAACGGGCGCCGTAGTAACCCTTGGCGGCTTTCATTACTTTCTTGTGACGAGCACGAGCGGTCACACCACGTTTAACTCTTGGCATTTTTCACATCCCCCCTTATGCGTACGGCAGACAAGCGACAACACGTTTGTGGTCGGCAGCGGAAACAAAGAACTTCGGTCCCAGCTGACGCTTACGCTTGCTGCTCTTCTTGGTCAGGATGTGACGCAGGTGGTTGTGCTTGCACTTGAAGCGACCTGAGCCAGTCTTTTTGAAGCGCTTCGCAGCACCCCGGTTGGTTTTCATCTTCGGCATTTCATACTCCGCATTGTGAGTGACAACAAAATCGCAAGGCGAACCGACACATGGAGCGAGCCCCATGTGTCAATTACTTGTGGGCCTTAAGATTTCTTCTTGGGCGCGAGGACCATCACAGCTTGACGGCCTTCGACTTTCGGGAACGACTCGACTACGGCCAACTCTTCCAGATCGTTCTTGACGCGCTCCAGAACCTTGATACCAAGATCCTGGTGGGCCATTTCACGACCACGGAAGCGCAGGGTGACCTTAGCCTTGTCCCCGTCTTCCAGAAAGCGAACCAGGTTGCGTAGTTTTACCTGATAGTCGCCTTCGTCAGTGCCAGGACGGAATTTGATTTCCTTGACCTGGACGACTTTCTGCTTTTTCTTCTGTTCTTTGGTGGTTTTGCTCTTTTCGTAGAGGAATTTGCCGTAATCCATGATCCGGCAAACGGGCGGCTCAGCGTTCGGACTAATCTCGACCAGATCCACTTCGGCCTCAGCGGCCAAGTTCAGAGCTTCCTGGATGGATACGATACCGAGCGCTTCGCCATCCAGACCAGCCAAACGAACTTCTTTCAGTCGGATCTCTTCGTTGATCCGGTGAGCGCGGGCTTGCGGCTGCTTGCCCAGTTTTTTTCCGCCTTTTATAGCTTATTCCTCCACTTTCTTTTGTCCGCGGGTCTGAACTTCCTGGGTCAATAGAGCAATCAGCTCTTCAACAGGATAAGTACCCAGGTCAGCCCCTTTGCGAGTCCGTACTGCAATCTTGCCGGCTTCAACTTCTTTATCGCCGCAGACCAGCATGAAAGGCACTCGCTTCAAAGTATGCTCGCGGATTTTAAAGCCTATCTTCTCATTTCTCAAGTCCGCTTTTGCACGAAGACCCGCATCATTCAATGCTTTGGCTACTTTTACTGCATATTCGGCCTGATTGTCGGTGATATTCATGACCACTGCCTGAACCGGAGCCAACCAGGTCGGGAACAGACCGGCGTACTCTTCAGTCAGAATACCGATGAAGCGCTCGAGCGAGCCCAGTATTGCGCGGTGGATCATCACGGGCACGTGACGCTCGTTGTCTTCGCCCACATAGGTGGCGCCAAGACGGCCCGGCAGGGCAAAGTCGAGCTGCACGGTACCACATTGCCAGGCACGATCAAGGCAATCGTGCAGAGTGAATTCAATCTTGGGACCATAGAAAGCCCCCTCACCCGGCTGCAGATCGTACTTCAGACCATTCACGTCCAGCGCTTCGGCCAAGGCGGCTTCGGCACGATCCCATGCCTCGTCGGAACCGATGCGCTGCTCCGGACGGGTGGAGAGCTTGACCACGATGTTCTCGAAACCGAAGGTACCGTAAACGTCATAGACCATACGGATACAGGCAGACACCTCTTCCATGATCTGCTCTTCGGTACAGAAGATGTGGGCGTCATCCTGAGTAAAACCACGCACACGCATCAGGCCGTGCAGGGAGCCTGACGGCTCGTTGCGATGGCAAGATCCGAATTCGGCCATGCGCAGCGGCAGATCGCGGTAGGATTTCAGACCCTGGTTGAAGATCTGCACGTGACCCGGGCAGTTCATCGGCTTGATGGCGTACTCGCGATTCTCTGACTGGGTAGTGAACATGGCCTGGGCATATTTATCCCAGTGGCCGGAGCGCTCCCACAGCACACGGTCCATCATGAAGGGACCTTTCACTTCCTGATAGTCGTACTCTTTGAGCTTGCCGCGGATGAAGGTTTCCAGTTCGCGGAAGATGGTCCAGCCGTCGTTGTGCCAGAACACCATGCCAGGCGCCTCTTCCTGCATATGATACAGGTCGAGCTGCTTGCCGATCTTGCGATGGTCGCGCTTGGCGGCCTCTTCCAGGCGCTGCAGGTAGGCCTTGAGCTGCTTCTTGTCAGCCCAGGCGGTGCCGTAAATGCGCTGCAGCATCTTGTTGTTGGAGTCACCGCGCCAGTAGGCACCTGACATCTTCTGCAACTTGAAGTTGTGGCAGTGGCGCATGTTGGGCACGTGCGGCCCGCGGCACATATCGATGTACTCTTCGTGATGATAAAGACCGGGCTGATCATCACGGGCAATGTTCTGATCCAGGATCTCGACTTTGTAAGTCTCGCCACGGGCTTCGAACACGTCGCGCGCTTCCTGCCAGGAGACCTTCTTCTTGATGACGTCGTAATCCTTGGCGGCCAGCGCCATCATGCGCTCTTCCAGGGCAGCCAGATCTTCGTCGGTCAGGGTGCGGTCGAGATCGATGTCGTAGTAAAAACCGTTGTCGATGACGGGACCGATGGCCATCTTGGTCTGGGGCCAAAGTTGCTTGATGGCATGACCCAGCAAGTGGGCGCAGGAGTGGCGCAGAATGTCCAGACCTTCTTCGTCTTTGGCGGTGATGATGGCCAGGGAGGCATCGGCTTCGATCAGCTCGCAAGCATCCACCAGTTCACCGTTTACCCGACCAGCAATGCACGCCTTGGCGAGACCGGGACCGATGTCCGCGGCCACATCCATGACGGAAACAGAATGGGCAAATTGACGTTGGCTGCCGTCAGGCAGAGTAATGATTGGCATTATATGTTTCCTTATACAGTGGTGACCCGTACCAAAGGTCACATGCGGGATGGAAAATCGATTCAAAAAAGGGTGATGTTCTGGTTCTCCACAGCACTTTGCGAAGCCGGCCTGTCACGAGAACAGCGAATTTATCGAGGCAAACCAAGCCAAAACGGGGCAATCCTACCAGAAGTTGTTGCAGCTGTATCGGGTTTGTCGAGATTTTCTACAACCGGCCGGGGGCATGGCCAATTATTGCCCCAAAAGAGGCTGCCAGTTGAAATCGAAAGTGCTGTTCCCCTCCTCTGCCCGCACCAGCTCCTGCAGCACTTTCAACGCCAGTTTGTTGCCCTTCTGCGAAGCCTGATAGAGCCACTGTTTGGCCTGGGAGAGATCGACCTGCCCGCTGGCCCCCATCAAGTGAAGCACACCGACTTTGAGCATGGCGGGTACATCACCGTTACGAGCCGCCAGCTCCATCCAGTGAAATGCTTCGCGCAGATCCCGCTTTACCCCGGCTCCGCGCAGATACATTTCCCCCAGCCGATATTGGCCGAAGGCGTCCCCCGCCTGGGCGGCCTGACGATAAAGGTCGATGGCCAGGGTCATGTCCTGCTCGCTGCCCTGCCCCACCTCGTGGCTCCAACCCATCAGGGCCTTGGCACGGGGGAGCCCTTGTTCGGCAAGTGGCAACCAGACCCGAGTCGCCTCTTCAAAATGGCCGGTGCGCCAGGCCCGGTTGGCCGAGGCCATCTCCTGCTCGGTAGTGAGCGGAATGAGACGCCAGATAGCCAGACCGATGACACCGATAAACAACCAGCGGGAAGAGATGGGCTTCATGATGATTTCCGTGATCCAGTTCGCACTTTTCTTATGTAAACGAAATGTAGCGAACGGATCAAGCAAGAGATCCATTTGTCATGCTTTTTTATGCAAAGGGAGGGAGAGACTTGCACTTTGCCCTGCCGACTTGCATCATAACTGTATATATAAACAGTATTCACGCAAGACGATGGCAGGACGAGGCAGCGCTCACAATATCGATCACCGTTTCAGCGGCCCGCTTATCGAGGTGGTTGACGACGGCTGGCAGCAATCCGAGTGGGAGGCGGCCTTCACCCCAAGCCACCCGCAAACCCGGATAACAGAGATTCAGGCCCGTAGCATCATTAGCTACAACGACTCCCCCGACATTCCCTTTAGCCGCTCCATCAACCCCTATCAGGGGTGCGAGCACGGCTGCATCTACTGCTATGCCAGGCCCAGTCACGCCTATCTTGAGCTCTCCCCCGGCCTTGACTTCGAAACCCGACTGTTTGCCAAGCTCAACGCCGCCGATCTGCTGCGCAAGGAGTTCGCCAAACCGGGTTATCAGCCACAAACCATCGTCCTCGGGGCCAATACCGACCCCTATCAACCCATCGAGCAGCACTATCGCCTCACTCGCGAGCTCTTGACGGTGATGCTGGCCCATCGCCACCCAGTGGGGATCATCACCAAGAGCGCCATGATCCTGCGCGACCTCGATCTGCTGACCGAGCTGGCCCGGGAGGGCCTGTTCCAGGTGATGGTGTCAGTCACCACCCTCAATGAAACCCTCAGACGACAGCTGGAACCGAGGGCCAGCAGCGGAGCCGGCCGGCTCAAGGTGATCGAGAAGCTGACCCGGGCAGGCGTGCCGGTCGGGGTGCTGGCCGCCCCCATGATCCCGCGCCTCAACGAGCCCGAGCTCGAGCAGATCATCAAGGCCGCTGTCGCGGCTGGCGCCGGCTGCGCCGATTACATCTTGCTGCGCCTCCCTCACGAGCTGACCACCCTGTTCAGCGACTGGCTGGATGAACACTATCCGGGCCAGAAGGAGGCCATTTTGAACCAGTTGCGGGCGAGCCGGGGCGGCACCCTCAACAGTTCAGCCTTCGGCACCCGCATGCGCGGTCAGGGTCAGTTTGCCGATCTGCTTGCCCAGCGCTTTCGCCTCATCAGCAGGCGCCTTGCGCTCGGCAAGCGGCACATTCAATTACGGCGCGATCTCTTTATGCGTCCCGGGGAACAGCTCAGCCTGTTTTAATTCCGATCATGATGGCAGGCCCCTGAACTTGACCCTCTTGCGAGGGGGCGGTTCAACCGGGCTGATCTCTCCGCCCCTGCGTCAGCAGTTCGACCGGCAGTCGCGAGGGTTCATGAGCGACCTCGTGCTCTTCCTCCCTTGCATGCAGCATCTCTGGCTCGCCCCATACCCGGTTCCACCAGATCTCCCATGTGATCCAACTGGTCATATGCAGCTCCTTGTAACAGTAATAACAGGGATAACTCGCTGGTTGCCGTATCAGGATGACACTCCCCGATGACAAGGGCATGACAGCCACTCACCTCGGTTTCACGCCTGGCTGACACCAACCACGCGCAAATAAAAAGAGCGACCATGAGGTCGCTCTTTCTTCATCAGGCAAACGGAGAACGATTACTCGTCGCCCGCCTCCCCGGCATCGACAGCACCGGTGTCCGCTGCGGTATCAGTGCCTTCGGACACCTCACCTTCCACGGCCACTGCGTCGTTCTCGTCCTCGTCGCTCTCGGCGATACGCTGCAGACCGACCACGGTTTCGTCCTCACCGGTACGGATCAGACGCACACCGCCGGTGTTGCGACCGATGACGCTCACCTCGGCAACGCGGGTGCGTACCAGGGTGCCGCCATTGGTGATCAGCATGATCTGGTCGGTATCCTCAACCTGGATCGCATCGATCACCTTGCCGTTGCGCTCGTCCACCTTGATGGAGATAACGCCCTGGGTACCGCGGCTCTTGGTCGGGTATTCATCCAGCGCGGTACGCTTGCCGTAGCCGTTCTCGGTGGCGGTGAGGATGGCACCTTCGCCACGGGGCACGATAAGGGATACCACACGGTCACCGGCGCCCAGCTTGATGCCGCGCACACCGGCAGCGGTACGACCCATGGGGCGTACGCCCTTGAAGGTGCCCTTGCTTTCGGTGCCTTCGCCGTTGTCGCTACCATCATCGTCGTTGCCGGCGTCGTCGTCGGTGTCGACCTCGTCAGTGGCATCGGCATCAGCGCGACCGCTGCCTTCCGCGAAGCGAACAACCTTGCCCGCATCGGAGAACAGCATGATCTCGTTGCTGCCATCGGTGATGTCCACCCCGATAAGCTCATCACCCTCTTTGAGGTTGATGGCGCGAATACCGGAGGAGAGCGGACGGCTGAAGTCGGACAGGCTGGTCTTCTTCACGGTACCGTTGGCGGTGGCAAAGAACACATACTTGTCGGCGTCATACTCCTTGACCGGCAGAATGGCAGTGATGCGCTCACCCTCATCCAGCGGCAGCAGGTTGATGATCGGACGACCGCGGGCGCCACGGGATGCCTCCGGCAGCTGATACACCTTGAGCCAGTAGACCTTGCCACGGGTGGAGAAGCACAGAATGGTGTCGTGGGTGTTGGCCACCAGCAGACGCTCTACAAAGTCCTCTTCCTTGATCCGGGTGGCCGACTTGCCACGACCACCGCGGCGCTGGGCCTCGTAGTCGGAGAGCGGCTGATACTTCACGTAACCCTGGTGAGACAGGGTCACGACCACGTCTTCCGGAGTGATCAGATCTTCGATGTTGATCTCGGCACTGGACATGCTGATCTCGGTGCGACGCTCGTCGCCGTACTGCTCGCGCACGGCCAGCAGTTCGTCGCGGATCACTTCCATCAGGCGAACCGGGCTTGCCAGGATGTGCAGCAACTCGGCGATGAGCTCCAGCAAAGATTGGTACTCTTCCAGGATCTTCTCGTGCTCGAGGCCGGTCAGCTTGTGCAGACGCAGGTCAAGGATGGCCTGGGCCTGCTGCTCGGTCAGGTAGTAGTGACCATCGCGAATGCCGAACTCGGGCTCCAGCCACTCGGGGCGGGCCGCGTCGTCACCGGCTTTCTCCAGCATGGCAGCCACGTTGCCGAGCTCCCAGCCTTTGGCAACCAGGCCCGCTTTCGCATCCGCCGGGGTCGCGCTGTGGCGAATAAGCTCGATCACCGGATCGATGTTGGCCAGCGCTACCGCCAGACCTTCCAGGATGTGCGCCCGATCCCGCGCCTTGCGCAGTTCGAACACGGTCCGGCGGGTCACCACTTCACGGCGATGCAGCAGGAACGCATCCAGGATCTCTTTGAGGTTCATCACCTTGGGCTGGTTGTTATCGAGCGCCACCATGTTGATGCCGAACGTGGTCTGCATCTGGGTGTGTTTGTAGAGATTGTTCAGCACTATCTCGCCGGACTCGCCGCGCTTGATCTCGATAACGATGCGCATGCCGTCCTTGTCGGACTCATCGCGCAGGGCGCTGATGCCCTCGATCTTCTTCTCTTTGACCAGCTCGGCGATCTTCTCGATCAGACGAGCCTTGTTCACCTGATAGGGGATCTCGTGGACGATGATGGTCTCGCGACCACTCTTATCGTCCACTTCCACCTCGGCCTTGGCACGCACATAGATGGAGCCGCGACCGGTACGGTACGCCTGCACGATGCCGGAGCGACCGTTGATGATGCCGCCGGTGGGGAAATCAGGCCCGGTGATATAGGTCATCAACTCGTCGATGGTGAGATCGCCATTCTCGATCAGCGCCAGACAGCCGTTGACTATCTCGGTGAGGTTGTGAGGAGGAATGTTGGTCGCCATGCCCACCGCAATACCGGAGGAGCCGTTGACCAGCAGGTTGGGAACCTTGGTGGGCATGACAGCCGGGATCATCTCGGTGCCGTCATAGTTGGGCACCCAGTCCACGGTCTCTTTGTCCAGATCCGCCAGCAACTCATGGGAGATGCGGGCCATCCGCACTTCGGTATAACGCATGGCGGCGGCGCTGTCGCCGTCGACCGAACCGAAGTTGCCCTGACCGTCGACCAGCATGTAGCGCATGGAGAAATCCTGCGCCATCCGGACGATGGTGTCATACACGGCACTGTCGCCGTGCGGGTGATATTTACCGATTACGTCACCGACCACACGGGCCGATTTTTTATAGGGCTTGTTCCAGTCGTTCCCCAGCTCGTTCATTGCATACAGAACGCGGCGGTGAACCGGTTTCAAGCCATCACGCACATCCGGCAGAGCTCGTCCTACGATCACGCTCATGGCGTAATCAAGATAGGAACTCTTGAGCTCTTCTTCGATGTTGACCGGCGTGATCTCTCTGGCCAGATCGCTCATAGAAAGCCTTAATCCCTAATTAGTTGTTCTTTGGCTTAAACAGCGCGACATGGTAACACACCAAGGCGAATTTCTTAAGCCACAAATCGGGCTGGTTTGACAAAGTCCGTCCGTTATAATGCCCGCCAGGACAATAGATTGCGCGCGACTCCCCCTCGCGCCCTTGCCACAGGATCTTCGAGAAATGAACAGTGACGCCAATGTCGATCTGACCGAAATCGCCAAATTTGAAGCCATCGCCTCCCGCTGGTGGGATATGGAGGGAGAGTTCAAGCCCCTGCACCAGATCAATCCGGTGCGCCTTGACTGGATCACCGACAAGAGCGGCGGCCTGTTTGGCAAGCGCGTGCTCGACATCGGCTGCGGTGGCGGCATCCTCTCCGAGAGCATGGCCCGCCGCGGTGCCAGGGTAACCGGCATCGACATGGGCAAGGAGCCCCTCGGTGTGGCCCGTCTGCACGCCCTGGAGCAGGGGGTGGAGCTTGAATACCGCCAGATCACCGCCGAGGCTCACGCAGCCGAAGCCGCCGGCCAGTACGACGTGGTCACCTGCATGGAGATGCTGGAGCACGTGCCGGATCCGGCCTCCGTGCTGCGCGCCATCGCCACCCTGGTACGCCCGGGCGGCAAGGTGTTTGTCTCCACCATCAACCGCAACCCCAAGTCTTACTTGATGATGATCGTCGGGGCCGAATACCTGATGAAGATGGTGCCCAAGGGGACTCACGACCACAAAAAGTTCATCACCCCGGCCGAACTGTGCCGCATGGGTGAAGCAGCAGGCCTCCTGGTACGCGACATGAGCGGCGTTCACTACTCTCCGCTCACCAACCACTTCAAGCTCGGCCGCAACGTCGACGTCAACTACATGGTGGAATTTGTTCGCCCGGAGCAGAGCTGATGGCAGATACCCCTCGGGCCCCCCTTCGCTGCGTGCTGTTTGATCTGGACGGCACCCTGCTCGACACGGCGCCGGATCTCGGCGCCGCCGTGAACCATGTGCTGGTAAGTGAGGGCTTTGCGCCCCTCTCTGACGACATCATCCGCCAGACCACCTCCCATGGAGCGCTCGGGTTGCTCAAGGCAGGCCTTGGCGACGAGCTGCTTGAGGAGCTGGGGGCAACCCGCCTGCGCACCGCCCTGCTCGACCACTATGCGGCCAACCTCTGCGTCGGTACCCGCCCCTATGAGGGAATGGTGGATCTCATCGAATGGCTCGACGAGCGGCAACTTCCCTGGGGCATCGTCACCAACAAGCCGGGTTTTCTCACAGAACCCCTCCTGGCCGCCCTGCCCGAACTCGCCAGCTGCGGCGTAACGGTCAGTGCCGACACCCTGCCGGTGCGCAAACCCGACCCCGCCCCCATGTACTTTGCCTGCGAGCAGCTGGGGGTCGATGCCGCCCACTGCCTCTATGTGGGAGATCATGTGCGAGATATAGAAGCGGGTCGCAATGCAGGGATGCGCACCGCCGTCGCTGGCTGGGGTTATCTGAATGACAATGAGGATCCCGCCGACTGGGGCGCGGATCTGCAATTCGATACCGTGCAGGCGCTGCACCACTGGTTACGCTACGAGCTGGGCTGATCCTGCGATCATCCAAAAGCGGGCAACATGTTGTCCGCCTTTTTTATGCCCGGACAATCCCTATACCCTGCCGTATAGCCATCCCTTATTGATGGATAAAAAAGGCACCTTACCCCTACCGCCATACTCATATGAAAAACCAAGGCGCCTCGCAGTCCCCGGGTCCACCATACCTGCATCAGCGCCGCGAAGAAGCGCGACCGCAACAACTGGACAGCTTTTGTCCCCTGTTGCATAAGGGATAATCAGTGTTCTGGCGCTAGTAAAATCCCCCCTCTTTCGCAAGCAAAAAAAGTTATTTAAATTTTCCATCTTCGATCTGGATACTTGCATTTGACGAAGCGGACGAATGAAAACCCGCTCACTGTGAGCGATCACTAACAGCGGTCGCAACACTCACAATTTATCCACAGCAAGCCAGTTATCCACACATTGCATTGAGGGGCTGACCTCACTATCTTGTAGCTCGAAATCAAAATAACACTATATCTTGTGATTCATCGCACAATCTCTGCCCAATTCCGCCTCAAGTCGGTGTCAGCACGGCAGCATTGTGCGATGGTTTTTCGGGAATCAACCGATGCCGGCAGGTATCAATGAAAGGGGTCATCAGCCAATGAACTTGTTTGTGACGAAGCGTAACGGACACAAAGAACCCATCGATCTGGATAAAATTCACCGCGTGCTGGACTGGGCCGCCGAGGGTCTCGACAACGTGTCGGTCTCCCAGGTGGAGCTCAAGTCCCATATCCAGTTCTATGACGGCATCCGTACCGCCGACATCCACGAGACCATCATCAAGGCGACCGCTGACCTTATCTCCGAGCAGACCCCTGACTATCAGTACATGGCTGCCCGTCTGGCCATCTTCCACCTGCGCAAGAAGGCCTACGGCCAGTTCGAGCCGCCCCACCTCTATCAGCACGTCGCCAAGCTGGTGGACATGGGCAAGTACGACAAGCACCTGCTGGAAGACTACACCCAGGCCGAATACGAGGAGCTCAACGCCCACCTCGATCACTGGCGCGACATGAATTTCTCCTACGCCGCGGTAAAGCAGCTGGAAGGCAAGTACCTGGTCCAGAACCGCGTCACCGGCGAAATTTACGAGAGCCCGCAGTTCCTCTACATGCTGGTGGCGGCCTGCCTCTTCTCCAAGTACCCGAAAGATACCCGTCTGGACTACATCAAGCGCTTCTATGATGCGGTCTCGACCTTCAAGATCTCGCTGCCGACCCCGATCATGAGCGGCGTGCGCACCCCGACCCGCCAATTCAGCTCCTGCGTGCTGATCGAGTGCGACGACAGTCTGGACTCCATCAACGCTACCGCCAGCTCCATCGTGCGTTACGTCTCCCAGCGCGCCGGTATTGGCATCAACGCCGGCCGTATCCGTGGTCTGGGCAGCCCCATCCGTGGCGGTGAAGCGTTCCACACCGGCTGCATCCCCTTCTACAAATACTTCCAGACTGCGGTCAAATGCTGCTCCCAGGGCGGCGTGCGCGGCGGTGCGGCCACCCTCTTCTACCCCCTGTGGCACACCGAGGTGGAGAGCCTGCTGGTACTGAAAAACAACCGCGGCGTGGAAGAGAACCGGGTCCGTCACATGGACTACGGGGTGCAGATCAACAAGCTGATGTACCAGCGCCTGATCAAGGGCGGCGACATCACCCTGTTCTCCCCGTCTGATGCTCCGGGTCTGTATGACGCCTTCTTTGCGGATCAGGACAAATTTGAAGCGCTCTACGTCAAGTACGAGCAGGATCCGAGCATTCGCAAGAAGACCCTCAAGGCGGTGGATCTCTTCTCCCTGATGATGCAGGAGCGCGCCGGCACCGGTCGCATCTACATCCAGAACGTGGATCACTGCAACACCCACAGCCCGTTCGATCCGAGCGTGGCGCCGGTGCGCCAGTCCAACCTCTGTCTGGAAATCGCGCTGCCCACCAAGCCGCTCAACAATATTGATGACGACAACGGCGAGATCGCCCTGTGCACCCTCTCCGCCTTCAACCTGGGCGCCATCGACAAGCTGGAAGATCTTGAAGAGATGGCCGATCTGGCTGTGCGCGCCCTGGACGCCCTGCTCGACTATCAGGACTACCCGATCGCCGCCGCGAAGAAAGGCAGCATGGGTCGCCGCACCCTGGGTATCGGCGTCATCAACTACGCCTACTACCTGGCGAAAAACGGTGCCCGTTACTCTGACGGCTCCGGTCTGGCCCTGACTCACCGCACCTTCGAGGCGATCCAGTACTATCTGCTGAAAGCCTCCGTGCAGCTGGCCCGCGAGTTCGGTCCCTGCCCGCTGTTTGGCGAGACCACCTATGCCCAGGGGATCCTGCCCATCGATACCTACAAGCGGGATCTGGACACCATCTGCAACGAGCCGCTGCACCTGGATTGGGAAGCCCTGCGCGAAGAGATCAAAACCGTGGGTCTGCGCAACTCCACCCTGACCGCCCTGATGCCGAGCGAAACCTCCAGCCAGATCTCCAACGCCACCAACGGCATCGAGCCGCCGCGCGGCCTGGTCTCCGTCAAGGCATCCAAAGATGGCATTCTCAAACAGGTGGTGCCCGAGTATGATCGCCTGAAAGATCAGTACGAGCTGCTGTGGAAGCAGCCGAGCGTGGATGGCTACCTGCAGCTGGTCGGTATCATGCAAAAGTTCGTGGATCAGGCCATCTCGGCCAACACCAACTACGATCCGGCCCGTTTCGAGGGCAACAAGGTGCCGATGAAGCAGCTGCTCAAGGATCTGCTGACCGCCTACAAATACGGCCTCAAGACCCTCTACTATCACAACACTCGTGATGGTGCGGACGACACCCAGACCGATCTGCAAGATGACGGTTGCGCGGGTGGGGCCTGCAAGATCTGATAAACCGGGCGGGAGCATTGGCTCCCGCTCTCCCGTTTTCTCTATTCACGTATTCTGGTAACCATGGCCTACTCAACTTTCTGCCAAACCCAAAACGACCAGCTCAAAGAGCCGATGTTTTTTGGCCAATCGGTCAACGTAGCCCGTTATGATCAACAAAAGCACGAGGTGTTCGAGCGCCTGATCGAGAAGCAGCTCTCCTTCTTCTGGCGCCCGGAAGAGGTGGACGTCTCGCGGGATCGCATCGACTACCAGGCCCTGCCTCCCCACGAGCAGCACATCTTCATCTCCAACCTGAAGTACCAGACCCTGCTGGACTCCATCCAGGGCCGCAGCCCCAACGTGGCACTGCTGCCGCTGGTCTCCATCCCGGAGCTGGAAACCTGGATTGAAACCTGGGCCTTCTCGGAGACCATCCACTCGCGCTCCTACACCCACATCATCCGCAACATCGTCAACACCCCCGCCCAGGTGTTCGATGACATCGTCACCAACGAACAGATCCTGAAGCGCGCCGGCTCCATCAGCCACTTCTACGACGATCTCATTGAGGCGACCGCCCTCTACAACCTGCATGGTGAAGGCACTCATCTGGTGGCGGGCCGCGAGGTGACCATCACCCTACGCGAGCTCAAGAAGAAGCTCTATCTGTGCCTGATGAGCGTCAACGCCCTGGAGGCGATCCGCTTCTACGTGAGCTTCGCCTGCTCCTTCGCCTTCGCCGAGCGCGAGCTGATGGAGGGCAACGCCAAGATCATCAAAATGATCGCCCGCGACGAAGCGCTGCACCTGACCGGCACCCAACACATGCTGAACCTGATGCGCAGCGGCCAGGACGATCCCGAGATGGCAGAGATCGCCATCGAGTGCGAGCAGGCCTGCTTCGATCTGTTCAAGGAAGCCGCCATTCAGGAAAAAGAGTGGGCGGAGTACCTGTTCCAGGACGGCTCCATGATCGGCCTGAACAAGGACATCCTCTGCCAATACGTGGAGTACATCACCAACCTGCGGATGGCCGCAGTGGGCCTGCAGCCGGCCTTCTCCGGCACCAAGCAGAACCCCATCCCCTGGATCAATACCTGGCTCTCCTCCGACAACGTGCAGGTCGCCCCCCAGGAAGTCGAGGTGAGCTCCTACCTGGTAGGCCAGATCGACAGCGAAGTGAATGCCGACGATCTGGGTGACTTCGAGCTGTGAGTGACGCCGTCGGCACTCTGGACACGTCACCGGCTCCGACCCAGGCCGAAGCATCCTCCCCCCGGGTTCATACCCGGGATGGGGCTGTGCTGCACGCCCATCCGGGCGAGAGCGTACTGGAGACCCTGGAGCGCCACGGCCACAGTGTCGAGTTCCAGTGTCGCAGCGGCTATTGCGGCGCCTGCCGCACACCGCTGTTGGCCGGCAAGGTGCACTACCCCAGCGTGCCGCTGGCCTTTGTCTCCCAGGGCGAGTGCCTGCCCTGCTGCTGCAAGCCGGTGGGTGCCATCCGTCTCGATATCCAGACCCTCGATAGCCAGAAAGAGTGACCTCGATCTGCATTCGTGAAGTGCTCGACACATAGCCCAAACAAAAAACCGCCGGATTGCTCCGGCGGTTTTTTTATGGCGTTTTCTGCCCGGTTCGAGCAATGGCAAGAGGAAACCACAGGCCTGTATCAGACGGTCCTCTTACCTGCTCTGCCTCCCTTATCTGCTCTAAAGCACCGATTTACAACCAGGGCGCGGCGGTCGGCCCGTGGTGCAGGCCCAGCTTCCAGACCCGGCCAAAGTGCTTGTAGTGACCGGCCGCAACCCCGGCCTTCTCGCCCATGCCATGGTAGAGATCGAGGTGACCCTTCTTCACCGCCCCACCCACATCCAGCGCAATCAACAGCCGCAGCTGGTGCTTGCCGGTCCAGTTGCCCGCCTTGTCCAGCAGCGGCACCTCCGCCAGGATGGGGGTGCCCATCGGCAGCAGGGTCTTGTCGGCGGCCACTGCCGCCATGGGCAAGAGCGGAATGCCGGCGGCGCCGACCACGTCATTGGTGGGACGGCGTTCGAAGAAGACATAGGAGGGGTTCTGCTCCACCAGTTCCTTCACGTTCTCCTCCGGCTGGCGGTTGGCCCACTCCTTGATGGCCTTCATGGACATCTGCTCCTTGGGCACCTCGCCCCGGTCGATCAGCACGCGGCCGATGCTCACATAGCCGTGACCATTCTTGCCGCTGTAGCCCAGATATTGCAGTTGATCGTTGTCCCCGTAGTGGACAAAGCCCGAGCCCTGCACGTCCATCAGGAAGTTGTCGATAAGGGATTTACTGTACCCCAGCTCCAGCCCCCGGTTGGCCAGCGCCCCACGATGGATCTGGGCCCGGGTCGGACAACGGCTGCCGCAATTGGGCATGGCGTAGATGGGATACTTGTAGTTGGCATCCGGACGGTGGCGCACCTCCAGCACCGGCGAGTAATAGCCGGTGAAGAGCACGTTGCCCATGCGATCGGCACCGCCCAGCTGGGCCAGGCTGATGCCGTAACGGGTGATGTCGGCGGGATGGCCGCCATTGGCGACCCAGCGAGAGAGCTGGTGATAGAGCTCGCCATAGCGGCTCGCCATGCGGCCGGAGCGATCCAGCACCTGCCTGCTCTGCTGAGCGAACCTGCTGTAATCGGCGGGAGCCTGGCTGTTGACCCGCTCCACCCGCACCAGATCATCCGGCAGGAAGCCGTCCAGATACTGCTTGCCCAGATTCTCCGGCACCTCGCAGTTGAGAAAACATCTGTTGTCGGCCTGTGTTTTGGGCGTCTCCGCTTGCTCGGAGTTGCCTGCACAACCGGCCAGCCCCAGCACAGCGGCGGTCAGCCAGTACGCGTGTTTGTTCATATGTCCTCATATAACACCAAGAGCCATGCTCGGCGGGGAAGATGCCAAATTTGCAGGGGGAAAGCAAACGACTTCCCCGCCACGACGCAGGATTTCTCCAAAGGGGATCTTCTGGGTTATAACAAGGTAACAAGGTGTGAGAGGCCATGGATGGAACAGCTCGAGATCTTCCCGCTGCAAAGCCCCTGTATCGGGGTCTGCGAAGTGAACAACAAGGGCTACTGCAAGGGATGCCTGCGCAGCCGCGAGGAGCGTTTCAACTGGCAGAAGATGACCCAGGCCCAGCAGCAGGAGGTGATGCGCCTGTGCCGGGATCGCAAACGCCGGGTCGAGGCGGCGCGGCGCAAGGCCAGAGAAGGGGCAGAGCCCGAGCAGATGCCGCAACCCGGCTGGGATTTTTAGCCTCACCCCCTCCCTTCTTTCTCAATCATTCCCCTCTATCCAACATAAAAAAGGCGGCCCGCAGGCCGCCTGGTGAATGTCATTGCTGTTGTCAGGCCGCCGCCAGCTTGGCTGCCGGTTGCTCGGCACGCTTGAGCATGGCGTAAGTGACGCCGGTCACCAGCGACCCCGCCGCAATCGCCACGATATACATCATCACGTGGCTGATGGCATTAGGAATAAAGAGCACGAACAGGCCACCGTGAGGCGCCACCAGCTCGCAGCCAAACAGCATGGAGAGCGCACCGGTCAGGGCGCCGCCCACCATGCAGGCCGGGATGACGCGCATCGGATCCTTGGCGGCAAACGGAATGGCCCCCTCGGAGATGAAGCACAGACCCAGCACGAAAGAGGCCTTGCCAGCTTCCTGCTCCGCCTTGATGAACTTCTTGCTGGCGAGGAAGGTGGCGATACCCATGCCCAGTGCCGGCACCATGCCGGCAGCCATCACGGCTGCCATGGGTGCATAGGTCTTGGAGGCAAGCAGGCCCACCCCGAAGGCATAAGCCGCCTTGTTGACCGGACCACCCATGTCGAAGCACATCATGGCACCGATGATGATCCCGAGCAGCACGGCGTTGGCCGAGCCCATGTTGTTGAGGAACTCGGTCATGGCACTCATGATGCCGGCGACCGGCCCGCCCACCACGTAGATCATCACCAGGCCGGTGAACAGGCTGGCAAAGAGCGGAATGATGAGGATGGGTTTCAGTGCTTCCAGGGTCACCGGCAGGCGCACCTTGTCGCTCAAGAACTTGGCGCTGTAACCGGCAAGGAAACCGCCGACGATGCCACCGAGGAAACCAGCGCCCAGGGAACTTGCCAGCATGCCGCCGATCATACCCGGAGCAAGACCCGGGCGATCAGCAATCGAATAGGCGATGTAGCCTGCCAGCACAGGGATCATCAGGGCAAAGGCCGAACCGCCACCGATCTGCATCAGGGCCGCGGCCAGGGTACCTTCCTGCTTGAATGCCTCGATGCCGAAGATGAAGGAGATGGCGATGATGAGGCCACCTGCCACCACCATGGGCAGCATAAAAGAGACGCCGGTCAGCAGGTGCTTGTAAGGGCCAGCCTTTTCCTCTTTCTTCGGCGAGGCGGCGCCGCTGTGACGATACACCTTGGCCTCGGTCCAGGCTTTATCCAGCTCGGCACGGGTCTTCTTGAGCGCCGCCCCGGTGCTGGTGCGATAGACCGGCTTGCCGTCAAAGCGGGCCATGTCCACCTCGATGTCGGTGGCGAGGAACACCAGATCGGCAGCGGCAATCTCGTCCGCGGTCAGGGCGTTCTGGGCACCGACCGAACCTTGAGTCTCGACGCGGATCTGATGACCCAGCTGTTTGGCCATGGTCTCCAGCGCTTCTGCCGACATAAAGGTGTGGGCCACGCCGGTAGGACAAGCCGTCACCGCCACGATGCGCTTGGCACCAGTGGTTGCCGGTTTGGCTGTGATCGGGGCAGCCTGATGGCGATAGACGCTGGCGCCACTGGCGGCGGCTTCCAGAAGCGCAGCCGGATCCTGAAGAGCAAGATCCATGCTCCCCTGATAGACCCGCTTGCCGTCATAGGCGGCGAGATCCACCGGAGCACTGGCAACAACAAGCACCAAGTCGGCTGCGGCAATCTGCTCCTTACTCGGTACCTGGCGGGGCTGCACGCTGGAGCCGACGTCGAGGGTGAGCTCCCAGCCTGCCAGTTTGGCCTGCTGTTCCATCCGTTTTGCAGCGAGAAAGCTGGTGGCAATGCCCGCCGGGCAAGCCGTAACCAAGATTGCTTTCATTGGGCATCTCCTGAGTTTTCCATTGAGGGGGTATGGCATTGAACCGGTGCCAGCGCATCCAGACGCTGTACGCTCACCTGTTCAAGCAAGGGGTCAAGCACACTGATATCGCTAAAGCCGACCGCTACCTGGCTGACCGCCAGCGCAGAGACGGCGGTGGCCAGACGCAGGGTCTGCTCCGGCGCCCAGCCAAGGCTCAGACCATGAGCCAGCCCGGCCACCAGGGAATCGCCGGCACCCACTGTGCTGACCACCTGCATCTGTGGTGGAATGGCCTGCCAGGTGGCATCCGGGCCAAACCAGATGAGGCCATCGGCGCCGTTGGAGATCACCACATGGGGGATCCCGCTTGCCTGCAGCGCGCGGGCACACTCGGCCTGCTCTGCGAGTGTCTTGATGGGGCGCCCCGCCCACTGGCCGAGCTCCTCCAGATTGGGTTTGACCAGGGTCGGCGCGGCCTTGATCCCTTCGCTTAAGGCAGCACCGCTGCAATCGAAGAGCACCTGCTTGCCCTTGGCCTTGAGCAGGCTGATCAGGCGTGCGCAGTAGTCGGGCGCCACCCCTTTGGGCAAGCTGCCCGCCAGCACGAACCAGTCAGTGTGCGGGGCCAACTCGTCGATGACAGCCTCCAGCGCCTGTACCTCTTCTTCGTGAATGGTAAGCCCCGGCAGGTTGAGATCGGTGACCCGACCGGATTGCTCGGAGATCTTGACATTGATGCGGGTACTGCCCGCCACGCGCACGAAGCGGTCGGTCAGGCCCCGCTCGGCAAACAGGGAGACAAAGCTCTGCTGGTTGCCTTCACCAAGCCAGCCAGTCAGCCCCACGTCACGGCCCAGATCTTTCAACACCATGGCGACGTTGATCCCCTTGCCGGCGGCGCGCAAAGAGGCCTCGCTCACCAGGTTCACCTCACCAAGCTGCATGGCGTCGAGGCGGGTGGTGAGATCGAGCGCCGGATTGAGGGTAATGGTGACGATCTCCATCAATGCGCTCCCTCGCCCAGACCCGCGGCGATGGCCGCGCCGATCCCCTTGAGGGCGGCTTCGGCATCCGGCCCCTCGGCGCGAAACGCCAGACGGTGGCCGCATTTGACACCAAGGCCGATCACCTTCATCAGGCTCTTGGCGGAGACCGCCTCGCCGCTGCCATCCAGATTCGCCACCCGAATGTCCGATTCATACTCCTTGGCCACCTTGACCAGCATGGCGCCCGGCCGGGCATGCAAACCGTGGGGGTTGATGATGGTGAAAGTGTCTGAGAGACCGCTCGCCGGCCCCGCCTGCAGTATGGCCAGCCCATCGCTGCCCGCAAGCGTCCCGAGCTGACCTGCTGCCGCCAGTTGGGCCAGGTTATCCAGTTGCGCCAGATGGCCACTATCTGCGGCGCACAGCAGCAGCAGGGCACTGATCGGTTGATCTCCGGCGTTCATTGCACTGCTTGGGGTGGCCAGCACCCAGCCGGTCTGGGCCGCGGGTGCCCGCGCCAACCAGACGCCCTCGCCCAGGTAGACGGGGTCGCTTGCCAGCAGGGCGCTCACCATGGCGGCATCGCCCCAGCCGGCGGATTTGGCGCGGGCAGCGGCGCCCAGCAGCAGCTGGTCGCGATCGTCCGCCGGGAAGTCCGCCAAAGCCAGGAACTGCACCTCTTTGGGCGCCGTGGCACCGGTCAGGATGTTGATGATGGTGTCGGCATCGGTGGCCTCTTTGAGCTGGGCTGCCGCCTGCTCGTCACCCAGCACGTGGGTGAGCTGGCGCAAAATGCCCAGGTGCTCGTCAGACTTGGCGGCGATGCCGATGGCGACATAGGCGATCTGCCCCTCGTCCCACTCAATCCCCTGCGGGAATTGGGCCACCATGACGCCGGTACTCTTCACCAGATGGCGGGTGTCCGTGGTGCCGTGGGGAATGGCGATGCCGCTGCCAAGATAGGTGGCGTGCTGCGCCTCTCGGGCCAGCATCCCTTCCACGTAGCCCGCCTGCACCAGACCGGCTTCGGTCAGCTTCTCTGCCAGCAATGCGATGGCGTCAGCCTTGGTCGCTACCGACTGCCCCAGCAAAATCTGCCGTTGCTCCAACTTCAACATAGGGATCCTCCATCCGATCCTGGCGCCCGAGGGACGCCGGCTCGTCACAATTGACAATGCGGGTCATTTATCAGCTGACAATAGACCGGATTGCATCCCTTCGCGGGCCTGTCGGGTTTTCATCCCCGTCCATCGATTGTCTGCTGACAAGCTGAATCGTTTCACTTACACTCAGACTGAATCGTTTCAGCGAATTGATCAAGTACCCACAAAGAGTGCTTTTCAATGATATGATCCCGCGCACACTTTTCGCCGCCCTCACCCGGCACAGTGCCCGTGGGCCTTGCAACTCGAACAGAGTCGATATGATGAAACTGGATGAAATCGCCGCCCTCGCCGGTGTCTCGCGCACCACGGCCAGCTATGTGATCAACGGCAAGGCTGATCAATACCGCATCAGCCAGGCGACCCGTGACAAGGTGATGGCGGTGGTGACCGCCCACAACTACCAGCCGGACAGTCGCGCCGCCTCCCTGCGCGGTGGCCAGACCAAAACCTTCGGCTTCATCCTGCCCGACCTCGAGAACGCCAGTTACGCCAAGCTGGCCAAACGCCTCGAACAGGGCAGCCGACCCCATGGCTATCAGCTGCTCATCGTCTGCTCGGAAGATGATCCCGCCACCGAGAAGGAGCTGGCCCAGATGCTGGCCAGCCGCCACGTGGACGCTCTGCTGGTGGCCAGCTGCCTGCCGCCAGACGATCCCTTCTACCCGGGCCTGCAGGCACGCGGCATCCAGGTGCTGGCCATCGACCGGGCCATGACCGCCGACAAGTTCGTGACCGTCGCCAGCGAAAACGAAAAGGCGAGCTTTGATCTCACCGCCTCCCTGCTCACCCCGGCTATCCACCACATCGCCCTGATCACCGCTCTGCCACATCTCACGATCAGCCAAGAGCGCCGCGCCGGCTTCGAACAGGCCGTCGCCAGCCACAGCGCCGAGCGCCATCTGTGCGAGGGGGCCCACTTCTCCCGTACCGAGGGCTATCGACTGATCAAGACGTTGCACCAGCAACTTGGCCAGCTACCAGAGGCGCTGATCACCACCTCCTACATTCTGATGGAAGGGGTGCTCGACTACCTGATAGAGCAGGAGGCCGACATGAGCCGGCTCGCCATGGCCACCTTCGGCGACGATCGGCTGCTCGACTTCCTCCCCTTTGGCATCAACTCCCTGCCCCAGCAGCACGATGCCCTCGCCAACCAGGCGCTGGCGCTCGCCATCAAGGCGGTCAACGGTGACTATCAGTGCGGCCTGCACTATGTGAGCCGAACCCTCAAGCGCCGACGCTGACCCTCTCCTCGCCCCTTCAAGCTGGCACAATAAGTTGACGCGCTGATGGTAACGGCATTGCCATAGCGCGTTTTTTCACCGAACCAGCCTCCTTGTCATCATTTATTTCCACCTATCTCAGGACTACAGTACAAAATCTGCCTTGAAGGGGTTGTTTCCGATATTTTGATCCGTTAACTTGGCAACCATCTTTTACAGCCAATGGATTTTTCGTAACGATGGGTTCACTCCGATATTGCTAGCCTCCGGTCTCACTCCCGGAGGCGCCCCGACACCGTCAATGGCACGTATTGTTTACACTTTCACGCTCGATTTCGGATGGATTCCATGAATACCAAGACTCTGGGTTGTACCCTGTTGATCGCCGGCACCACTATAGGCGCCGGCATGCTGGCCCTGCCGCTGGCCTCCTCTTCCCTCGGCGGCCCCGCGACACTGGTGCTGATGATCGGCCTGTGGGCCCTGATGGCCTTCACCGCCATGCTGCAGGTGGAAGCGAGCCTCACCACCGGCAAGTGGTACCTGCACCAGCTGGCGGATCACCTACTCGGTCCCTGGGGCAAGCGCATCGCCTCCTTCTGCATCCTGATGCTGTTCTATTCGCTCGCCTCCGCCTACATCAGCGGCGGCAGCAGCCTGCTGGCCCAGGCACTGGCAGACGCCGGGATCCCCCTGAGCCAAGAACAGGCAGCCTGGGCCTTCACCCTGCTGTTTGGCGGCATGGTCTGTGTCGGTACCCGCTCGGTGGATTACCTCAATCGCCTGATGTTCACCGTAAAGCTGGTGATCATGGTGGCGGTGCTGGCGTTGCTGCTGCCGCGCACCGAGGGGCAGCATCTGCTCTCCATGCCGCTGGGCCAGGGGCTGCTGCTGGCGGGTCTGCCGGTCATCTTCACCTCGTTCGGCTTTCACGGCTCCATCCCGAGCGTGATGCTCTACCTGGGTGATTGCCCCAAGCAGCTGCGCCGGGTCTTTGTCTGGGGCTCCGCCCTGCCGCTCATCCTTTATGTGTTGTGGCAGGTGGCCATTCTGGGGCTGCTGGGACAAGAGGCCCTGCTCACCAACGGCGGCGCGCTCGATAGCCTGCTCGCCAGCGTCGGCAAGCTGGTCAGCTGGCCTGCGTTCAACCAGGCGATGCACCTCTTTGCGGATCTGGCGCTGGCTACCTCTTTCCTCGGCGTGACCCTGGGGCTGTTTGACTTCATGGCCAAGGTGACCCGTCGCAAGGACAACTGGCAGGGTCGCACCCAGACCGGCCTCATCACCTTCGTACCGCCCCTGCTGTTTGCCCTCTACTTCCCGCAGGGCTTCATCATGGCGCTGGGCTATGCGGCCATCGCGCTCGCGGTGTTGGCGGTGCTGCTGCCGGTAGCCCTGGTGTGGCAGAGCCGCAAGCAGGCCAAAACTCACCACTACCGCGCCCCGGGCGGCGTGCTGGCCCTTGGCCTGGCCGGCGCCATGGGGGTGCTGATCGTCGGGGTACAGGTGAGCGTCAGCATGGGACTGCTGCCGGCCCTGTAAAAACCCGCCTCCCGCGCAACAGAAGTTCAAAAGCCCCGCCAATAAACTTGGCGGGGCTTTTTGTATCCCGTTTTGCATCCAGCAAGTCAGCCCCCCAAAACGGAGGGCGGAATCCGGATCGCGGGCACAAAAAAGCCCTGCCAGATGGGCAGGGCCTTTAGAGCAATAGAACGAATAGGGAGCGTCGCTTCCGATTCGATTATTGGATTACTGGTTGTGGCTGGAACGGCGCGGACGACGGGCCTGAGCCGGTTTGCCGGCGCCTTCGGCCGGACGCTGGCCCCCCTGAGGCTTGGGCTTGCCGCCGTTGCCAGTGCGATTGCCACCACCGTTACCACCCGCGCCATTGCCGGAGCGACCGGCGCCCTGACGCTGGCCTTGACCCTGCGGGCGCGGCGCACGGCGCTGCTCGCTCGGATCACGCGGCTCTTTGCGCAGCGGCGCACCGATGCCGCGAGCGATGTTGTCCAGCGTCTCGCGGGAGGCTTCAAAGCCCGGCACCTGCTCGCAGGGGATGCTCTGCTTGGTCAGGCGCTCGATGGCCTTGATGAGCTTGCCCTCATCCGCCGCCACCAGGGAGATGGCGTGACCGGCGGCGCCGGCACGGCCGGTACGGCCGATACGGTGCACGTAATCTTCCGCCACGTTTGGCAGCTCGAAGTTCACCACCTGCGGCAGCTTGTCGATGTCGAGGCCGCGGGCCGCGATGTCGGTCGCCACCATGACGCGCACGCTGCCATCCTTGAAGCCGGACAGGGCGCGGGTGCGGGCCCCCTGACTCTTGTTGCCGTGGATGGCGGCGGCGCTGATGCCGTCTTTTTCAAGCTTCTCGGCAACCCGGTTGGCGATGTGCTTGGTGCGGGTAAAGACCAGCACCTGCTGCCAGTTGTTGCTGGAAATAAGGTGGCTCAGCAGGGCAATCTTGTTGGCCTTGTCGCACGGGTGCACCAGCTGCTCGATTCGCTCGGCGGTGCTGTTGCGCGGGGTCACTTCGATCACCGCCGGGTTGTCCAAGAGGCCAGTGGCCAGCTCGCGGATTTCGTCGGCGAAGGTGGCGGAGAAGAGCAGGTTCTGGCGCTTCTTCGGCAACAGGGCCAGGATGCGGCGGATATCGCGGATAAAGCCCATGTCAAGCATGCGGTCCGCTTCGTCCAGCACCAGGATCTCCACCTCGTCAAACTTGACGGCGTTCTGGTTGTAAAGGTCCATCAGGCGGCCCGGGCAGGCTACCAATACGTCCAGACCACGGCGGGTTGCCATCATCTGCGGGTTGATGCTCACGCCGCCAAAGACCACGTGGCTACGAATGGGCAGATGCTTGCCGTAGTTGCGCACGCTCTCGCCCACCTGGGCAGCCAGCTCGCGGGTCGGGGTCAGCACCAGGGCACGAATGCGGTTCGGGGAGACCTTGCGCTTGCTCTCGGTCAGGCGCTGCAGCATTGGCAGGGTGAAGCCTGCGGTCTTGCCGGTCCCGGTCTGGGCCGCTGCCATCAGGTCGCGGCCGGCCAGGACGGCGGGGATCGCTTGTTGCTGGATGGGAGACGGGGTGTCGTAACCTTGTTCGGCAACGGCACGCAACAAGGGTTCGGCCAGACCGAGGGAAGTAAAGCTCATAGTTACCTGCTAGGGATAGGGGCGCCGGGGATCTGCCATGGGGCTCCTCTGCTGAGCCGATGCCATCTCGCAGGATCCGGGCCTTGAGAAAACAACGATTTCCCCGGGGAGCAGAGCAAAGGGGAAAGAATAGAGGCGCAGTCTAGCGGAGTTGCTTCGGATAGACGAGAAAAATGTGACATTCCTCCCAGCACGGAAGGAAAACCACTGACTGATACCAGCCCTGGGGCTTTTCTGGCAAAAATGACGCGCGGCAATAAAAAGGCGACCCCGGGGTCGCCTTGTTGATCATGGCCTCAGCCACGAGCGCATAACACCCTTTAGCGCAGCTGCGGGGTATGAGTCATCACCCCCTGATTCTGGGCACGGTGGCGCAGCAGGTGATCCATCAACACCAGGGCCAGCATGGCCTCGGCGATGGGCACGGCGCGGATGCCGACGCAAGGATCGTGGCGCCCCTTGGTGATCATCTCGGTCGCCTCCCCCTCCGTGGTGATGGTCTTGCCCGGCACTGTGATGCTGGAGGTAGGCTTGAGCGCCATGCTC
Organism: Aeromonas enteropelogenes; assembly: GCF_020097295.1. Taxonomy (NCBI): domain Bacteria; kingdom Pseudomonadati; phylum Pseudomonadota; class Gammaproteobacteria; order Aeromonadales; family Aeromonadaceae; genus Aeromonas; species Aeromonas enteropelogenes. The sequence goes on along the minus strand of NZ_CP083625.1, from coordinate 3,419,732 downwards.
ACCACGATATCCTGGCCGGAGGAGATACCGCCCAGGATGCCGCCCGCATGGTTGCTGGCAAAGCCGGTCGGGGTCATCTCGTCACGGTGCTCGGAGCCTTTTTGCTCCACTACCGCAAACCCGTCACCGATCTCCACCCCTTTCACAGCATTGATGCCCATCATGGCGTGGGCGATGTCGGCGTCGAGGCGGTCAAACACCGGCTCGCCCAGGCCCACCGGCACGTTGCGAGCCACTACTTGCACCTTGGCACCGATACTGTTGCCCTCTTTCTTCAGATCACGCATGTATTGATCGAGCTCCTCCAGCTTGCCCGCATCGGGAAAGAAGAAGGGATTTTGCTCAATCTGCGCCCCATCGAACGCCTCGGCCTTGATGGGGCCGAGCTGGGAGAGAAAACCGATGATCTCGATGCCGTGCACCTGTTTCAGGTACTTCTTGGCGATAGCCCCCGCCGCCACCCGCATCGCGGTCTCGCGGGCAGAGGAGCGGCCACCGCCGCGATAATCACGCTGACCGTACTTCTGGTGATAGGTGTAATCGGCATGGCCAGGGCGGAACAAGTCCTTGATATCGGAGTAATCCTTGGAGCGCTGATCGGTGTTTTCGATAAGCAGCCCAATGGAGGTCCCGGTGGTCTTTCCTTCGAACACCCCGGAGAGGATCTTTACCTCGTCCGGCTCGCGGCGTTGCGTAGTATAGCGGGAGGTGCCGGGCTTGCGCCGGTCAAGATCCCCCTGCAGATCCGCTTCGCTGATCTCGAGCCCGGGCGGGCAGCCGTCAACCACGGCGCCCAGCGCCAGGCCATGGCTCTCGCCAAAGGTGGTGACCCGAAAGAGTTGGCCAAAACTGTTCCCTGCCATGCTTGCTCCTGCTTAGTTCTTGTAGATGGCGAAATGATCCTGATACTGCACCAGCTCGTCACGGGTCATCACGAACACACCGTGGCCGCCGTTCTCGAACTCCACCCAGGTAAAGGGGATCTCGGGGAACTGGGCCTCCAGGTGGATCATGCTGTTGCCCACCTCGACCACCAGCACGCCGTCCTCTTTGAGGAAATCAGCGGCATGGGCCAGCAGGCGCTTGGTGAGCTTGAGGCCATCGGAACCCGATGCCAGCGCCAGCTCGGGCTCGTGGCGAAACTCGTCCGGCAGATCCGACATGTCTTCGGAGTCCACATAGGGCGGGTTGGAGACGATGAGATCGTACTTGTCGCCGGCCGGCAGATCGCGGAACAGATCGGAGCGGATCGGAATGACCTGCTGCTCCAGCCCGTGATCATTGATGTTGCGCTCGGCCACGTTAAGGGCATCGACGCTGATGTCGATGGCATCCACTTCCGCCTCGGGGAACTCGTGGGCCATGATGATGGCGATGCAACCGGAGCCGGTGCAGAGATCCATGATCCGGGTCGGTTCATGTTTGAGGAAGGGCGCGAAGCGGTTGGCCACCATCTCGGCGATGGGAGAGCGCGGGATCAACACCCGTTCGTCCACATAGAACTCCCAACCGGCATACCAGGCCTTGTTGGTGAGATAAGGTGCCGGCACCCGCTCCTGCACGCGGCGAATGATGAGTTCGGCGATACGGTGACGTTCGCTGCTGGTCAGGCGGGAGTGGCGCATGGCGGGATCAACATCCGGCGGCAGATGCAACGCGGGCAGTACCAGTTGCACAGCCTCATCCCAGGCGTTGTCGGTCCCATGTCCGTAGAAGATACCGGCGTCGTTGAAACGACTCATGGCCCAGCGCAACATGTCCTGGATGGTGTGCATCTCGGCAACCACCTCATCGATAAATATCTTGTCCAAATCCACCTCCAAGTCGAGTAATATCCGGCCCGAGAATTTTACAAAGCGAGCAAGACGAGTACCTGATGAAAAAAACGCCCTCACCGACAGACGAGGAAACCCAGCTGTTCCGCGATGCGATAAAAGGTACCCGGAAAATCAAGCAAGATACCATAAGGGCCGAGTTGCGCCCGGTCAAGCAGAAACGCGAACTGCGCGAAAGCCGCGAAAAGCTTGGGGTTGACCACTATTTCAGCGATGAGTACCAGCCCCATCTGGAAGAGGATGGACCGACCCGTTACGTGCGCGAAGACGTGTCGAAATTCGAGCTGAAAAAGCTCAAGCGCGGCAGCTACCCGCCGGAGATTTATCTGGATCTGCACGGCATGACCCAGCAACAGGCCAAGCAGGAGCTGGCCGCCCTGCTCACCCTGTGCCAAAAAGAGAACATTCACGTCGCCTCCGTGATGCACGGCATCGGCAAACACATCCTCAAGCAGCGTATCCCGAGCTGGCTGGCCCAGCACCCCAATGTGCGCGCCTTCCACCAGGCCCCCCGTGAATGGGGCGGTGACAGCGCCATCCTGGTACTGCTGGATATAGAAGAGTAACGCCCTCGCGGCGACCCACGGGCAGCGCCACACCAGCGCATCGCGCAATCAAGGCGCAATAAAAAAACCACCGGCGTCTTGCGGTGGTTTTTTATCGGCGCTGATGGATCACTATCCGGCGGCCTCCACATAACGCTTGAAGTTATCCAGGATGCTCTGCCAACCGGCCTGCTGTGCGGCCGCACTGTGCTCGGTCTCGGCATCGAAGAGTTCATGAACGTGCGTCATGTCCGCCTCTTCGGTGAAACGAACCTCTACCTCTCGCCCGTCATCCATCACATAACAGAGCAGGTTGGGAGCCTCGATGCGGGTGAAGGTGCCAGTAAAATCAAAACCGGCACTGCCATCCCTGGCCGCCATGTGATGACAAAAACGCCCCCCAACCACCAGATCGACCCGACTGCCGGTCGTGTGCCAGTCATCGCTAGCCGCATTCCATCTGGCCACACAATCCGGATCATTCCAGGCCCACCACACCGCTTCTATCTCTTGTTCGACACGCGTCTCGACGCTGATCTTCATCACCCTCTCCCGATTTGTACCAAGGTAAATTCCCGATCGAGCCGCTCCCTCACTGCTGCCATTCATACCTTGCGAAGATGCATGACGTCGATCCACGAGTCCACAGAGTAAAGCTCACCCCTTTATTCACCACCAGCTGCGAAGGAATAGTTGCCAAATCTGATGCAGGCAATACAGGATGAAACTGTTGGTACAAACGGCCCCGATGCCCGACACAAACATAACGCCAAATAAAGCAGCTCTATACTGATTATCAATGAGTTATTCGCAATGGAGGTTACATGTTTACACAGGGAACCCACGCCGATATCAAATCATCACTCAATGCCATCGGTGCCGCTGTGGCCATGTTTGAGCTTGATGAGGATGACCGCTTTATTTTGGTGTCGGCCAATGACACCTTTGCCCAGGCATTCGAGCTGGATGTCGTCGGCAGTATCGGCAAGCGGTTGGGCGAAATGTTCCCCCGTTACATCACTGGTTGCATAGAGCCGCCGATGAACGAGTGCGTCACCCAGCAGACGGGGCTGGAGAGCGAACTGCCCATCGACACCCTGTCACGCACCAGCTGGTGGCGTTTTGTGATCTCCCCCATCATGTCGGAGCACTCCCGCATCAGCCGGATCATGGTCACCGCCATCGACATCACCACCAAGAAACAGCTGGAAGAGGCGCTCAAGATGAGCCGCAAGCGCTTCGAGGCCGTGGTCAACTCCGCCTATGACGGCATCATCAGCGTCAACAGCGAGTCGCGCATCGAACTCATCAATACCGCCGCCTGCGAAATGTTCGGGATCGACGAGAGCTATATTGGCAAGCGCCTGGAAACCCTGTTGCCCCAACGCTTTCGCGCCCATCATGAGGGTTATTTCAAGTCTTTCAGCAACTCCCCCATCAACTCTCGCCCCATGCACGCCCGCTCCGCAGTTATGGGATTGCGGCGTGATGGCAGCGAATTTCCGCTGGAGGTGACCATTGCCAAGATCAATCTGGGGCAAACCACCGAGATGACCGCCATCTTGCGGGATATTTCGGAGCGGGCCCGTCTGGTAGAGGAGCTGAAGGTGGCCGCCACCACGGATCCCTTGACCGGGATCGCCAACCGCCGCCGCATCGACGAAATGCTGCATCTCGAGATGCAACGCAGCCAACGCTTCAGCCATACCATGAGTCTGCTGCTTATCGACATCGATCACTTCAAGCAGATCAATGACACCTATGGCCATCAGCAAGGGGATCGGGCCATCCTCAGCCTGGTCAAGCGCATCGCCAGACAGCTTCGGGAAGTGGACATGCTGGGACGCTGGGGGGGGCGAGGAATTTGTCCTGCTACTGCCGGAAACCTCGCAGGAACAAGCCTGGGGCAGCGCGGAGCGGATCCGCTCGATCATCGAATCAGGGCTTCATGAGCTCAATAGCGGCATCGAAGTCCCACTCACCGTCAGCATTGGCATCAGCACCAGCCAGGGTGCCCAGGATACGGTCGAACAACTGGTGCACAGGGCCGATACCGCTCTCTACCTGGCCAAAAAGCAGGGGCGCAACTGCTGCCAGCAGGAGGTAATGAAGTAATCTGCCCGACTCACCCCTTGCATGAGACACAACGCATTGGCAAAGCCCGTGTCAGAGGCAGGCTCATTCAATATGACCGAAAAAGCCACTCTCCATTTTCATGCACTTGATCCGCGAGGCACCCGATCGTCTGCGGTTGACTAGTTCTGGACAGACGCGCGAAACCGCTGCAGGGCAAAATCGACCATGCCTTCGACGCTCCCGTTCAACTCATACTCTCGTCGCAAATAGTGTGCATCATTCCCTTCCCGAACGATCTGCAAGACATGTTCGAGGGAGGCTGAACAATGCAGGGCATCGGCATGGGGCTGAATACGAGCAACGGTGGCCAAAATATCATCATGTAATGACATCTTTTCATGAGACTTGGGATGTACCAGTATCCCTTCCATGCCAAAACGACACGCCTGAAAGCGATTGTAGTTGTAGACCAGGTAGTCATCCTCTACCGGATCGGGTTCACTGCGTTCCAACAGATATTTGCAGAGCGTCTGTAAATATCCGGCTATTGCCGCAGCACGAGTTACCGATAATGGCGTATCACACACTCGCAATTCAATTGTGCCATATTCCGGCTTCGGCCTGATATCCCAATAAAAATCCTTCATGCTGGCGACAATGCCCGTATTTTCCATTTTCGAGAAAAACTTGTGAACAAATTCTTCCCAGCACAGATAAAATGGCGCCCGGCCACTCAGAGGAAATGCAAATACTGAATTAAGACGGGCAGAATTAAACCAGGTATCATATCCCTGCACAAAAGGTGACGAGGCTGACAACGCAATAAAATGGGGAACATAACGGCTCAAGGCATGTAAAAGGAAGAGTGCCTCATTGGCGTCAATACAACCAACATGAACATGTTGACCAAAGATAGTAAACTGTTTTGTCAAATATCCATATAACAGCGACACCTCCCTGAACCTTGTCTTGTTAAAAATACGACGCTCAGGCCACAGTTGAAAAGGATGGGTCCCTCCCCCACAGACACCGATATTAAGGCGATCACCTGCCTGTACCAGAGCCGTGCTGATTCTTATCAATTGAGACAGTAGCGTGGTGTATTCAGCGTGCACATCCGTCATGACTTCCAGCATGCTCTCGGTCACTTCTGGCACGACAAATCCCGGGAAAATATCACGCTCCAATAATTCGAGCATATCGGGGCTGGCTGCAGCCAGGTCAAAATCGCTAAAGCTGACCAGCTGCAACTCCAGTTCAACCCCCAGCGTCAGAGCCTGTGACGACTTGAATGGTTCAAGTGGCATATCAAACCTCCTTATGTGGCTCAGCCACTTCATGAGCCCAACGCAATGCCAGCTGACTCAAGACAGGTCCCAATATCTCCAGCATCAGGGCTATCGCGATAAGTGGTGAAAGTTGAGCGACTAGATCAACCCCACGGTAGCGGGCCTGTTCAAGCATCAAGATAATGGAGACCGACATGGGAGCCGTTGCCAAGCCGACAAGCCATCCCTTATGCCAGGAGATACCACTCAATTTTGCGAAAATGCTTATCACAACCGCTTTTACCAACTGTCGCACGACCAGAATAAAGAGACCAAGCCAGATACCGGCATATACCTGTCCCCATGCAAGCTTGGCTGCAATAAAAACAAATAAAAATATGGAGACAAGTTCACCCAATGAACCAAAACCACGTTGGGATGACGTCAATACGACCCGACGATGGCGCGCCACGATCCCAAATATCAGCACAGCAAAGATGGGAGAGAGCTTGAGGCTATGTGTCAGTGCAACAAGCCCAATAACGGTGATCGTGAATGCCAGGGTATTATCATGGGTGGTTCGGTCTGTCGGCCTTAACAGGGTCGGAATCATCATTCCCAGCACAGCGCCGACACCCGCAGAAGCGAACAACACCATCAGGCTGATATGTATCGCGTCCCATACATTGCCAGACGTATTGAACACAACCAGGCCAAGTATCATTTTGAAGACCAACACGGCCAGCATTGAATTCAGCACCGAGAGATGCAACGCCCGTTCGGTCACCTGGCCGGAACTTCTTTGTTCCAGGATGACCCGTATGATCGTTGCCGGCGAGGATGCCGTTGATAACGCCGCCAGCAACAGTGCCATCATTTGCGATTGCGCAAACCAGATCATCACAGCATACACAGCGATAAAAATGAACATGCTTTCCGTGACACTGGTTACCACAATCCAGGGATTAGTACGAAGCCAATGTAAATTAATCCGGTAACCACATTCGAACAGCAGCAACCCGAATGCAATATTTGCCAGCAATGTGGTGCTCGAGTTTGTTGGCGGCAAAAAACCGCTTTGTGATGAAGCCAGAATGAAACCCACCACTGCATACACACTAATACGTGGCAATTTTGTCCAGCGTTGCGCCAACTCGCCCATATACCATGCTATAAAAATAGTTATCGGCCATGCCCCATCTTTTAATACTGCTATGAGTTCAGTCATGTCGTGTCTCTCTCAGTTGTGCTACATCGGTACATTGCAACAACAAAATGAGCACTTTTAGTTATTATTTTAAATTCATCTGCAACAGCATTAAAAATGAAAGCTTTGATGGCTTTTTGGTTTTTCAATGACTCTGTACCGAGAGAGTACAGAGTCATCTCATCACTTTTATAACCCTTCCACTTCACTAAGCAATAACCAACATATTGTTACTGTTTGGGGCCATCGTAAATCTCGCCATAGCGAATATTTTCACGTTCATAATAAGCCAGCATGCTGTTCAAGCGTCCTCTAAAGTCCTCATAGTTTTGCCTTTCTTTCGGTGTCCATAACATTTCGGATAGTGCTGCCATCCTTGGAAACGCTTGATACTCAACCTTGTCCCAACTATGCATATACTCAGACCAGAGCTGACCCTGTGCTCCAAGAATATTACCCCTGTACTCAATAGCCAATTTGGGAGGAATAGGATCATAGTTGTAGACATCCTGTAATGTTGTCAGGCAACAAATTGCCTCATATTCAACCCCTTTCGCCAACTCCTGCTTCTCTGGTGCTTGATAATGATCAAAATACAGCCCTGAAGCCATCACAACCGGGTTCCCTCTTTCTGCTGCCAGTCTGCCTTTATCTTTATCTCGCCAAGCCATCACAACCATATTCTTCGATATGTCATCCCCTTCCACTCCACGACCTTCCATAACTTCATCCCAACCAACAGCGGTGAATCCTTTGCTGTTGATAGTTTTTTCTACTTCCCGTACAAACCAACGCTGTAGACCATTCTCATCAGAGAGTTTTAGCTCTTTAATCCTGTCTTGTTCTGACTTGGATGTTTTCCATTGCTCTTTAGTCGCCTCATCCCCCCCCAAATGGACATAGCGAGAATTGGGAAACAGCTCGGCTATCTGGGTGAATATTTGGTCAATCCACCTAAATGTCGCCACATCTGTATTCAGCAAATAAGGGTGTACACCCCATGTTGTTTTGACTTCTGGCTTAAAGGGTTCCGTGGTATCCGTCACGCCCAATTCAGGGTAGGCTGCCACGGCTGCCGCCATATGGCCTGGCATATCGATCTCGGGGATCACTTCCACATGCCGACTCTTGGCGTACGCAACGACTTCTTTTATCTCTTCTTGTGTGTAATAGCCACAGGTTGGTTGGCCATCTGACCCTGTTCTGTCCCCATAAGGTGGTGTTGATGCACGGCACCCACCCACTTCCGTCAGTTTTGGCCAGTCACGGATCTCAATCCGCCACCCTTGATCATCCGTCAGGTGCCAATGAAATTTATTAAGTTTATGATATGACAGCTGGTCTATGAATTTCTTGATATTGTCAACACTGAAGAAGTTTCGTGCCACATCAAGATGCATACCACGCCAGCTAAATTTTGGATAGTCGATGATGCTGACAATTGGCAACGTATTTTTTTCATATGGCAAGAGTTGCAATAATGTTTGAATGCCGTACAGCACACCCGCCTCTGTATTAGCAATAATGTTTGCCTGCCCATCAACAATATTCAGCTTATATCCCTCTTCGGATACGGTGGCTGACGCTTCGACAGAGAGAGTGATCGATTTGTCAATCTTGGTCGTGTCATCAACCGGGGACTCCTTTATATTAAGGCTTAAATTATTATTCTGCTTAAGCTTATCAGCAAGATAAGTAGCTTCATCCTTTAACTCCGTATTTTGTTCATAGACAATATTCACAGTATTATCTACCGACCAGCCACCTTCCGTTTGCTCAAGCTTTACCGGTGCTGGAATAACCGAGACAACTGGAACTTCTGGAGTAACAGGCTTGCTAGTATCAGAGGAGTCATTATTGCATCCTGCAAGCACCAGTAGAACAACAATCAGTGCTATTGAAACTGCCAACGAGTAATAAACTGTTTTAGTTTTAGCCATGATAACCGTCTAACCTCCCTGAAAGAATTGATATCTCTATGAGATTGAATCATTTATGAAATGTCTTACCATTCCACCCTCCGTCATTTTGTCACTCAACCATATACATCATTTATATTCACTCGACGACAACTCACATTGTCATCAATAACGAGAAGAAAATACTGCTATATCTGAACCATCATTGTCTTATCATCACCCTCCAGCCATTTAATCTCATGAGGTTGGGTAGCATTGTTCATCGTTCGCTATTCTTTATTGTCAATATGATTAACTAGCTTGAACCCAAGGTATATTTGACATGCATAACATGTTGCATCCGGATAATATGTGACACTAATCTCATCTCGCTGATGAGATTGAAGGTGAGTTTAAGATGTGTTGCGCGATTATCTGGTGGCAGACCGCCGATATAGTGCATTTACACCCCTGTGGTCAGTTACATGAGTATTTATTGCGCATGCGACAGTTTTATACGCACCCTGCACAAACGATTTGATGATGATCACACCGGCTACAGCAGTCTCAACATGTTCAGTGTATTGAGGATAAAAGTACCGAAGATAAAGAACCTCCCACTATTCCACCACTCGTTATCTCTTATCTGGCAAACCGGCGGCATAAATAAGGAGGGAGGCACAAGGCCTCCCTCTTGACTTACAGCTGCTCAATTAATTTCATTTAGTCAGCACCAAACTGACGCTCGCGAGTAATATTCATCGCTCATCACTGGCTGACTGGCGCCCAGGGGCCCCCCTTGACGGGATCGTCCCCTTGCGTCCACCACTTGGCCTGATAGACGACGCCCTTGTGGCTCACCTTGTCACCCCCCTGGTAGACCTTGCCAGCATCCCAGGCCGGGATCCCGCCCACAGGTGGCTCACCCGGATCAACTGGCGGTACAGGCAATGTCTCCACGATCCGCACCTTGGGCCAGCTGGCGTGGGAGCCATAGAGGTTGGTCACACACTTCTCGTAGTCTCCGGGCACCAGAGCCGAATAGGCAGTCTGGAAGCCCACCAGCTCGCACTCGAAGGAGTAACCCCCCGGGCGATCCGGGTAGTATTTCCAGTTGCCATCCCAGTTGGTGTAGAGCACGTCGGTGGCGCCATTGAGATTGAGGCTGCCATAGGGCGTCTGCTGCCAGCAGGTGTTTTTCTCGTCACTCTTGAGGGGGATCTGGTAGTGAGCGGAGAGCCCTTCCCAGTAGCGGATCCGGTTGACCGGCTGGCCCTTGTCCTTGTTCTGTTCGCCACACTCGATGCCGCCGTTGATCACGTTGATGGTGGTGCCAAACCCATAACCAATCCCGGCATTGGTCTCTCGCGTCGAGGGCACCCAGGTACGATCGATCACGTGCAACATGGCCGGTTTGGGAGCCTGGGGGGTCAGGAAGAACCAGATTGCCGAGGCCAGGTTGAGCCAGGAGTCGGCAACCAGACCCGGGTTGTTGAGCAGCACGCTGGCATCGCCGTCAAACATGGCTTCCGAGAAGGCGCCATAGTTGAAATGATAGGAAAGTTGCTTCGCCCCGCGGCCAAAGTAGCCCTGTCCGGTGGCACAAGGCCACTTCTTGTTTTGCCAGTCGTTCTGGCCACACCCAGTGGTATAGCCGGTCTGCCCTTCCGACCAGCCCATCTCCCGCACGTGTACCAATGCCTGCTGCCACTCTTCCAGTGCCAGCGGGTTATCGGAGATGTTGTCTTTGGCGATGTGGCCACCCGTCTCCTGGGCGAAGTGGGCGAAGGCGGTCACAATGGATTTTTTGCAGATCTCGTCGGCATTGCGACCGTCGCTGTAATCACCACAGAACGCCGGGAACTTGCCGATGGCCCGCAAGAAACGGACATAGGTGTATTCAGGCGCAGCCATCTGGGTCAGAAAATCCCACTCGGCCTGTGGAAAGACCCGCTCCACCCGTTTGACGTTCTCCGGGTTGCTGGCAAGTCCCGGTTCGATAGCATCCACCACTGTATTGGGGCGAGTTGCCAGCGCCTTGGACCAGATGGCGTACATGGGATTGGCGGTCTTTTGTTGCTCTACCGCCTTCACGTCCGCCGCCGAGATAAGGTAGCCCCCCGGATTTTGCGGATCGGGCTGGATATTCATGGCGGCATAACCGGGCGCGGCAAACATGGCTGCGACCAAGCAGGCGCAATATCTGCGTCTTAGCATCACTACACTCCTTTGTCCCTCAATGAATGGCCCCCCGAGCATAGGGACTCGGGCGACTAAATTCACGATGAAAATTAAGAATTAATCAGAAGTGTGAGCGGATTCACTTTGAGCCCATTTGCGTCAAAAGGATCGTCAGATGAGGTGCAGTTCCCTGAAAATGTGCCGCCAAGCAGCCAGAAGAGAGCACATCGCATGCTAAAAAAGAGGCGACGCTGAGCCTGATGCCCCTGTCAGAGAAGATGTACGCCAGTGCCTATTTGTGTCTTCATAGCGCACAGAGGCTTTAAGCCCTTCTCATCACCCCCTCAGGGACGCCAGGCTCGGATCAGAATGTTGCGCGGGGTCATGGGCTTGGCACAAAACTCTCCCACCTCGACCCGATAGCCCTGCTCTTGCAAGAAGAGCGCCCGATCGAGGGCCAGCCAGATCTCGAGGGGGCGGCGAAACAGGTGGCGCACCAACTCCATACGGGCCACATCGCCAAAACGGCGCTCCCCCTGCACCACAAAGGCGGGGTAATCGAGACCGTCAGGCAAAGTGAGCTCCTTGCGCTCCGCAGCCCATTGGCAAAATGCCTCGAAAGAGCCGGCGAGCAGGCTTTTTTGCATATTGGGAACCGGCAGATATGCGTTTACCCCGCGCACCTGGCGCTGCAGGCAATCGAACGCCAGTCGCCACACCACCTCCTGCTCACGCAGACGGGTGATGCGGGCGCCACCGGTCACCGTCTCCTGCAACGGCAGCTTGAGATCCGCTTTGCTCAGGCGCAGTGCACTTGCCCGGGCCAGCGCCGACAGTGGCCGATAGTCGACGCTGCGGATCAGGTGATAACAGCAAGGGGAGATGGTCACCCCGCGCGCCCCGCGCTCGGCAACCCGTTCCAGCAGATGGGTATGCAGCTCGCCGCAGGCATGCAGGGCCATGGCGTGGTGCTCCGGGGCCAGCAGCAGGGCGGAGTCCGGGGAAAAGGCATCGGCGCAGGTGAAGGTCATGGTCGCCCCGTCGCGCTCGGCCAGTTGACGCCCCTCCTCGCATAGCTGTGGCTGCAGCTCCAGGCTCGATACCCGGGCCTTGCGATGGAGCGATACCAGCCGGCCAAGGTGTCCCTTGCCCGCACACCACTCCAGATAAGGCCCCTGATGGGAGGGCAGGCAGGCGGTGAAGGCCTCTATCTGGGCCTGCTTGCGCCCAGGCATGTGGCTCGCCATGCTCTTGCTGCAAGTAATGGGCTCGGGCGTGAAGGGCTCAAGCCGACTGAGTTGTTGCAGTTCCGGGCCCTCCGCAATCCAGGGTGCGAGCAGGCGGGCCAGCGCATCCATGTTCCCATCGAGCGCCTCGAGTTCTTCGCAGGTCAGCTCATTGAGCTGCGCCACCAGCTCGGGGGCCTCCTCTGTAAAGGGTATTGTCAGGTGGTGGTAGGGTTGATATTGCCACCAGCGCCTGTGCCGGGTGAGCAGTCGATCCAGTTGTTGAAAACGTTGAGCCAGCACGGGAACCCTTATCCAGCAGCAAAAAGGAGGCTCATTCTAGCGATCCCCCTTCAAAATGCACTCCCGCCACGGCGTCAATGGCGCTTTTTACAGACAAAAAATCATCACCCTCACCGCAACGTCCAGGCTCAACCTGACAAAGTACAGGGTTTTATGCTATATTCCGCCCCCTCTTTTACGCGGCAAGCCTGGTGCGGGCCGTTTTACCAATAGCAATGGGACCAAAAACATGACCATCAACGCCATTCTGCAGGCGCGCGCGGGCGCCAAGTGTGAACTGTGCAGCGCCGAGCAGGAGCTGACTGCCTTCGTGGTACCTCACTCCCCCGCCAGCGACGATGATCACAGCGTTGCCCTCTGTGACACCTGCCGTGGTCAGCTGGAACAACCGGACACTCTGGTGGTCAACCACTGGCGTTGCCTGGGTGACAGCATGTGGAGCCAGGTGCCGGCAGTACAGGTGATGGCATGGCGCCAGCTGAAGGCCCTGTCCGGTCAGGGTGAAGTGTGGGCCCAGGATCTGCTGGACATGATGTACATGGAAGACGAGACCAAGGCTTGGGCCGAAGCGGGTATGGCCGATGAGGATGACGACAGCGTACCGACCGTCGATTCCAACGGCGCCGTGCTGCAAGAGGGCGACTCCGTCACCCTGATCAAGGATCTGGACGTGAAGGGCGCCGGCTTCACCGCCAAGCGCGGCACCCTGGTCAAGGGCATCCGCCTGACCAACAACCCGCTGCACATCGAAGGCAAGGTCAACGGCGTGCAGATCGTGCTGGTTGCCGCCTACCTGAAAAAGGCCTGATTCCAGCATACAGTATGTCCCCCGGCAACCATGATGCCGGGCTGACACCACAGAAAGGGTGGCTGCTTCGGCGCCATCCTTTTTTATTGCGCCATGTTTGCCTCCCGTGATGCTGCTTGCATTAGCATGACAGACCTAAGCAGGATTTCGGCCCCCTCGGCTCACCGTCAAACCTCCTTTCCGTTCAGTCCGTTTTTCGCCCCTTAAGTGGCGATTTCACACCACAGACACCAATATCCATAACATGAGTGTGCCTACATGAATGGCGGCGGAAACGGACGCGCCGACAATCGTCTCTTTCGGTAGCACAAACAAAGACTCATATGATGTCTTTTTTGTTTCGACTACTGACAACATTGTGACATAGCTCATAAGGCGCGGAAAATTCACTATTTTTTCCGATAGTGGAGCTTAATTTAGCAGTATTGATGCGCGTTGGTGTGGGCGCCTTTGCCACCCATCCCATCGTGTCTTCCAAGGATGGCCATATACTCATGCAGGAACCTCCCGCTTCACTCATCCAGCTCCAGCAAGAGCTGCAGCAGCTCAAAGCCATCTTCAACGAGATTGGCGCCTACATCTTCACCAAGGATCTGGCCGGACGTTACACCTATGCCAACCAGGCGGTGCTGGATCTGTTTGGCTGTACCCTGACCCAGTTGCAGGGGCAGGATGACAGTCGCTTTTTCAACCTGAATGACTCGGACGCCCTGCGGCGCAACGATCGCCAGGTGCTGGAGCAGCAGATCACCGTCGCCGACGAGGAGATCAACTACATCAAGGCGACCGGTGAGCCGCGCATCTACCTGAGCGTCAAAAAACCGATGTACGACGAGGAGGAGCGCCTGATCGGCCTGTGCGGCATCGCCACCGACATCACGGAGCGCAAGGCTATCGAGGCCAAGCTGGCGGAGCAGCACCAACTGCTCGAGATCATCCTCGCCCACGTCGATGCCTACATCTACATGAAGGACACCCAGCATCGTTACCTCTACGTCAACCAGAAGACCTCTGAGCTGTTTGGCATGCCCCCCGAGCAGATGGTCAACATGCGCGACGATGATCTCTTGCCGGCGGAGATCGCCGCCCAGTTGCAGCAGATGGATGGGAAAGTATTTACGACCGGTGAGACCCAGGCCGGCGAGGAGTGCCTGTTCGATGAGCAGGGCAAGATGCACTACTACTGGTCGGTGAAAGTGCCCTTTGTCCTGGCCAATGGCACCCCTACCCTGATCGGTTTTTCCTCCGATATCACGGAGTTGCACCATCTCAAGGAGCAGTTGCACGCCCAGTCGGTGCGCGACAGCCTGACCGAACTCTACAACCGCCGGTTTTTCTTCGAGCTGTGCGACAAACAGCTGAACTTCAACACCCGCCATCACAGCCACTCGGTGCTGATCCTGATGGACGTGGATCAGTTCAAGACCATCAATGATCGCTTCGGCCACCCGCTGGGGGACAGGGCTTTAATCCATCTGAGTCAGGTGATGCAACCCGTGCTGCGCAGTGAAGATGTGCTGGCCCGGATCGGGGGGGACGAATTTGCCATCCTGCTACCCGAGACCCACCTGACGGCCGCGGCCTCCCTGGCGGAGCGGTTACGGCATACTGTCATGAACAAACCGCTGACACTGCCCGATGGCAGCAGCCTCGTCATCACCATCAGCGCAGGTCTGGTACAAAACGAGCACGGGGAGTCGATGGAGAGCTTCTATGCCCGCGCCGATCAGATGCTCTATCGGGCCAAACAGATTGGCCGCAATTGCATCGCCTGCTGAGCAATAACCGGGGGTGAGGGGAAGCCCCCCACCCCGTCACTTTTCTTACAGCTGCTGGCGCAGCATGAATTTTTGTACCTTGCCGGTGGAAGTCTTGGGCAGCGGAGTGAAGATGATCCGCTTGGGCGCCTTGAAGTGGGCCATCTGCTCGCGGCAGAAGGCGATAAGCTCGGCTTGACTCGCCTCACGCCCCTCCTTGAGCTTGACGAAGGCGCAAGGCACTTCACCCCACTTCTCGTCCGGCATGGCGATCACCGCCACCTCATCCACATCGGGATGACGGTAGAGCACATCCTCCACCTCCAGACTGGAGATGTTCTCCCCGCCCGAGATGATGATGTCCTTGGATCTGTCCTTGATCTCCACATAACCGTCCGGGTGCCACACCGCCAGATCGCCGCTCCTGAACCACCCCTCCGCCATCGCCTCTGCGGTGGCCGCCGGGTTCTTGAGATACCCCTTCATCACCACGTTGCCGCGCAGCACGATTTCCCCCATGGTCTTGCCATCTTTGGGGACCACCTCGCCACTGACCGGATTGATGACCCGCATCTCCCCCTGCAGCGGTGACGCCACCCCCTGGCGAGCCTTGAGGCGAGAGAGCGTGGTGGCATCCCGGCCTTGCCAGCTTCGCTGCGGTTCACACAGCACGCAGGGGCCATAGGTTTCGGTCAGACCATAGACATGGGTCACGGCGATCCCCATCGCCTCCATGCCGGCGATCACGGTGGCGGGAGGCGCCGCCCCAGCTGTCATCACCTTGATGGGGTGATCCAGTCCCTGCTTGAGGGCCGGGTCGGCGTTGTTGAGCATGTTGAGCACGATGGGCGCCGCGCAGAAGTGACTCACCTTGTGTTCGTGCAGTGCCTCATAGATGGCCGCCGCCAGCACATGGCGCAGACAAACACTCACCCCGGCGGTCGCGGCCAGCGTCCAGGGGAAGCACCAGCCGTTGCAATGGAACATCGGCAGGGTCCAGAGATAAACGGGATGCTTGGGCAGCTCCCAGGAGAGCACGTTGTTGACCGCATTGAGGTGGGCGCCGCGATGGTGATAGACCACCCCCTTGGGATTGCCGGTGGTGCCCGAGGTGTAGTTCAGGGAAATCGCCTGCCACTCATCCTCTGGCAGCCAGCCGGGTGCTTCGCCATCCCCCATGGCGACAAAGGCCTCATAGGTGAGCTCGCTTATCATCTCTCCCTGCTGATAGAGGGGATCATCAATGGCGACCAGCAGCGGCTTGCTCTCGATAAGTGCCAGCGCCTTTTGCACCACGGCGCCAAACTCCCGGTCCACCAGCACCACCTTGCTCTGGGCATGCTGGAAGATGAACGCCATGGCGTCGGCATCGAGCCGGGTGTTGATGGTGTTGAGCACGGCGCCACTCATGGGCACCCCGAAATGGGCTTCGAACATGGCCGGCGTATTGGGGGCCACGATGGATACCGTATCCCCCTCGCCGATACCGTGCAGGCCGAGGGCCGAGGCCAGCTGACGGCAGCGCCGTTCGGTCTGGGCCCAGGTTTGGCGCAAGGGGCCGTGGATCACCGCCGGATAGTCGGGATAGACGCGGGCCGCCCGCGCCAGAAAGCTGATGGGGGTCAGGGGATCGAAATTAGCGGATGTCTGCTCAAGGCCCATCTCATAGATGTTCTGCTTTGTCATCGGGTTCCTTCCTCACATATGGCACAAAGCGGGGACTCATCCGGTCTGGGTACGGACCGGGCACCACACCCGGGCATCATGCTTCGGGTGGGTCTCTTGCGAAAATGGCAGGGTATCAGGGAGGGGGGGTGGCAACCATTAGCAAAACGTCGTATTGGAATCCGTATGAGGCTTTAAAAGCGTGAGTGCGGCATCTTGAGCGGGTCTTTTTTCAAGCTCTCATTCGGGCAACCCCCAAGCCTTTTCCTCGTGCTGAATATTGATATAGCGCGAGCGATTCGGAGCAAGCCGAATACGCACTCCAGATATATTTATTTTCATCCACTCATCACCAAACAATAAATTCAAAGGCGACATCAGGAATAATTATGAAATAAGTATTGCGATGTACCAAATAACATGAAATTAACGTTTTCGATCGCCGGAAATATATTCTGTGAACCAGCCCATAAAGCCGAGTGAGTACCATGTTCATCCCCTTTCCAGCACGTTATGGTTACGTCCTGAAACAATCCACCGGATGTTCAATATCAGGCCAGATTTCTCGCCAACGAGTGCGCAGCTGGCAGTCAAACTGCGCACTTCACTGTCATGACGAAGGAACCCTATCGACCCGATATTCCGCCGAACCTTAACCTGCTTTATCGAGGAGCATTTTATGTGTGCCGAGCCGAATACCAAGACCCGGAGACAATTCCCCACTGCATTTACCATTCTGTTTCTGATCATGTTGCTGGCTATTGCCCTCACCTGGATTATTCCGGCGGGGGCCTATGCCAAGCTTTCCTATAATCCCGCCAGCGCTACCCTGATGGTCAACACACCGCAGGGGGAAACCAGTCGGGTGCCCGCCACCCAGGACGAGCTTGAAAAATTGAATATCAATATCGACGTTGCCCAGTTCATCAACGGCACCATTCGCAAGCCCATCGCCATTCCCGGCACCTATGAGCGACTGGAGCAGGCCCCCAAGGGGCTTGGTGACGTTGCGGTCAGCATGGTCAAGGGCACCATAGAGGGGGCCGACATCATCGTCTTCATCCTGGTGCTCGGTGGGCTTATCGGCGTCATCAACAAGACGGGAGCCTTCAGTGCGGGCCTAGTGGCGCTGTCGCGCAAGACACAAGGCAACGAGTTCCTGTTCGTGGCCCTGGTCTGTCTGGTGATGGCGCTGGGGGGGACCACCTGCGGGCTGGAAGAGGAGGCCGTTGCCTTCTACCCCATCCTGGTGCCCATCTTCCTGGCGCTCGGGTATGACTCCATCGTCTGCGTGGGGGCCATCTTCCTCGCCGCCTCCATGGGCACCACCTTCTCCACCATCAACCCCTTCTCCGTGGTGATCGCCTCCAATGCCGCCGGCATCCCGTTCACCGAGGGGCTCATCTTCCGTGCGGTCGGCTGCCTGGTGGGCACTCTGGTGGTGATCGCCTATCTCTATTGGTACTGCAAGAAGCTCAAGGCCAATCCGGCCTTCTCCTACACCTATGAGGACAGAGACAGCTTCCGAGCCCGCTTCCTGAAAGAGGGCTCCATGGATGAGGGCGTACCCTTCACCCTGCGCCGCAAGATCATCCTGACCCTGTTCATCCTCGCCTTCCCGCTGATGGTGTGGGGCGTCTCCATGGCCGGCTGGTGGTTCCCGCAGATGGCCGCCTCCTTCCTCACCATCGCCATCATCATCATCTTCATCTCGGGGCTGAAGGAGAAAGAGGCGGTCGAAGCCTTCACCCAGGGGGCCTCCGAGCTGGTGGCCGTCTCCCTCATCATAGGGCTGGCGCGGGGGGTCAACCTGGTGCTGGATCAGGGGATGATCTCGGACACCATACTGGCCTATGCCTCCGATCTGGTCTCCGGCATGCACGGCGCCGTGTTCGCGGTGAGCCAGATGCTGGTCTTCACCTTGCTGGGACTGGTGGTGCCCTCCTCCTCGGGGCTCGCGGTGCTCTCCATGCCCATCATGGCGCCGCTGGCGGATACCGTGATGATCCCGCGCTACATAGTGGTGTCGGCCTACAACTGGGGGCAATACGCCATGCTGTTCCTGGCCCCCACCGGCCTGGTGCTGGTCACCCTGCAGATGCTCGGCATCCAGTTCAACAAGTGGGTCAAGTTCGTGCTGCCCATGGTGGGCTTCGTGCTGGGCTTTGGCGCCCTGATGCTGGTGCTCCAGGTGATGCTGGCCTGATCGGCCAATGCCGTGACACGCCGCCGCAGGGCGGCGTGTTTCTTATGCCAGCGTTAGTGACGCACCCGTCCCTGCTGGCGAAAACAGTAGAGCTTGAGGCTGATGTCTGCGAGGTCAGCGGGCAGCTCTTCCCCGCCTGCCACCAGCGGCCGATAGAGGGAGGCGAGCAGTCGTTCGGCTTGCTGCGTCGTGATGACGTTGGCCTGGATGGCCGGGGTGATCCAGCTGGGTAACAGTGACATAAGTCCCCCTTCTCACTCTTTCAGTATCAGGATCCCGGATTGGCTGTGGCTCTGCGTCAACGCGTCATCCATCTCCCCTGACGTCTTTCCGCTTCTTGCCACATACGCTGCAAAAGCCTTGCCGGATTGACACCTTGCCCCCAATCCCCACGCCCAGGGCTCTCGATCCGCCCAACAAGCCTCGCCCGAGGCCATCAACATGCCAGATGATTGCAAAATGCGACTCACAATAGGCCCATGCCCCCTCTTGTTCCCTCAACATCGCCATTTCGCGGCGATTTTTTCGCCGTTGTC
This sequence comes from Aeromonas enteropelogenes, assembly GCF_020097295.1. Taxonomy (NCBI): domain Bacteria; kingdom Pseudomonadati; phylum Pseudomonadota; class Gammaproteobacteria; order Aeromonadales; family Aeromonadaceae; genus Aeromonas; species Aeromonas enteropelogenes. Next base: position 3,400,221 of record NZ_CP083625.1, on the reverse strand, counting down.
GCCAAAGCCAGACACTTTTTGAAGTGGCGTTTTTTTGACCTTGTCAGCGGCTGTCGCAGCCAGCCCCGGCTCGCCTTGTCCGACCAGGGCGCTATTGACAAGATGAATACAGGCTAGCTAAGCACCCAGATTGAGATTGCAGGAGAAGAGAAGATGAACAAGTCCATGATGGCGGGGATCGGGATCGGTATTACATCGGCACTGGCGTTGTCGGCTGCGGCCAGCGGTGGTTTCTTCACCCCCGAGCCCACCTTCGCCGAGGTGATCGCCAGCAAGCCGGTGACCGAAACCATCAAGACGCCCCGTCAGGAGTGTCGCAACGTCACCGTCACCCACCGCAAACCGGTGCAGGATGAACACAAGGTGCTGGGCACAGTGGTGGGGGCGGCGCTGGGCGGTGTGCTCGGCCACCAGTTTGGTGGCGGCAGCGGCAAGAAGGTGGCAACCGCCGCCGGTGCAGTCGCGGGTGGCTATGCCGGCAACCAGGTGCAGGGCAACATGCAGGCGGGGGATACCTACACCACCACGGAGCAGCGCTGCAAAACCGTGCAGGAGAGCAGCACCCGCACCCTGGGCTATGACGTCACCTACCGCCTTGCGGGGCAGGAAGGGGTGATCCGGATGGATAAGGCGCCGGGGGCCACCATCCCGGTCAAGGATGGCAAACTGGTGATCGACCAGCAAAAAGGGTGAGTTCCCTTGCCATCCCCCATAAAAAGGCCCGCCTGATGAAGGCGGGCCTTTTGCTATCCGGCTTGCAGGTGAAGCGCCTGATCACTCACTCCTGCAGCACTTTTTCACCGCCCGCACCACGTTCTGGTAGCCGGTGCAGCGGCAGAGGTTGCCGGCAAGGCCGCGGCGGATCTCCACCTCGGTCAGTGGGCGACGCTTGGTCTTGTCGAGCAGGGCGGCGCTCGCCATCACCAGGCCCGGGGTGCAAAAACCGCACTGCACCGCCCCCTCGTCGATAAAGGCCTGCTGCACATCGGAGAGCTCACTCCCTTTACGTTCCCCCTCCACGGTGCGGATGGACTTGCCATCGGCCCATACCGCCAGATAGAGGCAGCTGTCGATGGCCACGCCATCCACCCGCACGGTACAGGCGCCGCACTCGCCGACGCTGCACCCCTCTTTCACGCTGATAAGCCCCAGCCCGCGCAGGAAGTGAAGCAGCGACACACTGGGCGAGACCGCATAGGAGTAGGGCTTGCCGTTGATCTCGCACTGGATCGCCACAGCGGGACAGGTTTGCGGTTGCATCATAGGATCTGGCCTCCGGCCCGTTCGACGGCGCAGGTGACCACCCGCTGCGCCAGGGTTTTGATAAGGTGCAGGCGGAACTCTTTCTCCGCCCGCCAGGAGGAGCGCGGCGCCACATCGGCCACCACCGCCTCGGCGATGGCCGCGAGCGTTGCCCGGGTCAGGGGTTGCCCCTCGGCCGCCGCTTCCGCGTGGGGCGTGCGCACCGGCGTCGGTGCCGCAACCCCGTAGGCCAGCCGCAGACGTTTGAAGTGGCCATCCTCAATCTGGCAGTAGGCTGCGCAGCCGATGGTGGCGATATCCATGGCACCCCGCATGGCATACTTGAAGTAGTGGGATCCCGCATGGGGGTGCGCGTCCGGGGCAAAGTGAAATGCCACCAGGATGTCCGCCGGTTGCAGCGCCACCTTGCCGGGGCCGGTGTGAAAACCGGCGATGGGGATGCGGCGCGTGCCGCCCGGGCCGGCAATCTCCAGCTCGGCTTCCAGCGCCACGGTCGGCGCCGCCGAGTCGGCGCTGGTGGCGCCGTTGCAGATGTTGCCGCCATAGGTGGCAACGTTGCGGATCTGCGGGCCGGCGATGGTGGCGGCGGCCTCGGCCAGCATCGGCAGGCGGCGCTGCACCAGTTCGTTTTCAATCAGCTCGGTAAAGGTGGTGCCAGAGCCGATCCGGATCGATCCGTCGGCCAACTCGCACACCCCTTTGAGCTCGGGCAAGTCGTGAATATCGACGATATGGCGATAGGCTGCGTTGAGGTGATGAAGCTGGATCATCACATCGGTGCCACCGGCCAGCAGACGCGCCTCGGGATCGGCCTGACGCAGGGCGACGGCCTCGGCCACACTGCGAGCCTTATAGTAACGGGCAATATCAAACATGGGGTTGCTCCTCCCTTGTGCCCTCGGTGATCAAACCCGCCGCGACAAACTCCCGAAACAGGGTCTTGGGGGTGATGGGCAGCTCGTTGATGGCGACGCCGGTCGCCATCCTGATGGCGTTGCGAATGGCCGGGCCGGGGGAGATGATGGGCGGCTCGCCCAGGGATTTGTGGCCATAGACCGACTGGGGCTCATGGGTCTGCACGAAGTCGCACTCAAGCTTCGGCAAGTCCAGCATGGTGGGGAACTTGTAGTCCAGCAGGTTGGGGTTGCGCACCACGCCGCTCTTGGCATCGATGATCATCTCCTCGAACAGGGACCAGCCGATCCCCATCCCCATGCCGCCGTGCACCTGCCCCTCGGCCAGCTGCGGATTGAGGATCTTGCCCGCATCGTGCAGGTTGAGAATACGGTTGATGGTCACCTTGCAGAGATCGATGTCGACACTGAGATCGACAAAGGTGCAGCCAAAGCTCGGCGGGTTGGTGGTGGTCTTGTGGGAGACTTCCGAGGTGATCTGGCCGCCGATGGTGAGGTGGTAGTAGGCATTGACCGACACCTCGGCCACGCTGATGAGCACCTTGTCCGGCGCCCCGGCCAACACCACGTAGCCGTCGATCAGGGTGAGCGATCCCACATCCTGATGGCAGAGCTGGGCCGCCAGCGAGAGGATGCGCGCCCGCAGCTGGAGCGCCGCCTGATGGATGGCGGGGGCCGCCACATAGCTCTGGCGCGAGGCGAACGATCCCGGGTCATAAGCGGTGATGTCGGTATCCTGGGTCGAGATGACCCGGATCTGCTCAAAAGGAATGCCTAACGTCTGGGCCGCCATCTGGGCAAAGACGGTGTCCGACCCCTGCCCTATCTCGGTGGCGCCGATCTGCAGATTGACGGTGCCATCCTGGTTGAGCAGCATGCGGGCGCCGGCTATCTCCACCCCCACCGGATAGGTGTTGGAGCCGTAGCTAAAGCACGCCACCCCAATGCCGCGCCGTACCCGGCTCGCCGGATCCTGCGCCAGGCACTCGGCCCGCAGGCGTGCCCACTCGAACTGTTCGCCCCCCCGGCGCAGGCACTCGGGCAAGCCCGCACTGTAGATGGTCTTCTGGTTGACCTGATTGACGTCCCCCTCGCGGGCCACGTTGGCGATCCGCACGGCGAGCGGATCTAGCCCCAGCTCGGCGCAGACATCATCCAGCATGCACTCGAGGGCAAACACCACCTGCGGCGCGCCGTAACCGCGCATGGCGCCAGCGGTGGGCAGGTTGCTGTAGAAGGTCTTGGCATCGTAGCCAAAGGCGCTGCGTGGATAGAGGTAGCTGATCTTGTTGGCGCCGGCGCTGGCGATGGAATGGCCGTGGGAGGCATAACCGCCGGTATTGGAGAGCACGCCCAGCTGATACCCCTTGAGGGTGCCATCCCGGTCGATACCGAGGGTGCCGTCGATGGAAAAGCCGTGGCGGGTGCGCGAAGCAAAGAAGCACTCCTCCCGGCTTAAGGAAACCTTGACCGGCACGCCGCCGAGCTTGTAGCTCAGAAACGCCGCCATCGGCTCTTCCAGCACATCCTGCTTGTTGCCAAAACCGCCCCCCATGTAGGGCTTGATCACCCGCACGCTCGACCAGGGCAGGCCGAGGGACTTGGCCACCCGGCTGCGCACTATCTGGGGGATCTGGGTGCTGGAAACCACCACGATATGATCCGGCTGATCCATGTAGGCGTAGCAGGTGACCGTCTCCAGATGGCAGTGCTGCACCACGGGGGTCTGATAGTGGCCTTTGAACTGAACATCTGCCGCAGCGATGGCCTGCTCCGGCTCCCCTGCCCGAATTTGGCTTTGCCGCAGCAGGTTGCCGCCGGGGTGGATGGGGTGAGCATCGTCAGCCAGGGCACTGGCCGCATCCGTCATCACCGGCAGCGGCTCGTAGCTCACCTTGATCAGGGCGGCGGCCTTCTCGACAACCAGGGGATCGCGGGCTACCACGATGGCGACCCCGTCGCCGAAGTGGCGCACATGGTCGGTGAGCAGACGCCTGTCTTTGACATCCCGCTTGGCCTCATCGAGGGACCAGGCGTGGCCGGCGGTGCGATAGCAGGTGGTGGGCACATCCTCATGGGTAAACACGGCTTCGACCCCGTGCAGGGCCAGCGCCTCGGAGGCGTCGATGGCGAGCACCCTGCCGTGGGCGATGTTGCTTCGCACGTACTTGGCGTGGCGCATGCCGAGCATGATGTTGTCATCGGTATAGCGGGCGCTGCCGGTCACCTTGGCCTCGGCATCCACCCGCTTGAGGGGTAATCCTATGGACATGATCCAGTCCTTTTTCAGATGGGAAAATTCCAGAACCAGATGAAAAACAGCAAGATATGCGCCCGTTTCCCCATGGGAGCGGGAGGATGGCAAGAAGTGTGAAGGGGATCCCATCTGCCTGAATTTCTCGCCCCCGACGCGGTTATTGGCAGGCAAACATGGTGGCAAACAAGGGGAGCAGAAAGAGCGGGCGTATCAATCTGGTATCCGGCTTTATCAAAATGGTAGCGGCCAGATCTTTCCTGCCAAAGGGGCTCTGACTCTCTTTTCACATAACAAAAAGAGGCGCCCCGCTCTCTTGCCACACCGGCAAGAGAAGCCAACCACTGTTGCCAAACATTCCCCTTTCCCCACAAAAAAACGGGGCCGCCTGACGGCGGCCCCGAAACGGGTAGGCATCCTAGATGGCCCACCCCCCAGCGTAGAAAATCACCAGGGCCAGGGCGATGATGACGGTCCCCGGGTTGAGCTTGCGCCACTCGTTGGAGCAGACGCGCCCGATCACCAGGGCGCTGAAGCCCAGCATGATACCGGTGACGATATTGCAGGTGAGCACGATGAAGACGGCGCACACCAGACCGGACATGGCCCCGACGGAGTCACTGAAATCAAGCTTGGTGACATTGCTCAGCATCAGGAGCCCCACGTACATCAGGGCCGGCGCGGTGGCATAGGCCGGTACCAGATAGGAGAGCGGCGAGAGGAACAGCATCAGCAGGAAGAGACACCCCACTACGGTGGCGGTGAGCCCCGTCTTGCCGCCCGCTGCCGTGCCCGCCGCCGACTCGATATAGACGGCGGCCGGCGCCGCCCCCACCAGGCCGGAGAAGATGCTGCTGACCGAGTCGGCACTGAGCGCCTTGCCGCTGTTGATGATGTGGCCATCCTTGTCCAGCAGATTGGCCTGGCCCGCCACCGCCCGTATGGTGCCGGTGGCGTCGAACACCGCCGTCATCACCAGCGCCAGCACGCTTGGCAGCACCAGGGGCGAGAGGGCCCCCATGATATCGAGGCTGAAGATAAGGGAGTTGCCCTGCGCATCCGCCAGGCTCGGCATGGCGAACAGCCCCTGATAGGTCACCGCCGGATCGAAGATGAGACCGAAGATGGAGATGGCGATGATGACCAAGAGGATCCCGCCCGGCACCCGCAGTTTTTCAAGGCCGAAGATCACCGCAAGGCCGATGAGAGACATGATGACCGGCATGGAGGTAAAGGCCCCGAGCGCCACCGGCAAGCCTTCCAGCGGGTTCTTGATGACCAGCCCCACCCCGTTGGCGGCAATCAGCAAGAGGAAGAGGCCGATACCGATGCCGGTGCCGTGGGCGATCCCCATCGGCAGGTTATCCAGAATCCAGCTGCGCACTCCGGTCACCGAGATGGCGGTAAACAGTACCCCCATCAAAAAGACCGCGCCGAGCGCCACCGGGATGGAGATCTGCTGCCCCAGCACCAGACTGAAGGCGGTAAAGGCGGTGAGCGAGATGGCGCAGCCGATGGCCATGGGCAACTTGGCCCAAAGCCCCATCAGCAGCGAACCAAAGCCCGCCACCAGACAGGTGGCCACAAAGACGGCGCCGGGGGGAAAGCCCGCCTTGCCGAGCATGCTGGGCACCACGATCACCGAATAGACCATGGCGAGGAAGGTGGTGAGCCCGGCCAACACCTCCTGGCGCACGTTGCTGCCCCGCTCGCTGATCATGAAGAAGCGATCGAGCGCCCCCATGGGTGTTTGTTCTGATCCGGCCTCGCCAACGTCCTGCCCGGCCTGCTCTTGCACACTGCGTATCCTGCTGTTTGCCTGGGTCATACCCAACTCCTTTCGAAAACACCTGAATGTGTCGTAACGACATGCGTGTCGTGACGAAATGGCGGTACTCACTGCGGGTCTCTCCTGCGGGCCTGTCGCAGCGCCAAGACCAGATAACAGGCAGATTCAAACGTTTGCCTCGCTGGTCAACAAAACCGGGCCATTTCCCCTTGTGTCCCGGGGTCTGGCCCCGGTGTTTGCGATGCTGGCGCTCCTTGCGGGTTCGCCAGCCTTCGTGTTCTCTGGGGCAACTTCACGCCGCCCCGTTGCCTTCCCTACCCTCGCTCGTGCACCAGCTGGCCATCCACATAGGTGCGGTAGATGGACCTGTCATCCCCCAGGGTCAACAGCACAAAGAGCTTGTCCCGCAGGGTGGTGGAGTTGTCGTAACGCAGCTGCTGCAGCGGAGTGGCGACCGGGTCGAGCACCACGAAATCCGCCTCCTTGCCCGTGGCAAAGCTGCCTATCTTCTCGTCCAGCCCCAGTGAATGGGCGCCCCCCAGGGTGGCCAGATAGAAGGCCTGATAGGCCGAGAGCCGCTCGCTTTGCAGTTGCATCACCTTGTAGGCCTCGTTCAGCGTCTGCAGCATGTTGAAGGTGGTGCCGGCGCCGATGTCGGTGCCTATCCCCACCTTCACCTGCTTGTGCCACGCCTTGTGCAGCTTGAAGAGGCCGCTACCGAGATACAGGTTCGAAGTGGGACAAAACGCGATGGTGGAGTCGGTCTCCTTGAGGCAGTCCCACTCCTGCTCTTCCAGGTGGATGCAGTGGGCAAACACGCAGTTGTGGCCGGTGAGACCGTGCTGGTGATAGACGTCGAGGTAGCCCTGATGCTCGGGAAAGAGGGATTTCACCCAGGCGATCTCCTCCTTGTTTTCGCACAGATGGGTGTGCAGATAGGTGGTGGGGTACTCCTCGCGCAACCGTTTTGCCATCGCCAGTTGCTCGGGTGTCGAGGTGGGGGCAAATCGCGGTGTGATGGCATAAAGCAGGCGACCATTGCCATGCCAGCGCTCGATGAGCGCCTTGCTCTGCAGATAGCTGCTCTCGGCAGTATCGAGCAAGTAGTCGGGGGCGTTGCGATCCATCATCACCTTGCCCGCGATCATCCGCATATTGATGCGACTGGCCGCCTCGAACAGGGCATCCACCGACTCGGGGTGAACGGTGCCGAACACCAACGCCGTGGTGGTGCCGTTTCGCAGCAGCTGCTTGATAAAGAAGGTGGACATCTCGCGGGCATACTCGCGATCGTTGTAGCGCCGCTCGGCCGGGAAGGTGTGCTGGTTGAGCCACTCCAGCAGCTGCTCGCCATAGGCCCCCACCATCTCGCTCTGGGGGTAATGAATGTGGGTGTCGACAAAGCCCGGCACGATGAGCTTGCCGCGATAATCACGCACCCGCACCTCGGTCGGGATTCGCCCCTTGCCCTCCTCCCACTGACCGAACCAGTCGATGCAGCCGTTGCGGATGATCAGGAGCCCATCCTCGACGAGGCGGGCGTGAGCCTCTATCTCCTCGGGGTGATCCACCACCCGGGTGATGTCAAAAAAGCTGCCACGGATGGCTTTGACTGAGTTGTCGTAGTTCATAACCTTGTCCCTGTTTTTATCGTTCTGTAATGAGATTCAGACCCGCTCTATCCCGGGTTCACTCCCCCCTGCTTCCTCTACCCGGGGTACTGCTTCGCGGCTGGCGGGGGCGGTCTGAAAGGCGCTGTCCGGCTTGTCGCTGAGTTGGATCACTTCCACCCCCTCGGCGCCCTTGAGCACCTTGCGCTTGCGGCTCGGGGGCAGCACCAGATTCAGGATGATGGCGGTGATGCCGCCGGCGCAGATGGGGTTCTCCACCAGCATGTAGATGCCGGCGGGCAACACCTTGAAGACGTTAGGGTCGTAGGAGACGCCGAGCCCCAGCCCCAGCGAGGTGGCGACGATCAGGGTCTCGCGGCGATCGAAGCCGTGGCTGATGATGATGCGGCCACCGGCGATGGCGATCATGGAGAACATGATGGTCATGGCGCCCCCCATCACCGGGGACGGTATGGTGGTGAAGAAGCGCCCCACCACGGGGAAGAGTCCCAGCAGCACCAGGATGACGGCGATAAACTTGCCCACGTGGCGCGAGGCCACCCCGGTCATCTGGATGACGCCGTTGTTCTGGGCAAAGGTGGTGAGCGGCAGGGAGCCGAGGGCCGAGGCAATCACCGACACCAGGCCGTCCGCCAGCACGCCGCCGGAGAGCCGTTTTTGAAACTCGGGGCCGCGGATCTCCTGGCGCGAGACCATGGCGGTGGCGGTAATGTCCCCCACCGCCTCCAGCACGCTCAACAGATAAATGGTGCCCGCCAAGAGGAAGGCGTGGGCATCGAAGGTAAAGCCGTATTTGAACGGCACCGGAATGGTGACCAGGGGCAGATCATTTAACGGGGAGAAATCCACCATGCCGAGCATCAGGGCCACCACATAGCCCACCAGCAGGCCGATGGCGATACCGCTCATGCGAAGCAGCGGGCTCTTGCTGCAGTTGAAGGCGACGATGACGCAGAGCACCAGCAGCCCCAGGCCGATATTTTCGTACTTGCCGAAGGTACCGCTGCTCATGGCGGAGAAGCCGCCGCCAAAGTCGATGATCCCCACTTTGATGAGGCTAAGGCCAATCATCAGCACCACCACCCCGCTCACGGTCGGGGTGATCACCCGTTTGAGGTAAGGCAGTACGAAGGAGGAGCCCATCACCAGGAAGGCGCCGACAAAGGAGACCCCGAGCAGGGTCGAGACGATCAGCTCCTCGTGCAGGCCATCTTTTTTCATGGCGCTGCCCAGCGCAATCATCACGGTAACGAAGGAGAAGTTGACCGACTGGATGGAGAGCAGGCCCGAGCCGATGGGGCCGTAGCGGTTCACCTGCAACCAGGTGCCGATGCCGGAGGCGATCATCGCCATGGAGACCAGATAGGCGGTGGTCTCGGTGGAGAGGCCGAGGGCCCCGCCGACGATGAGAGCCGGGGTCACCATGGGCACAAAAATGGCCAGCAGATGGGTCACTGCGCCCATCAGGGTTTGCGAAAAGGGGGGCTGGTCTTCCAGCTCGTAGATCAGATCCGAGTGCTTGCGTGTTGTTTTAGACATCTTGATTGTCCCATCACACAGAATATGGGCGGAGTACTCATTCCGCTGTCAGGTGTCGGGGCGAGCCTGCGCCCGCCCCTCACCTTGGCTGTTGTCATGCCACCGTTTGTTGCTCCAGCTTGCCGAGCTCACGCAGGATCTGCTCCGGCGTGAAGTGCCATTTGCGCAGCCAGATCCCGCAGGCGTCGTGAATGGCGGTGGCGATGGCGGGCGCGGCGCCGTTGACCCCGATCTCCGAGATGGACTTGGCACCATAGGGGCCGACCTTGTCGTCACTCGGTACCAGGAAGGCCCTGAAGTCGCGCGGGATGTCGCCAATCTTGGGCGCGCCATAGCTCTTGAGATCCCGGGTGAGCGGGATCCCCTTGCCGTCGTAGCAGATCTCCTCGGTCAAGGAGTGGCCGATGGCCCGCATGGTGGCGCCGTAGATCTGGCCGAGGGCCAGCTCGGGGTTGATGGGGGTGCCGCAGTCGAGCAGGGCGTAGAACTTGTCGAGGCGGATCTCGCCGGTGCGCACGTTGACCGCCACCTCGGCAAAGTTGGCCCCGTAAGGGAAGGCCAGCTCCGAGGTGATGTAGCTGGCGGTGCCCACCAGGATGCCAAAGCCGGTGCCGGTCTCCGCCTTGTGGGCGATCTGGCCAAGGGAGACTTCTCCCAGCTTGCCGCGCACCACCCCGGGGTAGACCAGCTCGACATCCGTCACCGGTTCGCCCAGCATGGCGGCGCCGTGGAACAGGATCTTCTCCTTGAGGTTCTCGGCCGCCTTCTTGGCCGCGTTGCCGGAGAAGCAGGTGCCCGAAGAGGCATAGGCCCCCTTGTCGAACAGGGCGTGGTCGGTGTCGCCGGAAATCACATGCACATCGCCGAGCGGGCAACCGAGCACCTCGGCGGTCAGCTTGGCCACCACGGTATCGAGGCCGGTGCCGATATCGGCGCCACCGGAGTGGACGATAAAGGTACCGTCAGACTCCAGCTTGACCATGCAGTTGGCCTGATCGATGTCCGGGATCCCCGATTTTTGCATGATGATGGCGACGCCACGGCCGATGCGCCAATCCCCGTCCGCGGGTTTGGGGCTGTCCCAGGCGATGAGCTCGCGCCCCTGTTTCAGGATGGGCTCGAGGGCGCAGCTGGCGGCGTGGGGCACCGAGGTGGGCATCTTGCCCTCGCCGATGGCCCCCAGCACCTTGAGGATGTCCCCTTCGTGCACCCGGTTGTGCTCCACCATCTCGAGCTGATCAATGCCCAGTTGCTCCGCCAGCTCGGCGATGGCCATGGTCAGGGCGAAGTTGCCCTTGGGCGCGCCGTAACCCTGATAGGCCCCGGTCGGGCAGATGTTGCTGTAGTAGGTGTTGACGGTGAAACGCACGTTATCGCACGGATAGAGCGGCAGGGAGAGCGCCGGGCCGTTGCTTGGCACCGTCAATGAGTGGTTGCCGTAAGGGCCGGTGTTGGCGCGAAAATCCATGTCGATGGCGGTGAGGGTGCCATCCTTCTTGGCCCCTATCTTCACCGTCACCTTGGCCACGTGGCGGGAGGTGTTGCTGATGAACTCCTCTTCACGGGTGTAACGGAAGGTGACCGGACGGCCAGTCACTTTCGTGGCCCAGGCACACACCTCCTCCAGCAGGATGTCCTGCTTGGAGCCAAAGCCGCCCCCTACCCGCTCCTTGATGACGTGCACCTGGTGCTGCTTCATGCCGACGATGCGCGCCACCTGACGACGCACGTGCCAGGGCACCTGGGTGGAGGCGTGAATGATGAGGCGCTCCCCATCCATATAGGTAAAGCAGATGTGCGGCTCAGTCGGGCACTGCTGGGCTTGGGTGGATTCGTAGGTGCGCTCCAGCACCACATCCGCTTCGGCAAAGCCCTTGGCCACATCGCCAATCTGGCCATGGACGCTGGCGGCCAGGTTCTCGTGGGGGCGAGCCCCGATGGGGAAATTGATGATCATGTGCTCGTCATCGCGATAGACGGCGTTGGCGTTTTGGGCCTCCAGATCCGCCGGGGCGCCGGCCATGTAGACGATGGGCTCGTCGTGCACCAACGGCGCATTGGGAGCCATCGCCTCATCGATGTTCATCACCGCCGGCAGCACCTGATACTCGACCTCAATGAGTTTGAGGGCCGCCAGAGCAATGGCCTCGCTCTCGGCCACCACGGCGGCCACCCTATCCCCCACGTGGCGCAGCTTGCGACCAAACATGCGGCGATCGAGCGGTGACGGCTCGGGGGCGCTCTGGCCACCCGGGGTGTAGTAGACATCCGGGCAATTGCGGTAGGTGATGACGTGCACCACCCCGGGCAGGGCTTCGGCGCGGCTCACGTCAAGCCGGGTGATAAGGGCATGGGGATGGGGGCTTCGCAGCATCTTGATGACCAGCGCATCCTCGGTGACCCGATCCTCCACGTAGCAGGGCTTGGCCTGCACCATCTTGGCGGCGTCCACCTTCGGGCAGCTCTTGCCGATGTGGCGCAAGTCGCCCCGAAACTCGGGGGCGATCTGGCACAGGTAATCCGGATCCTTCATCCGCGAGCAGGCGAGCTCGATGGCCTGGTAGAACTGCTGGTAGCCGCCGTCACGGTGGAACAGGCCCGAGAGTGCATCGTCGATTTGATCACGGGTGGGGTTCGGGTGGCGATCAAGCAGGTCCGTCACGATCAGGGAGGCGGCCGGATCGTTGTAACCGGACTGCACGACCCCTACGTCCACCATGGCCTGCTGCACCAGGCTGAGTTGGTTCCAGCTGCCAAGCGACTCGGCGGTGCGCACCTCGGCCCCCTCCAGTTGCGCGGCGATCAGCAGGGAGGCGTTGACCACCTTGCCATTGAAGAGAATGGCGTCGGAGCCGGCAAAGCCGAAGCCGTCGTCACTGTTGCGCACCGAATGCATCCGGCACTGGTTGAACAGCACCCGCTGGGCATTCTCGCCGGCGGGGCAAATGACGGTGCGCAGGGCACCGTTCAGGGTGAAGTTAAGTTCCATCATGCCTGACCCTCCTGCTGCTGGCACTCCACCAGCAGATCCGCCACCACCACACCGCTGATATAGCGCTTGTAGGCCACGCTGCCGCCGAGATCCGCGCGCGGAGTGACCAGTTCGCTCACCGCCGCCTCCAGCGCCGCATCGTGCAGATCGCGCCGCTCCACATCACGCAACCGCATGGGCTGCGGCATCACGCCGGCCAGGGCGACCCGCATCTCGCCAAGGGCATCGAGGGCCACCGCCGCCGTCATCACGGCCAGGCCATCGGCGTTGCGACTGATGCGACGGGTCGCACAGCGCAGGTCGGGTTCCGGCAGCACCACCCCCAACACCAGCTCCTTGCGCTGGCCCGCCAGATAGGCGTCGATGGGCTGCAGCTGGTTGTTTTCCAGCACCACCACGGCTTCGAGCACCAGCAGCACTGGCAGCAGGGGGGAGTCCTGCAGCTGGCAGGCAAGCTCGCCGCCGACCGTGGCCTGGTTACGCAGATGGCGGGAGTAGACAAACCCCAGCGCCTCGCCCAACGCGGCCGAGGTGCGGGGATCATCTTTGAGGGCTTGCAGGGTGACGCTGGCGCCGATGTGGAGCTGGCCGTGCTGCTGCTCAATCTGGCCAAGGCCGAGCCGCTCCAGGGAGATGGCGACCTTCTTGTCGGTGCGGGTCGGGGCGGCGTTGAGCTTGCTGCCGCCCCCCATGTAGACGGCGTCGTTGCCAAACTGGGCCTTGAGGGCCAACGCCTGACCCAGTTGCTCGGGTCGGAAGAATTGTTCAATCATGTGTCGTCCTTACTCTTGCTGCCCGCCACCGGGACGTTCCACAGGGCGGGCAATCCGGTGCAAATCTGCAAACGGCCGCCCTAGGCCAGCGCGTCCATCCGTTGCCACAGGCGGCTTGCCACCTTGCTGGCCTGCTGATAAATGGGCTCGACGTCAAAGGCGAACTCGCGATCCTGATAAACCATGCACCCCTCCACCATCACGCTGTTGACCGAGGATGAACCCATGCCAAAAGCAAGATGGCCGCCGAGGTTGCGCGGCGCCAGCGGAGTCGGTGCGGCGTAGTCGCAGATGGTGAGGTCGGCCTTGTAACCCGCCTCCAGTCGGCCAAACTTGGCGCCGAAGTTGCGCTCGAGCAGGGTGTTGCCGTTCCACAGGAACCGGGCAAAGCTGTCTGGCCACAGCGCCCCGCCCGCATCCCTGTGCTTGAAGTAGGCAAATTTGAGCTCTTCGAACATGTCGGCACCGATGCCGTCGGTGCCGAGGGCCAGGTTGCGAAACTGTGGCAGGTGCATGTTGTAGCCCACGTGGTTGTTCATGTTGGAGCGGGCGTTGTGCACCAGGAAGGCATCGCGGCTGTTGAGCAGCTCGATGTCAGCCGGGCTTAAGTAGATGCCGTGGGCAATCAGCGACTTGCTGTCGACAAGATCAAACGCGTCCAGCCGGGCGATGGGCTCATTGCCATAACGATGGTGGCCATGGGCCAGGTCGTAGCGGTCTTCCGCCACATGGATATGCAGACCACGGCCGGTGACTTGCAGCGCTTCGCGCAGCATGGCCAGCCCCTCGTCCGGTACCGTGAAGGGGGCGTGAGCGCCGATGTGCGCCTCCACCAGATAGGGTTCGTCCCCCTTGGCCTTGGCGGCATCGATGGCTTGCGCGAACTGGATGTTCTCCTCCACCCCGGCCTGCAGTTCGGCCAGCCCCCCGTTGCGATCCGTGGTCTCGAAGCAGGTCATACCGCGCAGCCCCGCCTCCATGAACCCTCTGCGCAGCACATTGAGGGAGCCCTTGACGAAATGGGGCGAAGCGTGGTGGTCTATCACCGCGCTGCAGCCGCTCTTGATCGCCTCGAGCGAGCAGATGAGACCGCTGTAATAGAGGGACTCCTCATCGAGCGCACGATCGAGCCGCCACCAGAGGTTTTTCAGGGTGGAGATAAAGTCCGGGCAGGGGGCGATGTTGGCCATGATCCCCCGCGACAGGCCGGAGTAGAAGTGGTTGTGGGCACAGACAATGCCCGGCATCACCAGCTTGCCCCCCATCTCCCGGTAGTTGGCCTCCGGGTAGAGGGCCCGCAGATTGGGCCCCACCGCCTTGATAAGGGAACCTTCGATGGCGATATCCACCCCCTCCAGCACCCGGGTCGGCTCCAGCTGGACGGCGGTGACGTTTTTCAGAATAAACATGGTTTGCTCCTTCGCTTATTCGTTATTCGCTCAGGCCGCGACGGCCCCCAGCAGGTAGTGGTGATGGGCATGGACATGGCTGATGATGCGGCACATGTCACCGAGAGCCTCGGGCACATCCTGGATCCGGCTTTGGGCGTCTATGGTCAGGCGATAGGTCTCGCCGCCCTGGCGCACCCGCAGCTCACCGCCTCCGTCATGGCCTTCGGCCAGATAGAAACCGGGGTTGCGGCTGTTGTCGAAGTCCTCGGGCAGGCTGAAGATGGTGACCTTGTCCTGATAGGGCTTGCCCTGCCAGGGGCAGAACTGGGCACAGTTGCCGCACTCGTTGCAGTAAGCATCCAGGTGCAAGGTCTGGAACTGGTCCTTGAAGCCTGGCACCGCGATGGCGACGTTGGCCCGGTTGGGGCAGACATCCACGCACTTGCTGCACAGGTAGTTGCACTCGAGGCAACGGTGCGCCTCCTGGGCCACGAAGGCATCCCGCTCGCCCTTGTCCACCAGGGTGACGGCGATATTGCCCTTGCGGCGGTAGATCTCCTCCTTGTCAGACGGCTGGCTGGTCACATCGCACGGCTTGCCAGCAATGTGCTCGCGGGCCAATACCAGATCCGCGGCGCGGCGGGCACCACCGATGGCAGCCACGATGGAAGAGGGGCCGCTTTGCACGTCACCGATGAGGAAGACGTTGCGACGGCGGGTCTCGCCACTCCGGGCATCCACCTCGGGCCAGCCATCGCTGCCAAGGGGAATGCCCATGCGCTGCAACACCTCGCAATCGGGCTGCTCGCCGATGGCAGTGATCAGCGCATCCATCTGCATCACCTCGGCCTGTTCGGTGGGCACGGGGCGACGGCGCCCCTGCTCGTCAGGCTCCCCGAGGGACATCATTCGCACGGTAAGCTTGCCATCTTTATCAAAGCGCTCCGGATTGGTGAGGAAGCAAAAACGCACCCCATCCTCCACCGCTTCCAGATACTCCTCGCGATAGGCGGGCATCTCTTTTTCGCTGCGGCGGTAGATAACGGTCACATCGCTCACTCCCGGCACCTTGAGGGCGGCGCGGGCGCAATCCATGGCGGTGTTGCCAGCACCGATCACCGCCACATGGCGGCCGAGCGGCAGCGGCTTGCCCTGATTGAAACTGCGCAGGAAGTGGAAGGATTTGTAGATGCGCTCGTGATCCCCTTCCAGACGCATGCCGCCGTTCTTGTCGGCCCCGATCCCGACGAAGACATAGGTAAAGCCCTGCTCCTGCAGCTTGTCGACGGTGAGCGCCGGGTCGCAACCAAACTCGAACTTGACCCCGTGGGCGGCGACAAAGTCGATGTCGTGCTGGATAAGTTCGGCCGGAATGCGGAACTCGGGGATGATGTGTTTGACTACGCCGCCGGCGTCGGCCTCGCGCTCGAAGATGGTGACCGGATGACCGGCCCGGGCCAGGAAGTAACCGGCGGACAGACCCGCCGGGCCTGCGCCAATCACCGCGACCGGGTGCTTGTCACCGCTACCGGCCGGCTTGTGCCAGCGCGCCTTGTACCCTTCCCAGCCACGCTCGAGGGCCACTTTTTTCAGCTCGCGGATATTGAGGGGGCTGTCGTAATCCAGACGGGTGCAGTTGTACTGGCACTGGTGATCGCAGATATGGCCGGTAATGGCCGGCAGGGCGTTGCGCTGGTAAATCAGCTCGAGGGCCGCCACATACTCCCCCTCGCCCAACAGGCGAATGTACTCGGGGATATCCTGATGCACGGCGCATGCGGTGACGCAGGGCGCCACGTAGCAGTCGGTCAGAGGAAGGCCGCCACCCACCTCGATGCGATCCTCGGACTTCCACTCCTTCTGGGTGTAATCCATGGTGAGGGCCTTGGCGGCCAAGGCCTCCAGCTTGGCGACATCCACCCGGGTCATGGCCCAGCTGTCGGATGCATCTATCTCTTTGAGACACTCCAGCTGGCGCAGGTAGCCACCCGGTTTGAGCAGATCGGTGGCCATGGTGATGGGGCGGATGCCGGTTTCGAAGATCTCGCAGATATTGAACTTGCTGGCACCGCCCGAGTAGGAGATGGGCAACTTGCCATCGAAGGCGCGCGACAATACGGCGGCCACATTGATGGAGAGCGGGAACAGCGCGCGGCCGGACATGTACATCTCATCGCCGGGCAGCGCCCCCTTGCGGTTGATGGTCCCGAGCGTGTTGGTCAGCTTGACCCCGAAGGTGAGCCCCTTCTCGGCCCCCAGCGCCATCAGACGGGTCAGCATCCCCTTGGCCTGATCCAGCTTGAGATCGTGATCAAACGACTCTTCACTCAGACCAATGTAATCAAAGCCGCAGCCATCGAGGATCTCGCGCACCCGCGGGTAGCCCAGCAGGGTCGGGTTGAGTTTGACGAAGGTGTTGAGCCCCTTCTCTTCCAGCATGTAGCGGCAGATAGCCTCGATCTCGTTAGGCGGGCAGCCGTGCATGGTGGAGAGGGTCACCCCGTGGACCAGGGTGGCCGGAATGCAGTCCGCCAGCTGTTGCAGGCGCTCCCGGCGCGCCTCCAGCCCCAGCGCGGCGATAAACTGTTCGTCGGCCACGAACTCGCGCAGTTGCTGCTGATACTCGGCAAATGCCGGGCGTTGGCTTGCATCCATCAGGCCGTGGATAAACTGCTGCATGGGGGGCTGTTTGATGCCATCAAGGTTGTAGCCCACGCTCATGTTGAAGATAAAGGACTTGGCTTCCCCGTCGAGGCGCGGATCGAAGATCTCCTCCAGCAGATAGAGGGCGAACCAGGCCTTCAGGTACTCGTCAAATGCCTTGGTCAGGGTGAACTCGGTAGACCACTCGGTGTTGAAGCACTCGTCCTCGGCATCGATGCAGGGCTTTGCCAGTTCGAGACGGTCCAGGATCTGCACCGTCTTGAGCTCGATAAAGCGCCCGCCGGTCAGCCAGGAGGTGACGATATTCTGGGCCAGCTGGGTGTGGGGGCCGGCCGCCGGGCCGATGGGGGTCTCGCAGGTTTCACCGAATACCTTGATCTTGCGCTCGTCCTGCTTGCGATAGAATTGCGCGGCGGGAATGCCGAAGATGGACTGGCTCTCTTTATATTCCGCAAAAATTCGGGTCAGAAGGTTCTTGAAGGGAACGGGTCGCATAATATCGCCCATGATGATCTCCTTGCAGCGGCTCTGCTCATTTACATGGTGAATAACTGGGGTTTTCCTGCGGGATCGCCCCTTGTAAATGAGAGGAGCAACTATCAGGCCAGCGCGGCTGCAAATGATTTTTTTGCGATAAAAGCGTGAGGCAGCTCCAATTAATGAAAATGACAGGCAATTGACCCGCCATATTAAATGAGAGTGGTTATCACTCACCCGAAAATATATTCAGGCATACCGTGATAAAAAATGATGGCTATCAAATCAGGCAGGTGTCCATATCACTTTGATACGGCCAAAATTATCGCCTTTATCACGATAATGGCGCCCCTGTCGGCCGCCATATATAGATGCACGGATGCTGCCGGAATAAAGGAAAAGCAAGAGATGAGCTGCGGCTACTTTGTCAGGCAGGCTTGCTTAAGAGTGGATGCGGGCATCTCAGCACCTGCTGTCGGCGCCTGCGCCAGCAGAGCCTGATAACGGTCCGGCGTATCCACATCAAACAGGATGGCGGGGCTGTCGACCGGCACCAGACGGTGAGGGTGCTGCTGCAGCCAGCGCCGCACCGAACCTTGCGCCGGAGCCGCCGCCAGCGCCCTGGCAAGGGATTTTGGCAACAATACCGGGTGACCCGCCTCCCCCTGCCAGGTCGGAAAAAGTGCATATTCTCCCCGCGCCTGCCAGAGCGTCTGGAACACGGAAGGAGGAATGCAGGGGAGATCCCCGTGGCTGATAAAGAGGTAGTCCGCCTCACTCGCTGCCAGGGCGCAGCGGATGGAACTGCCCAGCCCCTGTTCATAGTCGGGATTATTCACGATCTGAATATCGCGCCGCCCGCCATAACGGGCCACCAGCTCGTCGCCGCGATATCCCACCACCAGAATGACCCGCTCACAACAAGCCAGGGCATTTTTGAGACTTGCATCAAGTATTGTCCCCGAACCGTAAGGTAGCATCATTTTCCAGCTACCCATTCGGGAGGACAATCCCGCCGCCGTCATTACGCAGTCGCACGATTCTTTTCGATTGGCAGACTGTTTCTCGCATCCTTCTTTATTTAATTCGGACATCACCATGTCATTACCTGCTCCTGTATCGATCCCCTTTCCGGATATTTCCTCATTATTAGGCCAGCTCATAAAAAATAGTGATAGCCATACCACATTAATTAGTCTGTGCGGGGCCGGCGGTAAAACCAGCACCCTGTTCTGGCTGGCCGACTATTTCCATCAACAGGGCAAGAAGGTGCTGATCACCACCACCACCCGGATGTTTCTGCCCTCCCCGTCCCACTATCGGGAATTGATCATCGAAGCAGATCCGGTCCGCCAGCTGACCCGTTGCCAGCAACTGCCCGATGGCCCGGCCCTGGTCGCCCTGTTCAGCCATATCGAGCAGGCCAGCGGCAAGGTAGCGGGTCCCACGCCCCAGCAGTTGGATCTCATCAAGGGGCAGCAGCGCTTCGACATCATCCTGGTCGAGGCGGACGGCGCCCATCACAAGTTATTGAAAGTGCCGGCTTTGCACGAACCTTGCATTCCAGGAAGCAGTGATTGGGTGATAGCCCTGGTGGGCGGCGCCATGGTAGGGGCAAAGGCCGACCCGGCGCAGATCCACCGCTGGGCCGAGCTTCAGGCTTTATGCGGGATTGCGCCAGGTGAACCGCTGAACTGGCCGCTGTTCGATAGGCTGCTCTCCCACCCCGACGGGGTGTTCAAGGGCACCCCTGCAAGGGCGCGACGGATCTGGTTTATCAACGGTGATTATCAAAATGAGGCGTCATGGCAGCCGCCATTGATAAACCTGCTGGCCCGTCATCCCGAACTTCACGCCATCTGGCAGGGGGCGGTGCGCGAACCGCAAGCCATCCGCCACGCCATCGCGCTCATACCCGGAGAGCCGGTTTAGCCACCAGGTCCCGGTCTGGTTAAGGATAACAAGAGGTACCTTATGAATCTGTTTGCACACGCCGCCCGGCTGGAACAAGCCAACACCCCGTTCGCCATGGCCAGGATCATCGAGAGCCGCGGCTCCACCCCGCGCCATCAGGCCCAGATGCTGATCGAGGGAGATGGCCGGATCCACGGCACCATAGGGGGTGGCATGATAGAGCGACGGGTGATCGAGGAGGCGATCGCCGCCATTGCCGAGCGCAAGCCGCGCATCTTCCACGGCCGGATGGCCCGCAACGGCGAACATGCGGTGGGCTCGGATTGCGGCGGCGCCATGTCGGTCTATATCGATGTCTACGGCCTGCGTCCCCGGCTGGTGCTCATCGGCGCCGGTCATGTCAATCGGGCGCTCGCTCACGCGGCGGCCCCGCTTGGCTTTGATATCCATGTCGGCGACTGTTTTGAAGGGAGCCTCAATCCCGAACTCTTCCCCGCAGGCACTCATCTTCAGCAGGCCGACACCATCAGCGCCGTCATCGAGGCGCTGGCCATCGAGCCCGCCAACTTCGTCATCATCGCCACCAACCATCAGGACAAGGAGGCGCTGGATCGGCTCATCACCCGTCCCCTCGCCTACCTGGGGCTGCTCGCCAGCAAGCGCAAGGTGCAAACCTTCACTCAAGCCCTGCGCCAGCAAGGGGTGAGTCAGGAGCAGTTGCAGCAGTTGCACGCCCCCATCGGCTACAACATAGGGGCCGAGACCCCGGAGGAGATCGCCATCAGCATCCTCGCCGAACTGTTGCAGGTGAAAAACGGCAAGGCGGGCGGCCTGATGCAGGACGATGTGCGCCTCAAACAGGATCGGCTGGTGGTGATGCGCGGCTCGGGCGATATCGCCACCGGGGTGGCGCTACGCCTGCACAATGCGGGCTTCAAGGTGGTGATGCTGGATCTCGACAAGCCCACGGTGATCCGCCGTACCGTCGCCTTCGCTCAGGCGATGTTTGACGGCGAGACCTGCGTCGAGGGAGTGCGCGCCAAGCGGGCCGAGAGTGTCGAGCAGGCCTTTGCGCTGCTGGAGCAGGGGATCATCCCCCTGCTGGTGGACCCCGAGGGCGCCACCCTGCGCGATCTCAAGCCCCGCTACCTGGTGGATGCCATCCTCGCCAAGCAGAATCTTGGCACCCACAGGGAGATGGCCCCCATCACGGTGGCCCTCGGCCCGGGCTTTGAGGCGGGACGCGACTGCGATGCGGTGATCGAGACCAACCGCGGCCACCATCTGGGCCGGGTCATCTATCAGGGCCCCGCCCAGCCCAATACCGGCATTCCCGGGGTCATCGAGGGGCACTCAGCCCGCCGGGTGGTGCGTGCCCCCGCCCCCGGAGTGATGAAGAGCCTGATCAAACTCGGCGATCTGGTGCAGGAGGGGGACGTGATCGCCCACGTGGGGGACGCTCCCATTATCGCGCCGCTGTCAGGCATGGTGCGGGGGCTGCTGAGTGACGGCATCGAGGTACCGGTAGGCTTCAAGATCGGGGATATCGACCCCAGAGGTGAGCGGGCCGATGCCACTACGGTGTCGGACAAGGCCCGCGCGATCGGCGGCGCCGTGCTGGAAGCCATGATGCACCTGGCCCAGCGCAGATAAGCAGACACAAAGACAACAGGGCCCGCCATAATGGCGGGCCCTCTTTATATTTGAAGCTGATCCAGCTTACCAATATTTTTCCATACAGAACCATTCTCCACACATTGAACCCATTCTCGCGCAGTAAACCCACCTGGAAAAAGTGATGACATGGAATAGTCATTTCTTTCATCCAAAGGAAATAAAAGATGCGCCTCATCACGTAGCGTCACGACTAACGACTCCAAAGACGCAACTAGGAAGCCATCCACAATTTGTTGATCAAACTCGATAGAGGTATCTACAATCCAGCAATGGAAGGACAAGTCGGTTGTACATGCAATACCCAATTGATTGCATAAGGCAGTGTCAGTTTGCAAGGCCTCATATAATGCCGTTTTTTTTCGCCTCAATTGGCAAGCCGCCTTCCTAAGCGTATTGGTTCTGTGCAGCCAAATTTCATGTCTGGTTGAACGAATATAACCAGACTTGACCTCAAGCAACAATAAAACCCCATCTCGGTGACAAACGATATCGATCTCGCCAGGATCTTCCAATACGGTGCGCGCAGGTTGAAATCCACTAACCACATTGAAATTTCGTTGGCGCAATTGATTGGCCAGTTCTATTTCTACACGCTTGGTTTCATCATTTTGCCCTAACCGCCGAGCGCCAATTCGCCTCAAATTGTTGACTGTGGCAGTTAAATTGTTTTGCTGTCCAACCACCCATGGAAACTGGAAACGATATCGTCCAATTTTGTAATATGGTAGTTCATATAACCTTGGAACAGGGAGATGCCGTTGTTGCTTTATATTTTCTGCCAATTTACTCAAATCGTTTGTCCAAAAATCCAAAATCGCCTTGGCGACCTCATGACTTCCGGTGGGTAGCTGTTCTGATACCGTCCAACCAATAATTGACTCTATTTTAGTTTTTTCTTCAGACCAAGTCATGGGGAAACGATTCTGCCCTGATAATATTCCATTGAATGCCAGTCGCCCCAACGCTCCTATCACTGTGCCACACTGGCTATATATTTTCTGAAACTCGTCAATATACTCTCGTTGGAAAAATGCCGTTGTAAGTTCACTGGCAAGCAGAAGGCGAAAAAGGTCTGCCCGAACACCATTGGATGATTGAACGGTTTGCGTTAATCCATATACCTCGCGTAACCGCAACTCATGCCCTAGAGCCTTGATATAGGCGAATTGATTCATCTCATGGTTCTCAGGTCGACCAATTATGGTGCCAGCTTTACCTGAATGGATGAACGCATCAACCCCCCGATTAAGCCAATAGATCCATAGTGCAGTCTGCTTCTGATCAGTATGATACCACGAAAGCGTATGAGCATCGCTCTCATGATAAATGACTGGCTGATCTGGCTTAAACTGATATCGACATTCATGATCAAAACAAAACCAATCTATCGATGCTTCGTAATCAATCAGCTCCTGCATAGCCGAGAGGAGGCTGCGTATCGCCGTCATATTTTGCAGGCACTCAGTTACAGGAGCTGAAGAGAGAAACAACATGGGAGAAAGATGACGTTTCAATGATGCACCAAGGCGAGCCTCATCAAGATTGAAGTCCCCTCCGTTACATTTACTAAGCTTGTTGGAAATAACTCTCTGATAGGCATTCCATAATCTATCGTTCCTAGCATCCCCTTCCGCCAATTCATGATAGGCAGAAACGCTGAGATAGGATAAAAATTCTATAATAGAAAGTTGTGCAAGCTGCCTCTCCATTTCATTGATTGTTTTTTGATAAGGCCCCAATTGTTCCATCAATCTATAACAAACAGCAAAAAATATTTTCCACTCCTTGTCATGTTGATTTTCCTGCAAGCTAATCCATAACTGAGAATGTGGTTTTGTAAAAACTTTGGCATATCGAATGGCTTGTCGAAAAACGTCAGGAATAGTCTCTGCAAATACATTAGCCTGGTTGATGGACAAACCATCATCAAAATACAAAACCCGGCTTAGCACCAGAGCAGATAAGGAAGCATGCGTGACTACGTCTGTTTCACCCCAAAATGTTGCAGCTGCTATACCCTGTGCCCTGACTTCACCACTAGCAGATACTGGCCGTTGGTCGAGGAAATGATGAAAACATTCATCCAACGCCGTTGCAGGTGTATTTCCTTTTGCAAGTGCTCCAACATAAACATCCTGATAATAGATACGACACTTGTCAACCGTTCCATTTTTTACTGACATCCTTGTCTCCCTGAACCGAAGGCAATGACCAATTATCATTGCTTGGATTTAATACCATCTGACTATTGGTTTACAACCAGACGAGTTCACTACAAATACGATTTGTCTCTACTGCCAGCATCCACGTTTGAGAACCAGCGCGACTCAACCCTGCTTGACCCGGGTCTCCCCCGCCACCGACACCACGGAGCGTTTGCCCTTGCGGCTGATGACGACAAGCGCCAGTACGATAAGGGCGATGCCGCTCCCCTCCACCGGCCCCGGGTTTTCCCCGAGCAGCCACCAGGAGAGCAGCACGCCGCTCACCGGCACCGCCAGAGTGCTGAGCCCGGCAATCCCCGCCGGCAGTTTTTTCAGCACAAACAGCCAGAGGCTCCAGGCCAGCGCCGTGGCGAAAATGGCGCTGTAGGCGAGCGCGCCAAACACATAGGGCTGCCAGTCGATGGGGCGTTCCGGCATCAGTGCCGCCACCAGCGCCATCACCAGAGTGGCGTAGATCATCTGCCAGGTGGTGAGGGACATGAGATCCACTGTGGGATGACGGGCATACATCCGCTTGGCGATGATGGCGCTGATCCCCCAGCAGATGCCGGAAGCGATCCCGAGCAACGCGCTCTTCATGGAGTCGAGGTGCAGCTGCCAGGGCTCGATCACCAGCAGCAAGCCGCAGGCGGCCACCCCGACCGCCACGTAGTGGAGTCGGCGCATCCGCTCACCCAAAAAGAGCGCCGCGAAGATCACCACCCAGAACGGCATGGTGTAGCTCAGGATCGCCACCTTGCCCGCCCCGCCGCTGATCAGGGCCCACTGGGCCAGCCCCACCATGCCGCAGGTCTGGAACAACCCGATGGCCAGGGTGTAGCGAAACGGAGTGGGTTTAAGGTATTTGCGGCCACGCAGGCATTGCACCAGCAGCAACACCAAAGAGCCGCACAGGCAGCGCAGGGCGGTGAACTCGAAGGCCCCCGCGTAGAGCATCACCTGCTTCATCACGATCCAGCTGTAACTCCAGATGGCGGTGAGCAGAACCAATCCCCCCAGCGCCGCCATGTTGATCTTGCTACTCATTACTTGCCTTGTTGCCTCTTCTATCGCCAATCAGCCCGCTTTTTGGGGAGCCATCTTACGCCGCTCCTGTCACCCTGCCCATCGCGGATCACAACTTGCCGACTTATTTTTCCCGTCTGCCAATCCCTTGCGCCAGCCAACAGAAAGGGGGCCGATGGCCCCCTGTTTGTGCTGACAAGATCGAGCCTACTGACTTATCAGGGTGCCGGTCTTGCCGGCGATCCCCTCGGCCGCCTTCTCCAGCAGAGTGATGAGAGATTTGCGCCCCGGCATGGAGCTCGCAAACGAAAGCGCCGCCTCCACCTTGGGCAGCATGGAACCCTTGGCAAACTGCCCCTGCTCGATAAAGCCCCGGGCATCCGCCACGCTCAGGGTGTCGAGCCACTGCACGTCGGGCTTGCCGAAGTTGATGGCGACTTTTTCCACCGCGGTGAGGATGATCAGCATGTCAGCATCAATCAGCTCCGCTAGCCTGGCACTGGCCCAATCCTTGTCGATCACCGCGCTGGCGCCGCGCAGGTGGTTCCCCTCGCGCAGCACAGGGATGCCGCCGCCACCGACCGTGATCACCACCTGCCCCGCCGCCAGCATGGCCGAGACCGTCTCCTTCTCGATGATGTCGACGGGTTTGGGGGACGCCACTACCCGGCGATAGCCGCGACCGGCATCCTCTTTAAGACGTTCGCCCCTGGCCATCAGCGCCTCGGCCTCCTCCTTGCTGAAAAAGCCGCCGATGGGTTTGCTCGGGTCGAGGAAGGCGGGATCGTTTTTATCCACCTCAACTTGTGTCACCAGGGTGGCAACCGGCTTATGGATACCGCGCTCGAGCAGCGCCTCGCGCAGGGCGTTTTGCAGGTCATAACCGATATAACCCTGACTCAGGGCCACGCAGACCGACATGGGCAGATGGGGCGCCTTTTCGTCGTGGCGGGCCGCCACCTCGAACGCCTGCTGGATCATCCCGACTTGCGGGCCGTTGCCGTGGGTCACCACTACTTCATGCCCCTTCGCAATCAGGTCGGCGATGGTCCGCGCCGTGCCCTGCACCGCCTGCATCTGCTCAGGCAGGTTGTTGCCCAGCGCGTTGCCGCCAAGGGCCAGTACGATTCGCTGTTTCATCTTGTGCTCTCCAGTGATGGGAGAAGCCGGCGCGCGGTCGGCTCCCTTTGTGTTCATCTATCTCTTTATGAAAAAACTGTTCTGCCAACATGCGGGGCTCTCGCCCCACGGGCAGGCGCCCCTAGGCGGTGTTCTCAAAATGCTAGTGCGGCGCCGGATACAGGAGCGGATTGAGCTCGGGGGCAAAGGGGGCGCGGGCCAGAAAACGGCCATAGCCGCGCCGCCCCAGAAACTCGCCATCGCGAGCGACCATCTCGCCGCGGCTCAGGGTCAGCCTGATCCGCCCCTGGCAGCGCATCCCCTCGTAGGGGCTGTAGTCGCCGTTGTCGTGCAGCTGTTGATGGGAAATCAGGGTTTCACCGCGGGGATCCATCACCACCAGATCGGCATCGGCCCCCGGTTGCAGGTTGCCCTTGCGTGGCCAGAGGCCAAACAGGCGCGCCGGGTTGGCGCTGGTTAAGGCCACGAAGCGGGACGGCGTGATGCGCCCGCCGAGCACCCCGTGGGCAAACAGCAGCAGCATGCGGTTCTCGGCTCCGGGTAAGCCATTGGGGCAACGGCTGAAATCGCCCCCCGAGAGGGTCATGCGCTGGGCGTGGGAGAAGTTGCAGTGATCGGTGGCCACCGTATCGATATCGCCGGCCGCCAACCCAACCCACAGCTTGTCCTGCTCGCAACGCCCACGCAGCGGCGGGCTTAGCAGGTAGTCGACTCCGTTCTCCAGGTGGTAGCAGGATTCATCCAGCAGCAGATATTGCGGGCAGGTCTCCACCCAGACCGGCTGGCCCTGACGGCGCGCCAGCTTGAGGTACTCCAGCCCCAGGCCATTGGAGAGGTGAACGATATAAAGGGGCGCATTGCCCGCCAGCGCCGCCAGATTGATCATCCGGCTGATGGCCTCCGCCTCGCAGGCAAGCGGCCGGCTCTGGGGGTGATACCAGGGCTCGTGGTGACCGGCGGTCAAAAGAGCCTCGCGGCGTGCCGCGATGGCGGCATCGTTCTCGGGGTGCACGGTGGCGAGCGCCCCCACTTCCTTGAGGCGGGCCAGGGCGCGCAGCACGTCGCTGTCTCCCAGCTTGTAACGGTAGGTGAGATAGAGCTTGAAGCTGCTGATCCCCTCCTCCTGCACCATGGCGGCCATCTCGTGGAGAATGTCGTCATCCACATGCTGAATGACGCCGTGAAAACCGTAATCGATCACCGCCTGATCGGCGGCATAATCGTGATAGCGAGCCAGCTGGTGATGCAGGTTGCACCCCGCCGGGCCAAATCCCATGTGATCGATGATGGTGGTGGTGCCACCACAGGCGGCGGCACGGGTACCGCTGAAGAAGTCGTCGCAGCTGCGAACCATGCCCACATCGATGTTGAAGTGGGTGTGGACGTCAATCCCCCCCGGCATCACGTAGCAGCCGTCGGCCTCGATCACCTCGGTCTCGTCATCGGGCTGTATATGGGCGGCGCGGGCCCGGATCACCCCGTTATCGATCAGCAGATCCTGGCGATATTCCCCCTGCGCATCCACCAGGATGCCGTTCTTGATGAGCCGTTTCATCCGCTCCCCCTCAACTCCTGTTGCCCTTCACGCACCAAGCCCCGCCTGGGCGGGGCATATCGTTGGTAGCAGGGATGCCGACATCCCTGCCCCTTGCTTACTTGTCCAGCTCCGCCAGATAGAGCATGGGGATCACCGCATACATGGCGGCGCACTTGACCAGATGCTCCTTCCAGGTCTTCTCGTTCGGGGCGTGGGCCTCCGGCTCCTTGCCCGGGCCAAAGCCGATGACCGGAATGCCGTGACGACCCATGATGGAGACCCCGTTGGTCGAGAAGGTCCATTTGTCGACCACCGGCTCCTTGCGGAACAGCTCGCGGTAGGCCTTGGAGAGGGTCTTGACCGTGATGTGATCCTCTTCCACCTTCCAGGTCGGGAAGTAACACTCGGTGGGATAGACCAGACCCGTATAGGCCGGACGGTCGTACTGGTACATGGAGACTTCGGCACCGGCGGCTTTGACGGCCGGCAATGCACGGATCTCGTCAAGCGCCCCCTGCCAGGTCTCGCCCCAGGTGAGGCGGCGGTCGATGGAGACGGCGCAGCTGTCCGCCACCGCGCAGCGGCTCGGGGAGGTGAAGAAAATCTCGGAGACGGTCAGAGTGCCCTTGCCGAGGAAGTCGTCATGGCCGAGGTTGTGACTGAGCTCCTGCAACTCGCCAAGGATGGGGCCCATCTTGAAGATGGCGTTGTCGCCGCGCTCGGGCGCCGAGCCGTGGCAGCTTACCCCCTGCACCTCGACGCGGATCTCCATGCGCCCGCGCTGGCCGCGATAGATGTTGCAGTCGGTCGGTTCGGTACTGACCACGAATTCGGGGCGGATCTTGCTCTGCTCTATGATGTACTGCCAGCAGAGGCCATCGCAGTCCTCTTCCTGTACGGTACCGGTCACCAGCAAGGTGTACTCATCTTCCAGCCCCAGATCCTTGATGATCTTGCCGGCGTAGACCATGGAGGCCATGCCCCCTTCCTGATCCGAGGCGCCGCGCCCGCCGATGATCTCGTGATCTTCCATCCCCTCATAGGGGTCGAAGGTCCAGTTGGCCATGTTGCCAACCCCCACGGTGTCGATGTGGGCATCCATGGCAATCAGATGCGGGCCATGGCCGATATAACCCAGCACGTTGCCCATGGGGTCAATCTCGACCTTGTCGAAGCCGACCTTCTCCATCTCCTGCTTGATGCGCAGCACCACCTTCTTCTCGTCGCAGCTTTCACTGGGGATGGCGATCATGTCGCGCAGGAACTGGCTCATCTCGACCTTGTACTGGTAGGCCTTCTCCAACACCATTTCAAACGGAATTTGCTTGCTCATTGTGATCCTCCATAACAACCTGATGTGCGAGGTTTGGCCTGTTTGCCAGCCCCGCCCTGACCCTTCACCGCGCCCCGTTAACAGGGCGCGATCAATGCTTCAATTCGTGTCTCTGCTCTTGCAGGAAGTGGCTCGCAGCCGGGGTTACTCGCAGGCGGGGTGCTTGCCTTCCCACACCACCTCCCGGTAGTGGGCCACGTCGGTATCCCCTTCGGTGTTGATCAGCAGCACCACTGAATCTTGATTGAGCCCCAGCCGCGCCATCAGGGCATCCCGCTGCGGGTGGTGGCGCACCGCCGCCAGCAACCCGGTGCCGACCGAGCCGGATTCGCCCGAGATGATGCGGGGATCGTCGCCAAGGGGATTGCCGAGCACCCGCATGCCGAGCGCCGACACCTTGTCGTGACAGGAGACAAACTGGGTGGTGCAGTGCTTGAGCAGCGGCCAGCCGAGGGGATTGGGTTCACCGCAGGCAAGCCCGGCCATGATGGTGCGCATGTCGCCCCCCACGTTGACCATCTCGCCGGCCACGCCGGAGCGGTAGAGGCAGTCGGCCTGATCCGGCTCAACCACTATGCTGTGCAGGTTTCTTGCCCCGAAACAGTCCACCAGATAGCCGAGCACGCCGCCCGCCAGGGCCCCGACCCCGGCCTGCAGCAGTACATGGGTGGGCTGCTGGATGCCCATGGCCTGCATCTGCTCGACCGCTTCATCGGCCAGGGTGGAGTAACCCTGCATGATCCAGGTCGGGATCCTGGTGTACCCCTCCCAGGCGGTGTCCTGCACTATGTGCCAGCCGCGCTCTTCGGCCAGCTTCATGGTGAGGCGCACGGTATCGTCATAGTTCATATCGGTGACGATGCACTCGGCGCCGAGGTTCAGGATGTGATCCACCCGCTCCTGGGCCGAGCCCTTGGGCATATAGACCACCGCATGCTGGCCCACCTGTTTGGCGGCCCAGGCGACGCCACGGCCGTGGTTGCCATCCGTGGTGGTAGCGAAGGTCATCGGCTCCTTGATGGTGCGCTTGATGAGATCGAAGGTGAAATCCTCGATGGCCACCCCGTATTTTTCACAGAGCAGGTTGGCAATGGCATAGACGCCCCCCAGCATCTTGAAGGCGTTGAGACCAAAGCGTTTGGATTCGTCCTTGACCAATATATTTTTCACCCCGACATAATCCGCCAGTGCTTTCAAATCACAGAGCGGTGTCGGTTCATATCCGGCCAGTTTTTTATGAAATGCACGGGCCTTTTGTGCTTCGACACGGGAAAATAACGGGGATGTTTCTCCGGTAAAAAAGCGGTTATCCGCAATATCCATCTTCAGAGAAAATTGGGACATAGTGACCTCACAAAGAGTGACCTCACGAAGAGTCACTTCACCAAGAGCCATCTCGCCGGAGAGACCTTATTCAAGGGGCTATCCGGGGAGAAGACTCGCGATAATAAATGCTCTGTTGCAGTGGGCAGGGTGAAATAACCCCCCTGCCCGACTTGCCATTATTTGACGCGCTTTTGCGCTTCCTTGATAAGATTTTCCAGGGTTTCGGCAGGCGCCGAGAATTTGCGGGCCATGATCATGGCGGCGATGATATAGGGCTTCCAGCTCGCCTCTTTATAAGTGGCGATACGATATTTCTCGAATACCCCTTCGGTCACCTCACCCTCCTTGCAGGAGACGCCGGAAATATCCGCCGGCAGGCAGTGCATATAAAGCGCCTCGCCCCCCTTGGTGAGCTTCATCATCTCTTCGGTGCAGTGCCAATCCTTGTGCTTGGCGTTTTGCGCGAGGCAATGTTTCTCGAGCTCTTTGAGGCCGGCGTGGTCATTGGCCCGCAGCAACTCGGTGCGCTGTTCCATCACCTGGTAGGGCGCCCAGGACTTCGGATAGACGATGTCCGCATCCTTGAACGCCTCTTCCATGGAAGTGACCTGACGGAAGCTGCCGCCGGAGGCCTTGGCGTTCTCTTTGGCCACCTCGATCACATCCGGGATCAGGTCATACCCCTCGGGATGGGCCAGGGTCACGTCCATGCCAAAACGGGTCATCAGCCCGATGATGCCTTGCGGCACCGAGAGCGGTTTGCCGTAGCTCGGGGAGTAGGCCCAGGTCATGGCAATCTTCTTGCCCTTGAGGTTTTCCAGGCTGCCGAAATGCTCCTGCAACCAGGCGAGATCAGCCATGGACTGGGTCGGGTGATCAATGTCGCACTGCAGGTTGACCAGGGCCGGACGCTGGGGCAGCACCCCCTTCTCGAACCCTTCGTCGAGCGCCGCCCCCACTTCGCGCATATAGGCGTTGCCGGCCCCGAGATACATGTCGTCGCGAATGCCGATGGCGTCGGCGCAAAACGAGATCATGTTGGCGGTCTCGCGCACCGTCTCACCGTGAGCTATCTGGGACTTGCCCTCATCCAGATCCTGCTGGGCCAGGCCAAGGAGATTAAGGGCGGACGCGTAAGAGAAGCGGGTCCGGGTGGAGTTATCGCGGAAAACCGAGATACCGAGCCCGCTGTTAAACAGCTTGGTGGAAATATTTTCGGCGCGCAGGGTCTTGAGGGATTCGGCCAGTTTCAATACCAATTCCAATTCCTGCGGGGTTTGCTCCCAGGTCAGCAGAAAATCTTTTTCGTGCAGGTTGGAGTTGAGTGCCTTTATCTCTTTGATTAAATCGTTAACTGCTTTCATCGTTCGCCCCAATCATTGGATGATATATGGATAGCTCCCCTTTCACTCACGATGTCACCAGCGTCACGGTTGTGGGTGAGCTCATCGGTTAGCGTCGACAAGAGATAATCAATAAGCGTGCCAGATTAAAAAAAGGCGGGGGAATAATAAGAAAAGGAAAAAGTATGTGATGAACGGCACAAAAATAACGATTATTTCAGAGAGTTATCCAATCACGTCAGCGGCTTCTGTCATTTGCCGTGAATAGTGCATGAATCAAGATTGATAAAAACGCCTCCTGCCAGCCAGGAATTATCATCAGGGCCCCGCGATGTGGAACATAAATGATATGGGCGGGGCTGCCATTATCATTATGAGAATACGAGCCTCATCACTCCCCTCTCACAAGGAGCCAGGCTCGCCAGTGTGACGCTACGATCAATACCTCTTGCTCCAACCACTTATCTTGTTGCCGCAACTCGTTTAACCAACCTGTGCCAACCTTGTCCGCTTCGCTCGCAGCCACGGCGAAATCCGACGAACGCCAGGGAACCTTGTCATCCCCGGTTAACAGACCACATACCGGACGAGCGTAATGTTGCAGGAAAAGTGTTAACTGACAGGGCAACCAAAGCATTACCGGGCGATTGAGATCTCGGGCCAACTCCACGGCAATATCAACGCCACGCTGATCCAGATCGCCAAAGTGAGCCCACTGAACAGAGTCAGGTAATAAAGGGATACACCGTTTGGCCAGACTCGTATTACGGCCCGGCGCAAACAACAACAGTTGACCCCTTTGTAACGGGTAATCGACAAAAGCCCCCTTGTTCTCCACCGTGATAACTTGCGTCCCCAGCCAATCAACGGCAGTCAGGGTTGCCAGCGCTCGCTCAGGTAAGGCCAGCTCACCCAATAGCCTCATGGATTCTGTCATGTCGTGGCGCAGGCCAATGTGATCAACAAAGACTATCGGGTCCAACGTACGCAGACGGAGTACCTCATCCTGTGTCAGTACCATGTTGATGGGCAGTTGGCTGGCCGAGTTATCACTGCGGGGATATTTGCTATCGCCATGCCAAAGGGCATGGAAACTGGCCTGATTAAGATACGAAGGCAGTGTCACTCCAAGGGTCTGCAAATGCTCACGTTTATCAGATGCCACAGAGACCACCAGGGCCAGTTGTCTAACGAGATAATCACGTCCTGCCTCTGTCAACACATGACGGGCACTGCGTCCAACCGGCCTGATCCCGTCAACCGCCTGCAGTCGGATCAGCAGTTCACGACCATGCTTGCTATCAAATGAACATCCCTTCTCGTTATGACTATCGAGCAACCTGGCACAGAGACCTTGTATACGCTTTTCCGCAAATAACGACATGGTGCAGCCCCCTCACATCAGCTTCATATGAAGAAGTAGATGTGATTTTCCAGGCCGTTACCGTGACTTGCCTCGCAGTGGTAGACCTGTTCCTTCGATGTCCTGAACTGGTCACTGCCGTAACGCCCCCTGACAACCGGAAAAAGCACAGGTACGCGGCAGTCAACATCCCTGACCCAATCCCCCACAGCTGCGAAATAGACTATTTTTTCAACAAAAAGAAACGGCTATGGGTGGCCCGGGCAACCCGCTTGTGGCACTCTGGCCAATCTCAGGGAAAGATCCACCACGACACCGAGGTGTCATCACAGCAAAGGAGCGCCACCGATGGCCAAAGTCAGCAAGAAAGAGATCAAGAAGAAGATCGCCGCCCGCCTCGACAAGATTGCCAAGCACGAGAGCAAGATCAAGAAGCTGAAGAAGGCTCTGAAGTAAGGGCTACGCGATAAGAAAAACCGCCAGCTGGCGGTTTTTTATTGCCGCATATCCTCAAATAACACCAGCCGCCGCGGGTTGCCCATAAATAAAGGGCAAGAGCGCCGAACGGGCGCCGCGCACGGCGTTATCACGAACTAGCCTTGATGATGTGTTTGATATGAGCCTGTTGTGGAGCGCCATATGTACTCTTACACCCTCACCTTCAAGGATGAAGCCGATCGCCTGACCGCCCCGGAGCAAGAGATCAGCCTGCAAAGCCCCGCTCTCGCCGGGGACTTTATCATTCTCTCCGACGGCAGCCGCCATCAGATCATGTTTATCACCCACCGCGCCCACTACAGCAGTCTCTATCTCGATAAAGGAGTCAGGGTGCCACAGGGCTGACGGGCATGTGGGTCATATCAAACAACTTGTCGAGCACACTCGCACGCAAACCACGGAAATAGAAAAGCGGCCTGTTGGCCGCTTCAGGGATATGGCGAGAAACGCCGTCGTGGCATTGAGATGGCTATTCGCTCTTTAACATCGGCTGGCGCACTATCTCGACGTCGTCTTTATAGACCACCAGCATCCCGAGCGAGCTATCAGGCTCTCCTATCACGGTCACGTCACAATCATAGCGATAAGGGCCGCTGGTGAATTGATATCCCCGGCCATCGCCTCATCTCTGATCCCCTGCTCTGTTTTCCTCCCCATTCACCTTGAGGAAAGACTGCCCCGTATTTGGTTTTACACGCCTGCGAACGGCTATTTATCGAGCGCCAGGAAATAGTGATACCCATCTTCCTTCCTATACCCCAGGGACTCATACAATCTTTGCGCGATCGTATTGTCTCTCGCGGTTTCCAGGGCCAACCCCCTGGCGTTTGTCGCCATGGCAAACTCCTTTGCCGTATCCATCAATTTTTTGGCAACTCCCAAGCGCCTGGCCTGCGCCGCGACATACAGGTCGTTCAGAATCCATATCCGTTTGGCGGCGACCGATGAAAATGAGGGGTAGAGCTGGGTAAAACCGATGCAGGCACCCTGCTTATCTCTGGCAAAAAAGATCACGGACTCCTGTTGTGAAAGGCGTTCAGCCAGAAAATGACGAGCCAGGGTCATATCCTCTTGTTGGCCGTAAAAGATCCGGTATGCGTTAAATAAGGGGCTGATGATATCCAGATCATCCATGCCGGCCCTGATAATTTCCATCAACTCTGCTCCATCCCAGAAACATCAAAAAATAGGTATCGGATACTCCGTCCTCTTTATCAGTCAGAGAACGAGTCCATCAGGACGATACCCGAGAGCCATCGAAACTGACATAACCGGCGC
Source organism: Aeromonas enteropelogenes (assembly GCF_020097295.1). Classification (NCBI taxonomy): domain Bacteria; kingdom Pseudomonadati; phylum Pseudomonadota; class Gammaproteobacteria; order Aeromonadales; family Aeromonadaceae; genus Aeromonas; species Aeromonas enteropelogenes. Next base: position 3,365,895 of record NZ_CP083625.1, on the reverse strand, counting down.
CAGTAAACTCCACAGAAAAATGAGCAGGTTGGTCAAAGGCAGGGAGCGGAACCATTTTGGGCTCACGCCACTCGCTACATCACCTCGATCTTTACCTTGATAAGGCCAGCGCGTGTATTGCCGATGGCGCTGAACGCGGCTCGGGAGAGATCGATGATTCGCCCGCGCTTAAAGGCGCCTCTGTCATTGACCTTGACCACCACGCTCCTGCCGTTGGCGAGATTGGTGACCCGCACCATGGAACCAAAAGGCAGCGTCATATGGGCGGCGGTGTTGAGATTGGTTTGATAGCGCTCGCCACTGGCAGTGCGCTTGTTGTGGTAGCGGTCGGCGTAGTAGGAGGCGAGCCCCGTCTCGGTATAACCTTGCCAGTCGCCGCCACGACCGGCATCAGGCTGGCTGCTACAGGCTGCCAGCAGCAGACTGAGTGATAACAGCAGCCCTTTTTGCACTCCCCTCTTCATCCTGTCTCCCCGATATTGATGGCGCCACCCGACCCGCAGGCTGGCGCTTCGTTGCCAAAATGCGGCTTTCGCGCACGAGTCGCCCACTTTCGCATATTTTCCATAGAAAACGGGAGGCCAAGCCTCCCGTTTTGTTTATTCACCCGTCAACCTTTGTCAGGCATTGTCAGGCGATAAGCTTGTCGTCGGCGAAGCCGAAGCCACGCAGCCCCACCACATGCACGTGTTCGTGCTTGCCTTGCACCTTGCGGATGAGCTTGTAGGTGGTGCCCTTCTCGGGACTGATGTTCTCCGGCGCCGCGATAAGCAGCTGCATATCCTGCCGCTCGCACAGCTCGAACAGGGTGGCGATGGATTTGCCATCAAGCCGCGCCGCTTCGTCGAGGAACAACAGGCGGCAGGGGGCGATGTCCTTGCCGCGCAGACGGCGGGACTCCTCCTCCCAGCTGATCAGCACCATCAGCAGGATGGCCTGACCGGTACCGATCGCCTCGCCGGTGGAGAGCGCGCCGCTCTCGGCCCGCAGCCAGCCATCGGCACCTCGCTGCACCTCGATCTCCAGCTCCAGGTAGTTGCGATAGTCGAGCAGCACGTCGCCCATCACCTGATAGCTGCGATCCCCCTGCTCAATTTGCGGGTTGAGGCGCTGGAACAGCTTGGCCATCGCCTCGGAGAAGCTGAGCTCCTTGTCGGCGAACAAGTCGTTATGCATGGCGGTCTGATCGGCCAGCGCCGTCAGCAAACGGGTGTGTGCCTCGCGGATATTGACGTTGAGGCGCACCCCGCGCACCAGACCGAAGGCGATGTTCTGCAGGCCCTGGTTGAGCACCCGGATGCGGTTCTGCTCGCGGCGGATGATGTTGGTGATCTTGGCCGCCACCTCGTGGGAGGAGAGCGACAGATGGGTTTCCCGCTGCTTGAGCTCGTCGGCAAGACGGGCCAGCTCGATCTCCATCTCCTCGATCGCCTCCACCGGATCATCGGAGCGGATGATGTCGTTGCGGATGCGATCTTTGAGGTAACGGTAGACCTGCACGTAGAAGGCGACCTTCTGCTCGGTGCTGCGGTTGCCTTCCGACAGACGCAGCGCATCACGCAGGGCCTCGTCGTGAGCCACCGCCACCCGCAGGGCGCCGAGGGCCTTGTCCGACATGGAGCGCAGCTCGTCGCTGTCAAGGTACGCCAGCTCGCGCTTGTTGAGGCGCTTCTCGACGTCGGTCTCCCGCGCCAGCCGCACCACCCGCGACCAGCTCGCCTTGTGACCCACCAGGGATTTACGGGCGCTGTAGTAATCCTTGCCTTCGAGCTTGAGACGGCCGCCAAGGGATTCGATCTCGCGCTTGGTTACCTGCAACTGGGCCTCGGCGCTGGTGCGACGGGAGCGGGTGCGGATAAGCAGCTCTTCAATCTCTTTCTTGTGGGCACGCGCCTTCTCTTCCATGTCGTCAGAGAGGGTCAGCCCCATGGCCGCCAGCTCCTGCTCGAACTCGGTCAGGGTCTGGCGCTTGGCCTCGACGCTGGAGTTGAGGGCGGTGCGCAGCTGCAGCGCCTCGGTGTGACGCTGGGCAATCTGCTTGTGCTGCTCACCGGCGGTGCGGGCCGCCAGCTCGGCCGCCTTGAGCTTCTCTTTGAGTCGCTCGCTCATTTCAGACGCCTTGCCCAGCAGATCTTGCGCGTCCTGATAGGCAAAGTGCGGCAGGCGAGCCACCAACTGATCGAGGGCGTAGCAACGGCGCTTCTGCTCGGCCAGCAATTCGTTGGCTTCGTCAAACGCCGCCTGTAGGGCAGAGAGATCCTGCGGATCCTGGCGCAGCACCTGCACCATGGTTTCCAGTTTTTCCAGCGACTTGCCGTGTTTGGCGATAAAGGCTTCGGCTGTTTTAAGGGCCTCCACATCGGCCTGCGCGGCTTCGAGACGGGCTGCCAGATCTGTCTCGGCAAACAGGTGGGCAAAGGGCAACATCCCCTGCACCAGCTGGATATGGCGGGTCAGCTGGGCGGCTGCCGCTTTGGCCTCGGCCAGCTGCTTGTTGCACTCGCCGATGGCTTCTTGCAGCGTGCGCAGTTCGGCCTGTTTGGCCTGCACTTCGGCTTCCGGGTCGGGGCGGAAGGCGATATCCAGATGCTGGCCGATAAAGTCACGAAAATGGCCGTAGAGGCGGTGGTACTTCTGCTGCTCGAAGGCGGCCTTGGCGTAGCCCTCGATCAGCTCTTCGCGCTCAAGGTCGAGCTGCTCAATGCGTTTTTCCCGGGCGGCGCGGCCAAAGAGCGGCAGCTCGGGGTAGCGGGAGAAGCGCACCTGACGCTTGCTGGTGCGCACCAGCACGGCGTCTCCCAGCTCGTCAGCTTCCACCAGATCCTCGTCAAAGGAGTCTGGGTTGCCCTGAATGAGGTAGATATCCTCCGGGCAATCTTCCAGCTTTTTCAGCCGCTCGATGGCGCCTTCCAGGTCGAGCACCACCAGGGCGCTGCGAGCCGGGCCGTAGAGGGCGGAGTAGTAAGGGGCATCGTCGATGGAGATGTCGTCATAGACGTCGGAGAGCAGCACGCCCCCCACCTGCTCGGCGATGCGGGCAAGACGGGGATCCGCCTCACCGGCCCCCAGCTGCAGGTTGCGGATCTGCAGCTCCAGCGCCTGTTTCTGCGCCGCGATGCGGTTGCTCTCCTGCTCGAACTCCCGCTCCTTGTCGAGCACGCTCTGCATGCCGGCCGAAAGCGCCTCGGCGGTGGCGAGCGGCAGCCCACTCTGCTCGCGCAGTTGCTCGAGCTTTTCAAAGGATTTCAGCCAGCGCGGGGCCAGCTTGGTGAGCTCGCTGATGTCGCGGCCGAGCTGGGCGCCCTGATGCTCGAGGCTGGCGCGGCGCTGATTCACCTCGGCCTGTTGCTCGGCCAGCTCCTCCTGACGGGTACGCTGGGCTTCGAGGAAGATTTCCAGCTCGTCCTGGCTCGCGATCAGCTGGCCAGAAGCCTGCTGCAGCTCGTCACGCAAGCGCAGCAGCGCCTGCTGGCTCTCGCTCTCTTTCTCGAGGCGGGCCAGCGCGGCGCGCAGCCCCTGCCCCTGGGCGATGCGGGCCTTGTCTTCGATGTGGCGCTTGAGCAGCCCCTGAGCGGTGGGCCAGGCTGCCTCGCGCGCAGTCTCGGGGGCAATGTTCAAAAGCAGCGCCAGCGCCGCTTCGTGCTCGGCCACCGCCGCCTTGGCCAGCGCCAGCTGCTGCTCGGCCCCCAGCACCTGGCTGGTGAGGCTCTGCTCGGCGGCGCGGAACTGGTGCAGGGTGTCGCTCGCCTGTTCGGCGGTCAGCCCCGGCAGCTCGCACTGCTCGCGGGCATTTTCAAGGGCCTGCACCGCCTGACGGTACTGGATGGCGCGAGTCTGCTGGATATCGAGCGCCTGCTGGTAGTCGGCCAGCTGGGTCTTGAGGCTGTCTACCTCTGCCTGGGCCAGCTCCTTGCGCTCTTCCACCTCCAGCAACTGGCTGTGGATCTCCTCCACCACCGCTTGTTGCTGTTCGAGTTTGTCAGAGAGATCCGCCAGATCGGCGCGATACATCTCGATCTTCTTTTGCAGTGCCACGGCGGCCAGCACCTTGGCCAGGTGCTCGGCGGCGGACTCCAGCTCGTCGGTCAAGAGCTTCTCGCGGTTGGTGAGCTGCTCCACCTCGTCGGCCAGATAGATGGCGCGCTGCTTCTCCTCGGCCAGCAGGCGGCGTTTGCCCGCAAGCTCGGCCCGGGCCTTGAGGGCCAGATCAGAGAGGCGGCTCTTCTCGGCGGCATTGCGCACATAATCCGCCGCCACATAGTGAGTGGTCTCGGTGATCAGGTTCTTGAACAGATCCCGCTGACCCTGAGTCTCTTTAATAGCCTCAAGGGTGCGGCGGTTCTCGTAGATGGCCGCCTCCATGTCCTGGAACGCCTTGCGTACGCCGGAGTTTTCCGGCAGCAGGTATTCGCGGAGCGACCGGCTGATAGAAGACGAAATACCACCGTAGAGAGAGGCTTCGATCAGGCGATAGAACTTGCCGCGATCCTTCTGATCACGCAACTTCTTCGGCGTGATGCCGAACTCGAACATGAAGTTGTGATAGTCGGTCACCGTATTGAACTTGGCGACCTTGATGGCGCCAAGCTCCGCCGCCGCCCCTTTCAGATCGGCGAAGGCACGTACCCGGCCCTTGCCGTCCTCGAGTTTCTCCAGCAGCAGATCGGTGGGCGCCAGATTGTCCGGCACATCCACCAGCGCAAACGGGGTGATATTGACCTTGTTGTCACGGTTGGCCACCTGCTCCAGGTGCACGCCGACCCAGATCCGCTGCTCGCGACTGTTCATCACCTCCAGCAGCGAATAGCAGTGGCCGCGCTGCAGCTTGCCGTAGAGCCCCTTGTCACGGGAGGCGCTGGATGAGCCCGCCTCCGTGGTGTTGCGAAAATGGAGCAGAGACTGATCGGGAATGAGGGCTGCGATAAAGGCCGCCATGGTGGTGGACTTGCCCGCGCCGTTGCCGCCGGAGAGGGTAGTGACCAGCTGGTCGAGATCGAAGGTCCGGGCGAAGAAGCCGTTCCAGTTGACCATGGTCAGGGATTTGAACTTGCCTCGCACCTTTTATACCTCCAGATCCAGTTGTTCTTCATCGAGGTCCGCCTCGATATCGTCAAACAGCGAGTCGCTGCTCGGCATTTCGTCGTCGTGGAAGATGGCCTCCCCTTCCTGGATCATCCGCAGCTGCACCGCGCGGGGATCCTCATCGGAGCGCACATCGGCGGCGAAGCGGAACACCGATTCGTTGACCCGGAATTTATCCCCGTTGCCAAGGGCAGTGATCATGCCAAGGCGGCGCAGGCGGCGCATGGAGGTACGGATCTTCTCCAGCAGTTTCTTCTTGTCGAGATCGGTGCCACCGGAGCGGCTGTTGACCATCCGCAGCAGCTGCTTCTCGTCGGCCAGGCTCAACACCTCCTCCTGCAGCTCGCCCATGGCGAACACCCCTTCCGAGGCGAGCCGATCCGGGCTCAGGTAGAGGTAGCAGAGTACCTTGCCCACCAGCATATCGAGCTCGGAGAGCACTGTGGTGCCGATGTCGGCACTGGGGCGCGGGCGCAGGTAGAAAAAGCCTTCCGGCGCCTTGATGAGTTCGACCTGATAGCGGCCGTAGAAGATCTCCAGCTCCTGGTGATACTCCACCAGTGCCGAGTGCTGTTCGAACTCGTCGGCACTGATGTGACGACCGGAGCGCAAGGCGGTATCGATGCGCGGAAACAAGGGGTTGGCAATGGCCTCTGCGAGCCGCAGCGGCAAGGGAAACTCAGTATTGATCAATGACATAGGCCTGAACCTTGGATCCAGCTTGGTTAATGGGTTTCCATGCAGGTTGGCGATGCAGTTCGCGCTCGCCGCTGGCATGGCCCAGGCGCACGGCCTGGTCAATCAGAAGACGCGCCACGTCGAAGTGGGCGTGGGCCGGGTAGTCCAGCAGGTATTCCCGCAGCACGTCGGCGAGATCCAGCTGCTGACCCTGCTCGGGATAGCGGGCCAGGTAGCGCTCGATACGCTCGGCCAGCTCCTGGTTGATGTCCACCATCTCCATGTACTCCATCTCGAGGGGCACCTCGCCGGTCACCTCCTCGTCGTGGATGGCGATGGTCTCGTCGCGCAGCTCCAGCAGACGGGGCTCTTCGGCTACCCGCAGCTGCCAGTTGTGCTGATCGAAATTGCGGATGGACTCGCGCAGCCGCTGGCTGAAGGCGCGGTTCTTGTCCATGTCGATGGCGTTGCGAATGAACTTATGGACGTGTCTGTCATAGCGGGCCCACAGCTCGATACACTGCTGGCCCCAGCTGGTGATGACGTCAAGACGCCCCTGCAGAGCGTGCGTCAGCTCCTCGACGTGGAACAGATCCTCGCGCCCCTGCGCGGCTTCCTGAATGTTGAGCAGCCCCGCCTGCAGGCGGTGGCCGGCGGCGTCCAAGGTATCCTGCAACTCGCGCAGGGTCTGGCCGGTCTCGTGCAGCAGCTTCTCGCAACTATGAATGGCATCGACCCAGTTCTGGGTCAGCAGGGCCGCGATCTCGTTTTTGACCTGATTCTGCTGCTCATCCATGGCGCGCTGGGTCAGATCGATGCGCCCCAGGGTCTCTTCCAGGGAAAAGGTGAGGCGCGGCAGCACCTCCGCATCCCACTGCTCGCGGGTGTTGGTCTCGAGCGCGGCCTTGCGGGCGGTATCGAGCTCGGCCGCCAGGTGCTCGAGCAAAATGGAGAGCTTGATGGAGTCGACCTGGCGCTGATCCAGGAAGAAATCGACGATGCTCATGCCAAGGCGCGACAGGCGGTAGAGGCTCTCTCCCGCCACCATGTCGGTGTTGAAGCGCGACAGCAACTGCTGGCGAATGAGATCGTTGATGGCGTTGTTGGCGCGGCCGGTGAGGGTCTCGTCCATCTGGCCAAAAGCACTGCTGACGTAGCCAAAGGCGTCGTGCAACGCCGCCTCCGACAGATCCGACTCATCTTCGGACAGGGTCTTGATTGCAATCAGAAAGGCCAGCCGGTCGGTGGGCAGGTTTAGCGCCAACCCCTCCTGCCTGACCCACCCTACTATCTCCGGCAAAGAACGCTCGGGCAGGGTACGGGATGTACTCATCATGACGTTGTCATCTCGTTGTTATCCATTGGATGGCCTTATCAGAACAATCCGGCCATCTCGTTGTTATCCATTGGATGGCCTTATCAGAACAATCCGGCCATCTCGTCGTGCTATCAAATGCAAGCGGCAACCCGTTTGCAGCTGCCTTTGGCAGCATCCCCACTGATAAAAACAGGAGCGTCTATCAGCTGGCGGGCTTTTGCGCCATCACGTGGATATAGCGCCCCAGGGCGACGAACGGTTCCTGGCGGCAATATTGCTGCTCCATGGCCAGCAGATCGTCGAATTTTTCCACCTGATCCTGCTTGTGGCGCATGTAGTCGTGAATGACCCGCACCCCGGTCTTGCCGATGATCCGCAAGCCCCCCCGCCCTATCCAGTCATAGACCTGCTCCGGCAGCTGGGGATTGGTGGGGGTCAGGGCAGTCTGGCGCTTCTTGCGCAAACCCAGGCGCACATAGTCAAAGTTGCCCACCACCAGGCTCTGGAACAGGAGACCATGGCGGTTGTAAAAAAGCAGCGACAGTATGCCCCCGGCATTGACGAAAGGAAACAGACCTAACAGGGTCTGGCGTGGCTCGGCAAGCCACTCCAGCACGGCGTGGCAGAGTACCAGATCAAAGGTACCGGTCACATGTTGCTTCAGATCCTGAATGGGGCAATGAATGAGACGAATATTGTCTTCCAGCCCCTTCTCGGCGATCTGGGTCCGGGCCAGTGCCAGCATTTCGGCGGAGAGATCGCACAATTCCACCTGATGGCCCATGGCCGCCAGCTTCTGGGCAAAGTAGCCAAATCCCCCCCCCGCATCCAGGATGCGCAGGGGCCGGTTGCCAAGGCGGGCCAGGCAGGCCTCGATGTCGCTCCAGACGATGGTGGTACGAATGCGCCCCTTGGTGGAGTCATAAATATTGCGGGCGAACTTGTCGGCGCGACCGTCAAAACTCTGATCTTGCTTCAAGAGAAACTCAACTCTGGCCATACAAAAAAAGGAAGGTATTCTGTCACATCCCGAATTTGCTGAAAACTCAAGGACGATAGTGCCGTGTTTGCGCTCAACTTTTTTGCCATCAAGAAGTGGCTTGGCCAGCTGCTGATGCCGCTCCCCTTTTCTCTCTCCTTGTTGCTGCTGGCCCTGCTGCTGCTCTGGTTCACACGCTTTCAGAAAACCGGCAAGCTGCTGGCAACCCTCTCCCTGCTCATCGTCGCCCTGATGGGCACGCGCCCGATAAGCTATGAGCTGGCCCGCCCACTGGAGCAGACCTTCCCTCCCTTCGAGGTGAGCCAGCATCCGGATATCCAGGCCATCGTGGTACTGGGCAACGGCCATGTCAGCGATCCGGCGGTGCCCGAGCGTTCCTGGCAGAACAACATTGCCCTGGCCCGCACTCTGGAAGGGGTGCGCCTGGCCCAGGCCTATCCCGATGCCGAGCTTATCTTCTCCGGTTACGTGTCGGGGGATCCCCTGTCGAACGCCGAGGTCAATGCCCGCATGGCACAGAGCCTCGGCATACCGCGTACACGGATCACGTTGTTTGAAAACAACAAAGACACTCATGATGAAGCAGTCAGTATCAGCCGCCATCTCAAGGGAAAACGGGTCGCACTGGTGAGTTCAGCCACCCATCTTCCCCGCGCCATGGCCCTCTATCGGGGACAGGGACTCAATGCCGTGCCGGCCCCCACCGATTACACCGCCAAGCAGAGCCAGGAGCCCCAGCCTCTCTATAGTTATCTGCCCAAGGGGCGTTACCTGATGTATTCCGAGGCTGCCATTCACGAATGGATTGGGGTATGGTGGGCACGCTTGCGGGGGCAGGTTAACGAATGAGCGATCAAGCGTTTCATTCCTGATTTGGATCAGGAAAGCGAAAAAAAATTACGTCATTTGCCGCCGGGTCAGCTATCTTGGGCTCGGTTCAATTCATATAATGTCGCGCAATCAAATGCCTAGGAGATATAGAAGATGAGACAGCACCTGGTAATGGGTAACTGGAAACTGAACGGCACCAAGGCTTCCGTAGAAGCACTGATCAAAGGACTGACCCCGGCGGCTGCCGCTCATCCTTCTGTTCAAGTCGCCGTCTGCCCCCCTGTTATCTTTTTGGGTATGGTTGAACAGCTGACTGCCGGCACCAAGATTGCCTACGGTGCCCAGAACGCTGACGTGCACGAGTCTGGTGCCTTCACCGGCGAAAACGCCCCCTCCATGCTCAAAGCCTTCGGTTGCACCTACTCCCTGGTCGGCCACAGCGAGCGTCGCACCCTGCACGCAGAGACCGACGACGTGGTTGCTGCCAAGTACGAAGCCATCCAGAAAGGCGGTCTGGTACCGGTTCTGTGCATCGGTGAGACCCTGGCCCAGTTCGAGGCCGGCACCACCAACCAGGTGGTTGAGACCCAGCTGAAGGCCGTTATCGACCGCTGCGGTATCGCCTCCTTCGCCAACGCCGTCATCGCTTACGAGCCGGTATGGGCCATCGGCACCGGCAAGACTGCCACCCCGGAAATCGCCCAGGCCGTGCATGCCCACATCCGTCAGTACCTGGCCGGTTTTGACGCGGACGTGGCTGCCAAGGTACAGATCCTGTACGGTGGTTCCGTGACTGGCGCAACCGCGGCCGACCTGTTCGGTCAGCCGGACATCGACGGTGGCCTGGTGGGTGGCGCGTCCCTGAAAGTGGACGACTTCTCCCAGATCATCGCTGGCGCGGCCAAGTAATCGGCTGCCATGGAGGGGGCGCTTGCCCCCTCCTGCGTATCGCTTTTCCTATGGTGGCCCCCGCATCCCATACGAAAGCCGATATAGTAAAAATGGCTTGTCTATTTCCAAACATTCGTATTTGACAACTCAGATCCAGAGGCACTCATGACCAAACAAATCAAACGTATTGGTGTTCTGACCAGTGGTGGCGACGCGCCGGGTATGAACGCAGCCATCCGCGCCGTGGTGCGCGCCGGCCTGCATCATGGCCTGGAAGTGTACGGCATCTATGATGGCTATCTCGGTCTGCACCAGGATCGCATCGTCAAGCTGGAGCGCCACAGCGTCTCCGACGTGGTGAACCGTGGTGGTACTTTCCTGGGTTCTGCCCGTTTCCCCGCCTTCAAAGATCCGGCCGTTCGCGCCGAAGCGATCGAGAACCTGAAAAAGCACGGCATCGACGCTCTGGTGGTGATAGGCGGTGACGGCTCCTACATGGGTGCCAAGAAGCTGACCGAAGAGGGTTTCCCCTGCATCGGCCTGCCGGGCACCATCGACAACGATATCGCCGGCACCGATTTCACCATCGGTTTTGATACTGCCCTGAACGTGGTCGTAGACGCCATCGACCGTCTGCGCGACACCTGCAGCTCCCACCACCGCATCTCCGTGGTCGAGATCATGGGCCGCCACTGTGGCGATCTGGCCATGTCTGCCGCCGTTGCCGGTGGTGCCGAATACGTGATCGTGCCGGAAGTGGCCTTCGACAAAGAGAAGCTGCTGCAACAGATCAAGGAAGGTGAAGTCAAAGGCAAGAAGCACGCCATCATCACCATCTGTGAACACGTTACCGACGTGAATGCACTGGCCAAGGATATCGAAGCCATGACCGGCCGCGAAACCCGCGCCACCATTTTGGGCCACATCCAGCGTGGCGGTGCCCCGACGGCCCGTGACCGCATCATGTCCAGCCGTATGGGCGCCTATGCCGTCGAACAGCTGCTGGCCGGCCACGGTGGCCGCTGCGTCGGTATCCAGCGCAACGAACTGGTTCACCACGACATCATCGACTGTATCGAGAACATGAAGCGCCCCTTCGATCAGGAGCTCTACAACCTCTCCACCACCCTGTTCTAAGGCATATCAGCCCAAACAGGCCAGTCTGATGAAAACCCTCCACCCGGAGGGTTTTTTTATTTCGTCCTGATGGCCAACCCCATTGCGCCAGAGCTCTTATCCAGAACAGCTTGTGCCTGCCTCTGCTCAGGAGAAACGCAAAGCGCCAGGCGCTTGTACCTGTCAGGCTCGCGGCTCAACATTCGTGACTCAACAAAAACGCGGTCGCCATCGACCAGCCTTGTCTCCCCCTGCTCTCTTGCGTACCGCTGTGCACGACAGCCAAGACGCCCACCTTGCTTATACCGACCTCAAGCCGAGTAATGTAAGGCAAGCGCATTCGAGCCTGGCCTCCCGTGCCAATTCGTCACTACCAGCGACTTGCCCTGACACACTAGACAGGCTAACCGGTCGCGCCACTATATTGGTGGCGATAAAATGCACACATACACCTCCGCAGCCTCTGTTATGCGGTCAACGCACCTGAAAACGGGCCCTTTTCTGCAAATTCGGATGCAGTTCACTGCGAATAGAAGCCTGATATGACAAGGCCTGACCGTGAAATGACGCTCGGTGATATCCAGTGGATGAGATATCCATGTCACACCCTGTCAAATCCAGTTCATACGCACTTTTAGTCAACCAAAAGCACTCCTTTTCAGTCAGATAAGTGCCATTTAACGAATAGGAATCATATAAAACCCACAAAAAAGAAGGATAAATGAACACGTAACTTCATGAATTTAAAAGAATTAAATATCATCAAATAAGTCAAGTGTTCCCCAACTATCACCATGCCCATTAAACGAGCTCCATATTGTAAAAATACAGCCTTCATCGTCACAGACGACAAAAGACATCATTTTCTCAAATTTAACCCTTGTTTTAAGGCTGGCGTATGGTATCTTGACATCATCAATCAACGACTTGGGGAGAAAAAAATGAAAGAATTTGTTGTGACTGCGGTATTCACCGTCTTTTTCACCCTGGTTGCTGTCTCTCTGCCCTCACTGTCACAGTTCTGAGCCGGATAGGGAGACATCAATCCGGACCGCTTGTGTCAGCCAAGCCTGATAAATCGCCACTAACAGGCATTTTTCAGCCTTGATGCCATCACAAGCCACTTAAATATGATTTCATCATCTTGGCGTCGTTTTTTTCACCGCCAGGGTGACAGGACAGCAGGACGAAGTGTCCAATCATATCCGGGGGAGCATGACTCCCCTTTTTGCTGCCCGTTATTTACTCACGTCATCTTCAATCCTGAATAACCATGAGCGCTGCCATCCCCCCGCGGCCTGCCCCCCCAATCTGAATTTCCCTCCCCTGGCCTGACCGAGCTCGCTCACCTCGTCTGAATGAACTTTTGCCTGCCAGCTGGGATCAAAAAAGCCCCCACCGCAAGGTGGGGGCTTTGTCTTTCAAGCTATGCAATCAGGCTGGCAGATGGCGCCGTTACGCCTTGTTCCAGCGCTGCGGGTCATATTCCGGGCTGAAGCGGTCGACGATGACTGCACAGGCCGCATCACCCGTGATATTGAGAGCGGTACGGATCATGTCGAACAGGCGATCCAGGGCAAACAGCAGCGGCAAGCCTTCGATGGGAATGCCGGCCGCCAGCAGCACGGCCACCACCAGGAAGCTCGGGCCCGGCACGCCGGCCTGACCAATGGCCCCCAGGGTGGAGGTCACAATGATGGCAGCCCAGGCACCGGCGCTCAGATCGATGTTGTAGATCTGGGCGAAGAAGATGGCGACCAGACCGTAATAGATGGCGTTACCGCTCATATTGATGGTGGCACCCAGCGGCAGCACGAACGAGGCAGTGGCGTTGCTCACCTTCAACTCCCGCTCGCAGGTTTCCATGTTGACCGGCAGGGTCGCCATGGAAGAGGCGGTGGAGAAGGCCACGATCTGCGGCTTCTTCATGGCGGAGAGATACTTCATCACCGGGGTGTTGGAGAAGATCGCTACCAGCAGCGGGTAGACCACGAAACCGAAGATCAGGATAGCGCCGACATAGACCAGGAACAGCTTGAGCACCAGGGTCAGCACATCGAAACCATAGGTACCGATGGCATCGGCCATCAGGCCGAAGACCCCCAGGGGAGCAATCAGCATCACCTTGTTGATCATCCAGACGAAAGCATCCACCAGGGTGTTGAGGCCATCGACCAGCGGCTTGGCCCGTTCACGGGGCTGCTTGGCCAGCGCGATGCCGAGGAACATGCAGAACACCAGGATCTGCAGAATGTTGGCCTCGTTCAAAGACTGGAACACGTTGGTCGGGATCATCCCGAGCACGGTGGCCACCGCATCGGGCAGTGCGCCCTTGTCGGAGTAGTCACCACTGAACAGGGTGGACATGGCACCGAAGTCGACACCGATGCCGGGCTTGAAGAGTTGTCCCATCACCAGCGCCAAGGAGACGGCCAGAGCAGAAGTCAGCAGGAAGAAGCCCAGGGTGGCGGCACCTATTTTGCCGGCCGCCGGGCTGGTCCCCAGGTTGGCGGCACCGGAGAGAATGGCCACCGCCACCAGGGGGATCACCAGCATCTTGATCAGCTGGATGAAGAGGCTACCGAGCGGAGCGAAGATGGCCGCCTGTTCACCCATGAACACCCCGGCCAGCACACCCAGTACCATGGCAACCATCACCTGGAAGCCGATATTTCTAATGAGTCCTTTAGTTAACACAATCTGTTCCTTTATGTAGCAAAATTCACACTTTTCCCAGTGCAATTAACCAAACAGGGGAATGAGCATCTGCTCATTCCCCTGTTTGGGCGCTTTATCTCATATTTAATTGCTGTTTTAAATCAGCAAATCGTTAACCGAAGCTATTAATAATTTTGCTAAAAAGTAAAGATTCAATACGGTCTTGTCGGTTTTTCCCGCATCTTGCCATGACAACGGGCGAAAGAGTGTGCTAGTTTGACCCTGTCAACGAATAAACAAGGATGTAAAGATGCTGAAAGTTAACGAATATTTCGACGGAAATGTAAAATCCATCGGTTTTGAGCAAAATGACGAGAAATCCACTGTTGGCGTCATGAACGTGGGTGATTACCTGTTCAACACTGCCGCCCCCGAGCGCATGACTGTGATCAAGGGCGCCCTGACCATTCAACTGGCCGGTGAAGAGGAGTGGCACACCTACAGCCAGGGCCACTCTTTCGTGGTCGCGGGCCACTCCTCCTTCAAGCTGCAAGTGGCCACCCCCACCGCCTACCTCTGCGAGTTTCTCTCCTGATCCTGCCGGTTGAAGGGGGTTTCCCCTTCAACCCGGCTTGCCTACCGGCTCCCATATCACTGTCCAGGTCACAGCGCAGCAGATCACCGCTTTTCATCCATGGGAAAAATCCTAGAATAAACAGACATAAACCATCACCGGAGTGATGTCATGATCAGCGTGTTTGATCTTTTTTCCATAGGTATCGGCCCCTCCTCTTCCCACACGGTGGGCCCCATGCGTGCAGCCTATGCCTTCGTTCAACAACTCAAGCTGCAGGGCCATTTACCCCACATCACCCGGGTCGAGGTGGAGTGCTACGGCTCTTTGGGCCAGACCGGCAAGGGGCACGGCACCGGCAAGGCGATCATTCTGGGACTCGCGGGATTCGAACCCGAATCCGTCGACATCGACGCAATCCCGGCCATGCTAGCCCGGGTCGACCAAGAACAAACCCTGCTGCTGGCAGGCGAGCAACCGAGCCGCTTCCCCCGCAGCGGCGCCATCATCTTCAACCGGCGTACCACCCTGCCAGCCCACACCAATGGCATGACCCTGCGCGCCTTTGCCGCCGACGATGCCATGGTGTCGAGCCAGACCTACTACTCGGTCGGGGGCGGCTTCATCATAGAGGAGAGCCAGTTCGCCACCGCCAAGGAGGACGCGGCCCGTCTCGATGCCGAGCACCCCATCCCCTATCCCTTTGACAGCGGAGCCCAACTGCTCGCCCACTGCCAGGAGAGCGGCCTCTCCATCTCGGGCCTGCTGCTCGCCAATGAGCGGGTCTTTCGCAGCGACGAACAGATAAAGGCAGGACTTCGCAAGATCTGGCACACCATGCAAAGCTGCATCGAGCGGGGTTGCAAGAGCGAGGGGGTGCTGCCGGGCGGACTCAAGGTGCGTCGCCGCGCCCCCGGACTGTTTCGCCAGCTCAGCTGCGAGACCAACTTCAACAAGGATCCCCTGATGGTGATGGAGTGGGTGGACCTGTTTGCCCTCGCCGTCAATGAAGAGAACGCGGCGGGCGGCCGGGTCGTCACCGCCCCCACCAACGGCGCCGCCGGCATCATCCCGGCAGTGCTGCACTACTATGATCGCTTCGTGCACAAGGTGGATGACGAGATCCTGGTGCGCTACTTCCTCACCGCCGCCGCCA
Source organism: Aeromonas enteropelogenes (assembly GCF_020097295.1). Classification (NCBI taxonomy): domain Bacteria; kingdom Pseudomonadati; phylum Pseudomonadota; class Gammaproteobacteria; order Aeromonadales; family Aeromonadaceae; genus Aeromonas; species Aeromonas enteropelogenes. Next base: position 3,350,591 of record NZ_CP083625.1, on the reverse strand, counting down.
TCGGCATCCTTTATAAGAAGAACGCGTCGCTGTCGGGGGCCGAAGTGGGCTGTCAGGGGGAAGTGGGGGTCGCCTGCTCCATGGCCGCCGGTGCCCTCACCGAACTGCTCGGTGGCAGCCCCGCCATGGTGGAAAACGCCGCCGAGATCGGCATGGAGCACAATTTAGGGCTCACCTGCGATCCCATCGGCGGGCTGGTACAGGTCCCCTGCATCGAGCGCAACGCCATGGGGGCGGTCAAGGCGATCAACGCGGCGCGCCTGGCACTGCGCGGTACCGGTGAGCACAAGGTGTCGCTGGACAAGGTGATCAAGACCATGTGGGAAACCGGCAACGACATGAAGACCAAGTACAAGGAGACGGCCCGTGGTGGCCTGGCTGTTAACATTACAGAATGTTAATAAGCGATGCGAGCTTCATTCAGCCCTCAACTACCCGGCCTGGCCGGGTATTTTTTTGCTTATCGGCTTAACAAAATGGATAAGTACCAAAATAAATTTTATACTCGCGCCTCAGATTCAACAAAAATAGATCTATTTCAACTTTTTTTAGGCTTTGAACCGTTACACTGCGGTTATCTGGTTCAATGACCCGCGCAATCTGTGCGCACCATGGATCTCCCCAATTCAAGTGAGTGGGCATGCCGCCCCCTTCTACCCTGAGGTAATAGTGACATGATCAGCGTTTTTGATATCTTCAAAATCGGTGTAGGCCCCTCCTCTTCCCACACTGTTGGCCCGATGAAGGCTGCCAAACAGTTTGTTGACGAGCTTCGCGCAGGCGGCAAGATCCGCGATATCACCCGGATCAAGGTCGACGTCTACGGCTCTCTCTCCTGGACCGGCAAGGGCCACCACACCGACACTGCCATCATCATGGGTCTGGCCGGCAACCTGCCGGAGAACGTTGATATCGACGCTATCCCCGAGTTCATCTCCCGTGTCGAGCAGACCGAGCGTCTGCCCATCGGTCTGCACTGCCACACCGTCAGCTTCCCGCGCGATGCCATGGTGTTCCACGATGAAGCCCTGCCCCTGCACGAAAACGGCATGAAGCTGACCGCCTTCATCGAAGACGACGTCATCTACAGCAAGACTTATTACTCCATCGGCGGCGGCTTTATCGTCGACGAGGAGAACTTCGGCAAGGCCGACAGCGGCGACATGGCCGTGCGTTACCCGTTCAAGAGTGCCGCCGAACTGGTTGCCCACTGCAGCCAGACCGGTCTCTCCATCTCCTCCCTGATGATGGAGAACGAGAAGTGCTTCAACACCCCGGAAGAGATCTACAAGAAGTTCGGCAAGATCTGGAACACCATGCGTGAAGCCATCGATCGCGGCTGCCGCACCGAGGGCGTGCTCTCCGGTCCGCTGCGCGTGCCCCGTCGTGCCGCTCCCCTGTTCCGTCAGCTGAGCACCAACGAGAACCTCTCCAACGATCCCATGGGTATCGTCGACTGGGTCAACATGTTTGCCCTGGCGGTGAGCGAAGAGAACGCGGCCGGTGGTCGTGTGGTGACTGCACCGACCAACGGCGCCGCCGGCATCATCCCCGCCGTGCTGGCCTATTACGACAAGTTCATCCAGCCGGTTGGCCGCGACGACTACACCCGCTTCTTCCTGGCAGCCGGTGCCGTCGGCATCCTGTACAAGATGAACGCCTCCATCTCCGGCGCCGAAGTGGGTTGCCAGGGTGAAGTGGGCGTCTCCTGCTCCATGGCCGCAGCCGGTCTGACCGAGCTGATGGGTGGTAGCCCGGAGCACGTGTGTGAAGCGGCCGAGATCGCCATGGAACACAATCTGGGTCTGACTTGTGACCCGGTGGCCGGCCAGGTGCAGGTACCCTGCATCGAGCGCAACGCCATCGCCGCCATGAAGTCGGTCAACGCCTCCCGCATGGCCCTGCGCCGCACCTCCAAACCGCGCGTCTCCCTGGACAAGGTCATCGAGACCATGTACATCACCGGCAAGGACATGGACTCCAAGTACCGCGAAACCTCTCGCGGTGGCCTGGCCATCAAGGTGATGCAGGTTGCTTGCGAATAAGCAGTCCAGAATATAAAAAAGGCGGGTTATCCCGCCTTTTTTATTGCCGTTTTTCGCCACGCCAGCGCCAAGCTTTTTGGATCACGCAAGCCAATAGCGCCGGCCAGTACCGCTATGCTCGTGCAGCTAACCTTTTTTTAGACTCGCTTTAATACTCTCTTTCACACCGCCCTTCCTTTTCTCCTGGCACAGCTCCGGACGCCCGTTATCGGCCCTCACCAGCCACCCGCAGTATCACGGCATGAGGCAGGCCGTCTCATTGCCTGCGCGGGTCTGCGTACGAGAGCACTCGTCCAGGCAGGAGAAGTGCAACCACAACAGGGAGTTGCAAATATGGACAAGGGGCAAAAAGCCCGCGCTGAAATAAGTATCAGAGGTGGCCACTCACGCTATTTTGTGAGCGGTCGCAAAAGTTGATGATATTGTGTCCGGGCCGGATTGACTTTTAATTTGGATGTATTGGGCAATATTTCAACGCACTGATTAATTCGGCGTACCTATTATTGCCGGAATTATCTGCATCCTTGCCATGAGATGACGCGCCCCGAAATGGGGCGCTAAAAATACAAATAGCCGGTTCGCCATCCATTCTCGGCGATTGGGTACTGGATATTTAACCAGACTTTTTCAGCTGCGCCTTGTGCTGTTCCAGCAAATTTTCCGGAGGAGGTGGCACCTGCAGATAGAAGCCCTGGGTCGTCAGCGCCGCCATCACCTTGCTGACATTGGCCAGCCCCAGAGGCTTGGCGGGGTCCAGCTTGGTCATCAGCACCAGCTCGGGACGGCCGAAGGTGGTCATCAGCGCCTCGGGTACGCGGGAAAAATCCTCTCTTCTTTCAACAAAAAGATAGGTCTCGGCTTTTTTGCGACTTTTATAGACTGCACACAACATGGAAATTGATATAATCCGACGAGTTTATTGCCTCTGATGGGGGCAAACTATAACATCAGGAATTGAATAACAATAACGGATTAGCATCTCTGCCTCGGGGAAGATTCATGGTTGAGCGCGATAACGAATTGAAAGGGTCCACCTTCACTATTTCTGTGTTGCATATCAGCGATGGCGAGCCAGAGCGGATCCGTCAGTTGTTGGCCGAAAAGGTGGCCCAGGCCCCCTACTTTTTTAACTGTGCTCCCCTGGTGATCAATGTCTCCCGGCTGGAACATATCCCGGATTTTGAGCAGCTCAAGGAGTTGGTGGAATCCGAGGAGTTCGTGCTGGTGGGCGTGACCGGGGCGCGCAATGAAGAGATGAAGACGGCGGCCAAGGCCGCAGGGCTGGCGGTGATGGCCTCCGGCAAGAGCCGCAAGAGTGAACCGGCCCCCGAGCCGGTCGCCCCCGTGGCGGCCCCCGAACCCGAGCCAGCCCCCCTGATCCCGACCAGGGTACACGTGGGGCCGGTGCGCTCCGGTCAGCAGATTTATGCCGCAGGCACCTCCCTGGTGGTGCTGGGCTCAGTCAGTCCGGGGGCCGAAGTGCTCGCCGATGACAGCATTCATATTTATGGCACCCTGCGTGGCAGGGCCATTGCCGGCGCCCGTGGCAACACCCGGGCCCGGATCTATTGTCAGCAATTGCAGGCCGAGCTGCTCTCCATCGCGGGTACTTTCCAGTTGAGCGATGCCCTGCCGGCAGGCCTGATCCAGCAAGCGGTACATATCCGGCTGGACAATGAACAACTCCGAATAGACCGTATCAAATAGAGTTACAAGGAAGCGAGAATGGCGCGAATTATTGTCGTTACATCGGGTAAAGGTGGCGTTGGCAAGACCACAACCAGTGCGGCCCTGAGCACAGGTTTAGCCCAGCGTGGTCACAAGACAGTGGTCATCGATTTTGACATCGGTCTGAGAAACCTGGATCTCATCATGGGCTGCGAGCGCCGCGTGGTGTATGACTTCGTCAACGTCATCAATGGCGAGGCCAACCTCAACCAGGCCCTCATCAAAGACAAGCGTTGCGAGAACCTGTTCATCCTGCCCGCCTCCCAGACCCGGGACAAGGACGCACTGACCCGTGAAGGGGTCGAGAAGATCCTGGATCAGCTGGCCGAGATGAAGTTCGACTACATCGTCTGCGACTCCCCTGCCGGGATCGAAGCGGGCGCCCTGATGGCCCTCTACTTTGCCGACGAGGCCATCGTTACCACCAACCCGGAAGTCTCCTCCGTGCGTGACTCGGACCGGATCCTCGGCATCCTGGCCTCCAAGTCCCGCCGTGCCGAGCGCGGAGAAGACCCCATCAAGGAGCACCTGCTGCTGACCCGCTACTGCCCGACCCGCGTCAACCGTGGCGACATGCTGAGCGTGCAGGATGTGCAGGAGATCCTGGCCATCCCCCTGCTCGGGGTGATCCCGGAGTCCCAGGCGGTGCTGCGTGCCTCCAACTCCGGCGAACCGGTGATTCTGGACAAAGAGTCCGATGCCGGTCAGGCCTATGAAGATGCGGTGTCTCGCCTGCTGGGCGACACCAAGGAATTTCGTTTTTTGGAAGCAGAGAAGAAGGGCTTCTTTAGCCGACTGTTCGGGAGTTAAGCATGTCATTATTGGATTATTTTCGTTCCAACAAGAAACAGAACACCGCACAACTGGCCAAAGAGCGGTTGCAGATCATCGTTGCACACGAGCGTTCATCCAGAGGGGGGCCGGATTACCTGCCCCAGCTCAAGCAGGATATCCTCGATGTGATCCGTAAATACGTCAACATCGATCCGGACAAGATCACCGTCCAGCTGGATCAGAAGAGTGATGAGCTGTCGGTCCTCGAGCTCAACATCACCTTCGCCGATGACAAGAAGGGATGAGCTGACGCCCTATGCGTGACCTTTTTCCCCAATAAAGACCGGATCCTTGGCGGGATCCGGTCTTTTATCATCACAAATACCCCCTCATGACCCGCCCCGTCTCGCCAACCGCTCGCACGATCGCTAGAATAGCCGCGACCATCGGGTTTGCCCCGTCCGGTCACTTGTCCCCCTTTTCTGGAATCGATCGTTTATGTCTTTGAATGCCGAAATGCACAGCGTCGAGGAACTGCTCGACACCGCCCTCGAACTCTTCATGGAGCTGGCGTCCGACAACCTGCCGGAGCAGGAGATCACCCTCTTCAACCAGGAGTTCAACAACCGGGGCCTGCTGGCGGAAACCGATCCGGCCGACGACTGGGAAGCGGACGTGGGATTTGAGGTAAGCGATGCCGACTATGCCGAGATCTGGGTCGGCCTTGGCAACGAGCAAGAAGAGTACGAACACCTGTTCGCCCGTATGCTGCTCTCCCGCCGTGTCGACGAGAAGTTCTGCCACATCGAATGGCTCCCCCAATAATTCCGGATCCCGATGATCCGGATCACTACGACTGGGAACCAGAGCCTGATCCCGTGCGGCCGACACTGGTGCAACGCCTGCTGAAGTGGGTGGGCAAGCTGCTGCTGGCCGCCCTGCTGTTGTCGGTCGGCTCGGTGGCGCTGCTGCGTTTTATCGATCCGCCCATGTGGAGCTGGCGCATTGAGCGTGCGCTGTTTCCCCCAGCCAAGGTGGCTGAGGTCAAACATGACTGGGTGCCGCTTGGGCAGATCTCCCGCGAGTTGCAGCTGGCGGTGATCGCCGCCGAGGATCAGCATTTTGCCGAGCACCACGGTTTCGATCTCGATGCCATCAGCTCCGCCCTCAAGCACAATCAGCAGAGCAGCCGGGTGCGCGGTGCCAGCACCCTGAGCCAGCAGACGGCCAAGAATCTCTTCATGTGGAGCGATCGCAGCTTCCTGCGCAAGGGATTGGAGGCCTGGTTTACCCTGTTGATGGAGCTGGGCTGGGACAAGTCCCGCATCCTCGAGGTCTATCTCAATATTGTGGAGTTCGGACCGGGGATCTATGGCGCCGAAGCGGCGGCCAGACACTACTTCGGCAAACCGGCTGCAAGGCTGACTCGCTATGAGGCCTCCCTGCTGGCGGCGGCGCTGCCCAACCCCTGGCGCTACAAGGTCAATCCCCCTTCACCCTATGTGCAGCAGCGCTCGGCCTGGATCCGCCGCCAGATGAGTCAGCTCGGCCAGCTCACCCTGACCCGGGTCCAGCAGGCCGATTGATGATTAACCGGCGTCGGGAGGCGCCGGGGGACCGAGATGACCACCCACCGTCTCGCGGTGAAGCGGCAGATAGTGCCACCACCAGGTCTCCCGCCGTCGCTTGATCTGCCGTCGTCGTCCTCGCGGTTTCATCCTCTGACTCCCCTGCATGGCTGCGTGTTAACCATACCCTTACCGGGGCCAATTGGACAGACCCGCCCGTCTGCCGGCGCACTGGTCTGGCCGCCGGTGCCAATCCTTGCTACAGTAGCGAACCCCGACGAATCTGGAGTGATTTCATGGAACAGCGTACCCCGGATCAGCTGGTCGAATGGGCCTATGATCAGTTTCTCGAACAGGCTGCAGACATGCTGGCCCCTGAGCAAATTGTCGATATCACCCTGGAGTTTGAAAAGCGTGGCGCCGTCGAGGCGACGCTGCCTAATGCAGACTGGTCCACAGAATTGGGCGAACCGGTCGACATGGAACGCTGGGTAGAGGTGTGGGTCGGCTTGCTGGATCATCAGGATGAATTCGAGGTGATCTTCGCCACCTTCCTGTTGCCCCGGCTGATGCAGGAAAATGAAGTTCATATACGCTGGCATCGCCAGCAACAGGCATAAAAAAGGCGCCCTCGGCGCCTTTCTCGTTTTTACTGTCAACCCTCACATTCAGGGTTGGGCCGCGATGGCCTTGGCCAGACAGCGGCGACACCAGCAGGCGCCGGCCTCGCTCATGGGCAGGGCCGGCAGCTGGCTGCACCAACACTCATCTATGGTGGCGCCAGCGGAAACAGCGCAGTAGGCCGGCTCTCCGCAGCCCGGGCAGAGATGGGTGCTTTTCGAGCCATCCAGCTCGGCCATCACCGCCAGCTGGGCCTCGCTCTCCATCGCCGACCAGTGACCTATCTCGGAGAGGGTGCGACCACAGCCGAGACAGAGGCCATCTTTCGCCCGGCACGTACCGATGCAGGGGCTCGGCACTTACTCCTGCTCCCCGTCCTGGGCAGCGTCAGTCAGGGTGATGCAGTTGTCTTCGATGACGATCTTGCCCTGCTTGTAGAGGCCGCCGATGGCCTTCTTGAAGGTGCCCTTGCTCATGGCAAACAGCTTGTAGATGAGCTCGGGCTCGCTCTTGTCGCCCACCGCCAGGCTGCCGCCCTGCTTTTTCATTCGCGCCAGGATGCGTTCGCCGGCGTCATCCACCTTGGCCATCCCCGGCTTTTGCAGAGTCAGATCCAGCTTGCCATCCTCGCGCACCTGCTTGACCCAGGCAGTCTGGGGACGCCCCGTCATCACCCGGCCGAAGATCTCGTTGCGAAACAGCATGCCCGGATACTGGCCGTTGACGATCACCTTGATGCCCAAGGGAGAGTGTTCACCTGGCAGGGCGGTCACCTCGTCACCCGCCTTGAAGGGCGGTTTGGCGGTGCTGAGGAAACGCTCCAGGCGGCTGGTGCCCACCATGCGCCCTTCGTGATCGAGCATCAGGCGCACCAGATAAGTATGCCCCACCTGCATCGGCTTGTTCTGCTCGCGGCTTGGCACGAACAAATCCTTTTTCATGCCCCAGTCGAGGAAGGCGCCGATCTTGTTGGCGTTGACCACTTTGAGGCCGGCAAATTCGTCCACCATGGCAAACGGCTTGTCAGTGGTGATCACCGGCTCGCAGTCAGCATCCAGATAGAGGAAGACCTGCACATCGTCCCCCTCTTTGACCCCTTCCGGCAGCTGGCGCTTGGGCAGCAGCAGTTCACCGTACTCCCCGGCCGCGAGCCAGGCGCCACGGTCTTCGAGTTCAACGACGTTGAGGGTGTTCATCTTGCCAATCTGTATCATGGTGCTCTCTTTTTCTTTACCGGATGGGCCAGCTGGATCAGGGCCCTGATGGCCGCGCATGTTACCCCAAAACCGGCGATCCGGCCTAGTCCCCATCGCAACGCAAGGCCTCGTCTTTGGTGCATTTCGCCTCCAGACAGGCGATAAAATCGCCATGCAGGCGGGCTTTTACTGCAAATAACCCCACATTTAGGTAGACTTCGCGGCTGTTCAAATCCAGAGGAGTCGTCGATGAACCCATCCACTCGTACCCGCCATCTTAATCAATGGATCCAGCAACACAGCTCGCAGGACATGACCTACCCTGCCCTGCACGGCTTTTTGTGCGCCCGCCTGGTGGGGCCGGAGCAGCCCGACTGGCAGCAGCCGCTGGCCGGTTTGCTGGAGCAGGATGCCGAGCTGGATGAGAAGAGCGCCGAAGCGCTGCACCATCTGATCGCGGAGCTGGAGAGCCTGGCCGATGAAGAGCAACTGGCCCTGCCCAGCCAGTGTCGCCTGCCCAGTGACGATCCCGAGCAGGTATTCGACAAACAGCATCCCCTCGGGCAATGGTGCTACGGGTTTAGTCAGGGGTTTGCCACCTGGCCCAAGCCAAAGGATTTGAACGATCTCACCACCCAGCACAGATTCAGCCTCGCGGCCGAGCTCTGTCTGTTTCGTGACAAGCCCATGGCGCAGATGCTCTATAGCGCTGCCGCCAGCGATCTGCCGTTTGCCGAATTCTGCAAACGCCAGCGCCAGCACATGAAGACCGCCCTCAACCAGTTGCTCAATCTGGATCAATACCAGGCTGCCCCCAGCGCCGAGGTGGCACTGGACAGCGAGCAGGCCGAGCAGTGGCAAAAGTGGTTCGCCCTGGCCGATGCCAGCCGGGATCACAAGGTGCGTCTGGGCTGGTTCGACAAGATCATCGCCGATGCCAGCCCGTTGTTTGACGATGCCTTCTGGCAACAGATCGCCGGCCATGGCTGGAGTTCCCACGAAGCCAGACCGCTGCTGGCGGCCAGAGCCGGCCGCGCCGACTGCCTGCTGCAGTTGAGCCAGTTGGCTGAGGCCAGGGCTGAATACCTGGATCTGCTCACCCTCTGCCAGGCCGACGAGCCGGGTTGTCGCTATCACCTCTCCACCCTCTATGCCCGGCAAGGGGACTGGCAGGCGCTGGCCGGATTGCTGGTACGCTTTGACGAAGCCTCCAGCTGGCTGCTCTACAACAAGGCGCTGATGGTGTTTGCCACAAAAGGCGCCGAGGCGGCCAGGGAGCATTTGCTGGCGGCCATCAATGCCAACCCGCACATCCCGGCCTGCCTGCTCGGTCAGCGCAAGCTGCCAAAGCAGGAGCCCGGCAGCTGGCAGGCGGGCAGCCGTGACGAAGCGGCGCTCTACGCCCTCTATAGCCGCGATGCCTGGCTCAAGCACCAGGCCCTGCTCTGGTTGCGCAAAGGCTGAACAAACCCGGATTAAAAACCCGCCTGACTGACCCGGCTTTCGCAGGATGTCGTGCGCCACCGCACATTTCATCGCTGCCGGGTCAGACAAATCTGCGTTAGTCTCGTATCATCATTGTCAAAGTATCAAAAGAAACTGCACCAGATGCAGCTGTCACAGCAGGGTGTAATATGTCAAAAATCATCGCTTTACTCGCCCACTACCCGCCCTATCAGTTGGTTCACGCCGCCGAGATGCTACGGGATACCTTCGAGCAGTTTTACGAACAGCGCTATCAACTGACCGTGCCCCAGTGGCGCCTGATGATGGTGCTCGGCCCCCACTACCCCATCAGCCAGAAAGAGCTGGTAGAGGCGAGTGGCATGGACAAGGTGCGCATCTCTCGCGAGATCCGCCGTCTGGCCGAGAAGGGGATCATCTTTACCGAGAGCAGCGAGCAGGACAAACGCATCAGCCTGGTCTCCCTCACCAATGCGGGCCTCTCCCTCTTCCAGCAGCTCAAGAGCGAGGCGGGAAGCTGGCAGCACACCCTGACCGATTACCTGCCCAGCGAATCTCGCGAAGCGATCCGCCAGCATCTGCACACCGTCAGTGCCGCCATCGAGCAGCTACAATCCCTGGACAAGGAGCAATAACCATGGATTTGAAAAAATTCGCCACCATGGACGTCAACATGCTGCTGAGCCTGATCAATATGCAGCTGCGCGATCGCTATGACGATCTGGATGATCTCTGCAAGGCGCAGGATCTCGATAAAGCGGCCCTCGAGGCCAGGCTCGCCAGCGGCGATTTCCACTACCAGCCTGATCAGAAGCAATTCAGATAGGGATCAGGATCACAGAGCCGGCCGCGGCGCTGGTTCCATGGCCAAAACCTGATATGGTCGGAGGAGCCCCAACAGAGGGAAGCCCCGACGGTTTGATGGATGGATACATCAGGCTGTCACAAGAGGGCATTAGATTCGTTTCAGGCAAGCAAACCAAGGATGACCCAAGATGATGACCCGACAGAACCTGCTGATCAGCCTCGCCGCCTTGTTGATGATCAGCCTGTTTATTCCCTACTTGCCGCAAGATGGTGAACAGTGGCTCACCACCCTGCTCTGCGCCCTGCTGGTGGCCGTATTCCTGGTGCTGATCCGCGGCTGTCGCCGCTTTATCATGGATTGACGGCCCGACTCTCTTGCCTATGGCGTTAAAGGGCTTTTCTTCTCTCCCAACCCTTGTGTCACCCGCCTCCTTTAAAAAACAAACGCAGCCAGATGGCTGCGTTTGTCATTATCCGAAAATCGCGACGGGCAGGTCGGCTTAGACGGCGAGGCTCTCCAGCTGCGCCTTGGCCGCTTCCATCCCCTTGCTCTGGGCTTCCGGCCCCATCCCCATCCCCTCGGCGTAGATGAAGTCCACCTCCTTGATGCCGATGAAACCCAGCACGGTGCGCATGTAGGGGGTCACCAGATCGGTGGCGCTGCCGACGTGCATGCCGCCACGAGGGCTGATCACCAGGGCCCGGGTGTTCTCCACCAGGCCGACCGGACCGGTCTCGGTGTAGCGGAAGGTCACACCGGCACGAGCCACCAGGTCAATCCAGTTCTTCAGCTGGGTCGGGATGTTGAAGTTGTACATGGGGGCGGCAATTACCACCAGATCGCTTGCTTTCAATTCGGCGATCAGCTCGTCGGACTGGGCCAGCACAGCCAGTTGGCGCTCGTTCAGGTTCTCGCCACCACGCAGGCCGGAGGCCAGCTCGCCATCCAGCACCGGCAGGTTCAGGGCCGCCAGATCACGCACTGTGACGGTATCATCCTGATGCTCGGCCAGGAAGCCGTCGATCAGGGCGTTGGATTGGGAGTATTGACCCAGGATGCTGGATTTGAGTACGAGGATGTTGGCCATGATGACGCTCCGTTTGCTTGTCAGTTGAACAGTGTGGCTGTCGATGGAGGTCACTCTAAACATTGGGCTTCTATACAGATAGCGAAAATAGATGCTCAACTTGTTCAAAATTTTTGATATTGGCCCACTTCCTCGCCAAAGAGCGCACTTCCCGGGCCGCACGCCTTGGCATAACAAACGATTGCCGTTATGATCCGCCGCACTTTTTTCAGTGACCCGGATCCCATGGCACCCTCACGGCACTCTCCCATTGCCGGTGCAGTCTGGATGATGGTGGCTGGCCTCTGTTTCGCCGCCGTCAACAGCCTGAGCCAGTATGTCAGCTTCAAACTCGGCCTTGCCTCCACCCAGGTCGCCTTTCACCAGTATCTGATCGCCCTGATCTGCCTGCTGCCCTGGCTGGTTCGCCACGGCTTGCGCCAGTCCCTGATGACCAACCAGTTCCGGCTGCACCTGTTGCGTGTCGCCCTGGCGGTGATCGGCATCCAGTTCTGGTTGTGGGCGCTGGCCGTGCCCGTCCCCATCTGGCAGGGCATAGCGCTGCTGATGACCTCTCCCCTGTTTGCCACCCTGGGGTCGGCCCTGCTGCTCAAGGAGCAGGTGAGCCGGGCCCGCATTCTGGCGACCCTGGCGGGGTTTGCCGGGGCCATGGTGATCCTGGCCCCCTGGACCGACGATTTCAGCTGGGCCTCCCTGCTGCCGGTGGCCGCCGCCCTGTTCTGGGCCGGTTACTCCCTGCTGGTGCGCTATCAGGCGGCGAGCGAGTCGTCCCACACCATAGTGGTCTACCTGCTTATCTTCAGCACCCCCTTCAATGCCATGCTGGCTCTGCCGGAATGGCAATGGCCCACGGCCGATCAATGGCAACTGGTCGCCCTGGCCGGAGTGCTGTCGGCGCTGGCCCAGATGTCCATCGCCCGCGCCTACAGCGTGGCGGAGGCCTCCTTCGTGCAGCCCTTCGACTTTGCCAAGCTGCCCATGAACGTGCTGGCAGGCTGGCTGGTATTTGGCTGGGCCCCTCCGGGCCGACTGTGGCTCGGCGCCGCCATCATCATTGGCGCCGTGACGCTGCTGACTCATCTGGAGCAGCGCGCCAGCAAATCCGTTTCCTGAGGTACGCCATGCGTGCCTCTTTTTTTGTCCGCTATTGGCCGCCAATAGTGACCGCAACAATGTGACCATCGACATCAGGAGAAATCGTATGTTTGGAACCGCAACCCGCCCTGGCGCCACCCGTGCCCTGCTGCTGGGCTCCGGCGAACTGGGCAAGGAAGTCGCCATCGAGTTGCAGCGGTTCGGGATCGAAGTGATCGCCGCCGACCGTTATGCCAATGCCCCCGCCATGCAGGTAGCCCACCATGCCCGCGTGCTGGACATGCTGGATGGCGCCGCCCTGCGCGACCTGGTCGCCGAGGTAAAACCCGACCTCATCATCCCCGAGATCGAGGCCATCGCCACCGATACCCTGGCTTTGCTGGAGCAGGAAGGGGTCAAGGTGGTACCGAATGCCCGCGCCACCCAGCTCACCATGAACCGGGAGGGGATCCGCCGGCTCGCCGCCGAAGAGTTGGGTCTGCCCACCTCCCCCTACCGTTTTGCCCAGAGCCGGGAAGAGTTTGACGCCGCCGTACACGCCATCGGTCTGCCCTGCGTAGTCAAGCCCGTGATGAGCTCGTCTGGCAAGGGCCAGAGCGTGCTGCGCGATCTCGCCAGGCTGGAGGAGAGCTGGACCTATGCCCAGGAGGGGGGCCGCGCCGGGCGAGGCAAGGTGATCGTCGAAGGTTTCGTGCCCTTTGAGTACGAGATCACCCTGCTCACAGTACGCGCCGTGGACGGTATTCACTTCTGCGATCCCATCGGCCACCGTCAGGAGGATGGCGACTACCGTGAATCCTGGCAGCCCCAGCAGATGAGCGAACTGGCGCTGGCCAGATCCAAAGAGGTAGCGGCCAAGGTGGTCGAGGCCCTCGGCGGTTATGGCCTGTTCGGGGTCGAGCTCTTCATCAGGGGCGACGAGGTGTGGTTCAGCGAAGTCTCCCCCCGCCCCCACGACACCGGCATGGTGACCCTGATCTCCCAGGATCTCTCCGAGTTCGCCCTGCACGTGCGCGCCATCCTGGGACTGCCCATCGGTACCATCACCCAGTACGGACCGAGCGCCTCCGCTGTGGTGCTGCGCGAAGGCCACAGCCAGAATATCCGTTATCAGGGGATTGGCGAGGCGCTGGCTATGGTGCCGGGTGCCCAGCTGCGCCTCTTCGGCAAACCGGAGATCGCCGGTCGCCGCCGTCTCGGGGTGGCACTGGCGCGTGCCAAACAGTGCAGCGAGGCGGTAGAAAAAGCCAAAGCGGTCGCGGCCGGGGTCAAGGTGCTGTTCTAAGCCCACTTTTTTGGCACACGAAATCAAACGTTTGCCAGCATGATCCAGCGCAAGGGGCATGACGATGCCCCTTTTTCATTTGCGAGTCCGCCTTATAATCCCCCCCTTAACCTTTGTCTGGAGTACAAGATGTTAGCTGCCGTGATCTTCGATATGGATGGTGTTCTGATCGACTCGGAACCCTTTTGGCAACGGGCCCAGATGGCCGTCTTCTCCGAGCTGGGCCATCCCCACTCGGTCGAGGATTGCGAATCGACCATAGGCGTGCGCATCGATCAGCTGGTAGCCCACTGGTATCGGCTGCGCCCCTGGAGCGGCCCCAGCCAGGAAGAGGTGGTGCAGCGCATCCTGGACAGGGTCAACGCCCTGATCCTGAGCGAAGGCCAGGCCAAGGCCGGCGTGCTGGCAGCGCTCGATCTTATCGAGGCGCAAGGACTTAAAGTGGGTCTTGCCACCTCCTCGCCCTTTGCCATGGTGGAGGCGGTGCTCGGCAAGCTCGGTATCCGCGATCACTTCCTGGCGGTTCACTCCGCCGAGGTGGAGCGTTTTGGCAAGCCGCACCCGGATGTCTATATCCACGCCGCCGAGAAACTGGGAGTGGAGCCGGTGCACTGTCTCGCCATCGAAGACAGCTTCACCGGTCTGCTGGCGGCCAAGGCGGCCTCCATGAAGGCGCTGATCGTGCCGGATCCGGCTTTAGTGGGCGATCCGCGTCTGGCCATCGCCGACCATCAGTTGTGCTCTCTCACCGAGCTGGATGCCGACATGCTGGCCCGCTGGGTCAAATAAGTCACAAAGGGGCGCTGGCCAATTAAGTGGCATACGCTCGCAAGCGCTTTTTCCCGCCCCTTCGCTTCCAAAGAAGGGGCCTTAACTGACCTGACTTCCCCTCTCTTTCGCCTCTGCTGAGCAGACCCCTCACTTGTGTTTGATCCCTGCCATAAACGTGCGCTTGCTCGCGGTCAACGCCTTTCCGGAGGGCTAAAATCAACTCAAGAAGAGGCGGCCCACGGGCCCGAGGAGGTCATCATGATCGAGTACACCAGCAAGCGCATCGTCTGCCCCCACTGTGGTCATCACACCCGGGTCGAGCTGGATGCCAGCCAGGGGGATCAGGAGTTCTATGAAGATTGCATGGCCTGCTGCAACCCCATCCATCTGCGGCTGCACCGGGATGAGGCGCGCAACTGCCTGCAACTGTTTGTGGATGCCGACGACGAACAGCTGTTCTGATTGGCTGTGACGTCAAGGATGCTGCCGTTGTATCAACCGACGGCGCAGCGCAGGCCCTGTCCGCCAAGATTTGTCAGAAATGAATACCAACAAGAAGGGCCTGCATCATGCAGGCCCTTCTTCATTGCAGTGGCAACACGCTCTTCACTGGCCTTCGCGGGCCGCCAGCACCCGCTCCACCGTATCGACGATGGCCTGGGTCTGGGGATCGATCTCGATATTGGTGCGCCAACCCGCCTTGACCCAGCCGAGGTTGGTGCGAGCCAGGGTCTCGGGGATGAGGTGCACACAGAACTCGTTGCCCCTCACCTCGCCCACGGTCAGGCTGATGCCGTCGATGCCGATATAGCCCTTGGTCAACACGTATTTCATGAGCGCGGGATCAAGGCGATACCACACCTGGCGGTTGTTGGGGGTGTCGATCACCGAGGTGACCTCCGCCATGCCCATGATGTGACCGGACATGGCGTGACCGCCGATCTCGTCGCCGAAGCGGGCAGCCCGCTCCACGTTGACCTTGTCCCCTACCTGCAAGGCGCCAAGGTTGGTCAGGCGCAGGGTCTCCTGCATCAGATCGAAGCTGACCAGTTCCCCCTCCACCCGGGTCACGGTGAGGCAGCAACCGTTGTGGGCCACGGATGCCCCCAGCGCCAGCCCTTCCCCCCAGGCCGGGTCCGGCATGCGGATCACATGGGTGCGAAAGTTGGACTGGGCGTCGATGGCCACCAGTTCGGCGGTCCCCTGCACTATGCCGGTGAACATGTCTCGTCTCCTGCTACAACAAAAATGGCAGGGTAACCTCGTGCTGGTCGCCAGACAAGCGCACCGGCTGACAAGGCGGCCCGGGCTCGCTATAGTGGCGACCATTCATCCTAGGCTCAACAAGGAAAATTTATGCAGGTATATCAATGCTGTGAGGCTATCCGCATCGCCTACAACCAGATAGGTTCCGGCGAACAGGGTTATGTGCCCAAGGCCATCGCCGCCGCCATCCGGGCCCTCGACGCCGTCGCCTCCGATGAGCGGGTGCCCGCCGAGCTGCGCGAGCAAGCTGCCTACGCCGCCGCCAACCTGTTGATCAGCGATCACGAAGACGCCTGATCTGCCCGTCAAGCCGGAGCGCCAAACGTTTCTCCGACGCCCGATTTCAGGCTAGAATGACCCTCTTTCCCTCTGCATGCCGCGTCCAGGTATGCAGGGGCCCTTTCCGATACCCGTTCTTTCCCTTTTATTTCTGATCCACCCGGAGGTGTCAGTGCAACGTTATTGGTCCGAGGCGAAGCAACTCGTTCGTCTAGCCAGCCCCATTCTGGTCGCCCAGGTGGCCCAGATCGCCATGAACTTTGTCGATACCGTCATGGCGGGACAGGTCAGCGCCGTGGATCTCGCGGCCGTCTCGGTTGCCTCCAGCTTCTGGCTGCCGATCATCCTGCTGGT
Source organism: Aeromonas enteropelogenes (assembly GCF_020097295.1). Taxonomy (NCBI): domain Bacteria; kingdom Pseudomonadati; phylum Pseudomonadota; class Gammaproteobacteria; order Aeromonadales; family Aeromonadaceae; genus Aeromonas; species Aeromonas enteropelogenes. Next base: position 3,334,250 of record NZ_CP083625.1, on the reverse strand, counting down.
ACAGGGGATCATCATGGCGCTCACCCCCATCGTCTCCCAGCTCAACGGGGCCCGCAAACGGGACGAGGTGCGCCCGGCGGTGCATCAAGGCTTCTGGCTGGCCCTGATAGTGACCCCCGTCGCCATGGTGGCACTCTACTTCAGCCCGCTGGCGCTGCAGTTCATGGACGTGGATCCCGTGATGGCGGCCAAGACCACAGGTTACCTGCACGCCATCCTCTGGGGTCTGCCCGCCTTCGTGATGTTCCAGGTGCTGCGCAACTTCAGCGAGGGGCTCTCCCACACCATGCCGACCATGGTGATCGGCTTCGTCGGGCTGGCAGTCAATATTCCCGCCAACTACGTCTTCATTTACGGCCATCTGGGCATGCCGGCCCTCGGCGGGGTCGGCTGCGGCGTCGCCACCGCCATCGTGCTGTGGGCCATGCTGCTGGCGATGATCCTCTATGTGAAGCTCTCCCGTCACTTCGCCGAAATCCGCCTCTTCTCCCAGTTGTGCGCCCCCAATGGCAGCCGGATCTGGCGCCTGTTCCGGCTCGGGTTCCCCATCGCCATGGCCATCTTCTGCGAAGTGACCCTGTTCACCGTGGTGGCCCTGATGCTGGCACCCTTCGGGGCCGAGATAGTGGCAAGTCACCAGATCGCCCTGAATTTCTCCAGCCTGGTCTTCATGCTGCCGTTGTCGATTGGCGTGGGTGTCACCATCCGGGTCGGTCACAGCATAGGAGAAGGCCTGCCGGAACACGCCCGGGTCGCCGCCCGCACCGGTCTGCTGCTGGGCATGAGCGTTGCCGCCGCCACCGCCGCCCTCACTGTGCTGCTGCGCGAACCCATTGCCGGCATCTACACCGAGGATCTGCAGGTGATCACCCTGGCGGCCACCCTGCTGTTCTTCGCTGCCATCTATCAGGTCTCCGATTCGGTGCAGGTAGTGGCCGCCGCCGCGCTGCGCGGTTACAAGGACACCAAGGCCATCTTCTACGTCACCATCGTCGCCTACTGGGGACTTGGGCTGCCCACCGGCATGATCCTGGGGCTGACTGACTGGGTAGTGCCCAAGATGGGGCCGCAGGGTTTCTGGATTGGCTTTATTGTCGGCCTCACCAGCGCAGCCCTGATGCTGGGAACAAGGCTGCGTTACATCTACGGGCGCTTTGCCACCCCGGAGGCCTGCACCAGCCTGTCCCGAGCGCAATAAGGGAGGATAAGGCGAAACTCGCCTGCAAAATCAACAGGCTGCGCAAGAACTGGGCAAACAGTCTCCTTTGTGAGTGCGGCCTGTTGACAGCCTTGGGGGGCATGGGTAGTATGCCGACCACGCCAGCAGTGCTGGCGTGGTGAAACGGGTTCCTGACCCGGTTCGCAAAGTGGGTTTATAGCTCAGTTGGTTAGAGCACTACCTTGACATGGTAGGGGTCGTTGGTTCGAATCCAATTAAACCCACCACTTTTCATGATGCGTCCTTAGCTCAGCTGGTTAGAGCACCACCTTGACATGGTGGGGGTCGGTGGTTCGAATCCACTAGGACGCACCATCATGAAACACTGTTATGCGTCCTTAGCTCAGCTGGTTAGAGCATCACCTTGACATGGTGGGGGTCGGTGGTTCGAATCCACTAGGACGCACCATAACAGTTTGAGAGGTTTGCAGACTCAGATGTGGGTTTATAGCTCAGTTGGTTAGAGCACTACCTTGACATGGTAGGGGTCGTTGGTTCGAATCCAATTAAACCCACCACTCTCCTGCAAAAAAGTCGCCTTGCGCACTCTGCGTCCTTAGCTCAGCTGGTTAGAGCACCACCTTGACATGGTGGGGGTCGGTGGTTCGAATCCACTAGGACGCACCATTTTCTGAAAAGCCCGCTCATCGAGCGGGCTTTTTGCATTCCCTGCCCTTCCATTGCGTCATTCGTGTACCCAAGAAAAAGCCCGCGCCATCCATATCATGACGCGGGCCCGTTGCACCGTGCCTGACCATCAGGCCTGCACGGTGATCTCGTACTTCTTTATCTTGCGATACAGGGTGGCAATCCCTATCCCCAAGGCCTGGGCGGCCAGCTTCTTGTTGCCAAGACGCAGCAGGGTCTCCTCGATCATCTGCTTCTCCATGTTCTCAAGGCCATTCTCCGCAGGCTGCGGGGCAGCCACTGATGCCGCATCCACGCTCGCCGACATCAGCAGACTGGCGGACGACGGGCTCACCACGGTGACGGAGATATGCCCCTCTTCGGCCGGGAGCGACCCCAGCTGGTTACGGATGATGTTGGGGGGCAACAGGGTAGCATCGATCACCTCCCCCGGCTGGGTGACGTTGACCAGATACTCCATCAGGTTGCTCAATTCACGCACGTTGCCCGGCCAGCGATAGCCCTTGAGCAGGGCCATCACCTCGGGGGTCAGCCCCGGGTAGACGATACCTATCCGGCTGGTGTGCAGGTTGAGGAAATAGTGGGTCAGCAGCTCTACATCTCCTTCCCGCTCCCGCAGTGGCGGCAGATTGAGCGGGATCACGTTGATCCGGTAGTAGAGATCCTCGCGAAATTTGCCTTCGGCGATGTATTGATCGAGATGCTGGTGAGTGGCGGCGATGATGCGGATATCCACCGGCACCGGGCGACTGGCCCCGATGGGGGTCACCTCCCGCAGCTCCAGCACCCGCAGCAACTTGGCCTGCATGGTGAGGGGCATGTCCCCTATCTCGTCGAGAAACAGGGTGCCCTGATGTGCGGCCTGGATCAGCCCCTGCTTGCCCCCGCTGGCGGCACCGGTAAAGGACCCCTTCACATAGCCAAACAATTCACTTTCCAGCAGCTGTTCGGGGATGGCGGCACAGTTGATGGCGATAAAGGGCTTGCCATTGCGTGGGCTGAGCCGATGCACGGCACGCGCCACCACCTCCTTGCCGGTCCCGCTTTCCCCGCAGATCAACACACTGGAGGGACTCTGGGCGATCCGGTGCAGCAGCCGCTTGAGGGTGCGCATCGGCTTGCTCTCGCCGATCAGCTGCTCGATGCAGTGATCGGCATCCGGCTCCCGTACCTGGCCGGAGTGGGACTGATGAAACGCCATCAGGAACAGCTGCTGTCCCTGCACATGGTGCAACTGACCGATGATCAGCTCCTGGCGATCCTCCAGGGTGATAATGTGCTGCAGATGGCCGTTTCGCCCGTGCTGGGCGAAGGTGAGCGGCCGGATGCCGAGCTCGCGCCCCAGCAACTGTTCCTGCTTGCAGCCAAGCTGCTTGAGCGCCACCTCGTTGGCATAGCGCACCTGACTCTTGTCATCGAGCAGCAGGCAGCCTTGATCCATGTTGGCCATCAGATCGAGAAACACCTTATTGACCCCGTCCGACAGGCCATGGGAGTCGAACAGCTTGGCCACGAAGATGGCGGAGATGTGGCGCACGTAGTCGCACACATCCTGCAGATTGTTGCTGAGTCGCTCCTGCTGTTCGGGATTGAAGGCCACCAGGCTTATCACCCCGATGCAGCGCTCCTCCACCATGATGGGGATGCCGAGGAAAGCCCGCTCCCGGCAACTCTCCTTGCAACTGCAGCCATCACACACGGGGTCGTCACTGGTATGGGTGACGATCTTTTCCCGCTGGTTCTCAATCACGTAGCGCAGCAGCCTGGAGTCGCCCTCCAGCTGGCGACCGAAGAATTTGCCATAGGGGCCGGTTCCGGCCACCCGTACCAGATTGTCGTCGACAATCTCGACTTCCAGTTGCAGCACGCTGGCCAGCATCTTGGCAAAGCGCAAGATGGTTGGCTGGATCTGCATCAGCAGACAGGGGGTATTCACGACGCGCATCCATTGCTCCCTTTTTTAATTATCTCCCCCTAAAGGGAGTCATGCTGGCCAGATACTAAGGGATTTCAACGGACACAACTTGGGAGGGGATCACGAAAAGTAAAATGGAGGGGCCGAACTTGCGCCTAAAAAACAGCCATAAAATCGACAAAATGGTGAATTATCAGAATTGTATTCTGCTTATGACGGCAAGTGCAGCGCCAGCCAGACCGAGAGCGGGATCACCAGCAAGGAGAGCAGATTGCCCCCCAGCACGATACTGGCCACTTTCTCCGGCTGGCAGCGGTACTGCTCGCACAGCATGTAATTAAGCACCGCTGGAGGCAGGGAGACCGACAGCATCAGCAGCGGGATCCATTCAGCTTTGAGGGGCAACAGCCAGATGGCGAGCAAGAGCGACAGGCCACCGGCCAGCAGATAGAGCAGGTTGCAGCGCAGGGCCAGCCCCAGGTGACCCAGCTCCCCCTCCATCAGGCGGATCCCGAGGGCAAACAACATCAGCGGCACCGAGATCTGGCCGAGCATCGACACCGTCGTCACCAGATATTCAGGCAGCGGGATCTGCAGGTTGGCCACCAGCAAGCCAGCCAGGGCCGCCCAGAGCACGGGGCTGCGCAGCCAGAGCCAGCGGGAGGTATTGGCCGACAGGATAAACATGCCGACCGAGAAGTGAAGCAGGTTGGAGAGCACAAAGAGGATGACGATGGCCCCCAACTGCTGTTCGCCAAAGGCCAGCACCATCAGGGGGATACCCAAATTCCCGGTGTTGCGAAACATGGCGGGCAAAATGAGGGCCGCCCGCTCGACGCCGTCGAGCCTGAGTAGAGCGAGCAACAGCCCGGGCAGCAGGATCACCAGGGCCCCAGCCCCAATCAGCGGCAAATTGTCCCCCAGCGCCAGCGGGTACTTGACCAGTGCCGAGAAGACCAGCGCCGGAGTAAACAACTCTATGTTGGCCAGGTTGACATAGCCAAGCGCCCCGCCCGGTCGCAGCCTGCCATAGAGGGCGCCGAGCCCGATCACACCGAACACGGGAATGACGATATTGAGCAGGGCGCTGAACACGGGCGGATTCCGTTACAGTTCGCGGGCCGGCTTGCCCATCAGCAGCAGCGGATCCAGGGTCACTTCCAGGGCACCATTGCTGATCCAGAGCTGGCCGTCGGAGATGGTACAGGTGAGCTGCATGGTACGCTCCACCATGGCAGTGAGCGCCAGGGTCTGGCTCTCCGCAAGTTCGATGATGCTCAGGTTGTCATGCAGGCTCAGCTTGCCCTGGTTTTGCTTCCACCAGACGCTGGTGCCACGCCCGCCGTAGAGATAGAGCACGACCTGGCGCGACCGGTTGCAGGCCTTCTTGAGGCGCTTCTCGTCGGGCTGTCCCAGTTCAATCCAGAGCTCAATCTCGTCCGAGTAGTTCTTTTCCCAGAGTTCGGGTTCATCGTCGGCGCTCAGCCCCTTGGTAAATTCCAGTCGCTCTGCGGCATGCCAGGCAAACGCCGCCAGCCGGATCATCATCCGCTCGTCCGTTTCGGAAGGGTGGCGCGCCAGGGTGAGGGAGAAGTCCTGATACAGATTGCGATCCATGTCAGACAAGCTGATCTGGGCCTTGAATACGGTTGCCTTGAGAGCCATAAAAAACCTTGAAAACCTGGGTAAGAGACACGTGAATGGAGATACGGGCGCCAGTGTAATCAAATTGGCGACAGGGTTCGACCACAGAAATCAAAGATTTGGCCACACTGGCTTCGAAAGAAGCTGAAAAAACAAATGCCAGTCCGAAGACTGGCATTTGGCGGCATTGCAGAAGCGACTCACTTCTCGGCGGACTCGACCCCGAAGGCGTTGAGCAGCACACAGCAGGTGACTGCCACGGCTACAAACCCACTCAGGAAGATAAAGGGCATGACCCCATATCCCAATACGGTCCAGATAGTGTGTTCAAGCAGACTCATAATGTGGTCCTTTCGTCCTGTGAAATGCGTGTTCCTTTTTCGGCGGATAGTATCTCCGCTCTTGATAAGTCTATTTGACCCTAACCCGTTGCTGAGTCCTATGCCACCAAAGTAATAAATGCGGGGTATATTTGCGCCAGATCAATTTTTATGGTGTATTTCCTTTCAACTCAAGGGATTAGTTGCCATTGACAACCCTGACAAGAAGACGGAAACCGGAAACGGGCATAAAAAAACGCGCCAAAGGCGCGTTCTTGAGAGGATGACGAAGTGACTCAGTTGTCACACAGGTCGATCGGCATGTCCTGACGCAGGCGCGTCCAGAGCTTGCCGGATTCGATGCCATACTGGCGCACCGTCATGAAGACTGCTTCGTGATCGTGGGTCTCGGCCAGGTTCAACAAGGTCTTGTAATAGGTGTCCGCAGTTTCGCGCGCCTGCTTGTCGGAGAAGTAGTAACGCCCTACCCGGCTGTACAGCCCCTTGAATCCGTTGAGGATCAGGGCATAGATGGGATTGCCGGAGGCAAACGACAGCTGGTGATGGAGACGATAGTCGAACTCGGCATAGGCCTCGGCCGTGTTCTCCACTTCGGCGGCGCCGCGCAGGATCTCGGCGGCTTGCTCCGGGTTGTTACGGATGGCACCACGAATGAAGATGGTGCAGATGTTGGTGCGTGCCGACAGCAACTGGGCGACCAGATCCGGCACCTTGTCCTGATCCAGACGGGCCAGGGTCTCCAGAATATTGAGACCGGAGGTTTCCCAGAAGTTGTTTACCTTGGTCGGTTTGCCATGCTGTATGGTCAACCAGCCGTCACGGGCCAGACGCTGCAACACTTCCCGCAGGGTTGTGCGTGTCACCCCGATCAGCTCGGACAATTCACGCTCTGCAGGCAGAATGGATCCGGGAGGAAAGCGATTGTTCCAGATGGACTCGATGATGTATTCCTCGGCAAACCCTGCAGGGCTCTGCGCTTTTATGACCATGAAATGACTCTGTTGTAATACGTAAAAAGGCCCACGAATCATATCAAAGCAAGGAAGGCTGGCAAGCAGAAGGTCAGTCCTCTGCTCACATATGGCAAAGAAAATGTTATTAATTTGTGTTAAAAATCGATAGCGGTGCCAGTCAGCGCTGGTTATGTGGTGATAAAACCATCACTTCCAAGATCTTGGCCCAACCTTTGTATATAATCGTTCCGCTTTTTGATTAAAATCACGTGTAATTATATAGATACGGGCCAACATCCGGACGTACAGGTCAAGTACCCTTGACTGCATAGACGCAGATCCTAACAACAACCCTGAGACCCATCATCATGCCAATAAGCCTAGGGCAGGCATTTGCCAAGAACTTCTTGGGCAATGCGCCACAGTGGTATAAACAAGCCATCCTGCTGTTTCTGATCATCAACCCCATCGCCTTCCATTTCGACCCCTTCATGGCAGGCTGGTTGCTGGTTGTCGAGTTCATCTTCACCCTGGCCATGGCCCTCAAGTGTTATCCCCTGCAACCGGGCGGTCTGCTGGCCATCGAGGCCGTGCTGATCGGCATGACATCAGCCGACCAGGTCAAGCATGAGCTGGTCGCCAACATAGAGGTACTGCTGCTGCTGGTATTCATGGTAGCGGGCATCTACTTCATGAAACAGTTGCTGCTCTACGTGTTTACCAAGCTGCTGATCGGAGTGCGCTCCAAGATACTGCTCTCCCTCTCCTTCTGCCTGGTATCTGCCTTCCTCTCCGCTTTCCTCGACGCCCTGACGGTCATTGCCGTGGTGATCAGCGTGGCCACCGGTTTCTACGCCATCTACCACAAGGTCTCCTCCGGCAAGGAGTTTGGTCATCACCACGACCATACCGATGATCAGGAAGTGGCTGAACTCAACCGCCAGGATCTCGACGATTTTCGCGCCTTCCTGCGCAGCCTGATGATGCATGCCGCCGTCGGTACGGCACTGGGGGGCGTCTGCACCCTGGTGGGTGAGCCGCAGAACCTCATCATCGGCGAGCAGGCCGGCTGGCACTTCGGCGAATTTGCCATCCGTATGGCGCCGGTCTCGCTGCCGGTCTTCATCTGTGGTCTGCTCACCTGCGTGCTGGTCGAGCACTTCCGCCTGTTTGGCTACGGCACCCGCCTGCCCGTCAACGTGCGCAAGATCATGGAGGAGTACAACCGTTATGAAGAGGCAAAACGCAGCCAACAGGACAGAGCCAAGCTCATCGCCCAGACGGTGATCGCTGTCTGGCTGATCGTCGGTCTGGCGCTCCACCTGGCGGCCGTGGGCCTTATCGGTCTCACCGTCATCGTGCTGGCCACTTCCCTGACCGGCATCACCGAAGAGCATGCCCTCGGCAAGGCGTTTGAAGAGGCGCTCCCCTTCACCGCCCTGCTCGCCGTCTTCTTCAGCATAGTGGCCGTGATCATCGATCAGGAGCTGTTCAAGCCGGTGATCCAGTGGGTGCTCTCGGCAGATCCGGATCACCAGCTGGCGCTCTTCTATATGGCCAACGGCCTGCTCTCCATGGTCAGTGACAACGTCTTCGTCGGCACCGTCTACATCAACGAAGTGAAAACGGCCCTGCTCAATGGAGCCATCAGCCGCGAACAGTTCGATCTGCTGGCGGTGGCCATCAACACGGGCACCAACCTGCCATCTGTGGCCACCCCGAACGGTCAGGCTGCTTTCCTGTTCATGCTGACTTCGGCGCTGGCACCCCTGCTTCGCCTCTCCTATGGCCGCATGGTGTGGATGGCATTGCCCTACACCCTGGTGCTGGGTCTGGTCGGTTTCGCCGCAGTGGAAACCGTGTTGACGCCCCTGACCGAGTGGTTTTACCAGCAGGGCTGGCTGATTGTTCCGCAGGGGGCTGCCGTAGTCGCCCCGGCGCTACACTGATCCTGTCGTACTCCAATGACAAGGGCCCGCCAGGGCCCTTTTCTTTTGTCCCCTGCTCTGCTCTAATTCAGCCACTGTTTCTTCTGTGAGATCAATGAGATGATCGCGTTTCTCCGCCGCTTGGCCAGCAACCGCCTGGCCTGGGGACTGCTGGCGGCCTCCGCCCTGTTCCTCGAACTGTGTGCGCTTTTCTTCCAGCACATACTTGGACTGCATCCCTGCGTGATGTGTGTCTACGAACGGCTTGCGACACTGGGTGTCCTTTGCGCCGGCCTGCTCGGCATGATTGCCCCCGAGAAGTGGTACCTGCGCTGGAGCGCCATGCTGCTATGGGGTTACAGCGCCTTTCGCGGTCTCCAGCTGGCGCTGCAACATGTCGACTATCAGGTCAACCCCTCCCCGTTCAACGTCTGCAGCCCTTATGCCGACTTCCCGAGCTGGGCGCCGCTCGATCAATGGATCCCCTGGCTCTTCTTCCCGGATGGGGATTGCGGCGAGATCACCTGGCAGTTCTTGAGCTTCTCCATGCCCCAGTGGCTGGTGGCCATCTTCGCCGCCTACCTGCTGGTGTTTACCGTAGTGGCCATCGGCAATCTGGTGAAGGGTCGCTGCTGTAGTTGAGGCATCCGGCCTGCGCGCCAGAGCAAGTACCACAGAAATAGGGGAGCCTTTATGGCTCCCCTATTTCTGTGGTACTTGCTGGCCCAGGCACTATGATGAGGCGACTCAGCTCACCTGCACCGGACTCATTTTCGCGCGGATAACCCCGACCACCATGGGCAACAGGGAGATGCCTATGATGCCAAAAATCAGCAGGGTAAAGTTGTGACGCACCAGCGGCAGGTTGCCAAAGAGGTGGCCCGCATAGACAAACGACAACACCCACAGCAGTCCGCCCACCAGATTGAATGCCAGGAAGCGTGGATAAGTCATGGCCCCCATGCCTGCCACGAAGGGGGCAAAGGTGCGCACAATCGGCAGGAAACGGGTGATGATAATGGTCTTGCCGCCATGTTTGGCATAGAAGCCCCGGGTCTTCTCCAGATAGTCCCGCCTGAAGATTTTCGAATCCGGCTTGCGAAACAGCTGCTCGCCGAAGAAGTGACCAATGGTGTAGTTGACCACATTGCCGAGCACGGCGGCGAGAGTCAGCACACCGGCCAGGGTATGCACATCCAGCACGCTGTCGACGGTGAGGGCGCCAGCGGCAAACAGCAGGGAATCGCCGGGCAGAAACGGCGTCACTACCAGTCCGGTCTCGCAGAAGATGATCAGGAACAGGATGGCATATACCCAGATGCCATAGTTTTCAAACAGCTCTTTCAGATGAACGTCGACGTGCAGGATAAAGTCGATAGCAAACAGGATCAGATCCATTTTTTGATACTCGTGAAGTGAACGGCGTGGAGTCTACGCCAACCCATGCAGGGTCACAATCACGAGACAGGTCTCATTATTTCCCTTCCGCAAAAAAGCCAGACAAAACCGTTTTCGGCTCCCAAGCCGCGTTGATGCGGGTTACAAGCCCCTCAGGAGCCCTCCTCCAGACCATCACGTACCGAGGCCGGCAAGCAGCGTTCCCAGCCCCACAACAGGAGCAGCAGCAGGGTCGCATCGTCGAGCCAGCCAATCAGCGGTACCAGATCCGGCACCAGATCCACCGGACTCAAGCCATAGAGCAGGATGAGGATCACCAGCCCCCTGGCCCACCAGGGGGTGGCCGGGTGGCGAAAACCGAGGTAGAGGCGGCGCACGCGCCGCCAGATGAGCCAGTGTCGGGTACTCATGATTCTATCAACTCGCCGCGCAGTTGCTGGATCTGATCCCGCAGTGCCGCCGCCTGTTCGAACTCCAGATCCCGGGCATGCTGGAACATCTGCTCTTCCATCCGCTTGATCTCCTTGGCGATCTCGCTGGCGGAGCGGGCATGGTACTCCCCTTGCGGTTCGGCCGCCTTGCGACTTCCCTTGCCGCCCTTGCCAGCGCTGCGGCTGCCTCCCATGTCCATCACATCGCCGATGGCCTTGTTGAGCCCCTTGGGGGTGATGCCGTGCTCGAGGTTGTAGGCGTGCTGCAGGGCGCGGCGCCGCTCGGTCTCTTCGATGGCCACCTTCATGGAGTTGGTGATGGTATCCCCGTAGAGAATGACCTTACCGTGGAGGTTGCGGGCCGCACGCCCTATGGTCTGGATCAGGGAGCGAGTGGAGCGCAGGAAACCCTCCTTGTCCGCGTCCAGGATGGCCACCAGGGACACCTCCGGCATGTCGAGGCCTTCGCGCAGCAGGTTGATCCCCACCAGCACATCAAAGGTACCCAGGCGCAGATCGCGAATGATCTCCACCCGCTCCACGGTGTCGATGTCCGAGTGCAGGTAACGTACCTTGACGCCGTGCTCCGCCAGATATTCGGTCAGATCTTCGGCCATCCGTTTGGTGAGCGTCGTCACCAGCACCCGCTCCTCCACCGCTACCCGCTGGCGGATCTCGGAGAGCAGGTCGTCCACCTGGGTGGTCACCGGGCGTACTTCCACTTCGGGATCGAGCAGACCGGTAGGACGCACCACCTGCTGCACTACATCACCGCCGGATTTCTCCAGCTCATAGGGACCGGGGGTTGCCGAGACAAACACCGTCTGCGGCATCAGCGCCTCGAATTCATCGAACTTGAGGGGGCGGTTGTCGAGCGCGGAAGGGAGCCGGAAACCGTACTCCACCAGGGTCTCCTTACGGGATCTGTCCCCTTTGAACATGGCGCCGATCTGCGGCACCGTGACGTGGGATTCGTCGATGATGAGCAGACCATCCCCCGGCAGGTAGTCAAACAGGGTGGGCGGTGGCTCCCCCGGCGCACGACCGGAGAGGTAGCGGCTGTAGTTCTCGATGCCGGAGCAGTAGCCCAGCTCCTGCATCATCTCCATGTCGAACTGGGTGCGCTGGCTGATCCGTTGCTCCTCCACCAGCTTGTTGAGCGACAACAGCTGCTCACGACGGCTTTTAAGCTCCTCCTTGATATGTTCAATGGCACCGAGGATGGTTTCGCGCGGAGTGGCGTAGTGGGTCTTGGGGTAGATGGTGTAGCGCACTACCGTCTGCTCGATGGCGCCGGTCAGCGGGTCGAACAGGGAGAGGCGCTCCACCTCCTCGTCAAACAGTTCCACTCGCAGGGCCAGCTTGTCCGATTCGGCGGGATAAATGTCGATCACCTCCCCCCGCACCCGGAAGGTGCCGCGCTGGAAGGCCATGTCGTTACGGGTGTATTGCAGCTCGGCAAGACGGCGCAGGATGTCCCGCTGGTTGATCACATCTCCCACTTTGAGGTGCAGCATCATGCTGAGGTAGGCCTGAGGATCTCCCAGACCATAGATGGCAGACACCGAGGCGACAATCACCACGTCACGCCGCTCCAGCAGGGCCTTGGTGGCCGACAGCCGCATCTGCTCGATGTGATCATTGATGGAGGCATCCTTCTCGATGAAGGTGTCGGTGGTCGGCACATAGGCCTCGGGCTGGTAGTAGTCGTAGTAGGAGACGAAATACTCCACCGCATTGTCGGGGAAGAACTCCTTCATCTCGCCGTAGAGCTGGGCCGCCAGAGTCTTGTTGGGAGCCAGGATCATGGTCGGGCGGTTGAGAGTCGCGATGACATTGGCCATGGTGAAGGTCTTGCCCGAACCGGTCACCCCGAGCAAGGTCTGATGGGCAAGGCCGGACTCGATACCGTCGAGCAACTGGGCAATGGCCTTGGGTTGATCCCCGGCGGGTTGAAACTGGCTGGCTAATTTGAACAACTTGCTCATGGAGACTCCCGACACGAAACAGCAAGAGAGCAGTGTAACCGAGTGATCCGCACCGGTACACCCGCACCATGATGCCGTCGGTGGCTTGACCGGTGAAGACACCTTCTGTATGATGCTCCTCCTTGCCTGATGTTCCCCCGTAGTTCAGTCGGTAGAACGGCGGACTGTTAATCCGTATGTCACTGGTTCGAGTCCAGTCGGGGGAGCCAATTCCTCACCATCTCGGTGCAAGTTATCCACTTTAGTGCTCTCTTCTGCCAATTTTAATGCACAAGATCCTTCTTGCTGCTGACGATCCCTTTTTTCACCGCGCACGGCTCTTCAGAGTTTTCTTCTGTTGCATCTAAGTATTTGATTTTAATGTAAACATTTTTCATGCGGTATTTTTTGTACAGCCCTTGCAGCCCAGTATTGGCGCGGCTTTCGGGCCGATGAACAGGATTCATAAACAGGGTTATCCACAGATTCTGTGGGTAACTGCAGCAAACCCTGTCCCGATGCGGGTTCACCCGTTATCACGGCTTTTCGGGCCATGCTCCGAGGGGCAACCTGATTTTATGCTGTTTTGTACATGCCCCCCTCCCCCCTGCCCAAACGACACTTTTGTTCCTTTTTGCAGATATCTTTTGTCTACCCCAGCAGTGCTGGGCGAGCAGCCAACATGATGGTCGTTTGCTTCCCATATCACCCTGTTTCGCTACCGGTTGAATCTGCTGAAACCGCTCCTTCCAAAGCGGGCCAACAGCAGAATCTAAAGTTATCCTCCTCACTGTCCAGCTCCCCCTTGCGTCAGCATTTTTCACTCATTGACACGGGCCTGAACAGCAAAAATCGCCACCTTTGCACCGATACGCTCCCGATCCCTCTCTGGCAAGCCGTCACAGCCCCTCGTAACTGTTGATTAATCGGTTCCTTGCGCTTCTTTATTGGTGACAGATCCGGCACAATGTCCGCCCCACTTTTTTCCTCGGTTTTTCCGGGCATGACCATAGATTTCGTGACACTGCTACATCAAAGCGACTCCCTGCTCCTGTTCGTGGTGCTGGCCTTCGGCCTGCTGCTGGGCAAGGTGCGCCTCGGCAACTTCCAGATTGGCAACACCATTGGGGTGCTCTTCACCGCCCTGCTGTTTGGCCAGATGGGCTTCCAGTTCTCCACCTCCACCGAAAACGTCGGCTTCATGCTGTTCATCTTCTGTGTGGGTATCGAGGCCGGACCCCACTTCTTCAGCGTCTTCCTGCGCGACGGCATCCACTACATCACCCTGACCCTGGTGATCTTGCTGAGCGCCCTGCTGCTGACCGTGGGGCTGGCCAAATTCTTCAATCTGGGGCCAGGCATGGCTGCCGGCATCCTGGCGGGCTCGCTCACCTCAACCCCGGCGCTGGTCGGTGCCCAGGATGCCCTGCGCAGCGGCCTGCTCAACCTCCCTCACCAGACCGACATGCAGTCGGTGCTCGACAACATGGGCATCGGTTACGCCCTGACCTATCTGGTGGGGCTGGTGGGCCTGATGCTGGTGGTGCGCTATCTCCCCTCGCTGGCGCGACTCGATCTCAATACCGAGGCGCAGAAGATTGCCCGTGAACGGGGCCTCTCAGACAGCGACAATCGCAAGACCTATCTGCCCATCATCCGCGCCTATCGGGTCGGCCCAGAGCTGGCCGCCTGGATCGGCGGTCGCACCCTGCGGGAAACCGGCATCTATCCCCATACCGGTTGCTATGTGGAGCGGATCCGCCGCAACGGCATTCTGGCCAGTCCCGACGGTGACGCCGTCATCCAGGAAGGGGACGAGATCGCCCTGGTGGGCTACCCGGAGAGCCACGAGAAGCTCGACGTCAACTATCGCAACGGCAAGGAGGTGTTTGACCGCAACCTGCTTGATCTCCAAATCGTCACTGAAGAGATAGTGGTGAAGAACGACGCCGTGGTGGGTCGCCATCTGGTGGAGCTGAATCTCACCGAGAAGGGCTGCTTCCTCAACCGGGTGGTGCGCTCCCAGATCGAGATGCCGTTCGATCGCAACATCATGCTGCAAAAAGGCGACGTGCTGCAGATCAGCGGCGAGAAGCAGCGGGTCAAGCTCCTGGCTAACAAGATCGGCTTTATCAGCATCCACAGTCAGACCACGGATCTGGTGGCCTTTACCACCTTCTTCGTGCTGGGGCTGCTGATTGGCTCCGTCTCCCTGGTATTCGGCCAGATCGAGTTTGGCCTCGGCAACGCCGTCGGCCTGCTGCTGGCCGGGATCCTGATGGGGTATCTGCGGGCCAACCACCCCACGGTCGGCTATGTGCCGCCGGGCGCCCTGCGTCTGGCCAAGGATCTCGGCCTCGCCGTCTTTATGGTGAGCACGGGTCTCAAGGCCGGTGGTGGCATTCTGGACCACCTAAGCGAAGTCGGTGGCGTGGTGCTCTTGTCCGGCATGCTGGTGACTACCCTGCCGGTGCTGGTGGGCTATCTGTTCGGGGTCTGGGTGCTGAAGATGAACCCGGCGCTGCTGCTCGGCGCCATCACGGGGGCCCGTACTTGCGCTCCGGCCATGGATGTGGTCAACGAAGCGGCCAACAGCTCCATTCCGGCGCTCGGCTACGCCGGCACCTATGCAGTGGCCAACGTGATGTTGACCCTAGCGGGCTCCTTTATCATCGGCTTCTGGTTCTAGCCGCCCTTATCTTGTCATTGCAACCAATTAGCGTAAGAAGGGGAGCCAGTGGCTCCCCTTCTTGTTATCGTCCCCCCTACACTGGGGTGATGCCGCCCTGAGCAAGACCACTCACCGTATACCCCTCCCCGGCATATGACAAACTCTGCTTGCTCTGCTTGCTCTGCTTGCTCTGCTTGCTCTGCTTGCTCTGCTTGCTCTGCTTGCTCTGCTTGCTCTGCTTGCTCTGCTTGCTCTGCAACAGCCAAACAAATCGCAGCCACAAAAAAAGCGCCCTGAGGCGCTTTTTTTTATATCAACCGGATGATCAGGCTTTGAACTTGCTGAACACCAGGGAGGCGTTGGTACCGCCAAAGCCGAAGCTGTTGGACATAACGGTGTCGAGGTCAGCCTCTTCGTACTCGCGCACGATGGGCAGCCCTTCGGCCTTCTCGTCCAGGTTCTCGATGTTGATGCTGGGGGCGATAAAGCCATGTTGCAGCATCAGCAGGGAGTAGACGGCCTCGTGCACACCGGCGGCGCCCAGCGCATGGCCGGTCATCGCCTTGGTGGCGGAGAGCTTGGGCGCGTTGCTGCCAAACAGGGTCTGGATGGCTTCCAGCTCCTTGGTGTCACCGACCGGGGTAGAGGTACCGTGGGTGTTGATGTAGTCCACCTTGCCGACACTCTGCATTGCCATCTTCATGCAACGCACGGCGCCTTCGCCGCTCGGGGCCACCATGTCGTAACCATCGGAGGTCGCACCGTAACCGGTGATCTCGGCATAGATGTGGGCACCACGGGCCAGGGCGTGTTCCAGCTCCTCGACCACCAGGATGCCACCACCACCGGAGATGACGAAACCGTCGCGATCCGCATCATAGGTACGGGACGCTTTTTCCGGAGAGTCGTTGTATTTGGTAGACAGCGCGCCCATGGCGTCAAACTGGATGGTGGAGGACCAGTCCAGCTCCTCGCCGCCACCGGCGAAGACGATGTCCTGTTTGCCGAGCTGGATCAGTTCCAGAGCGTGGCCGATGCAGTGGGCAGAGGTCGCGCAGGCGGAGCTGATGGTGTAGTTGACACCCTTGATCTTGAACGGCGTAGCCAGGCAAGCGGAGGTGGTGGAGGACATGGTGCGCGGCACCATGTAGGGACCCACGCGCTTGACCCCTTTCTCACGGGCGATATCGCAAGACTCGGAGGTGTTCTTGCCGGAGGCGCCGCCGGAGCCGGTCACGATGCCGGTGCGCTCGTTGGAGACCTGATCTTCCGGCAGGCCGGCATCTGCGATGGCCTGCTGCATGGAGAGATAGGCGTAGGCCGCAGCGTCACCCATGAAACGCATGACTTTACGGTCGATCAGTTCAGACGGATCGAGTTTGATGTTACCCCAGACACGGCTACGCAGGTTGTGTTGCTCGAACTGCTCGGAATAGGTGATGCCGGATTTGCCTGCTTTCAGGGAGGCCAGCACTTCTTCCTTGTTGTTGCCGATACTGGAGATGACGCCGATACCGGTGATCACTGCTCTTCTCATTAATTCATCTCGTCTGGAAAAACTGGCGCCAAGTCTACCCGCTTTCGGCTGCCAAACTGGTCTGCTTTCACGTAGAATGCCCGCGATTTTGTGACGCGAGCCGAGGAAAACGTGAGTCAAACATCCTTACATCATGCCCGATTGGACTGGAACGAGGCGGGTACTCCAGTCTCCAGTGACTTCGGGGATGTGTACTTTTCCAATGATAACGGTCTAAGTGAAACCCGCTACGTCTTTTTGCAGCAAAATCAGCTGCCAGCGCGATTTTCGCACCATGATGGTGACACTTTCGTGATCGGTGAAACAGGTTTCGGTACAGGTCTTAACTTTCTGGCGACAATGAAAGCCTTCCTGGAACAGACATCCCAATCCGGTAACGCCCTGCGTCTTCACTTCATCAGTTTCGAAAAATACCCCCTGACCCGGGACGATCTGCGCAAGGCGCTGGACGCCTGGCCCGAGCTGGCACACTTCAGCCAGGATCTCGTCAAACAGTGGCCCCTGCCGGTATCCGGCTGCCACCGCCTGCACTTTGCCAGCGGACGCATCCGCCTCGATCTCTGGTTCGGCGATATCAAGGACATGTTGCCGCAGGTGCCCCATCAGGCCGACGGACTGGTGGATGCCTGGTATCTCGATGGCTTCTCGCCGGCCAAAAACCCGGAAATGTGGACTCAGGATCTGTTCGACGGCCTCGCCCGTCTCGCCCGCCCCAGCGCCACCCTCTCGACCTTTACCTGCGCCGGTTTCGTGCGCCGGGGACTCATCGCCGCCGGCTTTGCCATGAAGAAGGTGAAGGGGCACGGCAGCAAGCGGGAAATGCTGGCCGGCGAGCGGATAGACAAGCAGCCACAGCAGACCATAGCTCCCTGGTATGCCCGCCCGGCCGGGCGGGAGGGGGACGTGCTGATGATAGGCGGCGGCATCGCCTCGGCCATGACGGCGCTCTCCCTGGTGGAGCGGGGCCGCAAGGTGACGATCCTGTGCGAAGATGGCGAGCCGGCCTGCGGCGCCTCCGGCAACCGGCAAGGGGCCTTGTATCCGCTCCTTAACGGCGAGCACGACGCGTTGTCGCGCTTCTATTC
Organism: Aeromonas enteropelogenes; assembly: GCF_020097295.1. NCBI lineage: Bacteria > Pseudomonadati > Pseudomonadota > Gammaproteobacteria > Aeromonadales > Aeromonadaceae > Aeromonas > Aeromonas enteropelogenes. The sequence goes on along the minus strand of NZ_CP083625.1, from coordinate 3,316,513 downwards.
GCTCGCCTTTGGCCATGCCAGAAACCGGCTGCTGGCCCTGGCCGAACGTCACCCCATCGCCTTTGATCTGTGCGGCGTGACCCAGCTCGGTTATGACGACAAATCCGCCGCCAAGCTGGCCAAGATGAGCCAGGGCCCCTTCCCGCCCGAGCTGATGCACCCATTATCTGCAACAGAAAGCGAAGCGGCTTGCGGTTTGCCCTCGGGCCATGCCGGGGTCAACTATCCGCTGGGAGGCTGGCTCTGCCCGGCCGATCTCACTCGTGCCGCCATCGAGGAAGCCCAGGCAAGCGGTCTGCTGCAAGTGGAATACGGCGCCCGGGTGGTCAGCATCGGCGAGCAAAGCGATGGCTGGCGAGTGATGAGCCATGACGGTCGCCACTGGCAGGCCCCCAATCTGGTGGTGGCCGCCGGCCACCAGTTGCCCGCCCTGCTCCCCTTTGCCGAACTGCCGCTCTATCCGGTGCGCGGTCAGGTAAGCCATATTCCGACCAGCCCAGCACTCGGTCAGCTCAAGACCGTGCTCTGCTACGACGGCTATCTCACACCGGCCCACAACGCGCATCACTGTATCGGGGCCAGCTATGGTCGCAACCAGACCAGCCTCGAATTTCGCGCCGATGAGCAGGCCCAGAACCGAACCAGATTGCAAGCTTGCTTGCCTGACCAGCCCTGGCCCGATGAGGTGGACGTAAGCGGTAACGAGGCGCGAGTCGGGGTACGCTGCGCCAGCCGGGATCACCTGCCCGTGGTCGGCCCCGTGGCCAGATTGCAGGGGCTGGCGGATCACTACGCCGGGCTGCATGGGGATCGACAAGATGCCTCGCCGCTGCCACTTTACCCGGGTCTCTATGTACTGGGCGCCCTCGGCTCCCGGGGCCTGTGCTCGGCACCGCTATGCGGCGAGTTGCTGGCCAGCGAGATCTGCGGCGATCCCCTCCCCCTGGCAGCCGATCTGCTGGAGGCGCTCCACCCGGCCCGTTACTGGGTGCGCAAGCTGCTCAAGGGCAAGTCGCTGGCCTGAATCCCGCACTGCCAGCCATAAACAACGAGGCCGCCCAATGGGCGGCCTCGTTGTCGTCGGTATCAATCCATTAATTGGGCCAGCGCACGCCAAAACGCTCGCCATAACCGGTCTGTTCCTGAAACGCATCGATGCGCTCCCGGATCTTCTCCATCTCCTTGCTGCCCGCCGCCCAGGCGGCATAGCGTAGGGCCTGACAATCGCCGTGGCTCGGCAGGGCCGCGATGGCACCGCCCACCAGGCTGCTACCCCGCTGCACCATCTCCTTGAAGCGGGACTCATACTCGAACATGCTGGAGAGTACCCTGGCCCAGTCGTCGCGGGCAGATCCCGTGCTATTGCGGCTCTGGCTCCAGCGGGGCAACAGCACGGTCGCCTGGGTCAGGACAGTGACCTGGGTAAGCTGGCAGCGCCCCGGCAGCTGCTCCGTCTCGAGCTGCCAATCCACCTGATAACTTGCCTTACCAAGTACCACCTTGCCATTCACCCTGGGGGCACTCTGAACGATAGCGCTGGCCAGTTGGTCCGGGCTGGTTGCATTGACGTCATAAAAGCGCACATTGATGCGGGATTCGGGCACCACCTGCGGCCTGACTGTTTGCGCCTGGCTCGCCAGCGGCAGCAACAACAACCCGATCCCTACCACCATGTTATGAAACTTGCTGACCATGCCAGACTACCTTCCTTGATTGCACGGGCGAAACAGCAACCGCGCCGAAACGGGTGCCACATAGATAACGCTATAGCCTATGTGCGACCAGGATGCTGCGCAATACCATGATTGTTCAGAAATCTGAGCCCGCTCACAGGTTCCGTGAGTCACCTGGGCGCCAAGGGTGAAATTGACAATTTTATCGCCTGGATCCGGCTATTCTGCGCCAGCTAAGGTGATAATTTTTCACATTGATGTCATGACCATCTATCTGAATGAAATGATCATTTTCAATGCGGTTGGCAAAAAAGCGGCGATCTGCCCGATCTCTTAACCACAACTCGCAAAGTCCAAGCTTACCTCGCCGGGGATAAAATTGGGGGATGGTCAACAGCACCACCCCATCCACTCGCATGGCCTGCCGGGAAAGACAATCATCACTCGTCATGCCGGTGATCAGGGCAGCGAAACGGGGACCCTCTCCCACGGCGACCATCAGCACACCGTAGGCGCGGGCTGCCGTCAGGTGTCGCATGGCGATCGCCTGACAAGGACCCGTCTGGTGAAAGCCGTCGTTGTTCATTGCCAGCACTCGATTTGGCATAAACATCAAGCAAGCACAAATTAAACAGAGTTTAATTCTGAAAAATTGCAACTTCAAAATACATAAACCCTAAAAACCACACAATGAGAGTCAGATTAGGCAGTCATAACCACCAGGTAAAGTGCTTTTATCCTTTTAAAATGCTGTTTCCACTGGGAAATGTTGATGTGGAGCAAACTACTACCGGCTTGTTGTCGCGGGATTACCCCCATAGGAATAGACTTATGCCACTTTCACCTACCCAATAAGGCTATATATGCTGGAACTCGTTATCGGCACCCTGGTCACCCTGGTGGTGGGCCGTGCCATCTTCAAGGGATACTCCGCCACCGGCGTGCTGCTCAGCGGTGGCCTGCTATTGCTGCTGGTCACCGCCCTGATGGGCAAACCCGTCCTGCCAAGCAAGGTCGCCAGCACCGGCTACCTGGCAACCGACATCTTCGAATATGTCCGTTTCCTGCTCAATGACCGTGGGGGTGGACTGGGGATGCTGATCATGGTGCTGTGCGGTTTTGCCGGCTACATGAGCCACATTGGCGCCAACACCATACTGGTCAAGCTGGCCAGCAAACCCCTCGGTTTCATCAAGTCTCCCTACATCCTGCTGGTCGCCGCCTATCTGGTCGCCTGCGCCATGTCTCTGGCGGTCAGCTCGGCCACCGGTCTCGGGGTATTACTGATGGCGACCCTGTTCCCGCTGATGGTCAATATGGGGATCTCCCGTGGCGCCGCGGCGGCCGTCTGCGCCTCCCCGGCCGCCATCATTCTGGCCCCCACCTCCGGTGACGTGGTAATGGCGGCCCAGGCCGCCAACATGCCGCTGTTGGACTTTGCCTTCAAGCTGACCCTGCCCATCTCGCTGGTGGCCATCGCCTGCATGGCGGTGACCCACTTCTTCTGGCAGCGCTACCTCGATCAGAAATCCGGCGAACACAACGAACCTGTGGCACCGGGTGATTTGATCACCTCGGCTCCCGCCTTCTACGCCATCCTCCCCTTCACTCCCATCATCGGGGTGCTGGTGTTTGACGGCAAATGGGGACCGCAGCTGGATATCGTCACCATCATCGTCATGTGCATGGTGCTGGCCAGCCTGCTGGAGCTGATCCGCGTGCGCAATGGCAAGGAGCTGCTGGACGGTCTGCAGGTGTGCTGGCGCAACATGGCGGATGCCTTCGCCGGCGTGGTCATGCTGCTGGTGGGTGCCGGCGTCTTTGCCCAGGGCCTGATGACCATCGGCTTCATCGACACCCTGCTGACCCATGCCCAGGATCTGGGCTCGGGCGGCCTGATCATGATGCTCTCCCTGGTGGTGATCACCACCCTGGCGGCCTTCACCACCGGTTCGGGCAATGCCCCCTTCTACGCCTTCGTGGAGCTTATTCCCAATCTGGCCAGCAGCCTGGGCATCAACCCGGCGTATCTGGTGATCCCCATGCTGCAGGCATCCAACCTGGGCCGCACCATCTCGCCGGTCTCCGGCGTGGTGGTCGCCTGTGCGGGGATGGGCAAGCTCTCCCCGTTCGAGGTGGTCAAACGCACCAGCATGCCGGTCGCCGTCGGCCTGCTGGTGGTGATCCTCGCCACCCAGATCATGGTCCCCGCCTGATCCCCCACCAGCCCGGCGCCTGCCGGGCTGGTATCTTGCCCCCCTGTTGCAGTAGACTCGGTGCCTCTTTCCCTAAGGAGGACCGAGATGAGTATTACGGTTCAACTTGCCCACTTCAGTGATTGCCACTCCCATTTCGACGGCGCACCGATCAGCTTCTCTCCCGTCGGTCACCCCCAGTGGCGCACCCAGTGCGGCGGTTATGCACGGATCCTGACCCGGCTCACCCAACTGCGTGCCAAGGCCGCCAGCCAAGGCCAGGCCAGCCTCTTCTTGCATGGTGGCGATACCTTTCAGGGCTCACTCTATTTCAACCGCTTCAAAGGTCGCGCCAACGCCGACCTGCTCGCCATGTTGCAACCCGATGCCATGGTGATCGGCAACCACGAGTTCGATCTGGGCAATGGTCCCCTGGTGGAGTTTTTGCGCCAGCTCGATTTCCCTGTGCTGGCTGCCAACCTGGACAACAGCCAGGAGCCCGACGACACGCCCCTCGGGCTCTGGGATCTGCCCCACCTTTATGATGCGCACCAACCCTGGCATCGCCGTGAACTGGGCGGCGTGCCGTTTGCCCTGCTCGGCATCACCCTGCCCCAGATGGCTGCCATCGCCAACCCGGATCCCCACACCCGCTTCCATGCCGTGGCCAACACCCTCACCCGGGTGCTGCGCGAGATAAAGGAAGAGGGGATCCACCATATCGTGCTACTGAGCCACCTCGGGCTGGAGCAGGACAAGCTGCTGGCCGAACGCTTCCCCGAGCTCAGCCTCATCATCGGCGGCCACACCCACAGCCTGCTGGGGGATCTGGCGCCGCTGGGACTGCCAAGCGAAGGGGAATATCCCCTAATGCAAAACGGGGTCGCCATCCTGCATGCGGGGCACAGTGCCCTCTGTCTCGGGGTGTGCGAGCTGGCCTTCGACAAGGCGGGCCGCGTGGTGCAAAGCCGGGGGCAACTGGAGTGGCTGCCCTGGCAGCCCTGGCCGTTTGCGGGTGACGTCCCCGCCGGGCTGGTCTTTTGCGAGCCGGATGCCAGGGTAGAGCAACACCTGGCCAGACGCTACCGGCCGGAGATCGAGACCATGACCCAACGCATCGTCACCCACCTCGACACGCCTTTGCTGCATCAGCGCCTGCCGGATGCCCTGCTGCCAAACGGCAGCCAGGTGGCGCCACTGGTCGCCCGGGCCATGTTGACAGCGGCGCGCGAGCAGGTCGGTCAGGTGGATTTTGCCCTGCACAATGCAGGGGGCGTGCGCTGCTCGCTGGAGCAGGGCCCCCTTAGCGAGGCCGATATCGCCGGGCGTCTGCTCCCCTTCGCCATCCCCCTCACCCTCTATCGGGTCCATGGTCACGAGCTGGCGGAGGCACTGGAGGGGGCGATTGACAACGCCACCAACAACGGTGTGACCGGCAATGGCAGCGGCAGCTTCCCCTACACTGCCGGGGTGCGCTTCTGTTACCGGGCCGAGCGGCCCAAGGGGGCGCGCATCACCCGGCTGGAGTGGGAGCATTCCCCCGGCAACTGGCTGCCAGTCGAGGCCGATGAGGTCTATCGCGGAGTATCGAGCGCCTATACCGCCTCCGGCAAGGAGGGCTACACGGCGCTGGCCCGAACCCTGACCCAGCACAATCAGGAGCTGGGCATCACACTGGCGGACGCCTTCATCCGCTGGGCCCGTCACCTGTCGACCCTTGCCATCCAGCCACCGCTGGTCGAATACCATACAGCTACACCCTGACAACTGGGGAGTCATGGCCTGATCCGCCTTTGGATCAGGCCATTTACGAGAATATTTGCCCTGCACGGGCCTGCCCCATTGCATCGGACTCGCGGCCTCGGCAAGATAGGCCCGCTTTCAAGACCAGCTGCAGGAGCAGGCGACTTCATGACTCACTCCATTTGTTTCACTCCCCCTCGCGTCAACCCGGGCGTCAAACCCGTCGTGGTGCTCATGACCGCCCTGCTGGCGCTGCTCTTCAGTTTGCGCAACCCCCTGTTTTACGCCATGGCGCCAGGATTTGACGCCTCGCTGTTTGCGGTCATGGGCAAGATGTGGAGCGAGGGGGGCGTGCTCTACCGGGACATGATCGACATCAAGGGGCCGATGATCTTCGCCCTCGATGCGCTGGGCTATCGCCTCGGCGGCTTCGTCGGGATCTGGGCGCTGGAGTGGGTGCTCTGCTGGCTGGGACTCTTGGCAAGCTGGCAGGCCTTTGCCCAGCTGGGGTTGTCGTTTCGGGCTCGCCTCGGCGCCATGCTGGCGGTGTTGGCGCTTTACGGCACCCGTTACTACTACGGCAACATGACCGAGGACTGGACCTTTCATCTGGCCCTCATCGCCCAGTGGGCCTTCATCACCCTGTTGCTGGACAAGCGCTTCGAGTGGTGGCCTGCCCTGGTGGCGGCGCTGACCTTCGCCATCGTCGCCTGGATGCGCACCAACAATGGCGCCTTCTGGGGTGGCTGGTATCTGGTGCTGTTCTGCCACTGGTGCCTGCACGAGAAGTGGCGTGACGCCCTCTTGCTGCTGCTCTCCAGCCTGCTGGGGCTGGCGCTCATCGGCGGCCCGCTCTACGCCTACTTCCAGCAGCACGATCTGCTGGCTGCATTCAAATACTACGCCTTCGATATCTTCTTCGAGGGGAGCTACGGCAACGGCGTCTCCCCCGCCGTCGGGGCCGTCGGGCTGTTTCGCACCGGCCTCATCATGTTGCTGCCCCCCTTCATCCTGCTGATGCTGGGCCGCCGCCAGGAGTGGTACCTCCCCGTGCTGCTGGTCACCCTGTTCGGCGTGCTGTTCACCCTGATCGCCAACTCGGTCTCCGGCCACGTGTTCGATCACTACGATGTGCTCTACCTGCAGCTGGGTCTGCTGCCGCTGGCGGTGCTGCTGGATCGCAGCGAACAGCAAGCAGATGCCATGGGACTGCTGTGCATCTCGCTAGTAGTGCTCACCGCCAGCTGGCTGCTGGCCCAGCAGCTCGGCTATGGCTGGAGCACCAAGGAGTGGTCCCTCGAGCGGGTAAACGAAGTGCTCGGTAACAGCTTGCTGTGGGCGCTGCCTGTGCTGATCCTGGTGCCCCTGTGGCGTGCCTGGGATGTGCGCAGCACCACCCCCTGGCTTGCCACCCTGGCCATGTTGATGCTGATGATCAACAACGCCTGGGAAGGCACCCAAAAGGGGCGCCCCTTCAATCCACCGGCTCAGGTGCGGGTCGATCGGATCAAAGCCGAAACAACCCCGAGCGACAAGATCTGGGTCGACGGCATCCAGCCGCAATATTATCTCTGGACCGATCGCCAGCCGGCGTCCGCCTACCTCTTCTTCGCCAACGTCAACCCACCCTATGACGTGCGCGAGCGGGTGCTGGCCGATATCCAGCGCCAGCAACCCAAGTTCATCATCGCCAAGCCGGAACGGGTGAGCGAGGAGCTGAAAAAGCCCACCTCCCCCTCCCACCTCGCCTTCTACCAGTACCTGACAAGCCGGTATGAAGAGGTGGATCCGGGGCTCTATCGCAGACGCTGACGGCTCTCAGATACAACCAGGGCGGCTATGATGGCCGCCCTTTTCATTGCGTTTTGCGGCCTGCCGGCGGTAGGCAAGCCGGCTCGCGATGACTACAATGGCGCTCTTTTTGGATGTAACGGGTGACACACATGGTGGAACTGACCTATCTGGGGGGCTATCCCGAGCCTCTCAAGGCCCAGGTGCAGCAGCTGATCGCGGCGGGCAAACTCGGGGAAATGTTGGCCAAGCGCTATCCGGACAGTCATCAGGTCCAAAGCGACAAGGCGCTGCTGGCCTACACCATGGATCTGAAAAATCGCTACCTCAAGAGCTCGGCGCCGCTGGCCAAGGTGGTGTTCGATGGCAAGATCAACGTCATCAAGGATGCCCTCGGCCTGCACACCTATGTCAGCCGGGTGCAGGGCAGCAAGCTCAAGGCCAAAAACGAGATCCGCATCGCCGCCCTGTTCAAGGAGGCGCACCCCGCCTTCCTGAAGATGATAGTGGTGCACGAGCTGGCTCATCTCAAAGAGAAGGATCACAACAAGGGCTTCTACCAGCTCTGCCAGCACATGGAGCCGGACTATCATCAACTGGAGTTTGATTTGAGGCTCTGGCTCACCTGGCGGGATCTGGAGCGGGCCGGGCGCTGATCGGCCAGGCAGAGGGCTGGGGGAGATCATGGCATTGATGTGCATTGTAAAACGAGTGATGACCCTTCCCCACGGAGGGTGGCGCAGGTTCGCCCTGCTGCCTGCCTTGCTGCTTTCCTTGCCTTGGCCCCACGTGAGCGCCGCCGAGCGCTGGCAAAGCGATAGCTACCTTATCGAGAGCTTCATGACCATCGCCATGGAGCGGGAGTATGGCGAGGCAAAACAGACCCGCTTCGCCCGCTGGCAACAACCGGTGCGCCTCAAGCTTGTCAACGAGTCGGGAGACAAGCCGCTGCAGGCCGAGGTGGTCAGGGTGCAAGCCGCCCATCTGGCCCGCATCACGGGCCACCCCATCACTCTGGTCAGCGACAAGCCCAACCTGACCCTGATCATGACCGATTACCAGCGGATGAGGAACTGGGCAAACCGCACCATGGGGGGAGATCCGTCTGTCAACATGGCCCTCAAGGAGGGGCTCTGCCTGGCCAACTTCGCCACCAACAAGCAGCACGAGATCAGCCGTGCCACCATCATCATTCCGGTAGACTACAGCCGGGCCAAGGGGCGCTTTCTCGATTGCGTGGTGGAGGAGTTCACCCAGGTGATGGGGCTGCCCAACGACTCCGACAAGGTGTTTCCCTCCATCTTCAACGACCACAGTGTCGACAGCTTCCTGACCGGCCTTGACTATGTGCTGCTCAAGCTCGCCTACCACCCGGCGCTCAAGGCGGGAATGAACCGCGAGGAAGTCAGAGCCGCCCTGCCCGTGGCCATCAAAGCGCTGCGCGCCCAGGGGGAGATAAGCGAGGCCAACCGCCGGGTACAGCAGCAGAGCCTGAAAAGCTGGGCCGGACTCTGAGTCACCATCAACCCGTGTCCCTGCCCCATCCGCTCAAAACAATAACGCAGCCCATGGCTGGGCTGCGTTATTTTGTTTCAGGGATGTCGTCTCAGGGGCGCCCTCGGGTGCGAGAAACCCGTATGACAACACCAACCGCCCCGCAGGCGTCTCCGTTCGTTGTGCTTTCCTCTGTTTACGCTTTGATCTCAGCTCCATGCAGCCCCTGCATCAGCCAGGCCGTTTGCCCGCTCAGGAGGCGAGGCTCTCCTCCGGCATCCAACTGTCGGCGTTCTCCCACACCTCCTGCACCATGGCTTCGGCCAGCTCTTTCTCTTCCTTGCTGGCGCGGCTGACGGTCAGGGACATGGTGCTGCCCGGGGCAACCCGTACATGCAGATCCGGGAACTTCTCCCCCAGCTGCTTGAGCAGCTCCTGGCGCAGCGCTTCCATGGTGGAGGTCGGGATCTGATGTTTCTTGTCGATGATGATTTCCAGACGCATAGGATACTTCTCCATGATGATTAACTGTATTTTTATACAGTATTTTTGGAAAGTAAAGAGCCTGGTAGAGAAAGGGGCAAATGCCCCTTAGAAAAGGTCCAGCTGCTGGCCGCAGATCCGCTCGAACGACTCGCCGATAAAGGGCAGGATGGCGTCGGCAATGGGCCTGAGCTGCTTGTCGATGTAGTGCTCGTAGTCGATGGCGCTGCGTCGGTATTCGAGCGGCTCGGGGCCGTTGAGGGTCATCAGGTAGGCGATGGTTCCCCTGTGTTGGTAGCGCAGGGGCAGACCGCGGCGCAGGTTTTCTTCATCAGCAAGGCGCGCCGCCCGCACATGAGGTGGCACGTTTTTCTGGTACTCCTCGAGTTTTTGCCGCAGTCGCTTGCGATAGACCAGCAGATCGTCGTGCCGGCCAGCCCGGGTCTCGTCCACCATGGTGCGCACATAGCAGCCGGGATCCTCATCGTGAAACACCATCTCATAGAGGCGGGTCTGGAACTGCTTGGCGAGCGCCGTCCAGTCGGTGCGCACCGATTCGAGCCCCTTGAACACCAGCTGCTCCTCTTCGCCAGCGTGATGCCCTGCCACCAAACCCGCATAACGCTTCTTGCTCCCCTTCTCCAGCCCGCGAATGGTGGGCATTAGGAAGCGGCGATAGTGGGTCTCGTACTGGATCTCCAGATAGCTCGGCAAATCGAACTCCCGCTTGATCAGCGCAGTCCAGTTGTCGTTGATCATCCGGGCAAGCTGTCGGCCGATCTCGTCCGCCTGCTCGGCGCTGGTCTCGCGCCCCAGATGGACGAAGGTGGAGTCGGTGTCGCCATAGATCACCTCGAACCCCTGCCCCTCTATCCACTCCCGGGTCTGCTGCATGATGCTGTGACCGCGCAAGGTGATTGAAGAGGCAAGGCGCGGATCGTAGAAGCGACAGCCCCCCGAGCCCAGTACCCCGTAGAAGGAGTTCATGATGATCTTGATGGCCTGGGAAAGCGCCTTGTTGCTGGCCGCCTTGGCCCGATCCCGCGCCGCCCACAGGGTGGCGATAAGATCCGGCAGGAAGTGCCGCTCGCGGGAAAACAGGGCGCCGCGAAAACCCGGAATGGCGTGGTCGGGGTGTTGCAGCCCCTCCATCAGCCCCATGGGATCGATGCAGAAGGTGCGGATGATGCTGGGATAGAGGCTCTTGAAATCGAGCACCAGCACGTGGCGATAGAGGCCCGGTTTAGAGTCCATGACATAGCCGCCAGGGCTCGCGAGCCCACCGTCGGCGGGCAGATTGGGGGCCACGTAGCCGCCGCGATGCAGTCGCGGCAGGTACAGATTGGTAAACGCCGCCACCGAGCCTCCGACCCGGTCCAGCTCGAGGCCGGTGAGGGAGGCACGCTCGATGGCAAAGGGGATGAGGTGGCAGTAGTCGAAGATCTCCCACACCAGCTTGCAATCTTCCAGGTTGTAGCGGGCGAGCGCCTCCTTGTCGGAGTGAAACAGCTTGGTGATCTTTTCCCCACGGTTGGCTACATCCTCGATATCCTTGCCGCGCCCGAGCAGTTCACTCGCCACCGCATCCAAGCTGTAGCTGGCAAACTGCCAGGTGGCGCTTTTCAGGGTATCGATGCCATCCAGCACCATGCGCCCCGGGATGATGACGTTGCCAGCCTGGGGATCGCTTCGGGAGGAGCGCCAGAAGCAGAGCTCCCGCCCGCGCCCAAGCCTCAGCCGCCGTTTGTTGAGCTCGGCCCGGCGCAGCAGCAGGCGAAAATCGAAGTTGACCACGTTCCAGCCGATCACCAGATCCGGATCGTGGCGGCTAAACCACCCCTCCAGGGCGCTGAGCAAAGCATCCTCATCCGCCACCCATTCGATACAGGTCTCCCACTCCTCGGCACCGGCCTCGGGGGCCCCTATCATGATGACCCGCGCATCCTCGGGGCTGTAAAGCCCCACCGAGAAGAGCGCCCCGTCCATGGCGCACTCCACATCCAGAGACACCCAGGAGAGGGCGGGCGTCACTGCTTGAGGGGCGCAGCGCGCCTCCTGCACCTCCCAGTAACCCTGTTTACCCCCCTTTCTCACCGCCTTGCCGCCAAAGCGCACCCCGGCGGTGATAAAGCGCTCCATGAGAAAACGCTCAGGCAAGCGGATATCCGCTTCGAAGTGCTCCAGCCCGCGAATAAGCAGCAACTCGATGGCACGGTGGAAGGCGCTCAGGGTGGCAAAGTAGCAGCCCACCACGGCGCGACCATCGAAGGTGTGCATCGGCAGGCGGCGAAACCGCCCGCTCACTCCGGCCCCCTTGAAGAGCTCGGCGGCCTCCGCCATATGGCTTTGCGGCAGAAAGAAGACCGGCTCCTGCCCCGGCACCACCAGCCGCACCGGCCCCTGCTCGCTCCAGAGCCACATCACGATTTCGGTGCGCTCCCCTTGCGCGCCGCGCCCACGCACATCCCGCCCATGACGGGTCAGGATAAAACCTTCCTGGGGGGGCATCGCCGGAGGCGTGGGCTGGAACTCGGTCATACAAGCTAACGGGGTCTGTCCTGGGATGGGAGTATTGTACGTTCATACAGTACCGGCCCGCAATCGCCAGAGCGGCTGCACGCGAAGGGGCGAGCTGGTAAGCTGGTCTTTCGCCTACGACGCCGACACGGTTGCCTGCGTCCCCCTGCCCGGCTTTGGTACTCAGCTATCGGTACCCTCACACACAAGGAGATCATTGTGGCCCTCTATGCCCTGCTGGATCGGCTGGCCATCCCCTACCAGCGTTTCGACCATGCTCCCGTCTTCACCTGCGAGGAAGCGAGCGACCTGCTGCCCGACCTGCCCGCCGCCAAGACCAAGAATCTCTTCCTGCGCGATCCGAAAAGCGAGCGGCTGTTTCTGGTGGTGGCCCCGGAGGCGATCCGGGTCGATCTGAAGGCGCTGGCCGCTCGCCTCGGGGTCAAGCGCCTGAGTTTTGGCTCCCCCGAGCGACTGGAAGCCGCCCTCGGCCTCACCCCGGGCTCGGTGACCCTGCTGGCCGTGGTGCGCGACACGGCGCAAGCGGTGGAGCTGGTGGTGGACGAGACCATCTGGCAGGCCGAGCAGGTGCAGTGCCATCCGCTGGTCAACACCGCTACCCTGATCCTCAAGCTCGACGATGTGCGCCGCCTGCTGGCTCACCTGGGGCGTCAGGCGAATGTCATGGCACTGCCCGAGCGGGCTGACTGACACACTTCGCAATGTGATCTTGTCTAGACGTCTATTGCCCATGACACGCCCGACAAAAAGAGCGCCTGATGGCGCTCTTTTAGGTGACAAGGCAGGGGTCAGTAACTCCCCTCCTGCTCGGCTCGCATCCGCGCCTGGCGCGCCAGCGCCTCCTCTTCGGCGCTCTCGATTTCGTGCAGCACGGCATCGAGATCGACCGCGGCCGTGCTCTCCTCAAACAGGCCGGTCAGCTCGCTATCCGGAGTCAATTTTCCCTCTTCAAACAGTGCCCACATCTCAGCGGCGTACCGGGTCTTGAGAAGCTCGGGGGCATACATGCCGTAGTAGTTGCGCATGTTGTTGACGTCCCGCTCCAGCATGGCCCTGGCCTGGTTGTTGGCGGCAGCATCCACCACCTGGGGCAGATCGATGATGACGGGGCCCTGCTCGTCCACCAGTACGTTGAATTCGGAGAGGTCCCCGTGAATGAGGCCGGCGCAGAGCATGCGCACCACGTAGCGGATCACCTTGCCGTGATCGATGAGTGCCTGCTCGCGGGAGAGGGCCACATCGTTGAGGCGGGGGGCGACATTGCCGTCGGCGTCGGTCACCAGCTCCATCAGCAAGACGCCATCGAGACAGACATAAGGTCTGGGTACCCGCACACCCGCGGCCGCCAACTTGAACAGGGCGTCCACCTCGGTGTTCTGCCACACCTCCTCGTGCTGTTTGCGACCGTATTTTGAGCCCTTCTCCATGGCCCGGGCATTGCGGCTGTTGCGCACCCGGCGCCCCTCCTGATAGACCACAGCCTGCTTGAAGCTGCGCTTGGACGCCTCTTTATAGACTTTGGCGCAGCGGATCTCGTCGCCGCAACGCACCACATAAACATCGGCCTCTTTGCCGCTCATCAGCCGGCTGACGACCTCGTCCACCAGGCCATCATCCACCAGGGGCTGGATTCGATTCGGAATTTTCATGACCGCCCTTTCACCCTATTTGCGCGCCGAAAGAGAGCATCTCGCCTCTTTCCCCGCTCCTTGTTTGTTCGTGGGCCACAGTTATCCCCTGTTTGACCCTTTGCTGTCCACTGCAGCGCACACCTTTGGCCACAAAAATGGCCCGCAAGCGGGCCATGGGATCAAGGGTCGGGCGGCAAGCCTTCACGAATGCGCCGGATCCCCGCCTCATAGAGGCCATCGGGCCCCTCCTGGTGTTCCAGGGTTTCGAAGATCTTGAGAAACCACATGTACTGCTCGGGATGGCGCGCCACCTGTTGCTCTACCATCCGGTTCATGGTGTTGACGTCAGCCAGCAGATCGTCGCCGGGATAAGGGTCGAACGGCGGCTCAATTTCGAGCAGGTAGCAACCGGCATCCTCGTCATAGCTGGCAAAGATGGGCACGGCCTTGGCACCGGCCAGTTTCACCAGCTTGGGCAGGGCCGGCAGGGTCGCCTTGGGGTGACCAAAGAACGGAACGAACACGCTCGCCTCGCGGCCATGATCCTGATCCGGCAGGTAGAAGAAGCTGGCCCCGCTGCGGATCGCCTTGATGGCGGGCTTGATGCCGACGCTACGCTCGTACACCTTGCCCCCCTTGGTCCGCTCGCGGTTGATGTACCAGTCAAATATCGCATCCTTGGGGCTCTTCATCATGGTGCACATCTCTATCCCCATCAGGGAAAAGTAGCGGCCAATCATGTCCACCGCCCAGGTATGGGGCACTACCAGGATCATTGGCCGGCCTGCCGCCTGCTCGGCTGCGACATGTTCCCAGCCGCTCACCTTGATGCGGCGGGTCAACCTGGCACGGCTGCGCCAGGTCAGCTCGCCAAAGCCCATGAAGGTCTTGAGACCGACCCGAATAGACTTGAGCAGCAGCGCCTGGCGCCCGGCCACATCCAGCTCGGGAAAGCAGATCTTGAGGTTGGTATCGGCGATGTAGGCCTGTTTTTTCGAGACCCGCAGCAGGGTCGGTGCGACCAGATCGGCGAAGCGATCCCGCCATCTGGCAGGGATGAAGGCCAGCAGGGAGAGCAGTCCCAGGGCACACCAGCTGCCCCACCATTTGGGGTGCAGCAGGCGGGTTTGGAATGAGGTATCAAATACCGGATCGGATGCGGACATACCTGCCCTCGGTTCATAAAAACAAACGGTTATTGTAGTTATCCTGACATTTTTTTCTACTCCGGGGGCACCCCATCGCCGATGGCAAGGCACTGATCGGACTAGTAATAATTAAAAATGGCCCACATGGGGCCATTTTTGCAACGAAGTAAATCAGGGTTGGGGGGACAACCCCTTGCGGATCCGCTGGATCCCCGCCTCATAGAGGCCGTCCGGCCCCTCCTGGTGTTCGCGGGTATCGAAGATCTTGAGAAACCACATGTACTGACCGGGGTGGCGAGTGAGCTGCTGTTGCACCATGTCGTTCATCCGCCGGGTATCCGCTATCACATCCTCGGTGGGATAGTTGTCAAACGGTGCTTCTATCTCCAAGCGGTAACAGTGAGCAGCTTCATCGTAGCCCGCCAGCAGCGGCACGGCCTTGGCACCACTCACCTGCACCAGTCGTGGCAGGGCGGGCAGGGTCGCCTTGGGATAGTTGAAGAAAGGAACGAAGATGCTCTTCTCGCGTCCGTGATCCTGATCCGGCAGGTAGAAGAAGCTGTGCCCCCCCTTGATGGTTCTGATCACCGCCTTGATCCCGGCGCTGCGCTCGTAGACCCGGCAGCCATTCTTGGCCCTGGCCCGGTTGAGGTGCCAGTCAAACACCGGATTGCGGGCACGCTTCATCATGGTGCACATGGGCACGCCACGCTGGGTGAAGCAGTAACCGGCCGCATCCACCGGCCAGGTATGGGGCACCACCAGGATCACCGGACGACCGGCCTGACGCTCGGCCTCGATATGTTCCCAGCCGCTGACCTGGATCCGCTTCATCAGGTACCGGGGGCTGCGCACGGTGAACTCGCCAAATCCCAGCAGACTCTTGAGGCCGACCCGGATGGAGGTCATCGCAATGGCATCCCGCTCGGCCGCACTCTTCTCGGGAAAACAGATAGCCAGGTTGGTTCTGGCGATATAGATCTGTTTTTTGGAAAAACGGAACACCAGGGGCGTCAAAGCTTCGGCCAGGCGATCCCGCAGACGAACCGGCACAAAGGCCAGCACCATCAAGATCGCCAGCGCCAGCCAGCTCAACCAGTAACGGGGATGCAACAAACGGGGTTTGAAAGAGGCGTGAAATACGGGGTCTTCTTGGACGGTCATCGATTGGAGTCAAGCGAAAAGTGGTGAGGCATTGTAGTTGGCCTGACAGGTAATACCAGTGAATTCTCAGACAAACGAATAAAAGTGCCGTGAATTCATTAATCTGCGACAAAATAATGAAAAATGCCCCGCTTGGCGGGGCATCTTGACGATTGTTTCATCATGGGCGGCAGAGCATCAAACGGGGTTAGCGATGCGCCATGTCTCCCTCGACTGCTGGCTCCCGCTGCGGCAGGAAGAACATCAGATAACGCAGAGCCACATAACCGACGATCACGGTCGCAATTCCCAGCTCGACGTGGGCAAGCAATCTGATCTGCTCCACATAGTGTGCCGCCTGCGGCCAGCCACTGACCAGGTTGGCCACCTTGAACAAGGCGGTGGCGCCGATCACCATCGGGAAGGTGAAGGCCGCATAGCCGGGGGAAAACGGCAGGCGCAGCAACTTGATGAAGGCCAGATAGATAATGCCGGTCATCAGGATGGCGATCCCCAGCAACACGGCCACCAGCAGCAGGGAGGGATCCTGGCTGACGGTCAGGTAACCGGCCAGGGAGAGGCTGGCAGGGGCCGCCAGAATGGCGATGGTCGGCTTGGCCGCATCCGGTACTTCATGACTGAAGATGAGGCGATAGAGCATCAGCGGCAGCATCAGGCCGTAGCAGATGATGCCAAACCAGAGCAGAGCGTTGGCCAGTGCGGCAAACTGGCCGCCCGGAAAGGCGACGTCAGCCACGATAATGCCCACCGGCGGCACGAACCAGCTCGGCACCATGTGGTGAATTTCGAACTCTTTGGCACGGTGCCAGATAAAGGTGGCCAGGAAGATCAGGTGAATGGCCACGGCAAACAGCCAGAGTGTCTCACCCGCCTGCGGCGCCATCATCCCCAGCGCTTTTGACACCACCATGGTCCCCATGGCGTAGGTAGGCACCACGCTACCCACCACGGGGTGAGCCAGGTCTTGCCACAAGAGACGGGGATGAAGCAAAAACTTGAAGGTCAGGATCAGCAGCAGCACGGCGGCCACAGCGGCGCCCAGCAGTTGCATACGCCCATCGAACTGACCGGCATTTTCCCAACACCAACCGAGACTGGCGATGCCAAGCGCCAGACCCGCCATGGGGGTCGGAGCTTTGCCTAAGGATTTACGGGTTCTTGCGATCATGACGACACCTTTCTCTATCAGACGATGGCGATAGGATAATGGCCGTATGTCGTTTAGGATATCCAAATGAATTGAATCATATGTTCAGGAAGATCAAACACCATGAAGCTGACCCTGCAACAACTCAAGGTCTTCGCCACCATCGCCCGTTACGGCAACCTGGGGCTGGCCGCCAACGAGCTCTGCCTGAGCAAGGGTGCCGTCTCCCAGTCATTGCAGGAGCTGGAACGCCAGCTGGGAACCCCGCTCTTTGATCGCATCCACCCCGGATTGCAGCTCAACAACGAGGGACGTCTGCTGCAACCCGCCGCCGAAGAGCTGCTGACCCGGATGCAGGATATCGAAAACCTGTTCAGCCCGGATGCCGAGCCGAGCGGCCAGTTGCGCCTCGGTGCCAGCCAGACCATTGGCAACTACCTGCTGCCTACCCTGCTGGCGAGCCGCAAGCAGGAGCTGGGACTGCCCCCCAAGGTGACCATCACCAATACCCACAAACTCTGCCATGCGCTGGCCAACTTCGAGCTGGATCTGGCGCTGATCGAGGGGGAGAACCATCACCCGGATCTCATCGCCGAACCCTGGCTGCAGGACGAGATGCTGGTGGTGGCCCATCCGGATCACCCCCTCGCCAACCAGGGTACCCTCACCCTGCCCCGGCTGGCTGACGAAACCTGGGTGCTGCGGGAGCTGCAATCGGGCAGCCGCGAACAGTTTATCCAGCAGATCCAGCCTGCCCTGCCCCGCTGGCAGGCCGGGCTCGAACTCAACACCCTGGAGGCCGTGATGCTGGCGGTGGAAAAAGGGCTCGGGATCTCTTTCATCTCCCGCCTCGCGGTCTCGGACCGGTTGCAGGCGGGGCGTCTGGTGGTGCTGCCCCTCGAGCAGCGCTTCCCGCGCCAGCTCTCCCTCATCTGGCACAAGCAGAAATACCATTCCGCCTCCCTGCGCCACTTTATCCACTTCTGTCGGGCGCAGGTGAACGATGCCGAGGTAATCCGCGCGGAGTAACGCTCGACCAGAGCTCCGGTGGCAAACCAACACGCTAATGGCGAAAACGCAAAAAGCAGAGAGGGAGCCGCGGCTCCCTCTCTTTGATTAGCTCTCGCTGACTATCACTTCGCCAGACTGCGCAGCCAGCTGATCTCCTCACCCCAGATGGACTCGTCTATGGTCTCGAGGATCAGTGGAATGCGATCGAAACGATCGTCATTCATGATGTGATGGAACACCGCCTCGCCGAGATTACCCTCCCGCAGGCTGTGGTGACGATCGACCCGGCTGCCAAAGGTGCACTTGGCGCCGTTGATATGCATCCCCTTCAGATACCGAAAGCCAACCGTCCGCTCAAACTCGGCAAAGACTTCGGCACAAGATTCTGGCGTGCGCAGATCGTAACCGGCGGCGAAGGCGTGACAGGTATCGAAACAGACCCCGACCCGGCTCTTGTCCTCCACCCCCTCGATGATGGTGGCGAGGTGCTCGAACGACCAGCCGAGGTTGGTACCCTGCCCCGCGGTGTTCTCGATCACCGCCGTCACCCCCTGGCTGCGCTCCAGCGCCCAGTTGATGGATTCGCTCACGAGCCGCAGACTCACGGCCTCGGGGATCTGCTTGAGGTGGCTGCCGGGATGAAAGTTGAGGTAGCAAAGGCCCAGCTGCTCGCAACGCTTCATCTCGTCGAGAAACGCATCGCGGGACTTGGCCAGCGCGTCGGGGTCGGGGTGACCCAGATTGATGAGGTAGCTGTCGTGGGGCAGGATCTGCTCGGGGAGAAAACCGCCCTTCTCGCACGCCGCCTTGAAGGCACGAATGCTCGCCTCGGACAGGGGGGCAGCCTGCCATTGGCGCTGGTTCTTGGTAAACAGGGCGAAGGCGTTGGCGCCGATGGCCTGGGCGCGGGCGATGGTGTTCTCCACCCCGCCGCTGGCGCTGACATGGGCTCCGATATATTTCATGGGATCTCCTCTGGGGTGGCAGTCCATCCTCTCTTGCGCCTGCAAACGGGTATGCGGAGGATGGAGCCTTTCTGATAAGGCGCCATTATGCCGATCCCGTCCGCCCTCGCCAAACCGGGATATCCGATAGCCGGCATCGGCAATGCAGGTTGGACGGCGGTAGCAACGGCCAGATACGGTGAGCGGGCATAAAAAAACGCAGCCTTGTCGCTTGCGCGGCGGCTGCGTTCCTTTCTTCTCGGCCATCTCCCCCTATGCTGTCAAGCCAGGCAGTCAAACCTCGGCTTGTCACGACGGGGAGCGGGAATGCGTGGCGAGAAGCGCCTTAGAACGGCATCTTGAAGCCTGGCGGCAATTGCATGCCACCGGTCAGTTCTCCCATCTTGGTCTTGTTCTGCTCTTCTACACGACGCACGGCATCGTTGCAGGCAGCGGCGACCAGATCTTCCAGCAGCTCCTTGTCATCTTCCATCAGGGAGGGATCGATCTCGATGCGACGCACGCTGTGGCTGCCGGTCATGGTGACCTTGACCATGCCTGCGCCGGCTTCGCCGGTCACTTCCATCTGGGCGAGCTGCTCCTGCATCTTCTGCATGCGCTCTTGCATCTGCTGGGCCTGTTTCATCAGGTTCCCCATTCCACCTTTACCAAACATATGTCGTCTCTCGTCTTGAAATCCGGCATCCAGCGCCGGGCTGTGGGCTTGTCTGTCCTAGATGGGGACAGCCAAGCGGCTTTTCAACCGGGAGCAGGCTCCCGGCCATGGAAGTTAGCGGTTGAGGGGCTCGATGCTCTCTCTGTGAAGCTCGGCACCAAACCGCTGGATCAGAAACTGGATATTGGGATCCTGCTCGAGATCCCGGGTCACCTGTTCGCGTACCCCCAGATAGAGGCGATGCTCGATCTCGAGGGGCGTCTCCTGCTCAGGCACCACGCCCAGGGTCACCTCCACCTGCACGGGCTGGCCGAGGGCGGGGCCGATGATCTCGGCCAGATCGGCGCGCGCCTTGTCGCTGACCAGGTGGCGCTGCTCGGGCTTCAGGGTCAGTAGCACCCTGTCCCCCTCCCGGGTCATCACCGAGTTGATGGCAAGCTGGCGTAGCCGTCCACCCACTTGCGTGTGGGCAATCAGCTCGGCCCAGGGGTCGCCGCAATTGCTCAGCAGGGAGGAAGGGATAAGGCGGCTCGCCTCCCCCTCTTGCGGAATATCGTCGCTCTCGAGCTCATCCCAGTCGATGGTCTCCATCACTGGCTGGGCCGCTTCGCTGTCGGCCACCGGTGCCGGCGTGGCTGTCGCAGGCGGCGGCACCTCGGCGGCGGCAGGTGCGGCCTGCACACCCGGCTGATAGCTTGGCTGCCCCTCCAGATCCCAGGGGGGCAGATCGCTCGCCTGGGCCGACTGACTGACCTGGGCGGCAGCGTTTCCACCGACAGGAGCCGCGGAAGGCGCCGGCATGGGCGAGGCCATAAAGCTCTGGCTCAGATACTCTTCATAGTCCCCGTTATCGCCCCCCTCGTCATAGCCATCGGCATAGAGATCCACCGGCGGCAGTTCCCCATACTGACCCATGGCGGGCGCCCCCTGAGCGGCCGACTGGCGGCTTTGGGGTTGGGGTGAGGGCTGAGGCGCAGGCTGCGACGGCGGGATGGCGGGCGCGGCAGGCATCGCGGCGGCGGAGCGAGCCGGAGCCACGGGCACCGCTCGTGGCGCGGGCGTCGTCGCGACCGGATCCTGACCCCGCTGGCGACTGCGCAGCATGTTGCGCTTGCCAAGCAGGCTCTGCATGCTCGAAACCATCGACACGGGGGTCGGTTCGGCCTCAACCTGAGGAGCCGTCGAGGCCACAGGTACAACCATGGCTGGCGTCTGTCCGGCAGGGTCGCTTGCCAAAGGATCCGTCCCCTGCCCCGAGTTATCCCCGTGAGTCGATATCTGAAGTTCGCCCGAAGAAACGGCGTCATCCGACAGCGTAACATCAGGCTGATACCCCATTCCGGCCGCTTCGCGCATCAACTCATCCTGCTGGCTGAAGAGCTCGGCGGCCTGCGCCTCTTCCTCGGGGCTCGCGACCTCAGCAGGCTCGACAACCGGTGCCGCAGCCTGCGGGTTGGGTGCAGCAACGCTCGCCGCTTCGCTGGCGGCTGGCAGCGCCGCATGCTCAGCGGCCGGAAGCTTTCCCGGCAGGGTTCCCATCTCAGCCACTGGCGCGGGCGCCATGGAGGGCGGCAAGGCGCTCAGGCTGGCAGGATGCAGCACCTCGCGCCGGGGCGAGAAGGCGAGCATCCGCAGGCAGGTCATCTCCAGCGCGGTGCGGCCATCGGGGGCCCAGGGCAAGTCCTTGCGCCCCCCCAGCACGATCTGGTAGCAGAGCTGTACCTCTTCCGGGCTCATGGCCTTGGCCAGTTGCAGCAGGGCATCGGCATCCGCTCCCTGCTCCTGCACGCTGGCAGGCAGCAGCTGGGCCATGGCGATGCGGTGCAGCAGCCCTTCCAGCTCGGCGTGGAGCTGATCAAAATCGGGGCCCAGGGTGGCGATTTCGGTGATCTTGGCCATGGTGGCCGGCGCATCCTGGCGCAGGATCGCCTCCAGCAGCTGGTGCAGATGACGGTGATCCAGGGTTCCCAGCATGGCCAGTACGCTATCCAGACGCACGCTGCCGTTGCCGTGGGCCAGCGCCTGATCGGTCAGGCTCAGGGCATCGCGCATGCTGCCGTCGGCCGCCTTGGCCAGGGCCAACAGGGCGCGCGGCTCGAAGGGTTGTCCCTCCTGATCCAGCACCCATTCGAGCTGCTTGGCAATCTGGGTCTGATCCAGACTCTTGAGATGAAACTGCAGGCAGCGCGAGAGAATGGTGATGGGCAGTTTCTGGGGATCCGTGGTCGCCAGCAGAAACTTCACATAGGGGGGCGGCTCTTCCAGGGTTTTCAGCAGGGCGTTGAAGCTGTGGCGCGACAACATGTGCACTTCGTCGATGAGGTAAACCTTGAAGCGGCCACGGGCCGGACGGTACTGCACGTTATCAAGCAGCTCGCGGGTATCTTCCACCTTGGTGCGCGACGCCGCGTCGATCTCCAGCAGGTCGACGAAGTTGCCCTGATCGATCTCGCGGCAGGTGTCGCACACGCCGCACGGGTGGCTGCTGATCCCCTGCTCGCAGTTGAGGCTCTTGGCCAGGATGCGGGCGATGGTAGTCTTGCCGACCCCGCGGGTACCGCTCAGCAGATAGGCGTGATGCAGTCGTCCCTGATCCAGGGCGTTGGTCAAGGCGGTCAGCACATGTTGCTGGCCTACCACTTGTTCAAACGTATGGGGGCGCCATTTACGCGCCAGAACCTGATAGCTCATAAATCCATCATGCTGGGAAGACAGGGCATTGAGGCCGGATGCTAACACAAATGCGGGGCCTGCTGTATCGGCTATCGACCGAGGCGGGAGGGATCGCTTGATTTTCAAACCGACACCACCAAGGCACCGGTTTGCAACCGGGCCCGAACCGGCAGGTTGGGCCCGAAGAGGGGTTACTCGCCGTCGAATTCGACCAGAGAGAGCACCTTGACGCCGGCGGCGGTCAGGCGAGCATCGCCACCCAGCGCAGGCAGGGAGATAACGAAGGCCGCATCGGTCACTTCACCGCCAGCGCGGCGGATCAGCTTGACGGCCGCATCGACGGTACCGCCGGTGGCCAGCAGATCGTCCACCACCAGCACTTTGTCACCGGCCACGATGGCATCGGTGTGCATCTGCAGGGTATCGGTGCCGTATTCGAGCTCGTAGGACTCTTCCATCACCTCGCGAGGCAGCTTGCCCGGCTTGCGGACCGGCACGAAACCGACGCCCAGCGCACAGGCAACCGGCGCGCCGAAGATGAAACCGCGCGCTTCGGTACCGACAACCTTGGTGAAACCTTGATCACGGTAGTGCTCGACCAGCAGATCGATGGTGGCCTTGAACGCCTCGGCGTTCTCTACCAGGCTGGTGATGTCGCGAAACATGATGCCCGGCTTCGGATAGTCGGGGATGGTCTTGATGCTCGCTTCGATAAATTTCAGAGTTTCCGGATTCATTTGTTAACCGCTTATTTTTTGACCCAGGAGTGGCCGTTTCTCAATTCCCGTCTGCGGGAAAATAAAAAGGCCCGTCATGCAAAAATGACGGGCCGACTCCAAGCATTATTGCCGCAATAGCTTAGGGACTTAACTTCGCCATTGCAACTGACTCCAGCACCGGCAGGCGCATTAACCAGGCAAGCAGGACAGCCATGATGACCAGCAGGAGCCCCTTGACCCACAGCAGAGGCACCACGGCGAGGGAGACCGAAAAGGTGAGCAGGATGAACAGCACGGCCCGCCGCCGGGCGTGCCGGCGAATGGCGCGATACTGCTGCCAGTCGACGATAGGCGGGCCGAACCAGGGGTGGGTCAGCAACCAGTGATGAAAGCGCGGCGATGAGCGGGCAAACAGGGCCGCCGCCAGCAACATGAAGGGGGTGGTCGGCAGCAACGGCAAGACGATGCCGACGATACCGGTCACAAATGCCAGCCAGCCCAATACCATCAGACACCAACGTTTCATGCAAACCCCTCATATCTATTGCCTGGTGCAAGCCTAACAGAGTTTGACTCACGGCTGGCACAATTGCCTGCGCCTCGCGATGCAGGTGCGGGTTTTCTCGCCGGCCAACGGCTGACAGCGCCCCCCATTCCCACTACAATCTGCGCTCTTTTTTATTCTTGCCTTCGGAACCGGTTATGCGCGTTATTTTGGCCCCCATGCAGGGGGTGCTGGATCACCTGATGCGGGAGGTGCTCACCTCCGTCAATGATTACGACCTGTGTGTCAGTGAATTTATCCGGGTCGTGGATCAGCTGCTGCCTGCCAAGGTGTTCTACCGCCTCTGTCCGGAGCTGTTGCAGGATGGCAAGACTCGCGCCGGCACCCCGGTGCGGGTGCAGTTGCTGGGACAGCACCCCGAATGGCTGGCCGAAAATGCGCTGCGCGCCATCGAGCTCGGTTCCCCCGGGGTAGATCTCAACTTCGGCTGCCCCGCCCCCACGGTCAACAAGAGCAAGGGGGGCGCCGTGCTGTTGAAAGAACCCGAGACCATCTATCGCATCGTCAAGGCGGTGCGAGAGGCGGTGCCCGCTCATCTGCCGGTCAGCGCCAAGATCCGCCTCGGTTACGATGACAAGGAACTCTATCTGGACAATGCCCGGGCAGTTTATCAGGCTGGCGCCGACGAGCTCGCGGTCCACGCCCGCACCAAGCGCGAAGGTTACAAGGCCCCCGCCCACTGGGAATATGTGGACGACATTCGCCGCGCCCTGCCCATCCCCGTCACTGCCAACGGCGAGATTTGGAACCATGATGATGCCCTGACCTGCGCCCGGGTCTCCGGCTGTGATGCCCTCATGGTGGGCCGCGGCGCCATCTCATTGCCCAACCTCGCCAACGTGATGAAGACGGGATGCGCCCACATGAGCTGGGGCGAAGTGTTGCAGCTGATGGTGAGCTACACCGAGCAGGATCTGGCCAGCGACAAGGCCGACTACTATCCCAGCCGCATCAAGCAGTGGTTCAGCTACCTCAAGCGAGAATACCCGCAGGCCGATCTGCTGTTTCGTGATATCCGGGTGCTGAAAGAGACCGCTCCCATTCGCGATGCCTTGCTGCAAGCGGCCAAAACCCACGGCTAACCACGTTTAACTTGACGCATGTCATCTTGATAGCTTTATCCGTTCCCTATACTGCCTCGCATCTGTGGTATGTCCTGTGGGGGATAATGTGTGTGAAATGACGCAAGCACAGTTGGCTGTCTGGCGTAATCGCCTGCTGTCCGACTGGGCTCAAGAACGTGAAACGCTGATCGCTCAGCTCAAAGCCTCGCGCCGTGACGACTGGGCAGAACGGGTCGATCACTGCGAACAGGATCAGCTGGTCGAACTCACCAGCCGGCTGGATCTGCCCAAGGTGGAACAGAGCGTACTGCGCCTCAAGCGGATCGATGCGGCGCTTTGCCAGATGGATCTCGGCCTCTATGGCCTCTGCTCTGACTGCGAAGAACCTCTGGCCATCGAACAGCTGGAGCAGGATCCAACCCTGCAACGCTGTCCCCGCTGTGAAGCCCGTTATCGCAAGGGATTCCACGCCCACGAACTGTGAGGGATGCACCCAGGGTGCACCTTCACGACCGCCATCGCGATCTCATCCCCAATCCATTCCGCTCGCCTCGTCCTGCGTAGGAACACTCCTGCTGCCATCTCGCATGGCTGGCCGGGCTCGCTGACACCCGAAAAAAAACGGGGAGACCCTCTGGCCTCCCCGCTTGCTGGTTGTCCGCCCGGGTTACCCCAGCACGATGCGGGAGAGATGGGAGAAATGGTGAATTTCGTGGGTTGCCTCGCACGGATGCGACGCTTTGGCCGGGTTGTACCAGCAGGTCGCCAGCCCCTGCGCCGCCGCTCCTGCAATATCCGTCTTGGGATTGTCGCCCACCATCAAGACCCGCGCCGGATCCGGCTGCCCCATCAGGGACAGGGTGTGCTGGAAGATGGCGGGAGCCGGCTTGGTCACCTGAATTTCATCCGAGATCACCAGCGGCTCGAACCACCGATCCCATCCCAGCTTGTCCAGGCGACCGCGCTGGGGCACGCTGAAGCCATTGGTGATGATCCCCATCCGGACCCGCTCCTTGAGTTGCAACAAGGTCTCGACCACCCCGTCCAGGGGGTTGCTCAGGGCGATGATCCGGGTCAGGAAGGTGTTGTTCATTGCCATGGGGTCAACCGCCACCAGCCCGGCGAACAGGGAAAAACGGGTTTGCTGCAGGGTCGCCGCATCAATCTCGCCGCTGTTGTACTGCTGCCATAGGGCATGGTTCAGTTCGTGATAGCGGGCCATATCGGCCGCATCGGGGGTAACGCCATAGTGCTGGAGAGTCTGCTCCAGCGCCTTGGCCACCGGGAAATCGAGCAGGGTTTCATCCAGATCGAACAGCACCCAGTCATAACTTGGTTGTTTCACGGGGATCCTTGTCATCATTCAGGTTGTGTGGCGGCGCGGGCCTGTGCCCTGCCGAGGGGGCTTGCCAGCAGATCCAGGGTCAGGCGCACGCCAAACCCGGTCACTTCGCTGGCGACCACGCCATTGCCCCCCTTGCTGCGAAAACCGCTCAGATCCAGGTGCACCCAGGGAGTCTGCTCGGGCACGAAATGGGCGAGGAAACGGGCCGCATCGATGTGATCCGGCGAGCTGCCGGGGGCACACTGCAGCAGATCAGCCCACTCGCTCTCTATGTTGTCGTCATAGTCCTCATCCAGCGGGAAGGGCCAGACCCGCTCGCCACTGTGCTGCCCTAGGCCGATCAGCGGCGTCAGCCATTCGCTGCGGTTGGTGAAAACGCCGCTGTAACGGCTGCCGAGTGCCCGCTTGCAGGCGCCGGTCAGGGTGGCGTAGTCAATAAGCAGATCCGGAGTATCCTGCACCGCCATGGCCAGGGCATCCGCCAGCACCATGCGCCCCTCGGCATCGGTATCCACCACCTCGATGGTGATGCCGTTGCTGGCCGTCACCACTTCTCCCGGCCGATAGGCATGAGGGCCGATGTGGTTCTCGGCGATGGCCAGCCAGCAGTGCACCTCGTAGGGCAGGCGGGCCCGGCTGATGGCGTAGAGCGCTCCCAGCGCCACCGCGCTGCCCCCCATGTCCAGATGCATGCCATACATGCTGCCAGAGACCTTGAGGTTGTAGCCGCCGGAGTCGTGGCAAATTCCCTTGCCCACCAGAGCCAGGCGCCGCACCGGTTGGGGCGGGCAATAGCTGAGTTTGACCAGGGCCCCCTGGTTGTCTTCCGAGCCGCGGGTCACGGCCAGAAATGCCCCCGCCCCCAGCTCGGCCAGCTGGGCCTGATCATAGTGATGGCACTGCCACCCCTCCTCCTGGGCCAGCTGGCTGACGAATTCACGATAACTGGCGGCGGTCAGCTCGGAGGCCGGCAGCACCGCCAGATGGCGCGCCAGCCCGTTGCCTCCTGCCTCGCTGTAAAGACGGGCCAGATCGAGCACCACCGCTGGGGATACCCGGATCTGCTGATAGGCCCAGCCCCCCTCGCTGCGGCTCTTGCTGGTGGGCAGCGGGACATTGGCGGCCAGCAGGGCCGAGAGCATCAGCTCGGCCAGCATGGTGCGCTCTGCGGGGGCAAACCCCTCCAGATGCAGACCGACCCGCTCGACTTTCAGTCCGGACAAGGGGCTCATCCACTCCCGGATCTGCTTGTACAGGCGATGATCCCGCGCCACATTGCTGGCCACGAAGCAGATCTGCAGCAGGCTGCCACCCTGCATCAGGGTAAAAGGGGCCTTCTTGCCAAGGGCAAGCTGGGTGGCGAGGCTGGCCAGTTCGGGGCAAGCCAGCAGCGACTCCTTGTGCTCCTCGGCGAGAAGCAGCAGCTGCAGCGGCCGGGGCTGTGCCAGCACTTCGCTCAGGCTGGCATCCAGGGTATCGATAGCGGGAGGAAGATAGGTAAAGGGAGTGATCACGGGAAGGCGCCTCATCCATAAGAGATGCCTGATGATACCGAACAAAGGGCGGCTGCGGCCAGTTTTGTCCTGACCATCGGCCGAAAACGACAATATTCGCCTGCACGACAGCGAGATCGTGGGCGTTGCGTCATCAGAGGGAATTGATAAAAGAAAATAAAGAAGGAGTTGGTTGCGGGGGCCGGATTTGAACCGACGACCTTCGGGTTATGAGCCCGACGAGCTACCGAGCTGCTCCACCCCGCGTCCGAATTGTCACCTGCAGACCGAGCAGTTGTCTGTGGCGTTTTGTCTGCATCTCTGCCTGAACAGGCGACACACCGACGAAAAAGTTGGTTGCGGGGGCCGGATTTGAACCGACGACCTTCGGGTTATGAGCCCGACGAGCTACCGAGCTGCTCCACCCCGCGTCCGAATTGTCACCAGCAGACCGAGCAGATGTCTGTGGCGTTTTGTCTGCATCTCAGCCTAAACAGGCGACATACCGACGAAAAAGTTGGTTGCGGGGGCCGGATTTGAACCGACGACCTTCGGGTTATGAGCCCGACGAGCTACCGAGCTGCTCCACCCCGCGTCCGAATTGTCACCAGCAGACCGAGCAGTTGTCTGTGGCGTTTTGTCTGCATCTCTGCCTAAAACAGGCGACATACCGACGAAAAGGTTGGTTGCGGGGGCCGGATTTGAACCGACGACCTTCGGGTTATGAGCCCGACGAGCTACCGAGCTGCTCCACCCCGCGTCCGAATTGTCACCTGCAGACCGAGCAGCTGTCTGTGGCGTTTGTCTGCATCTCAGCCTGAACAGGCGACACACCGACGAAAAGTTGGTTGCGGGGGCCGGATTTGAACCGACGACCTTCGGGTTATGAGCCCGACGAGCTACCGAGCTGCTCCACCCCGCGTCCGAATTGTCACCAGCAGACCGAGCAGATGTCTGTGGCGTTTTGTCTGCATCTCAGCCTAAACAGGCTGACATACCGACGAAAAGTTGGTTGCGGGGGCCGGATTTGAACCGACGACCTTCGGGTTATGAGCCCGACGAGCTACCGAGCTGCTCCACCCCGCGTCCGAATTGTCACCAGCAGACCGAGCAGATGTCTGTGGCGTTTTGTCTGCATCTCTGCCTAAACAGGCGACACACCGACGAAAAAGTTGGTTGCGGGGGCCGGATTTGAACCGACGACCTTCGGGTTATGAGCCCGACGAGCTACCGAGCTGCTCCACCCCGCGTCCGAATTGTCACCAGCAGACCGAGCAGATGTCTGTGGCGTTTTGTCTGCATCTCTGCCTAAACAGGCGACACACCGACGAAAAAGTTGGTTGCGGGGGCCGGATTTGAACCGACGACCTTCGGGTTATGAGCCCGACGAGCTACCGAGCTGCTCCACCCCGCGTCCGAGGTGGCCAATAATATGCGCCAACGCACAGATTGCAAGTAAATCTATCAAAAAAAGTTTATTAGGGGATTAATTGGACAAAAGGTGGGGGCTTTCACGGCATCTTGCTGTTTTTTCAGGCAAACGAGTCCAAACCAGGGGCAGGCACTACACTAAGCAGGGATCGGTTTTGCCACCTTGGGTAGGTATCTTATGCGTATTTCCGCCGGCCATTGCCGTCAGTTGGGGGCCACCCCCGACCAGCACGGCGTCAATTTCGCCATCTGGGCCCGACTGGCCAGCCGGGTTGAACTGCTGCTCTTTGCCAGCCCCGAAGACAGCACCCCGGAGGTGATCCCCCTCTCACCCCGACTCAACCGCACCGCCTACTACTGGCACATCCATATAGAGGGCATTGCGATCGGCCAGCGTTACGCCTACCGCATCCAGGGGCCCTGGCGTCCCTATTGCGGCACCCGCTTTGACAGCGAAAAAGTGTTGCTGGACCCTTACGGCCGCAGCATAGAGCTGGGCCCCCATTATGATCGCCGGGCCGCCGCCCGCCCCGGCAGCAATCTGGCCTGCTGCGCCAAGAACCGGGTGGTGGATACCCGCGACTACGACTGGGAAGATGACAAGCTGCCGGCCCACTCTCTCTCCCGTTCGGTCATCTACGAGTTGCACCTGGGAGGATTCACCAGATCGCCGCACTCCGGTGTCGATCCTGCCCTGCGCGGCACCTATCTGGGCTTGATTGAGAAGATCCCCTATCTGCAATCTCTCGGCGTCACAGCCGTCGAGCTGCTGCCGGTGTTCCAGTTCGATCCCCAGGATGCCCCCGAGGGACTCTCCAATTACTGGGGCTACAGTCCCATGTCGTTTTTTGCCCCCCACGCCCAGTACGCCTGCGGCGATGATCCCCTCACCGAGTTTCGCGACATGGTCAAGGCGCTGCACAGGGCCAATATCGAGGTGATCCTGGATGTGGTCTACAACCACACCGCCGAGGGGGGTGAGGATGGCCCGACCTTCTCGTTTCGCGGCATCGACAACGAGGTCTACTACATCCTCGACAACCAGCACAGGGACACCAACTACTCCGGCTGCGGCAACACCTTCAATGGCGCCCACCCGGTGGTGCTCCGGATGATCATGGACAGCCTCCACTTCTGGCGCCAGGAGATGCACGTCGACGGCTTTCGCTTCGATCTGGCGGCCATTTTGTCCCGGGACGAGTCTGGCCAGCCCCAGGCCAACGCCCCCACCCTGCGCACCATCGACACGGATCCCAACATCGCCGACATCAAACTCATCGCCGAGGCCTGGGATGCGGGGGGCCTCTATCAGGTAGGCTCTCTGGCAGGCGCCCGCTGGCGTGAGTGGAACGGCCAGTTTAGGGACGATGTACGCAGCTTTCTGCGCGGTGACGAGAACAGCGTCACCGCCTTTGTCGAGCGGCTGTGCGGCAGCCCGGACATCTACCACTACCACCATGCGGATCCCGAGAAGAGCATCAACTTCGTCACCTGCCACGACGGCTTCACCCTGTGGGACTGGACCTGCTACAACGGCAAGCACAACGAGGCCAATGGCGAGCAGAACCGCGACGGTTGTGACCATAACTTCAGCTGGAACCACGGCCACGAAGGGGCCACGGACGATCCCCAGATAAATACCCTGCGCGTGCGCCAGGCCAAGAACATGATGGTGGCGACCCTGCTCTCGGTCGGCTCCCCCATGATCCTGATGGGGGACGAGGTGCTGCGTAGCCAGCAAGGCAACAACAACGGCTACTGCCAGGACAACGACACCTGCTGGATGCCCTGGCAACCCACCACCAGCGGTCAGGAGATGTTCCGCTTCATGAAGGAGTTGATCCAGTATCGCAAGCACCTGTTCCAGCGCCCGGAGCAGGAGAGCATGCCGCTCTCGCTCACCGAGATCCTGCGCCACAGCGAGATCTGCTGGCACGGGGTCAACGCCATGCAGCCGGATTTCGGCTCCCACTCCCACGCCATCGCCATGTCGGCCCTCTCAAGCGAAACCCGGCTGGCCCTCTATGTGCTGTTCAACGCCTACTGGGAGCCGCTCACCTTCAACCTGCCAAGCCCCCCCAAGGGGGTCGGTGGCTACTGGCGCCGGATCCTGGATACCGCCCTGCCCTCGCCCCAGGACATCTGCACCTTCGGCATGCCGCTGCAGGGACTGACCAGGGAATATCTGGCCCAGCCCCGCAGCAGTTGCCTCTTTATCTGCGGGGCCGATGACTTCTATTGATTGATGAGGACGGCCAGCAACGAAAAAGCCCCCCGAGCCAGGCTCGGGGGGCTTTTTTGGTCCTTGTCACGCCAGATCAGCGGTCGCGTCAGACCAGTTGATGCAGCACGCTGGTGGCGGCGATCTGGGCGATGATAAGCCCGCACAGTGAGGTCGACACGACGACGGGAGCCGTCTCCTTGCGCTGGTAGATAGGGCTGAACCAGAGCAGCAGGGAGGCCACCAGCAACACCGCCTGGGTCACCACAGCCGGGATGAGATCATCCAGGTTGGCGGCACTGCCCTGCCAGCCCACCAGCACCGCCAGCCAGATCAGGCTGATGAGGGCTCCCGCCAGCCCCGCCAGCGGCAGCAGGGTGTTGAACGCCTGCAGACGATGGCGGGCCCGCAGCAGCATCAGGTGGGCAAAGGCCGCCCCCAGCATGCACATCTGCATCAGGCCGCTGATCCAGCCCTGGATCTGCAGCAGCCCCACGCCATAGAGGGCCAGCGGCAGCGCCGGCAGCCAGAGCAGGGTGGACGGCACGGAGCGCTTGCCCTCCAGCCGTGACTGGGCCAGCGACAGGCAGATCCCCAGCACCAGGCTCGCGCCGCCACACCAGATGAGCCAGCTGGCCGCCTTGGCCTCGACGGCCAGCATCAGGGAGAGGCCGGTGATCACCCAGATGGAGAAGAGTTGCTGGCTGATCCTGGAGCGCTGGCCCGGACAGATATCACCGCGCCACAGCACGATGCCGAGGGCGATCAGCGCCCCCAGCGCCATCAGGCCGGTCAGGGGAAAGAGCCAAAAAGGGAGTTGGACGAACATGACGCCTCCAGCAGAGAGTTGCAACGGGCGCCCTCACGGCGCCAGAGAGGGGGCGAGTATACCCAAACCCGCCCCTATCCCCAATCTCTGTGCATGTTCCGGATCTGCGGCAACCGACTTGGGAGGTGTACGGCCTTAGCCCTGGCCGCGAGCCAGCGCCACCACCCGGGAAAACATCTGGCGCAGCACTGGCGGTATGTGATCGGCACCGAGCCGCTCTGCCTCCTCCACCACCGCCAGCGCCATACCCGGCTTGCTGCGCTTGTGGATCGCCTTGCTGATGATGTGGCTGGCACTCAGCATGGTACGCCCGCCCACCCCCGCTTCGCGACGAAACACCCCCTCAAAGCCGTTGTGATAGAGGTAGTGCTCTATATCCGCCGCCGGCAGCTGGGTCAGGCGATCCCGCTCCCGCTCCCCCTTGAGCAGCGAGCGGGCCGAGGTGGCATACTTGACCCCCGCCTCGTCGCCGTCGGTGAGCAGATGCCACTCAATGCCAAAGTCGCGGGCCACCTTGATAAGCGGTGACTGGCCGCACTGGGCAAACTCGATGATCCGCACTCCTTCCGCCCGCAGGCTGTAGCCACAGATCTGGGCCAGCTCCGAGAGCAGCCAGATCTCGGTCTCCCCCTCCACCAGCAGCCAGCAGCGGGCAAACAGCGACATGGGGCGGTTGATCCGCACGTGGAAGGCAATCTTGCGCAGATCATCGCTACTGTAGCGCTCGCCGCCAATCTGGTGGCAGACGATGTCCTGCTGCCGGCGCACCAGTCGCCGCACCTGGTTGAGCGGCAGAGAGGAGAGCAGATCCCCCGAGTTGGTGGTGAGCAGTTTCTGGCCCGGCAGCTGTTCCAGCAGGCCCCAGGCCAGCGCCAGCATGGTGGGGTGCAGGCGACTCTCGGGATCTTCCAGGATCATGATGGGGCGCGCGCCCTCCTCCAGCTCGCGGTTGCCACGCGCCTGCAGCAGGGTGGCCGCCATGCCCGCCATGGCCAGTTGCAGCGCCCGGTTGTCGGCGTGGCGCAGCAGGGTGTGCAAATTGCCCGGGTTGCGCAAGGTCATGGGGCGATTGATGATGTCCCGCTGACTGCGCGGCTTGTTCTTCTTGATGGGGGCCAGGGCGTTGAAGTAGTGATCCATCAGCTGGCGCACCGCCTGCAGCGCCTCTTTGAGCTCGGGCTCGCCAATACGCTGGGGCTCGTCGATCAGCTTGTCGGCCAGATGACTCAGGCGGTTCTCCGACAGATCCCCCCACTGCAGCGTCTCCACCCCGTGGCGGGCGCTGCGGGCATCCCGCAGACGAAATACCGGGTTCATGGTGATGAGCAGGCAAATAAGCTCCCGGCTATTGTCGATGGACAGGCTCTTGCCGATGCCATCGAGAAAATCGTGGGTGGTCACCACGGCGCCGTCATCCAGCAGCTCGGCGCTGGCACGATAGTGGATGCGGTTGAACTTGTCCTTGTGCAGCACCCAGGCGGGGCACAACCGTGCCAGGCGGCGCGAATGCAGACACATCTGGGGTCTGTGCTCACTGAAGGTGAGCACCAGTTGCAAATGACGGGCCGGTTCGAGCTCGGGGTCTTCCGGCTGGTGAAAATCCTCGGCGGTGAATTGGTAGGGCTCAGCATCCTGCCCCAGCAGGCACCAGAGTGCCCGCAGCAGGCTCGATTTGCCCCAGGTGTTTTCGCCGATCAGTACCGTGGTGTGATCCAGCCCGAGCGAGAGCCGATTTATGCCACGAAATCCTTTGACTTCAATACGTTCCAGAAACATGCAGCCATGTCCACTTCATCCTGATGGGGCAATAGTGGCAAAGTTGCCGCAAAAAACCTATCGGCGAGTCGGGATTTTCAACGGGAACTGTGAGGCACTGCAGGTTCGGGCGGGGTGGGCGCGGCAACACGCCCCTCTGGGGCATTCCAGTGATTGAACCACAGATGACGGGTACGGATCTGGCGTTTGCGATGATTCATGGCGACTCCTGTCAACATGAAGAGGGAACGCCCCTCTCCTGACCCCGAGTCTCACGCATGTCTGTGACAGGGAGATGACAACTGGGCCCGCCACTGACCGGGGGAGAGGCCAAAGGCCTCCCGAAAGCGGTTGCCAAAGTGACCCTGGGAGGAGAAACCGCACTGGATGGCAATGCTGGCCAGGGGCTCGTTCCCTGCCAGCAGCTGCTTGGCCCGCTTGAGCCTAAGCTCCAGCAGATAGCGATGGGGAGGACAACCCAGGCTCTGGGCAAACATGCGGGCAAAGTGGTATTCGCTGAGCCCCGCCTCTTGCGCCAGCTCAGCCAGGGTCACCGGCTCGGCCAGATGAGCCAGCAGATACTCCTGCACCCGCCGGATCACCGCCGGCGCCAACCCCCCACGCAGGGGCGGCAGGCCCGGCGCCTCCAGGGTGTGGTGACGGTAGGCGTGCAGCATCAGCATCCAGGCACCGTGGGAAAGGGCCATCTTGTCGATGCCATGCTGCCACTCCAGCTTCATCAGCTGGGTCTGGACCAGGGCCGCCGCCAGGGGATCGTCGATGAAGGTCTTGTCCACCAGCTGCAGATGGCGGCCCTCCTTGTCACACACCTCTTCGGCAATGCGGGTGAGGTGGGCCGGGGTGAAGTAGAGGTGGAAGAAGCGAAACTCCTCGCGCACCAGCCACTCGGATCTGTGGTGATCCGGCATGATGCACACCTTGCCGGTGCCACCGTGGCCGCCAGGCCCGTCGAGCCGCTCGGTCTGCTCGCCCCCCTGCAGATAGACGCTCACCGTGTGGTGCCCCGGTTTGTGGTAGCGGGTCTGATCGTAGCAGTTGCGCCAGCTGGCGACGCCAAGGCCGGGTTCCAGCCAGCAGGCATCCTCCAGCCGGGCGCCAGTGCTCACCAATGCATCGAATACCCCAGCCCTCTTCATCTCTTCCCGTTATCCTCGTTAGCCCACAGCGCCGATGCGCATGCCACCCATCTTACCGACAGCGCCCCGGGATGACAGCCAGGGGCAATGAAAAACCGCAAGATGATGCAAGCCAGCCCCCTCGAGCGGCCGTCATGCTGATCTTCACTTCTTCTGACAGCGGGATCCCCCATGAATCTGATGCTCTACCTTGCCACCGTCCTTATCTGGGGCAGCACCTGGATTGCCATCGCCTGGCAGCTCGGCCCCATCCCCATCGAGGTGTCGGTGCTCTATCGCTTCATGCTGGCGGCGCTGGCCCTGTTTGCCCTGCTCACCGCCAGCGGCCGTTTTCCGCGCCTGCCCTGGCACGGCCAGCGTTACGCCGCCCTGCTCGGCGCTCTGCTGTTCTCCACCAACTTTCTCTGCTTCTACCACGCTACTCTCTACATCCCGAGCGGCCTGTCGGCGGTGATCTTCGCCAGCGCCAGCATCTTCAACGGGATCAATCTCTGGCTGTTCGAGGGCAAGCGGCCGGGCCTGCGCTGGCTGCAGGGGTCGCTGCTGGGTCTGCTTGGCACCTTGCTGCTGTTCTGGCCCGTGCTGGCGGATGCGCAACTGGGTGCAAACGGTTGGAAGGGATTGCTGCTGGCCTGCGGCGGTACCCTCTGCTTCTCGCTGGGCAACCTGGTGTCGGCCCGAGGCCAGCGCCAGGGCTATCACGTGCTGCAGCTGGTGCCCTGGGGCATGGTGTACGGGGTGGTACTGCTGCTGGGCTGGGTCACCCTGCTCGGCCAGTCGCTGGTGATCCCGACCGATGGCCACTATCTGGCCGCCATGGTCTATCTCGCCCTGTTTGGCTCAGTCATCGCCTTCACTGCTTATCTCACCCTGGTGGGCAGAATTGGCGCCAGCAAGGCGGCCTACGCCACCGTGCTGTTTCCTCTGGTGGCCCTCACCCTCTCAACCTTCTACGAGGGCTTCGTCTGGCAGACGATCTCTGTGGTGGGCGTAGTGATCAGCCTGCTAGGCAACCTGGTGATCTTCGCCCCGCCCCTGCGGGAGTGGCGCCTGCGCCCGGCCAGGGCGGTGAAGGATGCTTGATCCCGACCCCGCCAGCCCCTAAGGTAACGCCTTCCAACGGAGATGACGGGAGGCGATATGTTACTGGAAGGGCTGGAGACGCTCTGTCTGCTGGCGAGCGAGGGCACCATGGCCAAGGCGGCCAGCCGCCTCTATATCAGCCAGTCGGCGGTGAGCAAGCGGATCGCCCAGCTCGAGCAACGCCTTGGCAAGAAGCTCATCGA
Organism: Aeromonas enteropelogenes; assembly: GCF_020097295.1. NCBI lineage: Bacteria > Pseudomonadati > Pseudomonadota > Gammaproteobacteria > Aeromonadales > Aeromonadaceae > Aeromonas > Aeromonas enteropelogenes. Next base: position 3,280,337 of record NZ_CP083625.1, on the reverse strand, counting down.
GCCGGACGGGCGCCAGACTCGCCTCACCCCGCAGGCGCTGGAACTGCTCGCCAGGGTGGCGCCGAGTCTGGCGGAGATCAAGGGGGTGCTGGCGGACAACCAGCCCCTGACGGATCAGACCCCGCTGCCCATCGCCTGCTCCGAGACCCTGCTGGCGGGCTACCTGACCCGCTTCATGCACGACTACCTGCGCCGCGATCCCCATCTCGCCCTCTCCACCCACCACACCCCGGTGATCCTGGCGCGGGTGCGCAGCGGCGACGCCCTGCTTGGCATCTGCGCCGGCCGACTGCCTCCCGGCCACGGGCTGGGGGCCGAGCTGCTGCTGGAGGAGCCCTTCTATCTGGTGGGTGACGATCAGCAAGCTGCGTCAACGCCGGATCAGGGGAATGGGGAAGCGGGAGCCATGCGCAAGATCCTGACCATGGATCTGGAGAATCCCTCCAACAGCTACCTGCGCGAACCGCTGGCTGAACTCGGGCTGGAACCTGTCATGGAGCTCGACTCCTATCTGGCGCTGATCGAACTGGCCAAGGCGGGCATAGGCCCGGTGCTGCTGCCGGCGGGCCTGCTGACCCTGGTGGGCGAGCAGGGTCACCAGGCACGTCCCCTGCCGGGGCTGGGACGCCCCCTGCACCTTATCTACCGGCCAAACAGCCTGAAGCGGGCACGGATCGCCCAGCTGGTGAGCGCGCTTCGCGCCCACTTTCAACCCATGTCAGGGGTGATTCAATAGACCCAGGCGAACAGCTCGGGATACTGGCTCCAGACCAGTTTGACAGACATCAGCAGAGAGACGGTGACCAGCAGGGGCTTGATCAGCTTCACCCCTTTTTGCAGCACCATCTTGGAGCCGAAACGGGCGCCGATGAACTGACCAAGGGCCATGGTAAAGCCGACGCTCCACACCACCTTGCCCCCCAGGGCAAAGAACAGCAGAGAGGCGATGTTGGAGGTGAAGTTGAGCAGCTTGGTGTGCGCCGTGGCCCGCGCCATGCCAAAACCGGCCAGCGCCACGAAGCCGATGGCAAAGAATGACCCGGTGCCGGGCCCGAAGAAGCCGTCATAAAAACCGACCCCGCCCCCCACCAGCAGGGCAAACACCATGGGAGTGAGCCTGCGGGTACTCTCCGCATCGCTCACCCTGGGAGAGAAGAGGAAGTAGCAGGCAAATGCCATCAGCAGGAAGGGCAGCAGCCGCTCCAACACAGCGGCATCTATGGTCTGCACCGCCAACGTGCCCACCGCCGCCCCGATGAAGGTGCAGATCACCGCAGGCCAGATCATGGACCACTCCAGCAGCCCCCGACGGGCGTAAAACCAGGTGGCGGAGAAGGAACCGAAACTGCTCTGCAGCTTGTTGGTGCCAAGCACCAGGGCCGGCGGCATGCCGGTGGCCAGCAGGGCGGGCACCGTCAGCAGTCCGCCGCCTCCGGCGATGGCATCGATAAAGCCGGCGACAAGGGCCACGCCAAACAGGGCGACCAGGGTTAACAGTTCCAATTCCATCCTTAGACCTCGTGAGATGATGAGTGAGCGCCACGGCGCCGGACAAAGGGTGTTTGGCGTGGCGACCCGCCAGATACTGGGTACAGGACGCTATCCTAGCGAGGGTGAGTCCATGAATCTAACGAAACAGTGTCAGACAACTCATTCCTGATTTTCATCAATATATTCCCTGCCCCATGGCTGGCTGCGGTGGCCTTATGGCTCCTGCATCCTCTCCCTTATGGCCGACAGGGCCTGCAGCAGGGGGGCTTCATCCTCGCCGGGAGCGCGGCTCACCCGCCCCGCCATGTAGCGGCTGCTGAACAGATTGAACCAGAGCTGCAGCGCCTGACCCACCGCGGGCTGGCCCGCCACCTCCAGCACGCAGGCCGCCACCTCGGCGGTGCAGAGGTGTTCGTCGCAGTTGGCCACCCGCATACCATAGGTGGAGAGCGCATCCGGCCTGATGGCAAGCACGGGGAAGCCGTCCAGATAGGGGCTCTTGTTGAACATCTTGCGCGCCTCGGGCCAGGTGCCGTCGAGCAGGATGAAGAGCGGCTTCTTGCCAGGAGCCAAAACCACCTCTCCGGTCACCCGCGCCGGATCTTTCTCGCAATCGGGGAACACCACATAGGGCTGCCAGGCGGGATCCGCCAGCAGGGCCAGCAGCTCGGGATGAGGCTGGGTGCGGGACCAGAGAAAGGCCCAGGTGGAGTCCGGCAGCACATCGGCAATAAGACGCCCCGTGTTGGAGGGCTTCATCGGCTCGCTGTCGTACATCAGCAGGCAGAAGCCGGCCTCGGCTTTGAACTCGGGGCGCCAGGCGCAGGCACACCAGTCATGACGCAGCTGGCAGGCAGGACAGCGGGGCAAGGTGCCGCCACGGGCGAGAAACGGTCGGGTAGAGATACTCTTGCGCCAGGCCCGCAGGCGATTGACGGCATGATCGGGAACAGGGGTCATCTTGCTTCACTGAATGGAGTCACATACAGAGGGCCGCGCAGGCCCCCCGAAAAGCGCAGGATTGTACCCAGTTGTGCGGTCTCAGAACAGCACTCCCTGCCGTTCTGTCTGCTTTTCAGCCGCGCAACAGCTCCAGCAAGAGGCTGCCGTCGCGCAGCGCCTTGTGCACCTGCACCGAAGTGGGCTTGGTGGGATCTTCGTAGAAGTGGGTGGATTCGATCTGCAGGCGCACCAGATAGTCGGTGGGGAGCTGGCTGGCCAGTGACTGGTGCAGCATGGGGAACAGCAGCCGATCGGCGCGGGTGATCTCCCCGCCCAGCAGCAGCTTGCCCGGATTGAGCAGGCAGATGAGGTTGGAGAGCACCCGGGAGAGGCGGCCCGCCGCCTTGTGCAGTATGTCCTGGCAGAGGCTGTTACCCGCCAGCGCCAGCTCGCACAGCTCGCGAATGTTGACGCTCTCGGGCAGATCGTACTCCTGCATCCGCTCGCGCAGGTCCCGGTACTGCGCCTCCAGCGCCTGGTTGGTCACCAGGGTGCAGGCACAGCCAAAGCCGCCGCAGTAGCAGCGCTGGCCATAGGGTTCGAGCTGCAGGTGGCTGAGATCCCCGAGCAGCGCATTCTCGCTCTCGATAAGCTGGCCGTTGACCACCATGCCGACACCGATGTCGTTGTGGACGAACACCAGCACCGCATCGGAGCAGTTCTTGGCCGCCCCCCACTCCCGCTCGGCCTGGATCCAGGTGCGCACGTCGCCGCTGACCAGCACGGTCACTCCGAACGCCGCCTGCAGGGTGGGCCCCAGCGGCCAGTGGTGCAGATCGTAGTAAGGGAAGTGCTTGACCATGCCGGAGTGGCGTTCCACCTGCCCCGGCAGACAAAGCGCAATGCAGGCCAGGCTCAGGGCCTTTTTGGGCAGAAACGCCTTGATGGCATGCACCAGACTGCCCAGCAGATCGCCGCGCTCCTCCTCGCTGAAGAGATGGCGCTGGCGGGCCAGGGAGCGGCCGGTGAAGTCGAACAACGCCATGTCCACGTAGCCACGCCCGAGACGCATGGAGAGAAACTGGAAGCGGCGCTCGTTGATGCGCAGCAGGGTCTGGCGTCGACCCCGCCCCACCGAGCTCTCGCCACAGGGTACCACCAGACCGCCGTCGAGCAGCTCGCGGGTGATCTTGGTGATGCTGGCAGGAGAGAGACCGGTCAGGCGGGAGAGATCGGTGCGCGACAGCTCCTTGTGCTCTTCCAGACTGGCATACACCAGGCCGTAGTTGAGCTGCCGGATCAAGTCGATACTGCCTTTCACGATCTCATTCATAGGATATGGGTCAAGCACGGAAACAAAGGCCCTGATTTTCACACATTATTGGCCAATTCCCAAATAAACTGCGGCCTGCACGGGAGCAGGCCGCCCTGAACTGGCGCCGGTTTGGGGCCAGAGAGAGTCAGTAACGGAACTGGGAGACCAGTTTGCGCAATTTGTCCCCGGTATCGGCCAGCTCGCGAGTCGTGTTGTTCGACTCCTCCGCCCCGTTGGCCAGCTCACCGACGATGTGCTGGATGGCCACCAGGTTCTTGTTGATCTCCTCGGAAACCGCATGCTGCTCCTCGGCCGCCGCGGCAATCTGGATATTCATGTCGTTGATGGTGCTGACCGCCGACACCATGCTGTCCAGAGAACTCGCGATATGGCTCGCCTCCTGCACTGTCTCCTGGCTGCGGTCCTCGCTCGCCTGCATCACCTCCACCGCCTGTTTGACGCCGCTTTGCAGCCGCTGCAACATCTCGTTGATCTCCTTGGTGCTCTGCTGGGTGCGGCCAGCAAGCGAGCGCACCTCGTCCGCCACCACCGCAAAGCCGCGCCCCTGCTCTCCCGCCCGGGCCGCCTCAATGGCCGCGTTGAGGGCCAGCAAGTTGGTCTGCTCGGCAATGCCGCGGATCACTTCCACCACAGTGCCAATCTTGGCGGTCTCCTGAGCCAGCTGTTCGATGACATCAGAGGCGGTGTGCACCTCGTCGACCAGCCGGTTGATGCTGTTGATGGCCCCCCCCACCACACCACGGGCAGCATCGGATTCACGCGCCGCATCGCTGGTGGCATTGGCGGCATTGGAAGCACTGGACGCCACCTCCTGGGCGGTCGAGCTCATCTCGGTCACGGCGGTGACTACCTGATCCGTCTCCCGGCTGTGGCCCTGCATCTGGTGATCCACCTGCTCGCTCAGATGGTGCAGCTTGTCGACGGCGACGAAGAGATGGTTGCTGGTCTCCCCGACCTGGCTCACCACCGACTGGATCCTGGTCACGAAGCGGTTGAAGGCGGTGGCCAGCTGGCCGATTTCATCCTGACTCTGCACCTTGAGGCGCTGGGTCAGATCCCCCTCCCCGTCGGCGATGTCGTTGAGGGCCGAGACCGCATCCACCAGCGGCCGGGAGACCCGGTTGCCGATCACCACGGTCACCGCCAGGGTCACCCCCAGCACCAGCAGGATCAGCAAGACGCTGTTTCGCACCGACTCGTGCATGCTCTCTTCGCGCTGGGTGCGCAGCGCCGCCAGCTCGGTGTCGATGTCGTCGATATAAAAACCGGTACCGATGATCCACTGGTATTTGTCGAGCACCACATTGTAGGAGAGCTTGGGCGCATCCCGTCCGATGGAGGGCTTGGCGGTCCAGTATTCTGAGAAGCCATCTCCCTCACGGGCCGCCTTGACGATCTCCTGGATCAGCAGCTTGCCCTTGGCATCCTTGTCCTGCCAGCGATTCTTGCCCTCCATCTCGGGACGGGGGGGCAAGAGTATCACCGAGCCCTGAAAGTCGTAGACGAAGAAGTAGCCGTCGCTGTTATAGCGCAGCGGGCGCAGTATGGACTTTACCTTCTCGCGATTCTCCGGGGTATCGGGCTGGGCATAGACATCGGCGATGGCGGTTTTTGCCAGCATGATGTAGCTGTCGAGCAGGGCCTTGCGCTCATTCATCGCCCGTTCTCTGGCAACCACCAGGCTGCTCTCCAGATCGCTTTTTGACAGCAGGTAATTGCTCAGGTTGACCACCAGGGCCATCAACAGAACGGGCACGGCCCCTAACAGCAGTATTTTCTGTTTCAGCGTCATCTTTATCATCCTTGCGACATATTGTTGTAGTGATGTGTTCCCACCTTGAGAGTGTAGACAGGCCCCATTGGAAGTGGTTGGCGGGCGCCGGTTTTGGCAAAATGCCCCCATTGATGTGTTACCGGCCCCGGAGCCCCTTTTTCATGAACAATTGTCCTTGCGGTTCAACCCTCTCTCTCGATGCCTGCTGCGGTGTGCTCCACCATGGCGCCCCCGCCGACACCCCGGAGCAGCTGATGCGCTCGCGCTACAGCGCCTTTGTGCTGGGTCTGGGGGAATATCTGGTCCATAGCTGGCACCCTGATTATCTGAATGGACTGACCGCGACCGAGCTCTCCCAAACCGACACCCGCTGGGATGGCCTCGAGATCCTCGCAAGCCAGGGCGGCCCGGATGATGAAACCGGGATGGTGGAGTTCAAGGCCTGGTTCCTGGAAGGAGATGAGCGCCACTGCCTGCACGAGCGATCCCGCTTCGTGCGCTACCAGGAGCGCTGGGTCTATACCGATGGCGAGCAGGATCCGGCGCAACCAAGGGTCGGGCGCAACGATCCTTGCCCCTGTGGCAGCGGCAAGAAATTCAAGAAGTGCTGCGGCTGACAACGCAAACAGCATGAGCAAGCAGAACAAGGGGCAACAAGGCCCCTTTTTCATATCTGGCTGGCCGGATGGGATCACCACACGGGATACATTTGCAGCGTGACCATTGTCACATAATGCTCATAAATGGCCATCAACATGAGCGTTTGCGAACATTAACTTGGCCAACATCAAACATTTTCACTCAAAAGTGCGCCACACTGGCCTCATCTGGAAGAGATGAGACGGGCACAATGAAAAGAATAACCACACAAGTCGTCATCATAGGCGGCGGCGCCACCGGCGCCGGCATCATGCGCGATTGTGCGCTGCGCGGCATCGATTGCATCCTGCTTGAGCGGGACGATATCGCCGCCGGCACCACCGGCCGCAACCACGGTCTGCTCCACTCCGGTGCCCGCTACGCGGTGACCGATCAGGAGTCCGCCCGCGAGTGCATTCAGGAGAACCGCATCCTCAAGCGGATCGCCAGCCACTGCGTGGAAGACACCGGCGGCCTGTTCCTGACCCTGCCGGAAGATGACATCGGCTTTCAAAAGACCTTCATGGACGCCTGCTCCCTGGCCGGCATCGAGACCCGTCAGCTCGATCCCCGCGAGGCGCTGCAGCTCGAACCCAATGCCAACCCGGCCATGATAGGGGCAGTTCAGGTGCCGGACGGCACGGTCGACCCCTTCCGCCTCGCCGCCGCCAACGTGCTCGACGCCAAGGAGCACGGCGCCCGCATCTTCACCCACAGCAAGGTGCTGGGGCTGCTGCGTACCCAAGACAGAGTGCACGGGGTCAAGGCCATCAACACCCGCACCGGCGAGGCATTCGAGGTGGAGTGTCAGGAAGTGATCAACGCCGCCGGCATCTGGGGCCAGCAGATCTGCGAATACGCCGATCTCGGCATCCGCATGTTCCCGGCCAAGGGCTCCCTGCTCATCATGGATTACCGCATCAACCAGCTGGTGCTCAACCGCTGCCGCAAGCCGGCGGACGCCGACATCCTGGTGCCGGGCGATACCATCTCTCTCATCGGCACCACCTCAAGCCGCATCGATTACAACAAGATTGATCAGCTCACCGTGGAGCCCGAAGAGGTGGAAGTGCTGCTGCGCGAGGGGATAAAACTTGCCCCCATCATGGCGCGCACCCGCTTGCTGCGTGCCTACGCCGGGGTGCGCCCCCTGGTGGCAGTGGATGGTGACGAGTCGGGCCGCAACATCAGCCGCGGTATCGTGCTGCTCGATCACGCCGAGCGCGATGGTCTGCAGGGCTTCAACACCATCACCGGCGGCAAGCTGATGACCTATCGCTTGATGGCGGAGTGGGCCACCGATCTGCTGGCGAAAAAACTGGGCAACAGCAAACCGTGCCGCACCGCCGAGCTCAACTTGCCCGGCTCGCGGGATCCGGAGAAGGTCTCCGCCCCCGGCCTCTCGGCACCGGCCGAAGGATCTGCCCAGTATCGCCATGGCGAGCGGGTCATCGCCTTCTTCCGTGACAATCCCAAGGCCAACGCCCTTATCTGCGAATGCGAGATGGTGACCGCCGGCGAAATCGAGTACGCCCTGCGCGAGCTCGACGTGGACAATCTGGTGGATCTGCGCCGTCGCACCCGTCTGGGCATGGGTCCCTGCCAGGGTGAGCTGTGCGCCTATCGCGCCGCCGGCCTGATGCAGGAGTACGGCAAGGCCGATGGCCGCCAGGCCTGCGTCATGCTGCGCCAGTTCCTGGAGGAGCGCTACAAGGGTACCCGTCCCGTGCTGTGGGGAGATGCCCTGCGCGAAGCGGAATTTACCTACTGGATCTATGAAGGCTTGTTTGGCCTGAGTGAATGGACGACGCCCCGTCTGGTGAGCGACGCCGCCCCCCAGAGCCATGCCACAGAGACAATCGAGGAGACGCCCCATGAAATTTGACACCATAGTGATTGGCGGCGGCATGGCGGGCCTCTCGGCGGCCCTGCGTCTGGCCGAGGCTGGCCAGAAGGCGCTGCTGATGGCTTCCGGCCAGAGTGCCCTGCATTTTTCCTCCGGCTCGGTGGATCTGCTGGAGAGCGAGGGGGATCCCCGCGCCGCCCTGCCCGCCTTCATGGCTGCCAACCCTCATCACCCCTATGGCAAGGTGGGGATGACCCATATCGAGGCGAGCCTCGCCGATCTGCAGCGCCACTGCGCAGAAGAGGGGTTGTCGCTGTTTCGCCAGGAGCAGAACCACCAGCGCCTGACCCCCATCGGCACCCTGAAATCCACCTGGCTCTCCCCCGAGACCTGCGCCTGCGTCACCGATGCCCCCGTGCCGGATACCCTGCTGCTGGCCACCCTGGAGGGTTTTCGCGACTTTCACCCGGCGCTGGCGGCGGCAAATCTCGCGACCCACCCCCGCTTCGCTCACTGCCGCATCCTGACCGGTGAAATTCGCATTCCCCAGCTGGCCGAGTTCAGCCGCAATCCCCACGAGTTTCGCTCCGCCGACATCGCCCGCCTGTGCGACAAGCACCATCTGCTGGCGGATCTGGCCCGCGAGATCAGCCGCATGGTGATGGAGTGCGGCGAACCCGGCTGCCGCCATATCGTACTGCCCGCCTGTCTGTCGCTGGGGCTGGTCGGCCCGCGCCTGAGCGATCTGGAAAAGCGCACCGGCTGCACCATCCGGGAGGTTGCCACCATGCCGCCATCACTCATCGGCATGCGGATGCAAGAGGCCCTCAAACGCCGCTTCATCGCCCTTGGTGGCACCTTCCTTACCAGCGAGCGGGTGCTGGGCGCCCGCTACGAGGGCAACCGTGTCGTCGGCGTGCACACCCAGAACGGCGATGATCAGCTGTTCGAGGCGGACAACTTCGTGCTCGCCTCCGGCAGCTTCTTCAGCCGCGGGCTGGAGTCGCGCCTGCGCGGCATTCGCGAGCCCATCTTTGATGCCGACGTATTGAGCCTCGAAGAGCGCGACACCTGGGCCGGTCGCCGACTGTTTGACCACCATCCCTTCATGGGCTTCGGGGTCAAGACCGACGAAATGTTGCGGGTACTGCGCGGCGGCAAGCCGCTCGCCAACCTCTATGGGGCGGGCAGCGTACTGGCGCACTATGACCCCATCAAGGAGGGGTCAGGTTCAGGTGTCGCGGTTGCCACCGGCTGGCAAGCCGCCGGCCACATTTTGAGTTCAGCCCAATGATGATTTCGCCCCATATCCCGTGCCTTCAAACTCGACGGGAGGAGAACTGACATGCTACTGGATCACGCCAACCAAACTTTCGATCAGTGCATCAAATGCACCGTCTGTACCGCCTACTGTCCGGTGGCCAAGGCCAACCCTGCCTACCCGGGCCCCAAGCAGGCGGGGCCGGATGGGGAGCGGCTGCGGATCAAGAGCCCCGAGCTCTTTGACAGCGCCCTCAAGTACTGCACCAACTGCAAACGCTGCGAGGTGGCCTGCCCGAGCGGCGTGCGCATCGGCGACATCATCGCCAAGGCCAAGCATCAATACAGCGGCTTCAAACCCGGGATCCGCGAGTTCGTGCTCTCCCACACCGATCTGATGGGCAGCATGTCCACCCTGATGGCCCCAGTCGTCAACTTCACCACCGGCCTCAAGCCGATGAAGCTGGTGCTGGACAAAGCGCTCGGGGTCTCCTCCCACCGTTCCTTGCCCAAATACTCCCAGGGTACCTTCCGCGGCTGGTACAAGAAGCAGAAGGAGACCCAGGCCAGCTTTGCGCGCCAGGTCGCCTACTTCCACGGCTGCTACGTGAACTACAACCACCCTCAGCTCGGCAAGGAGCTGGTGCAGGTGCTCAACGCCATGAATATCGGCGTGCAACTGCTCGAGCGAGAGAAGTGCTGCGGCGTGCCGCTGATTGCCAACGGCTTCATGGACAAGGCCAAACAGCAGGCGGCCTTCAACATCAAGCAGCTGGAAAACAGCCTGCTTGGCAACGAGATGCCGCTGCTCACCACCTCCTCCACCTGCGGCTTCACCCTGCGGGATGAATACCCCCACCTGCTGGAGCAGGACAACCACAAGGTACGCGATCGCATCTCCCTGGTGACCCGCTTCCTGTGGAACGAGTTCTACAAGGGCAACAAGCCGGCCATGAAGCCGCTCGGGCTGCACATCGCCTACCACACCCCCTGCCACATGGAGAAAATGGGGGGCGTCATCTACACACTCGAATTGCTGCGTGCCATCCCGGGGGTCAAGGTGACCGTGCTGGAGTCCCAGTGCTGCGGCATCGCCGGCACCTACGGCTTCAAGTCGGAGAACTACGAAACCAGCCAGACCATCGGCGAGGGGCTGTTTGATCAGATAAACCGCCTGAGACCGGATCTGGTCATCACCGACTGCGAAACCTGCAAGTGGCAGATCGAGATGAGCACGGCGTTTCGCTGCGAGCATCCCATCCATCTGCTGGCTCAGGCGCTGGCCTGACGGACGATAAGATACTCAATAAGTCAGACAAAGAGAAAACCAAGAAGATCAAAAAGATAAAAAAAGAGCCGGCACTTGCCGGCTCTTTTTATGGCCGCACCCTCGCTCAGGGGTGCTGGGTGATCAGGCTATGGTTATCCAGCATGTTCTGCAGGATGTCGTGGGACGTTGTCCCCGTCAGACCCCAGTTACCGAGATCCACATCCTTCAAGGTGATCTGCTGGGTTACCTGGCCATCCCCGGCCGGCGAGACCGAGAGATTCACATCGCTGAGGCCATTGCTGCCAGCCGTCACCGAGGCCGAGAGGTGGCCAAGCAGGCCATCGACACTGTTGCTGCTGACTCCGCTCAGCATGTCCGCCAGATCGATCCTGTCCCCCTCCTCCGGATGGAAGTCGGTGATGGTGTCGATGGCGGGCAGGCTGGCGCTCCCCTCATCCCCCTTCTGCCAGACGAAGAGATCACTGCCAGCCCCCCCGGTGAGGATATCATTGCCCTGTCCACCCAGCAGGCGATCATCGCCGGAGGCACCGAACAACCAGTCCCCCTGAGCCGAGCCCAGCAGCTCATGGCCACTCTGGGTATGGATGGTGATGGTGTCGAGCTGGGTGCCAAGGGTGGTGCCACCCGCAGTGGACTCGGCGCTGACTCCCAGCACCTGATCCCCCGCCGTCAGGCCGCTCAGGTAGAGCGGCACCGAGTGATCCCCGGGGATCAGCCAATCCCCCTGACCGTCGGCCTGACCGACCGTCTGGCCCTGTTCGTCCTGTACCTGGGCGCTGCCCAGGCCGCTGATGCGAATGGCGAGCTCGCCGTCCACCGGGTTTACCACGCTGGCGTTGAGGCCAAGGGGGATCACCGCCCCCTGCAGGGCGATGATCTCGTGGGCTCCCACGGTCAGGGTCGGCATATCCGGCTCGGCCGTCACCGTGATGGGGACCTGATCCGTGTCGCTCATGGCACCGCCAAGCCCGGTGTTGCCCTGATCCGAGGTGGTGATGGTGAGGTTGTCCTGGCCCCAGAAATCCGCCGCCGGCTCATAGTGCAGCTGGCTGTCGAGTAGCTGGTTGATGTCGCTCAAGGACCCCACCAGGAGGATTTCGTTGCTCCCCGCCCCCTGCACCGAGACGGCGCCAGCCGCTCCCAGCAGGGTCAGGATGCCATGCTCGACCCGCAGCGTCATGGAGATGGGGGCGCTGCCCGCATCCACATCCTTCACGCTGATGCCGGAGAGGGAGAGAGCGCCATCCTCTTTGACCGACAGACTGGCCGGCACCTGGTTGACCGGGGCATCGTTGACCGCCTGCACCTCGATGGGCAAGACATCGGTATCGCTCAAGGGCCCGCCACTGCCGGTGTTGCCAAGATCATCGGTGACCATGGTAAGCCGATCCTGGCCATTGAAGTCTTGGATGCCTTGATAGGTCACACCACCACTGAGCAAGGCGTTAAGATCGGCCAGGGTGCCGGTCAGCACCAAAGAGCCGGTGCCATTGCCGACCACGGTCACCCCGCTGCCTGCCGGCAGGTTGAGGGTGCCGTGTTCGACCGAGAGGCGCACCTCGATAGGGCTGTTACCCGCATCCACATCCTTAACCTGCAGCCCCCGGATGACAAAGGGGGTATCCTCCTGCGCTACCTGGGGATCCGTCGGCAGCACATTGACCGGCGCATCGTTGACCGGACTGATATCCAGATGGATGTTGCCGCCCACCTCGGGGCCGAGGGCGCCGTTGTCCAGACTCTGGGCCGTCACCTTAAGATCCACAGCGCCGTTGGCGTCGTTGGTCACCAGCTCCACCGCATCGAGCTTGCCGCCATCCGTGGTGATCTGCCAGACGCCGCCCCCGAGATCCACCACAGTGCCGGCAACCCCGTTTGGCAGACGCACCTCTGCACCGCCCGGCACCCCTTCGAGGGTCACGCGTACCTGCTCCGACCCGTTTTCGTGCACATTGCCGGCACTGCCACCGGTGGCCTGGGTATCCCGGGTCTCCAGCCCCAGGTTCAGGGTGATCACGTCCCCTTCCGTGCCGCTCGCCTTGTCCTGAATATCGGCGACGATGGGATCCCCCACCGGGTTGACGGTGACGGTGAAGCTACCGCTGGTTTCAAGGGGCAGAGTGAGCCCCTGATCCAGGGTAAAGGCGCTCAGGGTGAGATCCACGCTGCCGCTGAAATCCGCCGGCGGGATCAGGGTCAGTTTGGCGAAATCCGTGCCTACCGGCACCTGCCAGACGCCGCCGCCATTGTTGACCGCGGGGGCCGAGAGGGTAAAGCCATCGGGTACCCCCTTGATCTGCAGCGCCACTATCTGCTCGGAGCCATCGTTGTCCACCAGGGCGGCATCGAAACCTGCGAGGCTGACGCTGCCATCCTCATCACCTGTCACGTCGTGCACGGTGAGCGCCGCCGGATCATTGACCGGCTTGACCTCGAAGTTCACCTGGCCACTCCAACTGCCGCGATCCGTGCCCGTGGTGGCGGTGTCGAGAATATCCACCGTCACCGCGAGCGGCACCTGACCGCTGAAGTGCTCTTTGGGTACAAACACCAGATCCTTGAGGCCGTTGGCATCCACCACCAGCGACTGGACGGAATTGCCGTTACCATCGAGGAAGTGGCCGTACCTGGCATCGACGGTCACCGTCACCCGCTCCACCGTCTCGAGACCTCCATCGGTCACCGAAGGGCTGATATCGGCGAGTTTCACCGAAAGATCGAGGTGGATCTCGGTGTCTTCCAGATTGTCCGGCTGGCCGCCGCCGTTCACATCCAGCTGCAGGCTCGGCATGCCATCACGACCACCGTTGACGTCCACCTCGGGGGTGATGGAGAGCGACACGTCCTTCTCCACCACCTTGGTGTCGCCACTCACCGTATCCGTGTTGACCAGCCGCACATTGAAATGCAGGCCATCACCGGCGTAGTCCTCTGGCAGGGTCATGGTCAGGCTGTCGAGATCGCTCAGGCCATTAGGTAATTTGATCAGATACTCGCCGTTGACAAAGTCAAAGGTGAGCCCCTGCACATTGACGCCGGCTGGCAAACCGGTGATGACGATGCTGAGCTCGTCATCGCCGTTGTCCGTGTCGCCCAGGGTCACCAGTTGCCTCAGCTGGGCGCCAAAATCGACGCTGTGGTCTTCGACACCCGTGATGGGTTTGGTGTTGTCAAAATCGATAGTCGCGGCCACCTGACTGCCGTTGCTCGCGACATGGAACTCGGCGCTGCTGTTGAGCTCCCGGTACACAGGCACACTGATATCCCCCTCGCCGTTGTCGCCAAGATCGAGCACCCTGGCGCTGACCTTGAAGGTGACGGTACCGGTAAAACCGTCCGGCGCGTGCAGCGCATAGCTGCCAAGAGCGCTGTTCGGCACTGTCCAGTTGCCCTTGCCATCGCTGATGCCCCCCACCACCACAAAGCCCGGCGGCAAGTCGCTGATGACCAGATAGTCGATGACCTCACTGCTGCCGGGATCGAGATCCTCGAAGGTGAACACGTCCTTGAGCGGGATATCATGCCCGTCCTGGCTATCCAGCTGGCCGGTTTGCACCAGCTGGCCATCGGGCTCCACCACAGCCCGAATATCCACGTGCAGGGTGCCATCGATCACCTTCTGAACCGTGGCACTGGAGTCCACATCATGCTGGGTGATGGTGACATGGCTCTGGATGCGGGTGTCCCTGTCGCTGTCTTCGGGGGCTTTGACCAACAGCTGGCCGCCATTGAGCAGGTTTTGCAGCTCGGCGTCGCTCAAGTCCACGGCGCCACCGTTCACGGTCAACTGGGTCTCGACCCCGCCCACCCGGATCCAGATTTCATAACCGGGTTCGATGCCGGAAAGGCTGAGTCGAGTGACATGCTCGGCGCTGTCGCTCAGGTCGGGATGCCAGTTCAGCACCACAAATTCATCTTCCAGGCCATGGCTGGTCTTGGCATAGTCGCCGGCATCGATCTCGGGCTCCACCTTGATGGTGAGCGGCACATCGAAGCGCTTGTGATCCCCGTCGTTTTCGGTCACTACCACGTGGCCGATAAGGTGAATATCGGCGGTGCTGTTGGCGGGCGGCTGGATCTGCAGATTGCCAAGGGATGACACATTCACCTGATAGAGGGGATTACCCTGGCCATCAAGCCCGGCGAAAGTCAGGGTCAGCTCCTTGCCGCTGCCGTCAAATACCTTGGCCCCGGCCGGCAAGCCTTCCAGCACCAGATTGAGGGTCTCCGAGGTGTCCAGCGGCGTGTCAACCTTCTCCCCTGACTCCAGCCGAAAGTCGAGCGGCGCCTGGCCATCTTCCTTGATGGTGATGGTGTAACCGTCGCCCTCCTGGGTCCAGTCCGTGGTATTGAGGTCAAAATGCGGTTTATCCACGACCCCGACCAGATCCACGTGCAGGCTCTGGCTGCCGGTCTCCTTCTCGTTGACCACAGTATGAATCTGGCCGTTGGCGTCGGTCAGGATGGCGGTGTCCTTCACCACCCCCTTGATGGTGAGATCGAAATCGACGTTGCTGTTTTTGGGCGGCTGCAGCTTGAGGTCATTGATGCGGTCATAGGGCACCTCGTAATAGCCGTTGGCATCCAGGGTGACCGCCACCCCGCCGAGCAGCAGGGTGGCACCGGCGGGCAGGCCGCTGATGCGCACGAACAGCTGCTCGGAGCCATCTGTGGTGTCTCCCAGATGGCCGAGCACTATCTTGCTGCCAAGGTTGAGCTGGGTGTCTTCCTTGCCCTGGATCTCGCGCACCGTCAGCTTGGCGTCATCGGCCAGCGGATTGACGTTGATCACCACCTCCAGCGGATCGCCGAGGGCCGTCTCCTTGCCGGTCACCACCGGGGTCTTCTCCGTGCTCACCGGGGTCACCACCAGCTTGATGTCACCGCTGTAGTCCTTGCCGGGCACCACGGTCACCTTGTTGATGTCGCCACCGGCCACCGTATAGAGGCCGTTGCTGCCCGGCTGGAGCACCTTGCCATTCAGGGTCAGGGTGCCCTGGCCGGAGGCCCACTCGATCTGGTAGCTCAGGGTCTCGGAGCCATCGATGTCGGTGAGGTTGGCATGCACGTTGAGGGCAACGCCACTGCCATCCTCATTGATGCTGTAGTGCTTGTCGCTACTGCCATCCCATACCGGCTTGTCGGCAATGCCCTGTACCGTGATGTCCAGATTGCCGTTTAGCACCGGAGGCTTGCTCCCCTCGGTGACACCTACCTGCAACTTGACCGGGAAACTCAACGGACTGCCTCCGTTGTTGTAGCTCGAGTAGTCGTGGTTTGGCACGAAGGTGACACCGGTGAGCTGGAACTTGTCATCGGTGTTGGCCACCGCCACCATGGCCGCGGGCGGCACCTGATACCAGGTCTTGCCACCCTGGGTGATGGTGGTCAGTGCGACGCCGTTGAAATAGAAGGTGCCCTGGGCATTGGCTGGCGCCTGGATAAGCAACTGCTCCACATGCTCACCCCGATCGAAATCCCCCACATCCAGATTCATGGTGATGGGGATACCCTGTCCCGGATCGCTCGCCCCAGCATCCTCCTGGCCGGTGACCGCGCTCACGGTGAGCTTGCCCGCCTCGTCCTTGATGGTCAGGGTCAATACCCCATCATCGGTGTCCCCATCCCCATCCACCAGATGGAACGCTATCTGCTGCACCAGGGTACTGTTGCTGTGATCGATGCCGGATTTCGCAGTGAAGCTGTAGTTACCCTCAGCCTTGATCACCAGGGTACCGATGATTTGCCCTGTACTGTCGGTAACCGCAATGGTGGTGTTACCGCTGGCGGCGATGGGGTGTTCGGTGCCATTGATGGTCACCGATCTCACCACCGCATCGTCCGCCCCCTCACTGGCGGGGGCCAGAAGATCGCCGGTCACTTTCGCACCTTCATACAGGGTCTTGCTCGCATCCACGGCCACGGGCACATCGTCCTGCACGCTCACATGGCCAATCACTTCGGCACTGAGGTCCCCGTCACTGTCCCGCGCCTGCAATGGCAGCTGGATATCCAGCAGATCCTTGCCCTGGACACTGTGATCCAGATTGCCGGTGAGCTCGAAGGTGTAGCGGCCGGACACATCCAGGGTCAGCTTGAAGATGAGCTTGCCTGCGCTGTCCTTGCCAAGGTAGACACCCGGCTGGCTGTCTGCGCCCAGGGTGACCGCCTTGCCTCCCGACGTGAGGGTATTGAGGGCGTTGAAGCGGGCCACATCCAGTTGCAGGGAGGCCACTCTGTCACTCCCGACGGCGATCGTCACCTGGCCGATGGCAACCTCTCCCGTGCCTGACGGGCTGGTACCCCCATGCTGGCCACTCCCTCCGTTGAGATCCGACTCCTTGACGGTCACCCCCTCAATGGCGCTAATGACGGGATCAGCGGCATCGGTGATCACGGCGGTGGTGCTGCCGGTGATCACCGAGCCATCGCTGTCGGTGACCTGTACCGGCAGGGTCAGATTGAGAGTGTCGCTCGCCTTGTGATCCAGGTTGGTATGGACCGTCACCTGATAAGCCAGGGTAGCCTCGGTATGGGCTTCGATGCGCCCCGGCACGCTCGGCAGGGTCACGCTCAGCACCAGGGTGCCGTCTGATGTGACCGCCTGGAAGGCGTGGCCGTTGCTGCCCGGCACTTCCTGCCAGGTGAGGGTCTCCCCGTTGTGGGTGACGGGATTGCCATCGGCATCCAGCACCTGGCCGGAGAGAGTCAGGCGCACATCCGTCACCGGATCGGAATCCGCCTTGATGGTGATCTTGCCAGTATCCTGCTGATCATCCGCGCTCGAGTTGACGCCATCAAAGCGTCCTTCTTCCAGAGTCACGCCGGTAAGGGTCAAGGTCGGCTTGTCCCCTTCCGAAATGCTGACATTGAGGGTGCCCGTGGTGCTGTCGTTGTTGCCAGATCCCTTGTCGCTGTCGACGACGTTGACCTTGAACGGCAGCTCGGTGGCATTGCCAGCGCTCTGATGTACCCCTTCGAACAGGGTCACCTTGTAGTCAAAACCGTTGCTGGCGGCGTTGTCGAGCTTGCCGGCAAGTTCCACCTGCAGCACCTCGATTCGCTGACCAGCCACCTCCACATAACCCTTGAGGAGCTGGCTGCCCGGGATGGCAGGATCCCCATCCACCAGTTCGTATTTCACCGGTTGACCCAGGGCGGTCAACGCCGGTTGTTCGGAAGGATCGGCAAACGACACCTCGCTCACTCGATCCGAACCGGCGCTGATCTGGAACTGGCCCGTGCCGGTGAGAGGATTGTGACCATCGAGGTTGCCCTCATCCAGACTCACGCCTGGACCCGCGACAAAGGCGGGGGCACCACCATCCTTGATGACCAGTGGCAACTGGGTAGAGACCCTGTCGCCATCTTTATCCGTGAGCGTCACCGCCAGCGGCAAGTCAAGAGACTCGCTCCCCTGATGATCCAGCTCGCCGCTCAGGGTGACTTTACTGGTGACGCTCCAGTTGCCATTGCTCTCCACCAGATCGAGCTCGGCCCGCAATACCTCGCGACCGTCCGCACTGGTGCCCACCAGATCGCCGTTGGCATCCAGGGTGAAGGTGACTGGACTGCCGTGGCTGCTGTACTTGCTATCCAGGCTGCTTTGAATGGCCGCGATATCGAACTTGAGACTATCGCGCGCCAAGGCATCAGAACCGTGGCTCACGGTAAAGCTCATGGTGCTGACGGCGGCGGCCTCCCCTTGCGCCATCTCTGTGATGGCGGTGCCGGTCACGGCGCTGATCACCGGATTGGCCCCATCGCCGATGGCGACGCTCAAGCTGGAGGAGACGGTATCACCGTCGCTGTCGAGCAGGGTAAACGCGGCTTTAAGCAGGCTGTCTGCACTGCCCTGATCGAGTGGCTGATGGAGGGTGAAGTTATATTTGCCGTCGTTGCCGAGGGTGAGTGTGAACACCAGCTGGCCATCTGGCGTGCGCCCTTCGATCAGGTGGTCTGCCACCGTAACGGCGACGCTCTGCTTGCCGGAGGTCAACCCCTGCAGCCCGGGCTGGCTGGCATCGAAGGTGATGCTGCTGAGCGGATCGCTGCCCGCAGTGATATTGAGATCCCCCGAAAGGGTTTGGGTCGCGCTCCAGTCGCTGTCTTCCGTCAAAGTCAGGGAGACCGGATCGACCTGGGGCAAGGCGCCATCCGTAATATGGATATTGAGGGTGCCGAGGTTGCTCTTGTCCCCGTCAAAGTCACAGCCCTGCACCTGCAACCCCAGGTTGACGCTGTTGGTACCCACCGGCTGATCCAGCACACCATCGAGCCGGAGATGGTACTTGCCATCGAGATCCAGGGTAACGGTCAATATGGTCTTGCCCCCCGCATCCAGCAGGGTAATAACGCTGTCGCTCACCTGGTAACTGGTCGGCTTGCCGCCGCTGGTGAGGCCGTCGAGCCCGGGTTGGCTTGCCTCGAAGTTGAGGGAGACCAGGCGATCGCTGCCCACATTAACCGGCAGCTGACCATCCAGAGTCTGACCTGCCGACCCCTCTTGCAGCGTCACACCACTGTCGATGCCAAGACTCGGGTCGACACCATCGTTG
Source organism: Aeromonas enteropelogenes (assembly GCF_020097295.1). NCBI lineage: Bacteria > Pseudomonadati > Pseudomonadota > Gammaproteobacteria > Aeromonadales > Aeromonadaceae > Aeromonas > Aeromonas enteropelogenes. The sequence continues at coordinate 3,261,200 of NZ_CP083625.1, read as the reverse complement.
ACGGTCACTACCAGATCGGCGCGGGTCTCGTCCCCATCTATCTCTTTGGCCGACACGGTGAACCCCAATGAGATCGCATCGCTCCCCTGATGATCCAGCGGGCCGGTCAGGGAGACGGTCACAGTGCCATCGACATCGCTGCCGGACTGACTGGCGCTCAGCTCGGCCTTGAGCACCTCGACCCGCTTGCCATTGCCATCCAGGTAGTAGCCGGTCAGCAGGCGATCCCCGGAAAATTCAAAGGTGAGAGCATGGCCGTCGCTGCTCATGCCGCTGCCGTTGAGGCGCGTCAGGGTATCGCCCTGATTGGCGAAGATGACGGAGTCCGCCAGCAGGGGGTCGGCCTGGTGGCCAACCACAAAGTGGCTCTGCCCCACCACGGCCCCGGCGTCGGTAAAGGCATCCTCGGTCAGGGTGATGGATGGCAGGGTAAAATCGGGGGGCGTGCTGTCCACCAGATTGACATTAAGGGTGGCGCGAACCAGATCCCCGTCGCTGTCGCGATACTCGAGGTTGAAAGGCAGGCTCAGGTTGTCCTGGCCGTGATCCAGGCTCTGGTTCCAGACGATGCGATAGCTGCCGTCATTGGCCAACGTCAGGGTAAAGACGGTGACCCCGGCGGCACTGGCCGTGAGGGTCTGGCCGCTGGTCTGATAGCTCAGGGGTGAGCCATGGCTGCTGAGGCCCAGTCCATCAAGGGCGCTCTGATCGACGGCAAACCCGACCTGCAGGTTGCCATCCAGGCCGGCGCCGGTATGCAGGGAGCCGGTGGCGCTGACGGGCCCTTTGGCCAGTTCCGCCTCGGAAAGAGTCAGGGTATCGCTCTGCCCGATAAGGGGAGCACCATCTATCACCCGGTTTCCCGCCAGATCGGTCACCTCGGCGCGCACCTCATAGGATCCGGTAATGCCGGAGAGATCCAGGCCCGCGAGTTGCCAGCGCCCGTCACTGTCCACCAGGGCGCTGCCGCTCAAAAGCGTCTCGCCACTCTGGCCGATGAGGGTGATGGTGACGCTTTGACCGGCTTCCACTTCCGTGGTGGTTCCGCTCAGGGTGACACCGCCCTGACCCAGAATAAGCCCCGTGTCGAGATCGTCGATATCGATGCCGGCCCGGGTGTCGACGGTCACGGTCAGGGTATCGCTGGCCCGGTTGCCGGCGATGTCCACCGCATTGACCTCAAAGGCATGCTCGCCATCGGCCAGAGTATTGGGGATCTGGTACTGCCAGTTGCCCGCCGCATCTACTGTCAGCACGGTGAGTACATTGCCGCCAAGAGAGAGAGTCACGGTAGCGCCGGGCTCCCCCTTGCCTTGCAACAGTGGCGTATTGTCGCGAGTCAGATCGTCGGTCTGGCTGGCGCCCGTGTCACTCTCGTCCGCCAGATCCAGGGTAATGGTGGTGATGGTATCGAGCAGAGTCTGGCCGAGATCGCTGGCACGGTTGCCCGATACATCCTGGGTGTCCGCCTGTATGGTGAGCGGGCCATCCACCAACTTGCCGGTCAGATCGCCAAAGTTGGCCTCCCAAACCAACCCGGGCAGTACAACCGTGGTCACCGTCAGCGAGTTACCCGCCTGATCAGTCAGGGTCACGGTCACCGGCTGGCCAACCTCTACGTCGTCCACCGTACCGCGGATAATGACCCCGGTCGCTTCGGCGCCGTTGATGATGTTGTCGTCGGTCTGGGGTTCTGTGATGGTGATGGCCGCGAAGAAATCGCGCGCCTCGGAAAAAAGCAGCTCATCGGTCGCAATACGGGCCCCATGACCCGTATCGAATCCGGCCTCGGCCAGGGTGGCATCATTGGTGCGATCGACGATCACGAAGCCACCCTGGCTGGAGCCAGCAACCCCGCCGGCATTGCCAGCCCCTGCGGCGGCATTGCCCGCAGCCGTCTCCTGAAACTGTTGCGTCGGGTCTATCCCCTGACGAATGGCCTCTTGCAACGAGGCGAGATCCGGATCCAGCGGCTGCTCGTTGCCGTTGACTGCGGCGGCGTCGGCACTGGCCTGTGGCACTTCGGGGTCGGCCATCTCGACCTGCGCCCCTTGCGCCGTTTGCAGGCGATCACCGGGAACCAGCGCCATCCCGGCCTTGGCTGGTGTGACAGAACCATCTGCACTGATGACAAACGCGGGGCCCTCGACTCGAGCGATCACCGTGGATTTTTCAATTTGCAACTCTGCCATACCACCTCCGGCAAGAATGGAATCAAGCACACGGGTGTTAACAGGGTGCTCATCTGGTGAGCGATCATAAAGCAATCGCCATCACGCTTCTTTTCACTATTTTCGACATAAACCCCTAAAAAATGGCCGTTACTTACTATGTTGTGCATATGAGGGACCTTGAACTACCACACAAGCCTCAAATGGCACATTTAGCGTGCCATTACTGACTGAACTATTCATTGCCATGCGATCATATTTGTCGTCAGAGAGGCCAGATTCCAGGCGTCCAATGCTTGAAGATAGTGCTGTTTCAACCCGTCTCCACCATGGCCAATTTGGGTCTCATCCACCTAAAAATGAATAAATAAACCACAAGCGGAGATTGGCAATCCAGCCTGGCAAGAGTGTCAAAGCCACATTAGAGTCGTGTGACTCAGAAAACGAGTGCCCCTGATCGGCCCCTGGGCCTTCACCACCAGCGCTGGTAAACGCCTGACATGCCATGGAGTTTCCAGCAAAAATTTAACCGAGATCTCATTTCGACCGATTGCCTCCCGCGACGATTGATCTAGCGCAAACCCACTCCCGATAAATCATCATTGCCTATACCTATTTGGTAATGTATTCGGCGAGCAATCGCATAAAAAATCGGTTTATTCACCGTCAACAAGAGATTGGTCTGCCCACTCCCGCGCCCTGCGGGTGTTGATGTCCACGCAACAAGATGGAACGGGTCAGACCGCACCAAGACATTTATCTGGGAGTGATGATCGTGGGTTCACATAACAAACAAACCAGGCTGGGGCTCGCCGCCCTGCTACTGACCGGTCTGCTTGGCAGCAGCTGGGCTCAGGCCGAAGAGAGCACCAAGGGCAAGATAGAGGCACGCAACGAACTGTTTGCCAAGGATCACGCCGATCAGTTCAGCAGCTGGAAAGCCACCAGCGACAGCAAGGAGCGCAGCGACGCCCTGGCCGAGGATCCCAACATGGTGGTGCTCTGGGCCGGCTACGCCTTTGCCAAGGATTACAACAAGCCCCGCGGTCACTTCTATGCCCTGACCGACGTGCGCGAGACCCTGCGCACCGGCGCCCCGAAAACCGCCGAGGATGGCCCCCTGCCCATGGCTTGCTGGAGCTGCAAGAGCCCGGACGTGGCCCGGGTGATCGACGAGCAAGGCGAGGATGGTTACTTCAAGGGGATGTGGGCCAAGGGCGGCCCGGAGATCGTCAACACCATCGGCTGCGCCGACTGCCATGACACCGCCTCGAAAGAGTTCAAGGAGGGCAAGCCTGCCCTGCACCTCTCCCGCCCCTATGCTGATAGGGCCATGACCGCCATCGGCAAGCCGTTCAAGGAGCAGGGTCGCTTCGATCAGCAATCCCAGGTGTGCGGTCAGTGCCACGTGGAGTACTACTTCACCGGCCCCACCAAGGCGGTGAAATTCCCCTGGGATGATGGTACCTCGGTCGAGCAGATGGAGGCCTACTACGATGAACTGGGCTTCTCCGACTGGACCCACGCCGTCTCCAAGACCCCCATGCTCAAAGCCCAGCACCCCGAGTACGAAACCTGGCGCGCCGGCATTCACGGCCAGAACAATGTGGCCTGCGTCGACTGCCACATGCCCAAGGTGCAGAACGAGCAGGGCAAGGTCTACACGGATCACAAGATTGGCAACCCGTTTGATCGCTTCGAGCAGACCTGCCGCAACTGCCACACCCAGAGCAAGGAGATGCTGCAAGGCATCGTCAAGCAGCGCAAAGACGCCGTTGTCGAGACCAAGCTGAAAGTCGAAAAGCAGCTGGTGCGCGCCCATTTTGAAGCCAAGGCCGCCTGGGATGCCGGCGCGACCGACGCCGAGATGAAAGATATCCTGCAAGACATCCGTCACGCCCAGTGGCGCTGGGACTATGCCATCGCCTCCCACGGGGTACAGATGCATGCCCCGGAAGTGGCCCTCAAGGTCCTGGGCAGTGCCCTCGACAAGGCCGCCGACGCCCGCACCAAGCTGGCACGCCTGCTGGCCGCCAAGGGGATCAGCCAGGAGATCGCCATTCCTGACATCTCCACCAAGGAGAAGGCCCAGGCCGCCCTTGGCATGGACATGAAGCAGTTCAACAGCGACAAGGCCCAGTTCCTCAAGACCACTGTTCCCGCCTGGGATGCCGAGGCCAAAGCGGCCGGCCGGCTGGCACAGTAACCGATGCCTGCGGGCCCGCCGGTCGGGCCCGCAGCAGGATGGAGGCTTCATATGGGTGATTTGACGATGGATTTCTTACGACTGATGCTGATGGCGGCCATGCTGCTGACCAGCGTACAGGGCCAGGCCGCCGAGCAGACAACCGCTCCCGCCGCCGTGCCCCCCACCCACGAGGTGGAATTCTTGCGCAGCGCCGACAAGGCCTGTACCGACTGCCACAAGGATCAGGACGACGTCATGCACGGCAAGCATGGCAAGGCGACCAATCCCAACAACCTCAAACCGGTGACCTGCACCAACTGTCACGGCCAGCCCTCGCCCAAACACAGGGAAGGGGTCAAGGATGTGATGCGCTTTAGCAACAGCTTTAGCGACAAGAAGAGCACCGAGGCGTATCCCATCGTGGAGCAGAACAGCGTCTGCATGAGCTGCCACGAACCCAAGCCCCTGCGCGAGGCGCTCTGGGCCCACGACGTGCACGCCACCAAGCTCACCTGCACCAGCTGCCACGCCCTGCACCCGGCCAAGGAGCCCATGGTGGGGATCCCGGAAAAATCCCGCATCAAGCTCTGCGTCGACTGCCACAGCAAACAGCATGAGGCGGCCAAGGCCAAGGTCGAGGCAAACCAGGTCAAAGTGGCCCCGGGCAAGGAGGCATCATGAGCTGCTCTCGCCGTCAATTCATGGCGGGGATGAGCGCCGGGGCCCTCATCATGATGACGGGGCCGACCCGCTCGCTCGCCAGCTCCCTCGCCCACACCCAGACCATCGACGGGGTGCGCTACGGCATGCTGCATGACGAGCAGGCCTGCATCGGCTGCACCGCCTGCATGGACGCCTGCCGGGAAGTGAACCAGGTGCCGGAGGGGGTCTCGCGCCTCGAGATCATCCGCTCCGGCCCCGTTGGAGAGTATCCCGACGCCGAGTACCACTTCTTTCGCAAGTCCTGCCAGCACTGCGACAACGCTCCTTGCGTCCACGTCTGCCCGACTGGCGCCTCCCATATCCGTATGGAAGATGGCATCGTCGATGTGAACCCGGATCTGTGCGTCGGCTGCATGTATTGCCTGGCCGCCTGCCCCTATCAGGTGCGCTTCATCAACCCGGTCACCCGGGTCGCCGACAAGTGCGACTTTTGCCGCAAGACCAACCTGGCCCGGGGCAAGGAGCCGGCCTGCGTGGAATCCTGCCCCACCAAGGCGCTGGTGTTTGGCAACCTGGATGATCCCGACAGTCCGCTCTCCCAACGGCTGGTGAAGGAGACCACCTATCGCTACAAGCAGGCGCTCGGCACCTCGCCCAAGATGTACCGCGTGCCCAAAGGGGAGATAAAATCATGACGATGCAAGAGGCATTTCACTTCCCTTCTCTCGTTTGGAACTGGCCGATCGCCATCTACCTGTTCCTGCTCGGCATCTCCGCCGGGGCCGCCACCCTGGCGGTGCTGCTGCGCCGCAAGGGGGCTGGCAGCGAGAGCGGCATCATCAAGGCGACCGCCATCCTGGCACCCGCGAGCGTGATCCTGGGCTTGTTGATCCTCATCTTCCACCTGGCCCGTCCCTGGACCTTCTGGAAGCTGATGTTCCACTACCAGTTCGACTCAGTGATGTCGATGGGGGTCATGCTGTTCCAGCTCTATATGGCAGTGCTGTTCGCCTGGCTGGCGGTGGTGTTCAGAAGCGAGATCGAGGGGCTGCGCGTCCGGTGGTTTCAGGATAAGTTCGCCTTTGTGGATAATCTCATCGCCTGGCTCGCCCGCATCGAGCGGCTGCTGGCCCCCGTCCTGCTGCTGCTGGCGGTGCTGCTCGGGGCCTATACCGGCTTCCTGCTCTCGGCGCTCAAGACCTATCCGCTGCTGAACAACCCGGTATTGCCGGTGCTGTTTCTGGTCTCGGGCATCAGCTCGGGCATCGCCTCTACCATCTTGCTGGCGGTGACCCTGTTCAAGGAAAACCACCACAGCCAGGGGGTCAGCTTCGTGCACCGCTTCGAGCGTCCCATGCTGGCGGTAGAGATCCTGCTGCTGGTCTGCTTCTTTACCGGCCTCTACTTCGGTGGCGGCCAAAAAGAGGTGGCCATGTGGGCCGCCATCGGCAGCGGTTTCTGGGCCCAGGTGTTCTGGGTGGGGGTGGTGGGTATCGGCATGGTGTTGCCCCAGCTGATCGCCTTCCTGACCCCGGCTCCCCTGCGAGAGAAGAGCGGCCATCTGGTGCTGGTGTGCAGCCTGACTCTGGTGGGGATCCTGCTGCTGCGCTACTTCGTGCTTTATGCCGGCCAGATGACAGTTGTTTAAAGGTATGATCACCAGCGCCAGCCGCCCTCGGGCGACTGGCGCTGGTTTGTTGTTGGCCCAATGGATTTCTGGTGATGCCACACCCGCTGCCTGCCGAGCCCCCCGCCAAACGGGAGACGACGCGGCGTGTGTGCCATGACATGAATGACATCGAAGAGTGAACCTGGAGGTTGTGTGCTGGCGGAGTTCGGCTATCTCTCACTGTTGCTGGCAACCCTGCTCTCCCTGATGCAGGGGTTACTGCCCTGGCTGGGCTTACGGCTCGCCTCCCCCCCCTTGCTCGACTGTGCCAGACCATTGGCACTGCTCAATGCCGCCCTGCTTGGCGCTTCCCTGGTGCTGCTCGGGATCTGCTTTGCCCAGAATGATTTCACCCTGACCTATGTGGCCCAGCACGCCAACAGCGCCCTGCCCCTGGGCTACAAGATAGCGGCGGTATGGGGCGGCCACGAGGGCTCCATGCTCTTCTTCGTCTTCGCGCTGGCCCTGTGGGGGGCGCTGGTAGCGCTGTGCTCCAGGCGGGTCGACCCGCTGATCCTGGTGCGGGTACTGGCCATTATGGGACTGATTGTGGGAGGCTTTGCCTTCTACACCCTGGTTTTCTCCAGCCCCTTCGATCGGATTTTCCCGGGACCGCAGGAGGGGCGCGACCTCAACCCCATGCTGCAGGATATCGGCCTGATCCTGCACCCGCCCCTGCTCTATCTGGGTTACGTCGGTTTTGCGGTCAATTTCGCTTTTGCCATGGCGGCGCTGCACTCGGGCAGGCTCGATGGCGCCGTGGCCCACTGGAGCCGCCCCTGGGCGCTCGGCTCCTGGGTGTTTCTCACCGCCGGTATCGTGCTCGGCTCCTGGTGGGCCTACTACGAGCTTGGCTGGGGCGGCTGGTGGTTCTGGGATCCGGTGGAAAACGCCTCCCTGCTCCCCTGGCTGCTCGGCACCGCCCTGCTGCACGCTCTTGTAGTGTGCGAGAAGCGCGGCGCCTACGGCCACGCCGTGCTGCTGCTCTCCATTTTCACCTTCTCCCTGAGTCTGCTCGGCACCTTCGTGGTGCGCTCCGGCGTGCTCACCTCGGTGCACGCCTTTGCGGTGGATCCGGATCGCGGCCTCACCCTTTTGCTGCTGCTCGGCCTGCTGCTCACCACAGCGTTGACCCTGTTTGCCCTGCGGGCCGACACCCGCGCCCCCTACGCCCGCTTCGGCTTACTGTCCAAAGAGGGGCTACTCGGCGCCGCCATCCTGCTGCTCTGCGTGGCCTGTGCCAGCGTACTGCTCGGCACCTTCTACCCCATGGTGTTCAAGTCCCTACATCTGGGCTCCCTCTCGGTGGGCGCCCCCTACTTCAACACCATCTTCGTGCCGCTGGCCCTGCTGCTGATGGCCTTGATGACCCAGCTGCCGCGCCTGCGCTGGCAAGGCTTGAGTACCGATACTCGCCTTACCCGCTGGCTGCCGCCGCTCTTCGGCCTGCTGGGCGGGGGGCTCTTGACCCTCGCCTATCGGGAGTTCGGCCCCTTGAGCTGGATGGGACTGGTCGCCAACGTGCTGAGCCTCTGGCTGATGGCCAGCCTGCTGATGCACTTCTCGTTCAGACAAGGACATGGAAGGGCCAGTCGGCTGGGTAGCCTGCTCGCCCACCTCGGGGTGGCGGTGTGCGCCCTCGGCATCGCTCAGGTGAGCCACTACAGCCAGGAGGGTGGCACTGTGCTTGAAGTAGGCAAGCCCTACCGGCTCGGTGCCTATGAGTTTCGCTATGAGGGGAGCGAGCCGCTGCTCGGCCCCAACTACACCGCCGAGCGCATCACCCTGAGCGTGCACAAGGGGGGCCAGGAGGTGGCCCGCCTGATGCCGGAGCGGCGCCACTACAGCGTGCGCACCATGAACATGAACGAGCCCGGCATCGCGTGGGGGCTGTTTGGCGATCTCTATGTGGTGCTTGGCGAGAAGATGGGGCCACACGCCTACGCCATGCGCCTGCACTACAAGCCGCTGGTACGCTGGATCTGGCTGGGGGGCATTATGATGATGGCGGGTGGCGCCCTGCGCCTGCTCGCTCGCCGTCCCCTGCTGGCCTCCCACCCGGCTGCGGCCACCTCGCCTCACCCCCGCCTCGAACAGGAGTCCCTATGAGATCCCGCCTGCGCCTCTTTCTGCCCCTGATCCTGACTCTGGGCCTCGGCGCCCTGCTCCTGCTCGGTCTTGGCAACAACCCCTACAGCCAGGATGAGGCGACGCTAGGGCGTACTCTGCCTGCGTGGCAAAGCGACAATCTGCTGGATGGGAGCCCGATCCAGACCGCCAGCCTGAAAGGGGAGCCCTTTGTGCTCAATGTCTGGGCCAGCTGGTGCCCCAACTGCCGCGCCGAGCATCCGTTGCTGGGTGAGCTGGCACGCGTGGTGCCCCTCTATGGCCTCAACTATCGGGACAAGGGGGACGCGGCCCGCGCCTGGCTGATGGAGGCGGGCGACCCCTATCGCGCCGTGCTGGCCGACCCGGACGGCAAACTTGCCCTGGAGCTCGGCGTCTATGGCACGCCGGAGACCTATCTTTTTGACGCCGACGGCACCCTGCTCACCCGCCACACGGGTCTGCTTACCCTGGAGATCTGGCAGCGCCAGTTTGTGCCCCTGCTCGACAAGGCCCGCGCCAACGCGCAAATAAAGGCTGCCACTACAGTGCCATCGACTTGGGAGACACAATCATGACGTGCCGTCCTCTTGCCGCTGCCCTGCTGCTCCTCGGCATGTGCCTGAGTGCGAGCTCGTTTGCCAGCGGAGTCGATACCTATGAGTTTCGCCACCCCGAACTGCAAGCCCGCGCCCAGGAACTCGCCCGCGCCCTGCGCTGCCCCCAGTGCCAAAACCAGAACCTGGTGGAGTCCAACTCCCCCATCGCGCGGGATCTGCGCCTCGAGGTCTACCGCTGGGTCGACGAGGGGCAGAGCGATGAAGAAGTGATCGCCCGCATGACCAGTCGATTTGGCGACTTCGTGCGCTACGATCCCCCCTTCAAGGCCAGCACCCTGCTGCTGTGGGGCGGTCCTGCCCTGCTGCTGGGGCTGGCGCTGCTGACCCTCGGCCGCCGCCTGAGGATCAAGGGGGCTCAAGCCATTGCCATTGAGGGCGACACAGGCCGCGCCGGTGTCGATCATCGCAGCGCGCTGAACCGCCGGATCATGGCCGAGCAGCAAGCCGGGCTCTCCCCCGACCTTCCCCTCTATCGGGAACTGACCGCAGCCAATCTGGCCAATGCCACCCCGGTCCCCGAGCAGGCGCTCAGGGCCCGGCTGGCCCTGGCCCCCAGAGCCCACCATGCCCGCTACGTCTGGCTGCTTGGCGCTCTGCTGCTGGCAGGGATCGCGAGCTTTTACGCCAGCACAGGCCGCTATCAGGCGTGGCAGGCGCATCAGTCACGCCCCGATCCCCTGGCGGGCCTGAGCCCCCGGGATCTGCAGGACAAGGAGCTGGGGGCCCTGCATCAGAAGCTGCAGACCAATCCCGCCGATCTCGACAGCTGGGCGGCGCTCGGCCAGCTCTATCTCTATCGGGATGAATACGACAATGCCTGGCTTGCCTACCAGCGTTTGGCACTGCTCGAAGGGGGGGCCAGCGCCGCCACCCTGGCCGCCCAGGCGACTGTGCGCTACTACCAGGCGGGCCAGCAGCTCACGCCCGAGGCCCGTCGCCTGCTCGATGCTGCGCTTAAGCTCGACAAGGGGGAAGTGAGTGCCCTGATGCTGCTCGCCTCCGATCACTTCCTGCACGCCCGCTACCGTGAAGCCATCGCCCTGTGGCAACAACTGCTGGATGAGGAGCGCCCCCGCATCAACCGCGCCGCCCTTATTCAGGCGATCCAGACCGCGAGGATGATGGGGGGATAGCTGCCAGGTTGGGGGAGCGACAGGAGATAAACCGCCATCCTCTGCAGCCACCTATCGTCCCCTCCCCTTTACGCTGGATACACACACGCCCCCATACGGGGGCGTGTTGCTTTTCAATGCCAAGTTTTTTGCCAAGGCCCGCTTATGGCCGCTCGCCGGCCGCCAGACGGCGGTTGATATCGGCGATGACCGGGGCGATGTCGGCCAGGGTATCAATCACGTAGTGCGCCCCCGCCGCCCGCAGTTTGGCCTCGGCCGGTGCACGCCGGGCGGCGATCTCCGCCTCGCTCATGGCGGCAAACTCGTCCCAGGTGGCACCAAATTCGTTGCCGGAAACCGACAATCCCACCGTCCACATGCCCGCGTTAAGCCCTTCGCTGATACCCGGCACGGCGTCATCCACCTTGATGCAGCGATGCACCGCACTCACTCCGAGCTCAATTACGTTGGCCAGCGCCATCCAGGGGCCGGGGCGACCACCGGCCTTGAGGTCATCGGTGGCGACCCAGTGATCCGGGCGGTAGCCGTGATCGGCCGCAGCCGGTACCAGCGCCGCCATCACCGGACGGGGATAACCGGAGCAGGAGCCGATTTTCAGCCCTTGTGCTCGCAGAGCCTCCAGCACCGGCAACACGCCGGGGATCGGGGCGGCAAAGCGGGTCACGGCGGCAATCTGCAGCGGCATAAAGGTGTGATAGAGGTGGTCCACCTCGGCGTGGCTCATGGGGTGACCAAAGCGGGCCTGCCAGCGCGCAGCCACCGAGGGCAGCCGGCCCAGCGCCGCGATATGATCCCACTTACCAAGGCCCATGGGCTGGCGCGCCTCATCCAGGGTCACGGGGAAATCATAGGCGCGGGCGAAGGCCTCGACGAAGATGGAGGTGGGGGCGAACGAGCCAAAATCGACGACGGTACCGGCCCAATCGAGGATCAGGGCCGCTACGTCGGTGGTCGGGTCTACAGCGAGCTGCAAGTCAGTCATGGTGATGTTCCTGTTTCGGTGAAAGTGCGATCTCGCTCAAGGCGCGATCGAGAATGGTGATGGCACGCACCAGATCGGCGCGAGCGATATTGAGCGGCGGCGAGAGCTGGATGACATTGCCCTGAGAAACCTTGAAGCTGAGCCCGAGCGCCAGACAGCGATAGAGCAGCCGCTCGGCGGCCTGGCTATTGCGGGTGCGACTTTGGTGATCGACCACCAGATCGAGCGCCCAGAGCAAACCAATACCGCGCACCTGGCCGATCAGCGGGTGACGCTCGGCCAACTTGCCGAGCTCGCGCGCCATAAAGCGGCCATCCTCCCGCACTTTTGCAAGCAACCCCACCTCGCGGATTGTCTCTATCGTGGCGAGGGCTGCCGCGCAGCCAATGGGGCTCTTCTCGTGGGTGTAGTGGCCGAGCGAAATCGCTGCGGCCTGATTGAAGCGATCACGGGTGATGAGCGCGGCAAACGGCACTACCCCGCCCCCCAACCCCTTGCCCAGGCAGATGATGTCGGGCTCGATGCCGAACTCTTCAAAGCTGAACCAGTGGCCAGTGCGGCCCAAGGCATTGGGGATCTCGTCGACGATCAGCAACACCTTGTGGCGATCGCAGATCTCCCGCACCCGCTGCCAGTAGGCCTTCGAGGGCACCTGTACGTCGGTGTTGCGAATGGGCTCGGCGATAAAGGCGCCAATGCCCCCCTCCTTCTGGATGACGTACTCCAGATAATCGGCATAGTGCAGGTCATTCCCCTCCCCGCGATACCAAACGCCGCGATAGCAGGTGGGGGGCGGGATACGCTCCACGCCAGCCATCAAGGGGCCCATGCCGGCACGAAAACAGGCCTCGCCGCCGACCGAGATGGCATCGAGGGAGGCACCGTGAAAGGCGTCCCACAGGGACACCACCTTGCTATTGCCGCTGATAAAGCGGGCGAGCTTCAGGGCAATCCCCACCACCTCGCTGCCACCGGGCGCAAACAGCACCCGGTTGAGATCGCTGGGAGCCAGTTCGGCCAGAGTGCGGGCGCAGTCGATGGCAACCCGATGGGTGTAGCGGCGCGGCGCAAACGGCAGATCGGCGAGTTGCTGCTGCACCGCGGCCACCACCTTGGGGTGACCGTGGCCCAGCTGATGAACGCTGTTGCCGTGAAAATCGAGATAGCGTTTGCCCGATACGCTGGTCAGCCAGCTCCCCTGCGCGCGCTCAAGCAGATCGAGACAGGGGGTGGAGAGCGCCTGATGGAGAAAGTAGCGGCTATCTTCCGCCAATCCGGCCTGTACATCTTCGCTCTGACCTGCCCACCAGCGCGCCCGACCCTCGCCAAGGTTGATATCCCCTTCGCTGTCGGCTCGGCCGCTGCCATGCAGAGGGGCATCCCCACGGCGGACAGCCATCATGCCGCGCCTTGCCAGTAGCAGGCATCGGCCATGGCCGCGAGCAAGGCGCGCACTTGTGCTGGGGTCACATCGCCGATATTGCCAATGCGAAAACAATCGGCTTGCGACACCTTGCCCGGATAGATGACAAAGCCCTGCGCCTTGAGGCGCTGGTAGAAATCGGCAAAACGGTAATCCGGATGCGCTGGCGAGTAGAAGGCGGTGATGATGGGAGATTGCCATTCAGTCGGTAGTAGCGGCGCAAAACCAAGGGCGGCCATGCCCGCCACCAGGGTTTGCTGGTTCTCGCGGTAGCGCTGATAACGGGCGGCGATGCCCCCCTCCTCATTCAGTTCACGCAGCGCCTGAGCAAAGGCGAGCACGGTATGGGTAGGTGAGGTAAAGCGCCACTTGCCCCCCTGCTGCTCCATGGTCTGCCACTGGGCGTGCAGATCGAGGGAGACCGAGCGGGCGCGACCGGCGCAGGCCATCAGTGCCGCGCGGCGGGCGATGACAAAGCCAAAACCCGGCACCCCCTGGATGCACTTGTTGGCGGAGCTGATGAGAAATTCGATGCCAAGGGGGCCCATGTCGATGGGGATACCGCCAAAACTGCTCATGGCATCGACGATCAGGCGAATGCCTCGGCGCTGGCAGAGCGCTGCCACCTCCTCAAGGGGGTTGAGCATGCCGGTGGTGGTCTCGCAGTGCACCATCGCCAGATGGGTGATCTCGGGGTGGCGCGCCAGCATGGCCTCAATGGCAGCAGGCTCGGGGCGGGTGGTCTCGCCGCAGTCGAGCTCATGGTGACGCAAGCCAAGACAGCGAGCCATCTCCCCCATGCGGGCCCCATAGGCGCCGTTGTTGATGATCAGCAGACACTCATCGACGCCTATCGCCGAACCCAGCACGCTCTCCACCACGTAGCTGCCGCTGCCCTGCAGCAGCACGGCGCTGTAGTCGCGTTCATATTCCGGACCGGTGGCCAGGCGCACCAGTTCGCGGCGGATGGGCTCCACCACCCCCTGGTTGTAGTCCGCATCCCAGGTGCAGCTGTCTTGCAGCATGGCGGCACGTACCGTGGCGGTGGTTGAGAGGGGGCCCGGGGTCAGTAGCAGGTAATCGACGGCGGCGGGGGCCGCAGGCAGGTAAGTCATGATAGCGCTCCTTTTGGTATAGACCAGATGGAGCGTATTGTGGGTAACTCCCCTGCCTAGGTCAAAGGGGTGGGGCTATGTGCAACAAAAAATTCATTTTCAGCGCCATAATCACGATAATCTAGGCACACTTAGCCCAAAGGGCGATTCTGGTCTTTACCAAGGCAACCAGTAAGCCGCCAAGGAATGTCATGAGCAAACCCCAATACCTGCAGATCAAGGATGCCCTCGCCAACCAGATCCTGGCGGGGGGCCTGACCCCCAATGACAAGCTCCCCTCCGAGCGGCTGCTGGGGGAGCTTTACGGTACCACCCGGGTGACCATCCGCGAGGCCTTGGTGCAGCTGGAGGCGAGCGGCCTTATCTATCGGGCAGATCGCCGCGGCTGGTTCGTTACCCCGCCGCGTTTTAGCCTCAACCCCAGACGCACCTCCAACTTTCACCAAGTTGTGCGCGAGCAAGGGGGCGAGCCGCGCACTGAACTTTTGGAGAAAAGCCGCCAGGCGGTACCGCCAGCGCTGATGGCGCGACTGCAACTCAAACCGTTTGATAGCCTGTTTTTGCTCAAGCGGCTGCGCTATGCCAACGGGCGCGCTATCTGTTATTGCGAAAATTACTGCCTGCCAGAACGAGTGCCAGGCCTGCTGGCGCTGGATCTCAATGGCAGCCTCACCGAGATCTATCAGGCCCATTACGATCTGCACTACGCCCGCATGCAGGTGCGCTTCTTCCCCACCGCCCTGCCGGACGAAGCGGCCAAGGCACTGGGGGCCACCGCGGGTCTGCCCGCCTTGCGTCTGGAGCGGCTTAATTTCGATCAACATGGCCGGGTACTCGATTTTGATCTGGAATACTGGCGCCACGATAGCCTGGAGATCGAGGTAGATACCCAGGATTAGTCACGGCTACATCAGGAACGGTAAAACGTCACAGGGCCGTCACCGAAACGTCATAATGATCCCCTAGCCTCTCTCTCGACCAATCTGGTTTATACCAATTTTGATGGAGAGTGAGGATGAAACAGGGAACCCCTTGGCTGGCTGCCGCCATGCTGGCCGCCACGACAGCCCCGGCACTGGCAGCAACCGATCTGACTGTCTACACCGCGTTTGAAGCAGAGCAACTGACTGAACTCAAGCGTGCTTTTGAGCGCCAGCATCCGGATATCAACATCAAGTGGGTGCGCGACTCTACCGGCGTCATCACCGCCCGGTTGCTGGCTGAACAAGCCCAACCCAAGGCCGATGTGGTGTGGGGACTGGCGGCCACCAGCCTGATGCAGCTCGATCAGCAGCAGCTGCTAGCCGCTTACGCCCCCAAGGGGCTGGATAAGCTCGACAGCCGCTTTCGCGACAGCAAGGCCGAGCCCCACTGGATAGGGCTGGACGCCTTCTTCAGCGCCATCTGTTTTAACAAGGTAGAGGCCGAGAAACAGGGGATCCCCGCGCCCACCAGCTGGGCCGATCTCACCAAGCCCATCTACAAGGGCAAGGTGATCATGCCCAATCCCAGCTCCTCCGGCACCGGCTACTTGAGTGTCGCAGGCTGGCTGCAAACCATGGGAGAAGCGCAAGGCTGGCAATTTATGAACGGCCTGCACCAGAACATCGACCGCTACACTCACTCAGGTTCCGCCCCTTGCAAGCTGGCCGCCAGTGGCGAAACGGTGATCGGCATCTCCTTTGACTTCCCAGCGACCAGCCTCAAGGCCAAGGGAGCCCCGATCGAGGTGGTATTCCCCAGTGAAGGATCTGGCTGGGATATGGAAGCTGCCGCCATCATCAAGAGCACCCCCAAGCGGGATGCCGCCCAGCAGCTGCTCGACTTTGCCGCTACCGAGCAGGCCAATGCCCTTTACAACAAATCCTTTGCCGTGGTTGCCATCCCGGAGGTGGCCAAACCCAGGGCCGGTTACCCCAGCGATATCAAGGAGCAGATGATCGATAACGATTTTGGCTGGGCTGCCCGTGAGCGTAACACCATCCTGGCACAATGGAATGCCAGCTTCGACGGCAAGTCGGAAGCCAAACCATAAGGGGTTCGCAAAGATTGCAAGTGCCATCGACAGGCCAACGCGAGTTGGCCTTTTCGTTACCAGAGATCCCCAACGCCTTCCCCTTTGACACGCCCCAGCCCCCCCTCACTGTCATCTTACTGTCATCAGGGGATCACCGAATGGTCACACTTGTCAGACAAACTGGTATATACCAAATCAGTAGCGAGTCGCACCATGACCCAGCCCTATCTGGATATTCAACACCTTAATAAGCAGTTCGGCGCCTTTCGGGCACTCAAGGGGATCTCCCTGACCATTGCGCCGGGAGAGTTTATCTGCTTTCTTGGCCCCTCCGGCTGCGGTAAAACCACCTTGCTGCGAGCCATCGCCGGCCTCGATCTGCCCGACAGCGGCAAGATCTGGCAAGGGGGGCGTGACGTCTCGCGGTTACCGCCCCAACAGCGCGATTTTGGCATCGTATTTCAGTCCTACGCCCTCTTCCCTAATCTGACGGTGGCCCAAAATATCGCCTTCGGCCTTGAGAATCAGGGGCTGGCGCGCGATGCAATCAAGGCACGCGTCGATCATTGGCTGGAACTGGTGGGACTGACCGCCCAATCCCACAAATACCCCAGTCAGATCTCCGGCGGCCAGCAACAGCGGGTGGCACTGGCGCGGGCGCTGGCCCTCTCCCCCGGCTTGTTGCTGCTGGACGAACCCCTTAGTGCCCTGGATGCGCTGGTGCGCAGCCACCTTCGCAGCGAGATCCGCGCCCTGCAACAGCGCCTTGGCATTACCACCATCATGGTGACCCACGATCAGGAGGAGGCCCTGACCATGGCCGATCGCATCGTGGTGATGGAGAGCGGTCGCATCGTGCAAGTAGGCACCCCGCAAGAGATCTATCACCAGCCTGCCAGCCGCTTCGTGGCCAGCTTTGTCGGCACCATGAACTTTCTCGATGCCCTGGTGCTTGGCCCGACCCAGGTCCGCCTCAACGATCATCCCCTGCGCCTGGCCAATCGCGCGGCTCCTGGCAGTAAACTGCAGCTGGCGATCCGCCCTGAGGCGATCAAGCTGGGGGCGCCCGGTGAACATGGCATCCAGGCACACATCGAACAGGTGGAGTTTCTCGGTGCCGCCCAGCGCCTCATCTGCACCGCCGACACCTACCTGGGCCCGCAACAATTGCTGGTGGAGCGCCCCACCCATGAACAGCCTGATCACGAACAGGGGGGCTGGCGCAGTGGTATGTGCTGCTCGCTGCAGTGGCCCGCCGAGGCGATGCAGTTATTTGGAGAGGCCCGCCCATGAACCACTCCGTGATCGTGCCACAAGAGGCCAGCCCGCCCCCCGCACAGCCCCGTGATGCAAGATGGCAACGCCTTGGCGGCAGTTGGAGCTGGGATCAGCGACTGCAACTGATCCTGCTGGTACTCGGCATCGCTCTGCTCACCGGCGGCCTGTTGCTGCCCCTGCTCACCATGTTGCAAAAGAGCCTGCAGGATGAGAACGGCCTTTGGGTGGGCCTTGCCAACTTCAGCACCTATTTCGACTCCCCTCATCTGGGACGCACCCTCGGCAACACCCTCTGGCTCGGGGTGCTGATCACCACGCTGGTGGTGACCATCGCCTTTGGTTACGCTTATGCCCTCACCCGCACCTGCATGCCAGGCAAACCCCTGTTTCGCCTCATCGGCCTTATTCCGCTGTTGATGCCCTCCCTGCTGCCCGCCATCAGCCTGGTCTACTGGTTTGGCAATCAGGGGATCGCCAAGGGGCTGCTCGGCGGCGAGAGTATCTACGGCCCCATCGGTATCGTCATGGGTCTGGGCTTCTGGTGCTTTCCCCACGCCTTGATGATCCTTATCACGGCGCTCGGTCAGAGCGATGCCCGCCTCTATGAAGCCTCTCGGGTGCTCGGCAGCAGCGGCTGGCGCACCTTTGTCACCGTCACCCTGCCCACCGCTCGCTATGGCCTGCTCAGCGCCGCCATCGCAGTGTTTACCCTCACCATCTGCGACTTCGGGGTAGCCAAGGTGATTGGCGGCCAATACAACGTGCTGGCCACCGATATCTACCGGCAGGTGATCGGGATGCAAAACTTCTCCCTCGGGGCAGTGGCGAGCGTCACCCTGCTGCTGCCGGCACTGTTGAGCTTTGCTTTGGAGCACCGAGTGCGCAGCAAGATGCAAGAGCAGAGCAGCACCAAGGCGGTGCCCTATCAGCCCAAACCCCATCGGCTGCGGGATCTGCTGGCGCTTGGCTGGTGCACGCTCTGGGCCCTGCTGTTTCTGGCACTGGTGGGCATGGCGGTTTACGGCTCCCTGGTGCAGTTTTGGCCCTACAACCTTGAGCTGACGCTGGATCACTACGCCTTTGACAGCAACAGCGTCTATGGCTGGCAGCCCATGACCAACACCTTGCAGCTGGGTCTGTTTACCGCACTCATCGGCACCCTACTGGTGATGGTGCTGGCCTGGGCGCAGGAGAAGGGGCGCCACTTTGCATGGCTTCGCCAGCTGCTGCACCTGCTTGCCATGCTGTCGCTGGCCGTACCCGGCATGGTGCTGGGGCTGGGTTACATATTCTTTTTCAACGGCAACCCACTGTTTGGCGGCCTCTACGGTACCCTGCCATTGCTGGTGCTCTCCTGCGTCATCCACTACTACACCGTGGGTCATATGACGGCCCTGACCAGCCTCAAGCAATTGCCCAAAGAGCTGGAGCTGGTGGCCATCTCATTGCGTATTCCGCTCTGGAAGGCGTTCTGGCGGGTCACCCTGCCCACCTCCCTGCCGGCGCTCTTGGAGATCTTTATCTATCTGTTCGTCAACGCCATGACTACCACTTCGGCGGTGATCTTCCTCTATTCGAGCGACAGCGTGCTTGCCTCCATCGCCGTGCTCAATATGGAGGACTCCGGTGATACCGCCGCGGCCGCCGCCATGGCCACCCTGATCCTGCTGGCCGCCGCTACCGTCAAGCTGCTCCAGCTCTTGTTAAGCCGCACCCTGCTGGCCCGCACCCAGCGCTGGCGCCAGTCATAACCTTATCGAGGAGTCATGATGTCCACTCTCCCCTTCTGGCTGGCCGAGGCGCTCGCCGCCGAACAGCCCGCGCCCCCCACACCTCTTCAAGGCCACCACGAGGTCGATGTCTGCCTCGTCGGCGGCGGCTTTACCGGGCTGTGGAGCGCCATCGCCCTTAAACAGGCAGAGCCACATTTGCGCATCCTGGTGCTGGAGAAAGATCGCTGCGGCAGCGGCGCCTCCGGGCGCAACGGCGGCTGTCTGCTCACCTGGTCGGCCAAATATCTGACGTTAAAGCGCCTGTTTGGCGAAGCGCAGGCCGCCTGGCTGGTGCAAAAATCGGAGCAGGCAGTGCACGAGATCGCCCGTTTCTGTGAACAGCACAACATAGAGGCCGACCTTCGTGTCGAGGGCACCTGCTACACCGCCACCAGCGCGGCCCAGCGCGGCCTGATGGAGCCGGTATTGCAGGCGCTCACGCGAGCAGGCCTTAACCAGTGGCAGGCTATTGAAGAGAGTGAACTGGCCAGCCAGAGCGGCTCCCATGTGCATCTGGAGGGGTTTTACAGCCCCCACGCGGGCTCGGTGCAACCGGCCCTGCTGGTGCGTGGCCTGCTGCGGGCAGCGCGAGAACTGGGGGTCGAGGTCTATGAAGGGACCCCCATGCAGCGCCTCGATGCAGGCCAACCGGCGCGGGTGCAAACGCCACAGGCCATCGTCCACGCCCGCAAGGTAGTGCTGGCCCTCAACAGCGCCATGGTGCAGCACTTTCGCGAGTTTCGCCGCACTATCGTGCTGGTCTCCTCCGATATGGTGATAACCGACCCCGCGCCGGATGCCCTGGCCGACCAGCAGCTCAATCACGGCCGCTCCGTGGTGGATGGCCGCACTTTTGTCCACTACTACCGCTCCACTCCGCAAGGGCGGCTGATGCTAGGCAAGGGGGGCAACACCTTCGCCTTTGCCAACCGCCATCTGGCCGAGTTCGACGAACCGAGCCGCTATCTTGCTCCCCTCACCCGCACCCTGCGTCGCTTCTTTCCGGCCCTTGAAGAGGTGCCCATCGCCGCCAGCTGGTGCGGCGCCTCCGACCGCTCGGTGGACGGCCTCCCCTTCTTTGGCCACTGGCGAGCGCAGCCCAATATCGTCTATGGCCTCGGCTATTCCGGCAACGGGGTGGCGCAGAGCTGGATGGGCGGTCAAGTACTGGCGGCTTTGGTGAGAGACAAGATGCGAGAAGAGGACAAGCCGTGGCGCGAATGCGCCCTGGTGAGCGGCCCGCGCGGCTATTTTCCACCCGAGCCCTTGCGCTGGCTGGGGGCCATGGCGGTGCGCAATGCCATTCGGCGCAAAGAGCGGGCGGAGGATGAAAACCGCCTTGTGCCTTGGTATGACAAGCGGCTTGCCAGCCTGGCGGATGCGGCAGGCAAGGCGGATAAATAGGCCCCTCCATTTCCATTGCTCCATTGGCCCATTTGTCACGCAGCCAATACGGCCCCAAGTGCAAATGGCAAAGCCCGTTCGAATGCGCCCCGGTCAGAAGCATTGTCAGCCACCCACCATGCCGGCCCCAGGGTCGGCATATTGCGTTGAGGCCAACAGGCTGGCAATGCGAGCCCACCACCAACGCCTCCTGAAACTGTCGTAGCCAGCACTAGATGACCGCCATCTCTCCTCGCCCCTGACAACCCTTCCTTGACATTGGATATAGCTCCAACGTTTAGCTTCTCTCACGCGCCCTAAGCCATACAGGGCCATATCCCACCCTATTCGAGATCTGGAGGAGCAATGAAGAATGTGTGGAAAGTAACCTTGGTCACGCTATGGAGTGGGCTCATTTGGGGGATTTACTGGCTGCTACAAATTCTGCCTCAATGGGTGTCTGCCGCGCTGGACAAGGTGGCAAGTCTCGAGTCAGGGGAGCTGGCGAGTACTACGGCGACGTTTTGGCCCGAGGGAGGGTTACCTATCCCAACTCAGTGGGTCAGCTGGGCGATGGAGATTTACCCGATGCTGCTGCCATTTGCTTCTGCCCTGTTGTGGGTGATTTGGGGGATAGGCGTGTTGTGCTTGTGGGGAGTGTTGCCACGCCTCGTATCCTGGAGGAAGGGGCCATGAGATCCATGAAGAAATACGTGAGGCACGCGCGCTCATCGCTGTCCTTTATGAAGCAGTTCGTTCGCTCACCCCGGGACGTAGGGGCTGTCTGGCCCTCCTCCCAGTGGCTCTGCGACGGCATGATGGCAGGCATTGATCTGCAGCGGGCCAGGTATGTGGCGGAGCTGGGTGCGGGAACCGGGGTGCTCACCCGTACGCTGTTACAGGCACTGCCTGACAATGCCAGGCTCGATGCCTACGAGATCCACCCAGGCTTTATCTCTGTGCTGGAAACCATCCCGGATCCCAGGCTGGAGGTCTGCATGCAACCCGCCCAACAACTGAACAAATCCTATGAGGTGATCTTCTCCGGCTTGCCCCTGCTGGCATTTACGCCCGCCCAGCGGCAGGCTGTGCTGGCCCGGGTCAAGGCATCCCTGCATCCTGGGGGGTACTTTATCCAGTTCCAGTACACCTCGCAGATAGAGCGCGAACTGTCCCATCACTTTGACTGGCAACGCCGCCGTGTCTGGCTCAATATGCCGCCAGCCTGGGTCTATCAATGCAGCTTCGGCTCCCCTGAAGGGAAATAGCCGGCTTGCAATCACACCTTGGACTTGATTCCGGCTCTGCCGCTGCGAACGGCTCAGGTTGCTTATGCCAGTTGGCGACCGTGGCAACATCGGCATCAAGTCCAACCTGCGACATAAAGGGTTGCGGCTGCCAATATGCCACGTCCCTCCCGATAGAGGCCAAGCCTGACTAATATCCGCACTGATGCTTGATTGTCAGACGCTATCTCAGCTTCGATGTGGTCAAGGCCAAAGGTGGAATTTTTCCGTATTTCATAAATTCAGTGTCTGAAAATCTCTCGAACAAATTGAATATAATACCTCGCTAAGCCATGGGGGATTCATCATTCACCTGTCATATCTTCACGCTTGAACGAGTCAATTATTCTATGCAACAAGTACTGAGACTACGAAAAATATATGCGGCGCTAGATGAGCTTTCCCCCTACTCAGTTTCAGTGATCTTGAATTTACTGTCAAGAGAGCCCAACCCGGATGACCAGTACCAATAGCCATATCGTTGGAATAAACCCATATTAAACCGCCCTTTATCCCCAACTACCAAAGAAAAATTGACATCTTTATTTAAAGCTATTCCGTTTGATTCTTTATCCATTTTGCCAAAATAATCCTTGTTAGGGTATATCTGTTTGAATGTGACATCTACAGGTATCCAGCCAATATTCTCAAGATAAAATTCAGACCACGCATGGAATGTATTGTCAGCCCGAATAGCCACAACATGTCTGGCGGGAATTTGCTTTATCCTGAGTAACGTAATATATATACTCGACAAGTTTCCACAATCACCACCACCAGAATCCATAACTTCATTTAAGGGATGTAATCCCGTATTAGCATTTATATAGCTAAAGTTAAGCGGAACATACTCGTACGCCATTCGAGCATAAGTCAAGATATCTGCCTGACTCTTTTCCCATAGTTTATTTGATATGGCTTGCAGTTTCTTATTTGACAGATTGATATATGGTAAATTATCCCTTGTGTAATTAATAAAATCAGCCCCCTTTTTATTGTATGGTTCTATCTTTTTTATCTTTAGTAGATCATAAAATTGATCATAGGTTGTCACCTGATAAGATACCGCAGACAATATATTCTCTCCGTTTTTCGGCGAGCTTTTTTCATCATAGACAAAGGATGCGTAACGCAACTCGCCATCATTAATTACTACCCCATTGTTTGTTTGGATATACTTGACATCCTGAACTCTATTTTGCAGTGGTAGCGGTATATTGACTATTAAATCCGATAAGGCAAGACCATTGTTTTTTGTATTTACACTCACTGTTACCGTGTAAGTTCTTGGATTGCTTTTGCTTAAATATGGTTCTTGCGAAAAAACAAAGCTGGAAAATATAAAAATACTAATGAATGTCATTTTTTTCATTCTTCCCTCTCCCCCAAAATATCGTCCTGCGCCTTGCCAAGAGGCTGACAACGCGCCCCCGTCAATTCAATCGCAACCACCTCTCTCCAAAGATGTCGCTATCACATACAAGGTAAAAAAGCAATCGGTATCCACTTGTCACAAGGGCTGGCGTCCCGCTGCCTACCCTGCTGCCACTCCCCTATTGGTTGCGCAGTCAATGTTGCTGTCATCCATCATCGATCTTGTTTTGGGCATGACAGACTGGGTGGTATGTGTTGCACACGATCAGAACTTCCAGAAATTGTCGCACAGAGCGTTGCATGACCGTCGTCAATTTCCGGGCGGGCCCCATTCATTCAGTGCCGTATTTTGCCCGCCTGTTTGCTGTTATTTCGGCCTCCCAGCCATACAGGGTCATATTCTTTCTCTTAGCGATCTAAAGGGGCGATGCAGGATGGATTGGAGACATGGTTGATTAAATCAGGATATGGGTTCATAAGGGGTGGTGGCCCCTCAAAAATATGAGACTGCCTGATCATTATCTTGGTCGTTGTATATCGATAGTGGCTGGCCAGAGTGGCCGTTTTTAGTTTTTATGGGTGAATAGAAGTATACGAGCCACATCTATGGGGAAATAAGGCATACGAGTTACATCATATATCTCTAGTGCACTGCTTTAATTCCATGTTTTCTTTCCAACCAATAAAACATACAAGGATGCGCAATGAAACTTTCGTTACTCACGTCTGCCTTGCTGGCAACCTCCTTATTTTCTGCAGCAACACTGGCTTCCGAGCCACCCATTCGCCTGGTGATCCACGGCGGCGCCGGCACGATTGCCAAAGCAACCATTACCCCGCAACAGGAGGCCGAATACAAAGCCAAATTGGATGAAGCATTGCAGGCTGGTTACAAAGTGCTGGAAAGCGGCGGCGCCAGTCTGGAGGCGGTGCAGCGGGCCATCAACGTGATGGAAGACTCTCCGCTGTTTAATGCCGGTAAAGGCGCTGTCTTTACCCATGATGGTCGCAACGAGCTGGATGCATCCATCATGGATGGTAAAACCTTGGCGGCAGGCGCGGTGGCTGGCGTGACCACCATTAAAAATCCGATCAATGCCGCTTATACCGTCATGACGCGCAGCCCCCATGTGTTGATGGTGTCCAAAGGCGCAGAGGTATTCCTGAAGCAAGAAGGGTTGGAGACGGTTGAACCCGCCTATTTCCGCACTGACTATCGCTGGCAGCAATTGCAAGAGGCCATTAAAAAAGAGCAGGTGGTGCTGGATCACGATGGCAAATCGGCTTACACCTACGATCCGCTGATGTATGACTACAAATTTGGAACCGTGGGGGCCGTCGCTCTGGATAAAGAGGGCAATCTGGCGGCGGGTACATCGACCGGCGGCATGACCAACAAGCGTTATGGCCGGGTTGGCGATTCTCCGCTGATTGGGGCAGGCACCTACGCGGACAACAATACGGTGGCCGTATCAGCCACAGGGAGTGGCGAGAAGTTTATCCGCACCGCAACGGCGTACAATATCGCCTCACAGGTGAAATACAACAAAGCCCCTCTGGCAACAGCGGCAGCCAATGCGCTCAATGAAGTGAAAGCCATTGATGGCAGTGGCGGAGTCATTGTGCTGGATGCCAAAGGCAACTACACCATGCTCTTTAATACGGTCGGCATGTATCGTGGTGCGATTGGCAACGATGGCAAAAAAGAGATTGCGCTGTTTGGGGAGTGATTTGGTTATCACACCTTGAGAGTGACTTGCGGACACAATGCAACCTCAAGCCAGGTGCCGCAGGTCATTCACCGTCAAAAAGTGAGAACCTCACGGTTTTCGATGCATGCTGACGATACAGGCTGATCCAAGAACCCCTGCCCCGCTATGCCGATAGACAGGCGTTTATCACAACCATAAAGCGTGCCGACCTGATGGTCGGCATTTGTCGCTCTGGTCTCATTATCAGGGATAATAATAAGTCAATGAACTCGTTTCGCATCACGTCACTATTGGTCGCCATCGACTATTTAATTATCTGCCATCTCTTCGTGCCCGGAAAATAGCGATGCCGGTTTCCGATCATTGTCACAGCTAACCACAGACTATCACAACTTGTCACAATATTGAGATTGACCTTGGAGTATAGCCAAAGGTTTAGCCTTCTCTCTGCATTTTAAAAATTCCTATAGAGGGCAGGCATTATATGAAGAAAAGGTTATTTATTTCTGTCTGTTTGATCTGGGGCACCACCTGGCTTGCGATGGCCATTGCGGGACAATCTATCCCCTCGTTAACGGCTACCGCACTGCGTTTTATGGTGATGTCTCCCTTGTTGATACTTATCGCGTGCAAGGATAATGTGCCACTGCTGTTTCCTAGGGGGAAGCGGCATTATATGCCGATCGTTGCCCTCTTCTATTTTGCCATTCCGTTCTGGTTTATGCTGGAGGGAGAAAAATATATTTCATCGGGTCTTGCTGCCATTATTTTCAGCTATATGCCGATCGCCATCATGCTGCTCTCGTACTTCATCACAAAGCAGCATTTCAGCCTGCGCCAGATCCAGGCCCTGCTGGTAACCTTGTTGAGCCTCGTCAGTATTATCTCGATAGAGTCGGATATCTCGGGTAGCAACTATCTCATTGGCATTGTGCTGCTCACAAGCGCCGTGCTGCTGCATGCAATCATCTATATATTGAAGCAACACCGACTTGGCCATATTCATGTGCTCACCTTTAGCGCCATCCCCAGCGGAATTGCCTCCCTCTTGTTGCTGATGGCCGGTTTGGTGACAGAACCCTTGGTATTCGCCGATATGCAGCTCTCCTCCCTGCTCGCCGTCCTTTATCTTGGCAGCATCGCTGGGGTCGGGGGGATAGTCGCGTATTTCAGGCTCAATGCCCTGGTCTCCCCTTTCAAGGCCTCGCTCTGCTTTCTGATTTTTCCGGTGATTGCCGTGGCGCTGGAGGCAGTGGTCACCGGACGCAGCCTCTCCCCCTATTCCCTGCTTTTTATCCTGCCGTTGGCTGGCGGTATCTACCAGTTGATCAAACCCAAACGCGAAGCTCCCAAGACCATCAGCGTAAAGCAAGGGGCAAACTGACTATCAGACGGAGCATGATATTACTCACCTCGAACGTCCGAATGCGCTCCGCTATTCGAACCCTATGGCCCTATTCGACCCCACGCGTTGTCACTCAGGGCGATAGCGTAACTTGTAGGTTGGCGCAGAGCGTCGCGAAGCCCAACAGACGAGCATTATTGCGCCAACCAGAGCGGGATAAACAAGGATGTGGCTAAACTGTAAAACAGATTGACAGGTATATTTCACGGTAAACGTTGGGCTTCACTTCGTTCAGCACCAACCTACCATTTTTAGCCCAACATACGAGATGGAGGCGGTGGTCACCGGGCGCAGCCTCTCCCCCTATTCCCTGCTTTTTATCCTGCCGCTGGCTGGCGGCATCTACCAGTTGATCAAACCCAGCCGTGAAAGCCCCAAGACCATTAGCGTAAAGCAAGGAGCAAACTGACTATCAGGCGGAGCATGATATTACTCACCTCGAACGTCCGAATACGCTTCGCTATTCGAACCGACGCGCCTATTCGACCCACGAGTTGTCACTCAGGGCGATAGCGTAACTTGTAGGTTGGCGCAGAGCGTCGCGAAGCCCAACAGACGAGCATTATTGCGCCAATCAGAGCGGGATAAACAAGGATGTGGCTAAGCCGTAAAACAGATTTACAGGTATATTTCACGGTAAACGTTGGGCTTCACTTCGTTCAGCACCAACCTACCATTTTTAGCCCAACATACGAGATGGAGGCGGTGGTCACCGGGCGCAGCCTCTCCCCCTATTCCCTGCTTTTTATCCTGCCCCTGGCTGGCGGGATCTACCAGCTGATCAGACCCAAACGTGAGAACCTCAAGACCATCAGCGTAAAGCAAGGGGCAAACTGACGATCGACCGAGGTGATATCACTCACCTCGACCGTCCGATTACGTTCCGCTAATCGAACCTACAAGCCTCGCTATTCGAATCAACTTGGTTCGAATTTGGATGAAGAATGCTTTAGACTGGCAGATCAGCCACATCTATTCCTTGTTCGATCAATTCATGCCGCTGGTCTGCTATTTCTAAAAGTAAATCTCGATTATGATTCCCAACAACACATATTACAAACTCCCAACGAGGCGGATAATTAAGTAAAATAACATTCATTCCAGCATTTTCTAAAATACTTGACAACATATATGCTGCTGGTCGAGTTTCAGAGAACCAATATCTTCCATATTTCTCAATAGACTGAACAGCTGGAATATAATGACTGTTCAAAACAACATTTCTAAGGTTGTTCTTGTCGACAGGCATTTTTATCTCCTAGATACATTGCACAATTTAAACAACATATCCAAAAATGTGTAAACTATACCTTGACAGAATTAATGAACTTACTTATTTGCTCGATTCCATCAAATGTAGATGGTAAATTACCATCTTCCGTTACTATCCCAGAGAATATAACTCTCTCAAATCGTTCCAGAACATCAGCATCTTTGCTTTTTATCTCGCTAGCATAACCAGAATAGCTTTGTATGAATCGACACAATGTCTTTCTAAGGTCGATCTGCAATAACTGTGACTTAACTGATTTATAATTAAAAAGAAGAACCCTAAAATAATATATAGATATTGCAACTAAAGATACTGTTGGAAAAATGGATACCAATAGGCCATCTCTGATGACAGATAAGTTATCAATATTGACATAAATAAATATGAGCTCAGCCGCTATCGGTAAAACTATAATTAATGATAACAGTTTAAGCCAAAACAAGATCCCATCGCGCTCACGTATCTTTTCTTTTGATAAGTCATCAAAGCCTTGATATAAACCAACGAAATTAAACGCATTTTCGTATTTAGAGAGGGACTCTTCTATTGCTTTGACTCGACTCTCTCTTTCACTTAAATCATTATCCCATTCAACTCTAAGTTGCTTAGCCTTCACCGTGACAGCATCAAAATTTTTAAGTGTTTCAATTTCATCACTGTTTGCTACCGCCTTAAAAATACTTATAGGTATATCACGAATTGCGAACTCAATTTGTTCTCGCGCAGAGCTTTCAAACAACTCCACATTATTAAAAATAAATCTTCTGGCTCTTTCGAAATCAAAAGCCAAGTCATTTTTAGTTGAGAGATATAATTCAAAAAGAAACCGAAAACACATTGAACAAATATCATCCAAGTTCTCTTTGGTTAGCTCATCTTCATCTGCCAATCGACTAATGAATTGATCGCCTATCCACTTTATATTTATTTGGCAGAACATGTTCCATTCATTAGGATTTTTGTCCATAGCATTTATTACTAAACGAATCAGACTATTCCGTTGTTTATCGAAATCATTTGAAGGAACCAAACTGTCAATCCTTTGTCTGAACTTAGCAAGTACAGTTTTGCTTTGATTTGTGTCAAATAATTTAATCATAAATAACTACGGCTCACTAAAAAATAAAAAACTATCACACTGAATTTACCATATCCTACGTTGGGGATTTCACAAGGTCTAGTTGTATATAGAATCCCTTTTACTTTGCCATAATAAAAAAGCCGCCCTAAGGCGGCATTTTTATTAGAGATAACAGGCTAGGAACAATTACCAGCCGGTTACTTCACGCAGTGCCTTGCCGATATCGGCAAGGGAGCGCACGGTTTTGACACCGGCATCTTCCAGGGCGGCAAACTTCTCGGCGGCGGTGCCCTTGCCACCCGAGATGATGGCGCCGGCGTGGCCCATGCGCTTGCCGGGAGGCGCGGTGACACCCGCGATATAGGAGACCACCGGCTTGGTGACGTGGGCCTTGATATAGGCGGCCGCGTCTTCCTCGGCGTTGCCGCCGATCTCGCCGATCATCACGATGGCTTCGGTCTGCGGATCGTTCTGGAACATCTCCAGGATGTCGATGAAGTTGGAACCCGGGATGGGGTCGCCACCGATACCGACGCAGGTGGACTGGCCGAAGCCCTCGTCCGTAGTCTGCTTGACCGCTTCGTAGGTCAGGGTGCCGGAGCGGGAAACGATGCCCACCTTGCCCGGCTTGTGGATGTGGCCAGGCATGATACCGATCTTGCACTCGCCCGGGGTGATGACGCCGGGGCAGTTGGGGCCGATCATGCGTACGCCGGTTTCCTGCAGCTTCACTTTCACGTCCAGCATATCCAAGGTCGGGATGCCTTCGGTGATGGTGACGATCAGCTTGATGCCGGCGTCGATGGCTTCCAGGATGGCGTCCTTGCAGAACGGAGCCGGCACATAGATGACGGAAGCGGTGGCGCCGGTGGCTTCCACGGCATCACGAACGGTGTTGAACACCGGCAGGCCCAGGTGGGTGGTGCCACCCTTGCCCGGGGAGACGCCGCCAACCATCTGGGTACCGTAAGCGATGGCCTGTTCGGAGTGGAAGGTACCCTGACCGCCGGTAAAGCCCTGGCAGATCACCTTGGTATCTTTGTTGATCAGAACGCTCATCAGTTGGCCTCCGCTGCTTTGACGACTTGCTGCGCGGCATCGGTCAGACTCTTGGCCGCAATGATGTTGAGGCCGCTCTCGGCCAGCTTGATACCACCCAGCTCGGCGTTGTTACCCTCCAGGCGCACTACCACGGGAACCTTGACCCCCACTTCCTTCACGGCGCCGATGATGCCTTCGGCGATCATGTCACAGCGCACGATGCCGCCGAAGATGTTGACCAGTACGGCTTTGACGTTGCTGTCGGAGAGGATGATCTTGAACGCTTCGGTCACGCGCTCCTTGGTGGCGCCACCGCCCACGTCCAGGAAGTTGGCGGGAGAGCCGCCGTGCAGGTTGACGATGTCCATGGTGCCCATGGCCAGACCCGCGCCATTGACCATGCAGCCGATGTTGCCATCGAGGGCCACATAGTTCAGCTCCCACTGGGCGGCATGCGCTTCGCGGGGGTCATCCTGAGACGGATCGTGCATCTCGCGCAGCTTGGGCTGGCGATAGAGGGCGTTGGCGTCGATGTTGATCTTGCCGTCCAGGCAATGCAGGTTGCCCTTGTCGGTGATGACCAGGGGGTTGATTTCCAGCAATGCGAAGTCGCAATCCAGGAACATCTGGCCCAGGCCCATGAAGATCTTGGTGAACTGCTTGATCTGATCGCCGACCAGACCCAGTTTGAAGGCCAGCTCGCGAGCCTGGTAGGGCTGCGGGCCCACCAGGGGATCCAGGGTGGCCTTGTGAATGAGTTCCGGGGTTTCGTGGGCGACTTTTTCAATCTCCACGCCACCTTCGGTAGAGGCCATGAAGACCACGCGGCGGCTGCCACGATCGACCACAGCGCCGAGATACAGCTCCTTGGCGATGTCGGTGCAGGACTCCACCAGGATCTTGGTGACCGGCTGGCCGTTGGCGTCGGTCTGGTAGGTCACCAGGTTCTTGCCAAGCCACTGCTGGGCGAAGGCACGGATCTCGTCCTTGCTCTTGGCGAGCTTGACGCCGCCCGCCTTGCCGCGACCACCGGCGTGGACCTGGCACTTGACGACCCAGGTGTTGCCGCCAATCTTGTCGGCCGCTTCGGCCGCTTCCTGCGGGGTAGCACAGGCATAACCTTCGGAGACCGGCAGGCCATACTCGGCAAACAGCTGTTTTGCCTGATATTCATGCAGATTCATAGATGCTCTATCCGTGTTGTAGGTATTTCCGTCCGGGGCAGAGGTTTCTCAATCCCCGTATGGGGGGCCTCAAGGGCCCCTTGTTATCTTTCTTACGCTCGGGTTGACTCAGACGTCCAGCAGCAGACGGGTCGGATCTTCCAGCAGCTCCTTGACGGAGACCAGGAAGCCGACTGACTCGCGGCCGTCGATGAGACGGTGATCGTAGGAGAGCGCCAGGTACATCATCGGCAGGATCTCGACCTTGCCGTCGACGGCCATGGGGCGATCCTGGATCTTGTGCATGCCCAGAATGGCGCTCTGGGGCGGGTTGATGATCGGGGTGGACATCAGGGAGCCAAACACACCACCGTTGGTGATGGTGAAGTTGCCGCCAGTCAGCTCATCCACGGTCAGTTTGCCGTCGCGGCCCTTGCCGGCCAGATCCTTGATGGCCTTCTCGATGTCGGCCAGGCTCATGCTGTCGCAGTCGCGCAGCACTGGGGTCACCAGACCACGGGGGGTGGAGACGGCGATGCTCACATCGAAGTAGTTGTGGTAGACGATGTCGTCACCATCCAGCCCGGCGTTCACTTCCGGATAACGCTTGAGGGACTCTACTACCGCCTTGACGTAGAAGGACATGAAGCCGAGCTTGATGCCGTGCTTCTTCTCGAAGATCTCACCGTACTGCTTGCGCAGCTTCATGATGGGCGCCATGTTGATCTCGTTGAAGGTAGTCAGCATGGCGGTGGTGTTCTTGGCCTCCAGCAGACGCTCGGCGATGCGCTTGCGCAGACGGGTCATGGGCACGCGCTTCTCGCTGCGACCGGCCAGGGTCGCCACAGGTGCAGCCGGCGCCGCAGCGGCAACCGGGGCAGCGGCAGCCGCCTTGCTCAGCCCCTTGATGTAGGCTTCCACGTCTTCCTTGGTGATACGACCACCCTTACCGGTGCCGGACAGCTTGGCGACATCGATGTCGTGCTCGCCGATCAGGCGGCGCACGGAGGGGCTCAGGCCATCAGCAGCGTCATCGGCCACTACTTCCACCGGCTTCTCGGCAGTCTCTTCACCGGCCACGGGAGCCGGCTTGAGCATGGCGATCAGCTGGCGGGAGAGTACGGTTGCCCCTTCCGCTTCCAGAATATCCCCCAGCACACCGGCTTGCGGTGCCGGCACTTCCAGCACCACCTTGTCGGTTTCGATGTCAACCAGCACTTCATCACGGGCAACCAGATCACCGGGCTTCTTGTGCCAGGTGGCGATGGTGGCATCTGCCACTGATTCCGGCAGGTCCGGTACCTTGATCTCGATAGTCATCTAATCAGTTCCTTTTTACTTCTATGCCAGAGGCTTATTACAGGGTAAGGGCATCTTCCACCAAGGCTTTCTGCTGCTTGGCGTGGACGGACATGTAACCGACGGCGGGTGAGGCCGAGGCCGGACGACCGGCATAACGCAGACGGGCATGGCTTGGCAGCACGCTGTCGTAGTGATGACGGGTGCAGTACCAGGCGCCCTGGTTCTGCGGCTCTTCCTGACACCAGACAAAATCGGTGACATGGCTGTAGTCGGCCAGGATGGCGCGCACTTCCTCTTCCGGGAAGGGGTAGAGCTGCTCAATGCGCACCAGGGCCACGTCCTGCTGCTCCGCCTTGCGACGGGCATCGAGCAGGTCGTAGTAAACCTTGCCGGAGCAGAACACCACGCGCTTGACCCCTTTCGGATCCAGCGCATCGATCTCGCCGATGGCGTTCTGGAAGGTGCCTTCGGCCAGCTCTTCGAGCTTGCTCACCGCCAGCGGGTGGCGCAGCAGGGATTTGGGCGTCATCACGATGAGCGGACGGCGCATCGGGCGCACCACCTGACGGCGCAGCATATGGAATACCTGCGCCGGGGTAGACGGCACGCACACCTGCATGTTGTGCTGGGCACACATCTGCAGATAGCGCTCGAGACGGGCGGAGGAGTGCTCCGGGCCCTGGCCCTCGTAACCGTGGGGCAGCAGCATGGTCAGACCGCACATCCGCCCCCACTTCTGCTCACCGGAGGAGAGGAACTGGTCGACCACGACCTGGGCACAGTTGGCGAAGTCGCCGAACTGGGCTTCCCAGATGGTGAGACCAGCCGGCTCGGCGCTGGCGTAGCCATATTCAAAGGCCAGTACCGCGTTTTCGGTCAGTACGGAGTCGTAAATCTCGAACGGCCCCTGCTCGTCGTGCAGATTGCACAGCGGGGTATAGGTGCTGGCATCGGTCTGGTTGTGCAGCACGGCGTGACGGTGGAAGAAGGTGCCACGACCGGAGTCTTCACCGGTGAAGCGGATGCGGGAGCCCTTGTCCACCAGGGTGGCGTAGGCCAGGGTCTCGGCAAAGCCCCAGTCAAGCAGCTTCTCGCCGGCGGCCATCAGGCGGCGGTCTTCGTAGATCTTCTCGACCTGGCGCTGCAGCACGTGGGTGGCCGGATACTGGCTCACTCGCTCGCCCAGGGCCTTCAAGTGATCCATCGGCACTGTACTGTCATAGGGCATATTCCAGTCGTGACCGAGGTAGGGCGTCCAGTCGACGGAGTGCAGCTCCATCGGGCGCCACTCCTTGCTCACCCGCTCGCCCCGATCCAGGGTGTCGCGGTAGTCGTTGACCAGGGTGGTAGCCAGCTCCTGGGTGATGCTCCCTTCCGCCACCAGCTGATCGGCGTAGATCTTGCGCGGGGTAGGGTGCTGCTTGATCTTCTGGTACATCAAGGGCTGGGTCGCGCTCGGCTCGTCGGCCTCGTTGTGGCCGTGACGACGGTAGCAGACCAGCTCGATCACCACGTCACGCTTGAAGGTGTTGCGATAATCCAGGGCAATCTGGGTCACCAGCACCACGGCTTCCGGATCGTCCCCGTTGACGTGCAGTACGGGTGCCTGAACGGCCTTGGCGATGTCGGTGCAATATTCGGTGGAGCGCAGGTCGCGGTGATAGGAGGTGGTGAAGCCTACCTGGTTGTTGATGACGATGCGCACTGTCCCGCCCACGCCATAGGCACGGGTCTGGGACATGTTGAAAGTCTCGGCCACTACGCCCTGACCGGCCATGGCGGAGTCACCGTGGATGGTGATGGGCAGCACGGTCGAGCCATCCTTGTCACCACGGCGATCCATACGAGCACGCACGGAGCCGATGACCACGGGGTTGACGATCTCGAGGTGAGACGGGTTGAAGGCAAGCGCCAGGTGGACGTTACCACCCGGAGTGGCGAAGTCGGACGAGAAGCCCATGTGGTACTTCACATCGCCCGTGCCCCAGGATTCACCGTGCTTGCCGGCAAACTCGTCGAACAGCTCCTGGGCACGTTTGCCCAGCACGTTGATGAGTACGTTCAGGCGACCACGGTGGGCCATGCCGATGACGGCCTCTTTGCAGCCCTGCTCACCGGCGCGGCGGATCAATTCTTTGAGCATGGGCACCATGGCATCGCCCCCCTCTAGGGAGAAACGCTTGGCACCGGGGAACTTGGCCCCCAGGTATTTTTCCAGCCCTTCGGCGGCGGTCAGGCTCTCGAGGAAGCGGGTCTTCTCTTCGAGGGTGTAGCTCCCCGTCCCTTCGATGGATTCGAGACGCTGTTGCAGCCAGCGTTTCTCTTCAGTCGAGGTGAGGTGCATGTAGTCGGCACCGATGGAGCCGCAGTAGGTCTTCTTCAGCGAGGCGTAGAGATCGGAGAGCACCATGGTCTCGGGACCGATGGCGTAGGAGCCCACGTTGAAGGTGGCCTCCATGTCTGCGCCCTGCAGGTTGTGGAAGGCCGGATCCAGTTCGGCAACGGGCTCGCGCTGCCACAGACCCAGGGGGTCGAGGTTGGCGTTCTGGTGACCGCGGAAACGGAAGGCGTTGATCAGTTGCAGCACCCGCACCTGCTTCGCATCCACCTGGGGATCGGAGACGGGGGCACTGAAACGGGAAGCGTCCTTGGCCAGACGACGGAAATAATCGCGGACCTGGGAGTGGGGTTGTTCAACCGCATGGCCATTGACTTGCGGCAGGTCCTGGAACAGGCTGCGCCACTCATCGGATACGGATTCGGGGTTTTCCAGGAAGGATTCGTACAAATCCTCAATATAGCTTGCATTCGCACCAGCCAGGTGAGATGACTCCAACCAGGCCTTCATCACGCCGTTATGCATTTCTATCCCTTGTACTTCTTGTTACTGCGCAGCAGCTTGTAGGGTTTAAATAGCCATCCCTTACACGGTCAGGATGGCTATCCAGAAGTCGGGCCAGTGCTTGGCTGGCCCGGATACTAAACAGCCCGATTGAGCAACATCGACTTGATCTGACCGATGGCCTTGGTCGGATTCAAGCCTTTGGGACAGACGTTCACGCAGTTCATGATGCCGTGGCAGCGGAACACGCTGAAGGCGTCGTCCAGATTACCCAGTCGCTCGGTGGTCGCGGTGTCGCGGCTGTCTGCCAGCCAGCGGTAGGCTGCAAGCAACCCGGCCGGACCGATGAACTTGTCGGGGTTCCACCAGAAGGAGGGGCAAGAGGTGGAGCAGCAGGCACAGAGTATGCACTCGTACAGGCCGTCCAGCTTGGCGCGCTCTTCGGGGGATTGCAGGTGCTCACGCACGGGCGGCAACTTGTCATCGTTGATGAGGAAGGGTTTGACCTTCTCCCACTGGGTGTAGAACTGGGTCATGTCGATCACCAGATCACGGATCACCGGCAGGCCGGGCAAGGGGCGGATGACCACCGTATTGCCCTTCTTCAGCAGATCGGAGAGCGGGGTGATGCAGGCAAGACCGTTCTTGCCATTCATGTTGATGCCATCGGATCCACAGACCCCTTCGCGGCAGGAGCGGCGGAAGGCGAGCGTGGGATCCAGCTCCTTGAGCTGGATCAGTGCATCAAGCACCATCATGTCGGAACCTTCAGGAATATCAAGACGATATTCCTTCATATGGGGGACGTTATCAACATCCGGATTGTATCTGTAGACAGAGAAAGTGACGTTCATCTTGTTTGGCTCCGCAATCAGTAAGTCCGCACCTTGGGTGGGAATGCCTCACGGGTTTTCGGAGACATGTTGACAGCGCGACGGGTCATGGACTCGGTGTCCGGATGATAGAGGCTGTGGCACAGCCAGTTCTCATCGTCGCGATCCGGGAAGTCGAAGCGGCAGTGGGCGCCACGGCTCTCGGTACGGAAGTTGGCCGCCACCGCGGTGGCAAACGCCGTCTCCATCAGGTTGTCCAGCTCCAGGCACTCGATGCGCTGGGTGTTGAACTCCCTGGAGGTGTCGTCCAGACGGGCTGACTTGAGGCGCTCGCGGATGACCTTGAGCTCGGCAAGGCCTTCGGCCATCGCCTCCCCTTCGCGGAACACGGAGAAGTTGTTCTGCATGCAGCGCTGCAGGTCTTTGCGGATCTGCACCGGATCTTCGCCGCTGCGGGTATTTTCCCAGCGGTTGAAGCGGGCCAGGGCGGCGTCAAGGTCAGACTCGGACGCCTCGCGACCGTGCTCCATCTCGCCCAGGGTGTTGACCAGGTGCATGCCGGCGGCACGACCGAACACCACCAGATCCAGCAGGGAGTTGCCACCCAGACGGTTGGCGCCGTGCACGGAGACGCAGGCAATTTCGCCCACCGCAAACAGACCGACTACCGGCACGTCGTTGCCGTTCTTGTCCTGGGTCAGGCACTGGCCATTCACGTTGGTCGGCACGCCGCCCATCATATAGTGGCAGGTCGGGATGATGGGGATCGGCTCCTTGACCGGATCCACGTGGGCGAAGGTGCGGGAGAGTTCGCAGATGCCCGGCAGACGGGATTCGAGTACGTCCTTGCCCAGGTGATCCAGCTTGAGCTTGATGTGCGGGCCCCAGGGACCGTCACAGCCACGGCCTTCGCGGATCTCGATCATGATGGAACGGGCAACCACGTCGCGACCGGCCAGATCCTTGGCGTTCGGTGCATAACGCTCCATGAAGCGCTCGCCGTCCTTGTTCAGCAGATAGCCGCCTTCACCACGGCACCCTTCGGTCACCAGTACCCCTGCCCCGGCGATGCCGGTGGGGTGGAACTGCCACATCTCCATGTCCTGCACGCCGACGCCGGCACGCAGGGCCATGCCGACGCCGTCACCGGTATTGATGTGGGCGTTGGTGGTGGACTGGTAGATGCGACCAGCGCCGCCGGTGGCCAGCACGGTGGCCTTGGCCTTGAAGTAGACGACCTCGCCGCTCTCCATGTCGATGGCGGTACAACCCACCACGTGGCCGTCCTGGTTCTTCACCAGATCCAGCGCATACCACTCGGAGAAGACGGTGGTCTTGTTCTTGACGTTTTGCTGGTACAGGGTGTGCAACAGGGCGTGGCCGGTACGGTCGGCAGCCGCCGCGGTACGGGCGGCCTGCTCGCCACCGAAGTTCTTGGACTGACCACCAAACGGACGCTGGTAGACGCGACCGTTGTCGAAGCGGGAGAAGGGCAGACCCATGTTCTCCAGCTCATAGATGGCTTCCGGGCCGGTTTTGCACATGTATTCGATCGCTTCCTGGTCACCGATATAGTCGGAACCCTTGACGGTGTCATACATGTGCCACTGCCAGTTGTCGTCATGGGCATTGCCCAGGGCGACCGTGATCCCGCCCTGGGCGGAAACGGTGTGGGAACGGGTTGGAAAAACCTTGGATAACAGAGCGCAGCTCTTGCCGGATTGGGCAATCTGCAGCGCGGCGCGCATGCCGGCACCACCGGCACCAATCACGACCGCATCAAATTCACGAGTTGGAATAGTCACCTTACACACCCCACAGCACGACGAAACCCGTCATCAGATAGACAAACAGCACCACCACCAGCACGAATTGCAGCGCACCGCGCAGCCCCACTGGCTTGATATAGTCAGTCAGCACCTGCCACAGACCGATCCAGGCATGGATCAGCACACACAGCAGGGTCAACAGGGTGAAAACCTTGGTGAAGGTGTTGGCGAAAAAGCCGGTCCACACCTCGTAGGTAATGTCATTGAAGGCGACAAAGCCCACCAGGTAGAGGACATAACAGGTCATGATGAGGGCGGTGGCGCGGATCAGGATGTAATCGTGAACGCCGCTGCGCCCGAAGGTTGCAGAATTGGTTACCATACCAGTACTCCCGCCAATACTGCCAAAACCGCGGTGATCACGAAGGCCACACGGGCGCTCTGATTACCGGATTCCAGCTCTTCCCAATAGCCCATATCCATGACCAGGTGACGCAGGCCGCCCACTATGTGGTATGCCAGCGCAGTCAGGATCCCCCACAGCACGAGCTTGACCAGGAAGTTGTCCGTGATGGCAACCACTGTTTCAAACCCTTCGGGAGAGGCGAGTGAAGTACCAAGCATCCACAGCAAGATGCCCAGTGCAACAAAGGTGATAACCCCTGATACACGGTGCAGGATGGATGCAATGGCAGTGACAGGAAAGCTGATCGTCTGTAGGTCGAGGTTGACCGGTCTCTGTTTATTTTTCACGCTTGCCCACTCAGCTCCATTGAGCACGTTAGTTATTGTTTTAACTCACTCCTGAGGGCACGGGATGGTGATTGTTGGTTATTTGTTACCAAAACACTCTGAAAAAGCCAAAAATCGTGTTTTCGGTTTCACATCAGGCTTTGCCAAAGCGTTTCAAACACCAGCAGCCATGACCCACGTGGCGCAGTATATCGATGGGCTTAACCGAAGACAATCAAATAGCTACAAAGAAAACCAAAAGCGCAAACCGGATCGCATATTTAATTTAACAATTCCGTAATGGCCATTCAGCTAAATTGACATTGATAGGGAACTCTGTTTCAAATAAGGCGCTCCAGCCGGCCTTGGTACGGGTGACAACCTTTGCCAGCGTCATGAAAGTCGTAATAGAGTAGGACTGGAACCAAATTATAAAGAGCAAAGGAGACGTGCTATGGCTGATAAGATAGCCACCCTACACCTGCCCGGAAAAGATCCGGTCGAATTGCCGATCCTCTCCGGCACAGTCGGTCCGGATGTGATTGATGTCAGAAAATTGGGTGCTCAAGGGTATTTCACCTTTGACCCCGGCTTTATGGCTACCGGTTCTTGCAAATCTGCCATTACCTACATTGACGGGGATCAGGGTGTCTTGCTGCACCGTGGTTTCCCCATTGCCCAGTTGGCCAAAGAGTCCAACTACCTCGAAGTCTGCTACATCCTGCTGTACGGCGAAGCGCCCACCAAGGCCCAGTTCGCCGACTTCCAGCGTACCGTGACCCGCCATACCATGGTGCACGAGCAGATCGCCTTCTTCTTCCGCGGCTTCCGTCGTGACTCCCACCCCATGGCCATCATGTGCGGTGTGGTCGGCGCCCTGTCCTCCTTCTATCACGATGCTCTCGACATCAACAACGAGCAGCACCGCGAGATCTGTGCCTTCCGTCTGCTCTCCAAGATGCCGACCCTGGCCGCCATGTGCTACAAGTACTCCATTGGCCAGCCGTTCATGCAGCCGCGCAATGCCCTCTCCTACGCCGGCAACTTCCTGCACATGATGTTTGGTGTGCCGACCGAGGAGTACAAGGTCAACCCCGTGGTCGAGCGCGCCATGGATCGCATCTTCACCCTGCACGCTGATCACGAGCAGAACGCCTCTACCTCTACCGTTCGTCTGGCTGGTTCCTCCGGTGCCAACCCGTTTGCCTGTATCGCGGCCGGTATCGCCTCCCTGTGGGGTCCGGCCCACGGTGGCGCCAACGAGGCCTGTCTCAAGATGCTCGAAGAGATCGGCTCCGTGGATCGCATCCCCGAGTTCATTGCCAAGGCCAAAGACAAGAACGATCCGTTCCGTCTGATGGGCTTCGGTCACCGGGTCTACAAGAACCACGACCCCCGTGCCACCGTGATGCGCGAGACCTGCCACGAAGTACTGACCGAGCTGCAGATCAAGGATCCGCTGCTGGACGTGGCCATGGAGCTGGAACGCATCGCGCTGTCCGACCCCTACTTCATCGAGAAGAAGCTCTACCCGAACGTGGACTTCTACTCCGGCATCATCATGAAGGCGATCGGCATCCCGATGAGCATGTTCACCGTGATTTTCGCCATCTCCCGTACCATCGGCTGGATTGCCCACTGGAACGAGATGCACTCGGATGATGATCAGAAGATCGGTCGCCCGCGTCAGCTCTATACCGGTCATCCGCAGCGGGAATTCGTCCCCATCGACCAGCGTTAAGGCGCCCGTCGACACGGCTTGTTACAAAGGCGGTCATTGACCGCCTTTTTGTTTGCCGTTCTAATGCCCCTTTCGATTTGAAGGAGTCCGTCATGAAACCCCTGTTCCTCGGTGCCACTGCCGCCCTGTTGCTCTCTGCCTGCCAGAGCGCCCCAGCTCCCTCTCAGGGCGAGACACTCTACGTCAACAGCCAGCTGGTGCACTGTGTCGGGGTCGGCCCGATGAAGTGCATGCAGGTGCGCAGCGACGAGCAACAACCCTGGACCCTCTTCTATCAGCAAATTGAAGGCTTCCAGTTCGAGCCGGGCTATCGCTACCAGCTCACCGTCAGCAAGGAGCGGCTCACCAATGTGCCGGCCGATGCCCCATCCCTGCGCTATCAGCTGATCGAGGTGGTCAGCAAGGTAGCCAGCAAATAAGGATTGCCGGCCACGCTGGCGACCATCCGTGTAAAAAAAACGGGGAGGATATCGCTACCCTCCCCGTTTTTGTCTCCAAAAACCTGTCAGCAAGCCTCATCCGGCCGATACGCCTTGTTTCTCCACATCCGCCTGTTTGATGACAAATCCCCGCTCGATCCCGGCCTTGAAGCCGAGCTTCTCATAGAGCCGGTGAGCGCCTTCGCGCCCCTCCCCCGACAGCAGCATCACCTTGTAGCAATCCTGCTCCCAGGCGATGGCCGTGGCCTGTTCCAGTACCCTCTGGCTCAGGCCACGGCGGC
Organism: Aeromonas enteropelogenes; assembly: GCF_020097295.1. Lineage (NCBI taxonomy): Bacteria > Pseudomonadati > Pseudomonadota > Gammaproteobacteria > Aeromonadales > Aeromonadaceae > Aeromonas > Aeromonas enteropelogenes. Next base: position 3,220,405 of record NZ_CP083625.1, on the reverse strand, counting down.
GAAAGCGGGCCGCCGTGATCACATGCTCTATGATGCCAAACGGCCTGGCCCCATTGGTCAGCGTCGGAACCATCCCCAGCTGGCAAGTGGCTGCCAGCTCCCCGTCCACCTCGGCCACGATAAGCCGCACCCGGGGCTCTGCCAATTGCGCCTCCAGGGCCGTGCGCGCCCCTTCGCCACTCAGGGGAGGATCGTGGGGACGCAGCTCCCGATAGAGATCCAGCAAGCCTGCCAGATCGTCCGTGGTACAGCCTCTGATGTTCACCATGCTCCAGCTCCTTTCCGGTAAGCGACAGGCCATGTCAGAGAGCGCCCGTCATGCCCGCGCAAGCGTAACAGGGGAGATCGCCTACAAGGCGCGCCCGGATCAGCGGCTCCTGACTGCCTGCAGCAATACCGACATGTCGGGGGCAAACTGGCGGGAGCGGATCGCGTCACGAATATCGGCCTCACCGTAACGGCTGCCCGGATAGACCAGTACGCAGGCGGTGTCGCCGGGCTGAAGGAAGTGGGTCTCGCCAAACGGCGTATAGCGGGTGGCCCCTATGCTGATGAGCGCATGGGACGGGCGGCCCGCCTGGGCCAGCAACCCCTGGATATGCTCGGCCGGCCCCTCATCCTGCTGATGATTGAACTTGTCGATGGCCCACTCCAGCAACTGGCCGTGGAAATAGCTGTAATCCACCGCCGCGCTGTCGACGCCATAAGCGTGCAGCTCGCCGTCCCGCTCCAGATAGCAGGCGATGCGGTAGTCATCGAGCTCGCAGCCGGCCGCAAAACCGGAAAGGGGCAGCAGCCTGGCCGCCAGCCCTTTGCTTTCTGCTCCCCAGTTCTTCTTCTCGCTGATCTTTTTGGCGTTGGGGCGACGAATGGAGCAGTCGTTGTAGGCCCCAAAGGCACGGGGATGGATCGCTACCACCTGATCTCCGGCGTACTCCAGCTCGCACCAGAGCGCCACTTCGGGCTCGATCTGCACCTTCTCGTCACCGGTGATCGCCGCCTGTGGCAGGAAGATGGCATCGCCGCTCAAGGGGAAGACCCCCAGCTGACCCGGATGGCCCGGCACATAAAAGGGGAACAGCGCCTTGGGCGCGCTGGTGTCGCGCACTACCACGGCCACGAAATCCGAGGCCTCACCAGCCTGCTCCAGGTGACCGGCGAAGTTGCCCGCCACCCCCAATCCGATAAAGTTGTTCTGTGCTGTTATCTGCATTCTTTCACCTGCATATGTCAACGCAGCGTCGCCGTCACACTCGGGTCGGCTACCGCCAAAGTGGCAGGGATTAAACCACAGGGCTCCGCCTGCGCCCAGCCCGCAGGCCCCATCCTGTGCGCCAGCGCGACTTTTTACGCCCGCATCCACTCCTTTGCCAAGAGATGCGCCTGCAGTGGCTCTCCAGCGCGCCATCCCCTTTCATTGACAAAACTCCGGATACTCTCATCGAAACAGGCTCCGTCACCGGAAACAGCGTGTTTCTGCATTCCATTCGCCAACCCCTTGGGCCGGTCGGCCAACTTTGCTAGGCTGCCTGTCATTCATGTTCAAATCGGCAGGACCCCCTTGATGTCACAGGCACATTTTCAGGGCCGCTTTGAAGTCGAGTTCAAATACCGACTGGCAGACAGCGACGCCTTTCGCGCGGCGCTGGCGGCCCTCACCCCGCAGGTGATGGTGGAAGATAACCGGGAGCGGGACAGCTATTTCGATACGCCGGAGCGCACCCTGGCCGCACAGGGCAAGAGCCTGGTGATCCGCACCATGCAGCCCTCCGGCATTCGCCTCTGGATAGTGAAAGGGCCCGAGCCGGATCGCTGCGAGGCAGTCAACATCACCGACACCGACAAGGCCGTCAGCATGTTGCATACCCTGGGCTACCGGCAGGTGTTGAACATTGAAAAACGGCGCAGCATCTATTTTGTCGGCCCCTTCCACGTCACCCTGGATCATCTGGAAAGGCTCGGCGACTTCGCCGAGCTGGCCATCATGACCAATGACGAGACCGCACTGCCCGAATATCGCCAGCAGCTGCAGGCGCTGGCGACACAACTCGGCCTCTCCCCTGCCCAGCTGGAGCACAGCTCCTATCGCACATTGTGCGAGCAAGTCACCACTCAACCGGAGAACACATTGCCATGATCGACAAACTCGCCTGGTTGACCTTCAAGGAGGGTCAGCTGCTTTGCGCCCGCTCCCACGGCAAATCCATCTACTACATCCCGGGCGGCAAGCGCGAACCGGGAGAGAGCGATGAAGCGGCGCTTGTTCGCGAAATTGAAGAGGAGCTGGCCGTCACCCTGCAGCCGGACACATTGCGCTTTGCCTGCGAGTTCAGTGCCCAGGCCGACGGCAAGCCGGCCGGGGTCGAAGTCAGGCTACGCTGCTACACGGGCGAGGCCAGGGGCACCCCCACAGCGTCGGCCGAAATCGCCGAGCTGCGCTGGCTCGACAGCCGCCACCTCGATGAGGTCTCCCCCGTCTCCCGCCTGCTGTTTGCCTGGCTGGCCGAGCAACATTTGATCCGCTGACAGCGTTTTGCCGCGCGCCAACGCCCGAGAATGGGCGACGCGACACAGACCCGGAAAATAGCACCAAGGCATGGCGCCGATGACTGATGCCAAACGGCGCCTGTTATGGATATGACCCGACGCGAGCCTGCAGGCTTGTCCCTTTTGACAAGGACGTGACATGAATATCGTTGAACTGGACAGCACGACAGGATCTGCCCCAGCCCTCATCACTTTGCTGCAAGATTGCGTGGCCAGCGGCGCCTCGGTGGGATTCCTGCCTCCCCTGAGCGAGGCACAGGGACACGCCTATTGGCAAGGGGTTGAGGAGGAGCTGGCGGCAGGCAAGCGCAAGTTGTGGGTTGCCCTCGAGGAAGGCCAGCCGGTCGGCGCCATCCAGCTGGCGCTTTGCGGCAAGGCGAACGGCCGGCACAGGGCCGAGGTGGAAAAGCTGATGGTGCACACCCATGCCCGTGGCAAGGGCATCGGCCGCGCCCTGATGCACACCATGGAACAAGGCGCTCGCGAGGCCAAGCGCAGTCTGCTGGTGCTCGATACCCGGGTCGGGGATGTGGCATCCCGCCTCTATCGCCAGCTGGGCTACCAGGAGGCGGGCCAGATCCCGGACTTTGCCCTCAGTGCCGACGGCAGCCTGGCGGCTACCCTCTTTTTCTACAAGTCACTCTGATCTTCCCTGCCGATATGGCAAATGCCCTTGCCGGTGAAGGGCATTTGCCATTGGGTATCCCCCACTTTATCAGCCTGATGGCGCCAATGGCGCTGTATCTCAATAAGGAGCAAAAAGATGGCTCTCCCTGCAAATATTCAGAAAAGCATGGGGATGTGCAGATCGCCGCTCCGCAATTTGCCCGTCTGTCGTTGTTTACCATTGAAAATTTTTCGCTTTAAATGGCGCTTAAGTAAACCTTTCTGATGAGGGGGGAGCGTTGGCCAAACATAGCGATGACGTGAAGCCGAAAAAAACCACATTGCATGATGTGGCCAAGGTGGCTGGCGTATCGATCGCAACCATCAGTCGGGCACTGAACAACAAACCCGGGATCAGCGCAGAAAACCGCCAGAAGGTACTGGCGGTATGCCGGGAGCTGGGATTGCACCCGCCGAGCAAAAAGGCGCCAACCAATATCCCCTTGATGAGCATTGCACTCTCGCTTGGTCCCCATGAGGCCAAGTCCTCTCGCTATCTGGGAATGCTCTGGCCGGCACTTGCCACTGCCATCGATCACCTCAAATACCGTCTGGTACCAATCAACTTTGAGGGGGAAAACCTTCCCGAAGTGGATGTGGTGGTCTTGCTCGGTATCACCCCTTGTGACCCTCGCATCTCGGCTTGCCGCCGACATCACCAGCCCTATGTCTGCATCGGCATGTCAGAAGGCTCATTTTGGGTGGCCCCCGATGACTTTCATGGCAGTCGCGCCGCCACTTCGCACCTCATAGGCAAAGGTCTTACGCACATTGGCTTTGTCACACCGACAACCTGTGGTGGCGGCTATCAACTCCGATATCAGGGCTACCTCTCCGTGATGGCTGGCCATGAATTGCCGATCCGCGAGTTGTGTACTGGCGCACTCCCTGTCGTGGACATCGCGGCCTATCGCCACTTCATGCAACTGCCAACCACACAATTGGAAGCATATCAGGGGTTTGTCTGTGCCTGCGATGAGACTGCGATCGGCGTGATCACCGCCTTGCAAGATCGCGGGTATGAGGTGCCAAAGCAGTTTGCCGTGGTTGGTTATGATGGTTTACCTGGACTGGCTGACGAACTGACGACCATTGAGCAGGATATGACCAAACTGGCTGAGCGGACGGCGGCACTCATCGATTTGGCCATTGCAGGGGAACCGCCGGTTGGCGCCCTGGTATCCGTCACCTTCAAACAGGGACAAACCAGCTAGTCACTAGGCTGAGCCCAGCGCGTCCCCCGGCTCTGATCTCTGCTGCATCTGAAGCAAGCTGGCTTCACGCCATTCACCTTGCTCATCCACTCCGTTGCAGATACGGATCACTGGAGCAATCCCGTCCTCTTCCTACCGACTTGTTACCGGCTTGCCGCCATATTTCTCTGGATGGCCGAGTGAACTCTCACTCACCAGCAAGACTGCCATGCATAACCTCATCGGCAGGGACGAAAACGGCATGAATCGCATTTTAGAGTGATTGGCGTCGCATATTTTTGCGTAAAAAAACGAAAATAAATTTTATGGGATCCTGACAAGGTAAAAACCATCTCCCTGCTGGCATCGTTGACGTAATAAAAGGAGATTTTTACGTCATGACCTGTTTCTCGACTATGTTTCTCAATTTTTCAACTCGGGGAGGCGATGAGAATGAACAAGTCAACGTTGGGGTTGCTGTTACTATCATGCTGGACCGCCTTGCCAATATCGGCAAATACCACTGAGGTGACCATTGCCGGATGGGGTGGTAACGATGTCGTGGTTGTCAACAAATTAGTCAGTGAAGTCATGGTCGATGAACTCAAACGCGCAGGTATCACGGTCAAATATCTGCCTATTGAAGGCGACTTCTCCCAGTATATTATCAACTCACTATCGGCCAATACAGCACCGGATGCATTTTATATTGATACGGTATTTGCCACGCCACTGATCAATTCTGGCAAGGTCGCTGCAATCGGCCCCTCACTAAAAATACTGTCCGAGTCTATTATTCCAAACTTGAACCAGGCCTTCAGCGCAGGGAAACTGTACGGTATCGCCAAAGACTTCAACACCCTTGCCTTGCTATACAACAAAGATGTCTTTGATGATGCCAAAGTAGCCTATCCCACGGATGACGATAATTGGGATCAGTTACGTGAAAAATTACTTGCCGTCCAGGCAGCACTAGGAACAGAAGTATCAGGCATCTGTATTATTCCTGATTACAACCGCTTCGCCCCTTTTGCCTTGGCAACAGGTTGGAAACCTTTCAATGAAAAAGGCAAAACCATTCTGGATGCCAATTTCGAACGGGCCTTTACGTTTTATACTGGTTTGGTAACCAAAGATAAGGTTGGTATTTTATCAACCGACCTGGGGCAAATCTGGAGCGGTGGCTGTTTCGCTACTGAAAAAACGGCCATTACCTTTGAAGGCAACTGGATCAGTGGTTATCTCCGTGACAATGCGAACAACCTCCTCTATGGCACCACCCTGATGCCAAAAGACCCGGTCTCAGGTCAGCGCGGCAATCTGCTCTTTAGCGTCGCCTGGGGGCTCAATGCCAACAGCAAAAACATGGCGGCAACTGAAAAAGCGGTGCAAATCCTGACCAGTAAAAAGGCCCAGGAGTGGGTCCTGGATTCAGGTCTGGCCCTACCAAGCCGTCAAGGTCTGGCCAACTCGCCTTATTTCTCCAAAACCGACCCATCCAATCAACTCGCCAAAAAAATCTTTGATGGTGCCAGTCGCGGTCATATAGAGCCTTACGCCTTCGATGAGTATGGTTTGGCGTGGTCAACACCCATCAATGAAGCGCTGACGGCCGTGCTGTTAGGTCCGATGGAGCCAGCGCAGGCGATTAAAATCGCCCAACAAAAATACGATGCGATGGCTGAAAAAAGGAGCATGAAGTGAATTCGCTCAAACGGAATCAACAGATCTATGGATGGCTTCTGATAGGGCCTTTCTTGCTGACACTGGTCATTTTCTTTTTATACGCGCTCATTCGCACCCTCTATTTCAGCTTCACCGAATATGACTTGTTCAATGAAGCAGTCTTGGTTGGACTTGCCAACTTCAAAAATCTATTGAGTGATAATCTATTTTTAACCGCGCTATCAAATACAATCTGGTTTTCATTATTTGTTACTGTTGTACAAACAGTGCTTGCATTGTCTCTTGCCATTTTGGTGAACAACAAGGTTCATGGACAAAGCTTTTTCAAGGTCGCCTTCTATTTACCCTGCGTATTATCAAGCGCGGCTGTCACTATTATTTTCATCTGGATATATCAAAAGAAAGGTTTTCTCAACGGACTTATCAGTGACATCTTCAGCTATGCCCCATACATAGTGACCTTCCTCCTCTGTGCGTTCATTATTCAGTTGATGCTGGTAATGCGTGATCGCAGACGTGGCTTACCCGCCGGTATATGTGAACCTGCGTGGGCTTTTTTAGCCTGCCTCATTGCGGCTATGGTTACATTAACCCTCGCTGGCTTTGGCCTCATTAGTGAAACAAAACAGATTATTGAAATAAACTGGCTGAACACTCATGAAAAAATCGGACCAATGCCGCTGACCTTGTGGGCGATTGTCATCCAAAATATCTACACGACTATCCCCACTTTCATGTTGCTATTTCTTGCCGGGCTGCAAGGCATTCCTGACGAATTATATGAAGCAGCCTATATCGATGGTGCCAATAAATTTCAACAGCATTGGTACATCACGATTCCACAAATAGCACCTGTGACTTTCGTGGTCATCACCTTCAGTATCATCGGTACCTTGCAGATGTTTGATCAAGTAGCACTGATGGGTACCTCTGCCCCCATTGCCCCCCTCGAATCGCGGATCACCATGGCCTATTACGTCTATCACAATACCTTCCCGCCGGGGGAGACACCGCAAATCGGCATGGCCAGCGCTGCCGCCACGGTATTGGCGCTGCTGACACTGGTCGTGGTCTATTTGCAAAAGACCTTCGGTGTAAAGGAGAAGGTAAATGCCTGATTGGGATATGGCACAAAACAACGACAGAATCGATGCCGCCAACAGGGCGCAGATTGCCCAATTTCATGCCCGACGTCGTTGGGCCAAGGTCGCTTGGGTCTATGGGATCCTGTTGATGGTCGCGACCTTGATGTTGGGAACCTTCGTGGTGGCCTTCCTCGCCAGCCTCAAAGATGATTCGCTGGAGCAGCCATTTCACTTCAACTTTGCCCAAGTCCAGCCCGCTAACTGGGTGGCCGCTTATCAATTGGGAAGAGATGGGGCCCAGGCACCCTTCTTTGGTGGCTTTGCTCCTGGCGCCGACATCAAGTTCACCGTGACCTATGCCGCCAAAATCGGGACACCGTTAACGGAACCTCAAATCGAAGTACCACGCCGCCGCCCTGGCGCCGGCATGGCTGCCGTGACAGCCAAAGATTTTGCCGCCGACTATGCCATCGTCAGTTCGCCACAACTGATAGACACCCAACGCCGAGTCAAATTTATCCAGCGCCGCGGCCAAATAGAGACCAGTACAGAGGGCAATAGCAAGACTTGGGCGTTCACTATCAAATATCGGGGTCATGGTCCCGAGATAGCTACCCTCCCCCTGAATATCAGAGCCCCAGTTTCTCAGGTGTTGATCGACAGCACCCTGGCTCCGAGCCGCATGGAACGTCGCGGGCGGATCGCGGTCTGGGATAATGTGGCTCCCGGCGTGATTGGCTATGTATTTCGCTCTTATGTGCGGGTCATCACTGAATCTGTGAGCCTTGACACCGGCAAGAGTCTGTTTATGAGCTGGACCCTCAACTCATTCCTGATTGCGTTCGGGAAAGTGCTGTTGACCCTGTTTTTTGCCTGCACTGCGGGTTATGCCCTGGCACGTCTCAAATTCACCGGGGCGCGCGCCATATTCGCCTTCATGTTATTAAGCACCATGCTCCCTGGGCAGGTTACCTTCATTTCCAACTACTTGATTTACAACAATATAGGCTTGCTCAACACCCCATGGGCTGTCATCACGGCAGTGGTGGCATCTGTGCAGGTGCTGATAATGAAACAGTTTTTTGAAAGTATTCCAAAAGAGCTTGAAGAGGCCGCAATTATTGATGGTGCGAGTCCCTTTATTATCTTGTGGAAAATTTTTATCCCGCTCGCAAAACCAGCCATATTGGCCGTCACCATTTTAGGATTCCAAGGGGCATGGAATGATTTTTTCTGGCCCCTGGTCGTGATTAACAGTCCGCCAGAAGCCTTTACCCTTCCCGTTGGTTTGCTCAGCCTGCGCAACTCCTATGGTGCAGTGGGTGATTGGGAATCCATTCTTGCGGGAGCATTTCTCTCAACTATTCCCATATTGGTCGTGTTTATCATTTTTCAGCGTCACTTCGTCGGCAACGCAATGTCTTCCGCAGTAAAAGGTTAGGATGAGGGTTCTCCATCATGTTCATGCGCTACGATGCCGGGCAAGCAGAACTGAAAAATTGGGTTATTGAAGAGACACAGTTCAAGCCCGCTTATCAGGGGAAATGCGAAGTGGTCATGAGCCAGGGTAATGGCTATATGAGCGCACGCAGTGCCACAGAAGAAAAGTATGTCGGCCAGACGCGCAATTTCTTTGTTGCAGGCACCTTCAACAAATTTGACCAAGCAGAAGTTACCGAACTGCCAAATGCCGCCGATATGAGTGCCATCGAAATATTTATCGATGGTGAGCGATTTCATCTTGAACAAGGCAAGGTTGCTAATTACTCCCGACGCCTCAATATGAAAAATGGTGAACTCATTCGTGACTTTACCTGGACCAGCCCGGGCAAAAAGCGCTTTCACCTGTGTTTTCGTCGCTTTATCTCCATGGCGGATCTGCATCTGATGGCATTCTCCGTACACATTGAGGCCATCGATAGCGACGCCGAGGTGGAAATCCATTCAGGGATTGATGCCCAGCTCACCAACTCGGGGGCACAACACTTCCATGAAGGCGAAAAGCGCTTCCATGACAAACGCTATGTCGAACTGCTGCAACGCACCACCGAAAGCGGCATCGACTTTGTGTTTGTCACTACTCATCGCTATGAACTCAACGGTCATGAGGTTGAGCTGACTCCAACACTCGTCATGGCACGCCGCAAGGTGTGGACCGGCATCAGATGCGAGTTAAAGGCGGGTGACACCTTTGGCCTCGACAAGCTGGGGGTTGTGCACACCTCCCGTGACAAGGAGTTCGATACGCCAGGTTATAAGCTGCAAGCCCTGCGCGATCACACCTTGGCCCACCTCAAAACGTGCGCGAAACAGCGCTTCGATGTCCTGCTCGCGGCCAGTGCGAACGAATGGGCAAAACGCTGGAACAACATGGATATCACCATTATCGGACCTGATGTTGACCAACTGTCGATACGCTTTGCCCTGTATCAGCTAAACATCTTCTGCCCGATGCATGACACCCGTTTCAGCATAGGGGCCAAGGGGCTCTCTGGTGAGGGGTACAAGGGGCACACTTTCTGGGATACAGAAGTGTTTATGCTGCCATTTTTCACCTACACCATGCCCGACGTTGCCCGTGGTCTACTGACGTATCGCTACCGAACACTGCCTGAGGGGCGTAAAAAAGCCCGCGCCAATGGCTATCTGGGCGTGCAGTTCCCGTGGGAATCAGCCCTGACGGGTGAGGAGGTCACTCCTATATGGGGGGCGGTAGACATAATAACGGGTCAATCCACCAAAATATGGTCTGGATTTATTGAACAACATATCACCTGTGATATCGCCAATGCCGTATGGCAATATTACCAGCTCTCCGGCGATCAGCTATTCATGGATGAGATGGGTTATGAAATTATATTCGATACAGCTACTTTCTGGTGCAGCCGCCTCGACTGGCTAGAAGATCGCAATATGTGGGGCATCTGTAACGTCATCGGGCCGGATGAGTACAAAGAGCATGTTGATAATAATGCATTTACCAATTATATGGCGGCAGAGAATATCCGATTGGCAATCCGCTGCTACGATACACTGTCAATGGATAACCCAGTGCTGCTGGCCAAGCTCAATGCCAATCTGACTCTCGACCCTACTCTTTGGCGAAAACGAGTCGATAATATCTATCTTCCCCAACCACGAATGGAAGACAAGGTCATTGCGCAAGATGATACCTACCTGCAAAAAGCGATCATCGATCTGACCAAATACAAGCAACAGCCATTTGTCGGAGGCCTTTTTCAGGACTATAACCTGGATCAAGTGAACCAGATCCAAGTTTCCAAGCAGGCCGACATCATGATGCTGTTTTTCCTGCAGGGATCCATGTTTGACCTGGAAACCAAATTGGCCAACTGGAATTATTATGAACCAAAGACCCTGCATGACTCTTCCCTGAGCCTCTCAACCCATTGCGTACTGGCTGCCGACATGGGTCACACAGAATACGCCTACCAACTGTTTCGCCAGGCGGCTACCATTGATCTTGGCCAAAACATGAAAAGTTCCGATCACGGTATTCATGCTGCTTCCATGGGGGGAACCTGGCAATGCGTAGTACTCGGTTTTGGCGGAGTCCGTTTGCTGGATGACAAGTTGTGCATCAAACCAAATTTACCCAGAGAGTGGCAACAAATTAACTTCCCGCTGTTTTATAAAGGTCAACGTTTGGAAATAAGCGTGGATCATGAAACTGTCTCTATTCACCGCCAACCCGGCAAGTCCCTCTCCATTGAAATAGCCGGTCAAGACCGCACTATTGACAGCACTGAGGTAATATTCCATGTGTAAGGCATTTATTTTTGATCTGGATGGCGTCATCACCGATACGGCTGAATTGCACTTTCAAGCTTGGTTGCGTATGGCAAATGAAGAGGGTTATTACTTCGATCGCAAGATCAATGAGCAACTGCGGGGCGTTTCTCGCCGAACATCGCTATCCATTATTCTGGCTGGTACCAAACTCTCTGAAATACAGACAACCGTTTTGATGGCTCGCAAGAATAAATATTACCTGGAGCAGTTGGAAAGTCTTTCTGAAAAAGACATTTTACCAGGTATTCGTTCGTTATTGCTGGAACTAAACGCACGAGGAATTAAAGTCGCAGTGGCTTCCGCGAGCAAGAATGCGCGCTACGTTCTATATCAGTTGGGCCTCATTCCGCTATTCGATGCTATTTGTGACGGTTGGTCTGTAGTTCGCAGCAAACCAGAGCCAGACATTTTTATTTATGCGGCTGGACAATTGAGAGTCAATACCTGTGATTGCATTGTTATGGAAGATGCCGAGGCTGGTATTCATGCAGCCAGAGCTGCCGGTATGCAGGTTGTGGGGATAGGTCCGAGTGCGCGAGTTGGCCAAGCCGACTGGCATTTTAATGACACAGCAACATTTGACCTTACCACTGTGCTCGAAAACGCGGAGCCAAATATGATGCCGGGATAATTCAACCGTTCATGCAGTCGATAACCATAAGGATAAAGATATGGCCAAGCTGGAACTAAGCAATATCAATAAGATTTATCCTGACGGCACCCATGTCATCAAGGATGCAAATCTGACTATCGAAGAGGGTCAATTCACTGTATTTGTTGGTCCTTCTGGCTGTGGCAAATCAACCATGCTACGCATGATTGCCGGGCTGGATGAGATAAGTTCCGGACATATGAGCCTTGATGGAGCAACAATCAATGATCTGTCACCCACTGCTCGTGGCATTGGCATGGTTTTCCAATCCTATGCGCTCTACCCTCATATGACAGTTTATGAAAATATTGCCTTTGGTCTAAGAATGGCAAAGAGCAGCCGTGAGCAGATTCAAACCCGAGTCAAGCGTGTTGCCGATATGCTGGAGCTCAGCAGTTTGCTCAAACAGCGGCCCAGCCAATTATCGGGTGGACAACGTCAACGAGTTGCCATTGGTCGGGCAATTGCCCGGGACCCCAGACTCTTTTTATTAGATGAGCCTTTGTCCAATCTTGATGCATCACTGCGAGTACGGATGCGGCGACAGTTGTCCGAATATCATAAAAAACTCAATTCAACCATTATTTATGTTACCCACGACCAAGTCGAGGCGATGACACTGGCAGATAGAATAGTGGTACTGAATGAAGGAGTGATTGAGCAAGTCGGCTCACCATTGGATATTTACTATTTCCCACAGACATTATTTGTGGCTGGGTTTATTGGCTCACCAAAAATGAATTTATTGCCAGCAACTCTCAAAGCGACCCGACCCGGTAAAACTAGCGTTGTGGTAGGTAATCATTCATTCGACGTTGATGTAGACCTTGGATTATCCACTGCTACTACAGGGGCCATGATGACATTGGGAATTCGCCCGGAGGATGTTCATATTGATGATCACGGGGTGACTACCATGATTGAAGGTATAGAGCGACTGGGAACAGAGTCACTGATTTATACCCGCTTGGAAAGGAGTGATCATAAACTGCTGATCCGTGTGCCTGGTACCGTTCAACATTCAGTCAATCAGAACCTGAAAGTTCAAATCTCTGCAGCAAAATGTCATTTATTCAATAATAAAGGTATCGCATTTAAAAGATGCCTGAGCATGACACAGCCGATCACGCCGGGGGCGAGTATGAGTTGATTCTTGGTTATTCAGTTATCCTCCAGATTAAATAATCTGGCATAACCTATTATTACAGGCCACGTTGTTTTTACCACAACTTGCATATTGACACACGAATGAAATTAATACTTAAAAAACGTCGTTCAGGCTAGTTTGATACTCAGGAGCAAATCGATGAATTATTTCGCTTATGCTATTTTTGGCATTACTGTCTTACTATTTTATAACCAAGCGATAGCGGGTACTGATAAAACTATACGAGATAACAAATTAAAAGCTCAAATAGAAGCGCTCAAACGTGAATACTCCATTGCCGAGTTAATGTCTGCCTTGGGAGAAAAACCAGAATCCGATTCCAGCTTCCACGGTTCGCTTGGCTCCAACGTTGAGGTGGAACATATAGAGCGAGAGGATGGCGTTACCGAAGGAAAAGTCAAAATAACGTTAGCCCAAGGTAATTTCCGTCATGATGATCTGCCTGGTTGGGATGTAGGATTTTATTCTGGCCGAGAAGAGCTATATAGTGGTCCCCTAACGCATGCAGATTATAACCGTGGTGTTAATTCTATTAATGAAATTTACGCCAATCGTGCTTATAACACAGATGATGGCTATTATGGCTGGGGAGTGAAATTAGCACAAGAGAGTCTGGACAAACGAACAATGCCAGAGGTTAAAATTTTCGGTGGTTATAACATTAGTGATAATATTACTTTTAATGGTTATGGGCTTTATCAAATTCAGTATAAGCGAAATACCGGTGACTTTTCTTACTGGGAAATTGAACCAGGCCTTGCCTATAAACTATCAGAGCGCAGTGGCATATGGCTTAATTTTCGCTATCAAGAGGGATTATGGTCACCAAAGGCTGGTGACCAGGAACAGGAAAATGAAACAGAGTGGTTTATTAAACCAGGTGTATTTTATAACTGGGGGGAATTGAGCGCTTCATTATGGGGAGAGTTTGGTGAATTTAAAAAGGACAATAATACAAACGGTAATAAAATATGGCGTGAAAAATATGCCAAGTATGGTTTATCAACCAATCTAAAGTTAAATAGAAATTGGAGCTTATTTGGTGAATTTAGCTACAAGAATATCTCTTTTGATAATTATGGTGACAACCGGCGTTTCGGTGGTTATATCCCGTTGTTGATCATGGGTGTCAATTACAACTTCTAAATTCAAGCTGGCAGCCGCACAAATTGACTGATTGATCCAAATGACGAGTTTCCCCAGCTTCTCGCCTGATGAGTATCGCTACCCACTACGCGCCAAAAAGCTGCTTGCCCCATCAGGGGGATGCACTGTCTTGAGAAGGCGGCATGCCTGTCCAGTTAAGTGACTTGATTATCCGAGCCCAGGTCACTGCGCTCACACAGGCCTCACCGCCATCCCAACACTCTTCTTTACGCCAGTCGTTCGGCACGGGCCTGGATAACCGGATCGGCAAAGGCGCCTTGCGCCGCAATGAGTTGCAGCTCATAGGCATCGGCCCGCCAGGTATCCTGCAGCACCCGATCCACCGCCGCATTGGTACGTTCAAAGGCACTCACCGCATCAAACCCTGCCTGCAGATTGGCCAGCATCAGGGCACTGATAAGATCGCCGACGCCGACCGGCTGGCGGGCAAACTCATAGAGCGGACGGGCGATGAGGTAATCCCCCTCGGGAGTGGCCAGCAGCATCTCGAAGCGGCCGGGGTCTTGGGCTGCCCGTCCCAGATGCTTGACCAGCACCATGTTCACGCCCCGGGCCAGCAACCGATGGGCGGCGGCACGGGTCTGGGCCAGATCCGTCAGATGGGTGTCGCACAGGGTCTCCAGCTCCAGCAGATTGGGGGCCATGATGTCGGCGACCGGCAATGCCTGTTCGGTGAGAAAACGGGTAACACCGGGGGCAACAATACATCCCTTCTCCGGATGGCCCATCACTGGATCGCAGAAATAGATGGCATTTGGATTGGCGGCTTTGACGGCCCGAACCACTGTCAGGATCTCATCCCCCTGCTCGGCCGATCCCAGATAGCCGCTCAGCACGGCGTCGCAGTGGCTTAGCACCTCGATATTGCCAAGCCCCTCGATCAGGGCGCTGATATGGCCGGCAGGCATCGCCATCCCCTGCCACCCCTGGGCATATTGGGTGTGGTTGGAAAATTGCACCGTGTTGATGGGCCACACCTCCATGCCAAGACGACGCATGGGAAACACGGCGGCGCTGTTGCCGGCACAGCCAAACACCACATGGGACTGGATTGAGAGAATGCGTTTCATCGACACCACCACACAGAAGAGTCAGGAGAAAAAGCAATATATCGGATGAAGAGAGTGACGCACCACCACTCTCTGGCACGAACAACAAGAAAAATCGTCAACTGCAGACGAATTGACCAATTTAGCACTTGCTAAGCGACATTCTGTAACGCTGCCTCGTGTTAACAGGCATTGATATGGGGAATGTCATCTCTTGTTTGATGGCATATACGAGCAAAATATCGCCACTGAATTTCAACGGTCCGGTCAACGTTGTCTGCCAGCATGATGCCAGCTGGTGCGCACTTGCCCTCCCCACCAAAACGGGGCGGATCAGAGCCTGCCCGCTATGAGGCGCAGGATGTGTTGAAGTGATAGACCCAGCCTTCGTCGCGGGCCATCCCGGCGGGTGGCATCACCAGAGGTGGCAATTGGCTCACCCTGCCAGCGGCGGCATATTGCAGCGCCATCAGGGCGCACAGGGCGGCGTCGTAACGATCTGTGCCTGCTACCACCCCCTCTGGCAGCAAGGCGGCCAGTTCGGGGCGCGCTGCCGAGGCCTTTCCTCCCTGTTTGGCCAGAGCCGGATAGACTTCCAGCACGGCGCGCTCGGCCCGCTCCTGCACCTTGGGAACCAGTTGCAGATCCGCGAGGTGGGGAAGCATGGAGAGGGCCAGGGTCGCGTTGTTGCCCAGGCGGTCGAAGGTGGCCGAGAGGGGCTTCTTGCCATACAGCTGGTGCAGCCAGCGCTCGCAGTCGCGATAGGCGTAGGGGTTGTCTATTTCCCGCTCCGGCACGGCGCAGGAGAGCGCCTTGCCGGCAAGCAGATCTCCCAGCGCACGCGGGAAGGCGAGCGGCGCATCGATGCCAAGGGCTAGGTGCGAACAGGCCTCCACCTGCATCAGGGTCAGCTCGTTTTGCAGGGCCGGACGCAGCAAGGAAGCAAGATCCGGCGCCACCCGCGAGCTCAAACGAAACAGCGGCGAAACCCCCAGCCAGTGCAGGGTGTCGCTTTGCGACTGCCATCCCACCACGGCGACCGCCTGGGCACTGCCCTGCCAACCGCGCACATCCCAGCCAATTCCGATTGCGTTCATCTGCCCTGCCGTCATCTGTTACCTCTTCACCTGTCGCGGGTTCAAGGGGCACAGGGTAATCAGCGCAGGCCCTTAACGCAAAACGGATTGTGCCGTCAGAAGGATTTCCGGAAATTCACCAGCGGCAGAATGGGGAATACGCCGTTCTCGGCATAGTTGGCCAGCCCAATCTGCAACCCATCCAGATGCTTGGTCGCATTGACAAAGCCAATCTGGAAGGTAGTACGTTCGGCATAGTTGATGAAGCCGACGTTGGCCAGCGCATTGCCCCGGGCTATGTTGACTCCCCCCCAGTTGAGCCCCTTCACATTGTTGGTCAGGTTGACGAACCCCAGGTTGACGCCGGTATCCTGCCCGTCATGCCAGTTGACCGCGTTGATGGCCACCCCGCCAAACTGGTGGCGTACCCGCCCGGCCCCGAGAAAGACCCCGAGCTGCAAACCGGTAAACTGATCCACGTCGGAGAGGGCGAAGATCGGCAGGTCGATCCCCTTCACCTGCCCGGTTCGGCCATAGAGAAAAGAGGCTCTCCCCCCTTCCACCTGATGGGACGCAGGCAGATTGACGCCGGGCAGGGAAAATTGCACCGGCGTACTGGCCTGGGCCACGCCACACAGGGTCAGTGCACCACAGGCGAGCAACACGCGGGAAGAGAAAGTCATGGGACGTTCCTTGAGTCATTTGAATAGTGTGAGGATCCTAACAACAAGCACAAATCAGCGCATACCGGGTCTGACGGGTTGCGTCACCTTGCGTCCGATCAGGCGCGCTTCCATGAGCAGGACCACATATTTGAGGCCACTTTTTCCATCGTGAGGCCGCCCTTCCCTTTCCTTGCCTGCCTGAACTGCCTAAAATGGCCGCCCTGCTGTTTCGGCATTCATCCATCTAGAGGATTTCCCATGGAAACGTTTCTGCTCGAAGGTCACCCCTTCGTTGCCTTGTGTGATCTGATCAAGCATCAGGGCTGGGCCGATTGCGGCGGCGCCGCCAAGGCGCTGATCGCCGACGGTCTGGTGGAAGTGGACGGTCAGGTTGAAACCCGCAAGCGCTGCAAGATAGTGGCCGAGCAGGTGGTCAACTTCAACGGCATGAAGGTGGTGGTCAAAGAGGGAATGAGCCCGCAAATCGGCTGATCCCCGCCTTTGATGGAAGAGGCGCGCCCTCTTCCTTGAACTTAGCTGGCCTTGATCGACAGGGTCAGCACGAAGCGCGCCATCGCCTCATCCCCGTTTAGCGACGGGCAGGTGGCCACCACCCGGATGGGGCGGTTGATGCGCTGACCACTCGCCAGCGACTCGTCAATCATGGCATCGATCTCCTCCCCCGCGGCGCAGTCAAATTGTACGTCCCCTTCCGGGCGCTTCAAAAACTCCCCCTGTACATCCTTGAAGGCGAAGTGCACCTTCTTGCGCCGCTGCCGCCCCTTCTCCATCACCAGCAGACCACCCACCAGATCGGCGCCGGTCGCGAGCGCCCCGAAATACATGCTGCCGAGGTGATTGCGGGTACGCCAGCCCAGCGGGATACGAATGCGCAGCGCCCGCGCGTCTATCTGTTCGATGACGGGGGCACAAAATCCGATGACGGGAATATAGCGCCAGGCAAACAGCCGCAGCGACAGGTTGGCTTTCAAACGTTGCAAGTCCATATGCAAACTGATCCGATGAGTTGATGTAAACAACATGTTGCCAGCATGGCTCGCCGGATTCAAGGCAACTGCGACCACCTGCTATTCGCGGGGCGCTCTCACCGCCACCTGCCGCGGCTTCTGCTCGGGCAGCAGGCTCGCCATCTCCGCCAGGATGTAGTCGATGAAGAGGCGCGCCGCGTAGGAGAGCCCCTTCTTGCCGGGATAGACCAGCCAGATGTTGTCGAGGGTGGTTTCATATTCCGGCAGCAGATCGATAAGCTCGCCGCTCTCGACGAACGACTTGACGATGATCTCCGGCAAGATGCCGATACCATCCCCCTGAAAGACCGCATGACGGATGTAATAGGAGCTGTTCGAGATCACCCTGCTGTGGATCACCACCTCGCCCCGATTGAAGATCAGCCGGTTGTCCAGCTGGCCATCCGGCAGACGCAGGGTCAGCACATTGTGCTGGTGCAGATCCTCGAGGGACTCGGGCCTGCCGTGCCGCTCTATATAGTGGGGGGTTGCATAGAGCTTGCGGGTGAAGGGCATGATGGGCCTGGCGACGAAGCTGCCATCGTTCACCACACCGATATGAATGCTGGCATCCAGGCCGTAATTGAAGATATCCCGGTAGCCGACACTGCTCAGGTGCAGCTCTATGTTGATCTTGGGGTATTTCTCCAAAAAGCGCTTGAGCAGATCGTGGATGAAGATGTCGGATTCATTGAGCAGGCCAATCTTGATGTTGCCGGTGGGCTCGTGACTCTGGGTCCGGATCTGCTCATGAGTGTGATCCAGCATGGGAATGATGTTTTGCAGACTGTTGTAATACTCCAGCCCCACCGAGGTCATGGTCAGCCGGCGGGTTGTTCGGGTCAGCAGCTTCACATTCAGCTCGTCCTCGAGATCCTTTATCCGCCGGCTCACGTTGGAGCGCGGAATATTCAGCGCATCGGCGGCACTGGTAAAGCCCCCCAGCTCCACCACTGACAAAAACAGTTTGAGATCATCGATCTTCATCTCGGCTCCCGCCTCTTCATCCCACTCCGCAACATGTCGGCTGCGTCCTTCATCTCATCATTGTCACGAAAATTGAGACAGTGATGACAACTTCACCCTAATTATCTCACCAATTGGATTCGATAACATATATCCATCACACCTGAATAACTGGATTTTCCCCATGCAATACCCCCTGTTTTCCCCTTCTTGCCTCTCGGTACTCATACTGGGAGGCCTGCTCGCCGGCTGCGGCACCGACACGGCCACCGAAGTGGTCAAGCCGCCGCGGCCGGTGAATGCCATGCAGCTCTCCGACAGCAAGAGCCTCTACAGCCTGAAGTTCAGCGGCGAGATCAAGTCGCACCAGAGTGCCAGCCTCGCGTTTCGTGTGCCGGGCACCCTGGAGCAGATCCTGGTCAAGGAGGGGGACAGGGTGAGCGAGGGACAGGTGATCGCACGCCTCGACCCCCATGATTTCCGGGTTCAGCGAGATGCCATTAAAGCCCAGCTTGGCGAGGCGAAAGCCGCCTACAAGCTGGCAATCGTCGAACTGAGCCGCACCCGCCAGGCCGTGCAGGACAAGGCCATGGCCAGCATCAACCTGGAGCGCGCCACCAGCGCCCAGAACCAGGCCAATGCCCGGGTCCAGATGCTGCAGCAATCCCTCAAGCAAGCCGAAGACGCTCTCGCCTACAGCGAGTTGAAGGCGCCGTTTGACGGGATCATAGGCCAGCGTTTTATCGAGGAGCACGAGCAGACCTCGCCGGGCCAGCCTGTCTTCTCCCTGCACCAGCCGACCGCGCTCGATGCCGTGGTCGACGTGCCGGAACAGCAGATTGGCCAGATGAGAAGCGGGATGCAGGCCAATGTAACCTGGTATCGCCAGGAGGCCAGCGTCAAGGCCGTCAGCACCGAAATCGCCAGCCTGCCGGATCCCCTCAAGCGCACCTACAAGGTGACTTTCAAACTGCTGGATAACTCGCCCGAGCTGGTGCCCGGCAAATCCATCAACGTCGAGCTGGCCCTGCCCGCCAGCGAACGTATCTATTGCCTGCCCGCCACGGCTATCAAGAGCCTCGGTGGGCAACCCCAGGTGGTGGCCATCAAGGCCTCGGCGGCGAGCCACGTGCCCGTCACTATCGTCAGCCAGCGCCACGACACCCTTTGTGTGGAGGGTGAACTCAAAGCAGGCAATCAGATCGTCACCGCCGGCAGCGCCCTGCTCAAAGAGGGTCAGGCCATCGCCGTCATCAACCAGGTGGATGGGCAGTCATGAATCTCTCATTGTTCGCCATCCGGCAAAAGACCTTCGTCATCTTCTTTGCCACCCTCTGCGCCATCGCGGGGGTCTACTCCTATTTCGATCTGGGCAAGCTGGAAGACCCCTCCTTCACGGTAAAGAGCGCCGTCGTCGTCACCCTCTATCCGGGCGCCACCGCCCAGGAGGTCGAACAGCTGGTCACCGACAAGATAGAGACCAAGATCCAGGAGATGGGGTCGCTGTGGAAACTCAGATCCCTCTCCCGTCCCGGCAGTTCGATGATCTTCGTCGATCTGCAGGAGAAATACGGCACCGACGAGCTGCCCCAGCAGTGGGACTTGCTGCGCCGCAAGATCCAGGACGTCAAGCTGGAGCTGCCCGTCCAGGCCCAGGTCAGCATTGTGCAGGACGAGTTCTCCGAGGTGTATGGCATGCTGTTCGCCGTCTATGGCGATGACATTCCCATGCATCAGCTGAAAGATCAGGCCCGTGAACTGCAGCGCAGGATCAAGGCAGTGCCCGGGGTCAAGAAGGTGCAACTGCACGGGGTCAACGAGCAGGTGGTCAACATCGATGTCTCCGATGAGCGCCTGGCCGAGAGCCACATCTCCCTCGCGGAGCTTGTCACCCAGCTCAACAGCCAGAACGTCCCGGTGCAGACCGGCGACTATCACCTCGGCATCGAGAACCTGCGCGTCGCCCAGAGCGGCCAGTACCGTAACGTGGAGGATATCCGCAACCTGATGCTCACCACGGGGCAGCCCGGAGCCGGCACAGGCACCTTGCGTCTGGGGGACGTGGCCGATGTCTACCTCTCCTACCAGAGCCCGGCCCTGACCGAGAGTCGCTACAACGGCCAGCAGGCCATCACCCTCGCCGTCAGCCCCCAGGACGGGATCAATGTGGTCAGCATCGGCGACGAACTGACCCGGGTATTGCAGCAATTCGAGGCCGAGCAGCCCCTTGGCACCGGGGTTGGCGTCATCGCCTACCAACCCACCGAGGTGATGAAGTCCATCAACAACTTCGTGCTCAACCTGATCGAGAGCATCGTCATCGTGGTGGTGGTGCTGCTGGTCTTCATGGGCTGGCGCAGCGCCACCATAGTCGGGGCCAGCCTGCTGCTGACCATCCTGTTCACCCTGGTCTACATGAACCTCACCGGGGTCGATCTGCAGCGCGTCTCTCTCGGCTCCTTCATCCTGGCCCTCGGCATGCTGGTCGACAATGCCATCGTCATCGTGGATCTGTTTGCCGCCAAGCTGCGCAAAGGGATAGAACGCACCACCGCCGTCAAGGAGTCGGTACAGGAGATGGCGTTGCCGCTCCTGGGGGCGACCGTGATCGCCTCCCTCGGTACCGCCCCCGTGCTGCTCTCCCAGACTGACTCGGCGGAGTTCTCTCTCTCCATCGTCCAGGTGTTGTGCAGCTCCCTGCTGCTCTCCTGGGTAGTCGCCATGGTAGTCACCCCGTTGATGTGCTGGGCCTTCATCAAGGCATCTGACCAAGATGAGAGCAGCGCGCCCAAGAGCAAGGCGGCCCGCCTGTATCACCAGGCTGTCAACTGGACGGTGGAGAACCCCAAGAGCGCCCTTGCCCTGGTGTTGCCCCTGCTGCTGCTCACCGTGCTGAGCGCGCCCCTGCTCAAGGTCAACTTCATGCCGAGCTCGGATCGCAGCATCGTCTTCCTCGACTACTGGCTGCCGAGCGGCGGTCGCATCGACAACGTCTCCCAGGACATGAAGGTGATCGAGGAGTGGCTGTTGCAGCAACCCGAGGTGGCAAGCATCTCCAGCTACATGGGCGAGAGCGCCCCCCGTTTCTCGGTGACCATAGAGCCGGAGCCGCTAGATCAGAGCTACGGCCAGATCCTGATCAACACCAAACAGTTTGACGACATAGCACCGCTGGTCGCCCGGGGCGATGCCTGGCTCGCAAGCCGCTTCCCCTATGCCGAACCCAGATTCCGCCCGCTCAAGCTGGCCACCAAGGACAAGTTCAGCATCGAGACCCGCTTTGAAGGGCCGGATCCCAAGGTGCTCAAGCAACTCTCGGCACAGGCGCAAGCCATCCTGCAGGCCCATCCCGACACCAAATACATCCGTGATGACTGGCGTCAGGAGAGCAAGGTGATGACCCCCATCATCAACCAGGCAGCCGCTCGCCAGGCGGGTGTCACCCGAACCGACATCGCCCTGGCCATCAGCCGCGCCACCGAAGGAGTACAGATAGGCACCCTGCGCCATCAGGACGACATGATCCCCATCAAGCTGCGAAGCGCCAACGGTTCCCTGGAAAACCTGGAGAGCCTGCCGGTGCGATCGGTCCTCGGCCAGCACAGCGTGCCGCTTGGACAGGTCATCGACGGCATCGAGATCACCGGGGAAGAGAGCATGATCTGGCGCCGCAACCGGCTCCCGGCCATCACGGTGCAGGCCGACGTGAAGGGGGGAACTACCGCCTCCGAGGTGCGCAAGGAGCTGGCTCCCCAGCTGGAGGCCATCAAACTGCCCGCCGGTTATGAGATGCACTGGGGCGGCGAGTACTACGACGAAAAGCGCTCCATCGACGATCTGATGGAGCAGAACCCCAAGGCGGCGGTGATGATGCTCATCATACTGGTGGCCCTGTTCAACGCCTATCGTCAGCCCATCATCATCTTTACCACGCTGCCGCTGGCATCGATTGGCATCATCTGGGCCTTGTTGCTCACTGACAAGCCATTCGGCTTCATGGCCATCGTCGGCATGATCTGCCTCTCGGGCATGATCATCAAAAACGGCATAGTGCTGCTCGATCAGATTGAGCTGGAACGGCGCAGTGGCCGCACCATCGCCGAGGCGGTCAAAGAGGCAACCCTCAACCGCACCATGGCGATCTCCATGGCGGCACTGACCACGGTGCTCGGCATGGTGCCGCTGCTGACCGACAGCCTGTTCGATCAGATGGCGGCCACCATCATCGGCGGTCTGGTCGCGGCCTCCGCGCTCTCGCTGTTCATCATGCCTGCGCTCTACATGCTCTTCTTCCGGGCGGAGCAACAAGCTGAAGCCACAGCCCATAAACAGATTACCGAAGAGGAAAACCGCCATGAATAAGCGCAGCATGGGCGCGATTGCGACCCTGATCATGCTGGGGGGCTGCGCCATGGCCCCCGATTACCAGCCCCCCGAGAGCCGCCTCAACAGCGTCTATCTCAATCAGGGAGCCCAGGGCACCACAACCGAGGGTGAACCCGGCCACACCTGGTGGGCCCAGTTCCACGACCCCCAGCTCAACAGTCTGGTGGCGAGGGCGCAGCGCCAGAACATCACATTGAAGATCGCAAGCCAGCGCATTCAGGCGGCCCAGGCCTACCAGCGCACCGTGGCGTCGTTCAAGGTACCAACCCTGACCCTGGGAGTCGGCTATGCCGACATCCGCCTGAGCGAAAACGAAGCGCTGATGGGACAGGCGGTGAGTGGCATCGCCCTGCCTCCGGCGCTCGGGGGAGGCACGGCCAAGCTGGTCGACCGCGATCCCACCGAGACCTTTGTCGGGATCAATGCTGCTTGGGAGCTGGACCTGTTCGGTCGCATCGACAGCCTGAGCCAGGCCGCCGCCATTCGCGCCGAGCAGGCCGAGATCATGCGCCAAGGGCTCAACACCGCCATGACGGCCGATGTGATCAGCAACTACCTGCAATATCGCGGCGCCGAGGAGCGCATCGCCATCGCCACCAAGAACCTGCGCGAACAAGAGGAGACGCTGACCATGGTCGAGTCATTGCAGCGCACCGGTTACGGCTCGGAACTCGATGTGGCCAATGCCCGCGCCGGCCTTGCCGCCGCCAGGGCCAGCATCCCCATGCTGGAGACGGCCAGGAGCGTCCACCTGAGCCGGCTTGCCGTGCTGCTGGGGGAACCCGTCAGCCAGACCCAGGCCCGCTTCTCGCCCGCCCCCCTGCCGAGCATGAAGGCGCTGGTGCCAACCGGTCTGCCCGCGTCGCTCTTGACTCGTCGACCCGACATCGCCCTCGCCGAGCGGGCCATCGCCGCCAAGAATCAGGAAGTGGGCGCGGCCATCGCCGACCGCTATCCCAAGGTGTTCCTGACTGGAGCCCCCGGTCTGGTCTCCGGCGAGACAAGCTCTCTGTTCGAATCGGGCTCGACCACCTGGGCCCTTGGCGCCGGTGTGTCGTGGAACCTGTTCGACGGCGGCCGCGGCGAGGCCATGGTCAAGATCCAGGAGGCGGGGCTGAAAGAGGCGGCGCTGGCTTATCAGAACCAGGTCAACAGCGCCTTCAACGAGGTGGAAACCACCCTGGTCGCCTACGGCAACAGCCTGCAATACAGCAAGCATCTTGGCGAAGCGAACCAACAGGCGCAAACCGCCCTCACCAAGGCCAAGGCCCTCTACCGGGCTGGTCTGGTCAACCACCTTTCGGTGCTGGACGCCGAGCGCCAGCAAAACAGCGTGCAGGATGCCGAAATCGTGGCACGGCTTAACAGCGCCACCAATGTTGTCCTGCTGCACAAGGCCCTGGGAGGTGACTGGGAAGTTCCCCAACCAGCACCGAGTCAGGGATAAAAGCACCTCACAAAAACGACATCACCGGCCCAGGGCCGGTGATGTCGTTTTCACTGCTTGCAATAGGCCTCAGGCCCGCTTCTCCTCGAGCCAGGCCCCCTGGCTCTGCATCTCGAACAGCTGGGCATAGTGCCCCCCAAGCGCCATCAACTCGCCATGGGTGCCCCGTTCGCTCACCTGACCGCGAGAGAGCAGCAGGATCTCGTCCGCATCGACGACGGTGGAGAGGCGGTGGGCGATGGCGATGGTGGTGCGGCCACGGCGCGCCGCCGAGAGCGCCTGGGAAAGCGCCAGCTCGGTCTGGGAGTCCACGCTGGCGGTCGCCTCGTCCAGGATGAGGATGCGCGGATCCCCCACCAGAGCACGGGCAAACGAAAGCAACTGGCGCTGACCGGCGGAGAGGTTCTTGCCCCCCTCCTCCATCAGGGTCTCGAGCCCCGCAGGCAGACGCTTGACAAAATCAGCGAGCTGCACGTCGCGCAGCGCCTGCCAGAGCCGCTCATCATCAATGCCGTCGCGCCCGAGGCGCAGGTTTTCTGCCAGAGTCCCAACGAAGATAAAGGGATCCTGCTGCACCAGCCCTATGCTGCGACGCACCGCCGAGAGTGACAGGCTCTCCATGGGGTGATCATCGAAGCGAATGGTGCCCTGATCCAGCGGATAGAAGCCCATCAGCAGGCTGATGATGGTGGACTTGCCGCTGCCGGTGTGACCCACCAGCGCCAGCATCTGGCCGGGACGAGCGGCAAAGCTCACCTCATGCAGCACCTGCTGCTCACCGTCGTAGGAGAAGCTCACTCGTTCGAAACTGCCCCGTCCCTGCAAGGCCACAGGATCACCAGCCGTGCTCTCGCGCTCTTCATCGAGCAGGGCAAAAACCCGCTCCCCGGCCACCATAGCCTGTTGCAATTGGTTGAGCTGGTTGGTCATCTCGATGAGGGGCTCGATCATCCGCCCCAGATAGCTGATAAAGGCGTAGAGCACCCCCACCTGGATGGCGCCCCCCGCGCTCAACCCTTCATGAGCAAACAGCGCCAGCAGGCCGATCAGCACCATCATGTAGAAGAGATCGATGAGCGGGCGCAACAGGATGCCGTTGATCTTGAGGCTCTTGAGCCTGGCGGCCCAGTGCTCCTGGTTGACCCCGGCAAAGACATTGGCGAAGTGGCGCTCCTGCACCATGGCCTGAATGACCGGCATCCCCTGCAAGGATTCGTTGAGGCGGCTGTTGATATCGGAGAGCAGGCTGCGAGTAGCCCGCACCACGGGCACGCTCAAGCGTTGATAAAGCCACATCACCCCGGCCACCGCCGGCAGCAACATGGCGCACACCAGCATCAGGCGCAGATCCAGCAGCGCCATCGAGATGAGGATGCCGCACAGGAGCACCACCTTCTGCACCAAGAGACCAATCACCTGTACATAGAGGTTCATGATCGCCTCGGTGTCGTTGGTGATGCGGGAGATAAGCGAGCCGGAGCGATGCTTGTCAAAGTAGCTGGCAGGCAGACGGATGGCGGTGGCGAATACCTGCTCACGAAGAGTCTGTACCACCGCCTGGGCGATGCGGTTGAAGCGCAGGGATTGCAGATAGAAACCAGCAGCCGACACCACCTGCAGGCCGAGGTAGCCCGCCGCAATGGCGGCGATCATGCCCCACTCCAGCCGGCGCGGCGCCAGATAGTCGTCGATAAAGAGCTTGATAAGCAGAGGGCCAGCCACCTCGGCACCGGTGGCCAGCAGCAGGCAGATGCCCGCCTGGGTCAGCCAGGCTGGATAACGGGCGCAATAAGCCAGCAGGCGTTTAATCGTTGGATTCACAAACACTCCCCACTGCGTGTTTCAGGGGCGCAAGACGGGCGCAACAAGTCATTCATTAGCCGTTCAATAGCCGGGTTCACAGGCTCTCCTCCACGTCTTGTTCGAGGCGCTGGTAACGGACCATATCCGCATACCAGCCATTGTGGGCCATCAGGGTACCGTGGCGGCCCCGCTCGCTGACATGGCCCTGATCCAGCACCAGGACCTCGTCGGCCTGCTCCACCGCCGTCATCCGGTGGCTGACCAGGATCAGGGTGCGGCGATGAGCCTTGAGGGCGTGCAGGATCTGCTGTTCGGTATGGGCATCCACCGCAGACAAGGCATCATCCAGCACCAGAATGGGCGCCTCCAGCAGCAGGGCCCGGGCAATGGCGAGCCGCTGCTTCTGACCGCCGGAGAGGGTCACCCCCTTCTCCCCCACCTCGGTTTCGTATCCCTTGGGGAAGCGGACGATATCATCGTGAACGCAGGCGATACAGGCCACCCGCTCTATCTCCTCCTGGCTGGCATCGGGCCTGCCGAGGGCAATGTTGGCGGCGATGGTGGTGGAAAACAGGAATGGCTCCTGCGGCACATAGGCAAACTGGCGGCGCAGCTCGCCAAGCGCCAGCCGCTCGACGGGTACGCCCCCCATGGTAAGTTCCCCCGCACTGGGGTTGGCCAGGCGCATCAAGAGCTTGAGCAGCGAGCTCTTGCCCGCGCCGGTGCGCCCCACCACGCCAAGCATGCCGCCCCGCTGCAAGGTAAAATCGATATCCTGCAACAGGTCGCGCTGCTCCAGCCGGTAGCCCACCCCGCATGCACTGAGCGGAAACGCACTGGTTAGCGCCTGTGGCTGCGCTGGGTCCTCGATGTCGCTGCGCTCGGCAAGCAGACTCTCGATACGCGAATAGGCGGCGCTGCCCCGCTCTATGATGTTGAACAGCCAGGCGATGGCAAACATGGGCCAGATCAGCTGGCCAAGATACATGGTGAAGCTGGTGAGCTCCCCCAGGGTCAGTTCATCGCGAAGCACCAGGGCGCTGCCCCCCGCCACCGCGAGGAAGTAGGAGCAGCCGATACACAGATAGATGACGGGATCGAATTTGGCATCGATGCGTGCCACCGCCATGTTGCGCTCCCCCGCCTGACGGGTCAGCTCGGCAAACCCCTGATCCTCCAGGGATTCCACCGCATAGGATTTGAGCACCCGGACACCCGAGAGGGCCTCCTGGGTCTTGTTGTTGAGTCGGGAGAAGGCCCCCTGCGCCGCCTTGAACTCCTTGTAGATCTGCTTGCCAAAACGGTTCATGAAAAACGCCATCACAGGCAGCGGCAACAAGGAGAGCAGGGTCAACTGCCAGGAGTACTGGCTGCACATGATGGAGAGCACCAGGATGCCGACGATCATGGAGTCCACCAGGGTCAGCACCCCCTCTCCGGCGGTCATCTCCACCGCCTGGATGTCGTTGGTAGCATGAGCCATCAGATCACCGATACGGTGACGCTGGTAAAAATCGGGGCTCATGCGGGTGAAGTGGCCAAACAGGCGATTGCGCAGCACATAGGCCAGCCGGTAGGAGGCACCAAACAACATCACCCGCCACACGTAACGAAGCAGATAGATAAGCAGCCCAAGACCAAACAGTCCGGCCAGGTAACGCAACAGGGTATCATTATCCAGGCCCCCCTTGGCGATACCATCCACGACCCAACCAACCACCTTGGGGGGGATCACCGTCAGTATGGCGACCATCATCAACAGGATGATGGCGATCAGATACCGCCGCCACTGCTCCTTGAAAAACCAGCCCAATCGTAGAAATACGCTCACACCACCGACCTTTGGCGTCCACCAGCCCGCCCGTCTGGGCAGCGATGGGGATGCCTCGAAATAGGAAGAAAGGAAACAGCCGCCTCCGGCTGGAGGCGACTCGAATGAAGGCTAATCATATCCCGAACCGGGAGGGTTGAGAATAATTACTATTTGATCCCCTGAGACATGCGATCATCTGCCAGGGTATAGGCACCATACGAATTTTCATGCTGTTCGCCCGTGAGCAGAAAGTGGGATACCTCTTCCCGCGTCTGGCTGAAGACAGCCTGCAACTGCTCCAGATCCACATCCTCCAGCACTTCGTTTTGCCGCAGCCGCCACTCCAGCTCTCCTGCCACCATCTGCAAGCGAGATGCCGAAATATTGGCAGAGACTCCCTTGAGTGTGTGCAGCAACTTGCTGGCGATCTCGGGCTGCTGCCGACGCAGGGCAGAGCGGATCTCCCACAGGTCGTCCTTGTGTTCCGACATGAACAGCTTGAACAGGATCTGCAACGCCTCCTTGTCCTGATCCAGTCGCTTGAGCGCGTCCTGCAGATCGAGGATCCCCATCATGTCCGGCGGTTTGACCTCGAGCAGGCCACTCTGCTCGCTCCCCTGGCGTTTCACCCATTGCAGCAGGTTGTTGTAAAGATCCAGCTTGCTCACCGGCTTGGTCACATAACCATTCATCCCGACCCCGAGACAACGCTCCTTGTCACCGGGCATGGCACTGGCGGTCAGGGCTATGATGGGAACGTCATGCTTGTCGACCATCTTGCGGATCTGGCGGGTCGCATCCAGTCCGTCGAGCACCGGCATCTGCAAATCCATCAGGATGACGTCAAAGGGTTGCTCGGAGACCCGTTCCACCGCTTCCCGACCATTGTTGACCACGGTCACCACGGCCTCGACCCGGCGCAGATATTCGATGATGAGTTGCTGGTTGACCCTGTTGTCCTCGGCCAGCAAGACACGGATCCCCTGCAGCAGGGATTTGAAGTACTGCTGTTCCCCCTGCGCCTCGGCCTGACGGATATGGTGATCGTAGGCACTGCCGTTGAGCAGCTCATCCACCTTGGCCAGCAAGGCATTTTCGGTCATCGGCTTGGCCAGGAAGTGGGTCAGCCCCAGTCCCTCCATTCGGGCATGCAGTCCCTCCCTGGCCCAGGCACTGATCATCAGGATGGGAATCTGACGCCACTGGGGATGCTGGGACATCTCAAGCGCCAGATCCAGACCATCCTCCTGCCCCATGCGCCAGTCGAGGATGGCGAGTCGCAGACTCGGCCCCTCTTCGCGTAGCACCTGGCGGGCACGGGAAAGGGTGTTGACCGCCAGCACACGCATGCCGGCGCGGCTCAGAATATCCCTGGCCAGCTCCAGCACCAGCTCGTTGTCATCCATCACCATCACCAGCGGCTGGTTCTCGAAGAAGACTCTGTGGCCGGCAACGCCGTACATGGCCTGGGCCATGGGGATCTCGAACTGGAACAGGGAACCCACGCCCGGTTTGCTCTGCACCGTGATCCGCCCCCCCATCAGCTCGACCAGGCGCTGGGAGATATTCAGACCCAGTCCCGAGCCACCATATTTGCGGGTATTGCCCGCCTCCAGCTGGGTAAAGGCCTGGAACAACTGGCCCTGTTTCTCTTCGGCGATACCAATCCCGGTATCCCGCACACTGAAACGGATCCGCATCGGATGCAAGTTGGCCAGTTCGATGGAGACTTCGACTTCGCCACGCTCGGTAAACTTGATGGCGTTGTTGACCAGATTGACCAGCACCTGGCCCAGACGCAGGGGATCGCCACGCAAGAAGAGCGGTACCTCGGGGGATTTGCGAATGATCACCTCGATATGCTTGCGTTCGGCCAGATCGGCAAACATGCCCGCCAGCGAGTCGAGCTGCTCGCTCAGGTCGAAATCGATCTCCTCCAGCGTCAGCTTGCCGGACTCCACCTTGGTCAGATCGAGGATGTCGTTGATAAGGAGCAACAGGGTATCGGAGGAGGATTTTATCTTGCCGAGGTAATCCCGCTGCTGCTGATCCAGCTCGGTCTGCAATGCCAATGAACTGAAGCCGATGATGGCGTTCATGGGGGTGCGGATCTCATGGCTCATGTTGGCCAGAAAATCGCTCTTGGCCTGTGCCAGCAACCCGGTCTGGCGTGATAGCTCGCTCAGCTTCTGGTTGCGGCGCCACAAGGTTGCAGCCACCAGTCCAAAGCAGATGAGCGCCCCCAACAGCACCATCAAATAAAAGTGGCTCATCAGCGCAGAGGCCCGCTCCAGCTTGCCCTGTTTCCAGCGCACCAGGCTGTCGCTCACATGCATGTCGATCAACTGGTAACGCAGCGAGTGATAGCCCACCACCTGACGGGCCATCTCTTCACTGAGTTCGAGCAGATTCATGACCTCGGGGCGGTTGTGATAGCGGGAGGCGAGCTGCTGCTGCAAAGCGAGCAATTGTTGCTGCTCGTTCTGATCCCAGCTGTGTTGCAGATAACCGTTCAATTGCGCAAGCTCATGCACATCCCGCTGCAATAGGCTGTCGGTCGCACCGAGCTCACGCACTTTTTGCAACTGGCGTTCAAACGGCTGCGCCATGTACCTGATGGACATCTCCATGGCATGCAATCGGGCCAGTTGCATCAGATAGGAGTCCATATCCTGCAACAGCGCCTTGGCGAGGTGGGCGTGGGTCTTGTCCGGATCGCTGCGCACCTTGCGCGCGAACCCATCGAGGGTGAAAGAGAGCTGGCCAAGCCGCTGTTGGACACTTTCATCGTTGGCCTTTTCCCGCCCCAGCAGATAAACGGTATCCGAATTGATGCGGTTGAGTACCACCTCGGCCGCCGTATTCAGCTCCTGAGCCTGCTGCTGCCAGCTGAGCAACTGCCAGCAGTAGCCGGAAAAGGCGAGCAACAAGGCAACAATCAGCCCCAGCACAACACGGTTCTTCCGTGATCCTTTATTCATCCCGTCTCTCATTTCAAGGTCGCAGATACGGCCGTTGTCACTTTTATCCCGAAGTGAATGATCCACACCGGCCAGTCACCATGTTACCGTTATATGTCCCTGAACTGGTGACAATATTTCGCGCAGCATCGAGCACACCGGAGCTTATTATGTCATTTATCACTACTTATTGTAGTCACTGCTTTAAACGAAACCGCCTGCCTCAAGACCGGCTCAGCCTGTCTGCCAACTGTGGTCACTGCAAGTCTCCCCTGTTCAGCCAGACCCCCTGCATCGGACAAGAGGCGCAGTTTGATACCCTGATCCAGTCCGATATCCCGGTGGTTGTCGATTTTTGGGCCAGCTGGTGCGGCCCCTGCCAACAATTTGCCCCCGTCTTCCACGATGTGGCGCACGAATTTGAACCGGGTTTGCGGTTCGTCAAGGTGGATACCGAACAACAGGCTACCCTGGCCGCACGCTACGCCATTCGCAGCATTCCCACCCTGATGGTATTCAGGCAAGGAAAGGTCCTGGCCCAGATCAATGGCTCATTGCCAAAAAGCATGTTCAAACAGTGGCTGGAACAGTTTCAAGATGTTTAATTAATGTTGCGCCATGGTTTTTTATTTGTTTTAAGCTTTGTTTTCATGTCCGTAATTTGTGAATAGAGGCAGATTTCCAGCACACCCCACTGTTTCAAACAGGTGAATGAATGTAATCTCGGCAACACAACAACAACCATAAATTAACCGAGAGAATGCTATGCACACATCTGCTGTACCCTCAGTGCCATCACGCTGGCTGGACATCAAATCAGGGATCGTGATCCTGGATGTCCTGCTGCTTTGTGCCATGCTGGCCTGGCTCCCGTTTGACCCCATGGTCAACAAGGGCCTCGCCATCCTGATCTTCATCGCCATCCTCTGGCTGACCGAAGCGGTGAATATCACCATCACGGCCTTGTCCATTCCTGTACTCGCCACCCTGCTCGGGGTGTTTGACATGAGCAAGTCCCTGACGGACTTCGCCAACCCCGTCCTGTTCCTCTTCTTCGGGGGCTTTGCCCTGGCAGCAGCCCTCTCCAAACAGGGGCTGGACACCCAGATCGCCGCCAAGGTGATGCAGCTCGCCAAGGGACATCTGGGCTGGGCCTCCATGGTACTCTTCACCATCACGGCGGCCCTCTCCATGTGGATCAGCAACACAGCCACCGCCGCCATGATGATGCCGCTGGCCCTCGGTATGCTAAAAGGCCTCGACATTCACAAGGATCGCCGCACCCTGGTCTTCGTCCTGCTGGGCGTCGCCTACAGCGCCAGCATCGGCGGGATCGGCACCCTGGTCGGCAGCCCCCCTAATGCCATCGCTGCAGCCCAGATGGGTCTTGGCTTTACTGACTGGATGAGATTCGGCATCCCGGTGGTCATCATCTTCATGCCGGTGGGCATCGGCCTGCTCTATCTGGTGACGCGCCCCAATCTCTCCCATCAGGTCAGCACCGAACAGGTGACCATCAAGTGGACCGGACAGCGCAAGGTGACCCTGTGCATCTTCCTGACTACAGTCCTGCTGTGGATTGGCTCACAACCCATCGCCAAGGCGTTGGGAGGCATTCCCCAGTTCGACACCCTGATCGCCATGGGCGCCATCCTGGCTATTGCCATCAGCCGGGTGGCCAGCTGGGATGACATCAACCAGAACACCGACTGGGGTGTGCTGATGCTGTTTGGTGGTGGCCTGACCTTAAGCGCCATCCTGAAGCAGACCGGCGCCAACGCCTTCCTGGCGGAGCACCTCTCCAACGGTCTCGCCGCCATGCCGATCTTCGTCATCCTGCTGTGCCTGACCGCCTTCGTGGTGTTCCTGACCGAGCTGGTGTCCAACACTGCCACCGCCGCCCTGCTGGTGCCCCTGTTTGCCGGCGTTGCGGAAGCATTGGGGGTGTCGCCCATCGTCGTCTCCGTGCTGATCGCCGTCGGTGCCTCTTGTGCCTTCATGCTGCCTGTCGCCACGCCGCCCAACGCCATCGTCTTTGCCAGCGGCCACATCCAGCAGCGTGAAATGATGCGAGCAGGCCTGGTGCTGAACCTGGTCTTCACTGTCATCCTGACCATGCTTGCCTACTTCATGGGCGACATACTCCATTGAGTTAACCCATGTATGCCAAGGCCCCTGACGGGGCCTTTTTTATTGCCTCTCTTGCCTGCCGACGCTCCTGGAGTGCGCACCTTTTTCTCCCGTTCTCAGCCCCGTCATCGGACGTCACTCGCACTCAAATACCAGAACCGCACGCTGGAGGTGACAGTTGAGCAGTTGGCCTTTCTCCCGTGTTCGCACCAACCAAAGTCGCCCACGCCCAATAAAAAACCCCCGCATGGCGGGGGTTTGGGTTTGCTTTCTTGTCAGCCGATGTTGCAGGGCTTCAGGTTCCAGATCCGATCCACATAGTCCTGGATGGAGCGATCGGAGTTGAACTTGCCCATGGTAGCCGAGTTGATGATCGCCTTCTTCGCCCACAGCGCCGGATCCCGATACCAGGTATCGATGAGCTTGTGCGCTTCCGAATAGGAGGCAAAATCTGCCAGGGTCAGGTAGGGATCGCCCCCTTCCAGCAGGGAACGCTTGATGGAGGAGAGTTCCCCCGGGCGACCCGGCGTGAAGTAGTCGGTATCGAACCAGTCAAGCACGGCTTTGAGCTCGGAGTTGGCATAGTAGAAGTCATAGGGGTTGTAACCGCGCCCCTTCAGTGACTTCACCTCGTCCACGTTCAAACCGAAGATGGCGCAGTTTTCGGCACCGGCCTCTTCGGCGATCTCGATGTTGGCCCCATCCAGGGTGCCGATGGTGATGGCGCCATTCAATGCCATCTTCATGTTGCCGGTACCGGATGCCTCGTAACCTGCGGTGGAGATCTGCTCGGAGACATCCGCCGCCGGGATCAGCTTCTCGGCCAGGCTCACGCGGTAGTTCGGCATGAACACCACCTTAAGCTTGCCCTGAATGCGCACATCGTTGTTAACCCGCTCCGCCAACTTGTTGATGGCATAGATGATGTCTTTGGCCAACTTGTAGCCAGGTGCCGCCTTGGAGCCAAAGATGAATACCCGCGGGTGCATGTCGTAGTCCGGGTTCGCCAGCAGACGACGGTAGAGCGCCATGATGTGGATAAGGTTCAGCTGCTGGCGCTTGTATTCATGCAGACGCTTGATCTGGACGTCGAAGATCGCCTCGGCACTGACGTCGATGCCGGTTTCCGCCTTGATAACCTTGACCAGCTTCTCCTTGTTGTGACGCTTGATGGTCATGAACTGCTTCTGGAAGGCCTTGTCGTCAGCAAACTTCACCACGCTGCGCAGTTTGTCGAGCTGCAGCGGCCACTCTTTGCCAACCACCTCGTTGTAGAGTTCGGCCAGTTCCGGGTTGCAGGCCAGCAACCAGCGGCGCGGGGTCACACCGTTGGTGACGTTGCACATCTTCTCGGGCCACAACTCGGCATACTCGGGGAAGAGATCTTCCTTCACCAGTTTGGAGTGGATCTCGGCCACGCCATTGACCTTGGAAGAGCCAATCACGCACAGGTTGCCCATCCGCACCTTGCGCACAGTCCCCTCTTCAATGATGGATAGTTTGGCCTTGATGGCATCGTTGCCCGGCCACTTGGGCTCGACCAGATCATTCAGGAAGCGGGCGTTGATTTCATAGATGATCTCCAGATGGCGCGGCAGCACCTTCTCGAACAGGCTGACAGACCACTTCTCCAGCGCCTCCGGCAGCAAAGTGTGGTTGGTGTAGGAGAAGACCTGATAACTGATATCCCAGGCCGCATTCCAGTCCATCCCCTCTTCATCCACCAGCACCCGCATCAGCTCGGGGATCGCCACGGTGGGGTGGGTATCGTTGAGCTGAATGGCAATCTGGGTGGCAAAGTTGTCAAAGTCGCTGCCGTGCACCCGCTTGTAGCGGCGCATGATGTCCTTGATGGAACAGGCGCAGAAGAAGTACTGCTGGATCAGACGCAGCTCCTTGCCTGCATCCGTATCATCGTTTGGATAGAGCACCTTGGAGATGGTCTCAGCCTGGGCTTTCTCAGCCTGGGAGTCGATGTAACCACCGGCGTTGAACACGTCCCAGTCGAAGAACTCGGAAGCACGGGACTCCCACAAACGCAGGATGTTGACGGTGTGGCCGCCGAAGCCAACCACCGGAATATCCCAGGGCACCCCTTTGATCTTGCGACCGGCGTG
The DNA here is from genome assembly GCF_020097295.1 of Aeromonas enteropelogenes. Taxonomy (NCBI): domain Bacteria; kingdom Pseudomonadati; phylum Pseudomonadota; class Gammaproteobacteria; order Aeromonadales; family Aeromonadaceae; genus Aeromonas; species Aeromonas enteropelogenes. The sequence goes on along the minus strand of NZ_CP083625.1, from coordinate 3,184,988 downwards.
CCACACCTTCTTCAGGCCGCCCTTGTCACCAAACACGGTTTCCACGTAGCCGTAGAGCGGGATCTCCTGCACCGATTCCGGGCGGCAGATCTCCCAAGGGTTGCCATATTCGCGCCAGGAGTCCGGACGCTCAATCTGGCGACCATCCTGGATCTCCTGCCGAAACAGGCCGTGTTCATAGTGAATGCCGTAACCAACGGCCGGATAGTTGAGGGTCGCCAGCGAATCGATGAAGCAGGCAGCCAGTCGACCCAGGCCGCCATTGCCAAGGGCCATATCCGGCTCTTGCTCGCAGAGATCGGTCAGTTCCAGACCCAGCTCGCCAAGCGCTTCTTCGCAGATCTTGTACAGGGAGAGGTTATGCAGGTTGTTGGAGGTCAAACGCCCCATCAGGAATTCAGCAGAGAGATAGTGAATCGCACGAGTGTCTTTCTTGAAGTGAGTCTGCTGAGTGCGGGTCAGGCGCTCGTACACCTGTTCGTTGACGGCCGCAGCGGTGGCTTTCCACCACGCTTCGGGAGAGGCTTTCTGTTCGCTTGTACCCAAGGTAGAACGCAGGTGACGCACGATACTCGCCTTGAGCTGATCTTTATCCAGTTGGAGATCCTGGTCTGTCTTCTTCTTGGTAGCCATAAACCATATTCCTTCGTTACAAATAAAATTGTTATCCCGGTTAACGGGTCCGGCGCTGTTGTTATCTCAAATATTTACCGGCGTGAGAATACTAACGAAAGCAGCTGAATTAAAAGTTAACGCAAGTCACACTTTACCCCACGGGAAACGCAATAAAAGTATGAAAACCCTTTCCTTAAAATTCTTTTAAAAATCAATCAAAACCATAAAAATCAATAAGTTAATGCAATCGTAAAAATAATGAAATATGAATAGGTTTTCAGAGGTTGCCAAGTCTTGAAAATCCTTGAAAATAAGCCATGAAATGGCGCATTGAAAGCGATTTCAATGCGCCAAAATGTAATATGAAGCCAACACGATATCCCCCATTGTTCAGGGATGAGCCTTGAACTGGTTGGTCAAGGGATCATAGTGATACCCAATCTGGCCCAACCTGTTCGCCAGTTGCTCCTCACTCATGTCGTAATAAGCCAGCAACTCTTCCAGCCCGTCACACTCCAGTCTCAGCTTTTCGTTGATGATGCCCAACAAGATGTTGGCATCCAGACGCTGCAAAGTACTGATATCCATGACGTCACCTCCCCTGCATTAACCCTGTATAACCATGGGCGGTTCCATTCCATTTGTCCATCGAATAAAAAACGACCACTGCTTTTAAAAAAATTTTCCTGATAAATCAGTATCTTTTTCTCCCATCCTGCCAAGGGCATCACATTTTTTGGCAAAAATGCCTTGTCAGAGTCACAGGACAGAACTACTGTATGCACATACAGCTTGAGTTTTTATACAGGATGCGTAGATGAACCAGCCCCAGCACTCACCTCTCTATGGAATGACCCGTACCATGAGCAATCCCTGGCCAACCAGAACGGCTTGCAAAGCGGGACCGACTCACGCTCGCGCGTCTTTCTTGTCTGATGAACCGCTGCACAAAGAACTGGGTACGCAGTCAATTCCTACCAAGGGATGGATCCTGCTGATCGCCCCGCCAGGCCGCCCTGCTTCTCTCCATCTGCAGGAACAGGGACTTGATCCAGCCAGGGTCTTGATTGTGCACAGCACCAAGATCAAGAACTGGCAGCAGACGCTGGAGCGCAGCCTCGGTTCTGGCCATTGTGCTGCCGTGTTCACCTGGTTACCCGAAACGATCGAACTGGATCACGCCAAATTGCAACGGCTGGAACAGCAATCTGGCGTATTCATCCGTTATTTGGGCGACGTGACGCCAAGAGCAGCCAAGCCACAGGTCGCCTATGCAGAACAGGATATCTACCTCAATCACTGACAAAAACCGACTATGGCGAGACTCGGCCAAAGAGATAGGTCATCGCCATAAATGATGGAAGCAGTAAGGATGGAGATGGGGCCCGATGATAACAACTTGCGGATCAGAGCAAGGTTATTTTGAGCCAGCCATTGCCCTTGGAAAACACATGCCACTGGCAATGGGCCGTCATCCTTGAAATGTGAGGTAACAAGAGGTATAACCACGCGTTTTATCAGGTGTATTAAGTGAGCAGTATGATGCAAGCCCCTTTTTGGCAGACCAAGAGTCTGCAACAGATGACCGAGTCAGAATGGGAATCCCTCTGTGACGGCTGTGGCAAGTGCTGCCTCAACAAGCTTATCGATGAAGACACCGAAGAGCTGGTATTCACCAATGTCGCTTGCAACCTGCTCAACACCAAGACCTGCCAGTGTTCTGACTACCTGAATCGCTTCAAAAAAGAGCCTGACTGCCTGCAGATCACTCATGACAAAATCGCCGAGTATGACTGGCTGCCATCGACCTGCGCCTATCGTCTACTGGCAGAAGGCAATCCCCTGCCGGCCTGGCATCCCCTTATCACCGGCAACCGCTCTGCCATGCACCAGGCCGGACAATCGGTACGGGGCAAAGTCATCCATGAGGTCGATGCCGGCGAGTGGGCCGACCATATCATCACCTGGGCAAGCTGAGCCCAAGGCATAGCGCCATACATCAAGCTAGACCAAGGGCTGCCCACGCAGCCCTTTTTGATCTCTCCCGTGTTTCGTCAACCATACCCTCTGAATCGCCCCTTCTTTCCTGCCACTCTCACCCATCCCTTTGTCAGCGCCTGAGATAGCGGTAACGGTAAGAGGCAGAGGCAGGGGGCGGGAGGATTTTCTGCCTCTGCCTCTGCCTCTGCCTCTGCCCCTGAATGGCAAGCATAAAAAAACCGGCACCTGGGCGCCGGTTTTTAATCACGTGTTCTCGATTACAGAGAAGCGGTGAAGGTACGGGTGATGACGTCTTGCTGTTGCTCTTTGGTCAAAGAGTTGAAGCGAACGGCATAACCGGATACGCGGATGGTCAACTGCGGATATTTCTCCGGGTTTTCCATGGCGTCCAGCAGCATTTCACGGTTCATCACGTTCACGTTCAGGTGCTGACCACCCTCTACGTTGGCTTCGTGGTGGAAATAACCGTCCATCAGACCAGCCAGGTTGGCTTTCTGGGCTTCCATGTCTTTACCCAGTGCGTTCGGTACGATGGAGAAGGTATAGGAGATACCATCTTTGGCGTAAGCAAACGGCAGCTTGGCAACGGAAGTCAGAGAGGCAACCGCACCCTTCTGGTCACGACCATGCATCGGGTTGGCACCCGGGCCGAACGGCGCACCGGCGCGACGACCATCCGGGGTGTTACCGGTTTTCTTGCCGTACACCACGTTGGAGGTGATGGTCAGCACGGACTGGGTAGCCACGGCGCCACGGTAGGTGTTCAGCTTCTGAATTTTCTTCATGAAGCGCTCGACCAGGTCACAGGCGATGTCGTCGACGCGAGCGTCGTTGTTACCGAACTGCGGGTATTCGCCTTCGATTTCGAAGTCGATGGCCACGCCGTCTTCATCACGTACCGGCTTGACCTTGGCGTACTTGATGGCAGACAGGGAGTCGGCAGCAACGGACAGACCGGCGATACCGCAAGCCATGGTGCGATACACGTCACGATCGTGCAGCGCCATCAGAGAGGCTTCGTAGCTGTACTTGTCGTGCATGTAGTGGATGATGTTCAGGGCCGCTACATACTGCTTGGCCAGCCAGTCCATGAAGTGATCCAGACGATCCATCACTTCGTCGTAGTCGAGGTACTCGGAGGTGATCATCTCGGTCTTCGGACCGACCTGCAGCTTCATCTTCTCGTCCATACCGCCGTTGATGGCGTACAGCATGGTCTTGGCCAGGTTGGCACGAGCACCGAAGAACTGCATTTGCTTGCCTACGATCATCGGGGACACACAGCAAGCGATGGCGTAGTCATCGTTGTTGAAGTCCGGACGCATCAGATCGTCGTTCTCGTACTGAACGGAAGAGGTCTCGATGGATACCTTGGCACAGTACTTCTTGAAACCGACCGGCAGCTTCTCGGACCACAGGATGGTCAGGTTCGGCTCAGGGGACGGGCCCATGGTGTACAGGGTGTTCAGCATACGGAAGCTGTTCTTGGTGACCAGGGTACGGCCATCAACGCCCATACCGGCCAGAGTCTCGGTGGCCCACATCGGGTCGCCGGAGAACAGTGAATCGTATTCCGGAGTACGCAGGAAGCGAACCATGCGCAGCTTCATGACCATGTGGTCCATCAGCTCCTGGGCTTCCTGTTCGGTGATCAGACCCTTCTGCAGGTCACGTTCGATATAGATGTCCAGGAAGCTGGAGGTACGACCGAAGGACATGGCTGCACCGTTCTGGGACTTGACTGCCGCCAGGTAGGCGAAGTAGGTCCACTGTACGGCTTCTTTGGCGTTCTTGGCCGGTACGGAGATGTCGCAACCATACTTGGCAGCCATGACTTTCATCTGGGCCAGAGCACGGTGCTGCTCGGAGATCTCTTCGCGCAGACGGATGGTGGCTTCCAGGTTGACGCCGTTTTCCAGATCTTCCTGCAGGGACTTGAACTGGGCCAGTTTGTCGGCCATCAGGAAGTCGATACCGTACAGGGCAACACGACGGTAGTCACCGATGATACGACCACGACCGTAGGCATCCGGCAGACCGGTGATGACGCCGGACTTGCGGCAGTTCAGGATGTCTTTGGTGTAAACGTCAAACACGCCCTGGTTATGAGTCTTGCGGTACTCGGTGAAGATCTTCTCGACCATCGGGTCCAGCTGACGACCGTACACTTCGCAAGAAGTCTTGACCATCTTGATACCGCCGTTGGCGATGATGGCGCGCTTCAGCGGCTTGTCAGTCTGCAGGCCAACGATCTGCTCCAGGCTCTGATCGATGTAACCTGCATCGTGTGCGGTAATGGTGGAGGGCAGGTCGGTATCAAAATCAACCGGCGCGTGAGTGCGGTTCTCGATCTTGATGCCTTCCATGACCTTGTCCCACAGCTTGGTGGTCGCTTCGGTCGCGCCAGCCAGGAAGGACTCGTCACCTTCATACGGGGTGTAGTTCTTCTGGATGAAGTCACGGGTGTTGACAGAAGTCTGCCATTCACCGGCCGCGAAGCCTTCCCATGCTTTTTGGAACTGTTCGTTAAGTTCTGCCATTTTTCATTACCTCACACGGTATTGATGTAGTATCCCGCAATCATCCTTAATGATGACGACGGAAGATAAACCAGTAAGTCAAACCAACCATGACGCCACCACCGATGATATTGCCAATGGTGACAGGGATGAGGTTGTGTAGGACAAAGTTGGATACGGTCAGATCGGCGAAGCTTGCCGGATCCTGTCCGATAGCCTGCCAGAATTCCGGGCTGGCCACGCTGTGAATCGCGATACCAACCGGAATCATAAACATGTTTGCGATGCTGTGCTCGAAGCCGGAGGCAACGAACATGGCAACCGGCAGCAACATCACCACGACCTTGTCAGTGGCACTGCGGGCACCAAATGCCATCCAGGCGGCAAGGCAGACCATCAGGTTGCACAGGATGCCAAGGGCAACGGCTTCAAAGAAAGTATGGTGGATCTTGTGCTGGGCCACTTTCAGGGCGTTGAGGCCCCACTGGCCATCTGCCGCAGTGTATTCCGCCGACATGATGATAAGCCCCACCATGAGCAGGCCACCAATCAGGTTGCCAAAGTAGACCAGGCCCCAGTTTTTGAACAGCTGTGCCCAGCTGATGCGGTTGGCTGCCTTGGCCACCAGGGTCAGGGTGGTGGAGGTAAACAGCTCGGCACCGAGCAGCACACAAAGAATAAGACCAAGGGAGAAGCAGAGACCGCCGACCAGCTTCGCCATGCCCCATGACATGGAAGAGGAGCCTGTAGTCACCGTAATATAGAAGATAAACGCGATGGCGATGAAAGCGCCTGCGGTAATGGCCAGTGGAATGACCTTGTATGCCGGCTTGGTGGCCTTGGCATAAGTGATGTCTTCAGCCAGTGCTGCGATGGCTTCGGGTTTGAGACAATCGAATGGAGATTCAGTTTTCAATTATTTTGTACCTGAACGTTTTGCCTGCCGAAATCATAACAAAGGGGCAAATGGCCAAAATTGACATTGATCAAATTTATCAGCGTGCGAATGTAATTTTACTACAAAGATTTTAAGGCTGCGGAGCCATAAGTTTACACCAGGTTTCAGCTGAAACAGAAACGATTTTTTTTTAATGCAATGATTTAAAAGAATTTATTGATATCCATCTCAAAGTATTATCGGCAAGATATCTTTGCGGGACGACCCTGTTCTCCCCTCCCCTTCGTCAACCCCCTTAGGGGTATTTTTTGTTTTTTATTTCATCCTTGAATAACGCATCACACTCTGTCTTTTGCATAAAAAAGGGGCCGAACGGCCCCTTTATAACACGTTATAGCCTTACGCCCACTGGTGGGTGCGTTTGGCTTTCTGCAACTTTTCGTAAGCCGCCAGCAGTTTCTGGTGCAGCGGGAACTGCTCGAGCGACAGATCGGCCGCCACCAGCCCGTGGAAGTGCGCCTCACCACTGGCATGGGCCCAGGCTTCAGCCAAGGTATCTTCGCCGAACATGCGGGCAAACACGGTGCGGTACTGCTCGGGATCGCGATCCTCGTCGAGGAAGAGCTCGACACAGGCGCGCAGAGCGCGGTAGTAGTTGGCCCGCTCGGCCGGGAACACCGATTGGTTGAATTCCATGGTCCAGTCGATGAGATCGAGCGCCGTCTCCAGCTCGCCTGCGGCCAGCGCCAGCATGGCCTTGAGCTCACCAACCCTCAGGGTATGCAGAGCGGTGCCCTTGGCGGCGGCGATGCCGAGCAGCTCGCGCACCCGGGTGCGTTCGTCGTGCCCCTCTTCATCCAGCTGGTCAAACAGCGCCATGTATTGCTCTGCGTCCCATTCCAGCGCCGGCAACGCAAGGATAGTTTCCCGCAGGTGAGCACCCATGGTGTTGTTGGCCAGCAACAGATCCTCGGCCGGATAGATGTCGGACATGCCGGGCACCAGGATGCGGCAGGCATAGACGCCCAGGTGCTCGTAGTCGGCGACGTAGACCGGCTGCTCCAGCTCGTGGAAGATGCCGATCAGGTGATCGAACTCTTCTTGCGAAGTGCCGCGAAAATCCCAGTCGGCAAACTCGAAGTCCGCATCCTGCTTGAACAGATCCCAGCTGATGAGACCGGAGGAGTCGATGAAGTGGGTCTCCAGGTTGTGGTGATCCGCTACCTGTTCGTTGTCAAACGAGGGCGGTACGAACACGTCCAGATCCTTGAGGCCACGCCCCTGCAGCAGCTCGGTGACGGTACGCTCAAACGCCACTTCAAAGCGCGGGTGGGCACCGAAGGAGGCAAAGCAGGTACCATTGCTGGGGTTGAGCAGCACCACGCAGATGACCGGATAACGGCCACCCAGGGAGGCATCGAAGCTGTAGATGGGGAAGCCTTCGGCCTCAAGGGCGGCGATGGAGGCCTGGATCCCCGGATAACGGGCGATCACCTCAGCAGGGATCTCCGGCAGACTGATGGCCTCGGCGATGATCTTGTTCTTCACGTGACGCTCGAACACCTCGGAGAGCGCCTGGGTGCGGGCCTCGGTCTTGGTGTTGCCGGCACTCATGCCGTTGGAGACATAGAGGTTGCCGATGATGTTCATCGGGATGTAGACGGTCTGATGGTCGGACTGGCGCTCGAACGGCAGGGCGACGATACCGCGCTCCTCGTTGCCAGACTGCAGATCCACCAGCATGTCGGCGGTCACTTCCCCATCCGGGTTGTAGAACTTGCGGGTGAAAGAGTCGAGCAGACCGGCAGGCAGCTGATCCCCCTCGATGGGGAACCACTTCTCATTCGGGTAGTGGACGAAATCACCGTTCGCTACCTGCTCGCCCAGATAAAAGTCGGCGAAGAAGTAGTTGGTGGAGAGACGCTCGAAGTACTCGCCGAGGGCCGAGGCCAGTGCGGCCTTTTTGCTGGCGCCCTTGCCGTTGGTAAAGCAGAGGGAGCACTCCTTGTCACGGATGTGCACGGACCAGACGTTGGGCACGGGGTTGAGCCAGGAGGCCTCTTCGATATCAAACCCCAGGGCTTGCAGCTTGGTCTGGAAGCGTTCGATGGAGTCTTCCAGCGCCGCGTCCTTACCGGGAATAAAAGTGTGGTCGGTCATCACAATGTCCTGATTTTATTGGCTCATGTTTGGCCGCAGATAATAGCAGGGGTCAACGGCTTTGGCAGGACAAAAATCAGCGCCGGACGCAAACAGAAGGGAGAAAGAGGAGAGAGGCGATGAGGGCGCCACATTGATCAGTAAACGGGACCGGGCTGCCGCCCGATCCCGCGCAAGAGGGATCACCGCGATGGTGAGTTAGAGCTGCTTGCCCTGGCTCGCGATGACCGACTGATACCAGAAGAAGCTGTCCTTCTTGAGGCGGCGCAGGGAGCCCCCCTGCTCGTCCCGCTCCACATAAACGAAGCCGTAGCGCTTCTGGTAACCGTTGAGCCAGCTCAGGATGTCGGTGAACGACCAGGCGCAATAGCCCAGCAGCTCGACCCCGTCCTGCAGCGCCTCCTGGCACGCCTTGACGTGGCTGCGCAGATAGTCGATGCGGTAGTCGTCGTGCACCCTGTCCCCTGCCGCCAGCTTGTCGAACTCGCCGAGGCCGTTCTCGGTGATCATCAGCGGCAGACCGTAGCGGGAGGAGAGCCGGCGCAGGGCGATGCGCATCCCGGTCGGGTCGATGGCCCAGTCCCAGTTGCTGGTCTCCAGGTGCGGGTTGGGGGCCGTCTTGTAGAGGCCGGGAATGCCGCTTGGCGGCGTAGTGCCCTTCTTGCCCGTGGTGTTGATGCGCTGCATCGTCTGGCCGCCGAGGGGGTTGTCGGTATAGGTCAGGGTGTAGTAGTAGTTGACGCCTATGTAGTCGGGGGTTCCTTCCCGCAACAGCTCGAGATCGCCCGGCAGGATCTCCGGCGCTTCGCCGGTTTCCCGCAGGTAGGCGAGCGCCGCCTGGGGGTAGCGGCCGAAGCAGTAGGCATCCAGCCACCAGAGGTTGGTGAACTCCTCGGCATTCTCGTAAGCCAGCATGTCTTTGGGGTCGCACGAGGCCGGATAGGCGGGAGAATAGGCAAAGCTTGGGCCGATCAGCCCCCCCGGCACGTGCTGGCGAAATGCCTTGATGACTCGGGCGTTGGCCAGAAACGCGATGTGGTTGGCGGCAAAGAAGCGCTTGCGATCCTGCACTGCAGGCGGATGGGTGCCGAGCTGATAGGCGTTGGTCAGGTTGTAGTTCTGTTCGTTGAGCGACACCCAGTACTTCACCTTGCCGGCAAAGCGCTGATAGAGGGTCACGCAGTAGCGCTCGAAATCGGCGATGATCCGCCTGTCTTCCCAGCCGCCGTATTCGTCCTGCAGCGCCTGGGGCAGGTCCCAGTGATAGAGGGTGAGCACCGGTTCAATCTGGTGGGCCAGTAAGGTATCGATGAGTTTTTCATAGAAGGCGAGCCCCGCCTCGTTCACCTCGCCGCGGCCGGTCGGGTAGATGCGCGGCCAGCTCACCGAGAAGCGATAGGCCTTGAGCCCCATCTCGGCCATCAGCGCCACGTCCTCCTCCATGCGGTGGTAGTGATCCACCGCCACGTCGCCGTTGCTGCCCTCAAAGGTCTTGCCCGGCAGCTTGGTGAACAGATCCCACACCGAGGGCCCCTTGCCATCGGCGTCCCAGCCCCCTTCCACCTGATAGGCGGCGGAGGCGGCGCCCCACAGAAAATCTTTCGGGAAGTCGTTGAACTTGTGGTGATGCATCTGGGGTTGCTCCTTCTGCGGCGGTGGCGCTGGCCACCTTGATCGCACCGACTGGCGGTGCCCAATGGAATTGGCATTAGCATCGAACAGTTCTAAAATTCCGTCCAATGACAAATTTAACCATTCAACATTCCAAACAGGAATCACAGGAGCCGACATGGAGCTGCGGGATCTGAAGGCCTTCGTCACCCTGGGGGAGGTACTGCACTTCGGTCAGGCGGCGGTGCGCCAGCACGTCACCCAGTCGGCGCTGAGCAAGCAGATCCGCCGGCTGGAAGAGGAGCTGGGCGGCGAGCTGTTCGAGCGCAATGCAAGCAGCACCCGTCTCACCGTGCTGGGGCGCGCCCTCTATGAGGATGCCCGCGCCCTGGTGGCGGCCAGCGAGCAGCTAGCACGCAACGCCCGCGACGTGCTGGCCGGCAACAGCGGCACCCTGCGCATCGGCTTCGGGGTCGCCACCAAGCTGCTGGTGCCCGCCGCCATCGCGCAATTTCGGGCCGAACGCCCCCAGGTGACCATAGAGCTCAACGATCTCTCTACCCACCATCAGTTGCTGGCCCTGAGCGAGGGCAAGCTGGATCTCGGCTTTTGCCGCCTGCCCGCCCCCAAGGGGTGGCCGTGCCTGCCGGTGGTGCAGGCCCACTTTGTCGCCGTGCTGCCCGCGAACTACGCCGGCGTGAGCAAGCTGGCTGATCTGGTGGACAAACCGCTGGCCATTCTGCGCCGGGACAAGGCCCCCTCGTTTTACGATCACCTGATGCACTATCTGGCCCAGAGCGGGCTGCGTTTTCGCGATATCCAGTACGTCAACGACTTTGCCGCCGGCGTCGCCACCGCCGCTGCCGACATCGCCTGGACCCTGGTCCCCTCCTCCACCACCATAGAGCACCCGGATGTGCTGACCCTGCCGCTGACCGAGGGGGAAGCCTGCTGGACCATTGGCCTTATCCGCCCACCCCACAGCAAGGGGCCGCTGATCGACGCCTTCTGGCAGACGGTCAGCACCCTCACCACAGGAATCGGCGCCGCACAGTCAGCGTTGCCGGGGTCAGATCAGGGCTTGTCAGAATCCTGACTGCCCACAACAACCAAAACAGAGGGAAGGCCGTGGCCTTCCCTCTCTCTTGCGTCGCTATCAGGGCTGTCGGTTCAGACCGATGGCCTGCGTGTGTTGTTTGGCCGGAAAAGTCCTGTAGCTCAGGCCAGCTCGGCGCGCAGCGCCCGGGTCGCCTCCACCATCACGCTGAGGGCGGCGGTGGTCTCTTCCCAACCGCGGGTCTTGAGGCCGCAGTCCGGGTTGACCCAGAGCCGCTCGGCCGGGATCTGCTTGGCGGCCTTGCGGATCAGATCCTCAATCCAACCCTGGCTCGGCACGTTGGGCGAGTGGATATCATAGACCCCCGGGCCAATCTCGTTGGGGTAGTTGAAGCGCTCGAACGCTCCCAAAAGCTGCATCTGGCTGCGGCTGGTCTCGATGGTGATGACGTCTGCGTCCAGCGCGGCCACCGCCTCTATGATGAGGTTGAAGTCGCTGTAACACATGTGGGTGTGGATCTGGGTGCTGTCCACCACAGGGCTCGCGCTCAGGCGGAAGGCACGCACCGCCCAGTCGAGGTAGGCCTGGTGATCCTGCTTGCGCAGGGGCAAGCCTTCACGGATCGCCGGCTCATCGATCTGGATGATCTTGATGCCGGCGGCTTCCAGATCCGCCACCTCGTCACGAATGGCCAGACCGATCTGCAGGGCGGACTGCTCGCGGCTCACGTCTTCCCGCGGGAAGGACCAGCAGAGGATGGTCACGGGACCGGTCAGCATCCCCTTCACCGGCTTGTCGGTCAGGCTCTGGGCAAACTTGGTCCATTCGAGCGTCATGGGGGTCGGACGGTCGATGTCACGGGTGATCACCGGCGGCTTGACGCAGCGGGAGCCATAGCTCTGTACCCAGCCGAAGCGGGTGATGGCAAAGCCGTCCAGCAGCTCACCGAAGTACTCCACCATGTCGTTGCGCTCGGCCTCGCCGTGCACCAGCACGTCCAGCCCGATGGCCTCCTGGCGCTCGATGGCATCCTTGATCTGGGCCTGAATGCCCGCCTCGTAGGCGCCATCGTCGATGCGACCGGCCCGCCAATCCTGGCGCAGCACGCGGATCTCCGGGGTCTGCGGGAAGGAGCCGATGGTGGTGGTGGGCAACAGTGGCAGCTTGAGCTCTGCGCGCTGAACCTCTGTCCGCACCGGATAGGGGTTGTGGCGATCAAAATCGCTGTTGGTGAGGCTTGCCAGACGCGACTGCACCGCCTTCTTGTGCACCCGGCTGTCGGACTCCCGAGCGATGATGGGCTGGCTGTAGGCCGTGATCTTGTCCAGATCCCCGCCATCCGGCTCTTTGTTATCCAAATAAGCAGAGAGCAACCCCAGCTCGTAGCACTTCTGCAGGGCGAAGGCGAACCAGCTGCGGGTCTGGGGGTCCAGCTCCTGCTCCAGGGTGAGATCCACCGGGCTGTGCAACAGGGAGCAGGATGATGCCACCCAGAGCTGCTCGCCATATTTCTCCTTGAGGGCCTTGAGGGTCGGGGCCAGCTTGAGCAAGTTGGCACGCCAGACGTTGCGGCCATTGATGACGCCAGCCGAAATGACCCACTGGGCCGGCAGATAGGGCAGCAGAGTCTGCAGTTGCTCGGGGGCCGCCACCAGATCCAGGTGCAGGCCGTCTACTTTCAGGCTAGTGATGATGTCGCGCTGATGGGCCACAGACCCGAAGTAGGTGGTGAGCAACAGCTTGCAGGGGCCGGCGAGGCGCTCATACGCCTTGAGATAGGCCAGTCGCCACTCGTCCGGCAGATCCAGCGCCAGCGCCGGTTCGTCTATTTGTACCCACTCCACGCCCTGGGACGCCAGCTTGGCCAGAATTTCCTGGTAGACGATGAGCAGGCGATCCAGCAGCTCGAGGCGGGAGAAACCGCTCTCCTTCTCCTTGCCAAGCCAGAGGTAGGAGACGGGGCCCAGCAGCACCGCCTTGACCGGCAGCCCCAGGGCTTTGGCCTCCTCCACCTCGTCAAACAGCTGGCTCCAGCCCAGCTTGAAGCGCTGGTCGCGGCTGAACTCGGGCACCAGATAGTGGTAGTTGGTGTTGAACCACTTGGTCATCTCGGCGGCAGCGGCAGCGGGACCGGTCGGCGCACGGCCACGGGCGACCCGGAACAGGGTATCGAGATCGGTGTCGCCGTGACGGTGACGGGCCGGTACCGCATCCACCAGCAGGCTGGTGCCGAGCACCTGGTCGTACCAGGCGAAATCGCCCACCGGCAGCAGGTTGACCCCGGCGCTGCGTTGGGCCTGCCAGTGACGCTCACGCAGGCTCTTGCCCACGGCGATGAGATCGCTCTGGCTGGTTTCGCCACGCCAGTAGGATTCGAGGGCAAATTTCAGCTCGCGCTTGGCGCCGATGCGGGGGAAACCCAGGGTGTGTGCTCGGGTCATAAATCCAATTCCTTATGCTCGTTCATCTGATGGGAAACTGGATGATTTGGCCATCCAGATGTTTACACATCCAAAATGACAAGATAAGGTGGCGTTGGCTATTGAATCCTTTTCAACTGCTTCTCAAGAAATCCTCAACTGACACGCAAGCGCATCCTCAGTCGATGCCACAAGGAGCCATGTCATGGCGCTGCCAAGCAATTCAAGCATCGAGATCAAACACTTGAAGACGGTGACGGCACTGGCCGAGCAAGGGTCGCTGGCCGGGGCGGCGCTCACCCTCAACCTCACCCAGTCGGCCCTCTCCCACCAGTTGAAGGAGCTGGAAACCCGTCTCAATCTGGAGCTGTTTTTGCGAAAGAGCCGACCCCTGGTGTTGACGGCGGCGGGCAACCAGCTGCTGACCCTGGCCCGTCAGGTGCTGCCCGCCCTGGCCCAGACCGAGAAGCAGCTACAGGCCCTGCACAGCGGTGATGCCGGTCGCCTGCACCTGGCGCTCGATTGCCACAGCTGCATCCAGTGGCTGCTGCCGCTCTTGCCGGACTTTCGCCGCCAGTGGCCAGGGGTGGATCTGGAGGTGGAGTCGGTGCCGGGCTTCGATGCCCTGGCCGCCCTGCTCGGCGGCCAACTCGATCTGCTGCTCACCTCGGACGTGCAGGCCCGCGGCGATCTTCATTTCGAACCGCTGTTCGCCTTCGATCTCACCCTGGTGATGGCACCGGATCACCCGCTCTGTCGGCAAGCGTGCATCGCGCCAGAGGATCTTCGCCAGGAGGTGTTGCTGGTCTACCCGGTGGAGCGCACCCGGATGGATGTGTTCAGCCGCTTCCTGCAACCGGCCGGGGTGGAGCCCGCCCGCTGCAAGCCGGTGGACAACACCTCGGTCATGTTGCAGATGGCTGCCGCCGGGCTGGGTGTCGCCGCCCTGCCGCGCTGGGCCAGCGAGGAGTTTGTCCGCCAGGGGCTGCTCGAAACACGGCCACTCGGGGATGGCGTACGCCGCCATATGTATGGCGCGGTGCGCGCCGCCGATCGGGATCAGGCCTGTCTGCAGAGCCTGTTTGCCCGCATTCGCAGCAAGATGGGCGATCAGAAATAGACATAACAAGGCCGCCATAATGGCGGCCTATATCGGAAACAGGTGTTTGCCAGAGGCAAGGCGAGCCAAGCGGCTATGACTATGGCTCAGCCTGCACCTCTGCATGTGCACAGACACTCTTGTCATGCTGGCGCCGCGGGCAGTTGCCGCAGAGCGCGCCATCGCGGCGCTTGTAGTGCAGGCAGCAGCGCTGGCGCACATAACCGACAAAGCCGGCCTCTGGCGGCCAGGGCGCCGGCTGCCAGCCCGTTAGATGCTCTGCCGGCAGGCCGCAGGCGGCAAGCCAGTGCGGCGCATGGGTCGCCACCTCGGCGGGGCTTACCTCGTCAAAGAACGCGGGCACCCGCACCAGTGCCGCCAGCAGATCATCGGCCAGGAGCGGGCGCACGAAACCGGGCCGCAACCGTTGTACCCCGCCAAGCAGCGCAAGCAGTGCCTGCCAGTGCACCTGCAACCGTGTGCCCGCAGCCTCGATCAGGGTCTCTGTCTCCCCCTTGATCATGGGCGCCACCGGCAGGGTCATGCCACTGACCAGTCCCTCCCGATAGTCCAGTTCCAGCTTATCCAGCGCAGGCACGGCCCCCTGGCGATAGACGGCCACCATGGCCAGATAGATGGACTGCCAGCTGAGCATGCTCCAGCTGCGGGTCAGCCAGTAAGCTGGCCCCGCCTCCGGATGTACCTGTTGCCAGTAGGCGTGAAGCTCGGCCGCCACCCGGGCAGGCGCCATCGGCGAGGATGACGTCAGCAGAGCGCTCCCCTCCGCCTCCCGAATGCGTCCCGTCAGCGACGGGATAAGCTTGGCGGCGGCCGCAAACAGGGCCCGATGCTCCGCCGCTATCTCATCCCGAGGCGCTCCCCGCAGTGCTTCCAGAGTAGGCATGGCGAGCACAGTGCGCCCCCCATCAGCCCCGGTCGGATAACGCGGGGCTGATGGAGCATAAGAGGGTGCGCTGGCAAGCCCCGGACGATCTCCGGGGCGCAGGGTCAGAATGCGTATTTGAGTCGAGCCTCCAGGTTGCGCTCGGCCCCGAACCAGCAGTTGTTCCGGTCGTAGCAGGAGTAGTATGTCTTGTCGAACAGATTGCTGGCGACGAGGGAGGCTTCCACCCCCTTGAAACGCTGGCTGAGGTGCGCCAGATCATAAGAAGCACTCATGTCCATCAGCAGGTAATCAGGCACTGTGCCGCTGTTGTCGGCATCGAGCTGGGCCTTGCCCACATAACGCAAGCCGGCCCCCAGCCACAGACCCCGCTCGAAGCGATAGTTGCTCCACAAGGAGGCGGTCTGCTCGGGCACCCAGACCGGCGTTTTGCCCTGCAGGCTCGTGGTATCGCGGGTGATCTCCATATCGAGGCGAGTGTAATTGAGCGCCAGATCAAGCTGGCTGGTGAGATCGACCCTCCCCTCCAGCTCGACGCCGCGGGAGACCATCTCCCCGGTCTGCAGCATGGGGCCGTAGAGGTTGTCCGGATCCGTCACCAGCGCGTGCTGCTTGGTGATGTGGAACACCGAGACGGTCGCCGTCTTGCTCATGTCATCGGAGAGGTACTTGACGCCCCCCTCCCACTGCTGGCCGGTGGCCGGCTCAAACGCCTTGCCATGCTTGTCCGCCCCCGATACCGGCTCGAAACTCTCGGCATAGCTCGCATAGGGGGAGAAACCGCCGTCCAGCTCGTAGAGGGCGCCTAGACGGAAAGAGAGATTGTTCTGATCCACGGTGGCCAGGGTATGGCTCGCCGCCCCCTGATAGAGGGAGTGGCTATCAGTGTCCATCCGGTAGCTGTCGTAGCGCGCACCACCAATCACCACCAGTCGCTCGAGGCGCAGCTGATCCTGCAGATAGAGACCGCTCTGGTGCTGGCGGATCACCTTCTTGTCCTGATAGTTGAACGTTGGCTGCACCGAGGCCAGCCGGTTGTGGTTCGGGGCGAAGATGTCGATGGCGGGCGCCGAATAGTCCAGGGTATCCCGGTAAAGCACGTGGGCATCCAGATACTGGTAGTCGACCCCGAGCAGCAGGTTGTGCTGGGCGGCGCCGGTTTGTACCCTGCCCGCCAGCTGGTTGTCGATGACAAAGCCGCGGGAGTCTTCATCCGTCAGATAGGCGTTGCGGGTCAGGGTGCGGTGATCCGTCTCCAGCGCCCCGTTGTAGGTGTTGCGCTGATCGGCCGAGGCATCCATATAGCGGGCATTTTGCAGCAGCTGCCAGCGGTCGTTGAAGTCGTGGCTCAGCTTGTAGCCCAGCAGTGTCACCTCCCGACTGTAGTGGTTCCACTGCTCGTCCCCCAGGAAGGTGTCACTGCCAAGCTGGCCCATGGGATTGGCCTCCACCGAGCCGCTGGCCGGTACCGTCGTGTAGATGCCCGCCGCCGGGTCCCGCTGGTAGTAGAGATTCAGGTTGAGCAGGGTGCGCTCGCCCAGCTGCCAGTCCAGCGATGGCGCAAAGACGTAGCGCTCCTCCTGTGAGGTCACCGCCTGCCCCTCTTTCTGGCGGGCCAGCCCTACCATACGGTAGGCGAGGGTCTCGCTGATGGCCCCCGTGCTGTCGAGGCTCATCTCCTTGAGATTGCCCGTGCCTGTGGCGACGTTCACACTGTGGCTTGCCTCGCGCTGGGGGCGCTTGGCGATAAGGTTGACCATGCCGCCGGGGGGCATACTGCCATAAAGCACCGAGGTTGGCCCCTTGAACACCTCCAGCTGCTCGATGGCCACCGGATCTATCTGGGGTTGCAGGTTCCACTCGTTGTACTGCAGTAGCAGGCCATCGTAGAAATTCTGGTAGTTGTCAAAGCCGCGGATGTTGAACAGATCCAGCCGGTTGACGGCGCCACCGCGCAGCTCGGTGTTGACGCCGGGCACATAGCGCAGCGCCTCGCTCACCGAACTGGCTCCCCGCTGTTCCAGCGTCTCGCCGTCCACCACCGAGATGGCCTGGGGTGTCTCGATAGGGTCGAGCCGGGTCTTGGTCGCTGTGTTGCGATAAGTCTGACCGAGCACGGTCAGGGTCTCATCGGCCTGCGCCTCCTGCGAACGCTGGGCAGGGGCGGCCAGCACGGAACCGGTCAACAGGGTGGAAATGGTCGCGGCGACCACGGTCAATGTAGGGCGAACAAATTGCATCTGATCCTCGACTGCCTAATGCGCGTTAATAGTAACAAATCTCATTTGCATTTTATTGCGCTAATTGGTCCCGAAATTAACAATTTGGGGCATGTTGGCAGGCAAGGCGGTGAAAAACAGACAAAAAAGCCTCAACCGAAAACCCTTCGTGTCGAGTGAAAATGGCTTTGAATTCAAATGAATATCTAATCAGGTAAGAGGCAATGGGTAGATGATCAGTGCCCACCAGGACGGCGGCTCGCTCCCAGACAGCCCCCTCGAGCACTTTGTGATCAGCGCGGTGAGATGGGCAACCAGTACTCCATGCTGGCATCCGGCTGCTGGCCGTCGAACCCGACGCCATAGCGCTCCAGCTCGAACCCGTCCAACCCGCGATAACTGGAAGATGGCAGCCAGTGCAGAATGAACCAGTTGAGGCTCTGCCCTAACTGGCTGATAGGGCCCACGTGGGTGAGTACCGCATAGGTCTGGGGCGGGATCGCCAGATCTGTGAGTCCCGGCGCAGATTCACTCCCCTCCTCCTCTGCCACACAAGCCCAGTAGGGCAAAATGACGCCCGCCGCCGAGACATCCACGACACCGATCAGCTCCCTTGCCCTCTCCAGCGCACCGGTATCTCGCAAGGCCCGCCAGATGGCGGGCACCGTCTGCTGAAAATCGGGCGCCTCGGCAAACAGACCGCTGATCTGCCCCCTGATCCCATGCAGGGTGAAACCAGGCCTGCTCTCTATTCGCAACTGCACCAGCTTGGGGGGACTTGCAACCGCCATCGCTGCCCTCACCAGCGGGGTACGCAGCCCCAGTCTCAGTCCCCGCTTGCGATAGGCCAGCGGTGAGCAGCCAAACTGCTGCTTGAAGGCGCGGCTAAAACTCACCTCGGAGCCAAAACCGTAGCAAAGCGCCAGATCCAGCACTCGTTGCCGTCCCGACAACAGCGCCTCCGCCGCCAGGCTCAACTTTAGCTCGCGCACATAGCTGGCCACCGTCAGCCCGGTTTCGTGCAAAAACATCCGCTGCAGTTGCCAGCGCGACCAGCAGCTCTGTTCCGCCAGCTGTTCCAGCGACAAGGATTCATCCAGATGGGAGTGGATGTAGTCGAGCACCCGTTCAATTCGGGTGAAGTGGTACGGGACGGGGTGTGGCGAGGACATGATGCTGGAAACTCACTCCGTGATGGCAGCATGAGGGTCATTTGCGGTGGGAGACTCCCGGCAGGGCGCCAGTGTGGCACAAGGTATGCCACAAGGCACCCACCCCATCGGGATAGATGGTATTCGCTTGCCAGCCGTAATAAAGTGCAGCGCTCTGCCTGGCTGGCAATCTTGCTCACGATTCCACGGGGTAAGGCTAATTACGCCCGGGAGAAATAATCGGCGGGAACGAGCACCACGGCGCCGGTGGCCACCTCTTCGGCGATCACTTCGGCCAAGGAGCGCAGGTGGAATTTGATCTGCCCCGACGGCAGCATCAGGCCTATGTCCGGGTTGCGCTCATCCATCATATTGCCGGTCTTGAACGGCAACGTCGGGTACAGCTCCACCAAGGCGGCCAGCGAAGGCACCACCAGCTCGATATGTTCAAGCCCCGCCTGGTGGCTGCGCCCCGGTTTGGGGGCTGCCAGCTCGATGCAGGGCACTTCGACATCCCCTACCCTGACAGGCTGATTCAAGCGATAGGTCGCGATGGGGCGCCCACCAATCATCCCCTCCACCAGCAGCTCCCCCGCTCCTGCCAGTACCTCGCACAGAGACTGGTATTCGGACAAATTGGCGGCACGGTAGCAGAGGTGATCGATATGGGGAGCTGTCATGTTGACGCCAAGGGCGGCCAGTTCGGTCAACAGCTGAGAAACAAATGGGGCCATTGGCCCCAGTGTGGAATCGAGTGGGTGAGACATGGTTACCATTTCTTCTTGGGCTGGAACAGGACATCGAGCTCGTCGGTCTCCCTGTCCTTGATGTTTTGCAGATCCTGGGCGCTGTTTTGCTGCTGCAACTCATCCAGAGCCATGAGCCCCTGACGCATATCCTCTTCCCGCGCCAGCAGATAAGGATCCTTGTCGCTCACCCCCGCCATCACGGACAGTCCCTTGGTATAGAGCTGGCGACAGGTACCGTACTGGCCCTGGATCTGGGCATCCATCGCCCGCTTGACCAGGTTGGAGATATTGATCTTGAGCTGCATCAGCTCAAGGCGGCGATCTTCCTGGGCAAATCCTTGCGGATCTATCTTGCCCTTGTTGTGTTCGACCCGCAGCAGGGCGCGCATCTTCTTGACCAGTTGCAGCATCTGGATCGCCTGGCGATCCGACTCCGGTGTCTTGAAGTGCCCTTCATCCTGACTGCTGTAATTCTCCTGCACGTTCTTGATCTGGGTCTGCACATCGGCAATCCGCTGCTTGACCTGGGTATTGGGCATCAACAGGGCAATGGCGCGGTAGGCGTCGAGAATGCGGTGTTGCAGCAGCAGCACCATGTTTTTGGAGAAAGGCACCAGATTGACGTTGAGCAGGACCTCTTCGGTCTCGTCGGCCACCGTCTTGTGTCTGGCAACGGCATTGCGCTTGTCCGCTTCTGCCTTCTGCTTATATTGCTGCACCACGTTATAGGCGATGACCAAAAACAGGAGCGCGCCAATAGACAGCAATACCAAAGTGATAATCATAGGATGTCCAAACCCCTGTCCCAATCCAATTGCGTGATCCTACAACAGCTTACCTACTTAAGGTAGCCTGCAGAGCCCCCGTGTCCACGATTTGTCATCAAGCTGTGTCCCCGGTCTCAGGGCAGGATCTGGGGGCTGGCCGAAATGGCCACCCCCTTAGTATCGCCCAGCGCGATGATTACTTGAGATTAAAGCCCCGGGATTGCAGGAACCCCAGCATGAAGGGGCGGGACTCCTTGCCCAGAATGGCGCGGATCTGGCTGCTCCAGGTCTGCTGCTTGTTATTGCTGCTGCGCGCCTGGTAGTAGGCCAGGATCTGCTCGTCGTATTGTGCCAGCAAATCGCGATCCAGCGTCTGTTGGTAGCGATCCTGATGCACCACCAGCGCCTTTGGCAAACGGGGCTTCTGCTCCGGCTGCTGGGCAGGATGGCCCAAACAGAGACCAAACAACGGGATCACCTGATGAGGCAACCCCAGGAGTTCGCTCACCTCGACCGGATGGTTGCGAATACCGCCGATATAGACACCGCCCAAGCCCAGGGACTGGGCAGCCAGCAGGGCATTTTGCGCCATCAGGGCGCCATCGATGGCACCGATAAGCAACTGCTCCGCGTAGCCGGTTCTGGCATCGGGCACGATCTGGGTATGGCGATAGTAGTCGGCGCAGAACACCAGAAACTCGGCGGCTTGGGCCACATAAGGCTGGTTGCCGGCAAGCTCAACCAACCGGGTGCGCGCCTGCGGCTCTGTCACCCTGATAATGCTGGTCACCTGCAGAAAACTCGAGCTGGCGGCTGATTGCGCGGCGGCGAGGATGGCATCCAGCTGCTCGGGCGCTATCGGCTCGGCGCTGAACTGGCGAATGGAACGATGGGACAGGATGAGATCGATGGTCGGATTCATGGCACCTCCAAAATGAGGTAACACCATAACCAAAAAAACGAGGGAGCCCAAGGCTCCCTCGCACTCACCCCATCAAGGGGCCGGATAGACATAGGGGGCCTGCAACCCGAGAGGGAAGCCCAGCGCCCAGTAGACCAGCAGGAAGATGGTCCAGCTCACCAGGAAGGCCAGGGAGTATGGCAGCATCATGGAGACCAGGGTCCCGATACCTGTGCTCTTCACATAGCGCTGGCAATAGACCACCACCAGCGGGAAGAAGACCATCAGGGGTGTGATGATGTTGGAGGCTGAATCCCCTACCCGGTACGCCGCCTGAGTCAGCTCGGGGGAGATCCCGACAGCCATCAGCATGGGCACCAGGATCGGGCTGATCAGCGCCCATTTGGCGGAAGCCGAGCCCACCACCAGGTTGACGGTGGCAGTAAGCAGGATCATCCCGACGATGGTCACTTCACCCGGCAGCGCCAGAGCGTGCAGCACTTCGGCACCGGAGAGGGCCAGCAGGGTGCCCAGGTTGGAATCACCAAACGCCTTGATGAAGAGCGCACAGAAGAAGGCCATCACCATGTAGGAGCCCATCTTATTCATGGTGGCCGACATGGCATCGATCACGTCCTTGCCGCTCTTGAAGGTACCGGCCACGAAGCCGTAGACGATACCGGGCAGGATGAACAACAGGAAGATGAGCGGCACGATGGACTTCATCACGGGGGCGGCGAAGGTGGTCAGCGAGCCGTCTGCGGCACGCAGGGGGGAATCCGCCGGCGAGAGCGCCAGGGCCAGCAGCGCGATGGCCGCCAGCATGGCAAATCCGGCCCAGTTGAAAGCGCGGCTCTCTTGCGCACTGTAGCGTCCCATCTCGTCGGCACTCTCCAGATCGTCGTTGAGGGGAACGTGCTTGAGGCGCGGCTCAACGATCTTCTCGGTGACAAACCAGCCGACACAGATGATCAGCAGGGAGGAGGCCCCGGTGAAGATGATGTTGCACAGGGTGTTGACCATGTATTCGGGGTCAAGCAGCTGGGCGGCAGACTGGGTGAAACCCTGCAGCAGGGCGTCGCCACCGGAGGGCAGGAAGTTGGCGGCAAAACCACCGGACACGCCGGCAAACGCCGCCGCAATCCCCGCCAGCGGATGACGACCGGCAGCGTGGAAAATGATGCCGCCGATGGGGATCACCAGCACATAACCCGCATCAGCAGCGGTATGGCTGACGATGGCCACCAGGATCAGCATGGGGGTCAGGAAGCGCGCCGGCGTGACCTTGAGCAGCTTCTTGAGCCCGGTGTTGATGAAGCCGGACTGTTCGGCCACCCCGACCCCCAGCATGGCGACCAGCACGATGCCAAGGGGGGCAAAGCCGGTGAAGGTAGTGACCATGCTGGAGAGGAACTCGGCAAGGCCGGCTCCGGTCAGCAGGTTGTTGACGACCACGGCTTCGCCGGTGCGGGGATTGACCAAATCAAACTGGAATTGCGACAACACCCAGGATCCGACCCAGACGATCAGCAGGGCATACAGAAACAGCATGGCGGGGTCGGGTAATTTGTTCCCGGCTTTCTCGACACCATTCAGGAAGCGGTTCAACCAGCCGTTGGATTGATTACCCGGGCTGGCATGGACTTCGGCTTGACTCATTATTGCGGTACTCCTTTCCCATGAAATGAGGCCGCATGCTAGCAATCTCTGCTAAAAAGTCCTATGACGCACAGCAAAAAAGTGCACTAAATTGCGAAAAAACTAACATTATAAACTGCGAAAACACGATTCACAGCGCATTAATTAATCAGCGAAGCAATTCCCACCAATGGGTAGCTCCCCATTTGACACTCAACCGTGAAGTCGCTCGCTTCCACTTCGGCCACTGTCTGGGGCTTGCTGAACAGATAGCCCTGGAAGGCATGACACCCCTGTGCCTTCAAGGCTGCCAGTTCGTGCGGCTCTTCCACCCCTTCGGCCATGATCCCCAGTCCCAGGCTGGTGGCCATGGCGGTGGTGGCCCGGATCACCGGCAAATTGAGACCCACCACAAAGGAGCGATCCAGCTTGATGGTGTCGATGGGAAGCCGGTTCAGGTAGGCAAGGGACGAGTAGCCTGTGCCAAAGTCATCGATGGCGATCTTGATCCCCTGCTCGCTCAAGGCATCCAGGATGTCGAGGCATCCTTTCATGTCGAGCATCAGTACCGTCTCCGTCAGCTCCAGCGTCAATAGCGAAGGCTCGACCCCGTGCAGTGCGAGCTGCTGGGCCACCTGTTCCGGCAAGGCGGCAGAGAGCTGGAAACCCGAAAGATTGACCGAGACAGGCACCCGCTTGTGGAACTGTCGTTGCCAAGATGCCATCTGGGCCAGCGCCGTGGTGAGCACCCAGCTGCCAATCTCGCGGATCAGCCCCATCTCCTCGGCCAGGGGGATGAACTCAATAGGAGAGACATGGCCCAGTACCGGGCTGTGCCAGCGCAGCAGCGCCTCATAACCGGTCAGACGACCTTTCGCCACATCAACCTGGGGCTGGTAACTGAGGCTCAGCTCCTGGCGGCCGATGGCCTTGGCCAGAAACTGCTTGAGATTGAGCTTGCGTTGCAAGGGTCTGCTGCATGCTGGGAGTAAAGCGCTGCCAGCGCAGCCGCCCCATCTGCTTGGCCTGATACATGGCCATATCGGCCCGGGTGATGAGATTGTCGCCATCGTCGGCATCATCCGGATAGATGGCGATGCCGATGCTCCCCCCTATGGTCACCTCGGGCAAACCGTTGAGCTGCAGGGGCCTTGTCATCTGGGAGAGCATCAGATCGGCTACCTCCTGGGCCCGATCGGCCTGACCGCCCAGAGGCACCAGCGCGGTAAACTCGTCCCCGCCGAGACGGGCCAGCTCCACATCCCGCGGGCAGATCTGCCTGAGCCTGCCCGCCACCCGTTCCAGCAGGCGATCGCCGGCCTTGTGGCCATAGTTGTCGTTGACCAGCTTGAAGTTGTCCAGATCCATGAACACCAGCGCGAAACGCTCCCCCAGCCCGCAGTAGGCCTCCAGGGACTTCATCAGACCATAGCGATTGAGCAGGCCGGTCAGGGAGTCATGCCAGGCCAGGTGGCGATGTTCCAGCTCCTCAAGCTTGCGGTCGGTAATATCCCGCATGGTGAGCAGGATCCGCGCCCCCTGCTGGATATAGCGGAATTGAAACTGGAACCAGCGCATCCCCTTGAGGGTGCGGCACTCCCCTTCCGTGACCACTTCATCAAGGCGGGAGAGCTTCTGGTAAAAGCTGTCATCGTTGCCGGGAAAGATCTGGGCAAGCTGTTCGATGCTGCGGCCAAAGCACATCTCGAAGTGATAGTTGCCGCTCTCGAAGCTGCCCTGGCTGTCAAACAGGCAGGCCAGCGTATCCCCGGTCGCGAGGGAAGACTCCTGATAGAGGGAATCGGAGTCCAGTACCGCCTCGGTCATCATCATCAGACGACCCGCCAGCCGGATACCGGAAAGACGCAGATAGATCTGCTTTTTGACCCCCTTGGGAGAGAGGGTCCACCACTCGTTGTAGCTGCGCCCCTGCTTGAAATCCCCCAGGTAGCGCTGCAACAGGAGATCGATGGCGGTAGCCATGTCGGCAGAAAAATCGCGAGCGCGAAGCTCATCCAGGGAAGTTGCTTCCCAGACCGGCAGCGCGGCGTTGTTGGCCCAGAAAATATGGTGATGCTCGATGTCATAGACCCAGATGGGGGTATGCAGAACATCCATCGTTTTCAGTAACCGTTCGTCAAGGGTATTCATCTGGTCAAGGTCATTCATACTGGATGATCACTGGTTAACCGAACAACAGACAACGCACACTGCCATCTGTCGAATGCCGGGTGCACATAATTTGTGCCCACATTTGATCAAGATGGCCTCGAGCAGAAAATACCATTTCAGATATCGGCAACGGATGGCGATATGCTGAAACGACAATAGGACTCAGCCAAGAACCTGGTTATTACAGGTTAATTGCAATATCGATTTTTATCTTTTTTTATCAGCAAAAACAACCACTAAGAGTGAGCCAGCTGACACTGTTTGAAACAATTTGGTACTTTTTTAAAGATATTTTCAATTGACAAACTGTTGAATTCAAAAATTTCCTGTCAATTTATGCCGCCAACTTTCCATTAATTAACCAATTGGCTGGACAAAGTGGCAAAAAAAACGGCAATACGGTTAATATCCGTTCCTTAAGCAGTTTCTGATATACCACTCTGCTACTTTGCGACCAGTTACCAGCCAAACTTGAAATATATGATCACCATCACATATAGGGCGTTCATAAATCCATCACCTTAGAACAAATGCTCACGGTGTTGAGTGCCATCAAGATCCCGTGCAGGTGCGAATACCAGCGACGTTGAAACCAGACACCTCCTCGCTGTTCCGGTTAAACAAGTGGCAAAAAGTGTCTCGAACAAGTCTGCGCGCGGGTGCAGCACAGTTATAAAAGAGGTTTCAGCAGAAATAGAACCCAGATCAATTAAACGCTGAATTGCGCTTGCCAAGGGCAAAGGCTCTTTCTATGGTGACCCCCTTGTTACACCCAGAACAGCGTTTATGAAACACATCGAAGAGTTCTACCTGTTCGTCAAGGTGGTGCAAGAAGGGGGATTCTCCCACGCGGCAGCCGCACTGGACATGCCAACAGGCACCATCAGTCGACGCATCTCCCAACTGGAAGAGCACCTTGGTTACCCCCTGCTCCATCGCTCTACCCGCAAGCTTCGGCTCACTGACGAAGGGCTCAGGTACTATGAGCGCCTGTGCACTCCCCTCGCCCAGATCGAGCAGGCCACCAGCGAGATCCAGGGCAAGGAGGAAGAGATCACCGGCCAGATCCGGGTGGCGGCCCCCGTGGCCATCTCCAATACCATACTGGTCGACATGCTGGCCGAATTCGGGCTGCGTTACCCCGAGGTGCAGTTCGAGATCACCCAGACCAATGATCACCAGCACCTGTTCGACAACGATCGGGATCTGGTGTTCTTCAACGGCGAACTGCCCCAATCCTTGCCCAACGCCCTCTGCCTTGGTCATATCGAGTACGGCCTGTTTGCCTCCCCCCTCTATCTGGCCAAGAAGGGCACCCCCGCCCATCCCAACCAGCTGGAAGAGCACGATCTCATCTACTGCTGGCCCCATCAGCATTGGCAGCTGACCGACAAGGATGGCCAGCACGTTTGCATCAAGCGTCCGGCCAGGTTGACGGTCAACCAGACCCAGGCAGCCGTCAGGGCGGCCAGACGGCATCTTGGGATCGTCAATGCCCCGCTGCACTACGTGGCCAGTTTTCTCCACGATGAGCAGCTGGTGCCGGTACTGCCCGACTGGCAAACCGGCAACCGGCCCCTCTACATGCTGCACTGCCAACATCAGTTCGCCCCGCTGCGTGTTAACATGTTTGCAGAATTTGTTGAAAAATACTCGGCACGCTATCGCAACCGGCAGTGGGACAATCAATTTTCACAGGCAAATGCCCTCCCCCATTGCATCTGAGCGTTAGCGGGCAACACTAATAGCAATACTTGCCAACAGAGCCTGCCACGCACCATGAATGTATTGATATGTGATGACTCGGGGTTTGCCCGCAAACAGCTGGCGCGGGCACTCCCCGCCGACTGGAACGTCAACCTGCACTACGCCGCCAACGGTCTTGAAGGGATAGAGCAGGTATTGATGGGACATGGAGATCTCATCTTCCTCGATCTCACCATGCCGGAGATGGATGGCTATGGCGTGCTGGAGACCCTTCAACGGGAGGGGCTTCGCAGCAAGGTGATCGTGGTCTCCGGCGATATCCAGCCCGAAGCCTACCAGAAGGTCATGGGTCTGGATGCCCTCGATTTCATCAAAAAGCCCGCATCGCCGGAAACCCTGTGCGCCCTGCTCAAGCAACATGGCTTCTGGCATAGCGCCCCCAGCGGTCAGCCCGTCGCAGCAACACAGCCCGAGAGCGAGCTGGCCGATGCCGGCGTCAAGATCACCCCGGAGATCCGCGACGTCTATCAGGAGCTCGCCAACGTATCCATGGGCCAGGCCGCCGATCTGCTGGCCCGGCTGCTCAACGCCTTCGTGGTGCTCCCCATTCCCAACGTCAACGTGCTGGAGGTCTCCGAGCTGCACATGGCCCTCTCGGCCGCAGCCGATTCGGATACTCTCTCCGCCGTCTGCCAGGGCTTTATCGGGGCCGGGATCGCAGGTGAAGCCCTGCTCCTGTTCCACGACTCCAGCTTCAAGGATCTGGCGCGCCTGATGAATCACCAGGGGGTGCTGGATCGCACCGCCGAGCTGGAGCTGCTGATGGATACCGCCAACGTGCTGATCGGCGCCTTTTTGCGCGGTTACGCCAGCCAGCTCGATACCCCCTTCAGCCAGGGCCACCCCGTGGTACTCGGCCAACACAGGCCCATCAACGAGCTCATCAACACCAACAAGAGCCGCTGGCGCCGAACCCTGGCCATCGAGATCAACTACCGGATCCAGGACTACGCGGTGCAGTGTGATCTGCTGCTGCTGTTTACCGAAGATTCCATCGCCACCATGAACAACAAAATCATGCACATGCTCTAGGAGTGACTATGGAGATCCGTGAATTTCATTGGCTGATGAACATAGTCCAGAACCTGGACGTCGGCCTGGTAGTGCTCGACAAGGAGTACAAGGTACAGGTGTGGAACGGCTTCATGGAGAGCCACAGCGGCCGGTTGGCGGGTGAGGTGCGCGATGGCGTGTTGTTCGACCTCTTCCCCGATGTGGACAGAGCCTGGTTCGAGCGCAAGGCCAACATGGTGTTCAAGCTCAACAACCGGGCCTTCAGCACCTGGGAGCAGAAGCCCTATCTGCTGCGCTTCTCCAACTACCGCCCCATCACGGGCTCGGCCCCCCATATGTTCCAGAACCTGACCCTGGTGCCGCTGGCGGATTTTGGCGGCCAGGTGACCCATATCGCCGTGATGATCTACGACGCCACCGACGAAGCCATGCTGATGACAGGGCAGCGCCAGGGCTGATGCCACCTCAATCGACATACAAAACAATCAGGGCGCCGCGGCGCCCTGATTGTTTATCCATGCTTTTCACGCCCCCAGATATTCGGTAAAGGCGTCGATCACCTCTTCGATATCGTCATCATTGATCTGCAGATGGGTCACCAACCGCAGCTCACCGTAGCCGGAGAAGAGGATCCCACGCTCCTTCATAAAGGCAAGGAGCGCCTGAGACTCCCCGTTTTTGAGGCGCAGGAACACCATGTTGCTCTGCACCTGGGCAAGATCCAGCTCGATACCGGGCAAGGCGGCCAGCCCTTCGGCCAGACGACGGGCACGGCGGTGATCATCAGCCAGCCGGTGCACATGCTGCTCCAGGGCGAACAGCCCGGCCTGAGCCAGGATCCCGGCCTGGCGCATGCCGCCCCCCAGCATCTTGCGCAGCCGTCTGGCGCGGGCGATAAACGCCTGCTCTCCGACCAGCAAGGAGCCCACCGGCGCCCCCAGCCCCTTGGAGAGGCAGATCGAAATGCTGTCAAACGGCGCGGCCAGCGTGTCGACCTGGGTCTCGCTGGCGATGGCGGCATTGAACAGGCGGGCTCCGTCCAGATGGAGCTTCAATCCCCGCTCGGCGACAAAGGCGCCCATCTGCTGCAAATAGGAAAGCGGCAAGACCTTGCCATTGTGGGTATTTTCGAGACAGATGAGCCGGGTCTGGACAAAATGGGCATCGTCGGGTGCCAGCGCCCCCTCGATATCCGCCAGCGCCAGGGTACCATCCGGCTGCATAGGCAGAGGTTGCAACGCGACCGACCCCAGCACGGCGCTCCCCTGAGCCTCGTAACGATAGATGTGGGCTGCGCTCCCCAAAATGGCCCCTTCGCCGCGCTGGCAGTGGCTCATCACCGCCAGCAGGTTGGACATGGTGCCGGAGGGCACAAACAGCGCCGCCTGCTTGCCCAGCAAACGGGCACCATAGGCCTCCAGTGCATTGACGCTCGGATCCTCACCATAGACATCATCGCCAACGTCGGCATGAAGCATGACCTGGCGCATGGCGTCGGTGGGCTGGGTAACCGTATCACTTCGTAAATCGATATAGCGCATGAGATCCCTCCTAGGCAGAGGGATGACGGTAGCCATGCCACCCCTCCTTGGCAAGGGGGACATGATCATATTGTGAAGCGCATGGAGGTCTGCCGCACCGCTACCAGGGTAGCGGCTGTCCATCGAGATCGATCAGCTGGCCGGACTGGCTCAACGCAAGTTTATCGATAAGATCCAGCAACTTGCCCGCCACCTCGGCAGGGGCTTGCAGCGATGTGTCTGGCAGCTCGTCCAGGAAGGGGTTGTTCATCGGGGAGTCCATCAGGCCGGGGGCCACGGCGATCACCCCGGCCTGCGGGAAGCGTCTTGCCCACTCCAGTGCCAGGTTCTTCACCCCCATGTCGAGGGCCGCCTTGCTCATCCGGTAGCTATAGCGCTCCCCCTGTTCGTTGGCACCGATGGAACCTGCGATATCGGAGATGGCGCAGAGCCACAATGGATGTTGCGGGTTCATGATACGGCTGAAATGGGCCGCCAAGGCCAGAGTCGGCCAAGCATTGGCCAGCAGGCTGTCACACAGCCATTTGGGATGAACCTGCTCCACCCGCTGCTCCGGCATGAAATCGAGACCATGCAACAGGCCAATGGTGTTGATGACCACCCGGGGGAGCGGCTCGGTGTCGTAGAGGGTAAAGAGGGCGTTGAACGAAAGCTCGTCCACCTCCAGCATGGGGAAGCAGGCCCCGGGGTCGATCCCGGCCGGGCAGCTGCGACCCGCCAGCAAAAAGGATTCCCCCCTGTTCATCAGCTCTCTTGCCAGCGCAGAGCCCAGCGCACCACTCCCGAGGATCAAGTAACTCATTGCCCGTTCCCTGGACCGTTCACTTGCTTAGAGCGTATCAGAATAATCAGACCGTGGTGACCCGACTAAATGGTAATACGCGCGCCGTCAGGCCTCCCCCAGATGGCGGCCAAACTCCCGCGCCAGCGCCAGATCGAGATAACCGTCCGCCTTTTTATGGGTACGTAAAAACTGGTAGTAGGCGAGCAGGGTCACCAGCGCCTCCTCGTCGGGCAAAGTCAGCCCGCTGCGCTGCTCCTTGAGCAGCAGCAGCGCCGCCCCCAAGGCTTCCCTGTCCACCACCTCCGCCTGACGGTAGAGGTAGCCGCACCCGGTGGCCAGCCACTCCAGCGAACAGTTGGCCCCCATCGCTATCTGGTTGGCCCGCGCCAGCCCGGGCTCGGCCCCTTTCAGGTATTTGCGGATCAGCGCCTCGCTCAACCCCACCTTGCGGGCAAAGGCGCTCACGCTCATCTCCCCAATCAGACTCTGCAGCCGTTCGGCAAACCCTTCCACCTGAGCTATCCCCCTGTCAGAACCAAAGTTCGAATCATGCCTGGCGCCATTATTGCTTTGTCCCTCTCATCAGGCCAAGATGCCGGCAGCCCCTTTTTTACTTCCTGTTTTGCCAAGGAGTCATGCATGTCTGTATCCCGCGTTGCCCTGCATCCGCAAGGCCCCACTTTCTCACACCTCATCATGGGTTACTGGCGCCTGATGGAGTGGCAGCTCTCCCCCACCGCCCTGCTCGATCTGATGAAATACCATCTGGATCTGGGGGTGAGCACCATCGACCACGCCGACATCTACGGCGGCTACCAGTGCGAGGCGGCCTTCGGCGAGGCCCTGCGCCTTGAGCCTTCCTTGCGCGATCGGATGGAAATCGTCAGCAAGTGCGGCATCGCCCTCACTGCCAACCCTGAGCACGCTCTCAATCATTACAACACCGGCAAGGGGCACATCATCGCCAGCGCCGAGGCCTCGCTGCAAAAGCTCGGCACCGACCATCTGGATCTGCTGCTGATCCACCGCCCTGATCCCCTGATGAACGCAGACGAAGTGGCGGATGCCTTTATCACCCTCAAGCAGGCGGGCAAGATCAAGCATGCTGGGGTCTCCAACTTCACCGCCCGCCAGTTCGAGCTGCTGCAATCCCGTCTGCCCTTCCCGCTGGTCACCAACCAGCTGGAGATCTCGCCGCTCCATCAGGAGGGAACGCTGGATGGCTCTCTGGATCAGTGCCAGCAGCTCGGGATCAAGCCGATGGCCTGGTCCTGCCTCGGTGGCGGCCGACTGTTCAGCGATCCGGCCTGCGAGGGTCTGCGGGGCGAGCTCGAGCAGATCCGCCAGGAGGTGGGCGCACAGACCATCGAGCAGGTGGTCTACGCCTGGGTGATGATGCTGCCAAGCCAGCCGTTGCCGTTGATCGGCTCCGGCAAGCGGGAGCGGATTGCCGCCGCCGTGGCCTCGGAGTCCATCACCCTCAACCGCCAGCAGTGGTTCCGCATTCGCAAGGCGGCGCTGGGCTACGACGTGCCCTGAGTGGGCAGACCGACACCAACAAATGCAGAAACAAAAACGGCATGGGAGATCCCATGCCGTTTTGCGTTATTGAAACACCTTAGCGATGGCGTTGCTGCGGCCGACGGGGGGCATCTGTCTTCGGCTTGGCCTGGTTGACTGTGATGGTACGGCCAGCGACTTCAGTGCCGTGCAGGTCGGCGATGGCCTTCTCGGCCTCTCCGTTGACCGGCATTTCAATAAAGCCAAACCCCTTTGACTGGCCGGTATCGCGGTCGATGATGATATCAACCTTGTCGACCTGCCCAAACTGGCTGAACAGGGTCTTCAGTTCGTCGGCCGTCATCCGGTACGACAGATTACCTACGTAAATCTTCATGCCATCCACTCTCGATTCAAGGTGCCTTCTCTATGCAATTCCCGGCATAACGGTAAGGGCACAACCCCTATGCCGGACCTGCCAGGGCTTCATGCCATGGCCTTCCCCGCACAGTGGCCCAAGTGATTGATCTCTTGGGCGAACATGCAGACAAGATCAATTCGAGTCACTGGCAGTATCCGAGCTTTGTCCGGGATTGTCGAGAAAATAGTCGATTCAGCCCGGCTGCAGCGTCGCCAGTTGTCGGGCCAGGGCGCGCCGGCCGTGCCATGCGCGTTTGAACCCGAAACGGTAGACACCTGGGCTCACCAGATGGAGCGACTCCTGCCCGAGATCCAGCAGCGCCATGGCCTCTGCCAGCTCCTGCTCGCTCAACTGCAGATCCAAGCTGAAGTCGAGCCACTGGCCATCATGGCCGACCCGCCGCTCCCGCTCGAAGGCCACCAGCCGATCGCGAGGCAGTGCCAGCGCCTTGTCCTTCGGGCCGTTGAGCAGATAGAGATGAGCGTCGTCCCAGCCCAGTTCCGCCATGCGCCAGGGCTGCCAACTGCGGGGCAGCGACACCATGAGTCCCGTGATGCCGCCAAAGATCAGTCCCACCCAGTGGATCAGGGCCATGGCCTGCCGGCCATACCACACAGAGGCTGCCACCACGCCCCAGCTCACCAGCCACAGCAACAGGATAACGAGGCGATAACGGACCACCGGCGGCATCAAGAGGTGTAGCCCCGGCGAGGCCAGCAAGGATGTAATACGCATGAGAGACTCCTGCCATCGAAAAATGGCGCCATTGTGAACAGCCATCAGGGTGCTGACAAGGGGGTTTTCTTTGTCATGTCCCCACAAAATCAATACCATGGCATCAACGACTCTCAATGGAACCGATTCATTGACCAGCACGCTCCCTTGCGTCCGTTTTTGTGGCGTCAACAAACGCTATGGCGATTTTCAGGCTCTCCACCAGATCGATCTCACCATAGAGCGGGGTGAGAAGTGGGTGATCTGCGGCCCGTCTGGCTCTGGAAAATCCACCCTGATCCGCACCATCAACGGCCTGGAGGGGATCGACGGCGGCCAGCTGTTCCTGTTTGGCGAGCCCGTTACCCCCGCCTATCTGCGCCGGCTGCAAGGACGGGTCGGCATGGTGTTCCAGCAGTTCAACCTCTTTCCCCACATGACGGTACTGGAAAACCTGATGGTGGCGCCGGTGCACACCCTGGGGCTGCGCCCGGCCGAGGCCAAGGCGCGGGCCCTGACGCTGCTGGAGCGGGTGCGCATCCAGGCCCAGGCTGACAAGTATCCCCACCAGCTCTCGGGCGGCCAGCAGCAGAGGGTAGCCATTGCCCGTTCCCTCTGCATGCAGCCCGAGCTGATGCTGTTTGACGAACCCACTTCGGCCCTCGACCCCGAGATGATCCGCGAGGTACTGGATGTGATCCGCGAGCTGGCGGACGAGGGGATGACGTTGGTTTGCGTCACCCACGAGATGGGCTTTGCCCGTCAGGTAGCGGATCGGGTGCTCTTCATGGACGAGGGTCGGATCATCGAATCCGCCCCGCCGGCGCAGCTCTTTGGCGCCCCCTCCCACCCGCGCACCCGGGCCTTTCTCGAACAGGTGCTCAGCTACCATGGCTAGCGCGCGCCGCCTCTCCCCGCTCGGCTGGCTGCTCGGCACCCTGGCCCTGCTCCTGCTGCTTGGCTGGACCCTCTACAGCGGTGCCCGCCAGATGGGCTATGAGTGGCAATGGCCGCGGGTGTTGCCATTTCTCGGGGAGTGGGATGAGGGAGAATTTTATGCCGGCCCGCTGCTAAGTGGGCTGCTGGTCACCCTGCAAGTAGCCCTGCTCAGCCTGGTGGGTACCCTGGTCGTCGGTCTCTGCGTGGCGAGCCTGCGCCTGCTCCCCTCGCGCCTGGGCCCCTGGCTCGCCCTCGCCTATCTCGCGCTGGTGCGCACCACGCCGCAATTGGTGCAACTCTATATTCTCTACTTCCTGCTGGGCCCCATGCTGGGGCTGGCGCCGCTGGCCTGCGCCGTGCTGAGCCTCTCCCTCTATCAGGGCGCCTTTACCGCCGAGGTGTTGCGAGCAGGTGTGCTGGCCATACCCAGGGGGCAGTGGGAGGCCGCGCACGCCCTCGGCCTGCCCAGAGCCGTGACCCTGCGCAAGGTGATCCTGCCACAGCTCATGACCATCATATTGCCGCCGCTGACCAACGAGCTGGTGTCGCTCATCAAGCACTCGGCCCTGGTGAGCGTCATCGCCATCTTCGATCTCACCAACGAGGGGCGCACCCTGGTAGCCGACACCTTTCTCACCTTCGAGGTGTGGTTTACCGTGGCCGCCCTCTACTTGCTGTTGACGCTGACCCTGTCAGCCTGTTCGCGGGCCCTGGCCCGTCATCTTGCTCCGGACCAACAAGGACGTTAACCATGACATCATTCATCAAAACCGCCCTGTCGGGCGCAGCCCTGCTGCTGACCACCACTCTGTTTGCCCCCGCCCTGGCCGACACCCAGCCCTCCGCCACCCAGGCCCAGATCGAGCAAAGCGGCACCCTGAGGGTCGGCATGTCCACCTTCGCCCCCTGGGCGATGCGGGACAAACAGGGAGCCCTGATCGGTTTCGAGATTGACGTGGCCCGTCGCCTCGCCACCGACCACGGCTGGCAGGTGGAGTTCGTCCCCACCGCCTGGGATGGCATCATCCCCTCCCTGCTGGCAAAAAAATATGACGTCATCATCGGCGGCCTCACCATCACCCCCGAGCGGGAGAAGAGCGTGCGCTTCACCCACCCTTACTCCCACTCCGGCGTTCAGCTGGCCGCCTCAACATCCATGGCAAGCGAGAAGAAAACCCTGGCCGACTTCAACCAGCGCGGGGTGATCCTGGCGGTGCGCCGTGGCGCCTCGCCAGTACAGGTGGCCAAGGTCAACTTTCCCAAGGCGACCCTGCGCCAGTTCGATGACGAGTCCCAGGTGTTTCAGGAGGTGCTGAACGGCCGCGCCCACGGCGCCCTCTCCTCCTCCCCCAAACCGGAGCAGGAGGCACTGCGCCACCCCGATGCCCTCTTCATGCCCTTCGCCACCCCGCTGGCGCAGGGGAACGAAGGCTTTGCCTTGCGCAAGGAGGACGGGGCCCTGGCCGAGCAGTTCAACGAGTGGATCGACGCCCGCCAGGCCGATGGCTGGCTCAAAGCGCGTCATGACTACTGGTTCAAGTCGCTGGCATGGGAAGCGCAGGTCGCCAACCCCTGATGCTGACGAAGATAAGAGGGGCCATTCGCCACGTCGGCTGGCTGGATAGAGCGATTGTCGTGCTCCTGCTGCTGACGGCGGCCTGGCTCGCCAGCCGCGTCCATATCGGGGTATCCTATCAGTGGCACTGGCATCAGGCCTTCGAGCTGCTGTTCACTCGCGGCCCGCACGGTGAGCTACCCTATTTTTTCAGCGGCCTGCTCACCACCTTGCGCATCGCCCTGTTTGGCATGCTGCTGGCGCTGCTGCTCGGCACTGCTCTCGGCCTTGCCACCTTCAGCCGCCGCCCCTGGCTGGTGCTGCCGGCCACCCTGTTTGTCCAGCTTGTCCGCAACCTGCCGCCGCTGGTGTTTATCTTCATCTTCTACTTTTTCATCGCCAACCAGCTATTGCCGGCAAGCGGCCTCTCACGCTGGCTCGGCAGCGCGGCCATCCCGCCCTGGCAGGAGGCGCTGTTCGGCCCGCCGGCACGCTGGGAGAACCTCATCTCCGGCACCCTGTGCGTCGGGATGATCAGCGCCGCCTTCGTCGCCGAGATAGTACGGGCCGGCCTCGCTGCCGTGCCAGCGGGGCAATGGGAGGCGGCGCAGAGCCTTGGTCTCTCCCCCTGGGTGCGGCTACGCCAGGTGATCCTGCCCCAGGCTCTGCTGCTGATGCTGCCGCCCCTCACCGGCCAGCTCATCGCCCTGGTGAAGGATACCGCCATCGTCTCCCTCATCTCGGTGCAGGAGCTCACCTTTGTCGGCACCGAGATGGCCAACTCGAGCGGACTGGTTTACGAGATCTGGCTGCTGGTAGCAGCGGCCTATTTATTGATATGTTTGAGTCTGTTCGCACTCCTCAGCCGACTCGAAACAAGACAAGGAGCACACAGATGCTGACGTCCCTGTTACTGGCTACCGCCCTGCACGCCGAGGCAATCGGCGGTTATGCCGCCGGCTGCCTGAAAAACGGCATGGCCCTGCCACTGGAGGGGCCTGGTTATCAGGTGATCCGTACCAAGCGGCTGCGCTACTACGGCCACCCCGACCTTATTCATTACCTGCAGACGCTGGCCAACCAGAGCCGCATGGCCGGCCTGCCGGATCTCTATATCGCCGATCTGGCGATGGCCCACGGCGGCCCCTTTACCTCAGGCCATCGCAGCCACCAGACCGGCCTCGATGCCGATATCTGGTTTCGCATGGCCAACCGCCCCATCAGCAAGTGGGAGCAGGATGCCCCCAAGGAGTGGGCGCTCATCGACGAACCCAGCTACAAGATGCTGCCAGGTCGCTTTGGCCCGCAGCAGCTCACCCTGCTGCGCCTGGCTGCCAGCAAACCCGAGGTGGCACGCATCTTCGTCAACCCGGTGATCAAGTCAGCCGTCTGCCAGCAGGCGGGTCACGAGCCCTGGGTGGCCAAGCTGCGCCCCTGGGTGGGCCATTTCAGCCACTTCCATGTGCGCCTGCGCTGCCCCGCCGCCAGTCCGGATTGCCAGCCCCAGCCCCCTATTCCACCAGGCAATGGCTGCGGGGAGGAGCTCGCCTCCTGGCTCAAGGACAAGCCACAACTGCCCAGGGTATCCGGCATCAACAAGATGCCGGTCTTGCCCGCCCGCTGCAGTCGCGGATAGTCACCCCAGCCTGTCGTCGCGGATTGTCGCCGCCGACCCCAAGCTGTTATGGTGAACCGATATTTGCCAGCCATTTCAATGGAGAACAACAAGATGAACCTATCTCTCTGGCGCAGGGCCACCCGATCCCTGCTGACCCTGACCCTGCTGCTGGGTCTGACCGGTTGCGGCATGAATACCATTCCGACTCTGGATGAGCAGGTCAAGGCGAGCTGGGGACAGGTGGAGAACCAGTACCAGCGCCGCGCCGATCTGGTCCCCAACCTGGTGGCCACCGTCAAGGGGTATGCCACCCATGAGCAGGAGACCCTCAAGGCGGTCACCGACGCCCGTGCCCGGGTTGGCAGCCTGCAGGTGAGCGATCCGGCCCAGCTCAAGGAGTTCGAGGCGGCACAAAACCAGCTCTCCAGCGCCCTCTCCCGCCTGATGGTGGTGGTCGAGCGTTATCCTGATCTCAAGGCGGATCAGCAGTTCCTCACCCTGCAGGCCCAACTGGAAGGCACCGAAAACCGCATCTCGGTGGCCCGCCGCGACTACATAGAGGCGGTACGCCAGTTCAACACCGAGATCCGCACCTTCCCCGGGGTGATCTGGCACAAGCTGCTCTACTCGGATCTGGCAGCCAAACCCAGCTTCAGCGCCAAGCCAGGTGCCGATGAGGCACCCAAGGTGAGCTTCCAATGACCATGATGCTGCGCATCCTGCTGCCCTGCCTGCTGCTCTGGACCACAGCGCTGCAGGCGGCTCCCGACTTTCCGCCCCTGAGCGGGCGGGTGGTGGACGAGGCGAGCCTGATGTCCCGCAAGCAGGCCCACCAGCTGACCCAGCAGCTGGCCGCGTTTGAAAAACGCAGCGGCGTACAGCTGGTGGTGGTTTCCATCGACAGTTTGCAGGGAGAAACTATCGAGGAGTACGGCTACCAGCTGGGACGTCACTGGGGCATCGGCCAGAAAGGAAAAGACAACGGAGTCCTGCTGCTGATCGCCCAGGATGAGCGCAAGGTGCGGATCGAAGTGGGTTACGGCCTGGAAGGGGCCCTGCCCGATGCCATCGCCGCCAACATCATCCAGACCCGGATCCTGCCCGCCTTCAAGCGGGGCGACATGGTGGCCGGCATTATGGCGGGCAGTCAGGGCATCATGCTGGCGCTGGCCGGTGACTATCAGCCAACAGAGACCCAACAGCAAGATAGCGGCAAGGGGCCCGGGCTGTTCATTCTGATGGTGATTGCGATGATCGTGATCCATAACCTGCGCGGAGGTGGCGGCGGAGGTGGCTCGGGCCGCCGTCGCCGCTCGGCCTACCTGGCCGGGGGACTGGGGGCCGGCTCCTTTGGCGGTCGCTCCGGTGGAGGCTTTAGCGGAGGAGGCGGTGGCTTCAGCGGTGGCGGTGGCAGTTTTGGTGGCGGTGGTGCCTCCGGTGGTTGGTAACAGGGATTAAGAGACGACAAGATGATTTCCAAACAGTTTTATCACACGCTTCAGGCCAGGGTCAGACAGGCAGAGCAGGACACGGACGCCGAACTGGTGACCGTGCTGGCCCCGGCCAGCGATGGATATCGCTATATTCCCACCCTCTGGGCGGCCCTGCTGGCCATGCTCACCCCGCTGCTGGTGTTCCAGCTCGGCTTCTGGCTCGGCTGGTACGAGATCCTGCTGGTACAGTGGTCGGTCTGGCTGCTGCTGAGCCTCCTGTTTCACTGGACCCCCATCAAGATGCGGCTGATCCCCAAGCGGGTACGCCTGCACCGGGCCGCCCTGATGGCGCGACTGCAGTTTGTCGAACAGGGGCTGCATCGCACCCGCGACCGGCTTGGCGTGCTGATCTTCGTCTCGGCCGCCGAACACTACGTGGAGATCCTGGTGGATGACGGCATCGCCCAGCACATCGACAACGCCCAGTGGCAGGAGATCATCGATGACTTCGTAACACGGGTGCGCAACAAGGAGATCGAGCAGGGCTTTCTGGAGTGCATCGAGCGCACCAGCGCCATCCTGAGCGATGCCTTCCCCGCCACCCGGGATCAGAACGAGCTGCCTGACAGCCTGATCATCCTGGACAAGCCCTGAGCTGGTGTAAAAAAACGGCATTCTGCTCAAGGGTTAGGCATTCGATAAAGATTATGAAAAATAAGGGGAAAAGTGGTTGACCGAGGCAGCCCTTTCCCCTACATTACGCCCCGTTCCAGCGCAACGGCGCGACGAGCACAGTGTTGGCTGAACACGTTAAACAACAGACCAAAATTTGGTGAGGTGTCCGAGTGGCTGAAGGAGCACGCCTGGAAAGTGTGTATACGGCAACGTATCGAGGGTTCGAATCCCTCCCTCACCGCCAAATAAAGCAAAAGGCCCCATCGCAAGACGGGGCCTTTTGCTTTATCCGATGATGGGCGGCTTGGTTCGACCTCTGTTCGACAGGCGGGCAGGATAGCCCGCCTTGGATGGCCAGAGGGCGTGCGCCAGGGATGGCGTGAGTCAATCCCGACCCAGTGCCAAATTTGAAAAGGTCCACCTACGGGGGGCCCTTTTTCGTATCTCCCCCTTACCTCCGAAAGAGAGAGTGAGAACTCTCGCCGGGTTCGAGCAGAACTGCGATGAACGGCCGCAAGCCGCTCCGAAGGGGTGAGCCACGCAGTGGCGAATCATCCCTCCCTCACCGCCGGATAAGTGCCTGACAGCCTCAGCTCAGCACTTGTTGATATCCCCAACATCTGTCGTTCATCCTTTTTCCGTTCTACACATCATTCAGCCTTTATTCATCATCAATGGAATTGATAACTCTTTTCATTACCTTTTCTGCGTTATAGACTGCTTCACCCAAACCGACCGCCCGGTGCCGGAGCATTCATGACAAGCCTTTCCCTCTCAGCGCGCCCCTTCTGGCAATGGCTGGCCTATCACCATCAGGCCGCCGAGGGCACCCTCTACCTGATGTTCTTCTCAGGCCTGCTGCTGTGGGAACCGCTGACCCCGCTCTGGTCGCTGGCACGCTGGAACCTGTTTCTCCATGTGGTGCTCTCCTTGACCCTGTTTCCGTTGCTGTTCGGGGCTTTCTGGCTCTCCCATCGCAGCTTGCTGAAGAGAAGCCGCAAGCCCTTCTTGCGCACCACAGGGCGCATCATCGAGGGCTTACTGCTGGTGTGTCTGGCCAGCGGGCTGCTGCTGGTATTGCACGGCACCCCGGGCGATACCACTGGCAACCTCGCCAGCTGGGCCCACTGGCTGAGCGCGCTCGCGTTGACTCCCCTGGTGCTGCGCCACGCCTGGCGCTGGACCATTCTCAGATGGCGTTCCTGATCCCATGTTGAAGTTGCTTCTCTCTTCGCTCTTTTCGGCCCTGCTCGCCACCATACTGTTGCCGGGGAACGCCTCGGCCCAGGAGATGGGGGCGGCCATGATTGCCTATGACGAGGGGAAAACTCCTCACCTGCTGGTAGCCAACCAGGGCGCAGGCTCGGTCACTCTGCTGGAGCGAGACACTGGCAAGCGTCTCAAGGAGGCCCGCTTTGGCGGCGATCTGCGCCAGCTGGCCCGTGCAGAGGGCGGCAATCTGCTGGTGACCGACTACAGCGGCGATCGCCTGCTGCTCCTGGACGAGGATCTCAACCTCGAGAAGGCGATCACCACCGGCCATAGACCCTACGGCGTCATCTACGATCCCAAACGCCGCTGGTTCTGGGTCACCCTGTTCGAGGCGGGCCGCCTGCAGGCCTATGACACGGATGGCAAGCTGCAGCTGGATATGGCCACTGCAGAGACGCCGCGCGGACTTGCCCTGACCGACGATGATCGCCTGCTGCTCACCCATGCCATGACCGGCCAGCTCGCCATCTATGATCTCGCCAAGCTGGGGAGCGGGATCACGGGGGCCACCCTGCCCAAGCCGCGCCTGATCACCCTGGCCGAGACCCAGAGCGCCACCCCAAGCGACTCGCAGGGCTTGCCGCGCCTGCTGGATGGCATCACCCTCTCCCCCGATGGCAGCGAAGCCTGGCTGCCCCACGTGCTGTGGAGCTTCGATCACCCCTTCCAGTTTCAGAGCACCGTTTTCCCGGCGGTCTCCATCATTGACCTTGAAGAAGAGAAAGAAAGGGTCGATGAGCGCAAACAGCTCTTCTTGCAGATCAACTTGCCCAATGTCGGCAACCGCAGCCAAATCGTCTCCAACCCCTTCGCGGCGCGCTTCGCCGCCGACGGCAAGCGGGTCTACCTGACCCTGGCGGGCTCCGAAGATCTGCTGGTGTTCGACCTCTCGCGCAGCGGCAAGTCCAACAGCAACCGCCACCGCCGCAAGAAGTTTCAGGGCGGCGCCAAGGCAACCCAGCTGCTGCGCCACCTGCCGGGCCAGAATCCGCGCGATCTTTTGATCGACGGTGACCACATCCTGGTGCACAACGCCATGGGGCAGGATCTCACACGCCTCAATACCGGTGACAGCAGCCCCTTCGCCCGGGTCACCGTCGATGTGCCCCACTTCGCCAAACTGGTGGAATCCGATCCCCGCACCGAGCCCCTCAAGCGCGGCGAGCGGCTGTTCAATCTCGGCAACACCGCGGCCAATAGCCGCTTCCCCATGGCGGGGGACAACTGGATGAGCTGCAACTCCTGCCATCTGGACGGGTTCAACTTCACCAACCGCTATCTGATGGCGGCCCATCGCCAGAAAAGCCGCGACAACGCCATCAACGGCCACGCCAACCTCGCCAACATGGTGGCGGGGGATTTTATCGGCGAATACCTGCGCATGACCCAGCAGACCCAGGGGGGCATGGGCCATGACACCCGCGATGGGGCCGAGACAGTCGATCCCGCCAAACCCCAACCCGAGGTAAAGGCGATGATGGAGGATCTGCACGCCTTCGTCACCGCCGATGGCAACCTCCCCTATCTCGCCAACTGGCTGCGACTCGATGCCCCACGCACGGATCCCGCCAAGGCGCCGACCACTCACCCGAAAGAGTGGCTCAACTCCGCCTCCTGCCAGAACTGCCACCAACAGGCGTTCAAGGATTGGAGCGAGAGCAATCACCGACTGATGGGCAACTCCCACCCCTACTACAAGGTGGTACAGGCGCTGGCGCGCGAAACAGAGGGCGAAGCCTTCGGCCAGTGGTGCCAGGGCTGCCACATGCCCCAGCAGGTGCTGACTGGCCAGACGGAACTGCCCAAGGGTTCGAATATGTTCGAGCAGGGGGGCGCCTCGCTGATTGCCGCCCACCAGAAAGGCGAGCCAGTGGTGGAAGAAGGCACCGGCTGCGTACTCTGCCATCGCATCACCAAGGTAGAAGACGCCGGCGGCAACAGCGCCTTCACCGTGAATTTGAAAGACCGCGAGAGCTATGTGTTCGAGGATGCCCCGGGCGGCAGCCTCCAGCACTGGCTGGCTGAGCGGCAGATCAATGCCCGCCCGGCAGCCCATAAGGCCTCCTACCAGAAGGATTTCTACCAAGACGCGGCCCTGTGCAAATCCTGCCATAACGAGTTCGCCCCGGGCACCGGCGCCAACATCGTCAACACTTGGGACGAGTGGCAGAACTCCAGCTTCGCCAAAGCAGAGGATCCCGCCAAACGGCGCACCTGCATCGACTGCCATATGAACCCGGAGCCCGGCAACGGCGGCGCGCCGGTGGCCGGCCAGTCCACCGAAAACGGCACTCTGAAAGAACGCCTCTATCGCCACAACTTCACCGGTGCCCAGCACCAGCTGGTGGGGCTGCGCAATCCCGCACTCGAGCAGGAGAGCCTGGCGCTTTTGCGCTCCAGCGCCACCCTCTCTGCCCGTATCGAACAGGTGGCCGATTGCCGCCAACTGGTGGTACGGGTCGCCAATACCGGTGCGGGCCATGCCCTGCCCACCGGCGTGGCTGATTTTCGCGAGCTCTGGCTGGAACTGACCGTCACCGACGCCAGCGGCCGCGTGGTGCTGCAAAGTGGCCAGCCGGTGGATGGCGCCGTGCCCGACGATGCGCGGCTATTCAGAAAAGTATTTGGCGATGCCGAGGGCAAGCCGGTGGGGCTCAAGTTCTGGCGCTACGCCAAGCTGCTCGAAGACACCCGCATCCCGGCCGATGGCTGGCTCGATGAAGCCTGGCCACTGCCGGCAGATGCCAAAGCCCCCTTCAAGGCCGATATCAGACTCAATTTCCGCACCTACCCCAAGTGGGTCAGTGATGCGGTGCGCGCCGCCGAGCCGAGCTTGCCGGAGCCACCCATAGTAATGCTCAACCGGTTGCAACTCACCTTGCAGCCTCTCCCCGTCACACCCGCTACGGAGCCTCAAACCTGATGTTTGCAAGTTTTCTCATTACCCTGCGCGAGGGGCTGGAAGCCTTTCTGCTGGTGGGCATCTGCCTCTCCTACCTCGCCAAGCTGGGGGCGAGCCGCTACAACAAGTTCATCTATCTGGGGGTCGGGCTTGGGCTCGTCACCTCGCTGGTAGTGGCCTTTCTGTTCCAGGTGGTGGTGAGCCAGTTCGAGAGCGAGCGCTACAACCACCTCTTGATGGCGGGGATCCTGATTTTTGCCACCCTGGTGCTGAGCTACATGGCCATCTGGATGCAAAAGCAGGCCAAGTCCCAGGTGGGGGCCATGACGGCGCGCATCGACGCGGCGCTCGATAGTGGCAACCTGTTTGGCCTGGCCCTGCTCGCCTTCCTCGCCGTGATGCGTGAAGGGTTTGAAACCGTGCTCTTCTTCTCCGCCCTGCTCTACTCGGGTCAGGGAGTCGATCTGCAATCCGGCCTTGTCGGCGCGCTGGCAGGCCTGCTGGTATCGGTGGCGCTGGTGTGGGGGCTGCTGCGCTCCACCCGCAAGGTGGCCTTGGCCCCCTTCTTTCGCTGGACCGGTCTGCTTATCATCATCATCGCCGCCGGATTGCTCTCCTCTGCCGTCAACATGCTACAGGCGGCGGGGGTCATTACCCTCTGGACCGAGCCGGTGTTCAACATCAGCCACATTCTCGACGATCAGGGGATCTTCGGCACCTTCCTGCGCGCCCTGTTTGGCTACAATGCCTCGCCGGCCGGCCTGCAACTGCTAACCTGGGTCGCTTATCTGGTGGTCTTCGTTACTCTCTGGCAACGCAGCTACCGCCCCCAGCCACAGCCAGCGGGATCCGGCGCCAAGCCCTGATATGCTGAGGGCCCGACATGGCAAGGCGGCTCACCGGGGTGAGCCGCTTGTTCATCCGTCCCTTTTCTCTTTTGCCAGCCGTTTTGGAACACCGTCATGAGCGACAACAACAAGAACAACATTGCAGTGCTGGGCGCCGGCCCTGCCGGTCTGATGGCCGCCTGGCGCCTCTGCCAGGCCGGTTTTGCGGTCACCCTGTTCGAGCAGGAGAGCATGGTGGGTGGCATGTGCGCCACCCAGACTTTCAAGGGGCGCGATGGCGAATATCGCTTCGACTACGGCGGCCACCGCTTCATCACCAAGAACCCCGAGCTGCTCGCCTTTATCGACGAGCTAATGGGGGACGATCTGCTTCACGCGATGCGCAAGAGTGTGATCCGCTTTGGCGGGCGCACCTATGACTACCCTCTGAACCTGCCCAACCTCCTCAAGACGGCGCCGCTGTCCCTGATGGCCGGCGCGGTGAAGGATCTGC
The DNA here is from genome assembly GCF_020097295.1 of Aeromonas enteropelogenes. Classification (NCBI taxonomy): domain Bacteria; kingdom Pseudomonadati; phylum Pseudomonadota; class Gammaproteobacteria; order Aeromonadales; family Aeromonadaceae; genus Aeromonas; species Aeromonas enteropelogenes. The sequence goes on along the minus strand of NZ_CP083625.1, from coordinate 3,140,631 downwards.
TGCTGTTGCCCTTTGCCAAAAAGCCCGAGGATTTCGCGAAAGCCAGCTTTGCCGAGTGGATCCAGAGCCATTTTGGCCGCACCCTCTATCGCCAGTTTTTCGAGGGCTACACCGCCAAGCTGTGGGGCATCAACCCGGACCAGCTTTCTGCCGACTGGGCCGGCCAGCGCATCAGCCTCATCGACCTTAAAGACGTGGCGCGCCGCCTGCTGCCAAGGCGTAACGGCAGCATTTCTGTGCGCACTTACGCCCGCAAGTACCGTTACCCCAAGTACGGCTTCGGCCAGATCTTCACCACCCTGGGCGAGCGACTGGTGGCAGAAGGGGTGGCGCTCAAGACCGGCGCCACCATCACTCGCCTCGAGGAGATCGATGGCCGGATCGATCGGGTGCACTGGCAGCAGGATGGGATCGATCAGAGCGAGCACTTCGATCAGGTGATCTCCACCCTGCCGCTGCCGCTGACCTGCCAGCATCTGGGCTTGCCGTGCGATCTCCAATACCGGTCGCTGCGCTTCGTCAATATGCCGCTCAAACAGGAGAACCTGTCGGACAACACCTGGCAGTACCTCTCCGATCCCCATATCCTGGCCACCCGTTTGCAAGAGCCGCGCCGGCGCAGCCCCTTTATGGCCCCCCAGGGCCAGACTTCCGTGATGCTGGAGATCCCCTGCAATCCGGGAGATACCACCTGGCAGGCACCGCTGGCCGACTTGCGCGGTCGGGTCACCGCTGATCTCGCCAGCCTCGGCGTCGATACCCAGAAGCTTGGCGATGAAACCTTCGAGGCCCGCAGCGAGTACGCCTATCCCTTGATGGATCTGGGCTATCAGGCCCGGCGCAACGCCGCCATCAAGGCGTTGATGTCGATCAGTAACCTCATCATGACCGGCCGTCAGGGGACATTCCGCTACATCTTCACCGACACCGCCATGGAGATGGGGCTGATGGCCGCCGACATGGTCATCGACGGGGTGGACAGACGTCACGCCATCTTCAATCATCGCAACGAAAATACCGTGATCGAGACCCAGAGCGTGGCGTGATGACAATTGCAGCTATTTGACAAGGCGGACAGACGCCGCACCGCCTTCAATCATCGCAACGAAAATACCGTGATCGAGACCCAGAGCGTTGCGTAACGTCCACGCTATAAGCAAACCAAGGAGAACAGGATGACCCTACGCCACGGTTTTATTGCCCTTGCCCTGCTGGCAGGCCCAGTGTTGACTGGCATGGGACAGGCTCAGGCTTACTCCTATGCAGCGGCCGGCAAGGAGCCGCTGATCGACGCCCGCGAGCAGCTGCTGACCGCTGCCAGTGAAGGCCAGGATGCCAGCGAGACCCTCAAGGGGCTCGCCGATGAGCTCGGCTATCTGGAGCAGCACCACAAGGTCGAGCTGCAGGTGCCGCTGGCCGCTGCCATCAAGAGCAAGGATGCCGCCGCCACCGCCGCCCTGCTCAATCGCGCCTACAAGGCGGAGATCGAGCGCCGCCTCGATGGAGCAAAGCAAAACCTTGGTGACTACCAGACCGCCAAGGTGCTGGTGGTCAAGAGCAAGCGCTTTCTGGATGTGATCCTCCCTTCCCTGAGTGAAGGGGATCGCCAGGCCGCGGATCAGGCACTGGCCAAGGTGCTCGACGCCATCGGCAACCCTGGAGTGTTCGGGGTGGGCGCCAAGCCCGCCGATGCCGCTGCCTTTGCCGAGGCGGAAAAAGCGCTGATGGCCGTGCTGGCGCCGCTCTGATGACCTCCAGCCAATCATTGCTCCATCTCGCTGTGACAAACGGTGGGTTTCGCTGCGCGCTACCCACCCTACGCACGGCCTGCCGATAGATGCACCCGAACGCCGGTTTGCCCCCTTCTTCTCTTGTGGGAGAAGGGAGGAGTCACCACGGCCGATTACGCTTTGCTAATCGACCCTACCTGCTGATCCTGCTGCAGTTGGCCTGGCTTGGCTGGCTGCTGGCTTTCCCGGTGGCGCTCGATTCCGACGATGCCCTGAACTTTGCCCACGGAGTGACGCGCTTTAGTGTGCTGGAGTTCGCCCCCCACTTTCCGGGTTATCCCGCCTTTATCTGGCTGGCCCGCCTTGTCAATCTGGTGGTGGATAGTCCCGCCGCCGCGGTGCAGTATGCCAGCCTGCTGGGCACCGGCCTGCTGGCGCCGCTCGCAGCCTTGCTTGCAGTCAGACTGTGGCAGCGTCCAAGCCTCCTGGTGCCCGTCTGGCTGCTGGTGCTGGCCCTGCCGCTCACCCCGACGCTCGCCCTCTCCGGCCTCTCGGACGGGCCTGCACTCGCCGCCTGGCTGGGCGCGCTCCTGGCCTTGCAACAGCGCAAAATCGCGCTGGCCGGTCTGCTGCTGGGCCTGATGCTGGCGCTGCGTCCCTCCTACTTCGTGCTGGCCCTGCTGCCCCTTTGGCTGGGGATGGCGCAAAAAAGTCAGCGGCTTAACTTTCTGCTCCCGATTGTTCTGGTGGGGCTAGCCTGCCTGCTGTTTGTCTGGCAGGCCGATGGCTGGGCCTATTTCAGCGAGGGGCGGCGCTTTACCGACGGTCACTTTACCCTATGGGGCAACACGGCGGCGGCCCACGGCGATCGGCTGCTGAGCTGGGCGAATACCTTCAACGAGCAGCTCACCCTGCTCTGGCCCCTGGCTGTCGGGGGACTGCTGGTGCAGCCGCTGTGGCAACGATGCAAGGGCCACGCTGCCGCCCTCTCCCCGACCTGGTCCCTCTACTGGCTTGCCCTGCTGCTCTGGACCCTGTTTGGCCAGAACCCGGACAATCCCCGTCATCTGGCGCCGCTTACCCTGCTCGGTCTGGTGCTGCTGGCAGGCAGGCTGCCGCACCGGGGGGAGACGCTCGCCGTGCTGGCGGCGCTCCTGCTGCTTGGTTCCACCCTCACTTCACCCCGGCCACCTGCCATGGTTAAGGCGGCCACCCTGGCAGAGCAGCGCTGTTCTGCGCTGGTCACCCAATGGGGCGTCAAGCTGCTGCGCGAGACCACGCGGCTTCCGATCACCGATGGCTGGTATGGGGGGGATGCGCGTCTGGTCCTGACGCAGGGCGCCTGTCGTCTCAGTCGGCGCCCTATCGACGCGAGCAGCCTGCCCGCGCCCTACCGGCAGTGGTGGTTTGCTCCGCGCTTTCGCGCCGAGCCCGGCCTCTGGCTTGCCATTCCCGACAGGCAAGCGGATGCTGGGCCCTGACGGCAGGATCAGGACGCAGAGGGAGCTGGCAATTCGACCAGACTCTCCTTGCGGCCATAACCAGCGAGTCCCGACATGGTTGGATTGCGGACGCGCTACAGCATTCCTCTGGTATTGCTGATAGCCACAGCGATTATGTTGTTGCCCTTCTGGCTGCGCGGCGGCAGTCAGGGGCATGATCTTTTTCACCATCTGCTCTCCAGCCACTTTTTTGCGGTGCAACTGTGGCAGGGGGAACTCTATCCCCGCTGGCTGATGGCCATGAATGGCTCCTTCGGCAGCCCGGTTTTTTTCTTCTACCCACCGCTCCCCTACTATGTCAACGCCCTCTTCGCCGGCCCCACGCCCCTCGCTCACGAGGCCATGACGCCCCTGCTCTGGAGCAGCAGTCTGGCGCTCTGGCTCTCGGGTCTGTTTGCCTATCTGTGGCTGCGTACCTTCGCCTCTCCCCGCCGGGCCCTGGGGGCCAGCCTGCTCTATATGGCGCTCCCCTATCATCTGGCTATCGACATCTATGCCCGCTTCGCCCTGGCAGAAAGCTGGGCCTTCGTCTGGGCACCACTGGCGCTGCTGGGGCAGGACAGGCTCAGCAAACAGGCCCCCTTCGGCCTGCTCCTGCTCGCGTTTGCCGTGGCCATGCTGGCCCTCTCCAACCTGCCGAGCCTGCTGCTCATCCTGGCATTGCTGACAGTACGCAGCCTGCTGCTGGCCTGGCGCAACCAGACAAGCGACGCCATCTGGCCCACCCTGCTGGCACAGGGATGGGGGCTGGCCATGGCGAGTCTGCTGCTGTTGCCCGCCCTGCTGGATCAGGGGGGGATCTCCATGGAGCAGATGCGCACCGGCATCTTCGAATTCCAGCGCAATTTTCTCGATCGCCTGCCCCAGAGCCTGGATGACTGGCGTTTTCGCGGTCACCTCACCTGGCTGACCATACTGACCCTCGCCCTGATGCTGGTGGCCTGGGCCGCCACCCGCGAGCCCCATCATCCCGAATTGCGGCGCTGGGGGGTGATCGGTACCCTCTGTTTTCTCATGACCCTCTCCGTGAGCGAGCCGCTCTGGCAGCTCCTCACGCCGCTGCAACTGGTGCAATTTCCCTGGCGCTTCAACCTGATCCTGGTCATCGCCACCGTGGCCGTGGTGGCCCTGGCGCCTCCCGTCCATCGGTTATGGCAGTGGCTCTGGTGGGGGCTGCTCGTCCTTATCATGGCCTCGCAGGCGCTCTATGTGCGTGAATCCCCCCTCACCCAGAGCCCTGACAAGGCAACGATCGATACACTCTTTGACAGCAAGCGCAGCGCCCGGGAATACCGGCCAAGGCAGGTGCCCCGCGGCGACTTCTCGCCCACCCTGCTGGCCTGGAAGGATGAGTTCCAGCCCGAGATCACCACACAGAGGTCGGGCATCCAGTGGCAGATCCAGAGCTGGCGTCCCCGCAACATTGTGCTGACCGTGAACGCCAAGACCCCGGCCACTCTGGTGATGCACCAGTATTACTATCCGGGCTGGCAGGCCTGGCGCGATGATGGCACCGAGTTGCCCGTCAGCAGTACCCAGAACGGACTGCTGCAGGTTCAGGTGCCCGCCGGCGACTACCGGCTCACCGTGACCCTGAGTGCCCGCTGGCCTGAGCGCCTCGGCTATGGCCTGTCGCTGGTGACCTGGCTTGCCTGGTGGCTGGCCTTGGCGGGCACCTTCATCAAGACCCGTTACCAATCGCCCGACACGGCCCGCCACCACGACGGGGAGCCGGGCACGCCGGCGCAGGAACGCCATGCCCGGCGTGGTTAAAGCTGATAGACTCGATATTTCCTCTTATTCGCAACCAAGGTCGACAACCGGACACCCTATGCCCCACGCCCCAGCTCCCCAAGCCGCCGCCCTCTCTCCCCGTTTTCTCTTTATCCTGCTCGGTGCCCTGGCGGGCCTGACGCCGCTCGCGGTGGACATGTACCTGCCCGCCATTCCGGCCATCGCCCGGGATCTGGCCACCAGCATCGACGGGGCCCAGCTCACCATCAGCGCCTTTCTCGGCGGCTTTGCCATCGGCCAGCTCTTCTACGGGCCGCTCGCCGACAGTTTTGGCCGCAAACCGGTGATCCTGGCGGGATTGATGATGTTCGCCATCGCCTCGGTGGGCTGCGCCATGGCGGATTCGCTGCCGGAGCTGCTGGCTTGGCGGATGCTGCAGGCCGCCGGCGGCGCGGCGGGCTCGGTGGTGGTCAACGCTCTGCTGCGGGATCTTTTCGAGAAGGATGCGTTTTCCCGCGCCATGTCCTTCGTCATCCTGGTGATGACGCTCGCTCCTCTGGTGGCCCCCGTGGTGGGCGGCTATATCAGCGCCCATAGCGACTGGCGGGTGATCTTCTGGCTGCTGGTGGTCATCAGCCTGCTTATCTGCGTGGTGATGCAGTGGAAAATTCAGGAGACCCTCAAGCCCGAGCACAAGCAGCCCCTGAAGATAGGCCAGGTGCTGCGCAACTACTGGGGGGTGCTCACCCATCGCGGCGCCATGGGCTATGTGCTGTGCGGGGCGCTCTCGAGCTCCGGCATGTTCGCCTTCTTAAGCGGCTCCCCTTACGTCTATATCGAGTATTTCAAGGTGCCGACCGAGCACTACGGCTGGCTGTTTGGCCTCAACATCCTGCTGATGATGGTGGTCACCTTCGTCAACAGTCGGCTGGTGAAGGGAGTGGGCGCCGAGCGGATGCTGCAATACGGCCTGCTGGTGCTGCCCTGCGCCGGGGTCCTGCTCATCTACAACGCCTGGAGCCAGACCGGGGGTCTGTGGGGCATCGTTATTCCTGTGGTGCTCTTTGTCGGCCACATCAGCCTGGTGGGGGCCAACGCCATGACCGGCCTGATGGGCCACTTCCCGCAATCTGCAGGCACCGCCTCGGCGCTGGCAGGCACCCTGCGTTTTGGCATCGGCGCCCTGGTGGGCATACTGGTGAACCTCAACCCGCCAGCATCACCGCTGCCCATGGCTATCGCCATCGCCAGCTGCGGGGCGGGATCGGCCCTGAGCTACTGGTTGCTGGCAGGCAAGCGCAGCGCCTCCTGACGCTTTTGTCGCCATCACGCATGAGACATATGAAAAAGCCCTGCTTGTATCAGCAGGGCTTTGTGTATCACGGGGCATAGTTCCCTCTTTCACCGTCGCGCCTTCTCCAAGGTGTGGCCTCCAGCCCGCTGCGAGCCAGGATCTCGCTCTCCAGGCCATCCAGGCTCAGCTGATTCTTCTTGCGCCAGTAGGCCTCGATCCCTTCCCTGCCCTGACGCTCGGACCAGTTGGCAAGATCCGCCCTGTCCCCCTGGTACTCATACAGAGGCACCGACATACCGCAGGAGGCCTGCACCCGCTCGATGTCCAGCAAGAAGATCTGGCGGGCCGCGATACTTGCGGGAAAACGCGCCAGCGCGGCCTCCCACCCCGTGTCGCCACGGTGCAGTACCCGCGCCTGACCGTAGGCCCGCAGGATCAGCGGCGCCCCCTCGAAGGCGCAGAACATCATTGTCATGCGCGGATTGTGCAGCACATGGGCCGCCGACTCGTTGCCGCTGCCGGTCAGATTGAGCCAGGCCAGGGTATGAGCATCGATGACCCTCAACGAATCGCCCCCCTTGGGGGAGAGGTTGACCGTCCCCTGATCCGCCGCCGTGGCGACGAAGTAGATCTTCTGTGCCTCGATAAAGGCCACATGTTGCGGCGAGAGCGCCTCGAACAGTTGTCCCATTTTTCCTTCCCTGGAGAGTTATCGCCTTCAGAACTGGGCGCTATTGAGCCACAGATGCGCCCCTATGCTCACCAGATAGCCAAGCAAGATAGCGGGCAGCCACTTGAGGTGGCCAAAGAAGGTATACATGCCGTGGGCCTGCCCCATCAGCGCCACCCCGGCCGCCGACCCGATGGAGAGCAGACTGCCCCCCACCCCGGCCGTCAAGGTTACCAGCAGCCACTGACCGAGCGCCATGTCCGGGTTCATCGAGAGCACCGCAAACATCACCGGGATGTTGTCGACAATGGCGGAGAGCAGGCCGATGGCGATGTTGGCCTGGGTGGCATTGCCCCCTTCATAGAGCCAGGCGGAGACCAGCTCCAGATAACCCATAAAGCCCAGCCCGCCGACGCACATCACCACCCCGTAGAAGAACAGCAGGGTATCCCACTCCGCCTTCGCCACCTTGTTGAACACATCAAAGGGCACTACTGAACCAAGTTGTCTGAGACGTGCCTGATCGCCGTTGCGCTCGTAGATGGCGCGCTTGCGGGCAAGTGATGTGGGCAGGGTCTTGCGCAGGTAGAAACCGAAAAACTGCAGATAGCCGAGCCCCATCATCATGCCGAGCACAGGGGGAAGATGAAGGAAGTTATGGCAGGCGACCGCCGTCAGTATGGTCAGGATAAAGAGCGCGACTATGCCAAAGGCCCCGCGTTTGAGATCCACCACCTCGTTGACCGCCTTGGGGGCATGCTTGGGCACCATGAAGCTCATCAGCAGGGCCGGCACCAGAAAGTTGAGCACAGAGGGGATAAAGAGCGCGAAGAACTGGCCGAAATTGACCTTGCCCGCCTGCCACACCATCAGGGTGGTGATGTCGCCAAAGGGACTGAAGGCGCCGCCGGCGTTGGCCGCCACCACGATATTGATGCAGGCGAGGTTGACGAAACGCCGATCGCCGTTGGCCACCTTCAGCACCACGGCGCACATCAAAAGCGCCGTGGTGAGGTTGTCCGCCACCGGCGAGATGAAAAACGCCAGCACGCCGGTCAGCCAGAACAGGGTGCGCAACTGAAAGCCGGAGCGAATGAGCCAGGCCCGCAGCGCATCGAACAGCATCCTGTCCTCCATGGCATTGATGTAAGTCATCGCCACCAGCAGGAACAGCATCAGCTCGGCGTATTCGAGCAGGTTGTGGCGAAATGCCTGCTCCGCAGCCGAACTCATGCCCCCCTGGGCATAGACGATGCCGATCAGGATCCAGATCACCCCGGCAGCCACCAGCACGGGTTTGGACTTGCGCAGTTGCAGATACTCCTCTGCCATCACCAGGGCATAGGCCAGGGTGAACAGGGCGACACAAAACAGGCCGACCGTGGAGAAGGTCATTGGAATGGGACCACTGCTGGCCTCGGCGGGAAACACACAGAACAAAAACAGAGGGACAAAGCGGGATAACGTAGACATGGAGCCTCTTCCTTTGGGAACCGTCTGGCTTTCATGCTAGCACCTGGATGAAAAAATAATTTCATCCAGGTCAATCAATTATCAATTGGTCGGCAACGAGAACTCACCGTTATTTCTTGCCAAACCCCGACTGCTTGAGGGTGTAACCGGCACTGTTCTGCCAGGCATCGAGGCCGCTGCGGTTGTTGCCCGCCACCAGGCTGGCGGCCAGGCTCGGGCTGTTGAACAGCTGATCGGCCACAAACACGAAGCCCCCTTCACTGCGGGGAGAGAGGATCCCCTTGCCAAGCAGCTCCTGGCGCAGCTCGATCACCGCCTCGCGCAGGGAGGCCGCATCCTCGCCGTTGGCGGTGGAGCCCGCCAGCACCATGAAGCCGGGATTCTGCCGCTTGCCCACCGGATAACCGTGGGCTTCGGCCCCCTTGCCGTTGAAGTGGTAGAGCTCGCGCTCCCCCGGCTTGTTGTCGGAGAGCGCCTTTTGCAGGGTCATCAGCTCGTTGTAGATATCGATGGGGACCACGGCAGCCTGCTTGTTGCCCTTGCTGTCGACGATAAAACTGACTTGCTTGTGTAACATCCTTGCGCATCCTGTGACCCATGGAAGCCTCTATTCTAACCACCTCTTGCGAGCAGGATCCAGCCAGGATCCGCTTCGCTTTTGCAGCCGTGATCACTAACTGGCATAGTAGCGGGCATACTGAAAGCCATTGACCATCAACCGGTTATCCCATGCTGACCCTGCGCAACCTCTGCAAGAGCTTCGATAACGGCAGCGAACGGCTGCCGCTGTTCCAGCGCCTGGATCTTGCCCTCCCCCCCGGCGAGATCACCCTGCTGCTGGGGCAAAGCGGCTGCGGCAAATCGACCCTGCTGAGCCTCATCGCCGGCCTGCTGCCCCCCGATGAGGGGGAGATCTGGCTGGGAGAGATCCGTCTTGACACCCAGCCGCCGGACGAGCGGGCCCGATTGCGCGGCCGCCATTTCGGCATCGTCTATCAGGATTTCAACCTGCTGCCGACCCTGACGGTGGAGGAGAACCTCTGCCTGCCGCTCGCCATCAACCAGCTCCCGCACGATCAGCGCGAGATAGACACCCTGCTGGCACAGCTCGATCTCGTCCACAAGCGCCATGCCTGGCCGGAGCAGCTTTCCGGCGGCCAGCGCCAGCGAGTCGCCCTGGCCCGCGCCCTCATTCACAAGCCCCGGTGGCTGCTCGCCGACGAGCCCACCGGCAGCCTCGATGAACACAATGCCGAGCAGGTGATGGCCCTGATGATGGCGGCGGTGCGCGATACCGGCGCAGGCCTCTTGCTGGTGAGTCACAACCCCGCCTATGGCGCCCTGGCAGACAGGGTGCTGCGCCTCGAAGGGGGCCAGCTGGTCGAGCTAAAGCGAGCACCCAGCACCGGAACTCCCCATGGGTGACAACCGTCCCATTGGTGACGTCCGCCCCGTGAGGCGAGGACTTGCCATGCTGCCGCTAAAGGCGCTGCTGCGCCTCTATCGCACTCACCCCTGGCTGCTGTTGATGAGCCTGACCGGGCTGGTGTTGGGGGTCTCCCTGGTGGTGGCCATCGAGCTTCTTAACCACAGCGCCCGCACCAACTTCGTCGCCGCCCGCAGCCAGCTGGCGGGGGAAGCGAACTACCGGCTGGCGCCGGACGGCGGGCTGGATGAGCAGCTTTACGTCAAGCTGGTGCGAAGCCAGCCCGACCTTGACGCCATGCCAGAGCTGCACGCCTGGCTCAAGGATGAGCAGGGGCGCAGCTTCCAACTGCTGGGGATGGATCTCTTCAACCCCGGCCCCTTGCGCCGGCTGTTTGGCGCCGCACCGGACAAGGAACCCACCTTCTCCCTCACCCGCACCGACAGCGTCTGGCTGGCCGCCCCCGAGGCCAGGCGCCTTGGCTGGCAACCGGGCCAGAGCCGGCGCTTCGTGCTGGGGGGTGCTGAAGGGGCGCCGCCCCGCCCGCTGACGCTCACCCTGGCCGGCACCTTCGAGCCCGGCGCCGTGCCCATGGAGAGGCTGCTGGTGACCGACATCGGTCTCGCCCAGCCGCTGCTGGGCAAGGCGGGTCGGCTCGATCGCATCGTCTTCAAGTTGAGCGAGGGCGAGGCCAATACCTTGCAAAGAGCCCTGCAAGCCTATGCCCCCCATCAGCCGCTCTGGCTTGAGCCCATCAGCCCGGCCCTCGATGCCAGCCAGCTCGGCGATGCGCTGGCCCTCAACCTCACGGCCCTTTCCTTGCTCGCCATGGCGGTGGGGCTCTTTCTGGTATTCAACGCCCAGCGCTTCGTGCAGAGCGTGCGCCGCCCCCAGCTCGCCCAGCTCATCATCCTCGGGATGCCGCCGCGCCGGCTGCTTGGCTGGCTCATCCTGGAGCTCTTGATCCTCGCCACCCTCGGCACCCTGCTCGGGCTGCTGCTGGGAAGCCTCTTGGCCCTCGCCCTGATGGGGCAGCTCACCCAGGCGCTAGCCGATCTCTATGGCCCCAACCCCATCGATCTGCTGCGCCTCTCCCCCGCGAGCCTTGGCAAGGCGCTGGTGATTGGCTTGGCTGGGACGCTCGCCGCCAACCTGCCCGGCTGGTGGCAACCGCTGCGCCAATCCCCCCTTGAGCTGCGAGAAGGCAACAGCCGCCCGCCGGCTCATCCCTGGCAACGTCGGGGGCTCGCCATCGCCATCTTGCTGCTGTGTGCACTTTGTCTGTGGCGGCCAGAAACCGGCCTCACCGGCGCCCTCTTTATCGCCGGGGGTTGGCTGCTGGCCATGGCGCTCGCCCTGCCCGATGTGCTGCGCGCCGTGCTGGGCCGGCTGCGCCGACGCGAGCGCGGCCCCCTCAGCGCCCGGCTCGGGGTGGCCGAAACCCTCTATCACCTGGATCGCACCGCCATCGCTGTGATGGCGCTGCAACTGGCCATCGCAGCGGCCATCGGCATCGGGGTCATGGTGTCGAGCTTTCGCTCGAGCGTGGAGATCTGGCTCGGCCAGCGCCTGGCCGCCGATCTCTACGTCACCGCCCCCAAGGGGGTGGCCGGCAGCAAGGGCGCCCTGAGCGAGCAGACCCTCAACACCATCCTCGCAGCGCCGGACGTACGCGCCGCCTCGCGCCGCTCGGTACACCCGGCCCGCTGGCAGGGGCAGCCCATCGAGTGGGCGCAGATGGACTTTATCCCCGAGCTTAAAGCCGCCTACCCGCTGCTGGCCGGACGCTGGCCCGCCACCCCCGACGAGGTGCTGGCGAGCGAACCGCTGACGGTGCGCCTCGGGGTCAAAGTGGGCCAACGCCTCGAGGTGACGGGCGAGCAGGGGCCAAGGCGGCTTACCGTCACCGGCATCTATCAGGATTACGGCAGCGACAAGGGGCAGATACTGCATGCCTTCGAGGGCGGTGCCGTGCAATCCCTCGCCCTCTTTAGCAACCAACCGGAGCTCCTCGCCGACCGCCTGCGGGCGCAGTTTGGCGAGGGGGTGAACCTGTTGCCCGCCCCTGCCATTCACGCCGCGGCCCTCAAGGTGTTCGACCAGACCTTCGTGGTGACCGAGCTATTGAAATTGCTGATCCTGGGGATCGCCTTTGTCGGCATCGGCTCGGCCTTTATGGTGCTGGGGCTGGCCCGACGCAGCGAGTTGCAGACCCTGCAGAGCTTAGGCGTAGGCCCCCGCCACTGCCGCCGGCTGCTGGTGTGGCAAGGGGCGGGTCTGGGACTGCTCACGGCGCTGTTGGCCCTGCCGGTGGGCTATGGCCTCGCCTGGGTACTGATTGAGGTGGTCAACCCCCGCGCCTTCGGCTGGCGTCTGGCCTTCGAGGCCGCCCCCCTGCACGCCGTCACGGCGCTCTTGCTCGCCCCCGTATGCGGCGCGCTCGCCTCCTGGTACGCCGCAAGGAGAGTGGTATGAAAACATTCAACATCTGGTGGCTGGCGCTGATCTGCATCCTGTATGGCGCCGGGATCGGTGCCAGCGATCTGGGCACCATCCTCGGCGGCGGCAGCGATCACTTTAAAAAGGCCCTGCCGGGCCAGCCCATCCGCTTGCCCGCCGATCACAGCGCCCATCCCGACTACCGCTCCGAGTGGTGGTATCTCACTGGCAACCTGAAAGACGAGCAGGGGCGCGACTACGGCATGCAGTGGACCCTGTTTCGCCAAGGTATCGAGCAGGAGATCAAATCTGACAACCCCTGGCTTATTCCCCAGCTCTGGCTGGCCCAGTTCGCCATCACGGACTTGAGCAAAGGCAGCCACCAGCAAGACGAGCGCACCAGCCGCCAGGGGCCTGGGCTGGCCGGTGCCAGCGGCGGCGAATATTGGCTCAAAGAGTGGGTGCTGGCCTCTCAAGGAGAGGCGCTTTTTCCCGCCATCCTCAAGGTGCAGAGCAAGGCGGGGGATCTTGATTTGCAGGTACGCGCCGCCAAGCCGGCGGTGCTGCAGGGCCAACAGGGTTACAGCGAGAAGAGCCCGGGCAACGCCTCCTTCTACTACTCCTACCCGCGCCTGACCATAAGCGGCACTTTGACCCTGGATGGGGAGGCCCGCAACGTCACCGGCCAGGGCTGGTTTGATCACGAGTGGAGCAGCTCGGTATTGGCCGAGTGGCAATCTGGCTGGGACTGGTTTTCGCTGCAATTTGACGATGGCCGCGAGCTGATGCTGTTTCGCCTGCGCACCAAGGCAGGACGCGCCAATTCCGAAAACAAGCCAGAAAACCGCTACGGCATCCTGATTGAGCGGGACGGCAGCAGCCGGGTTCTCGCCCCAGACAGTATCCGCCTCACCCCCGGCAAGATCTGGCGCGGCCCCAAGGGGCAACCTTACCCCGTCGAGTGGCAGCTGGAAGCCGACGATATGAAGCTCACCATCCGAGCCCGCCAGCCCAATCAGGCCATGACGGGACGCTTTGACTACTGGGAGGGGGCGGTATCCGTCTCGGGGGATGCCAGCGGTGTCGGCTATCTGGAGATGACCGGCTACTGAGCTGACGACTTTGCCGAAAACCTGCGCCCGACTGGGTCAGCAAAGCATAACCTTGGTTAACTATCTTCCAGCAGTTGGCCATAGCTGCCTTGTCGATTTATCACTCAATTTCCCCCCGCATCACCCCCTACCCTGTTGTCTGAGTCTGATCCCTGTCAAAAAATCATTCAAAATCCAAGCTTTAACTAACTTTTTCTCACTTATATTAGTCATCGTTTGATACCCTACTCATCCGACCCTTACAGCCCCCAAAGGCAGCCAAGGAGCGACTATGGTTTACCCCTCTGCAATCCAGTTAATAGCAGCACTCTGGGAGCTGAAAACCCCGTGCGGTAGCGCTCCAATTTGATGGCAAATTTATTATTAAAAATAGCGACATAATGTTAAGGAATAAGTTAGAGGCTGGATATGAATACTAAGGAGAAAATAAAACTTTACATTCTTTCTCTTATGTTTTTATTTGTCATGGTGATTTTTTTATCCATTAATATAGAACCTCCATCTTCAGATAGCGAACTAAAATATAACATTGTTATATATTATACCTTGTCTAATTGGCTTCCTATATTGATGCTTTTCTTCATTATATATTGTGAATTTGTAAGGCGTGAATTTGATTTTGAACTTAATGGTAGTGCTAGTGATAGCTTGTTGGTCATTGATTGCAAAAGTGAAAATTATGAGCATTTAAGCTTTTTAGCCACATATATTGTTCCGTTTGCAGGACTCAATTTTGACTCCCCATTTAAGTTGCTTGCCTATTTATTCTTATTAATTGTGATCGGTATCATTTTTGTTAGAACCGATAAATACTATACGAACCCAACACTATCTATTTATGGATACAAGCTATATAGAGCCACTTTGGCAGATCATGTCAGCCATTACCACTCCGTAATCGTAATAACAAAACATGACTTAAAAAAAGGGCAAAACATTGCCTATAAATTTATCTCAGAAGATGTTTGCTTTGCTAGGAAAATAAATAATGACTAGAGATGACATTAAAAGTGACATGAAGAGCATCCTGGATACATGTACAGGAATTAAAGTCTTCTTTATTGATGATGATAATAATGAACTGTATGACTCTGATATTGAAAGTGATGGCTTGGATGAGTTTATGGTTGGCTTTGTCAGTGACCTGAAAAACAGATTCACTGATAACGAGAGATTTTCAATTCCAAATTTATCTAATGCAGATGATCGAAAGAACGCACTCTATTATTTTGATTTTGATGAACAAATACATGAGTTTAAGTATTTAGACAAAGTTAACAACATGCAAGCCAATAAAATTATTGGCAAATACCAAGTTAAAAGTAAAGGTCTGTCAAGTATTAAAGCTGTCGTCATAAGACTTAAAGGAAATGATGGAAAGGTAATCTCATTTTATCAGTACATACATAGAACAGCTCTATGGACTTCGGGGAAAGGTGTTTTCTTTACCACTCATAAGACCCGAGTTGTAAAAATGACAGATGATGTTTTGAGACTAAACCACAACTTTATCTTTGCTAAAATTGGACAAAGCTACCTAATAAACAACATTAAAGCATTTGAGAAAGAGTTAGGGTTTGACAAGATAATACATGCCAAGGCAGAGCAATACTGCTCAAGTATTGAATCACGTGGTCTTGTCGACAATCTAGAAAAGTTTAATAAACGGCTAAAAAGTGAGACTAACTTCGCCAGAAAATTTGTCAAGGTTTTCAAAAATTCAGCCGTTATAGAGCAAGAACTATCTAATGAAGAAATTATCTCATTCGCCATGAGTAAATCTTTCTATGAAAATAAGCTCAAGCTAACAGAGGATGGAAATCAGTTTGACTTGAATAGCATACAGCGCTGCTCTTATTTTTTGCAACTATTAGATGATGAGTTTTTGAAATCAGAACTAACAGGCATGAACTACATTGCCAGAGCAAAAGATAGAGCAGGCTCTTAGTTCTGGTGGATTCTGCATTGAAGTGCAACACCCATTCAAAAATCAGGCTGTCTTGTACAATTGATTCAGTCTTAAAATAACCCCCCCGGCAGAATTAATTCTGCCGGGGGGGTTATTTATTTCGCCGCCTGATCCACCAGATAGAGGATGCTGTGATAGGGAATGCCAGCGTGCTGGCTGAGCCCCATTTCACAGGTGCGGCTATTGCTGAATCCCTGACGGCAATCCCTGGGCACCTGGGCGGGCAGGCTGGCAAGGGCGGCGGCGTTGAGCTCCGGGGTCATCAGCCCCTTGTCGCCGGCAAAGCCGCAGCACTGGATATGCTCAGGCACGATCACCTCGCGGGCGCAGGCGCGGGCCAGCGCCAGCATCTTATCGCCGAGCCCCATGCGCCGGCTGCTGCAGGTGATATGGAGCATGACCGTCTCATCGATGGGGGTCAGCTCAAGGTGGGGCAGCAGGTGTTCCAGCACAAAGGCGGAGGGCTCGAACACCCGCAGGCCCTTGCCGAGCGCCCCCGACAGCAGTCGCTGCACGCAGGGGCTGGTGTCAAGCAACACGGGCCAGCGCCCCAGCTCGCTTGCCTGCCACAGGGCCTCGACCAGATCAGTACGCTTGGCTTCCGCTACCTCACTCATCCCCTTGCTGTCATAGGGCATGCCGCAGCAGAGCCCCTCAACTCTCGCCGGCACTATGACCCGGCAACCCGCCTTCTCGAGCAGGGATTGCACCACCTGTGGCAGTGACGGAGCATCCTCCTGCTGGCCGAATACCCGGCTGGCGCAAGAAGGCAGATAGACCACGGTGCGATCCCCTCCAATGTCCTCGCTGGATCCGCCATGGCTCCCCTCCCCTTGCGGCCACCGATAGCGGCTCGGCCCCGGCAGGGTCGGCAGCCAGGCGGGCGTGCGCTGGCCGCTGAGCTTGCGCACGCCCCCCACCAAGCCTGCCAGCGCCTTGTCTCCCAATAGCTTGCCGGCAATCCCTTTGAGACCCAGCGCACTGCGGGCCGTACGGGTAACGCCGGCGAAGTGATCGGCGCTCCAGCGGGCGATGGGCACGAAGCGCTGGTACTTTTCGTGGCGCAACTTCTTGATCAGGCTGCCAGTGTTGATGCCGACCGGGCAGCGATCGGCGCACAGCCCGGTCGCCGCGCAGGTCTCAATCCCCTGATAGTCAAACAGCCGGGCCAGCTCGCGGGAGGGCTCATCGGTGCGGGCACGGCGGGCC
Source organism: Aeromonas enteropelogenes (assembly GCF_020097295.1). Taxonomy (NCBI): domain Bacteria; kingdom Pseudomonadati; phylum Pseudomonadota; class Gammaproteobacteria; order Aeromonadales; family Aeromonadaceae; genus Aeromonas; species Aeromonas enteropelogenes. The sequence continues at coordinate 3,124,073 of NZ_CP083625.1, read as the reverse complement.
AGTTCGCGATAGAGCACGATGCGCTGGCGTGGCGAGAGCGACAGGGTACGCGAGGGGCAGACCGCCTCGCAAAAGCCGCACTCGATACAAGGATCCACGATGGCATCGCTCGCCGGCATGGGCTTGAGGTGGGCCAGGTGGGCGTTGGGGTCGTCGTTGATGATGACACCGGGATTGAGCAGGCCATCCGGGTCCAGCAGCGCCTTGATGCGACGCATCAGTGCCATCCCCTCCGGCCCCCATTCCAGCTCCACATAGGGTGCCATGTTGCGGCCGGTGCCGTGCTCGGCCTTGAGGGACCCGCCAAAGCGCACGGCGACGAGCTCGGCCACCGCATCCATAAAGGCACCGTAGCGGGCCACCTGGGCCGGATCGTCGAACCCCTGGGTAAAGACGAAGTGCAGGTTCCCCTCCAGCGCGTGGCCGAAGATGATGGCTTCACCGTATTCAAAGCGATCGAACAGGGCTTGCAGCCCTGCCACCCCTTCGGCCAGACGTTCGATGGGAAAGGCGACATCCTCGATGATGACGGTGGTGCCGGTGGTGCGCACCGCCCCCACCGCCGGGAAGAGCCCCTTGCGAATGGCCCAGAGCCCGGCGCTGTCGGTAGTAAAAGGCACAGAAGCGACCTGAGCGAACTCGGCCGCCATGGCCATCACCTGCTCGCAGCGATCCACCAGCTCTTCCTTCGACTCCCCATGCACCTCGACAAGCAGGGCGCAGGCAGCCAGGTCCAGCGTCTTGATAAAGTCCGGCAGGCCGGGCTTGCCCGCCACCGAGCGAAGGGATCGCCCATCCATCAGCTCCACCGCCGCCACCGGGGCACTTTTCAGGCGCGAGGTGGCCAGACAGGCCTGCTCGGCGTCCCGAAACACCAGCAGGGCCGAGGCCTTGTGGGGGTATTCGGGCACGGTGTCGAGCACCACCTCGGCGATAAAGCCGAGGGTCCCCTCCGAGCCGATCATCAGGTGGGTGAGGATATCGACGGGGTCCTCATGATCGAGCAGGGCATTGATGGCGTAGCCGGTGGTGTTCTTGAGCCGGTACTTGTGGCGAATTTTCGCGGCAAGTTCAGTATTCGCCAGCACCTCGGCACGCAGGGCGGCAAGCCCCGTGAGCAGCTCCGGGCGCCTGGTCGCGAAGGCGGCGCGGCTGTGGGGATCGCTGCTCTCCAGCACGGTGCCATCGGCCAGCAGCAGGGTCATGGCGTGCAGGGTGTGATAGCTGTTGTGGGCGGTGCCGCAGCACATGCCGCTCGCGTTGTTGGCGGCGATGCCACCCAGCTTGCAGGCGTTGATGGAAGCGGGATCCGGCCCAATCTTGCGCCCCAGAGGCGCCAGATAGCGGTTGGCATCGGCGCCGATCACCCCGGGTTGCAGGGCGATGCGCGCACCCTGGTCCAGAATGCGGTGGCCGCGCCAGCTGTCGGTCAGGGTAATGAGCACCGAATCACTCAAGGCCTGACCCGAGAGGCTGGTGCCGGCAGCGCGAAAGGTGCACGGCAGGTGCAATTCGCGGCACACCGCCAGCACGAAGCGCACCTCATCGAGGGAGTCGAGGCGCACGATGCGCTCGGGCACCAGGCGGTAGAAGCTGGCGTCCGTGCCGTGGGCCAATCGCAAATCCGGGTCGCTCACCAGCCGCTCCGGCGGGATACGCGAAAGCACGGCGGCATCAAACTGGTTCCAAAGCATCAGCAATCCTCCACCAGCACTACCAAGAGGCGGCTCGGGCCGTGGGCGCCGTAGGCCAGGGTCTGCTGGATGTCGGCGGTCTTGGAGGGGCCGGAGACCAGCAGCAAATTGGTGGGCATGGCCTGCTGCCAGCGCCCGGCCTCCACCAGCCCCGCCAGGTTGTCGGCGATGGTGGAGGCCGCCAGCAGCGCGATATGACAGGGGGGCACCAGCGAGAGTGTGCGCGGCTCGCCGCCATCCGGCAGCAACACAAGCGTCCCGGTATCGGCGATGGCGCCCGCGCAGTGGGTGATGCCCGCCTGACAGGCATCGAACAACTCGTCTTTCCAGCCGGCAAACTGCCCCGCCGGGGTCAACACAGAGCGCCCGGCGCAGGCGGCCGCGACGTCGGCCTGCCAGCGGCCGCCCTGGCCACAGGCCAGATGCGTTATTGCTTCCCCATCCAGCCAGGCGGCCAGCTCCCGGGCAAGGGTCGCCTCCTTGACGGTGAGGATCTCGGCGTGGCTGGCGGTGATCATGCCAAGAAAGCGCTCGCGCCGCGCGCCGTCATCGGCCCCGCGCCAAGGCTGCCAGCCATGGGGGGCGTGGGCAATGGGGGTGGCGGCGCCGCGCAGGCGGTTCAAGATAGCCTCTTTGCTCGACATCTCAGGACTCCTTCTTCTTCTGGCGCAGCAGGGCGTGCAGGCTCTGGGGGGCGGGTTTGGGGGCCTCGCGGCACTGGGTCCAGGGGCCAAGGTGTTTAGGCATCAGCCCACGCAGACGACCGGCCACACCGGTTGCGGCGTGATAGAGGCGCGGGTGGGTGGCGGCGAAGGCAAAGCCCTGCATGGCAAGGGTTTCGAGCCGGCTTTTGGCCGCCCCCTGCCCCGCCAGCGGCTCGTGGCCAGGCATAGCGTCGTGCTTGGCCTCCCGGCGCAGGCGCTGCAGCATGTCGGGAATGGGGATGCGCACCGGGCACACCTCGCCACAGGCGCCGCACAGGCTCGATGCGGTCACCAGATCCTGGGTGCTTTCCAGCCCCAGCAGATGGGGGGAGATGATCTTGCCGATGGGACCCGGGTAGATGGTGCCGTAGGCGTGGCCGCCGATGCGGGTGTAGACCGGACAGTGGTTCATGCAGGCGCCGCAACGGATGCACTGCAATGTCTTGCGCAGCTCCTCGTCCCGATAGGCCTGGCTGCGGCCGTTGTCGAGCAGCACCAGGTGCACCTCGTCTGGGCCATCCAGCTCCCCTGCCCGGCGCGGGCCGCTGATGACGTTGAAGTAGGTGGTGATGGCCTGGCCGGTAGCCGAGCGGGTCAGGGCGCTGTAAAGCGGCGGCACGTCGGAGAGGAACTCCACCACCTTCTCGATGCCGGTGATGGCCACGTGCACTTTCGGCACAGTGGTACACATGCGCCCGTTGCCCTCGTTCTCGACCAGACAGAGGCTGCCGGTCTCCGCCACCGCGAAGTTGACGCCGGAGAGCCCCATGCCGGCGCGGCGAAACTCTTCGCGCAGGGCCCGCCGTCCGGTCTGGATCAGTTCGTCCACGTCGGTGGTGGGGGTAAAGCCTTCCAGATTGCTTGCGAAGGTGTCGCTCACCTCCTGCTTGTTCTTGTGGATGGCGGGCATGATGATGTGGGACGGGGTATCGCCGTCGAGCTGGACGATAAACTCCCCCATGTCGCTCTCAAGGCAACGGATGCCGTGGCGCGCCATCTCGTGGTTGAAACCCACCTCCTCGCTCACCATGGACTTGCCCTTGACGATGGAGCTCACCCCGTGCTGCTGGGCGATGCGAAGGATGATGGCGTTGGCCTCGTCCGGCGTCTGGGCCCAGTGCACCCGGATGCCGTTGCGCTCGCAGTTGGCTTCGAGTTGCTCCAGCAGTTCCGGCAGGCGCGAGAGGCAGCGCTGGCGAATTTGTTCGGCCGCATCGCGCACTGCAGCTTCTTCCTGCGGGTCGGCGAAGGCGTCGCGGCGCTTGCCGCGCAGGTAATCCATGGCGCCGCGAAAGTTCTGGCGCAGCACGGGGTCGGCCAGGGCCGCCTCGGCCTGGGGATGGAAGCGGCGCGGTGAATACTTGGCGTGATCACTCATGATGGGCCCCCTGTTTTTGCGCTTGTAAGCCCTGAGCCACCGGCTCGCTATGGGCGAGCAGGAAGCTGGCCAGATGGGTGGCAGGGAGCGTCTTGCCCTGATAGGCCAGGGATCCCTTGATGTTGAGCAGGCACCCCCAGTCGGCGCTCACCAGGGTGTCGGCGCCGGTGGCCAGCAGGTGGCGGGTCTTGTCTTCGACCATGGCCTGGCTGATGTGGGGATGGCGCACCGAGAAGGTGCCGCCAAAGCCGCAGCACTCGCTCTCGTAGGCCTGCTCGTGCAACGTAACGCCATCGAGCTGCCCCAGCAGACTGAGGGCCGTGGTGTGCACCTGCATCTCGCGCCGGGCCGAGCAGGAGGTGTGCATCACTATGCTCGCCTCCCCCACGGCGCGCCAGCGCACCCGGCAGACCCGGGCCAGAAACTCGGTGAGCTCGAACACCCGCTCGCAAAACGCTGCCACCTCGGGGCTCTCCGGGAAGAGGCGGCGGTAGTGATGGTGCATCATGCCGCCGCAGGAGCCCGACAGCACCACCACGGGCCAGGGCTCGGGGAAGAGCACCATCTGGCTTTGCGCCACCTTGCGCGCCTCCTCCTCGTGACCCGAGGTGTAGGCCGGCTGGCCGCAGCAGGTCTGCTTCTCGACAAAGTGCACCCTTATCCCCTCCCGCTCGATCAGGGCGATGGCATCGAGCCCCGCCACCGGGTCGAACAGATCCACCAGGCAGGTGGCGTAGAGATAGACATCGGCCGGCTTGGCCGGATAGACCCGCATTACCTTCATCACTTGCTCTCCTTTACTTCAACTGCAGCAGTGCGTCCGAGACGTGGAAGCTGTACATGAGCGCCAACCCGATAAGGCCGGTGGCCAGCAGGTAGTAGAGGGTCGGCAGCGCCGTCTTGCGCAGCGTCGCTCCCTCGCGGCCCAAGAGCCCCACGGTGGCCGAGGCCGCCACCACGTTGTGAATGGCAATCATGTTGCCAGCCGCCGCGCCAACGGCCTGCAGCGCCAGCATGGCGGCGGTGGAGACGCCGAGGGTCTGGGCCACTTCGAACTGGAACTGGCTGAACATCATGTTCGACACCGTGTTGGAGCCGGCGATAAAGGCCCCGAGCGCGCCTATGGTGGCGCTCAGGGCCGGGAAGAACTCCCCGACGAGCCCTGCGGCAAAGTTCGCCGTGGTCACCGGCATGCTGGCGAGATCCGCCCCGTTGACGCCGGAGTTGATGAAAATGCGCACCATGGGCACGGTGAAGATGAGCACGAAGCCGGCGCCGATCAGGGTGCGGCTCGACTCGCTCACGGCGCGGCCGAGGGGCGCCAGGGCGCGGGCCTGAATGAGGGTGGCGAGCAGGGCGCAGAGCACCAGCAGGCCCCCCGGCAGGTAGAGCGGCTCAATGGAGGCACTGACCCCCTTCTCCCCCAGGAGGTCTGTGAAGGCGAGGCTCACCGACAACAGGCTTGCCTTGAACTCCGGGCTCACCCGGCTCGCCACCAGCAGGAGCGCCAGCGCCACATAGGGGAGCCAGGCCAGCAACAGGGACATGGGGCGGCCGGCGGCCTCTTTGAGATCAAGCTTGAGGGAACCCAGCCACTCGGCGGGCCACTCGTTCTCGGGGGCGAAATCCCAGGAGCTCTTGGGCACCAGGAAGCCGCGGCGCGCCGCCGTCACCACCAGGGCCAGCCCCACCAGACCGCCGATGAGGGACGGGAACTCGGGGCCGAGCAGCATGCCGGTCAGGGCATAAGGCACAGTGAAGGCGAGCCCCGCGAAAATCGCGAACGGCAGGATGGAGAGCCCCTCGGTCCAGCTGCGATTGCGGCCGAAGAAGCGGGTCAGCATCATCACCATCAGCACCGGCATCAGGGTGCCGACGGTGGCGTGAATGAGGGCCACGTTGGTGGTCACCTGCTGCAGGTAGATGTCCCAGCTGCTGCCACCGGCGCTCAGGGTGTGGCCGATGGCCTGGTTATCCAGCCCCTTGTTGATCCCCACCAGGATGGGGGTACCCACCGCACCGAACGAGACCGGGGTGGACTGGATCATCATGCCAAGCAGCACGGCGGCGAGCGCCGGAAAGCCGATGGCCACCAGCAGGGGGGCGGCGATGGCGGCCGGGGTGCCAAAGCCCGAGGCCCCCTCGATAAAGGCGCCGAAGCACCAGGCGATGATGATGGCCTGGATGCGCCGATCCGGCGAGATGTTGGTAAAGCCGCCGCGAATGGCGCTGATGGCGCCGGTGTGTTTGAGAGTGTTGAGCATCAGGATGGCGCCGAACACTATCCAGAGCACGGTCACCGTGATGATGAGCCCCTGCAGGCTGGAGGCGAGCACCCGTGTCGGGCTCATCTGCCAGCCCCAGAGGGCGATGAATACGGTCAGGAGAAAGGCGATGGGCATGGCGCGCTTGGCGGGCCAGTTGAGGCCGACCAGCAGCACGGCGGCCACCACGATCGGCGAGAAGGCCACCAGGGCCAACAGGGTGTCTGTCATCATTGCATCCTTGTCCAGAGGTCGTGCGACGGGCGCACCTTGTTGTTGTTTTGTTAAGCGAACGTGACCTTACCCTGTTCCTTTTTCGCGATATATGGAAATAATGAACAACATTCATTCCTAAAATCGACAAATATGGCCAGTACCGACGACCTCATTCTCTTCGCCCAGGTGGTGGAGGCCGGCTCCTTCAGCAAGGTGGCCGAGCAAAATTCCCTGACAAATTCAGTGGTTAGCAAGCGGATCGGGCGCCTGGAGGAAGAGCTCGGGGTGCAGCTGCTCTATCGCACCACGCGCCGGCTGACCTTGAGCGAGGCGGGCAAGGAGCTCTATCAGGGTGCCAAAAATGTGAAGGCCGCCGCACTGGACGCCTTCGACGCAGTGGCGGGTTTTGGTGAAAAGGTGAGCGGTCATGTACGGATGTCGGTGCCCACCATCTCCGGGGAGCTCTTGCTCGCCAACGCCGTGGCCGATTTTTGCCAGCAACACCCAGGGCTCACGGTGGAGATGTCGCTGGACAACCGCTTCGTCAATCTGGTGGAAGAGGGGTTCGACCTGGTCATTCGCACCGGCTATCTGGATGACTCGAGCCTGATTGCCCGCCACATCCTCGACTCCCAGTGGGTGATCTGCGCCGCCCCCGCCTATGTGCGCCGCTTCGGGGCGCCGCGCGAGCCGTCAGACTTGCTCACCCACAACTGCCTGCGCTACGCCTACCAGAGCACGGGGGCATCGGAGTGGGCCTTCAAGGGGGAACAGGGGGACTATCTGTTGTCGGTGTCGGGGAACTTCTCCACCGACAACGCCAGCGCTTTGCGCAAGGCGGCGCTGGGGGGACGCGGCATCGTCTATGTGCCGCGCTGCCTGGTCTATCACGATCTGATGAACGGGGATCTGGTGGACTTGTTTCCGGATCGGGTGGGCAAGAAACTCGGGATCTACGCCGTCTACCCCTTCACCCGCCAGCCACCGCGCAAGATAAGGTTGCTCATCGAGCATATCCGCCAGCGTTACCTCGACATTGCCCACTACTTCGTGTGAGCGAACGGGTTGGCGGACTTTGACCTGACGGGAGGCCTTGCTTACCATGGCCTCCCCGTTTACCCAGGAGGCGCCCCATGTGCACCGTTTTCTCCGGCCAGGATCCCTACAACTACACCAGCACCACCCGTTCTGTGCGGATCTGCGGCCATAGCACCAGCATCCGGCTGGAAAACAAGTTCTGGGATATTCTCGAGCAGCTCTGCCACGCCCAGGGGCGCTCCATGGGGCAGTTTCTCTCCAAGCTCTATCAGGAGGCGCAGGGCAACGGCATGGAGATGGGCAACTTTGCCTCCCTGCTGCGCTGCTCCTGCCTCATCTATCTCGAATCCAACCCCGCAACCGCTCGGGACGCCGCCTGAAAAAACGGCCGAAGGATCTCCCTCTGGCCGCCAAATACATCCTGCCAGTTCAGCGTCAGGCGAAGCGCCCGCCGCGCTCGATAAATTCAATCTTGTAGCCGTCAGGGTCGGTCACGAAGAAGAACCGGGCCAGCAGGTTGCCCTCATGCTCCATTGCCTTGACCGGTGCAGGGGCAAGACCAAGCGCCGTCAGGCGTTGATGGGTCTCCTCTATATCTTCCACCGTCACCGCCAGATGGCCATAGCCGCTGCCGTGGCTGTAGGGCTCGGCCTGCCCGTGATTGTGGGTGAGTTCGAGCTCGAAGCCGCTCTTTGCATTGGCAAGATAGGTGAGAGAGAAGCCATCGAAGGGGAAGTGATCCCGCACCTCCAGCTCGAGGGCATCGCGGTAGAAACGGGTGGAGGCATCCAGATCGCGAACCCGGATCATGGTGTGGATGAGTTTGGTCATGTTGGCTCCTTATCAATGGGAGCCACAGGGTAGCGAAGCGCACGGGGCGCCGGGTAGTAGCGGAGTACCACAGCGGCCGGCAACCGCAAGGCACCCGATTCAGGGGCGCTGGGCGGTGAGAAAGGCCAGGGTGGTGCGGTTGAACTGCTCGGGCTGCTCCACGTTGCAGACGTGACCGCACTGCTCGATCACCATCAGGGAGGCGCTGGCATCGCGGGCCACCTGTTCGCGCACCGGCGCCAGGAACATGTGATCCTCCTCCCCCATCACATAGAGGGTGGGAATAGGCAGGGCGCGCTCGCGGAAATAGCGCATCAGGGGATTAACCTCGGTGGCGAGGCGAAACCAGCGCTTGAACTCTTTCTGGCAGAGCTTGCGCGCCTCGCGCACGAAGAGATTGCGCGACTCCTGATGATGCTGGCGCGGCATGATGATGAAGGCGAACAATCGGTAGAGCCACATGTAGGGCAGAATGTGCTGGCCGAGGCGACCCAGCTGCACCAGCACCCGGGAGCGGATGTCGAGGCGCAGGATGGCGCCCCCCAGCACCATGCTCTTGACCCGCTCGGGGCAAAGCTCCGCCAGATGGCGAATAAGGATGGTGCCAAGGGAGATGCCGACGAAGTGGGCACGGCGGATATTCAGATGATCGAGCAGACGAACTATGTCCTCGGTCACGGCGCGAAAGCTGTAGTGGCCCTGGATCACCTGCTGCAGCTTGTGGGACTGGCCGTGGCCGCGCAGATCCAGCAGCAGCACGTTGAAATGCTCGCGATAGGCGCGCAGCTGTCTGAACCAGATGGAAGAGCTGCCGCCCGCCCCGTGCACGAACACCACCCAATCCCGTTCGGGACCCAGCTCGAAGGTCTTGTGGTACAACATCCAATGGGCTCCTTCTGTGATGGGGGGTATACTCGGCAGCGCGCATAGTACCAGAAGCAAGCCCCTGATAGATATGCGCAAACCATGACCAGGATCACCCCTTACGCGAGAACCCACCATGGACCTGACTCACTTGCGCCAGTTTCTGCTCACCCTGCCGGGCGCCACCGAAGACACGCCCTTTGGTCCGGAGATCCTGGTCTACCGCATCGCCGGCAAGATGTTTGCGCTGGTGGACTGGCAGGCAGAGCCCCTCACCATCAACCTCAAGTGCGAGCCCGAGCTGGCTCTGCTGCTGCGAGAACTCCACCCCGAGGTCAAACCGGGTTGGCACATGAACAAACAACACTGGAACACGGTCACCCTGAGCGACACCCTGGCCGAGGATCTCTGGCAGGGCTGGGTGCACCACTCCTATGAAAGGGTCGTCGCCGGCTTGCCCAAGGCAAAACGCCCGCAGGCTCCTCAGGCCAAGTCATGACGTCGCAACTTCATATCGTCCCGCTGGGCGAGCAGCATATCCCCGCCCTCATCACCCTGTTCGAACAGACGGTGCGCCGCACAGGCCCCGAGCACTACAGCCCGGAGCAGGTGGAGCAGTGGGCTTTGGGTGCCCATCATCCCGGCTTTGCCAATCAGCTTCGCGAGCACCATGGTTGGGTCGCCTGCTGGGGTGACACGCCCCTGGGTTTCGTCACCTTGAGCCAGGACGGACAGCTGAGCCTTCTTTATGTGAGCGCCGAGCATCAGCACCAGGGACTTGGCAACCTGCTGCTGACCACGGCGTTGGCAAACGCCCCTCTGCTCGGGCTCAAAGCGGTGACCACCGAAGCCAGCGCCTTCAGTTATGGGCTATTTTTACGACATGGTTTTACCCTGACCGGGATGGAGTGTGTGGAGCGTGGCGGGGTCAGTTTTACCCGATATCGCCTGTTCTGCCGCTTGCCAAGCTAGGTCAAGCCACTAAAATACGCCTGATTTTCGTATTGTTACTGTATTGAGGCTGCACCCATGGTGGTAGAAAGTGATGGCTATATCTCGCTGATCGAGTATCTGGTAGAGCGTTTGGGACTGTTCGAGGCCCAACAACAGAGTGAGGGGGGCGAGACCATCGAGGATCTGGTCAGCGGCCGTGTAGCCAGCAACCTGATGGCCATCTGCGAGCAGCATCCCGAGCTCGACCCCAAGGTGCGTTTCGTCATCATGCAGGAAGCGGATGCCGTGGTGGCGGATCTGGAAGAGGTCCTCTCGGCCGTCTGGCTGCGCGCCCCGACCCCGGAACAGCAAGCCTTCCTCGAAGAGTTCATCGATCTCATCAAGAACCTGTTTGACAGCGCGATCGCCTGATCCGCGCCTGTTCCACTCTTCTTCGCCAGAAAATGAAAAGGGCCGCCTTGTCAGGCAGCCCTGCTTGCTATCATTTTCAACCCACCCGACCGTTCACTTATCGAGTGGTTCTCAAGGCATGAAATGTGTCTGGACTTTGCATCCGATCCCTGGACGCTAATCAGTTAGTCAGCGGTCGTCGCAGTAAGTTCCAGACTTTGATCTTATATTTTTACTTTTTTTAAAAACCAGCTACCGCTTGCCTCAACGATTGAGCGACGGCGGCAGGCAAACCCCAATTCCCCCCAGTCCACAATAGCCATCCGGATTCTTCTCCAGGTACTGCTGGTGATAATCCTCGGCGTAATAGAAGGGAGCATAGGGCAGGATACGGGTGGTAATGGCGCGACTGTCGCCGCTGGCCACCATGGCCTGCTGGAACGCGGCCAGGCTCTGCTGGGCGATGGCCTGCTGGCTCTCGTCGGCATGGAAGATGACCGACCGGTACTGGGTACCGATATCGCCACCCTGGCGCATCCCCTGGGCCGGGTCATGCTGCTCCCAAAAGAGCTTGAGCAGGTCGCCGTAGCTAATCACCTTGGGATCAAACACCACCTGCACCGTTTCGGCGTGGCCGGTCAGGCCGCTGCACACCTCTTTATAGGTGGGATTGGGGGTCAACCCGCCCTGATAGCCGGCGGCGGTGGAATAGACTCCCGGCTGCTGCCAGAACAGACGCTCGACACCCCAGAAGCACCCCATGCCAAACCAGGCGATCTCCATCCCTTGAGGCCAGGGGCCCTGAGTCGGGTGACCGTTCACCGCGTGTTGCTGGCCAATCACCATCGCCTCGCGGCGGCCCGGCAGCGCATCTGCCGGCGAAATAATCTGTTCCATGAACCCTGTCCTTGTATAAAACCCTGTGTCATCGCACAGCTGACGAAAAGGAATATCGAAGATAACAGTTTATCGCCCCGGATCAACCAGAGCTCCCCTGCATAATCCAGTGATGGCTCACTCCCCTCCTCTACACCAGCCGCCAAGGCAGCTGAACAAGGGAAACAACGGTGGGACCAGAAATCCCACAAATCAATATTTAGTCTTGATTTGTGAATTTATTTTCATATATTGAGCGAATCGCTGTTTTTTTATGGAAGATCCCTCAAGTGCGTGAACGCGAACCCAGTCTGGTCAATGCTTTCCGGCAATCCACCCCCTACGTCAACGTGCATCGGGGTGCCACCTTTGTCTTGATGATCGGGGGCGAGGCCATCGCCCACCCCAACTTTGCCAATATCGTCAGCGATATCGCCCTGCTGCAGACCTTAGGCATACGCCTGGTGCTGGTGTTCGGTTCACGTCCGCAAAATGACGAGGCACTGGCCCGCGCCGGCATCGACGCCCAGTATCACAAGCGCACCCGGGTCACCGATGACGAGAGCTTCGCCCTCATCAAACAGGTGTGCGGCGGCCTGCAATACGACATCACGGCCCAGCTCTCCATGGGGCTGGCCAATACCCCCATGCAGGGGGCCCGCATCAGCGTGGTGAGCGGCAACTTCGTCACCGCCCAGCCGCTCGGGGTGGATGACGGCATCGATTTTTGCCACAGCGGCCGGGTACGCCGCATCGACGTGGAGGGGATCTCCCGCCAGCTGGATCAGAAAAGCCTGGTGCTTATCTCCCCCATCGGCTGCTCGGTCACCGGCGAGAGCTTTAACCTCAGCTCTGAAGAGGTGGCGCGCCGGGTGGCGGTTGATTTGAAAGCGGACAAGCTCATCTGTTTTAGCAGCACCCAAGGGGTGATGGACCGCCACGGCGAGGCCATCTCGGAGCTCTTCCCCGAGCAGGCCGAAGAGCTATTGGTGGAGCTGGAACAGGCGGGGGCCGAGATGTCCGGCACCGCCCGTTATCTGCGCGCGGCGATTGCCTCCTGCCGTGGCGGCGTACCCCGCTCCCACCTGGTGAGCTACAAGGAGGACGGCGCCATGTTGCAGGAGCTGTTCAGCCGCGACGGTCTCGGTACTCAGATAGTGCGCGAAAGCGCCGAACAGGCCCGCGCCGCCACCATAGAGGATATCGGCGGCATTCTCGACCTCATCCGCCCGCTGGAGGAGGAAGGGATCCTGGTACGCCGCTCCCGTGAGCAGCTGGAGATGGAGATCGACAAGTTCACCATCATAGATCGCGATGGTCTCATCATCGGCTGCGCCGCCCTCTACTGCTTCCACGAGGAAGCGATGGCCGAGATGGCCTGCGTCGCCATCCACCCCGACTACCGCAACTCCAATCGCGGGGATCAGCTGGTGGCCAAGGTGGCCGAGCGGGCCAAGCGGCTCGGGATCCGCAGCCTGTTCGTGCTCACCACCCGCTCCATCCACTGGTTCCGGGAACGGGGTTTCGAGCCGCTGGAGGTGGAAGAGCTGCCGGTGGCGCGCCAGCGCCTCTACAACTGGCAGCGCCGCTCCAAGGTTTTGTCAAAAAGCATTGCGTAACTTGTTGATTCTGCGTTTGGTTGAAGACTAATTTGAACTTTTTCACAAACTCGATTGACAGTGTAATCCAACGCAGGTTATTTCTAATTGTACTCCACCGCCACGGTGGAGCCAGAAGAGGAGCGCTGCCCAGGCAGCCCAAGGGAGGACGCCAGAGTCCGGTGAACTTGGGTCAGGGGGAGCAGCGCCGAGATGGACGAGGTAACTGGACGCCTCGCTGTCGGCTGCGGGGGCTGAATCCCCCGGGTTGTCATCGGTAGTGGTCATCCCCCACCGCGCTCTCACAGGGCGGGTACGGGATGGGCTCTGCGGATGGAGTGCTTCTGGCCGGGATAGCTTCGATCATTCCTGCCATTTTCAGCCTCCTCCTCTCTTTTTGCCCGATGGAACCGGATTTTTATATTAAGACAGGAGTACGCAATGAGCCCGATCAATGTCGCCAAGTTTGGCGGAACCAGTGTCGCCAACGCCGCGGCCATGAACAACTGCGCCGATATCGTGCTGGCCAACCCCGCCACCCGGGTGGTAGTGCTGAGCGCCAGCGCCGGCGTCACCAATCTCTTGGTAGCGCTGGCACAGGGCGAGCTGGATGAGGCGGGCCAGGAGACGCAACTGGGCAAGCTGGCGGAGATCCAGCACGCCATTTTGGCCGAGCTGGGCCATCCGGACGACGTGAGCGAGTTCATCCGGGCCCAGCTTGGCGAGATCCGCACCATGGCGCGCCAGGCCAGCCAGCAGACCGACGCCGAGCTGGCCGATCGCCTCATCGCCTGTGGTGAGCTCATCTCCACCCGCCTCTTTACCGAGCTGTTGCACCAGCGTGGCGTCAAGGCCCACTGGCAGGATGTGCGCCAGCTGATGCGCACCGACAGTCGCTTTGGCAAGGCCACCGTGGATATCGCTGCCACCCGCACCCTATGCCAGCAAGCCCTGGCCCCCATGCTCGGGGACACCCTCATCATCACCCAGGGCTTCATCGGCGCCGATGGCGACGGCCGCACCACCACCCTGGGTCGCGGCGGCTCCGATTACAGCGCAGCCCTGCTCGCCGAGGCGCTGGACGCTGGCAGCATAGAGATCTGGACCGACGTGCCCGGCATCTACACCACGGATCCGCGCCTCGTCACCCGTGCCCGTCCCATCCCGGAGATCAGCTTCGTCGAGGCGGCCGAGATGGCCACCTTCGGTGCCAAGGTGCTGCATCCGGCGACCCTGCAACCTGCGGTGCGCCAGAACATTCCGGTGTTTGTCGGCTCCAGCAAGGATCCGGCGGCGGGAGGTACCTGGATCCGCTCCAGCACGGATTCGAGCCCGCTGTTTCGCGCCGTGGCCCTGCGCCGCAACCAGGTGCTGGTGACCCTGCACAGCCTCAACATGTTCCACGCCTATGGCTTTCTGGCCGAGGTGTTCGGCATCCTGGCCCGCCACCGCATCTCGGTGGATCTCATCACCACCTCGGAGGTGAGCGTGTCGCTCACCCTGGATCACACCGGCAGCCAGAGCAACGGCGAGCCGGTCTTGAGTGACAAGGTGCTGGCGGAGCTGGGGCAGCTGTGCAAGGTGGAAGTGGAGACGGGGCTTGCGCTGGTGGCCCTCATCGGCAACCGCATGAGCGAGGTGAACGGGGTTGGCAGCCAGGTCTTCTCGACCCTGCGGGATCACAACATCCGGATGATCTGTTACGGCGCCAGCGCCCACAACCTCTGCTTCCTGGTACAGGAGTCGGACGCCGGCAACATAGTCAACTGCCTCCATCAGGAGCTGCTGGATTAAGCAGCTTCCATAGCAGAGGGCACCCCGGGGTGCCCTCTTTTTTTGCCTTCACGGTTGACCCTGTTTCAGGCCGGCGTCGCCACCGGCAGCTGGCAGGCCATGGCCTCGCGGCGCTGTCGCTGCAAGCGCGCCAGCATGTCATCCTGGCTGGTGCCCTCCTCCTGCCCAGGCAGGTTATCCACCAGCAGGGGATAGTGATCGGTGATCGCCTGCTCCAGCCAGTCGAGGCGGCGCAGGGTGAGCGGGCCGCAGCTCTGGCCGCTCAGATCGTCCGCTACATCGAGCTTGTGGCTGCGATACATGTCGCGCCACCAGTTGGCGGCAAGCGCCTCGTCACTGGCCAGCGCCGCGCTCCACTCCCCCTGCAGTGCATGCAGCCGCGCCAGCACGGGGGCGCTCGCCCCCTGGCGACCGAGATGGAGGATCTCCTGCTTCACCCAGGCAAGGCAGAGCTCGCGCCAGTAGCGAAACTGCGGCAAGGGATCGGGCTCATCGAGCCAGAGCCCGGAGAGGGTGCGGGTCTCCAGCCGTTCCGGCACATGAAACTGGGGGTCAACCAGCCCGTTGGAGTTGTATTCAAAGCGGGGATCGAAGGTCCACATGTAGCCAAAATCGAAGACGCTGATCTGCTCGCCGTCATCGAGCAGGTTGCCGGGGCTCGGATCCCAGTCAAACCAGCCCCAGCGGGCCAGCTCCCCCTCCACTTCCAGCATCTGGGCCAGATTGCGCTCATTGAGGCTATGCACCGGCACGCCACGCAGCCAGGGAGAGACCAAGACGCCGGCCCGGGCCGAGCCATAGCTGGTGCAGACCACGTGGGAGAGAATGGTGGGATGGAGCTCGCGCAGCGCTTCTATTTCCCGGCGGCGCTCCAGCTCGGTCAGAAAGGCGGTCTTGCCATCGAGATTGGCGACCAGTGAATCCTGGCGGCGCCGCTTCAGGCACCAGTGATGGCCATCGACCTTGAGGTGGAACACCTCGGCCGTCAGGCCATGGCGATAGACCTTGAGCACGGCGGGATGCGTCTCCTTGAGATTGACCAGTTGCCCCACGGGCAGCGGACAATCGCGCTCGCGCCCAATCCGCACCTCCTCCTTGCTCTCCAGCATGCGCAGCAATCTGGCCTGACGCGCCATCACTTTAGGATTCATATATGTACCTCTCAGCTCTATTGAGAGACTAAACAGCCCACTCTCCCCAAACCAGCGGCAAAACATCATGATGACGCTTTCATCACAGAATCCGTGCAGCCTCTCGATCAGGATCACAATTTGCAGGGATGTATCGTCACCCAATATTCATCAAGCCGTCATTAAATTGACAAGCAGGAACAAGGTCAGCACCATCGGGTCAAACAGTATGCGGATACACGCTTTCTCTCTCACTTGCTCAAAGGACGAGCTCATATGAACGTCTCCTCCTCAGGTCGCCCGACGGGCCGCATCCTGAGTCTGCCCACCCTGTTGCTCGCCCTGCTGTGCGCACTGCTGCTGTTTACCCTGGTGTTGCCCCTCATCAATCCGGGCAGCTGGCTCGGCCGTGGCCAACCGCTGGTGCTTGGGCCTGCCGATCAGCCGCTAGCCACCCTCACCCGCCACTCGCTGCTCTACAAGAGCGACAGCCGTGGCCTCTATCTGGTGGTGCGCAGTCAGTGGCAACTGCTCAAACCGCTGCAACCCGAGGACAGGGTGCGCGTCGAGCTACTCAATGACAAGGGGGAGCGGATCGACCAACTGAGCCAGCGGGTCGACAAGCGTCAGCGTTGCCGGCAGGCCCGCTGTACCCTGGATCTCAACAGTACCTTGCGGGCACCGGACGATGCCCTCGCCAGCCGCTATCAGCTGCGCATCGGCCTGTTGCTGGCAGACCGCCCCGAGAGCGCCGAGTTCAGCCAGATCCTGCAAACCCTGCCGGAACGGGGATTCAATCTCACCTATCTGTTCACCAGCCTGGTGCTGGTGCTGGCCTTAAGCGCCGTCGTGCTCAGGGTACTGATGCCCAGACTCAGGCGCAACATGCGCTGGCGAGTGCTCGGCAGCCTGCTGCTCGGCAACCTCACCTTCGTGCTGCTGCACGGCTTCGTGGTGTTCAAGCTGGGGGAATTTCTGCTCTGGTCCGGTTTTCGGCCGGAACACTACTATCTGGCCTGGGCCAGCATGGTGCTGGGTTGGGGCCTGTGCGCCCTGGCGGGGTTCAACCTCTATATGGGGCTGGTCTTCACCGCCCTCTCCGGCATCGGCCTCTTGGCCAACTTCATAAAGATTGCCATCTATGGGGTACCCCTTGGCGGTGATGACCTTGGCAACCTGCTGGCCTTGGTGCGGATCCTGCTCGATCAGCACCCGGTGCTGCCGATATTGGCCACTTTGCTGGCGCTGTTTCTGTGCTGGCGCTTCGCCCTGTCGCGCTGGGTGCTGCGTACCGCCGCCGCCACCGCCGCGTTTTTTGCCCTGTGCGTGTTTGCCACCCAGACCGGCAACAAGCTGCTGGGGGCCAACATTCGCTACGTGGACAGGGCGGTCAACTATCACAGGGACATCATCCGCTCCGGCCCCGGCCTCTATCTGTTCAACTTGGTGGACGAGATGCTGCAAAGCGGCAGCGTGTTCCGCTATCCGCTGCAGATCAACGAGCTGACGCCGCAATTGAGCCATCCTCCCCGGGGCATCGCGCCGCGCTGGGATCTGGTGATCGTGCTGCAATATGAATCACTGATGCTCGACTGGCAGGGGCGGATCTGCGCCCCGGCCCCCACCTTGAGCCTGCCCGCCAGCGTGCAGCAGTGGCACAAGACCATCCACTCCCCCACCACCGGTGGCATGACGGTGCTGGCGGAGTTCGAGATGAATACCGGGCTGCCGGTGGGCCTGCTCAAACAGGGGGTGGTGCCCTACTACTACCTCTCGGAGCAGGTGCCCGGGCTGGCCCAAAGCGCCAGGCAAAGCGGCTACAAGACCCTGTTCGCCCACCCCTATGTGGAGAAGTTCTGGGGCCGCGCCAAGGCCATTCCGGCCCTTGGCTACGAAGAGCGCTGGTTCGATACCCGCTTCACCACCCTGGAGCACAAGGGGCTCTATATCTCGGATGATGCGCTGATCGACCATCTGCTCAAACGCAGCGAACAAGGCAGCCAGCCCCTGTTTGCCTATGCGGTCACCATGCAGGGGCACGGCCCCTTTGATGGCCCCCGCTATCAGGGACAGGAACTCAATGGTGCCTGCCCGGCCCAGAGCGAGTCGGACAAACAGCTGCTCAACACCTACTACACCGGGGTGGTGGATGCCATGGCATCCCTGGAGCGGTTGATCAAAACGCTGGATCAATCGGGCAAGCGCTACCTGGTGGTGGCCTTTGGCGATCACCAGCCCTTCCTGATGTCGGCGGGCAAGGGCATTCACGGCGACAAGCCACCACGCGATGCCAGCTACCAGATCCCTATGATGGCCTTTGCCCGGGCCGACGACCCCCTGTCGCTGGCCCAGCAGTTCGCCCCGGTGCGCCAGCTCTACCAGATGGGCCAGGCCACCCGCCAGCTGCTGGCAGGGGATACAACCCCCATCGCCGACCGGCCCCTGCTCCACCCGGTACTGGGAGAAGAGAAGGGGTTCGAGGTCTCCCCCCTGGTGCCCCAGATCCGTGCCAGCTTCCGGCCAGACGCCTTGCCCTGAGTCTCCTTCAGCTGAATACACAAGAGGCCGCAGTTGCGGCCTCTTTCATAAAACGGCGATCTATTGCTCCGGCATTGACTGGAGCATCACTGGCTTACACCACCACGGCGGTACCGCTGATGCTGACCATCAGCATGCTGCCACTCTGGCCCACCACTTCGTAGTCGATGTCGATCCCGACCACGGCGTTGGCGCCGAGCGCCGCAGCGCGCTCCTTGAGCTCATCGAAGGCGATCTCCCGGGCCCGGGCCAGCTCCTTTTCATAGGCACCGGAGCGGCCGCCGATGATGTCGCGGATCCCGGCGAACAGATCCTTGAACACGTTGGCCCCGAGAATGGCTTCGCCAACCACGATGCCGCGGTATTCACGTATGCTCTTGCCTTCCAGGGTGGGGGTGGTGGAGAGGATCATCTTGTACTCCTGCAGGTAACGGAGGAGCCAGCCTACCCCAAGTGGCCGCAAATCCCAACCCGCACGCCAGCCGCACACTGGCGGATAAAAACACACCGCGCACGGGGCGCGGTGTGTTTGTCATTGGCCGGCGTTACGGATTGTAGGAAACGACCGAGCCACTGAGGCCCGTCATCTGGGCGATCCGTCCCTGCATCCCCTGCAGCTTGGCCTTGGAGACATCCGGACCGATAAAGACCCGGTTGAGCTGGCCCTGCACCGGCGTGCGCGGCGAGGTATGGGCCGAGTAGCCCGCCGCTCGCAACTTGCTCACCAGCGCATTGACGCTGTCGACATTCTTGAAAGCCCCGAGCTGGAGGATCCAGCTGCCCTGTGCCGGCGCGGGGGCTGGCCGGGTCGGCGTGTTCATCTTGCTCTCGATCAAATCGTCGAGGGATTTGATCTGGCCAGCCTGTGGCTTGGGCGGCGTCTTGACCACTTCGGCCGGTTTGGCAGGCTCGGGCTTGACCACCGGCTTGGGGGGCTCGACCGGTTTCTTGGCGACCACTTCGGGCTTGAGCTGGGGCTTGGGTTGCTCGACTTGCGGCGCAGGTGTGGTCGGCTGAGCGGCGCTGCCCTGCCCCTGATTGGCCAGGGTCATGGGATCGGCGATCTCCTCCACCTGCCACTGCTGGGCCGCCGAGGCCTGCTGCTGGCTGGCCTGATGCTCGGCAGGCAGGGTGCTGGCCGCAGAAACCTGCAGCTCGGGACGAGCGGGCTCCAGTTCCGGGCGCAGCGGGATCTTGGCGAATGCCTCCTCCTTTTGCGCCAGCTTCTGCCCATCCAGCAGATCCGGCAGGAAAATGACGACCAGGGCCACCAGGATGACGGTACCCACCAGACGGTTTTGAAACTTCGAGGCCAAGTTGACTCCTAGCTTTACTTAACTCGATACGCGGCAGGCCCCCGCAAGCGGGGGCAGGAGGCTGCCCTAGCGGGGGACCTGCGCCAAAATGTCGGCGACAGTGTAAAACGAACCAAACACAATGACCATATCATCCGGACTCGATGCAGCCAGGGCAGCCCGATAGGCGTCAACCACGGCATCATGAGTCTGTACCGGGCCCCTATCCTCCCCCAGCGCATCGCGCAGCTGGGTGGCACTGGCCGCCCGCGGCCCGGTGAGACTGGCCAGATGCCACTCGTCAATAAGGCCATCGAGTTCGGCGAGCGATCCCGCCATGTCCTTGTCTTTGAGCATGCCGACCACGGCCCGGCGCACGCCTTTGCATGGGATCTGGCGCAGCTGGCTGGCCAGATAGGCCGCCGAATGGGGATTGTGGGCCACATCGACGATGACCAGCGGCGCAGTTTGCAGCTGTTGCATCCGCCCAGCCAGGCGGGCATTCGCCAACCCTTCGCGGATGGCAGACTCCGGCAGCGGTAACCCAAGGGGTTCCAGCGCGGCCAGCACAGTCACCGCGTTCATCAGCGGCAGGGCCGGTTTGGGCAGATCGCACCAGTGGTTGAAACCGTGATAATCCCAACCGCTGTCGTGCTCATCACCACGAAAGTCGATGCCGACCTGACGCAAATTGGCGCCGATGCGCAGGGCTTCGCTGGCAATGGTGGCTGGCGGGTTGGGCTCACCGCTGATGGCGGGTTTGCCGGCGCGATACACCCCTGCCTTCTCCACCGCCACCGCCTCCCGGGTATCCCCCAGCCAGTCGCAGTGATCGAGCGCAATGGAGGTGATCAGGGCCACATCGGATTCCACCACATTGGTGGCATCGAGCCGGCCGCCCAGCCCCACTTCCAGCAGCAGTACGTCCGGCGCAGCGCGGCGAAACAGCCAGAGCCCAGCCAGGGTGGCAAACTCGAAGAAGGTGAGAGCCGTCTCGCCACGGGCCGCTTCCACCTCGGCAAACGCGGCGCAGTGATCGCTATCGGCCAGCTCTTCGCCGTTGATCCGCACCCGCTCGGTGAAACGCAACAGATGAGGGGAGGAGTAGACGCCGACCTTATAGCCCGCCGCCATCAGGATGCTGGCCGCCATGGCGCAGCTGGAGCCCTTGCCGTTGGTGCCCGCCACCGTGATCACCTTGAACGGCAGCTCGGTGAGCCCCATACGACGGGCGATGAGACCGACCCGATCCAGCCCCATGTCGATATTGACCGGGTGGATCTGCTCCAAATAAGAAAGCCAGTCGACCAGCGACCGGCTTTGGGATTGTTGCATGTTTGAGCTCATCTTTACTCTTCGATGACGTGCGTATTCATCAGTTTGGCAAGCAGGCTGGCCAGACGATTGCGCATCTCGCGACGGTCGATGATGAGATCGATAGCGCCCTTCTCCAGCAGGAACTCGGAGCGCTGGAAGCCTTCCGGCAATTTCTCGCGCACTGTCTGCTCGATGACTCGCGGACCGGCAAAGCCGATCAACGCCTTGGGTTCGCCCACGTTGACGTCACCCAGCATGGCGAGACTGGCGGAAACGCCACCCATGGTGGGGTCGGTCAATACCGAGATATAGGGCAGGCCCGCCTTGGAGAGGCGATCCAGCGCCGCGCTGGTCTTGGCCATCTGCATCAGGGAGAACAGAGCCTCCTGCATGCGGGCACCGCCGGAGGCGGAGAAGCAGACCAGGCCGCGACCATCCTTCAGGCACTCCTCGACGGCGCGCACGAAACGGGCACCGACCACGGAGGACATGGAGCCGCCGATGAAGGAGAATTCGAATGAACAGGCAACGACCGGCACTCCTTTGAGGGTCCCTTTCATTACCACCAGCGCATCTTTCTCTCCCGTCTCTTTCTGAGCGGCAGACAAACGATCCTTGTAGCGCTTGGAATCCTTGAATTTCAGTACGTCATGGGGCTCCAGCTCGGCACCGACTTCGGTCCGATCCTGCTCGTCGAGGAAGCTCTCGAGACGGGCACGGGCGCTGATGCGCATATGATGATCACACTTGGGGCACACTTCGAGGTTGCGCTCCAGTTCTGCCCGGTAGAGCACCTGTTCACAAGCACTGCACTTGGTCCACACCCCTTCCGGAATGTTGTGACGACGAGGGGCAGTGATCTTGCTCTTGGGAAGAATCTTCTCAAGCCAGCTCATGGAATTCCTTAATGCTTTTGTGCCTGACAACACGCATCGAGCCTTGGTTGTTCAATGACTTAATAGCTCGATGGCAACAAATGACGGGTCATTAAACCACAATTTTTCGGGCGCAGTTACTAAAAACTGGTCGTACCCGGTGCCGAGTCCGGCAGCCACAGCGGACCGAGCGGCACCCGCGGCAGGGCAAGCTCTGCCGGGTAATCCACGTCCACCAGATAGAGGCCACCGGCCTTGGCGGTCGGCCCGGCCAGGTTGCGATCTTTGGCCGCCAATACCTCGGCGATCCACTCCACAGGTTTGAGCCCCTGCCCCACCAGCAGCAGTGAACCTGTGATGTTGCGCACCATGTGGTGCAAGAAGGCGTTGGCGCGGATATCGAGCACCACATAGGGCCCCTGACGGCTGACGCACAGGTGGGTCACATTGCGCCACGGGGTCTTGGACTGACAACCGATGGCCCGAAACGAGCTGAAATCCTGCTCACCAAGCAGATACTGGCCGGCCTGGTGCATCAGCTCGGCATCAATGGTCTCGTGGTAGTGGCTGACGCCGCTACCGAGGATCGCCGGGCGATAGTTGTGGTTGTAGATGACATAACGGTAGCGGCGGGCGGTGGCGCTGAAGCGGGCGTGGAACTCCTCGTCCACCTCCTTGACCCAGCGCACGGCGATATCCGGCGGCAGGTTGGAGTTGAGCCCCAGGGTCCAGGCGGACTCGCTGCGGATCGCGTGGGTATCGAAGTGGATCACCTGACCGGTAGCATGGACACCGGCATCGGTTCGGCCCGCACACTGGATAGAGACCGGATGATTGGCGATGCGGCTGAGGGCTTTTTCCAGCTCTTCCTGCACGCTGATCACTTCGCGCTGACGCTGCCAGCCAAAATACCGGCTGCCGTCATATTCAATACCTAGGGCAATTCGCATGGATAAACTTGTCTTGTTGTAAAAGGACGGTGAAAGAAAACTGGCGGATTATACGCGCCTCGTCTCAAAAATCCCAAAAAGCCGAAAGAAAAGGGGCAGCCTGCCGGCTGCCCCTGTCGTCATTGTCTTGCAGGCGCTGGTCTAGCCAAGGCGCTTGAGCAGCTTCTCGGCTTCGGCGCGCTGGTGATCGCTTCCCTGCTCCACCGCCTCTTGCAGCAGCTCGCGGGCGCTATCCTTGTCGTCGATCTCGAGGTAGGCGCGGGCCAGATCCAGCTTGGCCCCCACGCCGCCATCGTCGGCGTCCACGTCAAACCCGGTGGACTCCGGCAACACTTCGGGGAAACCGTCCAGCCCCACGTCCAGGGAGAAGTTCTGGTAAGGCTCCTGCTCGGGCACACCGGCATCGGCTTCGGCCAGCAGCTTGTCAATCTCGACGTAGCCGTTCTCCTCGGCCTGCTCGCGCGGCTGCACATCGCTCGGATGAGACTCCACCTCGGTGAATGCATCTTCGAAATCGGCCAGTGCCAGTTCGTTGGGATCCCACTCCAGATCCGGTTTGGCATCCTGGGCACCGGTAGGCTCCAGACCAAGCTCGGCCAGCATCTCGTCGGCACTGCTGTCGGCGCTCAGTTCGATCGCCTCATCACCCTTCGCCTCTTCACTCTTCACCTCATCGGCGGGAGCGTCGAAGGCACTCTCGAAATCGCTGAGATCGAAGCTTGCCAGCTCATCATCCGCCTCTTTATCGGTGGCGTGCTGGTTCAGTTCGGGTTCGATATCTGCGGCAAGATCGGCATCCAGCTCGGCAAACAGGGCCGCTTGCAGCTCCTCTTCGCTCATGATCTCGTCGGCGGCATCCGGCTTGGGATTGAACTCACCGGCCAGATCCATGGCGGGTTCACTGTCCAGCGCCACCGGTTCGTCATGCTCCAGATCGAGGTCGGGCACCAGATCCGGATCGCGGCTCGCACTCTGGGCCGGCATCCGCTCAGGCTCGAAGCCTTGCAGCTCCATCTCGCCCTCATCGCTGAACACCAGATCCACATCCGCTTTTTCCGGCTCGTCCGGTGCAAAGCCGTCCGGGGTGTTGAGATCCGGCACCACTGGGCGCACCGGTTCGTTGTCGGTCACATCGACGCTGAGCAGGTCGTCAAACTCGTTGCGATCCTGATCCATCATCATGGCGGTGGATTCGGAGAGGCTCTTCTCCTGCTCTTCCAGCTCGCGGCGGGCACGAGCACGCAACCACAGGGTCACCATCGCCAATACCAGCAAGACCGGCAGCAGGATGATCATGGCCAGGTTGAGCGGCGAAGAGAGCAAGTCCATCAGCCAGTTCTGCTTGGGTTCTGGTTCGGCCGCCACCGGCGGTACCGGTTTGGCCTTGAGTTCGGCAATCTCTTTTTGCAGTGCGGTCTGATCCTGCAACTGGGCCTTGAGGGTTTCCACCTCCTCGGTCAAGGATTGCAGACGCAGCTTGAGCCTGTGGTTCATCTCGGTCATCTGGCCGAGCTGGGCATTGGCATCTTCCAGCGCCAGCGCCATCTCGGTCGCCGGTTGGCCCACCGGCTTGTCGAGATCGGACGGCAACGGGGTCGGTGCCGTTTCGGCTGCCGCACTCGGGGCCGGGGCCACCGCCTCTTTCGGGGCGGGTTCGCTTACCTTGGCCACTTCCTGCGGTTGTGCCTTGGGTTCGACGACAGGTGCAGGAATGGGCGCCGGCTTGACGACCGGAGCGGGAGCCACAGGCGCTTTCACGGATTCGGGTTTGACCGGCTCAGGCTTGGCAGGGGCCGCCTTGGCCACCACGGGCTTGGCGGTATGAGCCTGCTTGTCAGCCAGATATTTGGGGCTCAGCCCCTTCCAGCTGGCGTTGTCACTGCGGAACTTGGCGCGGGCCTCGGCATCCGTGATGACACTCGCTTCTGCCGTAGTGGGCAGCAAGATGCGGGACCCCACCAGGATATGGTTGATGTTGCCATCGGCGAAGCTGCGAGGGTTTTTCTCGTAGATGGCAACCATGGTCTGGTAGACGCTGACCCGGCTGGAGGGGCGGTACTTGTTCGCCAGGCTCCAGAGGGTATCGGTCGGACGGATCGGGCCATAGCTGCCCGCATTGGCGGTGGCGACCTGACGAACCACGGGCTGGGCGGTGGCACGCACCGGTTGTGCCACGGGTCTTGCTGCCGGCTCGGCCTGCTGCTGGGTATTGACGGCAGGCGCTTCAGGCTGATCAGGGCCTTTCAGCTCGACAAAAAAAGGCGCGCGCGCAGGATCTTCGGCCTGGGCCGGGCCCAGCAGGCCCAGTGCGAGTAGCGTTGCCAACGTTATGCGGGAATGTCCCATATTCGTTCCTTCGTATGACGGCCCTATCACATTGAAAAATCTGGATAGTTACCCCAAAACAATCGGTTCAATATAAATCAGGCTTGCATCGCAAGCCAGCAGTCCGACACATTTAGCACCCAACTTGTTCCTGAGTGTAGGAAAAAACTTAATCAGTTGATATCACAACAGAATCTGGATGCAACGTAGTGCGGCCCCGGTCACACCCGGATCAGGTGCACCAGCGCCGGTATCGGGTGCCCAGGTACGCGGCGCTCCATGCCGCGTCCCCATACTGCCTTCAGCCCTTACAGATAGTCGCGCACCAGCAATTCGGCAATCTGTACGCTGTTGGTGGCGGCGCCCTTACGAACGTTATCGGCCACGATCCACATATTTACACCACAAGGGTGAGAAATATCCTGGCGGATCCGGCCCACCAGCACCTCATCCTTGCCGGTTGCGTCGCGCACCGGGGTCGGATAATCCTCTTCCTCGTCAAACAGGGTCACGCCGGGAGCATGGCGCAGCAGATCCTTGACCTGCTCGGCATCCAGCGGCTGGTGCAGCTCGACGTGGACCGCCTCGGCATGGCCGTAGAACACCGGCACCCGCACGCAGGTAGGGTTCACGGCGATGCTGGCATCCCCCAGGATCTTCTGGGTCTCCCATACCATCTTCATCTCTTCACGGGTGTAGCCATTGTCGGTGAAGCTGTCGATCTGCGGAATGAGGTTGAAGGCGATCTGCTGCGGATAGAGGCTCGGTTCCACCGGACGGCCGTTGAGCAGCTGCGCGGTCTGGCCGGCCAGCTCGCTCACCCCCTCCTTGCCGGAACCGGAGACGGACTGGTAGGTCGCCACGTTGATGCGGGCGATGCCCACCTCGTCGTGCAGGGGCTTGAGCGCCACCAGCATCTGGATGGTGGAGCAGTTCGGGTTGGCGATGATGTTGCGGTTGCGAAAATCCGCCAGGGCGTCCGGGTTCACTTCCGGGATCACCAGCGGAATATCTTCGTCGTAACGGAAGCAGGAGGTATTGTCGATGACGATGCAGCCGTGCTCGGCGGCAACCGGCGCCCACTTGGCGGATGCCTCGGCACCGGCGGAGAAAAGGGCGATCTGCACCTGGCTCCAGTCAAACTCCTCGACATCCTGGATCTCGAGGTTCTTGCCATCAAAGCGCACGGTTTCCCCGGCGCTGCGGCTGGAGGCCAGCGGATAGAGGGTCGCCACCGGGAACTCGCGCTCCTCCAGGATCTCGATCATCGCCTGACCCACGGCGCCGCTTGCGCCCAATACCGCTACGTTAAACTGCTGGCTCATTCTGTTCTCCTCTAGAAAGGTGCGATGGCGCCGACAGGCGCCATGGTCGGCAGACTGATGTCTGCCTGAAACGTCCGAACCGGTGCAAGGAACTCGGCACCGGTTCGGTAATAACTTGGCAATCACGCGCGAATGGCCGCTTTGGGCCACCCGATCAGGGCCGGGAGATATCGAATCCCAAGGCCCCCAACGCCGCGCTGGCATGCTCCCCCCCGATCTGCAGGGAGGATAGTTCACGGCGCTCCGGGTAGTGCTTGCGCTGGGCATCGAAACTGCCGGGCTGCCCCAGCCGGTTGCGAAAACGGGCATCATCGCGGCGCACGTCATAAATAAGGTGCACCAGCTGCTTGATCAACGCCTGATCCGGCGCCCGGCCCGGCTCGACCAGCCGCACATCGGGCGGCGGCAGGAGGCGGCGCAGATCCTGGCGCGGCTCGCGCCCCAGCTGGCGGCAGAGCGCCTCATAGAGCATCCAGGTGCCACGGGCCTTGCCCTCCAGGCTATAGCCCGCAATATGGGGCGTGGCGATCTCGGTATGAGGCACCAGCGCCTGCAACGGCTCGGGCTCCCCTTCCCACACATCCATTACCAGCCGCAGTGGTTCAGGCCCCTGTTGGCGGGCAAGCAGCGCCCGGTTGTCCCACACCTCGCCGCGGGAGGCGTTGATAAGGATCTGGCCGGCGGGCCGCCTGGCAATCTCCTGCGCCCCCAGCAGATGGAAGGTGGCATCCGGCCCCTCGCGGGTGATGGGCACGTGGAAGCTGATGATATCGGCGCCAAGGGCGCTCTGGTAATCTACATACTCCCCCGCCGCGCCACTGCGGGCCTTGGGCGGATCACAGCGCAGCACCTTCATGCCGAGCGCCTCGGCCTTGCCGGCCACGCACTCACCCGTGTTGCCGGCACCGATCACCGCCAGGGTCAGGTTGGCGAGCACCAGCTCGTAGCGCTCGGCCAGCACCAGCAAGGCACTCAGCACATAGTCACCGACCGAATACTTGTTGCAGCCGGGGGCACTGAAAAAGGGGATGTGGCGACTCGCCAGGAGCGCCTTGTCCACATGATCCGTCCCTATGGTGGCGGTACCGACGAAGCGCAATTTGGGACAATTCGTCAGCAGGGTAGCATCGACCCGGGTGACGGAGCGCACCAGGAGGACGTCGGCATCCTGCAGATCCTGCGCCTGCATCTGCCGCCCTGGCAGGGGGACGACCTCACCGAATTCGGCAAACAGCTCCACGGCGTGGGGCATATTCTCATCAACGACTATTTTCATCGGGCTCTCTTTGGTCAATACCGCCAGCGCGCGCCATTCTAGCCCAAAGCCCATCAGTATTTCAGCCCGTTACGCAATAACAGTGCCAGCACGTCCCGATTTCAGCGCTGCGGTACACACAACAACCAGATGGAGGGTGCTATGTGGCCGATTGTGTAAGCAGAGGTAACAAGGAGGCGGCAGACTTTGCCCTCCAGGTTGCCCGCTGGCACAATGACCCTCTTTTGCCATCGCCCTCGTCTCTTTTCTTTATGTCGCCACAGCTTCACGCCACCGCTCTCACTCGCCGTCAGGTAGCCGGTTTCAGCGCCCTGCTGATCCTCCCCCTGCTGCTGCTCGCCTGCCTGCCCTGGCAACCTTTTGTCCCCGCGCTGCTGCATGGGGACGGGCTATGGTGGCTCTACGCCCTTACCCGCACGGTCGATCTCCCCGGTATCGCTGTAACGACGGTGATCTTGCTGCTGCTGACCCGCCACAAGCTCAAGCTGGATCACGCCGCCTTTGTGGCCCTCGCCGGCGCCCTGTTTGCCCTGCTGGCCTGTGACTGGCTCCTCAAGAGCCTCATCAAGCACCTGACCGAGGAGCCCAGGCCCTATCTGCTCTGGCTCGAGAGCCAATCCCTCATCCCGGCGATCAAGACCTTCTACGCCAGTGCCACCGAGCTGCGCAGCGAACAGGTCCATGCCGCCAGCCAGTTGCTGGCCCTGCCCGACTGGCTGAGTCATCACTGGCAGGCGGAGGTGAACTACGCCTTCCCCTCCGGCCACAGCATCGCCGCCATCGCGCTGGCGCAGTTTTTCGGCCTGATCTGGCTGGCCCGTGCCTCCGGGGGAGTCTGGCTGCTCCCCCTGTGGGCACTGGGAATTGGTCTGTCTCGGATGCTGCTCGGCATGCACTGGCCCATTGACGTGCTGGCCAGCGCCCTGCTTGGCGCCTTCACCGCCCTCATTGCGGCGCGCTGGTGGCTGCGCCGCTACTAGGTCGCCCCCTTGGCCAGACGGGGGGACAAGCACCGGCTTTTTTGCCATAATGCCGCCCTGTTTTAAGCCGACCGAGATCCCATGACCGACGCAGTTCATACCCTCAAGGGCCGTTTTCGTGGTTTTTACCCCGTCGTCATCGATGTTGAGACCGCAGGTTTCAATGCCAAAACCGATGCCCTGCTCGAAATCGCCGCCTATACCCTGAAAATGGATGAGCAGGGCTGGCTCGTGCCCGACCAAATCTTCCACTTTCATGTCGAGCCGTTCGAAGGGGCCAATCTGGAGAAGGCCGCGCTGGAGTTCACCGGCATCGACCCCTACAACCCGCTGCGCGGGGCCGTCTCAGAGAAAGAGGCGCTGACCGAGATCTTCAAGGGCATTCGCAAGGGGATGAAGGAGCAAGATTGCGGCCGCGCCATCATAGTGGCCCACAACGCCACCTTCGATCATGGCTTCGTCATGGCCGCCGCCGAGCGGGCCGGGCTCAAGCGCAATCCGTTCCACCCGTTTGCCACCTTCGATACCGCCGCCCTGTCCGGGCTGGCCCTCGGTCAGACGGTGCTGGCCAAGGCGTGTCAGGCGGCCCGCATCCCGTTTGACAACAAAGAGGCCCACTCCGCCCTCTATGACACGGAGCGCACCACGGATCTGTTCTGCCATATCGTCAACCGCTGGAAGAGCATGGGGGGCTGGCCTCCCGCCCTGGTGGACGAAGAGACCACCGATGCCCCTGCCAACGACGATGCGCAGGAGGCATAAACCAAAGGCTGCCATGGGCAGCCTTTTTGCTTTTTGGCCATGAGGCCGGAACCTCTTCCTGGCCCCATTCTGACCAGCATAGAGATGAACCGCGGAGATAAATCCCGTACAGGATCAACTTTGTGCCAGATGTCGCTACCGGATGGCCCTCTCTCCTGATTTTTTTCTCGACATTTGTCACATTTTTCGCAAACTAGCTCTCTTTCATATGACAGACAGCAATCACAAACTATAAGGAAATCAAATGAATCCTGTTGTTGTCGCAGTGGGGCTGATGCTGGTGCTCAGCCTGCTGCGGATCAATGTGGTGGTCTCCCTCGCTCTGGGCGCCATCGCCGGCGGCCTGGTCGGCGGGCTCTCGCTGACCGACACCCTCAGCACCTTCAGCGGTGGCCTGGGTGGCGGTGCCGAAATCGCCCTCTCCTACGCCATGCTGGGCGCCTTCGCCGTCGCCATCTCCCGCTCCGGGATCACCGACCTGCTGGCCCGCAAGGTGATCAGCCAACTGGGCAAGGATGCCAGCAGCTCCCGTATCCTCTGGGTCAAGGCTCTGCTGCTTTGCTCCATCCTGGCCGTCGCCATCTCTTCCCAGAACCTGATCCCGGTTCATATCGCCTTTATTCCGATCCTGATCCCGCCCCTGTTGCACGTGATGGCACAGATGCGGATCGACCGTCGCCAGGTAGCTTGCGTCATCACCTTCGGCCTGACCGCGACCTATATGCTGTTGCCGGTCGGCTTTGGCGGCATCTTCCTGAACAACATTCTGGCCAAGAACCTGATCGACAACGGCGTCGCCATCACCACCAGCCAGATCCCGATGGCCATGGCCATCCCGGTCGGCGGCATGGTGCTGGGTCTGCTGGTGGCCGTCTTTATCAGCTACCGCAAGCCCCGTCAGTATGATCTGGCCAAGATCCTGGATGCCGAGCCGGAAGCCGTCGAGCTCAACCTCACCCACATCTGGGTTGCCTTGCTTGCCATCGCCGTGGCCCTCGGCCTGCAGCTGATGACCAACAGCATCGTCCTGGGTGCCCTGGCCGGTTTCGTCATCTTCACCTGTGGTGGCGTCATCAAATTCCGTGAGAGCCAGGATGCCTTCACCCAGGGGGTGCGCATGATGTCGCTGATTGGCTTCATCATGATCTCCGCCGCCGGTTTTGCCGCCGTGATGAAGGCCACCCACGGGGTCGAAAGCCTGGTGCAGGTCGTTGCCTCCAGCATTGGCCAGCACAAAGGGATTGCCGCCTTCCTGATGCTGCTGGTGGGTCTGCTTATCACCATGGGGATCGGATCCTCCTTCTCCACCGTGCCCATTATCGCCACCATTTATGTGCCCCTCTGCCTGCAGCTGGGCTTCTCCCCCATGGCGATCATCGCCCTGGTCGGGACTGCCGGCGCACTGGGAGACGCTGGCTCCCCCGCCTCGGACTCCACCCTGGGCCCGACCTCGGGCCTCAATGCCGATGGCCAGCACGACCATATCTGGGACAGCGTGGTGCCCACCTTTATCCACTACAATATCCCGCTCATCATCTTCGGCTGGATTGCCGCCATGGTGCTCTAAGCGCGAGATATCCGGCTGGATAAAGAGCTGCAAAAGGCGACCTAGGGTCGCCTTTTTACTGCCTGCCGCCGACTACTAATGGAAGAGTGCTCGCACACTCAGGCTTTGCCTCATGTCAGGGGAACAGACAAGCTGGCCCCCCGCATCTCTTTATATTCCTCTTCTCTTGTTTCTCATGTCGCTCGCTCGTTGAGGTCACAAGCACCCCTTCTCCTTATTCCCTTTCTTGCCATTGCCAGAGCGGCAACAACCACAGGGTAAATCCGTTGCCAACAAGGCACTCTCAATCCCGCACTACCAGCCTTACAGCAGGCTCACCCAACAGGATAAAAAAAGGCCGCTCATTGAGCGGCCTTTTGGATGGGTTGTGTAGAGATTAACCCAGACGAACCCGGGCATTGCGGAACATCCGCATCCAGGCGCCATCCTCTCCCCAGTTGTCCGGGTGCCAGGAGTTGGCCACGGTGCGGAACACCCGCTCCGGGTGCGGCATCATGATGGTGGCGCGACCATCCGTGGTGGTCACGGCGGTGATGCCGTCCGGCGAGCCGTTCGGGTTGGCCGGGTACTGCTCGGTCACCTGACCACGGTTATCCACAAAACGCAGCCCCACCAGACCGCTGGCTTGCAGCGCCGCCAGGTGGGCGGCATCGCGCACCTCCACTCGCCCTTCCCCGTGGGAGACGGCGATCGGCATCATGGAACCCGCCATGCCGGCGAAGAAGGCGGACGGGGAGTCCTGCACTTCCACCAGGCTAAAGCGGGCCTCGAAACGCTCGGAGCAGTTGCGCACGAAGCGCGGCCAGAGATCGGCGCCCGGGATCAGCTCGCGCAGGTTGGACATCATCTGACAGCCGTTGCACACACCGAGCGACAGAGTATCGCCGCGCTCGAAGAAGCGCTGGAACTGCTCGCGGGCGCCATCGTTGAACAAGATGGACTTGGCCCAGCCCTCGCCCGCCCCCAGCACGTCGCCGTAGGAGAAGCCCCCACAGGCCACCAGGGTCTGGAACTGCTCCAACTTGATACGACCGGAGAGGATATCGCTCATATGCACGTCGACGGCGGTGAAGCCGGCGCGGTCAAACGCCGCCGCCATCTCCACGTGGGAGTTGACCCCCTGCTCGCGCAGCACCGCCAGACGGGGAGATGCTCCCTTGGCGATATAGGGCGCCGCCACATCTTCGGCTGGGTTGTAGGTCAGCCTGGCCTGCATGCCCGGATCGGTGGCGTCCTGACGGGCGGCGTGCTCCTGATCCGCGCACTCGGGGTTATCGCGCAGGCGCTGCATCTGCCAGCTGGTCTCGCCCCAGATGGTGCGAAGGGCAGTGCGGCTGGCGCGATAAACCTCTTCACCGGCCCGTTGCAGGGTGATGAGGTCTCCCTCACGCACCGTGCCGAGCACATGGGAGCAGGCGGCCAGACCGTGGCCGGCCAAGAGCGTCATCACCGCTTCCTTGTCTTCACGGCGCACCTGGATGACGGCCCCCAGCTCCTCGTTGAACAGGGCCGGCAGCAGGTCGCCGCCGACGCGATCCAGTTGCAGGTCGAGGCCGCAGTGACCGGCGAAGGCCATCTCCACCAGAGTGACGAACAGGCCGCCATCGGAGCGGTCGTGGTAGGCGATCAGCTTGCGATCGGCCACCAGCGCCTGGATGGCGTTGAAGAAGCCCTTGAGCTGAACCGGGTTGTCCAGATCCGGCGCCTTGTCACCCAGCTGGCGATAGACCTGGGCCAGGGCGGAGGCGCCGAGGCGCTGCTTGCCGTTGCCAAGGTCGATCAGGATAAGGTCGGTCTCACCAAGATCGCTGCGCAGTTGCGGGGTGACTGTGTTGCGCACGTCCTCGACCCGGGCAAAGGCCGAGATGAGCAGGGAGAGCGGCGAGGTGACGCTTTGCTCCTTGCCATCCTGCTGCCAGCGGGTCTTCATGGACATGGAGTCCTTGCCCACCGGAATGGTGATACCAAGGGCCGGGCAGAGCTCCTCGCCCACCGCCTTGACCGCCTCGTAGAGACCGGCATCTTCCCCCGGGTGACCGGCAGCGGCCATCCAGTTGGCGGAGAGCTTGACCCGCTTCAGCGATCCGATGTGGGCCGGCGCCAGGTTAGTGAGCGCCTCGGCCACCGCCATACGGGCAGAAGCCGCATGAGACAGCAGCGCCACCGGGGTGCGCTCGCCCATGGACATGGCTTCGCCGTGATAGCTGTCGTAGGTAGCGGCGGTGACGGCGCAATCGGCCACCGGGATCTGCCAGGGACCGACCATCTGGTCGCGGTTGACCAGACCGGTCACGGTGCGATCGCCGATGGTGATGAGGAAGGATTTTTCCGCCACGGTGGGCAGACGCAATACCCGTTCGGCGGCCTCGCTCAGAGTGATGCCATCCAGTTGCAGTGGTTTGCCCTGCGCCGGCAGGCTCTCTACCTCACGGTGCATCTTGGGGGTCTTGCCCAGCAGCACGTCCAGCGGCAGATCGATGGGGTGGTTGTCAAAGTGATCATCAGAGAGAGTGAGATGCTTCTCTTCGGTGGCGGTACCGATGACGGCATAGGGTGCACGCTCGCGCTCGCACAGCGCCTTGAACAGCGGCAGCTTGTCCTGGGCGACGGCCAGTACGTAACGCTCCTGGGATTCGTTGCACCAGATCTCCAGCGGGCTCATGCCCGGCTCGTCATTCGGGATGGCACGCAAATCGAAACGGCCCCCGCGATCGCCGTCGCTCACCAGCTCCGGCATGGCGTTGGAGAGGCCGCCGGCGCCCACGTCGTGAATAAAGACGATGGGGTTGTCGTCCCCCAGTTGCCAGCAGCGATCGATCACCTCCTGGCAGCGGCGCTCCATCTCCGGGTTGTCACGCTGCACCGAGGCAAAGTCGAGATCCTCGGCGGACTGACCGGAGGCCATGGAGGATGCCGCGCCGCCGCCCAGACCGATGTTCATGGCCGGTCCCCCCAGCACGATGAGGGCCGCGCCCACCGGGATCTCCCCTTTCTGGACGTGCTCGGTACGGATGTTGCCGATGCCGCCCGCCAGCATGATGGGCTTGTGGTAGCCACGCACCTCGACGCCGTTGTGGCTCGGCACCTCCTCTTCGAAGGTACGGAAGTAACCGAGAATGGCCGGACGGCCGAACTCGTTGTTAAACGCCGCCCCGCCAAGCGGCCCTTCCTGCATGATGTCAAAGGCGCTGACGATGCGGCTCGGTTTGCCGAAGTCCTGCTCCCAGGGCTGCTCGAAGCCGGGGATACGCAGGTTGGAGACGGAGAAGCCCACCAGACCCGCCTTGGGCTTGGCGCCGCGCCCGGTGGCACCCTCGTCGCGAATTTCGCCGCCAGAACCGGTGGCAGCTCCCGGGAACGGAGAGATGGCGGTCGGGTGGTTGTGGGTCTCCACCTTCATCAGGATGTCGACCTGCTCCTGGTGGTACTGGTACTCACCGTTGGCCGGGCTTGGGAAGAAGCGGCCGGCCTGGCTCCCTTCCATCACGGCGGCGTTGTCTTTATAAGCAGACAGGACATGATCCGGCGTCTGCTCGAAGGTGTTCTTGATCATCTTGAACAGCGACTTGGACTGCTGCTCACCGTCTATGGTCCAGTCGGCGTTGAAGATCTTGTGGCGGCAGTGCTCCGAGTTTGCCTGGGCAAACATGTAGAGCTCGATGTCGTTGGGGTTGCGGCCAAGCCTGGTGAAGTTCTCCACCAGATAGTCGATTTCGTCATCGGCCAACGCCAGACCCAGGGCCACGTTGGCCTCCACCAGGGCGGCGCGGCCACCGGCCAGCACGTCCACCTGGGTGAAGGGGCGCGGCTCGTGATGGGCAAACAGGGCAGCTGCCTGCTCCATCTCGCCAAACACCACTTCCATCATGCGATCGTGCAGCACGGCCGCCACCTCGGCTCGCTGGGCGGCGCTCAGTTCACCCTTGGCCTGCACGTAATAGGCGATGCCGCGCTCGAGCCGCTTGACCTGGGTCAGGCCGCAGTTGTGGGCGATGTCGGTTGCTTTGGAAGACCAGGGGGAGATAGTGCCGGGGCGGGGGGTAACGAGAAACAGCTGACCGCTGGGGGTGTGTTCGGGGATGGTAGGGCCGTAGCGCAGCAGCTGGCCCAAGGTCGCTCGCTCGGGGGGCGACAGCGGGCTGGTCAGCTCGGCAAAGTGCACATATTCGGCATAGATCCCTTCTATCTCTACTCCTCTCTCCGGTTCACTCTCTGCCGCTATCTGCGCGAAGCGTTGCAGCAGTTTTTGGACTCGAAACTCAGACAGTGCAGGGGCACCACGCAAGATATCCATATGACCTTTCTCACCAAGTTTTAAAGTGGGGGGGAATTGAGACGCGCGTATTATAGGGATCTGGCTCACAGCGGACAAACGTTTTTCTAATTTGATGCAGTGTGACTCGACGCACACTCTCTGGTATAAAGGTGCCTCTTTTTTGACAAATGCCGATTTTTTCAACAAAGGTACTCACCTACTTGCGCTGCATTTTTCGACTGTTTATCGGGTTGATGTTGACGCTGGCCCTGGGTGGCTGTGACTTCTATACCCCCTCCAG
Organism: Aeromonas enteropelogenes; assembly: GCF_020097295.1. Lineage (NCBI taxonomy): Bacteria > Pseudomonadati > Pseudomonadota > Gammaproteobacteria > Aeromonadales > Aeromonadaceae > Aeromonas > Aeromonas enteropelogenes. Next base: position 3,088,576 of record NZ_CP083625.1, on the reverse strand, counting down.
CCAGCTGGAGCAGATCCGCCAACGGGGCGAGATCCGAGTTGGCACCCTCTACGGCCCCACCTCCTATTACCAACGGGACGATATCGCCCAGGGCTTCGATTACGAACTGGCCAAAAACTATGCCGACTGGCTGGGGGTCAAGCTCACCATAGTGCCGGTCAACACCGCCGACGAGCTGGTAGCCCTGCTGCAAAAAGACAAGCTGGATCTCGCCGCCGCCGCCATCATGGTCACCCCGGAGCGGCGCGCACTGCTGCGCTTTGGCCCCGGCTTTTATCAGGTCTCCCCCAAGCTGGTTTATCGCAACGGCAAGCCCAAGCCTGCTTCCCTGAACGACATCAAGGGCAAGCTGGTGGTGGCCGCAGGCTCCAGCGGCGAAGATTTGCTCAAAGAGCTCAGCAAGGACTATCCCAACCTCAACTGGAGCACCCGCACCGATGCCGACGTGGAAGATCTGCTCAAACAGGTCGTAAAAGAAGAGATCGACTACACGATAGTGCAGGATACCGTGCTGGCTCGCACCCAGCGCTACTACCCCGAACTCACCGATGGCCTGACCCTGGCCCAACAGCAGACCGTGGCCTGGGCCATGACCAAGCTGCCCGATGACAGCCTCTATGCCAGCGTCATCGACTTCTTCGGCCAGCGTTTCATGGATGGCGCCATCGCCAAGCTGGACGAGAAGTACTTCGGCCACGTGCAGAACTTCGACTTCGTCGATACCCGCACCTTCCTGAAGCGCGCCAAGAGCCTGTTGCCGAAATACCAGCCTCTGTTCCAGGCCTATGCCAAGAACATCGACTGGCGTCTGCTGGCGGCCATCAGCTACCAGGAATCCCACTGGGATCCCCAGGCCCGCTCCTATACCGGGGTGCGCGGCATGATGATGCTGACCGAACCCACCGCCAAGGCGATGGGGGTCAACGACCGGACCCATCCGGAGGAGAGCATCAAGGGGGGCGCCCTCTATCTGCAGCACATGATGGAGAAGGTGCCCGACTCTGTGCCCGAGGATGAGAAGGTGTGGTTTGCCCTCACTGCCTACAACATCGGCTACGGCCACATGATGGATGCCCGTCGCCTGACCAAGGAACTCGGCAAGAACCCGGATGCCTGGGGCGACGTGAAAGAGGTGTTGCCGCTGCTGCAGCAGGCGCGCTGGCATCGCAAGGTGCGCTATGGCTATGCCCGTGGCGGCGAGGCGCGTAACTACGTCAACAACGTGCGCCAGTATTACCAGAGCCTTCTATGGCTCGACAACGAACAGCAGAAGGATCAGCAGCGGGAAAGTCTCGATCGGGATGACGACAGTCCGTCAGAACCGGTAGAGCGGCCGACCATCATCGCCGAGGTAGTGAGCCGGATCACCCAGAGTTAACCTGCTGATCCCGCTGTTTTCGGCCAAATTTCTCTGCTACCATCTGATCACATCGGAGCCTATCTGAAATCGCATTGTTTTTCATAGCGTTGAGATATGCACTAACAGCAATTTCCGATGGGCTCCGCCAATGACCCAAGGCCGGGATGGCCACCCAATTGGGAGGAGACCAAGATGCAAAAACGTAGAAAAATCAGTCTGGTCAGAAAAGCAAAGAGCAGCTGGAGCCCCAGACGCAAACTCAAGCTTAATGACATGAAGCGCAAGATATGGCGCAGAAACCGCTCATTTACCCTGCTCATCGCTGAGCACACAGCATAAACCCGGCATTTGCCGGGTTTTTTTATCGCTTCTTTTGCTGACCAACCATCATGGCAACAGGGTCGCCTGGAACTTCACCGAGCGTTTTGAGACCAGATTGTTGCAGTGGTTGCAGAAGTAATCCACCGCGCCGCACGCCTTCAGCCGCTCCAGCTCCTGCTGGCAGGTGGGGCATAGCGCCATGATGCGCACGTTGGCCTGACACTGGCCGCAGATCTGCTCCTTGCTGCGGGTATCCAGTTCGGCCTGGCAGGATGGACAAAGCGGGGCTTCCATTTTCGACTCCTCGTAAAGTGAACCAGCCATGGGGTGGCCCATGGCTGGTTCCCCTTCCCTTGCGGATCCGGGAGAGCATAACAAAGCGGCTGCCGGTGAGGGCAGCCGCCAGGGCTTATTTCTTCTTCATCTTCAGCAGGCGTTTGCGCTGACGCTCCTGACTCAGGGTCAGGGTATTCTTCTTGCCCTCGAACGGGTTGACCGATTCCTGGAACTCGACCCGGATCGGGGTGCCCATGATCTTGAGGGACTTGCGGAAGTAGTTGATGAGGTAGCGCTTGTACGAATCCGGCAAGTCGTTGAGCTGGTTGCCGTGGATCACGATGCGCGGCGGGTTGTAACCACCGGCGTGGGCGTACTTCAGCTTGACCCGGCGACCGTTCACCATGGGCGGCTGGTGATCTTCCTGAGCCATCTGCATGATGCGGGTCAGCATGGCGGTACTGGTACGGCGGGTCGCCGACTGGTACGCCTCCTGAATGGATTCGAACAGGTGGCCGACACCGCTGCCGTGCAGGGCTGAGATGAAGTGAACGCGGGCGAAGTCGATGAAGCCCAGACGACGATCAAGCTCATTCTTGACGTCCTCTTTCACCTTCTGATCCAGACCGTCCCACTTGTTCACCACCAGTACCACGGATCGGCCGGTGTTGAGCACGAAGCCGAGGATGCTCAAGTCCTGATCGGTGATGGTCTCCTGGGCGTCGATCACCAGCAGGCAGACGTTGGCATCTTCAATGGCCTTGAGGGTCTTGATGACGGAGAACTTCTCCACCGTCTCGTGCACCTTGCCGCGACGACGCACACCGGCGGTGTCGATGATGACGTACTTCTGCTCGTCGCGCTCCATCGGGATGTAGACAGAGTCGCGGGTGGTGCCCGGCATGTCATAGACGATGACCCGATCTTCACCCAGCATGCGGTTGGTCAGGGTCGACTTGCCGACGTTGGGGCGACCGACGATGGCAAACTTGATGGGCAGGTCGGCAAACGGGGTCTCCTTGGTGTCTTCCTTGGTATCCAGATCACCGGCAGCCACCATGCGCAGCAGGGCTTCTTCGTCGAAGTCCTCCTCTTCTTCATCCTGCGCTTCTTCCCCGGTTACCGCACCGACCAGCTCCTCCAGGTGGGGCGCCAGAGCCAGCTCCAGCAGGCTCAATACACCACGGCCGTGGGCCGCCGCCATCTGGTACACCTCGCCCAGGGCCAGACCGTAGAACTCGGACACCGCGGAATCACCGTCGATGCCGTCGGTCTTGTTGGCCACCAGAAACACTTTCTTGTGGGACTTGCGCAGGTGCTCGGCAATGGCCTGATCCGCGGCGGTCAGACCGGCGCGGGCATCCACCATGAACAGCACCACGTCCGCTTCATCGATGGCCAGCAGGGACTGCTCGGCCATCTTCAGCTCGATGCCCTCTTCGGTGCCATCGATACCGCCGGTATCGACCACGATAAATTCCAGCTCGCCCAACTTCGCCTGACCGTATTTGCGGTCCCGAGTCAGACCGGGGAAGTCGGCAACCAGGGCATCCCGAGTACGGGTCAAGCGGTTAAACAGGGTGGATTTCCCCACGTTGGGGCGGCCCACCAGGGCTACTACAGGAGTCATAAAAGCCTCATTCTCAAGACGACAAAGGCTCCGGGTCCGAAGACCAGGAGCCGGATATTCATATTTTCGGACGATCAGGGACGCTTGATGGCGTACAACTTGCCGTCACGGCTCTGCACATACAGGGTGTCACCATCCACCAGGGGGGCGGAGTAGAGACCACTGCTGTCGAGCTGCTGCATCGCCTGGATGGTACCGTCGGTACGATCCAGCCAGTACAGGTATCCTTCCACATCACCCACCACCACATAGTCACCCAGGATGACAGGTGCGGTAACGGTACGATTCTCCAGCTGGGTATTGGACCACAGCTCCAGACCATTGCGACGGTCGATGGCAAACAGATGGCTGCGGCTGTCGGTCAGCACGATGGCATTGCCGGTCAGCGCCAGATCGCGGTAGCCGGAATACTTGCGCTTCCACACCTCGTCGCCGCTCATCAGCTTGCGGGCCATCAGCTGGCCGTTGTAGGCGATGGCATAAAGCTCGTCACCGGCGATGAGCGGGCTGGCGTCCACGTCCACCATGCGATCCAGCTCGGTGGCGCCGCGCGGGTCGGCAACCTTGGACTGGCGCACAGGCTGGCCGTTGCTCAGCAGCGCAATGCCCACCTTGCCATCGGCACGACCGTAAATGACGGCGCCGTTGGTGATGATGGGAGCGCCGGTGCTGCGCAGGGTCAGCGGCGGCTGCTCTTCGGAGAGCGACCACTGCAGCTTGCCTTCATCAGTATCCAGCGCCACCAGGCGACCGGAGGTGGTCAGCACCACCACACGGCCATCTTCCACCGCCGGGCTTGCCACCACTTCACCGGGCACCGAGGTCTGCCACAGCACCTCGCCGTTCTCCTCGTTCAGGGCGTAGACCACCCCGTTTTCGGAGCCGAGGAACAGTTTGCCGTAACGGGCAACCAGACCGCCGGAGAGACGAGCGCTGCGCTTGTCGGCATTGATCGGCAGATCAGCCAGATCGACGCTCCACAGCTCCTTGCCACTGGCGCGGTCGAAGGCGGTGACGTCACCGTCACGGGCGGCGGCATAGATGCGATCCTCTTCCACCACCGGCTTGAGTTGGGAGTAGAAGTTGCCGATCCCGTCACCCACGGTGGAGGACCAGACGGTATCCGCCGTGAAGGAAGAGGTCACCTGCGGCAGGGGCGCCATCGGGGTGAGATCCTCTTCCGAACTGAACAGGGAACACCCCTGCAGAGCGAAGGAGACTGCCGCCCCCAACGCCATCATCTTGAATAGATTACGCATCCGCTGCCTCACCTGTGGTCGTGGCCGGCAAGGCCAGATCGTCCATCTTCAATTTGAGTTCCTGGCTGCCCTGCAGGCCGCCGGCATCCGCCGCCGCCTGATAGGCATCCCGCGCCTCTTCCAGCTTGCCCTGCCCCAGCAGGATATCGCCGCGCACTTCCGCCACCTGGGCCTTGAAGGCGTCGTTGTTGATCTTGCCAAGCTGGGCCAGCGCCTCGTCGGCCTTGCCCTGACCGTTCAGCACCCGGGCCAGACGCAGGGAAGCAAACGGACGAATGCTCTCGTCACCGGAGGAGGCCACCAGCGCAAGCTGCTCGGCAGCCAGGTCCAGCTTGCCCGCCTTCACAGCGGCTGAGGCCAGTTGCAGTGCAGCCATATCGCCGTAGGCATCGCCCTTGTTGGCGGTGACGAACTGCTGCGCCTGCTCCAGGTCGGCGGCTTCGCCCTTGGCCAGCTGCTCCAGCACCTGGTTGTAAGAGCTGGAAGCGGCCTCCATGGTCTCCTGCTGATGCTGGTTGTAATAGCGCCAGCCGAACAGACCAACCAGACCGATCACGGTCCCGGCGATCACCGAGGTTCCGTTCTCTTTCCACCACTCCTTGATAACTTCAACCTGTTGTTCTTCGGTGGTATAGACTTCCACAGCTTACTCTCCTTTGGCTGCCAGCAGGGCAATGGCGGCATCGACCGTGACGGTCTGTTGCTCGGCCTGACCACGCAGATATTTGATGGTGATCTCCCCGTTTTGCACCTCGGTCTCACCGAGGATCAGGGCGATCGCCGCGCCGCTCTTGTCGGCACGCTTGAGTTGTTTCTTGAAGTTTCCACCACCGCAGTGGCTCATCAGGCGAAGATCCGGCAGCGCATCGCGCAGACGCTCGGCCAGCTGGAAACCAGCCTGCTCGGTCCCCTCGCCCACCATGCAGAGGTAGACATCCACCGCCGGGCGGATATCGGCGTTGAGCTCGAGGGTTTCCAGCATCAGCACCAGACGCTCCATGCCCATGGCGAAACCCACGGCCGGGGTCGGCTGGCCACCCAGCTGCTCTACCAGACCGTCGTAACGGCCACCGGCACAGACGGTGCCCTGGGCACCCAGACTGTTGGTCACCCACTCGAATACGGTGAGGTTGTAGTAATCGAGACCACGCACCAGGCGCTCGTTCACTTCATACTGGATACCGGCAGACTCGAGCAGGCGCTTGAGCCCCTCGAAGTGAGCCAGGCTCTCTTCGCCCAGGTGGTCGAACAGACGCGGGGCATTGACCAGGATGGCCTGGACTTTTTCATCCTTGGAGTCGAGCACCCGCAGCGGGTTGCTGTACATGCGACGCTGGCTGTCTTCGTCCAGCTGATCCTTGTACTGCTCCAGGTAGGCCACCAGGGCATCACGGTAAGCCGCACGCTCGCTGCTCTGGCCCAGGGTATTGAGCTGCAGGGTGACATGTTCGCTGATGCCGAACAGACGCCACAGGCGGTGAGTCAGCATGATGAGCTCGGCATCGATGTCCGGCCCGTTGATGCCAAACAGCTCGACACCAAACTGGTGGAACTGGCGGTAACGGCCCTTCTGGGGACGCTCGTGGCGGAACATGGGGCCCATGTACCACATCCGGCGTTCCTGGTTGTAGAGCAGGCCGTGTTCGATACCGGCGCGCACACAGCTGGCGGTCCCTTCCGGACGCAGGCTCAAGCTGTCGCCGTTGCGATCTTCAAAGGTGTACATCTCTTTTTCGACCACGTCGGTCACTTCACCGATGGCGCGCTTGAACAAATGCGTCTGCTCGACGATGGGCATGCGCACTTCGCTGTAACCATAACTGGCAACGACCTGGCGCAGGATCTGTTCAACTTTCTGCCATACCGGGCTCTGCTCCGGCAGGCAATCATTCATACCGCGAATAGCTTGGATCTGTTTTGCCACGTTGATACTCGAGAAAAAGAGGTAAAATTTGGCCGCATTATAGGGATTTTCACCCCCGAGGTAAAATCAGGGAATCCGGATGCGGGATGTAAAATCAGTCACCTGGACACGGGGCCACCGAATGTGGCCCCGTGTCGCTCAATCCTTGTCCAGCAGGATCTGGTTGGCGGGATCCAGCATGGCCGCCCGGGCGCGAATGCGACGCTCCAGGGTCGGGATCAGATCCTTGTTATCGAGCCGATCGACCCGTTGGCCCCCCTCGTAGAAGGCGCTCTTGTTGGCCGCCCCGGCCAGCCCCAGATCGGAAACCAGCGCCTCCCCCGGACCATTCACCACGCAGCCGATGATGGAGACATCCATCGGAGTGATGATGTCCTCGAGACGCTGCTCGAGTTCGTTGACCGTGCCGATGACGTCGAACTCCTGACGGGAGCAGGAGGGACAGGCGATAAAGTTGATGCCACGGGAGCGGATACGCAGGGATTTCAGGATATCGAAGCCCACCTTTATCTCTTCCACCGGATCGGCGGCCAAGGAGATGCGCAGGGTATCGCCAATGCCCTCGCTCAGCAGCATGCCAAGGCCGATGGCGGATTTGACCGCACCGGCACGGAAACCGCCCGCCTCAGTGATGCCAAGGTGCAGCGGCTGCTCGATCTGCTTGGCCAGCAGACGATAGGCGCCAACCGCGAGGAACACATCGGAGGCCTTGACGCTCACCTTGAAGTTCTGGAAGTCGAGACGGGTCAGATAATCCACGTGACGCATGGCGGATTCCACCAGCGCCTCCGGGGTCGGTTCGCCGTACTTCTCCTGGATATCCTTCTCCAGCGACCCGCCATTGACCCCGATGCGGATCGGGATGTTGAGGTCGCGGGCGCAGTCGACCACGGCACGCACCCGCTGCTCATTGCCGATGTTGCCCGGGTTGATGCGCAGGCAGTCGGCACCGTACTCGGCCACTTTCAGGGCGATGCGGTAGTCGAAGTGGATATCGGCGACGATGGGAATGCGGGTCTGCTGCTTGATGAGTTTGAAGGCTTCCGCCGCCTCCATGGTAGGCACGGAGACCCGGACGATATCGGCACCGACCCGTTCGATCCGCTGGATCTGCTCGACGGTGGCGGCCACGTCCGTGGTCTTGGTGTTGGTCATGGTCTGCACCGTGATGGGGGCATCGCCCCCAACCGGTACATTGCCAACCATGATCTGCCGGGATTGACGACGAATAATGGGAGATTCGTGAGCGGACATGACTGAGAGATTACTCCTGCGGCAGTGAGAAGCGGGCAGTACGGCCGTTGTTGTAACGACTCATATCAAACGACTGGCCCTTGTATTCGAGCTTGACGGCCATGGGCGCGCCAACGATCAATTTCAGCGGCTCGGCGCCTTCCAGCACCAGTTCGTCGTTTGCCTTCTTCAGACCACTATACAGGGTCTTGCCATTGGCATCCTTGACATCCAGCCAGCAATCGGCGGTAAAACTCATCTTGAGCTGGGGCGTGCTGGCCGGCTCGCTCGCAGCACTCTCGTCGGTCGCGGCCACATCAGATGTGCTGCTCTCAGCCTGGGTGCTGACGGCGGCGCTGGGATTTTCCTCAGGCAGGACCGCCGCCTCCGGCGCCAGGGTGCCAGTCGCATCGGAGACGGCAGCGGGCGCTGCAGCGTCGATGACAGGCTCAGTTGCATCGGTCACCGGCGCCAGGCTCTCGGCTCCCGGCACAGTCTCTGTGGCTACAACGGAGGTTGAGGCGCTCATCTCGGTGGCTGCGAGGGCTTCGTCACCTGCGGAGCGACGGGCCGTGCTCTGCCACCACCAGGCGACGGAGAGGCCGATCAGCACCAGGATCACCAGCCAGGTCACCACCTTGAGCCGACTGTCGTTGGCTTGCTGGCGGGAACGGCGGGAGAAGCTCTGCATGTCGATGTTGTCGGGAGGCGTCAGACCCAGCTTGTCGTAAGCGGCCAATATGGTCTCTTCGGGGATCCCGACCAGCTTGGCATAGGTACGCAGATAGCCACGGATAAAGGTATGGGACGTGTGCTTGTCGTAAGTATCCGATTCAATGGCGGCAATCAGGGTCAGACGAAGATGAATGCGGGACGCAACCTGCTCTCGTGTCCATCCGAGCTGTTCACGGGCGTTGCGCAGCAGCTGGCCTGGGCCCACTGCCTGGGAATCGTCTTGGAAATCGTGTTGCTGTTCAGTAGTCATTGGCTAAGTAACGCTTGGCTTGTTGCGAAGTGGGATATTGCCTTACCAGCTCAGTCCCGAATTGGTGAAGTAATGCCGGTTTGTCCATGGCCTGCGCCAGCCGCAATCTCAACCAGAGACTCGCTTCGTTTTCGTCCGACACATCGGCAAAACGGGCGAGGTAGGACTGCACGTCAGGTAGCTTGCCATCTTTCATGGAAAGTTCGGCCAAGTCCAGCAATAACCTTGGATCGCGGGGATTATACCCCAAGGCCAGACGATAGTACTCGCCGGCTTTATCATTTCTGCGATTTTGCAGGGCACAAAGCGCCGCATTCTCGTACGTATCGGCTATTTTCACGTACCCGGGCTGGGTGACCGCCTGGTTGAACGCCTTGTCCGCCTCATCATAGCGCCCCCGGTTGCACAGGAAGGCGCCATAGTTGTTCATTGCGTCAGCATTGGACGGATCCATGGCCAGGGCATTCTTGTAACTGGTTTCAGCCGCCTTGAAATCCCCTACCTTCTGGTAGAAGTAGGCAAAGCCGATCTGAACCTGGGGATTGGAGGGGTCGTACTGGAGGGCGCGGTCAAGGTTGAACTTGGCCTGCTCGGCATTGCCTTGCCGCAGATATTGAATACCCAAATCCAGGCGAGTCTGGGCTGCCGCCTTGAGGTCGGGGCCCACTTCACGCTGGGTCGAATTCTGGCCAGCGTAAGTGGTCTCGGTCACACAGCCTGGCAGCGCGCAGAGCGCTGCCACTACGATCAATGTACGTGTATCCATTCCCTGTCTATACAATGGCTTAGCAATTAAACCATTTTGACGGAAATCCCATCCTGTTGCATCCGATTTTTGATGGTGCGCTTGGTGCGGTCGATCACATCCCCCACCAGCTGACCGCAGGCGGCATCGATGTCATCACCCCGGGTCTTGCGGACGATCACGGTAAAACCGTACTCCATCAGCACCTTGGAGAAGCGATCGATACGACTGTTGCTCGGCTTACCGTAAGGGTTGCCCGGGAAGGGATTGAACGGGATCAGGTTGATCTTGCTCGGGGTGTCTTTCAGCACCTTGGCCAGCTCGTGGGCGTGCTGCATGTCGTCATTGATATGATCGAGCAGCACATACTCCACGGTCACCCGACCGCCGTTGGCATTGGACTTGGCCAGATAACGGCGCACCCCGGCGAGGAAGTCTTCGATGTTGTACTTGTCGTTGATCGGCATGATCTCGGAACGCAGCTTGTCATTGGGCGCATGCAGGGAGATGGCCAGGGCCACGTCGATCTGATCACCCAGCATGTCCAGCGCCGGCACCACCCCGGAAGTGGAGATGGTCACCCGGCGCTTGGAGATGCCAAAGCCGTAGTCGTCCATCATCAGACGCATGGCGGGCACCACGTTGGCCAGGTTCAGCAGCGGCTCGCCCATCCCCATCATTACCACATTGGTGATGGGGCGTTTGCCACCGACAACCCGGGCGGCACGCCACACCTGGCCGATGATCTCGGAGACTTTCAGGTTGCGGTTGAAGCCCTGCTGGGCGGTGGAGCAGAACTTGCATTCCAGCGCACAACCTACCTGGGAGGAGACGCACAGGGTGGCGCGATCGTCTTCGGGAATGTAGACGGTCTCCACTTCCTGATCCCCTACCTGCAGCGCCCACTTGATGGTGCCGTCAGAGGAGCGTTGCTCACGGCTGATCTCGGGGGCCTTGATCTCGGCGATGGCTTTGAGGCGCTCCTTGAGCACCTTGTTGACGTTGGTCATCTGATCGAAATCATCACAACCAAAGTGATAGATCCACTTCATGACCTGATCTGCCCGGAATGGCTTCTCGCCCAGTTCGACGAAAAAGGCGCGCATGGCATCCCGATCAAGATCCAGCAGGTTGATTTTTGTTTCGCTCATCAATGGCCTCGGTTCAAACACTTCATCAATTATTGGCTGACGATGTCAGGGGGCGGCATTGTACAAATTATGGGTCTGGCTTTCTACCTGGAGAATAGAGGGATATTGCGCCGGGGGCGAAAACAACAAAGGGAGCCGAGGCTCCCTTTGTTATATCACCCGGACCTTATCAGCCACGCGGGCAGATCTCGTCATCGGAGAAGAAGTAGGCAATTTCACGGGCGGCAGAGGCCGGGGCATCGGAGCCGTGAACGGCGTTGCGATCGATGCTTTCGGCATAGCAGGCACGCAGGGTACCGGCCAAGGCCTCTTTTGGGTTGGTCGCGCCCATGATTTCACGGTGACGGCGGATGGCATCTTCGCCTTCCAGCACCTGCACCATGACAGGACCCGAGGTCATGAAGCTGACCAGGCCGTCATAGAAGGGCTTGCCCTGGTGCTCGGCATAAAAACCGGCGGCCTGTTCGCTGCTCATGTGCAGCATCTTGGCGGCAACAACTTTCAGGCCTGCGCTCTCGAAGCGGTTGTAGATGGCACCGATCAAGTTCTTGCTGACAGCATCCGGCTTGACGATAGAGAAAGTACGTTCGATGGCCATTGAGATCTTTCCTTAACTACAGAGGTTTATTGTTAGAATCCATGTTCGCTGGCGATTATACGTAAACAAAAACCCAAAAAACACACAGTCTGGCAACTTTTTATTAAAAATACCGTTCTTGCAGTCAACATCAGGGCCATATTGGCCGAGCCAGGCCAGAAAATATGTGCGCTTGTGCACGATAATCCTATGAAGCGCTTAAAAAGCCATCTTTTGCTCATTATTCCAGCACCATGAAAAAGGGCGCCCAAGGCGCCCTTTTCATTTAGCCAGCCTCTGCCAGCAAGGTGTGCGCTATGGTGCGCATCCCCAGAGTATTGGCCCCCGGCGCCCAGAGGGCGTCGCCGTTGTCGCTGAAGCAGGCTGCCAGATCGATATGAAGCCAGCCAGTCCCCTCGTTGGCCACGAAGCGGGAGAGGAAACCCGCCGCGTTGGAGGCGCCACCCGGCCCGCCCCCCTTGACCGGACGACTGTTGGCCGTATCGGCGTAATGAGACGGACACTGCTGGCGATGCCAGGGCTCGAGCGGCAGCGGCCAGGCCGGCTCCTGCTCTGCCTCTGCATAGGCCATGGCCCGGTTCACCAGCGGCTTGTCCAGACCAAACAGGGCGTTGTAACGCCCACCCAGCGCCATCACGGCGGCGCCGGTCAGGGTGGCCGCATCGATGATGAGCGGGGCACCGGACTCGCTCGCGAGCTGCAGACCGTCGGCCAGCACCAGCCGCCCTTCGGCATCGGTGTTGACGATTTCCACCGTGGTACCGTTTTTGTAGGTGAGGATATCCCCCAGCTTGTAGGAATGACCCGACACCAGGTTTTCGGCGCAGCAGAGGATGAGCTTCACCCGCTTGTTGAGCCCGCGTAGCATGGCCAGCGCCAGGGCACCGGTGACGATGGCCGCCCCGCCCATGTCACACTTCATGGTGAGCATCCCCTCGGAGCTCTTCATGGAGTAGCCGCCAGAGTCGAAGGTGATCCCCTTGCCCACCAGGGCCGCCGCCACCGGTGCCTTAGGATCCCGACTCGGGTTGAAGTCGAGTTCGAGCAACACGGGTTCGCGCTCGCTGCCACGACCCACCTGATAAAGGCCGACCCAGTCCGCCTGCTGCAAGGCGGCCCCCTTGAGGATCCGGTGGCTCACCTTGTCCGGCGCCAGCTCGGTGATGAAGGCTGCAGCCTCCACAGCCAGTTCCAGTGGCCCCAGCTGCTCGGGGGTAGCATTGGTCATCTCGCGCACCCAGCGACCACACAGCCAGCGCGCCTCCAGTTCCTCCCTGTCCTCTTCCGACGACATGGCCCACTGCAGTTGCACCTCGGCCTTGGGGGTCTGCAAGCCCTGGGCAAAGGCCCACTGCTGTTCACGCTCCCAGTGGCCAGCCAGGGTCACTTTCTGGATCCCCTGCTGGCAGAGGCGGCGAGCCGCCTGCTGGATATCGAGCAGGGGGCTTGTGCTCACCAGGTGGATCACCATGCCATCGGCACGGTGGGAGAGCAGTGCCCCCTCCCCCCATTCGGCCGGGGCAAAGTCACGGCATAACCAGACGTTCATACACTCACCTCCTGCAACCAGCGGGCGATGGTGCGCAGACCATGCCCCTTGGCACCGGTTGCCCAGAGATCGTTGCCCGCTTTTTGATAGGAGGCGGCCAGATCAAGGTGCACCCAGCCCTTGCCTTCGTCACGCACGAAACGCGACAAAAACGCCGCCGCCGTGGTGGCGCCGGCCGTTCCTTCCGCCGAGGCAACATTGCCCAGATCGGCAAACGCCGAGGTGAGCTGGCCTGCATGCCAGGACTCCAGCGGCAACGGCCACGCCTTCTCGTTTTCAGCTTTGGCGGCGGCCAGCGCACGCAGCTGCTCAGCCTCGTCTAGGGCAAACACGGCGTTGTAATCACGGCCCAGCGCCATCTTGGCGGCGCCGGTCAGGGTCGCGGCATCAAGAATGTGAGCGGCGCCGCTCTCGCTGGCGACCAGCAGCCCGTCGGCCAGCACCAGGCGGCCTTCCGCATCTGTGTTCTGGATCTCGACCGAGACACCGTTGCGATAAGTGAGGATGTCGCCGAGCTTGAAGGCGTGGCCGGAAACCAGGTTCTCGGCGCAGCAGAGGATGAGTTTGACTCGCTGGTTAAGGCCGCGGCTGATGGCCAGTGCCAGCGCCCCTGTGACCATGGCGGCGCCCCCCATGTCGGATTTCATCGGCAGCATGTTGTCGGAGGACTTCATGGAGTAGCCGCCGGAGTCAAAGGTGATCCCCTTGCCCACCAAGGCCGCCGCCACAGGGGCATCGTCATGGCCGGTCGGGTTATAGTCGAGCTCGAGCAGCACGGGTTCCCGCTCGCTGCCACGGCCCACCGACCAGATCCCGATATGGCCCGACTCTTTCAATGCCTCGCCAGCGGTGAGACGCGCGGTTACCTTGTCTCCCGCCAGGCCGCGAATGAGCAGCAGCGCCGACTCCGCCAGGCTCATGGGATAGATCTCCTCCGGGCAGCCATTGGTGACGTCGCGCACCCAGCGGGTCGCCTTCTGCATGGCCTCCAGCTCGCGGGCTTCTTCTGCTGGTTGCTCACCAAAGTCGAGCTCCCGCTCCCCCTTGGCGGCGTAGAAACCTTGGGCAAACGCGTAACGACGCTCCAGATCCCAGCCACCGCCGGCCAGCGTGATGCGCTTGATCCCGGCCGATTCAAGGCGACGGGCGGCACGTTGAATGGCACGCAGCACCTCGTTTTCCTGGCACACAGGATCGAGATGGATCAACGCACCGTCACCGTTGAAACTGAGCAGGGCACCCTCGCCCCAGTGAGCGGCCGCAGCCTGGGTGGACAACCCTACCTTCATCATGTCAGCCATCTTTTCTTGCTTCCTTCTTCACTGGCACTGTTTATTGGCGCTTGTCATGGCCAAAGGGAAATCACGAATACAAAAAAGGCCGTGCCCTCACGGGTCACGGCCTTCACCATATCACTGATGCACCACAGGTTGCTGCATGTGCAATTCACTCATGTCCGATTAATGACGCTCGGAGGCGAGGTTCAGAGTGTACTTGGGCAGCTCCACCACCAGATCCTCGTCCGCCAGCTTGGCCTGACAACTGAGACGGGATTCCGGCTCCAGTCCCCACGCCTTGTCCAGCATGTCGTCTTCCAGCTCGTCACTCGGCTCGAGGGAGTCAAAACCTTCCCGCACCACGCAATGGCAAGTGGTGCAGGCACAGGATTTCTCGCAGGCGTGCTCGATCTCGATGCCGTTGCGCAGCGCCACGTCCAGGATGGTCTCGCCGCTTTGCCCCTCGAGGGCAGCGCCATCCGGACAGAGCACGGGGTGAGGAAGAATGATCAGTTTTGGCATATTACACCTTGTTGACGTTTTGTCCGGTCAGCACCTTGCGGATGGAGGCATCCATCCGGCGGGCTGCAAATTCGCCACTGGCAGCGTCTGCCGCCTCAATGGCCTCTTTGATTTGATTGGTGGTACCCGACTGGCGCATGGCCAGCAGATGGGTAATGGCCCCGTCGATATCGGCACGCTCGTCCGCGTTCAGCAACGCCTCACCATCGGCAGCCAGGGCAGCATTGAGGCTCTCGACCACGCGATCTGCCTCAACCTGCTGCTCGGCCAGCATGCGGGCTTCCATGTCCTGCTGGGCGTTCTCGATGGAGGCGCTCAGCATGGAGAGAATGTCCTCTTCCGCCAGCCCGTAGGAGGGCTTGACCTGGATCTCGGCCTGCACGCCGGAGGATTTCTCCATGGCGCTGACCGAGAGCAGGCCGTCCGCATCCACCTGGAAGGTGACGCGAATGTGGGCGGCCCCCGCCGCCATCGGCGGAATGCCGGTCAGGGTGAAGCGGGCCAGGGAGCGGCAATCGGCAACCAGCTCGCGCTCCCCTTGCACCACGTGAATTGCCATCGCGGTCTGGCCATCCTTGAAGGTGGTGAACTCCTGGGCGCGGGCCACCGGAATGGTGGTATTGCGCGGGATCACCTTCTCGGCAAGGCCGCCCATGGTCTCAAGACCGAGAGATAGCGGGATGACGTCCAGCAGCAGCATCTCGGCATCCGGCTTGTTGCCCACCAGGATATCGGCCTGGATGGCGGCACCGATGGCCACCACCTTGTCAGGATCGATGTTGGTCAGCGGGGTGCGCTCGAAGAACTCGCCCACCAGTTCGCGCACCAGCGGAACCCGGGTGGAACCACCCACCATCACCACCTCCAGCACTTCCACCTGCTCGAGCCCCGCATCGCGCAACGCACGGCGGCAGGCCAGCAAAGTCCGTTTGACCAGCGGAGTGATAAGCTCGTCAAACTGGCTGCGAGTCACCTCCCCCTGCCAGCCGGCAAAGGTGCAAGACACCGCTGCGGCATCGGTCAGACCGTGCTTGACGGCGGCGGCCACATCCAGCAGTTCCCGCTGCAGACGGGCATCCAGCTCGCCGGACAAGCCGGCCTGCCCCTTGATCCAGTCGGCCAGCAGGTGGTCGAAGTCATCGCCGCCGAGGGCGGAGTCACCACCGGTGGCCATCACTTCAAACACGCCGCGGTGCAGGCGCAGGATGGAGATATCGAAGGTACCGCCCCCGAGATCGTACACGGCGATCACCCCTTCCTGACCGGAGTCGAGGCCGTAAGCAATCGCCGCCGCAGTCGGCTCGTTAAGCAGGCGCAGCACGTGCAGACCGGCCAGGCGGGCCGCGTCCTTGGTGCCCTGGCGCTGGGCATCGTCGAAATAGGCCGGCACTGTGATCACCACCCCATCCAGATCGCCGCCCAGGGTCTGGGCGCCGCGCTCGGCCAGTTTTTTCAGGATCTCGGCCGACACCTGCACCGGATTGACCAACCCCTGACGGGTCTGCAACTGGGGCATGCCGTTGTCGGCAGCCACAAATTCATAAAGCTGCTGGCGGGTGTCGATGTCGGCCAGCGCCTTGCCCATCATCCGCTTGACCGAGACGATAGTGTTGTGAGGATCGAGGGCCGCTTCGCGCTTGGCGTCGAAACCAACCCGGATCCCGTCGGCCTGATAGTGCACAACGGACGGGAGCAGATCGCGACCTTGCTCGTCACTGAGGGTATCGGCGTGGCCGCTGCGCACTGCGGCGACCAGCGAGTTGGTGGTACCAAGGTCAATGCCGACGGCACGCTTGTGCTGATGAGGAACGGCGCTCTGGCCGGGCTCGGCGATTTGCAGTAATGCCATGGGTAATCAAACTTCCAGCGTTAAGGGATCAAGACTCGAGCAGCGAGTCTTCGAATCGTTCCAGCTCCTCAAGGAGCTTGTCGACAAACTTGAGTTTGCGAACGCAATCTGCGGCCCCGAGATCCTCGCCATCGGCGAGCATGCGGGTCAGCTGCTGCATCAGCAGCTGGTGATCATGCCTGATCTCGTGGCGAAAATCCTTGATGGCGCGCTCAGGGTCGGCCTCGCCTTTCAGATCGGCCAGACGCTCGCGCCACTCCAGCTGTTGCATCAGAAAGGCCGTGTCTTGCAGGGTTTGCTGTTCGCCGCGAATATCGGTGCCACGCAGGGAGAGCAGATATTCGGCACGGCGCAGAGGCGCCTTGAGAGTCGTGAAGGCATCGTTGATCTGGGCGGCACGCTGCACCGCAGCCAGCTGCTCCCGCTCGGGAGCAGTGGCAAAACGATCGGGGTGAAACTGGGTTTGCAGCTGGCGATAGGTGTCTGCCAGCTGGCGGGTATCGAGCTCAAAGCCTTCAACCAGCCCAAACAGCTCGAAATGGTTCATGCAAACCTCTTAAACACTGAAGCTTTCGCCACAACCGCACTCGCCCTTGACGTTGGGGTTGTTGAACTTGAAGCCTTCGTTGAGGCCTTCCTTGACGAAATCCAGCTCGGTGCCATCCAGATGGATCAAGCTCTTGGCATCGACAATAATCTTGACGCCATGCTGCTCGAATACCTGATCTTCATCAGCCAGTTCATCGACAAACTCGAGCACGTAGGCAAGGCCGGAGCAGCCGGTGGTCTTGACGCCGAGGCGCAGGCCAATGCCCTTGCCCCGGTTTGCCAAGAAAGAAGAAACCCGTGCCGCTGCGGCATCTGTCATGGTAATAGCCATACTGCTCTCCGGCGCTTAAAGACCTTTCTTCTGCTTGTAATCGGCGATGGCCGCCTTGATGGCGTCCTCGGCCAGGATGGAGCAGTGGATCTTCACCGGCGGCAGGGCCAGCTCTTCCGCGATGTCGGTATTCTTGATGCCAGCCGCTTCGTCCAGAGTCTTGCCCTTGACCCATTCGGTCACCAGGGAGCTGGAGGCGATGGCGGAGCCACAACCGTAGGTCTTGAACTTGGCATCTTCGATGATGCCATCGTCGCTGATCTTCAGCTGCAGTTTCATCACGTCACCACAGGCCGGCGCACCGACCATGCCGGTGGCGATACTGGGATCGTTCTTGTCGAAGCCACCTACGTTGCGGGGATTTTCGTAGTGGTCGATTACTTTTTCACTGTAAGCCATATCTCACTCCTGCTAATTCTGTTGTTCACCGATCATCGAGATCAGTGATGAGCCCATTCGACCGTGTTCAGATCGACGCCGTCCTTGTACATCTCCCATAGGGGAGACATCTCGCGCAGGCGACCGATGGAGTCACGAATAAGCTTGACCGCGTAGTCGATCTCTTCTTCTGTGGTGAAGCGACCGATGCTGAAGCGGATGGAGCTGTGAGCCAGCTCGTCGTTCAGACCCAGGGCACGCAGCACATAGGAGGGCTCCAGGCTGGCGGAAGTACAGGCAGAACCGGAAGAGACCGCCAGATCTTTCAGCGCCATGATGAGGGATTCCCCTTCCACATAGGCAAAGCTGACGTTGAGGTTGCCGGAAACACGCTGCTCGAGGTCACCATTCAGGTAGACGGCTTCGATGTCCTTGAGGCCATCCCACAGGCGCTGACGCAGAGCCATCACACGCTGACCTTCGCTGGCCATCTCTTCCTTGGCGATACGGAAGGCTTCACCCATGCCGACGATCTGGTGAGTTGCCAGGGTGCCGGAACGCATGCCGCGCTCGTGACCACCACCGTGCATCTGGGCTTCGATACGCACACGCGGCTTGCGGCGCACGTACAGAGCACCGATCCCTTTCGGGCCATAGATCTTGTGAGCGGAGAGAGAAAGCAGATCGATCTTCATCGCTTCGACGTCGATCTCGACCTTGCCCACGCTCTGGGCGGCATCTACATGCAGCAGGATCTTGCGTGAACGGCACAGCTCACCCAGTCCCTTGATGTCCTGGATGACACCAATCTCGTTATTCACGTGCATCATGCTGACCAGAATGGTGTCGTCGCGCATGGCATTTTCGATCATCTCGAGGGTGAACAGACCGTTCGGCATCGGCTCGAGGTAGGTCACTTCGAACCCTTCGCGCTCCAGTTGGCGGCAGGTGTCCAGCACAGCCTTGTGTTCGGTCTTGGAGGTGATGATGTGCTTGCCCTTGCTGGCATAGAAGTGAGCGACGCCCTTGATGGCCAGGTTGTCAGACTCGGTCGCACCGGAAGTGAAGACGATTTCGCGTGGGTCGGCACCGATCAGCTCAGCCACTTGATTACGAGCCAGATCTACCGCTTCTTCAGCCTGCCAGCCAAAGCGGTGAGAACGGGAAGCCGGATTGCCAAACAGGCCATCCATGGTCAGACACTGCATCATTTTTTCTGCGACACGCGGGTCCACCGGACAGGTTGCCGAATAATCAAGGTAAATAGGCAATTTCATGTTTTTCTCCGTCACAGTTCGGGTCATACATCGCCCCGCTGTGGAAAGCACGTTTATAGTTGGACTTTCAAGCTCACATCGCCGCGTTCCGCCCGTTCAACCAGGGACAACGCAGTTTTCATCTGTTCATCTTGCTTGCCGGCAATCCGGCGCACATCGGCCTGGCAAACCAGTTCGGCCAGGGTGATATCCCCAAGGAAACTGGAGATCCGCTCGCTCAAGTCCCGCCACAGGGAGTGAGTCAGGCACTGGGTACCACCGTGGCAGCCACCCTTGCCCAGGCATTTGGTCGCGTCGACCGACTCGTCAACTGCGGTGATCACCTGGCCAACCGAGATCTCGTCTGGCGCCAGACCGAGGCGATAACCGCCACCCGGGCCACGCACGCTGCTCACCAGGCCATGCTTGCGCAGGCGGGCAAACAGTTGCTCGAGATAGGACAAGGAGATGCCCTGGCGCTCGGAAATATCGGCAAGGGGAACGGGCCCCTGCTCAGCATGCAGCGCCACGTCGAGCATGGCGGTTACAGCGTAACGTCCTTTTGAAGTCAGTCTCATGTGCCTTACCGTCTTGCGAAGCAATTAATGGGCACATGGTCACATACCCGACCAAATCAGTCAAGTATATAGTTGAGTAAATTAGTCAGGATTAATCGATGACGCCCGATTTCTGAACCGAGGTCAAAATTCCCCGCAGGATATTGAGTTCCACCGCTTCCGGTCGGGCCCGATTGAAGAGACGACGCAACTTGCTCATCACGTGCCCCGGGTGATCTTCGGTGATAAAACCGGTCTTGAGCAGGGTCTGCTCCAGATGCTGGTAGAAACCTTCGAGCTGGGCTGCACTCGGGTAATCTTGCACACCGCCAGTTTCAGCGGCTTGTTCCTGCGACTGCAGCCAGTGCATACGCACCTCATAGCAGAGAGTCTGCACCGCCATGGCCAGGTTGAGGGAGCTGTACTCAGGGTTGGCCGGGATCGCCACATGGTAGTGACACTTTTGCAACTCATCGTTGGTCAGGCCGGTGCGTTCACGGCCAAATACCAGCGCCACCGGATGCCTAACCCCTTCCGCCACGGTTTTTTCACCCGCCTCGCGAGGATCCAGCATGGGCCAACTCAGGGTGCGAGAACGGGCACTGGTACCGATGACCAGACCACAATCGGCGATGGCGTCATCCAGGGTAGAGACGACTCGGGCATTGGCGAGTATATCGCTGGCACCGGCCGCCAATGCATTGGCATTGCCATCCGGCAAGGCTTGCGGATCAACCAGCACCATCTGGGTCAAACCCATGGTCTTCATGGCGCGTGCCGCAGAGCCCATGTTGCCGGTATGAGAGGTGTTTACCAAAACAATACGAATCTGATCCAACATGCCCAGTCAATCTTCGGTGAAAAATGGCGCGCAATTATAACATAAGAGAGCGCTATTTTGGCACCGTTAAAGGAACGCCATTTCAGCACTAACGCGACAGTTTGTATAACAAACCAGCATGAGGCAAACGTGAGAGATGACTAAACTTGAAGGATAAGCGATTAACAGCGCAGGAGTGTCATAGCCATGCTTCCCCCGTATATCTATGAGAGACTGCCCAGCCTCTATTTGCTGATGGCCATTGCCATGATCACCTTGAGCGAGCAGCCTCTGCTGTGGTTTGCAGGTTGCCTGCTGTTTATCGTCGGGGCGATCACTTGGATGATGCGCTCCAGCTATCGCCGTACCGATCTCATCATCTTTCCAGACAAACGCTGGTTGCAACCGGAGTGGCTCTACGAGGCACAACCCTTTATCTGGCTGGCCTTGGGGCTGCTGATATCGCAGCAACCCGCCCCCTTTGCCCCGCTTGCATTACTCCCCTGTCTGTGGGCATGCCGTTGTCTTTGGGCCCGGCACCGCTACCGTCATCACGTCTGCGGGGCGACAGCCCACTTAAGACGGGATCCCGCCCGGCGTCGCCTGCATCGCAGTCTGAACTGACCCGTTGCGGGCACGCTCGATAAAGGTCGCCAAGTCCATCAAAGGATACTTCATCAGGCTCGGCAGACCGTCAAGATCCAGGCTATCCATCAGGTTTTTCACTTCCAGACCCAATTCCGTATCACCTTCAATTTTCAGCTTACGCTGAAAGAAGAGCGAATCCGGGTCTTCCTTGCGTCCGGCGATCAGGATGAGGTCATTGGTAGTGCCGCTGAAGCAGACATCCACTTTTTCGCAGTCGCGCGCCACAACCAGTTGACCCTTCTGCTCGCTGATGAACCAGCACAGCTCGAGATCGGATACTTCCACCTTAAGCCACTTGCCAGCCAGAAATTCGAAGTCGCCATCCTCAATGGCCTCCTTGAATACCCGTGCCAACAGGCTTTCCATTACCTGCTTTTGCAGATTGAAGGGCACCAGTTTGAGGGGATGACGCAAGAAACGGGGGGCCTGCTCTACCAGACCAAGATGCAATTTTTGAAACACGATGGACTCCCTTTTTTGCGCATTCAACCATATGCCTCCCCATCAGATCCTGTGGGAAATCAAACTTCTGCCGAGTTACCTCTAGAAGGGTAAAGCCACCGAAAACTGCCTCAGGTCAAAAAGCGGCGCCATGCCGATGAATACAATCAGGGCCTATTTGCCCTTCATATGCACCCTCGGAGCGTACTAATGGAATTACTCTGTCCGGCAGGCAGCTTGCCGGCACTGAAAACCGCCGTAGATAACGGAGCTGATGCCGTTTATATCGGCTTCAAGGACGACACCAATGCCCGCCACTTTGCCGGTCTGAACTTCACCGACAGCAAACTTGAGAAGGCGGTTGATTATGTGCACCAGCATGGTCGGAAACTGCATATCGCCATCAATACCTTCGCCCACCCAGGGGCCGATGCCAGGTGGAAGCAGGCGGTGGATCGCGGCGTGGCGCTTGGCGCCGATGCCCTGATCATCGCCGATCTGGCGGTGCTTGATTATGCCAGCCGCCGCTACCCGGAGATGGAACTGCATGTCTCGGTACAGGCCAGCGCCACCAATGCCGCTGCCATCCGCTTCTATCAGCAACAGTTCAATGCCAAACGGGTCGTTCTGCCCCGGGTGCTCTCCATGCATCAAGTCAAGCAACTGGCCCGCGAGACCGACGTCGGTCTCGAAGTCTTTGCCTTTGGCAGTCTCTGCATCATGGCCGAAGGGCGTTGCTACCTCTCTTCCTACATGACGGGGGAGAGTCCCAACACGGTCGGCGCCTGCTCACCGGCCAAGTTTGTGCGTTGGGAAGAGACACCAAACGGCCTCGAATCACGCCTCAACGAGGTGTTGATCGACCGCTACGGCCCGGGTGAAAATGCCGGCTATCCGACCCTGTGCAAGGGGCGCTTCGAGGTGGACGGCCAGACTTACCACGCCCTGGAGGAGCCGACCAGCCTCAACACACTGGGGCTCTTGCCCGAGCTCTTCAAGACCGGGATCCAGTCGGTCAAGATTGAGGGACGCCAGCGCAGCCCTGCCTATGTAGAGCAGGTGACCCGGGTCTGGCGCGCCGCCATTGATGCCTACCAGGCCAATCCAGATGCCTACCAGGTCAAGAGCGAATGGGATACCCAGCTCGCCCGCGTCTCCGAGGGAAGCCAGACCACGCTCGGTGCTTATCACCGCCAGTGGCAATAAGGAGTCCCCTATGTCCTTCTCTTTCCTGCTTTTCTCTTGCGGCAACAAGGAGCTCAACTAATGCAATTCTCTCTAGGGCCCCTGCTCTTTTACTGGCCCAAGGCCGACACCGAAGCTTTTTATCAGGCTGCGGCCAGGAGCGACGCCGATATCATCTATCTGGGAGAAACCGTCTGCAGCAAGCGTCGCGAACTCAAGGTGGATGACTGGATCGCGCTTGCCCATCAGGTGGCTGATTCTGGCAAGCAGGTGGTGCTCTCTACCCTGGCGCTCATTTCGGCCCCTTCCGAGCTCAAAGAGGTCAAGCGGCTGGTCGACAATGGTGGCCTGATGGTCGAGGCCAACGATCTCGGTACTGTTCAGCTTGCCCGAGAGGCGGGCCTGCCGTTTGTGTGCGGTCCGGCCATCAACGCCTACAACGCAGATGTGCTCGACATGCTGCTCAAACAGGGGATGAAACGCTGGGTGATGCCGGTGGAGCTGTCGCGCGACTGGCTGGTGCAACTCAACCAGGATCTGGGCACCATGCGCCAGCAGTTTGAAGTAGAGGTGTTTGCCTACGGCCATATGCCACTGGCCTACTCGGCCCGCTGCTTCACCGCCCGCTCCCTCGACAAACCCAAGGACAACTGCGAGCTGGCCTGCATTCACTACCCGACCGGTCGTCTGGCCAACAGTCGCGAGGGGCAGCGGGTGTTCAACCTCAACGGGATCCAGACCCAGTCCGGCTACTGCTACAACCTGGGCAACGATCTGGCGAGCATGACGGATCTGGTGGATGTGGTCAGGCTCTCTCCCCAGGGCATGGATACCCTGGACATGTTGGCCCGCTTCAAGGCCAATCAGCAGGGAGAGGCCCCCCTGCCCCTGCAGCAGGACCGTGACTGCAACGGGTACTGGCGCCAGATCCCCGGCATGAGTCTGGTGGAATAACGCCGACTCTCGCCCAACAAAAAGGCCTCATTGCGAGGCCTTTTTTACAGCTGACGACACCAGATCAGGATGGTTGATCGCTTTTGCTGCGAGCACTCTGGGCTCCCGGCGGCAAGGGTTTACGCGCCATCAGCTCCAGCTCGAGCAGGGCGTAGCGGTGTTCGATGAAGTCATAGACGTTGTTGGAGAGCGCCAGCTTGAAGTAGCTGATGGCCTCCTTGCGATTGCCCTTGCCCAATTCTAATTTGCCCAGATAGAAGTAAGTCTCGCACAGGCGCTCGGCGAGTTCGCGATTGTCCTTCACCCCTTTGACCACGTTGGCCATCAGTTTGCTGGCATTGATCTCGCCGGTATAGAGGCGAACCAGATCCCAGTTCCAGGCATCGTCGTCATATTTGTTCAGGCGCTCGCGCATCCGGCTCATGGCGGCGGCGGGATCGAGCTTCTGCTCGGCCAGATAGAGCCAGATCACCCGATAGGGATCTTCCGGTTGCGCCTCATAGAAGCGCTTCATGTCGGCGGCGGAGAGATCGGGGCGGTTGCCGTAATAGAGCGCGATGCCGCGGTTGAGGTAGGCATAATCATAATCGGGAGCCAGTTCGAGGGCGGAATCAAATGCCTCGTAGGCTTCGTCATAGTTCTGCTGCTGCACCAGATAGACACCGATGAAGTTGTAGGCTTCGGCAAAATCCGGTTTCTCCCGCAGGGCACGGTTGAAATCCAGTCGCGCGAGGGAGCGCAGCCCCACCCGATCGAAAACGACGGCACGCTCATAGAAGAGTTCTGCTCGCTGCTCCGTGGTAAGCTCCATTTCGCTCAGCATCTGCCCGAGGCGCGCCAGTGCCAGCTCGCTCTGGTAGGAGACCTGCAGAGGGGTCGCCAAAACCAGTGACGCGGGCTGCGGCTTGGGCTCTTTCGGGGTGTTGATCTGACTGCTACTGCTGCAACCCCACATAGGAAGCAACAACAGGATACCAAGGAGGCATCCAATCCCTTTCCTGACGTTCAATGAACACTCCGACGCTGACGCTTCTTGACCTCGCATATGGTAAAGGGCAACAACCACTTTGTCATGTGGCTGAGCCCCTCTCCATCAAATAAATCAGGATTCGACAGGGTATCCGGCATCCTTCCATCTCCGAAAACCGCCATCGACACTGACAACCCGACTGTACCCCATCTGGCGCAAATTATCGGCCGCCAGGATCGAACGAAATCCGCCCCCGCAATAGAGGTAGAGTTCGGTCGCCGGATCCGGGTAACGAGTCTCGATATCGCGCTCTATCACCCCTCGCCCCAGATAGACGGCCCCTGGCAAATGGCCGTTGGCCCATTCGCTCTCCTCGCGCACATCAACCAGGATGAAGGTACGTCCCTCCTCCTGCCAACGCCGGATCTGGTGAACGTCTGTCTCCTCGACCCGAGCGCGGATCCCTTCGACCAGCGCCAGAAAACGGGGATTGTGTTGCATGGCAAACTCCTGTGACTTGAATCATCTGCGTCAGCATACGACAGGCAGACAAAAGAAAAGAGCGCCAGCGGCGCTCTTTTTCATGGTTACTGCAGGATCTCTTGTTGATCCGCACCCTCTTTCTCGACCTGGGTTGGCAGCATGTGCTCGCGCTTGACGCCGAGGAACATGGCAAACGCACTCGCCACATAGATGGAAGAGTAGGTACCGAAGGCCACACCGATCACCATGGCCACGGCAAAACCGTGGATCAGCGCGCCGCCCTTGAGCAGCAGCGCCAGCACCACCACGAAGGTGAGGCCGGAGGTGATGATGGTACGGCTCAGGGTCTCGGTCATGGAGAGATCCAGGATGTACTCGGTATCCCCCTTGCGCACCTTGCGAAAGTTCTCCCGCAGGCGGTCGAACACGACGATGGTATCGTTCAGGGAGTAACCCACGAGCGTCATCAGGGCTGCCAGCACGGTCAGGTCAAACTCGTACTGGAAGTAGGCAAAGACGCCGAGGGTGATCACCACATCATGCACCAGGGAGAGAATGCCCCCCATGGCCAGACGCCATTCGAAACGTACCGCCACATAGGCAAGGATACAGAGGATGGAGGCCAGCATCGCCAGCGCACCGTCCGTCGCCAGCTCGTCACCCACCGAAGGACCGACAAACTCGACGCGCTTGAGCACGGCATCCTTGTCGATCAGCTTGGCGGCGGCCAGCACCTCGTTGCCCTGTTGCTCGACCTTGACCCCCTCTTGCGGGGTCAGGCGGAACAGCACATCACGGCTGGAGCCGAAGTGTTGCAGGGTTGCCCCTTCAATTTTCTGCTCGGCCAGGACGTCGTGGATCTTCTCCAGGCTCACCGACTGCTGGAACCCCACCTCGATGGTGGTACCACCGGTGAAGTCCAGACCCCAGTTCAGGCCCCGATCAAACAGGAAGAACAGGGAGATCACCATCAGCAGGGAAGAGAACACCACACCCGGTTTGGCGAAACGCATAAAGGGGATGGGTTTTTCAAAATGTAGGATCTGAAACATGTCTCTTCCTCAGATGGGCAGCTTGTCGATACGCCGTCCACCCCATGCCAGGTTGATAATGGCGCGAGATACCGTGATGGCAGTAAACATGGAGGCAGTCAGACCGATGCCCAGCGTCAGGGCAAAGCCCTTGATGGGGCCAGTGCCGATACCGAACAGGATCACACAGGTGATGAGCGAGGTGACGTTGGAGTCGGCGATGGTCGAGAAAGCACGATCAAAGCCCAGGTGGATAGCCTGTTGAACCCCGCGCCCGTTGCGCAGCTCTTCCCGGATACGTTCATAGATCAGCACGTTGGCATCCACCGCCATACCGAGCGTCAACACGATACCAGCGATACCAGGCAGGGTCATGGTGGCCCCCGGGATCATCGACATGATGCCGACGATCAGCACCAGGTTCATGCACAGCGCCAGGTTGGCAACCCAACCGAAGGCACGGTAGTAGCTCCCCATGAACAGCACGATCACCAGCATGGCCCAGCCGATGGCTTCCATACCGCTGTCGATGTTCTGTTGACCCAGGCTCGGACCAATAGTGCGCTCTTCGACGATCTGGATAGGTGCGATCAGGGCACCGGCACGCAACAGCAGCGCCAGGTTATGGGCTTCGTTGGCGTTGTCGATCCCTGTGATGCGGAACTGGCTGCCAAGGCGCGACTGGATGGTGGCGACGTTGATCACCTCCTCCTGCTTGCGGAACTTGCGCTTGCCATCCGGACCGGGCTGACCCACCGGCTTGTACTCGATGAAGACGGTCGCCATGCCTTTACCCACGTTGTCCTTGGTAAAGTTGGCCATCTTGTTGCCACCCTGGCCATCGAGCTTGATGTTGACCTGGGGACGGCTGTACTCATCGAAACCGGACTGGGCACCCACGATGTGATCGCCGGTCAGGATGACCCGCTTGTGCAGTACCACGGGGCGGCCATTGCGATCGGTATACACCTTGGAGCTCGGCGGGACACGACCGGCGGCGGCAGCCTGGATATCGGCTGTCTCGTCGACCATGTGGAATTCCAGGGTCGCAGTCGCCCCCAGGATCTCCTTGGCACGGGCAGTGTCCTGGATACCAGGCAGCTCCACCACGATACGCTCGGCACCCTGTTGTTGTACCAGCGGCTCGGCCACACCCAGCTCGTTCACCCGGTTGCGGATGATGGTGATGTTCTGCTCAAGCGCGTACTTCTTCACCTCCTTGATCTTGGCTTCACTCAAGCCAGCCAGCAGGATGTACTCATCCCCTTTCTGCTGTGTGGTGAAGGTCAAATCAGGATTCTGGCGACGCAGGTGGGAAACGGCACGCTCCTGATCCGCTTCATCGCGGAACACCACCTGTACCTGATCACCGACCCGGCGCACGCCGGAGTAGCGGATCTTCTGGGTACGCAGTTCGGTGCGAAAATCCTGTACCATCTGCTCTTGCTGCTTGGCCAGCGCCTCGGCCATGTCCACTTCCATCAGGAAGTGCACACCACCGCGCAGATCAAGACCGAGTTTCAGTGGCGCCGCGCCGATAGCTTCGAGCCAGGCGGGTGTGGAAGGGGCCAGGTTGAGCGCGGTAATGAAGTCGTCGCCCAATTTGTTGGCGACGATATCGCGCGCCTTGAGCTGATCTTCGGTGTTCTTGAAACGTACCAGGATCAGCCCGTGCTCGAACGCCGCATGTTTGACCGGGATCTTGGCCGCCTCGAGCGTCTCTTTCACCAGGTCAAGAGTTTCCAGCTTGACTTCGGCACCACGGCTGGCAGAAACCTGCAAGGCCGGGTCTTCGCCGTAAAGATTGGGGGCTGCATATAGAAAACCGATGGCAATCACCACGATCACCATCAGGTATTTCCACAGCGGATAGCGATTTAACACGCTGTGCTCCTCGGGAGATTAAAGGGACTGGATAGAGCCCTTGGGCAGAACGGCAGAAACGAAGTCCTTCTTGATGGTGACTTGAGTCTGGTCGTTCAGGGCGATCACCAGGTAATCGCTGTCAGCTGCCACTTTGGCAATCTTGCCAACCAGGCCACCGGAAGTCAGCACTTCATCACCCTTGGAGAGAGAGCTCATCAGGTTGCGATGATCCTTGGCGCGCTTGGCCTGGGGACGGTAAATCATGAAATAGAAGATGAGACCAAATACGGCCAGCATGATGATCATTTCCATGCCACCACCCTGTGCTGCCGGAGCTGCGCCTTCTGCATATGCCTTGGAGATAATGCTCATTTAACAACCTCTTATTGATGTAGATTCACAAAGATAACGAGCTGATACGCTGTTGTTATTTCACGTCATTTTCAGCGAGTGGAGGCACAGGCTTCCCTTGCCGACGGTAAAACTCTGTTACAAAGTCGTCTAATTTACCCTGCTCGATCGCGTCCCGCAAACCCTGCATGACACGCTGGTAATAACGCAGGTTATGGATGGTATTCAGACGGGCGCCGAGGATCTCGTTGCACTTGTCCAGATGGTGCAGATAGCTGCGGCTGTAGTTTTTGCAGGTGTAGCAATCGCAATCGGCATCCAGGGTGCTGGTGTCGTCACGGTGCTTGGCGTTGCGGATCTTGACCACCCCGTCCGTAGTGAACAGATGGCCGTTGCGGGCGTTGCGGGTCGGCATCACGCAGTCGAACATATCGATACCGCGGCGCACTCCTTCCACCAGATCTTCCGGCTTGCCCACCCCCATCAGGTAGCGCGGCTTGTCGGCCGGAATTTTCGGGCAGACGTGCTCGAGGATGCGGTGCATGTCCTCTTTGGGTTCACCCACTGCCAGACCACCGACCGCATAACCGTCGAAGCCGATCTCCAGCAGGCCATCCAGCGACACATCCCGCAGCGGCTCGTAGACGGAACCCTGGATGATGCCGAACAGGGCGTTTTTGTTGCCGAGGGCATCGAACTTGTCACGGGAGCGTTTGGCCCAGCGCAGGGACATCTCCATGGACTTGCGCGCCTCTTCATAAGTGGCCGGATACGGGGTGCACTCGTCGAAGATCATCACGATGTCGGAGCCCAGATCGTACTGGATCTCCATGGATTTCTCGGGGTCGAGGAAGATCTTCTCGCCATTGATGGGGTGACGGAAATGCACGCCTGCCTCGGTGATCTTGCGAATATCCCCTAGGCTGAATACCTGGAAACCACCGGAGTCGGTCAGGATCGGTCCCTGCCAGTTCATGAAATCGTGCAGATCGCCGTGGGCACGCATCACTTCCTGACCCGGACGCAGCCAGAGGTGGAAAGTATTGCCCAGCAGGATCTGGGCACCGGTCTCGGCTACCTCTTCCGGGGTCATCCCCTTGACGGTGCCATAGGTACCGACCGGCATGAAGGCCGGAGTCTGTACGGTACCGCGTTCGAATACCAGCTGACCGCGACGGGCGCGGCCGTCAGTGGTTTTCAATTCAAATTTCATTGCTACCTCGGTTTCAGTCAGAGAAACAGTCTGACAGTGGAAGGCCCTCATGGGCCCGATTTTTGGGGCCGCCCACGATTATCACATCAAACTCGTGAACGGCGCCTGAAGGACGAAGCTTAAGCCTGCGCCCGGCGACGGGTGACGAACATGGCGTCCCCGTAGCTGAAGAAACGGTACTGCTCGGCCACGGCTGCCTGATAGGCCGCCATCACGTTGTCATACCCGGCAAAGGCGCTAACCAGCATGATCAGGGTCGACTCCGGTAGATGGAAGTTGGTGACCATGGCATCCACCACCTGGAACTCGTAACCCGGGAAGATGAAGATGTCGGTGTCGCTGAAAAACGGCGCCAGCGGCTTGCCCTGGGCCAGGGTCACCTTGGCGGCACTTTCCAGAGAACGCACCGAGGTGGTACCCACCGCAATGACGCGACCGCCACGGGCTCGGGTTGCCGCAATAGCATCCACCACCTCCTGCGGCACCTCGGCATATTCGGAGTGCATGTGGTGATCTTCAATCTTGTCCACCCGCACCGGCTGGAAGGTGCCCGCCCCTACGTGCAGGGTGACGAAAGCCGTTTCCACCCCCTTGGCGCGGATCTTCTCGAGCAGAGGCTCATCGAAGTGCAGACCGGCAGTTGGGGCCGCCACCGCGCCCGGTTTGGCGTTGTAGACGGTCTGGTAACGCTCCTTGTCAGCATCTTCATCGGGACGATCTATATAAGGTGGCAGCGGCATGTGACCGATGGCCTCCAGGATCTCCAGCACTGGGCGCGCATCAAGGAAGTGGATCTCGAACAGGGCGTCGTGGCGGGCCCGCATCTCGGCCTCGACCTTCTCACCATCTGGGCCGCCATCCAGGATAAGACGGGTACCGGGCTTGGGCGACTTGGAAGAGCGGACGTGCGCCAGTACGCTGTGCTCGTCCAGAATGCGTTCGACCAGTACTTCCAGCTTGCCGCCGCTGGCCTTCTGACCAAACATGCGCGCCGGAATGACGCGGGTATTGTTGAATACCAGCAGATCACCGGGGTTGAGCTGGTCCAGCACATCGACAAATTGACCATGGCGCAGCGCACCAGTCTGACCGTCAAGCTGCAACAGGCGGCTGGCGGTACGCTCTGCCATCGGGTAGCGGGCAATCAGCTCGTCTGGCAGATCAAAATGAAAATCGGATACTTGCATCTTTCACCTCGGGGGAATCGGCGGCTAGTCTAGTTATCCCCCTCTTGCAAGGCAACCCAAAAGACCAAAAACCCAAGAGAGACAAGGGATAGCGGCCATTTTTGTGACAGACAATGAGTTAATGATTCTTTAATGATCTGTATTGACCCTGATCATGTCTTGCCCGATGGGGGTGGGCTAGGGTGAAAGCAGGTACATAAGGAGGCCCACCATGATGACCCTAGCCGAAATCATGACAGAACAGCCCTTCACCCTGGGTCCGGAGAACAGCGTCAAACAGGCGATGGACCTGATGCAGCAGGAGCGGATCCGCCACATCCCCATCGTTGACGACCACCATCATCTGCTGGGCCTGGTCACCCTCTCCGATATCCTGGCCACCCGCGAATCCAAGCTGCTGCTCATCAATCCGGAGCGGGAGGCGGAGTTCACCGACAGTGTCCAGCTCGACGAGATCATGACCCGCCAGGTGGCGAGCGTGGATCCCCATGCCGGCATCAAGGAGGCGGCCCTCTATCTGCAGCGCCACAAATATGGCTGCCTGCCGGTACTCAAAGGGCACAAGCTGGTAGGCATAGTCACCGAGTCGGACTTCATTGCCGTGGCCATCAATCTGCTGGAGCTGATGGAGGAGCAGGATCCCCCTACCGATTTTTGACCATCAATTTGTAATTAAATTACAACGAAAGCGTTTTTAGGCGATAAAACAGCCTATGAAAATGAAAGCCTTTCATTTTGAATGAAAACTTACACCAAAAACTTGCTTTGTGATCTTCATCACACTATTATCTCCCCCATGCAATGATTGCCGAGGGGGAGACGAGGGATTGTGCACCCACCTTCTTCCTCTCATTTGTCTGCAAGTTTGCACACCCCGTAGTTAGTCTTTGCTGTAAAGCATTTGTTTATATAGCCATTCCTTGTTTGATGACCCGGCCCTGTCTCACGATAGCGCCGGGATTTTTTTATCTACACGTTCCCTTCTCGCCTTACCGCCATTGACTCCCCCACGTTTCTATTCCTGGCCCCTCGCTTGATCGCACATTTCCCCTCGCACAAGGGGAGCAACACCACAGATATGGAATTCGGACAAGGAGTTAGCGGATCCAGGTCGCCATGTTCATGTTAGGTACAGCAGAGAAGTAGTATCTAATTATTAGATTTAAGCGATTCAAAATTGCGACTTTTACCGATTAGGGAAAGGCCCTAAGATGAATCCATCGAAAGTTAAACGCCTTGTCCGGCTCGACTCATCAACACCAGACAGGCATATGTACATCACCAAGGAGCCAATACATGTCTACCTACATCAACACTGAAATCAAGCCGTTCAATGCCACCGCCTACCACAATGGCAAATTCGTTCAGGTGTCTGACGCTGACCTGAAAGGCAAGTGGTCCGTTGTCTTCTTCTACCCGGCTGATTTCACCTTCGTCTGCCCGACCGAACTGGGCGACCTGGCTGACAACTACGCCGAATTCCAGAAGCTGGGCGTCGAGATCTACTCCGTCTCTACCGACACCCACTTCACCCACAAAGCCTGGCACGACACTTCTGACACCATCCAGAAGATCCAGTACCCGATGATCGGTGACCCGACCGGCACCATCACCCGCAACTTCGGCGTGATGATCGAAGAAGCTGGCCTGGCTGACCGCGGCACCTTCGTTATCGACCCGCAGGGCATCATCCAGATCGTTGAAATCAACGCCGGCGGTATCGGCCGTGACGCGCTGGAGCTGCTGCGCAAAGTCAAAGCTGCCCAGTACGTTGCCGCTCACCCGGGTGAAGTCTGCCCGGCCAAATGGAAAGAAGGCGAAGCCACTCTGGCCCCGTCCTTGGATCTGGTAGGCAAAATCTAAGCCTCCCCACTCCAAAGACCGGCCCGATTCAGGGCCGGTCTGCTTTATGGCCCACGCATACCGCCGACCCGCAATCACAAGAAGGAATTCGAAGATGTTGGATACCAACCTCAAACAACAACTCAACGGTTACTTGCAGTACATCGTCAATCCCATCGAGATCAGCGTGTCTGGCAATGACAGTGACAAATCCGCAGAACTGCTGGCACTGGCCACCGAGATCAGCGAGATGTCACCCAAGATTACCCAGACTTCTGGCACTGCCGCTCGCAAACCTTCCATGAGTGTGGCTACCCAGGGCCAGACTCCGCGCATTCACTTTGCCGGCATTCCCATGGGTCATGAATTTACTTCTCTGGTACTGGCTCTGCTGCAAAGCGGCGGTCACCCCTCCAAGACCGATGCAGCTGTGCAGGAGCAGATCCGCAACCTCAAGGGTGAGTTCCACTTTGAGACCTATATCTCCCTCTCCTGCCACAACTGTCCGGACGTGGTTCAGGCACTGAACCTGATGGCTACCCTGAACCCGGGGATCACCCACACCATGATCGACGGCGCCCTGTTCCAGGACGAGGTCAACGAGCGCCAGATCATGGCGGTACCGAACGTCTACCTGAATGGCCAGCCGTTCAGCCAGGGTCGCATCTCGCTCGAAGAGATCGTCGCCAAGCTCGACACCGGCGCCGCCGAACGCAAAGCCGCTGAGCTGAATGAGAAAGATCCCTACGACGTGCTGGTGGTGGGTGGTGGCCCGGCTGGCGCTGCGGCAGCCATCTATGCAGCCCGTAAGGGGATCCGCACCGCCATCGTCGCCGAACGTTTTGGTGGTCAGGTGATGGACACCGTCGGTATCGAGAACTTTATCTCGGTGCCCTACACCGAAGGCCCCAAGCTGGCCGCGAGCCTGGAGCAGCACGTCAAGCAGTACGGCGTGGAAGTGATCACCGAGCAGCGCGCCGCCGCCATCAGCAAGGATGGCTATGTCAACGTGGATCTTGCATCCGGTGCAACCCTGAAGAGTCGTTCCGTGATCCTGGCAACCGGTGCCCGCTGGCGCGACCTGAACGTGCCGGGCGAACTCGAGTACCGCACCAAGGGCGTGGCCTACTGCCCGCACTGTGACGGCCCCTTCTTCAAGGGCAAGCGGGTGGCGGTGATCGGTGGCGGTAACTCCGGCATCGAGGCGGCCATCGACCTAGCCGGCATCGTCGAGCACGTCACCGTGGTGGAGTTCGCCGACACCCTGCGCGCCGACGAAGTGTTGCAGCAGAAGGCCCGCTCCATGGCCAACATCGACATCATCATGAGCGCCCGCACCACTGAAGTGATCGGTGATGGCAGTAAGGTGACAGGCATGGATTACGAAGATCGCACCACCGGGGAAATCAAGCATCTGGCTGTCGCGGGTATCTTCGTCCAGATCGGCCTGGTGCCCAATACCGAGTTCCTCAAGGGGAGCGAGGTAGCGATGACCCGCTTCGGCGAGATCGAGATCGATGCCAAGGGCGCCACCTCCCTGCCCGGCGTGTACGCCGCAGGGGACGCCACTACTGTGCCGTTCAAGCAGATCATCATCTCCATGGGTGCTGGTGCAACCGCCGCACTCGGGGCCTTCGATTACCTCATCCGTAATCCGGCACCAGAAGCAGCCAAGGCTGACGCCGTCACAGTCTGAACGCCATTCAAGTAAACAAAAGCCGACTCTCTCGAGTCGGCTTTTTTCATTCTGATGTTGCGCTGGACATTAAAAACCCGCTGCGAGAGCGGGTTTTGGCATTATCAATACGCAATAGACTGGCTATCCATCATTCCAGGAGGAAAACCGCTTCTATGTTGTCAGTGATGGTGATCTGCTGCTGTTGATAGCTGTTTTCCACCATATCTGCGGCCGGTGCGGCGGACATGGCCAGCGCCTTGAGATTGCGGCTATAGACGGGAACTGGCGATGAATTTCGATATTCAGCGCTGTATACCTTGCCAAGCTTCATGCCAAATGCCTTGGCCAGAGATTCGGCCTTGCTTTTCGCATCCTCGACCGCAGCAAGGCGCGCCTGTTCCTTGATGGTTTGCGGAGATTTCAGACCATATTCGATATGTGACACCGACTCGAGTCCTGCCTTGAGTGCGGTATCCATCAACTGGCTCAGCTTGTCGAGTTGATACAGCTTCACCGCCAGTTGACGCTGGGCACGATACCCCAGCAAGGTCGGCTTCTTGTTCTCGCCATATTGATATTCGGGAGAGATGACCAGATTTCCCGCCTCCACATCACTGCGCTTGATACCCAGACCTTCCAGCTGGCCAAAGAATGCAGCCACTCTGGTATCAACCTGTTGCTTGGCCTTGAACCCCTGTTTTTCCAACGCGGTGACCGACACATTGAGGGTCAGCATGTCGGGTTCCGCTTTCTGCTCGGCGTAACCACTCACCACCAGATGGGGTGCCTGAGGCACTTCCAGAGCATACAGGGGGACACTGACAACCAGCGCAGAAAGGGTAAGAAGCGGACGCCACATATAAAAAACCTCAATCGAAAAATTGAGGTCATTATGCTCCTGGCAAACGGGAATTTATATATCGTGCAATGGCGGGATCTGATCCAGTACCTGATTGGTCAAATCGAGACTGATGCTGATTGTCGCATCAGCAGCGGGAAGAATCTCTGCATGCGCTGTCGTCGGCAATGAACTGTCGAGCAACACCTCATCATCGAAATGGAATGAATCCCACGACAGGATATGTCCTTGAGGAGGTAATTCCGTTCCGAGAGAACTGAAGTCATCTGCGACTACAGTCCAAGCGATTGTTTCAGAAGGCCCCAACAACTCCTGCAAGGATGCAGGATGAAAGCTATTCAATAGATACTCCTGCTGACCCAACTCATGACCAACCAAAATCATGTTATGGGAAGCTTCTGCATCCATGACGGGGATATAGCTGATCGATGCTGCCGCAAAGTCGACATGAAGCGTCCCTGCGACATCACCGGCATCATTCTCTATCTCCACCGCATCCAGCCGATCACCTGCGATCGAAGCTTGATAGCCAAACTGGCCGGCACAGGTAATGTGACCCTGTCCATCCCAGCTATAGCGGATGCCATCAATGTCGACCCAGTTGAATGACTGCATGGTGTCTCTCCTTTATACCGCCGCTATCTTATCCATCCTCTGTCATAAAAAACAGGGGCCAAGCATGGCCTGGCCCCGACTCCTGGCTACGGATCAACCTTGAGGTTACCGTCATCCAGCAGTTGCTTGATGATGTCGTGGTTGGTTGTGAGCCCTCCGTTTTGATCCAGATCCAGGTTGCCCTGGAACTGGACAGTCAATTGAGAGCCACCACTCGCCGATCCGTTCGTGTCTATGGTCAGCTTGTTGGTCGTGGTGTCGAACTGCAGATAGTTGTTGAGCACCGTGGCCAAATCATTGTTGTTGAACCCCGAGGGGACACCAACCAGCAGATCCGACAGATCCAGCACATCCCCCCCGTTGGACGGGTTGCCCAGCGTGAAGTCGGTAATGGTGTCGGTACTGCCATCCGCATCGCCAGCAATCCACTTGAAGGTATCGCTGCCAGCGCCCCCCGTCATGGTGTCGCTGCCCAGACCACCGATCAACAGATCGTCGCCATCTCCTCCTTGCAATATGTCGTTGCCAATTCCGCCAATCAGGGTGTCATTGCCGGATTCCCCATAAAGGGTATCGTTGCCGCTGCCACCATCCAGCACATCATTGCCCGACCCGCCAACCAGAGTGTCTTTGCCTCCCATCCCGTACAGCAGATCATCACCATCACCACCCGACAGGATGTTGTCCAGGCTGTTGCCCGTGATGCTGTCTCCAAAGTCGGACCCGATGGCGTGCCCTTGCGTACTGGTCAGGGTCACATTCACCGCGCTGGCGGAGTCTTCGTAGTCCACGGTAAAGGGGGCATCCGGCAGCAGGCTCAGACCGATATTGCTGTGAACGGCATCGCCATCGCCGTCCGTCAGTGTGACCGGCAACTGCAAGTTGACCGGAATACCCGGGGTCGCCACGCTGGAGCCGAAGTCGCCAATCTTGAAGGTGCTCCCTGCGGCATAGTGGAACTCCAGACTGTTGTAACCATCTGCGGTATACGCCGCCAGTTTGGTATTGGAGATCACCCCGGCAACTGTCGCGACATAAGCCACGCCAGCGGTCGGATCGTCATCGGTAAAGTTGACCGTGAAGCTGTGGCCTCCCACCGAGACAACCTGAGACATTCCGGCTCCGATACTGACAATCCTGGTTGAACCGTTGTAGCTGATCGCCACGGCGGTCAGCGACTCCTTGTTGCCATCGCCAATATCGTTGTCATTGTCCACATCCTGACGGGCTACCAGTTTTACACTGGAGCTGCTATTGATCGCCGTAAACATGGCGGAGGCACCATTTACATCGTAGTGAGCCTCAAAGGCATGGGTCTGGTTCGCCAGGACGCCGTAGGAGCCACCACTGACCGGGCTGCCGGTCAGGTCGATGACAAAGTCTATCCGCATCGCCTCACCCGACCCGACGGATGAACCGCTACTGATCCCCCCCGTGTTGGCAGAGGTGTTGACGGTACCGCCATCCACACCATTGGTCATCGCCGTCAGCAGCAGATCCTTGCTGTCATCATTGGCTAGCGTGTTAAAACCGGCCCAGGACGCATTGCCGCCAACGAAGTCGTAACCCCCGCCGTTGAAGTCGATGGTGGTTTGCCCGCCGTCCACTTCGCCAATCATCTGGATCTGATAGGTCCCGGAT
Organism: Aeromonas enteropelogenes; assembly: GCF_020097295.1. NCBI lineage: Bacteria > Pseudomonadati > Pseudomonadota > Gammaproteobacteria > Aeromonadales > Aeromonadaceae > Aeromonas > Aeromonas enteropelogenes. The sequence goes on along the minus strand of NZ_CP083625.1, from coordinate 3,051,042 downwards.
GCAGGTTGCAGGGTGGCAATGAACACAGTGCCGGCCGCTGTTGTGGCAGTCAGGGTGATACCATCCGACGACAAGGCGTAGGTGATGGGCAAGCCACCCGAGGTCAGGCCACTGCTGCCATTCAGACTGCTGTCAAAGCGGATCGAACCACCATCAGCCCCGTAGTTGTTCAACAGAGAGCCATCGCCATCCAGCAGGAAGGTCTCAGTAAGCCCGGACTGGTTCAGTATGACTCCCATTGCGGGCGTCATGACAAGGGGCACATCATCTTCTACCTGAACGATGAAATCCCGCACCAGGGTCACATTGTCCGGTCCTTCATGGGCTGTGATCGCACTGGAGAGGTTCAACGCCTTCAGTTCCAGATCATTGCCATCAGCCTGAGCATGATCTATCGGCCCCTGCAGGGTGAAGGTGTAATCACCATCCTCCTCCACCGCCAGCGTAAAGATCGGTTTGCTGCCGGCCATGGCCACCAGAGTATCCACCCCGACACCATGGACGATGCTGTAGGTGATCGGCACACCGCCTGAGGTCAACGCCGGCAAGCCGGCTGTGCTGCCAACACCGAAGCTGACGCCGGTGCTGTCAATCACCATATGGGCCAGTGAGCCGCCCACGGTTGTCAGAGACGGGTCGTTGCCAGGCAGGCCGGTGGGCAAGCCATCCTCGAATACGGAGGCAGTGATCGGTGTGGTATCCAGCACCAGTATCTTCAGCAAGGCACTGGAAGTGTCACCATCTGCATCCACTATGGTGTAGGTAAAGGTCTCCAACGTATCCACTGCTACATCATTGGGCGGTGTGTAGGAGTAGGAGCCGTCGGCATTGACCACCAACTGGCCACCCAGAGGCGTAGTCATGGGACCCGTTGTTCCTCCTTGCACCAGGAAGGTCACGACATTGCCATTGATGCTGTCGGCAACCCCCACATACGCAGCCGGATTGCTGACGGTGAAGCTGACCTGGAACACGGTTGCGGGGGCATCGGCGCCTGCACTGTCCACGCCGGCAGTCGCATCCACATCCGTGATCACATTGCCAGTGGCAGGAGGCGGCACAGTCGCCTGCAAAGTGGCATCCAGGTCATAGATATTGTTGACCAGCGTCACCGCATCTCCGTTGTCTTCCACCAGTCCCAGCTGGGCGATCGCCGAGGCATTGCCGCTCACGTTCAGACCAACGGCGTAAACTTCAACGTTGTTGTTGTTCACAAAGCTGGTCCAGCCGGCGGGGACATTGCCTTCATTGGGCGCACCATCCGACAGGAAATAGACCTTGGTTTCATACCCGGCCAAGGCAGGGTTTGCCAAATCCGTTGTCAGTTGATTCTGCGCCAGTACCAGGGGGGCGTTGTAGTTGGTACCACCGCCATCCGTCGGCAAACCGGAAATGCTGGCCTTGGCCACATCAGGATCACTGGTTTGCGGGATCAGGACTGCACCACTGGCAAAATCAATGACCGTAATGACCAATGGAACCCCCAGCGCCACATACGAATCGATCATGTGGTTCAGGGCATCCTTGGCCAGTTCCAGACGGTTTGGCGAGCCATTTGACGTCGTACCTATCTGCCACAACATGCTGCCCGAGGTATCGATCACCATGACGAGGTTGAAAGGCGGCAAGCCCGCCTCAGTAATGACGATGCTATTGTCCTTGGCTGTCGGCACATCGTCCTCAAAGTTGATGTTGCCGCCAAGGTCCGCTCTCACCGTTCCGGTCGCAGTGTCGTTGTCGCCATCCACCACCGTCACGGTCGCACTCAGCAATACCTTGCCACTGGCCAGGCTGATGAGGCTGTTGTCATTGCTGCTGTCCACGTCCTCCGGCAGATGGTCCAGCTCCGCCGACTGCGTCAGCGTCACCGTGCCATCGCTCGCCACGCTGATACGGAACACCTCCCCGTCCGCGGTCGAGCCCACGATGTCGTTGCCCACCTTGGTCAGGGTGATGGCCAGCCCATTGCTGGTCAGCCCGCTGTTGCTGTCGGTCACGCTCAGGCTGTAGCCGCTCACCGTGGTGGTGCCCGGACCGTCCGCCCCATAGTTCGGCACCGCCGCTGCCAGGAACGCCGCCGCAAAGCTGGCACTGGCCGTGTCGGTGTTCGGCCCGATGGTATCTGCATCCTGGGTGGTCAGGGTGATACTGCCGTCCGCCACCCCATTGATGGTCACGCTCGGCACATCGTCCTCAAAGTTGATGTTGCCGCCAAGGTCCGCTCTCACCGTTCCGGTCGCAGTGTCGTTGTCGCCATCCACCACCGTCACGGTCGCACTCAGCAATACCTTGCCACTGGCCAGGCTGATGAGGCTGTTGTCATTGCTGCTGTCCACGTCCTCCGGCAGATGGTCCAGCTCCGCCGACTGCGTCAGCGTCACCGTGCCATCGCTCGCCACGCTGATACGGAACACCTCCCCGTCCGCGGTCGAGCCCACGATGTCGTTGCCCACCTTGGTCAGGGTGATGGCCAGCCCATTGCTGGTCAGCCCGCTGTTGCTGTCGGTCACGCTCAGGCTGTAGCCGCTCACCGTGGTGGTGCCCGGACCGTCCGCCCCATAGTTCGGCACCGCCGCTGCCAGGAACGCCGCCGCAAAGCTGGCACTGGCCGTGTCGGTGTTCGGCCCGATGGTATCTGCATCCTGGGTGGTCAGGGTGATACTGCCGTCCGCCACCCCATTGATGGTCACGCTCGGCACATCGTCCTCAAAGTTGATGTTGCCGCCAAGGTCCGCTCTCACCGTTCCGGTCGCAGTGTCGTTGTCGCCATCCACCACCGTCACGGTCGCACTCAGCAATACCTTGCCACTGGCCAGGCTGATGAGGCTGTTGTCATTGCTGCTGTCCACGTCCTCCGGCAGATGGTCCAGCTCCGCCGACTGCGTCAGCGTCACCGTGCCATCGCTCGCCACGCTGATACGGAACACCTCCCCGTCCGCGGTCGAGCCCACGATGTCGTTGCCCACCTTGGTCAGGGTGATGGCCAGCCCATTGCTGGTCAGCCCGCTGTTGCTGTCGGTCACGCTCAGGCTGTAGCCGCTCACCGTGGTGGTGCCCGGACCGTCCGCCCCATAGTTCGGCACCGCCGCTGCCAGGAACGCCGCCGCAAAGCTGGCACTGGCCGTGTCGGTGTTCGGCCCGATGGTATCTGCATCCTGGGTGGTCAGGGTGATACTGCCGTCCGCCACCCCATTGATGGTCACGCTCGGCACATCGTCCTCAAAGTTGATGTTGCCGCCAAGGTCCGCTCTCACCGTTCCGGTCGCAGTGTCGTTGTCGCCATCCACCACCGTCACGGTCGCACTCAGCAATACCTTGCCACTGGCCAGGCTGATGAGGCTGTTGTCATTGCTGCTGTCCACGTCCTCCGGCAGATGGTCCAGCTCCGCCGACTGCGTCAGCGTCACCGTGCCATCGCTCGCCACGCTGATACGGAACACCTCCCCGTCCGCGGTCGAGCCCACGATGTCGTTGCCCACCTTGGTCAGGGTGATGGCCAGCCCATTGCTGGTCAGCCCGCTGTTGCTGTCGGTCACGCTCAGGCTGTAGCCGCTCACCGTGGTGGTGCCCGGACCGTCCGCCCCATAGTTCGGCACCGCCGCTGCCAGGAACGCCGCCGCAAAGCTGGCACTGGCCGTGTCGGTGTTCGGCCCGATGGTATCTGCATCCTGGGTGGTCAGGGTGATACTGCCGTCCGCCACCCCATTGATGGTCACGCTCGGCACATCGTCCTCAAAGTTGATGTTGCCGCCAAGGTCCGCTCTCACCGTTCCGGTCGCAGTGTCGTTGTCGCCATCCACCACCGTCACGGTCGCACTCAGCAATACCTTGCCACTGGCCAGGCTGATGAGGCTGTTGTCATTGCTGCTGTCCACGTCCTCCGGCAGATGGTCCAGCTCCGCCGACTGCGTCAGCGTCACCGTGCCATCGCTCGCCACGCTGATACGGAACACCTCCCCGTCCGCGGTCGAGCCCACGATGTCGTTGCCCACCTTGGTCAGGGTGATGGCCAGCCCATTGCTGGTCAGCCCGCTGTTGCTGTCGGTCACGCTCAGGCTGTAGCCGCTCACCGTGGTGGTGCCCGGACCGTCCGCCCCATAGTTCGGCACCGCCGCTGCCAGGAACGCCGCCGCAAAGCTGGCACTGGCCGTGTCGGTGTTCGGCCCGATGGTATCTGCATCCTGGGTGGTCAGGGTGATACTGCCGTCCGCCACCCCATTGATGGTCACGCTCGGCACATCGTCCTCAAAGTTGATGTTGCCGCCAAGGTCCGCTCTCACCGTTCCGGTCGCAGTGTCGTTGTCGCCATCCACCACCGTCACGGTCGCACTCAGCAATACCTTGCCACTGGCCAGGCTGATGAGGCTGTTGTCATTGCTGCTGTCCACGTCCTCCGGCAGATGGTCCAGCTCCGCCGACTGCGTCAGCGTCACCGTGCCATCGCTCGCCACGCTGATACGGAACACCTCCCCGTCCGCGGTCGAGCCCACGATGTCGTTGCCCACCTTGGTCAGGGTGATGGCCAGCCCATTGCTGGTCAGCCCGCTGTTGCTGTCGGTCACGCTCAGGCTGTAGCCGCTCACCGTGGTGGTGCCCGGACCGTCCGCCCCATAGTTCGGCACCGCCGCTGCCAGGAACGCCGCCGCAAAGCTGGCACTGGCCGTGTCGGTGTTCGGCCCGATGGTATCTGCATCCTGGGTGGTCAGGGTGATACTGCCGTCCGCCACCCCATTGATGGTCACGCTCGGCACATCGTCCTCAAAGTTGATGTTGCCGCCAAGGTCCGCTCTCACCGTTCCGGTCGCAGTGTCGTTGTCGCCATCCACCACCGTCACGGTCGCACTCAGCAATACCTTGCCACTGGCCAGGCTGATGAGGCTGTTGTCATTGCTGCTGTCCACGTCCTCCGGCAGATGGTCCAGCTCCGCCGACTGCGTCAGCGTCACCGTGCCATCGCTCGCCACGCTGATACGGAACACCTCCCCGTCCGCGGTCGAGCCCACGATGTCGTTGCCCACCTTGGTCAGGGTGATGGCCAGCCCATTGCTGGTCAGCCCGCTGTTGCTGTCGGTCACGCTCAGGCTGTAGCCGCTCACCGTGGTGGTGCCCGGACCGTCCGCCCCATAGTTCGGCACCGCCGCTGCCAGGAACGCCGCCGCAAAGCTGGCACTGGCCGTGTCGGTGTTCGGCCCGATGGTATCTGCATCCTGGGTGGTCAGGGTGATACTGCCGTCCGCCACCCCATTGATGGTCACGCTCGGGCCGTCATCCTCGAAGCGGAACACGCTGTTGGCACCCAGATCCACCGCCGCACTGGCACGGTCGCCATCGGCGTCGGTCACGGTCTGCACCAGGGTCAGCACGCTCTGCCCCACCGTCAGCGCCACACTGTCATCTGCATTGCTGGTGTCGCCATGCCAGACGTTGTCCAGCAGGGCCAGGGTCACTTCCCCGGTGGTCGGGTTGATGGTCAGGGTGAAGTAATCCACCCCGCCGGCGCTGCCGGTGATGACGTTGCCCACCTGATTGAGCAGGATCGCCGCCCCCTGGCCGTTGACGGCCAGCGGATCTACCGCATAGAGGCCGCTTGCCACGTTGCTGCCGCTCAGCGCCAGGCTGTAGCCGATGCTGCCCGCCCCGTCGGCACCAAAGGCCGGGTTGAACTGGGCCTGCACGTCGGCCGCGCTCAAGCTGGCACTGGCTACCCCGTCATTACCGGCGCCACCCAGGCCGGGCAGACTTTCATCTACTGAAACAGCGCCTAACCCATCAGAATCAGAAACAACTGCTGCACTCGGAACATCATCCAAGATCGTGACATCAAGGGAGCCATTGGTGGTATCACCATCGGTATCAATCAGTACGACATTAAAGCTCTCTGCAAGTGAAGCGTCATTGGTGGGTTGGGCATGATTTTCATTGTCGAGCAGGGTGTAGCTGTAGCTCACGCTACCAGCCCCAGTGACCAAGTTGAAATTAATTCCCGTCACGACCAGTTGATTGCCTAGCGGACTAACAATCGTCAGAGGGAAGGTTGTGGCCGGCAGTCCATTTGCAATCAGCGCGACACCACCCAATGTCAAGCTTTGCACCCCGTCTGGGGCATTGAAGGTAAAGACATTACTTTGTGTCAGCACTGAGGGATTAGGCGCACTCCCGCCAGCCAACGCTGCCTCATTAAGGGTGAGTTCTCCTCCTGCCAGCGCCAAACCACCCAGTTCAACGGGTTCATCAACAGGTGTAATTGAAATGACGAGGGTTGACTGAACCGTATCTGTACCATCAGTCACGCTGTAAATCACTGGAGGAACCGCACCGTCATAATTGGGCGCGGGGGTGAAGGTAAAACTACCGTCCGCATTGACCACCAGGGTGCCGATACCATCAATCGTGATGCTGGTGCCTACCGTGACACTGAGATTGTCCCCCCAGCTGAAGCTGACCACTGTTGCTGCATTCGGACCATCTGGATTTGTAGTATTGGTCAGTAAATTTCCATTCAATACACCATCTTCGGGCACAACCAGTTGCTCACCCTCGTCAGCCAGTTCATTAACCAGCAATGGCTCTACGAATTGTTGGGTGTCGACAACGGGTTCAGCCTGATAGGTTGTGTCAAAGCCGGCTGCAGCAATCGTGGCATCTCCAATCCGATCGATAGTGACAAAACCACCATTACCACTGGTTCCCGCAACACCACCGATCCCGCCACCACCCGCAGCAGGTGCTCCACCGGCAGCTGACGCCTCAAAGTTTTGCGTCGGGTCTACCCCTTGCAAGATTGATTGTTGCAAAGCCGCGATATCTGAAGGTAATCCCGTGCCAGCTTCAGCTGTTTGTTGCGGCCCTGATGCTGGAACATCGGGAGCTGTTGCATCAGGCGATGCAGGAGAGGGGGTATCATCGTAGGGCATCAAAACCAATTTGGCGTCGTCAGCCATGTTAAGCTTGGCCCCAGGTTGCAGAATTTCACCTTTTTGTAGCGGCCGACTAGTGCCATCCGCCAATACAATTTCCACTTTGCCTTCAATGGCCGAGACCACAACGGTCTTGTCGATGATTTGGGTACGCATATCCATTGCTCCAAGGTGACAGATCCTGATGCATACAACATAGAAGCTATCTGTGACCCTTACCGTTGCAAAAATTTATATGGACAGCATGTCAAACTGAAGGCGATTGCATTAAATCGAACGGATTATTTTTCTCTATATATTTCAAATGATTGACCAATACCCATACGAGACACAGACTTCCGAATGCTGCTATAAACAGGCTTGTTCCTTCATCCATTTCAATAAAAAAGGCCCCAATGGGGCCTTTCAATTGACTCATTTGTCATTTTTCAGGACAAGGGAAAGGCTGGGTGGACGAATCCCTGATATCCATCGATATGCAATTGGGACAACACCTCAACCTGCTCCTGATCTTCGACCCGGGTCGCAATGGTGAGCACCCCGGCGTTATGAGCGGCACGGCATACAGCCGCCAGGAAGGATGTATCCGCCCCGGGCTCCATCACTTGACTGGTATAACCGTGATCCACCTTGACATAAGCTGGTGCCAGCTCTTCAAGATAGCCCAGAGACTGGAAGTGGCGACCATAGTGATCCACTCCCCACCCGAAGCCATGTTCACGCAAGACATTCACAAAAGCGGTGACTTGTTCTTTGTGTTTCACGATCGCAGCTTCCGGAATTTCAAATAGCAGACGCTCCTGAAAATCATCATGGCTGGCCAGGAAGGTAGGCAACCACCCTAAAAATACCTCTGAACACAGAGCGCCTGCGGTGATATTGATGGCCAACGTCAGCTCGGGCTCACGCTGCAACAATGCCGTGCTGGCATCAAGAATGGCCTTGTCAAACTCACTCCCCATCTGGAACTGTTCAATGGCCGGCATGAACTGTCCGGCGAAATAGTCATTGCCATCGCGGGAAATGGAAGCAAACAACTCGGCATGCAGACGAGCACCATCATCAAAACGACAAGCGGGTTGTGCCTTGAAACGCCAGAGGTGATTGGCAATGGCATCTTGCACCAGATCTCGCCATGCCAAGCGCCCCATCATGCCCTGACTGTTTCCTCCTTCCATCACGACTGCTCCGCGCCGCTCATTGCGTGCCTTGCCCAAAGCATTATCAGCTTTGGTCAGCAAGGCGGAGAGATCATCATTACCATCCCGGCCAGCAATACCAATCACAGAAAGAGGCTTGCCTTCATCCATGGGATTGACGACCAGATCCGCAATACGGGTATTAATCAGCTGGGCCAGCTCTTTAAGTTGAACAAGATCGTTGGTTGGACAAAGCAAGGCGTATTCTGTCGCAGAAATGCGGGCCACTGCAGCCCCACTCCACCCTTGCAGTTGCTCCTGCAGCACTTGGGCAATCGACTTGACCATATTGTCTCGGGCGGCAAAACCCTCTTCCCGATAAATATCTTCAAGTATGTCGACGGCAACCAGCATCACACCGCCCTGCCCCGCTTCGGCAATCCACGCGTTTACCTGCCCGACAAAATAGGCCCGATTACCCAGACCCGAAACGGCATCGACATAGACACGCTCACGCAATTTCTCAGCTTCATCGGCTTGCTCTTTAAATTGCACAGCCAGCTTGCCGGACAAAATATTGATCGCTTGCACCACCTGTTTCAATTCATAGGTTTTTGGCTCGGGGATGGTATGACCAAAATGGTGCAGCTCAATTTCAACCGCCTGCTCACAAATCTGCTTAAGCGGCTTCAGCAGGAAATTGAGGGCTCGCATCAGCAGGATGGTCGTAATCAAGAAGCCAACCACAAACCAGGTCGCCAGCTCGCTCATCCCGACCCAAAGCTCGTGATAAGCCTGTCCTGGATGGCCAACCACCTTGAGTTTGCCCAGTTGCAGCCAGCCAGACGTCAAAATTGACTCATTGGATACTTCCGGAAACAGCCCCAATTCGATAAACCAGTCAGGAACCCCCTGGATCCGGCTGGTGTTCTCCTCTTCAATCACATCTTTGGACGCAAGCAGATCCAGGCGAACCTGGCGATAATAACCACCATCAAAAATGGCCCGGATCACTGACTCAGCCCCCACCTTGTCCCCGTTTTCCAGATAAGGTGTCAATGCCAGTCCCAATGAAGTCGCGGTGTTGATCACCGTAGTTTCCTGCTGCTGTGCAAGATATGAACGCGTTGAATTGAACTGTACCCAGTAGGTAGCCGCGAATAGCAATCCAAACAGCAGCAGCATGGTTGCCAATAACTGTCGATAGAGCGTCATAGGTTAGTCATCCAAATTCATCACAGGCCGAGCCAATCGCCCCGATGTCATGCGATTGCGTAGATCATTCCATAATCCCAAGCGAGATGATTGCCCGGCCAGTTCACCCTGGCCACGCGCTTTCATCAACCACAAGTGACTACCGTTAAAACTGTAAATAGGGACCAGATCCCGTCGTTGCGTTGCCGGACGAATGGAGCCAATCAGGTTGTCCAATATGACCGGTACTGATGCAGGGGTTTCATAATAAGCAACGACCATATGGAACTGGTTATAATCGAGAGCCTTGACATATACCATCCGCATTTTCTCATCTGGAATACCCAATTCAAGCAAGGTCGAATATTTTGCGATGCTGAAATCTTCGCAGTCGCCTCCGGATGCCCCCAGAAACTCCAGTGGTGTTGCCCAGTAATCCTTTTTGCGCCACAACTTGCTATCGTCGATAAAACGCATCTGGTTAAAAAACTGATTCACCTTTTCCAGCTTCTGCCGCTCGGATAAGCCGGCAGTGCGGTTCTGCTCGACCAGAGTACGCCAGGTCGTCACCCTTTTCCCGGCCCGTCCTCCATAGGTTTGCTCAGCACGTTTGACCAGTTGGATGTCTTCCTGGCTCAACGGTTGGCTGGCAGATAAAAGAAGGGAGATGGGAAGAAGCCATAGCCACAAGACATAGCGCAGAGCACGACTCACATATCGGCAGACAAGGGGCAGGGCTCCAGAGTGATCGCCAGATAGACACCTGAAGGTCTCATCGTTCATCTGCTGCATCGTGGGTGGAGAACTCCTGAACAACACGGCCAGTTTTAGTTTGGGCAGGGTAGCTGCATAAATACAACTACCCCGCCGACGCTATTTTTCTGTGGTGAGAAAAGAGCGCTAGCTTATTGTTGCTTGGCTTGCCATTCAGTCGGCTGTTTGAAATTGAATGCATTAAGCAGGCTGCCAGTCGCATTCAGGATGCGATAATCTGCCAGCAATGCATCATATTCTGCCGTGATATAGCTGCGGCGAGCTTCAAACAGTTCATTCTCGGTGTTCAGCACATCCAGCAAGGTACGTTGACCCAGACCAAATTGCTTTTTGTATGCCTGAACAGTGTCGTAGCTCGCGTCCACATGCTCTTTCAAAAAGGTCTTCTGCTTGGTCAATGAATCCTTGGCGTTCCATGCCAAACGGGTGCCCTCTTCTACCTGGCGAAAAGCATTCAGGTGAATGTCTTTCGCCTGGGAATAGAGTGCCGAGGTCGCATTGCTTTCAGCGACATCAGAGCCGCCACGGAACAGGTTGTAACGCATTCGAACCATGGCAGTAAGATCATCGTTGCGACCTTTCACCCCATCGATGTCTTCGTTCCAGTTTTGATCAACCTCAAAGGTAACATTGGGATAGAAGCCGGATTTGGCACCTTCATGCTGGTATTTGGCCGCCTCGATATCCTGCAGGGAAGAGAGCAGGGTTGGATGCACTTCGGTCGCTACCTTGAGGGCATTGTCCAGACTGGCTGGCAGCAATTCGGCATTGGGCACTGGCTGCACCAAATCTTTTGGTACCTCGTTGACGACGCGGATGAATTCACTTTCCGCATCACGGTAGTTGTTCTCGGCAGCAGCCTGGTTGGCGTATGCACGAGCAACACGGCCATCGATCTGGGTCTGGTCAGCGGTTGAGCCCAAGCCCGAGTCCGTCCGTTTCTGGATATCGCTGCGGATCTGTTCATGAGTCTCGAGGTTTTGTCTGGAGAGCTCCAGGATCTCCTGCTGGCGCAGCATGTTGAGGTATACCTCGGCTACCCGCAGGGCGGTATTCTCGGCTTCGGAGATCATTGCCAGACGTTGGGCATTGGCTTCTGCCTCGGTTCTGGAGACGTTGTTGCTGACATCGAACCCGTCAAACAGCATCTGACGCAAGCTGATCCCTGCTTCTTTACGCGTCATGGAGTCATCGCTATTCGGATTGAGCCTAGTCGAGGGGCTATCCGTTTTTTCATAACCTACGCCACCACGCAAATCGATTGTCGGATAATAGCCTCCCTTGGCACCATCGTGTTGATAGAGACGCGCCTGATAAAGATCAAACGCTTCTTTAATCTTGGGGTGAGTGGAAAGTGCCAGTCCTACCGACTCCTCCAGCGTTTGGGCTTGTCCCAACGCAGGCAGCAGAGTGGCGCCACTAACCAGCATGGCAACAATCGTTTTTTTCATGTTATCTCCAGTCATGTTTTGTTTTCTGATTGTTGGCTTATCGTTCTCGAAGTGCAGACTGTTTGGCCCGCAATATAGGCTTAAGTAGATAGTCTAGAACACTTTTCTTGCCAGTAATGATATCCGCACTGGCTAACATACCGGGGATGATGGGAAGTGCGTTTAGCTCATCGCCCAAGTAACTTTTTTCAGTTCGCACGCGAACCAGATAGAAGGAATTCCCCTCCTCATCCTGGATTGAGTCCGCACTTATTTGTTCAACCTTACCATGCAATCCCCCGTAAATGGTGAAATCATATGCGGTGATCTTGACCACGGCATCCAGCCCCGGACGTAGAAATGCGATGTCTTTCGGGGAAATCTTGGCCTCGACCAGCAGGGTATCTTCCAAGGGGACGATTTCCATCAGATCCATCCCAGGCTGGACCACACCACCCAGTGTATTGATCTTGAGCTTTTTAATAGTGCCTTTAAGAGGGGCAATCACGCTGGTTCTGTCCACCCTGTCGCGCAGGCCGACCTGCCCTTCTGACAACTGACCCAACTGGCCCTGTTTCTCGTTAAGCTCGGTTTGCGAGTCGGCCCTGAATTTGAGCGCGATATCATTGCGTTTGAAAATGGTCTCACGCAGCACCGAATTAAGCTTGGGGATCAGCAGTCGGTTACTCTCCAGCTCCCCTTGCATATCATTCACTTGCCGCTCCAATTTGATGAGTTCCACCTGCGGCACTATCCCCTCTTTTGCCAGAGGGCGACTGATGTTCAGCTCCTGCCTGGCCAGATCCACACTACGGTTCACGGTGCGGATCTTGGCATTGAGCTCGATCAGCTCCTGCTCTTTCTGCTCGATTTGTTGACCAAGAATGTAGAGCTGATTTTTCAGGTTGTTGAGACGCGCCTTTTGCACGGATCGCTCTCGGTTCGCATATTCGACGAAGACCTTCTCATAACCCTCGGGAAACTGGATCGGCACCTCTGTCACCGTCACCTGATCACGCCACCCCAGTGCGGGATCGTTTTTCACCTCGACGCTGGCCATCTCGGCACGCAGTCTCGCCACATCCCCTTTCAGGGTCACCAGCTCTTTTTCCCGCTCCCGAAAATCGGAACGAAAACGGGTGTCGTCGATACGCAGCAGAGGCTGCCCCTTCTCAACGATGTCCCCTTCCTTGACGAAGATCTCCTTGACGATCCCCCCTTCCAGGTTCTGAATCACCTGCAATTGACGGGAAGGGATGACCTTGCCCTGCCCAACCGTCACTTCATCCAGTTCGGCCCACGACGCCCAGACGATAGCGCTCATGAAGAACAGGAAACAACACCACAGCAAGATCCTCGCCCGGGTAGGGGTTGTCAGCAGTACCGCCGCAGCGCCGTCGTCAACAAACTCCAGGTGTTCGGGGGATGGCAACACCTCGCCAGAGGGGGATTTTCTGGTGCCTTTCACCCTGTCCATCAATCCCTTAACCATGGGAGACCTCCTGCACACGGACCTTGCCTTCTTTAAGCCGCTGCAAGATGACCTCCTTGGGACCATCGGCAACAATCTGCCCCTGTTCGATCACAATCACCCGACTGGCCACATCCAGCATGGAGGTCTTGTGGGTGATCAGGATGAGAGTCGTTTCCGGCCCCAGTCTGGCCAGTTCCTGTTTGACCTGCATCTCGGACTGGTTGTCCATGTTGGAAGTAGGTTCATCCATCACCAGAATGGGAGGATCATTGAGCAGCGCACGAGCCAGCAAGATCGCCTGACGCTGACCCCCTGACAACTGGCGCCCCCCTTCCCCAATCTGGCGATCCAGCCCGTTGGGATCCCGATTGGTGAAGTTGGTCACCCCTGCCCGCTTGGCGGCTCGCAATACCCGCACGTCGTCCACCAGCGGGTTGCCCAGCATGATGTTGTCCCGTACCGAGCCAAAAAAGAGAACCACGTCCTGGGGCACGCAACCGATATTGCGGCGAATAACCGAAGGAGGCAGTTGATCCAGCTCGAATCCGTCGAGACGCACAGAGCCATCAGTGGGTCGATAGAGCCCCATCAACAGCTTCTCCAGCGTGGTCTTGCCTGCCCCGATCCGGCCGATAATGGCGACCTTCTCACCAGGCTGAATGCGCAAATTGATATTGTGCAGGGTACTGGTTTCCATTCCGGGATATTTGAAGGAAACATTGTCAAACTCGATCCGCCCCGAGATGACAGGATGGTGAATATACTGTTTGCCCTCATCCTGCTCGCCGGGGGTTTGCATGATCTTTTCGAGTATCTCCAGCGCAGATTTTGCCTGGTTATAGCGGGTAGAGAGCACGGAAAGCTGCACCATGGGGGCGATGGCGCGACTGGAGAGCATCACGGCGGCGATCATGCCCCCCATGGTGACCAACCCCTCGGAAATTTGATATACGCCAACGATCACCAGCCCCACGGTCACCATCTGCTGGATATAGCTGGCAAGGGACGACATGGCGTTGGTGATGCGCCGGGTCTGCACGCCCCAGGTCGAGATGTGGGACACTGCCTGCTCCCAACGATGCTGGAACATGCTCTCGGCGCCGAAGATCTTGACGGTTTCCAGCCCGGAGATGCTCTCGATCAGATTGGCGTTTTTCTGGGAAGCGAGACGCGATCCCTCTTCAATGGATTGCTTCAGGGGCCCCTGGATATAGAAGCTGTATGCGATCAGGATCAGGATGGCGACGATGGGGACCACCACCATGACGCCGGCAAACACCCAGATAATGAAGAGAAAGAATATCGCAAAGGGGAGATCGATAAGGGTCGACACCGTGGCGGAGGTAAAGAAATCCCGCACCGACTCGAACTCCTGCAGATGTTTGGCAAACGCCCCGGTAGAGGCTGGGCGGGACTCCATCCGCATCCCCATCACCTTGGCGAAAATCTTTGCTGACAGCAGCACATCTGATTTTTTGCCCGCAATATCGATGAAGTAGCTGCGCAGCTGGCGCATCACAAAGTCAAAGGTAAAGACCACCATGGCCCCGACAGCCAGCACCCAGAGCGAATCAAACGCCAGGTTGGGCACTATCTTGTCATAGACGTTCATGGTGAACAGCGGACTGGCCACCGCAAACAGGTTAATGAGGATGGAAGCGACCAGCACATCGCGATAGATGCCGCGCGATTCGAACAAGGTACTCCAGAACCAGTGCCCATTGCGGGTTTCCAGCACCTTGGGGGAGCGGTCATCAAACTTGAACTGCTTTTTCACATAGAAAAGGCGGCCAAGATATTCATCCCCCAGCTGGGGCGTCGATACCCACTGTGCCGCATCCCCTGCCTGCGGGAAGATGACGCGCCCCTGACTTCTGTCTTCATTCCACTCCAGCAAGATACAGGCACTGCCATTTTGCATCTGCAACACGCAGGGCAACAGCAGGGGGGGGATCTCTTCGAGGGGTTGGATGACCTCGCGAGCAGAGAGGCCACCCCGTTCGGCCGCACGGCTAAACAGGGCGGTGGTCAGACGACCGGATACCAGTGGAAGTCCGTTTGTCAGGGCATCCTGACTATTGGGCACACCATAGAAGCGGGTCAGAAAGACCAGACATTCCAACAGTTCATCGATACGACTAGTTTCTGCTTGCATAGCATCCTGTCACGGCATAAATGAGGTCGGTACGAAACGCATCTGTTCGTATTCCCCGGCATAGCGACTCAAAGAGAACACCACGATACCATCAGGATGTCGGCTCAGCAGACCAAGGCTGACATCAATGGCCCTCCTCCGATGACCGCACTCCTAAAAAGGTGCGGCTCAGCCCTCCCCCTTCATGGTGCATCACAGCAGACAGAGGGGATGGATATCTATGACTGGCTACACATCATGACGGGATGAAAACAGACTTGTTTGATAGCGTTTGTTCTCACGGCGCATCACTATAATAGCCTGAAGATGACAAAACTATAGTTAAAAAATACAAACTTTTTTATATAACCGTCTGTTTTACTAAGAAAATATTAATTTCTAACTCAATTATGGGACGCAAAGTGTAAAGGGACGTCCCAGCGCCTGCCCTTGCGGGCCACTCTTCTCCAATGCCTTGGCGATGTCCGCCATGGCCGTCCAGCGGTTCTCGCACCAGGCCGGTGCCAGCAGGGTCGGCCGGCGGGCCGAAGCCGAGATGCGGTGATAAACCACCTCGGGGGGCGTGTGCTGGATCATGGCGACCGCCGCCTCCACATATTGCTCCAGAGTCAGCACCTCCAGCCTGCCTGCCTGCCACGCCTTGCCAAGGATACTGCCCTGCACCACGTGGAGCGGATGCAGCTTGATCCCCTCCACCCCCGTCTCCACGATGCGATGCAGGGTATCCAGACTGTCCATCGGCACCTCGCCGGGCAAGCCGACGATAAGGTGGGTACACACCTTGATCCCCCGCTGATGGGCCCGTGTAACCGCATCGACATAGGCAGCATAGCCGTGCCCCCGATTGATGCGCTGCAAGGTCTTGTCGTTGGCGCTCTGCAGTCCCAGCTCCAACCAGACTTCGTAACCGCGGGCCTGATAGCCTGCCAGCAGATCCAGCACTGCATCCGGCACGCAGTCGGGCCGGGTACCGACGCATAATCCGACCATGTCGCTGACCGACAAGGCCTCTTCATACATCCGCTGCAGGTACTCCACCTCCGCGTAGGTGCTGGTATAAGCCTGAAAATAAGCGAGATAGCGCTTGGCGCGGGTCACTTCATCCCGGCGGGCCAGCAGCTGCTGCACGACGGAGAGCTGCTGAGCCGACTCGTCGGCAAACGAGGAGACATTGCAAAATGTGCAACCGCCACGCCCCAGAGTGCCGTCCCGGTTGGGACAGGTAAAAGCACCGTGGATGGAGAGCTTGTGGATCTTCTGGCCGTGGCGCTGTTTGAGATCCTGACCGAATGTATTGACGAGTTCGTGTAACTGCATGGCTCCTCCGCTAAAGGAGCGCCATTGTACGAGTTTGCGCAAAACCGGCGCTGCGCTGGATCAAGGGAAGGCGAGAGCAAGAAAACATATAAATATTCACTCTTTGTCGGATAAATATATGAAACCACCCGCTTACCGACGCTTTTGAAACCTCTGTGACCTGCTGTGACACTTTTATTCGGCCAACAAAACCAGCGATAAACTATTGTTGAACAATAAAAATTTTTAAGAGTAGCAATTGTTCATAAATGCAAGGGAGAGGAGCGCGAAATGTGATCGTCTGCACCTCTCCCGGCCCGAGATTGGTAAAATTACTACACCTTGCGTCACAGAGGGAGTCCACCATCAAAGCCTGACAATCTGGACTATCCATCTGCAAAACCGAAAAATAACAAAATAAACCAACAGAAAGTCACGATATCACTCTGCAAACCCATATTTTGTTATGCATATGTAACATTGCAAACAGCCCGGTTGTCCAATTGACCTTGCCGAAAAATCCCATTAGTTTGGAGATTCGCCACCTCAGGCGGACGGAACCACAAGAGCCAATCGCAATTTATGCAGTCTGTTTATGACAGTGCGATGCAAGGCCGAGCAAGGGAGAAATGCAATGTCACTATATGATCCAAAGCTGGAGAGGGATAACTGTGGCTTCGGCCTGTTGGCCCACATGGAAGGTGAAGCCAGCCACAAGCTTGTCCGTCTCGCGATGTCAGCATTGGCTCGCATGCAGCACCGCGGCGGCATATCAGCCGACGGTAAGACCGGCGATGGCTGCGGTCTGTTGCTGCAAAAACCGGACAGCTTCTTTAGAGCTGTCGCCGAAGAGAAGGGATGGCACTTGGGCCGCAATTATGCGGTCGGCATGCTGTTTCTGAACCCGGACCCCGTATTGGCCCAGCAGACGCGCGATATCATCGACGAAGAGCTGGAAAAAGAGACCCTGAGCCTGGTCGGCTGGCGCAAGGTGCCCGTCGATACCAATGTGCTCGGCACCATCGCCAAGGCTTCCCTGCCCAGTATTGAACAGGTCTTTGTCAACGCCCCGCCCGGCTGGGTCGACAAGGATCTTGAGCGCCGCCTCTATATCGTGCGCCGCCGCATCGAAAAGCGCATCAACGACGACTACTTCTACGTGGTCAGCCTCTCCAACCTGGTCACCGTCTACAAAGGGCTGTGCATGCCGGTGGACTTGCCGCGCTTCTATCTGGATCTCGCCGACATCCGCATGCAGGCGGCCATCTGCGTCTTCCACCAGCGCTTCTCCACCAACACCAGCCCGCGCTGGCCGCTGGCCCAGCCATTCCGTTATCTCGCCCACAACGGCGAAATCAACACTATCGCTGGCAACCGTCAGTGGGCCAAGGCGCGCAGCTACAAGTTCGCCACCCCGCTCATTCCGGATCTGCAGGAGGCCGCCCCCTTCGTCAACACCACGGGCTCCGACTCCTCCAGTCTCGACAACATGCTGGATCTCTTCCTCGCCGGCGGCATGGATCTGTTCCGGGCCATGCGCCTGCTGATCCCGCCTGCGTGGCAAAAGCACCCCAACATGGATGACGATCTGCGCGCCTTCTACGACTTCAACTCCATGCACATGGAGCCCTGGGATGGCCCCGCCGGCATCGTCATGACCGATGGTCGCTACGCCACCTGTGCGCTCGACCGCAACGGCCTGCGCCCGGCCCGCTACGTCATCACCAAGGACAAGTTCATCACCCTGGCCTCCGAAGTGGGCACCTGGGACTACACCCCGGACGAAGTGCTGGAGAAGGGCCGCGTCGGCCCGGGCGAGCTGTTCGTGGTGGACACCAGCAACGGCAAGGTGTGGACCAGCTTCGAGATCGACGACGATCTCAAGAGCCGCCACACCTACAAGCAGTGGATGGACAAACACTGCCGCCGTCTGGTGCCGTTCGAACAGATGGATGACAGCCAGACCGGCAGCCGCGAATTTTCCGACGATCAGCTCAAGACCTATCAAAAGCTGTTCGGTTACTCCTTCGAGGAACTCGACCAGATCATTCGCGTCCTCGGCGAGAACGGCCAGGAAGCGGTGGGTTCCATGGGGGACGATACCCCCATGGCGGTGCTCTCCGGCACCCAGCGCACCCTCTACGACTACTTCCGCCAGATGTTCGCCCAGGTGACCAACCCGCCCATCGATCCGCTGCGGGAAAACCACGTGATGTCGCTGGCCACCTGTATCGGGCGCGAGCAGAACGTGTTCAACGAGACCTTCGGCCACGCCCACCGGGTGCTGTTCCAGTCACCCATCCTGCTCTACTCCGACTTCCACCAGCTGTTGGCGCTGGAAGGGGAGTACTATCGCCATCAGGTGATCAGCCTCAACTTCAAGCCCGAAGAGGGGCTGGAGGCAGCCATCCTGCGCATCTGCGAAGAGGCCAAGGCCGCCGCCGAAGCGGGCACAGTGCTGCTGGTGCTCTCTGATCGCGCCATCAGCGTTGATACCCTGCCTATCCCGGCCGCCATGGCGGTGGGGGCGGTGCAGCGCACTCTGGTCGACAACAACCTGCGCTGCGACGCCAACATCCTGGTGGAGACCGCGAGCGTGCGCGACCCGCACCACTTCGCCGTGCTGCTGGGCTTTGGCGCCACCGCCATCTACCCCTATCTGGCCTACGAGACCCTGGCCAAGCAGGTCGAGGAAGGGGTGCTCACCATGCCTCTGCGCCAGGCCATGCTCAACTACCGCAACGGCATCAACAAGGGCCTCTACAAGGTGATGTCCAAGATGGGGATCAGCACGGTGGCGAGCTACCGCTGCTCCCAGCTGTTCGAGGCGGTGGGCCTGGCCAAATCCGTGGTGGATACCTGCTTCCGTGGCGTCTCCAGCCGCATCCAGGGGGCCGACTTTACCGATATTCAGGAAGATCAGCTCAAGCTGGCCCGTCAGGCCTGGCTGGCGCGCAAACCGCTCGGTCACGGCGGCCTCTTGAAATTCGTCCATGGCGGCGAGTACCATACCTACAACCCGGACGTGGTGCAGACCCTGCAAACGGCGGTGCGCTCCGGCAACTACGCCGATTACAAGGAGTACGCCCGTCTGGTGAACGAGCGCCCAGTCGCGACCCTGCGCGACTTGCTCACCTTGAAGAAGGTTGACAATCCGGTGGCGCTGGAGCAGGTGGAGCCGGCTGCCAAGCTGTTCCCTCGCTTCGACTCTGCCGCCATGTCCATCGGCGCCCTGGGGCCGGAGGCCCACGAGGCGCTGGCCATCGCCATGAACCGCCTTGGCGGCCAGAGTAACTCCGGCGAGGGTGGCGAGGATCCCAAGCGCTTTGGCACCGAGAAGAACTCGCGCATCAAGCAGGTGGCCTCGGGGCGCTTTGGCGTGACCCCCCACTACCTGATGAACGCCGACGTGGTGCAGATAAAAGTCGCCCAGGGCGCCAAGCCCGGCGAGGGCGGCCAGCTGCCCGGTGACAAGGTGACGGCCCAGATCGCCCAGCTGCGTTATTCCGTGCCCGGCGTGACCCTCATCTCCCCACCGCCGCACCACGACATCTACTCTATCGAGGATCTGGCCCAGCTCATCTTTGATATCAAGCAGATCAACCCAAGCTGCCTGGTGTCGGTCAAGCTGGTCTCCGAGCCCGGCGTCGGCACCATCGCCTGCGGCGTGGCCAAGGCCTATGCGGACTTCATCACGGTCTCAGGTTATGACGGCGGCACAGGCGCAAGCCCCCTCACCTCGGTGAAATACGCCGGCTCCCCCTGGGAGCTGGGGCTGGCCGAAACCCAGCAGGCGCTGGTGGCCAACGGATTGCGTCACAAGGTGCGCCTCCAGGTGGATGGCGGCCTCAAGACGGGCCTCGACATCATCAAGGCGGCCATCCTCGGCGCCGAGAGCTTTGGCTTCGGTACCGGCCCCATGGTGGCGCTCGGCTGCAAATACCTGCGGATCTGTCACCTCAACAACTGCGCCACCGGCGTCGCCACCCAGGATGAGAAGCTGCGCCGCGAGCACTTCACCGGCCTGCCGGAGATGGTGATGAACTACTTCAAGTTCATCGCCGAGGAGACCCGCGAGCTGATGGCCCAGCTGGGTGTCACCCAGCTGACCGATCTGATTGGCCGCACCGATCTGCTGGAGGCCCTCCCCGGCCTCACCGCCCGCCAGGCCAAGCTGGATCTCTCCGGTATCCTGGCCCGTCCGGTGGCGCCGGCAGGCTCCAGCCTGTTCAGCCAGCAGCACAACCCCACCTTCGACAAGGGGCCACTCAACCTCAAGATGGTGGACGATCTGCTGGGTGCGGTAGAGACCAAATCCGGCGGCGAGTTCCGCTACGACATCCGCAACACCGACCGCTCGGTGGGTGCGCGTCTGTCAGGCGAGATCGTCAAGCGTCACGGCAATCAGGGGATGGCGGCCGATCCGGTCAGGGTGCACTTCAACGGCACCGCAGGCCAGAGCTTCGGCGTCTGGAACGCAGGGGGCCTTGAGATGATCCTCACCGGGGATGCCAACGACTACGTGGGCAAGGGGATGACCGGCGGCAAGCTGGTGATCAAGCCTCACGTCGGCGTGGCGTTCAAGTCCCACGAGGCGGCCATCATCGGCAACACCTGCCTCTACGGCGCCACCGGCGGCAAACTCTATGCTGCCGGCACCGCTGGCGAGCGCTTCGCGGTGCGTAACTCAGGGGCCCTGGCGGTGGTCGAGGGGATCGGCGACAACGGTTGTGAATATATGACCGGCGGCATCGTCACCGTGCTCGGCCAGACCGGCGTCAACTTCGCGGCAGGCATGACGGGCGGTTTTGCCTACGTGCTCGACGAGTGCGGCAACTTTGCCAAGCGCACCAACCCCGAGCTGGTAGAGCTGCTGGAGGTGGCGGATCTGCCCATCCACCAAGAGCACCTGCGCGGCATCATCACCGCTCACCTGAATGAAACCGGCAGCCACCGTGCCGAGGAGATCCTGGCCAACTTCGACTCCTATGTGCCCAAGTTCAGGCTGATCAAACCCAAGTCCAGCGACGTCAAGTCCTTGTTGGGTCACACCAGCCGTTCCAGTGCAGAACTCAGAATCCAGGCGCAATAAGGAGGGAACCCCATGAGCCAGAACGTATTTCAGTTTATCGATGTCCAGCGGGTCGACCCGCCGAAGAAGCCGCTCAAGATCCGCAAGATCCAGTTCGTGGAGATCTACGAGTCTTTCAACAAGCCTCAGGTCGAGATGCAGGCGGATCGCTGCCTCGAGTGCGGCAACCCCTATTGCGAGTGGAAGTGCCCGGTGCACAACTACATCCCCAACTGGCTGAAACTGGCCAAGGAGGGGCGCATCCTGGAGGCGGTGGAGCTCTCTCACCAGACCAACAGCCTGCCGGAGGTGTGCGGCCGGGTCTGCCCGCAAGACAGATTGTGCGAGGGTGCCTGCACCCTCAACGATCGCTTCGGCGCCGTCACCATCGGCAACATCGAAAAATACATCACCGACAAGGCGTTCGAGATGGGCTGGAAGCCCGATCTCTCGAACGTGGTCAAGACTGGCAAGCGGGTCGCCGTCATCGGTGCCGGCCCTGCCGGCCTCGCCTGCGCCGATGTGCTGGCGCGGGGTGGTGTCACCCCTGTGGTGTTTGACAAGTATCCGGAGATAGGCGGCCTGCTCACCTTCGGCATCCCCTCCTTCAAGCTGGAAAAAGAGGTGATGCAACGCCGTCGCGAGATCTTCCAGGGGATGGGGGTGGAGTTTCGCCTCGAGACAGAGGTGGGCCGTGACGTCACCTTCGCCGACCTGCTCGGTGAGTTCGATGCGGTCTTCCTCGGGGTCGGTACCTACAAGTACATGAAGGGTGGCTTTGCCAACGAGGAGGCGCCCGGTGTCTACGACGCCCTGCCCTACCTCATCTCCAACGCCAACCGCTTGCTCGGCTTTGAGAAGGCGCAGAGCGACTACATCGACTTTGCCGGCAAACAGGTGGTGGTGCTGGGCGGCGGCGATACCGCGATGGACTGTGTGCGTACCGCCATCCGCCAGGGGGCCGCCAAGGTGATCTGCGCCTACCGTCGCGATGAAGAGAACATGCCGGGCTCCAAGCGGGAGGTGAAAAATGCCCGCGAGGAAGGGGCCGAGTTTATGTTCAACCTCCAACCTATCGGCGTCGAACTGGATGCCAACGGCCGCACCGTCGGCATCAAGGTGGTGAGCACCGAGCTTGGCGCCCCCGATGCCAATGGTCGCCGCAATCCGGTGGTGATCGAAGGCTCCGAGCAGGTGCTGCCTGCTGATGTGGTGGTGATGGCCTTTGGCTTCCAACCCAATCCCCAGCCCTGGATGGCGGAATACGGCATCGAGCTCGACAGCCGGGATCGCATCAAGGCGCCAGAGCAGGCCGAGTATGCCTTCCAGACCAGCAACCCCAAGGTGTTCGCCGGTGGCGACGCGGTGCGCGGTTCCGACCTGGTGGTGACCGCCATCTACGAAGGGCGCAAGGCCGCCGAAGGGATCATGGACTACCTGGCCGTCTGATCCGCCATCGCAGCTCCTGCGTCAGCCAATACAGAGCCCCGCCGATGCGGGGCTCTCTTTTTATAAGCCCTCCTGATTGGTCCCTTTCCCGTAAAAACTCAAACTATTTGAGGCAGAATTTGTAGCATCTATCTGATACACTTCGCGCCCGCCATTTTCCGGCCACTCTCTGACGTGATGTCAGACACAGCCGTCGGTGGTCATAACCGACTTTTCGCTCATACCGAGCCAACCAGGCCAGCCATAGTCCCGCTGGAACACAGGAACCCCTTATGAGATTTGAATCGTTCGATTTTGCCCCCGAGATTTTGCGCGCCATTTCAGAGTGCGGTTATCAGGAAATGACCCCTGTACAGAGCCAGGCCATCCCGGCCGTGCGTCGTGGCCGCGACCTGCTGGCCAGCGCCCAGACCGGCACCGGCAAGACCGCCGCCTTCGCACTGCCCATCCTGCAGCGTCTGGTGGACAATCCGGCGCCGGTGCAGCCCTCCAACGCCCGGGTACTGATCCTGACCCCGACCCGCGAGCTGGCAGCCCAGGTGGCGAGCAACATCAATGACTTCGCCAAGTATCTGGAGATCACCACCCTCACCATCGTTGGTGGCGGCAAGCAGGACGTGCAGGCCAAGCGGTTGAAAGCGGGCGCTCACATTATCGTGGCGACCCCGGGTCGTCTGCTCGAACACCTCACCGCCTGCAACCTGAGCCTCTCCGGGGTCGAGACCCTGGTGCTGGACGAAGCGGATCGCATCCTCGACATGGGCTTCAGTGCCGATGTGCAAAAGATCCTGCAAGCGGTCAACAAGACCCGCCAGAACCTGCTGTTCTCCGCCACCTTCTCCGAGGCGGTGAAGAAGCTGGCCAACCTGATGCTGGACAAGCCACAGGTGGTGGCCGTCAACAAGCAGAACTCCACTGCCGACACCGTCAGCCACACCGTCTACCCGGTGGAGCAGAAGCGCAAGCGCGAGCTGCTCTCCGAGCTCATCGGCAAGCAGAACTGGCAACAGGTACTGGTGTTCGCCAGCACCCGTGAGAGCTGCGACGAGCTGGTGGAAGAGCTGAACCTCGATGGCATCAAGTCCGCCGTGGTGCACGGCGACAAGGCTCAGGGCAGCCGTCGCCGCGCCCTGCGCGAGTTCAGTGAGGGCAAGCTGCGGGTGCTGGTGGCCACCGAAGTGGCCGCGCGCGGGCTGGATATCCCGGATCTGGCCTACGTGGTCAACTATGATCTGCCGTTCCTCGCCGAAGACTATGTACACCGCATCGGCCGCACCGGCCGCGCCGGCAAGAGCGGCATGGCCATCTCCTTCGTCAGCCGCGAGGAAGAGCGCACCCTGCTGGAGATCGAGGCGGTGATCGGTCAGAAGATCCGCCGCATCATGGTGCCGGGCTACGAGGTAAGCAGCCGCGACGATCTGATCAAGCAGTTGCAGGAGCGCCGCCGTTTCGGCAAGCGTCCGCAGCGTGAAGACAACGCCGCCGCCCAGGCCATGGCCGAAGCCAAGCTGCAGGGCCAGCGCCTCAAGCGTCTGGCGGCTGCCAAGAAGCCCCGCCAGCCGAAGTAAGGACCAACCCTTTTCCTCTCCAGTGAGAGGAGAGGGGCAAACATCTCATATACCAAAGGCGCCACTGGCGCCTTTATGCTGTTGATTAGCCGGCCGTGAGTCCGGCTCCCTTTGTGAGGAACCGTGATGACCCTTCCCACCTACAACCTGGCCCTGCTCGAGATGGCCAGCCAGAGCCTGGCCGAACTGGCGCGCACTGCCGCCCAGAAGGCGGGCAAGCGCACACCCGCCCAGGAGAGCCATTTTCTGTGCACCTGGATGGCGGAATCTCTCAAGGAGAAGCGCTTCTCCCGGCTGGTGATGGAGGATCTCAAAGAGTGGGTTCAGCTGGGCCGCACCCTGGGGGCTGGCGCCGATCTCAAGGGGCTGCTCGAGCGCATCGTCAGCCAGTATGAGCGCGCCATGGCCGCCCCGACCCAGCTCGGGACCAGACTCAACGCACTGCTGGCCGAGCTCGCCGCCGCTGGCTGGCTCGTCATCACGGATAGTGAGATCAACGCCAAGCTCAAGTTGCAGTCGAGCGGCCAGCCCAGCCTCATCATCAGTGCCAGCGAATATGGCGAGCATATCGAGGACGGCGAGCTGACCCGCCCCCTCACCCTCTATGTGCGCGGCGACGAGCAACTGCTGGCCCAAGCCGCCTTTACCCACGCGCTCTTGCTGAGCCAGGGCAACAAGAAGGGCTCCCTGGTCAAGCACCACAAGGCCTACCGGGTGATGCCGGGCAACGCGCAACCGGCGCGGGCCCTGCTGGCCGAGACACGCCAGCCAGATGAGGCTCGTCAGCCCGCTTAAGCGCTGCATCACGCCATAAAAAAACGGCAGACCACTAGGTCTGCCGTTTTCATTTCCAGGCGATGGCAAAAGGCGACTAGCGCACCTTGAGCCCAATCTGGCCCGGGGCGCACCACTCGAAGATCACCTCTTCACTCTTGCCGCAGCAGCTGCCGCCGCAGAGCCGGTTCTCCCGCTTGATGACTCGCCCCTTGCGCATCCAGACACCGAGCATAGCCTCCACCGCATCTTCCGAGGTGTGGAAGTGGCGAGCCAGATCCCGCCGGCTCACCTTCTGCTGTGCGGCGAGATAGTCACCCAGCTCGCGCAGGATCACAGGACCACCACCTTGCGGGCGACGATGTCACCGTGACGGCGCCCCAGCCACCAGAGCAGCACCAGGGAGAGGCCGTAGCTCGCAATCCAGAACAGGCTCTGCTCGGGATGGTCGGCGAAGGTCGCCACCTGATAGAAGAGGGTTGCACACATGAAAGCCATGTAGTTGCACCAGGCGGCGGTAAAGAGTGCCCACTGGCGGCCGGTTTCCCGCACCAGAGCCCCCATGGCCGCGGCGCAGGGCATGTAGAGCAGCACGAACAACAGGTAGGCAAAGGCACCGGCCGCCCCGTCGAAGTGGGTCTGCATGTTGCCGTAGGTGGAGATGTCGACCTCCTGCTCTTCGGCTGCAGCCTGCTGATCCGCCAGATCCCCTACCGAGATCCCCATGGGGTCGGTCGGGTCGATGGAAGAGAGATTGTCAGCCACCGCGCTGATGGCCTCCTTGAAGCTGGCCACGAGGGAGAACTCGGCGGCCTCTTCATCTCCTTCCCCGCTGCCGGCGTAGAGGCTGTTGAGCGTACCGACCACCGCTTCCTTGGCGAAGATACCGGTGACGATGCCGACTGTAGCCTGCCAGTTGTCATCGCGCACACCGATGGGGTGCAGCACCGGAGTGACTGCCTGGCTCACCTTGCTCAGCACAGAGTCTTCCTGCTCCTGGTGGCCGAAGCTGCCGTCGGTACCCAGGGAGTTGAGCACGCTCAGCACGGCGACCACCAGCACTATGGTTTTACCGGCGCCGAACACGAAGGATTTAAGCTTCTGCCAGGTCTTGATCCCCACGTTGACCGGACGCGGCCATTCGTAGTCCGGCATCTCCATCAACATGGAGTCGCTCTTGCCCGGCAGCAGGGTGCTGCGTAGCAACAGGCCGGTGAGCACAGCCACCAGGATGCCGATGAGATAGAGACCAAACACCAGGTTCTGACCGGAGTGCGGGAAGAAAGCCACCGCAAACAGGGCGTAGACCGGCAGACGGGCACCGCACGACATGAAGGGGGCCATGGCCGAGGTCATCAACCGCTCGCGCTCGGAGTTGAGGGTACGGGTCGCCATCACCGAGGGCACGGTGCAGCCAAAGCCCATCAACATGGGGACAAATGCTTTGCCCGGCAGGCCGAGGCGGCGCATCAGGGCGTCTACTACGAAGGCGGCCCGCGCCAGATAGCCGGAGCTCTCCAGCACCGCCAGGAACAGGTAGAGACAGCCGATCACCGGGATAAAGGTGGCGACGGTCTGCAGACCCACACCAAAACCGTCTGCCAGGATGGCACCGAGCCACTCGGGGGCATTGACCAGCCCCAGCAGGTAATGCACGCCATCAACGAACAGAGCGCCGCCCATGATGTCGAAGAAGTCGATGAAGGCGCTGCCCACATTGATGGCAAACATGAACATCAGGTACATCACCAGCAAGAAGAAGGGGATGCCGAACCAGCGGTTGAGCAGCACCCGATCGAGCTTCTCGCTCTGGGCCACGGTGAGCTTGCCCTTCTGCTGGCACGCCTCGGCGGCCCACAGATGGATGTGGCCATAACGGATATCCGCCAGCTGCAGATCGATGTCCTGCCCCTGCTGGGCACGGCTCACAACGTTGGCCGCCGCCTCATGCTGGCCAGGCAGCAAGGTCTCCTGCATCACAGCATCTTCTTCGAGCAGGCGCAGGGCGCGGCCACGGGTCGTCAGATGATGGGGGGCAAGCAGGCTCTCAAGCTCCGCCAGATCTTTTTCAAGCTCGGTGCCATAGTCGAGCATCAGCGCCTGTTGCGCCTTGCCGATAAACTGCTGGATCTGGCCCTTGAAGGCGGCAACCTGCCTGGCGTTGTGGGCGGAGAGCGCCACCACCGGGCAACCGAGGGACTTGGCAAGCAGGGTTTCATCTATGGTCACTCGCCGCTTTTGCAGGATATCCATCTTGTTGAGCACCACCACCATGGGCAGCCCCAGCTCGCGCAGTTGCAGCGTCAGATAGAGGGAGCGCTCCAGATTGGCGGCATCGATGACATTGAGCAGCAGATCAGGCTGCTGATCCTCGACGAAGCGGCTGGCGATCTGCTCGTCCAGGCTCCCCTCCTGATTGGCCAGGCTATAGATGCCGGGCAGGTCCATCAGCTTGTAATCGTGTCCATCGACCGAAAACTCGCCCATCTTCTTGTCGACGGTGACCCCGCTCCAGTTGCCCACCTGTTGGCGGGCCCCGGTCAGGGCATTGAACAGGGAGGTCTTGCCGCTATTGGGATTGCCAACCGTTACCAGGGAATAATTCATACCGGTTCACCCTCGATTGTGCTTTGACCATGACGATTGTTTTGTGAGGTGTGTTTCATACCGGTTCGACCTCGATTTGCTGCGCCAGACTTTTTTGCATGGAAAGACAGATCCCCTGGCACTGGATCTGGAGCGGGTCCCCAAGGGGGGCAGAACGCAGATAGATGACTTCGGTCTGAGGCAACAATCCCATTACCATCAGCTTGCGACGCAGGGGACGGGTCAACTGGTCCAGGTTCTTGATGCGAGCACTCTGTCCCGGTGACAACTGCGTGAGTACCATGACTGACTCCTGAAAGTTAAACAATAATAATTCTCTTTTAGCTAGGCCATTATAAGCTGTGTCTTCAACTTTTATTTGAGTAAAATCAAACTCCGCTTCGCTAATCGATAAAGAAATACCATGAGTCACGACAACAACAGCCGCCTGGTTTACAGCACGGATGGCGGCATGATCAAAGAGCAGAGTGCCCCCCAATCCGCCTCCCCTTTCCCCACCGATGGCACAGTGCGCATTCGCCGCGAGACCAAGGGGCGCAAGGGCGCCGGGGTCATCACCATCCACGGCGTACCGGCCGAACAGCAAAAGGCGCTGGCTACCCAGCTCAAGAAAAAGTGCGGCACGGGCGGGGGCATCAAAGAGGGCGTGATCGAGATCCAGGGGGACAAACGGGACCTTATCAAGGCCGAGCTGGAGAAAGCCGGTTTCAGCGTCAAGCTGGTGGGGGGCTGAGCCGCCTGCGGCGCACCTTGCTTCACTTCGGCTTTTTCCCTAGAATGCCCGCTCCCATCGAGGGGGAGTAGTCTCGCACGCCGGATCCCGCCGGCCTGCGACCCTGATCAACATACTTGGTGCCAACTCACCATGGTCAGGGTGATCCAATCACCATCTGGATTTGACAAGACCTTTGACGGGCCAGTGCCAATACCGGGGACGGATGGTGCAGGCTTGTCTTTGGTTTATAACAATTCCGTCCCCCGGTTCACTTTTATGGAAGCCTTGTTAACCTCAACCCTCAGCGTGGCCATCGCCGAAATCGGCGACAAGACCCAGCTGCTGGCGTTGCTGCTCATCTGTCGTTTTCGCAAGCCCTGGCCCATCATCGCCGGCATGCTGGCGGCTACCCTGCTCAACCATGCGGGCGCCGCCTGGATTGGCGACTTCATCAGCCGCTGGCTGGATCCCAAGGTGATGACCTATCTGGTGGCCGCGGCCTTCGTTGCCATGGCGATCTGGATCCTGGTACCGGACAAGATGGATGACGAGGAAAGCTCGCTGGACAAGTACGGACCCTTCATGGCCACCTTCGTGCTCTTCTTCATCGCCGAAATTGGCGACAAGACCCAGATCGCCACCGTGCTGCTGGCCGCCAAGTATGACTCCCTGTTCCAGGTGGTCACCGGCACCACCCTCGGCATGATGCTGGCCAACGTGCCCGTGGTGCTGATCGGCAAGCTGGGGGCCGACAAGCTGCCGCTCAAGGGGATCCGCATCGCCTGCGCCCTGCTGTTTGTGGGGCTCGGGGTCACGACCCTCATCTTCGTCTGACGAGCTGACTGCCCACTCCTTCGAGCGCCCCGCCCATGGTCGGGGCGCTCTTTTTTGTGTCGGTATGGCGCCGGTGACAAAGGGCCAACGGGCTCCCCTCCTCCTCGCCCCTCATGCCATAATGGGGCAAATTCCGTGGAGTTCCCCCATGCACAAGGTATCAAGAGAGACGCTGCTCGAATGGGTTAGACAAGGCAGGCTTGCCCCCGAGCGGCTCGACGCGGCACTGGCGCTGGCCGAATTGCCCCCTCCTCCCGCGCGCTGGCAGTGGTTGTTCGATCGTCTGTTGCTCTGGCTCGGCGCCCTCTGCCTCGGCGCCGGACTGGTGTTCTTCGTCGCCTTCAACTGGCATGAGCTGGGACGTCTGTCACGTCTGGCCCTGCTGGAAGCGCCCCTGCTCGCCACCTTGCTGGTGTTGTGGCGCACGTCCCTCGGCGACACGGCGCGCCAGGCGCTGCTGCTGATCCTGGCGCTCAATATCGGTGCCCTGCTGGCGCTGGTGGGCCAAACCTACCAGACCGGCGCCGATCCCTGGCAGCTGTTTGCCACCTGGACTTTGATGCTGCTGCCGCTGGCGGCGCTGGGCCAAAGCCCCTTGCTGTGGACCCTGAGCTGGCTGCTGGCGCAGCTGGCCCTGGTGCTCTACTGGCGCCTCGGCCTGTTCGACCTCTTCTTTGCCTTTGACGAGGAAGCGCTCGGCTGGAGCCTGACCCTGCTCAACGCCGCACTCTGGGGCCTGCTGTTACTGACACCGGCCCGCTGGCGGCTGATGCCAAGCTGGCTGGCAGGGCTTGCCGCTGGCCTTGGGATCACACTGCTCGCCTTGCTGGCCCTGTTTGATGCCGCCTCCCCCTGGGTGTGGCCGCTCTGGCTCGGTTGGCTCGCCGCTGCCTATGCCCTCTGGCACCACAGATTCATCGCCGGCCTCGCCATGGGGTGTCTGAGCCTCATCGCCATCATCCTGGCCACCCTTGGCAAGTGGATGGAACCCGATGTGGACGGTTTCCTGCTGCTCTGCCTTATCGCCATCGGTCTCTCGGTCGTGGCCAGCCGCTGGCTGCAACAGCAAAGGAGGCATCATGAGTGATCCGACCCTCTGGCAACGGCTGCAACAGGCCAATCTGGTCGAGGGGGAGATGCCCCGGGACACCAGCCCCCACTGGTCGAGCCGCTTTCTGCTCGGACTGGTGGGCTGGATTGCCGCCCTCTTCCTGCTGTTTTTCCTGTTCATGACCTTCGAGCAACTGACTCGCGAGCCGGAGCACGCCCTGCTGATGGGCACCCTGCTACTGGCCGCTGCCTACGCCATCAACCGCAGTCAGCACGGGGATCTCTGGGATCAATTTGTGCTTGCCCTGGCGCTGGCGGCCGATGCCTGGCTGCTCTATGGCCTTATAGATCAGATAGACCCCCACCAGGCCCTGCTCTGGTTCGGCCTCTGCCTGCTCTCTTTGGGGATAGCCGTGCTGTTCGATCACTGGCTGGTGCGTCTCTTTCACAGCGTGGCCGCCGCCCTGTTGCTCACCCTGGGGCTCGCCAGCCTCGGCCTGCAACTGCTAGCCCTGCCGCTGGTGATGGCGGCCATCACCTTCTGCTGGCTGCGGGCCGAAACCGATCCGGCCCGTCACCCGCTCTATCACGCCATGACTCTGGGGCTCGCCCTCTCCCTGCTGGTGCTGGGTCGGCTGCACCATCCACTCTGGGAAGGGGGCGCCAGTCTGCTCGACGAGCTCGGCCTCTCGCGCCTGCCACTCTGGCTCAATCCGCTGCTGTGCGCCGCCCTGCTGCTGGCCGTGATGGTGAAGCTGGCCCTGCCGCTGCGCTACGGCTTGCCGCTGGTGCTGCTCAGTGCTCTCATCCCCGGTATGGGTGCCGGCGCCCTGGTGCTGATCCTCGGTTTCTGCGCAGGCAGCCTTGGCCTGATGACCCTCTCGCTCCTGCTGCTGACAGGCTACGGCGCCCTCTATTACTACGATCTCGGGCTCACCCTGATGACCAAGTCCTGGCTGCTGCTGGGCTCGGGGGCTTTGTTGCTGGGGACACGTTTTTTGTTGCAACGCCTCACCCCAAGGAGCCCGTCATGAGACCCCTTGCCATCCTGCTGGTCGGCCTCGCCATCCTGGCGGGCATCAACTTCACCGTCTGGCGTTATGAACAGGCCATGGCCAGCGGCGAGGTGGTGCTGCTGCGGCTAGCCCCGGTCGATCCCCGCTCCCTGATGCAGGGGGACTATATGCGTCTGAATTACGAGATAGCCCGCGAGCTTGCGACCCACAGGAGCAACGCGAGTGCCAGCGGGAGCGATACCCTGGTGATCCGCCTGGACGAGCACCAGGTGGCAAGCTGGGTAGTCGGCGACAAGCCGGAGGCCCTGGCACCCAACGAGCGATTGCTGCAGGTGAGTCGCCACGCCGGCCAGTGGCAGATTGGGCCGGATGCCTATTTCTTCGAGGAAGGCACGGGAGAGGCCCTTGAGGAGGCCCGCTACGGCGAGTTCCGGTTGCAACCCGATGGCAAGACCCTGCTGGTGGGGCTGCGCGATGAGGCGTTTCGCCCTCTGGGAGCAAGCCGCAGCCGCTGGTGAGAAAGACGATGGCACTTTGCCCGGTTCATGCCCACACTGGAATCATGATTGCCGCATAGGGATGTGCACCATGAGGATATGGCTGATCTGTCACCTTTTTCTGATCCTGTGGGCCGGTGGCGTGCGGGCCGATCTCGGCAAACTCGAATACCTCACCGAAGAGTATCCTCCCTACAACTACAACGATGAACAGGGGCAGCCCACCGGACTCGCCGTCGAGCTGCTGCGAATGGTGTGGCAACAGGGCGGGGTCAAGCCACAACCCGTTCGCATCATCCCCTGGGCCCGCGGCTACTACCTGCTGACCCAAAAACCCAACGTGGTGCTCTTCTCCACCGCCCGCACCCAGGCGCGGGAAGCCCTGTTCAAGTGGGTATGCCCCATCGGCTACTCGGAGTTCATCCTGCTCGGGCACAGTTCCCGCCCGCTCACCCTGGGCTCGATTGCCGAGATAAGCGACTACAGGATCAGCGCCGTGCGCTCCGATGCCGCCGAACAGCTGCTGCTCAACAACGGCATGGATGACAGCAAGATCATCCCGGCCAACCGCTTGAGCCAGGCGGTGAAGATGCTGGTCTCCGGCCGCGCCGATCTGCTCGCCACCAGCAAGCTGGCCGGCTATGAAGCTATCCGCGAACTCGGTATGCGGGTGGATGACTTCAACGTGGCGTTGCTGCTCAGTGCCGAGCAACTCTGCTACGCCTTCAGCCGCCAGGTGCCCGACAGCGATATCACCCAGTTCCAGCAAGCGCTGACCCGCGTCCTCGCCTCCCGGGAATTTCAGGCCCTGCAGGCCAAATACCTGCCCGAGCCCTGACAGCAACGCCCTCCCCAGCGCCAACCAGAAGTTGCCGGGGCTGGCGAAATGCGTCGCCCCGACAACACTTGAGGAAAAGACGCATCAAGAGGGCGGCGCAGATGACACAATGGACCGGATTGGCAGGCCTGCTGCTTGCCACCCTCGCACAGGCCAGCCCCGAGCTTGGCAAACTGCACTACATCACCGAAGAGAACAGCCCTTACAACTACCGGGATGGATCTGGCATGGCCACCGGTTTTGCCGTCGAGCTGTTGCAACGGGTGTGGCAACAAACCGCAACCCCGCCACAACCCATCGATGTGATGCCCTGGGCCAGGGGCTACTCCCAGCTGAGCAAGAGATCCGATGTGGTGCTTTTCTCCGCCGTGCGCACCAGGGCGCGAGATCCCCTGTTCAAATGGGCTTGCCCCATTGACCATGCCAACATAGTGCTGATCGGCCTGACTCATCGCCATATCAATCTCGACAGGCTGGAAGATGCCAAGCACTACATCATCGCCGCCGGACGGGCCGATGTGGGGGAGCAGTTGCTGATCCGCAACGGCTTTCAGGCAGACAGGATGATGACCTCCAACCGTTTCAACCATGCCATCAAGATGCTCACCTCCGGGCGGGCCGATCTGCTCTCGACCAACAAGAACACCTTCTATCAGCGTATCGGGGAGCTGGGGCTCGCTCCCGACCAGTTCAGGGTGCAATGGACACTGAGCGCCGACCCCTTCTGCTACGCCTTCAGCCTCGCGGTGAGCGACCATCTGGTTGCCGAATTCCAGCAGGGGCTTGAGCAGGTGCTGGCCAGCCCGACCTATCCAACGCTGCGGCGCCGCTATTTGCCAGAGTAGTGATTGCCCGAAGCGCGAGCGCCAGAGCAATGAGCCAAAAGAGGCCTGTGGTGCCAGACATCAGCGCCCAGGCTCTCTCTTGCTGTCAGGAAATCTGACTTGGCCTTGGCGAAATCGGCTCGCTTGCCCACACTGAAACGACGATTCCCTCAAGCAGGATGGCGCTGATGAAACAATGGATTGGATTGATTGGGCTGCTGTTTGCCACCCTCACCCAGGCCAGCCCGGAGCTGGCCAAGCTTCACTACATGACCGAAGAGTACAAACCCTATAACTACACGGACGAGGCGGGCAAGCCGGCCGGCTTTGCCGTCGAGCTGCTGCAGCAGGTGTGGCAAAAGACGGGCACCACACCGCAGCCCATCACCGTCATGCCCTGGGCCCGGGGTTACTACCTGCTGACCCAAAAGCCCAATGCGGTGCTCTTCTCCACCGCCCGCACCCAGGCTCGCGATCCCCTGTTCAAGTGGGCCTGCCCCATCGGCTACGCCGAGATTGTGCTGGTGGGGCTAACCAGCCGCAATATCGCCATCAACAAGCTGGAGGACGCCAGGGTCTTCAATATCGGGGCGGTGCGGGCCGATGTGGGGGAGCAACTGCTACTCAACAACGGCTTTGACGAGAGCAGGCTGATGGTCGCCAACCGGCTGCCCCAGGCCCTCAAGATGCTCACCTCGGGACGGGTCGATCTGGTCTCCACCAACAAGACCACCATGGAGCAGCTGATCCTGGAACAAAAACTCGATCCCGCCCGCTTCAAAGTGCGCTGGGTATTGAGCTCGGAGCAGTTCTGCTTTGCCTTCAGCCATCCGGTGAGCGACGAATCCGTCAAAGAATTCCAGACCGGCCTGACCCAGGTGCTGGCCAGCAGCGAATTCCAGCAGTTGTACGGCAAATACTTCCCCGCCCCCTGACAGAGGTGGCACCCGCTTGGGTGCCGCCCTTCTCTTTATCCTTATACCAGTCCCTTTATCCTCAATTCTCACCCTCTCTCTATCGCGGCCCTGCAGCCATCGCCACTCCCTGATCAGAACGTCAGACTGCCAACCGGCCCGCCGAAATGGCGGAACACCCTGCCCCAAACTTTGCGCCAGCGCAGAAAACCAATCTTTTCTGATAGTTAACTCATCAAATCGATAGATAAGACCGTTCTGGCTCCGTAATATGGGCCAGGGTGCCTGATTGGCGCCAGGTATTAGCAGGGATGGTCAGAGGCGCAGGGTGGCGGCGACAGTCAGGGGCGGCAGCGTCTTTGGCGGAGACCAGCCGGTCTCCCGCCCCTGCGGCAGGGTGCGAGGGTTTCACCCTCGACGGAGATGCCCGTCAGCCCCGGAGCTCCATCCCCTCTCCCCTTGCGGGAGAGGGCTAGGGTGAGGGGTCGGGTAACGTCTTTGCCCTACACAACAAGGTATTGGCATGGCCTCACCAGTAGGGTCGATTAGCGAAGCGTAATCGTCCGCGGTAACCGTTCCCCCTCCCCTTGCGGGAGAGGGTTAGGGTGAGGGGTCGCCAACCGCGTTGGCATGGCTTTGCCATGCAGGACACGAGGACTCCGTCCTCGACGGGGTTTCGCCGCCGCTGCGCGGCTTGGCGAGTGACTTTTCTTTGCGTGGCCAAAGAAAAGTCACCAAAAGAAAGGCCACCCCCACTTGTTCGCCCTCCTGCGTCGGGTTCCCTCGGTTCACCCGTTTGTCCCACGGCACGCGCCGATGAGCCATCCATGGCCCAACGGCGCTCGCTCGGCGTCCTGCCTCGCGGCCTGGACAAACGGGCTCACCTCGGCGAACAACAGGGGGCAACACCCAGCCCGTAGCCCAGTTAACGGCTCCCTGTGTATTTGGGGAATGGCTTATATTGAAAGTCAGATAAAGAATGTTTAGCCATTATATCATCTTATTTCTCGAACGTCAGATTATGCTTCGCTAATCGAACCTACCACTCAGAGGTTTTTATGAAATATTTTTCCACATTGTTTTTTGCATTGGCTGTAAATACAGCACTTGCAGAGGAACCGGGTCAGGAGCATATCACTTCAAAGGTAATTGGCGAGGCTATGGGGGATTTGGACAAAGATGGTATCGATGAAAAACTCATTGTTCTGGATACTGGGTTGGACGGTGAAATAGGAACACAAAGAACACTGCTTATATATAAAAAGAAACAAGATAAGTGGGACTTATGGCACTCTTCGCAAGGGCCAATATTAGATAGTGCTCATGGTGGCATGATGGGGGATCCATTCATCAGCGTTGATATACAACGAGGGGCTATCGTCATTGATCATTTTGGTGGTAGCCGTCATAAGTGGAGTTACACTCATAGATATCGTTTTAATAATAAAGCATGGTATCTAATTGGTGCCACAATAAATTATGGAGCACCATGCGAAGGTTTCTTTAACTTCGACTTCAATGTAATGACAGGAAAAGCTATTTATAAAACATATCAAGATGGTTGCATTGATGAAGAGGTTGCATCAAATTTCAAAACTGAACAGAAAGAGATCTCCGTCCCCGTTACTAAACATATTGATATGGATGGGTTCTATCCAGGCTCGAACAAACTGGACATAAAAGAAATTGGACAAGAAATTTATTACTAACCTTCCCCCTTCACAAGGCAATATTTCATATTCCTCACCTTGGCAAACAGTCTGGGCAACACCCGCTCCCCAATCCGAGGAAAATATAAAATACAGGGGCAGGCCGAGTAACTAATTACACCCTATATGATTCAGCTTGGAAATAGAGGTGTAATTCACTTCGTTCATTACACTCTACGATACACACCGCTTTCTATAGAATAATTCCTTATCAGACGATAAGCATTTTCGGGATTTACATGAACAACGAATTAATTAAAAACTTGAAGTCTTTTAACCGTAAAGAGCGGTTTTATCTGGTTGGCCAAATGCTGGGAAACCCAGATTTTCGCATGGATGACAAACAGCTTGATGAGATATCGAAGCTAATCGGTTTAACAATCCCCAGAGAATATTTTGCTGCGATGGATTATCACCTTGACTGGATCTATGCTAGCTTATTTCTCACCCAAAAACATGATAAAAATATATTTCCACGTAACTTCATAGATAATAATAAAAAGGTGGACTTGCAAATCTCAGGCACTCAAGAGGATGTCGACTTTATTCTTGCTTTTGTTGATCACGAAAACACA
The DNA here is from genome assembly GCF_020097295.1 of Aeromonas enteropelogenes. NCBI lineage: Bacteria > Pseudomonadati > Pseudomonadota > Gammaproteobacteria > Aeromonadales > Aeromonadaceae > Aeromonas > Aeromonas enteropelogenes. Next base: position 3,014,222 of record NZ_CP083625.1, on the reverse strand, counting down.
ACCCATATTGTGATGATTGAAGCTAAAGGCGATAGCTATTTTAGCAACGCTCAGTTAAACAGTAAAAACAAACGATTCAAGGCTATTTTCGGCGATGAAAATACATGGCTCAATGTAAGACCTCACTTTTTACTTTGCAGCCCAAAAGAGCCACAAAACGTAAGCATTGAAGACCCCGTCTATTTTATAGGTCAACAAGAATCACAGCTTATTTGGTTTTCGCTCGTAATGGACACAGGAAAAAATAAAATAACTCGATGTATGGATGGCGAGAAAAAAAACAACCATCTAGTGAAGGTGACCATTGGAAAGTTGAAAACCGTACTTAGAAATAGCGGGACAATGTACTTCGTGTACTGCTCCCACCCCCGTGTTATCGGGATAACAATTGGGGAACCTTTATCTCAGAACCAACCCCTCGCCCACCCCGTGGCGAGATCAGATTATCGCTCCGATACAACTGGTGTCATCGACATGGTTGCATAGGTGGAAAAATCATGGTGAGTACAACGGCAAGCGGCACATATCCCTATCGGAAAATAGCTTTATATTGGATACCCGAAAGTGCGTATTTCACCGTAATAAAACCTTATTTCTATAACGTCATATTGCGCTTCGTTAATCGCACTTATGAGCTAAAGCAATGAATAACAGTACACACTTTGGGGAGTATTATGACGACAGTCCGAAATCAAATAACCAGTGCTGACAATGTTATATGCAACAATATTGACTTACTCTCAAAACAGAGAGGACTTCTATCTCAAAACATTCTTTCTCAACTGCGTAATTTAGTTGAAGGTGTTGCAGTAAGATTACAGAGTGGTTCATCAGAAAGTACTTTCAACTATGACTGTGTCGGACCATCCATTGAGTATGTAAAGTCAAGCGGGAAATTAAATTTTATAGGGAAGTTTCACAAACTGATCCAGAAGAGTGCTTCTCACTATACATTAGATGGCGATAACTCAGAGCGGTTAATGCTAAAGTATTATGAGTATCTTCATAGGATAAGAAGTTTGGTTGAGAAAGAAACTGATTTAAAAATATTAAGCAATTTAGAAAAATTCCCTATAGATATTGATCCTGCACTATTTGAATACCATCAAAAAATTGTAGAAGTGATAGATAAATGGAAATCAAGAAAAGACAACAACGCTCATTCAGAAAGATACTATATTCATAAAGTGTGTCCTTTCTTCTGTAATGGTAGAGTTTTTTATGAAGTTACATTTTTCCGTGCAACAAATCTAGCAAACAAATTTGATAGAGTTATTGCATTTACCGACATTGATATATCGAATGATCATGCGGCCATGCTAAAGTTACAACACGACTTTATAGAGGTTATTGGATATAATATGCCAATAACAATTATAAGAAGCTGGGAAGTATCTATTAGGCCTTGTGAGCTTGATAATTTCGCCAAGCTTTTTAGTGTAAAATTAAAGACTAGAACAAGTTCTGATGAATATAAATTTTTAATGAAGTATTTAACGGAACGATCAGAAAGTTTGTTGGATGTTGTAACCCTTAACGATGACAAGTATATTACATTAAGAACATTATCTACGCAAGGTGGCTCTAACACACAAATTTTTGATGTCTTAGATAAAGCTCGAGACATAATAAAAAACTCCTATTCTGGACATAATGTAATCCGCTACCTCATGCTCCATATGAACAATCAGATTATAAAATCTCAATATCAAAGAGATACATGCAGTTCATTATCAGGTCTCAAAATAAAGTTTGGATGTATTCCTTTTGACAGCATGCCATTTTGTACTTCTTTACCTGGACACAATCCACGGTATTGGGATCTTCTCGACTGTATTGAGTCAGAGAGTAGACAAAATGAACTATTAGCTAGAAAAGTAAAAAACAACATCGAAGTCAATGGAATATTATATACACCTGAAAGTGAACTAGCTGGATTTGGTAACGTACAACATTTAATTAATCAATATAACTCTAAGCTCTACTATAAGCATCAAGGCCGTAAGATTTTCATTGACAGGGGGCATATATCCATAAGTAAATATGAAAATGAGATTGTTTCCATTATTGAGATGCTTCAAAGCAAAGCATCATCTGGTATTTCAGGGTATGCAGCGTCTGTAGAACAGTGGCTAAGCGAAAATCAATATAGGATAGATGACCATATAAAATCAGAAGCTCTTCAAAGACTTTTTGAAAAGTCTCGTATCGCTCTCATTTATGGTGCAGCTGGTACAGGTAAATCAACGATGCTAGATCATATAGCTCGTTATTTTAACGACAAAGAAAAATTATTCTTAGCACATACCAATCCAGCAATAGACAACCTTCAAAGGAAAATAGCGGCCAGAAATTCAGAGTTTCGGACAATTCGAAGTCATGCATCTAAGAGCCAAATTAATAAAAGTTATGACTTACTGATAATTGATGAATGTAGCACTGTTAGCAATACTGATCTTTTAACTGTTCTTGATAAAACCTCATTTAAATTACTAGTATTGGTAGGAGATATTTACCAAATTGAATCTATCCAGTTTGGCAATTGGTTTGAAATAATACGACATTTCATAAATAAAAACTCTGTATTTGAATTAACCACTCCCTACAGAACTAACAACAAAGAGCTATTAGCATTTTGGACAAAAGTAAGACAAAATGAAGATGATATTGCAGAGAGCATTGCTAAGAATGGATATTCAACCCTGTTAAATAATTCACTTTTTGATAGTCACTCTGATGATGAAATTATATTGTGTTTGAATTATGACGGTCTGTATGGAATCAATAACATAAATCGTTTCCTACAAAGCAGAAACAATAATGAAAGCTTTTCTTGGCGAGAGTTAACTTATAAAGTCGGAGATCCTGTTTTATTTTCAAATGCCGAACTTTTTCGCCCCGTCATTTATAATAATCTAAAAGGTTGGATTGTAGATATCGTTCAGCAACCTGGCTGGATTAGATTTGATGTAAAACTTGACCGCCCACTAAGTGAGTTTGATGTTGACATTGATGGACTAACATGGATTGGAGAGTCAACCATTCAATTCACAGTTTATGATTTCCCTAATGTTAGTGATGATGATGATGACTCATTAAATACTGTTATTCCATTTCAGGTAGCCTACGCTAGCTCAATTCATAAGGCGCAAGGCCTTGAGTATAACTCGGTGAAAATAGTAATAACTGACGCTAATGAAGATGATATAAGTCATAGTATTTTTTATACAGCAATTACGAGAGCTAGAGAGAAACTTAAAATTTTCTGGACACCAGAAACACAGCAAAAAATACTAAGTAGACTAAATCACAAGACTAATAAAAAGGACGTTCATTTGCTAAAAACCCGTAGAGGGCTTAAACCGTGTTAACGACTTCAATAATTCACTAAGGTGTTAGTGTCTCCCTCAGCAAATCGGCAGCTCGAGTTCAACAGGTCTGTGAAAAATTAAGCACCGGTACAGAAATATGCCCAGTGCAGCACACCATTCAACCAGTTGGGAGAAGACCTTTGGTGACTTTGGGTCTTTCCAAAGTCACTCGCCCCAGCCCGAAGGGCGGGCGAAATCCCATCGAGGGCAGCGCCCTCGCGTTCTGCATGATGAAGCCATGCCATCCAAGCGTTGGATGCCATTCCGCCGGGGAATGACATTAGCTCCCCTCACCCTGGCCCTCTCCCACAAGGGGAGAGGGGATCAGAGCGCAGGCCACCGAGGCTTAAAAGGAAAGAGGCACAAACAAAAACCGCAGCCCCAGGGCTGCGGTTTTTTTATTGGCTCAACCTGTTGCCAGCAACAGGACAACCGACCTTAGGCACGGCGCCAGCTGGTCTTGCCGGCGCTGTCTTCCAGCACGATACCCATCTCGGTGAGACGGGCTCTAGCGGCATCCGCCGCGGCCCAGTTCTTGTCGGCACGGGCCTGATTGCGCTCGGCAATCAGACGCTCAATCTCGGCGACCTCTTCGTCCGCTTCGTCCCCTTTCAGGAAGGCGTCCGGATCCTGCTGCAGGATACCAAGCACGGCGCCGAGTTCCCGCAGACGGGCACCGAGGCCAGCGGCGACATTGATGTCTTCCGCTTTCTGGCGGTTGATCTCACGCACCAGGTCGAACAGGGCGGAGTAGGCTTCCGGGGTGTTGAAGTCGTCGTCCATGGCTTCAACAAAACGGGCCACCTGTTCATCGCCACCGGCAGCAGCGGCTTCTGGCAGGTCACGCAGGGCGGTGTACATGCGCTCCAGCGCGGCGCGGGCTTGCTTTAGGTTATCTTCCGAGTAGTTGAGCTGGCTGCGGTAGTGGCCGGACATCAGGAAGTAACGGACGGTTTCCGGATCGTAGTGAGCCAACACATCACGAATGGTGAAGAAGTTGCCAAGGGACTTGGACATCTTCTCTTTATCCACCATCACCATGCCGCTGTGCATCCAGGTGTTGACGTAGCCGCCACCGTGGGCGCAGCAGGACTGGGCGATCTCGTTCTCGTGGTGGGGGAACTGCAGATCGGAGCCACCGCCATGGATGTCGAAGTGGTTGCCAAGGTGCTTGGAGTTCATGGCGGAGCACTCGATGTGCCAGCCGGGACGGCCCGGGCCCCAGGGGCTGTCCCAGGTCGGCTCGCCGGGCTTGGACATCTTCCACAGCACGAAGTCCAAGGGATTCCTCTTGGCATCCACCACATCGACGCGGGCACCGGCTTGCAGCTGCTCAAGATCCTGACCGGAGAGCTGACCGTAGTCGGCATAGGACTCGACGATGAACATCACATCGCCGTTGTCGGCCACGTAGGCGTGGCCCTTGTCCAGCAGGGATTGCACCAGTTCGATGATTTCACCGATGTGCTGGGTGGCGCGCGGCTCGATATCCGGGCGCACCATGCCGAGGGCATCGAAGTCGGCGTGCATGTCGCCGATCAGGCGCTCGGTCAGCTCGTCACAGGTGACGCGGGTTTCGGCGGCGCGTTTGATGATCTTGTCATCCACGTCGGTGATATTGCGCACATAGGTGAGATCGTAACCGGCGTAGCGCAGGTAACGGGCCACCACGTCGAAGGCGACGAAGGTGCGGCCGTGGCCGATATGACAGTGATCGTAGATGGTGACACCACACACATACATGCCCACCTTGCCCGGGTGGATAGGTTTGAATTCTTCTTTTTGACGAGTGAGTGTGTTGTATATCTTCAGCATCTTATAACCACTGCCTGTGTGTAAAATGGTTGGTCATAATACCCCGTTCGACCAGAGAAAACGAGCCGGATCCCGCCTGCCATCTATGTCTTGGCGCCAGATGCACTATGCCCGCCGCCCCTGATGGGCTAGAATTGCCACCACTTTATGCCATACACCCGCGGGCCTGCCTGGCTCGCTACAAAACGAAGGGACAACTCATGGTCACTCTGCATACCAATCACGGCGACATCACCCTCACCCTGAATGCTGAAAAAGCCCCGGAAACCGTGGCCAACTTCCTGCAATACTGCCGTGACGGTCACTATGACAACACCATCTTCCACCGCGTGATCGACGGCTTCATGATCCAGGGCGGCGGCTATGCCCCGGGCTTCGAAGAGAAAGACACCCGCGCTCCGATCAAGAACGAAGCGGCCCACGGCCTGTCCAACAAGATTGGCACCATCGCCATGGCCCGCACCATGGAGCCGCACTCCGCCAGCGCCCAGTTCTTCATCAACGTGAACAACAACGACTTCCTCGACTTCAAATCCGCCACCACCCAGGGCTACGGCTACTGCGTATTCGGTGAAGTGACTGCGGGCATGGACGTGGTCAACAAGATCAAGGGCGTCAAGACCGGCAACTACGGTCGCATCCACCAGGACGTACCGGTTGAAGACGTGGTGATCACCAAGGTGACCCTTGCCGAGTGATCTCTGCCGGCCAGGCTCTGACAAAACTGCGGCCCCGGCCGCAGTTTTTCCATCTGCCGCCCCAAACTGGCGACGCCTCGACTATCTGGCCCACGGCAACCCGCGCCAGCGCTCCGCCCATGCCCTGCTCACTGCAGGCCTGTGGGCGCGCTTGCAAGAGCTGTGCAGCGACGTGGCCATGGTCAGTACCCTCGCCATCGGGCTGGATCGGCCGGGCAGCGATCTCGATATCCTTTGTCAGCATCCGCTGCCAGCTAACCTTGCCGCTCAGCTGCGCGATCAGGGGTGGACGGCAAGCGACAAGGGGGAAGGCGTCTGGCTGCTCGAGCGACTTTTTGCCGGCCCGGACGGGCACTCCTGGCCAGTGGAGCTCTATGTCACGCCGGCTGCGGTCGAAACTCTCAACGGCTGGCGCCACCTCACCCTGATGGCCGCCCTGCTGGCTCACTTTGGGGATGATTTTTATCAGACGGTGCTGCGTCTGCGCTTGGAAGAAGGCCTCAAAGGCGAGGCAGCTATCTGCCGCCTGCTGGGGCTGGCCGGCGACCCTTACGAGGCGCTGCTGACCCTGGAGGGACGCAACCTTGCCACACTCACGTGGCAGCGGATGTCTGATCCTGCCCGGCCTGCAGTTGTCCAGACACCGCCATCACCCCTTGCCAACTCCGAAACAACCGTTCATTGCCCCTCCCCGGATCCGACCCAGAGCACCGACACGCCACCATGAGCACCCTCTTTATCAGTGACATTCACCTGTGCGCCCAGCGGCCCGACATGACGGCGGCGCTGGTGCACTTTCTCGAGCACGACGCCGTCGGCGCCGATGCCCTCTATGTACTGGGGGATCTGTTTGAATTCTGGATTGGCGACGATGATCCCAACCCGCTCCATCAGACCATCGCCGGCGCGTTTTTGGCCCTGAGCCAGCAAAACGTGCCTATCTACTTTATTCACGGCAACCGCGACTTTCTGCTGGGCCAGCAGTATGCCAAGCGCGCCGGCATGACATTGCTGGGGGATCCTTGCGTCATCGAGCTCTATGGCGAGCGGGTGGTGCTGAGCCACGGGGATCTGCTCTGCACCCTGGATGAGGGGTATCAGAAGTTTCGCCGCATCACACAGCTCAAATGGCTGCGCTGGCTCTTTCTGCGCCTGCCGCTTCCCCGCCGTCAGGCCATCGCCTGCAAGATGCGCGGCCAAAGTCAGATGGAAAATGCCTACAAGAGCCAGAGCATCATGGACGTGACGCCCGCGGCGGTGGACGCCATGCTTCGCAGCCACGACTGCCGGATGATGATCCATGGCCACACCCACAGACCCGCCATCCACGACTTTACCCTGGACGGCCAGCCGGCCCGGCGCATCGTGCTGGGGGACTGGTTTGAGCAAGGCTCGGTACTGATCTGCCGCCCGGGCGAGCAGCGGCTGGAGCAGCGCCCCCTCCCCCAGGCAGACATGGCATCGCAGGGGTAAGCGAGCATTTACCCGCGCGGGCCAAAAGCATGCGCGTCACATAACGAAAGAGGCCATGACCCCGACGGGTCATGGCCTCTTTTTATTGGGCAAGGGACTGGCTCGATACGCGCCAGCCGCGATGGCGTCAGATTGCCATCTGCTCGTGGGGGGAGCCGTGGTGGCGCAGCCAGACAAAGCTCAGCGCCACGATCAGCACCATCAGGGTCATGATGGCCCCCAAGGTCACCTGGCCGGTCATCGGGAAGCAGGCCGCCAGCAGGGTGACGACACCCGCCCCCAGGTTTTGCATGCCGCCCAGGATGGCCCCCGCGGTGCCCGCCTGGCCCGGGAAGGGCTCGATGGCGCAGGAGGTGGCGGTCGGGTAGAGGATGCCGCTCCCGATAAAGTAGACGGCAGCCCCCCCGATCAGTGACGCAGCACTCACTAACCCGAACAGGCCCGGCAGCAGGATGATGAGCGAGCCGAGCGCCAAAAATGCGATGCCCAGACGCATCAGCTTGCCCTGACTCAGGCGAAAGCTCAGCTTGGCCGAGAGCCAGGCCCCGAACAGATAACCCGGCAGCGGCAACACAAACAGCACGCTCACGGTGCGGGCACTCAATTTCAGCACATCCCCGAGCAGCACGCCGGCGGCCGCCTCAAAGACCGCCAGACCGGAGAAGGTGGCCATCAGGCAGAGTAGGTTGCCCTGAAACTTTGGGTTGCCCAGCACATGGCGATAGGCCGCTCCCACCCGCAGCGGTTGCTGGCGGGCGCTCACCGGCAGGGTCTCGCCAAACCAGGCCATGATGGCCAGGGTCGCCACGGCGCCAAAGCCGAACAGGAACCAGTAACCGGCACGCCAGTTGAACAGCTCGGTCAACCAGCCCCCCAGCACGGGGGCCAGCAGCGGGGAGAAGATCACCCCCATGCTCACCAGGCTGTTGGCGCGGTTGAGCTCGGCGCCGCTATAACGGTCGCGCATCACGGTGCGGCTCATGGCGCCGCCCGCACCGGTTCCCAGCCCCTGGATGAAGCTGCCCACCAGCAGGGCCGCGAAGTGAGGGATCAGCTGGATAGTCAGGGTCCCCAACAGAAACACCATCATGCCGATGATGAGCACTGGGCGACGACCGATGCGATCCGACAGCGGCCCATAGACAAACTGGGAGAGGCCATAGGGAATGAGGTAACAGGCCATCACCGCCTGCAGCTGACCGGAGGCCACCTGAAAGTCCCCCGCCATCATGGGAATGGAGGGGACATAGAGGGTCTGGGTCATCTGGCCCACAGCGACCATCAGAATGGTCAGGAAAAACAACGGATAAAAACTGTGCCGATCCATATCAGTCCCAAAAAAATCGTCAAAAAGCTGCCGCCCCCCGGCGCAGAAATGGCCCGGGGGAGTCTCTTCACAGAAACAGTGAGTCAATCAAATCAGTGTTGGAAACAGGAGGCGGGGAGCCCGCCCGACCATCGCACAGGACGCTTGATGGTATGGGGGCATGATAGTGATTCAGCTCACAAAAAACGAACGAATCTTTATAATCAGCTTGCCTTAGTTTTTCTAATATTACGGGGCATTCCGCCCCGTCTGCAGTTAAAAATCAACGCGTTACCATCTGCTGTGCCTGCTTGATCAGATCCTCTGGCTGCTCCTTGCGCGGCGGAATGGTGATCCCCTTCTGGCAGGCAGGACGGGACTCCATGCGCGCCATCCAGGCCTGCAGATGGGGCAGCCCCTCGATGGAGATCCCGCTCCAGTCGTAGATCCGCACCCAGGGCCAGGTGGCAATGTCGGCGATGCTGTACTCATCGGCCAGATACTCGTGGTGGGCCAGATGGCTGTCGAGCACCTCGAACAGGCGGCGCCCCTCCTTCTGGTAACGCTCGATGGCCGCCGGGATCTTCTCGGGGAAGTAGCGGTAGAAGACGTTGGCCTGCCCCATCATGGGGCCAACCCCGCCCATCTGGAACATCAGCCACTGGATGGCCCGGGAGCGGCGCTTGGGATCCTGCGGCAAGAGCTTGCCCGCCTTCTCGGCCAGATAGAGGAGGATGGCGCCGGATTCGAACACGGCGAAGTCATCGTTGTCCCGATCGACGATGGCCGGAATGCGGCCGTTGGGGTTGATGGCCAGAAACTCGGGCTTTTTCTGATCCAGTGCCGACAAGTCGAGCGGGATCACCCGATAAGGCAGCCCCAGCTCCTCGAGGGCTATCGCTACCTTGAAGCCATTGGGGGTCGCTGCAGTATAAAAGTCGATCATGGTCACTCCTTGGTTACGCAGATGGGGCCACCGGGCACTCATTTCCCCCGGCGGCGGGATCCTGACCCACTCTCTAGTAACACAAACGGCGCACCCAGTGCCAGTGATGGCACTGGGTGCGCAGTTTGTCGGCCGATGATGACGAGATCAGTTGAGGGTGGCGGCCGGCTTGCGCTGGCGCAGCATGATGAGGCGGGAGAGCAGCGGGAAGTAGGATTCCAGCTTGCGCAGCAGCACCCTGCTGCTGGCGGGATTGGCGAGATCCGACTCCTCCAGCACTATGCCGTTGGAGACAAAATAGAAGCGGGGGTCGCGCACATCCGGCCCGCAGATGGCCAGCTCCCTGTCCCCCTTGCGGATCAGCAACGGCAACACCGGCAACCCTATGGTGTCATCTTCCCCGCCCAAAAAGCCGGCATCCTGCCAGGGGGTATTGCCATCGATCAGCAGGATCGCCGCCTCCGCCTTGGCTGGCTGCCACTCGGCAAGCGGCGTGACGCCGATGTTGGCAAAGTGATCGCCATACTCTCTGGATGAACGCAAAATGGCCAGTAAACCTTCACTGGCGCCGGATACGTGCTGACTGACTACTGACAAGTTCATGATTCATGTCCCTATGCTCATGACAAACTGGGTTGATTGCAGGCATAAGACTAGCGCAGATCCGGCCTATATTGGAGCCGTCATATCTGGCAGTGGCAATCGAATGGCTGAATCGGGATAACAGTTGCCATCGGTGGAAATACTGGTATCATACCGCGTCCTTTTATCCCCGTTCTTTAACATCCAGTGGTGAACCTATGCATCCGATGCTGAATATCGCCGTGCGCGCTGCGCGCAACGCCGGTCAAGTTGTAGTAAAAGCCTTCTCCCAGCCCGAAAACATTGAGGCTATCCAGAAAGGCAGCAATGACTTCGTGACCAACGTTGACCGTGAAGCCGAAGCGGCCATCATTCATACCATCAAAAAATCTTACCCGGAGCACAGCATCGTAGCTGAAGAGTCTGGTGAGACTGCCGGTACCAATCCGGATTACCAATGGATCATTGACCCACTGGATGGCACGACCAACCTTGTCAAAGGCATTCCGCACTTCGCCGTTTCCATCGCCCTGCGCGTGAAAGGCAAGACCGAACAAGCCGTTATTTACGACCCGATCCGCGACGAACTGTTCACTGCTACCCGTGGTAGCGGCGCCCAGCTGAACGGCTACCGCATCCGCGTCGGCAAGGCCCGCGAACTGGCTGGTACCGTGCTAGCCACCGGCTTCCCGTTCAAGCAGAAGCACCATATCGAGCCGTACCTGAAGATGTTCCAGAGCATGTTCATCGAGTGTGCCGACATCCGCCGCTCCGGCTCCGCCGCCCTGGATCTGGCCTACGTGGCCGCCGGCCGTGTCGACGGTTTCTGGGAAATCGGCCTGAAACCCTGGGATACCGCCGCCGGCGAACTGCTGGCCAAGGAAGCGGGCGCCATCGTGACCGACTTCGTGGGTGGTCACAACTACGAAACCTCCGGCAACATAGTCGTTGCCAACCCGCGCGTGCTCAAAGAGATGCTCGGCAAGATCCGTGAAGAGCTGCCGGAGTCTCTGGCCAAATAAGCCAACCCGTACTCGACACAACAAAAAACCGGCGCAAGCCGGTTTTTTGTTATCTGCCGCTCGTGGTTATGTGTCGCTCGTGTTTCCCCCTGCAAGGCGTTCGTGGCTCTGTTTCATTGCAATCCAGCCCTCAACCAAACCATCTATCGCTATAACCATTAACCCACTCTCCCCTTCCCTTCACGCTGACGCACACAGACGCTGATTGCCACCTCCCCCCTCGATATGGAGATTGGCTGGCAATAAAAAACCCGGCCTAAGCCGGGTTGATATCAGCAAGACAGGCGCCTCTTCGCGCGCCTGAATTGATCTTGGTATCAGGCAAGATGAAAGCGTCCGATAGTCTGCTTGAGCCCTGCAGCCAGCTGGCTCAGCTCCAGACAGGCGCGCGCGGTATGATCGGCGCCGAAGGCAACCTCGTTGGCCGATTCGTTGATCCGCTCCACGTTGCGCCCCAGCTCGTCGGAGACCGCATCCTGCTCGCCACAGGCGCTGGCGATCTGGATCGCCATGTCGGCGATCTGGGCCACGGCTTCCTCAATTTGCTGGATACCTGCCCCTGTCTGTTCGCTCTGGGTCACGCACTCGCGGATCATGTCGCAGCTAAGTCCGGTCACCTCTTTGGCCTTGTTGGCACGAGCCTGCAGGGTCTCGATAATGGCCACGATCTCGCCGGTAGAGGCCTGGGTACGGCCCGCCAGAGTACGCACCTCATCGGCAACCACCGCAAAACCGCGTCCCTGCTCACCGGCACGGGCGGCCTCGATGGCGGCGTTGAGGGCCAGCAGGTTGGTCTGATCGGCAATGCCGCGGATCACGTCCACTACCACATTGATCTGGGCGGACTCGCGCTCCAGCTCGGTTACCAGCACGCCGGCCTGCTCGATCTCTTCCGCTACCTGGGTGATCGCCACCAGAGAGTTACGTACCTCCCGGTTACCGCTGCGTGCCAGCGCATTGGCCGAGCTGGCGGATTCCGAGGCGATCTCGGTGTTGCCCGCCACGTCGGCGACGGTGGCCTTCATCTGGGTCATGGCCGTCGCCACCAGGGAGATCTCCTGCTGCTGGCTCTGGATCCCCTTGGCCGACTGCTCGGAGACGGCGCTCACCTCTTCGATGGCGGTGCCCAACTGGGTCACGGCGGCCACCACCTCTTCAATCAGGCCACGCAGGTTGTCCTGCATCTTGAGGGAAGCATTGGCCAGCGCCCCCAGTTCATCGCGCCCCAGGTTACGGCGATCCAGACGGTGAGTCAGATCCCCGCTGGCAATGGCGTTGGCCTGGGCCACCACGGCCTGCAGCGGCAGGCAGATCTGGCGGGTCAGGAACCAGGTCATCGCCATCATGAACAGCAACAGGCTGCCGATGCTGACCATGGCCAGGGTGTTGAGCATGCTGACGCTGCCAAGCAGACTGCCCCGGTTCTCCTTGACGAAGTCGAGGTTGACCCCGACCAGCTCGTTGACCGCCTGCTCCAGGGCGCCGAAAGTCGCGTTGGAAGCAAACAGTTGAGCCTGCGCCTCAGCGTGTTGGCCTGTGGCCAGCAGCTGATCGAACTCGCTCACCGAGCGGCGATAGCTCAACCAATGCTGCTTGGCCCGGTTGAATACCTGACGCTCATGGGCCGCTCCGACCGTGGCCTCATAGGCCTGGAAGCTGGTCTCTACCTTCTGGATATTGTTCTGGATCCGGCCACGACGGGCCTGCAGATCGGCACTGTCATCCACCATCAGCAGGGCAAACTGGGCCCGGCGCACATAGGAGACGTCATAGAGCAGGTTTTCCACCGACAGCACGCTCGGCAGGGTCGAGTCGGTAAAGTTCAGCACCCGATCACGCACGCTGCGCAGCTCGCTGGAGAGAAACAGACCGAACAGCACGTTGACGGCGGCGATGATCGCAAAGACCACGGCAATCTTCTTGCCGATGGAGAGATTCTTGTAAAACATGGTGGCAGTGGGTCCTCGACTGCTGACTGGGTGTGGAGTGTGGCGATCACATCCCTGTGAGCTGATACCCGGGCCATCCTGACGGGGAGATGCACAAAACGCGGGAAGAGGGCATTTGGCAAAGTCGCGCACTCTAGCACAAGGCGACAATGCCTTCATTTTTATTAAAAAAATTTAAATGGTGTTAATTCCTCCAGCGCCAAGGCCTCAGGCGGATGCCCTATGCCAGTGCCCAACAGCATGCTATTTAGCTATGGGGACAATCGCCTGACTCGGGTAGACAAGGCGTAGGCGCAGGGATGTAATGAGCCTTCTCTCTTTCTCATAAGGTAACCCGATGGACGATATGTCAGCCCTGCCCGCTTCCTCCTGGTCCCAACAACTGCGTGCCCAGATGCAATCCCGCCCCCGAACGGCCATCGGTCTCTTCATCGCGCTGGCGGCCGTATTGTTGTTGCTGTTGCAGAGCCTCGTCATGCTGGCGACGGAGGAGATCAGCAGCGGCATGCGTTATGGCCTCATCGGCGGGGCCGCCGGCTTTGCTGCCACCGCCCTCGGTGCCCTGCCCGCCCTCTTTCTGCGCGCCGTGCCGCAGCGGGTGGAGGATTCCATGCTCGGCTTTGCCGCCGGCATGATGCTGGCGGCCAGCGCTTTCTCCCTGCTGCTGCCGGGGCTCGATGCCGCCAGCGACATCACGGGCAACGGCTTTGCTGCCGCCGCCGTGGTGGTGGCGGGGATGACCCTCGGGGTGCTGCTGATGCTGGGATTGGATCAGTTCACCCCGCACGAACACGACAAGACTGGCCCCTGCGGCCCGGGCCATGAGCAGTGCTCCCGAGTCTGGCTGTTTGTCTTTGCCATCGCCCTGCACAACCTGCCGGAGGGGATGGCCATCGGGGTCAGCTTCTCCCAGGGGGACATGTCGGTGGGATTGCCGCTCACCACCGCCATCGCCCTGCAGGACATTCCGGAAGGGTTGGCGGTGGCGCTTGCCATGTGCGCCGCCGGTTTTCGCCCGCCACTGGCCGTGCTGGTCGCCATCGGCAGCGGCCTGCTCGAACCCCTCGGCGCCCTGCTCGGGGTGGGGCTCTCCAGTGGCCTGGCCATCGCCTATCCCATCGGTCTGGGCCTGGCGGCCGGCGCCATGCTGTTTGTGGTTTCCCATGAGGTGATCCCCGAGACTCACCGCAACGGCCATCAAACCCACGCCACCCTCGGCCTGATGGCGGGTTTTGCCCTGATGATGACCCTGGACACCGCCCTCGGTTAAACGATCACCATCCCTTCCCTCCTTAATTGTGGCGCCTCACGTTGGGGCGCCTGGGTTGCTCCCTGGCATTTCTCTTCCAGCGCTCGGCGCCGTCTTCATCTTTTGTTATGATCTACAGCAACTTAAATACAGCCTGACGGCTATCAAGACGAGGTCAGTGATGAAAGTAGGTATTATCGGCGCCATGGAACAAGAAGTGGCCCTGCTGCGCAGCCAGCTGAGCAACGCCACCACCCTGCAACTGGGTGGCTGCGAGTTCTATCAGGGGATGCTGGCCGGCAAAGAGGTGATCCTGACCCGCTCCGGCATCGGCAAGGTCGCCGCCAGCGTGGCCACCAGCCTGCTGCTGGAAAAATTTGCCCCCGATTGCGTGATCAATACCGGCTCCGCGGGCGGTTTTGCCCAGGATCTGCATATCGGTGACGTGGTGATCGCCAGCGAAATGCGCTTCCATGACGTGGACGTGACCGCTTTCGGCTACGAGATGGGCCAGATGGCGCAGCAACCCGCCGCCTTCCCCTGCGACGAAAAGCTCATCACGGTGGCACGTGAGTGCATCGCCGAGCAGGGTAAGCACCAGACCAAGGTTGGCCTCATCTGCACCGGTGATCAGTTCATGTGCAAGCCACAGGCCATCGCCAAGGCACGCGCCGACTTCCCGCAAATGCTGGCGGTCGAGATGGAAGGGGCTGCCATCGGCCAGGTATGCCACATGTTCAAGGTGCCCTATCTGGTGGTGCGCGCCATGTCTGACATCGCGGGCAAGGAGCAGGTGGAATCCTTCGACGCCTTTATCGAGGTGGCTGGCAAGCACTCGGCCGAAGTGATCATCAAGATGCTCGGCAAGCTGTGATCCCAATCGAATCGCTCGAACCGATGGCCACCGATCTGCTTTCCACGACGGCGGCCATCATGTTGGGGGCCGCCTTGCTGGAGGCCCTCATTCCCCGCCCCGCCCACATCCGGCTCTCGGCCCTCACCCCGCTGCTCACTCGCCTTGGCCACAAGGTACACAGGGCGGACGGCTCGCCCAGGCAGCAGCTACAAGCCGGCGTGCTGGCGATGCTGGTGGTTTGGCTGCCCTGCGCAGCTGGCCTCTGGTCGGTGCGCAATCTGGCCCTGAGCGAACCTCTGTTCGATCTGCTGTTTCTGCTGCTGATGATTGAATCCCGTCCGCTGCGGGAGCTGGCGAGCGCCACCCGCACCCTTGCCTGCCAGGAGACGCTGCCACTGGCACGACTGCAGGCCGTGCCCTGGCTCAAGCGGGAGACAGGTAAACTCTCGGTCATGGGGATTGCCAAGGCTGTGAGCGAGAGCTGCGCCCTGCGCCTGGTGGGACAATGGGCCGGGCCCCTGCTGGGCTATGCGGTGGCTGGCGTACAGGGGGCCCTGCTCTGGCGACTGACCCAGCTGATGAGCCTGAGCTGGAGCATGAAGGATCCCGCATTCAGCCACTTTGGCCGCGCGGCGAGCGCCTTCTATCAGGCGCTCAATGCCCCGACTGTGCTGCTGCTTGGCTTGCCCCTGCTACTGACCCGTCTCAAGCGTGCGGGCTGGCTGCTACGCAGCGGTGTGCTCTGGCCCTATCCTGCCATAGGCATCCTGCTGGTACTGCTGGCGGACAAGTTTCAGACCCGGCTGGGGGGGCCACGCTACTACCAGGGCACCCTGCAACGCTGGCCCGTGCTGGGGCTCGGGCAGGATCCCGGCGCCGACATGGCCACGCGGGTGCTCAATGTCTTGCAAGGAACAGGCTGGGGATGGCTGCTGGTCGCCCTGGCGATGACACTGGTGGAACGCTGGCATGGTTAGACACACAGGTAAATGGATGGGATTGCTGGCAGGTTTGCCATTCATGGCGATGGCAGCGATCCCGGAGCGGGTGGTGAGCGTGGTCCCCCACCTCACCGAGCTTCTCTATGAGATAGGGGCCGGCGACAAGCTGGTGGCGGTCGATGATGCCTCCGACTATCCCCCCGAGGTGACAGACAAGCCCAAGGTGGCGAATTACCGCAGCATCAATGTGGAAGCGCTGCTGGCCCAGAAACCGGATCTCATCCTCGCCTGGCGATCCGCCCAGTCGCGCATGCTGGCACCGCTGGAAAAGCTCGGCATTCAGGTGTTCTACTCCGAGCCCACCGACTTTGATTCACTGGCTGGCGAGATGCGGGCCCTTGGCAAGATGCTGGGGGTTGAGCAACGCGCCAACGAGGCGGCCGATCGCTATCTGGCCAGGCTGGCGGCTCTCAGGCAGCGCTACGGCCAGCCGACCGGCGTCAAGGTGTTCTACCAGCTCTGGTACCCGCCGCTAACCAGTGCCAGTGACCGAGCCTGGCCCGCCCAAGCCATCGAGCTGTGTGGCGGCGTCAATGTGATGACCCATGCCAAGACCCCGTACCCCCAAGTCAGCCAGGAGCAGGTGATCAAGGCCAACCCTGGGCTGATCCTGGCGGGTAGTGACGATCCCGGCGCTCTGGCGCACTGGCAACAGTGGACCATGATAGACGCGGTCAAACAGGGACGATTGGCCCTCATCAACTCGGATGAGCTGCACCGCTTCACCCCGCGAGCCCTCAATGCCGTGGAGCAGATCTGCTCCACCATCTGGCAGAACCGGACTACGCCCGTTACGTCGCCTTAAGTCGTCATTACAATTAACTTTGAGAGTGATGACCTAAGTTCGCGTGTTAAAAGCGTTTTTGCGAATGGATCACACTCTTTGCATAAAAAGCTGGTACTTTATTTGCTAGCATATGATTCATCTACTGTTTTTCTGACGAGATGCCCGCAATGTTCAATGATAAAACGCTACTCATCACGGGTGGCACCGGCTCGTTTGGCAAGAAACTGGTCAAGACAGTACTGGAGCGTTACAAACCCAAACGCCTCATCATCTATTCCCGTGACGAGCTGAAACAGTTCGAGATGCAGCAGGTCTTCGATGCTCCCTGCATGCGTTATTTCATTGGCGATGTGCGGGATGCCAACCGCTTGACCATGGCGATGCGCGGGGTGGATTACGTAGTCCATGCCGCCGCCCTCAAGCAGGTTCCAGCCGCTGAATACAACCCCATGGAATGCATCAAGACAAATATTCACGGGGCCGAGAACGTCATCCAGGCCGCCTTGATCAATCAGGTGAAGAAGGTCATCGCGCTTTCCACCGACAAGGCCGCCAACCCGATCAACCTCTACGGAGCCACCAAGCTGGCCTCCGACAAGTTGTTCGTTGCTGCCAACAATATCGCGGGCCAGGATCCGACCCGTTTCTCTGTGGTGCGTTACGGCAATGTGGTCGGCTCCCGTGGTTCAGTCGTCCCCTTTTTCCAAAAGCAGATTGATCAGGGGGCTGACGCCCTGCCCATCACCCATGAGGAGATGACCCGCTTCTGGATCACCTTGCAGCAGGGGGTGGATTTTGTGCTGCGCAACTTCGAGCGGATGAAGGGGGGGGAAATTTTTGTTCCCAAGCTCCCTTCCGTTCGCATCACGGATCTCGCCCTTTCCATGGCACCCGAGCTGCCGCACAAGATTGTCGGCATCCGCCCTGGCGAAAAAATGCACGAAGTGATGTGCCCGGCTGACGACTCCTATCACACCTTTGAGTTCGACGACTTCTTCATCATCGGGCCGACCATCAACTTCAACAACCGCAACAACGACTTCTCGAAGACCGCCGCCGGCGAGAAGGGAAAGATGGTCGATTCGGGATTTGAGTACAACTCTCGCAACAATCCGGCCTTTCTGACCATAGAAGAGCTCAAGCAAATCAATCAGCAAGTGGTAATGGAATGATCCCGTACGGCAGACAATCGATCAGTGAAGCGGACATCGAGGCCGTGGTGGAGGTCCTGAGATCCGACTTTCTGACCCAGGGACCAGTAGTGCCTCGTTTCGAGCAAGCGGTTGCCGACTATTGCTGCGCCCGCTTCGGGGTTGCCGTCAACTCCGGCACCGCCGCCCTGCACATAGCCTGCCTGGCGCTGGGAGTGGGCCCAGGTGACTGGGTCTGGACCTCCCCCATCAGCTTCGTGGCCTCCGCCAACTGTGCCCTCTATTGCGGCGCCCGAGTCGATTTTGTTGATATCGAACCCGATACCGGCAATATGTGCGCCGTGGAGCTGGAGCGAAAACTGGTGGCTGCCAAGGCCGAAGGACGCCTACCCAAGGTGGTGATCCCGGTGCACTTCGCGGGCCTGCCCTGCGACATGAAAGAGATCCATCGGCTGGGGCAAGAGTATGGTTTTCGGATCATCGAAGATGCCTGCCACGCCCTCGGTGCCCGCTATCACGACGAGCCCACCGGCAACGGTCGCTACAGCGACATCACGGTCTTTAGCTTTCACCCGGTGAAGATCATCACCACGGGGGAAGGTGGCATGGCCATGACCAATGACCCCGCACTGGCCAAGACCATGCGCCTGCTGCGCAGCCACGGCATCACCCGCGAAGCGGAAGACTTTATCAACGAACCGGACGGCCCCTGGTACTACGAGCAA
Organism: Aeromonas enteropelogenes; assembly: GCF_020097295.1. NCBI lineage: Bacteria > Pseudomonadati > Pseudomonadota > Gammaproteobacteria > Aeromonadales > Aeromonadaceae > Aeromonas > Aeromonas enteropelogenes. Next base: position 2,995,291 of record NZ_CP083625.1, on the reverse strand, counting down.
CAGATGCTGGGCTTTAACTACCGCATGACCGATATCCAGGCCGCACTGGGGTTAAGCCAGATGCAGAATCTGGAGAATTGGATTCAAAAGCGCGGCAAGCTGGCCCGCCGCTACTTCGAAGCATTGGCGCCGGAGCTACTCCCTCGCTATTTCAGTGAAGAAAGGCGCAGTGCCTTTCATCTTTATGTACACCGCGTAGCCCCCGAGCAGCGCCTCCGTATCTTTGAGCAACTGCGGGCCCAAGGCATCGGTGCTAACGTGCACTATATGCCGATTTACAAACAGCCGTGGTATCAAAAATTAATTCAGATGCGCCAGCCAAATGCCGATCGGTTCTATACTGGAGCAATTACTTTGCCACTTTATCCAATTATTCGATATGATGCGCAATCAAAAATAATTACGATATTATTGAAGAATATTAAAGCTTATTTTTAATATTTCTTCAGGTACTACAATATAACGAATTAGTCAGAGTAATATATATTCAGCATCATGTTATTATGGGTCAAAAAACTTTATAATCTAACTATCCGTTCGTAACAAGAGGACATAAAATAAAAACACCGGTTTAAACCGGTGTTTGATGAACCAGTCACATATAATCTAGCTATCGTTTTTTTGCCACATAAATCAGAAATAGCCCTTCGGTGTCATTCTCTACATCCCCTATGATAGGATCATGCTGTGACCATACCTCTTCAACTGATAATCCTGCAGATTCGAGAGCCTCAGTCACTCATTATTAGTATAGTGTTTTATATGATAGGGGAAACGTTCAATGTTAAAAGGTAGTTTTTCTTGATTAGTAGTTGAGACAATAAAATACCTATCATTTTTTAGCAACCTGACAATATCAGGTAAAAATAATGATGTGGAGTCAATATATTCAAACGCCTCAAACGAGATGATTGCAGAATATTCCTCCTTCAAATCAGATATATTAGCAAGTTCAAGAACACTATAATTTATATTTATATTTATATTTATATTTATATTTATATTTATATTTATATTTATATTTATATTATTATAATGCTTATTTGCAAATATCTTAAATGGATTTACATTCCCAAAAAACTGTTTCTTTAAAGCGGTTAGTTTTTGATAGTCGGAGTCAGAAATCCATCCCAAATCATCAGTTGCCAACTCCCGATTGGCATTTATTCCTATTCTATCAAGATAGAAATATTTTTTGAGAAAAAAACCGCACTCTGCAGCGCAGCATAAAAAACTTCTTACCTATACTATGAATAAACTTTTTCACATCATCAAAGATGTACAAGTATATTCTATAATACGATTGATATCGCATTTTTTAAGATAGAATTAAGATAGAAAATTGATATTTTTGCCATGGATGAATAATTGCCACTGAAAATCCTTGACGCTTAATTTCAGATATTAAAGTTGACATCCAATAAGCACAGTGATCATTATAGTATGAGTCGATGATAACAACTTGAGGGATTGTATCTGATTTTTTAATGAATAGGCACTCCACTCTTCATAACTGCCATACCTATCAATACCTACATACGGAGAAAAATGTCAAACTTGCTATTTTTTATACTGCGGCAATCTTCATAAATACTTTTGGCTATTTCATATCGCATAGTAGAGCCAATAACAACTATGCTAGGGCCATAATATAAATCATGTTTAACGTCAGCGATAAAATCAGATGAGTTTTTATAAATTATTGATGGTGGAGCTACACCTTTTTCATTCATGAATCTGCAAATTTTTTTCTGCGCTTCTCCTTCTCCAATAATGCACCATTCATCAATGTCTAGCCGTTCCAAATCAGGTATTTCAAAGCTAATGTTAAGCATTTCTCAAATAACCTTTTTTGTCCGTGATTGCAGCCATTTTTCAACATCGTCAGAATACATATTGACACCATATTTAGAGAATGCAGCATCTGCTGAATTCTTAATCGTTTTAATATCGTATCTTACATTATTATATTCATTATCAGATGGTCGAGCATGATCATGGATCATATAAAAATCAGATATATTTGCAACCCTTACACCTCTTTTTAAGAGAGATATAGAAAACACTATATCTTCAAACCCAATGAACATATCTTCATCAAACATCCCATGAGAAATAAAAGAGTCAACATGATAAATTGCAGAACCACCAAATAGGAATGAACCAAAAACGATCTTTGAACTAATGGTGTTTTCCACAATTAATCTATGACACCCTCCAGGTGTAAATGGTGCAACGCTGACATCATCTCCATTAATGACAACATTTCCACCAAATGAATATATTGTATTTCCATCACTATTTAACAATGGTAAATTTATATATGGTGTTTGAAAGTCAACAATAGTCTGACAAATAGAATAAAGCGGATTATCGATAAAGAAAATGTCGTTATCAACGAAGAAAGCCCATTCTTTCGTAACATGTTTCAGAGCGCAGTTTCTACCTTTTGCAACACCATAATTCTCATTGTTTAAGATTATTTTGTGGTTTATGGTGAAATCGTCCAAGTAGCTCTGCAAATTAATTATTTCATCTTGTTTAGAGCCATTATCAAATAGAATTATTTCTCCAGAAAAGTCTGGCATTCTATCTTTTATTGACGTCAACAGTCTAACTGTCATATCAACTCGCCCGTAGGATAGAATCACAATGGCAAGATTTTCACCATTGATACCAGTTGGTCTATAGAACAGTCCACTACTATCTGAATGTGACATTATTTTCGATTGGTTAATCTTAACTATTGATCTGAGCAAAACTATTTTGTGAGTTGGCACATGCAAGTTCAGCAACTGTTCATATATTTCATTCTCGAAGGAGCTAGCAATTATTATAAGATCATAACTAAGATATATGATTTCTTCTGGTCTTCTTATTAGAGTACCGTCTAATTCATTTGAATCACAATGCACGTTGTTATCAATGAAGGATATGATATTAAATCTATCTACCAGTTCTTTCTTATTCAACTCATAGAGACTTCCTGTACCAAATACAAGGACATCTTTTTTATTTACCATATTCATGCGTTCACCGAGAACATTGATTTCGTGGATAAATTATAAATCTCTATACAAACTAATATACTGATTTATTTATAATCTCATTCCATTTTTCGACTTCATTTTGACCCGATAAAAAAATTTGCCCACAAACAGATTTAAACTGTAATACAGCCTGATGCATTGGGGAATTAAGAAAATATGTAAATGCACTCACCAATCCACTTTCACTATTATCACACAAATAACCATAACTGCCATGAGCCACCATGTCAGAGTTGCCTTCACAATCAGTGGCAATAATCGGTATGCCAAGGATTATGGCCTCGCCAATGGCAAGTGGATGTCCCTCACTAACTGAGGACGACACTAAACATTGAGCAGACCTGATATATGGATAAGGATTTTCTTTCTTCCCCAATAAAATTATATGTTCTTTCATTCCTAATGAAGATATCAAATCACCCAAAGCTGATTTCATGGGGCCATCCCCGATAATAACTAACTTGATATCTTCCAGACTATTTCTTTTAATCTTGGCAAAGGCACAAATTAACTTATCGAACCCTTTGACTGCAACCAATCGCCCAACTGCAACGATATATGGAGATGAGATTTGTGAATCATTCCCCATGTTGGACATGCGAGTAATAGTTTCAATATCAAAAATATTTCCTATGATGCTGGACTCACAACCTTGCCATCCGATTCTCTCATTAAAGCCATGCTTGACAGAACCAGATACAAAGATCATGTGGTCGATATTGGTATAAGCATCATATTCTGCTTTCAATGATGCATAATAAGGAGCACTGACATGATGAGAGCGTAGATTTGCATGTACGCAAGCGACTTTATAGATGCTATTTATTCCTGAAACAAGATAGGTAGAAAGCCCTTCAATATATGCAATAGCAACATCGTATTTATTTCGACCGAATAATCGGGAGCATATCTCCTTGACGGGAAAATGCATAAAAAAGCAACGAGAAAGTAGCCTGTTTTCGATAGATGAAAATATTTCTATTACTGGAACTAAATGACTAAGAACATTAAAGTATTCCCCCCCTCCTTCAATGACAATCACAAATACTTTTTCTTTATCTTCAAGCCTACGGCATAAATTTAATAATGCTCTCTCAGCCCCACCATTTCCTAAAGAGTTCATTACTATCAATTTTTTCTTTGTTAATGATAATAATGATATCCTATTTGTTGCTCGCATAAATTCGTCATGCGCAACTAAATAATGAGCCACACTCTCGCGAATCAAAAGATCATCATACACATTTACAATAACATTATCATCTATACCAAGAGAAATTAGTTTTTCCTTTATCTCCTCAAAATACATACTAGTGATAATAATAAGTTCGAAATTCAGATAAATAATATCCGAAGGAGATATAATCCTAACCCCATCATTCAATTTACCATGTTGTTTTATGTCATTATCTGAAATAGCAACTAGTTGATAGTTGGATTTTATAAACGGTGAGAATGCTCTAAACAAGCCACCAGCACCGAAGGCAATCACTTTCTTCATAATTATACCCATCAAGCTAATTGTGATTCAGCCAAAAATACAAAATCATTCCGATATGGCCCATGATTTTTATAAAGGTGGCGCGGTACCTTGTTTACCAAGCAAATTCTTAACCATCGCTCTTCAATTACGAAGAATTCATCTGGCTGCTTTAACTTTAACCTTATATCACTCAAAAGCGAGCCAGCAGCGAGTACTTCGGATGCCTCCATAACGGATAACTCAATGATCTTGCGCCATAATACAAGAGAGCTAATATTTCCACCAAGCTGATCGGCATATATTTGAGTAACTTTGGCAAATCCTGCTGATTGTATTTCTCGATATGTTTCACTTACCTGTTGGGGGTGTGTTCTATAGTAAACAAGTATGCATCTCAGGTTATGAAATTTCCATTTCTCATTAGCTGCTATTTTGCACCACAGGGCGACATCTTCGATATGAGGCCACTGGGCGTCATACTTATATTTATCAAATACTTTCTTTCTTATTAAAACAGAAGAATGTTGAAATCCCGAAGTCCTGAACATGAGCAGATTTTTTATGAAATTGTCATCCTGTCGATGATGCCACACTTCATTCTTCTCACCAAAAAGTTTGGCCCACCCACCTAATATATACACATCAGAATGATTGTTCATAAATTCAATTTGCTTTTCAAGTCTATTCGCAACAGAGATATCGTCAGCATCCATTCGCGCGATATATTTTCCTCGTGCGAGTTTTATCGCTTTATTCAGGCTATGTACCAAACCCGCATTGCTCTGACGATATAGCTTTATACGCGGATCTTGTCTCGAAAATACTTGTAGAATGTGATGTGTGTTGTCTGTTGAACCATCATCTATGATGATGAATTCAAAATTTTTAAACGTTTGTGACAGAATACTATTAACTGCCTCTGCAACAAAACTCTCACAATTATAAACAGGCATAACTACTGATATTAATGGTGCCCATAAGTTCTGATATCTATCAAAACACAACAGTGCATTATCTACCGCATCATCCATATCAAAATAGCGATATTCAGCAAGACGCCCAAGGGCGATCACCTGTGGAAATTTAGCCAACTCGTCACAACAAATTTGATAATGCTGTTTGGCCATGTCCGTAAAGAGTGGGTAATAAGGCTCCAGCCCCTGCATGGGTTCATAGTCACAGGGATATTCGTAAACAATGCTGGTACCGGGATGCTCCTGCCCGCTGAAATGCTTGAACTCGGTGATCCGCGTGAAGGCTTCTTCATTCGGGTAGTTGACCGTGGTAGCTGGCTGAAACTGTAACTGAAATAGATGACGGTGCTCAAAGCGCAGCGAACGATAAGGCAACGATCCAACCTGAGGACAGAGCTGATCAAGCATACCGGTGTAGATCAGCGGGCCGGAGAAGGGTTCACCATCAAGCAGAATTCGCTTTTCCTCCCAATCCAGCACCACTCGCTCATCCATCGCAACACCAAGCTGTAACTCGATACCAGGTTGCACCAACATGCGGCTGACCATGGCGGCATAGCCGTCCTTCGGTACCGCCTGGTAGGCGTCGGTGAAGTAGCGATCGTCCCGGCTCACCACCACGGGTACCCGCGCCGTCACCTCGGGGGAGATCTGCTCGGGCGGTACCCCCCACTGTTTGCTGGTGTAGTTGACAAAAGCCTTCTGATAGATGAAATCCGCCAATTCACCCAGCAGGGGATCCTGTTCCTTGCGCAGTTCGAGAATCGGCACTCTGGCGCCGTCCCCGAACCGAGTGCGCAGTACCTCAATCATGGCGCCAGCCTTGTCGGCGGGGAAGCAGCGTTCGATGCTGCTCAGGTTGAACGGGATCGGCACCAATTGCCCATCGATGCGTGACAACACACGATGCTCATAAGGCTGCCACTCGGTAAACTGTGACAGGTAATCCCAAACCGCCTTGTTGTCAGTATGGAAAAGGTGCGGACCATAGCGATGGATCAATACCCCATGCTCGTCATGCTCGTCGAAGCAGTTGCCTCCGATGTGGTCGCGCTGTTCCAGCACCAGCACCTTCCAGCCGAGCTGGCTGGCCATTCGCTCAGCCATGACGACACCGGATAGGCCGGCACCGATGACAATCGCCTGATAACTCATTGAGAAGCCCCGAAAAGCTGTTGCGTCACAATAGTGGGTTGAGCACGATTCTCCCAGGCCAATTGATGTCGCTCATCGAAGAACCAGTCATCCACCACGGATTCATTGATGAAGCGCTCGAAACGCGCCACATCGCCTTGCTTGAGAAAATAGAGTGCCGTCGCGAAACGGTAGTGCGCCTTGCCTGCCGCGATAACAGAATCGGCGATCCCGAATGGACGAGCGTTGTCACAGGCTTTGAGTTGATCAGCCAGTACCTGTTCCCGCCGCTCTGGCGAACGCTTGGTTTGTCCCCCAAAGCTATGGGTGTGGATCCGGTAACGTCCATAAACCTCCGGAATGCCATCGACGCTCCCCTTGCCATACAAGGCGTTGAGGATGTGCCACGGATGGTCGAGGATGATCTTGCAATCGGCATCCACCGCCTCCTGCAAGTAAGGATGGCGCCGAAAGGCGATCGAACTGGCATTGGGGAAACAGCCATAGCGGATCAAGTGTTCTGCACTGGCCTTGCGGGGAATATAAGCAGCATTGTAATAATCGCGGCTGTAATGGGCCGTAACCTCTTCTGTTTCGCTGTCAAATACCTCTGCCTCGTGATAACAGAGCGCACAGCCGGGATGGACATCCAGATAGTCGGCCAGTACCTGCAACTTGCCAGGCAGAGCAAGATCATCACCATCGACGTAGGCAATATATTCACCTCTCGCCTCGGCAAGCAGGCGTTTCTGGGTCTTGGCCAGCCCCATATTCTGCGGATTCTGCAATGCCCGCAGCTGCGGCCACCGGGCTGCCAGCCGCTGCATGATGGACCAGGAACCATCGCTCGAGCCGTCATCGATGGCGATCACTTCAAAATCGAAATTGGTTGTCTGCTCGAGCAGGCTGAGCAGGCAGGGTTCGATAAAGCGCTCCAAGTTGTAGACCGGCACCAATACGCTGAGTTTCATGACGAGATCCAGGAAAATGAGTAGAAAAGAAGCGAACGGGGGAAAATCGGCAAGGCTACCGCACGGTCTGTGTCAACCTTTCTCCCCCTTGATGGGAACTTTTACTGCAAAGCCTGTGCCAAATAAAGTTAATTCATTGAAATGTCTGGTTTTTTGTGAGATCGCAACCATTATTGCGCGTTTGTGTGCCCACGGCTGCACACTCGCAGCATATCGAGTCCATCCCAGTGCCATTCGAATGCCAGTGCCTGTCCTGGTGCCACGACCCTGTCGATGCGACAGGCTGTTGCTTCTACCAATGCGGCTTCGCATTGCGCTTTTTGTTCGCCCACCCAGACACAGGTTTGCATGTCCCAAGGCTGTTTCAGCAACTCAATCAGGTTATCGGCCACAAATTCGGCAACTGTACCTCCCCCGATATGAGGGAGCCGCAGCGAAGTGGCAGGAGTCAATAAGGTGACGCCCGGGAGTGTACTCAACTGCATCTCACCCGCCATGGCGGCATTTTGTTGACTGTTGATGAGGCGCTCCATGGCCAACGCGGGATCCTGGGCGAAGGGAGCAAACATCGCCTCCAGCACATGCCGGCGCAGGTCATTATCTGGCTCTTCCAGCCAGCAGAGGGTTGTCGGCGAAGCGCACGCCTGCTGATTGAAGCGGGTACAGTCCTGCTGCAAGGCCGACAGCACTTGCTGCAATCGTTCTGGCGCCAGCCCTGCCAGCCAACGACTGTCGAGCACCGCCATGGAACGGCGATCCGGAAACACCACTTCCTGGGCATCCGGGGAGAGCGGAATGGCTCGCACCCGGCGGATGGTTTCATCGCCACCCCAGATGATGCGCAGACGACAGCGATCCGACAGCCAGGCGGTGATCCCCTCGTCATGACCGTAACGCACGAAGCGGGTACGCTCGGCAACAGGGCGCCACCCGGGTTGTTGAAACAGCTCGTTCAGGATGGCCAGCATGGCCTCCTGCATCGGATCAATCCGTGATGAGAGACGCACCACCGAGCTGTTGCCCGTCAAGAGCGCCATCAACCAGGAGTAGAAGGCCACCGTCGGGACGTTGGAGGGCACCAGATGAAAAACCATACCAAGCGGCATGCGCCCCGCCATGCGCTTGCGCTGCTCATCAATATTCCTCGGGCGAAGCCAGAAACCCAGCGCGGCCAGATCGGGATAACGCCGCCCCTCCTGCTGCAAACGGGTCGACAGCGCCGCCACGAAATCGCAGATGACGGGGGCAAAGCAAGGCAAGGGTTGGGCAATAAAACCATGCCAATCCGTCAGAGGGGCCACGAAACTGACCTTGGGACCTCCCTGCCACTGCGAAGCCTGCGAAGGGGTTACTGGAAGGTGTCGCTGCATCCTCTCACCTCGGCGCCCGGCTGGCGCCCTGATACATGAAAATAACGGCCACGGCGGCCACAAGGGCAGTCATCCTCTCCCAGCAAGACGCCAAGATCTTCGGTCAACAGGCTGTGACCCGGATAACTGCCGGGAATGGCCGAGAGCACCTGCAACAGGCCCAGCCGGCCCATCCCCAGCGGTTGATGGGTCAGCGGATCACGCACCAGCAGATCGGCAAACACGGGGGCATGGAGATGACCCTGTTCACACTCGACGAAGACCGAGCCCACCTGCTCCACCATGCCGTAAAAATTGTGCACCCGACGCAAACCCAGTTGCTCGTGACAGCGCAGCTTGAAGGCCGGATTGTCCACCGCCAGATGCTGCAATTTCTTCCAGCCCCCACTGTGAAACAGGATGCCCTCGGCAAAGGGCAGCTGTATACCACGCTCGCGTAGCGGCTCCAGCAGGCACTGCCACACCATGAAGGTAAAGCCAAACAGTAACACGGGCTGACCGGCGTATTTGTCACAAAATGCCTCGATGACCGGCCAGTTGGGCCGCATCTGCTCATCAAGGGCATAGGTATGATCACGCCCGAGGAAGGAGAGCCCCAGGGCCCCCGCCCCGCGAGCCGAAAAACCGCTGCGATTCTGAATAAGCGCGGGTTGCTCCACCAGCAACATGGGCAGACGCTGCTTGCCGACAAACTCCTGCAGGATCTTCACCAGCACCTTGCTCTGCAGGGCGGCGGTCTCCCGATCCAGCACTATCCGCGACGGCGCCCCCGTGGTGCCCGATGAGGTCAGTACCTTGAACACCTCCTCCTCTGGCACGCTCTGCCATTTGGCCAGTTTGAACAGGCGCGCGGCGAGATAGGGTAGCTCAGCGCAAGACGTAGCTTGCCCCCAGCCAAAGGCCGACAAGATATTGGCGTAAGGGGGACAAGCTTGCTGATGCCGGGCAGTCAGCTCGTTGAGGCGCGCCAGCAACAGAGCCGACTTCTCCTGCTGGACAAGGTCGAAAACGGGGGACTCCAGCAACCTGTTCATGATGCCTCCAACAGGGTCAGCAGGGCCGGGTAATCAATCTTCATATTGCTGCGTCGTGGCAGCGGCTGCATGCGAATGCGAACGCAGGAGGGGGGTACCATCAACCAGCGGGCAACCTCGATCTGCAGCACATCGCATGCAACCTCTTCCCCTTCGATGGCTACCAGCAGGCGATCGTCGCGACCGGTCGCGGCGCAGGAGTGGCCCCGAGCCTGCAACCAGCTCTCCACCTCGGCCAGACTCACCCGTTTGCCAAAGAGCTTCAGGAAGCGATTAAGACGCCCGGTCAGGTAGAACCGTCCGGCCTCGTCGCAGCGGGCCAGATCGCCGGTAAAGAGCGCCTCCACTTCACGCCCGCGCGCCAGCTCAGCCCTGCCTTCGGCATAGCCAAGCATGACGTTGGGGCCTTCATAGACCAGCTCTCCCTCCCCTTCGGGCAGTCCCGGCTCGGGGCGCAAGGAGAGATGCCCTCCCGGTACGGCGCGGCCGATGGCATCCGGGGCAACCAGCACTTCGTCATGCCCCAACCAGGCGATGCGCGGCGCCGCCTCGGTCTGGCCATACATGACAAAAAAACGACGCCCCAGTGACGCAGCCTGATGGGCGAACTGGCTCGCCAAAGTCGGTTCGAGGCGTCCACCGGCTTGGGTCAGGGTCATGAGACTGGGGTAACGGCGCCAGTCAAAACGCAAACGACTCAGCATCTGGAAAGTAAAAGGCACCCCGGCCACGCTGGTGACCCGATGGGCATTGACCTCCTCCCAAAACTGGCGTTCGAGAGGGCTGGCCGCGCTCTGCACCAGCGAGGCTCCCACCAGCAGATGGCTGTTGAGCACCGACATGCCAAAGGAGTAGAAGAGCGGCAGGCTGGTGATCGCCCGCTCAGCTTTGTCCAGCGCCAGATACTCGGCGATGGCGGCGGCGTTGGCATTGAGGCTCGCCCGGGAGATCCGCACCCACTTGCTGGATCCCGTGCTACCTGAAGTGGGCAGCAGCAAGGCAAGCTCTGGATGCAAAGCGGGTGCCTCGCCAAGGTGCACAAGGCCGCCTTCCGACGTAACAACCAAGCTCGCGCCAAACCGTTCGCACAGGGCACGACGCGTCTCCTCGTCCTGGGCCGGATCGGCCAGCATGACTGCATGACCATCACGCAGGGCCAGCAGGTAGTGAAGCAGGTGACGAGTTGAGGTCACAAAGGGCAGATAGATCAGCTGACGCCCGCTCGGGTAGGCCTTGGCGAGCCGTGCTACCCGCTGCGCCAGCTCGCCGTAGCTGAGCCAGCCTTCATCGGGATCCCGCCAGGCAGGGGCGCTATTGCCCACCACCAGATGGGTTAGCAAGTCGGGCGCGCTCAAATCAGCATGCCTCCATCGACCCCGATCACCTGACCGGTGACATAACGGGACAGATCCGAGGCCAGGAACAGGGCCACGCTGGCGACCTCGTCCGGCGTGCCGATGCGCCCCATGGCGATGCTGGCTACCCGTTCGTCAAACTTGGCTGGCGGCAGAGAGCGCGCCATATCGGTATCGATGAAGCCGGGGGCGATGGCATTGACCCGGATCTGGCTCGCGGCCAGCTCTTTGGCCAGTGACTGGGTAATCCCGATCACCGCCGCCTTGCTGCCGGCATAGACGGCTTGGCCGGCATTGCCTACCCGGCCAATGATGGACGCCATGTTGATGATGCTGCCCCCACCGGAGCGTTGCATCAGGCGAGCCGCATACTGGCTGCAATAGAGAGTGCTGTAACTGTTGGTCGCGAAGGTGCGCTCTATCTGCTGCTGCTGGACCATGCCGAGCAACGCATCGTCCAGCACCCCTGCATTGTTGACCAGCACGTCCAGCTGGCGGGTCTGGCCAAAGAGTTGCTGGAAGGCCTGCTTAACCGCCTGCGGATCGGCCACATCGAAACAAAGTGGCCGGCAGGGCACGCCAAACTCGGCGCCGAGCACCTGCGCCATCCGGGTGATGGCCTCCTCATCGCGACCATTGAGCCACAACTCGGCGCCCTGGGCGGCAAACTGCCGGGCGATGGCGAGACCGATGCCGCGGCCTGCGCCGGTGATCAGTACCCGTTTACCCTGCAACAGGCCGGTCATCAGAGGGCGACGCCATATTTGGCCAGGATCTCCCGCGCCTTGGCGACCGAGCTCATGTCGATGATGTCATCGGTATCGAGCAGCACACCGTAGTGATCCTCCAGCTGGGCAATCAGGCCCATATGGGCGACGGAATCCCACTGGGGGATCCCCTGATAGCTGAGCGCATCGGAAACCTGTTCAAGCTCGATGCCCAGTGCATCGGAAAAAATCTGTTCTAGTTGCATCATCAATACCTTAATACCTTATAAAACGAGCGATCTTGGCGCGAGCGGCGAGATAAGCCTCCCGCTCGAGCACATACAAACCGAGGCCATCCTCCCGCGTCTCGTAAAGACGGTAGCCACACGCCTCGTGAAAGCGAGCAGAAGCCTGATTGCTGGCAAATATCTTGCCAAACAGCTGTGACAGACCCAGCCCTTCAAAAGCCAGATCATTGAGGGCGAAGGCAACGCAGAAGGGCACTATGTTGTTGCGATACTCATCGACATAGATATACATGCCCGGTTCACAATGCCGGGCGTCACGATTGACTTTGATAAGAGAAGCGACCCCGATGGGCTGATCTTTAAACCAGACCAGATAATAAAACTGATCCTGCGCGTGCTGCAGCCTGACAAACCACTGCTGCTGCATCTCCCTCGTGATATGGGTCTTGTCCAGCATCAGGTCGGCAATCTTGGGATCGTTGCGCCACTGGCGCACCATCTCGATATCATCCTGTGCCAGCGCCACCAGCTTGACCCCGTAGCGGGCAAACTCTTTCAAACCTGTCATATCACTGTCCATTTCACGGTGATTTTCAATTATCTCTTTTGCCATCAATGAGTTCAATCGAAGATCCTGGGTCATGCCAACTGTCATCATTCACGGATTCAGGGTTACAATTCTGTTTATTACTGTCATATCGGCTTTTCATGGAGAAACTTCATGGCCATCGCCATCATCCCGGCCCGAGGCGGCAGCAAGCGCATCCCGCGCAAGAATATCCGTCCCTTCTGCGGCCAGCCCATGCTCGCCTATGCCATCAACGCCGCCAAAGCGGCAGGGTGTTTCAGCCAGATTGTGGTCTCTACCGATGATGAGGAGGTCGCCTGCGTGGCACGCCAGCTCGGTGCCGACGTACCCTTTTTGCGCGCCGCCAGCCTCGCCGACGACCACACCGGCACCACCCCGGTGGTGATCGATGCTATCCGGCGGCTCGACGAGCTCGGTGTCACCAGCGATCACTACTGCTGCATTTACGCCACCGTGCCGCTCATCCAGGCCGATGACCTGAAGGCAGCCCATCAGCGCTTGCTCGCAAGCCAGGCCCCATTCGTCTATTCGGTGGCGGAATTCGGCTTTCCCATTCAACGGGCAGTACGCATGGATGAGCAGGGACGCGTCACCCCCTTCTGGCCAGGGCAGATGACCAAGCGCTCTCAGGATCTGGAACCCGCCTATCAGGATGCGGGACAATTCTACTGGGGCAGCCGCGCCGCCTGGTTGGGCGGCATCAACCCGGTGGGCGGAGAAGGAATAGGACACATATTGCCAAGGCACAGGGTGGTCGACATCGATACGCCGGAAGATTGGCACCTGGCCGAACTGCTCTATCGGGTATTACACCAGCATGACGTTTGATATCGCATTTCGACTCGACGCAGGCCCCGAGATAGGGCTGGGCCATCTGATGCGCTGCCTGGCCATCGCCGATCGGTTGCTGGTGGCGGGGGCCGAGTGCCACTTTCTCTGTTATGGGTTGCCGACTCACCTACTGCCCCTGCTTAAGCTGCACCACTACCACCCTCTGGCTGCGCTGGATGATGCGGGGCCCCTGCCCCGACTGCGGCCTGCATGGCTTATCGTCGATCACTACGCCATCGACCAGCCCCTTGAAGCCTTGCTGGCGTGCCACTGTAGTCAGTTGCTGGTGATCGACGATCTGGCGGATCGACCGCATCACTGTCAGCTACTGCTGGACCAAGGGCCTCTGCGTACCGCAGCCGACTATCAGCCCCTGATACCAGACAACTGTCGCCTGCTGCTGGGAACGGATTACGCCCTGCTGCGCCCGGCATTCCGACAGCTTGCACGCCAAGAGATCAACCTGTGGCAACGGGGACTCATCTGCTTTGGCGGCGCCGATCCAGCCGGCGCTTGTCTCACCACCCTCAACAGCTTGGCTCGTCTACCCTGGGCCCGCACCATCCAGTGGACTCTGGTAGCGGGCGGCGCCAACCCTTTCTGGGACGAGTTGCAGCAGAGGGTTGCCCAGTTGCCCGAGCTTGGCATCGACTTGTTGCGCCAGAGCGATCAGATGGCGCAGTTGATGGCGCGCCACGATTTTGCCATCGGTGCCGCCGGCGGCATGACCTGGGAGCGCGCCTGCCTCGGCCTGCCAACCCTGGCGGTGCCCATCGTCGACAACCAGCAATTCAATGATGAGGTGATCGCCCGCTTCCAGTTGGCCGAGCGCCTGACGCTAAGCGAGCTCGCTGACCCCTCACGGCTCGAGCAGGCCTTGCGCTCACTGGAACAAGAGGCTGAGGCGTATCGCCAACGCGGTCAGCAGCAAGTGGATGGCCTCGGGCTCGATCGCCTCACCGCCTGGCTGCTGCCGCAAACCGGTTATCAGCTGCGGCCCGATGGCCAACGCTGGCAATTTTTACAACAAGATGGCGGGCAGGAAGAGACATGCCTGCTCACCCTTGACCTAAGCGGCCAGCAGTTGGCCTGGCAGGCACACCAGCCACTCAAACCACAAGACTGGCAAGAGCTGGCATATCGCTTGCTAAAGATTTTTTCCCAATTCCCACTTTATCTTGCCAAACCGCCGCAAGATGCGCCCCCCGCCCCCTGGCAGTTGGCGCCACAAGGCTGGCAACTTGGCACAGGAACCTGAACAAAGATGCAGATTGCCCATCAATCCATCGGCCCGACGCAGCCCCCCTATGTGATCGCCGAACTGTCGGCCAACCATAACGGCAACCTGGAGCGCGCCCTGGCCATCATGACCGCCGCCAAGGAGGCGGGAGCCAGTGCAGTCAAACTGCAAACCTATCGCCCCGATACCATCACCCTCAAAAGCGAGCGACCCGAATTCCAGATCCATGGCGGCCTGTGGAATGGCCACAGCCTGTATGACCTCTACGAGTGGGCCCATACCCCCTGGGAGTGGCATCAGGCACTGTTTGCCAAGGGGCGCGAGCTGGGGCTCACGGTATTTAGCAGCCCGTTCGATTTCAGCGCAGTCGAGCTGCTGGAATCCCTCGATTGTCCGGCTTACAAGATTGCCTCCTTCGAGCTGGTGGACCTGCCCCTCATTCGCTACGCCGCCCAGACTGGCAAGCCCCTCATCATGTCCACCGGCATGGCGAATGAGGCCGAGATCGCAGCCGCAGTCGAAATGGCGCTCAAACACGGCAACGGCCAGCTGGCGCTGCTGCACTGCGTCAGTGGCTATCCGGCGCCTGCGGCCGAATACAACCTGCGGGCCATTCCCATGCTGCGCCAGCGCTTTGGCGTCCAGGTGGGGCTTTCTGATCATACGCTGGGCAGCGCCACCGCCATCGCGGCGACCGCGCTCGGCGCCACCCTCATCGAGAAGCACTTCACTCTGGCCCGGGCGGATGGCGGGCCGGATTGCGCCTTCTCCATGGAGCCCGCCGAGCTTGCCGAGCTGGTTGCCTCGGTCAATACCGCCCAGGCAGCACTCGGCGTGGCCGACTATCAGCTCACCCCGAGCGAGCAGGGTAACCGCGCATTTCGCCGCTCCCTCTATCTGGTCAAGAATATTGCAGCCGGAGAGCACCTGACCGAAGCCCACATCAAGTCGGTTCGGCCCGCCCTTGGCCTGCCCCCGGCCGATTACGATCGCCTCCTCGGCAAGCGGGTTACCCGGGACATGAGCGCCAACCAACCGCTGGATTGGGAGTGGATAGCACAGGATGAATGAGGAACTGTTTGCTCGCCATGGCCAGCTTATCAGCAAGCGCTGGCCTACCCTCTGGCCCCGCCTGTTGGTACAAGATGTGGCGTATCTTCAGGTTGAACTGACCGAGGGACTGGGTTCCACTCTCAGCGTCGATGGGATCCAGCTCACCAGCCGTCACGACAGGGTAAAGGAAGCTGAGCTACAGGCCACCAGCCTGCCCGAAGAGCCCGTACTGCATATTTATGGCACCGGGCTTGGCGATCTGCCCCGCGTGCTGTTGCAACGCAGCAGCTTGCGCCTTCTGGAAGTGAAGATCATGAATGGCGCCCTGTTTGCGCTGGTACTGCGCCTGCTGGAGCAGGATGACTGGCTTGCTGATCCCAGGGTCGTGCTCACCATGGCGGGAGATGACCAGGAGATCCGGTTACCCTTCTTCGCCCTGCCGGCCGAGCTGCTGCTGGTCGACGATGCTGCCGTCCGCATCCGGGATCGCCTGATCAGCGAGATCAACCTGCCATTCGTCAATCGGCGCTTCAAAGCCGATGACCCCGAACGCCTGGCGCGACTAGAAAGCAATCGCGAGTTACTGGCGCACGATGCCGACGTGACCAAGCTGTTTGGCTCCCAGCCTGACTGCACGGCGCTGATCATCGCCACCGGCCCGACACTGGCACGTCACCTGCCCTATCTGGGCGGACTTGCGAAACTACCCACACGGCCACTGCTCATCTGCGTCGATACGGCCTACAAGACGCTGCTGGCGCACCACATCAAGCCGGATCTGGTTGTCACGATCGATCACCTGATAGGCCAGGACAGGCTGCCAGCTCACGGCTCCGAAGAGGTCAAGCTGGTCTACTTCCCCATGCTGCCCCATGAGACGCTGGCCGCCTGGCAGGGACCGCGCTATGGCGCCTACTCGATGAGCCAAACCTATGAGGCCCTGCGCACCAGCTTGCCCAGAGGCGTGCTGCATTCCGGTGGTAGCGTGATCCACCCGGCCGTGGATCTGGCCGTCAAGATGGGGGCCAACAATGTCATTTTGATGGGCGTCGACTTCGCATTTCCGGGCAATCAAACCCATACCGGTTGGCAAGATGGTTCACTTGGCCCGAGTGCCCATACAGCGCGTCATTGGGTGCACGATGGCCATGGCAATCGGGTGACCACGACCCTGAACTTCGCCGGCTACCTGTGTGAGCTGGAGCGCTACATAGATCGCCACCCCGAGGTTCGTTTCTGGAACACCTGCAAGGATGGTGCGCATATCCAGGGCTGCCACTATCACCCGGAGATAACCCAATGAGTGCCTCTCTGACAGCCCAACTCACTGCACTGGCGCAACGTTTTCGCCTTGGCTTGTCTCTGGAGGCAATCCAGACGCTTCCTGCCTTGCTGGAGCAAGCCGCATCCGAGAGCCTGAACTGGCCGGTACAACAGCAGCAACCGCTGCCCATGCTCATCAAGCGCATACTGGAGCAACAAGAGCGTGAGGATTGGCTGGCCCTGGCTGATGAACTCGAATATGAACTCGTCGCCCTCTTCGAAATGACCGACAAGGGGTGACGCCCTCCCCGGCTTCACGTTCTACACCTCATACAAAAAGCCCTCCATCGTCTCTGACGGGAGGGCTTTGATTGTTCTGACAGCTCAAGATGTCAAAATATTATGACAACTGATAAGCCAAACCTGGCACAGCCGCGATGTGTCTTCCCTGGATATAATCGAGGGCATGGGGATAAATCATTCCCATACGGTCAAGAAATTCCACAAAGAGATACCTGTGCTCATTGACACATGCCATGCACAGGGTTTCATCATCGTTGAAATAGGCTATCGCCAGATACAGGGTAAACATGCCGTTGAGAGAGCCAAACAGTATGTTGTGGATATGAGACTGCCTGCTTTCACGGATCACGTTGATATATTCCATGCTGCGTTGCATCGCCTCCACCAGCATGGCTCGTGAGGCAAAATCGGCAGCCCAATCCTGTTTCATCAACTCCATCACCCGTGCAAACAGATCAACGTCAAGCAGCGGCTCGATCGCATCACGGGAAGTATCCACCGAGATGGCCATGTCGTTGTAGATATAATCAACCAGCACCTTCTTATCGAGCATGGGTGGCAAATCCACAATATCCCGGCTCTTCAGCGGTTCACACCCCTTGATCAAAGCGCCATCGGAGCAGTTGTATATGTTTGCATCCGGGCAATGCTGAACCAGAAATTCAGCCATCATCACAGAGGCAGAAAATAGCTGATTGGTTTGCACTTCACCGCCAAAGTTGGCAGGCCTGATATTGTCAGCCAACGCCAGCGCCATATCTTTATAAGCGGCGATAGGATTGCCCTTGTCATCATAATAACCGCTCAGACGGGAGTGATGGTGCTCGGCAGACTTGAATCCATTATCAAGTCCGAATAGATAAACGCGTTCAAAACCAAGGTGCAGCGGCAAACTGATCCCCAGGTTGCCCACCAGCGGATTGATGCAACTCAAGCACTGCAGTTCTGCCGCCCAGTCAAAATGATTGCACAACAAGACGTAAAGCGGCTCGTCAGCCTTAATGCCAAGTACATATCGTTTGAACATACGCTTGGTATCGGCATGAATGACATCCGGGGCAATCATCAGGATATCCTGCAAATATTCGCTGGCATTCATCTGGGCAAGATGTGCCGCAACCATGTTGACCCGCTCGACTGCAATATATATGTCTGGCGTAATGCCCGCCCTATAGAGCGAGGAGATTGCCGTACCGCATGCAATCAATATGGCCTGATGCTGATGCGCTCTGATAAATTCGATATCCGCATCCAGCGACGGGCCATTGGCGATGACAAAGACTGGCGTTTTTTTGAGGGATGTGGGCAGTCTGTTTTTCTGACTCAGAAAACGGGCGCCGGCAAGGATATTGTCAACGCCATTTGCGAGGCCAAACAGGCTGTCATCAAAAAAGCCCCATCCCATCGCCAGCGAATAGAACTCTTTGGCAATTTGAGCTTGTAGCGATGAGAGCACTGTTGATTGGTAGTGGGACATGCCAAACACTTGGGAAGATAAAAATGCACCTTTTTTATTCACCGCATCCTTGAGGTCCTGCATGATGACATGTTCATCCTGCCCCAGAAAGATGTGAATACCCAGTTTGTTTTCAGCGATGTAATCCAGCAATGGCGCCCAATCAAAACAGAACAAGGATGCGTAGAAAAGATCCAGGTTCGGTTCAAAAACAAACAGATTGGCGATGTTCTTGCGTTCGTAGAGATATCCCAACTGATAGCCAAGGCCCAGGCCAAACATAAGCATCAGTGGAATATCGTGAGGAAGAGTCTCAGTGTTGGCGGTATTCTGTTTGCTGAACTCGGCAATCACATTCTGCAATGCATTGGTATAGAGAAAGTGCTGCTGCTGGAAAGGATCCCATTGCCGCTCGATGCCAAATTTTATCAATCCACCGGATGCCAATGCGGCTTCGATCTGTTGCAGGCATTCATCGAATGGATCTTCGCCATATAAAATATGGCCGCTCTCCTGCCAACGCAGATTGGCAATACCATTCTCGATACAAAAAATCTCAAAATCGGCGCTTGGCTTGTAGGATGAAAACTGCTCAGCTATCGAGGGAATATATTTCTGGAAGGCGTCGATATTCTGTGAAAAACGAACCGGAATTAGTTGTGCCAATGCAATTTCTTGCTGATGTTGCAATGTCAAACGTTGCAGCTCATCTTCCGAACGATTAATGATATCATTTAACGATGGCATTAGAACTCTCCACGGTTTTTATTATATGACGCCAATGCTTTGCTGCTTCTGCTGAGCAATGAAATTGATTCAGCCACTTCATTTTTATGTTGGGAAAGCGTGTCGACAATCTGAGCATCCAGTTCAGACACCTGCTTAACAAATTCGCTATAGTCGACTTGAGGGTCACGATGGGCAATCAACTTGTCGATCACCGCCCGTCGTTCGTCTATCAGAGCGGTGGTGAGGTTTTCATCCTCACCACCCAGCGATACCATGATGCGTTGCGTCAGCCTGATGATTTCATTGCGAAGATCAGGCATCAGGAGAGCTCTCCCCTTTCACGGCGCATCGCATACGCTTTTTGCTTCTCCTCTTCCGGCACCTGATCCCAGGCACTCTTGATGGGAAGCATCAGCCCGATGACCTCATCAATCGCAGCGATATCCATATTCACGGATGCATCAAGCAAACGATCCTTCATATAGGCATACAAGCCATAGAGATCATTGGTAATGCCACCCAGTTCCATATCAAGGGAGTCTTGCAGGCCATTCAATATGGCGGTAGCCGACGAAATCAGCATCGATTTTTGTTCGTAATCCTTGCGCTCAATGGCTCCCTTGGCCTTGGCCAAACGCTCCAGAAAACCCTGCATGAGCAATTGAATGACACGATGGGGATCAGCCACCGACAATTCGGCCTCAAGTGACGTAGCTTTATATGCTTTAATGTTTCGCTGATACATAACACCGTCTCAATTAAATTTACATCAACATGCCAGCCAAGGCATTGGAAGAAGAGTTCATCTTGGCGATCATCACATCGAGTGAAGCATATTTTTTGCGCAAGCCTTCTTCATAAGTCACCATATAGGCATTGAAGTCGGTTCGTTTCTGCGCAATGTCTTTTAATTGGGTATTAATCCCGTCCTGACGCTGAGCCAGCAATCCGGCAGACTTGGTATATTCCTTCATCTGCGGGTCAATGCGCTTGGCCAGACCATCACTGCCGGAAAACAGTGCAGATACGCCATTAAAATCCGACTTCAATTTGTCATCGAGTTTTGTGGAGTCAACGGAGAGTTTTCCATCCTTGTCCATCTTGATACCGATATCAAACAGCGACTTGATGGCCCCACTGCCTGTCTCACTGGACAGCTCTTTAAAGAGGGTATTCCGGATTGCAAACAGCGTCGGATCACCGGCGAGTTCACCCGGGTCCCCAGTTCGATTACCACCGACGATCACGGGCCTTTTGCCCAAGTCATCCATGGTTGTTTGCAAATCATTGTAAGCCTTGACGAAATTATTGATGTTTTCTTTGGCTTTATCGATGTTGTCTTCGACAGTGACCTTGGTTTTCTTGGAGGTGACCCCGTCAGACTCCTTGTCACTGACTCGCAGTACAGTGAACTTCAAGTCCTGGATAACGTTGTCAAAGGTATTGGAGGAGTTGGTCACCTCCACGCCGTCGATGGTCACCTTGGCATCGACGCCATTTTCCCGATCAAAGGATGAAGAAGGGCTGCTTGTATCGAACTTCTGTAGCTCTGGCGTACTGGCTGTGATCTGCAGATTACCGCCACTGCCGGTGACGGACGATTCCAGCACGAGCTGGGACTGACCATTGCTGGTGATGATGTTGGCCGATACGCCAAAATTGCTGTCACTCTTGGCATTAATCCGTTTGCGCAGCTGTTCGAGGGTATCCCCCGCCTTGACATCAACCTCGAAGGACTTGTCACCATCGGTAAAGGTCAACTTGCCATCTGCGGTGGCAATCACGTCTTTGGGAGAGCTGAATGTCCCTGCCTGAGACGTGAGCTTGGTGCCCTTGGCCAGCTGATCTACCTGGATATCATACTTGCCCTGGCTGGCCGTATCCGTCGCCGTCATGCTCAGCACCGGATTGGTTGTATCCTGGCTTATGGTAACTTTCCGCCCAGCAAAATCGGTCGGCTTTGCCAACTTTTGAAGGGCGGTGTTGAAGGTGTCGATGGCCGATTTCAACTTGCCGACCCCAGAAAGCGAGGTTTTCAGGTTGGCCTCACGGGTCACAACCTGTTTTTCAAACTGGGCTTTCTTAGCATCTAAAGATGCTTTGATGAGATCTTCCAGTGGCAAGCCGGATCCCACGCCAGCAGATGTTATCGAGCCCATACAAACCTCCCTCTACACAGATTTATCAAACAGCAGCCCTTTGCGATGACTCTCATCGAGCCCCGACTGCTCAAGTTCACGAAACCGCTTGGATATGGACAGCAACTCTTCGCTCGGGATCTGGCGGATCACCTCTCCCGAATCCTTGTCCAGCAGCTTGACGATGGTCTTGCCAAGCTCATTATCCTTGGAAATATTCAGATACCATCCTTTGATCGATACGATCGACTGCAATTCTTGTACCTGTTCTTCCAAAGATGCTGATTTTGTTTCCTCTTTGGCGGCAGCTTCCTGTTTTGCTGCTTCATCCAACTCTTGTTGACGCTTCTTCGCCACATCCTCTTTCTGCTGCGCCAAAACAAAAGCAGTAGCCTCACGGCTACTGCTTTCAGTTTTTGGAAAAGCATAGGAGGAGGCCGAGCCAAGGTTTACTTCATTTGCCATGATGTCCTCCAACTACTTTCCATACCTGTTCATCAGCTTATCAACGCAGCAGCGACAGTGCACCGTTCGGACGCTGGTTGGCTTGCGCCAGCACGGTCGACGCGGCTTGCTGCAGGATGTTGTACTGAGTCAGGTTTGCAGTTTCGACCGCGAAGTCCGCATCACGTACACGCGCACGGGCAGCAGAGAGGTTTTCGGCGATGTTGGACTGGTTGCGAATGGTCGATTCCATCCGGTTTTGCACCGCACCGAGCTCTGCACGCTTGGAGTCAACAGACTTGATCATCTTGTCGACGGCACCGAGCACGGATTGCGCTGAGGAGGCAGCGCTGATGTTGATCCCGGACGCACCGGCAGCAAAAGCGGTTGTCACTGAAGCATTACCGGCAATCCCCGCCACGTTGAACGCGAAACCGGTCAGACTGAAGGAGATGGTCTGGTTGGCATCGGCACCCACCTGGAATTCACCCTTGAAGGAGCTATCCAGCAGCTTCTTACCACCGAAGGTAGTATCGCTGGCAATACGGTCGATCTCGGTAGAGAGCTGGTCGACTTCTTGCTGGAGCGCGGTACGGTCGGAGGTGTTGTTGGAACCGTTCGCAGACTGTTGTGCCAGAGTCCGCATGCGCTGCAGCATGCCGGTGATCTCTTCCATCGCACCTTCTGCGGTTTGCGCCAGGGAGATACCGTCGTTTGCGTTACGGTTACCCTGGTTCAGACCATTGACCTGGGAGGTCAGACGGTTGGAAATTTGCAGACCGGCGGCATCATCCTTGGCGCTGTTGATACGCAGACCGGACGACAAACGTTGATATGAAGTGTCCAGTGTCTTGTTGGTATTCATCAAGTTACGCTGAGCGTTCAGCGAGGACACGTTGGTGTTAATAAACATAGCCATGATTTAATCTCCCAATCGATACAGACTGCAGGCCTCGCTTACATCAGCCTTGTTGCAATCCGGGAGTAGAGGGTTGAACGAGCCCGTCTACTCTCGACCAGTGGGGATTGTTTGAACGGACAATCACCCACCACACCGCAAAATCCAGGAGTCCCGAACACCCAATCTTTTGCTTACCTTGGTTAACGGCCACGCTGAACGAAGCTTTAGTCTTTTTTTTGCCGCCTGCGGCAAATGATTGCCCCCCTCAGATCAATCCACCCCCAAAGAGCAGCTCAAACACATCGGCTACTTTTGGTTAAGAACAGATAAGTAACTGAATTGTCACAGGTGTATATCAGAGAAAGAGGGAGCAAAGACTCAAGATAGGGTCATTGTTTTGACTCGGCCAATGGCAACAAGCGCCCATTGAGCCAACAATTTGACAGCCTGAAAAGATGACTGGATCTGTCTACCACCTCAAAACCTTGACGGTTCACGATAAAGCAGAAGCGTACGACTCCTTTTTCTCGCTGGTGAAAGCATTTCAGAACTGGCATGGGTTATGCTTTGTTACGTTGAAAATAAAAAAGGCCGACATCAAGGTCGGCCAACGAGCTTTAGCTCAGGAGAATTGGGCGGGAAGGTTTATTGAATATAAACTGCCCGCTGAGCTTAGTAGTGTACTACAGTGTTGTGACTTATCAGAGACATGATTTCCCGAACACCCTCTGATGCGTCCTCCGGAAAGGCGGCCTGAACAACCGCCTTTCATTTTTTATTCTTAACCACGCAGCAGTTGCAGTGCGCCATTGGGTCGCTGGTTAGCCTGACCCAGTACGGTTGATGCTGCTTGTTGCAGGATGTTGAACTGCGTCAGATTCGCAGTTTCTACCGCAAAGTCTGCATCACGTACCCGAGCTCGCGCCGCACTGACGTTTTCCGCAATGTTGGACTGGTTGCGAATGGTCGATTCCATCCGGTTTTGCACCGCACCCAACTCGGCACGCTTGGCATCGACCTGCTTGATGAGTTTGTCCACATCCGCAAGTACTTTCTGTGATGCCGATGCGGTCTGGATATTGATCCCGTTAGCACCTGCCACGAATACAGTGGTATTTGCCGCATTAGCTCCGGCCAGGCCGGCAATACTGAAGGAAAAACCGGTCAGACTGAAGGAGATAGTCTGGTTGGCATCTGCCCCCACCTGGAAGGTGCCGTTGAATGAACCGTCGAGCAACTTGGTACCACCGAAGGTGGTATCGCCAGCGATACGGTCAATCTCGGTAGAGAGCTGGTTCACCTCTTGCTGCAAGGCAATCCGGTCATCGGTGTTGTTGGAACCGTTGGCGGATTGTTGAGACAGGGTGCGCATCCGCTGCAGCATGCCGGTGATCTCTTCCATCGCCCCTTCTGCGGTTTGCGCCAGGGAGATGCCGTCATTCGCGTTACGGTTACCCTGATTCAGACCGTTGATCTGGGAGGTCAGACGGTTGGAGATCTGCAGACCGGCGGCATCGTCCTTGGCGCTGTTGATACGTAGGCCGGATGACAGACGCTGATAGGCGGTATCCAGGTTAATGTTGCTATTACGCAGGTTACGCTGAGCATTGATGCTCGAAACGTTGGTATTTACATACATACTCATGACTATTCTCCTAAGCTATTAAATTTGCTCTTTTATTTACTCAGGCTTTATTGTTTTTCCTGCCTGATGCGTCTTATTTAACGGCTGCTTTTTCGATGTCTTTAGCAGTTTTTTTAACGCTTCATCGCATTAGCGCCGCTTACCCTATTTATCGGCATGTTCTCTCTTAACTTGAGGGAAAAAATACCATCCATCCTTCAACGAAGGCATGGAGCAAAGAAGGACTGGTTTCACACGGACATCATCATATCCCTTTACACACCAGCTCCCCCGCCGCACAAACTTCACTATCCATGTCGCCGCAAGCAAAAACTTGGTCTGGCTCCCACTTCTTGCAGACGCCCATTGGTCAGAGGCGGCGCGCCCCCTAAAATCGCGACCCCATCAATAACTGGACGTAAGTTGTTCTCCATGCAGACACTGGTTGAGCAGATTGTTTATATCAGCGACATGTTTGGTACTGCGGTATTCGCGTTTTCGGGAGTGTTGGTTGCAGGGAGGCTAAGGATGGACGGCTTCGGCGTCATGGTGCTGGCCGCCGTTACCGCCATCGGCGGTGGCACCATCCGCGACATGATCCTGGGGGCCACCCCTGTGTTCTGGGTACGCGATCCCCTCTATATCTGGGTGGTGATCGTCACAGCACTTGTAGGCATGTGGATGGTCAAGTTACCCAGACGCATGCCCTGGTACGTATTGCCGGTAGCCGATGCCTTCGGGCTTGCCCTGTTTACCGTGATCGGCGCCCAGAAGGCCCTCAACTTCGGTACCCCCGGGCTCATCGCGGTGATCATGGGTACCATGACGGGGGTCGCTGGCGGCATGATCCGGGACGTGCTGGCCCGGGAAGTCCCCATGGTGCTGCAAAAGGAGATTTATGCCACCGCCTGCATCTTGGGGGGCATTCTCTATACTCTGGCGCTGGAGGCCAACGTGGATCGGGTGACGGCCATGCTCATCTGCATGACAACCGTCTTTGGCTTACGGGTCGCCGCCATCTACTGGCACCTGTCACTGCCCACCTTCTCGTTGCAGCGCAGCCAATGACAAGTGCGGGGGCTTGTCCCCCGGCCTTGTTCGTTGAACCAAGCAGGCTTTTCTGTTGTCATAGGATCCAGTGTTGTAAGCCGGAATCCCTCATGCAAAAACTTGGACTCATCACTTCACTGTTACTGATCTATGCGACAACGGCGCAAGCCGAGGCACAGGTGCTGTTCGGCCGTCTCGCGTCAACCCCGGTACAGCAGTTCAACCAGCAGATCCGCCAGGCTAGCAGCGCTCGCCAGAACTGGGTCAATGATTATCGTGAAGTGGCATTGCGTTTCGTCGGCCACAATGACATACCCAGTCGTATCCAGGCCAGACAACTGGACAACGATCTGGTGCTCTCGGTCGCCCTCGATGGCCAAAAGAGCGACATGCTCTACATCCTGACCCTCTATCGCAGCAACAACCTGTGGCAGATGCGTCAGGCCGAAATGGGCTGGCGCTGTCAAGGTCAAACCACCTTCACCCCGGTTCCCTGTCCCTGAGGGCGGCCGTCACGATGTGCAATAAAAAAATCCGGCTCATTGGCCGGATTTTTTTATTAAGAGTCACTTAACCGTTACGGACGGTACACCTTGACGTTGTCAAAGCCCTTCTCTTTCAGGTAGAGCGCCTGCAGCTTGCTCATCACGCCGCGATCGCAGTAAAGCAGGTAGGTCTTCTCTTTCGGCAAGTCGCCAAAGGCGGTAGCCAGCTTGAAGAAGGGAATATGCTGCACCTCGCGCCCTTCCACCAGCAGCGGCTTCTCTTCGTGTTCATCCATGGAGCGGATATCTAGGATCACCTCGTTGTCACCGGTCGAGGCGGTGGTCTCCACTTCCTGCACCTCGGCGGCGGTCTCCTCACCGATGCGACGGATGTCGAGGTAGCGAGCCTCGCTTACCACCTTGTCCAGGATGGCGAAGTCGAAGTTGGCCTCTTCCGCTTCGATGCGGGCAAGATCCGCCTTCACGGTCGGCTTCTTGGAGATGACGCCGCAGTACTCGGGCATGGTCTCGGCAAACTCCAGGGTACCGATGCGGCGCGCTTCGCTGATGATGTCCGGCTTGTCCCAGGTGATCAGCGGGCGCAGGATCACCTTGTCGGTCACCCGGTCGATCACGTTCAGGTTGGTGAGGGTCTGGCTGGAGACCTGGCCCACACACTCGCCGGTCACCAACGCCGGGATCTGGAACTCGTCGGCCACCTTGGCGGCGGCACGCATCATCATCCGCTTAAGCACTACGCCCATCTGGCCGTTGTCGATCTTCTCGAGGATCTCGGCCACCACCGGCTCGAAGTCCACCGCGGTGAAGCGCACCCGGTGGGAGGAGCCGAAGCGGTTCCACAAGTGATAAGCCACCTGCTTGACACCGATCTCGTGGGCCGCGCCGCCCAGATTGAAGAAGCAGTAGTGCACGCGGCAGCCGCGCTTGATGAACTGGAAGGAGGCGACGCCCGAGTCAAAACCGCCGGAGATGAGGCTCAACACGTCCTCCTGGGTGGCGATGGGCATGCCACTCAAGCCCTGATGGATGGCGCTGACGATGAACAGCTCCTCACCATCGATCTCGAGGTTGATCTTCACATCCGGGTTCTTCAGGCGCACGCCGTTGCTCTCGCAGTGCTGGTTCAGGCCACCACCTACATAGCGTTCAATTTCAAGAGAGGAGAACTCGTGCTTGCCGTGGCGCTTGGCACGCACGCAGAAGGTCTTGCCCTTGAGCTGGTCGCCCCATACCGCCTTGACCTGCTCGAAGATGTCGTGCAAATCGGTGAACTTGCTGGCCTGCACCTCGAGGAAGGACTGGATGCCGGGAATGCAGGCGAGTGCCTCTATGGCCTGGTCGCGGAACTGGTCATTGCGCGAGCTCACGATCAGCTTGTCCCAGTCCATGCGCACCCGGGCGTCGTCGTCGAAGCGTCGCAGGACGTTGCGGATGTTGCCCTGCAGGATCTTGATGAAACGCTGGCGAACCGACTTGCTCTTGATGGTGATTTCCGGGAACAGCTTGATAATGAACTTCATGGTAATGACTCGGGTGACCTTGATTTAAGGGCGCGAATTATATCAGAACTTTGTGTCCAGCGCCTACTGGATGAGCGTTTGCTCACAGACCACCACGCAATGTTTGCCGCACAGCGGCGATTTTGCGTATATTCCCGACCCTGCGCCCTGGCAAGATCCCGACAACAGATTGATCCGATGAAGACCTATATCTACTACCCCGGCATGGAGGTACGTGACGAGCTCTGGCTCAAGTTTGCCCTGCTCTATCTGGAGCGGCTCGCCTTCGTCTTCACCGTCAGCGAGAAAAGTGGCCTGACCGCCCTGCTGGAGACCCTCGAAACAGAGACGGATCTGCTGGCAGAGCGGCCGGAACCCGCCTTCTTTGCCGCCATCACCCCCCAGCTGGAGAGTCAGCTCGGCGGCCTTATCACCCCCGATTTTGTCCGCCACAAGGTGTTTGGCAACAAGGAGCTCATCGCACGCTGGCGTCAAAGCGCCAATCACGACTGCTTCTGCCCGGCCCAGGCAGGCCTGGAGCGCTTGCACGGTTTTTGCCTCGACAAAGGCTTTGCCAGCCGGGACGAGGGAGGGATCAGGATGGCGCGACGCTTTGCCAACCTGCTCTCCATGCGGCTCGCCCGTGAGTGGGCACTCGCCAATGAGGGGGTCCTCATCACCGATCACGACTATCTGGACCGGCTGCTCCACCTGCTCGAATCCCGCTACCACAACCGGGGCGGCCAGGATTGCTTCCATCTGGAGATCCCGTTGCAAGTGCCCACTCACTTGAACGAGATCCCGTTTGCGGAGCTCATCGCCCTGCGTGGGCGCAGCGGTTTTCGCCAGCAGCTGGCCGAGTTTCATCAGGCCCTCGACGACCTGCTCGCCATGCTCGGCAGCGGATACCCGGAACCCGCAGCACTGACGCGATTCGAGCAGGCCCAGCAGGCACTCAACCAACTGCTGGGGCCACAAACCCGAAGCCTGCCCCTCACCACCATGATCAGCACCAGTCTACCCGCCATGGCGATGATCCACCGCCTCAAGGCGAGCCACCCAGGCAGCAATCTGGTGTTTCACTCCATCAAGAAGAGCCACTTCCACCAGCGCAAGAGCCAGCACTTCTTCACCCGCCTGGGGCAGGTCAAATCCTGAGCGTACTCCCTCCCGATCAGGAGGGATTTTCCAGGCGAAATTCGATGCGATCGCTGTTGCCCGCCTCGTCTACTACCACCAGCTGATAGCGACCCGCCTCGCTCAGCACCTGATCCCCGTCCCAGCGCAGCCGCTGACCGTTGAGAAACCAGGCCGGCTTGCCGACGCCGCCCAGCACCTTGGGCTGCAGCCGATAACGCTGGCTGCGAACAAGGTTGCCCTCCCCCAGCGCCAGGATGCGGATGGGGGCCTGCAGCTCGGTGCTCTGCCCTTCCCCTGCACAGCCGCTGGCCAGCTGCGCCTGGCGCCGCTCGCCGGGTGAGCGCCACGGCTCCAGCGACAGCGGCCAGAGCGCCCGAAAACCGGATTGTGCCGCATCGTGGCAGCGGCTCAGAGTGGGTTTTCCCTGAACGGTCAACGCAACCTGGCGCAGCGGCGAAGGCCAATCCATGGGATCCGGCAAGGTGGGGGGATCGCGCCCTTCCAGCAGCCAGGCGCTCTGGCGCTGCAGACAGGCCTCAGGCAGGGTCGCGCTCGCCTTGCGCCCCAGCGGCCAGCAAACTTCGGCCTCGCTCACCGTGTTGGGTTGTGCCGGCAGGGGGCTGCTGTCAGCCAACCGCGAGTAGACCGAGAGCAGCAGCGGCACCGCCGCGCTCTGGCCGTAAAAACCGGGCATGGGGGTGCCGTCGGGGCGCCCCAGCCAGACGCCGATGGTCCAGCGACCGGAGACCCCCATCGCCCAGCTGTCGCGATAGCCATAGCTGGTACCGGTCTTCCAGGCCAGCCGATTGACCCGGCCGGTCGCCTCGCTGGCAAAGGGCTGATCAGCCCGCCCCTGGGCGCTCAATATCTGCCAGATGATCCAGGCCGCTCCCGGGCTCAGCAGGGGACGCGACACCGCCCGCTGCCCCGCCAGCCAGACCGGCATCGCCACCTGCCCCTGCCGGGTCAGCGAGCTGTAGAGCGCCACCAGCTGCTCTAGCCGAATGCCCGCCGCCCCGAGCGCAATGGCCGGATTGGGCTTGTCGGAGAGGGCCAGCCTCACCCCGGCATTGTCGAGACGGCTGACCAGCTTATCGGCCCCCAGCGCCTCCAGCACCTGCACCGCCGGCACGTTGAGGGATTGCTGCAGCGCCTGGGCGAGGGTCACCGGCCCCTGAAAGGCACCGGAAAAGTTAGCGGGGCGATAGTCAGATCCCAGCCTTGGCGCGTCGGAGAGCAGGGAGGCCGAGTGCACCAATCCTTCGTCCATGGCCAGACCGTAGATGAAGGGCTTGAGGGTGGAGCCGGGAGAGCGGATCGCCTGCACCATGTCCAGATAACCGTGGCGGCGCAAATTGCCATACTCGGCGCTGCCCACATAGGCGCGCACCGCCATGGTTTTGTTGTCTACCAGCAGCAGGGCGGCGGAGGTCTGCTCGGGGAAACGGCGGATATAGCTCGCCACCCGCCCCTCCAGCCAGCGCTGCAGATCGCCGTCTATGGTGGTGTGCACCAGCGCCCCGGCCTGATTGTCGGCGGCGAGGCGAGCAAACAGCGGCGCCTCCATCGGCGTGAAGTGACCGCGGGCCAGCACCGGCTCGATACGCCCCTCCAGCCACGCCTGTTCGGGCCAGACACCCTGCGCCACCAGCCGCTGCATCACCTTGTCGCGGGCGGCGCGAGCCCGCTCGGGATGCCGGTCCGGCCGGTTGCGGCTGGGAGCCTGCGGCAGCACCGCCAACAGCGCCGCCTCGGCATAAGTCAGCTTGGCGGCGCTCTTGCCGAGATAGGCAAAACTTGCCGCCTGCACCCCCTCCAGATTGCCGCCAAACGGCGCCCGGTTCAGATAAACGGTGAGCAGGGTGCGCTTGTCATAGTGCCACTCCAGTTGCAACGCACGAGCCATCTGGCGCAACTTGCCGGGCACGCTCCTGTGGTAGGGCTCGATGAGGCGTGCCACCTGCATGGTGAGAGTCGAGCCGCCCGACACGGCCCGCCCGTAGCGCAGCCACTGCCAGACCCCGCGCACCATGGCCACCGGATTGACTCCGGGATGGCGCCAGAAATGGCGATCCTCGTAGCCCAGCAGCGCCTCGATATAGCGGGGAGAGACCTGCTCCAGGGTCACGGGATAGCGCCACACACCACTGGTATCGGCAAAGGCGCGCAGCGGTCGCCCCTTCATGTCGAGCACCACCCGTGCGTAGGCGGGGTCGAGTGGCGGCGGCGGGAAGAGTCGATCCAGCGCCAGCAATGACAGGAGTAGTGCTACAACTCCCAGCACCGAAAAACGCAGCCAGCGTGGTAGACGGCCAAGCCTGCGCCCGCCAGCGCGGCCACTGCGACTTAGCCTCAGCCAGCCACGCTGCCAGAAAGTGAGCGGGCGAACCCGCTCACTGGAAGGAACGTTGCTCAGAGGGCGTCTGCGACTCATCAAGCGCCAGCTACTCAGAGATAGTTACCTCATGGATATCCTCACCCACGGCCCGCAGCTCGGGCCGGTACATATCCTCCACCTGGGTCGGCGGCACCTGATAGCGGCCCGGCGTCACCGCCCGCATCAGGTAGACCAGCTGCTGGTTGCTCCCCTCGCTCAGATCCAGCGCTGCCGTGTAGCGGTCATCGCGAAACTCCTGATGCTTGAGATAGTCGTTCCATTCGATCTGCCACGCAGGTTTCCCCTCAATGGAGAGCTCTTCCAGCTTGATGCTGTTGCCAAGGGCCGGGTTCTCCAGCTCGAAGCCAGCGGGCACCATCTCCACCAGCAGGGCATCGGGCACCGCCGATTCACTGCTGACGTTGAGCCGCACCACCACCAGATCACCCACCTTCACCTTGGCGGGATCAAACGGCTGACCATCGCTGTTGAACCAGCTGCGGGTCACGCTCATCCCCTTGCTGACCCGTGCCGGTGCCTGTTCGGGGTAGCCAATCAGGGTACGCTGCACATAGAGGGAGCCCTTGCCCTCGTTGGTGACGGTGTTCGCCGCCAGTGCCTCGGGGGCACCCTGCTGCTGCGGAGCCGAACCGCTCAGGGATCCACTGCCAAGAGAGGAAGTTACCCTGGCCTGCCAGTCAACGGCCGGATCGAAACGGGCGAGTCGCAACAGGGCGAGCCGCTCCTGAGTGCTGAGCCACTGACGATGGGCCAGGGTATCGGCCACCTTGGCACTAAGAGCGGGCCAGCGATCCGCAGCCAGCTTGTGCTGGCGCAGCAAGGAGAGCTCAAGGGCCTGATCGCGCAGCGGCGAGCCGTAATCCCCGAGATAGTCGTCACCGCGCTCGGTCGCCAATGCCCGGCTGAGGGCCTTGGCGGCGTTCTGTTCATCCCCCATGGCCGAGAGGGCCAGCGAGAGGTGCAAGAGCGGCAAGCCGGAGCGAGCGTGATCGGCCTGCTGCTCCCAGATAAGGCGCAGGGTAGCGAGTGGCGCCTTGCCCACCCGGGCCAGCACATAGGCACTGTAAGCCTGATAGGCAAGACGGCTGTGCTCGGGGGCACTGCTCCAGCGCTCGCCGTACTGGCTGTCGGTGAGATAGCTCTGCAGTCGGTTCAGCGCCTGATTGAGCATGGCCTCCGGCACGGCGTCGCCCGCCTCCTTGCGCGCCAGCAGGTAATCGGCGGCATAGGCGGTGAGCCACTGCTCCTCGTCGGAGCGACCATCCCAGAGGCCAAAGCCGCCGCTTGGCAGTTGCAACCGCTGCAGCCGTTGCAGCAAGGCGCGTTGCACATCCGCCTCGCTCGCCGCCTTCTTGCCCGCTGCCGGTTTGTTCCAGGCGGCGCGCTCATCCGCCGTGGTCAGCAAGTAAGGCCAAGCACGGGACAAGGTCTGCTCCAGACAGGCGTAGGGGTAGTCGGCCAGCGCCTGCCACTGGGCTGCCGGATCCCAAGGGGGAGTGCCGGAGAGGCTGAGCAACCCCTGCAGGTTGGCGCGATCCAGCCCGGCCAGCTCAGCTGGTGCAAAGCTCATCTGCTGGCCGGGGGCCAGCATCTGGTAGCGCTGGCGCGTCTCGGCCGGCCAGGGGGAGCGCAGCGGCAGAGACCAGTCGCGACTGATGGCAAAATCCTTGCCGCTGGCCGCCAACTGCAGGCTTGCCACGCCGCTTGCCCCGGTCACGGTGAGCGGCAGGGTCAGCCACTGCTCTTCGCCATTTTTCAGGGCCAAGGTGCGGGGCAGCTCGCCGTTTGCTTTCAGCCCACCATTGAGGGTCCAGGCAAGGGAGAGGGTCTGATCCTCGCCGCTCATGTTGCGCAGTTGCACCAGCGCCCGGGTCTCATCCCCTCTGGCGCCAAAGCGCGGCCAGCCGATCTCTGCTACCAGGGGCGCCACCACCTTGACGGCGCGTTCGGCCTCGCCCACTTGTTGTTCGTTCCAGGCCAGCGCCATCAGCGCCAGCTCACCGTTGAAGTTGGGCAGATCGAGCGGGATCACCGCCTTGCCCTGCTCGTCAAAACTCACCTCGCCGCTCCAGAGCGCGGCGATCTCGACCCGGCTCTCCAGCGCGCCGCCCTTTTTCAGCGGCGCCCGGTCGCCCCCATAGTTGAGGCGGGCCAGCTTGCCATCCTGCGGCGGGATCACTTGCCCGTAGTTGTCGAACAAATCTTGGGCGAAGCGCTTGCGGCCAAAGAAGATCTCGAACGGGTCGAGGGGTTGATAATCGCTGATATTGAGCACGCCCCGATCCACCGCCGCCAGCACCACGCGGCCCTGACTGTTGGGGGTGGAGGTGGCGGTCACTTCCAGTCGGGTTAGCGGTACAGCCCTGTCCGGCGCACTCAGGGTGAGCGGCAGGCGGCGGGACTCCCTGTCCAGGGTCAGCGGCACCAGCCCGACCGAGCGCAGGCTCTGCCCTTGCTGGCTGCTGGCCGGTTGGGAGGCGCTATCCGGTGCGGCGATCTGGGCCGAGATATGCAAATCATGACGCTGCCACTCGGGGCTGACCGGGATCTCGAACTCGCCGCGGGCATCCTTGGCATCGCCACCCTCCCCCTTGAGCTCGATGCGCTGCCACCAGCGCAGGCCGTCGCCATCTTCCACCAGCAGCAAGCCCTTGCCGGGACGCGGCGCCACCAGCGTCACTTTGGCCTTGTCACCCGCCAGATAGGCGCGCTTGTCGAGGGTGATGGCGATCTTGTCAGGCCGTGCCTGCTCGCCACCACCGCCCCAGGCGTAGCTGCCGATCTCCAGCCGCAGACTGGATTGATGGCCCTGGCTGTTTTCCACCTCGAGGCGATACCAGCCCGCCGCCAACGTCAGACTGAGAGGCGTCGGCCCCTTGCCATCCAGTTGCAGAGTATGCTCCTGCTCCAGATAGGGCTGGCTGTTGAATTCGTACTTCCACCCCTCCCCATCGGCGTAGTGCCAATAGTAGTCGCGGTACTCGTTGATAAGGCGCACCTTCACAGTCCCCACCACCGGCTGGCCCTTGTCATCGAGGTTGAGGATCTGGAAGGGGAGCGGCTTGCCCCCCTCTACACGATCCGCCACGAAGTCTGCCTTGAGCGCCGGCCACTGGCTGCCCGCGGGCCAGCCATACTGGGTGCGGCTGCGATTGACGGCGCGGCCACCGGGTTCGGAGAGCGACACCCGATAAGCCACCTCCAGCGGCCCGAGGGCGCGCACCCCGTCGAGCTCATCAGCCAGCGAAAAAGTCCCCTGCCCCTGCGCATCCAGGGTGAGATTCAGCGGCTCGAGATCCCTGGCCTGCTCGGCGAGCAGCACATCCCCCAGGGTGAACTCCTGCCATTGGGTAAAGGGCATGATGGCGCGGCTGATTTTTACCTCAGCCTTGGCCTTGGTGGCGCTCGCTGGCGCACCGTAGAGATAGTCCCCTTGCAGCGGCAGAGTGAGGGCGGCGTCCAGATCCATGACTTCACCATCCTGCCCCTTGCCAAGCTGCAGTTTCAGCCGCTCCGGCAGAAACTCCTCCACCAGGAAAGGCCACTCGAAGCGGCTGCCGGCGGCAGTCTTGAGGTTGATGGTCCAGCGCCCGAGCGGTGCATCCTCCGGCAGGCGCAGGCCGTAGTGGGCCGCGCCAAGATTGTCCGGCAGCAGGCGCTTTTGTTCGAGCAGTTGGCCGTCCGGCTGTTTCACCTCTAGCTCCACCGCCATGCCCGGCAGCAGCTGGCCATCCTGCCCTTTTAGCAGGATCTCGCTGTCGAGTCGCTCGCCGGGGCGATAGAGATCGCGCCCGCTAAAGAGATACAACTGCTGGGCCTGCCAGGGTTGGGTTCCAAGATCGAAGGTGGAAAGATCGAGCGCCGCCCCATCGAGGCGCAGCACTGCCAGATGCTTGCCCTGCTCGGCCAGCAGCAGACGCGCCCCCTGCACCTGATCGAAGCGTCGATGACCCTGCGGATCGGTGGTTTGCACCTGCAGCCGGTTGCCCTTCTCGTCGAGCAGAGAGAGTTGCACATCCTTGAGTGGGTCGGCGGTTGCCAGCGAACTGACAAACACCTCCAGTCGATCCCGATAGCGACGGGCACTGAGCCCCATGTCGCTCACCGCGAAATAGGTGGTCTCCTTGCGCCAGTCGTAGTTGCCAAGGGGCGACATCACCGCAAAGTAGACGCCAGCCTCTGCCAGCTGCGGCTCCTTCACATTGATAAGGCGGGTCTCGCGCCGGTTGGCATCGAGCTCCAGCGCATAGCGGCCGCTGAACACCCGCTTGGCCCGCTTGGTGATCTGTTCAAGCTCCCAGTTGCCCATGCCGGCACCGGGACGATACTCGGCCAGGAAACGGGGCAGATATTCCGCATCGACCCGGAAGAAGTCGATATTAACCTCGTCCACGTTGACCGCGCTGATGGGCAGGCGCAGCTCGTCGCGCAGCGGCAATACCATCCCGCTGGCGGTAAAGGAGGCTCCCGCCTCCAGCGGCCGGGTCTTGAGGGTCCAGCGCTGAGGGGATGGGCCCAGCCCCGCCTTGAGGCTCACCTCGTAACTTTTATCGGGCTGCACGTTTGGGAAGTAGAGGGTGCGGCCATCATCGGCCAGGATCCACTCCCCCTGCACCTGCTTGCCTCCCTCACTCACGGCAAGCCAGCTCTGCCAGTTCGCCTTGGGCACCAAGGGGCCGGAAAAGACCAGCGCCAGCGCCGGCGCATCGCGATATTGACGGGCATTGGCTTGCACCACGGCGTCCGGGGCTCCGATCTCTTGCTGCGCTGCGGGAGCCTCTGCCTTAGTGGCCGGCTTGTCCGGACCGCAGCCGGCCAGCAGCAGACCGGTGATCCCCGCCAACAGCAGGGCCGCTGCGCGGCGCAAAACGGGAGAAGAGGGTGAACGGACGGCGTGGTGGAAAACAGGGCGAAGGGTAAAGAGGCGCATAGGATCCATCCCGGGGTAAAGCGCTGCCATGGCAGCGTGACAGGGAACAGGATAAGGCATCCCGCCCCCTCGACACAAAACCCATTACCGACGTGGCGATCCCTTGGCAGGCAACCGCCGCACTCCACCAGCGGGAGTCAAGATTATCCGTTACTCGTGGGTCGTCTCCCTTTTCGCTCCCCCCTTGAACCAGCGAAAGAGAATGGCCATGACGGCGGCGAGGAAGAGCACCAGGGAGGCGATCAGCAACAGGCGGGTCAGCAGCTCGCTGTGATGGGCGAAGAAGGAGGTTTTCATTGCCAGCTTACCCACCAGGCTCAGGCAAAGCGCCCACAGGAAGGCACTGGCGAAGCTGGCGATGCACATGCGCAGCACGCTCAGACGGCCAATCCCCATCAGCATGGGGGTCAGCACCCGCACGAACGGGATGAAGCGGGACGAGAACATGGCCAGAAAACCATATCGTTTCAACAGGTTGGTTGCCCTTGGCAGACTCTCGGCGGGCAGCATTCGTTCGATATGGTCCATGAAACGGGTGCGCTGCAGCGCCCGTCCTTGCAGATAGGCGAGCACGGAGCCAATCCCCGCCGCCAGCGGCAGATAACCGAGAGTGACTTCGGGGCCAAAGACCCCCATCCCGACCAGGCCACCGGCCAGCAGCACCAGGCTGTCTCCCGGCAGGGGCAGAAAGACGAAGGCGGATTCCAGCAGCAGCACCAGCATCAGGCAGCCGATCAGCATAGGCACGGCCTGCATCTGAACCAGTGCATCAAAGTCCTGATGCCAAATGGCGATCAGCATATCCAGCATGTCACACTCCCTACCACACTGTTTCTCGTGTACAAGGCTCGCGTTATAGCCGCACGCCCCTGAACAACACGTTAATTTTTCACAATGTCAGCAAAAAAAGTGTGTCTATCTGTTGCAGGCCGGATGAGAGGACTGAATGACGGGTATAAAAAGCCCCTCATCTTGCGCGCACAAGGGAGAGGGGCAAACAGGCACAGAAAGTAATCAGTCGGCGGTGGCCATCTGCCAGGTCTTGAAGCCGCCGGAAAGGTTCTTCACCTTGAAGCCGTGCTGGCTCAGCAGGCGACAGGCCACATGGCCGCGCAGCCCCACCTGACAACTGATCAGCAGTTCCTTGTCCTTGGGCAGCTCCGCGAGGCGGCCGCGCAGCTCATCGAGGGGGATATGCATCGCCCCCGGGATGCGGCCCAGCTTGTCGAGCTCGGGGGTATTGCGCACATCCAGCACCATCTGGTGCGGCTGATGGGCCTGTACTTCGGCCACGTGGCAGAGGGTGGTATCCCCTTTCAGATGGTTGCTCGCCACGAACCCCGCCATGTTGATCACATCCTTGGCCGAGCCAAACGGCGGCGCATAGGTGAGCTCCAGATCCTGCAGGTCGAACACGGTGAGCCCGGCACGCTGGGCGACCGCCAGCACATCGATTCGTTTGTCGACGCCATCCTTGCCGATGGCCTGGGCGCCGTAGATCTTGCCATCCGGGGCAAACAGCAGCTTGAGGCTGACCGGATGGGCTCCCGGGTAGTAGCCGGCGTGACTGCCCGGATGGACATAGGCCTTCTCGAACGGCAGACCCAGCTGCACCAGCCGCTTCTCGTTGAGACCTGTGCTCGCCACCGCCAGATCGAACAGCTTGCAGATGGCGGTCCCCTGGGTCTTCTTGTAGGTCTCGCTGCGCCCCAGCATGTTGTCGGCGGCAATGCGGCCCTGACGGTTGGCAGGGCCTGCCAGCGGGATCAGCACGGACTCGCCGGTCACGAAGTCGGTCTCCTCCACCGCATCCCCCACCGCGTAGATGAAGGGATCCGAGGTGCGCATGCCGGCATCCACCTTGATGCCGCCGCGCGGGCCCAGCTCCAGCCCGGCCTTGGCGGCGAGCAGGGTCTCGGGTTTGACGCCGATGGCCAGGATCAGCAGACCGGTATCGAGATGGGTGCCATCACTCAGGGTCAGACGCAATCCACCCCGTTGTTCGGTGGCCACGGCGGCGGTTTTTTCCGCCAGTACATCCAGGCTCTCGATGGCAGAGAGGCCGGTGCGCAGGCGCAGATCGATCCCCTCCTCGCGAATGCGAGCGTGGAGCATGTTGGCCATCTCTTTATCGACCGGCGCCATCACCTGCTCGGAGAGCTCCAGCAGGGTGACCTCCAGCTTGCGCTGATGCAGGGCTTCCATCATCTCCAGGCCGATGAAACCGCCCCCCACCACGGTGACGTGGCGTGGTAGATCGTGCTCAAGGGCGGCCAGGATGCGATCCATGTCCGGAATATTGCGCAGGGTGTGGACGTGGGGGCTGTCGATACCCGGGAAAGGCGGACGAATGGGGGCCGCCCCCGGGCTTAGCAGCAGCACGTCATAGGGTTCGCGCTGCTCTTCACCGGTTTGCAGATTGCGCACCAGCAGGGTCTTGCCGGCCTTGTCTATCTCGATGACGTCGTGGAAGACCCGCACATCGACGTTGAAACGGCGCTTGAAACTCTGGGGAGTCTGCAGCAACAGGGCATCCCGATGAGGGATATCCCCCCCGATGTGATAGGGCAGACCACAGTTGGCGAAGCTGACGAATTCGCCCCGCTCGAACATCACGATCTCCGCATCCTCGCTCAGGCGACGGGCCCTGGCGGCCGCCGATGCGCCCCCCGCTACACCACCAATAATCAGGATCCTTTTCATCAGCATGACTCCTCATGGACGTTAATGGCCAATAAATTAGCTTTTTCTAATTTAGAGTTCAATGAAATTTTGTTTCCCTCGATTTTGCAGTATTCTTGCAAGCCCGACGGTTGCTTAACAGGATGTTGTTTGTTCATGTCGTCTACCGCACTCAGTCAGATCTCTTCTCCCCGCCAGACGCCGCTCTTTTTTCGTCTGGATAGGCACAGCCAACGGCTGGTCGCACTGACCGACGTGATGCAGACACCGCTCTATTGGCTCGATGAGCCCAGAGCCCCCTGGCCAGCCCAGCTTCCCGACGCCCTGCGCCACCCCATCGAACAGCTGCTGGCCAATGGCCAGGGGGGCAAGATCTCCCTGCGCTTTGCCGAGCAGCAGTGGCACATCGCCATCGCCCATGAACAAAATGACTTCTGGCTGATCTGCCTGCAGCATCAGCGCCAGCTTCCGGTGGCCGATCTTGCCCTGCAACTGCCGCGGCTGAGCCAGATGGCAAGCCAGCAACAGTATGCGCCGCTGCTGGAGACGCTGAAAGAGACATTGGGGGCCGATCGACTCATTCTCTGGCACTACCAGGCCAATGGCGAGCTGGGGGGTGAACAGCTCAGCCCGGTGTTTACCCTGGGGGTAGAGAGCCTCTATCCGATCCGGGGTGACAGTCGCTACATTCGCGCCCTGCGCACCCGCAAATCCTTGAGTTTTTCCGAGGCTGCCCACCAGCCGATGCTGAGCCAGCACCTCTATCTGACCAGCGCCGGCGTCCGTTCACGCCTCGATTGCGCCCTGCTTGAGCAGGACAAGCTGTTTGGTGTCCTCAGTCTCGAATACCTGGAACCAACCCCCATCAGCGACGAGATGCTGCAACTGGTGCGCCACAGCGCCCAGCTGCTTGGCCACTGGCAGCCAGGAGACGAATCCCATGACGACGAGCCTACCCTGCCCGCCGAGCTGCACCGGCTGACCGGCATCGACTACTGCAAGACCCTGGTGCAGTGGGCCATGACCATCAGCGGGGCCCGTATCGGCCTCATCGGTGAGTACCAGCCCCGCGGCCAGGAGCTCTGGATCATCCCCCGCTGCGTCTTTCATGAGCAGACCTTCTCCACCCTCAAGCCAATCCAGATGGATCCTGGGCCGGGCAGGGAGCTCTTTGAGCATGGGCAGGCCCTCTATGTGGAAGATCTGCCCCTGCGCTATCCCAATGCCACCAAGCTGCTGGCCACCAATGCCAACGCCTATGTCGGCATCCCCCTGCACGGGGCCGACGGCACCATCATGGGTCACCTCTCCCTGCTGCTCGATGCGCCGCTGGCCGATCCCGAGCCCCTGCTCGATCAGCTGAGCAGCCAGCACGAGCGGGCCGCCATCGAGCTGCGCCGACTCGCCGCCGACGATGCGCTGCGCCTGGCCGAAGTGGCCTTCAATACCCATGACGGCCTGGTGGTGATGGATCACCATGGCATCGTGCTCAAGGTCAATCTCTCCTTCAGCCGGATCACCGGCTTTAGCGAGGTGGAGGTGATTGGTCACTCCATTCGCCAGCTGCGTCCCACCTACTATGGGGACGATCTCAAGGAGGTGGTGCGACGTGCGGTCACCGAACAGGAATTTTGGCTCGGCGAAGAGCAGTGCCTGCACAAGGATGGCCACCTCTTTCCGGTGCGCCTGATGGTGAGCGGGGTCAAGGATGGGCAGGGAGAGATCAGCCACTTCATCTGCAGCTTCTACGACATCACCCAGGAGAAGGAGGCTGCCAGACATATCGAGCAG
This sequence comes from Aeromonas enteropelogenes, assembly GCF_020097295.1. Classification (NCBI taxonomy): domain Bacteria; kingdom Pseudomonadati; phylum Pseudomonadota; class Gammaproteobacteria; order Aeromonadales; family Aeromonadaceae; genus Aeromonas; species Aeromonas enteropelogenes. The sequence goes on along the minus strand of NZ_CP083625.1, from coordinate 2,954,398 downwards.
CTCGCCTACTACGACGATCTGAGTGGTCTCTACAATCGCCGCAGTCTCAACGATGCGCTGCAACGCACCCTGGGTGAATCCAGCGGCCAGTGGGGCGCCCTCTTGCTGGTGGATCTCGATAACTTCAAGTCGATCAACGACTCCCTCGGCCACGCCTGCGGCGATCAGCTGCTGCAGGCGGTGGTGCGCCGTTTTCGGGAGTTGCCTCAGGACAACCTGATCCAGGCCCGCATCTCGGGAGACGAGTTCGCCCTGCTGTTCACCCAGCTGGGGCAAGGAGAGGTCACCGCCAAGATCCTGGCGGAACACTTCGCCCGCGAGTTGATGGGGCTGTTTCGTACCCCGTTCGACATCGGCGATCACAAGCTGCACTGCAGCGCCTCTGTGGGGATCAGCCTCTTTACCAGCAACGGCATGGATCACCTGACCCTGATGCAGCAAGCCGATACCGCCACCCACATGGCCAAGCGTACCGGCCAGGGCAGCTACGTCTTCTTCAGCGAGGCGATGGCCCAGCAGGAGAAAAACCGCCTGACCCTGACCAACCAGCTGCGCGATGCCCTGCGCCACCATGAGCTGCTGCTGCACTACCAGCCCCAGTACCGGGTCGACAACGGCAGCCTCTCCGGCATCGAGGCCCTGCTGCGCTGGCAGCGCAGCGATGGCACCATGGTGCCGCCGGGGGAGTTCATCCCCATCGCCGAGGAGACCAGCCTCATCCTGGAGATCGGCTACTGGGTAATGAAAACCGCCTGCGCCCAATACAGCTTCTGGCTCAACCAGGGGCTCCAGATCCCTCACCTCTCGGTCAACGTCAGCGCCCGCCAGTTCCATACCCAGGGCTTCGTGCAGCAGGTGGAGTACATACTGCGCGATACCGGCGTCCCCCCCTCCCGCCTGTTGCTGGAGGTGACCGAGTCCGTGGTGCTGGAAAACCGCCGCGAGAGCATTGCCCGGATGCACCAGTTGAAAGAGCTCGGTATCCTGCTCTCCATCGACGACTTTGGCACCGGCTACTCGTCGCTGGCCTATCTGCGCGACCTGCCCGCCGACGAGGTGAAGCTCGACAGAAGCTTCATCCAGACCCTGGTGCACAGCGAGCAGGACAAGGCCATCGTCAAGGCGATCCTGGATCTGGCCCAGGTGTTCCATTTCACCGTGACGGCGGAGGGGGTCGAGGATGAGGCCCAGCTAGCCATCCTCAAGGAGTTGGGTTGCCAGCACTACCAGGGCTTCCTCACCTGCCGTCCGCTCCCCGTCAGGGCACTCGAACAACTGCTCGGCGGCCATCCGGCAGACTAAAGGTGTAGGAACAATAAGGATTTATGTAATAAAATAACGGCCTGCGCGAATCGTTGGAGTTGCCTATGTCTGTCACTAACCGGATCCCTGCCGTCGAAATCAGCGAACAAGCCAAGCCCCAGGGGGTCATTGGCCGGATCCATTCCGTTGAAACCTGCGGCACTGTCGATGGTCCGGGAATCCGCTTTATCGTATTCATGCAAGGGTGCCTGATGCGCTGCAAGTACTGCCACAACAGGGACACCTGGGATACCCAGGGTGGCCGTGAAGTGACAGTGCCGGAGTTGATGCAGGACATCACCAGCTACCGCCACTTCATGAATGCCTCCGGCGGCGGTGTGACCGCATCGGGCGGCGAGGCCATGCTGCAACCGGCCTTCATCACCGAGCTCTTCACCGCCTGCAAGGAGAAGGGCATTCACACCTGCCTCGACACCAACGGCTTCGTCCGCCATCTCGACGACCAGGTCGATGCCCTGCTCGACCAGACCGATCTGGTGCTGCTCGATATCAAGCAGATCAATGACGAGAAACACATACCCCTGACCCACGTCAGCAACAAATACACCCTGGAATTCGCCCGTCACCTGGCCGCCAGGGGCAAGACCATGTGGATCCGCTACGTCGTCGTCCCCACCTGGAGCGACGACGACGAGAGCGCCGACGAGCTGGGCAAGTTCATCGCCGAGCTGGGCGAGAGCGTCGAGAAGGTGGAGCTGCTGCCCTATCACGAACTCGGCAAACACAAGTGGGACGTGCTGGGGGATCCTTACGAGCTGAGCGGTATCAAGCCCCCCAGCAAGGAGACCATGGACAGGGTCAAGGCCATCATCGGCAAGTATCACCCCAACGTGAAATATTGATGCCCACGGCAGGCTGGACCATCAGCCTGCTTCAGGCCCGGGCGGCAGGGAGTGCGCTGCCCGGCAACTTCTCCAGGCAATGGACGCCCCCATGAGTGAAGGACAACTCGCCGCCCTGCTGATCTGGCTGTTGCTATTGGTGTTCAGCCTGCGCCGCCCTCTGTGGCAAACCCTCCATGACAATCCCCTTTACCAGCATCTGCTGCTGGGCAGCGCCATCGCCCTGATCCCGCTCTGGTATTTGCGCGCCGGCCTGCACGAAGGGCTGGAGGTCCACTTTCTCGGCCTCACCACCCTCACCCTGCTGCTGGGCTGGCGACTGGCCCTGCTCGCTCCTTGCCTGACCCTGCTGGTGCTCGGCTATTTCGGCGTCACCAACCTGGCTGATTTTGGCTGGCAGGCCCTCATCGGCATCGGCTTGCCGGTGGCCACCAGCTGGCTGCTGTTTCTGGCGAGCTGGGCCTGGCTGCCCCGCCATCTGTTCGTCTATCTCTTCGTCGCGGCCTTTCTCGGCGGCGCCGTCACCATCTCGGTCAAGGTGGTGGCCAGCGCTTTGTTGATGAGAGTGAGCGGTACCTATCCCTGGCATACCATCAGTGCCGACTACCTCTCGATCTGGCCTCTGCTGCTGTTTCCGGAAGCCCTGCTCAACGGCATGGCGATGACAGTGCTGGCCATCTATCGCCCCCACTGGGTCAACACCTTTTTCGACCGCACCTATCTGGGGCGCTGAGTCTCCTCTCGCCAGCCCAAACAGAACCCTATATAAATGGAGACAGCGCCATCGATGCCTGTCCGGATCACCCGTGCTCGCTACCCGGCTCAACGTTGCATGAAAAAGGAACTTGTATGAAACGACTCGACTCGCTGTGGTCCCTGTGTCTGCTGTTCACCGCCACCAGCCAGGCTGGCGGCCTCTACCTCTATGAAACGGGCACGGATGATGTTGGCCTTGCCTCGGCAGGCATGGCCGCGCGGGCACAGGATGCCACCGTGCAGTTCATGAATCCGGCTGGCCTCAGCCGCCTGCAGGGGCGCCATCTCACCATGGGTGGCCAGGCGCTTTACGGGGACGTGCCCTACGATCTGGCGGACGCCTCCCAGCAAGATGTCGATACCGTGGTGGGCTGGTTTCCCTCTGCCTCCCTCTACTACAGCCAGCAGATCGACGACCGCTGGACCCTGGGCTTCGCCACCTACGGTAACTTCGGCCTGGGGCTCGACTTTGGCGGTTGGGCCGGGCAACAGCTGGTGAAGGAGGCCACACTGATGGCGCTGACGATGCAACCCTCCGTCGCCTACCGGATCGACGAGCACTGGTCCCTCGGAGCGGCAGTGGGTCTCAACTACGGACTGTTCGCCCTCAAGCGCGAGACAGACCACGGCGAGAGCAAGCTCGACGACAGCGACTGGGCCATCAATGGCAAGGTTGGCGTGCTCTATGAGCTCACCCCGGCGACCCGCTTTGGCCTCGGCTACAGCAGCGAAATCAAGTATCACTTTGACGTTCAGACCCAGATCACCCTGCAAAGGCCCAACATGCCCGGGATCTCGGCTCAGCTGCCCATCTCCGGCATGGTCAACAGCCCGCAGCAGCTGATGCTGAGCGGCTACCACGAACTCGCTCCCGACTGGGCCCTGATGGGCAATCTGGGGTGGCAGGACTGGAGCCGCTACAACGGCAACGACGTGAGCATCGTCGGCGTCAGCAAGGGGAACAAGGGGCTCTTCCAGGATACCTATCACGTGGCCGTGGGGCTGCAGCACACCCTGACACCCCAGTGGGTGCTCAATGGCGGGCTGGCCTATGACAGCAGCGTTTACAAGGATCAGGACAAGACCTCCCTGACCATTCCGAGCGGCGCCGCCGTCCGGGTCGGGTTCGGGGCCAGATATGCCCTCAATCCCAGGGAGAGCATAGGGGCCGCCATGGAGTACATCGATCAGGAGAGCGCCAGCGTCCAGGCGGACTACCTATCAGGCAGCTACGACAACCCCAGCTTCTATTTCTTCGCGGTCAACTACAGCAAGCAGTTCTGACAAGAGGCATGATCGAGGGGCAAGAAGCCCCTTTCTCTTGTCACCCGTCATGTACGCCGGGGCCGGCTTCTTTCGCTGGCCCCGCCACAAGCCCGGCTCATCGTTCCAATCAACATGAACAAGATGGCAGAGAGGTGCGGCCGAAGAGGCATTGCCCGGCGTTATCGACAAAGCCGGGCGTCAAGAAAGGAGTAGAGAGACATGCGACCAGATGAGAAGGCTGACCGCAGATTGGCAGGGAGTGCGCCTCAGCGCATGTAACCACCCTGGGTGAGGATCCCGTAGGCCACATAGTTATACCCCAACAGCTCGATCCCCTCCTGCAGCGCGGTTTTGAAATCGAAGCCACTGTCCATGCCCAGCAGATCGTTCCAGATGAGGGAGCCGCTGCCAAACACGCGGCTGAAGACGGCGACCAGCAGCAGGCCAAAGAGCGCGAACAGCGCGCTTCTGTGCCGGACAAACTGGACACCACCGCTTAGCAGGGTGTCACGCCCGTGACGCCAGGTATGTACCAGGGTCAGGCTGGCCAACAGCAGGGCCGGATATAGCCAGAAGCCGTGCCACACCCTGTCGAAGTAGACGTCAAGTTCGCGGATCAGCAGGCAACCAAAGAAACCGGCGAGCAGCCAGAGAAAGGCGCGTACCGCCGGTATGGTCCGCCCTTTCCAGTACAGGCTGATGACGATGGAGAGCAGCACTCCCTCCTGCAGCAGCTCGGTGATGGAGTCTTCCCCCACCCCGTTGTGCAACCAGTGCAGATCGAGCACGACCGTCACGGCCGGCATCAGGGTCAGAACCAGGAGAAACAATACGTCGCAGGCGGCGCGCAGCAGGATGCTCAAGGGGCCGGTCAGGCCGAGAAAAGGGATGTTTTCGCAAGAGGTCGTATTCATGATCGTGCCTCGTCGATGGTTACAAGATGGGTAGGACCCGGCAGCCGCCGGGTCCTGGTCGCTGTCAGTGCAGCTTCAGAGTCGGGCGCAGTACCCGGTTGATGCGGCCCACCAGCATGATGAGACCGGTTTTGATGTAGCCGTGCAGGGCGATCTGGTGCATCCGGTAGAGGGAGATGTAAACCAGACGGGCGATGTAACCCTCCACCATCATGGAGCCACGCATCAGGTTGCCCATCAGGCTGCCCACGGTGGAGAAGCGGCTCAGCGACACCAGGGAGCCGTGGTCGTGGTAGAGGTAGGGCTTGAGCTCACCGCCGTTCATCTTGGCCAGGATGTTCTTGAACGCCTGGGTCGCCATCTGGTGGGCGGACTGGGCGCGCGGCGGCACGAACTTGCCATCCGGCTGCGGACAGGCGGCGCAGTCACCGATGACAAAGATATTCTCGTCACGGGTGGTCTGCAGGGTCTCTTTCACCACCAGCTGGTTGATGCGGTTGGTTTCAAGGCCGGCGATATCCTTCATGAAATCCGGCGCCTTGATGCCAGCCGCCCACACCATGAGGTCTGCTTCAATGAGCTCGCCATCTTTGGTGTGCAGACCATCGCTGGTCGCCTCGGTGATCATGGTGGCGGTACGCACATCCACGCCCAGCTTGACCAGCTCCTGATGGGCGGCGCCGCTGATGCGCTCCGGCAGGGCCGGCAGGATACGAGGGCCAGCTTCCACCAGGGTGACCTTGAGGCTGTCGGTGGTGAGGTTCTTGAAACCGTAGGCGTAGAGCTGCTCCACCGCGTTGTAGAGCTCGGCAGAGAGCTCTACACCGGTAGCGCCGCCACCCACGATGGCGATCTTCACCTTGTCGCCCGGCTGGTATTCGGTGGCGAATTGCAGGAAGCGGTTCATCATGCTGTTGTGGAAACGGTGCGCCTGGGAGGGGCTGTCCAAGAAGATGCAGTGATCCTTGATGCCCTTGGTATTGAAATCGTTGGAGACGGAGCCGATGGCCATCACCAGGTAGTCGTAGGGCAGCTCGCGCTCATGGACTACCACTTCGCCATTTTCGTCGTGGATGGGCGCCAGTACGATGCGCTTTTCTTCACGCTTGATATCGGTCAGGGTGCCGAGCTGGAAGTCGAAACCGTGATTCTTGGCGTGGGACTGGTAGCTCAGGGCGTCGATGCCCGCGTCCATGGAGCCGGTGGCCACTTCGTGCAACAGGGGTTTCCACAGGTGGGTACGGTTGCGATCCACCAGGGTGATCCTGGCCTTGTTCTTCTTGCCCAGCTTGCGGCCCAGACTGGTGGCCAGCTCCAGGCCCCCAGCGCCGCCGCCTACAACGACAATATTCATCATGATGGTTTTCCTCGGTTCCTCAAAACGAAAGGGAGCCTTCGGCTCCCTAAAACGAAATCGGTCGACGTACCGGATCAGGCTTCTTTGAAGGCCTTCATCCGTTGCAGATGGTGCGAGATGTTCTTGAATTTATGGGTCTCGCGCTCATCCCATACGATGTCGTAATAGTTCTTCAATTCACGCTCAGTGTCCCGATTATCTCGCACTTCATCCGCAACGGAAAGGATGCACAGGCAGTTTCCTGAATTTTTCTTACGAAATTCAGTTACACATTTAGTGCCTATGTCCTCGTACTCCTCCGGCCGGTCGATCTTGCCCTGCATGTTCTCTTCCGGGTGCAGATTGGGGTTGAAGATCACCTGGCGGATGCCGCACAAAAAGCCGATACGCTCGCTCCAGTAGCCACCGAGCCCTACCCCGCAGATGAGGGGCTTGGGATCCGAGCTCATGTCGAGCTGCTTCTTCACTTCCTTGAGCAGATGGCTCATGTCGTGACGGGGGTGAACCGTGCTGTAGTGGACGAAACGCACATCATCATCAATAAACTGCAACTGCAGCACTTTCTCATGATTGCCGGGGCTGGTGGCATCAAAGCCATGCAGATAGATGATCATGGATAAGACCTCAAGATCTGTGTCAGTTCTATCGAAACTACCCCGCGCTAGCCTCATGCGCCACCAAAACATCCTGCTTTCTTGCTTTGGATCACGCCAGATGCCCCCCGCTGGCAGGGGCCACGACCCCAGTGATGGCGCGGCTGGCACACAATCTCTATCAAACTGAGAGGACACGGCCGAATAATGATAACCCGGCTACCAATCTGAGATCGCCGTCCGACCAGGAAACAGCGCCAACCCGACATCCTGGTCGCCAGGATGTGACCCGCTCCGCAAAACGGCCCTCTTTCCCCCTGCCCTGCACCTCTTGATAACCAAGCAAGCACGCTTTGTGCACTCCCTCTGGCCATGACTGCGCGGCCCCCTCATCCCCTGTGTCGATGAAAAAGGGCCCTGTCCAGAGACGATCGCAATGACCGGAAGCTTCGGCTTTCACTATCTTGCCCGCGCCTGTCGCCCGGGTTGCAAGGAGTGATGTGTTCATGAACGAGACCAATCCCCCCTCCCCCCAAGCGGGGCAACGTCAGCGCCCGGTCGATGAGGTAGAGCGCATGCTACCGCCGGGTCAGCTCTTCACCCTGGGCCTGCAACACGTGCTGGTGATGTATGCCGGCGCCGTGGCAGTGCCGCTGGTCATCGGTGGTAGTCTGGGGCTGCCCAAGGAGCAGATCTCCTATCTCATCAGTTCGGATCTCTTCTGCTGCGGCATCGTCACCCTGCTCCAGTGCCTCGGCATCGGGCGTTTTGCCGGGATCCGCCTGCCGGTCATCATGTCGGTCACCTTTGCCGCCGTGATGCCCATGCTGGCCATCGGCGCCAACCCGGATCTGGGGCTGACCGGCATCTTCGGGGCCACCATAGCCGCGGGCATCCTTTCAACCTTATTGGTGCCCCTCATCGGCCGCCTGATGCCGCTCTTTCCCACAGTAGTGACCGGCGTGGTCATCACCTCCATCGGGATCAGCATCATGCAGGTGGGGATCGACTGGATGGCCGGGGGCAAGGGCAATCCCGAGTACGGCAGCCTGCGCTACATCGGCACCAGCTTTCTGGTGCTCGCCTTCATCCTGCTGGTGACCCGCTTCACCAAGGGATTTTTCAGCAACATCTCGGTACTGCTCGGCATCCTGTTTGGCTTCGGGGTGGCTATCGCCATGGGCGAGGTAAGCCTGGACGGCCTCAATGACGCGGCCTGGTTTGCCCCCATAGTGCCGTTCGCCTTCGGCTGGCCCACCTTCGACCCTATCTCCATCGCCACCCTGACGGTGATCATGCTCATTACCTTCATCGAGTCGATGGGGATGTTTCTGGCTCTCGGCGACATCGTCGGTCACCCGGCCAGTCGCGGCGACATAGTGCGCGGGCTGAGGGTAGATGGCATAGGCACCATCATCGGCGGCATCTTCAACAGCTTCCCCCACACCTCGTTTTCCCAGAACATCGGGCTGGTGAGCGTGACCGGGGTATCGAGCCGCTGGGTCTGCGTGATGTCGGGGGGGATCCTGCTCGCCTTCGGCCTCATTCCCAAGATGTCGGTGCTGGTCGCCTCCATTCCCCCCTTCGTGCTGGGGGGTGCCGGCATCGTCATGTTCGGCATGGTGCTGGCCACCGGCATCCGCATCCTGGCGCGGGCCGACTACAACAGCAACCGCCACAACCTCTACATCGTTGCCATCAGCTTGGGGGTCGGCATGATCCCCACCGTCTCCGGCCACTTCTTCCAGCACTTCCCAGCCGCCCTGCAGCCGCTGTTTCATAGCGGCATCCTCTTGGCCACCATCAGCTCTGTGCTGCTCAACCTTTTCTTCAACGGCTATCAGCCCGATACCAGCCACCAGACCCGCCCCCTGCTGGTGGGGCCCATCAAGCCCCGGCAGGAGCGCTCCTGACAAAAAAGCCCCGGACAGCCATACTGTCCGGGGCCCTTTACCTCTTATGCCTGGCGGTTACACCGCCAGCTGCTCGAAGCGATCCACCGCCGCCGCCACCAGGGCCAGGCTCCCCTGCCAGAAGGCGGGCTCGCGAATATCCTGCCCCAGGTGCTTGGCCACCAGCTCTTCGGCACTCATGCGGCCGGTATCGCGCAACAGGTCTCGATAGGCCTGCGCCACATTCGTCTCCCCTGCCGCCTGACGATGCATCAGCTGCTGATAGACCCCGAGGCTGAACAGATAGCCAAACAGATAGGGGTAGTTGTAAAAGCCCAGGCCCGCGATGGAAAAGTGCGCCTTGGCCGCCCAGAACATGGGGTGATAGCGGCACAGGCTCCCCTCATACCAGCGGCCCCAGGCCTCGTCTGTCATCGCCTTGAGCTGCCCGGCCGGCACATAGCCCTGCTCGCGCGCGGCCACCAGGGCGCGCTCGAAGTCGAAGCGGGCTGGGATATTGACCAGGAAGGTGGCGGCACCATCGGCCTCGGCCCAGGCGATGGCCAGCAGATCCTCCGGGCTCTGCGCCTGCTCAAGCAGGGCGCGGCGCACCAGGGTCTCGGCGAAGATGGAGGCAGTTTCGGCCAGCGTCATGGGATAGCCGCGCTGGCTCATGGGCAGATCGCGGATGAGCCAGTTGTGCCATGCGTGGCCGAGCTCGTGGGCGAGGGTGATGACGTTGTCCATGGTGCCGGCGTAGGTGACGAAAACCCGCGGCTCCACCGGCTCGGCAAACTTGGTGCAGTAGGCTCCGGTGCGCCGGTTGGGAGTGGGGGCGGCATCAATCCACCCCTTCTCGGCCATCATGCGGGCAAAGTCCCCCATCTCGGGGTCGAAGCGGGCGAACGCCTCGGCAATGATGGCGATCGCCTCCTCGAACGGGATCTCGCGGCTGCTGGCGGCCGGCGGCGGGGCAAACAGATCCTCGGCCCCCATATCCTCAATGCCAAGACGACGGGCCATCAGCCCCAGCGCCCGCTGCCCCAGCCCGCGGGCGAGATAGGTCTGCGCCATCAGCGTATCCAGGGTGGCCCGCTCGATATGGCTCTGGTGACAGGAGAGATCGAGCGCATCAAGCCGGCGCTCCCTGCCGCGCTGGCGCGAGAGCTCCAGGCGCCAGCCATTAAGAGCGTTGAGGATGGCGGCCACCGTCTCCTCCTCCCCTTCCCAGCCGGCGCTGATGGCATCGAACGCCTCCCGGCGCAGGGCTCGCAGCGGGCTCGAGAGCAGGTTGCTCGCCTCGGCCAGCCCCATCTCGCGGCCGTCGATCACCAGCCGGATCTTGCCCACCAGATCGTTGTAGAGGTTGCCCCAGGCGTGCAGACCGTCGGTGCCAAGGCCGATCACCAGCTGCTCCGCCGCCACCGGCAGGCGCTGATCCTGCAAAAGGCGCTCGTGGCGCAGCCGGTACGCCTCCTCCCCGAGCAGGGGATCCTGCATCAGCCGGGTAAACTGCGCCTCCGGCAGCGCCAGCATCAGGTCTTCCACCGGTGCCAGGGTCTTGAACAAATCGGCATTGAGGGCACGGGCGCGGGAGGCCAGCTGCTTGGCGAGCACATCCCGGGCATCCTGGCTGCCCCGGCAGGCCGCCAGAATGGCGACGTTCCAGCCGATATTGCGGATGCGCCGGGCGCGCAGGCGCACCTCCCGCAAGAAATCCTGCAGGGCATCTGGCTGCCCTTTCACCTGCTCCAGGGTGCCGATAAAGGTGGTCAGCTGGTCAAGGCTGGAGCGGGCCTGCGCCATGTCCGCCTCAAGCTCGGGGCAGTCGAGGGCGGGATAGATGTGTCGGTTGTCCCACTGCTGGGGGTAAGGTGTTTGCTGCATAAAGAAGATGCCATCAAAATCTGGCGGGCCATGCCCGCGAAACAAGAGGGCGGCGCAGGGGCCGCCCGTGAAACGTGACGCGCAACAACAGCGCCCTTATTTGGCGGGTTTGAGCTTGCCTACCAGAGTCATCACCACCACCAGCACCAGGCCCACCACCACGCCGGCAAGGGCATTGAGCAGGGTCGGGATCAGGGCAGAGAGCACGGCGCCCACGGCAGGCAGGGTGGCAACGGCCGCGGCCGTGCCTTCGGTCAGATGATGGGCAAAGGGCAGGCCGTGCATCAGGATGCCGCCCCCCACCATGAACATGGCGATGGTACCGACCAGTGCCAGCAGGTGCATCAGGCGGGGCGCCGTCACCAGCAGCCCCTGCCCCACGCTACGGCGCAGGGCACCGCCATCGGGCTTTTGCAGCAGATGCAGGCCGATGTCGTCGAGCTTGACGATAAGCCCCACCAGGCCGTAGACCCCCACCGTCATCAACAGGGCGATCCCCGCCACTACCGAGAGCTGCAGGGCCAGGCTCGCCCCCTGCACGGTGCCGAGGGCGATGACGATGATCTCGGCCGACAGAATAAAGTCGGTGCGAATGGCCCCCTTCACCTTCTGCTGCTCGAAGGCGGCCAGATCATCGGGGATGGGTTCGTCCTGCGTGGCGTGTGTCTCTTCGTGGGGCAGAAACTTGTGGACCAGCTTCTCGGCCCCCTCGAAACAGAGATAGGCCCCCCCCAACATCAACAAGGGGGTGATAAGCCAGGGCACCAGAGCACTGATGGCGATGGCGGCAGGCACCAGGATAAGCTTGTTGCGAAGCGATCCCTTGGCTACCGCCCACACCACCGGCAGCTCCCGCTCGGCCCGCACCCCGGAGACCTGCTCGGCATTGAGGGCAAGATCATCCCCCAGCACACCGGCGGTCTTCTTGGCTGCCACCTTGGTCATCAGGGCAACATCATCGAGCACGCTGGCAATATCATCGAGCAGGGCCAACAAACTGGTTCCGGCCATCAGGAATTCCTCATTTCGGGCAAAAGATGTCACAGTGTAACGATAAGCGACGCCGTCGGCAGCAAGCACGTCGCCCCTTTTGAGCCTTATCCCCCTGATACAAGGAGTCTTTATGCAACCCTGGCAGCCCCTGCTCGATCTCTGGTTTGGCGATGATGCCGACGATGCGGCCCGGGCCAAACGGCAAGCCCCGCTCTGGTGGGGCAAAGACACGGCGACGGATAGCATGCTGGCCAGCCGCTTCGGCGAACTGGCTGAGGCCGCAGCCAACGGCCGGCTCGGCGACTGGGCCGAAGTTCCCGCTGGGCGGCTGGCGCTGATCCTGCTGCTCGACCAGTTGCCGCGCAATATCCATCGCGGCACTCCGGCTGCCTTCGCCCAGGATGCCAAGGCCCGCGAGCTCTGTTTGCAGGGGTTGGCACAGGGGGCGGATCAGGCACTCTCGCCGCTGGCCCGGGTCTTTTTCTATCTGCCGCTCGAGCATGCGGAATCCCGTGAGCTGCAGGCCCGCAGCGTGGCACTGTTCGATGCCCTGGCAACGGAGCAGGCGGCAGGGCCCGCCCTCACCACCTTCGCCGGCTTTGCCGACTTTGCCCGCCGCCATCAGCTGATCATCGAACGCTTCGGCCGCTTCCCTCACCGCAATGCTATCCTGGGCCGCTCCGATAGCGAAGACGAAGCCGCCTTCCTGCAACAACCCGGTTCCGGTTTCTAACCCTCACGCCATAAAAAACGCCAGGGGCTCCCCTGGCGTTGTCATGTTCCGATGCGCTAGCCGCGCAGGCGCGCCGCCACCGACGCCACCCGGGCGCCGTAGAGCCGGGCGCTCTCCAGATCCCCGCTCGGTATAGCGTCGGCTCCGGCGTCCGACGGGCCCTGGGCCAGCAACCCCACCGAACCGCCCAGGCTGTTGAGATCGGCCCGGGTGGCCGCCTGGGTGTTGGAAGGCAACTGCCCCAGGCTGACCCAGATACCACCATGCTGGGAGGCCAGGGTCTGCAGGTAGATGAGAGTCACCTGCTTGTCACCGTTGAGGCTGGCGCTCACGGTAAAGCCACCAAATACCTTGTCCTGCCAGGCGCGGGTAAACCAGGCCTTGGAACTGGCGTCGGCGAACTTCTTGAACTGCCAGGGCACGCCGCCCATGTAGGTTGGGGCGCCGAAGATGATGGCATCGGCAGCGTCCAGCGCGGCGAACGCTTCAGCAGAGATCTCCCCCTGCTCATCGATGACGACTGACTCGGCGCCGGCGCCCTGCGCCACCTCTTCGGCCACACGGCGGGTGTGCCCATAACCGGAAAAATAGACCACGACTGTCTTGGCCATCTGCTCTCTCCTTGCGAGTGCGAACTGCATGCTGCAGAAAAAGGCGGCCCCGGGATGGAGCCGTCATCGAGGGATGATGGTATCTTTAAGAAACCTGGTCGCCAATGAGTGGCGCCAAGGTACCCTGGTTACCCGGAGGAAACCATGTCCGATTACAACGTCTACTCCCGCCACTGCCCTGCCCGCCTCTTCTTCGACCGGCTGGCCGAGCGCTGGGTACTACTCATCATCGGCCTGCTGCGCCAGCAACCGACCCTGCGCTTCAACGAGATCAAGCGGGAGGTAGATGGCATCTCCCAGAAGGTGCTGTCGCAAAAGCTCAAGCTGCTCGAGCGAGACGGCCTGGTAGCGCGGGAGGTTTACCCCTCGATGCCGGTGCGAGTCGAGTACCGCCTCACCGAGCTCGGTCGCTCTTACGCCGACACCATAGAGCAGGTCTCCCAGTGGGCCCAGCAGCACGTCGAGACCCTGCTGGCGGCCCAGCTGCGTTTCGACGAAACCCAGGCAGCCGAGGAAGAGGAGCGCGCCCGGCCGCCCCTGCGCTTCCTCCCCCCGCTCAACAAACCCGCCAATCCCGGGAATAACAAGAACGGCGACTGACGGCCAGCCAGGCGCCAATAAATAATCCCCGTCATGACGGGGATTTTTTCAGGTCAGGGGCCAACACCAGCGGTCTGCCTGGAGCAGACTCACACCTTGACGGGTTCACTCTCCCCTTGCACCACTGTCTCGCCCAGGCTGTCCTCGGTCTTGGCCACCACGCTCGCGGCGATGGCGTTGCCCAGCACGTTGGTGGCGGAGCGACCCATGTCGAGGAAGTGGTCGATCCCCAGCAGCAGCAAGACGCCGGCTTCGGGAATATGGAACTGGTTCAGGGTGGCGGCAATCACCACCAGGGAGGCGCGCGGCACCCCGGCCATCCCCTTGGAGGTGACCATCAGCAGCAACAGCATGGTGATCTGCTGGGCCATGGAGAGCTCGATGCCATAGGCCTGGGCGATGAACATCACCGCGAAGGTGCAGTACATCATGGAGCCATCCAGGTTGAAGGAGTAGCCCATGGGCAGCACGAAGCTGGCGATGCGCTTGTCACAACCGAATTTTTCCAGCCGATCCAGAGTCTTGGGATAGGCCGCCTCGGAGCTCGCGGTGGAAAATGCCAGCAGGATGGGTTCGCGGATCATGGCCAGCAGCTTGAGCACCCGCTCGCGCAGGAACAGGCTGCCCATGGCGACCAGCAGCAACCAGAGACAGCCCAGGGCAAGATAGAACTGGGCCATGAAGCTGCCGTAGGTCAGCAGGATGCCGAGCCCCTCCTTGGCCACCATGGCGGAGATGGCACCAAACACCGCGAATGGCGCGAAGTTCATCACATAGCCGGTGACCTTCAGCATGATCTCCGCCGCGCTGGCCATCAGCACGACCACCGGCTTAGCCAGATCCCCGAGGGCGGCAGCGGCCAGCCCGAAGAAGAGGGAGAACACCACGATCTGCAGGATCTCGTTGGTGGCCATGGCCTCCACCACGCTCTTGGGAATGGCGTGGGTGACAAAGTCTTTCAGGGTGATGGCGCCCACCGCAATGCCGGAGCTGGCGGTGTCATCGGGCAGGGAGAGGGAGAGGCCGACGCCCGGTTGCAGCAGAGTCACCATCACCAGCCCCAGGCTCAGGGACATCAGGGAGGCCAGCATGAACCAGCCCAGGGTCTTGGCCCCGATGCGGCCCACGGTGCGGGTATCGCCCATCTTGGCGATGCCGACCACCAGGGTGCTGAAGACCAGGGGGGCGATGATCATCTTGATCAGTCGCAGGAAGATATCGGTAAGAATCGTGATGTTGCTGGCGAAATCCACCGCCTGGTCGGCGGCAAACAGACGATAACCCTGACCGGTGAGGATGCCAAACATCATCGAAATGAGGATGGCGACCGTCAGCTTATTCATTTTCATGGGGGTTTCTCGATAGAGAGTGATACAAGCCTTCATCAGTGGCAGTGGGTGCCACTAAAGTCCGTTTTTGTGATCCGACCCGTTGACTCCGGATAGTCGGTATGCTGGGAGCATGCCTAAAAGCGAGGGGTAAATCCAGAGCCTGGCTCCGGAATTTTATGCTGCTGGCAGATGTATATTATCTACACCTTGCCGAACCATTATATTAATCGCTGTTTATTTCTATGTTTGCGAGATATTCAGCCGAGAGACTGTTTTTGTCCGTCGCCTCATTGTCGAGGGTAAACACCAGCAGGGCCGAGGTGGTGTGCTGGACATGCATCTCATCGAGAAAGGGATCCGGCTCATCCTCGTCAAAATCGAAGACGGGGCGCGAGGGGGTCACCCGGATGGCGTCCCGGCTGATCGTCAGCTCATCCACCCGCAACTGCCGATATCCTTCGGCCAGCGCCATCTCCCCTGCCCGCTTGAGCACGTACTTGCGAGCCGTCTCCCTGTCCACCAGATCGTTGCCGACAAATTCCAGCTGCCAGGTGGTGGGGCCAAGCCGGGTCTGGGAGAAACCGGTTTGCCCGTTCCAGAAGGATTTTTCACTGTGATAGGAGGTGGCGCAGCCGCCGAGCAGCAGCGTCGCCAGCAACAGCCACCGGACAGGGGCGAGGATGGATGCAGACAAGAGAGGCCTCCGGCACAAGGCTGATGGAAAGACGCCGTTACTAGAGCACAGGCCGGCGAGCGAGACAATCGCCGAGCGCGAGGCCAGCAAGGGGAATACCGGAAAAAGAAAAAGGCCTTGTCACAAGACAAGGCCTTTATTCGGGGAATGATGGTCGGCGTGAGAGGATTTGAACCTCCGACCCCTGACACCCCATGACAGTGCGCTACCTGGCTGCGCTACACGCCGACGAAGTCAGTCTGAGCTGACGGGGGCTGAGTTTATGGAGATGCTCCCCCCCTGTCAACAAAGAAACCGCCACAACGATGCGTTCGCCTGCTTTGCGAGCAATCTGCGCTCAAAGTGCCGCCATTAGCCCATTATCTGCCCGCTTGCAGGACTCAAAGGCCAATAGCTCCTACCATTGCCCTGCTCGCGTCCCCTCATCAACCGGCTCAGCGGTTGAAAGTCAGCCGCTTGCCCAGCACCTGATCGCTGACCTGGCCGTTTTGCCAGGCTACTTGACCGTTCACCAAGGTCATCTCAACCGTGCTGTGGAAGCGGTAGCCGTTGAACGGCGACCAGCCGCAGTGGTAGAGGATGTTGTCATCGTTGACCACGTAGGGCTTGCCCAGATCCAGCAGCACCAGATCGGCGAAGTAACCCTCGCGGATATAGCCGCGATCCTGCACCTGGAAGCGCTCGGCCACTGCGTGGGAAGTCTTCTTGACGATGGTTTCCAGGGTGAAGACGCCGTTGTGGTAGAGCTCCAGCAGCGCCAGCAGGGAGTGCTGTACCAAGGGAATGCCGGACGGCGCCTTGAAGTAGCTGTTCTGCTTCTCTTCCCAGGTGTGGGGCGCGTGGTCGGTGGCGATGATGTCCAGCACGTCGTTGCGCACCGCGTCGAGCAGGGCTCGCTGATCCGCGGCGCTCTTCACCGCCGGGTTGCACTTGATCTGGCTGCCCAGGGTCTCGTAATCGGCGTCGTTGAAGAAGAGGTGGTGAACACACACCTCGGCGGTGATGTTCTTGTCTTTCAGCTCGCTCAGGTCGTGGCTGGCTGTAAAGAGCGACAGCTCCTTGGCGGTGGTGAGGTGCAGCACGTGCAGCTTGGCGCCATATTTTTTCGCCAGCGCCACCGCCATGCTGGAGGACTTGTAGCACGCCTCGTCGCTGCGAATGCGGCCATGCTCACCCATTGGCACGTTCTCGCCCCACTTGGCCCGCGCCGCCTCTTCGGCCTGGGCGATGGTCGGGGTGTCTTCGCAGTGGGTGACGATCATCACCGGACTCTCGCGGAAAATCGCCGCCAGGGTCTCCTGATTGTCCACCAGCATGTTGCCGGTGGAGGAGCCCATAAACACCTTGACCCCGCAGGACTGCTTGGGATCGAGGCGCTTGATTTCGCTCAGGTTGTCGTTGGTGGCGCCGAGGTAGAAGCTGTAGTTGGCCACGGAGGCGTTGGCGGCTATCTGGTATTTGGCTTCGAGGGCTTCGAGGGTGGTGGTCTGGGGATTGACGTTGGGCATTTCCATGAAACTGGTGGTGCCGCCGGCAACCGCGGCCCGGGATTCGCTGGCGATGGTCCCCTTGTGGGTCAGCCCCGGCTCCCGGAAGTGGACCTGATCATCGATCATTCCCGGGATGAGGTGACGACCCGCAGCATCGATGACCAGCGCGTCGGAAGCCTCGATCTGCGGGGCGATGCGGGCAATCCTTTCCCCCTCGATCAGCACGTCGGATGCATAGATGCGGCCTTCGTTGACCAGGGTGGCATTCTTGATAAGCAGTTTGTTCATGGGGGGTTCCAGTTCCTTTGCCGATAATCGCGGGTCATAATATCGCAAACTGCCCTTTCGCTATAGCAAGGCCTGACTGATGAAGTTATTTGTAA
The DNA here is from genome assembly GCF_020097295.1 of Aeromonas enteropelogenes. NCBI lineage: Bacteria > Pseudomonadati > Pseudomonadota > Gammaproteobacteria > Aeromonadales > Aeromonadaceae > Aeromonas > Aeromonas enteropelogenes. The sequence continues at coordinate 2,936,733 of NZ_CP083625.1, read as the reverse complement.
GAGATTTGACCGTGATCGACTCCAGCTACCTGTGCGAACGCCGCGGCATGGTAGGGGAAAGCTGGCTGGTGGATATCGAGATGAGTGGCGAGCTCAACGAAATGAGCATGCTGCTGGACTTTGGCCGGGTGAAAAAGCTCATCAAGTCGATCATCGACGAAGAGGTGGATCACAAGCTGCTGGTGCCCACCGAATGCGCCCTGATCCATGTCGAACATCTGGAGGGGGACGAGAGCACCGTCGACCTGCTGCGCCAGGGGCGCTCCATCCACCTGCGCTGCCCTACCCAGGGCTTTGCCTTCATCCCGGCGCCCCAGGTGGACAAGGAGTCCGTCACCCGCTACCTGCTGGCGGTGCTGGCCAAGCGGCTGCCCGGCAACATCAAGGATCTCTCCCTGACCCTGCGCCAGGAGCAGATCGAGGGGGCCTTCTACCACTACAGCCATGGTCTGAAGAAACACGACGGTAACTGTCAGCGCATCGCCCACGGCCACCGCTCCCCCATCGAGATCCACGTGGATGGCGAGCGGGATGAAGAGCTCGAGCAGAACTGGGCCGAGCGCTGGGCCGATATTTATCTGGGCACCGAAGAGGACAGGGTCGCCCTCACCGAGCTGACCCTGAGCGCTCGCGCCAACGTGTTGCTGGGGGATCACCACGCCGGTTTCAAATATGTGGCGCCGCAGGGGCTGTTCCAACTGGCCATCCCGTCCGCCGAGGTGGAGATGATCGACACCGACACCACGGTCGAGCTGCTGGCCCACTACATCGCCCGGGAAGTGAAAAAAGCGGTGGGTGACAAGTTCGTGAAGATTGTCGCCTATGAAGGGGTTGGCAAGGGCGCCATCGCCTACGCCTGATCCCGGCGCTACTCAACCTGATAAAAAAGGCTCCCTGCGGGGAGCCTTGCTGTTTCTGCCCGTCAGCCTAGCTACGCCCCTGAGCCAGCAGGCGAACCGCCAGCAGCCCCAGTACTGTGGCCATCAAATAGCGCTGCACCGCCAGCCAGAGGCGATGGCGGGCAAACCAGCCGCTAAGACGGGCGGCGGACAAGGCCACCGAGAGGTTGACGGCCGCGCTGATAAGAATTTGCACTGTGCCGAGCTGCAGGCTCTGGCCCAGTACCGTGCCCGCATCCGGCGAGATGAACTGGGGCAACACCGACAGATAGAAGATCGCGACCTTGGGGTTGAGCACGCTGGTCAGCAGCCCCATCAGAAACAGTCGCCCCGGGGAGTGCGCCACCAGCGGCGCCGGTTCGAACGGGGAGCGGGAGCCTGGCTTGATCCCCTGCCAGGCGATCCAGAGCAGATAGAGGGCACCGGCCACCTTGAGCAGCTCGTAACCCATGGGGATCGCCATGAAGAGCGCCGTGAGGCCGATGGCGGCGCACAGCATGTGCACGGTAAATCCCAGCACCACGCCGCCCCAGGACATGATGGCCGCCACGCGCCCCTGACAGAGGGAGCGTGACAGCAGGTAGAGCATGTTGGGGCCGGGCGTCAGGGCCATCAGGAGAGAGGCACCGGCAAACAGCAGCAACTGGCTTAGGGAGATCATGGTTACGTCCTGACGTTCAAGTGGCTCTAAAGGCGGCAGATCCGGCTATGCTGGCGCACGGCAACCCGGCTTTCCGTGACCGGGATCGGCCTTTGGCACTGCCGGATAAAAAAGGGGCCCGCAGGCCCCCATGTAAAACATCCAGATTCAGGCGCTGAGCCGGAAGCGCTTGACCAGCTCCTCCTGCTGCTCGGCCAGCGCATCGAGCTGCTGGCTGGTCTCGGCGACCCGCTCTATGCCCTGATAGTTGAGATCCGAGATATCCGAGATGCGGTTGAGGTTGGTGGCGATATCGGCGCTGGTGGCCTGCTGCTGCTCGGCGGCGGAGGCGATTTGGCTCGACATGTCGCTGATCAGCACCACAATTCCCTGCACCTCCTCCATGGCGTTGTTGGCGTGGGAGCTCTGATCCATGCAGCTGTCCATCTCGCGGGAGCACTCCTGCATCACGGCCACCGCCTTGGCGACCCCCTGCTGCAGGTTCTCGATCATGGTCTGGATCTCGCTGGTGGACTGGGCGGTGCGCCCGGCCAGGCTGCGCACCTCGTCGGCCACCACCGCAAAACCGCGCCCCTGCTCGCCGGCCCGGGCCGCCTCGATGGCGGCGTTGAGGGCCAGCAGGTTGGTCTGCTCGGCAATGCCGCGAATGACGTCGAGGATGTTGCCGATCTGGCCGCTCATGGCGTTCACATCGCCGATCACCTTGCCGGTCTGCTGCAACTTGCCCGCCAGCTGATGGGTGGTGGTGATGTTGCCGGCCATCACCTTGCGACCGGTTTCGGAGGCTTTCTCCACGTCCATCACCCGCTCCAGGGTCTGGTTGGCAGCCTGGGCCACCTCCCGCACCGAGGCCTCCATCTGGGTCATGGCGGCGGCGACCGAGGCGGTCTCCTGGCGCTGTTTTTCCAGATCCGCCCGCACTGACTCTGTGGTGTGACGGTTGCCGTGAGCGGCGTCATTGAGCTGGGCAGAGGCTTGGGAGAGCTGGGTCAGCACCTCCCCCATCTGTTCGATCAGCAGGTTGACCTGCTTGCCGAGCTGGCCGAATTCGTTGTTGCTGCGAAAGCCGATGCGCTGGGTCATGTCACCCCCGGTCACCTCGTTGAGCACCCGCAGCAACTCCTTGAGGGGGCGGCGAATGGCCTTGCCCAGGGTGTAGGCCACCAGGATGGCGATCAGGATGGCGACCCCTATGCTGGCCCCCTGGGTGAGGGTGCTCTGACGCTGCACCTGCTCGGAGGCCAGGATGCTGCGGTTCATCAGCTGCTGGCTCTGGGCGGTGATCTGCTCCAGCTTGCCCTGGATCTCGACGATGAGGGCGCTGGCCTGCCTGCTCTGGCTGCGCATCCGCTCCTGCTCGCGCATCAGGGTCAGGTACTGGGCGAGCACCCCATCGCTGCCGGTGGTGTCGCGCACGAAACCGTGGACATAGTGGCCCATGTCATTGTCGAAATTCGCCAGCTCATTTTGCAGATCCTTGATGGTGCTGTTGAACCCCTCGATCTGCATCTTGTTGCGCTTGAGCGCCCCCTCGATGGGGGCCGGGATGCTCTGGTTGAGGGCATCCATGGTGGAGAGCTCGATAGCAGAGAGCTTGGTGGTCAGGGTCTCGGAGAGCATCTTGATGAAGCTGTCATCGATGCTGACCATCATGTCCCCCAGGTTCTTCTTGAACTGGGGCAGGCTGACCTGAAATTGCCCCTTGGCCAGATTGACCTTGTGCAACCGGGCCAGCAGCGCCTCATGCTCGGCAGGCAGGGTGTCGGTCAGTTTCAGATAGTCGCCGGCCAGCTGCTCCAGCGCGGCCATCTGTGCCTGCAACTCGGGATGGCTGGCCGCCTGCTGCTTGAGGGTGGCCAGGGTCTTGTTGACCTGGGCCTTGGCCTGCTGCAACTCGGCCACCTCGGCCGGGATCAGCTTGCTGTCCTGCTCGGTCAACACGTCGGTGAGCCACTTGTTGGCACTGAGCAAACTGATCTGGGTCTGGGAGCTGGCGATCACCAGCGGCATCGACTGCTGGGTCACCTGATCCAGGGCATCCCCAAGGGCCCCCTGGCTGCGAAAAGTAAGCAGTGAGCTGGCCACCATCACGGCCACCAGAATGGCGAATCCAAGATAGACTCGCTGCAAGATGGAGAGATCTGACATGGTTTGTTTCATTATTGTCCCGCTGTATATGCAAAAGTCCCTTGCCTGAGTACCCCGTCCCTTTGATACCCTGCAGCCACCCGCCCGGGTAGTGCCATGACGTCCCTCTGGCTATCGGTATTTTTAACAATAACTGAAGGGAATGGGACATCAGCTGTGTCAAATGTCGGCTTGTGTCACACTTGGCGTGCAGCGCTGCCCCATCAAGGGGTCAATCAGGGCTCAGTTTCAATTTTCTTTTTCATATAAGGGAGTTAGCAATGGCGCAAGAAACCATTTTCAGCAAAATCATTCGCAAAGAGATCCCCGCTGACATCCTCTACCAGGACGAACTGGTGACCGCGTTTCGCGACATCCAGCCCAAGGCCAAGACCCATATCCTGATCATCCCCAACGTGCTGATCCCCACCGTCAACGATGTGGAAGCCGAACACGAACTGGCGCTGGGCCGAATGTTCACCGTGGCCCGCAAGCTGGCTAGCGAGGCCGGGATCGCCGAGGATGGCTACCGCCTCATCATGAACTGCAACCGCCACGGTGGGCAGGAGGTCTATCACATCCACATGCACCTGGTCGGTGGCCAGCCGCTGGGACCCCTGCTCAGCCTGTGATATCTCGCCTTCAACTGGCCGGCCTGTTGCTGGCCAGCTCCCTGCTGGGAGGCTGTGCCTCCCACTGGCAGGACATGTTCGTCTCCTACTCCGATCAGATGGTACCGCTGCGCAACCAGCTGCTGCTGGGGCACGCCGCCGAGGCCCTGCCCGAGGTGCGCGACTCCACGGTGGGAGATGACACCTATGTGCTGGACAGGCTCGAGCAGGGGCGCATCGCCTGGCTGGCCGGCCAGGATGCCAAGAGCAAGCAGGCCTTTGCCGCCGCCGACAGCCAGCTCGTCTGGGAAGACAACCAGGCCGAGTACCGGCTGAGCCACGGTCTGGCTCAGGTGGGCAGCCTGCTCACCAACGATCAGTCGATGGCCTATCGCGCCCCCGATTACGAGCGCACCATGCTGCACCACTATCTGGCACTCGGTTACCTGCAACGGGGGGATGCCGAGGGGGCTCTGGTGGAGGTGCGCCGCGCCAATCAGGTACAGGAGCGCGCCCTCAAACGCCGGGCTGACGAGGTGCGCAAGGCAAAGCAAAAGAGCGAAGAGGCCGAGGCTGATACCGCAACTGAAGGGGAGATGCGCCAGCTGGTATCGCGGGCACCGGATCTCGACCGACTCATCGGCCGGGTGAAAAACGGCTTTCAGAACGCCTACACCTTCTATTTCTCCGGGGTGCTCTACGAGGCGGCCGGGGATCTCAACGACGCCTGGGTCGACTATCAGCGCGGCTACCAGATAGCGCCGAACAACCGCAGCCTGCAGGATGCCCTGCTGCGCCTCGCTCGCCTGCGGGGGGCCGCGGACGAGATCCGCGAGACCGAGAAGAAGATCGGCCGCAAGGCTCCGCCGCTCGTCCCCTCTATTGCCAAAAAACAGGGCCAGCTGGTGGTACTGTTTGAAGATGGGCTGATCCCGGCGCGGCGTGAGCTGTTCCTGCCGCTGCCCATCTCCACTTCTGGCGGTGATTTTCGCACCTTCACCGTGGCGGTACCCTATTACGACAACCGGACGAGCGACACCGGGCCGCTGACCGTTACCCTCGGCAAGCGGGTCGAGCAGACCAGTGAGCTGGTGCGGCTCGAAGCGCTGGCGGCCAAGGATCTGCAGGAGCGATTGCCTGGCATGCTGACCCGCCAGGCCCTGCGTCTGGTAACCAAGGAGCAGCTGCGGCGCACCGCCGCCAAGGAGGGGGGCGATGTGGGCAACCTGCTGGTGGGGATCTTCAACACCCTCTCGGAGCGGGCCGATACCCGCAGCTGGCTCACTCTGCCCGCCCAGGCCTCCAGCTGGCAGGGCATGTTGCCCGCAGGTGAAGTACAGCTTGTTCTGGGGGCCGGCAGCGCCACGCGCCAGCTGCCCCTCACCATTCACGGCGGACGCACCACCCTGGTATGGGTGCAGCGCCTCGGCGTGGGACTGACCAGCCGGGTGATGCCCCTGTGAGCAGGTTTGGCCGACAAATCATGAACAACCACCGGCGTGGCCCCCGGCCTGCCGGCAAGGAGAGCAAGATGAAAAGATGCACACTGGCCCTGGGGCTCGCGCTGCTGCTGACGGGCTGTGCCACCAATACCTCCGGCATTGCGCTCTATGGTGCGGCGGGCGCTGCAGCTGTGGCGGAGCAACATCAAAACGTCAACGTCACCCTGACCGAGCTGAGCCGGCGCGAGCAAAACGGCCTGCTGCAGGTCAATGTGGCGGCCACCAGCACCCAGCGCAGCGACAACCGTCTGCAATACCTGTTCTATTGGTATGACGAGGCGGGTCAGGAGGTGGCCAGCGATGGCCGCGGCTGGACCCCACTCAAGCTGCACGGCTATCAGAGCCGCACCCTGTCCGCCCTGGCGCCGAGTCCGGCCGCCCGAGGCTACCGACTCTATGTACGCGAAGTGATTGAGGAATCCTACTGATGAAAATGAATCATGCCCTGCTGATATTGACCGGCGCCCTGCTCCTGGGCGGCTGCTCCAGCACCACCGTCAGCTATGGCGATCCGACCGAAACCGAGACGGTCACCGTCGATTACGGCTCCACCGATCTGCAGGCCATCGCCGACAAGATGGCGGATTCCCTGCTGGCCTCGCCCGCCACCAGCGAGATCACCGCGGGGGGACGCCCGGTGATGTACATGGATTCCATCCGCAACAAGACCTCCGAGCATATCGATACCGAGGCCATCACCGACACCATCCGCACCAAGCTGCTGCGCGCCGGCAAGTTCCGCTTCGTCGACATGAGCAAGGTGGCCGCCATCAAGCAGCAGCTCGAATATCAGCAGAGCAGCGGCATGGTGGATCCTGCCACCATGGTGCGCATCGGCCAGCAGACCGGCGCCCGCTACATGGTCTATGGCAACCTCGCCAGCATCGTCAAGGACAACGGCAAGGTGAAGGACGTCTACTACCAGATGACCATGAACCTGCTGGATCTGCAAAGCGGCGAGCTGCCGTGGGCCGATCAGAAGGAGATCCGCAAACAGGCGAAGAAGTCCACCTTTGGCTGGTGATCCGCACCTGGCAGCCCTGCGGCGCCGCCTGCCCGCCCCCTGGGCAGAGGCAGAGCTGACGCCGCTCGGGGCGGGCCTGACCAACTGCAACTACCGACTGCGCCTCCCCTCGGGGCGCAGTTACTTTCTGCGCCAGGGGCACCCGGATCCGGTACGGCTTGGCATCGACCGGGCCACCGAGTGGCGGCTCTATCGGGGGGCCATGGCCGAGGGGATCGCCCTGCCCTGCCATCACAGCGATCCCGCCACCGGCCTGATGCTGCTCGACTGGTGTGACGAGCCGAACTGGGCCGACGCCCCGCCGCCGCGGGCCGAGCAGCCGAGGCGCCTGGCCGATACCCTGCGCACCCTGCACCGCCTTCCCCTGCCCTCCGTGGTGATGGCGGTACGGGCCCATGCGGCCGGCTATCGCGCCAGACTGGCGCGGATCCCGTCCTGGCTGCCGGCGCTGGAGCGCGCCCTGCTCGCCAGCCGCGAGCCGGATGATTGCTGGCTGCCTTGCCACCATGATCTCAATCCGGCTAACTTGTTGGGAGCAAGGCCCTGGGTCATCGACTGGGAGTATGGGGCGGCGGGCCATCCGGGCTTCGAGGTCGCCAGCATCCAGCGCACCCACGGCTGGCAGCCACAGGAGCGGGAGGCGCTGGAGGAGCACTATCTGCGCGCCCTGCCCCGGGAACGACGGTTTTCCTTTCACGGCGAAGCGTTCCTGCCCTGGGTCGATTACATCGCCCTCCTGTGGGCTCTGCTGATGGCCGAACAGCAAGACCATCCCGATTATCACGGGCTGATTGATCTCAATCGGCAACGACTGGAGTAACCGATGACAAACAAGGTGCGCTGGTACCAACCGAAAACCTGGGGTCTGTTGCTGCTGACGCTGATGCTGGTGGGCTGCTCCACCCGGATCATCTACTACTGGCTCGACACCGCCATCATCTGGCAGCTGGATGACTATTTCGCCCTCTCCTCCTCGCAAAAGAGCCTGCTCAGCCGCGAGGTGAAGGGGTTGATGGCCTGGCACCGGCAACACGAGCTGCCCCGCTATGCCCGGGATCTCGATGTGCTGGCAAAAGCGGTGGCCAGCCCCATGACCCCGGCACAAATCGAGACCAATCTCGATGCGGTGCAGGAGAGCCTGACCCGCACCCTCAAGAACACCATCCCCCGGGCAGTGCGCCTCGCGCGCACTCTGACCGACGAGCAGGTGACCCGCTTCATGCAGGACAGGGTCAAGCGCCAGCAGGAGCGGCAACAGGAGTTTGCTGATCAGCCGAAGGAGCAGATGCTGGCGGAGTTTCGCGACAAGATGAACAAGCGACTCGCGTTCTGGATTGGCGAGGTAAAACCGGCCCAGGCACCGCTGGTGGCCCAGTGGGCCGAGTGGCAGTACGAGCTGATACCCCCCTGGATCGAGTTTCAGACCTCCTGGACCCTGGAGCTGGATCGGTTGATGAAGCAGCGCCAGAGCCCGGATTTTAACCGGGAGCTGACCGATCTGCTGGCTCAGGGGGATGGCCTGATGGATGGCCGCTTCACCGGCTACACCGAGCAGTCGCGCCAACGCACCATCGAGTGGCTGAGCGCCATGAGCCAGTCGCTGGACATTTCGCAGCGGGCCCACCTCTACAGCCTGCTCAAGGGGTATGCCCGCGATTTTTCGCAGATGACCGGCAATTGACTCACTTCCAAGCCGGCACGGCAGGTCTGTGCCGGCTTGTCCGACCCCGCCTCCTGTGATAGCTTGCCCCTCTCGTTTCTCTGGAATTGATCGTTTGCGTCCCATCGACAAAGTCAAACTGGTGCTGATGACCCTGGTCATCTCCTTCACCCTGCTTTGTTCCATCGTCCAGGTGGAAGGGCCACGGCTGCCCGCGGCGACGCAAACCCATACCCTCTCCCAGGCAAGCGACAGCGACGACGGCATCATCAAGTTTGTCGCATCCCATCAGAATCATCTGCTGCGCCTCGAGCAATCCCAGCGCAATGACACTCAACCCAGAACCCTTGTCTATGAGCTGGTGCACAGCTGGTCTGCCGAGGCCATCCTGCTGTTGCTGCTCGGCTGGCTGACGCCTGTCATCCTGCTCTATCACAGACAGAGTTTTCGGGACTTTTTCGGTGCCATTCACCGGCACCGCCTGCAGCGTCAGCACCTGCAATACCGCTTCAGCCAGAGCTATCTGATCGCCTGACCCCGAGGGGTTGGCACATCTCTTTTTCGCGCTTCTCCTCCCCTTTGACGGGTTGCACCCAGGTGTCATCCCGCCCTGTTCGCATCTTTATTTTTTAGCGCCTTGCCTGCCCCCAAGGGCCGGCCCGCGCCCCTTCTCCTGACAGAGGCGATTTGCCATGAGAAAACATCACAGCGCCATTCTCAACCGCATGAGCAGGTGGCAGTACGCACTGCTGCTGCTGATGCTGTTCACCTTTACCTTTTACTCCCTGCCCACCTTCTTCGGTGAGCAGCCCTCCCTCGGCCTGCACGGACAAGCGGCCTTGACCGTCAGTCAACATCAACTGCTGGCCGAGAGCCGGATCGCGCCGGTCAAGACGGTGCAGCAGCAAGACAAGGTCGAGCTGGTGTTTGCCACCCAGCAAGAACAGCAAAGAGCCAAGCAGTTGCTGGAGCAGCAGGGAGTCGACAGCGCCGCCCTGACCCTGGAGTTTCACTCCAACGCCCCCGGCTGGATCAGCTGGCTCGGCGCCTCCCCCATCAAACTCGGGCTGGACTTGCGCGGTGGCTCCCAGCTGCTGATCGGGGTCGACGTCAATTTCGTCATCGACGCCCAGACCAACAATCTGGTGGACTCCCTGCGCAGCCGCTTTCGTGATGCCCATCTGCGCGGCGCCAACGTGATGCGAAGCGAGCAGGGCACCGTGATCGTGACCCTGCCGGAGGCGGCCGAGCAGGCCCCCTGGCTCACCATCGTCAAGGAGAGTGCCGGTACCTTGCAAGGGCAGTGGCAGCTCACCCGCAGCGGCAACGAGCTGCGCCTGGTGTTGAGCGAGGCCGAGCGTACCCTGCTGGTCAACAACGCCGTGACCCAGAACCTGTCGATCCTGAAAAAACGGATCAACGAGCTCGGCATCGTCGAGGCCTCGGTCCAGCGCCAGGGGCAGGAGGGCATCCGCATCGAGCTGCCCGGGGTGCACAATCCCAAGCAGGCCAAAGAGGTGATCGGGGCCACCGCCTCCCTGGCTTTCTACGAAACCAAGGTAGACAGCCACTTCTATATGTCCGATCGCCACGGGCAGGCCATCCCCATGGCACGCAAGCCGGTGCTGACCGGCGAGCATATCGTCGACGCCCGCGCCAGCATGGGGGAGATGGGTCAACCCCAGGTCAATATCGTGCTCGACACTCTGGGGGGCAGCAAGATGAACCAGTTCAGCCGCCAGCACGTGGGCAAGGCGATGGCCACCGTCTTCACCGAGTACAAGACCAATGCCCAGGGGCACCTGAGAGCCCACAGCGAGGTGATCAACGTCGCCACCATCCAGACGGCCCTTGGCAACCAGTTCCGCATCACAGGCCTTGCCAGCATGCCCGAGGCACAAGAGCTGGCCATGCTGCTGCGGGCCGGCGCCCTCACCGCGCCGCTGAAGATCCTGGAAGAGCGCAGCATAGGGCCGACCCTCGGCATGCAGAACATCGAGGCGGGCTTCACCGCCCTGGCTTTTGGCATGGCGGGCATGATGCTGTTCATGATGGCCTGGTATCGCAAGTTCGGCTGGGTGGCCATCACGGCGCTCATTGGCAACCTGTTGATGCAGGTCGGCATGCTGGCGGTACTGCCGGGCGCCGTACTGACGTTGCCGGGGATCGCCGGCCTGGTGCTGACCGTGGGCATGGCGGTGGATACCCATGTGCTCATCTTCGAGCGGATCAGGGATAGGCTGCGTGAAGGTGGCAGCCTCGCCAATGCCATCGATTTCGGCTATCGCTCGGCATTTCGCACCATCTTCGATGCCAACATCACCACCCTGATCTGCGCCGTGGTGCTCTACTCCATCGGCTCCGGACCGCTGCAGGGCTTCTCCATCACCCTCATCCTGGGGCTCGTCTCCAGCATGATCACCGGGATCTGGGGCACCCGCGCCATCATCAATCCCCTGTGGGGACGCAGCCGCGAGCGCACCCTCAGGGTCTGATGGGCCAGCGCCCTCTCAGGTAGCTTCGCAACCAGCCGGCACCAAGGCCGGCCACCCTTTTTATCTCGCGCAGGTCCGCCTGCGCGAGCAAGGCCACTTCGGTGGCCAGGAGAAACAACATGTTGAGAATGATTGTTGCCATGGGCCTGACCCGTTGGCGCTACATCGGTCTGTGGGCCTCCATCCTGCTGACCCTGGCCAGCATCGCCATCCTGCTGATGAACGGCCTCACCCTTGGGCTCGATTTTACCGGCGGGATCCTGCTGGAGTTTCACATCCAGACCCTGAAAGAGGCCCATGAGCTCAACGCCATGCTGACCTCCCCGCTGGCCGGCGCGCTGGAGCTGAGCTCAGCGGGCGTGCCGGGGGAGTGGCTCATCAAGCTGCCGCCCCACGAGCTGCCCTGGGCCGCCCCCGAGCTCGCCGCCCTGCTGGGGGAACAACTCGGCATGCCGGTCGAGCTCTTGCGCACCACCATCGTTGGCCCGCAGGTGGGGGCCGAGCTATTCCAGCAAGGGATGCTGGCGGTGCTGGTAGCCTCGGTGGCCATGTCGGCCTATCTGGCGTTTCGCTTCGAGTGGCGTCAAGCCATCGGCATCCTGCTCTCGGTGGTGCACGATGCCATCGTCGCGCTTGGGCTGCTGGCGCTATGCAACATCGAGTTTGATCTCAATGTGATCGCGGGCTTGATGGCGGTGATCGGTTATTCGCTGAACGACAGCATCGTCATCTCGGATCGGCTGCGGGATCTGCTGAGCTCCCGCACCAGGATGAACATTCATGAGTGTTCCGATGTCGCCATCAAGGCCACCTTCAGCCGCACCATGATCACCTCGGGCACCACCCTCTTCACCGTGGGCGCCCTGCTGCTGTTCGGGGGGGATGCCCTCTACGGCTTCTCCTTCATCTTGTTTATCGGCATCCTGGTAGGAACCATCTCCTCCATCACGGTCGCATCGACGGTGCAGGAGCTGCTGGGACTGACACCCCAGGCGTATCAGAAACAGGCGGAGCCTCTGCCTCAGGAGGCATAACCCCAGCGCCCCTGCCACCGCTGGCAGGGGCCATCCTTCTTTCCCCCTTCCCTTTGCCATCCCGTCTGACTCTTGAAAGTCTGATTACCCCCTCGGCACATCACATTACTGACAACAAAGTCACTTAATAATCGTCACGACGAATGTTCTGTGATTGAAAGCACTTTCATTGGGTCTCAAAAGAGGCATTATCAGGATAAGTTAGCCACAAAGGGATAGAAGATGTTGTTACAACCTGCCAATACTGCAAGATCCAGACAGTTGCTGAACGAGACCATGGCGTTGGTGCTCGCAGGAGGGCGGGGCAGTCGCCTCAAGCAGTTGACCGATAACCGGGCAAAACCGGCAGTCCATTTTGGCGGCAAATTCCGCATCATCGATTTCGTGTTGTCCAACTGCATCAACTCCGGCATTCGCCGGGTTGGCGTGGTGACCCAGTACAAGTCCCACAGCCTGTTGCGCCACCTGCAATCCGGCTGGTCCTTTTTACGCTACCAGATGAATGAATTCATCGATCTGCTGCCCGCCCAGCAACGGGTAGACGAGGTGCACTGGTATCGCGGCACCGCGGATGCGGTCTACCAGAATCTGGACATCATCCGTGATCACGCCCCCAAATATGTGGTGGTGCTGGCCGGGGATCACATCTACAAGATGGATTACGCCGCCATGCTGCTCGATCACGTCAATCAGGGTGCAAAGGTCACGGTAGCCTGCATCGAGGTGCCCCGCAGCGAAGCCAGCGCCTTCGGGGTAATGGCCATCGATGAGGATCGCAAGATCAACGCCTTCGTGGAAAAACCCCTCAACCCGCCAGCCATGCCGGACAAGCCCGACACGGCGCTGGCGTCCATGGGGATCTATATCTTTGACGCCGACTATCTCTACCAACTGCTGGAAGAGGACATCGCCAACGAACACTCCCACCACGACTTCGGCATGGACGTGATCCCGCGGGTCGTTGAGGAGGGCACCGCCTATGCCCACCCGTTTGGCATGTCCTGCGTCGGCTGCTGCCCGCAAAAGCGCCCCTACTGGCGCGACGTGGGTACCCTGGATTCCTTCTGGGAAGCCAACATGGATCTCGCCTCCGTCACCCCGGAGCTGGATATCTACGATCAGGAGTGGCCCATCTGGACCAGCCAGAACATGACGCCTCCTGCCAAGTTCGTGCAGGACAGAAATGGCCAGCACGGCATGGCCATCAACTCCATGTTTGCCGGCGGCACCATCGTCAGCGGCTCTTTTATCGTGAGTTCGGTGCTGTTCACCAATGTGCGGGTCGACTCCTTCTGCACCCTGGATCAGGCGGTGATCTTCCCGGGTGTGGAGATTGGCTCGGGTTGCCGTCTGCGCCGGGTGGTTGTCGACAAGGGGTGCAAGCTGCCGCAAGGCATGGTGATCGGTGAGAATGCCGATGAAGATGCCCGCCGCTTCTATCGCTCGCCGCAAGGGATTGTGCTGGTGACCAAGGAGATGCTGGACGCGCTGGCGCGCAGCCAGCGGGTCGCTGGCGCCGCCAAGGTGACCGTGACGGTATAAGCAGGGCTTAACAGATCTGGTTTGTGACGGGGGGCCTTCGCCCCCCGTTTCTCTGCCTGACCATCAGGTCGGAGCACCAATTGTAATTATAAGTTTACAAAATCATATTCCACCTACCTTTAATCTCTCTTTTTCATTCCATTTAACGCTATCTGATTTTTACTTAGATACTTTTGTAGCGTAAAAGCGCGCTTTTCACTTGCTTGTTTGCCATTCCTTGCTATGGTGGGCAGCAATCCGTAACAAGAAGTGGACAGTGTAATTAAATATTCACACCTCTCTCTTGGTTTGCTGACGATGCGATGATGCATCACCCAGTGGCAACCCGGATCCAGAATCAATATGCGACACCCAGTAGAGAGAAGCCGCCATGCACCGAGATCCCCTGAACAACATCCATATCCAGTCCGAGCAAGTGATGATCACCCCGGCCCAGCTCAAGGAGAAACTGCCCATCTCCGAGCGCGCGCTGGCATTCGTGCAAGGTGCCCGCAACACCATCGCCGACATCATCCACCGTCGCGATCACCGTCTGCTGGTGATCTGCGGCCCCTGCTCCATCCACGACATGGACGCCGCCAAGGAGTACGCCACCCGGCTCAAGGCGCTCCATGATGCCTATCAGGACTCTCTCTACATTGTCATGCGGGTCTACTTTGAGAAGCCGCGCACTACGGTGGGCTGGAAGGGCTTTATCAACGACCCGAATCTGGACGGCACCTTCGACGTGGAGCTGGGGCTGCACCGGGCCCGCGAGCTGCTCTGCTGGCTCGCCGAGCTGGAGCTGCCGCTGGCGACCGAGGCCCTCGACCCCATCAGCCCGCAATACCTGGCGGAGCTCTTCTCCTGGTCGGCTATCGGTGCCCGCACAACAGAATCCCAGACCCACAGGGAGATGGCGTCCGGCCTCTCCATGCCGGTCGGCTTCAAGAATGGCACCGACGGCAACCTGGGCACCGCCATCAATGCCCTGCAGGCGGCCTCCAGCCCCCACGCCTTCATGGGGATCAACCAGCAGGGCCAGGTCGCCCTGCTGCAGACCCAGGGCAACCCGGATGGCCACGTGATCCTGCGCGGCGGCAAGCACCCCAACTACGATTCGGTCAATGTGTCGCTGGCGGAAGAGGCGCTGGAAAAAGCGGGCCTGCTGCCCGGCCTGGTGGTGGATTGCAGCCACGGCAACTCCAGCAAGGATCACCGTCTGCAGCCCAAGGTGGCCGACAACGTGATCCACCAAATCCAGGAGGGCAACCGCTCCATCATCGGGGTGATGCTTGAATCCAACCTGTTCGAGGGCAACCAGTCGAGCGAGCAGCCCAAGTGCGAGATGCGCTATGGGGTCTCCATCACAGATGCCTGCATCGACTGGGACACTACGGCCGATCTGCTGGCCCGTTGCCACAGCCAGCTGGCGGCGCCACTCAAAGGCAGAACCGCCTCCTGAGTCGTGGTATCTTGTTGTAACCTCTTGAATCACAGGGCGTCGCAGCCAGCGGCGCCGACAGGGACCGGATATGGCTGAAGAGTTGAATGCCCTCAGGGACAAGATAGATGCGGTAGACAAACAGCTGATCGATCTGCTGGCTGCCCGTCTTGCCCTGGTGGGGGAAGTGGGAGAAGTGAAGAGCCGGCACGGCCTGCCCATCTATGCCCCGGATCGGGAGGCAAGCATGCTGGCTCGCCGCCGAGCCGAGGCCGAAACACTGGGGGTGCCCGGCGATCTCATCGAAGACGTGCTGCGCCGGGTGATGCGCGAATCCTATATTCTGGAATCCGCCAGCGACAAGGAGCACCACTTCAAGTGCATGAAGCCGGACCTTGGCAAGGTGGTCATCATCGGCGGTCAAGGCCAGCTTGGCCGCCTGTTCGGCAATCTGTTCAGCCTCTCTGGCTATCGGGTCGAGACCCTCGAGCAGGAAGACTGGCCGCGAGCTGACGAAATCCTCGCCGATGCGGGACTGGTGATGGTGGCGGTGCCCATCGACATCACCTGCCAGGTCATCGACCGGCTCGGCAACCTGCCCGCCCGCAGCCTGCTGGTGGATGTTACCAGCGTGAAGGAGGCGCCGCTTGAACACATGCTGGCGGTGCACAAGGGCCCTGTGCTGGGACTGCACCCCATGTTCGGGCCGGATGTGGCGAGCCTCGCCAAGCAGGTGATCGTCTGCTGTCAGGGGCGCAACGCTGCCGCAAGCCAGTGGCTGCTGGATCAGATGACCATCTGGGGAGCCCGTCTGCAGCAGGTTGAGGCCAAAGCCCACGACGAGGCCATGACCCTCATCCAGGCACTGCGCCACTTTGCCACCTTCGCCTATGGCTGGCATCTCTCCCGCGAGCAGGCCAACATCGACCGTTTGCTGAATTTAAGCTCCCCTATCTACCGGCTGGAACTGGCCATGGTGGGGCGGCTGTTTGCCCAGGATCCGCATCTCTATGCCGACATCATTTTGTCGTCACCGCAGAACCTGGCGATGATCCGCCGCTACTACCAGAACTTCGGTGAGGTGCTGGGGTTGCTGGAGCAAGGGGACAGGGCCGGCTTTATCGATGCCTTCAGCCAGGTATCCGGCTTCTTCGGCGAACATGCGCAGCAGTTCCTGAGGGAAAGCCGCACCCTGCTGGCCCAGGCCAACGACCGCCGTCACCACGGCTAAGCCCGGTTTGTCATCTAGCATACATAAAAGAGGGAAGGCAGAGCCTTCCCTCTTTTCTCCCGCCCAGTAATCCCAGCAGGCCCTCTTCCTGATAAGAACTTGTCCGTATTCCCAATCCTGTTTTACCAGGCTTCTCCTCCTGCTGCCTGACCCCAATATCTGTAAACCTAGCCCCTCACTCTGTCAGCTACAGCTTCTATTTACACCAGCATGGGTAACTCTCACAGCCGATAACGAGACTCTGTAGTGGTCAACTAAATCCTGACATGCTGAAGGCCTATTTCGCGTGATGGAACAGCATAAGGAAACAACGGAAGCCACCTTAGAAAACGTCCAGGGGCATATCGGAATAAATGGTGAGGTCATCAGGGACAGGAATCAGAAGGGTTCTGGGCCGTATCGGGGTAGTAGAAATGAAAATGGCCAGACTGAACAGTCTGGCCATTTAAGCGTCAAGTCAGAGACTCAAGCTAGGACTTCATGCAAATACAACTTAGAAGTTGTACTGCAGAGCAACAGTCCACTTGTCGTCAGCATCTTTGATGCCGTCGATACGGTACTCGGTGTAAGCTTTCAGCTTCGGAGTGAAGGCGTACTGAACACCCAGCAGAGTGTCTTGAACAACATCTTCGTACTCGAAACCGGTCTCACGAGCTTCAGCGTAGTTGTAACCAGCCAGGAAGGTCCATGCGTCTACGTTGTAAGAAGCTGCGAACTCGTAGCCTTTACCATCAACTTTTTCACCAGTGGTTTTGTTCTTGATTTCACCATCGGTGTACATACCGGCAAAGTAGAAGCCAGCGATGCTGTAGTTGGCGCTAACAGCCCACTCTTCTTTCTTGCCATCTTCTTGAGCCAGGGTATTCTTGCCTTCCAGGTCAGAGTATGCGTAACCAGCATTCAGGCCCAGACCGAAGTCGAATTTGTAACCCAGGGTGGTGGCATAAGCGTTCTTACGCTTAACATTGGCGAGAACAACTTCTTTGATTTCACCACCAGCATCGCTGCTAACAACGAATTCATCGTCGTTGGTCTGGTAAGACACTTTACCAGTGAAACCGCCGAAGCTGTTGGAGTAGATGATCTGACCTTCTTGACGACCATCGTAGTAGTTACCGCGGCTGCCCCACTCGTTGAAGATATCGGTGGCTTCCAGCACGTCGTAGAAAGCGGTATCGGTTTGACCGAAGATGATCTTACCGTACTGAGAACCATCAAAACCTGCATAGATGTGACGAGCTTTGAATTTGGTGTCGTCAGAGTTTTCAGCCGCTACTTGCCACTCGGTCTTGGCAATACCGGACCAGGTGTCGTTCAGGGCAACTTTGCCGGACCAACCCAGACGGGAAGAACCAATCAGCTCAGCATCGACATCTTTGTAACCAGACGCAGCGGTGGAATCAGCTTCGTTGGTATCACCGTAGTAGTTAGCCTGAACACGACCGTATACGTCGAACTGGGTACCGTCTTTGTCATAGATCACTGCAGCGTTAGCGGCGGATGCAAACAGAGCCGGGATGGCAATAGCCAGAATTGTCTTTTTCATAGTTTCCAATGCCTACTGTAATTAAACACTAAGTCGTTGTTATTCCCTGTGTTAGCGATGTACTTTGCATCACTATGGCGCCGAGACTAGCACCCAGATTTCTGAACCGCAATGAAAAAACTTGGAACTTTTTATGGAAATCATGGTCACCGAGGGAAAAATGTGAGCCAGGTCCCATATTGCCTACCCACAAAAGGAAAACGTTTACAACCCATTTTGCTGTATTTTTGGTCTCGAGTAGCTTGTTTCACAGGCTATGTCGTTTAACTGCCTGATAAACAACCAAAGTGGTCTGATCTGCACGAAAAAGCCGTGATCATGGCCTCCATCTCGACCCCGACAGTGCGTTACAGGTATCCTACCTCTTCAATTGATCTCCTGACTGGCCTCTTCCTTATGTTGTCAACTCGCCTCAAAGCGACCATTCGCCATACCTATCGCCAGATTGCCGATGGATTACCCGGTTTCATGCCCCGCAAGGAGCAGAATTTCCTGGTGGCGGAAATCGCCAAGACCCTGACCGGAGAGTATGACAAGCAGCGCCGTATTCTGGTGGCCGAGGCGGGTACCGGTATCGGCAAATCTCTTTCCTATGCCCAGGGAGCCATCCCGGTGGCCCGTCTGACCCAGAAAAAACTGGTGATCTCTACCGCCACCGTGGCCTTGCAGGAACAGTTGATCCACAAGGACCTCCCTTTTTACCATCGACATAGCGAACTGCCGTTTCGTTTCATGTTGGTCAAGGGACGCCAGCGCTACTGCTGCGAACATCTGCTGGAGCAGGCGGCGAGTGGCAGCGAGATGGCCAACTTCGAATTCGACTTCACCGCGCTCAGCAAGCACAAACCGTCGGATGCAGACAAGGATCGCTACCAGGCCCTGTGGCAGGCCTATACCCATGGCAAATGGGACGGAGACAGGGATAACTGGCCCGATCCTATCCCGGATCCCTGCTGGGATCGCATTGCCGCCGACCGCCATACCTGCAACAAGGCGCTCAGTCACCATCAACACTGCCCCTTTCATCGTGCCCGCAATGACATGGATACGGCTGACGTGCTGGTGGTCAACCACGCCTTGCTGCTCTCCGACCTCACCATGGGGGGCGGCATCATATTGCCGCCACCCGACGAGTGTCTCTATGTGCTGGACGAGGCCCATCACCTACCCACCATAGCCCGGGATCACGGCGCCGCCAGTGCCAGCGTGAAGGGTTCACGCCGCTGGCTGGAAAAACTGGTGCAAAGCGCCGGCAAGCTGGGGCGAACCCTGAACAAGGAGAGCCTGCTCGACCCGCAACTGAAATTGCAGGATGCCCTCGCCTCCATCCAGCCCGACTTGAAAGCCGTCGAGCAGTGGCTGGCTGCCAACGATCGGTTATTTGGCAGCGAGCCCCATTACCGCTTCAGTGACGGCATCTTGCCGGATCCTCTGCCCATGCTGGCGGAGAATCTGAAGGAGTCGAGCAAGAAGGCGCTGCGGGCACTGGATCGGCTGCAGGGCGCCATTGGCGAAGCCCTGAAGGATGGCGAGATCCGCCGCAAGGAGGCCGAACCTCTGTTGGCCGAGAGTGGTTTTCACCTGCAGCGGCTGGAAAACTTTTGCGCCCTGTGGGAGATGCTTAGCCGCCATACGCCAACAGGCAAGACTCCCCTCGCCCGCTGGATGGCCAGGAGCGAGGATGGCGATATCTGGCTGCATGCCTCCCCCATCGAGGTGGGCTACCTGCTGGAGGAGTGGCTCTGGTCCAAATGCCTGGGAGCCGTGCTGGTCTCTGCTACCCTCACAGCCCTCTCCTCCTTCAGCTATTTTCGCCATCAGGTGGGGCTCAAGGAGCATGACGGTACCCGCTATCTGCGGCTGCGATCCCCGTTTGATTACCAGAAAGCCGAGCTCTATTTGCCAAAGATGGCCCACGAGCCCAACTCCCCGGCCTTTACCCAGGAGTTGATCGATACCTTGCCACGCTTGCTGGCAGGTAAGGAGGCAAGCCTGGTGCTCTTCTCTTCCTACCGACAAATGAATGAAGTAGCGCAGGGTCTGCGGGCCAAGGGGCTGTCACTGCTGGTACAGGGGGAAGCCTCCCGCCACGCCCTGCTCACCCTGCACAGGCAGAAATGCGACGGGGGACAAGCCAGCATACTGTTTGGCACCGGCAGCTTCTCGGAAGGGCTGGATCTGCCGGGCCACTACCTCACCAACCTGGTGATCACCAAGCTCCCCTTCGCGGTCCCCAATTCACCGGTCGAGGAGGCCACGGCCGAGTGGGTCGAACAGCGGGGGGGCAACCCCTTCCTGCAGCTGACGGTGCCTGAAGCCTCTCGCAAACTGATCCAGGCCTGTGGTCGTCTGATCCGCAAGGAGGCGGATCGTGGGCGGGTCACCATCCTTGATCGTCGCCTGCTGACCAAGCGTTATGGCAAGGGGCTGCTGGATGCCCTCCCTCCGTTCAAGCGACGCATCGACTAGAGCTCGCCTCTGCTGTTGATAATAAAGCCGGTAATGGGATGAAGGCTCACCACAATAAAGTGCAATTGAAAGAGCAATTGCCGCCATGGGCCAAACCTGCAAGAATGAGCCCCTGTTTTCAGTGGGCAAACGCCTGACTGTTCAAGGAGATGAGATGAAACTGACTGTTCTGGTGCCAGCGCTGGCTGGTCTGTTATGGGCAGGTAGTGCCCTGGCCGATGCCCAATTGGAAGTCACCAACCCCTACGTGGTTCAACTGATCGATGGCCAGTCCATCAATCCCAAGTTGCTCGACAAGACCAATAGCTTCCCGCTCTCTGCTGGCAAGCACCAACTAGTGATCGCCTTTGAAGGCAACTTCTCCAGCCGCAACGAGATCAAGCTGGTCACTGCCGAGCCGCTGGTGATCAACTTTACCGCTGCCGACAACCAGCAGCTGGTGCTGGATTACAAGAAGCCCCGCAACGAGACCGACGCCAAACAGTTCACCAAGGATCAGAAGGTGGTGCTGAAAGACAAGGCCAGTGGTCAAGTCGTTGCCAGCGAGCAGTTTGTGATGCCGAAAGTGGAAGGCTTCCAGCTGACCCGCGACTATCAGCAGGAGCTGATCAACATGGGCAAGGCGTTCAACCAGCCCAAGACAGTGGCGATTTCCACCGCCGCCGTGATGGCCGCCAACAGCGCCCCGGTTCAGGTCGCCCCGAGCAAGGCCATGAGCAATCCGGAAGCCCTGACCCAGCTGCAAAACTGGTACAACAAGGCCGATGCGGAGACCCGCAAAGCCTTCCAGATCTGGGTGATCCAGCAGCAGTAATTGCATCTGTTCGTCCCGAATTATCGGGCATGACAAGGGGAGCCTGGCTCCCCTTTTTCATATCTGCTCACAAGGCCCCGGCGTCATGTCACTGCGCATCTTCCATCATCCCCTCTACTCCGCCCTGGCCCTGCCAGAGCGCCATCGCTTTCCGCTG
Organism: Aeromonas enteropelogenes; assembly: GCF_020097295.1. Lineage (NCBI taxonomy): Bacteria > Pseudomonadati > Pseudomonadota > Gammaproteobacteria > Aeromonadales > Aeromonadaceae > Aeromonas > Aeromonas enteropelogenes. The sequence continues at coordinate 2,915,538 of NZ_CP083625.1, read as the reverse complement.
GCCAAATACCAGGCGCTGTTCGAACAGCTGGGAAACCTGGGTTATCCGCTGGCAGAGGCCGCGCCCGCCAGTCGCACCCAGATAGAGAGAGTGCACGATGCGGCCTATGTGGAAGCGGCCCTCGCCGGCACCCTGGATGCGGGCGCCATTCGCCAGCTCGGCTTCCCCTGGTCCCCCATGCTCATTGAACGCACCTTGCGCTCGGTGGGCGCCACCCTTGCCGCCAGCCGACACGCCCTCGCGCAAGGTTGCGGCCTGCAGATCTCCGGTGGCTATCACCACGCCCACCGGGACGTTGGCAGCGGCTTTTGCCTGTTCAACGATCTGGTGATCGCCGCCCAGACCTGTCTGGACGAGGGGCGCTGCGAACAGGTGCTGATCATCGATCTCGATGTGCATCAGGGGGATGGCAGCGCGGCACTCTGTACGGGTCGGCGCGACATCATCACCCTCTCCCTGCACGGGGAGCACAACTTTCCCCGCCACAAGCCCGCCTCCCACATGGACTTTGCCCTGCCAAGCGGCATGGAGGACGATGCCTACCTCACCACGCTGGCAGAGGCGCTCAATCTGGCGCTGCGGCTCTACGCCCCCGACCTCATTCTCTATCAGGCCGGGGTGGACGTGCATCATGCCGACGAACTCGGCTATCTCTCCTTGAGTGATGAGGGGGTGCGCCAGCGCGATGCCATGGTATTCGACTGCGCCCGGCAACATGGTCTACCCATTGCCGCCGTTCCCGGTGGCGGCTACCGGCGTGACTGGCAACAGCTGATCCCGCTGCATATGTCCTTGTTCGAAGAGGCGAAAAAGCGCTACGGCTAGCGTTCCTTTGCACTTGCCCGTTGCTGGTAACCACAGTTTCCAATACAAGAGGCGGCCTCGGGCTGCCTTTTGTATTGGGCTGCATGGCAACCGCATTGAACCCGTCACCTGGCAGACAGGATTGTGTCTGCCCTGCTGCCGATCACAGTTCAGGCGTGGGCCACCGGTGTCGAGTGTTTCCCCATGGGGCGCAGCAACATCAGCAGATAAACGCACGACACGCCGGCGATCATGATGAACAGCAGATTGTCCGAAAGGTGCTGCATCAGGAGCGCGGTATAGGCCGGACCGAGCAGACTGCCGATGGTGTAGCTCAGCAGCAGCGCCTGGTTCATGGCCACCAGCTGATGGTGCTCGACCTTCTCGCAGGCCCACGCCATGGCCACCGGATAGAGGGTGAAACCGGCGGCGCCCAGGATGAACAGCGCCGGCCCCATCGCCACGCCGCCTAGCATGGCCCCGCACCCCAGGATCACCACCAGCACCTGCACCCGCAGCACCGGCAGGCGGCCGAACCTGTCCGCCAGCCGGCCCACCGGCCACTGCCCAAGGATGCCGGCACTCACCATCACCGCCATCCAGTAACCAATACCGGCATCGCTCACCCCCTGATGGTTCAGGTAGAGCGGCATCAGGCCGTAGAGCGATCCCAGCACGATGCCGGAGATGATGCAGCCATCGACCCCGAGCCGTGCCTGACGCAGCCGCAACATGGGCCAGACCCGGGTTGTTTCCTGCGCGTCGTTGCCGTCATTGACAATGCGGGTGAACAACAGCGGCAGGATAGCCGCCAATACCAGCCCGGTCGCCCAGGGCAGCACATCCATCAGGCCAGTCGACAGCTTGCTGACCAGCAGCTGCCCGAGCACGGTTCCCAGGTAATAGATCATCATGTAGGCAGCCAGCAGGCGTCCCCGATTGTGCGCATTGCCACTGCACATCAATGCGCTCTCCACCACCACCCAGATCATGGCGCAGCCGATGCCGGCGATAAATCGCCAGGTGAGCCAGCTCCAGAAACCAAGGGTAATGCCGAGCCCGACACAGCTGGCAGCAAAGAGGGCGGAGGCCAGGTAGTAGCTGCGGTTGAAGCCGAAGCGCCTGATCAAGGTGCCCGCCAGCAAGGTCCCCAGCAGGTTGCCGCTGAAATAGGAGGAACCGACCATGCCCACCTGCCAGGTCGGCAGCTGCTCATGGGCGAGCCAGAGTGGTACCAGGGTGTTCAACACCGCGATGGAGAGGGTCAGCAGCAGTAAGCCACAGAGCAACAACAGCACTGGCCGGGAGTATGTATTCATGGGAAAAACCGTGAGGAGAGTCAAAATGCGAGCGCATCATGCCATTGCCAATTCCATTGTCAATCGGCGCTAAACGAGCGACGGCAAAGTTTTGCTGCGCGCAGCCTTTGCTGCATGGAATAGCATACTCAATATCAGTCTTATCCCTTTGGTTAACAGGCACTTTGGCCGCAATGGCGAGGACATGGACGGTTGATAATCAGCCTCTTTGCCTTTCCTCAGTCCTGAACGCCATAACAAGAAGAGGCGACCCTTGGGCCGCCTCTTCTTGATACCGAGCGCAACGCCGGTTATCGCTGACGCTTCTTGGCGTACTTGCGGCGGGCCCTCGCCTGGCGCTCCTCTTCCCGCTCCGCCTTCTCCTTGGCCTTCTGTTCGGCCTCGGCATCGGCCTCCACGATTTCGCTGCTCACCATCTGCGGGGTCTCCAGCGAGATGCGGCCCAGCAGGCCAGAGCGGAACTCGTTGACCAGGATCTCGGACGCCTTGTGCAGATCCGACAACCCCCCCTTGCGCATGAAGCCGCGCTGACGGGCAATGAGATCCAGCAGTTCGATCTCGGTCTCGGGCAGCACGTCAATCTGATAGCGCGCCTGGATCCGCTCCGGATAGGCCTTGAGGAAGTAGTCAGCGGCGAACATGGCGATGTCCGCGTAGTCATAGACGGTATCCTTGATGGCGGCCGTGATGGCCAGCCGATAACCGCAGGAGGGCGGGTTGAGTTTGGGCCACAAGAAGCCCGGGGTGTCGGTCAGGATGACGTTGTTGTCGAGCTTGATCCGCTGCTGGGACTTGGTCACCCCCGCCTCGTTGCCGGTACGGGCGATGATGCGCCCCGCCAGGGTGTTGATCAGGGTGGATTTACCCACGTTGGGAATACCCATGATCATGGCGCGCACGCCGCGCAGCTCCAGATTGCGCTCCGGCAGCATCTCGTGGCAGAGGGTCAGCAGCTGCTTGATCTTCTCCGGCTCCTGCTGGGTCAGGGGCAGCGCCTTTATCCCCTTCTCCTGTTCCATGTGGGCCACCCACAGCGCGGTGATCTCGGGGTCGGCGAGGTCCGCCTTGTTGAGCACCTTGATCACCGGAGTATCGCCGCGCAGCTCGGGCACCAGCGGGTTTTCGCTGGAGAAGGGGATGCGGGCGTCGAGCATCTCTATGATGACATCGACCTGGGGCATGACCTCGGCAATCTCTTTGCGGGCCTTGTGCATGTGGCCGGGAAACCAGTTGATGGACATATCCGTTACTCTCATCTAGGGACTGCGGGCGCGGGCTTGCGGTGGCGCGAGCGGCGGGCGATGGCGGACGCAGGGCGTCGCAAGGGGGCGCATTTTACCTGTACCCGCCCCGATTTGACAGGCCATTCTAGCCGCCAGCCGGCAAACCGGCCAGATTTTCGCCCGCCCCCTCCCCTCGTCAGCCGATGTGGCCAGTCTCGGTTATTGATAGATAAGTGATTGATACAACATAACATTCACGCAACACTTTCATCGGATTGTCATCCAGTTTCACTAAAAGTGTCATCTGCGACCTCTAGGCTGCGCTCAGGTTTTACAAGGAGCGAACCCCAATGAGAAAGATGGCAGGACTTGCATTGATGATCGGCGCCGCCCTGGCCGCCGGCTGCAACTCCAACAACGACAGCAGTGCGCCCGAGCCCGGTGCCAAGAACGTGATCTTCTTCCTCGGCGACGGCATGGGTCTCAACACCCTGACCGCTGCCCGCATCTACGGCGTCGGTGAAGAGGGCAGCCTCACCATCGATACCCTGCCGGAGACGGCCTTCATCAAGACCTTCTCCCACGACGCCCAGGTGACCGACTCGGCCCCCTCCATGTCCGCCTACATGACCGGGGTCAAGAGCAACAACGGTGTCATCAGCATGGACGGCGATGCCACCCAGGAGAACGACTGCAGCAAGAGCGCCGGCAAGCCGGTCACCACCTTGCTGGAGCTGGCCAAGGCCGCCGGTCGCGGCACCGGCGTGGTCACCACCACCCGGGTGACCCACGCCACCCCGGCCGCCACCTACGCCCACCTCTGCAACCGGGATCTGGAAGCGGACATCGCCGCCCAGCTGGTACCTGGCGGCGCCGGTTACAACAGCGCTCTCAAAGAGGGGGTGGACGTGGTACTCGGCGGCGGCAGCAGCTTCTTCTTGCCCAAGGCCGACAAGGGCAAGCGCGAGGATGGCCGCAACCTCATCGACGAGATGAAGGCCAAGGGCTACCAGTTTGCCGGCAATCTGGACGAGCTGAACCAGGCCGATGCGAGCAAGCCGCTGCTGGGGCTGTTTGGCTCAAGCCACATGAAATATGACCTGGACCGACCCGCCAGCGAGCCGTCCCTGACCCAGATGACCCTGGCCGCCATCAAGCAGCTCAAGGACAAGAAACAGGGCTACTTCCTGATGGTGGAAGGGGGGCGCATCGACCATGCCCTGCACGACACCAACGCCAAGCGTGCCCTGCAGGACACCCTCGCCTTCGACAACGCCATCAAGGCCGCCATTGACGAGGTGAAGAAAACCGATCCCGAGCTCAAGAACACCCTGATCCTGGTCACCGCCGATCATGACCACACGCTGGTGCTGAATGGTTATGCCAAGCGGACCGGCAAGACCACCGCCGACAACCCCGGCGTGCTCGGACTGGTGAAGAACTACGAGACTGGCAATCCCAGCAAGGACAGCGACAGCATGCCCTACACCATCATCGGCTTTGGCAACGGCTACAACCGGGTGGATGGTCCGCGCAGCAGTGTGGCGCCGCTGGACGACGCCACCGTCTCCGCCAATGACTATCACCAGGAGGTGGTGGTCAAGGTAGGCGAGATAGGCAACGAAACCCACGGCGGCACCGACGTCTTCCTCGGCGCCATCGGCCAGGGAGCGGAAAGCTTCCACGGCTCACTCGACAACACCGCCGTGTTCGGCAAGGTCAAGGCTGCGGCCGGGCTGTAAGGAGCATTCCCATGAAAAGCGCCATGAAACAAAAACTGCAAAAAACCCTCGTCAGCACGGCCCTGCTGGCCGCCCTCGGCGGCGCGGCCCAGGCACAGGCCAGCGACGCCAAGAACGTCATCCTGTTTATCGGTGACGGCATGGGCCCCACCGTGCTCACCGCCACCCGCCTCTACAAGGTGGGGGAAGAGGGCAATCTGGAGATAATGAAGCTGGCCCGCAGCGCCCGCATCAAGACCTTCTCCAACGACGCCCAGACCACCGACTCGGCCCCCTCCATGGCGGCCTACACCACCGGGGTCAAGATGAACAACGAGGTGATCGCCATGAGCAGCGACACCAAGGCCGTCGCGCCGTCCAAGGACGTCAACGGCAACAAGGGCATCAACAACTGCACCAGCGACAACGGCAAGCCGGTGCCGAGCATCCTCGAGCTGGCCAAGGCGGCGGGCAAATCAATCGGTGCCGTCACCACCACGGAGCTGACCCATGCCACGCCGGCGGCCACTTACTCCCATATCTGCCACCGGGATGCGGCCTACGCCATTGCCGAGCAGGCGGTGCCGGGGGGCAGCGGCTTCAATACCGCCCTCAAGGACGGGATGGATGTGCTGATGGGGGGCGGCGCCAACCACTGGACCCCTTACGACAGCACCAGCAACAAGAAGGGACGGGCTGACGGGCGGGACCTCACCGCCGAGCTGACCGCCCAGGGCTATCGCTATGTCACCACCAAAAACGAGCTGGCTGGCGTCGACTCGGGCAAGGTACTGGGGCTGTTCAGCGCCAGCTCCCACCTCGACTACGAGCTGGACAGAGTCGCCAAGGGGAGCGCCTCGACCCAACCGTCCCTGTCCGAGATGACCGCCAAGGCGATCGATCTGCTCAGCCAGAACAGCCAGGGCTACTTCCTGATGGTGGAAGGGGGACGTATCGACCACGCCCTGCACGGTACCAACGCCAAGCGCGCCCTTACCGATGCGGTGGCGCTGGACGAGGCGGTCAAGACGGCGCTGGGCAAGGTCGATTTGAACGATACCCTGATCGTGGTCACCGCCGACCATGACCACACCATGACCATCAACGGCTACGCCGCCAAGGGCAACCCTGTGCTGGATCTGGTCAAGAACGGCGATGGCTCGACCCAGAACGATGCGGACGGCAAGCCCTTCACCACCCTGGTGTTCGGCAACGGCCCCAATCGCCCCAACGTGCGCCCGGCCCTCACCAGCGATCAGGTGATGGCGGACGGCTACCTGCAGGAGACCGGGGTCAAGCTCGGCTCCGAGACTCACGGCGGCGGCGATGTGATGCTGTTTGCCGATGGCGCCGGCAGCAGCCGCTTCAAGGGGACGCTCGACAACACTGGTGTGTTCGGCAAGCTCAAGGAGGCGCTCGGCCTGTAAGCGGCAGGGGCCCGGACGCAACATCCGGGCCCCTTCCTCTCGAGCGAAAGACCATGATGCGATTGTTACTTCCTTTATGGCTGTTTGGCAGCACCCTCTCATTTTCGCTGCACGCCGCCGACATCCCCGACCTGGCTGCCCGGATCCACTATCAGGAGAGGGTCACCAGCAACGACGGCATCGCCAGACAGAGCGAATGGCGGGAAAACTGGCTGCGAGTCGGCAACCAGGTGTGGAGCCAGCGGCTCATTCCCCTCCCCCTGGCCCGCGCCTATCATGCCGCCCACGATGCCAACCCGGGTCACAAGCACTTTACCCACCAGATAGCGGCCCGCTGGGTGACGCGAACCGAAGCGGGTGAGCTTGAGCTGCGCTACGCCGATGGCTGGCACAACCAGCTGGTGGAGGTGCCGGTGGAAGAGTATGGCCAGGTGGCCTTCAAGCCCGACTGGGCGCGCATTCGCCATCTGGTGGACCCGGCCCTGCTGCAGACAATGACGCCGCTGGACGACGCCGCCCCCGGGCAGGCCCGCTGGTATGAAAAGCGGGAAGGCAGGCAGCGTACCCGCATCCTCTGGTCGAGCCGCTGGCAGCTGCCGCTGGTGGTGGAGTCGGCCAGCCTCGACGGCTACCGCAGCTACCGGATGGAGGTGACCCTGCGCAAACTGCCGAGCCAGTATCCCTGGCGGCAACTGGCGGATCACGAGGTGCGCGATCTGCGGGATTTCTTCGACTGAGATCCCATCCCTCCTTGCCGGGGGAACGTTTTCAAAGGCAGGAGTGTTACACTCGATTAATTCCCCCCTGGTTCACTCGATGAATGCGTATATCCCGCCTGTTCTTTACCGCCCTGCTGCTGATGCTGATCCCGCCAGCTGCCCAGGCCATCGTGCTGGTGGCGGCAGAACTTCCTCCTTATGTGATCCGTGCCAAACAGGGCAACCCCAGCGGCATGGTCATCGAAATCATGGAAGAGGCGGCCCGTCGCCTGGGGGAGCCGCTGACCGTGGAGCTGATGCCACTGGCTCGCGCCCTGACCGAGACCCGCCATCGCCAGGATGTCTTGTTCGTCCCCCCGGTGCGCAGCGCCCGGCGCGAACACCTCTATGACTGGATAGCCCCCCTGCTGGAGGAAGATTTCGTCATCGTTACGGATCGCCGTCATCACCCCGTCCCCCTCAAGGTTCGGGAACTGCCGGCCCTTCGGGTGGGCACCCTGCGCTACTCCTTTGGCGAGACGCTGCTCAGGCAGCGACTCAATCTCGCGAGCCAGACGGTCGCCACCGAGGTGCTCAACGCCCACAAGCTCCATCGTGGCCGCATCAATGCCTGGGTCGCAGCCTGGAACACCATCCTCTACAACCAGCAGCTTGGCGGATATGACGAGGCCCGGCTGGTACGAGGGGAGACCCTGATGAGCACTTCCCTGTTCGTCGCCGCCAACAAGGCGTTTCCTGCCGAACAGAAGCGGCGCTGGCAGGCTACCCTGGCCCGGATGCGCGCAGACGGCAGCCTGGCGCGGATCATCAAGCAGTACCACTATCAGGCCCCCGTCAGATAATCCAATCCGGTTGCCAAGGGTGATCAGAATGGTTATGGTATCCACATGAAAATATTCGTTATTTCTCCCTGTTTGCTCACACCCTGTTAAGCCCCCGCCTCGCTCCTTCGGCCGCGAGTCGCCAGGGGGCATGGTGTTTCCCGTCTGTTTTTTTTCAGCATTGACATCCGAATTTCGACCAGCTTGCCTGCCATCCTGGTCATTTAACCCATTGATAAGGAATATCCTATGAAACAACCTCATCTCGTCATCTCCAGCCTGGACCTGGATCGTATCGAACAGCTGCTCGGCAACCACCCCCAGCACCTGGCCCTGCAAGAGGAGCTGGATCGCGCCGAGATCCGCGAGCCGGCCGACATGCCGCCGGACGTGGTCACCATGAACAGCACGGTGCGCTTCAAGATGCAGAGCAGCGGCAACGAGTTTTGCCTCAATCTGGTCTATCCCCGCGATGCCAAAGGGGACGAGAGCAACATCTCGGTGCTGGCGCCGGTCGGCAGCGCCCTGCTCGGGCTGAAAGTCGGTGACAGCATCGCCTGGCCCGGCCCTGCCGGTCGCACCATTCAGGTGGAGATCCTCGAAGTGGTCTATCAGCCGGAGCGCGCAGGCGAGCTGCACCGCTGATCCCCGGGTGCGGGTCCGGGCAACGCGACCCACCCGCACCAACTGATCCCGATCAAGCTTTACGCCGACAGAGAGGCGTTTTCCTCCCTTCATCCCCACTGCGGCTTGAGCCTGACCCGCCGGGCAGGTATCTTGTTGGCCGCGTCATGGTCATGACGCCCCGAATTTCAGGCTGACATCATGATTAAGATTGCCCTCATCGACGATCACCAGATCGTCCGATCCGGTTTTGCCCAACTGCTCAATCTGGAGCCCGATCTGCAGGTGGTCGCCGAATTCGGCTCCGCCAGCGATGCCCTGGCCGGTCTGCCCGGCAGCGGCGCCCGGGTCTGCGTCTGCGACATCTCCATGCCGGATCAATCCGGGCTGGAGCTGCTCAAGCAACTGCCCTCCGGCCTCGCCGTGGTGATGCTGTCGGTGCACGACAGTCCGGCCCTCATCGAGCAGGCGCTGCAGAGCGGGGCCAAAGGGTTTCTCTCCAAACGCTGCAGCCCGGACGAGCTGATCGCCGCGGTGCGCACCGCCGCCCTGGGTGGCTGCTACCTCACCCCGGACATCGCCCAGAAGCTCGCCAGCAGCAGTCGGGATCCTCTCACCAACCGGGAGCGGGAGATAGCCCAGCTGCTGGCCCAGGGGCTGGAGGTAAAGAGCATCGCCGAGCGCCTCGGCCTCTCCCCCAAGACGGTGCACGTGCATCGCGCCAACCTGATGGACAAACTCAAGGTCAGCAACAACGTGGAGCTGGCCCACCGCATGCTGGACAGCTGGTGATCCCGCGGCTGGCCAGCTACGTCGCCATCACCCTGGCAGCCTGCTTCATCTTTGCTGCCGGCTGGTTTTGCCTGTGGAGCATCAGCCTGCACCTGGCGGGTGGTCCGGCCCTGGCAGTGCTGCTGTTCCCCTTTGGCCTGCGCCTCGGTTTGTTGCTGCAAAGCCCCACTGCTTACTGGCCGCCGCTCCTGCTGTGCGAAGGGGGGCTGCTCTACTGGCTCAACCTCGAGGTGGGGCTGCCCCACTGGCCCTGGCTGGTGGCAGGCAGTCTGATCACCTTGCTGCCGCTGCTCATCGCCCGCCGTCAGCAGGTGCGCAACGACTGGCAGCAACTGCTACTACTGCTGGCGACGGTCACCGCCGCAGCCCTGCTGCAATCCCTGCTCTGGCATCTGGCCGGGGAGGATGGCCTCTCCGCCCTGCTGCTCACCCTGACTGGCGGCCTGACCCTCACCTCCACCTGCATGCTGATCTGGCACTACCTGACCCGTGCCACCTGGGTGCCGCTGGGCCCTGCCCTGGTGGATCAGCCGGTGGACTGGCGCTTTCGCCACCTGATCTGGTATCTGCTGCTGTTCGTGCTGAGCCTCTGGTTGCAGCTGGGGCTACCCAACTCCCTGGTGCGCTTCACCCCGTTTTGTCTGGCCATTCCCATCATCGCCATGGCCTGGCGCTACGGCTGGCAGGGGGCACTGCTCGCCACCCTGATGAACACCATCGCCCTGCTGGCGAGCCAGGCCTGGCACGATCATCCGCTGGACTTGCTGCTCTCCCTGCTGGCCCAGAGCCTCACCGGCCTGCTGCTCGGCGCCGGCATCCAGCGCCAGCGGGAGCTCAACCAGGCGCTGACCCGCCAGCTTGCCCACAATCGCCAGCTCACCGAGCGGCTGCTGGAGACCGAGGAGAGCATCCGTAAAGAAGTGGCCCGCGAGCTGCACGACGACATCGGCCAGACCATCACCGCCATCCGCACCCAGGCGGGCATAGTGCGCCGACTGGCACCGGACAACGCCGGCGTGGGCCAGAGCAGCGCCCTCATCGAGACCTTGTCCCTTGGCATCTATGATGCGGTGCGCGCCCTGCTCGGCCGGCTGCGCCCCCGCCAGCTCGACGACATGAGTCTGGAGCAGGCAGTGCGCGCCCTGCTACGGGAACTGGAGCTGGATCGCCACGGCATCGTCACCCGGCTGGAGTGGCAGCTGCCCGACGCCGATCTTTCCGACGCCCAGCGGGTCACCCTGTTTCGGGTCTGTCAGGAGGGGCTCAACAACGTGGTGAAACACGCCAACGCCCACTCGGTCACTATTCGCGCCAGCCAAAATGGTGAGCTGCTGAAACTGGTGCTGGAGGACGACGGCCGCGGCCTGCCCCAGCCTAGCCCCGCGCAGGGTTACGGCCTGCTCGGCATTCGCGAGCGGGTCCAGGCACTGGGGGGCAGCCTGCAACTCTCCTGCACCCACGGCACCCAGCTCACCGTCAATCTGCCCAGCCGCAGGCGGGAGGAGGCCCATGATTAACCCCCGCCGTCACCGGAGCGCCGTCCCATGCTGAGCTTTATGAAGAGTGCGCCGCCCCGGCCACCTCTGCGCGATCAGGCCGAGATTGACGCCACCTATCGCCACTGGCGGCTGCACCTGCTGCTGACCATGTATCTGGGCTATGCGGTCTTCTACTTCACCCGCAAGAGCTTCAACTTCGCCATGCCGGACATGCTGGCAAACGGCATGCTGGACAAGGCCGACATCGGCATGATGTGGACCCTGTTCTACATCACCTACGGCTGCTCCAAGTTCTTTTCCGGCATCATCAGCGACCGGGCCAACCCGCGCTACTTCATGGGACTGGGGCTGATGGCGACCGGGGTCATCAATATCCTGTTCGGCCTCTCGTCGTCTCTTTGGCTGTTCGCCGCCCTCTGGGTCGCCAACGCCTTCTTCCAGGGCTGGGGCTGGCCCCCCTGCTCCAAGCTGCTCACCAGCTGGTATTCGCGCAGCGAACGCGGGGTCTGGTGGTCTGCGTGGAACACGGCCCACAACGTGGGCGGGGCCCTGATCCCGCTCATCGTCAGCACCCTGGCCCTGCAGCATGGCTGGCGCTACGGCATGATAGTGCCCGGCCTCATCGCCATCGTGGCCGGGCTGTTTTTGTGCTGGCGGTTGCGGGATACCCCGAGCGCCATGGGACTGCCCACGGTGGGCGTGTGGCGCAGCGATGCCATGGAGCTGGCCCAGCAGACCCAGGATGCGGGTCTCTCCCATCGCCAGATCCTGCGCAAGTATGTGCTGGGCAACCCTTACATCTGGCTGCTCGCCTGCTGCTACGTGCTGGTCTATGTGGTGCGCACCGCCATCAACGACTGGGGCAACCTCTATATGACGGAGCAGCGCGGCTTCGATCTGATGAGCGCCAACTCGGCCATCTCCATGTTCGAGGTGGGGGGCTTTATCGGCGCCCTGGTGGCGGGTTGGGGCTCGGACAAGCTGTTCAACGGCAATCGCGGCCCCATGAACCTCATCTTCGCGGTGGGGATACTGCTCTCGGTGGGATCCCTGTGGCTGATGCCCTTCTTCAGCTATGTGATGCAGGCGGCCTGCTTCTTCACCATCGGCTTTTTCGTGTTCGGCCCCCAGATGCTGATCGGCATGGCGGCAGCGGAGTGTTCCCACAAGAATTCGGCGGGAGCGGCCACCGGTTTCGTCGGCCTGTTCGCCTACATGGGGGCGGCGCTCTCCGGCTATCCGCTGGCCAAGGTGATGGAGATCTGGCACTGGAACGGCTTCTTCGTGGTGATCTCGGTGGCCGCCGGGGTCTCGGCCTTGCTGCTCCTTCCCTTCCTCAAGGCCCAAGCCCCCAGAGTGGCACAAGTCGACCTCCCCTGAATCTCACACTGTGCCCGCCCTCCCATGCATGAATTCAATCGAGGCTTTTCATGATGACAGGGCGGTTCAATTGTCTCCTCTTTTGGCCTCAATGGCCCTCGAACACATTTTGCGCTTGAACCCACTCTCTTAGATAGATATGTTGTTTTTGTGTGATTTTATGAGTGAAGCCATGAGCAAAAAATGCCTCTAACCTCTTGAGTCTTCTGACACAATTCGGTTTTGGTACATTTTTCACTCACTTCGTTATTCATAGCATCTCATATGGGGCTTTTGCTCCGCTCAAGACATTCATCCTGTCTTGCCTGTTGCCGGATGCAGCAGTCTCTTGTGCCACGGAGTCGCACGGGATCAGGTTCAAGGCCGAACACAACATCGACAGAGACGTCACTATGATCAAAAAACTGCTTCTTTCTACCCTGCTGTTTTGCGGGCTGGCCAGTGCGGCCCCGACCCCTGCCCCCACTTCTACCCTGGATGCCGTGCTGGAGCGCGGTGTGCTGCGAGTCGGCTTCGATGCCGGCTACCAGCCGTTCGAGATGACCAACAAGCAGGGCCAGTACATCGGCTTTGACGTGGATCTGGCCAAGATGGTCGCCAAGGAGATGGGCGTCAAGGTCGAGTTCGTCAACACCGCCTGGGATGGCATCATCCCGGCCCTGCTGACCAACAAGTTCGACGTCATCATGGGCGGCATGACCGTCACCCCCCAGCGCAACCTGCGGGTCAACTTCGCCGATCCCTACATAGTCGTTGGCCAGACCATCGTCCTGCGCAAGGATAAAGCGGGCGAGATCAAGTCGTTCCAGGATCTGAACGATCCCAAGTACAAGATCGCGGTCAAGCTGGGCACCACTGGCGAGCAGGCGGTCAAGCGCCTGATCCCCAAAGCCACCCTGCTGCAGTTTGAAACCCAGGATGACGCCAAGCTGGAAGTGATCAACGGCAAGGTCGACGCGTTTGTCTACGACCTGCCCTACAACGCCATCTTCGCCTCCCAGAATCAGGGAGCCGTGGTGCACCTGGACAAGCCGTTCACCTTCGAACCGCTGGCCTGGGCCATCCGCAAGGGGGATCAGGACACCCTCAACTGGTTCAACAACTACCTGCGCCAGATCAAGGGCGACGGCAGCTACGACCGCCTCTACAAGAAGTGGTTCGAATCCACTACCTGGCTGAACCAGCTGAAATAACCTCCCGGGGGGCGGCATGCCGCCCCCGCACCCCGCTCCTCCCCCAACAATAACGAGAAGAGGTTGTGACTGTGCACATCCCCAAACCGACAAGACAGATGGAAAAGCAGCCCAACCAGCTGCTCTGGCACGGCGTGTTTCTGCTGATCGTGCTGGCAGCCATATTCGGCATCTATAAAGCGGTCCAGTCCATTGACTACACCTGGCGCTGGGAGCGTATTCCCCAATACATCGCCTATCAGGCGGAGCAGAAAAACTATGCCGAGTTCGACGGCACCGTGATTGCCGGTACCACCGAGGCCGACAAGGGCAAACTGTTCCTGCAAGACGATCTCGACCCCAACCAGCGCCAACCCATCGCCACCCGTGGCGCCCAGGTCGCCGAAGGGGATACCGTCTTTCGCGGCGACGCCCTCGACATTCAACTGAGCTGGACCGCCGGCCCCATCGCCTGGGGCGTCTGGGTCACGGTCAAGCTCTCCCTGGTGGCCGGGGTGTTCGCCATCCTGCTCGGCACCCTGGCCGGCTTGGCGCGGCTCTCCCCCAATCCGGCCCTGCGCAACCTGGCGGTTACCTATGTGGAACTCATCCGCGGCACCCCGCTACTGGTGCAGATCTTCATCGTCTATTTTTTCATCGGCACCGTGCTGAACCTCGATCGCTTCACCGCCGGGGTGGCGGCGCTTGCCGTCTTTACCGGTGCCTATGTGGCGGAAATCGTGCGCGCCGGCATCAGCTCCATCCATAAAGGGCAGATGGAGGCTGGCCGCAGCCTCGGGATGACTTCGGCCCAGACCATGCGTTACGTGATCCTGCCCCAGGCCTTCAAGCGTGTACTGCCGCCCCTGGCCGGCCAGTTCATCAACCTCATCAAGGATTCGTCGCTGGTCTCGGTCATCTCCATCACGGATCTCACCAAGGCGGGGCGCGAAGTGGTGAGCTCCACCTTCAGCCCGTTCGAGGTGTGGTTCACCGTGGCCCTGCTCTATCTGGTGCTCACCGGCACCCTCTCTTTCCTGGTGCGTCGTCTGGAGGTGAAATATGCGCGCAGCAACTGATCCCATTATCAAGACGCAACCGGTGTCGAGAAGTTCTGCCATCACTGGCACCCCCTTCACAATGCGTCGTCTGGAGGTGAAATATGCGCGCAGCAACTGATCCCATTATCCAAGCGCAACCGGTGTCGAGAAGTTCTGCCGTCACTGGCACCCCCTTCACAGTGTGTCGTCTGGAGGTACAACATGCGCGCAGCAACTGATCCCATCATCCAGGCGAGCGGCGTGGAGAAGTTCTATGGCAGCGAGGTGCATGCTCTGAAGAACGTCAGCACCCAGGTGGCCGAAGGGGAAGTGGTGGTGATCGTGGGCCCCAGCGGCTCTGGCAAATCCACCTTCCTGCGCACCCTCAACCAGCTGGAGACCATCAACGATGGCCAGATCGTGGTCGACGGAATCAGCCTGACCGAGCCTGGCGACGTCAACAAGCTGCGGGAAGAGGTGGGCATGGTGTTTCAGTCCTTCAACCTCTTTCCCCATCTGAGCGTGCTGGACAACATCTGCCTCGCGCCGCAAAAGGTACGCGGGCTGTCCCGCAAGGATGCCGAGGACAGAGCCAAAAACCTGCTGCTGAAAGTAGGGCTCTCGAACAAGGCCCGGAGTTACCCCTCCCAGCTCTCGGGCGGCCAGCAGCAGCGGGTGGCCATCGCCCGGGCGCTCGCCATGCAGCCGCGCATCATGCTGTTTGACGAGCCCACCAGTGCGCTGGACCCCGAAATGGTCGGCGAGGTGCTGGACGTGATGAAGGGGCTGGCCCGGGAAGGGATGACCATGGTGGTGGTGACCCACGAGATGGGTTTTGCCCGCGAGGTGGCCGACCGTGTGCTCTTTATGGAGAGCGGCGAACTGTTGGTGGACGAAAAACCGGGGGATTTCTTCGACAACCCTTCCTCTCCGCGGCTGCGCCAGTTCCTGAGCCAGGTGCTCTAACAAACCGGACAACCGGAGAAGAAAAAACAGAAAGAGGGGCCAGGCTGCCCCTCTTTGCCGTCCGGATCCCGGCCATTTCCCGCTGAACCCGCTCGCCCCGATTACCAGTTCAGCGTGGAGACTTTCCCAGATATTTCTCGACGATGGCCCTGATCCCGTCCTGTTTCTTCAGCTGATAGAGTCCCTTGTCAAATTGCCCGGCGAAGTCCTCCCTGAAGGGAAACGCCCCCTTGCGACTGTAGCCGAGAAACCCTTGCTCCCGACTGATCACGGGCCCCTGCTTGAGCCGCGACATATCGGCCACCGCCAGCTGGTTGTTCTGGATCATGCTGAGCAGCTCAAAGAGCAAAGAGAGGCGATCATTGACAGTACAATCCACCCGCCCCCGGACTATCTTGAGCAGGTTTTCCCGATTACCCTTCACCTCTTCCACCTCGATCTTGCGCTCTTTCACCAATTGCCAGAAGGGGGGACTGCCGATGGCAAACCCTGCGTTGATGCCAAAACGAAGGCCCTGGTAATCACCGGGGAAACGGGCCTGCGGGGTATTGACCGCCACGCCCTCACCACACATCACCACCAGCTCCTCATCGAGCATGGGTTGCGAATAGGGCCAGATCCAGGGACGGCTGTCCGGCATGTAGTAGGGCGGGAAAATGGCGAAGGCCGTCCCCTGCTCTATCATGCTGAGGCCACGCCGCCAGGGGACTGGCTTGATCACCACCTCGTACTCCTCCATGGAGGCGGTCACCTGGCGCACTATGTCGGCATAGATGCCCCTTACCTCCTCTCCCTCCTGCCAGGAGTAGGGCGGATAACTGGCATCGGCCAGGATCTCGACCCGGGTCTTGGCCTGAGCCAGCAGGCAGACCCCCATCAACAAACAGCACCACAGCCGCATCGTCTGCTACTCCAGAGGTAGAAAGCTCCACCAAGCATAGTCACTGCGCCGGGCCGTCAGGGACGCCATCCCTCATTGCTGGCGAGTTGGCACCACTTGCCGACCTGGCCGTGCGGATAACGGGACAAATTGTTAATGAAAGATGACATCCATCCTTTATGCTGGAGAGCAATTGCTCTGGATGGATGCCCGACATGGATGTGCAACTGCTCTTGCTCTACCTCTCCCCTGTCTTTGTGGCCTTTATCGGCTGGGAGATGCTCTATCTGCGACGCCATGGTGCCGCTTTTCCCACCGCGACTTACCAGTGGCGGGATCTCCTCGCCAACGCCACCCTGGCCCTGATGCACCAGGGGTGCGACGCCCTGGCAGCCATCGCCATCGCTTACCTGTATGACGCCCTGTGGGGATGGCGGCTGCTGGACATCGAACTCAACGCCTGGAGCCTCTTGCTGCTGTTTTTGCTGCAGGATCTCTGCTATTGGCTGTTCCACTTCGCCAGCCATCATGTGCGCTGGTTGTGGGCCTCCCATGTGGTGCACCACAG
Organism: Aeromonas enteropelogenes; assembly: GCF_020097295.1. Taxonomy (NCBI): domain Bacteria; kingdom Pseudomonadati; phylum Pseudomonadota; class Gammaproteobacteria; order Aeromonadales; family Aeromonadaceae; genus Aeromonas; species Aeromonas enteropelogenes. The sequence continues at coordinate 2,898,583 of NZ_CP083625.1, read as the reverse complement.
CTCGGAGCGGCTCAACCTCTCCACCGCCTTTCGCCAGAGCCTGATGTATCCGGTCTCCGGCATGTGGCTGTTCTGGATCCCCATGATCCTCATCGGCTTTCCGCCCGAAGCCGTGGTCGCCACCGTACTCTTGAGCCTGGGTTTTCAGTTCTTCGTCCACACCCAGGTGGTGGGCAAACTCGGCCGCCTTGAGTGGGTCTTCAATACGCCCTCCCACCACAGGGTGCACCACGCCAGCAACGCCAAATACATAGACCGCAACTTCGCCGGTGTGCTCATCATCTGGGACAGGCTGTTTGGCACCTTCGTCGAGGAAGACCCCGCCGAGCCGTGCCGCTTTGGCATCACCAAGCCCGTCCACAGTTTCAACCCGCTCACCCTCACCTTTCACGAGTGGCGCGACATGCTGCGGGACGCCCGTGGCCTGCCCTGGCGCGTCAGACTCAAGGTGCTGTTTGGCAAGCCGGCGGGGCCGGCCTCTTCCGACCGTTGACGACAAAAAACAAGGCCACCCTAAGGTGGCCTTGTTGCAACATGACGTTCGGACGACTCAACGCCCTGCCAGTATCCGCTTGGTCTGCTTGACCCAGTCGGAGACCCGTCCCTGCTGGGGCAACCCTTGCCAGATCTGCTCCCACTGGGCAGGACTGAGAGGGCGACCCAGGCGACGCTGCACCCCGGCGTAGAGGTAGTCGTGGGCCGTGGTGCGGGCCTGGGCCGAGGTGAGGAACTTGGAAACCGGATCGGTCAGACGCACGTCCCGCATGCCAAGCAGCGGGTAGTCGTTGTGCACCGCCGCCAGCATGGTCTCGCGCATGGCCGACTCGATATAGCCGCGGGCAAACAGGGCGGTCACCGACTCCAGAGAGCCCTGATCCGGGCCGTGATACTCCTCATCAAAGATGGGGCTCGGCTCGGCCATGGCGCTTTGCACCACGGCATCGGGATCCGGCTGCGGCACCACCACGGCAGCCTTGGAGGCGGCGGGCCTGGTGGCTACAGCTGCCTTTTGCGGCGCGCTCTGGCTACAGGCACCCAGTGTCAGGGCGAGCGCCACACAGGCCAGCGCACGGGAATGAGACTGCATCTTCATGACTCCTTGTGTCGATCCTTTTACGATTCCTGTGCGGGCTTCTCGGCTGCCGCCACTGGATCCAGCCGGGTGACCAGCAGCTGGTCAATCTTGTAGCTGTCGATGTCCACCACTTCGAACTTGTAACCGGCATATTTGACCGAGTCGGTCCGCTTGGGGATCTTGCGCAGCATGTACATGATGAAACCGGCGATGGTCTCGTAGTTCTGGTTTTCCGGAAACTCTTCGATATCGAAGGCGCGCATCACGTCGGAGATGGGGGTGACCCCGTCCACCAGCCAGGAGTTCTCGTCGCGCTGGACGATCTGCTCCTCCACCACGTGGGTCGCCCACTCACCCATGACGGTGCTCATCAGATCGTTCATGGTGACGATCCCCACCACCAGGGCGTACTCGTTCATCACCACGGCGAAGTCACCACGATGGTTCTTGAAGTACTCCATCGCCTCGTAGAGGTTCAGGGTGTCGGGCAGAATGATGACACTCTGCACCAGGGAGCCGCTGTTGAGATCGATGTTCTGGCCACCGATGACGCGGATCAGCAGCTCCTTGGAATCGACGAAGCCCTTGACGCTGTCGAGGTTGTGGTCACACACCAGGAACTTGTTGTGGGGATGCTCGGCGATCTTGGCCTTGATGCTCTCCTCCCCCTCTTGCAGGGTGAAGTAGATAAGGCTCTCGCGCGCGGTCATGGCAGAGGTCACGCACAGGGATTGCAGCTCGAACACGTTCTCGATGAGCTGATGCTCCTCGCGCTGGATGACGCCGGCCTCGGCGCCCGCATCCATCACCGCATAGATGTCGTCAGAGGTGATCTCGTCACGGCGCACCGTCGAGATGCGCAGCATGCGGAACAGGGTATTGGCCAGCCCGTTGAACACCCACACCAGTGGCAACAGCACGGCGACGAAGAACATCATGGGGCGCACCACCACCACGGCGATCCGCTCGGGCATGGTCATGGCCAAACGCTTGGGCATCAGGTCAGCCAGCAGGATGAACATGCCGGTGACGAACACGAAGGAGATGCCCGAGCTGATCTCGCCAAGCCAGGGGCCCTGATAGAAGCCGGAGACGATCTCCTTGATGGCGGGGTTGAGTGAGGATTCCCCCAAAATACCGCCCAGGATGGCGACGGTATTGAGACCAATCTGCACCACGGTGAAAAAGTTGCCCGGCTGGGCTTGCAGTGCCAGCACCTTTTCGGCCTGGCGATTGCCTTCGTCTGCCATCACCTGCAACTTGATCTTGCGGGACGCGGCGAGAGAGATCTCGGAAAGGGAAAAGAACACACTGCCGGCGACCAGCAGCATCAGAAAGAACAAACTATCGGCAAAACTCATGATTAACCTATTGCAACAGCCGCCTTAGCACAAGACGGCAAACTGGGCCCGGGAGACCGGACCGTGAGTCCATCCGGGACTCACAAGGGGGCTATTCTATCAGAAAACGACCAGCGATGCGCTTTATCTTACTCTGTCCTTCGATGCAATAAAAAAAGGCGCTTTCGCGCCTTTTTATTCATATCGGGTCAGCTTTTCCCCAAAAGAGTGCCCAGATCGTCCGTCTTGGTGTGACGCACGTCCTTGCCCTTGACGTAATAGACGATGTATTCGCAGATGTGCTGGCAGCGATCGCCCACCCGCTCGATAGCCCGCGCCGCCCACAGCACGTTCAGCACCTGGGGAATGGTGCGGGGATCTTCCATCATGTAGGTCATCAGTTCACGAATGATGGACTCGTACTCCCGATCCACCTTGTCGTCTTCCTTGTAAACCGCCAGCGCCGCATCCAGATCCATGCGGGCGAAGGCGTCGAGCACATCGTGCAGCATCTTGATGGTACGACGGCCCATATTTTCGAGCGACACCAGCGGCGGCTGGGGCTTGTTGGCGTTATCGGTCAGCATGCGGGCGATCTTGTCCGCCACATCGCCAATACGCTCCAGATCCGTGATGGTCTTGATGATGGCCATCACCAACCGCAGGTCGGAGGCGGTGGGCTGACGCTTGGCGATGATGCGGGTGCACTCCTCGTCGATGGCCACTTCCATCGCGTTCACCTTGTGGTCGTTGGCGACGATCTTGCGCGCCGCTTCCAGATCCTGATCGTGGATGGCCGCGATGGCGTCGGTGAGCTGCTGCTCCACCATGCCGCCCATCACCAGCACCTGGTTGCGCACTCCCTCCAGCTCGGCATTGAACTGACCGGAGATATGTTTGTTGAGGTTCATATTGTCCATACAAATAATCCTTGTTGCTCCGATTATGCCCTAGCCGTTGCACTGACCGGTAATCTGTTTGTTGATGCTCATCTTGCTCATCCTCATGGCTCCGGTCAGGCCTTAGCCGTAACGGCCGGTGATGTAGTCTTCGGTCTTCTTCTTGGCCGGGGTGGTGAAGATGGTGTTGGTGTCCGAGTACTCGATGAGCTCGCCCATGTACATGAAGGCGGTCTGATCCGACACCCGCGCCGCCTGTTGCATGTTGTGGGTAACGATCACCACGGTGAACTGGCTCTTGAGCTCGTTGATCAGCTCCTCGATGGTGAGGGTGGAGATGGGGTCGAGTGCCGAGGTGGGTTCGTCGAGCAGCAGTACTTCCGGCTCGATGGCGATGGCCCGGGCAATCACCAGACGCTGCTGCTGACCACCGGAGAGGCCAAACGCGTTGTCATGCAGACGATCCTTCACCTCCTCCCACAGGGCCGCGCCGCGCAGGGAGCGCTCGGCCGCGTCATCCAGGGTACGCCGATCGTTGATGCCCTGCAGGCGCAGGCCGTAGACCACGTTCTCGTAGATGGACTTGGGGAAGGGGTTCGGACGCTGGAACACCATGCCTACCTGACGGCGCAGGGCGGAGACATCGACATTCTTGTCGTAGATGTTGTGGCCGTGCAGCTGGATCTCGCCATCGATGCGGCAGCTTTCGACCAGATCGTTCATCCGGTTGATGCAGCGCAGCAGGGTGGACTTGCCACAGCCGGACGGGCCGATGAAGGCGGTCACCTGCCCTTTCGGGATCTTCATGTTGACGTTGAACAGCGCCTGCTTGCTGCCGTAGTACAGGTTGAGATCCTTCACTTCCAGCGCTGTCTGGGCCGGGCTCAGGTTGAGCAGATCCAGCGTGGTGTGCTGGCTCGACGGTGTCGTTACGTTGATCATCTGTTACCTCAAAAACGCTCTGGGGTGGCTGGCATCCGTTGTGCCAGCGACCGGGATCCTCGGGTGGCGGCCATGGCCTCTTTTGTCAGAGTGCCATCGGCCGCCTGGTCTGTTCTGGGTGGCCGGATTAATGTTCCAGCGACCGGAATTTCTCACGCAGGTGGTTGCGAATGCCTGTGATGCCCTTCAGGTTCATCATCAATGCTCCAAAGAACGGAACTTCTCCCGCAAGTGGTTGCGAATACCGATGGCCGTCAGGTTGAGGCCGACGATCACCGTCACCAGCAGGAACGAGGTGGCATACACCAGCGGTCGCGCTGCCTCGACGTTGGGGCTCTGGAAGCCGACATCGTAGATGTGGAAGCCCAGGTGCATGAACTTGCGCTCCACGTGCAGGTACGGGAAGTTGCCATCCATCGGCAGGGTCGGCGCCAGTTTCACCACCCCCACCAGCATCAGGGGGGCCACTTCACCGGCCGCACGGGCAATCGCCAGGATGAGGCCGGTCATGATGGCCGGGCTCGCCATCGGCAGCACGATGCGCCACAGGGTCTCGGCCTGGGTGGCACCCAGCGCCAGGGAACCCTGGCGAATGGTGCTGGGGATCCGGGCCAGCCCCTCTTCAGTGGAGACGATCACCACCGGCAGGGTCAGGATGGCCAGGGTCAGCGCCGACCAGATGACGCCGGGAGAGCCGAAGGTCGGGCTCGGCAGCGCTTCCGGATAGAAGAGCGCATCGATGGAGCCGCCCAGGGTGTAGACGAAGAAGCCCAGACCAAACACGCCGTAAACGATGGAGGGCACGCCCGCCAGGTTGATCACCGCGATGCGGATGATCTTGGTCAGGCTGTTCTTGCCCGCGTACTCGTGCAGGTAGACCGCCGCCACCACGCCGAGCGGGGTCACGATGATCGCCATCAGGAACACCATGAAGACGGTGCCGAAGATGGCCGGGAAGACGCCGCCCTCGGTGTTCGCCTCACGGGGATCGTCGGAGATGAACTTGCCGATTTGATGGAACCAGTAACCGGTCTTGGCGAGCAGACTCATGTCGTTGGGCCACACCACGTCCAGCACCTTGGACATGGGCATGGTCACCAGTTCGCCACGCATGTCCTTGACCGTGATGCTGTCCCTGTCCGCCTGGGCACGCAGGGAGAAGAGCTCCTTCTCCAGCACCTGATAGCGATCGTTCAGCGCCTGGCGCTCGCTCGCCAGCTGGGCCTTGAGCTCGTCGGTCAGCTGATCATCCAGCTCGGCCTTGCGCTCTTTGAGACGCAGCCGCTCCAGCTGATAGTTGATGCTGCCGATGTCCCCTTTTTGCAGGTCATTGGCCTGTTCAGAAAGCCCGTTGGCGCGGGCCAGCACACGCTGCAGGGCCGGGTGCAGATCTGCAGTCAGCTCGCGGCCATCCTCCTTCACCCCGACGATGTAGCCGTAGAAGTTGCCGTTGGTGGCGCGCTCCACCATGGCGAGCTCGGCAGGTTGGGTCTGGGACTTGATGTCGGTCTCCAGCACCCAGCGAAAATCGAGGTCGACGAACTCGCGGTTGCCGGTCTTGACCAGATAGCGGGTCAGCAGCTCGCGCTCTTCGCCTTCCAGCGGCAGGCCGGCGGCCCGCAGCCGCTCCACCGGCACCAGCTCGCGATCGTTGATCTCGCCGATCAACACGCTCTTGTTGCCATTGGCGTCTTCCAACTGCCACTCATAGATGGGGTGAGGCCAGAAGTAGACCAGACCGCGCCAGCCGATGAGCAGCAACAGACCCAGTACCGCGACCAGACTCAGGCTGACGGCGCCGCCGGTCATCCAGATCCAGGGGGCCCCTGATTTAAACCACTTACCCATTGTCATTCCTTGGTCCTTACAGAGAGCTGTATTTTTCACGCAACCGCTGACGGATGAACTCGGCCAGGGTGTTGAACAAGAAGGTGAACACGAACAGGACGAAGGCCGCGAGGAACAGCACCCGATAGTGGGAGCTGCCCACTTCCGACTCCGGCATCTCCACCGCGATGTTGGCGGCTAGGGTGCGCAGCCCCTGGAACATGGAGAAGTCCATGATGGGAGTATTGCCGGTGGCCATCAGCACTATCATGGTCTCGCCCACGGCGCGGCCAAGGCCCATCATCACCGCCGAGAAGATGCCCGGGCTCGCGGTCAGGATCACCACTCGACTCAGGGTCTGCCACGGCGTGGCACCGAGGGCCAGGGAGCCCTGGGTCAGGTGCTTGGGCACCGAGAAGACGGCGTCTTCGGCGATGGAGAAGATGGTGGGGATAACCGCAAAACCCATGGCGATCCCGACTACCAGGGAGTTGCGCTGATCAAACTTGATACCCATGTCATGGGTCAGCCAGATCCGGGAATCGCCGTGCATGAAGGCGTTCTCGATGAGCGGGCTCACCGCGAAGGCCCCCCAGCCGATGAAAAGCAGCACAGGGATCAGCAGGATGGCGTGCCACCCCTCCGGCAACCAGGACTTGCCGCGCTCCGGCAGATAGTTCCATACCAACGCAGTGAGCAGCATCCCCATGGGTAGCAGGATGAGCAGCAGTACCACGCCGGGCAGGGCTCCTTCTATGATGGGCGCGAGCCACAGACCCGCCAGAAAGCCCAGGATAACGGTCGGCAGCGCCGCCATGATCTCGACCGTCGGCTTGACGTATTTGCGCAGCCCCGCCGACATGAAGTAGGCGGTGTAGATGGCGCCGGCAACGCCGAGCGGCACCGCAAACACCATGGCGTAGAAGGAGGCCTTGAGGGTACCGAACACCAGCGGTACCAGGCTCAGCTTGGCTTCGAAGTCGTTGCTGGCGGAGGTGGACTGCCACACATACTGGGGCTCGGGGTAGCCTTCATACCACACCTGTTGCCACAGGGCGGACCAGGTTACCTCGGGGTGATCGTTCTCGACGGCAAACAGCTTGAGCGTCTCGCCCTGCTGCATCAGCAACAGATTGTGACGCGGCGAAATGGCCAGGGCAGAGAGCTCGCCCCCTTCCACCTTCTCGCTCAACAGCTTGCTCTCACCGGTAGCGTGGAAGAAATTGATGTCGCCCTTCTTGTCGGCACTGATGAAGCCCTTGCGAAAATGTTCCGGCGTCAGCAGGTCGACGGCACCGTCACTCTTGAAATCACGGATCTGGGTGAATTCACGTTTGCCATCTTTGGCCACTTCGAACCACTGGGAGATGACGCCGTTGTCGTTGCCCACCAGCAGGGAAGATGCGCCGGAGAGCAGATCAATTCGGGTCACGTTGGCATTGGGGGCATTGACCTCCATGACATCGCGCAGGGAGATCTCGCTCAGGTTGTGGATGTCATAGACGGAGAGACGGTTGCCCTCGCGCACGAACAGAATGCGCAGATTGGGAGTCAGCAACATCTGATCCACATGGCGCGGCAGGGAGGGAATGCTGTAGTTCTGGGTGGTCCACTCCACCTCGCCGGAGAGGAAGTTCTCCTCCCCGCTCATCACCATCAGCACGCCGCGGCCATCTTCGGTCACGGCGGCAGCTGCCATCTTGTCCTTGGTGGCCTCGAACACCATGCGCGAGAGCGCCTTGCCCTCAGGATCGATCACCATGGGTTCCTTGCCAAACGGATATTGCAGGCTGGGCTCGATGACGCGCACGTCCTTGGGATAGGAGACCTTGAAGTAGGGCTGCACCACCTGGGCCTTACCATCGGCAAAGCCATAGGCGATGAACTTCTGGCCCGGCGCCGGTGCGGCCACGGTCGTGACCTCTCCAGCGACCCGATCCTGGCCCAGTATCTGGCCAACCTTGACCTCTCCCTCAGCCTGGAGGGCGAAGAAGTCGACCTGCCCCTTGTCGCTGAAGCGGTAGCCGATCTCGTTCTGCTCTTCGACGCCGAGCCAGGCGGTCTTGCCCTCTACGGGCAGCGAAAATGAGGCGGTCGGCTCCATGGAAGCGCCATTGAAGATGGGCTTCACCACGTAGAGCAGATAGAAGAAAATAAGCAGCAGGGCCACCAGTACCAGGGCTCCCCCCGTGGTGACCCCGTATTTGGCCAACTTATCCTTGATACGGCGCTTTCTGCTGCCCGCCATACCTAAGTTTATCGATTCCGATGACATGCAAGACCTCAATGTGAGCTAGGCTTGGCGGCATTATATGGCGGTTGCATGACAGTTTTGTTACATGGAAACCGCTTTTACAGCGGCAGTATGAAGGGATTTTACAGCATCGAAGATGGGTCAGGTTTTGCACACATAGGCGAGGCTAACAGGTTGTTTAAAAAGGCGTAATTGACAAGCGTCGCGTGGGAGGCTGGAGGCAACCTCCCCCTGCGGGTCAGCTGGATGAGCCGGCGGATTGTTGCAATGCCTGCTTGGCGGCTTTCTTCTCGGCACGGCGGCGCTTGAAAAAGGCTGACAGTTGGGCCGAGCAGGCCTCTGCCAGCACCCCCCCCGTCAATTCCACCCTGTGGTTATGACGCGGGTCCTGCAGGATCTCGAACACAGAGCCAGCCGCCCCCGTCTTCAGATCCCGCGCTCCGTACACCACCCGCTTGACCCGGCTATGAATGAGGGCGCCGGCGCACATGCAGCAAGGCTCCAGAGTCACATAGAGGGTGGTATCCAGCAGGCGGTAGTTCTCAAGACGCTGTCCGGCGGCGCGGATGGCCATCACTTCGGCATGAGCGCAGGCATCGTGCTCGCTGATGGAGCGGTTCCAGCCCTCCCCGATCACCTCATTACCCAGCACCAGCACAGCCCCGACCGGGATCTCGCCGATCCCTTCGGCTCTGGCCGCCAATGCCATGGCGTGACGCATCCAGTGTTCGTCCTGCTCTGCCTGTGCCAGTTCTGTCGGTGTTTGCACTGCGGCGACTGCTGATGGTTCCACCCATGCCTCTCTTGATTGATAGCTATGTCTCTGCCCCGGCTCGCGGCACCTTTTACAATAGACGCCCATGACGGGGCGGCGATTATGCCAAATCCGGCCGCAAGGCCCAAGTTGCATCTTGGTTGCACAAGAAAGAAGCAGTCGGCATCTCTATGATAAAAAAGGAGTTGCGCCCATAGCGCCAGAACATTAGACTTCCTCCCCGTCAGCTCAGACTGACCTTGTCGGCGTGTAGCGCAGCCAGGTAGCGCACTGTCATGGGGTGTCAGGGGTCGGAGGTTCAAATCCTCTCACGCCGACCATCATTCCCCGAAATAGCCCAGTCAAACGACTGGGCTATTTTTTTGTCCGCATTTTCTATCGACTGCCATCCCCACTTCACAGGAACAAAAAATATACAGAACCGCTTGAATCTTTCATGTGAACTCATTAATATGCGCGACTTTCCGCCGGTAGCGAGACAAGGAGGTGGAAAATCGGTGAAGGGATCACACACCGGCTTGCGTTCAACCAAGGACCAAGCATGAAACAGACCACAGAGACCAGCCCCACCATCGCGCTTTTTACCGTCCCCCAAGACACCACCTGCCCCGCTGCATATGAAGATGTGCAGGTCATTCAACTGGATGTGATCGATCTGGCAGAGCCGGAAGAGGAGTACTAATCCCTTCCGGGGACATCGCCATGCACTTCACGACAGGCCTTTATGGCCTTTTTTTCCCCGATTTGAGAGCGTGCACACAAAAAACGACAAATCACTGCATCGACAGACAATCGCAGGATTATCCACCAACATGTCGCCCCCCTGCTCTCCTGACAGTTTTCTCATCACCTGATACAAACCTACGTTATTGCCCTTCACTTTCCACCAGAATGGCAACCTGCGCCATTCATACCCATTAATGGTCATTTAGTTTAAAACAGACGTTCATTAGCAATAGCCAGAAAGGCCTGAGGCTGCATAAAGACTTTCAAACTAAATTAATACAACTGTTTTTCAAAAGCTTGGAGTAAGGTCGGGATTTGTTTTTGCATTTGTAATTTTATTACGTAATAAATTACATGGCATGCCTGTTTTCACCAGACCGAATTACCCATCACCCCGCGATGAAAAGCAGAAGCATAACCATCTGCGTAGAGCTTTTATACCAACCACATAAATCATTAAAAAACATAAAGTTAATCATCACCCAAAAACAGGCGTTTAAAAAAAGTTGTTGACGCAATCGGCAATATTTCGCACCGTATGAAACGTGTTATCCCGTTGTTACGGGAAGATTACAGGAACAGGGATCGACTTTAGTCGTAGTTAATAAGTTCAAAATGTAATTCTCAAAGGAGTGAATCTTATGTCGGCACCAGCCCAGACCCACTGCAGCGCACGCCTTCGCATCCAGGGCGCCATGCTTCCCGATTACGCGCAAATCCTGACGCCGGACGCAGTGGCCCTGGTATCCGAACTGGTGGAACGTTTTGCCCCCCAGCGGGACGAATTGCTGAAACAACGTGTGGCCCGTCAGGCTCGCATCGATGGCGGTGAGCTGCCGGACTTCCTGCCGGAGACTGCCCACATCCGCGAGGGAAACTGGACCATTCGTGGCATCCCCGCCGACCTGCAGGATCGCCGCGTGGAGATCACCGGCCCGGTCGAGCGCAAGATGGTGATCAACGCCCTCAACGCCAACGTCAAGGTCTTCATGGCTGACTTCGAAGACTCCCTGGCGCCGGCCTGGAACAAGGTGATCGAGGGTCAAATCAACCTGCGCGATGCGGTGAATGGCACCATTGCCTATACCAGCCCCGAGGGCAAGGCTTATACCCTCAATGCCGATCCGGCCGTGCTCATCTGCCGGGTGCGCGGTCTGCACCTGCCGGAGAAACATGTCACCTTCGATGGAGCCCCCATCCCCGGCGGCCTGTTCGACTTCGCCCTCTATTTCCTGCACAACTATCAGGCGCTGCTGGCTAAAGGGTCCGGTCCCTACTTCTACGTGCCCAAGCTGCAGAGCCACCTCGAAGGGCGCTGGTGGAGCGAGGTGTTCGCCTGGACCGAAGACAAGTTCGGCCTGCCCCGCGGCACCATCAAGGCCACCGTGCTGATCGAGACCCTGCCGGCGGTGTTCGAGATGGACGAACTGCTCTATCAGATGAAGGATCACATCGTCGCCCTCAACTGCGGCCGCTGGGACTACATCTTCAGCTACATCAAGACCCTGAAGAATCACCCGGATCGCGTCCTGCCGGATCGCCAGGTAGTGACCATGGACAAGCCGTTCCTCTCCGCCTACTCGCGTCTGCTGATCAAGACCTGTCACAAGCGCGGCGCTCTCGCCATGGGCGGCATGGCGGCCTTTATTCCGGCCAAGGATCCGGCGGTCAACGAACAAGTCTTTGCCAAGGTGCATGCCGACAAGCAGCGTGAAGCCGATAACGGCCACGACGGCACCTGGGTCGCCCACCCGGGGCTGGCCGACACCGCTATGGCGGTGTTCAACGCCGCCATCCCGGCCGGTGCACAGAACCAGATCGGCGTGCTGCGTGAAGAGGATGCCCCCATTACTGCCGCCGACCTGCTGGCCCCCTGCGAGGGCGAGCGCACCGAAGCTGGCATGCGCACCAACATCCGGGTTGCCCTGCAGTATCTGGAGGCCTGGATCAACGGTAACGGCTGCGTACCCATCTACGGCCTGATGGAAGATGCCGCCACCGCCGAGATCTCCCGCACCTCCATCTGGCAATGGATCCGCCACGGCAAGAGCCTCTCCAACGGCCAGGTGGTGACCAAGGCTCTGTTCCGCCAGATGCTGGCCGAAGAGCAGGAGGTGGTCAAACGCGAAGTGGGCGAGGCCCGCTGGCAGGCTGGTCGCTTTGCCGAGGCAAGCGAGCTGATGGAGCAGATCACCTGCGCCGATACCTTGATCGATTTTCTGACGCTGCCCGGTTACGAGCGGCTCTGAATCACGGGCCCCGGAGGGGCTCGCCAATAACAAGTCAATGGAAACGTGAAATCAATGAAAGAGGGAACTGATATGGCACTGACCCGTGAGCAACAGATCCAGGCTATCGAGAAAGACTGGGCCCAAAACCCCCGCTGGAAAGGGATCAAGCGCGGCTACAGCGCCGAGGACGTGGTGAACCTGCGCGGCAGCTTGCAGCCGCAGCACACCCTGGCCCAACGCGGCGCCGACAAACTGTGGGAACTGATCCACGGCGAGGCCAAGAAAGGTTACGTGAACTGCCTCGGCGCCCTGACCGGCGGCCAGGCGGTGCAGCAGGCCAAGGCCGGCATCGAGGCCATCTACCTCTCCGGCTGGCAGGTCGCAGCGGACAACAACCTCTCCTCCACCATGTATCCGGATCAGTCCCTCTATCCGGCCAACTCGGTGCCGTCGGTGGTGGAGCGCATCAACAACTCCTTCGCCCGTGCCGACCAGATCCAGTGGGCCAACAAGGTAGGGCCGCAGGATGAGGGCTTCATCGACTACTTCCTGCCCATAGTGGCAGATGCCGAAGCCGGTTTTGGTGGCGTGCTGAACGCCTTCGAACTGATGAAGGGAATGATCGAGGCAGGCGCCGCCGGCGTTCACTTCGAAGATCAGCTCGCTTCCGTGAAAAAATGCGGCCACATGGGTGGCAAGGTGCTGGTCCCGACCCAGGAAGCAGTGCAGAAACTGGTGGCAGCCCGTCTGGCAGCCGACGTCTGCGGCACCACCACCCTGGTGATCGCTCGTACCGACGCCAACGCGGCGGATCTCCTGACCACGGATGCGGATCCTTACGATGCCGACTTCCTGACCGGTGAGCGCACCGCCGAAGGCTTCTACAAGGTACGTGCCGGCATCGATCAGGCGATTGCCCGTGGTCTGGCCTACGCCCCCTACGCCGATATGGTGTGGTGTGAAACCGCCAAGCCGGATCTGGACGAAGCACGCAAGTTTGCCGAAGCGATCAAGGCCAAGTTCCCGGATCGCATCCTGGCCTACAACTGCTCCCCGAGCTTCAACTGGAAGAAGAACCTGGACGATGCCACCATCGCCCGCTTCCAGCAGGAGCTGTCCGACATGGGTTACAAGTACCAGTTCATCACCCTGGCAGGCATCCACAACATGTGGTTCCACATGTATGAGCTGGCCTACCAGTACGCCCGTGGCGAAGGGATGAAGCACTATGTCGAGATGGTGCAGCAGCCCGAGTTTGCCGCCGCCGAGCGTGGCTACACCTTCGTGGCGCACCAGCAGGAAGTGGGTACCGGTTACTTTGACAAGGTGACCACCGTCATCCAGGGTGGCCAATCCTCGGTGACCGCTTTAACGGGTTCCACCGAAGAAGACCAGTTCCACTGATCATCTGACGGCAGCAATCAAAAACCCCGGCCTGATGCCGGGGTTTCTTTTTGTCCGCTGGCAAGCGCACACCAACGAGGGTTACCAGACGTGACAGGGGGATCAGAGCTCGAGGATCTCTTTGACGAAGGGGATGGTGAGCTTTCGCTTGGCGCGAAATGAGGCATTGTCGAGCTGATTGAGGGTAGTAAGCAGGGTGCGCATGTCGCGGGAGAGGCGGTTTAGCAGGAAACGACCCACGTCGATGGGCAGTTTGAAGCCCCGCAGCTCGGCACGCAACTGCAGGGCACTGAGCTTGCCTTCATCATCCAGCTCATCGAGATGGAAACTTACCCCCCAGTCGAGGCGGGAGGCGAGATCCGGCAGTTGCAGCCCCAGTTTGCGCGGCGCACTGCAGCCGGTCACGATGAGGGTTCCCTCGCCCTTCTCCTTCCAACGATTGTAAAAATCGAACAGGGCGCGCTCCCACAAGTCATTGCCGGCGATGGCTTCCAGGCTGTCGAGACAGACCAGCGGCAGGCTCTCGAGGGCATCCAGCATGCTGGGATCCAGCTGTTCGAACTGATCGAGGGAGAGATAGGCAGCGGCTGCGTCGCGGGCGTTGACCTCGGCACAGGTCGCATGGAGCAGGTGGGAACGCCCCGACCCCTTGGCTCCCCAGAAATAGAGGAAAGGTGCCCCCTGACCAATGGCCGCATTTTTGAGGGCGGTGATCAGATGAGCATTGTTGCCGGGATAAAAACTGACGAAGGTTTCATCGTCCGGTAGTTGTACGGCTAAAGACAGTTGGGCCGGTTGCTTCACTCGTTAGGCTTTGACTGTGACATTTGCTACCAAGTGTATCATCGCCGGGCCGGATAGAGAACCGCCCGGACAAGCCGGGCGGTATACAAAAGCCTTATAAAATCAGGGCTGCGACCATTGGTAACGCAATGCGCTGCCATTATCGTCAACCCGATGCAGGCGGCTCTCGAGCTGAAGCATGCGGGCCAACTCGGCCTGATCACCCTGCAGGGTGAAATTGAAGGTGACCTGGTCCCCTTCCAGTTTGCCAATCTCGACCTTGCTCACGTTGGCCATCCCCTGCAGCATCTTCTGCACGGCGATCATGCTGTCCACGTCGGAGAGCCCACTCACCACCAGACTCTGGCTGGAGGCCGGCCCCGAGACGCGGGCACCATAGTTTTTCACCAACCAGCCGGCCAGGGTGTCGGCAAAGCCCTGTGCCACCTCGGCCTGGGAGCCAGCACCATTGCCCCGGGTCAGCTCGGCCACTTCACCACCGGCCTTGGGTCCGTAGAGACCCCAGTCGATGTTCCACTTCTCCCCTTCCGGCGTCAGCTTGCCCAGCACCACCATCTCGGCGCCATAACGCTGACTCGCCTTGAGGATGGGATCGGCGAAACGGCCCCACACATCGGTCGCACTGACTGCCATGTTGTCGTCCAGATCCATCAGCGGAATACTGACTGGCAGCCCCAGTGTCTGGGCCTGTTCACGCAGGGCCCTGGCCCAGCCATCGGCGGATTGATCCGCAAGCAGGCGGCGCTCCCCCTGATCCACTACCAGCCAGATCGCCACCTGGGGGCGAACCGGACCCAGCAGTGCATACTGGCTGTCGGCCACCAGCCGGTTGACCTTGTCGCTCTTGAATTCGGCCTTCAGATACTTGACCGAATCCAGATCCTGATAGCCGTAGCTCTTTACATAGTCGCCGGGAGCCGCCAACGCCTTGGCTACCGCAGGCTGGTTGAGGATGTCCCGCTTGCCGGTTACCTTGACCAGAACTTCTCCCAACGCCTGGGACTGGGCCGCCGTCATATCGCCGCTGGTGGGCGCCTTGCCCTGATAGAGATCGGTCACCTGGGCGGCAGAGGCCATGAAGGAGAGACCGCAACAAAGAGCGGTGATTGCGCGTTTGAACATGAATATCATCTCGAACTGGGAGCCTGTGGCTATGGTAGCGGCAAGGCGCGCCATGCAGCAAGGCTGCCAGAAACAACAGAGCCGGCAGAACGCCGGCTCGGAATACCGCTCACCCGAACAGGGGCGGCTGATTGCATCGGCTTACTTGGTGCCGAAGATCTTGTCACCGGCATCGCCCAGACCCGGGACGATATAGCCCTTCTCGTTCAGCCCCTTGTCGATGGAGGCACAGAACAGTTCCACGTCCGGGTGAGCGGCTTCCAGCGCCTTGATCCCTTCCGGGGCGGCAACCAGCACCAGCACCTTGATGGAGTGGCAGCCTTTCTTTTTCAGCAGGTCGATGGTGGCGATCATGGAGCCGCCGGTGGCCAGCATGGGGTCGATAACCAGGGCCAGACGCTCGTCGATGTTGCTGACGATCTTCTCGAAGTAAGGCACCGGCTGCAGGGTCTCTTCATCGCGGTAGATGCCGACCACGCTGACGCGAGCGCTCGGCATGTGCTCCAGCACGCCGTCCATCATGCCCAGACCGGCACGCAGGATGGGCACGACGGTGACCTTCTTGCCCTTGATCTGGTCAACTTCTACTGGCCCATTCCAGCCATCGATGGTAACCTTCTCCGTTTCGAAGTCAGAGGTCGCTTCGTAGGTCAGCAAACTGCCCACTTCTTTGGCCAGTTCACGGAAACGCTTGGTGCTGATATCGCCTTCACGCATCAGACCGATCTTGTGTTTGACCAGGGGATGTTTGACTTCAACGACTTTCATTATTATCTCCTCTAACTGCCGCAAAAAAATCGCGGAATCATACAACAAAAGCCGCCGCTTGTAGAGTTTTTCCGCGCAAAAATGCGCAAACGATTTCCTTTCTGGTTTTTCCCCCGCACTGCTAGAATACGCCCCGAATTTTACCCTCCACTTCTTCACATGACGGGGAATACTCGTGACAGACAAAACCTCACTGAGCTACAAGGATGCTGGCGTGGATATCGATGCCGGCAATGCACTGGTTGAACGTATCAAGGGCGTGTCCAAACGCACTCGTCGTCCTGAAGTCCTTGGTGGTCTTGGCGGCTTTGGGGCCTTGTGTCAAATCCCTGCGGGCTACAAGGAGCCGGTGCTGGTCTCCGGCACTGATGGGGTGGGCACCAAGCTGCGCCTGGCCATCGATCTGAAAAAACACGACACCGTGGGCATCGATCTGGTGGCCATGTGCGTCAACGATCTCATCGTCCAGGGTGCCGAGCCCCTCTTCTTCCTCGACTACTATGCCACCGGCAAGCTGGATGTGGACACCGCCGCCGCCGTGGTCACCGGCATCGGTGAAGGTTGCGAGCAGTCCGGCTGCGCCCTGGTGGGCGGCGAAACTGCCGAGATGCCGGGCATGTATGAGGGGGATGACTACGACATCGCCGGTTTCTGCGTCGGCGTGGTCGAGAAGAGCGAGATCATCGACGGTAGCAAGGTCGGCAAAGGGGATGCCCTGATCGCCCTGGCCGCCAGCGGCCCCCACTCCAACGGTTTCTCCCTGATCCGCAAGATCCTGGAAGTCTCCCAGGCGGACGTGCATCAGCCGCTGGGTGACACCACCCTGGCCAATGCCCTGCTGGAGCCGACCCGTATCTATGTGAAACCGGTGCTCAAGCTCATCGAGGAGTGCGAGATCCACGCTCTGTCCCACATCACCGGTGGCGGCTTCTGGGAAAACATCCCGCGCGTCCTGCCGGCCAACACCAAGGCGGTGATCGACGAGCAGAGCTGGCAGTGGCCGGCGGTGTTCAGCTGGCTGCAAGAGGCCGGCAACGTTACCCGTCACGAGATGTATCGCACCTTCAACTGCGGCGTCGGCATGATCATCGCCCTGCCGGCAGATCAGCTTGAAAAAGCGCTGACCCTGCTCAAGGCCGAAGGCGAGAACGCCTGGCACATCGGCCATATCGCCAAGGCGGCCGATGGCGAGGAGCAGGTCATCATCCAATGATGCGGATCCTGGTCCTTATCTCCGGCAGCGGCAGCAACCTGCAGGCGATCCTCGACAGTTGCGCCGCTGACAAGATTGCCGGGGAAGTGGTTGGCGTCATCAGCAACAAGGCCGATGCCTATGGTCTGGTGCGCGCCAGGGAAGCTGGTGTGGCCACCAGCATCCTCGCCCAGCAGCAGTTTGCCGACCGGGCGGAGTATGACGCTGCCCTGCTGGCACTGATGGCGGACTATCAGCCCGATCTGGTGGTGCTGGCCGGGTTTATGCGGATCCTGAGTGCCGAGCTGGTGCGTCACTTCGCGGGGAAGATGATCAATATCCATCCTTCCCTGCTGCCCAAGTATCAGGGGCTGCATACTCACCAGCGCGCCATCGACGCCGGTGACGACGAGCACGGCGCCAGCGTCCACTTCGTCACCGAAGAACTCGACGGCGGCCCGGTGATCCTGCAGGCCCGCGTCCCCATCTTTGAGGGGGATGAGGCCGATGAAGTGGCTGCAAGGGTACAGGCCCAGGAGCACAGCATCTACCCGCTGGTGGTACAGTGGTTCTGCGAAGGGCGTTTGCAGATGCGAGAAGGATCTGCCTTTCTCGATGGCAAGCAGCTTGGCCTGGCAGGCTATGCCAGCGAGTAATCGCTAGCAGCAGTAAAACGCAACAAGGGAGGCTTTGGCCTCCCTTGTCATTTCTATCGACCACCACAATTGCTGCTGTCAGGTCCGATTACGCCGCGACGCGGCTAATCGAACCTAGACCGGATTGTCAATATCGATAAAGGTGACATCCAGCCCGTGCACGGTGGCCAGCCACTCCCCCAGCGCCTTGACGCCGTAACGCTCGGTGGCGTGATGACCGGCGGCGTAGAAGTGCATCCCCATCTCGCGGGCGGTATGGATGGTCTGCTCGGACGCCTCGCCGGAGATGAAGGCATCAATGCCCTGCTCCGCCGCCAGATTGATGTAGCTCTGGCCGCCGCCGGTGCACCAGGCCACGGAGCGAATAAGCTCGGGGCCGCTGTCACCGCAATGGAGTGGCTCGCGGCCAAGGCGCTCGGCGATAAGCCTGGCAAAATCGGCTCCGCTCATGGGCTCTTCCAGCTTGCCCACCATGGCGACGCTCTTGCTGTTCCAGGGCTCGAGGCCACGGCGCACCTTGATGCCCAGCAACTGGGCCAACTGGGCGTTGTTGCCCACCTCGGGATGCACGTCCAGCGGCAGGTGATAGGCGAACAGGTTGATGTCGTGGGTCAGCAGGGTCTTGATGCGGCGCTGCTTCATGCCGGTGATCTGGGCCGGCTCGCCGCTCCAGAAGTAGCCGTGATGGACCAGGATGGCATCGGCGTTGGCGGCCACCGCCGCATCGATCAGGGCCTGGCTGGCGGTGACGCCGGTTACCACCTTGCGAATGCGCTCACGCCCCTCCACCTGCAGGCCATTGGGACAGTAATCCTTGATGGCGTGCGGTTCGAGCAGATGATTGAGTACGGTTTCGAGTTTTCGATGAGAGATCATAAGGGTCCCTTATTAAGGCTCGAGCCCCTGTTTTACCAATAAAAACAGGGCCCAGGCTCAAAGCGCCAAGGGCCCCATGATAATCGAGCCGGGCCGGCAAGACCATGACAGCCCCTACATTCAGGCAGGCAGGTCGATCCCCGCCTCCCGCATCTGCGCCAGCTTGTAGCGCAGGGTACGCGGGCTGATGCCGAGCCGATCGGCCACCTCCTTGCGACTGCCATTGCAGTCCTGCAGGGTGTCGAGAATGATCTGGTGCTCCTGCTGTTTGAGCTCGCTGCCGAGGCGATCCCCGCCATAACTGCGATCGGGCATGACGCCCATCTCCTGCTCGTCCACCTCTTCCAGGATGAGATGCGCTTCACCGATGACGCCGTCCGGACTCAGGATGAGGGCACGCTGCACCACGTTGTCGAGCTCGCGCACATTGCCGGGCCAGGGGTGAGCCAGCAGACATTCGCGTGCGTCGGCCTCCAGCTGTGGCGTTGGCAAGCCCTGCTGGCTGGCATGCAGCGCCAGCAGGTGTTCCGCCAGCGGCAGTATGTCGCCGGGACGCTCCCACAGCGCCGTCCAGCGCAGCGGAAAGACGTTGAGCCGGTAGTAAAGGTCTTCACGGAACAGACCATCCTGCACCGCTTTTTTCAGATCCCGGTTGCTGGTGGCGATGACCCGCACATCGAGGGGGATCATCTTGCGACTGCCGAGCCGCTCCACCTCTTTCTCCTGCAGCACCCGCAGCAGTTTGGCCTGCAGCCCGAGATCCATCTCGGTGATCTCGTCAAGGAGCAGAGTCCCTCCCTGGGCCTGCTCGAACTTGCCCGGGCACCCCTGCACCGCGCCAGTGAAGGCCCCCTTCTCGTAACCGAACAGGGTCGCCTCCAGCATGTTTTCCGGAATGGCGGCGCAGTTGATGGCGATGAAAGGCTGCTCGACACGGCTGGAGTTGTCGTGAATGTAGCGGGCCAGCACCTCCTTGCCGGTGCCGCTCGGACCGGTCACCATCACGGTCGCCTCGCTTCTGGCAACCCGGGTCGCCAGCTGGAATAACTCGGCGGTCTTGGGATCCCCGTAGACCACGGCGCGTTTTTCCACCTTCTGGGCCGGCACGTAACGGCTGACCTGATTGAGCAGCACCTCGGGGGAGAAGGGCTTGGCCAGATAGTCGATGGCCCCCTCGCGCATGGCGCGCACCGCGCCGTCGATGTTGGCGTAGGCGGTCATCAGGAGGACCGGCAACTGGGGATATTGCTGGCGAATGGTGGCCAGCAGGGTCAGGCCATCCATGCCCCCCATCTGGATATCGGAGATCACCATGTCAAAGTTCTGGCGCGAGAGGGCAAGCAGGGCCCGCTCACCGCTGTCCACCTCGCGGCACTCGTAGCCGCCGAGCAGCAGGGTATCCACCAACGCCTCGCGCAGGCCATTGTCATCTTCAACTACCAGGATCCTGGCCTGTGTCATGCTACACCTCCAAGCGGCACCGACTGCTGATGCAGGGGGAACGACAGAGTAAAACAGGTGCCTTCACCAGGCACGGAGGCCACGCTGACCTCCCCCTGGTGGGCACGTACGACGGATTGCACCACCGCCAGCCCAAGGCCTGTGCCCTGGGAGCGGGTGGTAAAGAAAGGTTCGAACACCTGGCCGAGCTGATGGCTCGGGATCCCCTTGCCATTGTCGATGACGCGCATCTCCACCCGGGTGCCACTGCGCACCGCGCTCACCAGGAGCGAATCGGCACCCGCCTGCTGGGCGTTGGCGATCAGGTTGTTGATGGCTCCCGACAGCGCGTTGCTGTTGGCCAGCAGGCAGAGATCGGGCTCCGGTGCCTGTATGTGCAGCTCGCATCCTTGCTGCAGGCAGAAGGCCTCGGCCCCCGCCTGCACCTCGGCCATCAACCCCTGCACCGAGATGGGGGTGACCACCTGATTGTCGCCGTTGCGGGCAAACAGCAGGATGTCGTTGATCTGCTTTTCCAGATCCTTGAGCCTGTCCATCAGCTTTTGCTGAAACTGGCTGCGGGATTCGGGCTTGAGGGTACGGTTGGCCAGGTTGGCGCCATAGAGCATGGCGGCAGAGAGTGGCGTACGGATCTGGTGGGCCAGTGAGGCCGCCATGTTGCCAAGGGCCGACAACCGCTTCATGTGGTTGACGCGATCCTGCAGTTTGCGGGTCTCGGTGAGATCATTGATGAACACCAGCTGGCCGGGCTGATCCGGCAGGGGCTGGGTCGAGAGCTGGACCCGGCGACCATCACGCAGGGAGATCTCGTGGCCGTCATCTTCCCGGGGCTCGAAGCAGCGGGCGATGACCTGACGCCAGAGTTCCCCTTCCAGTGGCTCCCCCAGCAGGGAGAGCGCGGCCGGATTGGCCCGGGTGATCACCCCGGCGCCATCGAGCAGCAACACCCCGGTGGGGAGTGCCGTGAAGATGGCGTAGAGCTGGCTCACTTCGTGGGACTGGAGTGGCATGTCCTGCTGCAAGATTGTCATAAAGCTGACCTCAAACTGGCAATTTGGTCAGCTCATTCAATTTTCATGCCACTAAATTAAATTAATTAAAACAAAGAATTAAAGACAGGCGTCAAGGCATTGACCCTCAGCCCTCCTTGCTCATCCCGTACTTTTTCATCTTCTCGACCAGTGTGGTGCGACGCATGCCGAGCAGGTCGGCGGCGCGAGCCACCACCCCCTCCTGGGACTCCAGCGCCTGGCGGATCAGCTCCACCTCGAGGTCGGCCAGCATCTCCTTGAGATTGACCCCCTCCTCCGGCAACTGCATGGAGCGGGCCGAGCTGAAGGCGAGGTCCAGCTCCGGCGGATCCTGGAATACGGCGGCCAGCGCATCGCGCTCGTCCATCTCGGTCAGTCGCTCATCCCGTGGCTCGCAGGGCAGCAGGCGGTAACGGCTCGGCAAATCCGCTACATCGACGATCTGGTGCGGATAGAGGATGAGCAGCCGCTCCAGCAGGTTGGAGAGCTCGCGTACATTGCCGGGCCAGGGGTACTGCATCAGGGACTCCATGGCGCGCTGGGTCAGGCGAATGACGCCCTGGTGCTGCTCCGCATGGCGGTTGAGCAGCTCCTGCAGCAGCAGGGGAATGTCATCACAGCGATCCCGCAGCGGCGGCGTCTCGATGGGGAAGACGTTGAGGCGGTAATAGAGATCCTCGCGAAAATCCTGGGTGCGGATCATCGCCTCCAGATCCCGGTGAGTCGCGGCGATGACACGCACATCGGCCTGAATGGGCTTGCCGCCGCCGACCCTGTCGAACATCCGCTCCTGCAATACCCGCAGCAGCTTGACCTGCATCGGCATCGGCATGTCGCCGATCTCGTCGAGAAACAGGGTGCCCCCCTGGGCCAGCTCGAAGCGACCACGGCGAGCGGCGATGGCACCGGTGAAGGCCCCCTTCTCGTGGCCAAACAGCTCGCTCTCGAGCAGTTCGGCGGGAATGGCACCACAGTTGATGGGCACGAAGGGACCGGCACTGCGGGTTGATAGTTCGTGGATAGCCCGTGCCACCACCTCTTTACCGGTCCCGGATTCCCCCAGGATCAGCACGTTGGCATCGGTTTCGGCCACCTGGCCGATGAGGCGGCGCACCTCCTGGATCCCCTTGCCCTTGCCCACCAGCAGGCGCAGCAAAGCCTGACCCTTGTCGTGGGTCTGCTGGCGAGGATGCAGGGAGACAAACGCCTGACAGAAATGCAGATGGCGAGTGAGGGATTCGTAAGTGATGGGGGCCTGCGCCACACCGATGAAATTGCTGTTGTCGAGATCGGCATCGATCAGGGAGAGAAACGGTGTGCGGGGAAAGGCCGCCAGCAGCTCGGGCAAGGGGCGCTCCGTCAGCTCACCCACCAATACCCCCTGCAGCGGGCCGGCGGATTCGATGGCAACGTCGAGGTCCCCTTCGGCCACATCCTGCCACGGGATCCCCATGAACGAGAGCACTGTTTCCAATTGCTGACGCCGTGCTTCATCGGCATCAACAATCAACACGCCCATCTCCACCATATCCACCTCTCGCGATTACATAGCTAACTTATTGTTTTATTTGATTATAAAACGCTCGTTGACGGTTCCTTTGCGGCACACAAAGTGCCAAAAATCCGACACATTGTCAAAAATTGTCGTAGTCAGGGTAAGTGTATCGACACAAAGAGGGGAGAAGATAAATTTTGCCAACGATTTTTTTGCGCAAGCAGAAACGGGGAAAACGGCCCGCCAGGCGGGCCGTGTCGGCACTCCCGACAAGCTCAGTGACGGGAATGATGAGGCGCCGCGTAACGGCACTCGGGAAAACGACTGCAGGCGAGAAATAGACGGCCGGCATGAGGGCCTTTTTTGGCTTCCCGCTCCACCAGCGGGGCATCGCAGCGAGGACAGTGGGGGGCGTCTTGCTCCTCATCATCCTCCGGATCGTCGAACAGCAGAGCGGCCAGCTCCTCTTCTGCTGGCCCGGACACGACGGTTGTCCTGGTGACAGCCAACTCGGGTTCGGTTGACGACAGCCCGGCCAGGGGAGCAGCCCGCTTGTGCTCTTTGCCTTCCACATCGACCCCATCGAGCAACAACGGGTTGAAGGTAGGTTCTCGCCGCTCCCCGGGCAGCAGCTCATCGGCCTGCGGTTCACGCCTCTTGGTCAACAGCGGCTGAAGCTGCTCGCGCAGATCTTCCACCAGATAGTGGCTGCCTGCAGGGATCTGCAGCAGGGGAAAACCGGCGCCATCACAGGCCGCCTTCAGGAAGCTGTCACGCACCTTGCGCTTCTGGTGACGGGGGCCGCTGTCATCGAGCTCGATGGCGCAGACAAAAGAGAGATCGGCGGGATGGCATAGCAGGTAATCAAAATGCTTACCCCCTATCTTGCCTGCATACTGCTGCCATTTGTTCTTGCCAAGGGCGGCCTGCGGCACCAGCACGTCCACCACCGGCACCTTGGCAAAGACCCTGGCCTGTTCCCCTGCCGCCTGTTCCAACACGGTGAGAAAGGCCCGTTCGGCGGGGTTTAGCAGGGTCTCCTGCAGCTCATAGGGCAGACGCTGCGGGCGCCGGCCCCGACGCCAGACGATCACCAGCACAAGCAACGTCAGCAACAGCAAACCCGAAAGGATGAGGATATTCATGAAAACGCGATCCAGTTCACGACAGGGCGCTCACTCTACCACAGCCGTCGTGGCACAAGGCAGCCGGCAATTGAGGTGGATAAGCAAAACGCCCCGCTTTTTGTCCATTTGCCTGCGAACGGGGCTTCATATGGCCTGCCACAGCAGGCACAATGCTAGGGTCGGTTGAGATGGCGTTGCACTCGCGACGACATCCCGGCCGGACTAAAAACCATTCCAAGGAGAGCAGGATGCAAAAGCAATTGGTGGTCACCGTGATCGGTGCAGACAAACCCGGGATCGTCGAAAGCCTGGCGGCCGTCATCAGCCGCGAGCAGGGCAACTGGCTGGGCAGTGCCATGAGTGAATTAGCAGGCCAGTTTGCCGGCATCCTCCATGTATCGGTTCCCGAAGAGCACTATCGCAGCCTGTGCGAGGCGCTGGCCATGCTGCCAGGTCTCACCATCAGCTTCGCCGAAGGGACCCCCTCGGCAGAGCCAGTCAACCAGATGATGATGACGGTCACCGGCAACGATCGCCCCGGTATTGTCCACGAGGTGGCCAGCATCTTGCGCCAGCTCAACATCAACGTGGCCGATCTCACCACTGGCTGTGAACCGGCCCCCCATTCCGGCGCCCCGCTCTTCTATGCCCACGCGCTGGTCGCCCTGCCAGACGAGCTCGAAATGGAGACCCTGATCGGCGCACTGGAGTCCCTCTCCGACGATCTGGTGGTCGATATCGACGAGGGGTTTGGCGAGTAATATTTTTGTCATTGAACTGTCATATATTCACGCCATACCAGCCCCTAAAACGGATCGACACAGAGGCACAAGATGAGCACCGACAAGCTGTATGAAGAGAAAGAGCTGAGCTGGCTCTCATTCAATGAACGGGTGTTGCAAGAGGCGATGGACAAGACGGTGCCCCTCATCGAGCGGGTCCGCTTCCTCGGGATCTTCTCGTCCAACCAGGACGAGTTCTTCAAGGTGCGGGTATCTGACGTCAAGCGCCGCATCCTGATCAACGAGGTACACGGCGGCGATGACGAAGCCAAGGTGTTGCTGCGGGCCATCCAGCAGAAGGTGATGGCCCTTGGCGAGGCGTTCGACAACACCTACAAGGAGCTGCTGATCGCCCTGGCCCGCCACAACATCTTCCTGGTCAACGAGAACCAGCTCTCCGAGAACATCCAGAAATGGCTGCGGGTCTTTTTCCGGGAGAAGGTGTTGCGCCACATCATCCCGATCCTGCTCAACAAGGAGGTCAACCCGGTCAAGTTCCTGAAAGACGAGTACACCTATCTGGCCATCGAGATGAAGAAGAACGGCCAGGTGATCCAGTACGCCCTGGTGGAGGTACCCACCGACGATCTGCCCCGCTTCTTCCAGCTGCCGCCGGAGGGCACCCGGCGCAAGAAGCAGATCATCATCCTGGACAACGTCATCCGCTTCTGTCTCGACGAGATATTCAAGGGCTTCTTCGACTACGACGAGATAGCGGCCTATGCGGTCAAGCTGACTCGCGACGCCGAGTATGACCTCTCGGATCAGCTGGACCTCAGCCTGGTGGACAAGATGAGTGATGGCCTGAAGCAGCGCCTCACCGCCATGCCGGTACGCTTCGTCTACGAGCGGGAGATGCCGGCCGCCATGATAAGTTTTCTCAAGCTCAAACTGCAGATCAGCTCCTACGACGCCATCATGCCGGGCGGGCGCTATCACAACTTCAAGGATTTTATCGGCTTCCCCAACGTGGGGAGGGACTATCTGGAAAACCCCAAGCTGCCGGCCCTGGAGTGCCGCGACTTCGACGGTTTCGTCAACGCCTTCGACGCCATCACCAGGCAAGACATACTGCTCTACTACCCGTACCACAAGTTCCACCACTTCACCGAGCTGGTGCGCC
This sequence comes from Aeromonas enteropelogenes, assembly GCF_020097295.1. Classification (NCBI taxonomy): domain Bacteria; kingdom Pseudomonadati; phylum Pseudomonadota; class Gammaproteobacteria; order Aeromonadales; family Aeromonadaceae; genus Aeromonas; species Aeromonas enteropelogenes. The sequence continues at coordinate 2,872,673 of NZ_CP083625.1, read as the reverse complement.
AGGCGGCGTTCGATCCGGCGGTCAGCGCCATTCGCATCAACATCTACCGGGTGGCCAAGAAGTCGCGCATCATCCACTCCCTGATCGATGCCGCCAACAACGGCAAGAAGGTGACCGTGGTGGTGGAGCTGCGCGCCCGTTTCGACGAGGCGGCCAACATCGACTGGGCCAATATCCTGACCAATGCAGGGGTCAAGGTGGTGTTCGGGGTGCCGAGCCTCAAGATCCACTCCAAGCTCTGCCTCATCACCCGCCACGAAAATGGCGAAGCGGTGCGCTATGCCCACATCGGCACCGGCAACTTCAACGAGAAGACCGCCAAGATCTACACCGACTTCTCCCTGCTGACCCGCCACCCGGACATCACCGCCGAGGTGGAGAGCGTGTTCGAGTACATCGAATACCCCTACCGGCGCTACAAGTTCAACCACCTGCTGGTCTCCCCCATCAACAGCCGCCGTCAGCTCTACCGGATGATCGACAACGAGCTGGCCAACGCCAAGGCGGGCCAGCCCAGCGGCATCACCCTCAAGATCAACAACCTGGTGGACAGAGACCTCATCAACCGGCTCTATGCCGCGAGCCAGGCCGGGGTGCCCATCCAGATGATCATCCGCGGCATGTGCGCCCTGCGCCCAGGCGTCCCGGGTCTGAGCGACAACATCCGGGTCATCAGCATCATCGACCGCTTCCTCGAGCACCCGAGAGTGATGGTGTTTCACAACAAGGGCAATCCCCAGCTCTATATCTCCAGCGCCGACTGGATGAGCCGCAACATCGACGGGCGGATCGAGGTGGGCACCCCCATCTATGACGAGCGGCTCAAACAGCGCATCCTCGACATTCTCGAGCTGCAACTGAGCGACACCTGCAAGGCACGGGTCATCGATGCCGACCAGAAGAACGAATACGTGAAGCGGGGCAACCGCCGCAAGATCCGCTCCCAGGTCGCGATTTACGATTACCTCAAACGTATCGAGGCCAACAATGGACAATAGTCTGTATGCCGCCGTGGATCTCGGCTCCAACAGTTTTCACATGGTGATCGCCCACCTCTCGGAGGGGCGCTTTCGCATCGTCGATCGCATCAAGGAGCGGGTGAGGCTGGCGGAAGGGATGGATGAACAGAAGCGAATGAGCCCGGAGGCGATGGCCCGCGGCCTCGCCTGCCTGGCGCTGTTTGCCGAGCGGCTCACCAACATCAGGCCGGAACATATCCGCATCGCCGGCACCTATACCCTGCGCCGCGCCAGCAACGCCCGCGAGTTCGTGAGCGAGGCGGCCAAGGTGCTGAACCACCCCATCGAGATCATCAGCGGTCAGGAAGAGGCGCGCCTCATCTATCAGGGGGTCGCCCATACCCAGCACATCGAGGGTCAGGTGCTGGTGGTGGACATCGGCGGCGGCAGCACCGAGCTCATCGTTGGCGAGGGGTTCGAACACAAGGCGCTCACCAGCCGCAAAATGGGTTGCGTCAGCTTTACCCAGAGCTTCTTTGCCGGCGGCAAGCTCACCGAGAAGGCCTTCACCAGCGCCGTGCTGGAGGCCCAGCACCAGCTCGCCCCCATCATCAACCAGTACCGCAAGCTCGGCTGGCAGAGCTGCCTTGGCAGCTCGGGGTCGATCCGCACCGTGCGGGACGTACTGCAGGGGGAAGGCTGGACCGACGGCGGTATCACCCTGGCGGGTCTGGAGCGACTCAAGGCCGAGATGATTGAACGCAAGCGGGTGGACAATCTCAAACTGACCGGTCTGTCAGAGGAGCGGCAGGAGGTGTTCGCCGCCGCGGTGGCCATTCTGCTCGGGCTCTTTACCTCTCTGCCCATCGAGTGGATGGAGTACTCCGACGGCGCCCTGCGCGAAGGCTTGCTCTATGAATTCGAGGAGCGGCTGCAGCACCACGACATTCGCGAGCGCACCGCCCAAGCTCTCGGGCTGCATTACAAGATGGACAAGAGGCAGGCTGCCCGGGTCGAGCAGAGTGTCTTGGCCCTGTTCGATGCCTTGCAAGCGCCCTGGCAGATGCCGACCGAGCCCTATCGCGCCATCCTCGGCTGGGCGGCGCGGCTGCACGAGATTGGCCTTGCCATCAACTACAGCGGCATCCATCGCCACTCCGCCTATATCCTGCAGCACACCGACTTGCCCGGCTTCAACCAGGACGATCAGGCCCTGCTGGCGGCCCTGGTGCGCTTCCAGCGCAAAGGGCTCAAACTCGCCGAGCTGCCCGCCCTGCCCAACCACGACGAGCAGACGGTGCTGCGCTGCATCCGCATCCTGCGCCTCGCCGTGGCGGCCCATCACAAGCGCCAGGATGACCTGCTGCCCGAGCTGCACGTGCAGGCAGCCGGCGATCAACTGGTGGTCAACCTGCCCGCCAGCTGGTGCGAGGAGAACCGGCTCTTGATGCAAAACTTGGAAAAAGAGCAGCGCTACTGCAATGAACAGGACTGGCCCCTGCTGTTTCACCTCACTTGACAAACCGACCGCTCACAGCAAAGCAATAAGGCAGCCACTGGCTGCCTTATTGTTGACGGGCTTCTTGCTTACGCCACCTGCAGTTGCGGCAACAACAGCTTGGCAATTTCGAAGTAGATGATGAGACCGGTGCCATCGACCAGGGTGGCGATGAAGGGCGCCGACACCACGGCCGGATCGATCCTAAAGCGACGCAGCACCATGGGGATCACCGAGGCGACGGTGGCGCTCCACAGCACGATGGCGATGATGGTCAGGGTCACCACCAGTCCAATCTCGGGCCCAACCCCCAGGCTCCAGGCCCGCACCCAGGCGGCCAGCGCGATGGCCAGGGAAATCAGCACACCGGTGGAGAGCTCCTTTCTCAGTACCGAGCCCAGATTGCGCAGGCTCACCTCCCCCACTGCCATGGCACGCACGATCGTGGTGGTGATCTGGGTGCCACTGTTACCGCCGGTGCCGATGAGCAGCGGAATGAAGAAGGCCAGGGCGATGACCGCCTCCAACTGCTCTTCAAACGCCCGCAGCACCGTGCCGGTGTAAGCTTCAGCCACGAACAGGACCAGCAGCCAACCTACCCGCTTGCGCCACAGCTGCCAGGGGGTCGCCTGCAGATAGGAGGTATCGAGGGGCGATGAGCCCCCCTGCATCTCGGCATCCTCGGTGGATTCGCGCTCCAGAATGTCGGCGGCATCGTCGAGGTGAAAGATCCCCACCAGGCGCCCTCTATCCTCCACCGGCAATACCTGGAGGTCACGGTCGATCAGCAGGCGCGCCGCCAGCTCCTGATCCGCCCGTGCATTGATCCGCACAGCTTCCCTGTCCATCAGGGTCGCTACGCTCGCCTGCGGGTCGGCGATCAACAGCGCCTTGAGGGAGATGCTCCCCAGGAGTTTGCCCTCCCCGTTGACGACGTAGATTTGGCGAAACAGCCTGGCGTTGTCCCAGGCATCGTGGAGCAGTTGCCGGGCCCGGCCTGCAGAGTCGGCTTCCCGCACCGCCAGATACTCCTGGCGCATGTTGGCCCCTACCGATTCGGTGGGCCAATCCAGCAGGGCCTCGTACATCTCCCTGGCCTGCGCCGGAAAACGCTCGAGCAGGCGGGGGCGATCCTTGCGACCCAGTTTGCGCAATATGGTCACCATCTCCCGGCGGGGAATAGCCTCCTGCAGCACGCTGACGATGCTGCCATGCAACCTCAGCAGCAGGTTGCCGGCATTCTCCGCCGGCAGCGACCCCAGCAGGGCGCCCCCTTGCGTGACCGGCAGGGTGTCAAAGACACAGTTGAGCTCTTCGGCCTTCAGGGTCAGCAGTTGATCGGCGCGCTGGACCGGATCCAGATTGTGCGCCAGCCAACCCTGCAGGGCCGCCAGATCGAGCAGTTGATGACGATTGAGAAGGGTGTGTGTTTTCTTCATCACAGATATCCTCATGTGATTTCAGGCAAGCCTGAACACATCCGGCAGGGCGCCGGATGCGACGACAAGAAAACAGCAATTTGATTGACGAGTAATAGGCAGGAAATGACGCCGTTCGGCGTGTCATCATCCCCACGTACCAGCTTTAGCACTGCATAACGTATCCGGCATGCCGGAAGCCACTTGGGTTGACACCTTAATCCGATGAAAACTGTCCTGATCTTGGGCGTCTCTGGACGTCGTGAGATCAGTGGCCTGTGTTTATACAGGAGCCTCGCCTAACGAGATGCTGCAAATAAGACGCACAACCCCTGTTGTGCGGGCGGCATGATCAGCCAATCGGCCAGAGTGGTCAACCCAGGGCGCGGCAAAAATAGCCATACGCAACAGCTTGTTACAATTGCCGGCGGATTGGGTGTGAGGCGGGATAACAAAAGGCCCCGAAGGGCCTTTTATCATCGAATGCATCAGCGGATGTAGTCGAACAGGGTCAAGCGGCTTATCTTGCTGAACGAGAGCTGGGAGGCGCTCAGGGCGGCGTCCTCCTTGGCCAGGGTCGAGATCACATCGTAGAGATCCGCTTCCGACACCTTGGCCCGCGCCTCGGTATTGAGGGTGCTGAGCCCCTCGTTGGAGTTCATCACCTGCTCCAGGCTGTTCATCCGGCTGCCGAGATCACCCAGTCCACGATCCATGTTGAAGCGGGCGTTGTTCATGTGCACGCTCGCATCGGCCACCGACAGCTGGAAGTTCTCCGGGGTGATGGAAGGATCGCGCAGGTCGTTGATGAAGTTCGACATGCCGTTCAGGATATTGTCGTTTTGCGGCGGACCCAGCACCAACTCCTGGGCGGCGCCGCCGGCCGGCAGATCCAGGGTCAGCTCCATCCCGTTGAAGGGGATCTTGTTACCCGCCACATAATCCCCCGACTGCACCGGGTTGCCTCCAGCGTCCAGGATCTCGTAGGTATCCGGGGTACCCGCCGTGGTGGTGATGGTGTACTTGTTGCTGGCCAGGGAAGAGTCGTAGTTGTTGCGGTAGAAGCTGTCGAAGTTGCCCTGATCGGCGATCTCCACCTTGAGGTTGCCGGTGGTGGCGCTGGCGGTCCGGCGGGTGGCCACGATCTGGAACAGCCCCTGGCCCGAGTCGTTGGCCGCGATCTCGACGGTGGGCGAGACCTGGATGTTGCGCTGGCCCGTGTCTCCCTGAAACACATAGTTTCCGCTCGCATCCTTGATGAAGGGCTGGTTCTTGCTCTGGTTGCCCCCGAAGATGTACTCCCCCTGGGAGTTCTTGCTGTTCATCAGGTCGAAGATCTGCTGTTGCAGCCCTTCCAGCTCGCTGGCAATGGCCTTGCGGTCATCGAAGCTGACCGCCGAGTTGTTGGCCTTCTGGATCAGGGTCTGGGCGCTCATCATGGCGGTGTTGATGGAGCTCAGCACCGTCTCCTCGTGACCCAGACTGTTCTCCAGCAGACTGCCGTTGATGCCATACTGCTTGAACAGGTCGATCTCCTTGGTGAGGGCCATCTTCTGACTCATGCCGGAGGGATCTTCCCCCGCCGTCTTGAACTTGTTGCCGGTCTGCAGCTGCTCATAGGCGTTGGCGATCCGCTCGTTGGCGTTGTTCAGTGAGCTGAGGCTGCGGTTGTAAATCATGTTGGTGGTGATACGCATGAACTTACCTCACGGAAGAGAGCAGGGTGTCGAAGATGGTCTTGGCCGTGCTGACCACCTGGGCCGAGGCGGCATAGGATTGCTGGAAGCGGATCAGGTTGGCCGCCTCCTCCTCCAGGTTGACCCCTGACACGCTTTCGTAGATGCCGGAACTCTGGATAAGCTTGGCCTCGTTGGCCTTGAGCTGGGTGCGCGCCTGGCTGGTGTTGTTCCCCACCCCCATCACCAGACCGGAATAGGCTTCGTTGAAAGTCATCTTGTCGTTGCTGGTATTGCCGCTGCTGCTCTTGCGCACCAGATCCTTGTTTTGCAGCTCGGCCAGCGCCAGGCCGTTACTGTTGTCGGCAAAGCCATCCTCGTTGTAGCTGATGGTGAAGGTATCCTTGGGCTCGACCGTTCCAGTGATGCTGAACTCATAACCCGGCGTCTGCTTGGGATCGCTGTAGACAGGCGTGCCCGCCGGGAAGGGGTTGACGATGGCCCCCATCAGGTTCTGCCCCTTGCTGGAGGCGGGGGCTACCCCGATCAGAGTGGTACCGTCTTTTGCGTAGACTTCGTAGTTGCCGGCACTGTCGATCTTGATGACCTGGGGCGCGGCCGGGTCCAGGCTGTTGGCGCCAAAGCTCGAACCGGCCCCGGTGTTGAAAATGCCGTTCAGCTTGATCTCGGCACTGCCAAAGTTGTTGCTGTCCTTGTCCCCCTTGAGGGGCGACGCCAGGGCCAGATCTTCGGGCCGGGTGATCAGTTGTTCCACCCCGGCCGCGGCATGTTTGGTCGGTTGCAGCAGCAGCTTGTCACCGGCGGCAGGCGCCCCGGTGAGATCCACCGAAAGACCATGGCCCGGGATCTCGAAGGTCGTCGGCGGTGTTGTGCCCGTGGTGATGGAGGTACGGTTGCCGTCCTTGTCCAGGGAGAACACCTCGTATCCGGTCGCGCTGCTGAACTGGATCTCGTAATCGAAGGTGGTCACTTCCCCCCCCTTGCCGGGCACGAAGTTGACCGTGGCCCCCGCCGTACCGGCGTTGTCGCTGTAGGGCAACCCCTTGCTGCTGGGCAGGGAGAAGATGTCGCCGCCGATCTCGTTGTCCAGATCCATGCCGAGGTGGTTCTGGCGGTTCATGGCATCGGCCATGGCAATGGCCAACTGGCCCAACTCACGCTGGGTCGGCTCCAGATCGTCGCGGGCGGCAAACAGACCGCCCAGGGCGCCGCCAAAGATGGTGTGGTCGATATCGGCCTCATTCTTGCCCATGGTCAGCTTGAGCTCCAGGGAGCGGGAGTCCGGATCGCCGGCCACCGTCTGGAACTGGGCCACGCCGCCGTCGAGCACCAGCGAATGACCGGTGCTGAGGTTGACCAGCATGCTGCCATTGGCCTGGGGCACGGTGCGGATGTCCATCTTTTCAGAAAGCTGGCGAATGGCCTCGTCTCGCTGATCGAACAGCATCAGGTTCTCTTCGGGAGAGCCCTGGGTGCGCAGGATGGCCTGGTTGAGATCATTGATGCTGTTGAGCAGGCTGTTGACCTGCTTGGTCTCGTCCTCGATGCGCTTGTTGATGGTATCCATCTGCGTGTCGAACTGACCGGAGAGGGTGTGGAAGCGGTTCACCAGATTGCCGAGTTCAGTCATGGTGGTCTTGCGCCCGCCAATCTCGGCAGGGGACTCGTTGGCGGTGTGAAACGCTTTGAAGTAGGAGGTAATGGCCGTGCCGACGCTGTTGCTGGTATCCCCGAGCAGGCCGTCAACGGTGGAGAGCTGTTCAAAGCGGGTAGCGGAGGCGTGATAGGCTGAGGTGTCCCGGCGCATCTCCCCCTGGGCATAGCTGTTGATGATCCGCTCAGTCACCATGTCCCCCGTGCCCAATCCGATGGAATTGGTATAAACCAGCGTCCGCTCGCGCACATAGCCCTGGCTGTTGATGTTGACTATGTTGTTGCTGGTGGTCTGCAGCAGGCGTTGCTGTGCCAGCACGCCCGAGGTACCAATTCCAAGCAGATCGCTTGCCATACGTTACAGCTCCCTTTCGTTGTATTGGGCAATGGCATCGCTGCGCAATACCTGTTTCAGTTTCCTGGCATAGTGGGGATCCGTGGCATATCCCGCCTGCTGCAAGGCTTCAAAGTAGCGGTCCGGACTGTCCACCTTGGCCAGCGCCCCCTTGTAGCGGGTGCCCGAGGTGAGGAAATCCACGTAGTCGTTGAAGCTTTCTTCAAACGATTCGTAAGAACGGAAGGCCGCCTTCTGGCGAGAAGCCACCCCCTGCTCATACTCCAGCGTGCTGACCACGGTTTTCGGCCCCTGCCAGCGCGGATCGGCCTTGATGCCGAACAGGTTGTGGGTTATCTGGCCTTCGCCATCCCGGATCACCCGCTTGCCCCAGCCACTCTCAAGGGCGGCCTGGGCCACCAGCACCGCCGGGCTCAGGCCCAGCTTGTCGGCCGCCTTCTTGGCCAGCGGCATCAGGCGGTTGACGAACTCCTGCGGAGTGTCAAAACCCTGGCTGCCATCCTGCGCAGTCGCGCCAGCGCTGTGTCTGGGCCCCATCGGAGGCACGGTGCGGTGAGTCCGGCGCGGCGCGGCAAGGTCATGTTTCTCTTGCGCCATCTCCTTTTCAGCAAAATCTTTGCCAACTTTTGAGGCTTCAATCAAATCATTGGCGGCAGCGGTGGGCGGCTGATAGGGCTTGTAGACCCGCTCGGTACGCTGGGGCATCTTGAGGATGCGGCCATCGTTGTGGGTGAAGGTCTCGGGCGAAAGCTGTTTGGCCACCATGTTGGCCAGCCCCAGGCCGCCCTTGCTGGACATGTCGGCGACCCGCTGTTCGTCGAGCATCCCCTCATAGAACTGGGTATAGCTGCTGCTCATGGGGTTGTCCTGGGTCAGCACCTGGTTGGCCTGGCGCATCCCCTTGAACAGCATCTGGGTAAAGATGGACTCGAACTGACGGGAGGCGGCCTGCAGCGCTTCTGCTTTCCCCTCCTTGCTCTCGCTCTGGCTCATCTGGCGCAGGCGATCCAGGTTCTGGATATCCTGTACGACCCCGAGATTCATGCCGCTGTTGCTGTCAAATTCTGCCATTTCTCATACCTCATTGCCGCCCACGGCAACCCCTTGCCGCTTGTTACAATATGACCAGTTGGCCCTCGATGGCACCCGCCTGCTGCAGCGCCTCGAGGATCGCCATCAAATCGCCGGGGGCCACCCCGACCTGATTCACTGCCCGCACCAGATCGTCCAGGGTCGCGCCGGTATCCAGCTTGAACATGCGTCCCTCGGCCTGCTGCACATTGATGGTGGAGTTGTTGGTGACCGCCGTCTGGCCGCCGGAGAGCGGATTGGGCTGGGACACCTGCTGGTTTTCCGCGATGGTCACCGTCAGGCCGCCATGGCTGACGGCGGCCGGCTTGAGGCGTACCTCGCTGCCGATGACGATGGTACCGGTGCGGGAGTTGACGATGATCTTGGCCGCCTCGTTGGCCGGATCCACCTCCAGGTTCTCGATGGTGGCGAGATAGGAGACGCGCTGGCCCGGATCCCGCGGCGCATAGACCTGCACCGAGGTCGCATCGAGGGCCTGGGCCGTGTTGGGGCCGACCAAATCGTTGACCACGTCCGCCAGACGGCGGGCGGTGGTGAAGTCCGGGCGATTGAGGTTGAAGGTGATGGTATCCCCCTGGCTGAAGGAGTTGGGCACTTCCCGCTCCACGGTGGCGCCATTGGCGATACGTCCCACGGTCGGGGTGTTGATCACCACCTTGGAACCATCGGCCCCCTCGGCCCCCAGACCGCCAACCACCAGGCTGCCCTGGGCGACCGCATAAACCCGGCCATCCAACCCTTTGAGAAAGCTCTGCAGCAGGGTACCGCCACGCAGGCTCTTGGCCTCGCCGATGGCGGAAACGGTCACGTCTATGGTCTGCCCCGGCTTGGAGAAGGGGGGCAGATCGGCATGGATGGCCACCGGCGCCACGTCCTTGATCTTGGGCTTGATGTTGTCCGGTACCTTGATGCCGAAATTGTTCAGCATGGTACGGAAGGTCTGCTCGGTGAAGGCGTTGTTCTTCTCGCCGGTACCGGGCAGGCCCACCACCAGGCCATAGCCGATCAGCTGGTTGCTACGCACCCCTTCCACCGAGCTGATGTCCTTGATGCGGGCGGCGTGGGCCGCCCCCAGGGGCAACAGGCAGCAGAGCAGGGCCACAAGACGCAGTGACTTCATAACATCTCCTAGAGCGGCCACCAGGGACCATTGAAAAAGCTGGTGAGCCATCCCTGCTCCTGGCTATTGGCCAGATCACCGGTGCCGCCGTAATAGATGCGGGCATTCGCCACCTTCTGGGAGGAGACGCTGTTCTCCGAGGAGACATCTTCGGGGCGGATGAGACCCGTGATGCGGATATATTCGTTGCCGTTGTTGAGCATGATCCACTTCTCGCCCCGTACCAGCAGGTTGCCATTGGGCAGCACCTTGGCCACGCTGACCGAGATGTTGCCTTGCAGGCTGTTGCTCTGATCCGCCTTGGCCTGCCCCTTGAAGGCACTGTTCTGGCCGATGTTGGCGGAGAGATCGTAGGGGCTGGCCGTCACCGGCACGCCACCCAGGGTGACGGTATCCAGGTTGAACTTGTTGTCCTTGCCACTCTGGGTGTTGGCCTTCTTGGACGCCGAGGTCGATTCGGCGAGCTCGATGGTGATGATGTCACCCACCTTGTGCGCCTTGATGTCCGAATAGATGCCATTGACCTGATCCGGTTGAAAAATGGCTCCGGTGGGTTTGACCGATACCGGCTCCGACTCCCCGTAGACGGGAGAAAACTCGGGGTCATCCGGTCTGGGTGTATAGGGCGTGGACGAGCAGCCCCCCAGCACTAGTAATCCCAGCATCCATACGGCTTTCATTCTGGACCTCCTAATTAGGTTCGCTGGATCAGGAAGGACGTCATGGAATCGACGGCGGAGAGCACCTTGGAGTTCATCTCGTAGACACGCTGTGCCTGGATGAGATTGACCAGCTCCTCGGTCACATTGACGTTGGAGGTCTCCAGCATGCCCTGTTTGATCACCCCGATCCCGTCAGCCCCGGCGGTGCCCTGAATGGCCGCGCCGCTGGACTGGGTCTCGACAAACATGTTCTCCCCCATCGGCTGCAGGCCGGTGGGGTTGACGAAATCTGAGATATTGATCTGGCCCACCACCTGGGAAGCACCATCGCCCTTGAGCTGGACCGAGACCTGGCCATCCTCCCCCACGGTGACGCTCTGGGCATCCTGCGGGATCTGGATTTCGGGCTGCAGGGGATAACCGTTGCCCGGGGTCACTATGGTCCCCTCGTCGTTCAGGGTGAACTGACCATTGCGGGTATAAGCGGCGCTACCATCCGGCAGCTGGATTTCGAAATAGCCGCGGCCGCTGATCATCAGGTCCAGCGAGTTATCGGTGGTCTGGACGTTGCCCTGGCTGTGGTTTTTCTGGGTCGCTACCACCTTGGCACCGGCCCCCAGCATCAGGCCGGAGGGGAGTTCGGTATCCGCCGAGGAGCGGCCACCTGGCTGGTTGATGTTTTGATAGAGCAGATCCTCGAAGATGGCCCGCGACTTCTTGAAGCCGACGGTGCTGGCGTTCGCCAGGTTGTTCGAGGTGACCGAGATGTTGGTCTGCTGGGCATCCAACCCGGTCTTGCTGATCCAGAGTGCAGGATTCATGTAAAACTCCTTGATTAGCTGATACGCAGCAGCTGGGTTTGGGCCTCGTCATTTTCCTCGGCCGTCTTCATGATTTTGACCTGGGTTTCGAACTGACGTTGCAGCCGGATCAGGTTGGTCATCTCGTCAACCACATTGACGTTGCTCCCCTCGAGGGAGCCGGCAATCAAGCCGACATTGGCGGAGGCCGCCTCGTTCTGGCCATCCTTGCGGCGAAACAGGCCATCCTGCCCTTTCTCCACCGCATCAGCGGCCGGGTTGACCAGCTTGATCCGCTGGAAATCCTCCGGCAGGTTGGCGGCGGCCCCTTCGGGACGGCCACTGATGGTGCCATCCCGGTTGATTTCGATCTTTTCCATTGGCATCGGCAGCACGATGGGGCGGCCACCGTCATCCACGACGTTGAGCCCGGTCGAGGTCTGCAGATTGCCCGTGGCACTCACCTGGAGGTTACCCATGCGGGTAAAGGCCTCTCCCCCCTTGGGATCCTGTACCGCAATCCAGCCCGGGCCATCCACGGCCACGTCCAGATCCCGTCCGGTCGTCATCAGCATGCCGTGCTGCAGGTTCTGGCCCGGCCGCTCCGTCATGGCAAATACCCGTGACGGCAAGCCCTCGCCAAACGCCTGCATGCTTCTGGCCTGCTCAAAATCAGACTTGAAGCCGATAGTGTTGGCGTTGGCCAGGTTGTTGCCACGAACAGCCAGGCTGTTCATGTTCTCCTTGGCCCCGGACATGGCGATGTAAAGCAGGTGATCCATGGGATCCTCCGTCAAACAGATGACTCTGAGGGGATAACTGCAATTTGGATGCCAACAGCGTAAATTTGGCTCGGTGACGGGGTGATTTGCGGGTAGTCGAAGGCGGGACAGAAAAGCGCGAGGCGCCTAAAGGCGCCTCGCTATCAGAGAGATCAGCGGATCTGCAATATGGTCTGCTGCAGTGAGCTGTTGACTTCCAGCGAACGGGAGTTGGCCTGGAAGTTGCGCTGCGCTGTGATAAGGTCCACCAGCTCGTTGGTCAGGTCGACGTTGGACTGCTCCAGTGCCGACGACTTGATGCTACCGAAGGTACCCGAGTTGGGCGTACCGGGCAACGCATCGCCGGAGAGCAGGGATTGACGCCAGGAGGTGTCCCCCACCTGAGTCAGCCCCTGGGAGTTGGCAAACTTGGCCATGGCCACCATGGCGACCTTGACCGTGGTCGCGTTGCTGTAGGTGGCGGAGACGATGCCATCCGGAGTGATTTCGACCTTGGTCAGGCGACCGACGGTAGAGCCATCCTGTGTCAACTTGTTGACTTCGAACGGCGAGGCATATTGGGTGATGGTGCCCAGCTTGATCTCCACCTGCTGGGTCGGATCGGCACCGTTGGTGATGATACCGGCACCACCGGCACCCAGCGCTTCGGTCGTGATGACGGCAGGGCTGGTCGGGGTGATCATCTTGCCATCGGCGCCGAACTGGATACGGGCACCCAACGGGGCCTGGCTCAGGCCTGCCGCCATGGTCGGGGCTGAGCCACCGGCGATGTCGATGGGTTTGTCCCCTTCATACAGGTACATGCGCCAAGAGGTGGGATCCGCTGGTTTGGTCAGATCGGCCGGATCGGCCTCCTTGATGAAGTACTGGGTGATGGTATGGGGTTCACCCAGCGAGTCGTAAACCACCACCGAGGTCGAGGATGAGTAGGTTTTCGAATCTTTCGGATCAAAGGTCGACGCATCCGCCGGAATGGCTGGAGGCACGGCTGCCGTACCACCCGCCGGCAGCGGGGTCGCGGTTGAAGGCAGGTTGAAGCTCGCTTCTATCTTGCTGGTCTGAACCGGCTCACCGGCCCGATCCGGAATCTGGATCGGCTTGGTCGCATTGATGCTCACCGCCTTGGGGGTACCGTCATCGTTGATCTCGTAGCCTTGCAGATAGTGGCCCTGGTTATTGACCATGTAGCTGTTTTCGTTGAGCTTGAAAGCCCCGGCACGAGTGTAGGTGCGATCCAGGTTGGTCAGCCCGTCTGAGGTCACGAAGAAACCGTTACCCTGGATGGCCAGGTCCAGCGAGTTGTTGGTGAACTGCAGCGCCCCTTGGTGAAACTGCTGCGCCACCGCACCGGTTGCCACGCCGTTGCCGACCTGGGTCTTGGCGTTGACGAAGATGGAGTTGGCATAGACGTCAGCAAACTCGGCACGTGATTCCTTGAAGCCGGTAGTGTTGACGTTGGCGATGTTGTTAGCGGTGACGTTAAGGTCTTTCTGTGCCGCGTTGACACCACTTAAAGCGTTGTTAAATGACATGTTCAGCTCCTTAAATCACTGCTGAGGAATTAGGTGTAGTTGATTGCGTAGGGGTTGTTTCAGGTTTGCTCTTGGTGCCGGAGATCTCCAGAATATCCGTCAGCATGATGGACCCAAGCCCTTTGAGTTGTACCCTGGTGGGAGAAGCCGAGCTCCCCAGGGTCACACTCTCTACCTGGCCGTAAGTTAGTGCAGGTATGCTCTCCGATTTGCCACTGGCATCGGTACCACTGACTTTGAACTTGTATTTGCCGGCTGGAGCAGGCTTGCCATCCTTGTCGGTACCATCCCAGGTGAACGGCACGTTGCCCTGCTGCTCACCATTGATGACGAAGTCCTTGATGACCTGACCCTTTTCATCCTCGACCGTGATCTTGAGGTTGGAAAGCTTTTGCCCGCCGACTGCCGCCACACCGGAAACCTGGCCATCTGTATCGAGATAACCGGTATCCGAGGGAATAAGGACGCTCTGCCCTACCAGAGACGACGCCTGCAACGCTTGGCTGGAGGTCATCAGGTCGTTGAGGCTCCCCATCTGGGTCGACAGCTGGTTGATGGCATCAGACGTCGACATGGAGGTCATCTGCGACAGCGTCTGGGCGTTATCCACCGGTTTGAACGGATCCTGATAAGAGAGCTGCATGGTGAGCAGTTTCAGGAATGACGCCTGATCCAGCTCTTTCTTCGGGGTCGTGCTCGTGCCCGATGTCTGGCTTGTCGTACTGACCCCGCCCAGCGTATTGGTGATATCAACCATGTGACAGCACTCCTATCAAGATTTGCCCAGGTTCAACGTCTGCTGCAGCATCTTCTTGGCCGAATCTGCAACCTGAACGTTGGTCTGGTAACTGCGCGAGGCGTTGATCATGTCAGCCATCTCTTCCACCATGTTGACGTTGGGCTTGAAGATGAAGCCGTCTTTGTCCGCCATGGGATGGTTGGGGTTGTACTCTTTGAGCAGGGGAGCCTTGCTCTCGACTATCCCCTTCACCTCAACGCCGACTGACCCCTGTTTATCCGACATGGCCTGGTCAAGCTGGGCGGCAAAAATTGGCCGCCTGGCATGGTAAGTTGCCTCCACACTCGAACTGACACTGTCTGCGTTGGCCATATTGCTGGCCACAGTGTTGAGTCGTACCGATTGGGCACTCATGGCCGAGCCTGCTATGTCAAAGACCTTGAACAAACTCATCACTGATCTCCTTTCAGGGCCTTGAGCAGGCCGCTGATCTTGCCATTCATGAATTCGAGGGAGGTTTGATATTCAAGGCTATTTCGCAAAAACTCGCTGCGCTCCTGCTGCACATCCACCGTGTTGCCATCACCGGTATCAGGTTGCAGCGGGTTGCGGTACTGCACGGTTCCCGGCGCATCCATATTCAGGGCAAAGTGCTTTTCACTGGTGGTCGCCAATCCAAACCCCTGTTGATGCTGGGCTTCCTGCAACGCTTGAGCGAAATTGAGATCCCTGGCCTTGAAACCCGGGGTATCCGCGTTGGCAATGTTGCTGGACAGCACTTCTGCCCGTTTGGCACGCACGCTCAGGGTGTATTGATGAACCCCGAATGCCTTGTCGAATGAAATAGCCATAGCACACCTCCTGCTTGGAGTATTCATTAGCAAGAGCTATGCCAGAAAAGTTTCATATCAATAGAATGCCCGGACAGACAATCCCCGGCTTGGCGGTGGGTCGCTCAAAGAGGCAGGCATACTGTCAGTCACGATCAAGCACAGACAGGTACAGTCAGATAAAAAAATGAGGGAAGCTGTCGCTTCCCTCATTGATGATTCATATGATGCGAGAGGATCCCGCAAACCCTTGGATGGCATGGCCCCAAGGCTTATTTGACCTTGTAGACAATCCCCGGATTGCAGCGGATCATCTCGAACCGGTCGGTCAGCCCGGCCAGTGATTCAGACGCTCCCAACATCAGGTAACCACCCGGGTTAAGGCTGGTAGCAAACTGGTTAAGGATCTTCGACTTCACTTCCGGCGCAAAGTAGATGAGTACGTTGCGGCAGAAAATAATGTCAAATTTGCCGAGCAGGCTGTAGCTCTCCAGCAGGTTGAGCGGTCTGAAGGTGGTCAATTTTCTGACTCGCTCGACCACCCGCATCTTGTTGTCGCCACAGGGCTCGAAAAACATCTTCTTGCGCTCGGGAGAGAGGCCGCGCGCCAGCGCCAGGCTGTCATACACCCCTTCCTTGCACTGGTTAAGCATGGTAGTCGAAATATCGGTTCCCACGATCTGAACGCCGCCCGGCAGGGTGCCCGGCTTTTTCATCTGCTGCTCCAGCGCCGTCATGGCTATCGAGTAGGGTTCCTGTCCGGATGAAGAGGCCGCAGACCAGATTTTGATAGGGCGGCCACTCTTGCCCAGTTCGGGAAAGATCTTGTCGGTCAACAGCTGAAAGGGGTAGGTATCGCGAAACCAGAGGGTTTCGTTGGTGGTCATGGCATCCACTACCGCCATTTTCAGGTCACGCTCTCGCACACTCATTGCACGGGTAACCAGATCAGACAGACTCTCAATGCCAAACTGAGCCATCAAGGGTGAAAGACGGCTCTTCACCAGATACTGTTTGTTATCGCCCAGCACAATCCCGCTCTGTATCGCCAGAAAATTGCTGAACTGTTTGTATAAGTCGTCCGAAAGTGTCTTCATGCAGCTGTTCTTCTTTTATCAGAGTGCATTTTGTACGGCCTTGGCCAATTCATCAGGCTGGAACTTGGCAATAAAATTGTTCGCACCGACTTTCTGCACCATTGCCTGGTTGAATACTCCGCTGAGGGATGTATGCAGAATAACATGCAAATCCTTGAGGTTGGGATTATTCCGGATTTCAGCCGTGAAGGTATAACCATCCATTTCCGGCATCTCTATATCCGAAATGACCAGTGCAATCTGATCCTTGATCGGGCCATTTTTGGCCATCTCCAGCAACATGTTCAGTGCATCCCGACCATCTTTGGCCAGCACGCACTCCACTCCGATAGCCTGCAGCGCACGCTGAACCTGCTTGCGAGCAACAGAGGAGTCATCGGCCACCAGTACGGGACGACCCAATGTCGGGTGTTCAACGCTAGCTTCCACCAACTCTTGGCTCACTTCGGTTGAGACAGGGGAGATCTCGTTCAGGATGCGCTCTACATCCAGTATCTCGACCAGCTCCCCATCCACCTCGGTGACGGCCGTCATGTAGTTGATACGACCCGCACCTTTGGGGGGCGGCAGAATGGACTCCCAGTTCATGTTGATGATGCGCTCGACCGAGTGCACCAGAAACCCTTGAATGGAGCGGTTGTATTCGGAAATGATGATAAAACACTTGCTCAGATCTTCGATGGGACGTTTGCCCATCGCCATGCTCAGATCGATGACCGAAATGGTCTGGCCACGAATGTGGGCGACCCCGCGAATGCAGGAATTCAATTTGGGCATCACGGTCAGAGGGGGACACTGCAGCACTTCACGTACTTTGAATACGTTGATGCCAAATCTTTGACGACCATTGAGACGAAACAACAACAACTCCAGCCGGTTTTGCCCCACTAGCTGGGTGCGTTGGTTGACCGAGTCCAGAATACTGGCCATAAACACTCCCTAAAAACGCTTGGCACTGTTCATGCATGCGTAATGGATTGCGTCAGACTATCGATGTAGAAACGAACAAATCCTGAAGCAATCATAGTTAATTTGGTGATATGCGTGGATAACTTATCGACCAACGAGCGAAAATGATTAATCGACTTTTACTCATCAGCCTTTTTTTCGGCAGCATCTCCTCCAGCTACGCGTCGGACGTCACGGACTACCTGCAAGAAAGAGCGCAAGAATTCGTCTACGAGCAACTGGCTGTGCCGCTTGATGCCAGGACGGAGGTCACTGCAGCGACTCTGGATGAGCGTCTACCGCTGACCCGTTGTGAAGACAGCCTGACCATCTCCCTCCCGGCAAAAATGGAAATTCGCCGTAATACAACAGTTTACATGAAGTGCGAGGAAGACAAACCCTGGGATGTCTATTTACCTGTGCGGGTGAGCATCCAGAAACCCTATGTCACCGTCGCCAACCCGGTTGCAAAGGGGGATCTGCTGACCGAAAGCCAGCTGGTACTGGCCTATCTGGATCAGACCCTGATCCGGGGCGACTACCTCAGTGACACCGCGGCCCTCATAGGGGTGCGCAGCAAGCGGGAACTCAAGCCGGGGCAACCCGTCCGGTTAAGCCAGGTCTGCGTGGTGTGCAAAGGGGATCAGGTCACCCTGACCGCAGAAAATAACCACTTTGAAATCAAAACAATGGCCCGAGCCTTGCAAGATGGCAGCTTCGGAGAGATCATCAGGCTCGTCAACATTCGCTCCGGTAAAACCGTGCAGGGAAAGGTCAGCGCAGTGGGTGCCGTCACGGTCACTTTCTAATATCCGGATCGTCGACAACTTTTTTCTAAAGTTCTGACCTGGCGTACCGATAAACAGGTAAGCGAACCTTAAAGCAGACGAAGGTAATCAAAATGGCCATCAACAATATCAACAACTTGGCGAACAATCGGTTGCAAAATACCGGTAACAGCCAGGGAACAGGCAGCAAATCGGTTGCCTCTTCCCCCGACAGCAAGTCCACGGCGGTCAGACAGGATTCTGTCTCCCTGACCAACGAGGCCCAGCAATTGCAAAAGATGCAACAAAACCTCAATGCCGCCTCGACCGGCAATGAGAGCAAAGTCGAGCGCCTGAAAAAGGCCGTCGCCAGTGGCGAGTACCAAGTCAACAACGAAGCGGTTGCCCGCAAGATGTTCAGCTTCGAAACCAACCTGGACAAGATGCTGGGATGATGGACCTGCCTTCGTTACTGCACACTCAGGATGACTACCTCACCCGGATGCAAGGCATTCTGGAAGAAGAGTTCAACCTGCTCAAACAGCACCAGGCACTGGCCCTGCCTGAGCTGAGCGAGCGCAAACAACAGCTGCTGGGCGCCATCGAGGCGCTGGACAAGACCCTGGCAGCCTTGCCTGATCTGGCACAGCAGCTGGCTGCCTATCCAGACCAGATGGTACAGCTGCGGGAAAAACTGGATGCCTGCCAGAGCCAGAATGACATCAATGGTCGCCTGCTCGAGCTCAGCATCGTATCGAATCGCCGCCTCGCCGGCTTCTTGAGCCAACTGCGCGATCGCAACAGCCTAACCTATGACGCCAAGGGCAATACCCGCTCCGGGACCCGCTCCTACGGCATCAAGGCCTGATCTCCCCATCAGGCCTTTTGCATTTCTCCCGCTCGGCTAGAGCACCAGTCTCAGCAATTCCCTTCCGTCCGTACAGGCGTTGACCGTCAGTACGCCAGCGTCATAACGGCCATAACTGGCCGGCAAGTCGCCGCGCGGAAAACAGATAGACCCCGGATTCATCAAGATGCGCTCCCCCTGCCACTCCAGCACGGGCACATGGGTATGGCCGCTCAGAAACAGACTGCCCGCCGGCAAGGCGATGTCATCGGGATGATAAAGATGACCGTGGCTGACAAACCAGCGCCGCTCATCGACCAGCAACTGGTTGTAGGGGGCGGTAATGGGAAAACGCAACAGCATCTGATCCACTTCCGAATCACAGTTGCCTCTGACGGCCAAGATCTGCGGTGCCAGGCCGTTGAGCCGATCGGCAACCGCGGCCGGGTTATACCCTTCCGGTACCGGATTGCGCGGCCCATGGTTGAGCAGATCCCCCAGCAGCAGATAGTGATCCGGCTGCCAAGGCTCGAGCTGGGTCAGCACCCGCTCCAGGGCGATGATACTGCCGTGGATGTCGGAAATAATGGCAAGTTTCATGAAATGCTCCTCACTGCGGGCTGAAATAGAGATCCTTGGTGGCAATCGCCCCCTTCAGATTCTGGCTCGGCAATCCGCGCAAGGCGGGATCGACCAGACGCATCTGATTGTAGTGGTAGACGGGAATGACGGGCACCTCGTCGATCAGCAACTGTTCGGCATGCTGATAGAGCGCGCGCCGGCTCGACGCATCCAGGGTATTGGCCGCCTGCTCCAGCAAAAGATCAAAGTCGGGATTGCAGTAACCGCTCTCGTTGCGCACGTCCTGGCAGCGGAAGCTGTTGAGCATGGCGGAAGGCTCCACGTAATCACCGAACAGGAAGGAGCGCGCCACCATGAAGTCACCGCTGTCCTTCGCCACCTGATAGGCCGCCCACTCCATGTTGTTGAGTGTCACCTCCACCCCCAACGGCTTCCACATGGCGGCGACCGCCAGAGCCAGCTTCTTGTGGTTCTCCGAAGTGTTGTAAGTCAGGGTCAGCTTGAGGGGATGGGCGCTGCTGTAACCCGCCTCGGCCAGCAGCTCGACGGCTTTGGTCAGCCGGCTCGGCAGATCCTGTGACGCCTGCGCCGGATGCAGGGCGTCATACCCCGGCATCTCGGGTAGCAGGGACCAGGCAGGCTGCTCGCCCTGGCCGCTCACCTTGTCGGTCAACAGAGTGCGATCGATGGCCATAGAGAGCGCCTGGCGCACCCGTACATCCTGCAGCTCAGGGCGGCGCAGGTTGAAGGTATAGAGATAAGTACCCAGCAGCGGCAGACCCCAGATCCGCTCGGGGGTAGCCTGCTTGATCTTCTGGTAATACTCCAGCGCCACCTTGTTGGTGAGCTGGATCTCCCCCGCTTCATAGCGCAACCGCTCCGCATGCTGGGAGGCGAGCGGCAGATAGATCACTCGCTGGATGCGGGTATGGGCATCATCCCAATAGTGGGGATTGCGCTGCGCCTCGAGCCGCTCGTTGGGCGCCCAGCTCTCCAGCTTGTAGGCGCCGTTACTGACCAGCTTGCCAGGCTGGGTCCACTGCTTGCCAAAGCTGGCGATGGCCTTCTCGTTGACCGGCACGAAGGGGCGCTGGCTGATGAGCTGCAGGAAGTAGGGCACGGGACGTTCCAGCGTCACTTTGAGGATCTGATCGCTCTCCGCCTCCACCCCCAGCATGTCGGGCTCAAGCGCGCCGGCGTAGATGGACTGGGCATTGTTGATGCCGGTCGCCAGCAAAAGGCCCGCGGAAGGGGAACCTTGCGCCGGATCCAGCAACCGCCGCCAGGCGTAGACAAAATCCCGGGCGACCAGCGGCTCGCCGTTGGACCACTTGAGCTGAGGGCGCAGGAAGAAGCGCCACACCAGACCATCGTCACTGGTCTCCCAGCGCTGGGCCTGGGCGGGCACTATCCTGCCCTGGCCATCTTCATTGACCAGCCCCTCGAACAAATCCACCAGCACCACTTCGCCGGGAAAGCCGGAGCGCACCTGGGCAGGGTCGAGTGATTCGGGTTCGGCGCCATTGCCCTTGACCAGGGTCTGTCTGTCGGAAAGCTGAGTCTGCTGCTCAACCGGGGTAGCGTGTGCCAGCGGTCCGCTCAACACACCAATCAGGAAGGGAGAGAGCCAGCGTCGTGCCAGCCCGGGGGAAAAACCATACCGCATTACAACAACCTCGAATAAACCACTTGCTGGGGGGAAGGCCGACGGCGCGCCTGATGAATGCCTGATGCCGCCCTTGTTATCCCCGAAAACGCCCCGTATTGTATCGGGCTTGCCCGAGAGATGGAGTCTTTCGGGTTAATTTTTTCAGGAGTTTTTTATGGGGTATGAATGGCTGGCCCTCGCTTCGGCCAGTTTGTGGGCAGTGGCCGCCCTGATTTCGGTCACACCGGCCCGCCATCTGGGAGCATTTGCCTACAGCCGCTGGCGCATGTTCCTGGTCACCTTGATGCTCGGCACCATGAGTCTCTTCACCGGTGGCTGGCAGACGCTGTCGACCTCCACCCTCCCCTTGCTGGCACTCTCCGGGCTGGTCGGCATCTTCATCGGGGATACCGCCCTGTTCGCCTGCATGAACCGGCTGGGCCCCAGACGTAGCGGTCTGCTGTTCTCCTGCCATGCGCTCTTCTCCGCCCTGCTTGGCCTGTGGCTGTTCAACGAGCAGCTCACCGGCTGGCGACTGCTGGGGGCCTTGCTGGTATTTAGCGGGGTGATGCTGGCGATCTTGTTCGGGCGACGTTCGAGCAGCGCATGGGAGCAGATCCGCGGCAGCCTGGCCGTGGGCATTGGCCTTGGCCTGACTGCCGCCCTCTGCCAGAGCGTGGGGGCCATCATAGCCAAGCCGGTAATGATGAGTGGCGAGGTGGACGCCGTGAGTGCCTCCGGGATCAGGATGGGCAGCGCTCTGCTGGCCCACTGCGCCCTGCGGCTGGTGCGCCTGCCCCTGGCCATGCCCCTCAAACCCGTCACGCCGCGGATCCTCGGCATGATCGCCGTCAACGGCTTTCTGGCGATGGCCCTCGGGATGACCTTGATCTTGGTGGCATTGCGTGAAGGAGAGGTCGGCATGGTCGCCATTCTCTCCTCCACCACCCCTGTCATCCTGTTGCCGCTGCTCTGGTGGCACTCGGGGGAGCGCCCCTCTGCGGCTGCCTGGGGCGGCGCCCTGCTGGCCACCTTGGGCACGGCGCTGGTGCTGGGCGTCAGTACGCTCTGACGCCCGAGACTTGACGCGGCGGGATCAGAACCGGGCGATCTCGTCGGCAGTCAATTCACGGTATTCACCGGGAGCCAGGTCATCATCCAGTTGCAGGCCGCCAACTCGCTCCCGGTGCAGGCCGATCACCTTGTTGCCGATGGCGGCAAACATCCGCTTCACCTGATGGTACTTGCCTTCGTGGATGGTCAGACGTGCCTCGCACTCACCCAGAATTTCCAGCTGGGCAGGGCGGGTTTTCTCGGTCTCGCTGCGCAGCAACACCCCTTCGGCAAACAGCGCGATGGCATCCGGGCTCACCGGATCGGCCAACCAGACGTGATAGGTCTTGGCACACTCGTGACGCGGCGAGGTGATGCGATGAGACCATTGACCATCGTCGGTCACCAGCACAAGGCCTGTAGTATCGAGATCGAGTCGGCCCACCACGTGCAGCTTGCCCATGGCGGGTTCATCCATCAGGAAGAACACGGTCGGATGATCCGGGTCGTCGTTGGAACAGACATAGCCTTCCGGCTTGTGCAGCATGAAGTAGCGGTTGCGCCGATCCAGGGTCAGGGTGACACCGTCGAACTCAATCTGGCTCTGCTCATTGATGTGGAAGGCGGGCTGCTTGACCACAATCCCGTCCACCATCACCTCTCCCTGGCGGATCAGTTTGCCCGCGAGCGAGCGGGTCAAATCGGAACAATCGCAAATAAATTTATCAAGCCGCATTCACAACCTCGGAGTCCAACAACGAAAGGGGCGTCATTATATCGGGCAGGGGCGACAACGCCACCGTTAAGGCGCGCGCAATTGTGACGAAGCCATTATCCGATGGTACACTGCAACGGTGCGGTTCATTGGCACGACCCCATAATAATAAAAGTCAGGAAGCACCATGAAGTCTCAAGCATCCTATCCCGTCATTCCCGTCAACAAACTCAAACCCGGCATGTATGTCATCGCCATCGCCAGTCAGACAGGCGGGATGGAGATTGCCCAGATGGGACTGGTGAGCAACCAGGCACAAATCGACCATCTGATTCAACTGGGGGTACTGACGGTGCGTATCGATCTGGCCCGCAGCAAACTGGGCAGTGCCGACAGCGACGCCCTTGCTGTGCCGGACCCCGGCACCAGTACCACCCACGGCGAGCGCCATCTTCGCGGCAGCGGTGAAGGACGGGAGCTGAAGATCCGTCGCCTCTATCAGGAGGCCCGCGAACTGCAGGGCAAGTTCATCCGCCATCTCAAGGCTGGTGAACCCATCGACATCACCCCCCTCGCCGAAGTAGCCGAGGAGATGGTAGACACCATGTTCACTCACGGTGATGCCATGCTCTGCCTGGCTCGCATCCGCGCCAAGGATGCCTACCTGATGGAACACTCCATGAACGTGGCCATCCTGCTGGCCAACTTTGGCCGCTATCTGGGGCTGGAGCGCAGCGTTTTGAAGGAGTTGACCCTGGGGGGGCTGCTGCACGACGTGGGCAAGATCATGACCCCGGACGAGGTGCTGCACAAACCGGGGAAATTAACCGACGAAGAGTTCGCCATCATGCGCCAGCACGTGGTGCACAGCTACGGCATCCTGAAAAATACCAAGGGCATCACGGCCACCATGCTGGAGGTGGCCGCCAATCACCACGAGCGGCTCGATGGCAGCGGCTATCCCCGCAAGCTGAAGGGGGATCAACTCTCCCTCCATACCCGCATGAGCTGCATCGTCGATGTGTACGATGCCATTACCGCTGATCGGGTTTATAAAACCGGCATGCAGCCGACCCAGGCGTTTCGCATCCTGCTCAAGGGAATCAACCAGCACTTTGATGCCGAGCTGGTCACCAAGTTCATCAAATGCATGGGAGTCTATCCGGTGGGTACCCTGGTCATGCTCTCGAACCAGCGGCTGGCCATCGTGATGCAGCGCAACGAACAGCAGCCGCTCAAGCCGGTGGTCAAGGTGATCTATCATGCCACCCAGCGCCACTACCTCGAGGTGCAGTGGCTGGATCTGGCCAAAAGCAACGTGCAGGAGAGCATCGAAAGCACGGTTGATCCGAAAGAGTACGGCATCAACCTCGCCAACTTCTTCTGACATTCCCCCGGCTTGTCAGGACTGGCGCTGGCTGCCGAGCCAGTGCTGGATCAGAAACTCCTCATCCAGCGGCGAGAGATCAAAGCGCAAGCTGACCTCTTCAATCGCGGCGATATCGTATTCGTGATGCTCGCTGAGCCAGCGCACCGCCCGGCGCAGATCCTCGCCATGGGGGAGAAGCAGATGATCGCTCATGGGATACCTCCGACAAACCCGATGGTGGCCATCCAGATTGGCCACCTTCTTCCAGTCTAGTCGGCCGGCGACACGTCCCCTCCCCCGTCACTCCTTTTCAATTCAGCGGCCGAAGGCGCGCTGCCAATCCTGATCAAATTTGACCAGCGCCGCGTCCACTGCCGGCACATTGAGCAGTTGTTCCGCCACGTCGAGCGGCAGAGTGATGGACTGGCACCCCGCCAGCAGGCAGTCAAGCGCCTGACGCGGGGTGCGGAAGGAAGCCGCCAGCACCTTGCTCTTGGGGGCGTGCAGCGCCAGCAGTTGCTGCAGCTCCTGCACAGTGGCGATGCCATCGCCCCCCTGGGCATCCAGCCGGTTGACATAGGGCGCCACGTACTCGGCCCCGGCCACCGCCGCCAGCCAACCCTGCAGCGGGGTATAGACGGCAGTCCCCAGGGTCGGCACCCCATTGGCCGTCAGGGTCTTGATGGCGGCTAACCCCTCTTCGCAAACCGGGATCTTGACCACCAGATCCCGATCCAGCTCCCGCAACGCAAACGCCTCGCGCACCATCTCGGTCTCGCTCTTGGCCATCACCTGGGCAAACAGCCGCCCCTTGGGCCCCAGCACCTCGCGCAGAGCGGGCAGCAACTCGGGCAGCGGCATGCCACCGGCAGCGGTGATGGAAGGATTGGTGGTGACGCCAGCCAGCGGCAGGATCCGTGACCAGCGGCGCACCGCGGCCACATCGGCGGTATCGAGATACAACTCCATCTCTGACTCCTTTAGGTTGAGGTGTTCAATCTGCCGTCATTCTAGCGATAAAACATCCACAAAACTCTTGATCAAAATCAAATCAACTTTCGAACGAAAGCAAATAAAATAAAAACAAAAGGAGGCGGTATGATTTTCGACCTGCAACGTTACTCGACTCACGATGGCCCCGGCATTCGCACCCTGGTGTTTCTCAAGGGGTGTTCCCTTGCCTGTCGCTGGTGTCAAAACCCGGAAAGCCGCTCTCCCAGACCGGACATCCTACTCGACCGGCGCCAATGCATCGAGGGATGCCAGCTCTGCAGCCAGGCCTGTCCGGCAATCTTGCGTGACACCCGGGGCATTCAGCTGAATCGTGCCGCCCTCGCTAAGCAGGGCGTAGAGCGACTGCGCGAGCTCTGCCCAAGCGAGGCGCTGCAGGTGTGCGGCCGGGAAGAGAGTCTGGAAAGCCTCATGGCTACCATCTTGCGGGATCGCCCCTTCTTCGAGCGCAGCGGCGGCGGGGTCACCCTCTCCGGTGGCGAGCCCTTTATGCAGCCCGACTTCGCAGCCGCCCTGCTGGCCCGCTGCAAACAGGAGGGATTGCATACCGCGGTGGAAACCTGCCTGCACGTACCCTGGCACCAGATTGAGCCGAGCCTCCCCCACCTGGATTTGATACTGGCCGATCTCAAACACGTCGAGCAGGCGCGTTTCTTCGAGTGGACCCACGGCAAGGTGGCACGGGTGCAGGATAACCTCAAACGCCTCGCCGAAACCGGTATTCCCATGCAGATCCGGGTGCCACTCATTCCCGGTTTCAACGCCGACGAGGCCAGCATCGCGGCCATCGTCGACACCGCCGCGAGCCTTGGCAGCGTGCAGGAGATCCACTTTCTCCCCTACCACACCATGGGAATGGGCAAATATGCCCTGCTGGATCAGCCCTATCAGGCCCCCAGCCAACCCCTGGATGCACCCGAATTGCTCACCTTTGCCCATGATTGCGCCCGGCAACGGGGGCTGACCCCCATCACCCGGGGATAGGCACACCACCATGACGCAGACACAGACCAACCAGAGGATAAGATCATGACTCAGCTCGACCTCACCACCCTCACCCCACGGATCCGCGCCCACAAGGAGAGCCTGATCCACATAGTCCAGCCGCCGGTCTGCACCGAGCGGGCCCGTCACTACACGCAAGCCTACCAGGCCCATCTCGCCCGGCCGCTGCCGGTACGCCGCGCCCTGGCGCTGGCCCACCATCTCAAGGAGCGCACCATCTGGATCAAGCACGACGAGCTCATCGTCGGCAACCAGGCAAGCCAGGTGCGCGCCGCACCGCTCTTTCCCGAGTACACGGTCAGCTGGATTGAGAAGGAGATCGACGAGCTGGCAGACAGACCCGGTGCCGGCTTTGCGGTGAGCGAAGAGGACAAGGAGGCAATCCACGCCCTCACCCCCTTCTGGCGCGGCCAGACGGTACAGGATCGCTGCTACGGCCTCTTTACCGATGAACAGAAGGGACTGCTGGAGAGCGGCATCATCAAGGCCGAGGGCAACATGACTTCGGGGGATGCCCACCTCGCGGTCAACTACGAGGAGCTGCTCACCCTGGGGCTTGATGGATTCAAGGTCAAGGTCGCCGAGCGGCGCAGCCGGCTCGATCTGGCTGACTGGGCGGATCTGCAGCGCGAGCAGTTTTTGCAGGCCGTTGCCATCACCCTCGATGCAGTAGGCAACCACATCGAGCGCTACGCGACCCTGGCTCGCGGCATGGCGGAGCAGGAATTGTGCGCCGAGCGCCGTGACGAACTGCAGAGCATATCGCTCAACTGCGCCCATATCGCCCACCAGCCTCCCGAGACCTTCTGGCAGGCACTGCAGCTTTGCTACTTTATCCAGCTCATCCTGCAGATCGAATCCAACGGCCACTCGGTCTCGTTTGGCCGGATGGACCAGTACCTCTACCCCTGGTATCGCCGCGAAGTGGAGCTGTCAGAATCCCTGCCGCGCGAGCACGCCATCGAGCTGCTGCAGGGCTGCTGGCTGAAACTGCTGGAGGTGAACAAGATCCGTTCCGGCACCCACTCCAAGGCCTCCGCCGGCAGCCCGCTCTATCAGAACGTGACGATTGGCGGCCAGATCTGGCGAGATGGCCAGGCTCATGACGCGGTCAACGGCCTCTCCTACGCGATTCTGGAGTCCTGCGGCCAGTTGCGCTCCACCCAGCCCAACCTCTCGGTGCGCTACCATGCCGGCATGAGCGAGGATTTCCTCGATGCCTGCATCCAGGTGATCCGCTGCGGCTTTGGCATGCCCGCCTTCAACAACGACGAGGTGGTGATCCCCGAATTCATCAAGCTCGGCGTGAGCGTGGAGGATGCCCACAACTACGCCGCCATCGGCTGCATCGAGACCGCAGTGCCCGGCAAATGGGGCTATCGCTGCACCGGCATGAGCTTCATCAACTTCGCCCGCATCCTGCTGGCGGCGCTGGATGGCGGCCGCGATGCCACCACGGGCAAGATCTTCCTGCCCCAGTCGCAGTCGCTGCGGGAAGGATCATTCAGCAACTTTGACGAGGTGATGGCCCGCTGGGACGAGCAGGTACGCTATTTCACCCGCAAGTCCATCGAGATCGACTGCGTGGTCGACAGCGTGCTGGAAGCGCAAGCTCACGACATCCTCTGCAGCACCCTGGTGGATGACTGCATCGAGCGCGGCAAGACCATCAAGGAGGGGGGGGCAGTCTATGACTGGGTCTCCGGCCTGCAGGTGGGGATCGCGAATCTGGGCAACAGCCTGGCGGCGCTGAAGAAACTGGTGTTCGAACAGGGCATGGTGGATCAACGCGAGCTGGCCAATGCGCTGGAACAGGACTTTGCGGGGCTCGCCGGCGAGCAGCTGCGCCAGCGCCTCACCAACGCGGCCCCCAAATACGGCAACGATCTGGACGAGGTGGATCTGCTGCTGGTACAGGCCTACCAGAGCTACATCGACGAGCTCAAGGGGTTGCACAACACCCGTTTCGGCCGCGGCCCCATCGGCGGCACCTACTATGCCGGCACCTCTTCCATCTCGGCCAACGTCCCCTTTGGCGCAGCCACCATGGCCACCCCGGATGGCCGTCATGCCCGCACCCCGCTGGCGGAGGGGGCAAGCCCTGCGTCGGGTTCGGATCGCCTCGGCCCCACGGCGGTGTTCAACTCCATCGGCAAGCTGCCCACCCAGGCCATCCTCGGCGGCGTGCTGCTCAACCAGAAGCTGAGCCCGGCGAGCCTTGAGAACGAACGGGACAAGGCCAAGCTGATGAGCCTGCTGCGCACCTTCTTCGAGGTGCACAAGGGGTGGCACGTGCAGTACAACATCGTCTCGCGGGAGACCCTGCTGGCGGCCAAGGCCAACCCGGATCAATACCGGGATCTGGTGGTGCGGGTGGCCGGTTACTCGGCCTTCTTTACGGCCCTCTCTCCGGATGCCCAGGACGACATCATCGCCCGCACCGAACACAGCCTCTGACAACGGACGGGAGGGCCCATGCCCTCCCGCTTTTTTGGCAGAGGTGCACGCCACCTGTACCATGCCCCTGTCCTGGCCATCCCGGCTCCACGGACAGAGGGCAAGATGTTATGATTGCCCGCCTGGCTCATATGTCGCTGCTTCAAGGCACATCGATGAGGCCGGGCCCATGTTAGCGGCAGGCGCCAAGCGCTCCTGCCATCACAGATTTTTGTATGCGAGCCCCCATGAACCCACGCCACCAACAGATCCTCACCCTGGTCCATCAGGCCCGCAAGATGAGCGTCGCCGAGCTGGCGCAACATACCGGCGTGTCGGAAGTCACGGTGCGCAACGATCTCACCGCCCTGGAAAAACAGGGTCTGCTCAAACGGGTGCATGGCTCGGCCATGGCGCTGGAAAGCGATGACCCGGACGCCCGGATGAACATCAACTATCTGCTCAAAGAGCGCCTCGCCGAGCGGGCGGCCCAGCTGGTGGAAGATGGCGAGACGGTCTTTATCGAGGGGGGCAGCGCCAACGCCCTATTGGCCCGCCACCTGGCCCTGCACAAGCGGGTCACCATCATCACCATCAGCAGCTATATCGCCCACCTGCTCAAAGACACCCAGGCCCAGGTAGTGCTGCTCGGCGGCCTGTTCCAGCACCAGAGCGAGAGCGTGGTGGGGCCTTTGACCCGCCTTTGCATCGAGCAGGTGCACTTCTCCAAAGCCTTTATCGGGATCGATGGCTTTCACCCCGAGGTGGGATTTACCAGCCGGGACATGATGCGGGCCGACGTGGTCAACAGCGTGCTGGCCAAGGGAGTAACCAATGTGGTCATCACCGACAGCAGCAAGTTTGGCGCCATTCACCCGAGCCCCCTCGGCAAACCCGGCGAGATCGGCGTGCTGGTCACCGACGATGCCCTGCCTGCCCCCATGCGGGCGGCGCTCGCGGCGCGCGGCCTCACCCTGCACTGCGTCACGGCCTGAGCCCGCTCATCAGGCCAACCCCTGCGTCCCGCGCAGCCGGATGACTTGACGCCCGCCACCCTGCCCGGAGTATGCTCAACCCCTTGCGCCGCCCGCAGACAGACCACCTGTAGGCTGCGTCTCTCGCACAAGGACCCAAGATGCACATCAAGGATAAATGTCTGGCCGCCCTGGTCATCCTCTGCTGGGGGCTCAACTTCGTGGTGATCAAGTGGGGGCTGGAGGGGATCCCGCCATTGCTGCTGGGGGCGCTGCGCTTTATCGGCGTTGTCTTCCCCGCCATCTTGCTGGTACCAAGACCCGCTCTCCCCTGGCGCTGGTTGCTCACCTATGGCGGCACCATCAACCTGGGCCAGTTTGCCTTCCTGTTTTGCGCCATGAAATTCGGCATGCCGGCGGGCATGGCCTCCCTGGTGCTGCAATCCCAGGTGCTCTTCACCCTGTTGTTTGCCATGTTATGGCTGGGGGAGCGCTGGCAACCCCACCACTGGGTTGCCCTGCCGCTGGCAGGTGCCGGGCTCTACCTTATCGCGACCCAGGGGGCGGGTAACCTGACCCTGCTCGGCTTTGCCCTGACCCTCTGCGCCGCAGCCTGCTGGGGCCTTGGCAACGTGATCAATCGCCAGATTGGTCTGCGCTATCAAGCCGCCCTGCCGAGCCTCATCGCCTGGGGTGGCCTGGTGCCCATTGTGCCGTTTCTCGCCCTCTCCTGGTTGTTCGAGGGGCCCGAACGCATCACGAGCAGCCTGCAACACATCAGCTGGCAGGGAGTACTCTGCGTGCTTTACCTCTCGCTGATCGCCACCTGGCTCGGCTACGGCCTGTGGGGGCGGCTGCTGATGCGCTACCCGGTGGCGCAGGTGGCTCCCCTCTCCCTGCTGGTGCCCTGCGTCGGCATGGTGGCCGCCGCCCTGTTGCTGGACGAACATCCCACCCCCTTGCAGTGGCTGGGCTCGGCCCTGGTGCTGCTCGGCTTCGTGGTGCACCTGCTGGGGGGACGGCTGCGCTGGTTGAAGCCACAGCCAACCCCTTGATTGCTTCGCGTTATTTGCCTCTGACCATTGACCCGCCAGGGGAAAATTTCCATGATGGCCCAATCCCCATCGGGAGTGGTGTCACCCATGAGTGACCTGCAGGATGCAGCCAACTGGAGAGCAAGGATATGCCATCGACCATCGCCGCCGGGGGGCGTACCCTCCCCTATCTGATCCGCGCCACCGCCATCACCCTGACCCTGTGCTGGAGCCAGGTTGGCTGGAGCGCCGCCCTGCCGGCCGATCTCACGTGGGAGAGCAACAACACGGATCCCGTCTATGGAGATCCGGCGGCCAAACGGGGCGGCACCTTCCACACTTTCATGACCAGTTTCCCGCTCACCCTGCGCGTCTACGGACCCGACTCCAATGGCGGCTTTGCCGGCTATGTCAGGGAGACCAACCTGCCTCTGCTCGGTACTCATCCGCTGACCGGCAATCCCATGCCACTGCTGGCCAATGAGTGGGCCTTCGGCCCCGACAACAAGACCCTCTATTTTCGCATCAACCCCAAGGCGCGCTGGTCGGACGGCAAGCCGGTCACCGCCGATGACTGGCTGTTCGCCCTCAAGATGCTGCGCAGCAAGGAGATCAACGACCCCTGGTACAACAACTACTACAGCACCCAGATAACCGACGTCACCAAATTTGATGATCATACCCTGGCCATCACCAGCGGCAGCGAGAAGAGCCGCCAGGATCTGCTGGACTCCCTGCCCTTCACCCCGGTACCGAGCCACGCCATCAAGCTCACCGCCAACTGGGTCAAGGAGTACAACTGGAAGGTCTTGCCGGTCACCGGCGCCTACCGGATCAGCGAGGTGAAAAAGGGCAAGTCCGTCACTCTGGAGCGAGTCAAGGATTGGTGGGGAGATGAGGAGCGCTACTTTCAGCACCGCTTCAACCCGGACAGGATTGAGATCAAGGTACTGCGGGATCAAAACATCGCCTGGCAGCACTTTCTGCGCGGCGATCTCGACACCTTTGGCCTGACCATGCCCAACTGGTGGCACGACAAGACCAAAACGGCCGAGTTCGAGAAGGGCTATATCGAGCGGACCTGGTTCTATAACCAGACCCCGCAATCTCCCATGGGGCTCTACCTCAACACGGCGGATCCCTTGCTGAGAGATCTCAACGTGCGGCTCGGCATCCAGTACGCCCTCAACCTCGACAAGATGCTCAGCACCCTGCTGCGGGGAGATTATCAGCGTCTCAACAGCTACGGCTCGGGCCAGGGGGATTTTACCAATACCGAGATCAAGGCGCGCCCCTTCGACCCCAAACTCG
Organism: Aeromonas enteropelogenes; assembly: GCF_020097295.1. Lineage (NCBI taxonomy): Bacteria > Pseudomonadati > Pseudomonadota > Gammaproteobacteria > Aeromonadales > Aeromonadaceae > Aeromonas > Aeromonas enteropelogenes. The sequence continues at coordinate 2,840,739 of NZ_CP083625.1, read as the reverse complement.
CCCGGGAATACTTTGCCAAGGCAGGCTTCAGCAAGGCGGGGCCAAACGGGATCTTGCAGGATAACAAGGGACAACCGCTGACCCTGACCATCACCTACACCACGGCGGAACATGCCCAGCGCCTGACCCTGCTGCGCGAAGAGGCGAAAAAGGCGGGGCTCAATCTCGAGCTCAACCTGATGGATGCCTCGACCGGATTCAAATCCATGCTGGAGAAGAAACACCAGAGTGCCTGGATGGCCTGGAGCGGTGGCCGTTATCCTGCCTATTGGGAGTTTTTCCACAAGGTCAACGCCAACAAGCCCCAGACCAACAACATCATGAACATCGATGATGACGCCATCTCGGCCCTGGTGGAGCAGTACGACAAGGAGTTCGACTTCGCCAAAAAGGCGGCGCTGTCACGGCAGATCCAGCAGCGGCTCTATGAGCTGGCCAGCTTCGTGCCCGCCTATCAGGTGCCCTATACCCGGGAAGGGGCCTGGCGCTGGATAAAGCTGCCCAAGGTGCCCGCCACGCCCAAGAGCGAACTGCTCTATTGGCCCCTGGACGGGGGCAACAGTGGCTACAGTTACGGCGGTCTGCTGTGGATTGACGAGGCGCTGAAAACCGAGACGAAGGCGGCCATCAAGCGTGGCCAGACATTCCCCCCGGTCATGCGAATAGACAAAACCTACCTGCAGCCTTGAACGCCCCTATCCCCCAACAAAAGACCCCGCTCATTGGCGGGGTCTTGTTATTGCAACTGACCGGTTGCGGGGACAGGTCGCCGTCGCTTAGCCGCGCTTGGCCTGCTTCTGGGCGATGGCGTCGGCCACGTCGGCCGGCTCCAGCACGATACCTTCCTGATCCGGAGTCGGGAACACGGCAACACACAGCTCGTCCTGCTCCATGCCGTCGATCCAGCGCTCCAGCCACACCTTCAGGGTGATGGACTGTGGCTTGCAATCGGCCCACTCGCCTTCGGCCCACGCCTTGGCATACTCGGGATGCGGCCATACCGGGATGCAGTCTTCATCGTCGGTGGTCAGCATCATGACGCCGTGCTCATCGGTTAGCACGTAGAGCTCTTCATGCTCGACCAGCTTGCTGATGAAGTGATCGTATCGGTAGTCGGCATTCAGTTGCAGCGCGGCATTGCGCTCGGTGTCGCTCAGTTCATAGCTCATCGGCCAAGTCTCTCTCTCGATAAAAGGGCGCCATGTTCACATCTTGTGGTCAGCTTGTCCAGCTCGCCGCCCCCGGCACCGAATGAGGGGTTGGGACGCCCACAAGAATAGGGCAGAAGCACGCCACATAGCGGCAACTGCCTGGGGATTTCGTCAAAGTTCGGGGGTAACCAGTTCGATCTCAGCCACTTCGCTCAGCTTCTGGCGCAGCCAGTAGGCGGATTCGACTTCCACAAAGCAAAGCTGATCACGGCCACTGGCCGCCGCGGCCATCAGCTGCTCGAAACGCTGTTGCTGCTGCTGTTGCCAGGCCTGCGCCAGCTTGGTGCCATGGGCTTCATCCACCACCTCGCGGCGCAGTTCGAACAGGTTGTCGGTGATGGGACTGTTGATCTTGGCGGCGCTGTGCCAATACATCAGGAGGTTGTCCATCATCTCGGCATCATAGTTGGCCAGGGCATCGAGCTCTGCCGTGGCCCCACTAGCGCCAGTGGCAAAGTCGCACCAGCCCGCATCGAGGGAGACCAGCTCACCAGCTGACGCTCCTTTGGCGTGTTTGCGCAGCTGGGCGACATCGTTCCCGTTGCGAGCGGGCAGCCATACCTCCCCCTGGCAGGAGTCCAGCAGGGATGTCAGCAATGACGTCTGATAGACGGGAAAACGGGCAGAGAGCGAATGCAGCAGGGATACCAGAGTGATCTTGACCATGGACGATACCTTGAACCGAGCGAACAGTCGCCGACGGACCGTCCGATATAAAAGGAGTGACCTATCCTATCATGTTTGTACGACCCAAACCTTTCGATAAACCGAACGCCAAGTACTTGATAACGACCAAAAAAACATCATTCCCCCCATACGCCCCCTGCAAAGCGCAATAATTTGAGCCAGCGCCCACTAAAGTGGCGACAGGGATGCTAGTTTGCTTACATCTTTAGCGTAAGGAGTGGATCCATGATTGGTATCGATCAGATTTCGGATGACGTGATAAACCAGTTGAAGATACTGGCTTGCTTTGATCCAGCCAACATGAGCCTGGGGATCAAGTTGCGCAGCGATATGTCCGAGGAGCTGTGCCAGGCGGCGGCTCGCCTGCATCAGCAGGGACTCATCAGCGCGGAAGATGGCGGCTATCTCACCCCATTTGGCATGACCATGGTGGAGCATCTGCAGCACCTGCTGGTCGCGCTCAAGCCTGTTTGACGGGTTGCGGTGCCCAGAGCGAAAAATTCAGCAATTTCCAATGCCGTCCCTGATGCAGGTGACAGGCAAACAGCAAAGGACCTTCGGGTCCTTTTACTTTGCCGTCCACCAGCCACTCCCCTTCCTTGCCAGGCAGAGGCCGGGCCTGTATCTCGTCAGGCTGGCGATCACTGCCCAGACGCACAGCCACAAATTGCCCGCAGACGCTTTGTGCCTGCATGGCAGCTTGTACCGGCACTTCCGGTGTCGACATGGAGGTAGCAAGGATCAGCAGTGGCAACAGCATGATTCAACCCGCGTCCTGAGCCCTGACGGGCTCCAGATAAACAAAAAGCCGTGGTACCTGAGGCACCACGGCTTTCTTAAATTCTGTAAGATTACAGAGCAGTTACGTTCTCAGCCTGCGGGCCTTTCTGACCTTGGGTCACAGAGAACTGTACGCGCTGACCTTCAGCCAGGGTACGGAAACCGTTACCTTGAATGGCGCTGAAGTGAACGAAAACGTCCGGGCCGTTTTCTTGCTGGATGAAGCCAAAACCTTTGGTTTCGTTGAAAAACTTAACGGTACCGGTGATCATGTTAGACATATCTTTAAACCTGTATTCAAAATAATTACTTATGCTTTTCAGCGGGTAAAGCTCAAAAAACGGGATTAACTTATGAACAACAGGAAAAGATGTAAAACATCAAATTCATTGACATAACTATCGCCCTTTCAAGCTGGATAGGATTATACGTGGCTTTGTAGATTACGCAAACAAATTTGTGCCCTGCGGGAGCAGGGCACAATCGTTTACAGACTCGGCGCTTCCAGTGCTTGTACCAGGGTTTTTAGGAAGCGTGCCGCCTCACCACCGGTGCAGGCTCTGTGGTCAAACGTCATCGACAAAGGCAGTGCCCGAACCGGCCTGGCCTCCCCGTGAATGAAGACCACTTTTTCGAACAATTTCCCGGCCCCTATGATGGCCACCTGGGGCGGCGTCACTATGGGGCTGGCGTAGCGACCCGCGATGGCGCCAAAGTTGGTCAGCGTGATGGTCGCCCCCTGCAGCATCTCGCGCGGCACAGCACGGGCCTTCACGTCGGCTATCATCCGATCCAGCCCTTGGCGGATGTCGGCCCCTTCCCGCTCGGCTACGTTCTCCATCACGGGCACATAGAGCCCATGTCTGGAATCCACCGCAATGGCCACATTGACCTCGTTGAACAGCCGCCTTGACAGGGTCTCACCATCGAACCAGGCGTTCATGGAGGGCTCGGCACGACAGGCCACGCCGATGGCCTTGATGAGACGTACCGTCACGTCTTCATCGGCTCGCCAGTGACGCAAATCCACCTCGTCGGTGATGCTGACCGGCACCACCGTCTGATGGGAGATCTCCATCGCCTTGGCCATGGCCCGGCGCGATCCCTTGAGAAATTCGTTGCCACTGCCCTGCATCGCTTCGAAGGCCGTCTGCACATCCTGCTCGGTCACCATGCCGGCGTTGCCGCTCCCCTTGAGTCGCTCGATATCCAGCCCCAATTTCTGGGCCAGCAGGCGCACCGCAGGCATGGCTCGTACCAGAGTGCCGCCGGGCGCAATGGCCCCCACCACGAAGTGATCCTCGATATGATGCTGATGGGCGCTCACCTTGCCCACTACTGTGCCGTCATCCTCGCCCCCTTCAAATTCCACCAGCGGGGCGCCGATATGGAGGATATCCCCCTCCTCGCCACACAGGCGGGCGATCACCCCCGCCACCGGCGAGGGTACGTCCACCAGCGCCTTGGCCGTTTCGACCGAGAGCAACACCTGATCGACCGCCACGGTATCGCCGACCTTCACCTTCCACTCAACAATCTCGGCTTCGGCCAGTCCTTCGCCCAGATCCGGTAATTTGAAAAATTTCATGACCAGTTCTCCATCAGCTGGTGAGCCGCATCCGCGATATCCTGCTCGGTGATGAGGTAATACTCTTCGTTGCGATAGTAGGGCACGGCCGCATCCACCCCGGTCAGGCGCTTTGGCGGTGCCTTGAGGGAGGTCAATGCCTGCTCGGTCGCTCGCGCCACGATCTCGGCGCCCACGCCAAAACTGCCGCACGCCTCGTGCACCACCAGCAGGCGGCCGGTCTTGCGCACCGAAGCCAGGATCGTCTCCATGTCCAGCGGCTTGATGGTGGCCAGATCCAGCACCTCGCACTGGATATCCTGCTCGGCCAGCAGGTTCGCCGCCCGCATCACCTCCTGCACGCAGGCCCCCCAGGCAACGATCGTGATATCTCGCCCGGGCCTCAGGGTAAAACAGACGTCCAGCGGCAGACCGATGCCATCATCCACCACGTCGGACTTCATGGAGCGATAGATGCGATCGGGCTCGAAGAACATCACGGGATCCGGATCGCGGATGGCCGAGAGCAGCAGGCCGTAGGCGCGCCGCGGGCTGGAGGGGATCACCACCCGAAGCCCTGGAATATGGGCAAACAGCGCCTCGACGCTCTCGCTGTGGTGCTCGGGCGAGTGGATGCCGGCACCATAGGGGGAGCGGTAAACGATGGGACAGGAGAGGCGGCCGCGCGTGCGGTTGCGCATCCGGGCCGCCTGGCAGATGATCTGCTCCATGCCGGGGAAGATAAACCCCTGAAACTGGAACTCGGCCACCGGCTTGAGCCCCTGGGTCGCCATGCCGACCGCCACCCCGGCGATCAGCCCCTCGGCCAGTGGCGTATCTATCACCCGCTTGAAACCGAACTTGTCGCGAAGGCCCACAGTAGCGCGAAATACCCCGCCATTGACCCCCACATCCTCCCCCAGCACCACCACGTCGGGGTCATGTTCCATCTCGTAGTGAAGGGCCATATTGACCGCTTCCAGCAGACTCATCTCACTCATGGCCAGCCTCCCGCTTCATCCCCTTGGCAATGATCCGCTCGCGCTGGGGCAGCAGCTCGGCGGGCAGTTCGGCGTAGTGATAATCAAGCAGCGCCTCCGGTGGTTGGGGTTGCATCGCCTCGTAGCGTGCCACCGCCTGCTCCACCTCCTGGCTCGCCTCGGCCAGCAACGCCTGCTCCTGCTGTTCATCCCACCACCCTTGGCTGTGCATGAACTGGCGCAGCCGTTTGACCGGCTCGCGGGCCCAGGCGGCCTCAACTTCAGCCCCGTCACGATAGCGGGTGGCATCATCGGCGGTGGTGTGATCCCCGAGGCGATAACTCACCGCCTCGATCAGGGTCGGTCCCTTGCCGGTGCGAGCCCGCTCGATGGCGCTGCGGGCGGCATCGTAGACAGCGACCACATCGTTGCCATCGACCTGCAGGCTGCGCACTCCGGCCCCGATCCCTTTCTGGGCCAGGGTCGGGGCGCTCGACTGCAACTTGCGGGGCACCGAGATGGCCCACTGATTGTTGTTGATGATGATGACCATGGGCAGATGCCAGACGCCGGCGCAGTTCAGCCCCTCCAGAAAGTCCCCCTTGGAGGTGCCGCCATCGCCGATGGTGACCACGGCAACCCTTGGCTGGTTGCGCAGCTTGAACGCGGCGGCAATGCCGCAGGCATGGGTGATCTGGGTGGCGATAGGAACGCAGATGGGCAGATCCTCCGAGGGAGTGCCGTCTGCCCTGAGAAAATAGCTGCCCCTCTCATCCCCTCCCCAATACTGCAGGTTCTTCTCCATGGGCACGCCCCGCACATAGAGGGTGGGCATATCCCGGTAGTAGGGCACATAGACATCCTGCGGCTGCATGGCAAGACCAATGCCGACGCCGACCGCCTCCGCCCCGAGATGGGAGGGGAATGTACCGAGCTTGCCGGTTCGCTGCAGCGCGATCGCTTTCTTGTCATAGCTGCGCACCATCACCATGTTGCGGTAAAAGGTGTGCAGTATCGCCTTGTCCAGCCAGGTCGGCAGGTTAGCAACCTGGCCCCCTTCCGCATCGAGGTAACGAAGGAAAGGGATGTCGACATGGGTCATAACTGGCTCCTTGCCGTTGAGAACGCCACCGGGAGTGGTGACATCTCAAATGTAAATATCATGTTAATGAAAAAGCAAAGAGAATCAGCCAGGTAAGACCAGTAGAAACTTCTTTGAAATAGTAAATAAATTGAATTTTCGTCGAGAGAGGTGGCGTGATGCCGTAAATGGTGCAGGTTTTCAGGGGCAGATACAGAACGCCAATACACCCAAAAGGGAGTCGAACTCCCTGGTATCAATCCAGCCAGCGTATCAGCTGGCTGGCCATTCTCGGAGGCAACAAGGGAACCCGGGCACGCAACCTGCTTCGCCAGGGTTCTGTCTGCAGGATCGGACAAGTCTGTATCTGCCGTTCGGCGCCTGCGACCCAGACCCGTTGATCGATAAGTGAGTCGAGGGGGAGCTGGACCGGCCAGTGAGGAAAGATCTCGGCCGTAGTAAGCCCGTCCACCCCGCTGACGCCCTCCCCCATCGGAGCTGGAGTCAGCCAGGGATAAAGCACGTGCAATCGCCCCGGATTGACCATCTCCAGCAACTGACCAAGGCTTGGCTGTGAGAAATGGGGATCACCCGCCGCCTTGAGCAGATGGCGCGCTCCCGCCAGCACCACCACACCGCGCTCGGGCAACCCGGCGATACAGTTGGCCATCGCCTGATCCCGCCCCCTGTTGTGATATCGCCACGCCTCGGGAGTCAGCTCCTGCCATTCGAATGGCGGCTCGCACAGATGAACCCGCAACCGCAGTTGCGCAGGACGCGCCAGATTGCTCTGGCGCAAGGCAGCGAAGAGGGCTGGAAACTCGGGGGGCATCCAGGCGGTGAAAGCGCTGGAGTCCAGCCAGACCGGATAGAGGCTCTCCAGCGTGAGCGGCTCTCCCTGCCAGCAATCTGCTCCCGCCAGCCAGGTGTCGAGCAAACCCTGATGGCGGCGGTTGCCGCACTCAAGCACCAGATCCGTCATCACCCCCCAGAGCATCGGATCGCAAAGCCAGGCGTGCTGGCGCCTGATAAATGCGGGGTGCCAGTGCGGCTCCCCAAGCCCCACCAGCTTGCCTACCAGCAGCGCTTCCCTGATGGCAGCGACCGGGGTCACGACTGCACCTCCCGCTCTGCTGCCTGAAGGCGCTTGCAGACAAGCTCACCTATCTTCGCCAGCCAGTCAGGATGCACCATCTCCTGATGCAGACACGGGAAGTGCTGATAGTGGATCGTCCCTCGCGTCAGGGTCTCCCAGCCACGGCCATCCAGCCAGGGCTGACGGGAGCCCAACGCCTCGATAAAGATCACCTCTCCGTGATAGCTGTAGTCGACAGGTTGGCGGATCAGCCGGTTATTGTGGTCAATCAGCCCGATCATGGCGCTCACCACTTGCTCATCGAGCATGGCCAGCGCACTTCCTTCCTCCCCCAACCGGGCAACCACCTCTTCACGAGTGAGGGAACCCAGCGCCGCGTCCGACACGGCAATGCCTCCCATCCGCAACAGAGCATCGAGCATGTGCTGCTCGTCGGGCAGCGGCTGGGTGTGCCACTGGTGACAGGGATAGGCATCGAGCAGCAACACCATGGCCACCTCCTGCCCCTGCTCTTGCAGCATGGCCGCCATCCTGTGAACCAGCATGCCACCTATCGACCAGCCAAGCAGCCAGTAAGGCCCCTCGCTCTGATGGCGGCGCAGCTCGGTCACATAGTCAAGCGCCAGCTCATCGAATGTGGCGGGCAAAGGGGCATCCGGCTGGCAGAGGGCCCGGGCCTGCAGGGCATAGACCGCCATGCTGGTAGGCAGATGGGCCACCAGCGAGGCATAACACCAGCCAAGGCCACCGGCGGGATGGACACAGAAAAGGGTTGGACCGGATAGCCCCGCCTCCTCCCTGCGCCCCCTGAGTGGCAACAGCATTGGCATCCCTTCTCGCTCGCCGCCAAGATGCCGTGCCAACTGAGCGGGGCTAGATGTTTCGAACAGGCTGGCCAGGGAAAGCGTCTGGCCGAGCGCCTCTTCAATGCGCACCACCAGTTGCGCCGCCAGCAGAGAGTGGCCGCCGAGTGCAAAGAAGTTATCCCCGGCGCCGACCCGCACCAGCCCCAGCACCTCGGCAAAGAGACGGCAGAGCCGCTCCTCCAGCAGGGTTCGCGGCAACTGCTGGCCAACTGCGGTAGCAAGATCTGGCAGCGGCAATGCCTTGCGATCCAGCTTGCCGTTGGGAGTGAGCGGCAGATCGGCCAGCGTCACCAGCAGCCCCGGCACCATGTAGTCGGGTAGCGCGGCACTGAGCGCTGGCGTCAGCTCTGCCAGCGTCAACTCCCCCTCATCGGCGGCCACCACATAGGCCACCAGCCGGCGATCACCTTGGGCAAACTCGGGGGCCAGTACCACTGCCTGTGCCACGCTGGGATGTTGCAGCAACACCAGCTCAATCTCCTCCAGCTCGATGCGCTGACCGCGGATCTTCACCTGAAAATCGAGGCGCCCCAGATACTCGATGGCGCCATCCTCCCGCCAGGCGGCCAGATCGCCGCTTCGATAGAGACGCCCCGCCCCGAAGGGGTTGGCAATGAAACGCTCGGCGGTAAGCTCGGACTGTCCGAAATAGCCTTCTGCCACCTGTACGCCCCCTATCCAGAGCTCTCCCGCTACACCGGGTGGCACTGGCTGCAGCCAGGGATCGAGAATATGGATACAGGTATTCCAGACCGGATAGCCGATGGGCACGCTGGTCACCTCCTCATCCGCACGGCAAGGGTACCAGGTGACATCCACCGCCGCCTCGGTCGGGCCATAGAGGTTGTGCAGGGGCGCGGCAAAAGCGCCATACCAGCGCTGCACCAGATCGGCCGGCAACGCCTCGCCGGAGCAGAAGACCTGGCGCAAGGTGCGGCAACGCTTGAGCTCGGCCTGACCGACGAAGATCTGCAACATGGAGGGAACGAAGTGCAAGGTGGTGATCCCCGACTGTTCGATAAGCGCGGCAAGATAGGCGGGATCCTTGTGGCCGCCCGGTTTGGCGAGCACCAACCGCGCCCCCGTCATAACAGGCCAGAAGAACTCCCAGATGGAGACATCAAAACCGGCAGGCGTCTTTTGCAGCACTCGATCCGCTGGACCGATGGGATACATATGTTGCATCCAGAGCAGTCGGTTGACGATGGCAGCATGGCTCACCACCACCCCCTTGGGGCGGCCGGTCGAACCCGAGGTGTAGATGATGTAGGCGGCATCTTCCGGTTTGGGGGCCGGCAAGGTGCAAGGAGCCACCGCCGCCAGCGTCTTCGCCACCTCCGGTGCATCAAGGCAGACGGCAGGTATATCGGGCTCCACCGACATGGCCAGGGCTCGGCAAGTCAATAACAGCGCAGGTTCGCTGCTGGCCAGAATGTAGCCGATCCGCTCTGCCGGATAGTCTGGGTCAACCGGCACATAGACGGCCCCCACCGCCATGATGGCCTGCTGGGCCAAGATGAGCTCGGGCGAGCGGGAGATCACCACCGCCACCCGGCAACCGGGACCTATCCCCCTCTCCACCAGATAGCTGGCCAGCTGGCGAGTGCGCTGGCGCAGCTCGGCCACTGACCAGCGCTCCTCACTACATTCAAGGGCGATGGCGGCGGGGTTGGCCGCGGCCAACCCCTCGCCTAGCAGGGTGCTCAGCGTGGTGGATGGTAACGGATGGCTGGTCTCGTTCCAGCGTGCCAATTCAGCCTGCTCACAGGCCATCAGCAGCGGCAGACGCACGACCTCAATGTCATCACCGGCATCACTCCAGGCCGCCAGATAGGCCACCAGACGGGCCAGATGGCGCTCACTCTCCTGACGGCTAAAGCGCCCCTGATGGGTCTCAAGGGTCAGGGTGACGTCGCCTGCTTCCTCGGCAAAGTAAAAGGCGCACTCTTCCACCGGCCCCGCCGCCAGTACCCGTACCTCCCCGCGTACCTCGCCAAAAGTCAGGGTGCGGGTAAAGGGCATCAGGTTGACCTGAGGGCCAAAGAGCGGCAGCCCGGGCTGACGCTGCTGCAAATGCTCCTGACGACAACCCTGATGGCGACGCAGGGCGGCAAATTGCCGCTCTACCTGCGCCAGCAGCTCGCCAACCCGGCTTGCCCCTGTCACCTCGATGTGAAGGGGCAGCACATTGACCTTCATGCAGGGGGTATCGGCAGCCTGTGAGCCCAGCCGCCCCATCAAGGGGATCCCCAACACTACCTCGCCAGCGCCGCTCATCCGGTGTACATAGCTGGCTACCGCCGCCAGCAAGAGGCTGTATGGATGGCAGGAAGAGCAGCCAGCTCGCGCCACCAGCGTCTGCCACAGTCGGCCAGCCAAACGCTGCTCGAGGCGATGAATGTCTCCCGGTCCCTGCGCCGGACGACGGGAGAGAGACGCCGGGCTCTCCACGCCAGCCAACTGCTGCACGAAGAAGTCGAGATCCCGCGCGGCACGGGGGGATGCCTGATAATCAGCCTCTTCGGCCAGCAGCTCGGTCTGGGTGGCATAACGGCATGGGGCTGGCAGACCCCCGCGGCAGAGCTCTTCGTACCAGAGCGCCACGCGTTGGCAGATCAGGCGCAGGCCAAAACCGTCGATAGCGATATGGTGCACCGCGATAAACCAGGCCCACTGCCGGTCGGCAAGGCGGTAGAGGGTAGTGGCAAAGAGCGGGCCCTCGGCCAGATTGAAGGGGGTCGCCAACAGGGTTTCCATCTCTACCTGCGCAGCTGCGAGCGGATCGGCCTCACGGCGCAGATCCCGCTCTGCCATCTGCCAGCAGGCGGGGTTGGCCTCCATGAAGGGGCCCTCCCCCGTTGCCACAAAGGCGCAGTGCAGACCGGGGATCTCATCGAGCGTCTGACGCACCGCCCGGATGAAGTGGTAAGGGGCGAGCGTCCCCTCCAGCAGCCAGTACTCTCCCGTGTTGCAAGCCGGACTCTCCGGGTACTTTTGCTGGGCAAACCAGATGCCCGCCTGCGCCGTGGTGAGTGGCCAGCGCGGCTTGTCCCCGCCCTGGTACGGGGCACGCATCGCCATTGTCTGTTCCATGGGAATATCCTTGCGCAACATCGACCGGGTAGCGTTTTCGCCTCCCCGAACGCTTGAAAAGCGAGGAAGCAGAGCCTCCTCAATATAAGAAAAGGGCGATGCCAGCGACATCTGGAGATGCGGGGCTAGACGCCCAGAGTGGCACCGCCATCGACCACCAGATCCTGCAGGGTGACATGGCTGGCAGCATCGGAGGCGAGAAAGAGAACGCAGGCCGCCACGTCGGCCGGTGTGGCCAGCTTGCCAAGGGGGATCCCCAGCTTGAACTGTTCGGGGAGCCCGGCGATGGTTCTCCGCTCCCCCTCCCCGTCCTGCCACATGCCCCACAACATCGGCGTCTGGGTCGACCCCGGCGACACCAGATTGCAACGCACCCCGTAGGGGGCGAGCTCAAGCCCCGCCGTCAGAGTGAGGCTGGTCAGTGCAGCCTTGGAAGCACCATAGACTCCCATCCCCGCTCGCGGCACCTTGGCTGCATTGGAGGAGACATTGACGATGGCACCGCCTCGCCGCGCGCGAAACCAGGGGGCCAGAGCCCGCATCAGGTAGAAGGGGGCGAAGGTGTTGACGGCAAAGGTGCGCGCCAGCAGGACGTCACCCACCTCGTCCAGTCTGCCGGTGGCCAGCACGCCGGCGACATTGACCAGCACATCGGGCCCCAGCCCCTCTTCGAGCAACTGCTCGCAGCAGCGGACGATGGCCTCGCTGTCGCTCACATCGATCACCACCCCCTTCACATTGCCGGGCAGCGCCTCGACCAACTGAAGATCGAGCACCACCACGCTCGCCCCCGCCTCGGCAAAGGTGCGCGCCACGGCATGGCCTATTCCCTGCGCCGCGCCGGTCACCCAGACGATTTTGCCTTGCCATTCGTTCATGGGGTGCACTCCGGCTGTTCGGCGTGACGGGAGAGCAGCGACCACCAGTGGGCCAGCGTCGGTTGACGGGCAAGTTCGGCGAGTTCAACCTCCAGGCCACGCTGGCGCCACTCCTCCACCAACCCCATCACCGCCAAAGAATCGAGGCCGTAGTCGAGCAGGTTCTCATCCTCTGCCGGCAGCGTCTGCTGCATCTCTGCTGGCAAACGGGCCAACACCTGCGCCTGCAACAGCGCACGGCTAAGCGGAACGGGGTTTGCTGCCGCCAGCACCTCTGCCACCGTGATCACCCGACCGGCATTGCGGCTGACATAAGAGAGAGCCAGCAGATGATCCTCGCGAGAGAAGTCGGCGATGGCGTCGGCCACAAGGAAGGGGCGTATGTCGCGCATAAAAGCATCGACCGCCGTCTGCATCACCCCGATGTGGCCGTAGATACCGCAGATCACCAGCTGATCCCGCCCCCATCCAGCCATCAGATCAGCAAGGGGGGAACGGCAAAAAGCACTGTAGCGCCACTTGGTCAGCACAGTATCCTGCGGCTGTGGCGTCAGCGCCGCGACAATGGGCTGGCGTTCCGGCGAGCGAGTCAAACCCGGCCCCCACATGTCGTTTAGCAGGGCGCGATCAGCCGGACTCTGCTCGGCGGGCTGGGCGGTATAGACCACCGGCATGCCGAGGGCCCGGGCCTGGCGGCTCAGGAGCACGATATTGTCGACGACCTGGTTGATAAGCGGGTTGTCCGGCCCGTAGAAGTCGACAAAGTAACGCTGCATGTCGTGGATCAGCAGCACGGCGCGGCCCGGTTCAAAGGGCCAGTTGACCCGTGCGGCGGGCAGCTCTTCTGCGGTGGGCAGCGGGTAGGCATCAAGGGCTTGAATGGTCATGCACACTCCTTGGCAAGCTGCTCGCGCAGCGTCTGTTTGTCTATCTTGCCGACCGGGGTCCGGGGCAGTTCATCCACCAGCACCAGGCGATCTGGCAACTTGTAGTCCGCCACCCCTTGCTCTCGCAGGAAACGACGCAAACGGGGCAAATCGAGGGACTCACGGCTCATCAGAAAGGCACAACTGCGCTCCCCCAGCAGCGGATCGGGCATGGCCACCAGCGCCGACTGACGTACGTCAGGATGAGTGAGCAGTAGCTCCTCTATCTCAAGGGCGTCGATCTTCTCCCCACCCCGGTTGATCTGATCCTTGTTGCGGCCGACCACCATCAAATAGCCGCCGGGCAAGCGGCAGACCAGATCGCCGGTGCAGTAGAAGCCATCCCGATCGAAGGCCCGCAGATTGTGGGCCTCGGCCTTGTAGTAACCACGGAAGGTGTAGGGTCCGCGCGTCCACAGCTCACCGCACTCGCCATCGGGCAAGGCGCGCCCGTTGCTGTCACGCACCTCCACCTCGTCTCCCGGGCTCATCGGACGTCCCTGGGTGTTGACGAGATGCCAGTGGCCATCCTCGGCGCGGGTGTAGTTGACCAGCCCCTCCGCCATGCCGAATACCTGCTGCAAGCGACAACCCAGACGGTTTTCTACCGATTCGGCATGCGCAGGACTCAGGCGCGCGCCCCCCACCTGTACCCACTCAAGGGACGTTTGCGGATAATGGCCTGCCGCCTCCAGCCAGAGCGCAAGGGCGGGGGGTACCAGTGCGGCCCAGTTGACCTTGTGACGCTGTACCAGTGGCAGACAGGTTGCCGGTGAAGGCTCCGGCGCCATCACCACACAGCCGCCGGCATGAAAAACGCCGAGCGCTCCGGGAGAGCTCAGGGAAAAGTTATGAGGGGCAGGCAGGGCACAGAGATAAATGACCCGCTCGTCCCAGCCGCAGACCGCCACGCTCTGGCGCACGCTGTAGCCGTAGTCGTCGTGAGTACGGGGGATCAGCTTGGGAGTGCCTGTGCTGCCACCGGAGAGCTGAAAAAAGGCAACCTGATCGACCGGGGTCGGCACAGGGTGCGCCACTGCAACAGGTGCCGGATGATCTGCAACAGAAACGGGTTCCGGCTCACGCCATGCAAACCCTTGTGCTGACGCCTCCCCATCTACAGGCTCGAAGAGCAGCATCTGGCAGGATGGCTGCACCAGCGCCTCGAGGACCGCCAGGCTGCCCGCTTCTCCCGCCAAACCCGGATGAGCAGGGCTCAATACCAGCAGCGAGGGATCAATCTGGCGAGCAAAGGCGACCAGCTCGCGCCGCTGATGGCTAAAGAGGGCATGTACCGCCACCACGCCACAGCGGATCAAGGCAAACCAGCAGATGTAGAACTCGGCACAGTTGGGCAACTGCACCAGCGCGGTATCGCCGTGGCCGAGCCCGCGTGTGGCCAGCCGCGCCGCCAATGTATCGACCTCACGACGCAGCTGGCCATAACTCAGGATACGCTCGCCGCAGATGAGGGCTGTGCGAGCGGGATAACGTTCTGCAGACTCATCCAGTAGGGCGGTCAGCGGCTGACCGCGCCACCACCCCTGCGCCCGATAGTGGGCTGCGTGTTCTGCGGGCCAGGGGGTAAAGGGGACCAGCGGCTTCATGCAGCCACCTCCGGCTCACGGCTCTCAAGACCAAAGGCACGCAGCATGGTGCCGAGTTTGGCGGCCGTCTCCTGCCACTCCGCCTCGGGCGAGGAACCCACCACCACCCCGGCGCCGGCATAGAGACGCAACGTCTTCCCGGCCAGCATGCCGCAGCGAATAGTGACCACCCACTCGCCATTGCCATCGGCATCCATCCACCCCACTGCGCCACTGTAGAAGTGACGATCATATCCTTCCAGCCGGGCGATGGCCTGGCGGGCTTCCTCCTGGGGAGTACCACATACTGCCGGAGTGGGATGGAGCGCCAGTGCCAACTCCAGCGCGGTAGATGGCTCGCGCAACCGTCCCTCGATCCGGGTCGAGAGGTGCCACATGGTGGACGTGGCGATCACCTGCGGCTCAACCGGCACCTCGAGCTCGCGACAGAAGGGAGAGAGCGCGGCTGCGACCGCATCGGCCACCAGCGCATGCTCATAGCGATCCTTGCGTGCCTGCAGCAGATCGGCGCAGGCTGCCTGTTGTTCGCAAAAGGCGTGGCGGGGACGAGAGCCTGCCAACGGGTTGCTCACCACAGTCATGTCATTGCGCGAGATCAGCAACTCTGGACTCGCGCCCAGCAGTGTCTCCCCCTCGGGAAGCGGAACCTGAAACACATAGGCCCCGGGATTCTGGGCCAGCAGGCTGCCATAGGCTTGCGAAGGGGCGGTACGCTGCGCGCTCTGCACATCAATGGCTCGCGAAAGCACTATCTTCTCAAGCTGGCCTTCGCTGAATTGCTGCAGGGCCTCTCGCACTGCCCCCTGATAGTGAGCCACATCGGTCACCTCACACACCTTGCCGTGCAGCTGGCAGTGGCAGGCGGGCAGCAGGCGCTCCCGCGCAATCCATTGCCACTGTTCCGGGATCACCAGATGCCAGGGGGCTCGGGTGTCAAAGGGGATGGCGCCAATTGCGACGGGATTAGTCATGCCCTGTCGGCGCAGCTGACGCAAATGGCTCAGCAACTGACTCGGTGCGATGCCAGTGAAGCTGTCGTGAATGCCCGAGGTGAGCAGTACCCGCTCACCACTGGCAAAACAGCAGGCTCTGTCCAGATCAGCCGCAGTGGCGGGCCACTCTTCTTCCTGTACATAGTCACACATGAGGGCGCTACTCCTTGGAATGAATCTCTGCCTGATGCTGACAAGCCCGTCATTCGACTCGCTTGGCAACAAGGTGAGCGGCATCCTAGCAAGGAGCAAAATCGGGATCAATACAAATGATAATCAGTATCATTAACTTCTTTTCTGTCAAAAAGGGGAGCGTATGAATCTTTGAAAGAAAGCTAAAAAAAGAGTTGCGAACGAGGCAAAAGCAATTTGATAATGATAATGCTTATCATTTGAATGTTATGGAAAATATAAATAATGAAATCCTCAGCCTCCCGTTTTGTCACTCCCACGCTACTGGCCACCACCATAGTGGCCTTGCTGACCCAGCAAGCCACAGCCGCCAATAGCACGCCCCAAGCCGACGAGGTGATCACCGTCACCACCACGGCACACAACACCCGCTCGGCACCGGCTTCCATCTCTGTCATCACCGCCGAACAGATTAAGGCGGCACCGGTCAACGATCTCTCGGATCTGCTGCGTCACGAGGTGGGTATCCAGGCCGAAACCGATACCAATGGCCGCAGCGATATCGGCATTCGCGGCATGTCGGGCAAGTACACGCTCGTACTGGTGGATGGCAAACGCCTCTCCTCCTCCAATGCCCTGTGGCGCGGCGGCAACTTCGACAACACTCCGGTTCCCCTTGGCATGATCGAGCGGGTCGAGGTGATCCGCGGCCCCATGTCAGCGCTCTACGGTTCCGACGCCATCGGCGGTGTCATCAACATCATCACCAAGCAGCCAGGCACGCAGTGGCAGGGGGCGGCGGATGCCGACTTCAAGGCCATAGAAGGCAAGGATGGCGGCGAGCAGCACAGAACCAACCTGGGCTTTACCGGCCCGCTCACCGACAACCTGCTGATCCGGATGAACGGCGAAGTCTATGATCGCCAGGCCTGGACACCCACAGAGGCAACCGACGGCATTCCCCTCATCGAAGCCAAACAGACGCGCAACTTCGCGTCCACTCTGAGCTGGCTGGTGGATGAGCAACAACGCTTCGAACTCGACTATCTCTACAACCAGGACGAACGGCCCCTCGACATCTTCCGCAAAACAGGCAACAAGGTGCACAGTCGCCAGCAGCAGAACGACCGCAATCTGTTTGGCCTGACTCACAAGGGGAACTGGAGCTGGGGTGACACTACCGTCATGGCCAATTACGAAAGCTCCCGGATCGACGACTTCAACACCAGCTACTCAGCCCCCCAGCAGCGCGAGCTGGAGGAGAACACCCTGACTCTCAAGGGTTACACCAATCTGATGCTGGCCAATCACTATCTGACCTTCGGCGGCGAATATCTCGACCGGGAGCTGGTGGATACGGTGAGCTACAAGGATATCGGCGGCCGGGAGAGTCACGCCCAGGAGGCGCTGTTTGCCCAGGACGAGATCGGCCTGACCGATAGCCTGACCTTGACCCTGGGGGGGCGTTACGATCACCACGAGATCTATGGCGGCCACTTCACGCCACGCGGTTATCTGGTCTATGAGCTGAGCGACCTGGTGACCGTCAAGGGCGGCGTCAGCCAGGCCTTCAAGGCGCCGGCTCCGCATCAATACTCCAAGGGTTACAGCATCGAGAGCTGCGGTGGCAGCTGCCTCATCTACGGCAGCGACAAGGTCAAACCCGAGACCAGCACCAACTACGAGCTGGGGATCATCGCAGGAGAAGGCATCTGGGAAACCAGCGCCACCCTCTTCTACTCCGACATAGAAGACATGCTGACCTTCAAGCAGATACCCAACTCCAAAGACCGTACCTGGTACAACCTGGATAAGGCCACGACCAAGGGACTGGAGCTGACCGGTCGCCTCGATCTGTTCGAGGATCTCAGCCTCAATGCCAACTACACCTACCTCAAGGCGGAAGGGGAACAAGGCCAGCCCCTGCCCGAGCGCCCGGAGCACAAGGCCAACGCCAGGCTCACCTGGCAAGCCACCGAGCGGGTGAATGCCTTCGTCGGAACGACCTACACAGGCACCCAGTTTGCGGAGCAGACCGTCAACAAGGCAACTGTGCTGCATAAGTTGCCCAGCTACCAGACGTTCGATCTTGGCACCGGCTTCAAGGTAACCAACAACTTTGATCTGCGAGTCGGCATCACCAACCTGACCGATGTCCGTCTGCAAGAGAAAGATGCCCTCTTCCAAAACGTGGAACCGGGCCGCAGCTATTACATCAGCGGCTCAGCCCGTTTCTGATCCGGCCCTCCACGCGGCACGGGAACCTTCCCGTGCCGCAATTTACGACAACAAGGGACAAGTCCCACTGGATAGCAATGAGCATGCAGATTTTCACTCTGTTCGAGGATCTTCCATGTTCCCCTCACTACTGAACGCATCGCCACTTGCCACTCTCCCCACTCAGGGCGAGTTGCTGGCGACGCTCCCCTGCCCCACCCGGCTTGCCCACCGGATCGGCTGCCACCGCCACCATGCCAGCCAGATCCTGCAAGGCATGGATGATCGCCTGCTGCTGGTGATTGGCCCCTGCTCCATTCACGATCCGATCGCCGCCCGCGACTATGGCGCTCGGCTGGTCGAGCTGCAGACACGCTACGGCGATCAACTGCTGCTGGTGATGCGCACCTATTTCGAAAAACCACGCACCACCCTCGGCTGGAAGGGATTTATCTTCGATCCCTGCCTCGATGGTAGCGACCGACTGGCGGAGGGATTGCACCAGGCACGCGCTCTGCTGCTGGAGCTGGGAGAAGCGGGCCTCGCTTGCGCTACCGAGTTTCTCGATCTCACCAGCATGCTCTATCTGGGGGACCTTATCAGCTGGGGCGCCATCGGAGCGCGCACCACCGAATCCCAGTTCCATCGCCAGCTGGCATCTGCGCTCCCCTGCCCCATCGGTTTCAAGAATGGTACCGATGGCAATGTCCAGGTCGCCGTGGAGGCGATCCTCGCCAGTCGGGCTGCCCACCTCTATACCCAACCGGATGGTGAGGGGCGCATGACACTGGTTCGTAGCCACGGCAACAAGGATTGCCACCTGATCCTGCGTGGCGGCCGCCAACCCAACTATCAACATGATGCCGTGAAACAAGCCTGTTTACTGTTGCAACGACACCACCTTGCTCCCCGGCTGATGGTCGATTGCAGCCACGGCAACAGCCAGAAGCAGCATCTTCGTCAACTGCGGGTGGCACAGGATCTGGCCAATCAGCTGACAGCTGGTAACCAGGGGATCGTTGCCGTGATGGTGGAGAGTTTCCTGTGTGAAGGGCGTCAGGAGATCAAGGGTGGTCAGCCACTGTGCTACGGCCAGTCGATCACCGACGCCTGCATCGGCTGGGAACAGACCCTGGTACTGCTCGATATGCTGGCCGAAGGGGTGGAGGCAAGGCGCCAGCGGCGGATTGCGCTGGCAGGTTGAGATAAAACGGCGGCATTCCTGGTACAGTGCCAGAGCGCAATATGGCCCCGACGGGGCCACATTTTTACTCTCTTTGGCGGGCGTCAGGCGACGGACTCGCGCTCCACCAGCCTGGCTTCAAACTTGAGTGCCAGACCGTCGGCCGGCTTGTGATCGAGCAGGCGAAGGGCCAGCTCGGCGGCACGGCTCCCCATCTCCTCGATGGGATAACGCACCGTGGTGAGCTTGGGATAGATGTAGCGGGCGTAAGGAATATCGTCGAACCCCACCACCGAGATCTGCTGCGGGATCTTGTAACCCCGCTCCAGCAGACAGGAGATGGCTCCCGCCACCATGGCATCGTTGAAGCCAAGCACGGCGGTAAATTCAACCCCGCGGGAGAGCAGCTCGTTCATCGCCACATAACCGCCGTTCTCATCGGCAAAGCCACGGCCGATCAAGGCAGGTTCCAGTGCAATTCCGGCCTGGGCCAGGGTCTGGGTGTAGCCCGCCATGCGCTGCTGGCCGTCGACGAACTCTTCATCGTCCGAGGTGATAAAGGCGATCTTGCGGTGGCCGGCCTCCAGCAGATGCTGGCACGCTGTGGTGATGCCTGCCTGGTTGTCGAGCCAGACGCAGCGATCTTCGGCTCCCGGCACTTGGCGGTTGATAAAGACCACAGGGGTGGATCCGGCGGCCAGCTCGCTCAGCTCCTCATCGGGGAGCGCCTTGCTGTGCAGGATCAGGGCGTCACACTGGCGCTGCAGCAGGGCCTGGATGGCATGACGCTCGCGAGTGATGTCATGGTTGCCTGACATCACTATGGTGAACTTGTTGGCCCGATCGACCATGGCTTCGATGCCTCGCATCATCTGGGCGAAGAAGGGGCCGCCACAGAGATCGCCGACCAGCACGCCGATGCAGTTGGAGCGCTTGCTGACCAGGGCCTGGGCAAAGCTGTTGGGACGAAAATTGAGTTCCTTCATCGCCGCCAGCACGGCCTCGCGCTTTTCCGGCGCGATCTGTGCCGTGTTGTTGATCACCCGGGAGACGGTTGAGATGGACACATTTGCCAGCTGAGAAACGTCTTTAATCGTTGCCACTATCCATTCCTTTATTGTGGGGAACCTGTCGGTACCGACGGCCCAGTATATCCTGCTCGCGGATCCGATTCCCGGAGCCAGGTCACCTGACAGGTTTCCTTTGGTAACAAATTCTTGCGCCGTGATACCCAGCGCCGGGTAACAGGCAGGGGCCCGCGGCCCCCGCATTCAATAGCCATGCTTGAGTTCGCGATCGGACATGAACCGCAGCGGCTGCTGAAACTTGTGCTGATAGATGAGATCGAACGACAACACGTTCTGCACATAGTTGCGCGTCTCCCGGTAAGGGATGCTCTCGACCCACACGTCCATCGGCTTGTCGGCACTCTGCTCACGCCAGCGCTTCACCCGGCCGGGGCCTGCGTTGTAGGCCGCCGCCGCCAGGATCCGGTTGCCGTCATAGACATCCAGCAGGCGTTTGAGATAGGCGCTGCCCAAACGGATATTCATTGCAGGATCAAACAGTTGCTGCTCACTGCGATAGGGTACCCCAATCTTGCCGGCAGTCTCTTTCGCGGTCGCGGGCATCAGCTGCATCAGGCCCCTCGCCCCCACTGGCGATTGTGCCCGCGGGTAGAGGGCGCTCTCCTGGCGGGAGATGGCGTAGAGCAGGCTCATGTTGACCGCTCGCTCGCGGGCCACCTGACTGAAGGTCTGCTTGTAGGGTTTGGGGAAGCGCAACTCAAGGGCATCCCAGGCCTCGGCACGGATGCTGGCGAGGATCGCCAGATCATGCCAGCCCCGATTGAGGGCGATGTGGCCAAATTCGATGCGCTGGGCCACCGGGTTGCGATCCATGTTGTGGATCCACTCCGAACGGGCAGCCGCCACCTCGTTCATGGCCAGCAGCTCCTGCACCCGAAGCAGGAAGGGCCAACGCCGGCTCGCGCTGCGCCAGTCCGGTACATGCGGCACCGTCTGGTTCTTCATCCGGTAGGGGGCGCCGGTGCGCTGGGCGGCCATAAACCCGTAGAAACCGCGCAGATTGGCGGTCTCCAGGTAGAGGTCGCGGGCCAGCTTCTGCTGCCCTTGTACCTCCAGCGAGCGGGCCATCCAGTAGCGCCAGCGATCCTCCTTCTGGCGTGCCATCGGCATCATCTTCACCCAGCCGGAGAGACCGCGCCAATCCTCTTCCCAGATGGCGAGCCTGGCTCGCAATTCGGTGATATCCGGATCGGCCAGCAACCTGACCGTGTTGTCCAACCACTGGCGCTCGCTTCTCGAACGATCCAGCAGCAGGCGGCGGGCGATAGCTCGCTCCACCGGCTTGATCTCGGCCTGGCTCAGGCCAAAGCGGCTGCGAAACAGGTCAAGCTGGCGCAGCACAGCCTCCGGCTGCTGGTTGGCATAGCGGGTCAGCCCCAGCGACAACAACTTCCTGGAGTAAGGGTTGTTGCTGAAGTAGGTGGGATTCATCGCCTTGGCCGGCTGCTCGAACAGGGTCACCATCTGGTTGCCATACCCCTGCAGGCCGGTACCGAGGGAGGCCCCCAGATGGCGGATCAGGTTGGGATTTTCCGCCTCGAAGGCCATCGTCATCCGTTGCCAGATCTTGTCCTGGGTGCGCAGACCAGCCCCCTGCCAGAGGGTGAATAGCGGATCACAGGCATCAGGACGGGATTGCCCACTCATCCACATCTTGCCCGCCCCCTGCAACGCCTCCCTGGTCTTGCCGGTGTAATAGAGCGCCTGATAGTGCATGCAGAGCAGGTCGGTCGATTTTGGCTTGGCCGGGTAGAAGCGCAGGAACTGCGACCACTGCTGGCTCTGGGCCAGATAGGTCAGATAGGTACGCTCCAGCCGGTTGGACTGGGGGGTATCCCCATGCTGGCGGATGAAACGGGTCACATCCTGATAATCGGCCGCCCCGGGCCGAAAGGCGAGCTGGAAGTAATCGAGATAGGGCAGCAGAGGATAATGGGTCAAGCGAGCGCGAAGCTGCTGAAAACGGGCCTGATCGTTGGCCCGCACGGCATCATAGGCCTGACGGTACAGACTCTGATCCTGGGTCTGGGCCATGATCCCTGGCGCAAACAGTGTCGTTAAGAGAATTCCCCACACAGCTTTCACTGAACATCTCCATTGGGAAGCACGCCACCGCCCGCAGGCGGTGGATCCGGAAATGCCCATTCTACCCGCAGCCGGGCGGTGCGAAAGCGGGGATGACGACTATTTTTCCGCGCAGGCCAGGTGGACGTCGCGCTGGTACTCGGGTTTGGCCAGCCGCTGCACATATTTCTCCAGATAAGGCACTGGCAACGGCTTGGAGGCGAGGTAGCCCTGGTAGAAGCTGCACCCCTGCGCCTTGAGAAACTCGAGCTGCTGGCGCGACTCCACCCCTTCCGCCGTCACGTTGAACCCCATGTGGCGCGCCATGGCTATCACCGCCTCGACAATGGCCATGTTGTCCCCATCCCGAGGAATGTCCTGGATGAAGGAGCGGTCGATCTTGAGCTCATCGGCGGGCAGCCGCTTGAGATAGCTGAGGGACGAGTAGCCGGCGCCAAAATCGTCGATGGCAAAGCTGATGCCAAGGGCCTTGAGCTCCGCCATCTTGCTGATAGTGTCCTCGGCATGGCCCAGCACCACCGACTCGGTGATCTCCAGGTTGAGGCAGGCCGGATCCATGCCGGTTTGTGCCAGCACATCGTGGATCCGCTCGACAAAATCGGTGGCGTGAAACTGCTTGGCGCTCACATTGACCGAGATCTGGGGAATGTGGATGCCACTCTCCTCCCACAACACGTACTGGACACACGCCTCATGCAACACCCAGTTGCCGATATCGACGATGAGATCCGTCTCCTCGGCAATGGGGATGAACTCGGCGGGCGAGACCAGGGCCCGGCCCGGCGGCTGCCAGCGGATCAGGGCTTCAATGCCGATGAGATCGCCGCCATCCACCAGATGCTGCGGCTGATAGTAGAGGGTCAGCTCGTTCTTGTTCAGGGCGTTGCGCAGCTCGTTGTGGATGAGCAGGCGCCGATCCGCCTGATGCTGCATGGAGGCATCGAAGAAACGCCGCGTCTTGCGCCCGGCAGACTTGGCCTGATACATGGCGGTATCCGCCTGTTTGAGCAGATCGTCGACCCCCTGTTCCCGATCCGGAAACAGGGTGATGCCGACGCTGGCGCCGATATGCAATACCTGCCCGCCATGGCTGTAGGGGGAGGCAATCTCGGTGATGAGGCGCTCGGCGATGATGTCGGCCTGCATCTCGGCCTGGGGCGGGCTGGCTGAGAGGGAAGGCAGCAGCAGCACGAACTCGTCGCCACCGAGGCGAGCGAGGCAGTCCCCTTGGCGCACCAGCCGTTTGAGACGTGTCGCCACCTCCTTGAGCAGCCAGTCACCGGTGGCGTGGCCGAGGGAGTCGTTGATGGTCTTGAAGTGATCGAGATCGATAAACAGCAGGGCCCCTATCAATCCGTTGCGACTGGCCTCGTTGAAGGTCTGCACCAGGGTTTCGTGCAACTGGCGCCGGTTCGGCAGACCGGTCAGCTCGTCGTAATAGGCCAGATCCTGGATCCGCAGCTCGGCCGCCTTGCGCTCCGAGATATCCTCGAAGCAGATGACGAAGTGGCTGATCTCCCCCTTCTCATCCTGCACCGGCGTCACGATTTCCCACTGGGGGTAGACGTGGCCATCGGCATGGCGCCGCTGGGTCTCCCCCTGCCAGCGGCTCAGGGTATTGAGCTCGTAGCCCGGTTTTCCCATGGTGGGCCAGAGATCTTCTTCCAGATGCAGGCCCAGCACGGCTTGGCTGTCAAAGCCGGTGATCTGGCTGAAGGCGTGATTGACCCGCAGCACCTTGAAACCGGGATCCGTGATGATGATCCCTTCGTGGGTTTCAAAGGCCACGGCGGAGAGGCGCATCTGGGCATCGGATTGCAACCGCTCCAACTCGGCCACCATGCGTACCGAGAAGGTGTTGAGCACGGAGTCGAGGTTGGCAATGTCAGCGGGAGCGGAATAGAGCAGGGCCAGATGACCCAGCAGCTGGCCCCGGCTATCGCACAGCGGCTGGCCATAATAGCGCTGTCCGGGTCGGGAGGGGGTCTGGCATTCGGCCAGCTCATCCAGGTTCACCTGACAGCTGGTTCCCTGCCGATAGAGTTGCTGGCATGGGGTGCCCGCCAGGGGGTAATCCCGGATATCCAGCCCGTCGGCAGCCAGCACCTTGATCCTGTCCACCCCGCTCAGCTCACCCACCCAGACGGCATCCACCTTGAGGATGTGAGTCAGCTGGTTGACCAGGGTGTTGAAAAACTCGGTACCGGTACAGGCAGAAAGCGCCTGGGCCAGGCGGGTCAGCAATGAGGTCTGCAATGGCTGGGCGAGATTGAGTGATTCGGCCGCCGCGCTCATCCCGTCAAGGGGCGCCAGCCAGCCGCAGCACAACTGCTGGCTGGGAACGTATTGCCCACTCCAGATCACGTGACTGAACAGGCCCCGTTCATCCTTGAGATGGCCGATGAACTGTTCCGGCAAGGTGGATTGATGCAGACGCGCCAAAAAATCGGCAAAGCCCGCTTCATCTTCCGGCTGCAGGCAACCTGCCCAGGGGTGTTTCCCCTCCCCCTGCCACTGCTGGTAGGCGCCCTGATCGGAGAGGCTCCACTGATCATGCTGCCGATCATAAAACCACATGATTTGAGTGGCTTGCTGCTTCATCTACAACTCCAACACAACAATCGCTCACGTTTGATGTCCAGGCAGAACGGGCACAACCACTCCCCACATCGACTCATGAGTTCAAAGACAATACAGAGAGGGGGCTAACATCATGCAGTATCGAGCGGGGAAAACCGGGCAAACCGGACAAGAAGTCGACACAAGGTGCTGCCAAGAAGGGACAGAAACGATCCTATTCCCGTCATACTGCCTGCCAGTTTCAAGGAGCTCAAGCTATTTTTGGCACGAAACCGGAAAAGCTCACAATTTACAAATCGCTAAATACATGGCGGGAGATTTTGTGACCAACATCACATTTTCAATACTACCGATGAGTAATCTGAAGGTGAAGACACAAGCAAGACGACCCGAAGGGGGCCAATATGAAAATCGAAATTACCAGCAAAATCATCGACATCACCCCGGCTATCCGCGAGCGCATCGAATCCCGTTTTGACAAGCTCGAGCGTCTTCAGGTGCCTCTCATCACACCCCATGTGATTGTGTCCAAAGAGCGTCTGATGTTTATCGTCGAAGCCACTGCTGGCATCCCCAACGGCAAGCTGTTTGCCCAGGCAGAGCATGAGGATCTCTACGCCGCCATCAATGAACTGGGACAAAAACTGGAGCGTCAAATCAACCGCCACACCGAAAAGCCGATCGCCCGTCGCGCCAATGGCACACGCAAGGAGATGCCACAACCGGATGAAGCCGACGCATAACTCCCGGCAAGGTTAACTCAGTCACTCAACACAAAGGCGGGATATCCCGCCTTTTGTATGCCTGCTGCATACCCGCATTCGCTTACTCGAACCGCCTTTCGTGCAACCCGCCTTGCTCAACCGAGCCAGTGGAGCCGGGTATCGATTCCCTGCTGCAGGCGATCCAGCACAGGCAACAGCACCAGCGGATCTTCCTGACGAGGCTCATCCACAAGTGCTCCCCGCAGCCGCTCACGCCCGAGTGGCGTCAGGTTGTCGTAGACCGCCTCATCCAGCAGCGGTTGCTTTGCCACCAGTGGCTGTGGCTGCAATGCCAGCCACAGTCGCACATCCACCATGCTACCCCCCTGCTGCAACCGCTCGTTGAGGGCACTGCTGTCGCTGGTCGCCTCTTCTGCCATCAAGGCTTCTGCCGGGCGCAACCCGAAATGGGCCCGCCAGTCCCGCTCATCCGGCGCGGCGGCCGGCTTGGCATCAAACCAGGGCTGCTCCTCCACCGAATCGGTGAGCAACGCCAGATGCAGCCGAAAATCCGCCCGATCGCCATGCTGCAGATCCAGGTTGAGGCGTTGCCCCAACTGGCCCTCATCGACGAGCAGATGATCACGGATTGAGCGGGGTAGCATGGCATAACTCTTGAAAATGGCGATTTCACTTCTTATCGGCCATCAATCCGATTCTTTTAATGGAAAAATCCCGCTTGGGGGTTCACAAAAGCGGAAGATCTGTTAGTATGCGCCTCGCACTTGTGGAGGGGTTCCCGAGTGGCCAAAGGGATCAGACTGTAAATCTGACGGCTCTGCCTTCGAAGGTTCGAATCCTTCTCCCTCCACCATTTCAAGTGCCACAATCTGTTTGCAATACCCCGTGGAGGGGTTCCCGAGCGGCCAAAGGGATCAGACTGTAAATCTGACGGCTCTGCCTTCGAAGGTTCGAATCCTTCTCCCTCCACCATCATTCAGAAGACCCGGCCTTGCGCCGGGTTTTCGCTTTTCCGGCCCGCCCAATTCTTTCCCTTACACCTCGCAATCAGGATAAAAAACGGGAGGCCAGCGCCTCCCGTTTCATCAGTCACAGTCGCCCCCGTTAGAGGGTGAAGCGATAGAAGACATCCACCGCCTGGGCGACCCCGCTCATGGCCTGCAGATAGAGTCGCGGCAGCACCTCGTAGCGCAGTTTGAACTCGGCGATCGGGCTGAATACCCCCACCCCGTACTGGAACTGCAAACCGGGTAGCAGATAGGCGGAGAGAGTCACCTGGGTGTCGTCGCCACTGCCGGCGGTATCGAGGGAGACATCGCTCATCCCCAGCGCCTCGCCGATGCTCGACACCACGCCGTTGGCCTGGCTGACCGCGCCGGCCACCAGCAGGCCGTTGAAGCCGCCATCCTCACCGCCCGTTTGTAGCCCCTTGCCGCGCAACAGATAGGAGAGCTGTTCGGACTGGGCCATCTGGGGTTCGGAATAGACCTTGATCTCCGGCTTGGTGGCCGGCCCCGTCACCCGAACCCCGACCGTCACCTGATCCTCTATGGTATCCGGGTCACGATAGGCCTCGATATTGAGGAAGGGGCGATCGAGGGGGCCGGAGAAGATGATCCGTCCCTCCTTGATGATGAGGTTCTGGCCATAGGCCTTGAAGCGGCCGTCGGTCAGCACCAGCTGGCCGTTGCCCGCCAGTGGCTTGCCCGGATCCTGATTGATATTGAGCCCGCCGGAGACATTGGTCTTGAGCCCCATCGCCTCCAGTTTCACATCGTCACCAAGCCGGATCGCCACCTTCATCAGCAGTGGCAGGCTGGCCTGGGGAGGCGGTGGCGGCAGATCGTCGTACACCACGGTCACGTCATCGGAGACGGCGACCGCCGAGTCCGGCAGACTCTTGACCAGGATCCGCGCCCAGGGAATATCCACCTTGCCGGTGATGCGGGTCTCCTCCCCCAACGAGATGGCGATGTCCGGGGAGACCCGCACCCGGCCCATGCCCGGGTATTGCGCCTCCAGCTCATCCCCCTGGATGGTCAGGCTGCCACTCACCGGCATCTTGGCCCAGCTGAGCCAGCCGCCGAGGGCCAGCGGCCCCTTGCCCACCAGCATGGAGCCATCCAGCTCGGCGCGGTTGCCCTCGATCTTGAGGCGGGTCACCAGTTTGGAGAGGGTCACCATATCGGAGTGAGTCTGCACTTCGCCATCCAGCAGATTGAGCTGACCGAACAGCAGGGGGGATGCCAGAGTTCCCTCGAAGCGGGCATTGGCGGAGATCACCCCTTGCAGGGAGCGCACCTCGGGAATGAGGGGGGCAAAGGTGTCGAGCTTGAGATCGTCAAACTTGAGTTGGCCCCCGAGCTGACCGCGACCGGCGGGCTCCCTGATCAGCAGGTCGGTATCGATATTGCCGATCTGCTGCGAGGCGAAGTCGAGGCGGATCGCCGCCTGCTGGCGCTCGAACTCCACGGCCAGCGCCAACTGCTGATAATCGGTCTTGATGTCGTCAGCCACGAAGCTGCCCGGTGTGGTGCGCACCACCGCATGCAGGGTCGGTTGGCTGCCGCGCCAGCTGGCACGGCCATCGGCGGAGAGCACCGCCTGCCACCGGAAGTTGTCCGGCAGCCAAGGGCGCAGCCGCTTGAGATCAAACCCGTTGAGGGCAAACTCCAGCGCCCCCTGCTCGGCCGATACCTGACTGCCCTTGATGCAGAGGTTGGCCCCCTGGGAGTCAAGACAGAGATCCCCCATCGCCAAGCGCTGGCGCGGCAGATCGAGATCCAGCGCCCAGGGGTTGGTCAGACTCCAGCGCCGCAAGGGAGTCTTGAGCTTGAGCTCGGAGAGGGTTCCGCGCCAGTGATCCCCGCGCACGCCGCCACCCAGCTTGAGATTGGCGGCCACCGGATCGCCCTTCATCGTCAGGGTGAGCTGATGGCGCGCCAGATCCCCGTCGAGGGCCAGCGCCAACTGGCTTAGCTTGGTCTCCCCCTGGGTCAGGCTGGCCACGGTGAGCGCCAGCTCACCCGCAGGCTTGTCACCCACCAGGGCATTGCCCCTGATGGCGATCCCCTTGATGTTAGTGCCCGCATAATAGAGGCGATTGGCCAAAAGCTCTGTGGTCACCCGCGGCGCCTGCTGATTGCCCCCCAGGCGCACCAGCCCTTTGATGTCCCCCTTCAGGCCGGGGTAGAGCCCCGCCAGATTGGGAGCATCGAGATCGGCCACCAGTTGCCACACCTGCTGGCTGATCTGCCCCTTGGCCTGCAACCGGTTGGGGCCGCTTTGCAGCGACAGCCCGGGAATGCGCCACTCCATCTTGTCATTGCCGCTCGCCTCCCCCTTGATGGCCAGCGGATACTGGTTGAGCTTGCCGTCCACCCTGAGGGTGGGCAGGTTCAACTCCCAGCTGCCCGCCTCGTTCATCACGAAACGGCTCTCTATCTCCCCGGTCAGGGTGCCCTTGAGATCCGGCACCAGCTCGGCCGGATTGATCCCCTTGAAGCGGGTGCTCCCTTGCCAGTGGACTCCCTTTTGCCAGGCCAGCTTGCCATCCAGGGTCAACTCCCCCTTGAGAGCCTCGAGCCGCAGGGCCAGTTTGCTCAGCTGTTCGAGATCCCCCTTGCCGTCCAGCACAATCTTGAACGGGGGCACATCCGTCCCCTTGCCCGACGTCTTGAGGGCAAACTGATAGCCGGAGAGCTTGCCCTTGGCGGTCAGGCTCCCCTTGTCCAGCCGGTAATTCGGCTCATCCTTGGCCGGCTTGTGCAAGGGCCAGCCGAGGCTCTTCCAGTCGAGCGCCAGATCAAACGGCAGATCCGGGTCGAGGGCTGCCAGCGACCCCTTGAGGCTGGCGGCTACCGGCCCCCTGGCCTGCAATGCCAGATCCAGCTTGCCGACCGACCCGCTCAGGGCCAGGGTGGCCTGCTCCCCCTTGAGCTCGCCATCGAGCAAGCCCTTGCGCGCCTTGGCATCCAGGGTCAGATCCAGCGGATAATCATCGCCCAGGCGAATATTCCCCTTGAGGGCCAGATCGGCCATGGCGTGGCGCAGCGAAAGCTCGCGCAGTTCGATGCGATCCTCCTCGGCGCCGGCCGAGAGGTGCAGCTTGTCGACGGCTTCGATCAGATCGCCCTGCTGATAACGAAAACGGGTCAGACTCACCCCTTCCAGCTGGACGGGGAATGGCAGGGAAATGGCGGGCAGCTCGATGGCCGCTGCTTTATCAGCCTGAGTTGACTCGCTGTTGGTTGTCTCGCTCGCGTTATCCTGAGCCTTGCCCTGAGCCGTTTTCCCGGCCTTGGCACTCTCTTCGGCCGCTGCTTTGGCTGGCGGCGTGTCAGCCAGGGTGACGCTCAGACCATCCAGCACAGGGCCGCGCACTATCAACCCCTTGCGATCGAGGGTCGCGCCGATATCCAGCGCCCCCAGGGTCACGGCCACACCGGGCACGGCCAGATCGAGATCGGCCACCAGCAGGGTGTCTACCTGGATTTTGAGGGGCAGTGGTTGCCAGACAAAGGGTTCGGAGGGCTCTGGCGGCGCGGGTTCTGAGTCGGCGACCTTCACCACCGGATGGGTGACCACCAGGGATTTGATCCAGAGCTTGCCCTGCAGGAGCTTGCCCAGATCCCAATCCAGCACGGCGCGATCGACCGAAACATCCACCAGCTCATCCTGCCAGCCGACCCCTTCCAGGGTCCAGCCATAACCCAGCTGACCCGCCACCAGCTCCCCCTTGAGGGAAGGGAGAGCGCCCTTGGCCTGTTGCCACAGCCACTTGTTGCCCTGATGGGTGAAGCCCAGCAGGCTGACGCCGATGAGCAGCAGAAAGATGAGGCCCATCAGCCAGAGAAAAAGACGCTTTACCCAGATCATAATTCAGGCCCCAAGGCGAAATGCAGCCGCACGGGCTTATCCTCTTCCGATACTCCGACCGCCAGATCGAGTCTGACCTGACCGATGGGGGTAACCCAGCGCACCCCGATCCCGGTGCCGATTTTCCACGGCTCGCTGTAATCGACGGTGGCGGTACCGCCATCCACGAACAGAGCCCCCAGCCACTTCTCGCTGAAGCGGTAGTTGTACTCCAGGCTGGCCACGCTGGTATAACGGCCCCCGGTCAGCTTGCCATCCGGCCCGGTCGGGGAGATGGTTTCATAGTCAAAACCACGCACCGTCTGATCGCCCCCGGTGAAGAAGCGCAGGGATGGCGGCACCAGGGAGAAGCTGTCCCCTATGATGGCCCCCTGCTCGGCCCGCATCAGGAAGCGATGATCCTCGCCCAGGGTGCGCAGCCACTTGCTGCGGCCCCACACCCGCACGAAGCTGATGTCGGATCCCCAGGTGGGATCGGAAAACTCCAGGGTGAGCTGCTGGCGATCCCCCCAATCGGGCACCAGGCCACCACGCACCCGCAGCCGGGACCAGGAGACACCAGGGATCACCAGCAAGCTGTTCCCCTCATCCATGCCCTGGGTATAGACCTCGTTCTCCAGGCGGATGAAGACGTCGCGATCCCAGCTCTCCGGCCGCCGGGTCCAGCGGTGCACCCCTATGGTGGTGAGATCGGAGCGGGTGTCGTTATTGTCCTTGTACTGGTAGCCACTCTGGATGGAGTAGTAGTCCCGCAGCGGGTTGCCCACCGGGATCTGGTAGTCGAAGCTGAGCTCCGCCTCCGGCGCCGACACCTTGGCGGTGGCAAACAGGCGGTGGCCGTAACGGTTGACCCAGGGCTTCTCCCAGGTCGCGCTCATCCGCGGCCCCACGTCGGTGGCATAGCCCAGACCGGCTTCGATTTCGTGATCGACCCGGTTGGCCAGGGTCACCGAGATGGGCACCCGGTAATCGGTCGCCTCGCTGATCTGGGGCTTGATATCCACCTGACGGAACAGCTTGGTGGAGGAGATATCCTGGGACATCTCGGCCAGGCGGATGGCCAGATAGGGTTCGTCATCCTTGATGGTGATGAGCGGCTTGATCAGCTTTAGCGCCTCGGGGGTGGCGTCATAGCGGATATCGCCAAAACGGTAGCGATGACCGGACTGGAACAGGATGAAGATCTCCGCCGTGCCCTTGTCGGGAAACACCCTGACCTGGCTCTTGCTCAGCTTGGCGTCGAAATAGCCGCGCGCCAGCCCCAGGCTGCCGAGATCGGCCTTGATGGATTCATATTTGGCATGGTTGAGGGGCTCCCCCTCTTTCAGGGGCAACTGATCCAGCAGCTCGCTATAGCGCTCGTCACTGCTGGCATCCCCTTCCAGCAAGACGTCGAGACGGGAGACAATGACCGGCTCCCCCTTGTCGATGGTGACAATGACCCGAGATGGCTTCTTCTCGTCGCGGCTGAGGGAGATCTTGGGCTCGTAGTA
Organism: Aeromonas enteropelogenes; assembly: GCF_020097295.1. Lineage (NCBI taxonomy): Bacteria > Pseudomonadati > Pseudomonadota > Gammaproteobacteria > Aeromonadales > Aeromonadaceae > Aeromonas > Aeromonas enteropelogenes. The sequence goes on along the minus strand of NZ_CP083625.1, from coordinate 2,808,594 downwards.
GCCATACACCTGCAGCGCCTTTTGCACGCTCTCGATGATCTTGGGGCGGGCAGGACGATACTGGCGCTCCTGATAGACGGGCAGGGCGTTGAGATAAGCTTCAACGTTGTCCTTGTTGTCCCCTTTCACTCCCTTGACCTGATAGGTGAGCTTGGCCGCCAGCGCTGGCGCCGCCAGGAGCGACAGAAACAGGCCCAGCGCCAGGATCAGCAGGCCGCGGCGACAGGCGGAGCCGGAGAGTAAACGCCCTGCCGGCAGGGATGGATTGCATCCGGTCAAAGGTCGATATTCCTGAAAGTTGGGTAACGAATATAAAGACGCACACAGGCACAGCCCGCTGCAGCCACTCGCCCGCCAAGCGGGGAACGCAGTCATGCACGGGGTCGGACCAAGAGCGCACCAACATATGGCGAACCCTATCCTAACATAGGCTTTCGCCAACGACAGAGCCGCCGGCCTGGCAAATTCGCCATAGATTTTAAGATGTTGGCCACAAATTGCGCAGCCAGGTGCCCCCTTTGGCCTCGCTCGCCGACCCAAAATAGCGCTAGCCATCTGAAACCGGATAAATCTCCATCACTCCCGGTCCACGTCGAACAGCGCGTCCGTGGGTGTGCCACGACAAGGCTTGTCGGAACCTGCCTGTCGATTGAGCAGCCAGCCTCTCAAACCCCGCTATCCCGCGACAAGGCCCGCGCCACGCGGGATTGAGACAGGCTCGTTCAGTGCAATCGAATTATCCCGCTGCCCTTGTCTGACGCCCTCGCGCACACTCAAGCCATCAACCGAAGGAGATCCCATCATGCATGCCCGTAGCGAACAGATGGCTGACTACATTGCCGACCGGCTCGAATTCATCACTTTTCTCGCCTGTTGCAGCGCCCTGCTGGCGCTGCTGACCGGCATGAACGGCCAGCAGGCGCTGGCCTTTACCGCACTCAACCTGCCATTTGGTCTCGCCATCCTGCTGACCATGGCATTGCTGGCTCCCCTGCCCGCTTACTGGCGCCTGCCCGGCATCACACTGTTGCTGGCGGCAGCTGCCTTGCTGACGATGCAGCTTGGTGGCGAATGGCTCAACCCGCTGGCCATCTGGAGCCTCTATGCCCTGCTGGGACTGGAAATCCTCTGGCAGGCTCGCCCCAGAGCGCAACTGGCCACCAGCAGCCACCCCTGATGGCGGCAAGGCTCTGCCAAACGTTACCCGGACGGCTGACGCGGAGGGCAATTTGGGGTACCCTTGCGCCCCCGATTTGCCATCCACCCGTTAACCCGAGGAGCGCCCCATGAAAAAAGCCTGTGCCCAGCACATCCTGGTCAAGACAGAGAAACAGTGTCTGGAGATCAAGGAGAAGATCGAGAAGGGCGCCGACTTCGGCCAGATGGCCAAGCGTTTCTCCACCTGCCCCTCCGGCAAGCGTTTCGGCGATCTGGGGGAGTTTTCCAAGGGGGACATGGTCAAATCCTTCGACGATGCCGTCTTCAAGGGGGAGTTGCTCAAGGTATTGGGGCCGGTGCGCACCAAGTTCGGCTTTCACCTGATCAAGGTGCTCTACCGCAACTAGGCCTCATCGCCCAGTGCGGCGTAACTGCTCATCTCCTTGCTCCTGCGAGCACCTGTCCTCCGCCCTGCATACCATGATCAGGTCATAACCGACCTTATCTGGCCGGGCGGATGAGCATAAATTCCCCGCTAATTTGCCGGTTTTGCCGAGATGTCTCCCCTGCGTTGACCAATAAACAGGGTCAGGATGATTTTATAGAGATACTGATACAGGCCGGAGCGGCGGTCGGTAAGACGAACGCAGGTCGTCCAGACAACCTCATAGTCGAGAAATTCAGCACCCGGCACCCTGATTAATTCCTCTCCCAGGATCAAACTGGGCAGTACATTGCCGACGCGCTGGCTTCTCATCAATTTGAGTGCGAGGGAAGCGGTGTCAATATCATGCAAATAATCAATCTCTACCGCCAACTCTTTCAGGCTTTTAATAAAATGAAAGCGCTGTGCATTCCAGCCAATATTTTTCTGCTTGATGAATGGCCAATGTTTTACTGTCTGCCAGTCATGCACGCCGTGATTGCCCGCTATCGCGATCACCAACTGATCGCCGCACACTCGCTGCTGATATAACCCGTTCAAGCGGTCGGGATGCAGCAGGTGAATACCCAGATCGATTTCGCCAGACAGTATTTTATTTTCGGTCTCCTCTCCCCAGTTATGAAGTGCAATGAGGGCATTGGGGAATTCACGCTGCAAGGTTTCATACAGCGTCAGACCAAAGACCTCCATCACCAGATCAGGCAGCGCCAGATTGATGGAGCCGGAATAGTTTTGTGGGTTGAAGGAGATGGGGATCAACGCGTCTTCTATATCGGTCAGCGCGATATTGACGCGCGGCAAGATAGACAGGGTATAGTCGGTCGGTTCAAGCACGCTGGCCACTCTGACAAACAGTTCATCATCGAGATGCTCCCGCAGCCGGGCGAGTTGTTTGCTCACGGCACTTTCCGTCAAGCCGAGAGAGATGCCCGTTTTTTTCAGATTTTTCTTTTCCGCCAGGATCACCAGCGTTTTCAGCAGATTCAAATCAAAATCACTGCGCATCCCGACTCTCGCGTTAATTGAATTTAATTCAAGAAGATATTGACTCACTTTCCTGAGCGTAACGCTACCATAGTATGCATCCGGTCAATACATTAATACTTCTTGTCAAGGCATCACGGCAGGATATTTCGGATATCAACACCCTCATGGTTTGTGGAGAATTATCTATGTCTTTGAAGAAAACGGCTCTGTGCTTACTCATCGCCTCAGCAACCCTTGGCAGTGCCACGGCTTATGCCGCCAGCTCGGCGCCCATTCCGGTCACGACCAACAATTATGTCGAAGCCGAAGTGGACCTTTCATTTGCCAATATCTACAAGAGCGCCGGGGCCAATCAATTCCGGCATGATCGCAACCTGATCGCCCTCGATCAGCAACCAGCCGTGACCATGAATCGTGATACCGTCTATTCATTCGGCATTTTCTATGCGCCCAAAGGGACCACCATCACGCTGCCGACCTCGAAAGACAATCGCTACCAGTCGGCCATGATCCTGCAAAGCGATCACTACATCGATCAGGTGTTTTACGGCGCGGGTACCCACGAGATCGATTCCAAAACCGATTTCGTCGCCATCGTGATCCGCACCCAGGTCGATGCCAACAACCCGGACGACGTCAAGTATGTCAACCAGCTGCAGGATCAGATCAAGGTCACCTTCCCCAAGGGGGTGACGCCGAAACAATATGAGCCGAGAAACTGGGACAGCGCCAGCCTGGATACCATCAGAAGCGAGTACCAGATCAAGGCGAAAAAGCTGCCCAACTTTAATGGCACTTCGGGTCGCCACGGCACCATAGATCCCGAGCTGCAGAAGATGGGGGTCGCCGTTGCCCTGGGGCTGCTGCCGCCACAAGACGCCGTATACCAGTACCGTGACTATGGCCTCTCCAAAGACACCTGTTATTCGGCCACCTATGATGCGCCGGGATTCAATGCGCCGGGATTCTTCTCATTCACCATGTATGGCTCGGACAAGTACCTGCATACCGATAAATCGACGCTGAACGATCGCACCATCAAGCGCAACAAGGATGGCTCCTTCACCCTCTACTACGGCTCAGAAGCCACGTGTGGCAAGGTCGACAACCTCCTGGAGACGCCAACCGACAACTGGTATCTGGGTCTGCGTGTCTATCGGCCCAAGGCTGATGTCATCAATGGCGACTACAAGCTGCCGGTACCGGTTGCCGTCGACAAACAGTAACGACGTAAATCGCCTCTCCCACCGATGTCGCCCAGTGAGCGCGACATCGGTGGGTCATCACTCTCCTGAAATTCTCTTTATCCTTTTGCTCCACTCCACCCTCACCCCTCTCTCATTAACTGATAACTGGCTCATCATGCTGGCACATGGTGCCCCGTTTGGTCGCCAGCCTAGTGATGACGCCCAAACCGCGTTCCTGCACTTGTCACCTCGACCAAAAAATCGCCGAACAGGCTTCAATTTGCTAACGTTATCAGGCTATTAGGTTTATCCTTCTCGGCATTGCCCACTCAATCCATGGATCCCGCCCTATGCCCAGCACCATCTTGTGGCCACTGCTGGCCTGGTTCGTTCCTCTGGTAGGGGCCCTCGGTAGCCGTATCCATCTCTGGCCCTGGTGGCTGGGTTTTACCCTCTGTCTGGCCGGGGCGTTGCTCTCCCTCTTCCTGCTGGTACGTTTGCCCTGGAGCCGAAACAAGGCATCCAACCTGTGGGGGGCCATCCCGCTGCTGTTGCCCCTGCTGTTCCTGGTGCAGGCGTGGCGCATGCCACTGACCAACGATGTCAGCACGGATCCCTATCATCCCCCCGCCCTGAGCTGGGCCAGCGAACTCAGAACCCCGGCGGATCTGCCCGTCAATGCGCCTCCCCTGAAAGTTTTTGCCGGCAACCCCGGTCCTCTCTATACCCGCGCCTCCGGGGCCGAGGTGATCGCCGAGGCCAACGCACTGATGACAGAGCTGGGCTGGCAGGTACGTCCGAGCCCCCACGGGCTCGATGCAGTTGTCACCACCCCCTGGTTCGGCTTTCAGGATGATGTGGCGCTGCGGGTCTTTACCGGCCCCAAAGAGACCCGCATCGACATGCGCTCCGCCTCCCGTCAGGGACGCAGTGACCTTGGCACCAACCGGGCACGGATCAACTGCTTTCTGGATCGGCTCAATGAACGGTTGGGTGGGGCCTACAAACCCAAGATGATGAAGAAGAACAAAGAAGAGGAGTAGCAATGCGCGTCGAGGTCAAACCGGATCAGGAGTATGCCTGGTTTATCCGCCCCTTTTTCTGGCTGCAAAAACGCAACTACGGCCAGGTTCTGATCCCGGGCAAGTGCTGGGGCCGCTCCCCCAGGCTGTTTGCCGCCGTGGCGACCCTCTATGGCGTCATCAACCGCAAACGCTCTCCCATCGATCCCGTGCTGCGCTCCCTGGTGACGGTACGGGTCTCCCAGCTCAACTGGTGCCGTTTCTGCGTCGACATCAATGCCATGACCCTCATCAAGCGGGCCGGCTCCAGCGAGAAGGTGGAAGCCCTGGCCGAGTGGCGCGAAAGCCCGCTGTTCGACGAGCGGGAGCGGGCCGTGCTCGACTACACAGAGGCGATGACAGGGCTGGATGGAGTGAGCGATGAACAGGCTGCCCGTCTCAAGCCATGGTTCGATGACGACGCCATGGTGGAGCTGACCGGCCTCATCGCCTTCCAGAACATGTCGGCCAAATTCAATGCGGCCCTAGACATCGCTCCCCAGGGCTTCTGCCAGCTGCCGGTGCAGCCAGCGCGTCCGACCGATGCCAACGCCGACAAGGACGTAAAATGACGCGAGCCCGTTTGCTGCTTCTGCTGGTGATGGGGTGCCTCATCGGCGCCTTTTTCGCGTTCGATCTCGGCCACTATCTTAGCCTCTCCGAGTTACAGGCTCGCCAGGAGAGCCTGGCGCTGTGGGTCGACCGCCATTTTGTCACGGCCAGCCTGCTGTTTCTGGTGATCTATGTGCTCAGCACCGCCCTCTCCCTGCCGGGCGCCAGCCTGCTCACCCTGGCAGGCAGCGCGGTCTTTGGCGTGGCGTGGGGGCTGCTACTGGTCTCGTTTGCCAGCTCGCTCGGAGCCACCCTGGCGTTTCTCAGCGCCCGATTCCTGCTGCGCGACTGGGTGAGCGCCCGCTTTGGCGACAAGCTGGCCACCTTCCAGGCGGGGATGGCAAAAGATGGCGCCTTCTATCTGCTGAGCCTGCGCCTCATCCCCATCTTCCCCTTCTTTCTGGTCAACCTGCTGATGGGGCTGACCCCTATCAGAGTCAGTACCTACTACTGGGTGAGCCAGCTTGGCATGCTACCCGGCACCTTCGTCTTCGTGCTGGCGGGCAGCGAGCTGGCGACCCTCACCAGCACCGGCAATATTCTTTCCCCCGGCCTGATGGTGGCGCTGACCCTCTTGGGGCTGATGCCCTGGCTGATGAAAAAACTGGCGCAGACCCTGGCCCTGCGCCGCCTGCACGCCCCCTATCAAAAACCGATCCGCTACGACTACAACCTGGTGGTGATCGGCGCCGGCGCCGGCGGCCTGGTCACCAGCTATATCGCCGCGGCGGTGAAGGCCAAAGTGGCCCTGATCGAAAAGCACAGGATGGGGGGTGATTGCCTCAATACCGGCTGCGTCCCCTCCAAGGCGCTGATCCGCGCCACCCGCTTTGCTGCCGAGCAGCGCAAGGCGGGCGAGCTCGGCTTTAGTCCGAGCCAGAGCGAGGCCGATTTTGCCGCCGTGATGGAGCGGGTCGCCCAGGTGATCAGGGATGTCGAGCCCCACGACTCCGTCGAGCGTTACCAGGGACTGGGGGTGGAGTGCATCGAGGGGGCGGCGCGACTGGTCTCCCCCTGGGAGGTCGACGTCAACGGCCAGCGCCTCACCACCCGCCATGTGGTCATCGCCACTGGTGCCAGGCCGCTGGTGCCCGATTTGCCTGGCCTTGGCGACGTCCCCTACCTCACCTCGGACACCCTGTGGCAACTGCGCACCCCGCCGCGCCGCCTGCTGGTGCTCGGCGGCGGCCCCATCGGCTGCGAGCTGGCCCAGAGCTTCGCTCTGCTCGGCATCCCCGTCACCCTGGTGGAGCTGGCCGATCAGCTGTTGCCACGAGAGGAGCGGGAGGTGGCCGAGGCACTGCGCCACCAGATGGAGCGGGATGGCGTCACCCTTCTCACCGGCTGGCGCGCCGAGCGGGCGCAATACCAAGCCATAGAGGATGGGCTGCCCATCCGGCTGCACCTGCGCCGGGGTGACGAGACCCAAGTGATCGAAGGGGATCAGCTGCTGCTGGCGCTGGGCCGGGTCGCCAACGTGAGCGGCTTCGGGCTGGAAGAGCTGGGGGTGACGCTGGCGCCGCGCGGCACAGTAGCAGTAGACGGCTTTCTGGCCACCAACTACCCCAGCATTCTGGCGGTGGGGGACGTGGCCGGCCCCTATCAGTTCACCCACTTTGCCGCTCATCAGGCCTGGTATGCCGCCGTCAACGCCCTGTTCGGCCAGCTCAAGCGCTTTCGCGCCGACTACCGGGTGATCCCGGCGGCTACCTACACCAGCCCCGAGATTGCCCGGGTGGGCCTCAATCGCAAGGAGGCCGAGGCGCAGGGCATTGCATTCGAGGCGACCCGCTTCGATCTGGCCGAGCTCGATCGCGCCATCGCCGACGGTGAGCGTGAGGGCTTTGTCGAGGTGCTGACCGTGCCGGGCAAGGACAAGATCCTGGGTGCCACCATAGTGGGCACTCACGCCGGCGAGCGGATTGCCGAATTCGTCCTCGCCATGCGCCACAAGCTGGGGCTTGGCAAGATCCTCGCCACCATCCACGCCTATCCCACCCTGATGGAGGGGAACAAATACGTGGCCGGCGAGTGGAAACGGGCCCACCAGCCCACCCGCATCCTGGCCATGCTGGCCCGTTATCACAACTGGCGCCGCGGCGCCTGATCCCTTAGGTGACATTCATGTTCAAGACCCTGCCCCTGCTCAAAACCCTGGTCTGCGCCCTGCCCCTGCTGGCAAGCGGCTCCCTGCTTGCCGGCGAGAACCCGGCCCCCGATGCCCGCTGGCAGCAGACGCTGGACGAGGCCAAAGGCCAGACTGTTTACTTCAACGCCTGGGGCGGCAGCCCGGAGATCAACGGCTATCTGGTGTGGGCCGGGCAGGAGCTCGAGCGCCAGTACGGGGTCAAGCTGGTGCAGGTCAAGGTGGATGACATAGCCCCGAGCGTCAGCCAGCTGCTTGCAAGCAAACAGGCGGGCAAGAACACCGGTGGCCCCATCGATCTGCTCTGGGTCAATGGCGAGAACTTCAAGGCGCTCAAGGAACAGGGGCTGCTGGGGGTGCCGTTCACCGGGGAGCTGCCCAACATGGCGTTGGTGGATATGAATCTGCCGGTGAGTGAGGACTTCACCGTGCCGGTAGCGGGGCTCGAGGCCCCCTGGGGCATAGGCCAGCTCAACCTGATGGTCAACGGAGAGGAGGTCACCACGCCCCCCACCTCGGCCGCCGCCCTGCTCGCCTGGGCCAAGGCCAACCCTGGCCGCTTCACCTATCCCAAGCCGCCCCAGTTCCACGGCTCGAGCTTTCTCAAGCAAATTCTGCTGGAGCTCACCCCGGATCCCGCCCCCCTCTATCGGGAAGCGACCGATGCCGAGTTTGAGCGTCTGACGGCGCCCCTCTGGGTCTGGCTCGATGCGCTGCATCCGGCGCTCTGGCGCAAGGGCAAGCTGTTTCCTGCCAGCGCCGCCGAGACCCGCCAGCTGCTGGATGACGGTGAGCTGGCCATGGCCATCAGCTTCAATCCGGGAGAGGCCCAGAGCGCGGTGCAAAATGGTGCCCTGCCACCTGGCGTGGTTGCAGTGGCCATGGCAAAGGGGGCGCTCACCAACAGCCACTTTCTCGCCATCCCGTTCAACGCCAGCGCCCGTGCCGGCGCCAAGGTGGCGGCCAATTTTCTGCTAAGCCCGGCAGCCCAGGCGCGCAAGGTCGATCCCGCCTTCTGGGGCGATCCCAGCGTGCTGCGGGCCGACGCCCTGCCCGCCTCGGCCAGCCAGACGCCGGCGCTGCGCTTCAAGGCGGTGGCAGAACCTCACCCCAGTTGGCAACTCAGGCTTGAAGAAGCCTGGGCCGAACGCTACGGCCACTGATGCTATCAACCACCGACAACCGGCTGTCAGGCTGGCGTCCCCTCTTCACCTGCGCTTGCGCCCTCCTGCTGGCGGCGCCCGTGCTGGTGGGGTTGTGGCAACTGCTGGGCAGCGGGCTAAGCCAGTTAAACCTTCATCGCCTGCTGGCCCAGCCCGGACTCTGGCACTCGGCGGCCCTGAGCCTGTGGATTGGCGCGGCCTCGACCCTCGGCAGCCTGCTGCTGACCGCCCTGCTGCTGGCACAAGGCGGTCAGCAGGGTGACGAGCGCCCCTGTTTTCGCTGGCTGCGCCGCCTGCTCTCCCCCCTGCTGGCCCTGCCCCACGTCGCCTTCGCCATCGGCTTTGCCTTTCTGCTCGCCCCCTCCGGCTGGCTGCTGCGCCTCGTCTCTCCCTCCCTGACCGGGTTCGAGTTTCCCCCCGATTGGCAGACCATCCGGGATCCCTGGGGGCTTGGCCTGATCCTGGCGCTCATCATGAAGGAGACGCCGTTTCTGCTGTTGATGGCGCTGGCGGCCCTGGAGCCCGCCAAACTGGCGCGCCAGCAGTGGCTCGGGGCGAGCCTGGGCTTCAGCGCCCCGCAGATCTGGTGGCGCCTGCTGCTGCCCGCCCTCTGGCCCGCCCTGCGCCTGCCACTCTATGCGGTCGCCGCCTACGGGGTGGCGGTGGTGGATCTCGCACAGTTGCTGGGCCCGGATGCTCCCGCTCCGCTGGCGGTCAGGCTGTGGCTCTGGTATCAGGATCCGGATCTTGGCTGGCGCGGCGTCACCGCCAGCGGCGCCCTGCTGCTGCTGGCCATCAGCCTGTTGCTGCTGGCGGCGCTGAGGCTGCTGGAGTGGGCCCATCAGAGGTATGGCAAGCAGATCTGGCTCGACGGACAGCGCCGCGGATCGCGCCCCCTGGCGGCCAGGCTGGCCGGCCTCTGTGTCACCGCCCTGTTTGCCATCAACCTGGCGGTGCTGGCGGCCCTGCTGCTCTGGTCGCTGGCGCGGCGCTGGTCCTTCCCGGATCTGTGGCCAAGTCAATGGAGCAGCCAGCACTGGCTGGTGCTGCTGCCGAACCTGATGCCCCTGCTCGTCGACAGCGCCCTGCTGGCCCTGGCAAGCGCGGCGCTGGCCCTGCTGCTGGTGGTATTGAGCCTGGAGGCGCAGCTGGGGCGTCGCCCCTGGCCGCTCTGGCTCATCTGCCTGCCGTTGCTGCTGCCCCAGGCCAGCCTGCTGTTTGGCATCCGGCTCGGGCTCGACTGGCTGGGTGGCGGGATTGGCTGGGGCTGGGTGCTCTGGAGCCAGCTGCTGTTCGTGTTTCCCTACGTCTATCTCTGTTTGCACGGCCCCTATCGCCAGTTCGATCCCCGTCTCACCCAGACGGCGCTCCTGCTCGGCGCCAGCCCCTGGCGCACCTGGTGGCGGGTGAAGGGACCCTTGCTGGCCCGTCCGCTGCTTTTCTCATTCGCGGTGGGAGCGGCAGTGAGCCTCGCCCAATATCTGCCGACCCTGCTGTTTGGCGCAGGTCGAGTGGTCACCATCACCACGGAGGCGGTAGCCATCGGCAGCGGCCTCAACCGGCGGCTGGCCGGGCTCTACGGCCTGTTGCAACTGCTAGTGCCACTGGCAATCTATCTGCTGGCGCTCTGGCTGCCAGGTCGCCTCAACCCGGCGCTCAAGGGCGCCCGATAAACACGGGAACGTCTCGATGCTAAGCACCACGCCCCTTCACCTCTACCTTGGGCAAGATCCCTTGCTGTCGTTACCCGCGCTCGCCATCGCCCCCGGCGAGGTGCTGACCCTGATGGGCCCCAGTGGTTGTGGCAAGAGCTCGCTGCTGGCGGCGCTGGCGGGCGTCCTGCCCCCCAAGGGGCCCCTTCGGCTGGAGGGGGACGTCCGGCTCGGTGAGCGACTGCTCACCCCGCTGCCTCCGCAGGCGAGGCGCATCGGCATGCTGTTTCAGGATGACCTGTTGTTTGCCCACCTGACGGTGGCCGAGAACCTGATGTTCGGCATGCCCGCCTCCCTCAAGGGAAGCGGAGCCCGGCGGGCGAAAGTGCTGGAGGCCTTGGCACAGGTGGCGCTGGCGGATCAGGCAGACAAGCTGCCGGGGGCGCTCTCCGGCGGCCAGAAGGCACGCGTCAGCCTGCTGCGGGCTCTGCTGGCCGAACCGCAAGCCCTGCTGCTGGACGAGCCCTTCTCCCGCCTCGACAAGCCGCTGCGGGCGGCATTTCGCGCCCTGGTGTTCGAGCAGATAAGGATGCTGGCGATCCCCGCCATCCTGGTCACTCATGATGAAGAGGATGCTCCCGGCACCATCCTCGACCTCACCCTTTCCATCCCTGTTTGCTGAGGATCCTGACCTTGTTCGATCGCTACCTCATCCCTGTTATTCGCAGCCCCCTCACCCGGCTGGCCAAGCCCTTGTGCCGCATGGGGATCAGCGCCAACCAGGTGAGTCTCACCGGCTTTGCCATCGGCATGCTGGCGCTGCCGCTGCTGGCCTTTGACCTTTATCTCTGGGCACTGCTCACCATCCTGCTCAATCGCATGCTGGACGGGCTGGATGGCGCCGTGGCACGGGAGACGGGGATCACCGACTGCGGCGGTTTTCTCGACATCACCCTCGACTTCATCTTCTACGCCGCCGTGGTGCTGGGGTTCGCCCTGAGCGACCCTGCCAACGCCCTGCCCGCCGCCACCCTGCTGTTTGCCTTCATGGGCACGGGCTCGAGCTTTCTCGCCTTCGCCATCATGGCGGGCAAGCGGGGGATCGATAACCCCGTCTATCACCACAAGTCGCTCTATTACCTCGGAGGCTTGACCGAGGGGAGCGAGACCATCGCCCTGTTCGTGCTGATGTGTCTGTGGCCTGCCGGCTTTGCGTCACTCGCTTACGGCTTTGCCCTGCTCTGCCTCATCACCACCCTGACCCGGCTCTGGAGCGGCTACCATACCCTGCGTCAGGGAACAAAATAAGCGCCAGCCGTACTGCACTGGCACTTGCGCATGGATGGCAATGTTTTACCATGTCGGCACTCTTTTTCAGGCTCATGAGAACCCTATGCGTCGCCTTGTCTGTCTACTCACTCTCTCCGTATTCCCCTTGATCGGCGGCTGCAGCAGCACGCCTGAAGCCAAGCCCGTGGTCAAACCCCAGCCCAATAGCGCCTTTATCAACCAGACGCCACCGAGCAAGCCCGTCTATTCGCAAGGGGTCAGCAAAGGGGATTTTGCCAATCGCCCCAACGTGGACAGGTTCGTACAACGGATGGTCGACAAGCATGGTTTTGACAGTGCCTACCTCCATCAGGTGCTGGCCCAGGCCGAGCGTTATGACTGGATCATCCGTCTGATGGACGCCCAGGGGCCGAGCAGCAGCAAGCCCACAGGCCCGACCGGTGCCTGGAATCGCTACCGCGCCAAGTTCATCACCCCGGACAATGTGCAAAATGGCGTCGCGTTCTGGCGCGAATACGAGAACGAGCTCAACCGCGCCCAGCAACTCTATGGGGTGCCGCCCGAGATCATCGTCGGCATCATCGGCGTGGAGACCCGCTGGGGTCGGGTGATGGGCAAGACCCGCATCCTGGATGCGCTGGCCACCCTGGCATTTGACTACCCGCGCCGGGCGGAATTTTTCACCGGCGAACTGGAATCCTTCCTGGTGATGACCCGGGATGAGGGGATGGACCCCACCGCGCCGACAGGTTCCTACGCAGGGGCCATGGGTTATGGCCAATTTATGCCGTCCAGCTTCCAGCGCTATGCGGTGGACTTCAATAACAATGGCCACACCAACCTCTGGGATCCGGTGGATGCCATCGGCAGCGTGGCCAACTACTTCAAGGCTCATGGCTGGGAGAAGGGGCAACCGGTGGCCGTGCGTGGTCAGGGCCAGATGCCCGGCTACGAACATGGTTTCCAGACCCGCTACCCCATCGCCTCCTTGCGTCGCGCCGGTCTCACCCCCACCAGCTCCCTCGGCAATCACAGCGAGGCAAGCCTGCTGCGTCTGGATGTCGGCACCGGCTACCAATACTGGTACGGACTGCCCAACTTCTACACCATCACCCGCTACAACCACAGCACCCACTACGCCATGGCGGTGTGGCAGCTGGGGCTGGCGGTCAAGAGCGCCCGCGGCGGATACTGAGACGCCCGGCAAAAAGACAACCCGGCAAGGAGTGCCATGCCGGGTGTCTTCTCTACCTGAATACAAAGAGCAGCAGCGCCGGCAAGCCGGCGCTGTTTTTTTAGATTTTCCCCGCCGCAGCCAACTCGTCCAGTACGGCCACCAGGGTCGCAGGTTCGACCCGCTTGGTGTAATCCACGTTGACGAAGTGATAGAGCACGGTGCCATCCTGGCCAATCACATAGGTGGCTGGCACCGGCAGGGTGAAGCTGTCATCCCCGTTGCTCGCCGGAATATCGATGCCAAAACTCTCATAGATTGGGCGCAGCTCCTCGGCAAGCGTGAATACCAGTCCCAGGGAGGCCGACACCCGGTTGCCTTCGTCGCTGAGTACGGTGATCGCCAGCCCGTTGGCGGTGAGGGTATCCTGGGCCGAGCTCGGTTTCTCCGGAGTCAGTCCGATGAGGTTGACGCCACGAGCCCGAAACTCCGGCAGCACGGCGTTGAGGGCCTGCATCTCCAGATTACAGTAGGGGCACCAACCGCCGCGGTAGATGTTGAGCACGACCGGCCCCTGCGCGAGGTAGTGGGAGAGCGGACGCGTCACCCCATGCTGATCCGGCAGCGCGAAATCGGGGATCTGCGCGCCAGTGGTGAGCGCCCCCTGTTCGAGGGGGGTTTCCCTGAGCTGCTCGGTCGCCTGATCCATCACCGCCAGAATATGAGCCGGGACCTTGCTCTGCTTGATCTCGTCGTAGGCTTTGATTTTTTGTTCCAGAGTCTGCATGATTGTCATCCTTTTTGTAGTGGTCGCTACAATATCAATCAGGGGCCGGCAGTCGGTCAAGCTTATTTTGTAGCGACCACTAAAAAACAATCTCCTCACGGCAGGTGACACCATGGCAAGACCCGCATCATTTGACAGAGACAACATCCTGGACATCGCCCTCGACGCCTTCTGGGACACGGGATTCAGCAACACCGGCATAGCTGCGCTGGTCGAGAAGATGGGCCTCAAGCCCAGCAGCCTGTACGGGGCCTTCTCCTCCAAGGAGGGACTCTTCATCGAGGTGTTGCAGCGTTATTCCGCCAAGAGCCAGGAGCAGATCCGCGCGCTGCTGGCGTCGGAGGATTCTCCCCTGGCGGGCGTGCGGGCGCTGCTCGATGCCGTGGCGCGGGATGCCATCGCCTGCGAGGCCCATCGCGGCTGCCTGCTGGTCAACACCCTGCTGGAGGTGGGGCGCCACCACGACACCATACAGGCGGCAGTCAGCACGCACCTCGCCGAGGTCGAGCAATTGGTGACGCAGGCGCTGCAACAGGCGCAGGCGCAGGGGGAACTGGCGCCGGATAGAGACGTGGCGGCGACCGCCGCCCTGCTGATGACCATGCTGTGGGGCTTGCGCGTGCTGGGACGCACCCATCCGGACCCCGCCAAAGTTCAGATCGTGCTGGCACAGATGCAAGCCTGTCTGTAAGCCACTGACCACCTGCCGCGGGCAGCACTCATCGTCTGCACAAACAAAAAAGAGGAGCCGTCATGGCTCCTCTTTCTCGTTGCATGTCGGCCCGGGAAATTCAGGCTCCGGCGTTAGGCCTTGCCTAGACGCCAGCCTTGGCCAGGGCCGCGGAGACGATCTGCTGGGCTTCCTGCTGGATAAGGTCCAAGTGTTCCTCGCCCTTGAAGCTTTCCATGTAGATCTTGTAAATGGACTCGGTGCCGGAGGGGCGCGCCGCGAACCAGCCGTTCTCGGTTACAACCTTCAAACCGCCGATGGCGGCGTCGTTGCCGGGCGCCTTGGTCAGCTTGGCGATGATGGGCTCGCCGGCCAGGGTGGAGGCTTCCACCAGTGCCGGATCCAGCTTGGAGAGCACTGCTTTCTGGGCGCTGTTGGCCGGTGCATCGATGCGGCGGTAGCTGGAGCGGCCGAACTTGGCCTCCAGCGCGTCGTAGTGCGCCTGGGGATCCTTGCCGGTGACCGCCAGAATTTCGGCAGCCAGCAGCGCCAGGATGAAACCATCCTTGTCGGTGGTCCAGACAGTGCCATCTTTGCGCAGGAAGGAGGCGCCCGCGCTCTCCTCGCCGCCAAAGCCGAACTCGCCGCTGTAGAGGCCATCCACGAACCACTTGAAGCCGACCGGCACCTCTTTCAGGGTGCGGCCAATCTCGCCGGCAACCCGGTCGATCATCGAGGAGGAGACCAGCGTCTTACCGACGGCAGCATCCTTGGACCAGCCGGTTCTGTGGGTGAACAGATACTGGATGGCCACCGCCAGATAGTGGTTCGGGTTCATCAGGCCCGCCTTGGTGACGATGCCGTGACGGTCGTAATCGGGGTCGTTGCCAAGAGCGATGTCGAACTTGTCTTTAAGCGCAATCAGGCTGGCCATGGCGAACGGGCTGGAGCAGTCCATCCGGATCTTGCCGTCCTTGTCCAGGGTCATGAAGGAGAAGGTCGGATCGACGCGATAGTTGACCACTTCGATATCGAGATCATAGGTCTTGGCGATGACGTCCCAATAGGCGACGCCGGAGCCGCCCAGGGGATCCACGCCAATCTTGATGCCGGCCTGCTTGATGGCATCCAGATCCAGCACGTTCTTCAGATCATCCACATAGGGGGTGACATAGTCGTGTTCGACCACGAACGGGCTCTTGAGCGCATCGGCGAACGGCATGCGTTTCACGCCGGCCAGCCCCGCTTCCAGAATGGCGTTGGCGCGGTCTTCCACCCACTTGGTGATCTCCCCTTCCGCGGGACCACCGTGAGGCGGGTTGTACTTGAAGCCACCGTCTTCCGGCGGGTTGTGAGACGGGGTGATCACCACGCCGTCGGCACGCGCAGCAGGCTTGCTGGCATTGTGGCGCAAAATGGCGTGGGAGATGACCGGGGTCGGGGTAAAGCCGAGACCAGCCTGGATGCGGGTCTCGACACCGTTGGCCGCCAGCACTTCCACCGCACTGGCAAAGGCGGATTCGGAGAGAGCATGGGTGTCCATGCCGACAAACAGCGGGCCCGTGATACCGGCCTGCTGGCGGTACTCCACCAGCGCCTGGGTCACCGCCAGGATGTGGGATTCGGTAAAGGCGCTGTGCAAGGCGCTGCCACGATGGCCGGAGGTACCAAACGCCACGCGTTGTTCGGGGCGGCTCATGTCCGGCTTGTTGAGGTAGTAGGCGCTGACCAGACGAGGGATGTTGGTCAGATCACTTAAACGGGCCGGCTGACCGGCGTGAGCATGCTGAGCCATGGTGTTGTCCTTGCGTAATGGCGGCCTTGATGACCAAGGCCTGAGTCTGATGAACCGTTAAATTGCGCCGCACACCTGTGCGATCACCTCGTCGTCATACCCCATGCTGCTCATCAGCTGGGCCACCATGTTCTGCTTGCGGCTGGTGTTGGTATTGGTGATCACCCAGAACGGGGTCTGTGGCACCGGCTTGGGCTTGGTGGTGCTGCCACTGGCACGCAGAGCGTCGGGATCCCGCGAAAAATAGACACGCTTGCGCCCCTTGATTTCGGTAGCCTGAGTGAACCCGGCCGGATCATCCCGGTAGAGGGTACTGAGCACCTGCATGAAGCGGTTGATGGACTTCTCTTCTTTTTGCAGCTCACCGGAATCGAGCAGCGCCTGCACTCCCTGGTTGCTGCGCGCCGCAACGGGCTGCGGTGCCGTGACTGGCTCGGTCACGGGCGCCGTCACCTGGACAGGCTGTTCCAGCAGACGGCGCAGAATATCGGAGGCACTCTCGCCAATGTGCCGGGTCTGGCTGGCGATATAGAAGTAGAGATCGTCATCAAGCTCGATGGTTTTCATAGGGATGCGCTGGACTCGTCGAAATTCGGATGCGGCGATTATACATAGGCAGACCCGACAGCCCAAGCCAGGGGCTGGCAGATGTACATGAATCTCATCGAGAATACGGCATAATGGCGGGCCAAGTGTGTGATCGGCCGCACTGATAGCCAATTCGGATGGGATTTTTTAGAAAAAAAACCACACAAAATCTCTATCCAGGATATGAAAAGCTTTTCTTTCCAGTGCGTTAAGCCATATCACCATTCGAACTCATGAGCGGGAAGGTGTTATTTTGCAACATAATCACGAATTGAACTTCAAGGAGCAGGGCCAGGGGCCGGCCGTCATCCTGATCCACGGCCTGTTCGGCAGCCTCGACAACCTGGGATTGCTGGCTCGTGCCCTGAGTGAACACTATCGGGTCATCAGCGTCGATCTGCGCAACCACGGCGCCTCCTTCCACTCGGACATGATGGACTACCCTGCCCAGGCCGCCGATATCCTGGCGTTGATGGATCAACTGGCCATCCCTGAGGCGACGCTCATCGGCCACTCCATGGGCGGCAAGGTGGGGATGCAGGTTGCCAAACTGGCGCCAGCGCGGGTCACCAAGCTGGTCGTTGCCGACATGGCGCCGGTGGCCTACCCCCACTCCCGCCACCAGAATGTGTTTGCCGGCCTCAACGCCACGTTGGCCACGCCCCCGCAAGGCCGCAGCGAAGCGGAAGCCCTGCTGGCCCAGTACATAGAGATCCCGGGCGTTCGCCAGTTCCTGCTCAAATCCTTTGCCAAAACCGAGGCGGGCTGGGGCTGGCGTTTCAACGTGCCGGCCCTTGAGCAAAACTACGCCAACATCATGGGCTGGCCCGAGGATGATCGCCGCTTCGAGGGGCCCGTGCTCTTCATCAAGGGGGGCGACTCGGACTATATGCAGCCCCAGTACAGCGAAACGGCGCTTGCCCAGTTTCCGGCGGCAAAAGTGCGGGTCATCGCCGGAACCGGTCACTGGCTGCATGCGGAAAAGCCGGTTTTGTTCAACAAACTGGTTGTGGATTTCCTGTCGACAGGCGGTTAACAGTTTCAAATCCTTTGTGATATAGTGCGCCGGTCATAAGGAGTGTGCGCAATCCATGCTAAGTGAACATATCGACCTGATCGAAAGTTTGGGCCTGAAGTTATTCTTTGTGGCCATCTTCATATTGATTGGCCTTGCCATTCAGGACGTCCTCAAACGCGGCAACGTGCCCCGT
This sequence comes from Aeromonas enteropelogenes, assembly GCF_020097295.1. Taxonomy (NCBI): domain Bacteria; kingdom Pseudomonadati; phylum Pseudomonadota; class Gammaproteobacteria; order Aeromonadales; family Aeromonadaceae; genus Aeromonas; species Aeromonas enteropelogenes. The sequence continues at coordinate 2,790,668 of NZ_CP083625.1, read as the reverse complement.
TTCGGCCGTTTCATCGTCTGGTTGGTGCTGTTTCTGGGTTGTGCAGGTTTTGTCGCCAAGGGGCTGATTGAACTGGGCTGGGAAGGCTCAGGTCTCGGCTAACTTTTTTTCGTCTGTGATGTATGGCCAAACAGCAAACTGATCGAACAACACTGGATCTGTTCGCAAATGAGAAGCGCCCCGGCAGGCCAAAGACCAACCCACTCCCCCGCGAGACCCAGCTCAAGATCAACAAGCGTAACCAGCTTAAACGCGATCGGGAAAATGGGCTGAAGCGGGTAGAGTTAAAGGTGGAGGCCGAGTTGCTGGAGCGCCTGAACCAACTTGCGTTACAACAGAACATCAGCCGAGCCGAGCTGATCCAATCTATCCTGAAACAACAGATTGAGTCCGCCTATCCGGTGGACATTGCAGTCTGAGCGTTAAGCATTAACACCAAACACGGGTAACTAAACACTATGGCAAGTGTAGGTCTGTTTTTCGGCAGCGATACCGGTAATACCGAAGCTGTCGCCAAGATGATCCAGAAAGAACTGGGCAAGCAACTGATTGAAGTCCGTGACATCGCCAAGAGCAGCAAGGCCGACATCGAGAGCTTCGATCTGCTGATGTTCGGTATCCCGACTTGGTACTACGGTGAAGCCCAGGCCGACTGGGATGACTTCTTCCCTGACTTGGGCGAAATCGACTTCAACAACAAGCTGGTCGCCATCTTCGGATGCGGCGATCAGGAAGACTATGCCGAATATTTCCTCGATGCCATGGGCACCCTGCGCGACATTGTCGAAGCCAAAGGCGCCATCATCATCGGTCACTGGCCGACTGCCGGTTACGAGTTTGAAGCCTCCAAGGCACTGGTGGACGACAAGCACTTCGTCGGTCTGGGTATCGACGAGGATCGCCAGCCGGAGCTGACTGCCGAGCGCGTCAAGGGCTGGTGCAAACAGCTGCATGAAGAGATGTGCCTGGCCGAGCTGGAGTGATCCCGCCTCGGCATCTTCTCTGAACACAACAAGGGCCCCGACGGGGCCCTTGTTGTTTTTGTACAAGCGTCATTCTGCGCCATTTCTGTGTTCCGGCCGTGCCCGCACGTAGAGGGTGCGCCTGACCTGAGCGACCAGCTCACCCCGGCTGTCCTGCACCGTCACTTCAAACTCGGGAAAGTGCTTGTCCCCCGCAGCCGTTGCCGCCACGATCGATGCCAGCTTGCCCTCGGTCAGGGTGAACTCGGCCACCAGCTTGCCCTTGCCGGGCTTGATGTAATTGATGCTGCCCGCCTTGTCCCACACGTAGTAACGGTTCTTGAAGTGCCCCATCAGCATCAGTGGATAGATGGGGTCCGTCATGGCAAACATGCTGCCACCGAACTGGGTGCGGTTGGCGTTCTTGTTCCACCAGCGGGACTTGAGGGTCACCCTGCAGTAGCGAAAATCATCGCTCAGGGTCTCTATCTTGATGCCGGCGCCCCAGAAAGGGGGCCAGGCATTGAGGGCACGGCGCACTCGCGCTGCCTTGTCAAAAAGCCAATCCATGGATCTCATCCGACCAGATATACAGAAGTTACATTTTATCAACATACAGGCTGTCGACAAGCCGAACCTCACGATAGATTTTTTCGATACAGAGTGGAATCCTTGGCTAAACCCTTTGAATTAGCGGGTTTATTTTTGGGGATGCCGCCCTATAATGACAGGCCAAGCGAGTTCAAGGTTGCCATTCCCGCGGCAGTCCCTCAGAATAAACCCACCTTCGAGAATGCGAATAAGTAGAATATGGCAGACAACAACCAAGCGTTAAAAAAGGCCGGGCTCAAGATCACCTTGCCTCGAGTCAAAATTCTGGAAATCCTGCAACAGCCGGACTGCCAACACACCAGCGCCGAAGATCTCTATAAGCGACTTATCGATCTTGGCGAAGAGATCGGTCTTGCCACCGTCTACCGTGTTCTCAACCAGTTTGATGATGCCGGCATCGTCACCCGCCACCACTTCGAGGGGGGCAAGTCGGTGTTCGAGCTGGCTACCCAGGAGCACCACGACCACCTGGTCTGCCTCGACTGCGGCAAAGTGATCGAGTTTTCCGACGAGGTGATCGAAGAGCGCCAGCGCGACATCGCCAAGAAACACAACATTCGTCTCACTAACCACAGCCTCTACCTCTATGGCCACTGTGCCGCAGGCGAGTGCAAGCACGACGACTGAGCCGCCAGACACACTGTAATGACGGACAATAAAAAAGCCAGCTGATGCTGGCTTTTTTATTGTCCTGGGCAACGCTGATTGCCAAACAGAGGGCAGGGTCACCCCTACCCTGCTCACTTAGCCTTCTACCTTGCCCCAGGAGTCGCGCAGGGCCACGGTGCGGTTGAACACCAGGTGCTCCGGGCTGGAGAGCTTGTTGTCGGCGCAGAAGTAGCCTTCGCGCTCAAACTGGTAAGCCTGCTCCGGCTGGGCGTTCTTGAGAGAAGCTTCGACGCGGGCCCCCTGGACGATCACCAGGGAGTCCGGGTTGAGTGCGGCTTCGAAGTCCTCTTCGGCACCCGGATTTGGCACCTTGAACAGGCGGTCATAGAGACGCACTTCGGCAGGCAGGGAGTGAGTGGCGCTGACCCAGTGGATCACCCCTTTCACCTTGCGGCCATCGGCCGGATCCTTGCCCAGGGTGTCGGCGTCGTAGCTGCAGTAGATGCAGGTGACCTTGCCGTCGGCATCCTTCTCGACCCGTTCAGCCTTGATGACATAGGCGTTGCGCAGACGCACTTCCTTGCCCAGCACCAGACGCTTGAACTGCTTGTTGGCTTCCTCTTTGAAGTCAGCCTCGTCGATGAAGATCTCGCGGGTGAAATTCAGCTCGCGGGTACCCATCTCGGCCTTGCTCGGGTGAGCCGGCGCGGTCAGCACTTCGTCGGCCGCCAGGTTCTCGATGACGACCTTCACCGGATTCAGCACGGCCATGGCGCGCGGGGCATTCTCGTTGAGATCTTCGCGGATGCAGGCTTCCAGCATGCTCATCTCGACGATGTTGTCCTGCTTGGTCACACCGATGCGCTTGCAGAACTCGCGGATGGAGGCCGGGGTATAGCCACGGCGGCGCAGACCGGAGACGGTCAGCATGCGCGGATCGTCCCAACCATCCACGTGCTTCTCGGTCACCAGCAGGTTCAGCTTGCGCTTGGACATGACGGTGTACTCGAGGTTCAGACGGGAGAACTCGTACTGACGCGGGTGGCAGTCGATGGTGATGTTGTCCAGCACCCAGTCATAGAGACGACGGTTGTCCTGGAACTCCAGGGTACAGATGGAGTGGGTGATCCCCTCCAGGGCGTCCGAGATGCAGTGGGTGAAGTCGTACATCGGATAGATGCACCACTTGTCACCGGTCTGGTGGTGGTGGGCAAACTTGATGCGGTAGATCACCGGATCGCGCATCACCATGAAGGGAGAGGCCATGTCGATCTTGGCGCGCAGGCAGGCGGTGCCTTCGGCAAACTCGCCGTTCTTCATCTTCTCGAACAGCGCCAGGTTCTCTTCCACGCTGCGATCGCGGAACGGGCTGTTCTTGCCCGGGGCGGTCAGGGTGCCACGGTATTCGCGCATCTGCTCGGCAGAGAGCTCGTCCACATAGGCCAGCCCTTTTTCGATAAGCTCAACGGCATAACCGTGCAGCTTGTCGAAATAGTCGGAGGAGTAGCAGATCTCGCCATTCCACTGGAAGCCCAGCCACTGCACGTCCTGCTTGATGGACTCGACATACTCGATGTCTTCTTTGACCGGGTTGGTGTCATCGAAACGCAGGTTGCACTGGCCCTGGTAGTCACGGGCGATGCCGAAGTTCAGGCAGATGGACTTGGCGTGGCCGATGTGAAGATAACCGTTCGGCTCGGGCGGAAAACGGGTATGCACGCTGGTGTGCTTACCACTGGCCAGATCCTCATCAATGATCTGACGGATAAAGTTAGTTGGGCTGTTCGCCTGACTCATGGCTCACCTCAAAAAAGCGTCACTGGCGGAAGTTGTGCCGACTGGCACCCTCATCCCCCCGCCGTCAAGCCGGATATGATCCCTCATTACGCGCCCTGCCTCAACCTGAATTTGGCCGTTCCATGCCATTGACGCGCCAAAAATAGCGCCCAGGGGAAGAACTCCAGCAAAAAGCACAAAAAAAGCCCCGCACGAGGCGGGGTAGAAGGTGATGAAAAACAGACAATACACACAACAAAGGCTCACACGCATAGTCAACCTTTCCCAAGACCGATGACCACCGCTCTTGGGAAAGGCGGGTCTTGCGACCCACCTTGCGTTATGGATTGAGCGCTATCAGTTCAGCTCGGTCACACGGCTGGTACGCTTGCCATCGAAGCTGACAGTGCGCAGGTAGACCTTGCCAGTCACGCTTGGCTTGGCCGCAGCGTCGTAGGCAGTCCAGGTGGTGCCATCCAGGCTGTACTGGATGGGCAGGCCCGGCAGATCCACGTTCGCTTCCAGCACACCGTTCACCACCCTGGCGCCCGGTACGGAGAGGCGGTATTCGACACCGGCCTGATCGAGCTTAGGCAGTACGCGCTGACCCAGCAGGTTGGCAAACTGGTTCCACTCTTTGTTCAGAGTGGCCTTGTTGACGTGCTTGGTCTCACCGGAGAACTCGCGGCCCTTCACGTAATCCAGCTCGAAGCCACCCTTGTGCCAGGCACGCTCGGCCACGGAGAAGACACGGGGGTAAACCATGTACTCATACTGGGCGTCGGTGCGCACGGTTTCGCTCCACTGCTGACCGGAGATACCCTTGAACTTGACCGGCTCCTGGTCACCCTTGGCCACGAAGGCGTTGCCGTCGCGGTCAACCGAGGTCTCGGCGTTCTGCGGCAGGTTTTCCGGGGCGAAGGCGAACACCTTGCGGGTGTCGTTGAAACGGGTTGCCCAGTAGTAGCCACGCTCGGCCGGGTGCACCTCGTTCGGGAAGTCGAAGTAGAGGTAATCCGGGTTGGAGAGCACCACGTCATAACCGTTGTGAGCCCACTTCATCGCTTCGTTGAAGCCACCCCAGTAGAGGGTTTCCCAGAAGTTGACGCGGGTCTTGTCGGTGGCGAACACGCTGGCATCCTTGGCGTACTTCAGACCATCTTCCCACGCCTGCAGGGTGGAGAAGCCGTGGCCCTTGACCATCTCGCTCACTTCCTTGGCGAAGTAGACCGGCAGCTCGGCCACGTCCTTGATCTTGCCATCCTCGATCATCTTCTGGCACATGGGGGACTTGCCAAACGGCTTGTCCTGCTTGCTCCAGTCGGTATTGCCGCGCCAACCCACCAGCTCTTCCGGTTTGGTGACGTTCGGGTCTTGATAACCACCGCCCAGCATGATGTTCTTCGCCTCGTCACCACCGTAGTGCCAAGCGGTAAGCGGCTGGCCAGCGGCCTCGTGCATTCTGGCCACTTCATCCATCACCTTGGCAACGAAGGTGGCGGCACCCGGCTGGCAGGGGTTGATGAAGGACATCTTGTCGTAGAACTGCACCGAGGTGACGTTGGAGGTATCCGCCGGGTCAGTCAGACGGAACTGGTTAGCTTCGGCCTCTTTGCCTTCTGCCATCAGACGCTTGTAGCGCGCCTCCATGGAAACCACGGCGGCACGGGCGTGGGCCGGCATGTTGATCTCGGGGATCACGGTCACGCCGCGAGCCTTGGCATAACGCACCAGCTCGACGTAGTCAGCCTTGCTGTAGAAACCGGTGCCCATGTTGTCGCTGGTGGGGCCGGAGCCGAGCTGCGGCAGCAGGCACTGGGTTTCGGAGAGATCGTGGCAACGCTTGCTGCCGACATCGGTCAACTCCGGCAGGCCCGGGATCTCGATACGCCAGCCTTCATCGTTGGTCAGACCCAGATGCAGCACGTTGAGCTTGGTGGCGGACATCTGGTCAACCAGCTTCTTCATGGTGTCCAGGCTGCGGAAGTGACGGGCCACGTCGGTCTGCATGCCACGGTATTCGAAGCGCGGCGCATCCTCGACACTCATCGGGGAGACCAGCTTGTCATCGACGCCCAGCAGGGAGACCAAGGATTGCGCGCCCCAGAAGGCACCCGCAATGTCATGGCCCTGGATGACGGTGCCCTTCTGGCCGATGGTCATGTCGTAGCCTTCGGCCTGCTTGACCTTGCTGCCAAGTTTGATGGTCACTGGATAGCCGGTGTCGGAGAGGGTAACACCCAGCTTGGTCAGTTGAGCCTTCAGGGTCTCGGCGCGATCGGTCGGCAGATCCAGGGCGTTGAGCTTGATGGTGGAGAAGTCGACCTGCGGACCTGCTTTCACTACCTGCTTCATCGGGGTCGGCAAGATCTGGTTGTCGATCTTGCCCGCCGGCAGCAGGGTGCTGGTCTGGTTGGCAGCAAAACGGGTCTCGCTGTTCATCAGGATGTTGTTGTCATCCTTGGTGCGCTTCCAGCCATCGGCCGGCATCGGCTTCTCGTAGGTGGTGGCATCATTGATGTTGCTCATGCTGGCCAGCACTTTCGGCTCGGCCCCTTCGCTGGCCACATACCAGTTCGGCATGATGTCAGATTCGAACAATACCCAGTACTCCACGACCAGCGGCACTTCCACGGTCGCATCCTTGGCAAACCCCTGGAACTTCTCGGTTGGCGTCAAACGATAGAGGTCGCCAGTGAGGTGGGTAATGGTGAACTGGTCGTTGTCCACCCGCTGGATGCGGCGGATGGAGGAGACATAGAGGCTCCAGTCCTTGGAGGTCACATCGGCACCGGTGTTGGTCAGGTGCAGCTTGGCAACGCCACAGCTCGCCCACTCGGAGCCCAGCGCCTGGCAATCGAGACCGGCACCGGCACCGTCGTTGGTGACCACTTCATACTTGACCACCAGGTTATTGGCGAGGGAATCGACCACGGCTTGCTTGGCGGCATCGGCTGCCTGTACCTGGGTGGCAAAAACGGTAGACATGGCAATGGCTAACAGAGAATGTTTCAAGTTCATAACTGCTGCTCTCATTTGAAGTAAAGGTTGGAATTTCTTGGCTTTTTTTATATTGGGCCCCTAAGCGGGGCCCTTAGTTATGTCAACAATGGACTTAGACTTGAGGCGAGCTTGGCGCCCGATTAACGCAGGGCCTTCATTTCACCGGCGATGATTTCGGCCAATGGGCCCAGAATCACCTGCAGGTTCTGCTCACCGAGCTTGACCACACCGGCCGCGCCCAAGGCTTTGAGCTTGCGCTCATCCACGATGCTGCGATCTTTCAGGGTCAGACGCAGACGGGTGATGCAGGCATCGATGGTGACCAGGTTGTCATGACCACCCAGCACTTCCAGGTACTGCTTGGCCAGTTCGGTACGGTCAGTAGTCTGAGCAACCGCCGGAGCGCTCTCCTCTTCCTCTTCACGACCCGGGGTCTTCAGATTCAGCTTGGCGATGACGGCGCGGAAGACCACGTAGTACAGACCGAAGAACACCAGACCCTGAGCAATCAGCATGTACCAGTTGGTTGCCAGCGGGTTGCGGCTGGAGAGCACCATATCCACCAGACCGGCACTGAAGCCGAAACCGGCCATCCAGTGCATGGAGGCGGCGATGAACACGGAGATACCGGTCAGCACGGCGTGGATGACATACAGCACCGGCGCCACGAACATGAAGGAGAACTCGAGCGGCTCGGTTACACCAGTGAAGAAGGAGGCGAAAGCGGCGGCGATCATGATGGACGCAACTTTCTCTTTGTTCTCTTTCTTGGCGGAGTGGTAGATGGCCAGCGCGGCACCCGGCAGACCGAACATCATGATGGGGAAGAAGCCAGCCTGGTACATACCGACCACGCCTTTCACCTGATCCAGGCTCTTGCCAGCGGCCAGCGCGGCATCGATGGTAGCCTGACCACCCAGGAAGTTCGGGATGTCGTTGATACCGGCCACGTTGAACCAGAACACGGAGTTCAGGGCGTGGTGCAGACCGATCGGGATCAGCAGACGGTTGAAGAAGGCGTAGATACCGGCGCCAGTGGAGCCCAGGCTCACGATGGACTCACCGAAACCGACCAGACCGCCATAGATGGCAGGCCATACGGCCATCAGGATGAAAGATACGATGATCATCACCACTGAGGTCACGATCGGCACCAGACGACGGCCGGAGAAGAAGGAGAGTGCCTTGTGCAGCTCGACGCTGCTGAAGCGGTTATACAGCTCAGCGGCGATAACGCCACACAGGATACCCACGAACTGGTTGTTGATCTTGCCAAACGCGGCCGGAACTTCTTCCAGCGGGATGCTCTTGATCTGGGCAACCGCGCCCGGGCTCAGCAGGGTGGTCACTACCAGGAAACCGACCAGACCGGCCAGTGCGGCAGAACCGTCTTTATCTTTGGACATACCATAGGCGACACCGACCGCAAACAGCACGGACATGTTGTCGATAATGGCGGCGCCCGCCTTGATCAGGAAGGCAGCCAGCGCGCTGTCACCACCCCAACCATTCGGGTCAATCCAGTAGCCAACCCCCATCAGGATCGCAGCGGCAGGCAACACCGCTACCGGCACCATCAGGGCACGGCCGATCTTTTGTAAATAACCGAGAATGTTCACGGTTCCTCTCCTTAGTTAATGTATTTCTAGAAATTAAGTGCTTATCACGTTTGACGCATAAGCCATCAAGGCTTGATTGGCAGTCTAGGGGTTTTATTTCGCTGCGCAAATTAATAAACCGATAATCGTGATCATTATCACCCAAACAAGATAAAGGTAGCGGATAGATGTGGCTTAGTTCGCAATCTTTATTTACGCTATAAAACAACTTGAATCCATCTTAGCCCATTGCCACCGTCCAAGCGGTCGCAAACCGACACCGAGGAATCCAACATGCGTCTGATCCCGTTGAAATCTGCCAGCCAAGTCGGCCTCTGGTCAGCCCGTTACATCGTTGACCGTATCAATGCGTTCAAGCCGACCGCTGATCGTCCCTTCGTGCTCGGTCTGCCCACCGGCGGCACCCCGCTCAACACCTACAAGCGCCTGATCGAACTGCACAAGGCCGGTGAAGTGAGCTTCGAGCACGTGGTCACCTTCAACATGGACGAGTACGTGGGCCTGCCGGAAGATCATCCGGAGAGCTACCACAGCTTCATGTACAACAACTTCTTCAATCACGTGGACATTCGCCCGGAAAACATCAACATCCTCAACGGCAACGCCGAGGATCTGGTAGCCGAGTGCAAGCGTTACGAGGACAAGATCAAGTCCTACGGCAAGATCCACCTGTTCATGGGCGGCGTGGGCAATGACGGCCACATCGCGTTCAACGAGCCGGCCTCCTCCCTCTCCTCCCGCACCCGGGTCAAGACCCTGACCGAAGACACCCGCATCGCCAACTCCCGCTTCTTCGGCGGCGACACCGAGCAAGTGCCCAAGCTGGCCCTGACCGTGGGCGTCGGTACCCTGATGGATGCCGAAGAGATCATGATCCTGGTGACCGGCCACAGCAAGGCGCTGGCCCTGCAGGCCGCCGTGGAAGGCAGCGTCAACCACATGTGGACCATCTCCACCCTGCAACTGCACCCGAAAGGCATGATGGTATGTGACGAGCCCTCCACCATGGAGCTCAAGGTCAAGACGGTGCGTTACTTCCAGCAGCTGGAAGCCGCCAACATCGGCCGCCTGTAAGGAGTGAACATGTACGCATTGACCAACTGCACCCTCTACACCGGCAGCTGTGTGCTGACCGGTTACGGGGTCGTCATCGAGGGCGACAAGATTGTCGCCATCTCCCATCTGGATGAGTTGCCCGAGGGGATCGAGCGATTCGATCTTGAAGGTGCCAACCTGACCGCCGGTTTCATCGACGTCCAGCTCAACGGCTGTGGCGGCGTGATGTTCAACACCGACATCAAGGTGGAGACCCTGGCCATCATGCAGGCGGCCAACCTCAAATCCGGTACCACCAGCTTCCTGCCGACCCTGATCACCAGTCCGGATGCAGACATGAAGCAGGCCGTCGCCGTCACCCGCGACTACATGGCGGCGCACCCCAACGAGGTGCTGGGGGTACATCTGGAAGGCCCTTACACCAATCTCAAGCGCAAGGGGATCCATCCTGCCGCCCAGATCCGCCAGCCGGCGGACGAGATGATCGACTTCTTCTGTGCCAACGCCGATGCCATCGCCAAGATCACCCTGGCCCCCGAGCGCAACGATCCAGCCCATATCCGCCGTCTGGTGGAAGCCGGCATCCTGGTCTCCGCCGGCCACACCGCCGCCAGTTACGATCAGGCGATGGCGGGCTTTGACAATGGCATCCGCTTTGCCACCCACCTCTACAACGCCATGACCCCGACCCTGAACGGCCGCGAGCCTGGCGTGGTCGGTGCCATCTACGATCGCAAGGATGTCTACACCGGCGTCATCGTCGACGGTCACCACGTGCACTACGCCAACGTGCGCCTGGCCCACAAGATCCTCGGCGAGCGACTGGTGCTGGTCACCGATGCCACCGCGGCGGCAGGCGCGCCGGAAGGCTTTGAGAAATTTGATTTTTGTGGCACGACCGTGTTTTTACGCGATGGTCAGTGCATTGACGAGAATGGTACACTCGGCGGCTCTTCCCTCACCATGATTGAAGGGGTGGAGAATCTGGTCAAACAGGTCGGATTACCGCTTGATGAAGCACTGAGAATGGCCAGCCTCTACCCGGCACGCGCCATTGGATGGGACTCACGTCTCGGTAGTATCCAGGTCGGCAAGATTGCCAACCTCACTGTATTCGATCAGGACTTCACGGTCCGCGGGACCGTGGTTAACGGACACTACACACAACAGTGACATCATGACTGGCGGACAAATAGCAAACGTAGATCTTATCAAGCAGGTCAACAGTGCGGCCGTGTATCGGCTCATCGACCTGCAAGGGCCCATCTCCCGGGTCAAAATTGCCGAACTGAGTCACCTGGCCCCGGCCAGCGTGACCAAGATCACCCGGCAACTGATCGAGCATGGCCTGATCAAGGAGACCTCGCCGCAAGCCTCTACCGGCGGACGGCGCGCCATCTCCCTGACCACCATCAAGCATCGCTTTCAATTTGTCTCTGCCAAGCTGGGCCGTGGCTACCTGCACCTGAGTCTCTATGATCTCGATGGCAAGGAGCTCGACCAGCACATCACCCAGGTGGCCGAGATCGACCAGCAACCCGTGGTCGACATGCTGCTGCGGGAGATTGGCGCCTTTATCGATGCCAACAGCGAACGCAGCCGCAATCTCATCAGCATCGCGCTCACCATGCCGGGTCTGGTCAACCCCGAATCCGGCATGGTTATCTACACCCCCAAGTACCAGATCCGCAACCTGCCGCTGGCGAAGCTCCTGGAGAACCACTTCAACCTCCCCTGCTATGTGGGCAACGACACCCGCTCCCTGGCGCTGGCCGAACACTTCTTCGGCGAGTCCCGCGACTGCATGGACTCAATCCTGGTGAGCGTGCACCAGGGGACGGGGTCGGGGATCATCACCAAAGGGCAGGTGTTTTTAGGCCAGAACCGCAACGTGGGCGAGATCGGCCACATCCAGGTCGAACCGCTCGGCAAGCGCTGCCACTGCGGCAACTTCGGCTGCCTCGAGACCATCGCCTCCAACGAGGCCATCGTCGACAAGGTGAAGGAGCTCATCAGCCGTGGCCACCAGAGCTCGCTGCAAGAAAAACACATCACCATCCAGGAAGTGTGCAAGGCAGCGCAAGCGGGGGATGAACTGGCTCACAGCGTGATCGAGAACGTGGGGGAGCATCTGGGGCGGGCGGTAGCCATCACGGTCAACCTGTTCAACCCGCAGAAGGTGCTGATCGCCGGCGAAATCACCGCCGCCGAAGAGATCCTGTTCCCGGCCATCCGCCGCTGTGTCGAACACCAGTCGCTGCCAAGCTTCCACCGTGGCCTGCCCATCGTGAAGGCGCGCTTCCAGAACCAGCCCACCATCGGTGGTTTTGCCCTGGTGAAACGGGCCCTGCTGGAAGGGGATCTGCTGCAGATCATCATGGAGCAGAAGTAGCCCTGGCGACGCAAGGCCCATAATGACAAACGGCAGCCCGAGGGCTGCCGTTTTGTTTTGCTTGTTTGCCTGGAGTTAGGCTCCTACCCCGCCCGGCACGGTTTGAACAGATCCAGCGCTCCGTTGTAGACCTTGGTTTGCACATCCATGATCCCCAGCATCGAGTGGAACAGGTTGTCGTGGGAGAAGCGCTTGCTGCCCGCCTCCTGCTGCAGACAATCCATGTTCAGCTGGCGATCCGTCTGCAACTGGGGAGAAAACCAGGTCAGCAGCGGCACCCGGGTCTGATCATCCGGCGCGAACTTGTAGGGCGTACCGTGCAGATAGAGGCCCATGGCACCGAGGGATTCGCCATGATCCGAGAGGTAGACCAACCCTACGTTGTACTGACTCTCCAGGGATTTCAGCTTGTCGATGAGCCGGGCCACCACCTTGTCGGTGTAGCGGATGGTGTTGTCATAGGTGTTCACCAGCTCTTCATTGGTGCAGTTTTCGATGTCGCTGCGCGGGCAGTCCGGCACGAAGGTACGCTCGCTGGCGGGATAGCGACGGAAATAAGTCGGTCCATGGCTGCCCATCAGGTGAAACGCCACCAGCTTGTTGCCCTTCATGGCGGCGATCTGCTGATCCAGTCCTTCCAGCAACACCTCGTCATAGCAGGAGCCACCCTTGCAAAGGGCCGGATAATCCCTGGGGGCGATTTCTATGGTCGGCACATTACGGCACACTCCTTTGCAGCCCCCGTCGTTCTCTTTCCAGAGCACGGAGACACCGGCATGTTGCAGCACATCGAGCAACCCGTCACGGGAGCCGGCCAGCTGATCATCGTAGCCGCGGCGGGTCAGGTTGGAGAACATGCAGGGCACCGAGACAGCCGTCGCCGTGCCGCAGGAGCGCACATCCCGAAACGACACTATCCCCTCCTCTTTCGCGGTAAAGCTGTTGGTCGCCTTGGCATAACCGTTGAGGGAGTAGTTCTGGCTGCGCGCCGTTTCCCCCACGACCAGGAACATCAGAGTCGGCTTGGCATCCTTGGCGATCAGCTTGGCATCGGTGCCGATCTGCTGGTAGGGGATCGGGGTCGCGAAGACCACATCACGGGCATATTTGTAGAGCCCGTTAACATAGTTGGCGGGCACTATCTCCTTGCCAAGGGACTTGTTGTTGCGCCCGACCGAGGCGTAATCCTGGTAATAGAGGGCGGCCATGCTGCCCACCACCAGCAGGGAGAGCGCCAGCGAACCGGCGCGCAGCGCCAGTCCCTTGTACCAGGTGGCGGGATAGCGGATCTTCAGCGACCAGAGCCCCAGGGTCGGCAGTATGCCGGTCAGCAGGAACCAGAGGGCGACCGACCCGTTCAGATAGGAGGTGGCTTCCCTACTGTTGGTCTCCACTATGTTCTGCATCATGCCGGCATCGAAGACAACGCCATATTTGAGCATGGCGTAGCTGACGATGGAGCCGGTCAGGATCAGCAGGGTAAAGAAGGGTTTGAGGATAAAGCGGAAGGTAAAGGGAATAAAGACGGCATTGAGCGCCGCCACCAACACCAGGGGAATGGAGAGTACGAATCCGGTTTTGACATGTTCCAGACCGCTGAGCACCTTGTAGAAATGCAAGAAGATCGGCCAGTTCAGCACCAGCGCAAAAAACAGTACCAGCAGCAAATTCGCCTTCAGCACACCGAGCGCAATACGCATTAACAACTCCTAGCGAACGGGTCAGCCTGTGATTGACCCGGATTAACTGACTAAAACCATGGCGTCAGACTAATCGGCGAAACTTAAGAGTGAATTAAGAGAGAAAGAGGTCACAACCTGACCCTTCTCCAGGGGTGCTAAACGGATTTTTAGTTGTCTATCCATCGGATTTTGCTAGCTTGTTTGAGAGGCATTCAAGAAATGCAGGCGTTCCAATGGCACTGATCCAGGTTTCGATAGAACAGTTGAAGGTAGGCCACTTCATCCATCTGCCAACCGGATGGACCAACCACCCTTTTATGTTTAATACCTTCAAGATCAAAGACCAGCAGCAACTCGACATCATTCGCCACCTGGATCTCCACCTTCTGATGGTTGACCCGGACAAGAGCGATCTCCCCGTCGAACCCTTGCTGCGCGGGGATGTACCGGATGCAGGCCCCGATCTTGACGAGCTGGATGCCACAGAAGAGCCGACCGATGCCGGCCCTCCCCCCTTCGATGAGAAAGCCTTTCGCCGCTCCATGCGCGCCGCCGACAAGGCCTTTGGCCAGTCGATGTCGGAGCTTCGCGACGCCCTGGGTGCCCTCAACCTCAAACCCGACGAAGGCTTGGCCAACGCCGCCCAGCTGGTGCGCAATACCGCCGCCCGTCTGAGCGAACACGAAGGCCCCCTCGGCCTGCATCTGATCCGCAGCCCCCATACCGATGTTCTGTTGCAGCACAGCCTCAACGTCGCCTTCATCGCCATGCTGATGGGACGCGAGCTGGGAATGAACCCGGTCGCACTGGAAGAGGCGGGGCTGGCAGGACTTATCCACGACATCGGCGAGCTGAAGGTGCCGACCCAGATCACCTTGAAGCGAGGAGAATTGAACAAGGCCGAGCAGAACTTTCTCAACATGCATCCCCAATACGGACTGGACATGCTGACCCAGCTCAACGCCTTCGAGCCGAAGATCCGCCAGGTGGCTCACCTGCATCACGAGCGACTCGATGGTAGCGGATATCCACTGGGGCTCAAGGGAGGAGATATACCACCGCTGGCCCGTCTCATCGGGCTGGTGGACTATTATGACGAGCTGCTTCACCCCCGCAGCAGCGCCAGTGCCGCCGCACCGAGCCAGGCCATCAGCCAGCTCTACAAGCTGTCCCAGAAAAAATTTGACCAGAATCTGGTCAAATTGCTGATCAAGGTCCTGGGGGTGTATCCACCGGGTTCCCTGGTCAAAATGTCCGACGACAGCATAGGGCTGGTGCTTTCCACCGAGCCCACCATGCCCCTCAAACCCAAGCTGCTCCCCTATATCAAGGCCCAACGCCCGGAAGCCGTCACCATGATCGATCTGCGGGAAGACGAGCGCACCATCACGGGCTGTATCAGACAGGAGGAGCTGGATGAGGGGCAGCGCCAGTTCTTCAATCTGACTCGCCGCTTCTGTTATTACTTCGCTTTTTGAGTTATCCCCAGAAGCTGGGGATAACTCATTGGACAAACCGGAATAATCACTCGAATACCCACCGGAAAGTTGTCATCCGGCCATGTATAAAAAACGCCCAGCCAGTGGCCGGGCGGAGCATGCTACCTCCATGTAGCCTATCCAGCGGATAGATTTATGCTCCATCCACCAATAGCAACCCCGGCTCGCTTACACAAATATCAATTTAACATGCTGATTTAATATGGTTTTATCCGCACGTTCTGGCAAACTGGCGGCCCACGTCGCAAAATTGGCCCCCCAGAACAAGATCCTGATCACACTTGTTCAGATGCTGGCTGTTTTTTAACCTTTCCCTTGAGGAGCGTTTTTTATGCAGTTGGTTCTCTCCTTGCTGCAACAGATGAGCGTCAGCCTGGTGATCGCCTATCTCTTCTCAAAAAGCCCTCTGCTGCGCCCGCTGGCCAACTACTCCGTCAGACTCCCACACAAGATACTGATATATATCATTTTTTCTGCTTTCTGCATCCTTGGCACTTACGTGGGGCTGGATATCGATGATGCCATCGCCAATACCCGGGCAGTCGGCGCCGTGCTGGGGGGCCTGCTGGGGGGACCGCTGGTGGGCTTTCTGGTGGGACTGAGCGGGGGATTGCACCGCTATACCCTGGGGGGATTTACCGATCTGGCCTGCGCCATCTCCACCACTTGTGAAGGACTGCTGGGCGGTCTGGTGCACTGGCGCTTGATGCGATCCGGCCGGATGGGCGCGCTGTTTGAACCCAAGGTTGCCTTCTTCACCACTCTTTACGCCGAAATGCTGCAGATGGTGATCATCTTGCTGGTGGCCGCCCCCTTCGACAAGGCGCTGCTGCTGGTGCGCACCATCGCAACCCCGATGATCCTGGCCAACTCCTGCGGGGCGGCGCTCTTCATCAGCATGATCCGCGACCAGCAATTGATGTACGAGAAGTTCTCACGGGTCTTCTCCGCCAAGGCGCTCAACATCGCCAACCGCACCGTGGGGATCATGAGCCAGGGTTTCACTCCGGAGGCGAGCAGTAAAATCGCAAAAATCATTCAGGAGGAGACCGGGGTCGGCGCAGTCGCCATCACGGATACCGACAAGATCCTCGCCTTTATCGGGATCGGGGAGGATCACCACAAGCCGGGTACCCCCATCACCTCGGCCACCACCATGGAAGCCATCGCCCAGAACAAGGTGCTGTTTGCCGATGGCAACAGCCAGCCCTACCGCTGCAGCATTTCACCCCAGTGCCAGCTCGGCTCTGTGCTGGTGATCCCGCTGCAGGGAGACAAGGGGGTGATCGGCACCATCAAGCTCTACGAGCCGAAGAAGCGGCTGTTCCTCAAGATCAACCACACCCTGGGTGAGGGGATTGCCAACCTGCTGTCGCAGCAGCTGCTAGCCGGTCGGCTGGAGCAGCAGCAGCGGCTGCTGGTGCAATCCGAGCTCAAGCTTATCCAGGCCCAGATCAACCCCCATTTCCTGTTCAACACCCTCAACACCATCAGCGCCATCACCCGGCGGGATCCGGACAAGGCGCGCGAGCTATTGCTGCATCTCTCCCTGTTCTTTCGCAAGAACCTCAAGCGCCACAGCGGCCTCAGCACCCTGCAGGAGGAACAGGAGCACTGCCAGTCCTATCTGGAGATAGAGCTCGCCCGCTTTGGCGATCGCCTGACGGTGATCAACGAGATCCCGGCCCACCTGGCCAACCTGCAGCTGCCGAGCTTTACCCTGCAGCCGCTGATTGAAAATGCCATCAAGCACGGCATCTCGACCCTGCTGGAGCAGGGGCAGATCCGCCTCTATACCGAGGAGCGCGCCAACAGCGTGACCATCCACGTCGAGGACAACGCCGGCACCTGGCAACCCCAGCCGGCTGGCGATGGCCTGGGCATGACCATAGTGGACAGACGACTCAAGAGCGCCTTTGGCGAGCGCTACGGGGTGAGCGTTGCGTGCGAACCGGAGCAGTGGACCCGGGTCTCCTGCACCATTCCAAAAGTGGCTCCCTGATGCAGGCCGTTATCTCTGTCCTGGCGTCAGCAGGATATGGCGCCGGCCCTGTGGCCGACCCCATGCACCCATTCATGTTTGATAGGAGGAAATCATGATCCGCGCCCTGCTTGTCGATGACGAGCCCTACGCCCGTGAAGAGCTGGCCCAGCAATTGGCCGGCTATCCCGACATCGAGATCCTGGGCACGGCGGCCAACGCCATCGAGGCGCTGCCGCTTATCCAGCAGCTCAAGCCACAAGTGGTGTTTCTCGATATCCAGATGCCCAAGCTCAGCGGCATGGAGCTGGTGGCCATGCTCGATCCCCTGCCCCGCATCGTGTTTGTCACCGCCTTCGACGAGTACGCCATCCAGGCGTTCGAGGAGAACGCCTTCGACTACCTGCTCAAACCGGTGGAACCCGCCAGGCTGGCCAAGACCATCGCCCGCCTGCGCCAGGACATCAGCCCGCAACCGATTGAGAAGCTGGCCCCCGCCATTCACCACATTCCGGGTTATCTGCACAACCGGGTGCGCCTCTTGCCCATCAATCAGGTGGAGTATGCCTTCTCCGATCTCGGCGGCGTCCATGTGGCTTGCCAGGGTGAGTTGTTTCATACCCAGCTCACCCTCAAATCCCTGGAAGAGAAGAGCCCGCTGCTGCGTTGTCACCGCCAGTATCTGATCGCCCCCGAGGCCATCTTCGAGATCCAGCTGCTGGAAAACCAGCTGGCGGAAATAGTCACGCCGAGCGGCGCCCGGGTGCCGGTGAGCCGCCGCTACCTCAAGGAGTTGAAGGATAGGCTGGGTCTGGAGTAAGGCCGTTTGTGTGCGCCCGATCACAGGCGCCAACCACTCGCAGCGCCATGGCGCCGCTCGCCTCGTTTCCACTGCCGGCTGCGCCCATCCCCGCTAGACTGCTCATGCACATCAAAGAATAACAATGCAGGAGCGTAACAATGGTCTGGTTCTTCCTATGCGTCGGCTTGCTCGTAGCCGGCTATTTCGTATACGGCAAATTCATCGAACGGATATTTGGCCCGAAACCCGAGCTGAAAACCCCCGCCATCACCATGGCGGACGGGGTGGACTATGTCCCCATGTCGGACAAGAAAGTCTATCTGGTCCAACTGCTCAACATCGCCGGCGTCGGCCCCATCTTCGGCCCCATCCTGGGTGCCCTGTATGGTCCGGTCGCCATGCTGTGGATCGTGTTTGGCTGCATCTTTGCCGGTGCGGTACACGACTACTTCTCCGGCATGCTGTCGGTGCGCGCCAAGGGCGCCTCGGTGCCGACCGTGGTCGGTGAGCACCTGGGCAACGCCGCCAAGCACTTCATGAACCTGTTCGCCGTGGTGCTTTTGATGCTGGTGGGCGTGGTGTTCGTGCTGAGCCCGGCGGGCCTGCTGGCCAACCTGACCTCCACCGATCTGGTCTACTGGATCATGGCCATCTTCGCCTACTACATCCTGGCGACCATAGTGCCCATCGACAAGATCATCGGCCGCTTCTACCCCATCTTCGGCGCACTGCTGGTATTCATGTCGGTCGGCCTCATCATCGGCCTCATCGTCTCCGGCAAGGGCTTCTACAACACAGGAATGGACTTCTCCAACCTGCACCCGACCGATCTGCCCCTGTGGCCGCTGCTCTTCATCACCATCGCTTGTGGTGCTGTGTCCGGCTTCCACGCCACCCAGTCCCCGCTGATGGCGCGCTGCATGCAGAACGAAAAATCCGGCCGCTTCATTTTCTACGGAGCCATGATCGGTGAAGGCATCATCGCCCTCATCTGGTGCACCCTGGGTCTCTCCTTCTACGACAGCACTGAAGCGCTCAACGCCACCCTGGCAAGCGGCGGTCCCTCTGCCGTGGTACACGAAGTCTCCACCAGCCTGCTCGGCACCGTTGGCGGCATCCTGGCCATCCTCGGCGTGGTGATCCTGCCCATCACCTCGGGTGACACCGCGTTTCGCAGCGCCCGCCTCATCGTGGCGGACTTCCTGAACCTGACCCAGAAGCCGATGGCCAAGCGTCTGCTGATCGCCATCCCCATGTTTGTCCTTGGTTTCATCATCTCCAAGGCCGAGTTCGGGGTGATCTGGCGCTATTTCGGCTGGGCCAACCAGACCACTGCCGTCATCATGCTGTGGGCCGCTGCCGCCTACCTCATCAAGGAGGGCAAGCTGCACTGGGTATGCACCATCCCGGCCATGTTCATGACTGCCGTGGTGTTCACCTACCTGGCCAACGCCCCCATCGGTTTTGGTCTGGAGATGGGTATCTCCACCATCATCGGTCTGGTCGCCACTGCCGTGATCACCGCCACCTTCCTGATCAAGTTCCGCCAGCCACTGGTGAGCCAGACCAGCGAAAGTTGACGCAAATAACACCTGAATCAAAAGGGGGCCCGTGCGGCCCCCTTTTTGATGAAAACAATATTAACGCCCTTCCTTGAAAACCCCATCCCAAATCAGGCTTTCCGCATTATCATGGCGGGCGATATCACGTTAACGATGTGATTATTAATTGCTTTAGTGGCAACAAAAACCAATTATCAATGGGTGCTCAAGCCGCCGGAGGTCTACATGTCCCTTGATTACTTTGCACTCGGTCTGCTCGTGTTTGTCGGGTTGGTCATCTTCTACGGCATCATCGTGATCCACGATATTCCCTACGAGATAGCCAAGCACCGCGACCACCCCCATCAGGACGCCATTCATGTCGCCGGTTGGGTCAGTCTCTTCACCCTCCATGTCCTCTGGCCCTTTCTCTGGATCTGGGCAACCCTCTACCGCCCCGATCGCGGCTGGGGCTTCAACAAGCGTCTGGCAAAGGATGAAGAGGAACTCGCCGCCCTCAGGGAGGAGCTGGCCGAGCTGAAGAACCGCCTCAACCATATCGAACAGAGCGAACAAAAGGGATAAGCCATGGACCTGCTACTGATCCTGACCTACACGGCCATCTGTGTGGCCATCTTCAAAATCTTCCGTATCCCGCTCAACAAGTGGACAGTACCGACGGCGGTACTCGGGGGCGTGTTGATCATCGGCACCCTGATCATGCTGATGAACTACAACCACCCCTACTCCGAAATGGCGCGCAACTACTATATCTCCACCCCTATAGTGCCGCTGGTGAAGGGGCGCGTCGTGGAGGTGCCCGTCAAACCGAACCAGCAGGTCAAACAGGGGGACGTGCTGTTTCGCATCGACGACACGCCGTTCAAGCAGCAGGTTGCCAGCCTGCAGGCCCGCCTGCAGTCAAATCAGGATCACATCAAGTCCATCGACGCACGCCTGCGCTCCGCCCGGCTGGATCGTGACCGCGCCCAGGAGCTGCTGCGCCGCGGCATCGGCAAGCAGCGGGATCTCGACGTGAGCCAGGCCAATGTCGACGATCTGGTCTCCCAGCTCGATCAGCAGCGCGCCCTGGTCAACGACGTGCAGGCCCAGCTGGAGAAAGCCCGCTATGACCTCGAGCAGACGGTGGTGCTTGCCCCCTCCGACGGCTTCGTGCTGCAACTGGCGCTGCGTCCGGGCATGATTGCCACCCCCTACCTCTATCGCCCCGTCATGACCTTCGTGCACCAGAGCGAGAACTACTACGTGGGCTGGTTCTGGCAAAACAGCATGCAGCGACTGGAAGTCGGCGACGAGGCCGAAGTGGTGATCGACGGCATTCCCGGCAAGATCTTCAAGGGCGAAGTCACTGTCGTGGTGCCCGCCATCGCCGCCGGTAACGTACAGGCCAACTCAGGTCTGCTGGACCAGAGCACCGCCCAGCGCCCGGGCCGCTTGCCGGTCACCATCAAGATCACCGACCCAGAGTGGTCCAAGTATCAGGTGATCGCCGGTGCCAGCGGCCAGGCGGCCATCTACACCCACCACTTCCACCATGTTTCCATCATGCGCAAAGTGCTGCTGCGGATGGCGAGCTGGCTCAACTACCTGTTCCCCTTCCACTAAGCTTCGTTGCCACCTCCTGTCCAGAGGGCCGCGCTTGCCGGCCCTCTGTTTTTAAGCCAGACATTTAAAAAACGAATCCCTATAATGGCGCCATCTTGCAGCAGCCATTCTCCTCATGTTCGTTCTCAGACCCTATCAAACCGACGCCGTCAACGCCGTCATCAGCCACTTTCGCAAACATCCTGATCCCGCCGTCATCGTGCTGCCCACCGGGGCCGGCAAGAGTCTGGTGATCGCCGAGCTGGCGCGAAAAGCCCGCGGCCGGGTGCTGGTGCTGGCCCACGTCAAGGAGCTGGTGGAGCAGAACCACGCCAAGTACGAAGCCTGGGGACTCAAGGCCGACATCTTCGCCGCCGGACTGTCGCGCAAGGAGGCCAGCGCCCAGGTGGTGTTCGGCTCGGTGCAGTCGGTGGCGCGCAACCTGGACGCCTTCGATGGCGCCTTCTCCCTGCTTATCATCGACGAGTGCCACCGGGTGTCGCTCGATGACGAGAGTCAGTACCATCAGGTGATCGACCATCTCAAGGCCGCCAACCCGGCACTCAAGATATTGGGTCTCACCGCCACCCCTTACCGGCTCGGCCTTGGCTGGATTTATCGGCGTCACTACCACGGCATGGTGCGCAGCCACGGGGATCGGCTGTTTGGCGACTGCGTGTTCGAGCTGCCCCTGCGTTTCATGGTAAAAAACGGCTACCTGACCCCGCCGCGCCTGATTGATGCCCCCATAGTCCACTACGACTTCAGCAAGCTGGTACCACGGGAAAACGGCCTCTTCAGCGAGGCGGATCTCAACGGCGAGCTCAAGCGCCAGGAGCGGGTCACCCCCCATATCCTGAGCCAGGTACTGGAGTATGCCGCCGAACGTCAGGGGGTGATGATCTTCGCCGCCACCGTCGAACACGCCCGCGAGATTCACGGCCTGCTCGGTGCCAAAGGAGAGAAAGCGGCCCTGATCACCGGCGAAACCCCGGGGCAGGAGCGCGATGCCCTTATCAGCGCTTTCAAGGCCCGCGAACTCAAGTTCCTGGTCAACGTGGCGGTGCTCACCACCGGCTTTGACGCCCCCCATGTCGATCTTATCGTGATGCTCAGACCCACCGAGTCGGTGTCGCTCTACCAGCAGATAGTGGGGCGCGGCCTGCGCCTGTCACCTGGCAAGACCGACTGCCTGGTGCTCGATTATGCCGGCAACAACTTCAACCTGTTTGCCCCCGAGGTGGGGGAACCCAGGCCCCACGCCGGCACCGAGCCGGTGCAGGTGCCCTGCCCCGCCTGCGGCTTTGCCAACACCTTCTGGGGCAAGACTGACGAAGATGGCAAGGTCATCGAGCACTACGGCCGCCGCTGTCAGGGGTTGTTTGAAGATGACGAGGGCCACCGCGAGGAGTGTGACTACCGCTTTCGAGCCAAGATCTGCCCCGCCTGCGGGGCTGAGAACGACATCGCCGCCCGCCGCTGCCAGAGCTGCGATCAGCTGCTGGTGGATCCGGACGACAAGCTTAAAGAAGCGCTCAATCTCAAGGACTGCATGGTGATCCGCTGCGCCGGCCTCACTCTGGCCGCTGGCCGTGGCAAACAGGGGGAGCGGCTGGAGGTGACCTATCACGACGAGGATGGCCTCACCCTCTGCGAATACTTCGCTTTTCACTCCGTCGGCGCACGGCGCTTGTTTCAACAGCGCTTTGTGCGTCATCATTGGCCCGCCCCGGGACTGGAGCCCGAATTTGCCACCCTGGAGAGCGTGCTGGCCGCATCCGGCCAGTTCCGTCACCCGGATTTCGTCATCGCTCGCAAGTCAGGACGGTTTTGGCAGGTGAAAGAGAAAATTTTTGATTATGACGGCCGGTATCGAACTGCCAACGCCCTCTATTGAGGACGAGCGCCGGTCGGCAGATGAACATCGTCGATTATCAGAGTCGGTACTCCACTGCCGACGCCCTTCATCAAGTTTGAGGATCCTATGCTGCGGCTGTTGATTGGTTTTTGCGCCCTCGTTTCCATGGCGGTTCACGCCACCCCGCTCACCCCGCCCAAGGGTGGCCAGTACGCCATCATAGTGCAGGGCAACAACGGCATTGAGTTTGCCCGCAACGCGGATGACATGATTGCCCCAGCCTCCACCATGAAGGTGCTGACCGCCCTGGCCGCCCGCCTGGAGCTGGGCGCTGACTTCCGCTTCGCCACCGATATCCAGGCCGAGCCCGGTGCCAAACAGGGCAACGCCATCAACGGCGATATCTGGATCAACTTCGTCGGCGACCCCACCCTGTCGAAAATGGATCTGCTGGCCCTGTTCAAGCAGCTCGGCATCAACCGCATCAATGGCAACGTCTACGTCAACACCGGCGCCTACAACGGCTACGAGCGCGGCAATGGCTGGTCGTGGGGTGATCAGACCCTCTGCTTCGCAGCGCCTGTTTCCTCCGTCATCATCGACAAGAACTGCGCCTACGCCACCATCACCGCCACCCAGATCGGCAAGCCGGCGGTGGGCAATGTCGCCAAAGGCGTCGCCATCGGCGTCGGGGCCGACAACGTGGAAGTGATGAGCTATGGCGACATGGCGCGCCAGTTCTGCGCCCTGGAAGTGGACATGGCAAAGGGCAACTTCTATGAGCTCAAGGGCTGCATCACCCCGAACAAGGAGCCCCAGGGGCTGCGCTTTGCCATTCACGATGTGGAGGCCTGGGGATGGGACAACATCCGCTGGGCGATGGACAGGGCCGGCATCAAGCACGACGGTCTGCTGCGGATCACCCACAAGGCACCGGTCGGTGCCCAGACCCTGGCGACCCACTACTCGGTCTCCCTGCCCATCATGCTGGCCAAGATGCTGAAGAAATCGGACAACCTCTACGCCGACACCTTCCTGAAAACCGTTGGCCGCCACTACTACAACAAGCCGGGCAGCTATCGCAGCGGCACCATGGCAGTGCGCGCCATCCTCACCAAACACGGCATTGACCTTGGCAACGCCACCCTGGCCGATGGCTCCGGCCTCTCTGCTCACAATCTCATCAGCGCCCGCCAAATGCTGTCGGTGCTGAACTTCATCCAGAAAAATGATGCCGAGCTCGACTTCATCAAGCTGCTGCCAAGCTCCCAGGTGGATGGCACCCTGGCCTGGCGACGCAGCGTCACCGCCCCCATGATGAAAAACAAGGTCCATGCCAAGACCGGCACCATCACAGGCACCTCCAACCTGGCCGGTTTCATCGACACCGCCGGTGGCCAACGCAAGGCCTTCGTCATCTTCCAGCGCGGCCTGTCGCAGGATCCGGCCACTCACGAGCGCTATCGTGCCAGCAAGGCGCCCTGGCCCTGGACCGTATTCGAAAAAGGCGTGCTGGAGAGCATCTATCAGCAGCAACCCATCCAGATTGCCGCCCAGTAACCCACTCGATTACAACAGGGGCAACCGTCAGGCTGCCCCGATAACACCCAACCCGGCTTGATACGGCGAGCCAAAGCGCTTCTCGATGGCTCGCCACACAGGGTTGAGCCGATAGAGCCACTCGCAGCAGGGTATCGACAATTTCAGCTTTAAGTCAGCACGAGGCGAGGCTATGCTGGGCCCAGCCTCAATTAACGACCCCATAACGGAGAGATAAAATGTTTGCAGTGATTTTTGGTCGCCCGGGTTGCCCCTATTGTGTCCGCGCCAAGCAAATTGCCGAGCAGCTGGTCGAGCAGCGCGACGATTTCAAATTCCGCTACGTGGACATCCACGCAGAAGGCATCACCAAGGAAGATCTGGCCAAGAGCGCCGGCAAGCCGGTCAATACCGTGCCGCAGATCTTCCTGGACGAGCAGCACATCGGTGGCTGCACCGATTTCGAAGCCTACGCCAAAGAGCATCTGGGCCTCTACCAGTAATTCCTGCGGGTCATCCCGTGCTGGCAAGCCGCCAGCAGCGTATAAAAAATCCGGCGCCAATGGCGCCGGATTTTTTATGGGCAAAACTCGCACATCATCCCTTGTCAGGGGGTCAGCGACTGGGCCGCGAAGCGGGCAACGATGGGGTTGTGATCGGAGGAATCGGTCGCGGGCGAGCTCACCTCCACCAGGTCCAGATTGCGGTAGTAGAGGTGATCGAGCGGGCGGCCGAAAGCGGTGCGGCGCAAGTCGGGCACGGGCACGGCCTCCTGCAGGCCCAGCTCGTCCACCAGCTTGTTTAACCAGAACTGGCGCTTGTCGCTCCAGGTGTTGAAGTCCCCGGCCAGGATCACCGGCCCCTGATGGCGGCGCACCAGGGCGGTCAGATCATTGAGCTGCTCGCGGAAGGTGGCCATCCCCAGCTCGAAGTTGACCGCATGCAGATTGATCACCAGCACGCCGTCAGGATCGCCCTGTAGCGGATAGAGGCTCACCAGCCCGGATTTGGGGATACGCAGCAGCGGCTCGGGGGAGCGCACGCCACAGACGAACGCCTGCGGGGTCTTGGCCACCGTCATCACGCCAAACGAAACGGAACCCTGGGTAAAGGCCTGCAACTGCTGCCACTGGAAATTCCCGGCGCGCAGCCAGTCGAGCATCTCGGGACGGGTCGCCGACTCTTGCAAGAGCACCAGATCCTGCCCCTTGGCGTACTGGTCCATCCCCTCGCGCCAGTTCTTGCGCTGCCCCTTGTAGAGATTCCACACGGTAATGCCGAACTCGCGCGGCAGCGCCGTGGTCGCCAGCGCCACCAGTGGCGGGCGCTGGCAATCGAGATCCGGCACGATTCCTTGCGCGGTCACCAGATGGTTCTGATCCGGCACGTCGAAACAGCCCACCAACCCCAGGGTCAGCAGAGAGGTACCCAGAATGCGATAACTATTTTTCATTGGCTACTTTGCATTGTGCTGTGACCATCACAAACGTCATGAGTGCCGACTAAGCTGATAAGTTCCCGTTCCGCTCAACCAGGAGGAGATGCCCCCATGGCGAAAGAACTCAGGTACAACGTGACGTTTTATGATCAACAAGGAAATTGTCATCAAGTGGAACTTGCCACCGTCTACCAGATCAGACGGGACCCGCAGTGCGATCTCTGCCTGTTTGACACCCTGCAATACGTCGGGTCGGAAGAGATGCTGGAACGCATGATACGGCAAAAAACCGGGCTTGAGCAGGAAATATCCATCATCAATGCCCGGTTGCTCTGATCACTCGCTCACCGGAACCGGGCGGGATTTGCCGTTTTCGTCGATGGCGACGTAGGTAAAGACCCCCTCGGTCACGCAGTAACGCTGGGCGTCGTTTTCACGCAACACCGGCTTGACCCACACCTCCAGCTTGAGCTTCATGGAGCTGCGGCCGATCTTCATGCAGCGGCCGTAGCAGCAGACCACGTCCCCTACTTTAACCGGGCTGTGAAAGGTCATGCCCTCGACGGATACGGTACAAATACGTCCCTTTGCCAGCTCCTTGGCCATGATGCCCCCACCTATATCCATCTGGGACATGATCCAGCCACCAAAGATGTCGCCATTGGGGTTGGTATCGGCTGGCATCGCCAGAGTTCTCAGCAACAGCTCCCCATCGGGGTGACGTTGTGTATCTACCATCATTACTGCCTCTCTCTCATGGATGGGCGGCATGATAGGGGGCGATCTGCCCCTTGGCAAACCTCAATTGCCACGGGCCGCCAGCTCGGCGAACCAGTGGGCCGGATCGGGCCAGCGATAGTTGAATCCCAGTTGCTCGCAGATGCGCAGCCCGTCGATGGGCAAAAACTCCCCGGCAGGCTCGATAAACACCGGCGCGGGCAGCCCCAGCTGGCGCGCGGCAAAGGGGTAGAACTGCTCGCGGCGCGGATGAACCGGCGCGCTCAGATTGTAGGCATCCCCATCCTTGCCCCGCTCCAGCAGCAGCAGGCAGGCGGCCACCACATCGTCCAGATGCACCAGATTGACCGCCTGGGCGCCCCCCTCCAGGGTCTTGCCGGCCAAAAAGCGCCCCGGATGACGATCCGGGCCATAAAGACCGGAGGGGCGCACTATCATCACGCATTCGAACCCGGCCGCCTGCACCGCCAGCTCCGCCGCCAGCATCCGCTCGCCGCGGGCATGACGCGGTTTGGGTTGCTCACCCTCCGCTTGGCCTGCGCCCCATACCGAGGTGGCGCTGACAAACAGCACTCGCCGGGTGCCGTGCGCTTTGGCAAGCGCGCAGGCCTGCGCCACCGCTGCCGGATAATCATCGGTCTTGCTGGGCGGCACGCAGATCACCAGGGTCTCGCAGGGGATGGGCCACTGCTCTTTTTTATCAGCGACGGGCATATGGGCAGAAATCGTCAGCGGATGGGCATGGATCCCCTCCCCCTGCAGACGGACCGCCTTCTCGGCGCTGCTGACCGTCACCGCCACCTGTTTGCCAGCTGCCAGCAGGGCTTGCGCCAGCGGCTGCCCGAGCCACCCCGCCCCCAGAATGCCGATCGTCCCGGATATATGTTGTTCTGTCATCGTCCCCTTCTCCTGCTTGACGCTATTTGCCCCGCAGCTTACCTGCCTTGTGAGGAAAAGAAAGCCTTTATTAGGACATAAATCCGAAATAAAAACATATATACCTATATAAAAAGGAGAAAAACTCTCCCTTACACACACATTAATAAATTAATTTCGTTTTAAATATGGGCGCAGAAAGTTTTCCAGCTTTCCTACAATGGATATCATAGACTCCGTTATTTCATCACCATGATCATGACTTTGTTTCCATACTCGCCCTCTCATTTGCATTGCCAAATTAGGATTAGATTGAAAAGTTTGATTACCGTTCATTTCATTATCAATAATCGCTTGCATTCCGACGCGTAGTAATTGAGCATTGCGCCTAAGATCATTTACAAGTTGCTTTACTTCTGCCCCCCAAAGGGCTTCAGCCTCTAAGGCCTGTGCATCAAGTTCCAACACTGCATTTACAACAGGCTTCCATCTATTTGAAAATACATGTGCCCAAGCTTCTGCTTGATATTTCTCGTTTTTATTCATTGGGTCATATTCTAAAGGATATTCATTCGCCAAAGTCATTGGAGAACGAGAATATTCTATTTCATCTCGAAACTTGTATACCGCACGAATAAACTGCCGTGATACTTCAAACTCAGTTTTACCTTTAAGCTCACGAGCCCAGTTTTTCACACCATAAACAGCTAGAGAAAAAGTTCCAACACCACATAATGCAAGCACGATATCTTTAGTTATCGATACTATTTCACCAATACTCAAGCATACCTCCATAAAAATTAAATCTAGTCATTGCATGGCCAATAAAAATCCTCTTAGATGGGATTTTCTATCAAGTAATCCCCCAACATATCAACACCATTACTACTTATTTTCAATAAATACAGATATGAATGCCGTGTTAGAAATGTATAAATAGCAATTTTTTTACAAATAGATGTTTAGCCAACACAAAAAGCGGGCCATTGGCCCGCTTGGTTATATCGATTAAAACCAACCATCACACCGGCGGATGAAACTGGCTGGCCCCGCGGGTAGCCATCTCCTCGTAGGTGGCCCATTTCTGCCACGCCACTTGTTGGGCAACCTGCATCAGCCGCAGCGCTTCTTCCGGATGACTCTGGGCCAGCACCCGGTAACGGGTCTCCTCGGCCCGGTAGTCGGCAAGCGGGATGGAGGGGCGCAGGCTGTCGAGGCTAAAGGGGTTCTGCCCCGCACTGCGCAACACAGGGTTGTAGCGCATCAGCGGCCAGTGACCGGAGGCCACGGCGCGTTTTTGCTGGGTCAGCCCAAACTCCATATCGATGCCGTGAGCGATGCAGTGGCTGTAGGCGATGATAAGGGACGGGCCCGGATAGGCCTCTGCCTCGCGCAAGGCCTGCAGCGCCTGCTGCGGGTTGGCGCCAAAGGCGATGCGAGCCACATAGACGTTGCCGTAGGAGATGGCCTGCAATGCCACATCCTTTTTGGCCAGCGTCTTGCCCCCCGCCGCAAACTTGGCGACGGCACCGAGCGGCGTCGATTTCGACATCTGGCCGCCGGTGTTGGAGTAGACCTCGGTATCCATCACCAGCACGTTCACATCCCGCCCGGAGGCGAGCACATGATCGAGCCCTGCCGAGCCGATGTCATAGGCCCAGCCATCGCCGCCGATGATCCAGACCGAGCGGCGCACCAGCTGATCGATGAGCGAGAGCAGCTCCTGAGCCCGGCTTGATCGCACCTCCTCCAGTCGTTCGCGCACCTGCGCCACCCGGCTCCGCTGGGCGCGGATCTCCGACTCCAGCCGCTGCGGGGCATTGATGAGAGTATCGACCAGTGTCTCACCGAGATCCCCCTTCATGGCCTGCAGCGCCGCCATCGCCTGGGCGTGGTGCTGATCGGCTGTGAGACGAAAACCAAAGCCAAACTCGGCGTTGTCCTCGAACAAGGAGTTGGACCAGGCCGGCCCCTTGCCTTCGCCATTCTTGGCCCAGGGGGTAGTGGGCAGGTTGCCGCCATAGATGGAGGAGCAGCCGGTGGCGTTGGCCACCAGCATGCGATCGCCAAATAGCTGGGTCAGCAGCTTCAGATAGGGCGTCTCGCCACAGCCCGCACAGGCGCCGGAGAACTCGAACAGGGGCTCGAGGAACTGGGCACCGCGCACCGTGGAGAAATCCACCCGCTCGCGGGCAGGCCACGGCAGGCTCTCGAACCAGTGCAGTGCCTGCTTCTGGCCAGCCAGATGCGGCATCTTGTCCATCATGACGATGGCGCGCTCGCCTTCGTGCTCCTCATCGGCGCCGGCTCGCACCGGGCAGGCCTGCACGCACTGGCCGCAACCGGTGCAATCCTCCGGATAGAGCTGCAAGGTGTAGCGGCTGTCGGGAAAGCCCCTGGCGGTCACCGGCACCGACTGCGCCGCCTCGGGGGCGCTCGCCAGCCAGTCCTGGTGATAGAACTTGGCCCGCAGCGCCGCGTGGGGGCAGACGAAGACGCAGTTGCCGCACTGGATGCAGATATCCGAATGCCAGATAGGGATCTCGCGGGCGATATCCCGCTTCTCGAAGCGGCTGGTAGCGGTGGGGTAAGTGCCATCCACCGGCAGCATGGAGACGGGGATCAAATCGCCGCGCCCCGCCAGCATCTCGCCTGTGACCCGCTGGACAAACTCGCTGCCGCCGGGGGCCAGGGGCAGCGGATAGTCGCCCGCCTTGTCCTCCCCGTCCGGAATGCTCACCCGGTAGAGGTGAGCCAGAGTATCGTCCACCGCCGCGAAGTTGCGCGCCACCACCTCGGGCCCCTTGCGGGCATAGCTCTTCTCGATGCTCTCCTTGATGAGCGCAATCGCCTCATCCCGCGGCAAGATGCCGGCCAGGGCGAAGAAGCAGGTTTGCATCACGGTATTGATGCGATTGCCCATGCCGTTTTGCTCGGCCACCCTATCCCCGTCGATGCAGTAGAGCTGGATATTGAGGGCGCGAATACGGGCGCGCAGCCGCTCGGGCAGCTGATCCCACACCGCATCGGCCTCAAAAGGCGCGTTAAGCAGCAGGGTTGCCCCTTCTGCGGCGTGTTCGAGCAAGTCCACCGACTCCACAAAGCCCCACTGGTGGCAGCCGATAAAACTCGCCTGTTCGATAAGCCAGGGGGCGTCGATGGGCTCGGGGCCAAAGCGCAGGTGGGAGACGGTGCGCGAGCCCGACTTCTTGGAGTCGTAGACGAAGTAGCCCTGGGCGTGGAAGCCCTCCAGCTCGCCGATGATCTTGATGCTGTTCTTGTTGGCGCCGACCGTGCCATCGGCGCCAAGGCCAAAGAACAGTGCCCGCACCCGGCTCGCGGGCTCCAGATCGCCGATGGGGTGCCAGGCCAGACTGAGGCCGGAGACGTCGTCCACGATCCCCACGGTAAAGCGCGGGCGCGGCGCATCGGATGCAAGCTCCTCAAACACGGCGGCGCACATGGCGGGGGTGAACTCTTTGGAAGACAAACCGTAGCGACCGCCACTGAGCCAGGGCAGGCGCTTGATAAGGCCTCGTTGCAAGCCATCGATAAGCGCACTTTGCACATCCAGCAGTAGGGGCTCGCCGCCAGCGCCCGGCTCCTTGGTGCGATCCAGCACGGCGATGCGGCGCACGCTCTCGGGCAAGGCATCGAGCAGTGCCTGCACCGGGAAGGGGCGATAGAGGCGCACCACCAGGACCCCGGTCTTGCGATCCTGCTGGTTTAACCAATCCACCGTGGTGCGAGCGGTGGCCGCCCCTGAGCCCATCAGCACGATGACGTCGGTGGCATCGGGGGCGCCGTGATACTCCACCAGCTGGTAGTGACGACCGGTCAGCTTGCCAAGGCTCTCCATGCACTGCTGCACCCGGGCCGGCACCGCCTCGTAGAAGGGGTTGACGCTCTCGCGGGACTGGAAGTAGGTATCCGGGTTCTGGGCAGTGCCGCGCATCACAGGATGATCCGGGTTGAGCGCCCGGGCGCGGTGGGCGCGCACCCAGTCGTTGTCGATAAGGGCGCGGATCTCGTCCCGGTGCAGGGCCACTATCTTGTTCACCTCGTGGGAGGTGCGAAAACCGTCGAAGAAGTGAATGAAGGGCACCCGGCACTGCAGGGTGACGCTGTGGGCAATCAGCGCCAGATCCTGCGCCTCCTGCACCGAACCGGAGGCGAGCATGGCAAAGCCGGTGCTGCGCGCCGCCATCACGTCCTGATGATCGCCAAAAATCGAGAGCCCCTGGGCCGCCAGCGAACGGGCCGCCACATGAAACACCGCCGAGGTCAATTCGCCTGCGATCTTGTACATGTTGGGCAGCATCAGCATCAGCCCTTGACTCGCGGTGAAGGTGGTGGCGAGCGCCCCCGCCTGCAGGGCGCCGTGGACCGTACCGGCCGCCCCCCCTTCGCTCTGCATCTCCACCACAGTGGGGATGTTGCCCCAGAGGTTGGTCTGCCCCTCCGCCGCCCAGGCATCGGCGAGCTCCGCCATGGTCGAGCTCGGGGTGATGGGGTAGATGGCACACACTTCGCTCAGCTGGTACGCCACCCGGGCTGCGGCCTCGTTGCCGTCAACCATGATCAGTTCATGTTTCATAGGGACTCCTGTGGTTGGCGCAGCTCGATGGCGTGGCAGGGACACTGGTCGTGGCAGGCGCCGCAGCCGGTGCAGCGCTCGGCATCCACCCGATAACCGTGGCCCGGCCCCAGTTTCTCGATGGCCTGCTCGGGGCAACTGCCGTAGCAACCGTCACACTCGAAGCAGTTGCCGCAGGAGTAGCAGCGCGCCGCCTCGTAGCGGGCCGCCGTCTCGTCCAGCCCGCCGATGATCTCGCCAAAGTCGTCCCGCGCCCAGGTCGGTTTCACCGGCTGGCTGCTGGCGGGCGCATGGGTCTGGAACCAGAGCTGCAACTGCTCCGGCCCCACCAGCGGATAGGAGAGCATCTTCTGGTAGTGGCGCCCCCGCAGCCAGGCATCCATATGGCGCGCCGCCTTCTTGCCGTGGCCGGTGGCGATGGTGACGGTGCGCTCGGAGGGCACCATGTCGCCGCCGGCAAAGAGACCGGGTACGTCGGTCATCAGGTTTTCGCCAACCTGCACCACCCCATCCCGGTTGACCCGCACGCCAGGGATGCTCTCCAGTACGGAGAGGTCGACCTCCTGACCCAGCGCCAGAATGAGAGAGTCAGCTTCCAGAGTCTCGAACTGGCCGGTAGGCACCGGCTTGCCCTCAGCATCCAGCGCCATCACCTCCACCTCTATGTTGGTGTTGTCGAGCTGGCGGATGCTGCGCAGCCAGTTGATCTTGATCCCCTCCTCCTCGGCCTCATCAGCCTCGAAGGCGTGGGCCGGCATATGATCCCGGTCGCGGCGATAGATGATCATCGCCTCCTCCACCCCGAGGCGGCGAGCGGTGCGGGCCGCATCCATGGCGGTGTTGCCGCCACCATAGATGGCTACCCGGCGCCCCAGTTTGGGAAGCGGCAGCCCCTGCTCTTCGGCCAGGCTTGCCTGCTCGAGAAAGCTCACCGCATCGAGGATCTTGCCCGCCTCCCGGGCCGGAATGTCGACCCGCTTGGCCAGATGGGCACCGATGGCCATAAAGACAGCGTCAAAGCCCCCCTCATCGCGCTCACGCAGCACATCCTCCACCTTGTGGTTGAGGGTCAGCGTCACCCCGGCGGCCAGGATGCGGGCCACCTCACGATCCAGCACGTCGCGGGGCAATCGATAGGCGGGGATGCCAAAGCGCAGCATGCCGCCGGCGAGCGGGCCCGCCTCGCGGATCTCCACCTGATGACCGAGCCGGTTGAGGTGCCAGGCGCAAGAAAGCCCGGAGGGGCCCGCGCCTATGATCAATACCTTCTTGCCGCTGGCGGGCGCGGGAGGCGCCGGCTGCCAGCCCCGGGCCAGCGCCTCGTCACCGAGAAAGCGTTCGATGGCATGAATGGAGACGGCTTCGTCCACTTGGGCGCGGTTGCAGGCGCTCTCGCAAGGGTGATAGCAGACTCGGCCGTGGACGGCAGGCAGAGGATTTTCTTCGATCAGGGTCTGCCAGGCCGCTTCAAAGCGCCCGGCCTGGGCCAGGGAGAGCCAGGCTTGAATGTTTTCACCGGCCGGGCAGGCGTGATTGCAGGGTGGCAGGGCCGGCCGCCAAACGGGTAGCCGGGTACGCACCGGGCCTGTTCCCGTTTTCAGGGAGAGATCCGGCAATGGGGTCATATCCAGTTGTTTGCTCATACATTGCTTTCTTCTTGTTGTGGGACAGGCCCCATCCGAGTGCGCTTGATACCGTGTAGCCTGGGCAGACGGTGGCCGGAGGGGGAAGAAGCGAAAGCGTCAGAAACTGGAAGCTGACTCGATAGTGGACTGTTTTTTGTACGCCTTGGCCGATCGGGATCAAAAAATGTTGCATTTTATGGGCAATCGCGTCCGAATTGTGACCCATGTAGCACCCATGCAAACGGGTCGTCATCGTGAACGCGCCTGCGGCCTGCCATCGCCAGCCCCAAAATCCGCAACCTGCCGCAATTGCCGCTCACGCCATAAACCGTTATGTTGCCCTCTTCCCGGGCAACGCAGCCACGTCACAAGGAGCCGGACATGCCAACCCTCGACAGCATTCATCTCTATCCCGTCAAATCGACGGCAGGCATGGCGCTGACCCGCGCCCGGGTCACCGAGGAGGGTCTGCTGGGGGATCGCCGCTACATGGTGGTAAAGCCCGATGGCACCTTCATCACAGCCCGCACCCACCCCCAGCTGCAACAAGTGCAGGCCACCCCCATTGATGGCGGCCTGCTGCTGCGCTATCCGGGGTTCGAGCCGCTCACATTGCTGGAGGCCGAGTTCAGCCTGACCCCGCAGGCCACCGGCGTCTGGAAGGACAACTTCAATGCCCTGCACACCCACGCCCTGGCCGATGCATGGCTAAGCCGGGTGGCAAACGAGCCGGTGCAACTGCTCTGGCTTGGCGAAGAGTCCAACCGCTTTCGGGAGAAGACAGGCACCCGGGTCAGCTTTGCCGACGGCTACCCCCTGCTGCTCATCAGCCAGGGTTCGCTTGAGGATCTCAACCTGAGATCCGATGCTCTGCACCAGATGAGCCAGTTTCGCACCAACCTGGTGGCAAGCGGCACTCGCCCCTTCGAGGAGGACAGCTGGAAGCGGATCCGCATCGGCGAGGTGGAGTTTCTGGTGGCCAAGCCGTGCAGTCGCTGCATCATGACCACGGTGGAGCCTGGCACGGATCGCTTCAATGCCCTGAAAGAGCCGCTGGCCACCCTCACCCGTTACCGCCGGGGTGAGGATGGGGAGGTCTATTTTGGCCAGAATCTGGTGGCCCTCAACGAGGGGTGGATCGAGGCGGGCAGCGAGATAGAGGTGCTGGAGACCGCCCGCCCCCCCGTCTATCCCAACGCGGCCCCGAAAAAGCGCGAGCTGGTGTGCGTGGCCCGCGAGCCCCTGGCCCGGGATCTGGAGACCTTCTGGTTCGAGGCAGCCGACGGCGAACCCTTGCCGGATTATCTGCCGGGCCAGCACCTGCCCATCAGCCTGGATATCAAAAACGAGCGCATTCAACGCCGTTATACCCTGAGCGCCACCCCGGATCAGCCGGAGCGTTACAGCATCAGCGTCAAAAAGGTGGCCGATGGCCGCATCTCCCACTGGCTGCACCAGCAGTTGCAGGTGGGTGACCGTCTGCTGGCAAGCGACCCGGCCGGGGAATTTCACCTGGGGGCAGGACGATCCTTGCTGTTGCTCTCGGCAGGTTCGGGGGTGACCCCCATGCTCTCCATCGCCCGTACCTTAGGCTTGCGCGGGGAGCTCGGGGATGTTCACTTTATGCACCTGTGCCGCAGCGAGGCGGACATTCCGGCCGCCCACGAGTTGCACGCCATGGCGCGCCAGGGGATGACCCTCACCCTGATCCTGAGCCAGCCCGATGAGCACTGGCAGGGGCTCAAGGGACGGCTTGCCGATGAACACCTCAAACAGGTGAAAGATCTGGCAGGACGCGAAGTGTTTGTCTGCGGTCCCCACGGCTTTATGGCCGATGCCACGGCTCGCCTGCTGGGGTTGGGCGTTGCCGCCGAACGCATCCAGCAGGAGAGCTTTGGTGGCGCCATTCTCTCGGTCGCTCGTCCCCATCAGGCGGTGCAGCTGCGCATCGGCGAGCGCGCCTTTGCCGGCAACAATCAGGGCACCGTGCTGGATCAGGCCCACAAGCAGGGTGTGGAGCTGCCCTGGAGCTGCCGCGCAGGGATCTGCGGCAGCTGCAAGCAGACCCTGCTCGAGGGCGAGGTGGAGCACCCGGATGCCCCCGCCATCACGGCCGCCGAGCGGGCCGAAGGCAAGATCCTCACCTGCTGCGCCGTGCCGCTCACCGATCTGGTGATCGGCCCCCGTTAATCACAAGGCCGGGAGCCTGGCTCCCGGCGCCCTTGTTCCGCTTGCGTTCCCTCTTTATCTCCCTGCTTCAACTCCCTGCTTCGTAATCTCTCTCCCGGCGTCACATCGCTTTTCTTGGCCTGCGCCCTGCTCCATCCGACCAGCCACCTATACTCACAACAAAAATAAAACCCCATCAAGACAGCGGGTTCTGCCGTCTGCCCAAGGGGGTATCTTTGGCGCGAATAAGGAACGCTCAAACCATGGAACAAAACAGACCCGCCTTTCAGCTCAACCTGCTGCTGTCGGTTGTCACCCTGATCCTGCTGTCACTGGTATTTTTTGCCTACAGCTGGTCGGAAAGCAGGCTCGAACACAACTATCAGCAACGCTACCAATCCTATCTGCTGGCCGACGAACTTCGGCAATCCTCCGACGATCTGACCCGGCTGGCCCGCACCTATGTGATCACCAAGGATCCCGCCTACGAACAGCAGTACATGCGGATCCTGGCCATTCGCAACGGGGAGCAGAACCGGCCGCAAGGCTACAACCGCATCTATTGGGATTTTGTCGCCGCCACGGGCCAGAACCCGCGACCCGACAGCGGGCTGCGCCGCAGCCTCATCGATCTGATGAAGGACACCGGCTTTACCGAAGAGGAGATGGCCAAACTCAACGAGGCCAAGAACAACTCCGATGCCCTGGTCAACACCGAGGTGGCCGCCTTCAAGCTGGTGCAGCAACAGGACGGGGATCTGGCCGCCAACCAGCAACAGGCGATCGCCATGATGCATGACAAGGCCTATCACCAGAACAAGGGGCGCATCATGTCTCCCATCGACGACTTCTACGTCTTGATGGAGACCCGCACCCAGCAAGCGGTGGATGACGCGGCAAGCCTTGCGACCATGTTGCGCTACCTCTTCATCGCCCTGGGTCTGGTGTTGATGTTCTTCCTGTGGCGCACCTACAAGGCGCTGCTCGATCTGGTCGGAACCTCGGTCGATCAGCTCAGAAGCGAACTGAACAATCTGGCACAGGGGGATTTCTCTCGCCCGATCAAGGTACCTAACGGGGCCAAAGATAGCCTGATCGCGCTGCTGGCCGGCATGCAGACCACCCTCAAGGGGATCATTGCCCAGGTCTCCCACTCCAGCGGCGAGCTGTCGGAGTCGGCCGACAGCATTGCCCAGATTGCCGAGCAGACAGCCCACTTCGCCACCTCCCAGCAAAGCAGCACCCAGACCATGGCGGCCGCCATCGAAGAGCTGGTGGTGAGCATCAGCCACCTCTCCGATAACGCCACCCACGCCGACGAGCTGAGCAAGGTCTCCGCCGATACCCTGGAACAGGGCGCCGGCGTCATCAAGCAGACCCTCGACAGCATAGAGAACATCTCGAGCACGGTGGGGGATGCCGCCAGCAGCCTTGCCGACCTCAACAACCATACCCAGCAGATCTCCGACATCATCGAGGTGATCCGCGGCATCGCCGACCAGACCAACCTGCTGGCCCTCAATGCCGCCATCGAGGCGGCCCGGGCCGGGGAGCAGGGGCGCGGCTTTGCCGTGGTGGCCGACGAGGTGCGCAACCTCGCCAGCCGCTCGGCGGCCTCGACCCAGCAGATCACCGGCATGATAGGCAAGATCCAGAGCGGGGCGGACACCTCCATCCGCAGCATGGAGCTCACGGTCAACAACGTCTCGCGCGGGGTGAGCCTGGCCAACCAGACCGGTGAGGCTATCGCCAGCATCCAGAGCCACGCCGCCAACCTGACCGGACTGATGGGGGAGATCAGCCACACCCTGCGCGAGCAATCTACCGCCGCCAACGAGGTGGTCTCCACCGTAGGTAATATCACCTCCCTCTCCGAACAGTCGGGCGAGGCGGCGCGCCACGTCTCCCAGGAGGCGGCCAAGCTCAAGCAGCTGTCACGGCTGCTGCGCCAGGAGATGGCCCACTTCAAGCTCTGAGTCCGGGGCCTAAAAGCAAAACGGCTGCCCGAGGGCAGCCGTTTTTCATGGCAGGTCGCTTAACCGCGCAGGGCGGCGATGCGCTGCTCGATGGGCGGGTGGCTCATGAACAGCTCGCTCATGGAGCGCTTGCCGTTGATGCCGAAGGCCATCATGGCGCCTTCCATCTGCGGCTCGGCACCGCGGGAGAGGCGCTCGAGGGCGGCGATCATCTTGTCGCGGCCGGCCAGCTTGGCGGCGCCTGCGTCGGCGCGGAACTCACGCTGACGGCTGAACCACATGACGATCATGGAGGCCAGCACGCCGAACACCATCTCCAGCACGAATACGGTGATCATGTAGGCAAAACCGCCGGTGCTGCTGCTCTCTTCCTCGTTGTTGGAGCTGAAGAAGTTGCTGATGACGCCGGCCACGATACGGGCGAAGAACATTACGAAGGTGTTCACCACCCCCTGGATCAGGGTCAGGGTCACCATGTCGCCGTTGGCCACGTGGCTCACCTCGTGTGCCAGCACGGCTTCCGCCTCATCGCGGCTCATGCTGTAGAGCAGGCCGGACGAAACAGCGACGAGCGAGTCGTCACGACGGGCGCCGGTGGCGAACGCGTTCATCTCGGGGGAATCGTAGATACCCACTTCCGGCATCTTGATGCCGGCTTCACGGGCCTGACGGGCCACAGTGCTCACCAGCCAGTGCTCGGTCTCGTTGCGGGGCTGTTCGATGACCTGGACGCCATAGCTGCGCTTGGCCATCCACTTGGACATCAGCAAGGAGATGAAGGAGCCCCCAAAACCGAACACGGCACAGAATACCAACAGACCGGAAATACTGGACTTGTTGATCCCCAGAACCGAGAACAGGATGTTGAGTACCACCCCCAGCACCAGCATGACGGCCAGGTTGGTCACCAGGAATAGCATTATTCGCTTCATATAGACTCCTTGTGAAAATAAGGGACACGGACGGGGAAAACGGATCTCTCCTGCCCATGTTAATGCCCACATTCTAGGAAAATTCGATGAATGTTCGCTGAATGTGTCGTCACAGCAGTGGGGAGATATCCAGCCGTCCCTGCAAATTCGCTTCAAGTGGATTGTTTACAAAGGGGATTTCACCCAAAAACGGAGCAGGTATCAAGCCTCTCAAGGTGTCCAGGTTTTCCTGATAGTGGCTCATGGCGCCATGCAGCCGGTTGATGACCCAGCCCGCCACCGGCAGGTTGTCGTTGCGAATGGCGGCAAAGGTGAGCAGAGCATGGTTGAGACAGCCCAGCTTGGCCCCCACCACCATGATCACCGCCATGTTCTCCTGCTTCACCCAGTCCGACATCAGATGCTGGCGATCCAGCGGCAGATACCAGCCTCCCGCCCCTTCCACCACGGTCAGCTCGGCCCCGGCCTGTTCAATCTTGCGCAGCCCCTCGCTGATCCCCTGTATGTCGATGGGCTGGCGCACCTCGCTGGCGGCGATATGGGGGGCAATGGGGGGCTCATAGGCAAACGGATTGACCAGATCGTAAGGCAGCGCGAGGCTCGCCGCTTCCTGCAAGAGCACGGCGTCGAGATTGCGCAGCCCGTCCGGAGTGCGGGCACAGCCCGCCGATACCGGCTTGTAACCCGCGCAGCGGATACCCTGGGCGCTGAACTCCCTAAGCAGGGTGCGGGCCACCAGGGTCTTGCCCACGTCGGTATCGGTGCCGGTAATAAAAAATGATTTCATCTTGTTCTCTCCCTGGCGTGACAGCGAGCTCACTGCCCCTGCCACGCCGCAATTCCAACATCCGCTTCGCGTCAGACCGGTTTGTCGATCCGGCCAAGACAGACCCGATAGCTGGCGACCAGCTGGCCATCCGGCTGGCGAAAGGCCTCGTAGGCCTGGCCAAGGCGCTGCAAGCGGGCGCGGCCGCTCAGACCGGCGCCGCTGTTGGCCTGGTTGTCGTTGACCTCGTTGGCCCCTATCCCCTTGAGATCGCGCAGCAGCTGGGTCACGTCAAGATAGGCAAGATCCCAGGTCTGGCACTGCAAGCGGGGAGCGGTGACCCCGGCCGCCGCCAGCGCCTGCTCCAATTGTGGCAGGCTGAGGAAGCGATTGACATGGGCACGGCCGTCCACCTGTTGCCAGGCGGTGCGCAGTTGCCAGAGCGACTCGTCCAGCAGGGTGGAGAAAAAGAGCTGGCCACCGGGTCTGAGCACCCGCATCAGCTCGCCAAAGGCCTGGGCCGGCCGCTCGCACCACTGCAGGGCCAAGCTGGAGAAGACCCAATCAAACGCCTCGTCGGCAAAGGGCAACTGCTCGGCATCGCCACACACCAGGCGGGCGCCGCTGCCGCGCTCCAAGGCCCGGGCCAGCATGCCGGGGGCGAGATCCAGCCCCACCAGGCTCTGACAGCGATCGGCGAGTGCGGGCAGAAAATATCCGGTGCCGCAGCCGAGATCCAGCCCGGCGCGGGCCACATCACAGCCAACCAGACAGGTCGACCCCTGCGGCATCAACCCCAGCAGCGCCTGCCCCACCTCCTGCTGAAAGCGAGCGTGGGCATCGTAGTGTCGGGCAGCGGCGCCGAAGCGGCGGGCGAGGCGGGCCTTGTCGACCGACTGAAAACGCTCATGCATCCCGAGTGCCTCCCGCGCTGTAGACAAAGGGGCAAGGGCCGAGGGCATCAAGCAGCCGATCGATATCCTCATCGCGGTGAGCGGCGCTCAAGGTGATGCGAAGACGCGCCGTGCCGACCGGCACAGTGGGCGGACGGATGGCACCAGCCCAGACGCCGCCCCCCCGCAGCCGCTCGGCCAATTGCAGGGCGGCACTGCTCTCCCCCACCAGCAGCGGCTGGATGGGGGTATCGCTTGTGCCAAGCTGCCAACCCAATGCCTGCGCCCCCTGCCGAAAACGTGCAATAAGGCGGACAAGATGGGCACGGGACTCGTCGGCCCCGCGCACCAGCTCGATGCTTTTAGTGATCGCACAGGCCTGGGCAGCCGGCATATGGGTGCTGTAAACATAGTGGCGGGCGAAGTTCACCAGATACTCCACCAGCTCGCGACTACCGCCCACAAAGGCGCCAGCTACCCCGAGCGCCTTGCCAAAGGTGCCCATCTGGATGTGCACTCGGGCAGGATCCACCCCCTGGACCGCCAGGGTGCCACGCCCCTCGGATCCCAGCACGCCGAGGCCGTGGGCATCGTCGATCATCAGCCAGTTGCCGCTTTGGGCGGCCAATGTTGCAAGTTCAGCCCAGGGGCCCTGATCTCCGTCCATGCTGAACACCCCCTCCGAGACGATGAGCCCGCGGTTTGGCTCAAGTTGACGTTCAAGGGCCGCCATATCGTTGTGGCCAAAGCGCTTCATCCTGCAGGGAAGCTGGCTGCCCATCTCCTGCAGGGAGGCGTGGTTGAGCCTGTCTTGCCACAGCAAATGATCCTTGCCGAGCAAGGCTTTCAGCACCGCCTGATTGGCGGAAAAGCCGCAGTTAAAGAGCAGTACCGCCTCCAGCCCGAGCCACTCGGCCAGCGTCTCTTCCAGCTGCTGATGAGCCCGGCTGTAGCCAGTCACCAGCGGCGAGGCGCCCGCGCCGGCGCCATAGCGCTCGATGCCCTCTTTGAAGGCGGCCTTGATGGCGGGGTGATCCGCCAGCCCCAGATAGTCGTTGGCGGAGAAGTTGAGGTACTCTCGTCCCGCCACCCTGAGTCGCCCGCCGCTCGCCCCGTCGCTGGCAACGCGGCTGCGTAGCAGGGCGGCCTGCTCACGCGCTGCCAGCGCCTCCCCCAGCGCGAAGGGGCCCTTTACAACCTGGGCGTTCATGAGCGAACGCCGCTGGCACTGGGGGTCTTCGTTTTGGTGGCGTCATAGAAGAGATCCCTTGGCTCGCTCTGGCGACTCACCTCGGCAAGCAGCTCCTCTTCTTGCACCTGATCCGGCTTCTGGGCCCGCTGGGCGGGGCGAATGCCGAGCCGCTTGAAGAGCTGCATGTCGCTGTTTTCGTCCGGATTCGGGGTGGTCAGCAGCTTGCAGCCATAAAAAATCGAATTTGCCCCCGCCATAAAGCACATGGCCTGCATCTGCTCGTTCATCTTCTCCCGTCCGGCTGAGAGGCGCACATGGGAGGCCGGCATCATGATGCGCGCCACGGCGATGGTGCGGATAAATTCGAACGGATCCAGGTTTTCCTGGTTCTCCAGCGGCGTCCCCTTCACCTTGACCAGCATGTTGATGGGCACACTCTCCGGGTGGCGCGGCAGGTTGGCCAGCGCCATCAAGAGGCCCGCCCGATCCTTGGCCTGCTCCCCCATGCCGACGATGCCGCCGGAGCAGACCTTCATGCCGGCGCCGCGCACGTGCTCCAGGGTATCGAGTCTGTCCTGATAGGTGCGGGTGGTGATGATGTCGCCGTAAAACTCCGGCGAGGTGTCGAGGTTGTGGTTGTAGTAATCAAGGCCGGCGGCGCCGAGGCGCGCCGCCTGATCGGCGGTGAGCATCCCTAGCGTCATGCAGGTCTCCATGCCGAGCCCGCGCACCTCCTCGATCATCCGCAGGATATAGGGCATGTCTTTTTCTTTGGGGTTGCGCCAGGCCGCCCCCATGCAAAAACGCGACGACCCGTTGGCCTTGGCTTCGCGGGCCCTCTCCAGCACCTTCTCCACCTCCATCAGCCGCTCGGCCTCGAGCCCGGTGTGATAACGGGCGCTCTGGGGGCAATATTTGCAATCTTCCGGGCAGGCGCCGGTCTTGATGGAGAGCAGGGTGCTCACCTGCACCTCGTTGGGATCGAAATGGGCGCGATGCACCGTCTGGGCCTGGAACAGCAGATCGTTGAATGGCAGGGCAAACAGGGCCTGAACCTCGGCGAGGGTCCAGTCGTGACGAAGGGCGTGGCCGCCCCGGGTGAGAGCATTCATACATGGCTTCCGGTTGTGATAGGTGGGATCCTGCGCTGCCTCCCTGGAGTGCGTGCAAAATCCGCCACCGGGCCCGGGCGAGCAAAAGTGCGCGCAGGGCCAAGTGGCTGAAATTGTTGGCTAGTGTAGAGAGCAGGCGTAGACTGTCAACACCGACCAGATCCAACAAATTGACAACAGAACAACAAATGACCAACCAAGAATTCGACCTGCACCACGTCTGGCACCCCTATACCTCCCTCACCCATCCCCTGCCCTGCTATGAAGTGGCCAGCGCCAAGGGGGTGACCCTCACCCTCAGCGACGGCCGCGAACTGGTGGATGGCATGAGCTCCTGGTGGGCCTGCGTGCACGGCTATCAGGTGCCTGAGCTCGATGCGGCCGCCACCGCCCAGCTCGGCAAGATGTCCCACGTGATGTTTGGCGGCCTGACCCATGCCCCGGCGGTGGAGCTCTGTCGCAAACTGGTGGCGATCACCCCGGCCGGACTGGATCGGGTGTTTCTGGCAGATTCCGGCTCGGTGGCAGTGGAGGTGGCGCTCAAGATGGCCCAGCAGTACTGGCACGCCAGGGGCACGCCGCGTGCCAGGTTTGTCTCCCTGCGCGGCGGCTATCACGGCGACACCTTCGGCGCCATGAGCGTGTGCGATTCGGATGGCGGCATGCACGAGCTCTACCAGGGCTTCCTGCCCGAGCACTATTTCGTCCCGGCCCCCAGTTGTCGCTTTCACGCCGAGTGGGACGAGCAGTGCGTAGTGGAGCTGGCGACGCTTATGGCAGACACCCATGAGGAAATCGCCGCCATCGTGCTCGAACCCATAGTCCAGGGGGCGGGCGGCATGCGCTTCTACCACCCGCGCTATCTGCAGTGGGTGCGCGCCCTGTGCGACGAGTTCGGCGTGCTCTTGATTGCCGACGAGATTGCCACCGGCTTTGGCCGTACCGGCCAACTGTTTGCCTG
The DNA here is from genome assembly GCF_020097295.1 of Aeromonas enteropelogenes. Lineage (NCBI taxonomy): Bacteria > Pseudomonadati > Pseudomonadota > Gammaproteobacteria > Aeromonadales > Aeromonadaceae > Aeromonas > Aeromonas enteropelogenes. Next base: position 2,746,857 of record NZ_CP083625.1, on the reverse strand, counting down.
CGACTGGGCCGGCATCAGCCCCGACATCATGTGTCTGGGCAAGGCGCTCACCGGGGGCTACCTCACCCTGTCGGCGACCCTGACCACCGAACATGTCGCCCGCACCATCTGCGACGGGAAAGCGGGGGTCTTCATGCACGGCCCCACCTTTATGGGCAATCCATTAGCGTGTGCGGTCGCCAATGCCTCCATCGAGCTGCTGCTGGCCTCGCCTTGGCAGGAGCGAGTGCGCGCCATCGAGCACCAACTGCGCACCGAATTGGTCGAGCTGACCCTGCACCCGGCGGTGGCGGACGTGCGGGTACTCGGCGCAATCGGCGTGGTGGAGATGAAGGAGCGGGTGGACGTGGCACGCATCCAGCGCAAGTTCGTGTCACTTGGGGCCTGGATCCGCCCCTTTGGCAAGCTCATCTACTTGATGCCGCCATTTGTCATCACTCCTGAAGAGCTCGGCGTGCTGACCCGCGCGATTCATGAGGCCATCCATCAGGGTGAGTATTGAGGCTGACGGACGAGCATCGCCATTTGTTGCATTGCAATGGCAACTTAATCTGAGTCCATTAGCCAGAATGTGAGCAAAACACCAGACCTGAGGCGCACGGGAGGGTAGACTGTACCGGTTTTACCATACAGATCGACTCTCCATGCGCCTCTCCATTGCTGCCAAAATCAACTTCTTCCTGCTGTTCATCTTCTCCATGGTGCTGGTCTTTTCCGCGGCCTATCAGGCGGTACGGGAGCGCGACCTCATCCTGACCCTGATCAAGGAGCAGAGCCGCGAGCAAACCGAAGCCTATTTCGACGGCCTCAACATGCTGATGCTGACCGGCAAGATGGATGCCCGCGATACCCTGCGCACCAAGTTTCTGGAGCACGCCCATGTGGAAGATGCCCGCATCGTGCGCGGCGAGGGGGTGAGCAAGCAGTATGGTTCCGGCTTCGAGAGCGAGCAGCCCAAAGACAGGTTCGATGAGCTGGCACTGGCGGGGAAAGGCAGTCTGGAGGTGGTACATGACGGCATGCACAGTCGGCTGGTGGTGACCCAACCGCTGCTGGCCAGAAAGGATTTTCGCGGCACAGACTGCACCAGTTGCCACCAGGTGGCGGAAAACAGCGTGCTGGGGGCGGTGCGCTTTGACTACTCCCTCGACTCCCTCTTTACCCGGGTCGAGCAGAACATCCTCACCTCGGCGCTGAGCCTCACCGTCATCTTCGGCCTGGGGCTCTTGCTCACCCTCTGGGTCATTCGCACCTGGATCGTTCGCCCCCTCAACCAGCTGACCCGCTCCATGGAGGAGGCCACCGATCTGCACGACTTCGGCCACCGCCTGGAGGGGGACGACGGTGACGAGATTGGCCGGGTGGCGCTCGCCTACAACCAGATGCTCGACAGCGTGGAGCGCCAGTTGGGCAAGCGCCCCAAGAAGCCGGACGAAGAGAACGACCGGGCAGCAGGCTAACCGACGTAATAAAAAAGCAGGCTGGCCAGCAAAATCAGCAGCAGGATGGCCAGATTGATATGACGGGCATCGTCCCGGCGCCGGCTGCGCTTGCGCTCCAGCAGCAAGACCCCCAGGGTGAGGGCGCAACATCCCCACAATCCGTACACCAGCCAGGGAGTCAACGCCGGCTCCCAGTAGTTTCGCACTTCAATGCCGCCATAGACCAGAAAGCCGTAGGCTATCTCGGGGCGAGCATAGTGATAGAGGGAGAGCAGCACGATAAAGCCCCCCCAGCAGAGCACCACCAGCCCTCGCAATACCCTGGTCAGCCAATCCGGCCCACGTCGTCGCTCTTTCACCCGCCTCTCCTGCGTTGATGACTCTCGTCTCGCGCAAAACATGCTGCAAACCCCAGCAGAGTCCGACATTTTTGCTTGTTTATCAAACCTGCACGGGTAAGATTAACGGCTTAGTCTGCCATGATGGGCCCTTGAATGCCCGGGCCAGACCCATAGCGCTGCAAGAACAAGCTGGAGACAATATTTCGATGACGCACGCATCCGTAGTAGATGTGCTGACCGGTAAACATGCGGTTGGCACCACCCTGACTGTACGAGGGTGGATCCGGACTCGCCGCGATTCCAAGGCGGGGATCTCATTTTTGGCCATTTCCGATGGCTCCTGTTTCCATCCGGTACAGGCCGTCGTTCCCAATACCCTGGCCAATTACGAGAATGAAGTGCTGCGTCTGACCACCGCCTGCTCCGTGGAAGTGACCGGCGTCGTTGCCGAATCCCAAGGCAGCGGCCAGGCGTTCGAGCTGCAGGCCACCGACGTCAAGGTGGTCGGCTGGGTCGAAGACCCGGACACCTACCCGATGGCCGCCAAGCGCCACAGCATCGAGTACCTGCGCGAGCAGGCCCACCTGCGTCCGCGCACCAACATCGTTGGCGCCGTGACCCGGGTGCGCAACAGCCTGGCACAGGCCATCCACCGCTTCTTCCACGAGCAGGGCTTCATCTGGGTTGCCACGCCGCTCATCACCGCCTCCGACACCGAAGGTGCCGGCGAGATGTTCCGCGTCTCCACCCTGGATCTGGAAAACCTGCCGCGTACCGACGCAGGCAAGGTGGACTACAACGAAGATTTCTTCGGCAAAGAGGCCTTCCTGACCGTATCCGGCCAGCTGAACGCCGAAACCTATGCCTGCGCCCTCTCCAAGGTCTACACCTTCGGGCCGACCTTCCGCGCCGAAAACTCCAACACCAGTCGTCACCTGGCCGAGTTCTGGATGGTCGAGCCGGAAGTGGCGTTCAACGATCTGGAAGATAACGCCGCCCTGGCCGAAGCCATGCTGAAGTATGTCTTCAACGCCGTGCTGACCGAGCGTCGCGACGATCTGGAGTTCTTCGCCCAGCACGTTGACAAGGACGCCATCGGCCGTCTGGAGCGCTTCGTCGCCTCCGACTTCGCCCAGATTGACTACACCGACGCCATCGAAGTGCTGAAAAACTGCGGCAAGAAGTTCGAGTTCCCGGTCTCCTGGGGTATCGATCTCTCCTCCGAGCACGAGCGCTATCTGGCCGAGGAGCACTTCAAGTCTCCGGTGGTGGTGAAAAACTACCCGAAAGACATCAAGGCCTTCTACATGCGTCTCAACGACGACGGCAAGACAGTTGCCGCCATGGACGTACTGGCCCCGGGCATCGGCGAGATCATCGGTGGCTCCCAGCGTGAAGAGCGTCTGGACGTGCTGGATGCCCGCCTGGCCGAGATGGGTCTGAACAAGGAAGACTACTGGTGGTATCGCGACCTGCGCCGCTACGGTACCGTGCCGCACTCCGGCTTTGGTCTGGGCTTCGAGCGTCTGGTGGTCTACGTGACCGGCATGGGCAACGTGCGCGACGTGATCCCCTTCCCGCGTACCCCACGCACCGCAGAGTTCTGATTACAGGCCTTTGTCGACAAAGCCGACCCCAGGGTCGGCTTTTTGCTATCTGCTTCTCCCCTCCCCGGCCGCTGGCCCCATCCTGTCCTTGGGTTTTGCAAGGTCGCACGGTATTTATCCACTTTCCGCCAGACCACAAGTGTCATACGTACCTGCTCCGGCACGGCAAAATGACAATTAAGTTAATACGTGGTTTTTAAGGCGTTAAATCAGAAAACGTCGACTTATTGAAGTATCTCAATTTTTTGCCCTTTTCCGGCGGGCAAAATACCGACTAACCCTTTAGGGCTAAATAAAAAACGGGCTATTCAGATCCATGAGCCCGACACAACTCAGGCATGGATTCAATTACACGAGGTAATGGAATGATCTTGATGGAATTTTTGGTAGTACTCGGCTGTTTGCTGCTGGGTACCCGCTTTGGGGGCATGGGACTCGGTCTCATCAGTGGTATCGGTCTGTTCCTGCTGACCTTCGTGTTTGGTCTGGTGCCGGGCGAGCCGCCGGTACAGGTGATGCTGACCATTCTGGCGGTGATCGGTTGTGCCGCTACCCTGCAGACCGCCGGCGGTCTCAACCTGATGATGCAGGTGGCAGAGCGCCTGCTGCGCCGCCACCCGCAATACATCACCATACTGGCTCCGCTCACCACCTGGACCCTCACCTTCCTGTGCGGTACCGGCCACGTGGTCTACACCATGTTCCCCATCATCGCCGACATCGCGCTGCAGAAGAACATCCGCCCCGAGCGTCCGATGGCGGTGGCTTCCGTTGCCTCCCAGATGGCCATCTGCGCCTCACCTGTCTCGGTGGCCGTGGTCTCCATGGTCTCCATCCTGGCGGCGGCCCACGGCATCGGCCAGGCCTATGGTCTGCTGGACATCCTGATGGTCGCCATCCCCTCCTCCCTGACCGGCGTCATCGTCGCCGCCCTCTGGAGCCTGCGTCGCGGCAAGGATCTGGACAAGGACGAGGAGTTCCAGGCCAAGATCCAGGATCCGGAACAGCGCGCCTTCATCTATGGCGGCGGTGAAACCCTGCTCAACACCAAGTTCCCGAAACAGGCCTACTGGTCGACCTGGATCTTCTTCGCCGCCATCGCCGCCGTGGTGATGCTGGGTGCCTATGAGGGTCTGCGTCCCGTCTTCACCATCAAGGAGAAGACAGGTCCCCTCTCCATGAACCTGGTGATCCAGATGATGATGCTGATCGCCGGCGCCTTCATCCTGATGGTCTGCAAGGTCAAGCCGGGCGAGATCTCCAACGGTGCCGTGTTCAAGGCCGGCATGGTCGCCATCTTCTCCGTGTTCGGGGTTGCCTGGATGAGCGAAACCTTCTTCCAGGCCCACATGCCGCTGCTCAAAGAGACCCTGGCCCACGTGGTGCAGGCCCAGCCCTGGACCTACGCCCTGGTGCTGTTCCTCATCTCCAAGCTGGTGAACAGCCAGGCCGCAGCCCTCACCGCCATCGCCCCCATGGGTCTGGCGCTGGGTGTCGAGCCCAAGCTGCTGATCGCCTTCCTGCCGGCCAGCTACGGCTACTTCGTGCTGCCGACCTATCCGAGCGATCTGGCCTGTATCGGTTTCGACCGCTCCGGCACCACTCGCATCGGCAAGTTCATCATCAACCACAGCTTCATCATCCCGGGTCTTATCGGGGTGATCACCTCCTGTACTCTGGGCTATATCCTGACCAGCATACTGCTGTAACCGGACACTCCCATCCCGCAAGCCCCCGTCATCGGGGGCTTGTCATTTTGGGCCCGTGCTGCTTTGCCAAGCAGTCGACGCCCTAGTAGCATGCTTTCTCTCTTTTTTCACCAAAATGGAACCCCATGTCTCGCGTCATCCTGCTCTGGAGCGGTGGCAAAGATGCCATGCAGGCCCTCTGTCATGCCCGTGAACAGGGCCATCAGGTGGTGGCACTGGTGACCTTTGCTCCGCCTTCGCCCCGCTTTCTCGCCCATCCACTGCATCAGATTCGCCGCCAGGCGGCCGCCCTCGCGCTCCCCCACCGGCTGGTCACCATCGAGGCACCGTTCGAGCGAGGCTATGAGAATGCGCTGGCCCAACTACGGCAGGAGTGGACCATCGATGGGGTGGTCACCGGCGATATCGACAGCGTGGGAGGTGCCAGCAACTGGATCCGCGAGCGCTGCCGCCCGCTCGGGATAACGGTTCATACCCCGCTCTGGCAACAATCCCGCGACGACTTGCTGGCGGATTTGCTGACCCGCGGGATAGTGGCACACCTCTCCTGCGTCGATACCAGCTTCCTGACGCCCGACTGGGTCGGCCGGGAGCTCGATGGCGAAACCATCGCCGAGTTGCAGCAGCTGGCCGCAAACCAAGGCTTCGATGCCTGCGGCGAACAGGGGGAGTTTCATACCATGGTGACCGATGGCCCCGGGTTCAGCGCCCCCGTGTGGCTCGGTCGCTGGCAGGTGGCGCAGGAGGGAGCCCTCGCCTACCTGGCCGAAGAGGAGGCGTGAGCCACGCCCTTCTGGCCAATCGCAGGGATAAAAAACGGGAGGCATCAGCCTCCCGTTTTCATGGTCCTTGCGCAGGGCTATTTGGCCAGCTTGCCCAGCACTCGCTGCAGCAGGCGAATGCGCGGCTCTATGCTGTCCAGCAGCAAAAACTCGGCCTCGGAGTGAAAACCGCCGCCCATGGGGCCAAAGCCATCCAGCGACGGCACTCCGGCCGCGGCGGTAAAGTTGGCATCCGAGCCGCCGCTCGCCTCCAGCCAGTTGAAAGGGATCCCCTCCTCTTTGGCCGCCGCCTCCACCAGTGCCATCAGCGCCTGGGTGTCGCCACTTGGGCGCATTGCTGGCTTGAAGGTCTGGCGATCCACCTCGACCCGGCAACCCGGCAGGAAGGGGTTCTTGGCCATAAAGCCGAGCCTGTCGTGCACGGCGGCCGCCTCTTCATTGCTCCAGAAACGCAGGTCGACGATGGCCTCGGCATAGTCCGGCACCACGTTGACCCCGGTGCCCCCCTGTACCACCCCGACGTTCATGGTAGTGCCCGTCTCCATGTTGACCTGCTGGTTGATGGCGAGCACCCAGTTGGCGAGCTCGGTGATGGCCGAGATTCCTTCTGCCAGCGCAGAGCCCGCATGGGAGGCCTTGCCATGGAAGGTGATCCGGTACTTGGCATTGCCCTTGCGGGCGCTGATGAGATCCCCGTTCGGGCGGGCCGCCTCAGCCACCAGCACGCAGGCGCTCTGGCGAGCCTTCTCCACCAGCCACGCTTTCGACCAGGGGGAACCAATCTCCTCATCGCAGTTGCAGCAGACCAGCACCCTGAGTTTGGCCAGCACCGCCGGGTCCATCCCCTTGAGGGCATACCAGAGGGAGAGCAGGCCGCTCTTCATGTCCGATACCCCGGGGCCAAAGGCCTGATTGCCCTCGATTTTCAGCGGCCGCTTGGCCGCCGTCCCCTCGGGGAAGACGGTATCCATGTGGCCAATCAGCATCACATCGTAGTGATCGGCGCCCGGCGCATTGGTGATCTCGAGACAGGGGCCACATTCGGCGGCGAACTGGTGACGGCGCACCTGCCAGCCGATGGACTCGAATTTCTCAGTCATGATGTCGGCGACCCTGGCCACTCCGGCCGGGGTGCGGGTGCCGCAATCCAGGTTGATGAGGGGGGCCAGATCCGCCAGATAGGTCTCAAGGGAAAAGGGTGTTTTTACATCGGTCATCATCTTCTCCATGCAACGGCCCCCATGAGGGGGCCATCGTCGGCAACAGAGTGAAAGAGGCGGGCAGCCTGGCTGCCCGCCTCGCCAATACCGTCAAAAAACCATTACATAAACAGCAGGTAGTTGAGTGTCAGGGCGGTGATCAGCGCCCCCGCCATGGGCACACTGGTGCGCTTCACCACCACGAAGGGCGACACCTTGGCGATGCCGGCACAGGCGATCACCACGGCCGCGATGGGGGAGATGCTGCGCCCGATACTGGAGGCCAGCTGCATCGGCAGCAACATGGTCACCGCCGGCACGCCAAACTTGGCCGCCACCGCGGGAGCCAGGGTAGAGAAGCTCAGGAAGGCCGCGTTGCCGGAGCCCATGATGACCGCCGCTACCATGATGAGGCCCACCATGACGAGGGTCATCAGACCACTGCCGATGCCGGCGTCGCTGGCAGAATGCAGCAGGGTGTCGATGGCACCGATGGCCTTGAGGGACTCGGCGAACAGCTCGGCGCAGACGATGAGCGCCACCACCGGGCCGAACACCTTGCCCATGCCGTCGAGGAAGCTCGACAGGCCGGCGAAGGAGGTACGCACCGAGCGCGAGCGCAGCAGCTCGCACAACATGCCGATGAAGACCGACAGCAGCATGGCCACTTCCACGCTCATCTTGATATCGCTCACCAGCAGCTTGGAGAAGGTCATCATCAGCACGAAGGGAATGATGGGCAGCAGGGCATACCAGGTCGGCGCCTTGACCTCGTCCGTTCCCTTCTCGTCCAGCTCGGCGTGCTCGCCGCGATGCAAGGCCGGATCCCAGCCATCTTTACGATCGCAGTGACGCTGCCAGAAGAAGTGCAGCACCATGGTCACCAGCAGCATGGGGGCCACCAACCAGATCTGGTAGTCGACGAAGTAACTGGTGGGATCCATGCCAGACTGGCCGGCCGAGAAGATGGCGTTGGTCTGGGTCGGGCCAATCTCGAACGCCTGGGAGGTGGCGATGACGCCGCAGGCGGAGGCCGGGCTGATGCCGAGGTTGCGCATCACCGGGTACATGGTGACCATCAAGAGCAGGCCAAGGCCGGTCGCCGAGGTGACGAACAGGGAGACGAACACCGCCACCAGGTAGCAGATGGCCAGCATCAGGTAGCTGGACTGAATGCCCGCCACCGGTTTGACCGCCACCCGCACCAGCGCCTGAGAGGCACCGATATGGGACATGTAGGTGGCAAAGCCGGCCACTGCCATGATGGTGAGGCCGAGGCCCGCCGCGCGGTAGGAGAAGATCCCCTTGAACACCTCGAACAGGTCGAACAGGGCGAAGCCTGTGCTCTTGTCGGCAGGCAGTATGGGGTGCAGTCCCAGCCAGTAGGCCAGGGTGAAAATGGCCATGCCCGCCAGCGCCAGCACGGCTTGCGGGTTGTAATCCTTGATGATGCCGTAAACCACGGCCACCAGGACGAACAGGACGAATAGAAGTTCCAACACAGACTCCTGACAGATTTATCGAAAAGCGAAATCTAGTGTGCCCTCTGCCAGCAGCCTTTGATCCCCATCAATAAAGGTGAACTCGCCGCCATTTAGCAGCATAATATGTCGGTCAGTTAACAAAATTTCGATATTTAAACTGATTCATGCATATTGCCTGAGATTATTCACGAATCGTGCGACATAACTGGTCTCTTTTTTGCGTTGGATCAACATCAGAGAGCCCTGAAGCCGCCAAGATGCGCATCGACACCTAGCGACCATTTCGCACCGGAGAGAGTTATGACAAGCCAAGCCACCGCAGAGACTTCAAGCTGCGACTACAAGCTGTGGGACATCCTCATCGAGTCTGCAAGGGAACGCACCACCATTCGCTACTCCAAACTGGCCAGACAGGCCGGGCTGGAACAGTGCCAGGACGAGCTGCGCACCCTGCTGCAGCGTATTCGCATGTACTGCACCGAAAACAATCTGCCGATCCTCTCCGCCATCGTGGTGGACGATGTGGGCAAATATACCGGCCTCTCCTCCAGTCTGCCGGATGCCCCCTGGGAACGTGCCCGGGTCTTTGATCACGAGTGGACCACGCTGCACTGATCCTGCCGCACCTTCCCTCCTCCAAAACGCGCCCGATGGCGCGTTTTGGATATCAGTCCCCTGGCTGCCCGCTATTTTCCGCTCTGCAACGGCCAACTGACGCTCCCCGGTGATTGCCTTGGGATCGCCACAATGCCAGAATCGTGCCTCTCCTTGATTTCCCGTATCGATCTCAAGTTTCCGATTTCAGGGCCCGTGCCCGCAGACAAGGACTCCCCATGGCCACCACCCTCTATGGCATCAAAAACTGCGACACCATCAAGAAAGCCCGCAAGTGGCTGGATGAGGCTGGCGTCGACTACCGCTTTCACGACCACAGGGCCGATGGCCTGGATCCGGCCGCGCTGGATGGCTGGCTCGCCAAACTCGGCTGGGAAGCCCTGCTCAACACCCGTGGCACCACCTTCCGCGCCCTGCCGGAAGAGGAGAAGCTGGGGCTCGACAACGACAAGGCCCGAGCCCTGCTGCTGGCGCACCCGGCGATGATCAAGCGTCCGTTGCTGGACTGCGACGGCGAACTGACCCTGGGGTTCAAGGCTGACCACTACCAATCCCTCTTCTCTCGTTAACCTCTGCTTTTAAGGAACACCGATGTCGGACGTCATCGCACTGGCCAAGGATCTGATCCGCCGCCCCTCCGTTACCCCGCTGGATGAAGGGTGCCAGACCCTGATGAGCGAACGCCTCGCTCGTCTTGGTTTTGTCATCGAACCCATGGTGTTCGAGGACACCACCAACCTGTGGGCACGGCGTGGCAGCGAAGGGCCGCTATTCTGTTTTGCCGGTCACACCGACGTGGTGCCGGCCGGGCCGCTCGATAAATGGCACACCCCGCCATTCGAGCCCACCATCCGGGATGGCGTGCTGTACGGGCGCGGCGCCGCCGACATGAAGGGGTCGCTGGCCGCCATGGTGGTGGCCACCGAGCGCTTCGTGGCCGAACATCCGGATCATCAGGGGTCGATTGCCTTTCTCATCACCTCAGATGAAGAGGGGCCCTTTATCAACGGCACTACCCGGGTAATCGACACCCTGGAGGCGCGTCAGGAGAAGATCACCTGGTGCATCGTCGGCGAGCCCTCCTCTACCAATCAGGTGGGCGACGTGGTGAAGAACGGCCGACGCGGCTCCATCACCGGCGATCTGCTGGTGCGCGGGGTGCAGGGCCACGTGGCCTATCCCCATCTGGCGGACAACCCGATCCACAAGGCGGCGCCAGCGCTGGCGGAACTTGCCGCCACCGTATGGGATGAGGGCAACGCCTACTTCCCCCCCACCAGCTTCCAGATCGCCAACATCCAGGCCGGCACCGGCGCCTCCAACGTCATTCCGGGAGAGCTGCACGTCCAGTTCAACTTCCGCTTCAGCACCGAACTCACCGACACGGATATCCGCGAGCGGGTCGAGGCGCTGCTGGACCGACACGGCCTCGACTATCAGCTCACGTGGACCCTCTCCGGCCAGCCCTTCCTCACCGACACCGGCGCCCTGCTTGAGGCGACCGTGGGCGCCATCGAGCAGGTCAACGGCCAGCAGCCGGCTCTGCTCACCACGGGGGGAACGTCTGATGGGCGCTTTATCGCCCCCACCGGGGCGGAAGTCATTGAGCTGGGTCCGGTCAACGCCACCATCCACAAGGTGAACGAGTGCGTGAAGGCCGAAGATCTGGATCTCCTGGCGGACATGTATCAAGGGGTACTGACGCGGTTGCTGGCGTGAACCCGGACCAGCAACGCTTTTCTCTTCCAAGACCCATCGGAGGGACTGTGATATGACCCAGGATCAACTGCTGGGGCTCGACGAGAGCCATCTTATCCTGATGGGGCGCGGGCCCCATCGCCTGACCGCCGCCACCGCAGCGGCCTTCAACGACATGCAGGTGGCAGCGGCCCACGACGGCTTCAACCTGCAGGCAGCCTCCAGCTGGCGCAGCTTCGAGCGCCAGCTCGCCATCTGGAACGGCAAGTGGCGCGGCGAGCGGCCGCTGCTGGATGCCGCCAGCCAGCCCATCGATGCCCTGCAACTGAGCGACGAGGAGCGGCTGCACGCCATCCTGCGCTGGAGCGCCCTGCCGGGCACCAGCCGCCATCACTGGGGCACGGATCTCGATATCTACGATCCGGACTGCTTGCCCGCCAATACCAGGCTGGCGCTGGAGCCCTGGGAGTACGAGGAGGAGGGCTGGTTTGCCGACCTGAGCGAATGGCTCGGCGAGCGGATGAACGATTTTGGCTTCTTCCTGCCGTATGACAAGCCGGTCGGGGCTGGCCAGGGCGTTGCCTATGAACCCTGGCATCTGAGTTTTGCCCCCGAATCGCGGGAGCTGCGCCTCGAACCGGATGCGCTGGCACTTTGCCTGCAACAGGCGGATATTGAAGGCAAGGAGACCATACTGGCCCATCTCGACGAGATCCTGGCCCGTTATGTGACTATCGAGAGTGACGAGAGGACGACATTATGAATTTATGGCTCTGGATAGGTTTGCCACTGCTCTTCCTGCTCGGGCTGTTTCTCAATGCCATCAAGGACATGAAACAGCTGGAAAAGCAGTTGCCCAAGTACAAGGACAAGATCCGCGAAGTGAAGGATGACGAGGACGACTGACTTCGCGAATAAACCCTGCCCGATGGATGGCGGCATCCCGGGCCACAACCAAGCTTCACAGACGGCCAGCAGCGACTGGCCGCCGCTTTTTATCCGCCTCAGTCGGCGACCTCTACCCGGTTGCGCCCCGCCCCCTTGGCGCGATAGAGCGCCATGTCGGCGCGCTGCAACGTCTTGAGCAGCGGCTCGTCAGGCCGGCGGCTCGCCACCCCGAACGAGGCAGTGACTGCCACCCCAAGCGGCCAGTTGCGACTCTCGACCATCGCCAGACGCAGGCGCTCGGCCAGGGCCTGGCCCCAGGCCAATGAGCGCCCGGGCAGCAGCAATACGAACTCCTCCCCACCCCAGCGACAGAGCATGTCCCCATCCTCCAGTTGCAGCAGCAACTCGCTCACCAGGCACTTGAGCACCTCGTCACCCACCGGATGACCATGACTGTCGTTGATCTGCTTGAAGTGGTCGATATCGATAAACACCAGAGTCATCTCGCCACCGTGGTGCACCAGCCGGGACTCCCCCTCATAGCGACTCAATGCCCCGGTCAGGGGGTCATATCGCACCTGGTTGCTGGCCATCCGGTACTCCAGCTCGAGATCCCGGTTGCGCGCCATGGTCTGCCTGGCTTGCCTGCTTAACTTCGCCAGGCGCCGCCGCATCCCGAGATAATCCATCAGCAGCAGGGAGATCACCGACAGGCTCCAGCCGATGAAGAGGGCCCGATAAAAGAGGGTGGGCGACATCCAGGGCCCCTCGAAGATCAGCGTCTCCACCTTGAGCTGATAGTGGCCCGGCGCCGCCCCGGAGCCGGTCGCCAGTTCGATGGCGAAGACCCGGCTCAGATCCTGCCCCTGCTGCATCAGGGGAATGTCGTAGTCGGTCAGCCACCAGGTGGTGGGGGTAAAGAGCTTGAGGGGGATCTCGACCCGCCCCGGGTACTGTTTGGGGTCGAACAGGATGGCGTTGACCTTGTGGGAGACAGGATCCCCGGCCCGGGAGTAGTCGGGGTGGTAGTTGCGCAGATAGATACGCCAGGCGACGTCACTCGGACCCTCTCCTTCCAGCTGCAGGATCAGGTTATCGAAATCGGAGAGATCGATCCCCTGTTCGGGGGCGGTGAGGGTGATCGCCAGTTCGCAGTAGGGCCAGCGGTATTGGCTCCCCAGCTCGCACGTCATCCCGGTGCCTTGCGCCGCCAGAGTTGCTACCGAGTCGCCCCCCGTGGGGCGATCGTCGATGGTAGCGACCTCCCAGTTGTCACTCGGCACTATCACCAGATGGCGTCTGGGGCCCCACTCAAACAGTGCGACCAGGAGCAGCGAGGTCACCATCAAGAGGGCTAGGAGCCACCATAACCGTCTGAGTTGTAACATTATTATTCCGATCCAAGCGTCAATTGCATCATGGCCGGAATATACCTCAGTTCGCTGAGAAAACGGTTTTTTATTAACACTTCAAGCAGTAGTCATCTCGAAAACCGGACGGGGGGCACATATCGGGCGGACGACGCGAATTGAGAGGGGAAAGAAATAGGACAAAAACCGCTTCCGGGATGGCAGGATGTCGGCGGGGTCGAGGAAAGGGATTCATAGGCATACCGACAGACTGCGTCCGGCCAGAGGCGGAGAAATGTAATGAATTGCAAATTCGAGACACAAAATCGCCACATTGTCACATTTGCTGCATATAATGTGCCTACTTTACACCAGCCAGGAAGGAGTTCGCCCTTGGATGCCGTCACCATCAACAGTTTCTTCTTCATCGGTGCCCTGTTGGTGGGAGCCAGCGTCTTGCTGAGTGCTCTCTCTTCCCGCCTCGGCATCCCCATCCTGGTGATCTTTCTCGCCGTCGGCATGCTGGCGGGGGAAGATGGACCCGGTGGCATCCAGTTCGCCGACTACTCGGTCGCCTATCTGGTGGGCAACCTGGCGCTGGCCATCATATTGCTCGACGGCGGCATGCGCACCCGGGTCTCCTCGTTTCGGGTGGCACTCTGGCCCGCTCTGTCGCTTGCCACCGTGGGCGTTGCCATCACCACGGGCCTGACGGGCCTCGCTGCCGCCTGGCTGTTTGACCTCAATCTGCTGCAAGGGATGCTGATCGGCGCCATCGTCGGTTCCACCGATGCGGCGGCAGTCTTCTCCCTGCTTGGCGGGCGCAGCCTCAACGAGCGGGTCAGCGCGACCCTGGAGATAGAGTCGGGCAGCAACGATCCCATGGCAGTGTTTCTCACCGTCACCCTGATCGAGGTGCTGGCCACCGCCCAGCAGGGGCTGGATGCCGGTTTCCTGCTGCTGCAACTGCTCCAGCAATTTGGCATGGGGGCCGGCATCGGCCTGGCCGGCGGCTGGCTGTTGTGGAAGCTCATCAACAACGCCAAACTGGCCCCCGGCCTCTATCCCCTGCTCACCGTCAGCGGTGGCCTCTTGATCTTCGCCCTCACCACGGCGGTGGGGGGTAGCGGCATCCTCGCCATCTACCTCACCGGTCTGCTGCTCGGCAACCTCGCCCTGCGCAGTCGCAGCAGCACGCTGTCGGTGCTGGATGGCCTGACCTGGCTCAGCCAAATCGGCATGTTCCTGGTGCTGGGGTTGCTCGCCTCCCCCCACAAGCTGCTGCCCATCGCCCTGCCGGCCCTGGCGCTGGCGATGTGGATGATCCTGTTTGCCCGCCCCGTCTCGGTCTGGATTGGTCTGCTGCCGTTCAAGAACTTTGCCCCCCGCGAGCGCTGGTTCATCTCCTGGGTGGGGCTGCGCGGCGCCGTGCCCATCATTCTGGCGGTCTTCCCCATGATGGCGGGGCTGCCCAATGCCCAGCTCTATTTCAATGTGGCCTTCTTCGTGGTGCTGGTCTCCCTCATCCTGCAGGGCAGCTCCCTGCCGCTGGCCTCCAGGCTGGCACGAGTCGAGGTGCCAGCGCCCCCGTCCCCCATCAACCGCTCCGGCCTCGAGATCGACCTCGACAGCCAGTGGGAGACTTTCGTCTACCGGCTGGGAGCCGAGAAGTGGTGCATCGGCTCGCCGCTGAGGGATCTCAAGATGCCCGCCGGCACCCGGGTCAGCGCCCTGTTTCGCGGCCGCGAATTGCTGCACCCTTCGGGCAGTACCTGCCTGCTGGCCGATGACATCCTCTGCGTCATCGGTCACGAGCACGACCTCCCCGCCCTCGGCCAGCTGTTCAGCCAGGCGCCGGAGCAGGATCTGGGCCCGCGCTTCTTCGGTGACTTCCTGCTGGAAGCCTCCGCGCGCCTCATCGATCTTGCCCCCCTCTACGGGCTGGATGTGAGCGAGGTGGCGGATCAGACGCTGGGGGATTTTATTGCCTCCCTGTTGGGCGATAATCTGGTGGTCGGTGACAACATCGAATGGCAGGGCCTGATCTGGACCGTGGCCGAAATGGACGAGAGCGTGCCGAGCAAAATCGGGGTGCGTTTCCAGGAAGAAGATCCGGTGTAACCCCGGGTCCCGACCTCCAAACGAGAAGGGAGAGAAGTTATGCCATATCAAAACATGCTGTCCGGCCCCCAGGCCCCCTTCCCCAATCTGGGGGTGATCGAAGGCTTCTTTGGCAAGGGATGGAGCTGGCAGGCACGCGCCCGTTATGCCCAGTGGCTGCCTCGCCACGGCTATGGTTTCTATATCTATGCCCCGAAAGAGGATGGCTATCTGCGCAAGCATTGGGCCCAGCCCTGGCCAGAACAACAGCTGGCAGACCTGGCCCGCCTCGCCCGGCAGTGCCGTGACAACGGTCTCGCCTTCGGGGTGGGCCTGAGCCCCATGGGGGCCCACCACGATTACGAGCGAAAGCGTCCCGCGCTACTCGAGAAGGTGCGTCTCATCGAAGAGACACTCCAGCCCGACATTCTGGCGGTGCTGTTTGACGACATGAAGGGGGATACCCCGGATCTCGCCCATCATCAGCTCACCATCGCCCACGACATCGCGGCTCACAGCAAGGCGAGCCGGCTCATCTTCTGCCCCAGCTACTACTCGACTGATCCCGTGCTGGAGAAGGTGTTTGGCGCCATGCCTCCCCGCTATCTGGAAGATATCGGTGAGCAGCTCGACCGCCGCTTCGAGATCTTCTGGACCGGCCCCAGGGTCTGCTCGAGCGAATACCCGGCGGCGCACCTTAAACAGGTGACCGGGCTGCTCGGGCGCAAGCCCTTCCTCTGGGACAACTATCCGGTCAACGATGGCAGCAAGGCGAGCAACTTCCTGCATCTGCGCGCCTTCGAAAACCGCCCCGCGGAGCTTGCGGATCTGGTCAGCGGTCATGCGGTCAATCCCATGAAGCAGCCCGCCCTCTCGGCCCTGCCGCTCGCCACCCTGCCCATGAGCTATCGGCTCGGCAAGCAGTATGATCCGGACAAGGCGCTGCACGCCTCCCTCAACGCCACCTGCGGTCCGCAGATCTCGGCGATGATCGACGCCGACTTGCCGCTGTTTCAGGACATAGGCCTGGCCCAACTCACCCCGGAGCAAATAAGCCACCTCAAGGCGCGCTACCTGCCGTTTCGTGACCAGGCTTGCGTCGACGAGATCGTGGGCTGGCTGGAGGGGAAATATGTGTTCGATCCGGACTGCCTGACCGATTGACGTCCCTATGATGGCAGGGAGTAACGAGGAGGAGAGCCCATGGAAGCGTCTGTGATCTACCAGAACCTGGCGGTGCTCGCCGCCTTTTTACTGCTCTATAGCCTGATTGCCGGACGCTTCGAGTCAAAGCTCATCAACGGCCCCCTGCTGTTTCTGCTGATGGGCGGCGTGCTGGGCTCTGGCGGCCTGGGCCTGCTCTCCCTCGATATCGACAGTGAAGGGCTCAAACTGCTGGCCGAGCTGGCCCTGGTCATAGTGCTGTTCAACGACGCCGCCAACACCAACTGGCAGGTGCTGCTGGCCAACCGCCAGCTCCCCGTACGGTTGCTGCTCATCGGCCTGCCCCTGACCCTGCTGGCGGGTACCCTGTTCGGCCGCCTGCTGTTTCCCGAACTGCCACTGCTGGAGGTGGCGATCCTCGCCACCATACTGGCTCCGACCGATGCGGCGCTCGGCAAGGCGGTGGTGAGCAATCCGGCGGTACCGGCAGCGGTGCGGGAGGGGCTCAATCAGGAGAGCGGCCTCAACGATGGCATCTGTGTACCGGTGCTCCTGCTGCTGCTCGCCCTGATCGCCCCCACCGAACAACACGCGGGCACCGCCACCCTGGCCGTGACCCTGCTATTGGAGGAGATAGGCATAGGGGTGCTGGTGGCCTTCGTGCTCAGCACCCTGACCATCCGATTGCTCAAACTCTCCTATCTCAATGGCTGGCAGTTGCCGCTGTGGCGCCAGCTCACCATGCCGGGGCTGGCCCTGCTCTGTTTTGCCCTGGCCCAGACCCTGGGTGGCAGCGGCTTTATCGCCGCCTTTGTCGGGGGGCTGCTGATCGGCCATCGGCTGGGAGAGCACAAGCACGCCTACATGGACAGCTGTGAAGGGTACGGAGATCTGCTCTCTGTGGTGATCTGGATGGTGTTTGGCGCCATCATGATGCCGCTGCTGCCCATCCTGCTGCAATGGCAGTACTGGCTCTATGGCGCCGCCAGCCTCACCTTGCTGCGCATGGTGCCGGTCTGGCTGAGCCTGCTGGGCACGGGTCAATCCCTGGAACTCAAGCTCTTTATCGGCTGGTTCGGGCCAAGGGGGCTCGCCAGCATCGTCTTCGCCGTCATGGTGCTGCAGCATCAGCCGGCCCTGACGGGCCAGTTGCCCGTCATCGCCACCGTGCTCTGCACCATTATCTTGAGCGTCATTCTGCACGGGGTGAGCGCCAACCCCTGGGTCAGACGCTTCACCCGCAAGGCCTGACGCCCCCCACAAAAATGCCCCCCTCTTTTTGCCAAAGAGGGGGGCATTTTTCATGCACTTTTTGTCAACCCAGCGCCAGCCAGACGCCGACCCCCAACATCAGGGTGCCGGCGATGCGGTTCATCAGGGTGACGTTGCCACTCCTGGCGAGGAAGTGGCGCAGGGTGCGGCCACCGCTGGCGTAGAGCAGCAGGCAGGAGAACTCGATGAGCAGAATAAGGGCCACCAGCGCCGAGATCTGCGGTGCCATCGGCTTGCTGGCCGAGATAAAGGGAGGCAGCAGGGAGATCATGAAGGCCCACCCCTTGGGGTTGGCGATGGCAGTCACGAAGCCCTGCATGGCCAGTCCCATGGCGCTGGTCTGCTGGCCCGCCGAGAGATCCGCCGGAATGGCCATCTTGCCCTTGGCCTGCCACATCTGGATGCCGAGCCACATCAGATAGGCGCCCCCCACGTATTTGAACGCGGCGAAGATCCCCGGGTAGTTGAGCATGATGGCCGCCACCCCGATCACCGACAGCACCGAGACCAGCCCCACCCCGATAAGCTCACCCCACATCATGTGCAGGGCCCGGCGCACCCCCAGGCTCATGCCCAGGGTCATCGCCAGGGTCATGCACATGCCGGGGGTCACGGAGACAAAGAAAAAAGTGGGAATAAACAACGCCAGAATGGCCGGATCAATCCAGCTGGACACACAACACCTCCATGGAACGCATAGAACAGGGACAAAACGGGAACTGACAGACCCAATCCAATCAGATTGGTCGAACTTATACCAAGTTGGCCAGACAGTGTCGTCTATCTCGCTCTTTTACCACAAGAAAAAACTGTAACTACCTCCAACGTCGGCAACAAAGTCTGTGACAACCCTTGTCGCGTCTGTGTAAGATGCCGAACTTTGCCATTCTTCCGATTAGAGCCTTTTATGTCATTGAATAATCTATCAATTCGCCTTCAAGTTCTCGTTCCATTACTCCTTGCCAGTCTGCTGATGGTCATCACCGCCGGATTCAGCAAACAGGAAGTCGACAATGCCATTCGGGAGATAAATGACACCACCGCCAGCGTGATCCGCCACAAGGATGACATTGCCACCCTGATCCATGCCGCCTACCGGATGCGCACCAATGCCATCTACGGCCTCTACGACGCCAAGCAATTCGCCGAGCTGCCCGCCAGCCTCAACGCAGCCGAACAAGAGATCCGGGGCATTCTCGCCCGTCTGGTGATCGAGGGGGCCGAGCAGGATAACCGCCAGGTAATGGCGGCGCTGCAAGCCTATCTGGATCATCTGCGCGGCAAGATGATGCCGCTGCTGGCACTGCAACATCAGGGCAATGCGGATCCGGTTGCCTTTGAGGCGGCCCGCCTCCATTTCCGCCAGCTGGGCGAGCAGCTGAACAAGGAGATCGACGGCATGTCCGCCCACATCAACCAGCTGATCCAGGACGAACTGGTCCGGGAGCAGAAACACTATGATGAGGCGCTGTTCCATGCCCTGCTGCTGACGGCCGCCGCCCTGATCGCGGCCCTGGCCTGCGGCTGGTGGCTGTCAGGCCATATCGTGCAACCCATCAGTCAGCTGCAGGGGGTGATGCGCGCCATGGCCCAGGGCCGCTTCAACGTCCGTGCCAGTGAAGAGGGCAACAACGAAGTGACCCACCTGGCGCGGGACATCAACCTCACCCTGAGCCAGCTCGGCAACACCATCCAGACCCTGACCGGCATCAGCCAGAATGTGGCCTCCGCCGCCACTGAGCTCGCCGCCGTGATGACCCAGGCCGAGGCGAACGCCCAGCAGCAACGTGGCGAGATCGAACAGGTTGCCTCGGCGGTCACCGAACTCTCCAGCACCGCCGACAACGTCAACCACAACGCCGCCGTGGCCGACGATCTGGCCCGCGATGCCAACAGCCGGGTCGAGCAGGGGCTCACTCTCTTTGGCGAGAGCGTTGCCGCCAACGATCGCATGGCGAGCAGTCTGGAGAGCGCCGCCGCCGTAGTGGCCCGGCTCAAGTCCCAGTCCGAGCAGATCGGCAAGGTGATTGAAGTCATTCAGGGCATCTCGGAGCAGACCAACCTGCTGGCCCTCAACGCCGCCATTGAGGCCGCCCGCGCCGGGGAAACCGGTCGCGGCTTCGCGGTGGTAGCCGACGAGGTGCGGATGCTGGCGGCTCGCACCCAGGAGTCCACCAAGGAGATCCAGGGCATCATAGAGCAATTGCAGAGCCAGTCCCTCTCTGCCAACCAGGGGGTGCAGGAGACCCTGACCATCCTTGAGCACAACCAGCGTCTCGCGGCCGAGGTACAGAGCCTGCTTGGCGGGATCACCGGCGCGGTGCAGCAAATCAATGACGCCAACGCCCAGGTGGCCACCGCCGCCGAGGAGCAGTCCTGCGTCACCGCGGACATCAGCCGCAACATCTCCAACATTCACGAGATAGTGAGCCAGAGCTCTGCCGGGATCAGCCAGAGCGCCAGCGCCAGCCAGGAGCTCTCCCAGCTGGCCGAGCAGCAGCGCAGGCAACTTGCCCAGTTCCAACTGTAATAGCCATCCGTTTTCAAAGGCCCGCAAGGGCCTTTTTTGTTGCCAAGGTGAAGGGTTTGTTTCTGTTTTAAACGCCATTTTTTGGCTTGTGGTGCCATAAGGGGCTAGGCCGCTCCGCCAAATGTGAGTATGGTAGAGGCACGTTACTCCCCCTCACGCGAGCACATCCATGAGCCTGAAATTCAAGAAACCCGCCTTTATTCTGCTGGGCCTGATCGCCCTGCTCTCTGCCACCTGGCTCGACTACTACCTGCCGGAGCACACCATCGCCACCATCACTGGGGTCGAGGTGAAACGTACCGACAAGGATGGCCCCATCAGCAAGAAAAACCCGGCCGATGGCCCCACCACCGACGTCTACTACATCTACACCGAGCGTCCCGGTGAGCAGATCCGGGTGTTCCGCAACGAAGATACCGAGTGGGGCTGGCCCTTCTACTTCAAGTTCAACGCCGCCGACGTCCAGGCCAAGGCCAAATCCATGGAGTTCGAAAAGCGCTTGGCCATCATTACTTCCTACGGCTGGCGCGTGAACATGTTCTCCATGTTCCCCAATGTCACCAAGATTGAGAGCACAGAGCCCGACGCCTCCACCTGGAGCTTCTTCCGCTGGTTCTGGTTCGGTGTCTGGGCCCTGGTGATGGGCAAGGCTGCGCTGGCCACCTGGCGCTACTTCGATCGCCTCGAGGACGAGATATGACGGAATCGAGCAAGACCCGCACCAGCTTCTACCGCCGCCTCTACGTGGCCTGGCTGATCAGCCAGGGCACGGATACGGTCCCCGCCATCATGGCGGCCACCGGCATGCCGCGGCGCACTGCCCAGGACACCCTGGCGGCGCTGGCGGATCTCGATATCTGCTGCGGCTTCGAGCAAACCGAGGGGGCCCGCCATCTGCAGGGGCACTACCGCATCAGCGACTGGGGCCCCATCAATCCCGAGTGGATTGCCGCCAGGTTGCCGGTCATCAAGGAGACCCTGAGCTATCCCTGAGCTTGGGTTAAAAGATCACAAGAGGGGCCAGCCGGATGGGCTGGCCCCTCTTTTTTGTGCGCCGGATTTGTGCACCGAATTGCCCCTATTCGGGCAGGGTTGCATCCCCCTGCTCCCCTTCCGACTCACCACGGGTGCAGTCGATGATGGTGCGTTTGGGGTTGTTGGGGTCGCGCAGCAGCAGGGGAGCCTTGCCCTCGTCGTGCAGGGTTTCGTCAGCAAACTCGCTGCCATAGGCGTTGTGGGTCAGCCGCCGCGCGTTGGCGATGGGGGTATCGATAAAGAGGGCGTGCACCTCGAAGGTGGAAGCCGGCACGATAAAACCGACCACCGGCAAGCCGTGCAACTCTTCATGCAGCTTGTACCAGGCAAAGCCGTCGCTCACCTTGTAGGGGACGTACTTCCTGAGCTGCGCATTGGCCGCCTGCCCGGTCTCGCCATCGACATAGAGCTCGGCGAGATCGCAGGTGGCCAGTCCCTGCCACATCCGCTCGAACGGCGACGCACAGCCGCTCAGTTGCAACCCGGCCAACAGTGCCAACCCTGTCTTCCACATTCCCTGTCCCTTCTGTTGAGAGTGAGTCTGTGCTCAGTCAAAGGCGCGCAGCCGCGTGACCAGCAAGTCGATAAAGCCCGGGCGATCCAGCCCCAGCAACACCAGCGCATTGGCCGGCTTGCCGGTGAGACAGTAGCGATCCACCACCGTCATGCCGCTAGTATGTGCCCCCTGCGTCTCGATATCGACCCGGCATTCGATGCCCTGAAACAGCTCGGGGGCCAGTAGCCAGGCGATGGTGCAGGGATCATGCAGCGGGGCTCCGGCAAATCCCCACTTGGGATCCCGGTGGTAGATCATGAAAAAGTCGAGCAGACCGGCCACGCACTGGGCCACCGGATTGGCGATGGCGCGCACCCGCTCGATATCCTCGTCCATCACCTGCGCTTCGTGAGTCACATCGAGGCCGCACATGGTGATGGGAATACCTGAGTGGAACACCATATCGGCCGCTTCTGGGTCCACATAAATATTGAATTCCGCCGCCGGGGTCCAGTTGCCCGGTCCGGCCGCGCCCCCCATTAGCACGATGCGGGCTATTTTGGACTTGAGCTCGGGGTGAGCCGCCAGCAGCAGGGCTATGTTGGTGAGCGGGCCGGTCGGCACCAGGGTCACGGGTTCGGGACTCTCGCGCAGGCATTTGACCATCAATTCGAGTGCCGTCATTGCCTGTGGGGCAAAGGCGGGATCCGGCAATTTCGGGCCATCCAGGCCCGACTCCCCGTGCACGTTGTCGGCGATGATGAGTTCTCGGGCCAAAGGCTTTGGCGCCCCCGCCGCTACCGGAATGTCTTGGCGGCCCAGCAAGGTGAGGATGCGCAGGGCGTTGTTGAGGGTCTTGTCCGGCGTCTGGTTGCCAGCGCTGGTGGTCACTGCCAGCACCTTCAGCTCGGGGCTGGCCAGCGCCAGAATGAGGGCGATGGCATCATCGTGGCCGGGATCACAATCGAGAATAACGGGCAACGCCATGGACAGACTCCTTACAACATGACAGGGAGCCATACCTTAACAAGCGGCGGCCGGATTAACTCGGGAGGGAGTCACAAAATGGCTCCCTCCCGACTAATCAAGCAGTTACCGCGCACATCAGCCAGCCCTCCTCCCCGATTCGCCGCACGCCGTCCGTTCGGGTATGATGCCCTCCCCCTTTTCCAGCCCGCGTCCCTTATGTCCGTTATCGTCGATACCTTTATCGCCCCGCCCTGCGAGGCTGCCATCGAGATCCTGTTTGCAGACGAACACCTGCTGCTCATCAACAAACCGAGCGGCCTGCTGAGCCTCTCGGGCAAGAACCCGCAGAACCTCGACTCGGTCCACCATCGGCTGGTGCAGGCGTATCCCGGCTGTACTCTGGTACACCGCCTCGACTTTGGCACTTCGGGCATCATGGTGGTGGCTCGAAACAAGGCTATCAATGCCGCACTCTGCCACCAGTTCAGCCAGCGCGCCGTGAACAAGGCCTATCATGCCCTGCTGTGCGGCTACTTGGCGGCAGACGAGGGGGTGATCGAAGCGCCCATCGCCAAGGATCCGGCGCTCTTTCCCCTGATGAAGATCTGCGATAACGGCGGCAAACCGGCCCGCTCCCGCTTTCAGGTAGCGGAACGCCTGATGCGCCAGGGAGAGCAGGGTGCCATTCCCCTGACCCGGGTCAGGCTGGTGCCGGAGACGGGGCGCACCCACCAGCTGCGCATTCACAGCCAGTGGCTGGGCCACCCTATCCTGGGTTGCGATCTCTATGGCGGCATGGAGCGGCCCGGCACACAAACGGCGCCAAGGCTGATGCTGCACGCCAGCGAACTCGATTTTGTCCACCCGGTGAGCGGTGAGTCCATGGCGGCAAGGTGTGCCTGCCCCTTCTGACAAGCGAGTGGATGAGAAAGTAGACGGTGAGCGGACGGGAGAACAGGGAAACGGGAAAAACGGTGGATAAAGATAGGGGCCGCGCTTTCGCAACGGCCCCCACCCCCCACT
The DNA here is from genome assembly GCF_020097295.1 of Aeromonas enteropelogenes. NCBI lineage: Bacteria > Pseudomonadati > Pseudomonadota > Gammaproteobacteria > Aeromonadales > Aeromonadaceae > Aeromonas > Aeromonas enteropelogenes. The sequence goes on along the minus strand of NZ_CP083625.1, from coordinate 2,723,154 downwards.
CGGTACTCTTCGTTACAAAGAGGGCGATCAGATCAGCTTGCGGGCAGCACCCAGCACGATCTTGATGGCATCAGATTCGGTCTTCGCCATGGTTTCGGCGTTCGGGATCTCCTGCTGGGTACGGTTCACTATGATACCGGCCACCATGCCCGCGCGCAGGCCCTGGCTGGCACACATGGTCAGCAGGGTGGCGGACTCCATCTCGAAGTTCAGCACGCCCATGGATTGCCACTCCTTCATGGAGCCCTGGAAGCGTTGTACCACGCGACCGGAGAAGGTGTCGTAACGCTCCTGACCCGGGTAGAAGGTGTCGGAGGAAGCGGTCACGCCCACGTGCAGCTTGGAGCCCAGCTCCTTGGCGGTCTCGACCAGTGCAGTGGTGCACTCGAAGTCGGCTACGGCCGGGAATTCCATCGGGGCGAAGTGCAGGCTGGCACCGTCGAGACGCACGGAGCCGGTGGTGACGATCACATCGCCCACGTTCAGGTGCGGCTGGATGGCGCCAGTGGTGCCGATGCGCAGGAAGGTACGGATCCCCAGTTGGGCCAGCTCTTCCACGGCGATGGAGGTGGACGGGCCGCCGATGCCGGTGGAGCAGACGATGACGGCCTTGCCGTCCATCTCGCCGCGCCAGGTGGTGAATTCACGGTGGCTGGCCAGCAGCACAGGGTTGTCCATCAGCTCGGCGATGCGCTTCACGCGCTCGGGATCACCGGGGACGATCGCCAGGGTGGCGCCTTGCAGATCAGCCTTTTTCAAACCCAAGTGAAAAACATCAGACATAGTGGACTCCTGGTTGCCCCCTGCCAAACATGGTCCGGGCGCACGATAAGATGATTCTTAATAATAGGTTTCAAGCCTGCTCCCCTGTTCGGGGAAGGGCCAACTATGGGCGAAAGCGTCTGCCAATTCCTTGAAGCGCCTCACACTTCCATGCATTGACAGCCGCAAATTGCACGCAAAACGTTTGCTAACTTGATGAATTAATTGGAAAACGTTTTTCGTGTCGCCATTTGTCTCTCCCCCTTGTCAATCCCTGTCGTACCCCGTTTTGCCAGTACGTGATCGAGTCCATAAAGTTGTAAAACAGATACCATTGACCCCTTTCCATCCCCTCTCTGGGTGCTATGTTGAAGCCCGCATACCACTTAATGGCTAACGACAGGAATTCCATCATGGCAACATTCAAGTTCTATATCCCCGCGATCAACCTGATGGGTGCAGGCTGTCTGCAAGAGGCGGCGGCCGACATCAAGGGTTACGGCTACCGCAAGGCACTGATCGTCACCGACAAGATCCTCAACCAAATCGGCGTAGTGGCCAAGCTCACCGGTCTGCTGGCACAAAACGGCATCGACAGCGTGGTATTTGACGAGACCAAGCCCAACCCCACCACCAGCAACGTGGAAGCGGGTCTGGCGATGATCAAGGCCAATGGCTGCGACTGCGTTATCTCTCTGGGGGGCGGCTCCCCCCATGACTGCGCCAAGGGCATCGCCCTGGTGGCGGCCAACGGCGGCAACATCAAGGACTACGAAGGGGTGGATCGCTCCGCCAAGCCGCAACTGCCGCTGATCGCCATCAACACCACGGCCGGCACCGCCTCCGAAATGACCCGTTTTTGCATCATCACCGACGAGGCCCGTCACGTGAAGATGGCCATCATCGACAAGCACGTCACCCCGCTGATGTCGGTCAACGACCCCGAGCTGATGCTGGCCAAGCCCGCTGGCCTCACCGCCGCCACCGGCATGGATGCCCTGACCCACGCCATCGAGGCGTATGTCTCCACCATCGCTACCCCGGTGACCGATGCCAGCGCCGTCATGGCAATCCAGCTGATTGCCAAACACTTGCGCACCGCCGTCAACCAGGGCGATGATCTGCACGCCCGCGAGCAGATGGCCTATGCCCAGTTCCTGGCCGGCATGGCGTTCAACAACGCAAGCCTTGGCTACGTGCACGCCATGGCCCACCAGCTCGGCGGCTTCTACGACCTGCCACACGGGGTCTGCAACGCCGTGCTGCTGCCCCATGTTCAGGCCTACAACGCCCAGGTGAGCGCCACCCGTCTGAAGGATGTGGCCGGTTTCATGGGCGTGGATGTGAGCGCCATGAGCGACGAGCAGGGCGCTGCCGCCGCCATCGAGGCCATCAAGGCCCTGGCCCGCGATGTCAAGATCCCGGCCGGCCTCGAACAGCTCGGCGTCAAGGTCGATGACTTCGACACCCTGGCCAGCAACGCCCTGAAAGATGCCTGCGGCTTCACCAACCCGAAACAGGCGAGCCACGAGGAGATCGTCGCCATCTTCTGTGCGGCCATGTAACCGGGTCATGGTTGCACCATCTCAGCAAGGGTCGCAATGCGGCCCTTTTTATTGGCTGATGGATCAATGGCTTTTTACTTCCGTGGAGGGAGTCGGTATGATTTGCCGAGCCAAAAAAGACTGTATGGATGATCTGAACTCGATATGCGGATGAAACACCTGATTGCCGCGGCCCTGACCGCCCTCACCCTCTCCGGTTGCAGCCTGGTCTATCGTATCGATATTCCCCAGGGCAACTATGTGGAACAAAAACAGGTCGACAAACTGCGCCAGGGCATGACCCGCGAGCAGGTCAGCTATGTACTGGGAACCCCCATGCTGCGCGACGGCTTCGATCCCAACACCTGGTACTATCTCTATGAATTCCAGCCGGGGCGCGGTGAGAAAGAGCGCAAGGAGCTCACTCTGACCTTCGCCAATGACAGGCTCACCACGGTGACGGGGGACTTCCCGCTGCCCGCAGCCTTCAATACCCCGCTCTGATATATCGCAAAACCGGCCTCGCGCCGGTTTTGTTTTATCAAAGACACGATGCCAGGGAGAACGCCATGAGCCGTATTCTGATAGCCGGGGCCAGCGGATTGATCGGCCGCGAGCTGACAAAGCAGATGCCCGTCGAGCATGAGCTGACCCTGCTCTGTCGCAAACCGGGGGAAGCCCCCCACCACTGGTTGCCGGTGGACTTCGACAAGCTAGCGGAGGTGACCCTGCCCCAGCCGGTGGATCTCGCCTTCTGCGCCCTGGGCACGACCCGCAAGGTGGCAGGCTCTGCCGAGGCGTTTCGCCGGGTCGATCTCGACTATGTGCTGGCATTTGCCGATCTGGCCCGTCGCCACGGCTGTCAGCGCCTGGTGGTAGTCTCGAGCCTGGGGGCCAATCCCGACTCCCCGGCCCTCTATCCGCGCACCAAGGGACAGATGGAGCAGGCCCTGCTGGCCCTGCCCTGGCAGCGGCTCGCCATCGTGCGCCCCGCCATGCTGCTCGGCCATCGCTCCCCTCCCCGCCTCTCGGAGCAGTGCTTTCAGGCTATCTACCCGCTGTTTCGCCCGCTGCTGCGGGGCAAACTGACCCGCTGGCGTGCCATCGAGGCCCATCAGGTGGCTCACGCCATGCTCATGCTCGCCCGCCAACCAGCAGGGATCGAGATCGTCGAAAACGAGCGGCTGCTGGCCCTCTGATCCCGGCACTACGACAATGTAAAAGGGCAAGCCATTGGCTTGCCCTTTTTACTTGGCGCGTTACTTGGCGCGTTTTCGACGCAGCCCGCTGTCAACCTGTGACTGGCAATAACGCCCCCTGCTTATCCGCGAAGGTGTTCGATAAAGGCGTCGATCTGCTCGCGGCCGCAGGCCGGGTTCATAAACACCGCCTTTTCTCCGGCAATGTAGGAGTAACGCCCGCGCGCGTCGTAATCGGAGCGGGCCACCGCCTCGACCCAGTTGGTGTAGAGCCCCACCTTGCCGCGCCCCTTGAAGATCTGGCGGTGCCAGTCGGTGTTGCGCGCCAGCCGCGCCTTGTAGGCGGGATCGGGACTGCGAGCCAGCTCGAAGGCGAACTCGGCCTCCGGATCCTGCACCCACTCGGGGTTGTAGATCTTGAAGCCCACGCTCGGTCCCTGGTTCTCCTGGGCCACCAGCTTGACGTTGCCAAGCTGACTCAGACGGAAGCGGAAGTAGTTGGCGTTTTGCAGGCAGTGGGCCAGCACGATGCGATACCCCTCGACTCCCAGGTAGTTGAGGGCCGCGTAGGCGCCGAACAGGCCGCTCGCCCCGCGGGAGCACTCTATGGTGGACTGCAGATGGGTGTGGCCCTGGATGTCGCGCTCGAAGTAGGAGAAGTTCTCCGGGTCGTTCTCCATCGCCTTGAGATCGTCCTGCTCCTTGATCATCACCAGGCTCGAGGTGTAGGGCACATAGCCCCACTTCTGGAAGTCGACGGTGAAGGAGTCGGCATATTTCAGCTCGGCAAAACGCGCCACGTTGCGCTCGATACCAGCCAGGGTGGCGGCGTTGATGGCCAGCGGGTTGGCGGCAAAGTCGTAATCCAGGAAGAAGATCATCGACCAGCCGATGGCGGCGTCCACGTGGATGTGGGGCTTGACCGCCACCTCGAAGCGCTCGCACAGGCGATCCCGCAGGTCCACCACGGGTTTGACCTGATCCACCCCGAAGGTGTCGGTAGTGCCCATGGTGAGCATGATGGTGGGCACCACGTGCTTCAAGGCAAAACAGGCGGTCAGGGTGCGCTCGAGATCGACCAGATCGATGTCGTTGTTCTCGCCGACCTGGATGCGGATGGTCTTGTTCTCGATGTCCACCCCGAGCAGGGAGAGGTTGGTGATGTTGGAGTAGTGGCCGCCCTGAGAGTTGATGATGCGGTAGTCCTGATAGTGGCCGAGCCCCTTGTGCTTGGCCTCGGGCAGGCTCTTGCGAATGCCGAGCAGGTAGCCGTAGAGGTTACAGAAGGTCCCCCCCTGGGTGAAGATGCCGGTGGCCCGCTCGGGGTCGTAACCCGCCAGCAGCGCAATCTGGCGCACCACCTTCTTCTCCAGCTCCTCGGCCACCCCGGCGTATTCGGAGTAGACCAGGTTGGGATTGGCCAAAATGCCCATCTGGGCACCGTAGATGGCGGGATCCGCCGACATGGTGATGACGTTCTCGACGCTCGAGGGGTTCTCCCAGTCTTTGGACAGGGCACCGGCAAACAGCAGTTCGGCCATGGGCTCGCCCGGGGTACGCATGGCCGCCGGCACCGGCATGGTCTCGCACAGATCGGCGAGGCGGGCGCGGCCGTCCGGCCAGGCATTCAGGCGGGCATCGGGGGCCAGACCGCGACGACGAAATTCATTGAGGGTGGCAAAACCGGGTTCGCGGAACACAGGCCAGAGATCGGGATCGCGTGAGAAAAAATTGGCTTTGACGGTGGCAAAACGGGCAGCAAAATCGGGGTGAACGGCGTTGACGCCTTCATCTTTCAGATAAACCAGGTCACTCATTTTTATACCATTAGTACTGCAAGTGTGCGGTTCTTATACCGCTCGGATCACACCATCAACAGCGACAATATCTAATGGGCTCCCCTACTTTTTGTCATGAATGAGTGATGACGGGGGCTGGCAGAAAGGGGCCTTTTGAGCACCCCTTCACGTTTTGTTACCTGGCTCACACTTTGGCTGGCAAGTCGATCAACGCAGCGCCGTCCGCAACCAGGTGACAAACTCGGCCAACTCATCGTGCCGGGACGGGTAGGCCGCAAGCCAGGGTTGCAGGCACGCCTCCAGCGCCTCGGGTTGATAGGGGCAGCCGATCAGACGCTCGCCAAGCAGCTCGAACGGGGCAGGATCCAGGATGTCGCCAAAGAGCCGGGCACGACTGATGGCCCCCTTCTCCACATCGAAATGCAGCTCTACCCCACCCCAGCCAAAGCGTTCCTCCAGCAGATGGGTAAACGCCGGGGCGTGACCAAAGTTCCACTCCCAACTGCGCTGGCGGGCGAAGGTTTCGGCAAAACCCGGCAAGTCTGGCATCCGCTCGGGGGAGATGTGCTCGGGCTGAACCTGCTCACCATAATGGCTGAAAAACGCCTCGCACAGGGCCTGACTCACCTGTTGATGGTCGATACCGGGGAGCAGCTCGCTTAGGTTGGCGACCCGGCTGCGCACCGAGGTGATCCCCTTGGCCGCCAGCTTCTTGGGATCGGGATTGAGGTAGTTGGCAAGCTGGCCGAGATCGGCGTCCAGCAGCAGGGTGCCATGGTGAAAACCGCGATCCAGGGTCTCCCGGTAGGCCGAGCCCGACACCTTGCGATCCCCATCCGGAGTAGCCACCAGTAAGTCGTTGCGACCGGAAGCAAAGGCGCTCACCCCGAGCCGTTTGAGTGCATCCAGCACGATGGCGGTGGAGATGCTCTTGTCATAGCCGGGCTTGCCCGCCATGAAGGTGAAGCAGCTGTTGCCAAGGTCGTGGAACACGGCGCCACCGCCGCTGCTGCGCCTGGCCAGGATCACCCCGTCCTCTTCCATCCGGCGGGTGTTGCACTCCTTCCAGGGGTTCTGGGCGCGGCCGATCACCACGGTATTGGCGTTGCGCCACAGGAAGAGCACCCGCTGGTGCGGGTCCATCTGGCGGAAGATGCACTCCTCCACAGCCAGGTTGAAGTGGGGATCGTGGGAATCGGAGATAAGCAGACGCAGAGTAGCCATGCCGTTGCCTCGTAACGAAAAAGAGAGGCCCATGATACCACCCGGCCCCTCTCCTTTGCCCCCCTATCCCGTCCCGGCTTGCGGTGTCGTTACGGGCTCATTTCACTCCATTTTTTCTACACCCGGTCAACATGCCAGACACAGGCAAACAACACTCAAATGACTATCTCGCCCCGTTCGCTCATTTATTGACGGATTACTTGAAAAAAAGCGTCATTCAGTACAAAGTCAGCGCAAAATCAGGGTCAAACGCACCAGTCTTGAACAACAAGAGGCCTGCAACCGGGCCTTTAAGGGGTTCGTTTGTAGCCAAAATAACGATACTCCAACTCCAATCGTGATGAACGACACAAAAACGACATATTGGCAGTCTCATTTTGCTCCTAAAGGTGCGCCTGCCCCCTATCCCCCCCCAATGGAATTGATTACTCTGGCGATAGCAGCCGCTATCGAGGGGACCCCTGTATGACTCGAGCCCACGCCCTCCTTTTCCCTGCCTGGCATCGATGTTCCCGGTTTGTCAGCCTGCTGTTCGGATCCACCACTCTTCTCCTGTTTTCCCCTCAACTGTTCGCCACCGAACAGCTCACACTGCAGCTCAACGGACATCACCAGTTCCAGTTCGCCGGTTACTATGCCGCCCAGTTCAAGGGTTTCTATCGGGATGCCGGTTTGCAGGTCGAACTGCGCGAAGGAGAGCCCGGCATGGACACCACAGACTCAGTGCTCTCGGGCCAGGCCGGTTACGGTATTGGCAACAGCGATCTCTTGCTGGCCCGCGTCGCCGGCAAACCGGTCGTCGCCCTGGCGGCCATGATGCAGCACTCCCCCCTGGCCATCCTGACCCTGCCGGACAGCAATATCCTGCACCTCTCCGATCTGGCACAAAAACGCGTGAGCCCGGATCCCTCGTCCAGGGAACTGATCGCCTATCTGCACACCCGCTATCCGGATGCCGCACCCACCCTGGTGCCCTACCAAAGGGGGAGCTCTGCCCTGCTGCAAGGGGAAGCTGACGCCATCGCCACTTACGGCACAGACGATGCCTACCAGCTGCAACGCCAGGGGCTCCCCTATCGCCTCCTGCGCCCCATCGACAGCGAGATCGACTTCTACGGCAATATCCTGTTTACCTCTGAGCGCGAACTCCAGATGCACCCGGATCGGGTGCTGGCCTTTCATCAGGCCAGCCTTAAGGGATGGCGCTACGCCATGGAACATCAGGAAGAGGTGATCAACTGGCTGCTCAGCCGCCATCCCAGCGGCTCAGGTCGCGAGCAACTTGCCTTCGAAGCCGACGAAACCGAGCGGCTGCTCCAGCCCAATCTGGTGGAGATAGGCTACATGTACGAGGGACGCTGGCAGCAGATTGCCCACACCTATCTCAATCTCGGCCTTATCGCCAACCAGCCTGATCTGGGCCGTTTCCTCTATAACCCGGACAAGGCACAGGACAACCGACAACTGCGCAAACTGGAGCAGCGCATCTCCCTTGCCCTGCTGATCGGCTTCTCCCTGCTGACCCTGGTCAGCGTCTTCTGCTACCTCTACCTGAGGCTGCGCCGGGAGAGCCGTGAGCGCCAGCAACTCACCCAGCGACTGGCGCAGCGCGAGCGTCACTACCGCTTTGTTGCGGAGCACAGCGCCGACGTGATCTGGACCATGGAGGTGAGCTCCCGCCGCTTCAACTACCTGAGCCCGGCCATCAGCCAGCTCTGTGGCTGGAACCGGGAAGAGGCCATGAGCCTCTCTCTGCCCCAGGTGATGCCGGAGGCATCGATCAAGCGCCTGGACGAGGAGCTGGATCTGGCGCTGGCGGCCTGGCAGCGTGGGGATCATGCCCAGACCCGGCGTGTCATCCGCCTCGAACTTCACCACAAGGATGGGCAGAGCCTGACGACCGAAACGGTCACCACCCTGCATGGCAACGAGGCAGGCGAGCCCGATGCCATCATAGGTGTCACCCGGGACATCACCGAGCAGGCCGCCGTCGCCCAGACCATGGAGCGTCTGGCTTTCTACGATCCCCTCACCAACCTGCCCAACCGCCGCCTGCTGCACAAACGGCTCAATCAGGCGCTGACGGAGCATCAGGCCCAGCCATTGGCCCTGCTCTTTATCGATCTGGATCACTTCAAGCCGATCAACGACACCCTGGGCCACGAGGTGGGGGATGCGCTGCTGATCATGGTGGCCGAGGCGCTGCCGCGGGCGGAGCAACTCCAGCGAGATCTGCTCGCCCCCTACTATCTGAGCTGCGGCCGGGAGCTGCGGATCTCGAACAGCATAGGGATCGCCCTCTATCCCGAGCATGGCCGCACGGCCAGGGAGCTGATGCACCACGCCGATCTGGCCATGTACCAGACCAAGCACGGCGGGCGCGGCCAGGTGAGCCTCTATGCACCGGATTTGGCGCTCGATCAGGGAGCCCTGCAGTGGAATGCGAGCCACCAGTGCGGACATCCCCGCATCGATGCCGAACACCACCAGCTGTTCGTGCTGGCCAACCGGCTGCTGAGGCGAATGAAAACCCGCGAGCAGGAGCCGGAGGCATTCAGGCAGGCCCTGCAGGCGCTGTTTGATGCCACCCGCCGCCACTTCGCCTTTGAAGAGACACTGCTCGAGGCCATCGACTTCCATGACAAGGCCCAGCACAAGGAGGAGCACAGACGCCTGCTGGCCCAGGCACAGGCGCTGGCGGATGCATCGATGGAGGAGCTGGACAACCACGCCTTCCTCAACTTCATCCTGCAGGAGCTGGTGGTCGGCCACATGAACAAGACGGATCGCAGCTACTTCGCCCAGGTCAAGGCGCACCTCTACCTGCACGGCGATACCCTGGCCTTCGCCACCCCGTAATGCCGAGCGGCGCATAGAGAAACGAAGGGAGGTCATGGACCTCCCTTCGTTTCTCGGTTTGCGGATTGATCAGGTTTCCTGATGACGACGTGACAGCAGGCTGTAGTAGAGCAGCGGGATCACCACCAAAGTGAGCAGGGTGGAGACCAGAATGCCGAAGATGAGGCTGATGGCCAGGCCGTTGAAGATGGGGTCATCGAGGATGAACAGGGCTCCTATCATGGCCGCCAGCGCCGTCAGCAGGATAGGCTTGGCTCGCACCTGGGCGGCGCCGATCACCGCCTGCTCGAACACCATGCCGGCGCTACGCTGCTGCTCGATGAAATCCACCAGCAAGATGCTGTTGCGCACGATAATCCCGGCCAGCGCTATCATGCCGATCATCGAGGTGGCGGTGAACTGGGCCCCCAGCAGGGCATGGCCCGGCATCACCCCGATCAGGGTGAGCGGGATCGGCGCCATGATGATAAGGGGCACCAGATAGGAGCGGAACTGGGCCACCACCAGCAGGTAGATGAGGATCATTCCCACGGCGTAGGCGATCCCCATGTCGCGGAAGGTCTCATAAGTGATCTTCCACTCCCCGTCCCACAAGAGGGCCACCTCCCCCAATTTATCGGGCTGCTGCACATAGTACTGGGGCAACTCGATGCCCTCCCCGGCGGCAAACATGCCGTAGAGGGGGCTGTCGGCGTGGCCCCCCATGTCGGCCACCACCATCACCATGGGCCGCATGTTCTTGTGCATGATGTAGGAGGGAGCCACCTCGTCGCGGCGGCTCACCAGCTCGGATACCCGGACCAGCTGCCCGCTCTGGCTGCGCACCTTGAGCGCCAGGATGCCGGCCAGATCCCGCTTGTCACCGGCCGCCAGCTCGAGGCGAATGGGCACCGGGTACTTGGCGCCCTGGCCGTGCAGCCAGCTGGCATCCTGATAGCCCACGCCGCCGTTGAGGGTCGCCACCAGATCGCCAAGTTCGACCCCGAAGCGGGCCGCCTTGCTGCGATCGATCACCAGCCGCCACTTGGGCTGCGGGTCGGTCAGATAGATGTCCACATCCACCAGATCCGCCGTTTCCACAAAGCGGGCCTGCACGTCGCGCGCCGCCGCTTCACGCAGCTCCGGCGTGGGGCCATACACTTCGGCGACGATGGATGACCAGACCGGCGGGCCGGGGGGCACCTCCACGACTTTCAGGTTGCCGCCGGCTGCGGATGCGATGGCCTGCAAGGGGGCACGCACCGACCGGGCAATCTGGTGGCTGCTGCGATGGCGCTCGTGTTTGTCTACCAGATTGACCTGGATATCCCCCACATTGGCACCGCTGCGGATAAAGTAGTGGCGCACCAGTCCGTTGAAGTTGATGGGGGCAGCAGTGCCAGCATAGACCTGATAATCCTTCACCTCGGGCACCCTGGCGAGCTCCCGTCCCACCGCCAGCAGGGTGCGCTCGGTCTGCTCCAGAGTCGCCCCCTCCGGCATGTCGAGCACCAGCTGGAATTCCGACTTGTTGTCGAAGGGAAGCATCTTGAGCACCACCCACTGCACCACCGGCATGGCGGCGGCGCCCGCCACCAGCAGCAAGACCCCCAGCCAGAGTTTGCGTCTGGCCCCCTTGGCGCCCTCACCGATCAGGAAAGGGGTCATCAGTCGGTGAAAGAGGCTGGCCTTGGCCTCCCCGTGGGCGACATGCCCCTCGCGCTTGAGCAGGTGGTTGGCCAGCCAAGGGGAGAAGATAAAGGCCACCAGCAGGGAGATAAGCATCCCCATGCTGGCATTGATGGGGATGGGGCTCATGTAGGGGCCCATCAGACCGCTGACAAAGGCCATGGGCAGCAGGGCCGCGATGACGGTAAGGGTGGCGAGAATGGTCGGCCCCCCTACCTCGTCCACCGCGCCCGGAATAAGTGCTTTGAGGGAGCCCTTGCCAAGACCGCGATGGCGGTGGATGTTCTCCACCACCACGATGGCGTCATCCACCAGGATGCCGATGGAGAAGATCAGCGCAAACAGCGACACCCGGTTGAGGGTAAAGCCCCAGGCCCAGCTGGCAAACAGGGTCAGCGCCAGGGTGATAACGATGGCGATGCCCACCACCAGCGCCTCGCGCCAGCCCATGCTCACCAGCACCAGCAGCACCACCGCGGTGGTGGCGAAGATGAGCTTGCCGATCAGGGTGTTGGATTTGGTCTCGGCGGTGACACCGTAGTCACGGGTCACCGTCACCTCGACCCCGGCCGGGATGAGCCGGTTCTTGAGGCTATCGACCCGGGCCTCCACCCGCTTGGCCACCTCGACCGCGTTCTGCCCGGGCTGTTTGCCGATGGCCAGGGTCACTGCCGGATAGCTGCGATCCCCCTGCCCCATCCAGCTGCGCTGGGTCGGGGTCTCCTCCCCAAGCGACACTCGGGCCACATTGCCGAGGTAGACAGGTTTGCCTTCATGGAGCCCCACCACCAGCTCGCGGGCCTCCTGCTCGCTTTGCAGGAACTGGCCCACCTGTACCTTAATCTCCCGGTTGTCCTGCACGACGGCCTGCTCGCTACCCACCTGGTTGGCGGCGGCAAGACGCTGGTTGAGTTCCCCCCAGCTGATGCCATGGGCACTGAGGGCGGCCGGATCCGGCATCACCCTCAGCACGGCGCGCTGGCTGCCCAGGCTGTAGATATCGCGGGTGCCGGGCAGGCGCTTGAGCTCGGTCTCCAGCTCGTGGGCGACCCGGGTCAGCTCGGCGGCCCCCAGCTGCTTGCTCCAGAGCGTCAGGCTGACGATGGGCACATCGTCGATCCCCCTGGGTTTGACCAGCGGCTGGCCGACGCCAAGCCCCTGGGGCAGCCAGTCCCGGTTGGAATCGAGCTGGTTGTTGAGATCGACGATGGCCTGCTCGCGGCTCACCCCCACCTTGAACACCACCACCAGCAGGGCGCCGTCGGGGCGGGAGAAGGAGTAGAGGGTGTCTATCCCCTTTATCTGGGAAATAACCTGTTCGGCAGGGGTGGTGACGAGGGATTCGACCTCGGCGGGGCTAGCGCCCGGAAAGGGAATATAGACATCGGCGAAGGTGACATCGATCTGCGGCTCCTCCTCCTTGGGAGTCACCAGCACCGCAAAGAGGCCGAGCAAGAGCCCCACCAGCGCCAGCAGCGGGGTGATGGCCGAGCCCTGAAACAGCGCCGCCAGTCGCCCGGCCGGTCCCAGCTTGTGATCACTCATGAGCAACCTCCTGCTGGCGCGCCCAGGCATCTGCCGCGACCCGATCACCCCCTTGCAGGCCGGCCAGGATCTCGCACTGCCCCTGCCAGCAATCGCCGACCCGCACCGGCGTCAGGGCCCAGCCCTCTCCCTGCCTGAGGTAGACGCCATTGAACTCCCCTTGGCGCAGCAGGGCCTGGGCCGGGAGCTGCAGCACCTGGCGCTCACCGCGCCTCAGCTGCACCTTGAGCCACATGCCGGGCAGTACCCCGGCGGTTTTTGGCGGCAGATCGAGGCGCAGGCGAAAGGCGTGGCTCTGGTTGTCGGCGTAGTTGAAGCGGGTCAGCTTGAGGGGCGTAACGGCCTTGCCATCCGGTAGCAATACCTGCACATCCACAGGTTGACCGGCCAGAGTGAGGGCGGACTGGGGCAGCTCCAGTTCCACTCGCAAGGCATCGAGGGAGAAGCCCGAGAGCAGCGGGGTGCCGGGAGCCACCGTCTCCCCCAGCTCCACCAACCGTTTGGTGACGACCCCGGCGTAGGGCGCCAGGATGCGGGTATAACCATAGGCCTCGCGGGCCTGGGTGAGGGCCGCCTCGGCGGCATTCACCTCGGCGCGGGCGGCGCGATCGCTGGCCTGGGCCGTGTCGAGCTGGGCGCGGGTGATCACTCCCTTGACGATGAGGGCCTGGAAGCGGGCGAGCTGACGCTCGGCCTCCACCTGCTGGGCCTGTGCCCGCGCCAGTCGCGCCTGCGCACCCGTGACGGCGGCAAACTGCTCCTTGCCGCTGATCTCGAGCAGAGGTTGCCCCGCCTGCACCTCATCGTTCACATCCACCAGCATGCGGGAGACACGGCCGCTGGTCTGGGCGGCCACCGTGCCCTGATTGATGGCGCTGACGGTGCCATCCAGCATCAGCCAGTCGCTGATCTGGCGAGGAGAGACGGTCAGAACCTCGACGCTACCAGCCTCGGCGGCCCCAGCCAGGGGAGATGTCATGACCAGCAGTACGGCCCCCAGCAAACGGATGTTGCCCATGATAATCCTCCTTCCCTGGATGGTGATTCGCGCTATGTCATCAGGCAATGCGAGGCTGGCTCGCCCTCACCCATACCTTGTCGACCAGCAAGATCCCGGCCACCATGGCCGCAATGAACAACAATATCATGGGCTGGCCGCTGGAAATGAGACTCAAGGCTGGCCCGGGACAAATCCCCACCAACCCCCAGCCGATACCAAACAGGGCCGAGCCACCGATAAGACGACGATCCAGCACCGGCTTGGGCACCACGGCGATGGGATTGCCCAGCAGGCTCAGGCGCCGCGGCTTGACCAGCAGCAGATAACCCGGAGTAAACACCAGCAGGGCGCCCCCCATCACGAATCCCAGGCTGGGATCCCAATTGCCCGCCAGGTCGAGAAACCCTGTGACCCGGGCCGGATCCACCATGCCGGAGATGGCCAGCCCCATACCAAACAGCAAACCGGCGAGCAAACTTGTCAGCAAATTCATGGCAATCAGCCTCTTAGAAGAAATAGTGAGTCAAAAACACGGTCACTATACCGGTCGTCATAAAAGTGAGGGTGGCCACGATGGAGCGGCGGGACAGGCGACCCATGCCGCAGATGCCGTGACCACTGGTGCAGCCATTGCCAAGGCGGGAACCGACGCCGACCAGCAGACCCGCCAGCAGCACCAGCGGCCAGCCAGGCAGGGCCGTGAAGTCGGGCATCTTGGCCCACCCCAGGGTCAGAGCCAGCCAGGCTCCCGCCCCCAGTCCCAGCAAGAAGAGCCAGCGCCAGGCCTGCTTTTGTTGCAGAGCACCCGCCAGAATGCCGCTAATCCCGGCGACCCGGCCGTTGCACAACAACAGGATCAGAGCGGCCAATCCGGCCAGCATGCCCCCGCCCAAGGAGAGCAGCCATTGCGTTTCCATCATCAAGATTCCTTATTTTCAGAGTGACAAAAATGGGCTTGCAGCGCCCCGAGCACATCGACCGCCGCCTCGCTCGCCAGCGAGTAGAAGATCTGCTGGGAGACCTTGCGGGACTGGATCAGCCCGTGACGCTTCAATACCGACAATTGCTGGGAGAAGGCCGACTGCCCCAGCTGGCTGTGGGCCAGCAGTTCGCCGACCCCTTTCTCCCCTTCCACCAGTTGACAGAGCACCATCAACCGCTCCGGATGAGCCAAGGCCTTGAGTAACGCAGCCGCCGCGCTCGCGTGGCGGGTCATCTCATCGAACTGTGTCATAAGCAGTAAATTAGTAGTTGCTTATATTTGGTTTTATTCTATAAATAAAAACTAAATTAGCAATATCTAATTTAAAGATCAGCCACCACCAAGGAAAGGAGCAACAGATGACGGTAGACAATGGCGTGAGGATAGTCGCAGGCTGCATGCTGCTGCTGTCGCTGGCACTGACCCACTGGATTCACCCGGGCTTTGTCTGGCTGAGCGTCTTCGTCGGGGTCAACCTGATCCAGAGCGCGTTCACCGGGTTCTGCCCGGCGGCCATGCTCCTCAAGCGAATGGGGTTTAAATAACCTGGATTCGAGGTGCCGCATGAAGAGGCAGGCATGGCCCTGGCAACGCCCGATTTGTTGCAAGATGTTGCCAAAAGGGCCTGAAGGTTTACCCGGCCTGGTTAGTTGGCTATGATCCCAGCCTCTTATCAATAGCGGAGACCATCAGTGGGCAACTCATCAAGTGACAGTTGTAGACCGACCCTCGTCGTCGGTACCCGGGTCGCGAGCTAACCGCAGGTCTTCCTCTGCCGCTTGCTCGCAGCCCTGCGAGAAGCGGAAATCCACTCCCCTTTCTCTTTTTACACTTGACGTCAGGTGACCGGGCCAAGGCCGGGACACCTTGCCTGCATAGTTTCTGCTTCCCACAAGGAGGCTGCTATGCGTTTTGTTTCAACATCGTCTGTCACCGTCCGGATCCATCCCCTGCTGAGCAGGTTGGGCCGTGGTTTGCTGCCGCTCTGGCTGCGCCGCAGGCAACATCGCCACCACTACCGGCTGCAGATCCGCTGCCAGGATCGCGCCGATATGGAGCAGGTGCTCGACATGGTCAATCACACCCTGCAACCGGCGGGCCTGCATCCCTTGCAGTCTCTGCGACCGGGGCGCAGCGGTAGCCGGGAGCTGGTACTGAGCCTCGACTGCACTCCGCCCCAGCGTCGTTATCTGGTGCAGTTCGTGCATCAGGTCGGGGTTCAGCATCCGGTTCGCTGGGAGCTGCGTCCCCGTCGCGACCCCGAGACCGTGTTCAGTTGACCTGACATCCGGGGCCGCCCCTGTCGGCCCCTTTCCATCCATTCCAACGACCCGCTTGCATCCTCCATGGGCGGGTCTCGTATCCGTGCGCCCTTTTCACGACGACATGGTCGCTGGCGCACGGACGGCCAGCCGCTGGCAACGGGATCGCTCAACAGAGCCACTTGCCTGCAGCAAGGCCATTCGCAACCGGAAGGAGCAAACCATGAGAATGTGGCAACAACTCGATGTGATCGCCCTGGGCGACACCCTGGCCAGCCTGCTGCTGGCCTTCGTGCTGGGCAGCCTGGTGGGGCTGGAGCGCCAGTATCGCCAGCGTACCGCCGGCCTTCGTACCAACGTGCTGGTCGCCGTGGGCGCGGCCCTGTTCGTCAATCTGGCCCAGCGCATCCACGACCTGCACGGCGGTACTTATGGCGTGGTTCATGTGGTGGCCTATATCGTCTCCGGCATCGGCTTTCTCGGCGCCGGCGTCATCATGCGCGAATCGGGCAATATCCGCGGCATCAACACGGCAGCCACCCTGTGGGGCGTTGCCGCCGTCGGGGCGGCCTGCGGTGCCGGTCTCGCCATGGAGGCGGTGCTCGGCGCCCTGTTCGTACTGGCCGCCAACACCCTGCTGCGCCCTCTGGTCAACCAGATCAACCGCCGCCCGGTAGACAATCTCGATACCGAGGTGACCTGCAAGGTGACGGCGCTCACCTCCCGCGAGCATCAAAAAGAGGTACTGCACTGGCTGGAAGAGATGCTGGAGCGGGCCGACTACCCCTTGAGCGAACTGGATATAGCGCCGTTCGGCGAGCGGGACCTGGAGATTTCGGCGGTGCTGCTCGCCACCTCCATCGACGGCGACGAGCTCGATGCCCTGATGCAAAAGCTGAGTATTCACCCTCATATCAAGCAGGTGTTCTGGCATGCCAGCACCGCAGATTGACACAGATACACTGGGCTTTGGCAAAGAGCAGGCAAAAAGAAAGCCGGCGCTGGGGCCGGCTTTGCTGGGATGGGCTGAGGATCAGCTGGTCAGGTCGTCGAAGAAGCGTTTCACCCCTTCGAAGAAGCCTTCCGATTTCGGCTTGTGGGTCTTGGCGGCGGCACCGCTGAACGACTCGTCCAGCTGACGCAGCAGCTCTTTCTGCTGCTCGGTCAGCTTGACCGGGGTCTCCACCACCACCTTGCACATCAGATCCCCGACCTGGCCGGAGCGCACGGATTTGACGCCCTTGCCACGCATGCGGAACATCTTGCCGGTCTGGGTCTCCGGGGTCACCTTGAGCTTGACCCGGCCGTCCAGGGTCGGCACTTCAATCTCGCCACCCAGGGCTGCCGCAGTGAAGCTGATGGGTACTTCGCAGTAGAGGTTGTTGCCGTCACGCACGAAGATCTCGTGCTCCTTGACGTGCACCTGCACATACAGATCGCCAGCCGGTGCGCCGGCTTCCCCCGCCTCCCCTTCGCCGGAGAGACGGATGCGATCGCCAGTATCGACGCCAGCCGGGATCTTGACCGACAGGGTCTTGGTCTTCTGGTAGCGCCCTTCGCCATGGCACTTGCGGCACGGATCCTTGATGATCTTGCCGCGACCGTGACAGTGGGGGCAGGGCTGCTGTACTGCAAAGAAACCCTGACGCATCTGTACCTGGCCGGAGCCGTGGCAGGTCGGGCAGGTCTGGGCAGAGCTCCCGGTGTGGGCACCGGAGCCGTTACACACCTCACAGTGGACCAAAGTCGGGACCTTGATCTCCTTGGAGACACCGCGCACCGCCTCTTCCAGGGTCAGTTCCATGGTATAGCGCAGATCGGCACCACGGGCCGGGCCGCGACGACCACCGCCACGGCTGCCACCGAAGATGTCACCGAACACATCGCCAAAGATGTCGCCGAAATCGGCGCCGCCGCCAAAGCCACCGTGGCCGCCGCCACCCTGGCTCGGATCGACACCGGCATGGCCGTATTGATCGTAACGGGCACGCAGGTTGGCATCGGTCAGGACCTCGTAAGCCTCCTTGACCTCTTTGAATTTCTCTTCGGCATTGGCATCGCCCTGATTACGATCAGGGTGATACTTCATGGCCAGACGCTTGTACGCCTTCTTGATCTCGCGCTCGTCGGCATCTTTCGATACCCCCAGCACTTCGTAGAAATCGCGCTTCGACATACTCATCCTGTTAGCAGTTATGCAGACGGGCGTTGGTCACCCAACGCCCGTGAATTCATAGACTTAAGCCGATAGGCGAAGCGGACCTCGCCCATCTGGGTAGGGCTTACTTCTTGTCGTCTTTCACTTCTTCGAACTCGGCGTCGACCACGTCGTCGTCAGCCTTGGTAGAAGAGGAGGACTGGCCGGCATCAGCACCGGCTGTGCCTTGTGCCTGAGCCTGCTGCTGGGCAATTTCCATCAGCTTCTGGGACGCTTCCAGCAGAGCCTGCTGTTTGGCTTCGATGGCAGCCTTGTCGTCACCCTTGAGGGCAGCTTCCAGCTCGCTGACCGCGGCTTCGATCTTGGTCTTGTCGTCGGCAGGCAGGGCATCACCGGCTTCGGTGATCTGCTTGCGCACGGAGTGGACCAGACCGTCAGCCTGGTTGCGAGTCTGCACCAGCTCTTCGAACTTCTTGTCTTCGGCCGCGTTGGCTTCGGCCTCGCGTACCATGCGTTCGATCTCTTCATCAGACAGACCGGAAGAGGCCTGGATGGTGATCTTCTGCTCCTTGTTGGTCTCCTTGTCTTTCGCGGAGACGTGCAGGATACCGTTGGCATCAATGTCGAAGGTCACTTCGATCTGCGGCAGACCACGCGGTGCCGGGCGGATGCCTTCCAGGTTGAACTGGCCCAGGGACTTGTTGTCGCTGGCGCGCTTGCGCTCACCCTGCAGCACGTGAATTGTCACGGCAGACTGGTTGTCTTCGGCGGTAGAGAACACCTGGGACTTCTTGGTCGGGATGGTGGTGTTCTTCTCGATCAGCGCAGTCATCACGCTACCCATGGTCTCGATACCCAGAGACAGCGGGGTCACGTCCAGCAGCAGTACGTCGGTCTTGTCACCGGACAGTACGGCACCCTGGATGGCAGCACCCATGGCCACAGCTTCGTCAGGGTTGACGTCTTTACGCGGCTCTTTGCCGAAGAACTCGGCAACGGTCTTCTGGACCAGCGGCATACGGGTCTGACCGCCCACCAGGATGACGTCGTCGATCTCGCCAACCGCCAGACCGGCGTCTTTCAGGGCGACACGAACCGGCTCCAGGGAGTCTTTCACCATGTCTTCCACCAGGGATTCCAGCTTGGCGCGGGTCACCTTGATGTTCATGTGCTTCGGACCGGTGGCGTCTGCGGTGATGTACGGCAGGTTCACGTCGGTCTGCTGGGCAGAGGAGAGCTCGATCTTGGCTTTCTCGGCGGCATCTTTCAGACGCTGCAGAGCCAGCTGGTCGTTACGCAGATCGATACCCTGCTCGCGCTTGAACTCGTCAACCAGGTAGTTGATGACGCGGTTGTCGAAGTCTTCACCACCCAGGTGGGTGTTACCGTTAGTAGCCAGTACTTCGAAGGTGGTTTCGCCTTCCACTTCGTCGATCTCGATGATGGAGATATCGAAGGTACCGCCACCCAGGTCATATACGGCAACCTTGCGCTCGCCCTTGACCTTGTTCACGCCGTAGGCAAACGCAGCCGCAGTCGGCTCGTTGATGATGCGCTTGACGTCCAGACCCGCGATGCGACCGGCATCCTTGGTGGCCTGACGCTGGGCGTCGTTGAAGTAGGCCGGAACAGTGATGACCGCTTCGGTCACCGGCTCGCCCAGGTAGTCCTCGGCGGTCTTCTTCATTTTCTTCAGCACTTCGGCAGAGATCTGCGGCGGTGCCATCTTCTTGCCTTTCACCTCGACCCAGGCGTCACCGTTGTCGGCCTTGGCGATGGCGTACGGCATGATTTTCAGGTCACGCTGCACTTCGTCATCTTCGAAACGACGGCCGATCAGACGCTTGATGGCGAACAGGGTGTTTTTCGGGTTGGTGATGGCCTGACGCTTGGCCGGCTGACCAACCAGGATCTCGCCATCATCGGCATAGGCAATGATGGACGGAGTAGTACGATCACCTTCTGCGTTTTCGATCACGCGAGCAGTGTCGCCATCCAGAATAGCGACGCAGGAGTTGGTAGTACCCAGGTCAATACCGATGATTTTACCCATTTGAGAAATCTCCAAATACTTTGAATAAACCGGCGAGAGACTCGCCTCAATGCGTTAACGGCTAGGTGGGGGCTGCCAATTCGGCTTTCAAGCTCCCGGCATCAAATTTTTTGTGCCGCCGTGGCCTTGTTCCCTATATGGGGTCGCCAGATGCCGCTTCAAGCCCCTCTCCCTAAAAAACCGCACTCTTTATCCGCTGTGAACACCTGGTGCCTTGCCAAAGGAGGCTTGCTGCCCCCCTTGCGACCAGCAACAGCGTCGCGACAAACAAAAAGCCCGCCAAGCGGCGGGCTTGGTGAGGATACGATGATCAGTCGGCAGACTTGGACACCATCACCATGGCCGGACGGATGACGCGACCGTTCAGCTCGTAGCCTTTTTGCATCACGGCGATGACGGTGTTGGGTGCCACGTCGGCACTCGGCACCATGCTCATCGCCTGGTGGGCGTTCGGGTCAAACGGCAGGTTGGTCGGATCCAGCGCCACCAGACCGAACTTGGCCACGCCGCTCTGCATGGACTTGAGGGTCAACTCGACACCTTCGATCATCGGCTTGAGGGCGTCGTTTTCCTTGTCGGCGAGCTCGATGGCGCGCTCCAGGTTGTCCAGCACCGGCAGCAGTTCACCAGCAAACTTCTCGAGGGCAAACTTGTGTGCCTTCTCGACATCCTGGGCCGCGCGGCGACGCAGGTTTTCCATCTCGGCGACGGCACGAATGGCACGCTCGCGCTCTTCGGCAGAGGCCTGCTGGGCCGCTTCCAGCTGTGCTTCCAGTTCGGCAATACGTGCCTGCTCGGCTGTCACTTCACTGTCTACATCGGTCGGCTCGACTGGCTGGGCTTCAACTTGCTCCATCGCTTCAACCTTTTGCTCTTCGTGGTTCATGACATCTCCAATTGCGGGGTTACTTATGAGGGCCTGACCTCTGGCTGAGCGACCAGACGGCAACAGACCGACTATGTTGGCGCTATTATGGGGATGGATCCCCGGCTTTCAAGGGAAAAAGGTCATTCATGGCGCCGGATGTGCGCCTTTCCTTGCGACCCCGTTCACGCTTTCGCCATCTGGTTCAAGGGGATAGAGACCCTCCATCCCATATGGGCGGCTCACAAGCGGGACAAACCACTGTATACTGGCCCGCAATACCCCTGTGGATCAGACAGACTATGGATTCTCCGTTCAAAACCATCGCCCTGATTGGCAAACCCCATCATGAGGGAGCCAACCAGACGCTGACCGGCCTGCATCAGTACCTGACGACCCGCGGTTTCCGGGTGCTGGTCGAGAGCCGGGTCGCCCAGACCCTCTCGATCCTCGAAGAAGACGTGATGGATCTGGTACAACTGGGCCAGCAGGCGGATCTTGCCATCGTGGTCGGCGGTGACGGCAACATGCTGGGAGCTGCCCGGGTCTTGTCACGCTTCGATGTGGCGGTGATCGGGGTGAACCGGGGCAACCTCGGCTTTCTGACCGATCTCTCCCCCCAGGATTACCTGCTGCCCCTCGAGCAGGTGCTCTCCGGTCACTACAAGAGCGAGCACCGCTTCCTGCTGGAGGCGTCCGTCTATCGCCACGGGGAGCGCAAGTCGAGCAACCTGGCGGTGAACGAGGCGGTGCTGCACCCGGGCAAGATCGCCCACATGATCGAGTTCGAGGTCTATATCGACGGCAGCTTCATGTACAGCCAGCGCTCGGATGGCATCATAGTGGCCACTCCAACCGGTTCCACCGCCTATTCACTCTCAGCCGGTGGCGCCATCCTCACCCCCAAACTCAACGCCATCACGCTGGTCCCGATGTTCCCGCATACTCTGAGCAGTCGTCCCATCGTACTGGATGCCGACAGCGAGGTGCGCCTGCTGGTCTCGCCCGACAATCAGGATGACGCCATGCAGGTGAGCTGCGACGGCCAGGTGACCCTGGCGGTGCACCCGGGGGACGAGATCCTCATCAAGAAGAGCCACCACCAGCTGCATCTGGTGCATCCTCTCGATTACAGCTACTTCCACGTACTGCGCAACAAGCTCGGCTGGGGCAGCAAGCTGTTTTAAAGGGCAAGGTCATGAGCTGACTGGCTGAGCGCTACTTCACTGCGCAGCCAGTCGCTAAAGGCACGAAAGCGCGGTCGCTCGCGGTTCTCCAATGGAGAGATCAGCTCATAATTGCGCCCGGCAGCCACCGCCGGACCTCCTACCGCCACCAGCACGCCCTGCTCCAGCAAGTTGCGCACCAGTACCTCCCTCCCCATAGCGACCCCCATGCCACCTTGCGCCGCCTGCAGGGCCATCTGATAGTGATTGAAACCGTAGTGACACTGATCGTAGGGCAATGTCATACCAGAACCATCGCACCAGAGGCGCCACTCCGAGAAGAGCTGCTGCACATCGGTCGATTCCGAGGCATGGATAAAACAGGCCTCAGTCAACCGTGCCGGTTCCTGCAGCAACCCCAGCCGCTCGGCATAGGCAGGGGAGCAGACGGGTACCAGACGCTCCTCCATCAACAGCTCACGGTGCAGATCACTGCAGCGGATCGCACCGTAGTAGATGGCGAGATCCACCCGCTCCTCGTTGAAATCCACCGCCCCGGCCCGAACCCGCATCATCACGTTCAGCCCGGGCCAGCGCTGCTGGAAACGGGGTAGCCTTGGCATCAGCCAATTGAGCCCCAGCGTCGGAGCAACACCGACATGGAGCGTCCCTCGCAGATCCTGAGCCCGGATATCTTCAATCTCTTCGTTGATCTGGCGCAGAGAATGGCTCAGGGTCGCCAGCAGTCGTGCCCCCTCTTCAGTCAACTCCAACTTGCGGGTCAGGCGAATAAACAGACGAAAACCCAACAACCCTTCTAGATGGCGAATGCGGTGGCTGATGGCCCCCTGCGTGAGGTTCATCTCCTCGGCGGCACGAGTGAAACTGAGGTAACGGGCAGTGCTCTCGAAGGTGTGCAGCAGGGCCAGGGTATTCTGTTGTACCAGCATGGATAACCTCGTAATGACGCTGGTTGCGACGCAGGTCATCAGTATGACATTTCTCCTTATACATTAAACAGGCTAATCCATACTGCCCCTTATTTCGTTTGTCCGCCCGCCAGGCTCCCCCTTTAATAGGGTCCATCCCTATCCCTGTTCATGAGGTGGACAATGAAAAACGGACTCAAGATTGTGATCATCGGTGCAGGCTCTAGCTACACCCCGGAGCTGATCGAAGGGTTGATCCAGCGTCAGCACGAGTTACCGCTGCACGAACTCTGGCTAGTCGACATCGACGATGGCCGCGAGAAAATGGAGATCATCGCAGCCCTCACCCGCCGCATGCTGGCCAAGGCAGGGCTGGCGGTACGGGTTGAAACCCGGCTGGATCGGGAAGAGGCACTGTACGGGGCCGACTACGTCTGCTCCCAGTTTCGCGCCGGCTGCCTGGAAGCGCGCATCAGCGATGAGCGGATTTCGTTGAAATACGGTCTGATCGGCCAGGAAACCAACGGACTGGGCGGCTTTGCCAACGCCTGCCGGACTATCCCCATCGCTCTGCAGATCGCCGCCGACATGGAACGCCTCTGCCCCGATGCCTGGCTGCTCAACTTCACCAACCCGTCGGGCATGGTGACCGAAGCCGTATTGCGCCACAGCAAGATAAAGGCGGTTGGGCTGTGCAACGTGCCAGTGATCATGCAAAAAGGGGTCGCCACTCTGCTGGAGAGTCATGACGAGCAGGAGTTCATCATGCAGGTGGCCGGACTCAACCATTTCATCTTCGTGCGCCAGATTCAGCATCAGGGCGAGAACAAACTCGGCGAGGTGATTGCCCGGATCGCACAAGGACACGATCCGCTGGTACCGCGCAATATCCCCCCCTTTGCCTGGCCCAAGGATCTGCTGGCCAATCTGGGCATGATCCCCTGTGCCTATCTGCGCTACTACTATATGAGCGACGATATCCTCAAACAGGAGCTCGGGGAAGCCAGCGGCGAAGGCACCCGGGGTGAGGTGGTCAAGACCATCGAACAGCAGCTGTTCGAGCTCTATCGCAACCCGGATCTCACCGAGAAGCCCAAAGCGCTGGAAGGACGCGGCGGCCAGTATTACTCGGAGGCCGCGTGTGAGCTGATGAGTGCCATCCACAACGACAAGCGTATCATCATGCACGTCAACATCCGCAACAACGGCGCTATCAGCGGTCTGCCGGACGAGAGTGCCGTGGAAGTGAGCTCTCTCATCACCAAGTCGGGTCCGCTTCCGCTTAATGTGGCCCCCTTCCCGCAAGACACCTTGCGCCTGCTGCAGTTGATGAAGGAGTTCGAGCAGCTCACCATCGAGGCCGCCATCACCGGCAATCGCCATACGGCTTGGCGTGCCTTGGTACTGAATCCCCTCATTACCAGCGGCCACCGACTGGAACAAGCACTGGACGAGGTGATCGCCGCCCACCCAGATTTGATGTCAGCCTTCCACTAATCTTCACTTTTCTGCAATCCCGCAGGCCACCCGTCTGGTGGCCTGTCCTGTTAAAAATGGCAACGCCTCTTTACTGTATATAAGACCAGTATATACTGGATGCATAAACAGTAATGTTGACCCATACAGGATGAGACTATGCTGACCCAGCTGACCGTCAACAACTTCGCCATCGTCAAGTTTCTCGAACTCGATTTGCAACCGGGCATGACCTGCATCACAGGCGAGACCGGCGCCGGCAAATCCATCGCCATCGACGCCCTCGGCCTGTGCCTTGGCGAGCGGGCCGAGGCCAGCATGGTGCGCCCGGGGAGCGACAAAAGCGAAGTCAGTGCCCGCTTCCAGCTCGATGGCAACCCGGCCGCCCGCGCCTGGCTTGCCACCAACGAGCTGGAAAACGAAGGGGAGTGCATAGTGCGCCGGGTCATCTCCGCCGAGGGGCGCTCGCGCAGCTACATCAACGGGGTGCCCGTGCCCCTCACCCAGCTCAAGAACCTCGGCCAACTGCTGGTCAACGTGCACGGCCAGCATGCCCACCAGCTGCTGCTCAAGCCGGACTACCAGCTCGCCCTGCTGGATGGCTACGCCGGCCATCACCTGCTGCTCGACGAGGTACGCCAGCACTACCAACAATGGCGCCAGCTGCAAAACGAGCTCAACCGATTGAAAGCCGAGCAGCAGCAACGGGAAGCCCGCCGCCAGCTCATCGAATACCAGGTGCAGGAGCTCGATGAATTTGCCCTGCAACCGGGGGAGTTTGAAGAGATAGAGGAAGAGCACCAGCGCCTGGCCAACGGCACCGAGCTAATGCAGGAGTGCGGCTTCTGCCTGGATCTGCTCTATGACAACGATGACACCACCATCGCCGGCCTGCTGCAGGTCGCCGTTGACAAGGCTGAAGGGCTGGTCGGCATGGACAGCCGCCTCAATCCGGTGCTGGAGATGCTGAACAATGCTCTCATCCAGGTGCAGGAGAGCCATAGCGAGCTGCGCAGCTATCTGGATCGGCTGGAGCTGGATCCCGAGCGCTTCAACGAGCTGGAGAGCCGCCTCTCAAGAGCGATCAACCTGGCCCGCAAGCATCATGTCAAACCGGCGGATCTGGCGCTGCACCATCAGGAGCTGGCCTGCGATCTCGCCCGCCTCAACTCTGATGAAGAGCGCCTCGAAGGAATGGAAGATGAACTGGCCTCCGCCCGCCAGGCGTTTCTGCAGTCGGCCGAGGCCCTGAGTCAGAGCCGTCAGCGCTATGCGCAGGAGCTGGCCGCCCAGGTCACCACCAGCATTCACGAGTTGGCGATGCCAGATGGCCGTTTCGCCATCGAGGTGCGCCCCGATGCCCAGAGCAGTCTCTCGCCTCTGGGGATCGATCGGGTGGAGTTCATGGTCACCACCAACCCGGGCCAGCCCATCCAGCCGCTCGGCAAGGTGGCCTCCGGCGGCGAGCTGTCACGTATCAGCCTCGCCATCGTGGTGATCAGCGCCCGCAAGGTCTCCACTCCCACCCTGATCTTCGATGAGGTAGACGTGGGGATCAGCGGCCCGACCGCCGCCGTGGTGGGGCGCCTGTTGCGCCAGCTCGGCGAGTCGACCCAGGTGATGGTGGTCACGCACCTGCCCCAGGTAGCGGGCAATGGCCACCAGCATATGGTGGTGAGCAAGCATACCGATGGCAAAACCACCGAAACCCAGATGTGTGCCCTCGATCAGCCGGCCCGCCTCAATGAACTGGCCCGCCTGCTGGGGGGCGATCAGATCACTGACATTACCCTGGCCAATGCGCGCGAGTTGTTGCGGGCCTGATCTCCCACACGGCTCTCCTCCTCCCTGCACCATGACGACCCGCGCCAAGGGGCGTCATGGTGCCTGTTCACAGCCACCTTGAGTCACCGGATCACCGACCCAGATCAATGAAAGTGCGAGTAAGGCCAAGCAGGCAGCAACATCCAAAGGGGTTCAGGTTGCCTTCATTTCCGGGATTTCGCATAGTACTCGCCCCTTTTTGGGTATCCCATTGTGAGGCTTTGTCTATGATCCACGTTTTTGGTCACAAGAATCCTGATAGCGACAGTATCTGCAGCGCCCTGGTCATCGCCGACTGGCTCAATGCCCAGGGGCGTCAAGCCACCCCATGGCGCCTGGGCGACCTGCGCACCGAAACCCGTTTCATCCTGGAGCAAGCCGGCGTTGCCGAACCCGAACTGCTGACCCGGGATCTTGCCGGTGAAGATGTCTGGCTGGTGGATTTCAGTGATCTGGAACAGGGCCCCGCGACCCTGGCCCAGGCCAACGTACTGGGCCTGGTGGATCACCACCGCCTCGGCACCCTGATCACCCAGTCGCCGCTGGATGCCTGGATCCGCGCCGTGGGCTGCACCTGCACCATCGCCTTCGAGCTGCTGAGCCAACAGGGTCAAGTGACCCGCAGCCAGGCCCGCCTGATGCTGGGTGCCATCATGAGTGACACCCTCTGCCTCACCTCTCCCACCACCACAGAGCAGGACAAGGTCGCCTGCGAGCGCCTGGCCGCGCTGGCCGAGGTCTCTCTGGCCGAATTCGGCCAGCAGCTGCTGATAGCCAAGACCGATTTGAGCGGCTTGACTCCGGCCCAGTTGCTGCAACAGGACGAGAAAGCGTTCCAGGCCGAAGGTTGCAGCTTCATCATGAGCCAGATCGAGGTGGGCAGTGAGCAGCAGCTGACCGAGCATCTCCCGGCACTGCAGCAAGAGATGGCCGCGCGCGTGGCAAGCGAAGGGCTCGACTTCTTCGTGTTGATGGTGACTGACCTTACCGCTGCCGCCAGCCGCATTCACTTTACCACCCATCCCAAGGTCCCCACCGAATCTTGCTTCCATCCGGGCTTCGTCAGCCGCAAGAAGCAGGGCCTGCCCTGGGTCATGGAGCTGCTGGCCAAGGCCTGAGCCACAGCCTGAACTCTCCCGAGCCCTGCCTGATGGCGGGGCTTTTTTCTTTCAATCCCCGTCTATCAGCTTCCCCTTCCCAATTACTTCGCTTACTGACAGATAAGCGCATAATTTTGCTTACATATTTCTGACTGTTCATTGGCAAGGCTTTGCTGCAGGATACTCGCGGCACTTCTCTTATTCCGTTTTCAGTCAGGTGATCCATGACCCCAAGTCCCAAGCGCACAGCCCTGGCGCTCTCTACCCTGTTCGCCGCGGCCCTCATCGGCTGGCTGGCTTGGCCAAGCCAATCGGCCACCGAGATGCTCACCGCCAAAGTCACCCGGGAAGATATTAGCCAAACCGTGCTGGCTAGCGGCGTGTTGCAGGCCATCGAGCAGGTGGATGTGGGGGCACAGGTTTCCGGTCAGGTGACCCGCCTGGCCGTCGAGGATGGCGCTCAGGTCAACAAGGGAGATCTGCTGGCCGAGATTGACCCTCTTATCGCCCAGAACAATCTGAAAACGGCCGAAGCCGAGCTCGCCAGCAACCTCGCCCAACTCAAGATCAAGCAAGCCCAGCTCAAACAGTACGAGCTGGCCTGGCGCCGTCAGGTAGAGATGTTCAGACAGGAGGCCAGCTCTCGTGCCGATCTGGAGAGTGCCGAAGCCCAACTCGCCGTCACGCGCGCCGAGTTGCAAAACAGCCAGGCGAATATCGACAGTGCCCGTATCAAGGTGGAACGGGCCCAGACCGAGCTGGGTTACACAAAGATCCTGGCCCCCATGGATGGCACCGTCATCAGCATAGTCACCCGTCAGGGTCAGACCCTGGCCGCCAGCCAGACGGTGCCAACCCTGCTGAAACTGGCCAATCTCGACACCATGACGGTCAAGGCCCAGATCTCGGAAGCCGACGTTACCAAGGTGAAAGCGGGCATGCCGGTCTATTTCACCCTGATAGGCGATCCGGACACCCGCTATCAGGGCACCCTGCGAGCCGTGGAGCTGGCCCCCACCAACATCAACGAACAGGTCACCACCACCAGTACCACCAGCAATGCTGCCGTCTACTACTACGCCCTGTTTGATGTGCCCAATCCGGATCATGCTCTGCGCGTGGCCATGACCACCCAGGTGACCATAGTGCTCGGCGAGCGCAAGCAGGTGCTCACTCTGCCGCAGACCGCGCTCGGCAAGCAGGTGGCTAACGACGAATATGAGGTAACCCTGGTCAGGGACGGCGCTCCCGGTGAGACTCGCCGTATCAAGACCGGGATGAAGGACGAGATCCGCATCGAGGTGGTGAGCGGGCTGACGGAGCAGGACGAAGTGCAGCTCAACCACGGCGCGCCCATAGCGGACAAAGAAGAAGGCATGATGTTATGAGTGAGCCGCTGAACCAGCCGCCCCTGATCCAGCTAAAAGGGGTCGAGCGCCGTTACCAGAGCGGCGAGCAGGAAGTTACCGTGCTCCATCCCCTCGACTTGACCATTCAGGCTGGCGAGATGATCGCCATCGTCGGGGCCTCCGGCTCCGGCAAGTCGACCCTGATGAATCTGCTTGGCTGTCTCGATCGGCCCAGCAGCGGCCAGTACCTGTTTCGTGGCCAGGACACGGCCACCCTGGATGCCCTGGCACTGGCGCGCCTGCGCTGCCATCACTTTGGTTTTATCTTTCAGCGCTATCACCTGCTGCCTCATCTGGACGCCGCCGCCAACGTGGAGATCCCCGCCGTCTATGCCGGCACAGAACGTCAGGCTCGTCAAGCCAGGGCAAAACAGCTGCTGGAGCGACTGGGTCTTGGCGAGCGTCGCCACCATACCCCGGGGCAGCTCTCCGGCGGCCAGCAACAGCGAGTCAGTATCGCCCGGGCACTGGCCAATGGCGGCGAGGTGATCCTGGCCGATGAACCGACCGGTGCGCTGGACAGCCAAAGCGGCAAGGAGGTGATGGCCATCCTCAAGGAGCTTCATGCCCTAGGCCACACCATCATTCTGGTCACCCACGACATGGGGGTCGCCAACCATGCGGATCGCATCATCACCCTCAAGGATGGCCGCATTCAGCAGGACAGTGGCAAGCGCGAACAGGCTTCCCCATCGGCCATCCCCCTCCCCGTTACCAGTCAGGGGGGAGACAGCCTTGACTGGGATCGCTATCGGGAAGCGGGCCGGATGGCACTGCATGCCATGCTGGCCCACCGGATGCGCACCTTTCTCACCATGCTGGGCATCATCATCGGCATCGCGGCGGTCGTCAGCGTGGTGGCCCTCGGCCAGGGAGCCCGCACCAAGGTGATCGAGCAGATCAATGCGATGGGAACCAACACCATAGAGATCTTCCCGGGCAAGGGATGGGGAGATGAAAAGATGGCCAGCATCCAGACCCTCAACCAGGGGGATCTCGATGCCTTGCTGGGACAACCCTATCTGGCAGGTGCCAGCCCGGAGATCATCAGCTCGGGGCAACTTCGCTATCGCAACAAGACCAGCAGCGGCAACGTAACCGGGGTCGGCAACGACTACTTCAAGGTCAAGGGCATGACATTGGTAAGTGGTCGCTTACTGGAATGGCGAGACATACAACAGCGTTCGGCGGTGGCCGTGGTCGACCAGAAGAGCATTCCCAGCCTGCTCGGCAAGGATGATCCCATCGGCAAGGTGGTACTGGTCGGCACCCTGCCGGTACGCATCATTGGGGTCGTCTCCCAGGAGACCGGCTTTGGCCCCAGCAGCCAGTCGGTCAATGTCTGGCTCCCCTATAGCGCCGTGATGAGCCGCCTCATCTCCCAGCGCCACTTCAGCCAGATCACCATACGGGTCAAGGATGGCATCCAGCCGGCGCTGGCCGAACAGGCGGTGATCGAGCTGATCACCAAGCGCCACGGAGTGAAGGATTTCTTCACCTTCAGCAGCGACAGCATCATCAAGTCGGTGGAGAAAACCACGGCCACCATGACCCTGATGGTCTCGGCCATCGCCGTGATCTCGCTGATCGTCGGCGGCGTGGGGGTAATGAACATCATGCTGGTCTCCGTGGTGGAACGCACCCGCGAGATCGGCATTCGCATGGCCGTGGGGGCACGTCAATCGGACATCTTGCAGCAGTTCCTGATCGAGGCCGTGATGGTCAGCTTGCTGGGGGGCATCTTCGGTGTCGCGCTCGCACTCGGGATTGGTGTGGTCTTCTCCCTGCTGGTCGACACCATACAGATGCAGTTTTCGCTCTTCTCCATCCTGATGGCCTTCGGCTGTTCGTCACTCATCGGGATCCTGTTCGGTTATCTGCCAGCGCGCAATGCGGCGCGGCTCGACCCCGTGGTCGCACTGGCGAGGGAATAACAATGTACAAATTATCCTGGTTGGCTCTGTGCGTGGCCCTCGGCGGCTGCAGCCAGCACAGCAGCTATCAAAGACCCGAGCTAGCTATCGCGCCCCAGTGGCAACAGGCGTATGACACCCAACAGGTAGCGCAATCAGGGGCCTGGTGGCAGGGATTCCATGACCCTCAGCTCGACCGCCTGGTCGAGACCGTGCTGGCCGCCAATCCGGATATGCACGTCGCCGCACTCAAGCTCAAAAACGCACAGCTTGGAGCAGAGCAGGCCGATACCAACCTCACCCCCTCGGTCACTGGCAGCCTTGATGCCAGCGCTAACAAGAACCTGAAGACGGGGAGTTCCAGCAGCACACTCGGGCCCGCTCTCGGCCTCAGTTATGAGGTAGACCTGTGGGGCAAGCTGGCATCGGTGCGGGATCAGGCAAGCTGGGAGGCAGCCGCCAGCGAACAGGATCTGGCCAGCACCCGTCTGATACTGATTGGCAAGACGCTGGAGCAATATTGGCAGCTGGGTTATCTCGGCTCGGCCATCACCCTTGGCGAGCAGCAACTGGCCAACCTGGTGCGCACCGAACGGTTGACCGAGGCCAAGTACCGCGCCGGCGCCATAACCCGGCTCGATCTGGCCCAGACTCGCCAACAGGTGGCTGGCAAGCACGCCGAGTTGGCGTCGCTGAAAACCCAGCAAGAGCAGGCCGGCAACGCCCTGAGGCTGCTCCTGGGGCGTAACAGCGGCCCCTTGGCGTATGCCCCTACCCGCCTTGCACTTCAGCCCATCCCCGAACTGGCTGTCGGCATTCCCGCCAATCTGCTGGCCCGTCGCCCGGATGTGAAGGCGGCGGAGCTGCGACTGCGCAAAACCCTCGCCAAGGGGGATGAGATTCGCGCCAGCTTCTACCCGTCGCTGACCCTGACCGGCAACGCCAGCACGGCGTCGGACAGGCTGGCTCAGGTGCTGCAAAATCCGGTCGGGACGCTGGGGGCAAGCCTGGCTCTTCCATTCCTTGAGTACAACCGCACCCGGCTCGCCATCGACAGCTCAGCGCTTGATTACCAGATCGCCGAGACCGAGTTTCGCAAGCAGCTCTATACGGCGCTGGTCGAAGTCGAAGACAATCTGACAGCCCGCCATCATGGCCAGCAACGACTCGCCTATCTCCAGGAACAGCTGGGTTATGCCAACGAGTCTGAACGATTGGCCCGAGCGCGCTTCGAGGCGGGCGCCACCGGTGTGCAGACCTGGCTGGATGAGCAGAATCGCTTGTGGGAGGCAGAACAGAGCCTGCTCGCCCAACAAAAAGAGCAACTCAACGTGATGACCAGAATTTACCAGGCCATTGGGGGCACAGACGCCCCACTCGCCCAATAAACATAAGGCCCCGCGTTGTTGCCAGATCGGGGCCTTATTATTGCCACTCCCCCGCACATTACTCATTATCCTTGGCGAGTGTGCCGGTTCTTCAACATCCCATCCTTTTTTCTTCTACCAAACCCCATCAAAAAAGTCAGAGATAACGTGCAATAGACGCAAGCGGTGATGGCTACGAATGTACAGCTTCTTTTGTCTCCTGCAAAACTACATGGTTCGCCGATACCGGAACGCATCATGAAATTAATCACGACACAGATATTTATCCTGGGGAGGAAAAGCCAAAAGAAAAGGAATGCAAAGGAGTCAAGAGAGAATCAAATAACGAATAGAGACATCGGTTAACATTAATAACGCACAAAAATAATGCCGCTCAAAGGCGGCATTATCAGATTGCTTGGCGCAACGAATTAGATCAGAAACTCGCTCAGATCTTTGCCCAGTGCAACTTCAGCTGCAATGGCTTTAGGCATACGGCCCTGGCCAGTCCAAGTTTTTTCTTGGCCATCTTCTACATACTTGTATTTGGCCGGACGCGGAGCACGCTTGCTCTTGGTGGCGCCAGTAGCAGCCGGAGCAGCCGCAGTAGCCAGCAATTCACGGGGATCAATACCTGCTTGCTGCAGCATTTCGGTGAATTCATTCAGTTTGCGCTGGCGCTCTTCCTGCTCGGCACGCTCCTGCTCAACAGAATCGGCGCGCTCTTGATAAACCAGATCAAACTTCTCTTTAGCTTCCAGCAGCTGCTCAAACGGCAGCTCACGAATAGCGGCACGCAGACTGCGAATGTTCAGCAGAACTTTCAGAAACTCGTTCATTATTTCCTCACAAAAAATCGATCACAGGGATAACAGTTTCAGAATAGCATGGACAATTCATAACGACATACAGTTTTTCTGTATTAGAGTCCATTTTTACCATAGTCTATCGACAGCAACCACGATTGATAACAAAACCATAGAAAGAAAAAGCTCGGCGTCAATCAGAAATGACCATCGGATTCATCGCAAAGCACACTATTACATACTCCATTAATACTCCATTCAGCATAGCCATAGGGGCGCTGAAGCAATGCAACAACAGATGCCAAGCAATCATTCGCCCTAGATAACACAGCTCCTTTTTAACATCACCAGCATATTAAACACTTGTGTTTTGCTCATCTCTGATTTGCATGCCGCTATTGCAAGGCAGAACTTCAATATATAGCAACCAAATGAAACCCTGGCAATAACCTATTAAAATCAATCCGTTGAATACTCACCCACTCCTTTTGGGGTAACCTTTGCGATTAATGGCAGGCATCAAGCATCATTACCCGACACAGCCATCCCGACCAGAAGAATATGACAGCCGCCCCTCAAGCACGACAACAAAAAAAGCCTGCTCTTGACAGAAGCAGGCTTTGGTAGCTCAACAATTACTTTATTTAGCCCTGGCATCACTTTCAGCAGGCTGATCAACGCCGGTGATCACCGACTTGGCCGCTGATTTTGTGAGCAGAGGATCATCAGGATAGAGTTGCAGAGCTTCCCGACGCATGGTGTTTGCTTCATCCGTACGCCCGAGGGCATTAAGGGCAACAACCATGTTGGCGTAAATATTGGCCCGTGGCGTATGTTGTACAAAAGCCTGCCCCCACTCCAGATAGGCCTCCAGTTCAGCCTTGTTATTGGTTTGCAGACCCACCATCAACCGCACCGAATTGACATCAAATTCAACCCGAGTCAACCACGCCATGGGATTGACGATATCCAGTAGGAGAGTCGGTTCCTTATAGCCCCCTCTTTCATACTTGGTCACCACCCAGGCGGTATGCAGAGCTGTTAGCATAAAGGGAACAACCAATAAAGGGATGGTAATCGCCACAAAACGCAGCAAGAACCAGGGTCGATAAACCCACTCCCACCAAGTTGTTTCGCTTCTGGTTGCTACATTCACTTCTTCCACTTCTGCATCAATTAAATAGATCAGCGTTAATAGCAACCACCACAATACGATGGCATGGTAAAAGGGGTATTCCGTCTGGGAATGAAGCAGAACAGGAGTCACCAGAGCCAGCATGGCCATGGCATTTTTCCCCGGTGCACACGAAAGACGCCATAACAACGCGCCCCCCATTATCAGCATACCGAGCATAGGAACGAGTCCTCCCTCCACAGCCCAATACAAGAATTCATTGTGGGGATGGTCCAGGTTGAACTCAATTTGTACCATGGCCGGATTCACTGCTTTATCGGCCATATAATGATAGAGAAAAACGGACTCGAAGCTACCGTAGCCCCATCCTGTCCAAAGTTGTTCACTCACCAGCTTCAATGCGTAGGGCCAGTAAATAGAGCGCATTCCGCCAGACTGGTAGATCTCCAACCCACGCTTTACGCCTGCCATCAAATACTGGGATAAAAGGCCTAAAATAATGCCCAAGAACACAAGGCCCAATATGAGTCTAATTTTTCGTTGTTGCCTAAGTTGTGGCAGCAACATAAGCAGCGCCAAAAATCCACCCAACTGGCCTACTCGAGATTGCAACACCACCAACAGTAATACAGTTGAGAATATGACACCATAACGCAAACCCATCAGTACTCGTGAGTCATCACTTCGTAACTCCAACCAGATCGCCAGAGCCATCCCCGTTGCCATAAAACTGGCCATCACATTAGGTTGCTGGAAAATACCGTAGGGACGATTTACCTTGGTGTCATACCCAATCCAGTTTCCGGGAGTCAGCAGATAAAACTGAACAAGGCCAAACAGGGCCTCTATCGCTATGGCAACCAATATGAGATAAAGCAAGCTATCACGCTGCGGGCGCGTCAATCTCCACTGGTAAAGGCCAAATAGAAACAGAAGGCCAGCAAATAACCCCAGTAAACGGGGAATGGCATAATCTTTCAGCTCAAATCCAGGGTAAGCCATGGGCAACAGCAGCAGCAAGGCCCCAAACCATAGTGCAACCTGCAATGGAGAAAAAGTGATACGTTGACGCAGAGTCACCTGCCACAACCCCATACCAATCATCAGGCTGGCAAAAATCCATCCCCATGCATTAAAGGGCAGATAGAGTCCAGCACCACCGGGATTGTGCATAAAAAAATGCATACCCAGCAGCCAATACAGTGCACATAAAACCGTCGTAACTTTCGTTAACTTCACAGCCCAACTCCTTAGGCCAGCTCAACATAGAAGAAGCAAAAGACACCGATAAAAAGAGAGGGAGCTCATTGCCCCCTCTACTCAATCAACCACTAACATTATGCCGCTTCTGGCCTACGAAAGGCATGACGCACAAGAACGATCGCAACACCTAACATTCCACCAAGCATGGTTGCCAACACAACAATAAGTGGGCGCTTGGGCTTGTCACGAGTATATGGTTCTTCTGGTGAGTCGAGCATCATGAAAGAGTCAAAAGAAGCATTCGTTAATTGCAACGCTTTCAACCCATTGAGCTGCTGGCGGATTTTACCCAAATCTTCATTCAATACTTCAGGATTTTTTATTTCCTCCAGAATTTTCAACTTTTCAGCCAAACCTTTGCTACCAAGATCGATGTTGAATATGTCTTCATTATTCATACGTTCTAGCGGTTTTTCCACTCCGGCAGCTTGGCTTATGCGCAAGCTATACTGAGTTCGGCGAATATCATCCTGACGAGCTTTCAGGGTATCAGTTTTGATGATTTCATACTGAGACGTCAGTGCCTTAATACGGTTTTTCCAAAGACTTCTGAGTTCCGCATTTTTATCTAAAATCTGTTTGTTTTGAACAAACTCGATGTATTTAACCAAACGTTGTTGTGCCAGCTCAGCAGTGTCTGCCGAAAAGCTGAGGGTAATATCAGTACCGGTCTTATCAAATGGCTTGGCCACAATAGCCTCCCCCAATTTGTTCATCAAGGCTCGCTCACCACGACGATCTGTCACTCCAGCCTTTTCTAGTTCGTCTGCAAAAATTCCCTGCTCAATTAAAAAAGTACGCTTGTTATTCATACTGTTAAACGCCGCAACAAAGCTCTGATAGAGCGCCGGGCGCTTTAGGGTAGAAAAATCCATATCTACGGAGGAATTCACAGGCAAACTATTTTTCAGTTGATCCATACGCAACTGAAAATTATTCACCTGCTCGATCGATGGCTCACTAATCAGTGCCTGACTAGTCCATACTTGACGTGCAGTCATGGCGTAGCCAACACCTGCAATAGCAAACAATAGGGTAACCGATAGAATCAATAGTTTTTTACGCCATAATACCAATATCAGCTCTCGCAGATCGATCTCATCTGATGCGGGAGCTTGTACCCACTGGTTCGGAATAACAGACGTTTTTTCGTTCATCTCTTC
Organism: Aeromonas enteropelogenes; assembly: GCF_020097295.1. Lineage (NCBI taxonomy): Bacteria > Pseudomonadati > Pseudomonadota > Gammaproteobacteria > Aeromonadales > Aeromonadaceae > Aeromonas > Aeromonas enteropelogenes. The sequence continues at coordinate 2,686,683 of NZ_CP083625.1, read as the reverse complement.
TCACTTGATTGTAAAGGTTAAAACGTGTAACGACGGTGGTATAACTAAGTGACACCTACAAAATTGGGGGCTAGACGATCTTTATCAGATAAATACAATGGCATCTGAGTAGATAACGGCCAATTTATTGCAAGCGCGGGGCTATCCCAGCGAATACATGCCTCATCACCCGGCAGATAATAATCTGTACACTTATAAAAGACATCCGCGCTCTCACTCATCACATAGAAACCATGAGCAAACCCCGGAGGGATCCACATTAGTTCTCCCAACTCTGCATTCAATATATGGCTAACCCAATGACCATAAGTGGGAGATGCTGGGCGTATATCAACAGCGACATCAAAGATGCTACCGTTTATAACTTGTACCAACTTTCCTTGTGGTCGTGAACGTTGATAATGCAAGCCTCGTAATGTCCCCCCTATGGAATGACTCAGGTTATCCTGTACAAATAAATAACGATCAGAATATTGTTCAAATTCTTCTTGGCGAAAACACTCCCGAAAATTACCACGATGATCAGAAAATATTTCTGGCGTCAAAATCATCACTTCGGCTAAATTTGTTGCACGAAACCTCATTGCATCATTCTCATCACCATTTTTTCGTACAAGAACTATACTGGTTAATTATTTACATGAGTCATGCCAAAGCGAGGAGTAAGTAAACGGAGTAGATAATGCCCATAACTACTTTTCGCTAATGACACGCCTAACTCACGCAGCTGCTCATCATTAATCCATCCCTGACGCCAGGCAATCTCTTCAGGACAGGCCACCTTCAAGCCTTGGCGCTTTTCCAAAGTTTGAATAAACTGCCCCGCCTCTTGCAGGCTATCAGGGGTTCCAGTATCCAGCCAGGCACAACCACGCCCTAGAAATGAGACCTGCAACTGATCCAGCTCCAGATAGCGACGATTGACATCAGTGATCTCCAATTCCCCTCGGGCTGACGGACTTAATTGCTTGGCAAACTCAACTGCATGCTCATCAAAAAAATAGAGGCCGGTCACCGCATAATGGCTGGCTGGCAGGGTTGGTTTTTCGGTGATAGCGATCGCAGCTCCTTGCTCATCTATCGTCAAAACCCCATAACGGCTCGGATCATCGACCCGATAAGCAAACACCCTCGCGCCAGTGCGATCGGCTGTAGCCTGACGTAGTTGAGCAGGCAGCTCAGCACCATAAAACAGGTTGTCACCCAAGATCAAACAAACCGGAGTGCCAGCCAAAAAGGGCTCTGCAATCAACAACGACTCGGCGACTCCTGCCGAAGCGGCTTGTTCGGCATAACAGAAAGTTAGTCCCCATTGGCAACCATTTCCCAATAACTGTCGAAAACGAGGAAGATCGGCGGGAGTGCTAATGATTAATATCTCGCGGATCCCAGCCAACATCAGTACCGACAAAGGGTAATAGATCATCGGCTTATCGTAGACCGGCAGTAATTGCTTGCTCACGGCTAGCGTGGCGGGATAGAGGCGCGTGGCTGAGCCACCCGCCAGGATGACCCCTTTACGAGAGGGCCTGTCGCACAAAGTGTCCATCATTGTTGCTCTTTTAGCAGTGCTTGCAGCGTCAACCTGGCCCCTTGTTGCCAATCCGGCAATTCCAGACCAAACGTCTGCTGAAAAAGCTGCGTATCAAGAAGAGAATTAAGGGGTCGCTTTGCTATACCGGAATAATCTTGGCTGGTAATCGGCTTAACCTGAGGCTCATTGCCTATCAGGCCAAGCGTATAGGCCTCGCTGAAAATAAAGCGGGCGTAATCATACCAGCTGACTTTTCCACTCGCAGCCACATGATAAAGTCCCGCCAACGCGGGCTCCACCAAGATCTGCTCGACCGCGTGGAGTGCCACCTCTGCCAGCATCGCCGCAGAGGTGGGCGCCCCAATCTGGTCGCAGACCACCCTTAACTCATCGTGACTTTGCCCAAGATGCAACATGGTCTTGAGAAAATTATGGCGCCAAGGGCTATGTAACCAGCTTGTGCGAATAATCAGATAACGGCAACCACTAGCAACTATCGCTTGCTCGCCAAGCCATTTGCTCTGGCCATATACATTCAACGGACCAGGGTGATCACTCTCCCGCCAGGGCACGTCACCACTACCATCAAAGACATAATCGGTCGAAAAATGAACCAACAGGGAATTATGCATTTTGGCCCAGCGGGCCAAAGCAATAACTGCATGATAATTGACAGCCATCGCCGCGACGGGATCACGCTCAGCCTGCTCAACATCATTATAAGCAACAGCATTGATGATCACGGAGGGTAGGCCATATTGCAGCTCTTGCGTCTGAAATGTCTGACTATCGCAAGTTGGGTAGCTGGCTCTAGGTAGCAGAATTAACGATCCACATGGTTGGCGGTCGATACCTAACAGTGCCTGAGCCAGTTGTCCTGCACCAAACAAAAAACAGCACACTTATCTTGCCCCAAAGCCAGTCAAGATAGTCCGAATGGTCTTGAATACAATCAACACATCAAGCCACAGGGAAAAATGCTTGATGTAATAAAAATCGTGTTCAATTTTAATGCGGGTATCATCAGCATCAGCCGCATAGCCATGTACCACCTGTGCCCAGCCACTGATCCCGGGGCGCACAATATGGCGGTACATATAGAATGGGATCTCACGTTCAAATTGATCGACAAAGACCCGTTGCTCTGGTCTAGGCCCAATCAGACTCATATCCCCTTTCAGTATATTGAAGAACTGCGGCAATTCATCGATACGCAGCTTGCGGATCACTTTACCTACGCGAGTTACACGCATATCGTCGGCTTGAGCAAACTGAGCCCCATTATCCTCGGAATTTTGGCACATACTACGAAATTTATATATTTTAAAGTCACAATTTCCTTTGCCAACCCTGTTTTGAGAAAAAATCACAGCACCAGGACTTTCCAACTTGATCAAAACCGCTGTTATAAGCATGACAGGAGAGACTACTGGAATTGCAATCAATGCGGTTACAATATCCAACATTCTTTTAAAAAATGCATAAATAGGGGAAGGTAATAAAGAGCCAAGTTGATTTTCATGAAGATGATCTATTTTAACGCGCCCAGTAAGAGTTTCACTTACCTGCTTGATATGATACACTGGAATATGTGCTAAAGCACAACGAGCCAGAAAGCGCTCCCACTTCTCAGTCAATTTACTATCCCGCAAATCAGCAACTACAGCATCAAAACGAACAGCGCCAAGATCTGGTTCATTTAATTGACGCCATTCTACAGCCCCTTGACTAGCTAACGATTGATAATCACCAAAAGGTAGTAAAGCATACTTTGGTGTCCGATAACGTCGACCAATAAAGTAGACTATCCAACAACATAGTAACGCAACCATGTATGACTCAAACAACACTTGGCGACTGTAGGGAAGACGCAAGAAAAACAATACACCAACAAGCAAACCATACATTGTAGTTACCGTTGGTATCATATAAGCAACAGGGCTAGCCCCAGGGTAACGCAAGAACCGATGCAAAACAATTACTGTCAGCAAGAAAGCCAAAAAAGCCCCCCCCAGAGTGTTGATCCTTACTATATTAAGTTCGTCCCAATAACCCCACCCCCATCGTTCTAGCGCAGGTAAACACACAGAAAACAGGGCGCCAAATAAAAACAAAGATGGAGAACTAAATAAAGTACGCTCATACCAGCGTGAATGACGGCGTTGGTAACTCAATGGACACCTCATAGATATGCTAATAATAAAACTTGCATTTATGCCATAACCATTTATGGTTATGGCATTAATATTGAGTAACCCTCAATTTTATATATTACCACTTCATAGTAATTTTCAATCATTAGATTTTTAATTTACGGTTCGTGTAGACTTCAAAATAGTCAGATTTTGATAACTCTATATTAAAAAAGGGAGACAAAATACAAGCGCCTTTTTTATAAATCTCATAATTTGACATTATTTCTCTAATTGCTATTGATATAGCATGCACATTATTTTCAACAGATAATCCATTATCTTTAATCAACTCAGGGCAACCACCTACATTACTGAGCAATAAAGGTATCCCGTTAGATGCTGCTTCCAATGCAGACATAGGAAGACCTTCACTATCAGAAATCAATGCGAACAGATTATAATTATTAAAATTATTAAAGTTTGGAATTTCCCCCAAGAATTCTATATTTTTAGCACAAGATAGCTCACTACGCAATGGACCATCACCGATAATATCCAGTTTAATGTTGGGGATATTATTTATTGCATTTATTAAAATATCGCATCTTTTGGGTGCCGATAATCGTCCTAGAAAGAGCACTTTGAACTCTTTACTCTCATTCTGACATATTATCTTTGAAGATGCGTTTGTTGAACTCAAGAACACGCCATTTCGAATATAAGTAAGTTTATTCGGCCTTATCTTAATAATATCTAATGCGTTCTTTTTATCTTTTTTTGACACACATATTATAATATCGGTCAAAAAAGATAATACTCTCTCCACTAAAATATAAATTCCTTTTAGTTTGCCCCCATTATAGATGCAAGACCATCCATGAGAAATATAAATAATACGACAACTTGTAAACAGTTTACATAAACGAGCGTAAAAACCTGCGTTTGCAGAACTGGCTACTAATATATCAATATTATTTTTCTTTATAAAAGAAATGATCTTATATAATGTTACTAAATTACATTTAGATTCGATACCTTCAACATACAGAATATCTTTACACCTAATATTATTACTTAACCATCCAGGTTTATTTGTAATAAGATAATGATTAAAATCTCCATCAAACAATTGCATTTGATCTTTAACCCAAGTCTGAGCACCACCTATTTCCGACTTGGTGATAATGTGAGCGACATTCAACATAAAGATAACTCTTTATTTGTAAGTTTAAATTAATTGCAAACACTAATCTTTAGCTCTTTAGCTCTTTAGCTCTTTAGCTCTTTAGCTCTTTAGCTCTTTAGCTCTTTAGCTCTTTAGCTCTTTAGCTCTTTAGCTCTTATAACATTACAAGATAATTATAAAGAAATATAATTTATAATTTTTTCTCCGAAAGTAACTTCTCAATATTTTCAACAACATTACTCTTGGCTATTATTTCATCCCAAGAGTCAAAATGGTTATGATGCGGTATTTCTTTTAAATTTCCACCACAAAGATACGCATCTAAGTCAATATAAGGTATTCCCTTATCAGATAAAAAATCAATAGACCATTTAGACTGTGTCGTCACAATAGGAATGCCAAAACATGCATATTCAATCAGCTTTGTAGATGTTTGCTCATTATAAGGAAATACATCCGGAATAAGGTTTAAGGCCCCTTTAGATAAATTCAATAAACTAGGAATAGCATCATGCTCAACAACCCCTAAATACTCTATGTTGTCATTATACTTCATCATTTCCTGTTTAAACCACTCTTCAACCTTTCCAACAATAGCTACTTTAATCATTGGAAAGACATTAAATATTCTTTTCAAAAAGAATGGTATATTACGAGCTTTAGAACAACTACCAATATATATTAAATCATATTTTTTATCTGAATGTGATATGTATCTATTTATTAAAAATGAATCCGAAACACCCATATCTCTATATAATATAACCTTAGATGAGGCTTTATTAAAATAAAAGTGTGATTCAACCGTTTTATTCAGAAATATTCGTATATCACACTGTTTATATTTTATGGATTTAATAATATTCTTTACTTTAGCAAAAGGAGGTATTGATGATGATGCGTATTCATGAATCAATATCTGATTTTTTATTTTTTTATAGTTTAAATTCCCCATAATACACCAGACCACATCATAGCACTCCAGTTTTGGGTTATCATTTATATCGACAATATCGACAGAAAACGAAGATGAGAGGCTACTCTGATAATGGGCGAGCTCTGGCAACGCTGCATTTCCAGAATGAACTATAGCTATGCTGTAAATTTTATGATTCATTAGCTTTTTTAAAGAGATATAATATTGAAACAAGATAAATAAATGCATTAGAGATAGCATAGTAAAATACAAAGTTTTGAAAATCTATATCATTTTTCACCCCCAAAAAAAATAAGATAGACAAAATTACAACTGACACGACTTGAAATATAAGGTCAATATTTTGTTTTTCTAAGGCTAAATATAGTTGTGAGATAGGAACGTAAATTATTAAAACAGCAGGAAGAATTAGATAATACTTATAAATGTACACCACATCCAACCACTCCGCAGACATACATTCACGAATAAACATCTCCAATCCAAGTATAACAGATGATGTATATATCATAGAAGAAAAAAACAACATAAATAGAACTTTATTAAATCTATCCCTAAGTAATTCATGGTTGTTTTTTATAATTAAAAATTCTTTTCTTAATATTTGCCCAACTGAGAAACCGACTAATGTAATTGGTGCCATTAATATTTTATACATCATAAAAAATATTCCTAGCGATATTTTTCCAAAAATAAACCCTATCATTATAGGCAATGAATACAACATTATAGATGAAAAAAATGATGAAGGCGTCGTATATATCCAAAACCTTTTTGAGCTTTTTCTGAATAAAGAAAGACTCAATCTAGAATAGTGTCCACGCTCATAAAAAAATAATATAACAACTAAAGATGGAACTAACATTGACAAAGAGTGCAAAATAGAAATATCTATTTTTTTATCTAACCAAAGGAAAATAGAAAAAAAAGTTATCGATATAAATAATTTCAGAAAAGAACTATATATGTACTCTCCTCTATTGGTTAGGAAATTAATACATACCGTATTAGCAAATAATGAAATGGAAAATAAAGCAATAGAAACCGGAATTGACATCGCCATAAAGGCAGTTAGAAAAACAACTATTATAAATAAAAACAGTAGACAAAAATTTAAAACATTATAGCTTTCTTTTTCATCATTATTAACAATACCAAGTTCACTGCGAAAAAATATTAATGTACCTATAAAACTCCCTATTGATACAACTGAACTATACTCACCAAAAGCCTCTGAGCCAATATTATTACCGATAATAGGGAGTGTTATAAAAGTAATGAGTTGTGCAATAATGACAATAAGTATGCTCGCAACTGTTTTGTTCAACATTTTTTGACATTACGCCTCTATGTACCTATTTTGGACATCATTAAGATGTAAACAAACTGTAAACTTGTTTTTTATAGATTTTATATGGAAAATAAACCCATTCTATGGAAGATGAAACTTCAAAGTAATATTATTAGCAGACTAGTCAAGACCATTAAGTCAAAATTTGGTGAATAGAATCGTATCAAATTTCAGGAACAACTTCCGCGACCACAAGAAACCGCTACAACCTGACCGTTGTATTTTTGCAGACTAATTTTTGCCCACCAAGAACAGTTTAAATCGAGATATTGTCGTTTCCGCCAACTAGTAACGGTGATACATCTATATCTTCTTCCTATGAGCCAGACCGTCCTTTCACATCACCAGCACAGCCTTATTTTTTGGGTGTCCCTTTTTATATAGTCCAAGGCTCTCGTGAAGAGGGATGCAAGAGGCCCCCCCCCTTTGACTATCAGCTGATGGTTGACTTACATAAACATGGCCCAACTTGTGCCGCAGTGGATTGAGCAATGTCGGCGCACATGGACATTCTCCAACGGCACTTCTACAGCTACGATATTGCGAGTTGCCGTGCGCAACTTGCACCAGACTCAGCGTTTCTCGGCGCCGTATTTTCTGAGTTTCCACTAGCCGTTACCAAACACCTTCAGGCCGGTCGAATTGATAACCAGGTGGGTAATTAATGGACTCTGGAGGCCAGTCAATAAGCCATTGGGACGGGCTAACTTGTTGACACAGTTATGTGTTGTACGGGACAGTGGCACGTTCATCAACTCGAACTGGGTGTCGAGTAGCCCTTGAGTAATCGCGGCTCTTCCCTTGAACATCAGGGCAATATAGTCTGGTCGGTATAGAACTGGAACCTCAAGAAATTAGATACTTGTTGCAGACCAGCTGGTAATGGGTTGAAGTGCCTTGCCCATGATGCTGACTTGAAGAGAATCGTGGTGATCACCATCTCCTCAGTCAATTCCATTTAAACTGCATCGATTTAAGAAACAACACAGTGAACAGGTTATAAAGTGTTTCATTTCCATCACCCGGCCTTGATGCGGAAGTGCTCATCAAGCAGCAAGCGATGCAGACATTCAATAGAGCCGTTACTATACGACCTGGCGTATCTTGGTCGTTCAGTGCTCAATCCCCTCCAGTTGCATAAACAGCTTGTAGGGATAATAAGTCAGGCCGACCGCAGAGCTGAAGCACATTACCTGAATGTGAAGAAATAGAACACCGGTTTGAGACCGGTGTCTAGTAACAACTAAATCTTTACCCTTATCAAAACACAGTTATTATTTATAGCACTCCTCACAAATTATTATAAGAACAACATTATATAAATAATTGCAAATGAAGAGTGAACTATTTGAAGTGTTGATATAAATTAAATTTAGTTAATACACCTTTGATGGATGACTTTACTTTTTCTTTAAAATCGATCTTGCCTTTATAAAAGCTCTCTTTAAAAAGAGCCTCCCAATTTAAACCATATTTTTTAACTAGCACAGTTTGCATTTCTTGAAGAGCATTACCGTGGTAAGAGCTTTTACTCTCATCAGCCATATTTTTATTGTATGTTAAGTTAGTCCTCCATTCAACAGTGAAATCCCTTGAGACAAAACACCTTAAGTTATTTTTATTAGCAATATATTGCAACTCTCTATCAATTCCCCATCCTCTTTTTAAATCCAAATTGAAATATGCACTATTCGTAGCAGAACACAACTCAAGCAAACGTTTACTAACGAGAGTGGCTATAGGTTGATATGCATAAACTTCTTTATACTTACTTGTAATATTATCAACGCTCTGTTCTGGTGCATTTGTATCTGTTAATCCGCCATTCAATGACGCAGAGATAAAGCCAAACTCTTGCCCATTGAAATCATTTTTTAGTGCATTCAATTCATCTAAATAATTAATATCATCCTTTAATCCAGCACTAGTTGTAACTAATAGAACATTGTCAAATTCAATGAATTTCAGCAAATATGTTAAGAACATAAATGCTTGCCCCGTAAAACGCACATTTATAGGAAGTGAGAAATTTGTATTCTCAGCTTTAACAGCCTTATCTGAACCATTATCGACAAGAAACACGTCCTTTTTCAAAAAACCATCAAGGATAAGCTTATTGTATATAATATCGGATTCTTCTGGTAAATTATAGTTAAATATGACAACTTTTGTATTCATAGTTTTATGAGATAACGGTTTATCTCTCCCTCCTTAACTACTGAATAAATATAATAAATTAAAAGAATCCATATTTTTTAGTCAACGTATCAACATCGACACCACTAGCTATTTCAGAAAGAATTTTCTTTTCATTTTCTGAACGTTTGTAAATTTCCAGAATAACTTCATCCTCAATGTCTTTAGGGATGATAATAACCCCTTCAGAATCAGCAAAGACCAAGCATTCAGGTTCTATTGATACATCTTGGATTGTTATTTTTTTATTAAAATAGTCTAGTGTAGCTCTTTTTCTCACATCTTGACATGAGTACCCTTGTGCAAACACTGGTAATCCTGTAGAAGTGACCTCTTGATGATCTCTTGTCATACCATTCACAATGACACCAGCCGCACCTGAACGAATAGCTAAATTAGCATTCAACTCTCCAAAATATGCATATTCAGGCATTTCATTTTCAACAATTATAATATCATCAGGAATGATAGTATCATAGCTATGTAGAGCATTATAAATCCCTCTAAAATCTTCTCCATCATTTAGCTTTCTTAGTTTTAAGGTTTTTGCTCTACCTAACAATTTCGCATCTGAGACATTTGGCTTCAAACCTTTAATAACTTGGTAAGGATATCCAAAATCATCAAGCAAGTCAGACAGCATGCAACTAGTCAACTGATTTTTGATATTCCCTAGTAATTTTCTATTTTTTTCTCTTTGACCTGCAGCAATTAGCTCTGCCAACTCAAAATCTTCAGGCCAATTAACATCTATTGAATCTAATAGTGAGGCCTTTAATAGATATGGTTTATCTCCAATCCTTCTATTTGTTCTTAGCGCGGTTTCTCGCTTGACAATATAGAGCCCCATAGTTTCAATTATAGTACAATCTAGATCAACACTATTAGGTATATTACTAATATCATATGTAGGCCCATTTTCAGACCAGGTGTACTGTTTTTCCTTTCTTATCAATACAGCAGAGTCGAACTCATTGTCGCCTTTCAGTTTTTCAATGCCTTTTTTTATTGTTTCAGTGCAAATAAAAGGACTGGTACATAAAACTTGAACATATATATCCGCCTCCACACTATTCACTTCATTCATGAACAACTTATTACCATCAGTTTTATTGCTGGCAAGCTTCGCATCTCTTTTCAATATTCCACACTTTACTTCTGATGCTGCCGATATCACTTCCTCGGACTCAGTATCAAGATAAACTTCATCAAATATTTTTGATGCTACCAATTTTTCAAGTGTATGGAGAAAAAGAGGTTTACCATCTAATAATTTCAAATTTTTACTTTCAACTCTAGTGCTAGATCCTTTAGCCGGTACAAATGCAACTACTTTCATAATGATCATTTCCTATTGAGGTTATCATAAATACCAATAACACGTTCACCATCAATGACAACAAGCGAATTAACTCCGTCTTGTTTCATTTTATAATCTGCATCCCCACACTTAACTTTAGATAAAATTGTTTTTGGTTTTTCCGTCATTAAATATTTGGCATTAACTTTCATCACATCAAGATTTTTATAGTTTGCGATTCTTTTTCTAATATCACCATCAGTAATAATCCCAAGTAACTTATCAGGATTACCGACTAATACCGCACCACTAGGAGAAGATGCCATCACGCCCAATATATCTAATAAGCTATCCGTTTCTGATACATAATTTGCATTTAGACATACATCACCAACACTACACAATAGCTTTCTGCCTAGACTTCCTCCAGGGTGGTATCTGGCAAAGTTTTCAGGTCCAAAATTCTTCGCTTTCATTAGAGCTACAGACATAGCATCACCTAAAACCAAGGACGCCGTTGTTGATGTAGTTGGCGCCAAGTTTAACGGACATGCCTCTCTTTCAATGCTTATATTTATATGAAAATCAGATGCCCTCGCTATTGTTGAATCAGCAGACCCTGTCATTGAAATAAGTAAATTTTTGTTCCCTTTTATGAATGGTAGTAATTTGGTAACTTCTTCTGTTTCCCCAGAATTAGAAATTGCAAAAAAAATATCTTCTGGTTGTATCATCCCTAGATCACCATGAAATGCTTCAGCCGGATGCATAAACATGCTAGGAGTCCCAGTACTAACCAGAGTTGCGAATATTTTTTTTGCAATATGTCCTGACTTCCCCATTCCACACATGACAACTCGTCCAGTAGAAGCTAATATAGCCTCTATCATCATATTAAATGATTTATCCAGAGCTTTCTCTACTTCCAATATACCATTAATTTCATCATGTATTACTTTTTTTGCTTCTTCTAAATGTGTCATATTCCCCTCTCTTAATCTTAATAGTTTTTCTGTGCGCATTAGATTCGATTTAAGCCAGATGCATCAGCTTCCTGAGCCTCAGGATAAGAAAGTAAAAATGAGTCCAGCAGTCCTTTTGTAATATAGTCATATCTAAAACCATTATTATAGTCCAATAGCCTATACATATTCCTTGGTGATAAAATTACTAAGACGACCATATAGATCACGATGTATTTATGTGATTTGCAAATTTTAGAACTATATAAATAAACCATTAAAATTGGCAACATATAAAACATTCCGAAATATATATACCTTTGTGCCGTAATTTGAAACAACAAGAAAAACAATAAAACAGGAATCATAAAACTTGATAGCATTAGTAGCTTATGAAGCAGTCTGCTTTTTACAAAAAAAGAGCACTCTTGCTTCAACTTAATTATCAAATAAACCGCAAGTAGTATTTTAATGCTACACGATATAATCAGAAAAAAATCGCTAATCCCATAATAATCACCAAATGGCCCACCAATATAATTTATATATCTTGATTGAGCGTATAATATTATATCGGGCAACCATGTCATTACATTGGATAGATTTATGTATGTAAATACATAAAGAAACACAGTAAAAAATAAGCCGAAAATGAACGCCACTCTAACACTATTAACAAAAACAGCAATAAACCAGACAAATAACATAATAGGTAAGACAGCTAAATGTATCATCATTGCCATTATACTAATTAATACGCCACGTATATAATTACGCTCAAAAACATAGAATGATGAAAGATATAAAAGCGAGAATGATAATATATTTTCGTATGATGTAAGAAAAATTAATGGTAAATTCAAAAGTACCAAAAAAAATAAAGAAAAAAAATCACTTTCATTATTATAAAAGGAAGCCCAGTATCTATCCGTAGCTTTAAACGTTATAAAAAAACCTAAAAAAACACAAACAAAAGAATATATTTGAGGCTCTACATCATAAATGTTATATATAACACCAAATAAATTACGGAATGGCTTGCTACTATTCACATATTCTTGACCATAGCCAATTATATATGAATATATTCTTGCCATATCATAAACATTTAATATGGAAGGATCTAGCAGTGTAGCAATAAATGCAAAAAAATATGATATGGAAAAATATGATATGTTGTTTATTTTATAAACAACACCAATAAAAAGCATAATGCTGACTAATATGATAGCGGGTAAAAATAATGACATGATAAAAAGAAAAATAAAAAAAATATAAAAAAATACTTTTTTTAATTTTATATTTTCACTAAAATCAGTTCTATTTATTAATAACAAAACAACCTCTTTGGTTTTAAATTAGTAGTTATGCTAAATATAGGGTTGATTGGTACTACTCTTAAGATTGTTCACCCATTGCTGATTATCCAAGTACCACTGCACTGTCTTGCGGATACCTGATTCGAAGGTCTCTTGCGGTAGCCAATCAAGCTCGGCGCTCATCTTGCTGGCATCGATGGCATAGCGGCGGTCATGGCCGGGGCGATCCGTCACATAGATGATTTGATCGCGGTAGGAGCCTGCCTTGGGCACCATCTCGTCCAGCAGATCGCAGACAGTATGTACCACCTCCAGATTCTGCTTCTCGTTGTGGCCACCGATATTGTAGGTCTCACCTACTACACCGGTTATTACCACCTTGTACAACGCACGGGCATGATCTTCCACATAGAGCCAGTCACGGATCTGATCGCCCTTGCCATAGACCGGCAGCGGTTTGCCATCCAGCGCATTGAGAATGACCAGCGGAATGAGTTTTTCGGGGAATTGGTAAGGACCGTAGTTGTTGGAGCAGTTTGTGACTATGGTTGGCAAGCCGTAAGTACGGCGCCAGGCACGCACCAGATGGTCGCTAGATGCCTTGGAGGCGGAATAGGGGCTACTGGGGGCATACGGGGTAGTTTCGGTAAAGAGTGGCAGCTGCCCACCACCACTGACTTCATCCGGATGAGGCAGGTCGCCATACACCTCATCAGTAGAGATATGATGAAAACGAAACGCACTCTTGCGTGTATCGTCTAGACCATTCCAGTAAGTCCGCGCAGCTTCCAGCAGCATATAGGTACCGACGATATTGGCCTCAATAAAGTCGGCAGGACCCGTGATGGAGCGATCGACATGGCTCTCGGCGGCAAGATGCATCACTACATCCGGTTGATGTTCAGAAAATACCCGGTCCAGTTCACCGCGATTGCAGATATCCACTTGCTCAAACACATACCGCTCACTGTCAGAAACGCTGGACAAGGATTCCAGATTACCTGCATAGGTGAGTTTATCGAGGTTAATCACGGAATCATAGGTATTGTCGATAATGTGACGCACGACAGCAGAGCCGATAAAGCCTGCGCCACCGGTGACGAGAATTTTCATCGATATGCGAGCTCTTACAAACAATGAAAACAAGGGATTAACCTACAAATGAGGCCAGCAATCCAGCCCTAATAACTAAAACCAATCGTGAGCCATATCCGTAGAAAGTATCTGGTGTGTGCATAATTTATGCATTTTTATAGCAAAAGCTATGGCTACCGCCCCTGAGTTACAGCCCCCAGTTTGCTGCTTTTAACCAGATTGTGTCTGCTGTTGGTCATCGTGTCCTCCAGCATTTCTTGTTGTCCTGACTGTCGGTACGTTTCCCACCCTCAAGTTTGTTCAAGAGGATTCTCATGAGGAATTTGATATACCCAACAGTCTCAGCCCGATTGGAGTCCGGATTCTATCCCGTTTCAGACCAAACTGAACAGTAAAAACTACTCACTATGAGGGTTTTCAATAAGGATTCAATAGAGAACACGTTCAATTGAACAAACTTGACGCACATGCCACAAACAACTGCTATTGATAACCAATTGATACCTTAATCAGAGCAAAAAACAGGGCAACCCTGAGGTTGCCCTGTTGAAAGACCAATTAAATCTGACAAGGTTGGCGATTTATTAGCCACCTATCAGTTCAAACCAACTAGTATCCATCAGTCATGTTTCGTCTCACCCACCGCAGCCAAACGCGCCTCTTTTGAAGAATGTTTGGTGAAGTAGCGCATAACCAGCACGAAGAACAATGGCACGAAGAAGATGGCCAGGACAGTAGCACTGATCATCCCCCCCATCACGCCGGTACCGATGGCGTTACGGCTGCTGGCGCCGGCACCGGTACTGATCACTAGCGGCAATACGCCGAGGATGAAGGCAAGGGAGGTCATCAGTATGGGACGCAGACGCAGACGCGCCGCCTCCACCACTGCCTCACCAAGCCCCATCCCCTTGTCATAAAGCTCCTTGGCGAACTCGACGATCAGGATGGCATTCTTGGCCGACAGGCCGATGGTTGTGAGCAGGCCCACCTGGAAGTAGACATCGTTCTCCAGCCCGCGCAGAGTCGCGGCCAGAATGGCGCCCAGTACCCCGAGCGGCACCACCAGCATCACCGAGAAGGGGATGCTCCAGCTCTCGTAGAGGGCGGCAAGGCAGAGGAACACCACCAGCAGAGAGATGGCATAGAGCGCAGGGGCCTGCGAACCGGCCTGGCGCTCCTGGAAGGAGAGCCCGGTCCACTCGATACCCACCCCTTCTGGCAGCTGTTTCACCATCTGCTCGATAGCCGCCATGGCATCACCGGTACTCTTGCCGGGTGCAGCTTCACCGACGATCTCCATGGCCGGCACACCGTTGTAACGCTCGAGACGCGGCGAGCCAAAGCTCCACTCCGTCGTGGCAAAGGCAGAGAACGGCACCATCTGGCCAGCGCTGTTGCGCACATACCACAGCTTGAGATCTTCCGGATTCATCCTGAAGGGGGCATCGGCCTGCATGTAGACCTTCTTGATCCGGCCGCGATCCACGAAGTCGTTCACATAAGATGAGCCCCAGGCCGTCGACAGGGCGCTGTTGATATCCGAAATGGAGAGCCCCTGCGCCAATGCCTTCTCATAGTCGAGCTTGATATCGAGCTGGGGAGTATCCTCCATCCCGTTCGGGCGTACCCGTACCAGGTTCGGATCCTGCGCCGCCATGCCGAGCAGTTGGTTACGCGCCGCCATCAGCTTGTCGTGGCCCAGTCCCGCACGATCCTGCAGATAGAAGTCAAAACCGGTGGCCGTTCCGAGTTCCGGGATCGACGGCAGGTTGAAGGCAAAAACTTGCGCCTCCTTGATGCTGAACAGATACCCCATGGCGCGGCCAATGATGGCATTGGCGCTGCGATCCGGGCTCTCCCGCTCACTCCAGTCCTTGAGCTTGATAAAGGCCATGCCGGCGTTCTGACCGCTACCGGCGAAGCTGAAGCCCGCTACCGTCAGCACCGACTCCACATTGTCCTTCTCGTTCTCGAGGAAATAATCGCGCATCTGGGCCAACACCACCTCGGTACGCTGCTTGGTCGCACCGACCGGCAGTTGCACCATGGACATGACGACCCCCTGATCCTCCTCCGGCAGGAAGGAAGTGGGCATCCGCATAAACAGCACACCCAGCACTACCAGCATGGCGCCATAGATGAGGCTGTAGCGTACGCCCTGCTTGATCACTTTGCGTACCCCGTTCTGATAGCGGCTGGCGCTGGCATCAAAGGCCCGGTTGAACCAGCCGAAGAAGCCGCGCTGGGCCGCAAACTCGCCATGTTTCAGCGGTTTGAGCAGGGTGGCACACAGAGCTGGCGTCAGGATCAGGGCCACCAGCACCGAGAGCACCATGGCCGAAACGATGGTGAGCGAGAACTGGCGATAGATGGCACCGGTCGACCCGCCGAAGAATGCCATGGGCACGAACACCGCCGACAGCACCAGAGCAATCCCCACCAGGGCGCCGGTGATCTGATCCATCGACTTGCGGGTCGCCTCCAGCGGGGAGAGATCCTCCTCGCTCATCAGGCGTTCCACGTTCTCCACCACCACGATGGCGTCATCCACCAAGAGGCCGATGGCCAGCACCATACCGAACATGGTCAGGGTGTTGATGGAGAAACCGAAGGCTGCCATCACGCCGAAGGTACCGAGCAGCACCACGGGCACGGCGATAGTCGGGATCAGGGTGGCGCGGAAGTTCTGCAGGAACAGGTACATGACGCAGAACACCAGGATGATCGCCTCGATCAGGGTCTGCACCACCTCCTCGATGGAGATCTTCACAAACGGCGTGGTGTCGTAGGGATAGACGATCTCCATGTTGGCCGGGAAGTACTCGGAGAGCTCATCCAGTTTGGCTTGCACCTTCTCGGCGGTATCCAGCGCGTTGGCACCGGTCGCCAGCTTGATGGCGATGGCGGCAGTCGGCTGACCGTTGTAGAGCGCATCGGCATCATAGCTCTCACCCGCCAGCTCGACCCGTGCCACATCTTTCAGACGGACTTTGGAACCATCCTGATTCACCCGCAGCAGAATGTTGTTGAACTGCTCTGGGGTAGAGAGACGGGTCTGCCCCATGATGGTAGCGGTGAACTGCTGATCCTTGACCGCAGGGGTGCCCCCCAGCTGGCCAAAGGCCACCTGGGCGTTCTGCGCCTTGATCGCGGCCTGCACGTCCCCCGGGGTCATCTGTACCCGGTTGAGCTTGTGCGGGTCGAGCCAGACTCGCATGGAGTATTGGCTACCGAACAGGGTGATCTCGCCCACACCGTCCAGACGGCTCAGGGGCTCCTTGATGTTGGAGACCACATAATCCGCCAGATCGTCGTTGTTCATGCTGCCATCGCTGGAGATGAACGCAGCCACCATCAGGAAGCTGCTGGAGGTCTTCTGGACCCGGATCCCCTGCTGCTGCACCTCTTGTGGCAACAGCGACATCGCCTGTTGCAGCTTGTTTTGCACCTGTACCTGGGCAATATCGGGA
The DNA here is from genome assembly GCF_020097295.1 of Aeromonas enteropelogenes. Lineage (NCBI taxonomy): Bacteria > Pseudomonadati > Pseudomonadota > Gammaproteobacteria > Aeromonadales > Aeromonadaceae > Aeromonas > Aeromonas enteropelogenes. The sequence continues at coordinate 2,669,195 of NZ_CP083625.1, read as the reverse complement.
TCGGTACCCGGCTGGAACGTCAGGGTCACCGACACCCGGCCGGCGGAGTCAGACTGGGAGGACATGTAGAGCAGGTGATCCAGCCCTGTCATGTTCTGTTCGATGATCTGGGTCACCGAGTCTTCCACCGTCTTGGCGGAAGCGCCGGGGTAGCTGGCGGAGATGCTCACCGCCGGCGGCGCTATGCTCGGGTACTGGGCCACCGGCAACTTGATGATGGCCAGGCTGCCCGCCAACATGATCACCAGCGCAATCACCCAGGCAAAAATGGGTCTGTCTATAAAAAATCGAGCCATGAAGTGACTACTCCATCCTACTTGTTGGCCGGAGTCTGGGCGGCAGACACAGTGGCCGCCTGCTCAGTCGGGTTGACCTCGGCACCCGGACGCACTTTCTGCAGACCGGCGACGATCACCTTCTCGCCTGATTTGAGGCCGGACTCCACCACCCAGTTGCTGCCGACGACCCGGCTCAGCTGGACATTGCGCAGCTCGACCTTGTTGTCGGCTGTCACCACCAGCACGGTCGCGCCGCCATTGGGGGTACGGCTCACGGCAGTTTGCGGCACCAATAACCCCTGTGCCCGCTCACCCTCCTGCAAGGTGGCGCGCATGAACATGCCGGGCAGCAGCAACTGGTGAGGATTGGGCACTATGACCCTCAGGGTCACCATGCCGGTGCTCTCGTCCACGGTCACATCGGAGAATTGCAGTGAACCTGCTTCCCCGTAACTGGAGCCATCCTCCAGCTGGAAGTTCACCCTGGCTCCCTTCTGCTCGTCCTGGGTCAGCTTGCCCTCGGCCACCAGCCGCTTGAGGCGCAGCAGATCGGCGGTGGACTGGCGCACGTCCACATACATGGGGTCGAGCTGCTGAATGGTGGTGAGTGCACTGGCCTGCTGGGCAGTCACCAGGGCCCCTTCGGTCACTGCGGACTTGCCGATGCGGCCGCTGATGGGCGCCGTGATCCGGGTGTAGCCCAGATTGATCTCTGCGGTGCGCAGGGCTGCCTTGCTCGCCATGATCTCGGCCTGGGCCTGCTTCCAGCTGGCATCGGCGTCATCATAATCCTGACGGCTGATGGACTTGACCTTGAGCAGTTCCTGATAACGTTTGGCCTTGAGGCGAGCGCTGCGCTCGTTGGCCTCGGCCTTGGCCAGATTGGCCTTGGCGCTGGCGACTTCCGCCTGGTAGATGGCCGGATCGATCTGATAAAGCAGATCGCCCGCCTTCACGTCGCTTCCTTCGGTAAAGAGACGCTTGAGCAGGATACCGCTCACCTGGGGGCGAACTTCGGCGATACGCAGCGCTGCGCTGCGGCCGGTCAATTCTGTGGTCAGTTGCAGCGGCCCGCTTTGCAGCGTGACGACATCGACCGCAGCCGGAGGCATGCCCCCCTGCCCTTGCGGCATCCCGTCCTTGTCACCACAACCTGCCAGCAGGCCCGTTGCCAGCAAGGCAAGGCCCACCGAACGAGCAAGAATATGTTTATGCATGAAACACCTTAATCTCAGCCAGTCAATGAACAGGCAGGGCCAGACGGCCCCGTTGGAAAAAAATCGGAAGATGAGGCAATATACATACATTCATAAATGTATGTAAGTGGCATTTTGCTTATATCGAGGTGTATCACCCCATGGCCAGACGAACCAAAGAAGAGGCGCAGCAGACCCGTTGCCATATCATGAAGAGCGCACTGGCGCTCTTCTGTGCCCAGGGATTGGCCAGAACCAGCCTGACCGATATCGCCAAGGCCGCCGGGCTGACTCGCGGTGCCATCTACTGGCACTTCAAGAACAAGGAAGAGCTTTTCTTCTCACTGTGGAAGGAGCTGTGCGAGCCGCTCTCCCACCAGCTCGATGCCTGCATCTCCGAGCAGGAGCCCGATCCCCTGGGTAAACTGCGAACTTTTCTCAAAGGGGTCCTTGTCCGTATCACCACGGATCCGGCTCACCAGCAGATGTTCACCATACTGTTCAATCTGGAATCGCTCGATGGCGAGACGCTCTCTTTGCGCGAACACATCCGCAGCGAGTCGGGCAACTTCTTCCAGGATCTGGAGACGGCCCTCACCAATGCCATCCGCAAGGGGCAATTGCCGGCGACCCTGGATCTGAAGCGGGCCACCACCCTGGTGCACTGCACCCTGGATGGCTACATAGTCAACTGGCTGCACTTTCCGGCCAGAATTGACCTTATAAAGGAAGCAGACTTCCTGCTCGACAGTATCTTCGCCATGTTGCAGCTGGTTGACGGCCCGGCCAGCACCCGCCCATAACCTTCCCCTGACGCCACAACCTTTGGCTGGTCACAGCCAAGTTTGCTAGAGTATGCCCCCCTTTGTTGGAGGTCCCCCAGTGTCACACCCCGTCAGCCCCTTGTCGGCGCCATATTCTGCCCAAATGCAGACGGTGTGCGCCCACTTTCTCGCCGCCCTACCCAAACAGGCTCACCTGCTCAACGCCAATTGCGGCAGCGGCGAAGATCTGGCGCATTTTCGCCAACTGGGCCATGTGGTGACCGCCTGCGAGCCCAGACTGGTACAAGCCAAGCTCGCCTCGCAACAAACCGGACAAGCGGTACGCGTCTGTCATATCGAGCAGATACATTCAGTTTTGCCCTATGACGGCATCTGGATCAGTGGCCAGTTTGGCCACCATGTTTCCACCCTTACCACCCAATTGCAGCGATTGGCAAGCCTGCTCAAACCGGGGGCTCTGCTGTGCATCCGTTTGCCACAAGATGATATGACCCAGGCAAGAGACAGGATTCAGCTGGTTATCGAGCAAGCAAGCCTGCCATTAGTACCGACTCACTGTCAGCCCCCCTCTGCGGCAGGGCAACCGAAACCCCTTCTCTACCTGCAGCGGATCCCGCACCCCATCCCCTAACGAATTAATTCATCACATATTTCCGGCAACTGAGTCCAAAGGGTTCCACTCGGTGTTTGGGGTGATTGACAATATTTAACTCGGAGATTTAACGAAATAGGCAGACATAGCACGGATTTAATGTTAAAAAAACACGATTAATATAGAAATTAAATAACAAACCAGACAATACATATTCAGGCGGATTTTATTATGAAACTTGTCCTCAAACTCATTGCTGGCATCCTTGCCGGCCTCTTGCTCGGTCTTTACGCCCCTGAGTGGGTGGCGCGCGTGCTGTTCACGGCCAAGACAGTCATAGGCCAGCTGATCACCTTCACCATCCCGCTCATCATCCTGTTCTTCATCATGAGCGGGATCGCCAGCCTGCCGAAAAACTCCGGCAAGCTGCTGGGCAAGACGGTTGCCCTCTCCTACGGCTCTACCATACTCGCGGGTCTGTTCGCCTTCACCGTGGCCAGCCACCTGATCCCGCAGCTGACCAGCGCCGCCGAGCCCACAGCAGAAACCGCTACCGAGCTCGCCTCCTACCTCAATCTGGAGATCCCGCCATTTTTTGGAGTGATGTCCGCCCTGGTCGCCGCCTTTGTGTTCGGCATCGGTATCAGCGCGACCCAGGCCACCGACCTGCGTAAGGTAGTCGATCAGGGCCGAGACATCATCGACCGCCTGCTGGCCAAGGTGATCATCCCGCTGCTGCCCATCTACATCGCCGGTGTTTTCGCCGAAATGACCGTAGTCGGCACTGTATTTGCCACTCTGAAGACCTTTGGCGTGGTGCTGGTGATGGCCATCCTGATGCACTGGATCTGGCTCTCCGTACTCTTCATCGGTACCGGTCTGGCCCTTGGCCGCTCACCGCTTACCCTCATCAAGAACATGCTGCCCGCCTACTTCACAGCCCTGGGCACCATGTCCAGCGCGGCCACCATCCCGGTCGCCCTGCGCTCAAGCAAGAACAACGGGGTGAGCGAGGGGATCGCCAACTTCACCGTGCCTCTGTGCGCCACCATTCACCTGAGCGGCTCCACCATCACCCTGGTGACCTGCGCCACCGCCGTGATGTTCCTCTCCGAGCATCTGGCGATCCCGGGCTATGGCACCATGCTGCCTTTCATCATGATGCTGGGGGTGATCATGATCGCCGCACCAGGCGCACCGGGGGGGGCCGTGATGTCGGCTCTGGGCCTGCTCACCTCCATGCTCGGCTTTAGTGAAGCCTCCGTCGCCCTGATGATCGCCCTCTACCTGGCGCAAGACAGCTTCGGCACCGCCTGCAACGTGACCGGCGATGGCGTCATCGCCCTGTGGGCCGACCGTTTTGCCAATGGCAGTGAAGCCACCGGAGTGACTCGCCAATCTGAAGCCGCGTAAGCAAGCGGCGAAAATCCCGACATGCCCCCACGGGCCCAAACTTCGGTTTGGGCCCGTGTTGTTTCTCCCTCTTCATGCATCTCTCTTCCCTCTTCGCAACGACGTCATCCATGACTCAATCCGACAAAATAATTGGCATATGCTAATTACAAGCGTATAAATGGCATATGCCATTTAGGAGCCACCATGCCAAGACCCAAGATTGCCCGCCAGATCTGTGGCCGCCCCGCCAACAGCTGCTTCAAACCCAATGGCCGCCCCATGCACCAACTGGAGCAAGTCGCCCTGGCGGCCGATGAATTCGAGGCCCTGCGACTGGTCGACCTGCAGGGGATGCAGCAGCAGGAGGCCGCGCAGGTGATGGGCGTCTCCCGCCAGACCCTGGCCAATATCCTGAAAAAAGGTCGTTACAAGGTGGTGGAATGTCTGAGCCTGGGCAAAGCGCTGATGATGCAGCCTGCCGAACCCGGCCACGAAACCAGTGGAGAAGATCGTGATGAACCATGAAACAACCCCCGGCAACAGTGCCATCATGCTGAGCCAGGGCCTGCTGGCCGGCCATTTCAGTCGTGCCGAGCAGTTGCAAATCCTGGGCCCTGATGGAGCCGTACTGGTCACTCTGGCCAATCCGGCGGCCACGGCCGGATGCAGCGGCAAACAGGCGCTGCTGGCGACGCTGGCCGAACATGGCGTCGACCAGGTGATGGTGCGCAACATCGGCCAGCAGATGCTGGGTCGCCTGCTGACCGCCGACATCCGGGTCATGCAGTGCCGTTCGGGCCGTTTGCCCCTGCCTGCACTGCTGGCCCCCGCCAACTTGATACCGCTGACAGAGGCAAGTCAGGGCCGTCCGTCACGACACCATCAAAGCGCACCAGCCATCCACGGGATCCGTCCCGCCAGCCAGCAGCCGGGGGCACACGCCTGCCAGCGAAATAGCGGGGCGGCACATGGCCATTGCCGCAATACTCAAAACAAGGGCCGGGGAGTTGATCATCCCTGCTGCCACCACAGGGAGGAGAAATCATGTCAATCTGGCTGTTGAGCCTGCTCGCCTCATTTGTCCTTATCGTCGCCATGGGCACCATCATCTGGTGGCGTCAGCACAAGCTGGCACAAAAGCGGGGGGATAAAGAGATACGCCCCTGCGGCTGCTCGAGCGCCTGCGCGGATCACCTGCATCAGATAAGCGAACCGCCGCCCAAACCCTGATGTCCCCAAAGGTTATCGGGCAACCAGCACAGGCCGTATAGAGAAAGGAGAAGGGGGCACCTGACAGTGCCCCCTTTCATCATGCCGGATTGGCCTGCTCTACCGTTTTTCCGAGCGTGAAGGCCGGATCCTGATACTGCTGATGGATGGCAAGAAAGGCCGCCTTGTTGTGCAGCGCCGCCGCAACACAAGACGGGTCAAACTGACTGCCGGCATACTCTTCCAGATAATGAAAGGCCGTGTCGAAATCCCAGGGCTCCTTGTAGGGGCGCCTGCTGGTGAGGGCATCAAACACGTCGGCCACCGTCACTATCCGTGCGGCCAGCGGGATGGCCTCGCCGATCAGCCCATAGGGATAGCCCGTGCCATCGAAGCGCTCATGATGATGGGTGATGATGTGCTTCAACATGTCGATGTGATGAATGCCATCGAGGCCGAACTCCTTGATCATCAGCGCTATCATCTCCTCCCCCTTGAGGGTGTGGGTCTGCATGACAGCAAACTCCTCCGGTGTCAGCTTGCCCTGCTTGAGCAAGATGGCATCGGGCACCGCAATCTTGCCGATGTCGTGAAGCTCCGAAAAGAGATGAATGAACTCCACCTCTTCATCGTTAAGATCATGGCTCGGGGCCAGGGTCCTGGCGATCAGGCGGGCATAGGCCGACATCCGCCGCAAGTGGTTGGCCGTCTCCTCATCCCGATAGCGGCTGAACTCCCGCGCCGTAGTCAGGGCCCCGTTCAGGGTCTGAATTGAGAAAAACTCCACCGCTATGATGGCCGCCAGCATCTGGGCATAAGCTGCCAGCTCGTTACACAGGGGAACACTGAAATAATCCGGCTCCCTGGCATCGCAGAACAGAAAGCCAAACAGCCTGTCATTGAACAGCAGCGGTTCGGTATAGCTGGAGGCATACCCCGCCTCCAGCAGCTTGCGGCTGTGCTCCGCGGGGGAGCCTTTTAAGGATGCCAGGGTATCGAGCACGCGGGATTGCTGATGAGTGGCCAGATAATTCAGGGAGGGCACGTCGCTCAACTTGATCTCGTACTGCATCAGGGGAGAGGGGCCGTCGGTGCTGTGGCTGAATGTCTTGAGCTGATCCGTATGCTGATCGTAGATCGCAATGGCCACCCGGCTCAGCTTGTCAAAACGCTGGCGCAGGGTGGCGTGCATACTCTGCATGCGATCACCAAATGAGTTGTCCATTCCTTCCCCCATCCCTTTATCTGCTGGAAGTATAGTGAATCTACTCTACTCTCCCGGCTCAAATAACATATGGCTCAACAAGATATCTGTGCCACCGGGTCGTCACGGGGAACGCGCACCGCGCCGTTATCACCCCGGATGACAGAGATAGTTCCGCTCCAGTGTGTCAGCTGTATAGTTTTTGGTTAGCCATTTAGGTAAAATCCGCGCCCTTGAAGTAAAGCCACCTAAGAGTGATTGAGCGATGTCCAACACAAAACAGGCCCCCAAAGTAGGATTCGTCTCCTTGGGTTGCCCCAAAAACCTGGTCGATTCCGAGCGCATCCTGACCCAGCTGCGTACCGAAGGGTACGACGTGGTGCCCAGCTATGACGATGCCGAGCTGGTCGTCGTCAACACCTGCGGCTTTATCGACAGCGCGGTGCAGGAGTCTCTGGAAGCCATCGGCGAAGCCCTGGCCGAAAACGGCAAGGTGATCGTCACTGGTTGCCTTGGCGCCAAAGAGAACCAGATCCGCGAGATCCACCCCAAGGTGCTCGAGATCACCGGTCCCCACGCCTATGAAGAGGTGCTGGGCCACGTTCACAAATACGTGGAGAAGCCGCAACACAACCCCTTTACCAGCCTGGTGCCGGCCCACGGCGTCAAGCTGACCCCCCGTCACTACGCCTACCTGAAGATTTCCGAAGGCTGCAACCACCGCTGCACCTTCTGCATCATCCCCTCCATGCGCGGGGATCTGGTGAGCCGCCCCATCGGCGAGGTACTGGCCGAGGCCAAGCGCCTGAAAGAGGCCGGCGTGAAGGAGATCCTGGTGATCTCCCAGGACACCTCCGCCTACGGCGTCGACGTAAAACACCGCACCGGCTTCTACGACGGCATGCCGGTCAAGACCAGCATGGTCGCCCTGTGCGAAGAGCTGGCCAAGCTCGATATCTGGGTGCGTCTGCACTACGTCTACCCCTATCCGCACGTGGATGACGTCATCCCCCTGATGCGCGATGGCAAGGTATTGCCCTACCTCGATATCCCGCTGCAGCATGCCAGCCCGCGCATCCTGAAACTGATGAAGCGTCCCGGCACCGTCGAGCGCACCCTGGAGCGGATCCAGAAGTGGCGCGAGATCTGCCCCGAGATCACCCTGCGCTCCACCTTTATCGTCGGCTTCCCGGGCGAGACCGAGGAGGACTTCCAGATGCTGCTCGACTTTATCGACAAGGCGGAGCTGGATCGGGTCGGCTGCTTCAAATACAGCCCGGTCGAGGGCGCCAAGGCCAACGAACTGCCGGATCCCGTGCCCGAAGAGGTACAGGAAGAGCGCTTCCAGCGCTTTATGGAGCTGCAACAGCAGGTCTCCATCCGCAAGCTCGCCCGCAAGGTCGGCCAGGAGATGACCATCATCATCGACGAAGTGGATGAAGAGGGTGCCACCGGCCGCTCCGCCGCCGATGCCCCCGAGATCGACGGTCTGGTCTACCTCAACGGTGAAACCAGCCTCAAGCCCGGCGACATGGTCAAGGTGCGCATCGACGAAGCCGATGAATATGACCTGTGGGCCAGCCTGATCGGCTAACCTCCTCTCATAATAAAAAGGCGCCCTCGGGCGCTTTTTTATTGCCTGACTATCGGTGGCGATCAGTTAGGGTTGCAACCTGAGGCGACAGTCATTCAAGGCAACGCCAAAAAATCCCTCACATCAAGGCCGGTAACCAGATACCACTTTGCCCATCGAGCTCCACCGATAACCACTTTCGCCAGTCATGGGCGAGCAAATAATCATCGGCTAATAACTTATTTATTGATCTATAGCCGGTTTTTATCGGCTCCCTGTTTTGCTCCCCCACCGTCTTGGTTAATATGCCCCACTTGGCAACCAAAGCTTCATTGGAGTCATCTTTATGACTCAGCATTGTTTCCAGCACGGGCAGCCACCCAGCCTTACCGGGCCACCAGCAGGTAACAAACAGCAGACTGAGGGCTGAAACTCAGGGGCGGTAGCGTGAGTTTTATGCTCCATCTCTAACATGGTGCTGATCAATACGTGGGTGGTCGAAGCGCAGAAACAGGCGCTGGTATAAGTTGTATCCCGCTAATCTTCTCCAACCAGAATGTGGATGGATTTAATAACGACAATGCCTACCACCATTTTCAGGGGAGGTTAAAGAATATCTCAGTAGTTAGGTAATAAATAAGTGGGTTTATTGTTGGGACAGGATAAATTATCCTCTCTCTCGATAATATTTTCGCAAGAGTCCAATTACGCTTCGCTAATCGAACCTACGGACCTCAACAACAAAAACAAGAGAACATATGGCTATCAATCCAATAATAAGAGCTCAAATAAAAACCTTTAGGGAAATGAATCCACATGAGGAAATGAATGACTCAGAACTTTTTGAAGTAATGTCAATATTTTCGATCGAGAACGGTGTTCTCGGTGAAAACATTGATCCATTTAAGGCGCATCTAAAAGGCGATGAATTTGGGATTGATGGTGTTGCTATATCTATTCAAGGTAAGCTCTGTACTGATGTTGATGAGGCGGCCGAAGTCCTTTCCATCGGGAAAAACCACTCCTCTGAATTTCATTTTTTCCAATCAAAAATCTCGGATAGTCTTGATTATGGCGAGATTTCAAAATTCCTTGATGCTGTATATGATTTCTTTACTGAGCAAAAGTTGATAAAAGGTGATCAAATAGAAAGCCTGTTCGATGTAAAAGACGAGATATATAATGCAGCAGCCAAAACCAGTCCAGCACTAAAATGTTATTACTGCACTACTGGTTCAGGCGCCATTTCTGAATTAATCAACGGACTAATCCAGACAAATAAAATTCGTCTAAATGAGTTGAATATATTTAGTAGTATACTCATTGAGTGTGTCGGTGCTAAAGTAATTCAAAATGGATTTCGCTCAGCGACAAATTCTACATCCGCGAGTATAAATTTCCAGAAAGCAATAACAATGCCCACTCACGAAAGTGTGGATGAGGCATACATTGGTTATGTACCAGCATCCGAAATTTTAAAAATCGCTCTTGGTGAGCCAGATCAAGATGGTATCAGACATATAAATCGTTCAATTTTTTATGATAATGTAAGAGATTTCAACCCTGACTCTGACATTAATAAATCAATAATTGCAGAACTGGAAGCAGGGGGGCATGAATCTTTTGTTTTTAAAAACAATGGTATTACTGTTGTATCAAAAAGTATAGATAGAAAAGGTGACGTTTTTAATCTAGAAGATTACCAAATTGTCAATGGATGCCAAACAACAAATATTCTTTCACACATTCACGATAATGTAGATAAAATATCTGTCCCCTTACGATTAATAGGGTGTAGCAATACAGACTTTATTTCTAGCATTATTATAGGCACAAATCGTCAAAATGAAGTTAGAGAAGACCAATTTTGGGCCCTACTACCATTCATGAAAGATTTGGAAGAATACTGCGCAGCTCAAAGCAGCGAAGATAGAATATTTATAGAGAGACGAGATAATCAATATCGAGATATTTCTGTTGAGCGTACAAGAATCCTCCGGCCCTCTGACTTGATGAAAGTGGCCGCAGCCATGTTCTTCTTTCAACCACATAGAGCCGCAAGAGATCACAGAGGTATTAGAAAAGAGTTTAGAGATAAAATATTCTCTAAAAAACATAATGTTGAACTATATCACGTTGCAGCATTAGCATTATATAAGTTCGACTTTCTTTTGAGAACATCCAAGATCGACAGGTCACGTGGAATATTTAGATTTTACATACTATATGCATTGGTAAGAAAACATTGGAATCACCCAACTTTGCTTGATGCCCCACCAAAAAGCCAGAGGTTATTAAAAGAAAAAGTTTTCGCCATTTTAAATGATAATGAGAAATTTGTGGAACATATTGAAGAAGTCGCAGTAAAGCTTGAGAGCATATTATCTAAATATAGTGTGAGTACTCGAGAAAAAATTAGAGACTTCATTAGAACTGAAACTATGGTTGATGAATTTAATAAAGGCTTGTTAAATAAAAAGCGCAAGAGTCAATCAACATAATTAGCATTAATAAATAACACAAAAAATCATTCGAATCATTTTATTTCATGGCTCGCAGATTCGAATCACGAAGCGTATTCGGATATTCGCGTAATCAACCCGGTAGGGTGTAATAAGCGCAGCGCATTACACCTCTACCTTCCAGCCACCATATCAGCGGTGCAATTCACTCCGTTTATTGCACCCTACGGGCACCATTCCTATGGCTCCACATGCCCACAAAGGTGGTCTATCCCCCTCTGATGGTCCAACCCATTTCTCCACCTATCCCCTCGCCGGCCTCCCCTTATCAAGCGCCTTATCACCGCCATTTATGTGCGTCAGCTCACACCCCACGCTCTCTTTTCACCTCACAAATTTATAGTTTCACACCGTTTCCTGGCCGGATAACATCCCCCTCCATCACAAAAGCACGTTGAAAGAATAAAACTCAAGGTGCTGATTTTTAAAAATAAAAAATCACTCATCGATTCAATTCAGACCCATTTTGTCAGCTGCTCTGCGGTGAGATCAGGGTCACACTCAGGCCATAACCGCACAAAAATCCAGTTATTCGCACATTTGTCCGATAGGGTGACTGACTCCCCGGCGCGATAATAGCCAGGTCAAGTTTTGTCTGCATGCCGACCGCACAAGGGCGGCATACCAACAGCTCCATCAAGGGAGCGGGGAGAGCACCATGATCACCACACTGATCAATGAACATCTGATCAATCTCGATTTGAAAGCGACGCACAAGGAGGGGGTCTTCCACGAGATGGCCGCCCTGCTGGCGGCGCAAGGCAAGGTCAGCAACCAGCAGGCCTTTATCAAGGACTTGTGGGCACGTGAGGAACTCGGTAACACCGGCTTCGAGGAAGGAGTGGCCCTGCCCCACGCCAAGAGCACGGCGGTGAGCACCCCGGCGGTGGCCATCGGCATCAGCCGCGCCGGCATCGAGTACGGCGCCGAGGATGGCAAGCCGTCCCACCTCTTTTTCATGATCGCCTCCCCCGACGGGGGCGCCAACCACCATATCGAGGTGCTGGCCGAGCTCTCCGCCAAGCTGATTGAAGAGGGCTTTATCGATGCATTGCTGGCGGCCAGGACCCCGACCGAGGCACTGGCGCTGCTGCTTGAGAAAAAAGAGGAGCAAGCCGTCACTGCGACCACCAGCAAGGGGTTGATCATCGGCGTCACCGGCTGCCCGGCCGGTATCGCCCACACCTATCTGGCGGCGGAATCCCTGGAGCGCGCCGCCCGTGAACTCGGTTACGAAGTAAAGGTGGAGACCAACGGCTCCATCGGCGTCAAAAACAGCCCGACCGCGGACGAAATCGCCCGCGCCAGCGCCATCGTGGTGGCCTGCGACAAGCAGGTGGACATGGCCCGCTTCAATGGCAAGCCGCTTATCAAAACCGGCGTCAAAGCGCCCATCAAGGATGGCAAGGGGCTGATCGAGCAGGCCCTGAAGGCCCCCGCCTTTGTTGCGGACAAGGATGAGCGCAAGAGCGAGGAGAAGAGTGCCGGCGGCAGTTCGGATCTCTACCGCTATCTGATGAATGGCGTCTCCCATATGATCCCGTTTGTAGTCACGGGGGGCTTGCTCATTGCCCTGTCGCTCGCCATCGGCGGCAACCCGACCCCGAGCGGCATGCAGATCCCGGAAGGGAGCATGTGGAACCAGATCCTCAACGTGGGCGTGGCCGCCTTTACCCTGATGATCCCCATCCTGGCGGGCTATATCGCCTACGCCATCGGTGATCGTCCGGCGCTGGCGCCGGGATTTATCGGCGGCTGGATCGCCAACAACGGCAGCTTCTACGGCGCCGACGCCGGCACCGGTTTTATCGGCGCCATCATAGCGGGCCTCCTGGTCGGCTATCTGGTGCGCTGGATTGCGACTCGCCAGTACCACAAGATGGTGCAGCCGCTGGTGCCGATCCTGATCGCCCCCATCGTCGGGTCGCTCTTTATCGCCGCCGTCTTTATCTTCATCATCGGCGCCCCCATCGCCGACATGATGACGGGTCTGAACGCCATGCTGCTCTCCATGAGCGGTGGCAGCTTGGTACTGCTGGGGATTGTGCTCGGTGGCATGGCCGGCTTTGACATGGGTGGCCCGGTCAACAAGGTAGCCTTCCTGTTCTCGGTGGGCATGATCGCCTCCGGACAGACCCAGTTCATGGGCGCCATGGCCTGCGCCATCCCGGTCGCCCCCCTTGGCATGTCGCTGGCCACCGTACTCGGTCGCAAGCTCGGCATCTTCGATGCCTCTGAAATCGAAGCGGGCAAGGCCGCCGGTGCCATGGGTCTGGTGGGGATCTCCGAGGGCGCCATCCCGTTTGCCGCCCGCGACCCGCTCGCCGTCATTCCGGCCAATGTACTGGGCAGCATGACCGCCGCCGTGATGGCCTTCCTGTTTGGCATCACCAACAGCGTCGCTCACGGTGGCCCGATCGTGGCCCTGCTGGGTGCGGTCAACAAGCCGCTCTTGGCCCTGCTCTGCATGATCTGCGGCGCCATCGTCACCGGCGTGGTGGCAGTTGCCCTGAAAAAACTTCGCATGAAGAAGAGCGACGAGGCCATGCTCGCCAAAGCAGCCTGAGCGCTCCCCCGTCAGTGACCGTCAGTCATAACAAGAGGCCACCCCAGGGTGGCCTCTTTGCATTAGTGGATAAACGGCTCAAACAAGAATGGTTGCACCCTCTACTCATCCCGGCCCGCTCAGCTCCGATTGCCCTTGGCGCAATGTGATCCTCTTCACGCTTGATGGCGAAATCGGACAAAACTAGGAAAATTTCCTACCCCTGCTAGGGATGGCTCTCAAGCCATTTATTTCCCCCCTGACTAGAGTCAGCTCACCTGATGTCGTGACCCGCACAGCTCGTGGCGAAAGCCCCGCAGCTCCCGTGCAGGCCCGGGTTCATATGGACAAAGCGACGGCCGAACGCCTCGCTTGCCACCCCTTTTCATGACGTGACCTCTTCCAACGCTTGAACAACGACCAATAAACAGGCGGGAGGCACGGCGGAAATAGCGTCTATCTCGCAGAGGATGAACGAAGATGTTGAAACTGCTCCAACAGGTCCGGGTGCCCACCCTGGATCTGCCGGTCGAAGCCCGGCGCAAACTCTGGTTCAAGCCGTTTATGCAATCCTATCTGGTTGTATTCATCGGCTATCTGACCATGTATCTGATCCGCAAGAACTTCAACATTGCGCAGAACGACATGATCCAGACCTACGGTCTCTCCATGACCGAGCTTGGCATGATCGGCCTCGGCTTCTCCATCACCTACGGCGTGGGCAAGACCATCCTCTCCTACTATGCCGACGGCAAGAACACCAAGCAGTTCCTGCCGCTGATGCTGATCCTCTCCGCCCTGTGCATGCTGGGCTTCAGTGCCAGCATGGGTGGCACGGGTTTTAGCCTCTACCTGATGATCTTCTTCTACGCCCTGAGCGGCTTCTTCCAGAGCTGTGGCGGCTCCTGCAGCTACTCCACCATCACCAAGTGGACCCCCCGTAACAAGCGCGGCACCTATCTGGGCATGTGGAACCTCTCCCACAACGTGGGCGGCGCCGGTGCGGCCGGTGTGGCGCTGTTCGGCGCCAACTACCTGTTCGATGGCAACGTGCTCGGCATGTTCATCTTCCCCTCCATCATTGCGCTGATCGTCGGCTTTATCGGCCTGCGCTTTGGTAGCGACTCGCCGGAAGCCTACGGCCTTGGCAAGGTGGAAGAGCTGTTTGACGAAGCGGCGAGCGAAGAAGACGTTGCCACCGAAGAGCAGAAGCTGACCAAGTGGCAGATCTTCGTCAAGTACGTGCTGATGAACAAGGTGATCTGGCTGCTCTGCTTTGCCAACATCTTCCTCTACGTGGTGCGCATCGGTATCGACCAGTGGTCCACCGTCTATGCCCACCAGGAGCTCGGCTTCTCTAAGGACGTCGCCATCCAGGGCTTTACCTTCTTCGAAGTGGGCGCCCTGGTCGGCACCCTGATGTGGGGTTACCTCTCCGATCTGGCGAACGGTCGCCGTGGTCTGGTGGCCTGCGTGGCGCTGGCGCTCATCATCGCCACCCTGGGTCTCTACCAACACGCCACCACCCAGTTCATGTTCCTGGGCTCCCTGTTCCTGCTGGGCTTCCTGGTGTTTGGTCCGCAACTGCTGATCGGCGTGGCCGCCGTGGGCTTCGTACCCAAGCAGGGGATCAGTGTGGCCGATGGCGTCAAGGGTACCTTCGCCTACCTCATCGGTGACAGCTTCGCCAAACTGGGTCTGGGCATGATCGCCGACGGTACCCCCATCTTCGGCCTGACCGGCTGGAGCGGCACCTTCGCCGCGCTCGACATTGCCGCAGCCGCCTGTCTGGTGCTGATGGCCTGTGTGGCCATCGCGGAAGAGCGCAAGATCCGCCGCCTCAAGCGTGAGCTGAAAGCCGCCGAGCTGGCGACCCAGTCCGCCTAAGGGACAAAGTTCCTACTCCATACACGCTCTTGTGTCCATCCGGCCCGTCCAGTTGACGGGCCGGTTTTTTATCAGTCTCAGCCATTATCAAATGACCCCGCCCCTGCACACTAGGTGTACAGACACAAGGTCAGGTCCCACTCCAGATCCCATTTTCAGCCCCCACCTTTGGCAAGGGTCCGGAGTTGGCGCTATCTTGTGGCACCCTTTTGCCAACAAAACAGAGAGCTGATGAAGATCGTCGCCGTCACCGCCTGTCCCACCGGCATCGCCCACACCTACATGGCCGCCGAGGCCCTGCAAAAAGCCGCCGCCGCCCTTGGCCTCAAGATCAAGGTAGAGACCCAGGGAGCCATGGGGATGGAGAACATGTTGACCGCCCGGGACATCGCCGCCGCCGAACTGGTGCTGATCGCCTCGGACATCGAGATCGAGCAAAAAGAGCGCTTTCTCGGCTGTCGCACCCATCAGGTGCGCCTCGAGACAGTGTTGATCAATGCCCAGGCCGTGCTCAGGGGGCTGCCGCTGCAGGCCTGATGCTGACCCGCGAGATCACCTTCTACTGCCATCAGGGCATGAGCATCACCCAGGCCAAGCAACTGAGTCGGCTGGCAGGGATGTTCAAATCCTGCATTCGCGGCGCCAATCTCACCCGCCGCCAAACCGTAACGGTGAGCAACCAGCTCTCCCTGCTCACCCTGGCCATCCAGCCCGGGGATCTCTGCCAGTTGCAGATAGAGGGGAACGACGCCGAGCTGGCCCACATGGCCTTTACCTGCTGGTGCGGCGAGCTGGGCCAGCCACTGGTGCGCCCGGCAACCGCCGCCCTGGCCGAGCAGCGCCTGGCCGGCGCCCTGCCCGACTATTGCTTTACCCTGGCCCAGCTTGGCCACTGCCAGACAGGGCTGGACAAGGCCCAGGCCCTCTCGCAGCTTATCGATCTGCTGCCTACGCAGCTGGTCACCGACAGCGCCGGGCTGGCCGACGAGCTGACCGCCCGCGAACAGATCGCCGCCACCATCATACGCCCGGGGCTGGCCATGCCCCATGTGTTGAGCTCAAGGGTGACCCGGCCCGCGCTGGCCCTGCTGGCCAGCAAGGCCCCCATCGAGTGGGGCTCCCGGATAGGGCCGGTGCAGACCCTCATCCTGCTGGCGATCCCCGCCGGTAGCCCGCGCGAGACCCTGCTTCCCCTCACCCGGCTGGCCCGCGCCATGCTAGACGACGTCATCGCCAGCGCCCTGCTCAAAGCAAGTTCAGCCCCTGCGCGCCAAGCCATCGTCATCGAGAGCCTGCTCGGCTGAAAAGCGCCCCCGTTCATCTCGCCGACAAGCCCCTGTGATACACTCGCTGCCATTGTTCGTTTGACGTGTGTATCCGATGAAATCTGCCCGCTCCCGCCTCTCCCTCTCTGCGCGCCCACCTCGTGACAAGGGGCCCCGAGTCTCCTCCGCTCCCCGCAAGCCACAGGTGGCCCCGGCCGATCGCAAGCTACTGCTGCTGAACAAGCCCTACATGGTGCTCTGCCAGTTCACCGACGAGGCCGGGCGGGAAACCCTCAAGGATTACATCAAAGAGCCCGGCATCTATGCCGCAGGCCGGCTCGACCGCGACAGCGAGGGGCTCTTGCTGCTCACCAACGACGGCAAGCTGCAGGCACGCCTCACCCAGCCGGGGGAGAAGACCCCCAAGACCTACTGGGTCCAGGTGGAAGGAGTGCCGAGCGAAGCGGCACTGAAGGCCCTGCGCGCCGGTGTGGAGCTTAACGACGGCATGACCCTGCCCGCCGGGGCGCGCATCATGGATGAACCCGACGTGTGGCCACGCAATCCGCCCATTCGCGAGCGCAAGGAGATCCCCACCTGCTGGCTCGAGATCAAGATCATCGAGGGGCGCAACCGCCAGGTGCGACGCATGACCGCCCATATCGGCCACCCCACCTTGCGTCTTATCCGCTACGCCATTGGCGACTGGACCCTCGATGATCTGGCGCCCGGCGAGAGCCGCAGCCTGCCGGCGCCGGAACTGGCTCCCCTTAACCCACCGCCCCGTCGCAGCGGCCAGACCGGCCAACCGCATAGCCCCCGGGCGGCACGCCCCGCAGGCAGCAAACCACGGGGGCAAACTCAAACCACAAACCCGGTCCCTGCCGGCAACAAGCCCCGCAGCGGTGGCCGGGGCAGCGCGCGCCGGCCGGCCCGCGGCGGCCAATCCTGAATGAATCAACGAGACAAGGAGTCCCTATGAGCGATCATCCACCGCTGCCCACCCGCCTCACCGTCGCCGCCCTGGTGCACTGGCAGGGCCGTTTTCTGGTGGTCGAAGAGGAGATAAGGGGTCAGCGGCGCTTCAATCAGCCTGCCGGCCATGTGGAGCCGGGGGAAAACCTGCTTGAAGCGGCCTGCCGCGAGCTGAAGGAAGAGACCGGGCTCATCGCCAGCCCCACCGCCTGGCTGGGGACCTATCTCTACAAGCCGGCGGACAGCGAGGCCACCTATGTGCGCATCGCCATGGTGTTCGACCTTGAAAAAGCCCCGGGGCAGCACCATCCAGAGGATCCCGACGGCGACGTGCTGGCCTGCCACTGGTTGACACTAGAGGAGCTTGGCGAGTGCAAATCCTCTTTGCGCAGCCCCCTGGTGTGGCAGTGCATCCAGGATTATCTGGCGGGCACCCGCTTGCCCCTCTCTGCGCTCAAGGCCTTTATCTGAGGCCATTTGACGCCGATTGCCGACTCGTGGGGTAATGAAGAGAAAAACGATTTCCTGCCATCGGGTTCCTGATGGGAACGGCGGCATGGAGATGTGACCGGGGGCGCAAAACTCTGGTAGAATACGCCCCGTTTAAACGAACTGGTAACTTCGACTAATGACAGACAACAGCCAAATCAAGGTGATCGTCGGCATGTCCGGCGGCGTGGATTCTTCCGTCTCGGCCTACCTGCTCCAGCAGCAGGGCTATCAGGTCGAAGGCTTGTTCATGAAGAACTGGGAAGAAGACGACACGGACGAGTACTGCTCTGCCGCCCAGGATTTGGCTGATGCCAAGGCCGTCTGCGACAAGCTGGGGATCAAACTCCACACCATCAACTTCGCCGCCGAGTACTGGGACAACGTGTTCGAGCACTTCCTGGAAGAGTACAAGGCGGGGCGCACGCCGAACCCGGATATCCTGTGCAACAAGGAGATCAAGTTCAAGGCGTTCCTCGAATTTGCCGCCGAAGAGCTGGGGGCCACCTACATCGCCACCGGCCACTATGTGCGCCGTGACGACAGCACCGGCCGTCCGCGCCTGCTGCGCGGTCTCGACACCAACAAGGATCAGAGCTACTTCCTCTACACCCTGAGTGAAAAGCAGGTGGGCCAAAGCCTGTTCCCGGTCGGGGATCTAGAAAAACCCGAGGTGCGCCGCATCGCCGAGCAGCTGGATCTCATTACTGCCAAGAAGAAGGACTCCACCGGTATCTGCTTTATCGGCGAGCGCAAGTTCAAGGACTTCCTGGCCAAGTTCCTGCCTGCCCAGCCCGGTGACATCGAGACCGTGGATGGCAAGGTGATCGGCACCCACCAGGGATTGATGTATCACACCCTGGGCCAGCGCAAGGGGCTCGGCATCGGTGGCCGCAAGGATGCCACCGAAGAGGCCTGGTACGTGGTGGACAAAGAAGTGGAGCGCAACGTGCTGGTGGTCGCCCAGGGCGAACATCCCCGTCTCTACTCCGACGGCCTCATCGCGAGCCAATTGCACTGGGTGGATCGCACTCCCATTCGCGAGCCGCGCCGCTGCACCGTCAAGACCCGTTACCGCCAGCAGGATATCCCCTGCCTGATCCAGCCCATCGACGACGAGACCATCCGGGTGATCTTCGACGAGAAGCAGGCAGCGGTCACCCCGGGCCAATCCGCCGTCTTCTACGACGGGGAAGTGTGCCTGGGCGGTGGCATTATCGAACAGCGTTTCAGCCATCCGGTCTAAGGGATGAGACTGCCGTTTCGGGGCAAAGCCTGGCGCCAGCGCCCCGAAACCCGTCATCCGGTTGAACAGCACAAATAGAAGGCAGCATACGTGAGCGACAAATTCCAAGGCCGGATCATGGCCTGCTGCAATATCAGCCAGTGAATGAAATAGGGCCGTGAACTTATGAGCGACAAATTCCAAGACAGAACCATGGCCTTCGCCGGCATCTGCCAGGCCGCCTATCTGGTACAGAAGGTGGCCCGTGACGGTACCTGCGACGAGGCCTCCCTGCGCGAGAGCCTGCAAAGCATCCTGGTTACCGATCCCAAGCAGCCGCTGGACGTATTCGGCAATCACCTGGCCATTCGCGACGGCTACCGCGCCCTGGTCGACCAGCTGGGCGCCGACGGCAGCCAGAAGAACGCCGAGCTGACCCGCTACGTGGTGAGTCTGATTGCGCTGGAACGCAAGCTGGCCAAGCGCAAGGACATTCTCAACATGCTGGGCGAGCGGATCAGCCAGATCGGCCGCCAGCAACAGCATTTCGATCTGCTCGACGAGCAGATCCTGGCCAACATGGCGAGCATCTACAGCGATCTTATCAGCCCCATCGGGCCGCGCATCCAGGTAGCGGGCACCCCGCTGTTCCTGCAACAGCCGCTGGTGCAACACAAGGTGCGCGCCCTGCTGCTGGCCGGTATTCGCGCCGTGGTGCTGTGGCGCCAGCTGGGCGGCAGCCGCACCCAAATCATCTTCGCCCGCAAGAAGATGGTCGAACTGGCCAAACGTTACTAATCATCGCTCGCGCCCGGGCAGAGAGGTCGACATCAAGGTGAACAGCCGCACATCAGCCTTGATAACCACTGCAAGCGCGCGAGTGGATTCGAATCCCCCACACACATCAGGAGTTCACCACATGGAGCTGTCAGCGCTGACTGCTGTTTCCCCGATTGACGGTCGTTATGGCGACAAGGCCGATGCCCTGCGTCCCATCTTCTCCGAATTCGGCCTGCTGCGTTTTCGCGTCGAAGTCGAGGTGCGCTGGTTGCAGAAACTGGCCAGCCACGCCGGGATCCCGGAAGTCCCTGCCCTGAGCGCGGCCGCCAGTGCCCTGCTCGACGGTATTGTCAGCAACTTCAACGAAGCCGACGCCGCGCGCATCAAACAGATCGAGCGCACCACCAACCATGATGTGAAAGCGGTGGAGTACTTCCTGAAAGAGAAGGTGGAAGTGAACCCCGAGCTCGCTGCCGTCAGCGAGTTCATCCACTTCGCCTGCACCTCCGAAGACATCAACAACAACTCCCACGGCCTGATGTTGAAAACCGCCCGGGAAGAGGTGATCAAGCCTTACTGCGAGAAGCTCATCGGCGAGATCAAGCGCCTGGCCGCCGAGTATCGCGACATGCCGCTGCTGTCGCGCACCCACGGTCAGCCGGCCACCCCGAGCACCATGGGCAAGGAGATGGCCAACGTCGCCTACCGTCTGGAGCGCCAGCTCAAGCAGATCATGGCGGTCGAGATCCTCGGCAAGATCAACGGCGCCGTGGGCAACTACAACGCCCACCTCAGCGCCTATCCGGATGTGGACTGGCACCAGTTCTCCGAGGAGTTCGTCACTTCCCTTGGCCTGACCTGGAACCCCTATACCACCCAGATCGAGCCGCACGACTACATCGCCGAGCTGTTCGACGCCATGGCGCGCTTCAACACTATCCTCATCGACTTTGACCGCGATGTGTGGGGCTACATCTCCCTGGGCCACTTCAAGCAGCGCACTATCGCCGGCGAAATCGGCTCCTCCACCATGCCGCACAAGGTCAACCCCATTGACTTCGAAAACTCCGAAGGCAATCTGGGTCTGGCCAACGCCGTGTTCCAGCACTTGGCGAGCAAACTGCCCATCTCCCGCTGGCAGCGTGACCTTACCGACAGCACAGTGCTGCGCAATCTGGGGGTGGCAGTGGGTTACTCCCTGATTGCCTATCAGGCGACCCTGAAGGGGATCTCCAAGCTGGAAGCCAACGCCGACGCCATGGCCGCCGATCTGGACGCCAACTGGGAAGTGCTGGCCGAACCGATCCAGACCGTGATGCGCCGCTACGGCATCGAGAAGCCCTATGAGAAGCTCAAAGAGCTGACCCGTGGCCGCCGCGTGGACGCCGAAGGCATGCGTACCTTTATCGACACCCTGGAATTGCCGGAAGCCGTGAAAGTCGAGCTGAAGAAGCTCACTCCGGCCAACTATATCGGCGACGCCCAGCGTCTGGTCGATCTGCTGAAATAAGCGGATAACCAATGAACAGGGGCCCTGTGCATGCTCTGCCACAGGGCCCCTGTTATTTTCGATCTGGGTCACTATTTTCGACCTGCGTCACTATGTTCAACGACGTAGCCATGTTCAACCGAGTGGTCTTGCCCAAGCCCGTCTTGGGCAAGCCCTCTCTCACAAGATACGAGAAGCACCATGTACCAACTCAATCTGGATATCGCTCACTTCCTTGAGCACTACTGGCAGAAGCGCCCGCTCCTTATCAAGGGCGGCTTCACCGACTTTCAGGATCCCATCAGCCCGGACGAGCTGGCGGGTCTGGCCATGGAAGAGGTGATTGAATCGCGCCTCGTCACCCGCTTCAACAACAAGTGGGAGGCAGCCCACGGCCCCTTCGAATCCTACGATCACCTGGGTGAGGAGAACTGGACCATACTGGTGCAGGCCTGCAACCACTGGGCGCCCGAGGTCAACGAGCTGGCACTGCCGTTCCAGTTCATCCCGGGCTGGCGTTTTGACGATGTGATGGTGAGCTTCTCCACCCCCCATGGCGGTGTCGGTCCCCATATCGACAACTACGACGTCTTCATCACCCAGGGTCAGGGCAAGCGCCACTGGCGCGTCGGCGATGCCACACCGCGCAATGAGTTCGCCGCCCACGCAGCCTTGCTGCACTGCGAGCCGTTCGAGGCGATCATCGACGTCATCATGGAGCCGGGCGACATCCTCTACATTCCGCCCGGATTCCCCCACGAGGGCTACGCCATCGAGCCCTCCCTGAACTTCTCGGTGGGCTTCCGTGCACCGGACGCCAAGGCGCTTATCTCCTCCTTTGCCGACCATCTGATCGACAACGACCTGCGTACCGAGCGCTACGGTGATCCTGACCTCAAGCCCCGCGCCCGCCACGGCGAAATCCAGCCCCACGAGCTGCACCGCCTGCGCGAGCTGATGCAACAGGTCCTCGATGACGAGACCCTGTTCAAGGAGTGGTTCGGTACCATGATCTCCGAGGCCAAGCACGATCTGGACGTCAATCCGGTGGAGCCGGACTACAGCGCCGACGAGGTGGCCGATCTGCTGACCCAGGGCGAGCCCGCCATCAAGGTGCCGGGGCTGCGCTCTGTCTGGTTCAGCGGCGAGAGCCAGACCTGCTACATCGACGGCGAAGCCTGGAGCCTGCCGAGCGAGGATGCTGCGGCCATCTCGCTGCTGTGCGACAAGGACATGGTCACCCAGGCCGACATGGTGGAACTTGCCGATCAGGCCGGCTTCCTGCAGCTGCTGACCCGTCTGGTCAACCGCGGTTACTGGTTCTTCAGCTGATCCCTCGCTGTGACAAAAGGCGCCTTCGGGCGCCTTTTTTCTCTCTGTGGCCACCGACCTCACATCATCTGCTGCCAACCAGGCCGACCCAGCGGCTCTTTTCACTTCTTGCCTGCTCCACAACCAGCTTTCGAAGCTGAACCCACTCTTGACGGCGCACCTGATGATGCTTTTTTGCACAAGTAAAAGCTCGTATCATGCGGTCATTGCTCAAGCAGACAGGTTCAAGAGAGAGGGTATCCCATGCAGATCAGCACTCGTCCCATGCCGTTGCCCGGTTATGACAACGCCTATCCCAAGCTGACCCCGGAGCAGATCAGCCAGGGCCGCGACAAGGCACTGGACAAGAAAGATGAGTATGTGGCGAAGCAGGAGGAGAAGGAGACTACCCGCCGCACCCTGGCCGTCTCCTATACCGAGCAGCAGCAGGACAAGGCCGCGGTGGATCGCTATCTGCAAGCCAGCGGCCAGGAGAGCGACGGGCAGAGCACCCCGACGGCCGCCGATATCTACCGGATGGAAGCGCGCCACCAGCAGCAACAGCAGCTCGGCGACTACCTGCAGTTCAGGCAGAGCCCCCTCGGCCAGCAGATGGGAGAGATGGTCGGTCAGGGCGACAAGCGGGGCAACCTGCTCGACATCATGGCCTGATCCCCATCAATGCAGATGAAAAAAGCCCTCATCGAGGGCTTTTTGCTATTCACACGCTTCCCGGTGTTCTTCCGCCACTTCATCAGGCAGTTCATCAAACAGGGGGTGGTAGAGCACTTCCCCGGCAACGCCCTCGAGGCCCCCCGGTTGCAGCTCCATCGCCATAAAGCAGTCGGCGGGCACCTCGTAGATACAGTGCAGGCCGAACTCGCTGGCCGGACGAAACCCGAAGCGGCTGTAATAGGCCGGGTCACCGAGCACCACCACCGCCTTCCAGTCCATCTCCAGCGCCGTATCCAGTCCTTCGCGGATCAGATCCGAACCTATGCCCTGCCCCTGCCAGTCGGGATGTACCGCCACCGGAGCCAGCCCGAGCCAGGGACCTTCCTCACCCGCAATGGTGATCGGGCTCAGCATCAGGTGTCCCATGAACTCGTACTCCTCCTCCTCGACCATGGTCACCACGGCGGCGCCGCATTCGCGCAGACGGTTGACCAGCTCGGCCTCATCGCAACGGCCAAAGGCGGCGCTCACCAGCTCATAGACCGGCAACATGTCGCCAGGGCGCTCGGTTCTCAACATACAGCGTTACTCCTCGTACAGCGGAGCGGCCATTATTCCACACAAGTGGCGAGCGGCCTGAGCGCCTTTATCCAGAAATGGGAGTGTGCACTCAGGAAAACGATTAACATACCTCTGGCGAGGGAGAGGAAATGAACTCGGATCGACCCGTGGCCAGGCTCTTCAACACAAAGGGATGAGATGGAAATGCCGGGCGCCCCCTGGGTGCGCCCGATGGTTTGGTCGACTCGTCTTACTCTGCCTGACAGGCAGCCGGCAGGCTCAGATGGCGGGGGTGTGACTCGATACGGTCGATCCAGGCGCGAATGGCCGGCCACCCCTGCAGAGAGAAAATCCCCTCCTCCGCCACATGGGTGTAGGCGTAGAGAGCGATATCGGCGATGGTCGGCGCCTCGCCGCACAGATAGGGGCTTTGCTTAAGCTGCCGCTCCATCACCGCCAGTGCCTTCTCACCGCCAGCCTTGAGGCCATCGAGTCGCGCCTCCTGGGATTCCGGTCGGCCCAGATAGTGGACGATGAAACGGGCGACCGCGATATAGGGCTCGTGACTGTACTGCTCGAAGAACATCCACTTGAGCACTTCCGCCTGCTGGCGAGGGTCCGATGGCCAGAGCGCGGAGCCCTGCGCCAGATAAAAGAGAATGGCATTGGACTCGGCCAGCGCATCCCCCTCACCGATGGCCAGCACCGGGATCTTGCCGTTGGGGTTGAGCGCCAGAAACTCGGGAGTTCGGGTATCCCCCGCCTGAATATCCACATTGACCCAGGTCAGGGGCAACTCGAGCCAGCGGGCCAGCAGCCATGCCTTGTAGCAGTTGCCGGATCGCAAATCACCATACAGACGCATACACACTCCTTGTGAAACGGGGGTTGAAACCAGGTTGAATAATCAGGGTGCCAGACGCTCGATATGCCAGCCATCCCCCTCGCGGGTGTAGTAGAAACGATCGTGCAGGCGATGCTCGCCCCCCTGCCAGAATTCGACCGTGTCGATCACCACCCGGTAGCCGCCCCAGAAACTCGGCAGGGGCACTTCACCGCTGGCAAATTTTTGCTTGAGCTCGAGAAACTTGGCTTCCAGCACGCCGCGTGCCGAGATGCGGGTCGACTGCTTGGAGACCCAGGCGGCTATCTGGCTGTCCTTGGGACGGCTGTGGAAATACTTCATCACCTCAAGGGTGCCAAGCTTCTCCACCCGACCAGTCACGTGCACCTGCCTGTCCAGGGGATGCCAGGGGAAAAGCAGGCTGATGCGGGGATTACCCTCCAGCTGATGTGCCTTGCGACTGCCCATGTTGGTGTAGAACACCATCTCTTGGGCGTCGTAGTGCTTGAGCAGTACGGTACGCTGCCAGGGCTGGCCGTCGGCATCCACGGTAGCCACCACCATGGCGGTCGGATCCGTCAATCTGGCCTCGCAGGCCTGAGCCAGCCACTTTTCGAACAACGTCAGTGGTTCGGCCGGCAGATCGGCCCGGTGCAATCCGCCCCGGGTATATTCGCGGCGCAGATCAGCCACATCCATCATCTTGATTTTCCTTCTGTACTTTCCGCCAGAACGCGGCGATGCATGCGGCATTGTGCGACGAGCACGCCATGGGTACAAGTCTCGGAGAGGTCAATTAGCCCCAGGGAAAACAAAAGGGAGGCACAAGCCTCCCTTTTACAAACCAACAGCCACCAGTCATTGCTGGTGACCGGCCGGAACTTGCGGACAATGGACCAGCATGCGCCGGTTATACTCGGCCGCATAGGCGCTCAGCTTGGCGTGGACCTCTTTCTGCTCTGGCTTGATAACATCACCCAGACCATCCAGATAACGCACGCCACAGCGCGCCTTGGCCGCCTCCTGCTCACTGGCCGCAATGCCGGGAGCCACCTCACCGCGCCCAGCCCGCACTATCAGTCGATAATCCTGCTTGGCCAGACTGGCACTGATCGCCTGCTCCAGCGTATCGGCATCGGCCTGACATCCGCCAAGCAGGGTTAATAACAGCAAGCCGCTGATCCTCATCTGCGCCTCCGCTGCCAGCCCAGCAGGGCCAGCGCCAATGTCCAGAAACCGAGCGCACCACCGCCACCACCGCTGCTACCACCCGAGCTTTCACCGCCTTGTACCACGGATAAGCGGAACGGACTGATGGCAAAGAAGATGTTGTCACTGCAGGCCACCTTCAAACGGGCTGTACCACTGGCACCGGCCGGCAATGTGACATTGGCCGAACCCGTATTGGGCTGAGCGCTGGCCAGACTCACCCAGCTGTCCCCCTCATCACGGGTCAGTTGCAGATCCACCTTGCGGCAGCTGATGGGGGCTTGATCCGTACCGGCCACCTCCCATCTGACCGTTTGCACGCCCCCCGCGGTGACCGGGGTCCCTATCGGACTGATGATGCGAAAAGCCGCGCCCGTGTTGACGACCTGTACCTTCATGTCGTCACTGGCGACCCCGCCCTGCCCGTCACGCACTGTGAGCCGGAAGTTGAGATCCCGGTTGGTGGTTGGCCAGGCTTCGCCCTTGGCCAGAGTACCCGAAAACAGGGATGCCAGACTGGGCAGGATCCGCTCCGGCGAGCTGGTCGGCGAAACAAACCTGAACAGCGGACGGGTACCGTCGTCGATCATTTCGCTCGCACTACTGGACGCGTTCCCCAGATCGATCTGCTCCCAGGTGTAAGTGAGAGGGTTATTGTCCAGATCGGCACCGGCGCCTTTGAGCATGAACGGAGTATTGGCCGGAATGATGTAGTCGGCGCCCGCCACCGCCTGCGGCGCATTGTTGGTGAGATTCAACGTGGCGCCACAACCGGGCACAGTGGCCATGTGCGCGCGCATCTGTTCGATGGACTTGCTGTGGAAATAGGGATCGCTGTGAGCCTGAATATTCTCTTCCCCGCAGATCCCGGCATAGGCCATGATGGAGCTGCCGCTACCGGGCTCCCACGCCTGGCTGGCGGCCCGGTTCCCGCCACCACAACTGCCGGTGGTGCCGTTGAAGGTATGATCGGCGCCAAACTGGTGGCCGATCTCGTGTGCCACATAGTCGATAAAGAAGGCATCCCCCACCGGAGTGTCCGAACCCGTCATGCCCGCCGACTTGTTCACTGTACAGAGCGACCCCAGGCTGGCCAGGCCTCCCCCACCAGTGTTGACCACATGGCCGATATCAAAGCTCCCCAATCCTCGACCAAGGGCATCTTGCTGCACCTGAATGTTGATATCCAGATCGGTTCTACCCGAGCCGGCAGGATCTTCACCGTTATAGAAGGGATCGCTAGCCGGATCGGTATAGATGATGGTGTCGTTGCCACTGGCGAGCTGAAATTCGGCCCCTACGTCACGCTGATACACCTCGTTAACCCGGTTGAGCAGGGTTGCGATGGCTGACAAACCCGACGCAACCGTACCGCCGTGGTATTGGGTATACTCTCCCGCCGCCGAGATGGCGATGGTGTAATGCTTGCGCACGTTACCCTCAACTTGCACCTTGCGCACCAGGCTCCTGGCTTCCCCGCCAATCACCTTGTCAGCCTCTTCATCCAGGCGGCTATAGGCATCCTGCTGGTAATAGACGGCATAGCCTTCTGCATTGCGCAACGGATCGACAAACACCGTCTTGCCCTGATGGCTGAACATGGCATGGAAACCTTGCGGGCCAAGGTCAAACCGCCCCGTCTCTTGCGGCGCTGCAGGATTGTGTCCCTTGAAGGTCTGGATATCGGGATATTTGGCCGCCAGGTCCGCAGGCAACAGATCGTAGGCTTGCAGGACGAATGTCACCTCTCCCCCGTCGGGCAACGGCAACTTCAGCTGGCGCTCCCCGGCAGCCAGCCTACTTATGTAATCAAGAGAAACCTTGACCACCCGGAACTGGTTGGCCCTT
This sequence comes from Aeromonas enteropelogenes, assembly GCF_020097295.1. Taxonomy (NCBI): domain Bacteria; kingdom Pseudomonadati; phylum Pseudomonadota; class Gammaproteobacteria; order Aeromonadales; family Aeromonadaceae; genus Aeromonas; species Aeromonas enteropelogenes. The sequence continues at coordinate 2,641,338 of NZ_CP083625.1, read as the reverse complement.
ACTTCATAGCCATCTGCTGCGGTGGCGCGTGCCGCCACCGTGTCCCACTCTTTGGCCACCAGGTTGGTCGACGTCATCAGGGTGGCGACGATTAGCGCCAGGGAGGAATGTCTTATCAACTGCATCTTTTGTAATCCTTTTAAATGCATCTGCCTGAACTGAAATCTAGTTTATTTTGTCACTGGCCCAATTGAACCAGTTTGGCGACCAGTATATTTCCCAAACGGGGAGAGTTGCACCAACTTGATCTAACCCCTATCATTGCGCGGATTTATCCGTTTTAGAACCGCGCTCGCGAGAAGGCGGTTCATCCTTATCTGGCCAAGGTTAATCTCATGCTCAAATCCCCACTGTTGCCCCGTTTCGGGGATCTGGTCGTTGCCATCGTTGACGATGTACTGGCGCAGGGCCTGACCCTCGATCGCGCCTATGCCCGTCACTTCTCCGGCATCGATCTCAAACCGCAAGAACAGGCAAGGATTGCCCTGGTCACCGGCGACCTGCTGCGTCGTCTCAGTCTCTACTGCGCCCTGACCGGCATTCAGGTCCGTCAGGCCGCCAAGAACGTCTGGCCGCTGCTGCACAGCTGGCACGCCTTCCACAAGATTGCCCAGCCCAACCATCCGACCCTGGATCGCTTCAACGAAGAGGCGTTTCGCCGTCGTCTGGCCGAAGCCAAGAAGAATCCGGTGTTGATGGATGGTTGCCCTGGCTGGCTGGAAAAACTCGGCAGCGAGCAACTGGGCGAAGCCTGGCCTGCCGAGCGTGCCGCCCTTACCGCCATGCCCAAGCGCTACCTGCGGGTCAACACCCTCAAGTGCAACAAGGATGAGCTGCAGGCCGCACTGGCGAAAGAACATGTCACCACAGTCCTGGTAGAAGTGGTCGAGAGCGCCCTGCAGGTCACCTCGGATGCCGCCCTGTTCCGCACCAACGCCTTCGCCGATGGCTGGTTCGAGCAGCAGGATGCCGGCTCCCAGCTGGTGGCTGCCGCCCTGGAGGTCACTCCGGGCATGCGCGTCATCGACGCCTGCGCCGGTGCCGGTGGCAAGACCCTGCATCTGGCCGCCATGATGAACGGCAAGGGCCGCTTGCTGGCGATGGATGTGGAAGAGTGGAAGCTGGAAAACCTCAAGCAGCGCGCCCGCCGTGCCGGGGCTCACAACGTGGAGACCCGGGTCATCACCAGCAGCAAGACCGTCAAGCGCCTGAAAGAGAGCGCAGATCGTGTGCTGCTCGACGTGCCCTGCTCAGGTCTTGGCGTACTCAAGCGCAATCCGGATGCCAAGTGGCGCGACACCGCCGAGCGCCTGCCGGTGCTGGTGGCCCTGCAAGAAGAGATCCTGCAGCGTTACAGCCAGATGGTGAAGGTCGGCGGTTTGCTGGTCTACGCGACCTGCTCTATCCTGCCCCAGGAAAACCGCCAGCAGGTGGACAAGTTCCTCGCAGCCAACGACAACTTCCGGCTTCGTGACGATCACACCGTGAGCCCCGCCGCCACCGGTTTCGATGGCTTCTATATGGCGCGTATCGAGCGGATCGCCTGATAGTACCGCCACAATAAAAAGGGGAGCCATTGGCTCCCCTTTTTCATGATATTGAAGCAGCCTTATTCGGCGGCCGCGTCATCTTTCTTGTACTTGGCGGCAGTTTCCTTGATCAGGGTCTGCAGCTCGCCGGCCTGGAACATCTCGATCATGATGTCGCAGCCGCCGATCAGCTCGCCTTCGACCCACAGCTGGGGGAAGGTCGGCCAGTTGGCGAATTTCGGCAATTCGGCACGGATATCCGGGTTTTGCAGGATATCGACATAAGCAAACGGCTCGCCACAGGACATCAGCGCCTGGGAGGCCTGGGCAGAGAAGCCACAGCTGGGCAGCTTGGGAGACCCTTTCATGTAGATGATGATGGGGTTGTCAGCCAGCTGCTGCTTAATCTTTTCAATAGTTTCCATAGATGCCTCACTAGAGCGATTTCGGCGGCCATTCTACTGCAATCTGGCCTGAGCACAAACTCACAAAGGGAAATGTGCATATGAATTGCACAGGGAATTGCGCCTGCATTGATCGCGATCATGGCGCCAATCAGGAGTTGTTAGCCCATCTTTGATGCTGCTACAATCCCTTGGCTTTGGGCTATCCTGCCTCATCATTTTATAAACATCTCTTTTCAAATAAGAAAAGAGCACGCAATGTCTTGCAACCGTCGCTTTCGCACGGTCCAGCCAATGGAGAGTAGAAAATGGCATTCGAACTTCCCGCTCTGCCCTATGCAATCAATGCTCTGGAACCGCACATCTCCCAGGAAACTCTGGAATACCACCACGGCAAGCACCACAACACCTATGTGGTCAACCTGAACAACCTGGTGCCGGGTACCGAGTTTGAAGGCAAGTCTCTGGAAGAGATCATCAAGACCTCCAGCGGCGGTATCTTCAATAACGCAGCCCAGATCTGGAACCACACCTTCTACTGGCACTGCCTCTCCCCGAACGGCGGTGGCGAGCCCACTGGCGCCCTGGCCGACGCCATCACCAAATCCTTTGGCTCTTTCGCCGAGTTCAAAGATGCCTTCACCAAGTCTGCCATCGGCAACTTCGGTTCCAGCTGGACTTGGCTGGTCAAGAAGGCTGACGGCTCCCTGGCCATCGTCAACACCTCCAACGCAGGTTGCCCGCTGACCGAAGCCGGTACTACCCCGCTGCTGACTGTCGACCTGTGGGAGCACGCCTACTACATCGATTTCCGCAACCTGCGCCCGAAATACATGGAAACCTTCTGGGCCCTGGTCAACTGGGAATTCGTGGCCAAGAATCTAGCTGCCTGATAGCCGCTCTTGCCAAAACGCCCTGCATTGCAGGGTGTTTTTTTATGTCTGACATCCAGCGATGAAAACACAGAGGGCGCTTGGAGGCGCCCTCTTTTGTACATGTGTTCAAGTATGTACAGTTACTGATCTATTTCATCCAGATACTCGTCCAGATTGGCATCATCGCCACTGGCTTCATTCTGCTTGGGAGCCCCTTGGTTGCCCGTGACCTTGTTCTCGTTGTACTGCAGATAGAAGTCCTTGGTCAGGGCGTAAGGGTCGAGTGCGTTGTCGATGATCCGCTCCTGATCGATCAGCTTGGCACGGGAGCCCAGTCCATCCAGCGCCCAGTGGGCCACCTTGAGCGGGAAGGTGAGCAGTGCGTAGGGGAAGTAGAGCACGTCTATGGTATCCCCCACTATCTCGCGGGTGGTGGTGGGGCCATAAACGGGCACCATGACATAGGCCCCTTCGCCAATGTTCATGCGCCCGAACACGGTAGAGAGCTCCAGCTTGTCGCGCTCAAGCCCGGCGTGTTTGGCCACATCGAAGATACCCAGCAGACCTACAGTGGTGTTGAGGGTAAAGCGGCCCAGGTTGGTGCCCGCCCCCTTCAGATCGCCCGAGAGCAGGTGGTTGACCATGCTGCTCGGCTCGTTGAAGTTTTCCACAAAGTTCTCGATGCCGACCTTGACCGGCTCGGGTACATAGTTGGCGTAGGCATGCACCACGGGACGGGCGACATAAGGCTCAAGCACGTCGTAGTTGACCGCCCACATCGCCCGGTTGGCCCCCTGGAAGGGATCGCGGGGATCGGCCGCCGTACTGGTTGCCCCCGGCACATTCATGCCGGGATCGAGATCCAGGCTCTCGGGGCCGGGCTTGGGCGGCCCGCCGGCGCAACCTGTTATCAAGAGGGCTGCCAGCACGGCCCCTGAACGCAGATACATATGGAAGTCCTAGATTTTTATTTTGATTAATCAGAATTATAGGCAACCCGGCTCCCATGATGGGAGCCGGGTAGAGAGGTATATTAGAGGGCGTGATCGATACGGATGTCAATCGGCGCTGATGGGATAGTCGCCGTTTTGACTGTTGCAGAGACCCCTTCGAAGGCCCCCTCCTTGTTCATGACGTTGCCACCACGAGAGAGCCGCGCCTTGAATTGCAGCTCGGGATAGGCTTCCAGCTTGCTCCCTTCCATCATGGCATCCCCGTCCCCGAGCGAGAGGGTAAGAGGCAGAGTGGGGCCGGCGATACGCTTCACCGCGATGGGCATGGGCGGCCCGTTGGGCACCACCGCAAACACGAACAGATGGGCATCAGGCGGCAACTGAATGCCCTCGGCCAGGGTGATGTGCAGGGGGAACTCTCCCTCCTTCACTTGGCTCTGGGAAGCCTGTGTCTGCCCGGCAGATTCGGCTACTGGCGCCGCCGCGATGCCACGCGCCTTGAGCTGCGCCCTGGCGTATTCCATGGAGCGCTCCACCATCACATAGCGAGGCGTCCCTTTTTCCATCAGCGGCAGCATGGCCTGCCAGCGCGCCAGCGCGGTCTGGAAATCCTCTTTTTGCAGCGCCATGAAGGCATAGACGGAACGCGCCTCGATATTGGCCGGCTCCTCGGCAATAGCCGCCTTCAGCAGGCTGTCGGCCTGGGCTTCGTCCCCGGTCATCATCAGGGCCTGAGCGTAAGGTACCGCCACCATGGCTTTCTGGGGTGCCAGATCATAGGCATGAGCCAGCGCCTCACGGGCCATCTCGGGATCGTTGCCATCCAGTGACAGGCGACCCAGCAGCAGCCAGCCGCGGTAATCGTTCGGCTCGTCTTTCAAGCGGGTGCGCAGGGCCAGGGTGAAGTCCAGCAGATCCTGCTCGGTCACCTCGGCATTGCGCTCCACCAGAATGCGATTGCTGAGCTCGCCGATGCGGCTGCTGGCATCCTGCCAGCGGGCTACCTCCTGCCAGCCGCCCAGCTTGTAGTAGAGTCCCAGGCTCACGATAAGGAGCACCAGTACACCCGGGATCCAGATCAGACTCTTGCCAGCCCGGGCGGTCTGCTCCACATCGGGAATGTCGTCCAGCAGGCTGCGCTGCAGTTCGACCAGCGAGTCCGGCTCCTCCGCCAATACCCCCTGTTCCCGTTCTTCGCCAATTTCCAGCAGACGCTGACGATAAAGCTGCTTGTTGAGGGCCGAACGGCTGATGCTCTGCCTGCCCTCGCCGCGCCACAGGGGCAGTACCAGCGCCAGACTCGTCAGCACCAACAGAGCCGCGATCACTATCCAAAAGGCGGTCATTGTTTCTCTTCCTCTTTGAGCAGCTTGGCCAGGCGGCGCTGCTCCTCTTCGCTCAGGTGATTATCCACTTGCTTGTCGGCCACGGGGGGACGGCGGCTGCGCATCACCACCACGGCAAGGCCGATGACGATGACCAGCAGGGGGCCAAGCCAGAGGATCAGGGTGGAGGCCATCAACGGCGGGTTGTAGAGGATGAAGTTGCCATAGCGGGCCACCATGTAGTCCACGATCTCCTCCTTGTCCTTGCCCTCGCGCACCATCTGGTAGGTCTTGTCACGCAGATCCTTGGCCAGCCCGGCGTTGGAGTCGGCGATGTCCTGGTTCTGGCACTTGGGGCAGCGCAGCTCCTTGGTCAGCTCGCGAAATACCTGCTCCTGATTGTCGTTGTCGAAGGTGTAGACATCGATGGCGGCCATGGCCGGGGCTTGCACGCCCAGACCCAGCAGCAACAACAGGGATGCAATCAATACTCTCATCCGGGGCGCCCTCACTTCATGGCATCAAAGATGGGTTTGAGGGTCGAGGCCCAGTTCTGGGGATTGATGTCCCCCACGTGGCGGTAGCGAATGATCCCCTGGCTGTCGATGAAGAAGGTTTCCGGCGCGCCATACACCCCCAGATCCAGCCCCAGCATGCCATCGGGATCATACAGGTTGATCTGGTAGGGGTTGCCGAGCTCTTCCAGCCACTTGATCGCCTTGTCCCGCTCATCCTTGTAGTTCATGCCGACGATGGTGATCCCCTGCCCCGCCAGCTGCTTGAGGTAGGTGTGCTCGCCGTAGCAGGTCGGACACCAGGTCGCCCAGACGTTGAGCAGCATGGGGCGCCCCTTGAAGATGTTGCGATCGTACCGTTTGTCGAGATCGTAGATGTCCTGCAGGGTAAATTCGGGCACCTCCTTGCCCACCATCACGGATTCGAGCTTGGTGGGATCGGAGTAGAGCCCCTTGAACAGGAACACGGCCCCCAACAGGAAGACCACGAAGGGGATCAGAAACAGCCAGGTCTTGCGAGTCATGCATTCACCTCCTCTTCACGACGGCCGAAGCGGTAGCGTTTGTCGAGCATCGCCAGCACGCCACCGATGGCCATGAAGACGCCACCGAACCAGATCCAGCGAACGAATGGCTTATAGTAAATGCGTACCGCCCAGGCCCCGTTGTCGAGGGGCTCGCCGAGCGCGGCGTAGAGATCCCGGGTCACGCCGGCATCGATGGCGGCTTCGGTCATCGGCATGCGGCTCACCGTATAGACCCGTTTCTCGGGCTTGAGGGTACCGACATGCTTGCCGTTCTTGTGCACTTCCAGCACGCCCTTGAAGCCGTCGTAGTTGGGGCCGTTCTTTTCGGCAATGCCGGTAAAGACGAACTCGTAATCGGCAAACTGCACTCTGTCTCCGGCCTGCATCCGCAGGTCCTTCTCGATGCTGTAGTTCTGGGTACAGGCAATGCCGATGATGCTGACCGCAAGGCCCACGTGACCCAGGATCATGGCCCAGTGGCTGTTGCCAAGGCGGCGCACGCCAACTGCAAAGCTGTGCTTGTGGGTGGCACGGGCCCAGGTTTCCTGGGCACTGGTGACGATGATCCAGACACCCAGGCCAATGCCCACCGCAGCCCAGGGCTTGAATGCCTCGGCAAAAGCGAGCGGCAACAGCAAGGCGGCCGCCAGACTCAGCAGCAGGGCCAGGATCACCTTGCCCTTGAGCTCGCCAAGCTCCTGACGACGCCAGCGAAACAGCGGGCCAACCCCCAGCAGCAGGGCAAACGGGATGATCAGCCAGCTGTAGATGTGGTTGAAGAAGGGCGTCCCGATGGAGATGCTGCCAAGTCCCAACTCCTTGTGTACCAGCGGCAACAGGGTGCCCAGCAGCACGGTGAGCAGACCCGCCACCAGCATGATGTTGTTGGCGAGCAGCAGGGTCTCGCGGCTCCACAGCTCGTGCTTGCCGTGGCTCTTCACATGGGAGCCCTTGAAGGCGAACAGCAGCAGGGAGGAACCAATCACCGCCAGCAGGAAGCCGAGAATGAACAGGCCGCGGGTCGGGTCAGAGGCAAACGCATGCACCGACACCAGCACGCCGGAGCGCACCAGGAAGGTGCCGAGCAGGCTCAGGGAGAAGGCCGACAGGGCCAGCAGCACGGTCCAGGCCTTGAAGGTAGCGCGTTTTTCGCTCACCGCCAGCGAATGGAGCAGCGCGGTCCCCGCCAGCCAGGGCATGAAGGAGGCGTTTTCTACCGGGTCCCAGAACCACCAGCCACCCCAGCCGAGCTCATAGTAGGCCCACCAGGAGCCGAGCACGATACCCAGCGTCAGGAAGACCCAGGCCGCCATGGTCCAGGGACGGGACCAGCGGGCCCAGGTAGCATCGAGGCGCCCGGTCATCAGGGAGGCAATCGCAAAGGCAAAGGCGACCGAGAAGCCCACGTATCCCATGTAAAGCATGGGTGGATGGAAGATGAGACCGGGATCCTGCAGCAGCGGGTTGAGGTCACGCCCATCCACCGGGAAGTAGGGCAGCGTGCGGGTAAAGGGATCCGAAGTGAACAGCACGAAGGCGGTAAAGCCGACCGAGATGAGGCCGAGCACGCCAAGCACCCGTGCCACCGCATCCAGCGGCAGACGGCGGCTGAACAGGGCAACGGCCGCGGTCCAGCCACCCAGGGTCAGCACCCACAGCAGCAGGGAGCCCTCGTGGGCGCCCCACACGGCGGAGATACGATAAGCCAGTGGCAGGCGGCTGTTGGAGTTGGTGGCCACATACTGCACGGTGAAATCATTGTCGATAAAAGCCCAGGTCAGGCAGAGGAACGACAACAACAACAGCAAAAATTGGGCATAGGCGAGCGGGCGAGCCGCCGACATCATGCCAAGACGGCCCCATTTTGCGCCAAGCAGCGGGTAGCTCCCCAGCAGCAGGGCGGTGGCAAAAGCCATGATCAGAGCAAACTGTCCTAATTCCGGGATCATGGACGGGTTCCTTTCTGGTGAGCCGTGCCCCTGACAGGGGCACGGAGACGAAACGATGAAACGAAAGCGACGGGGATCATTGCTTGGAGCCCTTCAACTGCGCGTCGGTATATTCCGGCTTGTAGTGCATGCCGCTGGTGGCTTCCGCCACTTCCGGCGGCATGTAGTTTTCATCGTGCTTGGCCAGCACTTCGAAGGCTTCCACCGTGGTGGCATCCTTGAGGGTGCCCTGCGCGACTATACCCTGCCCCTCGCGGAACAGGTCCGGCAGGATGCCGTCATATTCGACCGTCACCAGATGGCCGCCATTGTCCACCAGCTGGAAGGCCACCCTGAGGCTCTGGGGATCCCGCTTCACCGAACCGGGCACCACCAGGCCCCCGATGCGCAGACGCTGCCCCTCTTCCGGCTTGATCTTGTCCGGTCCTTTCCCTTCAACCAATTCGCTCGGGGTATAGAAGAGATCGATATTCTGGCTGAGGGCATAGAGCACCAGGCCGCTCACGGTCGCCAGTCCCAGGGTGATGGCGAGGATGATGGTGAGGCGTTTTTTTCGTCTCGGGTTCATAGGGTGTTCTCCATCTGCTGGGCCGCCTTGCGACGGGCCTCGCGTGCCTGCTTGCTGCGCAATTCGCCGAGCAGGCTGCGGGTTTTCATACGGGTAGAAATGACGATACCGACCAGGCAAAGCAGGGTCAGGCCGAAGGAGAGCCAGACGTAAAAGGCGTAGCCGCCCATCGCCAGAAAATCACTGAAAGAGGCAAAGTGCATGCTTACTTCTCCTGCTCGGCAATCTCTTTGACCCAGGGGCGATGCCACTCCCGCATCAAGAGCTCGTTACGAAAACGCATCAGGGTCAAGGCCCCGAGGAAGGTGGCAAATGCCAGGATCATGATGAGCAAGGGCCACAGCATCTCGGCCGAAATGGAGGGCTTGTCGAATTTGGTGATAGTGGCGCCCTGGTGCAGGGTGTTCCACCACTCCACCGAGTAGTGAATGATGGGCAGGTTGATTACCCCCACCAGCGCCAGGATGCCAGCGGCGCGGCCTGCCAGCACCTTGTCGCTGAAGGCGTTGTAGAGTGCGATGACACCAAGATAGAGGAACAGCAGGATGAGCTCCGAGGTGAGGCGGGCATCCCATACCCACCAGGTGCCCCACATGGGCTTGCCCCAGGCGGCACCGGTAAAGAGCGCGATGAAGGTGAACACGGCCCCGACCGGCGCGATGGCGGCCACCGTCATGTCGGCCATGCGCAGCTGCCATACCAGTCCGATAAAGGCAGCGACGGCCATGGTGGAGTAAGCCCCCATAGAGAGGATCGCGGAAGGCACGTGGATATAGATGATCCGGAAAGAATCCCCCTGCTGATAATCGGCGGGGGCAAATGCCAATCCCCAGATAGTGCCGCTGATAAACGAGAGCAGACTAATCACCGCAAACCAAGGCAACAGGGTACCAGCCAGCTGGTAGGCCCGCTCCGGTTTGGCGTAAGGGTGCAACCATTTCCACATAGCTCACAAAACCTTTTGTTATTAATCGTTTGGCGAGGCCTACCATACCTGTCACGGGTTTACATCAAATACCCCGAAAGCGATAAGCGAGCCTCTCCTTGATCCACCGCAACTTAATTTTTTCAAACAGCGTCCCATTCGGGACTTCTGCAATCTGGCTGACCACGGGTCAGTTGAGGCTTACCCGAAGGGCTGCCGAGACCGCCAGCGGGGTCAGGGTCAGGGCCCCCACCAGCATGGCGGCCAAAATAGCGAGCTGGCCGCCATAGGGCAAGCTCATTCCAGCCGCATCGATGGCCGATGTTGCAAAGATCAGTACCGGAATATAGAGCGGCAGGATCAGCAGGCTGAGCAGGACACCGCCCTTGCGCAGACCGACAGTCAGGGCCACCCCGACTGCGCCGAGCAGGCTCAGTACTGGAGTACCCAGTGCCAGGGTCGCCACCACCGCCAGATAGGTGTTCATGTCCAGCGACAACAAGATGGCGAGCAAGGGGGAGATCAGCAGCAAGGGCAAGCCGGTCAACAGCCAGTGAGCAACCACTTTGGCCAGCGCCAGCAGCCCGAGTGGATGAGGCATCAACATCATCTGCTCCAGCGAACCATCGCTGAAATCATCGCGAAACAGCCGCTCCAGCGACAGCATGGCCGCCAACAGGGCCGCCACCCAGATGATCCCCGGAGCAATACGGGCCAGCAACTTGGGCTCCGGCCCTATGCCAAGGGGAAAGAGGGTGATGACGATCAGGAAAAACCAGATCGGGTTGAGAATATCGGAGCGCTGGCGCAAGGCTATCAGCAGTTCACGGTGAATAAGGTGCATAACGGCGCGCAGCATGGGCTTACTCCTGCAACAGAGGGGTCAGCGACAGGGTTTCCAAACGTCCCTGCATCAGGGTGAGATCCTGGTGGGTGGTCAGGATCACCATGCCCCCCCGCTCCGCATGGGCCAGGAACAGTTGCTCGAGCACCTTGACCCCCTGTTTGTCGATGGCGGTAAACGGCTCGTCCAGGATCCAGAGTGACGGCTTGTCACACAACCACAGCCGGGCCAGGGCGACCCGACGCTGCTGACCGGCAGAGAGCTGGCCAGTTGGATTCTCCTCGAAACCGGCAAGTCCCACCCGGGCCAGGATCTGCCACAGGTCGCTGTCCTGTTGCTGAGGGTGATGTAACTGTTGATAGAACTTGAGGTTTTCAAACGGTGTCAATGCCGCTTTGACCCCGGCATGGTGGCCCAGATAGAGCAGATTGGCATGATATTCATCGCGGCAGTGGCGAATGTTCTCTCCGTTCCAGCACACCTCGCCGGCAAATGGCTGTGACAACCCGGTCAGCAGACGCAACAAGCTGGTCTTGCCGACTCCGTTCGGACCTTCGATTTGCAGCAGATCGCCAGGCGCTACCGTAAAGGAGAGATGTTCAAACAGGGTGCGATCTTCACGCACGCAGCTCAGATTGTTGACTTGAAGCAGCATGAGGATGTTGTCAGGTGGAAAGAAGCGGCCTGCATATTAACACAGTATTGGAGGGGGTCTTTTCAAAGATGCCAATAATCAGCAGGATTTGTGGCGAAGATCGCGCCACAAACGCTTAGAAAAATGGCCAAAACAAATCAGGAAGGCAGTTGCCTTCCTGACTCATCAAGAGCGCCCTTTTCGTAATGAAATCAGGAGCTCAGCTTCTGCCTTCGGCAATTCGCACTCGCTCATGACCTCGTCGATATCGGCGCCCAGCTCGACCATCTTGGCGGCACGGCTGTAAAGCCGGCGTTCCGGATCCTGCAGGGTCAGCTCCTGCTGACGATCGTTGATCTGCTGCATTGCTCCTTCCACCGACTGCAACCGCTGGCCCATGCCGATGGCCCCGGTATGAAGCTCCATCATCTGCTTGCGCAGACTCTCGAGCTGGCCCTGCAGCGCCGCCACGCTGGCCTCGGACTCCTGCTTGCTTCGTTTGCTCCTGAACCAGATGAAACAGGCAAACGCCAGTGCAATCAGGGACAACCCCAAGGCAACAATCTCAATGATCAAAACATCACCTTCTTGTTAGAGAGAACCGATCTCGTCCCACTCTTCATCGGAGAGCAGCTTGTTCAAATCGACCAGGATCAGCAACTGGCCATCACGGTTGCTCACCCCCTGGATGAACTTGGCGCTCTCTTCGGTCCCTACCGCAGGTGCGGCATCGATCTCGGAAGAACGCAGATAAACCACTTCCGCCACGCTGTCCACCATGATGCCGATCACCTGCTTTTCAGCCTCGATGATGACGATACGGGAGTTTTCACTGACATCCCCGGACGGCAGACCGAAGCGGGAACGAGTATCGATGACAGTCACCACGTTGCCACGCAGGTTGATGATACCGAGCACATAATCCGGAGCCCCAGGCACAGGCGCGATCTCGGTATAGCGCAACACTTCCTGAACCTGCATCACGTTGATGCCGTAGGTCTCGTTTTCCAGTTGGAAGGTTACCCATTGCAGCACTTCATCTTCGGCCAGATTCTGTGCAATATTGCGCTTTTCTGTCATGTTTTATTCCTTTTATATAAACGTCTACTGCTAAAAACTAGCAATAAAACAACTCGACTGCAGAAGTTATCAGCGACCTTCTATGTTTACCCCGCGCTCCAGCAACAGGAGCAATTCGCTGACATGCAGCAGGGCACACATTTTCTCTTTGACCATGCCCGCCAGCCAGGGGCGCTTGCCCGCCTGATGGCGCCATTTTACCTGATCCCGGTGCAGCAGCTCGGTTCCCCTGAGATGATGGCAGGCGAGGCCCCAGGGGGATTGCCCAAGCATAATCAAATACTTGTATTCGTCCATCTCAAGATGCTGACCCGGCATGACCCACTGAGCCGTATCGACCACATTCATCTTCTGCTCGCGGGAAGTCATCAACCCCTTGTACCAGGATGGCTGACCAAACAGGGAGGTCACCTCCCCCAGTTGGTGGATCCCGCCAAGATCGGTCAGGGGAACCGCAAAGGTCACCCCGGCGACTTCGAAAAACAGGGCCTGAAACTCATTGCCGCTGTCGATATTCTGCCAGCTGACCGGCTCGGGGACCGGTTCGGGCGCAAGTTCCACCGCCGTCTCGGTGATGACAGTGGTCACAGGTTCCGCGACCTCCACCACCTCTTCAGGCCAGGCAGGCTCGACGGGCAGCAAGGACTCTTCGGCGACGATTTCAAGCGGCTCGCTGGCGGGTTCCTCATGGGACAGGGCGTCAATTTCGAACTGCACCTGACCCACTTGCGCCAGCAATTCACTCAACTGGGCCAGGCGGGCATCCGCCTCCAGATAAGGAGCGGCCTCAACCTGTGGTTCAACCACACTCTGGCGCTGCAGTTGCACCACGGGAGCCAGCTCAGGCTCGTCGGCCTCATCCAGCGAGAGGGCTTCATCCAGCAGCAGGGAGTGGAAATAGTCGTCCATTGCACGGACTTGAATGGTATCTCTCATGCCATCACCTCCTGCGCCCGCTGCCGTTCAAGAGCATCGAGATAGTTGAGCAGTGTCTCGTAGGCATAGGTTCCCCGACTACCAGGTGAATAGATGGAGGGCGGAATATGCAGCAAGCTGGCATCCCTGAATTTGGTATCGATGGGGATCACCGCGTTCCACACCGCATCACCGTATTGCTCCTTGATCGATTTCAGGGTCATCAGGGAGGCACGGGTACGCTTGTCAAACATGGTCGGGATCACGGTATAACGGAACTTGTCCCGCTTGGAACGCTGCATGATCTCGAATGTCTTCATCATGCGCTCCAGCCCCTTGAGGGCAAGAAATTCGGTCTGGACCGGCACTAGGATGCGATCGCAGGCCGCCAGCGCGTTGACCATCATGACCCCCAGCACAGGCGGGCAATCGATCAACACGTAATCGTATTGATCCTGAATGCGCAGCAAAGCCCGCTTTAGCACCAGCCCCATCCCTTCCCGATTGCCCATGACCCTGTCCAGGGTCGCCAGCGTGATGGAGGCCGGCAACAAGTGGATATTCTCGAACTTGGTTCTGAGAGTCAGTTTATTGACCAGTTCGGCGGTCGGCTTCACCGACTGGAAGAGTTCATAGAGAGTGCCATCCAGGCGATCGGAATCATAATCCAGATAAGATGTCAGCGAGGCGTGCGGATCTGTGTCAATCAGCAGCACTCGTTGGCCACGTTGGGCCAGGATCCCGGCAAGCGAGACCACTGTGGTGGTTTTCCCCACCCCGCCTTTCTGGTTGGCAACCGTCCAAACAATCACTGTATCAATCCTGCCTTGTTGTTATACGTATGCCGCCACCGGGCAAGGCGATCACCCTGACCTCTCCTGCATCCACCGCCTTCTGAACCTCTAGCACGGGTTCAACGGTCACCGGCGAGACCTTGGCCGGTGCGGGCGGTACCCATGCAAACTTGGATACTGCCACCACCACCTTGCGGTTCTGCACTCGCCCCTGTTCGCTACCATTGTCGGCAAACGGTGAGAACTCGCCATATGCCTCGAAAGCAAGCCGCTCGGGTGCGATGCCATTGGCAATCAGCCCATTGAGTACCGCTTCGGCCCTGGCGGCTGAGAGAGCCCAGTTTGAACGAAAAATTTCATTATGAATCTGTTGGTTATCTGTATAACCCCTGACTCTCACATAGTTATCGACCGGTTTGAGAATACTTGAAATGGTATTAATGACGGGAGCCGCATTTGTGCCCAAAAAGGCGCTACCGCTGCCAAACAGCAGCCCGGCACTCAATTCGATGGTCAGCCAGTTTTCATCCTGAGTCAGCTTGACGATCCCCGCGTCCACCAGAGAGCCCATGTTCTCCTGCAGTTGCAGGTCGAGCTTGGCCAGCGTGGTACCATCCTGCAGTATCGGCACCCCCGAGATAGGCGCAAGCGACGGAGCTGGCGCCGTGGCGCCATCCAGAATGGAGGGGGCCGCAGAAACGGGGTTGGAGAGCAGTGAATCCCCTTGTCCTTCCAGCAAACCATCTTTGGGAGATTGCATGACACTGAATGCCTGGCTCATGCCATCGATGACGGCGCGATACTTGTCCTTGTTGACCAGCGCGACCGAGTAGAGCACCACGAACAGGGCAAAGATCAGCGTCATGTAATCGGCATAGGAGACCAGCCAGCGATCGAGGTGTTCACGCCCCTGCAAGTGCAACCGATAGCGATTGCGCATGGCTACTCTCCTTTCAGATAGGCCCTGAGGCGCCGTTCAACCTGCAGGCCGTTTTCACCATGGGCAATGGCAATCAACCCCTCCAGGGTCAGCTCCTGGAACAGCGCGTAATGATAATGAAAAGCCCGTAGCCGGTTGGCGAGCGGCAGATAAATCAGGTTGGCAAACCCCACCCCATAGATGGTCGCCACGAACGCAACCGCGATGCCCGTCCCCAGCGCTGACGGCTCTTCCAGATGAAACATGGCCTGGATAAGCCCAAGGACGGCACCTATGATGCCGATAGTCGGGCTGTATCCCCCCATGGCTTCAAACACTCTGGCGGCATGCTCGTTGCGTTCCTGTTCGATATCGATATCCGCCTCCAGCAACATGCGGATATCTTCCGTCGAGACCCCATCGACTATCATGCCGAGCCCCAGACGGGTAAATTCATCCTCTTCCTGCTCCGCTTGGTTCTCAAGCGCCAACAATCCCTGTTGCCGGGCAAAGGCGGCCCAGGATTGCAACCGCTCGGCCTGGGTTGCGAGATCCTGATGGGGCGGGGAAAACATCCATAACGTCTGCCGGATGGCAAGCATGATGTATTTTGCGGGAGTCTGCAGTGTCACGGCACCGATTGTGCCGCCCACCACGATGAGAAACGCGGGTCCGTCAACCAGAGTGAGCAGGGAGCCACCATGCCAAACCTGGGCAATGGCAATGGCTCCCAGCGCAAGGAGCAGACCGAGCAGGCCCATGATCAGCGCCCCAACTCGACCAGAATACGCTGGGCTACCTTGTCCAGAGGGAGTGATTCGCTGGCAATGCCTGCCTTGGCAACGGCCTGGGGCATACCATATACCACGCAGGACGCTTCATCCTGAGCCCAGATGGTGGATCCCTGCTCTTTGAGCAGGCGTGCGCCATCCCGGCCATCAGCACCCATCCCAGTCAGGACGATGGCCAACACCTTGTCAGCATAGGTTTTGGCAGCAGAGGCGAAGGTGATATCGACACAAGGCTTGTAGTTCACCTTGTCATTGCCATCGACAATCCGGATGCGTGCGCCGGCACCTCGGCCTTCCAGCAGCATCTGCCGGCCACCCGGCGCCAGATAGGCGTGTCCCGGTTTGAGCACGTCACCATCTTCGGCTTCCTTGACACCAATCTGGCACAAACCGTTGAGGCGTGCAGCAAACGCGGCGGTGAAAGTCGCCGGCATATGCTGGATCAGCAAAATCGGATGAGGGAAATCCTTTGGCAACTTGGTCAACACGTTTTGCAAAGCAACGGGCCCACCGGTCGAGGTACCGATGGCCACCAACTGGTAGCTCTTGCCACTACGTTTAAACGCCACAGCGGGAGCTGCGCGGGTCGGCTCCGCCTGACGTTCAATACCACGAGTCGGAGCAACCCCGCCCAGCGGGCTGCGAGTCGCGGGCTCGGGAGCCTTGGGACGAGCTGCCGAGCTCATCATGAAACGCTTGCGGGAGATTTCTTTTACCCGCTGTTGCAGCAACCTGACCGCCTCATCTTTATCCCGGGCGATATCTTCAAATTTCTTCGGTAGAAAATCGAGCGCACCGGCATCCAGGGCATCGAGCGTCGCCTTGGCACCCTCATGGGTCAGTGAGGAGAACATCAGAATGGGAGTCGGGCACTTGGCCATGATCTCCCGCACCGCGCTGATGCCATCCATCACGGGCATCTCGATGTCCATGGTGATCACGTCAGGACGCAGTGACATCGCCTTCTCGACTGCCTCACGGCCATTCTGGGCTGTATCGATCACCGTCAGCATGGGATCCTGACCGATGATTTCGCTCACTCGACGGCGAAAAAAGCTCGAGTCGTCGACAACTAATACCTTGACTGCCATTGTTATTTTTCTAACTCCTCGGAGCTGGGTGATTAATGTCTACGCGCATATGCCTTGAGCAGACTCGGCACGTCCAGGATCAGGGCGATACCGCCATCACTGGTGATGGTTGCCCCTGCCATGCCCGGCGTCCCCTGCAGCAGATTGTCCAGCGGCTTGATGACCACCTCTTCCTGACCAATCAGGCTGTCGACCACAAAGCCGATCTGCTGGGTACCGATCTGGACGATGACTACATGGCCGGTATCCTGACGGGAACGCTTGTTGGGCCCCCGCACTAGCCATTTGTGCAGGTAGAACAGCGGAATAGCTTTCTCGCGCACTATGATGGTGAGCTGGCCATCGACCATGTTGGCCTTGTTCAGATCCAGATGGAAAATCTCGTTCACGCAACCAAGGGGGAGCGCAAAGGTCTGTTCCCCAACCTCTACCATCAAGGTCGGCAGAATGGCCAGTGTCAGTGGCACCTTGATCTCAAGACGGGTGCCCTTGCCCCAGGTGGAATCGATATGCACGGAGCCATTGAGGCTGACGATGCTGGTCTTCACCACGTCCATGCCGACCCCACGACCGGAAATATCGGAAATCTCCGACTTGGTCGAGAAACCGGGGGCAAAGATCAGGTTATAGGCATCGTTATCGCTCATGCGGGCGGCGGTATCCGCATCAAGCACACCACGACTGATGGCGATGGACTTGAGTTTTTCGGGATCCATACCTGCGCCATCATCTTCGATACACAGCAGGATATGATCTCCCTGCTGGGAAGCGCTCAGGGTGATGGTGCCCTGACGCGGCTTGCCCGCTTTCTCGCGCACATCCGGCATCTCGACGCCGTGATCGCAAGAGTTGCGCACCAGGTGCACCAGCGGATCCGCCAGCGCCTCAACCAGGTTTTTGTCCAGGTCGGTATCTTCGCCGACCATCACCAGTTCGATCTCTTTCTTGAGGGTTCTGGCAAGATCGCGCACAACCCGGGGGAAGCGGCCAAACACCTTCTTGATGGGCTGCATGCGGGTTTTCATGACCGCCCCCTGCAAGTCGGCAGTCACGACATCAAGGTTGGCGACCGCCTTTGACATCTCTTCATCATTGCTGGCAATCCCCAGGCTCACCAGGCGGTTGCGCACCAGCACCAGTTCTCCCACCATGTTCATGATGACGTCTAGGGTCTTGGTGTCGACTCGTACCGTGGTATCGCTTTGTACCGCGCTGTTTTCAGCCGGCGCAGCCGCCTTCGCAGGCGCTGGTGCCGCTTTGGCGGGCGTCTCGACCGATTTCGCCGGAGCGGCTGGAGTCGGTTTGGCGACTGGAGCAGGTGTCGGTGCAGCAGGTGCGGGCGCCGCCGATGATGTTACAGGTGAAGAGGTCTTGGCTGCAGATGCCATTGTGCTCTGCGGCCCCTGGCCGCGGCCATGCAGTTCATCCAGCAGGCGCTCAAACTCGTCATCATCAATCAGTTCATCGACTTCCTTTTGAACCGATTTCAACGGATTGATGTCTGGCGCCCCAACATGCTGGCCTTGGCCATGAAGCTGATCCAGCAGAGCTTCAAACTCATCATCGGTAATATCACCGGAATCGCTGGCAACGGGAGCGGGGGCCGAGGCCGAAACGACCTTGGTCGGTGCTCCGCCGACACCATGCAACTCATCCAGCAGACGTTCGAATTCGTCCGCAGAAATTTCATCTATTGAACCACCGCCATTGACCGGTGCGGGTTCATTATCGTCAACCATGGGAGCCGCGACGTCAGGCTCTGAAGCCATAACGGGCTCAGGTTCTACTACGGGTTCCGGTTCTGCCACAGCAGGCACAGCACCACCACCCGAAGTGATCAACTGCTCTTCCCCTTCAGGCTTGCACAGCTCATGCAGGTCATGGAGCAGATCGTCGGAGGCAGGGCTTGGTGCTTCGCGATTCTGGACCTGGGCAAACATAACGTTGATCGCATCCAGTGCCTGCAGAATGACATCCATCAGCTCTGCGGTGACGGTACGCTTGCCGTTGCGCAAAATATCAAAGACGTTTTCCGCACCGTGGCATACGTCAACCAGTTCTCCCAGCGACAGGAACCCGGCGCCCCCTTTCACGGTATGGAAACCGCGGAAGATGGCATTTAACAGGTTTTTGTCATCTGGCCGTTTTTCCAAGTCGACCAGCTGCTCAGACAACTGTTCCAATATTTCGGAGGCTTCGACCAAAAAATCTTGCAGTATGTCTTCATCAACTTCGAAGGCCATGCGTCACTCCATTAGAATCCCAGGCTAGACAGCAGATCGTCCACATCATCCTGACCATTAACCACATCGGAACGCGCTTCCGGGTTCATGATGGGACCTTCTGCTTCAATCCCGTTGACAGGAAGGCTACGAGTTGAATGCTCGGCAGAGGCTTCACCAAACATGGTCAGCATTTCTATTAATTTTGTTTCAACTTCCTGAACAAGCTTGATGACCTTGCGGATCATCTGCCCGGTCAAATCCTGAAAATCTTGTGCCATCAGAATTTCAGTCAGCAGTTGCCGTAATTTATCGGCATCAGCCTCAGAAGCCTTAATAAAATCATCGAGTTGGTGACATAACGCCTTGAACTGGCCCACGCTCATGTCACGGGACATCAATGCATTCCAGTTTGGCAACACCAGCTGGATATTGTCGTTGAGGCGATCCGCTATCGGCAAACTGGCTTCTACGGCATCCATGGTGCGGTTGGCAGCCTTGTCCGTCATGTCGATGACGTAACTGAGGCGCTCCCGCGCATCCGGAATTTCGTGAGTAGCCAGATCGGGAATACGGGGATCGAGACGAAATTCTTGCAGGGAATTGTGCAGTTGTCGTGTCAGCTGACCGACCTTGTCGAACAGATCGGAGGCATTGGGGGCACACACTTGCGCAAGCAAATCGTCGGCCAACTCAAATTCGCCTTGCTCCAGATGAGCAACAAGCATCCTTGCCTGGTCGAGCGAAATCATTGCTCTCGTTTTGGCCATCATCCCTGCCACCCCTTAGCCAATGCGTTCAAAAATTTTATCGAGCTTTTCCTTGAGCGTCGCAGCAGTGAAAGGCTTGACGATATAGCCATTGACCCCAGCCTGAGCGGCTTCGATGATCTGCTCACGCTTGGCCTCCGCCGTTACCATCAATACCGGCAGGTGCTTGAGTTTGTCATCGACACGAATGGCCTTGAGCAGGTCGATACCTTGCATGCCGGGCATGTTCCAGTCGGTTACCACAAACTGGAAATCACCATTTTTCAGCATCGGCAATGCGGTATTGCCATCATCCGCCTCATGGGTATTGTTGTATCCCAGATCGCGCAGCAAGTTCTTGATAATCCGGCGCATCGTTGAAAAGTCATCAACAATGAGGATTTTCATGTTCTTGTCCAAAATTCCCTCCTAAATAGCCGCCTCGGCGGCTCACTTACATGATGCTAAAAACGGGTTGTGTCCTGCGGATTATGCCTTAGTGTTTCACCTCAGTGTAGCCAGTACAGACACTTATAGATGCCAATCTCGCAAACGGGCGCGCAGTCGGTGCATTGCCTGACTATGGATCTGGCTCACCCGGGACTCACTGACGCTCAAAACCTCGCCAATCTCGCGTAAATTCAGCTCTTCGTCGTAGTAAAGAGAGAGAACCAGGGCTTCTCTCTCTGGCAGGCGACCAATTTGCTCCGATAATTCAATCTGAAATCGTTCTGCGGCCAATTCATCGAATCCGGAGCCGGCAGGAGTATCATCGGGCTGCCCGATCACATCTTCACTGACCCCGAGATCCTCGATACCGATAATTTTTCCACAAGAAACATCCTGCAACATGGCGTGGTACTCGTTGATCGAGACCCCCATATGAGCCGCGACATCGGTATCACGCGCATCCCGCCCCTGCGACTGCTCCACATTCTCGATGGCTTCGGCGATCGCCCGGCTGTTGCGATGCACGGAACGAGGCACCCAGTCACCACGCCTGATCTCGTCGAGCATGGCGCCGCGGATGCGGATCCCGGCATAGGTTTCAAAACTGGCGCCCTTGCTGCCGTCAAAATTGCGGGAGGCTTCAAGCAGCCCAATCATACCTGCCTGGATCAGGTCATCCAGCAAGACACTGCTTGGCAGGCGAGCCAACAAGTGCTGGGCAATCCGTTTGACCAGAGGAGCGTGACGCTCCACCAGCGCATAGGAATCCTGATGACGCAAGTACGCTTGGGCTTTATTCACGGGAACCTTCCTGTGTGGTGGCCGGTTTTTGCAACAGATTTTCCAGGAAAAACTCCAGGTGACCGCCCGGCTGGTTCGGCACCGGCCAACTGGCAGCCTTATTGGCAAGGGCCCGGAAGGCCAAGGCGGCCGGCGACTTCGGAAACGCCTCGACAATCAGCTTCTGCTTGCGCACTGCCGCCCGCAGGTTGGTGTCATAAGGCACGCAGGCCACCAGCTCGAGAGAGGTATCCAGGAAACGATCCGTCACCCGGGTCAGCTTGGCGAACAGTTCCTGTCCTTCCCGCAGGCTGCGCACCATGTTGGCTACCACCTTGAAGCGGAACACCCCGTGTTCCTTGGAGAGGATCTTGATGAGAGCGTAGGCATCCGTGATGGAGGTGGGTTCATCACACACCACTACCATGATGTCCTGGGCCGCACGGGTGAAGCTCAGCACCATGTCGGAGATACCGGCTGCGGTATCCACCAGCAACACGTCGACCTGGGTCTTCATCTCGCTGAAGGCACGGATCAGCTCGGCATGCTGCACCGGCGTAAGCTCCACCATGGACTGGGTACCCGAGGTCGCCGGCACTATCATCATGCCGTAGGGCCCCTCAACGATGATGTCGTCTATGGTGCACTCGCCGGCCAATACGTGAGAGAGGTTGCGATGCACCCTCAGCCCCAGCATGACGTCGACGTTGGCAAGACCCAGGTCGGCATCCAGCACCATCACCCGCTTGCCTTGTGCCGCCATGGCGCCCGCCACGTTCAGTGTCACGTTGGTTTTACCCACGCCACCCTTGCCGCCGGACACGGCGATCACTTTCACTCGATTGTTTTGACGCATTTTGCGCAGACCACTTGCCTGATCCATATACATGTTACTCATAAAACTCCGAATCTTCGGCTTCGCCAAAGCCCGTGCCCCAGAAATAGGGCTCTTGCGTTTCTCGCTCCAGCGAACCCATGGCCGCGCCGACGAGCTGCGCCGCATCGGCAACCTGAATATCTTCCGGAACCCGCTGGCCATCAGTGATGTAACTGATCGGCAAGGCGTTCTGGATACACACGTTAATCACTTCGCCCAGATTCAGACTTTCATCCAATTTGGTAAGTATGCAGCCGCTGAGCGGGATCCGCCGGAAATGGTCTACCGCTTCCTGCATCACCCGGCGTTGCGAGGTCGCCGACATCACCAGATAGTTGCGGATCCGTACCTTGGCGTTCTTGACCAGGGTATCGAGCTGTTCGGTCAACCGCACATCCCGCTGGCCAACCCCGGCGGTATCGATCAATACCAGACGACGATGACGGAACTGATAGAGCGCATTGGCCAGCTCCTCGGCATCCCGCACCTGGCGAACCGGGCAGCCCATGATGCGGCCATAGGTCTGCAGCTGTTCATGGGCACCGATCCGGTAGTTGTCGGTGGTGATGAGCGCCACCTGCTCCGCGCCATACTTCATGGCAAAACGGGCCGCCAGTTTGGCGATGGTGGTGGTCTTGCCCACCCCGGTCGGGCCAAGCAGGGCCACGGCCCCGCCCTGGCGCAAGATCTCGTCTTCACTGATCTTGAGCTGGGCGGTGAGCACCTCGGCCAGCTGGGCCATCGCCTGATGAATGGGCATGTCTTCCGGGATGAGACCTGCCAGCTGATCAGCAAAAGCGTCATCAAAGCCCATTTTCTTGAGCTCCTTGATGAGCAAAGCCCGCATCGGCTCGCGGCGCTCCACTTCTTGCCACATCAGTCCGGAGATCTGGTGCTCCAGCAGTTTGCGGATGCTGGCCATCTCCTTGCGCATCCCTTCCATCTCCTGATCCCGCTGGGCAGGCTGAGAAGAACGCCCACCGGCCGCCATCCGGGGCTTGGGCCTGGCAGGCTCGGGAGCCGCCCCCCACTGTCCCTGTTCGGCCAGGGTTTTGGGAGCACTACTGGCCGCCGCCAGACCGGCGGACTGCTGGCCACCAAGTGGTGCCTGGCTGGCCGGTTTGAGCTTTTGCTGGCGGGCCAGCAGGGCAGCCAGGGTATCGGCATAATGTTCGTTCTGCCCCTGAGGCTGGGCAGGTTCGGGGCGATTCATCTGCCGCGCGGCAGACGAAATATTGACGCTCTCATCGTTCAACTGACGGCGAACTGGCGCATCTTTGGGCCCCGGTACCTGGGACTGATAATCGACAGCCGCGACTATCTCCACCCCACCGGTGACCTTTTTGTTGGACATGATGACGGCATCGGGCCCGAGAGTCTCCTTGACCTCGGCCAGAGCCGTTCGCATGTCCTTGGCAAAAAACCGCTTAATCTTCACCCGTCGTCTCCGCTAACTAGTTCTGTCCCACCGCACTGACGATGCGAATCTGCTTGTCGTCAGGCACTTCCTGATAAGACAGAACACGTAATCCAGGAATGGCATTCTTGACAAATTTGGCCAGGGTATTGCGCAATATCCCCGATGTCAGAAGCACGGCCGGCTGACCTTCCAGCTCTTGCCGTTGTGTGGCTTCCACCAGCGAGCGCTGCATCCGCTCCGCCAGGCCAGGTTCAATCCCTGCTCCATCACCACCACCTGCCTGCAGTGATTGATGCAATATACGTTCCAACTCTGGAGCCAAGGTGATCACCGGCAGCTCGGGATCGGGACCGGCAATCTCCTGGACGATGAGGCGGCGCAGGGCAATCCGGCAGGCGGCCGTGAGCACTTCCGGATCCGGGCTACGCGGCGCGTATTCGACCAGGGTCTGCAGGATAGTGCGCATGTCGCGAATTGGCACGCCCTCATTGAGCAAATTCTGCAATACCTTCACCAGGTTGCCCATGCTGATCACCTCGGGCACCAACCCTTCCACCAGCTTGCTCTGATGCTTGCCGATCATGTCGAGCAGCTGTTGCACCTCGTCATGACCCAGCAGTAGAGCCGCATGGTTGGCGAGTATCTGGCTCAGATGCGTCGCCACCACGGTGGCGGTATCCACCACCGTATAGCCCAGGGTCTGGGCATGGGAGACCTGCTCCTTGGCGACCCACACCGCCTCCAGCCCGAAGGCAGGATCCCGGGTGGCAATCCCCTGCACCTGACCAAAGACCTGACCCGGGTTGATGGCCATCTCCTTGTCATAGTAGACATTGGCCTCGCCGGTGCTGACCCCCATCAGGGTAATGCGATACTGGTTGGGTGCCAGATCCAGGTTGTCGCGAATGTGTACCGCCGGCACCAGAAAGCCCAGCTCCTGGGAGAGCTTCTTGCGCACCCCCTTGATCCGGTTGAGCAGCTCCCCGCCCTGATTGCGATCCACCAGCGGGATGAGCTGATAACCCACCTCGAGACCAATGATGTCCACCGGCATTACGTCGTCCCAGCTCAGCTCTTTCTGCTCGTGGGGCTGTTCTGCACTGGCTGGCATCAGCTCGCCCTTGGCCGCCTTGGCCGCAGCCAGCTTCTCGCGACGCAACAGCCACCAGGCCCCCAGCGCCGCCAGGCCGCCCAGGCTCAGGAAGGCAAAGTGCGGCATACCGGGCACCAGGCCCATCATCAGCAGGATGGCGGCAGAGATGATCAGCGCCTTGGGATTATCGAACAGCTGGCCCAGCACGGCCGTGCCCATGTCCTGATCGGTATTTTGGCGGGTTACGATAATGGCGGCGGCGATGGAGAGCAGCAGCGAAGGGATCTGGGCAACCAGGCCATCACCGATGGCGAGCAGGGTATAGATTTCGGCCGATTCGCCGAAGGTCAGATTGTGCTGGGCCATCCCTATGATGAAACCACCCAGGATGTTGATGAAGAGGATCATGATGCCCGCGATGGCATCCCCTTTCACAAACTTGGAGGCACCATCCATGGAGCCGTAGAAGTCCGCTTCCTGGGTGACTTCCTGACGGCGCTTCTTCGCCTCTTCCTGATTGATGAGGCCGGCGTTCAGGTCGGCATCGATGGCCATCTGCTTGCCGGGCATGGCATCCAGGGTGAAGCGGGCACTAACTTCTGAAATCCGTCCCGCACCCTTGGTGACCACCACGAAGTTGATGATCATGAGGATCAGGAAGACGATGATGCCGACCGCATAGTTGCCACCGATCACCACGTTGCCGAAGGCCTCGATCACATGGCCTGCCGCCGCGCTGCCGTTATGACCTTCCAGCAGCACCACCCGGGTGGAGGCAACGTTGAGGGCCAGTCGCAACAGGGTGGCTACCAGCAATACGGTCGGGAAGGCGGCAAATTCCAGGGGGCGCCGGGTATAAACGGCCACCAGCAATACGACGATGGAGAGGGCGATGTTGAAGGAGAAGAGGATATCCAGCATCAGCGGCGGGATGGGCAGCACCACCATGCCAAGGGATGCCAGCACCAGCAAGGGGGTGCCAAACCCTTTGCCAAGCAGCCCTCTGTACTCTTTTAAGCGGCCCAATGATGCCTTGAATTCCATCGCCATTCTCAATTTCAACTCGCAGATGGCAAATTAAAGCAAACATTGAGCCAACAATTCAATGTATTGATTTTGAATGATTTTATTTTGACGACGTCAGAAGTTTGTCATTTGCGATATTCAGGCGGGATGGGGAGATCCTTGGCCAGCGGTTGCGGACGACGCCCCTGGCCACGGCGGAATTTCTTGAGCTGGAAGACATAGGCCAGCACCTGGGCCACAGCGGCAAACAGCCCTTCCGGGATCTCGCGCCCGAGCTCGGTGGAGTGATAGATGGCCCGGGTCAGTTCGGGAGAGGGCATGATGGGGATTTCGTATTCCCGCGCGATTTCCCGGATCTTCATCGCAATCTCGTCAGTACCCTTGGCGATCACCTTGGGCGCCGCTCCGGGCTTGCCCGCCTCATACTGAAGCGCCACCGAATAGTGGGTCGGGTTGGTGATCACCACATCAGCCTTGGGGATCTCCCCCATCATGCGGCGCATCGCCATCTCCATCTGCAGGCGGCGGATCCGCCCCTTCACCTCGGGCTTGCCCTCGCTGTCCTTGAATTCGTCCTTCACCTCCTGCTTGGTCATCTTGAGCTGACGCATGTGGTTCCACTGCTGGAACGGCACGTCGATGGCCACGATGGGGATGAGGGCGCAGCAGAGGATGATCAGCATCCACAAAAACAGCTCCAGCGCGTCTATGATGCCGCCGGGGAATCCCTCCAGGGAGAGGTTGAGCAGGTGGTTGAACTGGCTCGACAGCATCCACCAGGCGAACAGGCTGATGAAGACCACCTTGGCGATGGACTTGACCAATTCAATCAGAGACTGCACGCCGAACATCCGCTTGAAGCCGTTGATGGGGCTCAGCTTGCTGAACTTGGGCATCATGGCCTCGGTGGAGAAGTTCATCCCCCCCATCAAGATATTGCCGACGAAGGCGGCGATGGCCACCAGCGCAAACAGCATCCCCAAGGGAAGTATCAATTCCGACAACAGGGCCGGCACCATGGCGATCATGGCCGAGGGATCGAAGGCCTGCTCCCGATCCAGGGTGAAGCCCATGGTAAGCACCTTGATCATGGCGGTCGCCAGGGAAGCCTTGATCATCAGCAATCCGAACACGGCAGCCAGCAGCACACTGGCGGTTCCCAGCTCCTTGGAGCGTGCAATCTGCCCTTTTTCACGGGCTTGTTGCAGTCGTTTGCCCGTGGGTTGTTCGGTACGTTCCTGATCGGTATCAGCCATGGGTGCCTCCGAAGCACTGGGTGCCGATCAGCTCGCAGCTGACCTCCTGCACCCTCTCCCACATGGTATCGAAATGACCGAGGAAGCCGCCGATGGTGAGCCAGAGGATCAGCAGACCCGACATCATGCTGACCGCAAAGCCGATGCTGAAAATGTTGAGCTGGGGCGCCGCCCGGGTCATGACACCGAACGCGAAGTTGATGAGGAGCAGCGCAACGATAGCGGAGAGCGC
This sequence comes from Aeromonas enteropelogenes, assembly GCF_020097295.1. Lineage (NCBI taxonomy): Bacteria > Pseudomonadati > Pseudomonadota > Gammaproteobacteria > Aeromonadales > Aeromonadaceae > Aeromonas > Aeromonas enteropelogenes. The sequence goes on along the minus strand of NZ_CP083625.1, from coordinate 2,614,595 downwards.
CATCACCAGAGAGGCCTGATACATGACCCCGAGAAAACCGATCAGGGTCCGGATGGAGGGGAGCGACAGCCCGCTATCCGACACCGGCAGGGTCTCGAAACTCAAGATCACCAGGCGCAGCATGATGAGATGACCATCCACCGCGAGAAAGACCAGGGTCGCCAGCATCAGATAAAACTGGCCTACCACGGGAGCCGACTGGCCGTTCATGGGATCCACCAGGGTGGCAAAACCCAGGCTGGTCTGCATGGCGATAACCTGGCCGGCCATCACGAAGCTCTCCATCAGAAACTGGGTCATCAGACCCAGCGCTACACCGATGAGCAGCTGCTGGGCCAGCACCAGAAAACTGCCGACGGAGAAGAGCTCGACCGGCGGCATCTTGGGTAATAGCGGCGAGATCAGAAAGGTGATGGCCAGCGCCAGCCCCATGCGCACGCGCGCTGGCGTCAGGCGACTGCCGAACACCGCCATCACCATCAGGAGGCTGCTCACCCGCGCCAGTGGCCAAAGGATGGAAGACAACCACTCCATGATAAGAGCGGTTGTGTAGGTCATCCCACCACCTCGGGGATCTGGCTGACCATCAGGGTAAAGAAGTCCATCAGGCTCTGCAGGCCCCAGTGGGCTCCCGCCCCCAGGGCAAACAGGGTGACGATGAGACGGGGCAGGAAGCTCAGGGTCTGTTCGTTGATGGAGGTGGCCGCCTGAAAGATGGCCACCATCAAGCCGACGAACAGGCTGGGCAGGATCACGGCGCTCACCATGATGTTCACCAGCCAGAGCGCCTCACGAAAGACGTCGACAAAAGTTTCCGGACTCATATGCAGGGCTCCTTGCGCTTGGCCGGCTTAGCCGGCACCCAGTCCGAAGCTGTTGGCCAGCGATCCCAGAATGAGGTTCCAGCCATCCACCATGACGAACAGCATCAGCTTGAATGGCAGGGAGACGATCATCGGGGAGAGCATCATCATCCCCATGGCCATCAGGATACTGGCCACCACCAGGTCGATGACCAGAAACGGCAGGAACAGCATAAAGCCAATCTGGAAAGCGGTCTTGAGCTCGCTGGTGACGAAGGCCGGGATCAGCACCCGCAGCGGCACGTCGGCGGGCTTGGCCACCTGGACGTTGGCGATCTCCATGAAGGTATTGAGATCCTTGACCCGGGTCTGGGCCAGCATGAACTGATGGATGGGCAACTGGGCTCGCTCGAGTGCCTCCTTGGCCTGGATGGTCTCCGCCAGATAGGGCTGCAGCGCCTCGTTGTTGATGCGATCCAGCACCGGCGACATGATGAAGAACGACATGAACAGGGCGATGCCGATCAACACCTGGTTGGAGGGGCTCTGCTGCAGACCGATGGCCTGACGCAGGATGCCGAGCACGACGACGATGCGGGTAAAGGAGGTCATCATGATGACCATGGCCGGCAAGAAGGAGAGCGCCGTCATCAAGGCCAGCACTTGCAGCGTCAGGCTGTACTCCTGACTGCCGTCCGCCATGGTCTTGACGGTCACCGCCGACATGCCGCCGTCCTGGGCCATGGCAAGGGGTGACAGCAGGCCGACCAGCAGCCAGATCCAGTTAGTTTTGTTCATGCTTGCCCATCAATTTGCCGAGCTGCTGGGAAAACGCCTGGGGCTGGCTCTCGTCCAGCGGCTCCTCCAGACGATAGAGGAAGTTGACCTGCTGCGGGGTGACCCCGATCAGCAGCTGCTGCTCCCCCACCTTGACCACCATCAGCTTCTCCTTGTAGCCGACCGGCAGGCTGGCGATGACCCGCATCTGCCCGCCCCCCATGGCGTTGGCAATCTTGCTCTTCTTGAGCAGAAAGCCCAGCACCAAAATGAGGCCGATCACCATCAGGCTGGAGAGCAGCCAGGAGCTCAGGCTGGGAGGATTGGCCGCCCCACCGACGTCGGCCAGCGCAGTCAGGGGCAACAGCAGTAACAGGAGCAGGCGCATCATTTGAGTTTCTTGATCCGTTCAATCTGACTAATGGCATCGGCCAACACAGAAGGAATGCCGAACTTCTTGGTCAGCATCCGGGGAGCCCGTATCGGCGACACAATGAATCTTGTCATTTGAGCTTCTTAATCCTTTCTATCTGGCTGATGACATCGGTCAGACGGATACCGAACTTGTCGTTCACCACCACTACCTCGCCGTGGGCGATCAGGGTGCCGTTGACCAGCACGTCCAGCGGCTCGCCCGCCACGCGATCCAGCTCCACTACGGAGCCCTGGTTCAGCTGCAGCAGGTTGCGAATGCTGATCTGGCTGCGGCCCACCTCCATGGCGATGGTGACCGGAATATCCAGAATGGTGTCGAGCTTGCGCCGCTCCTCGGCACTGATTGGCGCATCGTCCTTCAGCTCCTCGAGGGGGGCCGGTTTGGCTTCCGCCGTCACCTGCTCCTCCAGCGCGGCAGCCCAGGCATCCGCCATCAGATCCTCTTCATCAGTTCCGCTCATCTTGGTTCCTTATGCTACTTCGTGACCCCTGAATCGCTTCAGGGGCCGATTATGGCTGTTGATCTTCGATGCTGCGCTCGAGCTCTTCCAGCTCGGCTTCTCCATCGATGCGTACACCGCCCCGGGTCACCAGATGCATCTCTGTCTTGACCCCTTCCGGGCGTTTGAGCTTGTCGGTGATCTTGAGCGCCACGTTGTCCTTGGTGCGACCCATCTTGGCGTGGAAGGTGGGCAGATCCTCCACGAACACCAGCAGGTTCTCCGGCATCTCCACCGGGATGATGTCACCGGGCTGCAGCTCCATCAGCTCGCGCAGGGTGAGCTCGGTCTCCAGCAACTTGGCCCTCAGCTCCACCTTGACGTCCATGATCTCGTCGCGCAGGGCCTTGCTCCAGCGCACGTCGGTGTCGCCCTTGTCGCTCTGGACACCGGCATCCAGCAGCTCGCGGATGGGCTCCAGCATGGAGTAGGGCATGGCGACGTGGAAGTCGCCACCGCCGCCGTCCAGCTCGATGTGGAACGAGCTCACTACGATCACCTCGGTGGGACTGACGATGTTGGCCATGGCCGGGTTCACCTCGGAGTCGAGGTACTCGAAGCCCACGTCCATCACCGGCGCCCAGGCATCCTTGTAATCCTCAAAGACCAGCTTGAGCAACATCTGGATGATGCGTCGCTCGGTCGGGGTGAACTCGCGCCCCTCGATCTTGGCATGGTAACGACCATCGCCGCCGAAGAAGTTCTCCACCAGGATGAAGACCAGACGCGCCTCCATGGTGATGAGCGCCGTGCCCTTGAGGGGACGAAAGCGCACCATGTTGAGACTGGTCGGCACGAACAGGGTGTGGACATACTCGCCGAATTTCAGCATCTGCACGCCGTTGATGGAGACCTCGGCGGTACGGCGCATCATGTTGAACAGGCTGATCCGCATATGGCGGGCGAAACGCTCGTTCACCAGCTCAAGGGTCGGCATCCGGCCACGGACGATGCGGTCCTGGGAGGAGAAGTCAAACTGGGCGACACCGGGATCCCCCGCCGCCCCTATCTCTTCCTCTTCGACATCATCGACACCGTGCAAGAGGGCATCAATTTCGTCCTGACTTAACAGATCGCTCACGCTTCACCTATTGCATTACAAAGCCGGTAAACAGCACTTGTTCGATAACGGGGGAAGAGACCAGGTCATTGAGCACCCGACGGCACTCTTCCAGTGAATCCTTGCGCAGCTTCTCCTTGCCTTCGAAGGTCATCAACTGCTCGGCGGGTGCGGCACTGAAGACCCTCAGCAGGGTCCCTTCGATCAGTGGAATATGTTGCTTGGCCAGAGCCTCGTCGGCGGTGCCGCGCACCATCAGCTGGATCTTGATCTGCACCAGTCGATCCCGCTGCGCCCCCGCCACGTTGAACACGAAGGGGCGGGGCATGCCGACATAGAGTGACGGCTGGGGCGCCGCATCCTTGGCCGCCGCGCCATCGGCCTGCTCACTCTGCTCACCCTCTGCCGGTTTGTCAGATCCGGAGAGCATAAACCAGGCCCCTGCACCGCCACCGGCCAGCAAGATGACGGCCAGGGCAATGATAATGATCAGCTTTTTTTTCTTGCCCGCAGCGGGGTCTTTTAGCGTCAGTTCGTTATCGTCAGCCATCCCTTGTCCACCCTAGTCTCAAACTTGTTCGGTATCATAAACTTACTCGGGATTGCATCAAGCATAGAAATCAATTCCGGAACCGTTTGTCGATTCCGCCAGCAAACTTCGGCCGGAACTCGCCACCTCGACGCCACCTTGTCCCTCGGAAGCGCCTGACTGGCCACCCTGTTGGCCCTGCTGACCCTGTCCGCTGAAGCCTTGCTGCCCCTGTTGACCCTGCTGGGGCGCCTGCTGCTGCACCTGGGTCTGGCCGAGCTGGATACCCTGGCCGGCCAGCATTTCGCGCAGCCGGGGAATGGTCTGCTCCAGCATCTCGCGAGTCTGACCATGTTGTACCACAAAATGGACGTTCGCCTGGCTGTCAGCCCCGATCTGGATCTGGATCTTCATCTTGCCAAGGCCGAGGGGGTCGAGCTGGATCTCCGCCTGCTGCAGCTTGTCCGCCAGCATCACATTGACCTTCTGGTGCAGCTCGGCGGGAGCATCCTTGCTGGCCAGGTTCAGATGAGGCAAGGATTGCGGCTCACGGCGCACACCAGCCTCCGGCATGGTTGGCCCCTTGCTCTCCGTTACCTGGGGTTGCGGCTGGCTACCCTGCCCCGGCTGCACGCTCTGGGCGTCATTGCCAGTGCTGGCGGAGGCGGCGCCCGACCGGCTCTTGCTCGCCTCGGCGACCTTCTGCTTCACCTCCTGGGCCATCGCCTTGCGCAGCTCGCTGCTACCTGTCACCTCCATCTGCTGGATACCGGCCGAGATGGTCGACAGCGGAGCCTGGGGCCCCTGGGGTTGAGCCTGGGCCAGTGCTTGTTGCGGCGCCGTCATCACAGGAGGTGTGGTGCCTGCATCGCTGGCGGCCACCGGGCTGCTCTGTACCGCGGCATTGGCGCTGGCCGCCTTGGCCGCGCTGGCATCACTGCTGGCTGAATTGGCGGGTGCGGCCTGCTGGCCACTCTGCGCGGGTTCTTCTCCCTTGCTCCGAGCCTCGGAGGCGCTGGCCTGCACGCTGGCATCAGGTTGCTTGATGCCTTCACCGAACGCCCTGGCCGCCGCGGCCGGCCCCTGCAGGGGCGCGCCCTGGCCAGGTGACACCTTGCTCGCCATGGGGGGGATGTCGGGTTTGCTCTTGCTCTCTTCGCCCTCTTTCCCCTGCACTGCCTCACCCTGCTTCAGGGGAGGCGTCTGCTCCTCGCTGGGCAGGCGACCAGCCAGTTGGGCCAGACGCTCCTGGGCGGAGAGGGGCTTGTCCCCTTTCACGGCACCAGAAAGTCGCGGATCATCCTTGAGAGAGACCTTGTCATCTTCCCCCTCCAATACGGCATCAGCCAATATGGATTTTCCTTCATCTGCCGGGACCATCTTGGACTGCACAGCCTCGGCTTCATCCGCCAAGGACGCGGTAGGCAGGCTTCCCTCCGTCAGGGCTGACGACAAGGAAGGCATGGCGTTTGAAGCCGACTGGGCCGTCTCGCCGCCTTTGGCAGCCAGGGTATGGGCCAGCTTGCCCGCTGATGACGAGAGCCCGTCGTTATCGGCCAGCACGTCACCCTCCCCCTCTTGCGGCAAGAGATTGCCGTTCGCCACAAAAGCGAGGTCGATAGCCGCGTCTTGTTCCGCCACCACTTGTGCAGGCAAGGGCACCGCCGGCGCCGTGACCAGGGTGGTGTCGAGCTTGAGGGAGTCTTGCAGACGGAGCAGAAAATCGCTGGCGGGTAGATCCTCTGCTTTCGTGTCGGATTTATCGGATTTGGCGGGTTTGTCAGAGCCGGCAGCCTCCACCTCGGACGACACCTCATCGGTCGCCAAAGATTTGGCTGTCTGGGAAGAAGAAGCCTCGGGGGCACTCTTTACGCGCTCTGGCGCCGAGCCCGTCCCCTGAACCTTGGCGATCTCGGTGGCGAAATCCCCTCTCTGTCCGGACGGGTTGCCGCCATCGCTGCCGCCGGTTTCCGCCACGCCGTTCAGGGAGGCATTTTCCAAGCCATTCGTCAGAGTCGAAGGCGCCTGTGTCAACACTGTCTGCATCATGATGGGATCCCTGAATTCTGGAGGTGCCCACGTCAGGGCTACCGGCAATGTTCAGTTCAAAGCAAGTTACAGGCCAGATTGATGGAAACGCCTCAGTATGGCGTACTCATCCAGCATCTTCTGCTCCTGACGCTGGGCCTTCTGCTGCTCGCGGCTGGCCTGCTTCTCCAGCAGCAGCTCCACCGCCTTGCGCCGCTGCTGGGCCGCCAGCCAGGCTTCCCGCCGCTGCTCCAGCGCCTGGCGCACCTGCTGCACCCCTTCGCTCTGTTGGGTGGCGGCCTGTTCGAGCTTGTTGATGAAGGCGTGATACTGGGTATTTTGCTGGGCGCTGATCCCCTGTAGGCCGCGATCGGTCCACTGCTGGTGATAGATCTGGCGGTACTGGTTGAGGGCGTTTTGCTGATCCATGAACAGCTTCAGATCCTGCTGCGCCTTGACCAGCGCCAGCGCACACTGCTGTTCGGCCTCGACCAGCCGTTCGGCCAGCAACACCAACCCTTTACTCATCGCCGCTCTCTCCCCTCATCCGTCGTCAGCGCATCAGCGGCATGGCCACCATCTGCAAGGCTTGCAGGCCATCGTCATAGTGGATGACCTCGCGCATGCCCTGCTGCAAGAACTGATCCAGATAGGGTTTCTGGATGATGGCGCGGTCGATGCGGGGATCCGAGCCCTGGCTGTAGGCGCCGATGGTGATGAGATCCCGGTTTTGCTGATAGAGGGAGTAGAACTGCTTGAGGGTGCGCGCCAGCTCCATGTGCTCCGGCGAGGTGACCATGGGCATGACCCGGCTGATGGATTTCTCGATGTCGATGGCCGGATAGTGGCCCGAATCGGCGAGTTCGCGCGACAGCACTATGTGGCCATCGAGGATGGCTCGCGCCGCATCGGCGATGGGATCCTGCAGATCGTCCCCTTCCGTCAGCACGGTAAAAAACGCCGTGATGGAGCCCTGGCCGTCGCTGCCATTGCCCGCCCGCTCCACCAGCGCCGGCAATTTGGCGAACACAGAGGGTGGATACCCTTTAGTCGCCGGGGGCTCGCCCACCGCCAACGCGATCTCGCGCTGAGCCTGGGCGTAGCGGGTGAGCGAATCCATCAGCAGCAGCACGTTGAGCCCCTGATCGCGAAAATACTCGGCGATGGCGAGCGCCGTCTCGCACCCCTTGAGGCGCATCAGGGGCGAGGCATCGGCAGGGGCCGCCACCACCACGGAGCGGGCACGCCCCTCCTCCCCCAGGATCTCTTCGATAAACTCTTTCACCTCCCGGCCCCGCTCACCGATGAGGCCCACCACCACCACGTCCGCCACCGAGCCGCGGGTCATCATGCCGAGCAGCACGGATTTGCCGACGCCGGAGCCGGCGAACAGCCCCATCCGCTGGCCTTGACCCACGGTCAGCACGGCGTTGATGGCGCGCACCCCCACATCCATCGGCTGATGAATGGGACGGCGGGAAAGCGGGTTGATGCGATGCTGGGCGAACTGCACCGAGTGGGAGGAGAGGATGGGACCGAGGCCGTCGAGGGGCTGGCCGATGCCATCGATGACCCGGCCGAGCAGGTTCATGCCGACCGGAATGCCGTGCTCCTCGGTGATGGGTACCACACGGGCTCCCGGGATCACCCCCTTGAGCTGCTCGCTCGGCATCAGGTAGAGGCGATCACCGGAAAAGCCGACTACTTCCGCTTCCAGAGTGCCATCCAGGGTATCGATGCGACAGAGGGCCCCGATAGCGGCGCGACAACCTATGGCTTCCAGAGTCAGCCCCACCACCCGGGTCAATTTTCCGGCGACGGGCGGCTTGGGCGCGCTATCGCGAACCCGATACCCTTGCAACCGGTTGAGCAACGAGCCGCTCATCTGGCCTCCTCTGATACGAAAAAACGCCCGGGCCGGCCTCGGCCAACCCGGACGCTGTCATGAATGGGGATCCCGGGATGCGTTGTCCCGCAGAAAGTTGCGCAGCAGCTGATCAATACGCCCAGCCAGGGTCAGATCAATACTGGAGAGTTCGGTCGCCAGCTGCAGATCGCCGGGGGAGAGGGTGGGATCGCTTTGCAGTCGCCAGTGGCGCTTGGCGCACTCTTCGGCCCCGAACGCCTGCTCGATCCGTACCACATCGTCGGGATGGAGCATCAGGGTGACCCCCTGCTCGGCGGCGGGCAGCAGGGCCAGCCCCTCTTTGAGCGCCTCCAGCAGCAGACGGGGCGAGGTCTCGGCCTCATGGCGGATCAGCGCACGGGCCAGCTGCTGTACCAGGGCGATGAGCTGCTGCTCCACGGCCTGATCCAGCTCATTCAGGGGATTGGCCAATCGGGAGGCCAGTTCCTGCCAGTGGGCTATCTCCTGCTCCACCAGCTCGCGGCCCATGGCCAGCCCCTCCTCGCGCCCCTGTTCGAGGCCGGCAGCATGCCCCTGTTGCAGTCCCTCCAGCTTGCCCTCTTCCAGCCCCTTGGCAAATCCTGCCTCACGGCCTTCGGCCATTCCCTCTTCCCAGGCAGCCTGGCGAATGGCTTCCAGCTCCTCGGCGGTGATGCTGGGAGTCGGCTCCTGTTCGGGCTCCGGCTCCACCACCTCCTCTTCCTGCTGGTACCAGTCGGGGGAGAGTCCCAGCGCATTGGTCTCGACTTCGGACTCGACCTCCATCTCGGGCCAGCCCCAGGTCTCTACCTGGGTGTTATCGTTGTCCGGGCGCACATAGCCACGCAGTTTGTTGTTCATCTTTCAGCAGCGCTCCTCGTCGCGACCAGTTGCTGGCCCGCCATCACCATACCACTTGTTGATCATGGCTTAGAGGAACTCGTCGCCGCCACCGGAGCCCAGCATGATCTCGCCGGCATCCGCCAGACGGCGGGCGATGGAGAGGATCTCCTTCTGGGCGGCCTCCACTTCGGAGACCCGGATCGGGCCCATGGCCTCCAGATCGTCCGCCAGCATCTCGGCGGCCCGTTTGGACATGTTCTTGAAGATCTTCTCGCGCATCTGATCGTCGGAGCCCTTGAGGGCCCGTTGCAGCAGATCGCCGGGCACTTCCCGCAGCATGGTCTGGATGCCGCGATCGTCCACATCGATCAGGTTTTCGAACACGAACATCAGATCCTGGATCTGCTGGCTCATCTCCTCGTCCGACTCGCGGATGGAGTCCATCAGCTGGCCTTCGATGTTGGTGTCCAGATAGTTCATGATGTTGGCCGCCGCCTTCAGGCCGCCCATCTTGGCCGCCTGGGCGCCCGCCGCACCGGCGAACTGTTTCTCCATGATGTCGTTCAACTCTTGCAGTGCCGCCGGTTGTACCTCTTCCAGGTTGGCGATACGCATCACCAGATCCAGGCGCACCTGCTCCGGGAACTGGCTCAGGATCTCGGCGGACTGCTCGGGCTCGAGATAGGAGAGCACGATAGTCTGGATCTGCGGGTGCTCGTTTTGGATGATGCTGGCCACCTGGCGAGCATCCATCCATTTGAGGGAGTCGAGGCCGCGGGCACCTGACCCTAAGATGATCTGATCCACCAGGTTGCTCGCCTTGTCTTCGCCAAGGGCCGCCACCAACGCCTTGCGCACGAAGTCTTCGCTGCCGATACCGATATTGGTGTACTTCTGGATGTCGTCGATAAACTGACGGTGCACCGCCGCCACCCGATCGTGACTGAAGTCGGACATGGAGGCCATCGACATGCCGAGCCGCTGCACCTGCTTGGGTTCGAGGTGGCGGAAGATCTGGGCGGCATCCTCCTCGTTGAGGCTCAGCATCAATACCGCCGCCATCTCCATGCCGGACATCTGATCCAGGATCAGACGCTGGCTTTCGGTGATATCGTTACCGGTGACCTGGCTTTTATTCTCTTCAGGCATCTTTGGTTACCCATTCTTTAATGACCTGAGCGGCCAGATCCGGTTCGTTCGCCACCAGCGCACGGACCGCCTTGAGCAAGTCTTCATCCCGGTGCAGATCAGGCAGCTTGAGCTGACCATCGCGCAGTCCGAACACGGGCTCGGCTTCCGCCTGGGCCGCCAACAGGCTCAGCTCGTCGTCGCCACCCAGCACGGTGTGGTTGTCGAAATCCAGTTCTCCTTCCGGCTTGGCATCCGGGTAGAGCAGGCGCTTGAGCATGGGGCGCACCACGGTGACGATCAGCACTATGATGACCAGCACAGAGGCAGCGATGCGCACTGCGCGCCAGAACCAGGGCTGTTCGTAGAGCGGCGGCTCACCCACTACTTCCAGCTCGGGACGGTTGAACGGAATGGCGACCACTTCCAGGGTGTCACCCCGGGTCACATCAAAGCCGAGGCCACCGCCGAGCAGGCGGCGCAGGGTATCGAGTTCGGCCTGGGTGCGCGCCTCGCGAGTTACCTTGCCATCGGTACCGGTCACCGACTTGTAATCCACCGCGACCGAGACGGTCATGCGGCGAATGCCCCCCATCTGGCGACGGGTGTGGCTGACGGTGGTATCGAGTTCGAAGTTGCGGGTCGCCTCCTTGCGGGAACGGCCCGAGGCGGCGGAGCCGGACTCGCCACCGGTCGCCTGTTCGGGAATGTTGGAGGCGGCGGGGGGCTGGTTGGAGAGGGCCCCCGGGATGCCGCCGTTGCTGCCGCTGGAGCTATTCTCCTCCAGAGTCATTTCGGAGCGCACCGCCGGCAAGTCGGGATTGTAGGTCTTGCGGGTCTGCTCCTGCTGGGAGAAGTCGAGGGAGAGATCGACCTCCGCCGTATAATTGTCGGCGCCAAGCACCGGGATCAGGATAGCGTCAATTTTTTGTTTGTATTCGAGCTCCTGCTTCTGCTGCATCGCAAACTCCTTGCGAGTCTGGGCAGAGACGGGATCCTGGGAGCCGGAGTTGAGCAAACGGCCGTTCTGATCGGTCACGGTGACGCGAGTCGGCACCAGGCCGTGCACGGCGGAGGCGACCATGTCGACGATGGAGTCCACCTCCCCCTGATTGAGGGCGGAGCCCTTGAGCTTGAGTACCACGGTCGCGCTGGGTTTGCGCTCGTTGCGGGCAAACACGTTCTCTTTGGGGATGGCCAGCAGCACCTGGGCACTGGCCACGCTCTGGAACTGCTCGATGGCGCTGGCCAGCTGGCGCTCGCGGCTCAATTTCAGGCGCTCGCTCTCCATCCGCTGACTGACGCCGAAGCTGGAATCCTTGAGCAGAATATCTTCGCCGTCATTGGTCATGTCGCTCGCATTGACCAGACCGGCACGGGTCAGGGCCAGCTTGATGCTGGGGTAGTTTTCGGCACTGACCAGCACGCTCTTGCCATCCACCTGATAGGGGATCTTCTGCTGATCGAGAAAATCGAGGGTCTTGACCAGTTCCTGGGTGGTGTAGGTGCCGAGGGGACGCATGTCCGGCTCCTTGCCCCACAACAGAATGAAGACGGCGATGGCCAGGCAGATGGCCAGCCCCAGGATCAGAGTGATTTGCCGCAGCACGTCGGTGTTGGACAGAAAGCCCAGCGCCGAACTCTTCTGCTCATTTTCATCGAGGGCGGCGGTGCCCTCATCGTTCATCAGCAGTTCGCCGTTTTGGTCAGTAGCCACGATTCAAATCCTTACACTGGCATGTTCATGATGGTCTTGTAGGCATCGACCATCTTGTTGCGGACCTGTACCGTTGCCTCGAAGGCAATGGAGGACTTCTGGCCTGCGATCATGACTTCCGACAGATCCACCGACTTGTCACCCATATCGAAACGGGTGCGCAGATCGTTGGCAGCCCCTTGCAATTCGTTGACGTTGCCAAGTGCCTGCTGCAGCAACTGGCCAAAATCGGAAGTCACCTGGCGACCGGGTTGTGTCAGCGGTGTGGCGCCTGCCTCAATCTTGAGGGCCTGCATCTCTTGCATCAGGCTGCTTGCACTAATTTCCATTTTTCATCCCCAGACAAATCATTGACGCTGACAGGCACCAAGCAATAAGAGTGCCAATTAGGAAAAATGTCCTCAGGCCAGGGGATTGGGTGGTCGCAGAGGGCGATGACGAACCGGCGCCAGTTACGGCCGCGGCACGGCCCCCTCGCCCAGCAACAGCCTCAGATAGCTCAGATGCAGATCGTAGTGTTCCCCGGCGGGCAGCTTGACCAGCACTTCGTTGTGAAGGTAACCCGCGCGGCTCGCCGCCAGCTCGGGAGGGATCAGTCTCTCCACCACCAGCCTGGCAACGATGGCATCCGCCAGGGCCATGGTCGCCTCATCAGCACGCCCCCAGCCGAAATGCCCGCGATATTGCGATCCTTCAGGGTTGGGCTCGAGGGGAGAGACCTGCTCCCCCTTGACCCAGAAGGCCATGGGGATCCCATCCTGCAGACGCAGATAGACGCTCTGCTTGTCCCAGCTCGGGGCCGCGTCCATCCCGTCCTGTTCTGCTGCTTGTGTCATGCCACTCTCCTTGTTCTGCTGACAAATCCTGCTTGCGCCCATGAAAAAGAGGGCCGATGGCCCTCTTTTTACTGCAAGTTGCGTCATTTAAACAGACAACAATTCACTGTGAGCGAAGAAAAAGATGCGGTTGCTCAAAGCCTGCGCAATCACTGGGTCAGATCCTTGTCGATCCAGTATTTGGAGCCGGAAATATTGGCGTCCAGCAGCAACCCCTTCTCGCCGATCTGGTAGATGGCCATGCCACCGTTGTACTTGGCGGTGAGCTCGGCGCTCTCCTTGCCAGCGACGGCCCCCACTTCCGAGGTCGCTTCCCATCCCTGGGTGACGAAGGCATCAAATCGCGCCTTGTCTTCAAACAGGATCACCTGCTGGTAAAACTTGCCCCCCAGACCCGCGGCAATACCCGCACCAAACATCTTCATGTAGGTGTGCTTGCCCATGGTGCGATCGATTGCCACCCCGGCCCCCTGATTGGTATGGAGCATCAGGGAGAACTTGCGCGAATCGAACACCGCATAACCATATGCCTTGTCAAATAGCAACTTGGCCGAAGGTTGCTCGTTGAACAACCTCACCAGCGCGGTATCGGCCATGGTGTTGAGGGCGAGGCGCGCCTCTTCCGGGGTCTCGGGTTCGAGCATCTCGTCGAGCTTCTTGTCGGCGACCGCCAGCCACTCCTTGCCGGTGGCGATGCTCTTGTCAGTCCAGACACCGGCGGTATTGAACGCATCCTCGCCCCAGGCGGAGACGGAGGCCCAGCTCTTTTTGGAGAAATCGCTGACATCCTGCCAGACCTCCTTGCTGGTCTCGCTGACCGCAGTGCCGAGATCGGACGCCGCCTCTTTCAACTTGGCCCAGTCCGCGTGAGCCGGTGACAACACCAGCCCCAGCGACAGGGCCATCAACCATTTTTTACCCGGATTCATGCCAGATCTCCTCGTATGCTTCGCGGTGTAACAAGCAATCTGTCTTCAGCAGTGACAGCAAACCATACCATGTTTTAGCCGTGGGGTGCCGCTTAGGCCAGAGACCCACACTATCCCCGGCCTCTCCCGCCAATGAGTCCTCGTAACCGGCCCGGCAGACGAATATAAAAAAGCTGCTCACCTCGCGGTGAACAGCTTTCTGGTTGTATTGGCGGATGAAAGGCCTTATTCGACCATCATCACCTTGCAGGTGTTGGTACTGCCGACGGTCTCCATCTTGTCGCCGTGGGTCAGCAACACCATGTCGCCGCTTTGCAGCAGTCCCTTGGCCTTGAGCACGTCCAGCGCGTCGCGGCACACTTCGTAGACCGGCTTGGTCTCGTCGCCATCAAACAGCACCGGGGTCACGCCGCGGTAGAGATTGGTCCAGGCCAGGGTCTTGTTGTGCGGTGACAGGGCGAAGATCGGCAGACCGGAGCTGATGCGGGACATCAGCAGCGGCGTAGTGCCGGATTCGGTCAGCGCCACGATCGCCTTGACCCCTTCCAGGTGGTTGGCCGCATACATGGTGGACATGGCGACGGCTTCCTCCACCGAGGTGAAGGTGTAACTCATGCGGTGGTTGGAGACGTTCAGGCTCGGGTGCTTCTCGGCGCCCACGCAGACGCTGGCCATGGAGGTCACTGTCTCGATGGGGAACTGGCCGGCGGCAGTTTCGGCGGAGAGCATCACTGCATCTGTGCCGTCCAGCACGGCGTTGGCGACGTCCATCACCTCGGCACGGGTCGGCAGCGGCGCATTGATCATCGACTCCATCATCTGGGTCGCGGTGATCACCACCCGGTTCAGACGACGGGAGTAGCGGATCAGCTTCTTCTGCACACCCACCAGCTCGGGGTCGCCGATCTCGACGCCCAGATCGCCACGAGCCACCATGACGGCATCGGAGCCAAGGATGATGTCTTCCATCGCCTCGTCGGTGGCGACGGTTTCGGCGCGCTCGACCTTGGCCACGATCTTGGCGTTGGAACCGGCTTCGCGGGCCAGCTCGCGGGCGTAGCGCAGGTCATCGCCGCAGCGGGGGAAGGAGACTGCCAGGTAGTCCACATTCATGCGGGCGGCAGTCTTGATATCTTCCTTGTCTTTCTCGGTCAGGGCCGGCGCGGAGAGGCCGCCCCCCTTCTTGTTGATGCCCTTGTTGTTGGAGAGCGGGCCGGCAACAGTCACTGTGGTGTGAATGCGAGTACCTTCGACACGTTCGACTTTCAGTTGCACACGACCGTCGTCCAGCAGCAGGATGTCGCCCGGCACCACGTCATTAGGCAGGCTCTTGTAGTCGATCCCCACCTGCTCCTGGCAGCCTTCACCCTTGCCGAGGGCGGCGTCCAGCACGAACTTGTCACCGATGGCCAGGTAGATCTTGCCATCCTTGAAAGTGGAAACACGGATTTTCGGGCCCTGCAGGTCACCCATGATGGCCACGTGGCGGCCGAGTTTGGCAGCAATGTCACGCACCTGGTTGGCGCGCTGGATATGATCTTCAGGAGTGCCGTGAGAGAAATTCATCCGCACCATGTCGGCGCCGGCGCGGATGATCCCTTCCAGGATCCCTTCGCGGTCGGTAGCCGGACCGAGTGTGGTTACAATCTTTGTACGTCTAGGCATGAAAGACTCCAATATGAAGTTGATATGACTTGAAATTCTGCCCCATCAAGCGGATGCCGACAGGCATCCGTTTGCCAGCCATCTGGGTGGCTTTTGTTATTAAATTACAATACTACACCAAAGCAGGGTGGCATAGACAGCCGGGGGTCACCCCCCGACGATTCAGGAAGAGTGCGGTGTATCGAAGCGGGATTCGCGCAGTCCCTCTTTCACTTTTTTCAGGTTTTCGCGAAACTTCATCCCCCGGCGCAGGGTGAAACCGGTCGCCAGCACATCCACCAGCGCCAGCTGGGCGATACGGGAGGCCATCGGCATATAGACATCGGTGTCTTCCGGCACATCCATGGAGAGCACCAGGTTGCACTCGCGGGCCAGCGGCGAATCCTTGGCGGTCATGCCGATGACGGTGGCATCGTTTTCGCGGGCCAGCGCGGCAATCTCGACCAGCGCCTTGGTGCGGCCGGTGTGGGAGATGAGCACCACCACATCCCCCTCTGAGCTGTTGATGCAGCTCATGCGCATCATGACGATGTCATCAAAGCTCACTACCGGGATGTTGAAGCGGAAGAATTTGTTCTGGGCATCGCGGGCGACGGCCGAAGAGGCGCCAAGGCCGAAGAAGCTGATCTTCTTGGACTGGGTCAGGATATCGACGCAGCGATTGATGGCTGAGATATCCAGGCTGTTTTTGGCCGCATCCAGGCAGGCCATGGTGGATTCGAAGATCTTGGCGGTATAGGTATCGGGGCCGTCTTCCGCCTCTACGTGACGGTTCACATAGGGTGTACCATTGGCCAGGCTCTGGGCCAGGTGCAGTTTGAAATCGGGAAAACCCTTGGTATCGAGACGACGACAAAAACGGTTGACGGTCGGTTCACTGACGTCGGCCATTTTGGCCAGGGCGGCGATGCTGGAGTGAATGGCAGTTTGGGGAGACGCCAGGATCACCTCGGCGACCTTGCGTTCTGATTTACTGAAACTTTCCAAGTTGTTTGTAATTTTATCAAGGGTATTCATCATCACCACCAGGCATTTTTTGTAATTTAGCTTCAGTGTCTTTGCACTCAACTTACGGCTAAGCAGGTTTCCAATCAACTTGATGACTATACAAGACAAGTGGTTATCGCAACTAACACCTGCCATACAAAGTATGACTCATCTCTAATTATTTCGTACTTTTCGTTACAAAACGTCACCTAGCCCTGAAAGCGCTTACAAATGTTGCAAAGCAACAACACTGTGAGCAGGCGCACGTTTGTGCCGTTCCGGTGGGTGAGCGGGGCCGAGCTCGGATAGAATGGTCCGTCACAATCCAACAATAATCTCGGGACGCCAACGGTCGTCCAAAGCCTGTAACGAAGGAGTTGTTATGCAGCATACCCATGCGCTGGTCGGCGATGTCGGCGGTACCAATGCGCGTCTGGCCCTGTGTGAGCTGGCCACCGGCACTATCTCCCAGGCAAAAACCTATTCAGGTCTTGCCCACCCCTCTCTCGAATCCGTCGTACGCCTCTATCTGGATGAGCACGCAGCAAAAGTAAGCGAGGCTTGCATCGCCATCGCCTGCCCCATCAATGGTGACTGGGTCGCGATGACCAACCACAGCTGGGAATTCTCTATCAAGGAGATGCAGGCCAATCTCGGTCTTGAACGCCTGCTGGTGATCAACGACTTTACCGCCGTCTCCATGGCCGTTCCCGTGCTGCCGGAAGCGGATCGCATCCAGCTGGGCGGAGGGGCCCCCGTGGCAGGCAAACCCATCGCCATCTATGGGGCTGGCACCGGCCTTGGCGTGGCCCATCTGGTCAAGGCGGGTGAGCAGTGGCTGAGCCTGCCGGGCGAAGGGGGGCATGTGGATTTTGCCGCCAACAGCGAAGAGGAGGACGCCGTTTTGCAGGTGATGCGTGGTGAACTGGGTCATGTCTCGGCCGAGCGCTTCCTCTCTGGTCCGGGGCTGGTCAATCTCTATCGCGGCCTGGTGAAATCCGATGGTCGCGAACCCGAATCACTGGCGCCGAAAGACATTACCGAGCGCGCCCTGGCCAACTCATGCCTGGACTGTCGCCGCACCTTGAGCCTGTTCTGCGTGCTGATGGGCCGTTTTGCCGGCAACCTGGCACTCAACATGGGCACCTTTGGCGGCGTCTATATTGCGGGCGGCATAGTGCCGCGCTTCCAGGAGTTCTTTACCGGATCGGGTTTTCGGGTGGCGTTTGAAGACAAGGGGCGTTTCAAATCCTACCTCAAGGATATCCCGGTATTTCTGATCACCCATGAAGGTCCGGGACTGCTCGGCGCGGGTGCCTATTTGCGCCAGTCGATGGGACTCAAGATCTGAGCAAAGCCTGTCAGGGCAAGGATCATGCCATGGTTCAGCCTCGATTCAGTGACCATGACATAAAGTGACGTCACGTAATCAAGAGGGCAGGACTTCACATGGAGTGGAAACCTCTCTCATCCACTGGTTACGTTTGTCACCTGACAAGCCTGAACTGTTTCAACCGGCCTTTTGGCCGGTTTTTTTTTATGTCCGGCTTACTGGGCCAGGGATTTGAGCTGGGATTTGTCGGGGGGATTGTTCCAGTCGATGGGCCCGTGGGTAAACCGGTACTGCAACCTTGGCAGGCTGAGTTCCAGCCACTCCTCCCTGAAATAGGCATAGCCCTGCTCCCAGTCAGGATCATTGGCCCAGCCGGTTTGCAGGAAATAAAGCCGGGTACCCTGCCCTTCGGGCACGAAACGCAGGCTGACCTGGGTTTTTTGCTGGCGGATATGAGACAGAAAAGGTGGGAAATTCCAGCTGAAGCTGAGCAGGTCATAGGGCATGACCGCCATCACCCTGCACCCTTCGCTGCCTCTTTCTCCCAGTGGGGCATCTGGCCTGAAATAGATCTCGAAAGGACCATTCGGTTCCGCCACCATCAGGCACTCGGGAGCAAGAAAACTGCGCAGACCGCTCTCGGTTGTCCAGGCATGCCAGACATCGTCGATGTGAGCAGGAACAAAAATGTTGCCTTCTATCTGTTTATTTTCCATAAATCAGCGATCCTCAAGCCATCCATACAGGGGACTCCGGCAGTATAGCCTCAGGGCAAAGACAATGGACAGCGCTTAATCACACCCTTCTTATCTGCTTCGTGCTGCAAAGTATTGCCAGCGCTCAACCACCTCAACAGGGAGATCATCATGATCCGACTCATGGCACCAGAAGACAGGCACCATCTTGCCAACCTGTTTCTCAAGAGCCGTCGGGACACCTTTCACTGGGTCGATCCAGCCTGCTTCAGAGCAGACGATTTTGCAACCCAGACCCAGGGAGAAACCATCTGGGTGGCAGAGCGAGGGGGATATCTGTGTGGCTTCATTGCCATCTGGCAACCCGATGACTTTGTGCATCACCTCTATGTCAGCGCAGACTGGCACGGCCAGGGGATAGGGCGAGCACTGCTCGAACAGGGCCTGGCCAGTGCGCGGCGCCAACCCAGTCTCAAGGTGGCAACTCGCAATACTGCGGCCTTGGCTTTTTACCATCGCCTGGGGTGGCAGACGACTGAAGAGACCGGACACTGCGAGATAACCGGCCCCTGGTGCAAACTGGTCGCCCCCTGGTCAGGCAACTCCCGGCAAGCCTGACTGCCCGGCGTCTTCTTGCCTCTCATCTTTTATGGTGCTCCTGATTACTCCCCCGGAGCGCATCAATAAAGAAGGCCACCCAAGGGTGGCCTTCAATGCTAATAATCAACTACTTGCCACTCAATCCTTGGCGGACTCCATGGCACCCTCTTCGGAGTGCTGGGGCAGGATGAGGTTGAGCAGGATAGCGGCAACGGACGCCAGGCCCACGCCAGCCAGGGCGAAGTCACCGATCTTCATCTCCAGCGCGCCGACACCCACGGTCAGGGTCACGGCCACGATGGCGATGTTGCGCGACAACCCCAGGTCCACCTTGGACTCCACCAGGGTCTTGAGACCGATGGCGGCGATGGATCCGAACAGCAGCAGCATGATACCGCCCATCACCGGCATGGGGATGGAGGTGAGCAGAGCATTGAACTTGCCGAAGAAGGCCAGAATGATGGCGAACACGGCGGCCCAGGTCATGGTGACCGGGTTGAAGTTGCGGGTGATCATCACGGCGCCGGTCACTTCCGCGTAGGTGGTGACGGGAGGGCCACCGATAAGACCGGCGAAGCAGACCCCGATGCCGTCACCGGCCAGGGTGCGGTGCAGACCGGGATTCTTGGTGTAATCCTTGCCAGTCACCCCGCCGATGGCCAGCACGCCACCGATATGTTCGATGCAGGGGGCGATGGCCACCGGCAGCATGAACAGCGCAGCAGCCCAGTTGATCTCGGGAGTTTCGAAGTGGGGCAGCGCCAGCCAGGGGGCATTGGCCATGCCATCGAAGCTCACCTGGCCCATCAGCACGGCAGAGACATAGCCGGCAATCACACCGCACAGGATGGGGATTAGCTTGATCCAGCCCTTGCAGAACACGGCAGCAATCAGGGTCACCGCCAGCGAGATGCCCGCCAGGGTCAGCGCCGTGGTAGCAGGCACTACCTGTTCACCACCGGCACGGCCCATCGCCATGTTGCAGGCAACCTGGGCAACGGAGAGGCCAATCACCATGATCACCGGGCCAATCACCACCGGCGGCAACAATTTGTGCACAAACCCCATGCCGCGAGCCCGGATGATGGCAGCCAGGATGAAATACATGAAACCGGCGGCAAACAGGCCGAACATGGTGGATGGCAGACCCCAGGTCTGGGTGGCATAGATGATGGGAGCGATAAAGGCGAAACTGGAACCGAGGAAGATCGGAACCTGACGGCGGGTGCAGAGCTGGAACAGCAGGGTTCCCACACCGGCGCCAAGCAGGGCCATGGCGGGGTTAAGTCCGGTGAGCAGGGGCACCAGAACCATGGCACCGAAGGCGACAAACAGGATTTGCAGCCCGGCGACGCTTTGCTTGACTAAGGAAAACATGGATGTCCTTAATTTTTTGATAACTGACAGGGATATTTGACACTTTTCAGTTATCACAAGACTTTTTCAAGGCACTGAATGAGCCAATTGGCGTCATTTGTTACCTTTTACTGCTTGAGGAGGGCATGAAACTGGCTTTTTAGGCGGGATTCGTTGCTACAAGCATCGAGGATGCGATTTTACGCACTTTTATGGCCGTCGCCAATCGTTTTTCCATGCTGTTTTGTTTGTCAATGGCTCCCCTACCCCTCCATCAGCCCGCCCTATACTTGATGACGTGAACCCAGCCGGACAAGGAGTCCCCCATGTCACTGCCCGCTTTCAAACCCAGCCAGCGCAGACTGCTGGTGGGTTCGGCCATCGCCCTGGCCCTGTTTGCCACCCCGTACAGCTATGACTTCAGCCACCATCAGTGGCAGGTGAATCAGGCCTATGCCAAGTCCTGCTTCGTGGCCGGCACCCGCATCCTGATGGCCGACGGGGAGGAGCGCCCCATCGAAACCCTGCAGGCCGGTGAACGGGTGCGGGATCAATATGGACGCAGCAACCGCATCCTCGCGGTCGAGCGGGTACTGCTGGGGGAGCGCCGGCTCTACGGGCTCAACCAGCTGGCCCCCTTCTTCACCGCCGAGCACCCCTTCCTGACCACCCGCGGCTGGGCGGCCATCGCACCGGCCATGACCCGCACCGAAAACCCGACCCTCGCCGTGCTGCCGCTCTTTACCGGCATGCACCTGCTGGGCTGGTCGGAAACCGGCAGCGCAGGCAACCTGGCGCTGGCTCCGCAACCCGCCCTGCTGCTGGTGGAGTCCCTCTGCTGGATTGACGCCCCGCCCACCACGGCACTGTTCAACCTGATCCTCGATGGCAGCCACAGCTATATCGCCAATGAGTTGATCGTTCACAACAAGGATGGCGATGGCAATAGCGGTGGGGGTGGCAGCGGAGGTGGTGGTGGAAACAGCAGCAGTGGTAGTGGCGGCAGCGATAGCGGCGGAGGCAGCGACAGCGGCGGAGGCAGCAACAGCGGCGGAGGCAGCGACAGCGGCGGAGGCAGCGACAGCGGCGGAGGCAGCGACAGCGACAGCGGTGGAGGCAGCGACAGCGGTGGAGGCAGCAACAGCGGCGGCAGTAGCCATGGCGGCGATGACCATGGTCAGGGTGAACACGCCGGTGGAGAACAACATGCAGGAGGAGATCGCCATGCCGGTGGCGAGCAACATGCCGGAGGGGATCGTCACGCCGGCGGTGAGCGTCATGGCGGTGGTCGTGGCCTCGGCAACGGCCTGGATGACAGCGGTCTCGACGATAACGGCGTGGATGCCATCGATGCCAACGGCAACGAGATCCGGGGCGATGGCACGGTCGACGACAACGGCGTGGACGCCGTCGATGCTGACGGCAACAAGCTGCGGGGGGATGGTACGGTAGACGATCGCGACCAGACCCTGACCGATGCTCAGGAACAAACCCTAATCCAACAGGGCTTTAGCACCAAGGAGCAGCCATGAACCGTTATCTGTTGATCTGCCTCTCCTTGTGGCTGTTCGGCTGTGCCGCCCAGCAGTCGGCCCCGCTCTACCACCAGATGGACAAGCAGGACGTGGCGCTGGCCAACCAGGCCCTGGCCGAGGCACTGCAAACCCGCCCCAAGGGCCAGAGTCTTACCTGGTTCAACCCCGCCAACCACCACTCGGGCAGCGTCACGCCGCTGCGCACTTTTCGCCATCCCAATGGCCTCTGGTGCCGCGACTACCGCGAGCAGCTCTACATAGGCCAAGCCAGCCAGCAGTGGCAGGACACCGCTTGCCGCAGCAAGGGAGGGCACTGGCTGCCACTGCGCAGCTGACCGCGCCGGTGACAGCCTGGGTAACAAAACAAAGGGGGTGGCCATGGCCACCCCCTTTCATTTCAAGCTTGCCCGGATCACACCCGGCGATAGGGCAGGTAGACCGGCTCCCACATGTGGCTCAGGATGTGCTGCTGCAGATCCTGGCCGATCAGCGGATGGCCGGGATCCTTGCGTACTATGTCTTTCAGCACGGCGGTCGCCACGTGCACCGAGATGCTGCGCAGCTCGCGAATGCGCGGATAAACCGCCCCCTGCGCCAGATCTACCTCGCTCACACACTCGGCCAGCGCAAAGGCGGCGGTGGTGAAGATGTCGGGGCTTATCTCGCGGATCTGGCTGACGATAGCCGCCAGCCCCACTCCCGGGAAGATGAAGACGTTGTTGCCCTGCCCCACCCGGTAATCCTGCCCCTCGTAGTGCACATCCTTGAACGGGCTGCCGGTGGCGACGATGGCCTTGCCCTTGCTCCAGCAATAGATGTCCTCCGGCAGCGCCTCGCAGTTGGCGGTCGGATTGGAGAGCGGGAACACCATTGGGCGTTCGCAATGGGTCAGCATCAGCTGGATATGCTGCTCCTTGAAGGCACCACCGGCACCGCTGGTGCCCAGCAACACAGTGATGGGCACATGGCGCAGCACATCGGTCAGGTTCGCCTTGCCGGGGACTTCGGTGTCCCAGCCCGACAGCAACAGGCCCGGCTTGGCATAGCGGCGCTTGTACTCGTCAAGCCCCTCACGGTTGTCACACACCAGCCCCTGGGTATCCAGGATATAGATGCGATCCCGCGCAGCCTGGGGATCCATGCCCTCGCGGATGAGGCCGGCGCAGATCTGGTCCGCCACCCCGACCCCGCCGGCACCGGCACCATAGACCAGATAGTTCTGCTGACCCAGGCTTTCGCCCTTGGCCTTGACCGCCCCTATGATGCCCGCCAGCACCACGGCCCCCGTGCCCTGGATATCGTCATTGAAGGAGGGCAGCGACTGCTGATAACGGGAGAGATTGTTGAAGGCGTTGGACTTGCTGAAGTCTTCCCACTGCAGCACCGCATTGGGGAAGTGGCGCTTGACCCCGGCCACGAACTTGTCGATGAAGTCATCATACTCCTTGCCACGAATGCGCTTGTGGGGCTGACCCAGATACATGGGGTCATCGAGCAGCGCCTGGTTGTCGGTACCCACATCCAGCGCGATGGGCAAGCAGCAGGCGGGATGGATCCCGGCGCCCAGGGTGTAGAGGGAGAGCTTGCCGATGGGAATGCCCATGCCGCCCACCCCCTGATCGCCGATCCCCAGGATCCCCTGGCTGTCGGTCACTACGATAATGCGCACGGATTTGGCATCGAGATGGCGGGCCAGGGAGCCCATGTCCTCGACGTTTTTCGGGGTGATGTAGAGGCCGCGCGGCTTCTGGAAGCGGTGGCTGAACTCCTGGCACGCCTTGCCCACTGTCGGGGTATAGATGTAGGGGGTCATCTCCTCCACATGGCGCGACAGCAGGGCATAGAAAAGGGTCTCGTTGCGATCCTGCAATGCCCGCAGGTTCTGGTATTTCTCGATATCGTTGCAGGCGCTCAGAAAGCCCTGATAGACCCGCTCCAGCTGGGCTTCAAACGTTTGCACCTGGGGTGGCAGCAGGCCGTCGAGCTCGAAGTCGGCCCGCTCCTGTTCGGTAAAGGCGGTGCCCTTGTTGAGATTGCGATCGTTGAGCAGATCGGTGCCTGTCAGTGCAACGGGGCGAAAATCTTGTCCCTGTGCATCTTTCCACAGCAGATATTGTCCGGTAGCCATAGTCATTCTCGTTGATTTACATGAAGTTGCCGTTCGGCAGGAGAGCGAGACACATAATGAAATCAATCATATGACGTTTATCTATTCGATTTTGTGAGCTTGGGCATACCCCTGCCCTCCTGCCAGGGGCCAGGGCGAGAAAGTTGTGTCGAACTATCCAACCCGCAGACCGACATAGCCTTGTTTCCCCGGATGGAGAGCAAAAGAAGGGGCGCCGCAGCGCCCCTGTTTAAACAACGTCTGTTTAACCGGATTTGCCCTCTTTGGGCTCATCCAGCTTGTGCTTGACCTCTTCATACCAGAGATCGTGGTGCTCCCTGGCCCAGGTCTCGTCCACCTCGCCAGTCACCATCCCCTCCAGCGCCCCTTCCAGCTGGAACAGGCCCATATAGATATGGAAGATGAAGCCGCAGATGAGGATCAGGGCCCCGACGATGTGGATGAAGCTGGCCCACTCCATCTGGCGGCGCAGCTGGCCGAAGATGGGGAAGTCCAGAAACAGCCCGGTCGCCACCACGATGCCGCCAAACCAGATCAGCAGCCAGAAGATCGCCTTCTCGCCGCCGTTGGAGAAGCCCGCCGAGGGGTGACTCCCCTTGTGCTTGCCCAGCATGCCGCCAAATTTCAGGAACCACTGCACATCCACCATATTGACGATGTTGTGGCGGAACCACTTGATGAGCACCCCGAGCAGGCAGAGGAAGAAGAGCGGGCCCACGTAGTTGTGGAAGACCTTGGCGAACCAGATCCAGTTCTCCCACACCCCCATGCTCACCACCGGCTTGATGAAGTACTTGCCGTAGATGATCGCCAGCCCCGACCCCGAGAGGGTCAGGAACATGGCAGCCGTGGTCCAGTGCAGGGCCCTGTCCATCCTGCTCCAGCGTTTGAGCTTGCGCCCGGTTCTGGGCTTGGAGAGCTTGGTCGGCCCCACCACCCAGTACATCAGGCCGCACATGGCGAGCGACCCGAAAATGGCGATGGCCCCCAGCGGCGATACCCACTTGGTCTTCACCTCAAACCAGAGCTGACCCGGCACCGAGATGAGTACCCCGTGCTCCGGCGAGCGGGAGGTGGTGGTCCCCTCCTGCCCGTCCTTCACCGCGCGCCAGTAGTCGGCGCCGGCAAAGCCGATCGTCTCCTTCTGGGCATCGGCGAAGCCAGGCGCGCTGAACAGCAGCAAGGCTGTCAGCAGCGCTGTCAGCCAGTGTCTCATTGGCCGCCCTCCTGCTTGCCAAGCTTGAGCCCCTTGCCTCTGCCATCGCGGGGTTTGCTGGCGTCGTGGAACAGATCCTGCTCATCCCCGCCCCAGGCCGCGTGAGGGGCGCCGCGATAGGCCACCCGCTCGCGGAAGATGTCGGAGATGACCTGGGCATCACCGGCCAGCAGCGCCTTGGTGGAGCAGAGCTCGGCACACATGGGCAGCTTGCCCTCGGCGATGCGGTTGGCACCGTACTTCTGGCGCTCCGCCTCGCTGTGATCCTCCTCCGGGCCACCGGCGCAGAAGGTGCACTTGTCCATCTTGCCCCGATCGCCAAAGGCGGCGGTCTTCGGGAACTGGGGCGCCCCGAACGGACAGGCGAACAGGCAGTAACCACAACCGATGCAGAGATCCTTGTTGTGCAGCACTATGCCGTCGTCTGTGTGGTAGAAGCAGTCTGCCGGGCAGACCGCCATGCAGGGGGCATCGGTGCAGTGCATGCAGGCCACCGAGATGGAGGTTTCCCCCGGCAGGCCATCGTTGAGGGTCACTACCCGGCGACGCTGGATGCCCCACTCGAGGGCATCATCGTTCTCGTTCTTGCACGCCGTCACACAGCCGTTGCACTCGATGCAGCGCTTGGTGTCACACATGAATTTCATTCTGGCCATGGGATCAGGCTCCTACTTTACGAAAACGGCACAGGGTGACCTTGGTCTCCTGCATCTGGGTAACCGGGTCATAACCATAGGTGGTGACTATGTTGACCGACTCGCCCAGTACGTAAGGGTCTGACCCTTCCGGATATTTGGATCTCAGATCCTTGCCCTCGAAGTGGCCGCCGAAGTGGAACGGCATAAAGGCAAGGCCCGGCTTCACCCGCGGCGTGATCAGGGCTTTCACCTTGACGCGGCCACCTTCCGGCCCCTCGACCCAGACATCCTGACCGTCGCGTACGCCGACATCGTTGGCATCCGCCGGGTTCATCTCGACGAACATCTCCTGCTGCAGCTCCGCCAGCCAGGGATTGGAACGGGTCTCGTCACCGCCCCCCTCGTATTCGACCAGACGGCCGGAGGTGAGGATGATGGGGAACTCCTTGCTGACATCTTTTTCCTGCACCGAGGCGTACTGGGTCGGCAGACGCCACAGGCTCTTGGCATCGGGCCAGGTGGCGTAGTCGGCCAACAGATCCCGGCGCGGGGTGTAGAGCGGCTCGCGGTGCTTGGGCACCTGATCCGGGAAGGTCCACACCACGCAGCGCGCCTTGGCGTTGCCGTAGGGCACGAAGCCGTGCTTGATGGCGACGCGCTGGATACCGCCAGACAGGTCGGTCTTCCAGTTCTTGCCCTCGGCTTCCTTCTTCTCGGCATCGGTCAGCTCGTCCCACCAGCCCAGTTGCTTCATCAGATCGGCGGTGATCTCGGGGTAACCGTCCTCCACCTCGCTACCCTTGGGCCAGGAGTCTTCTGCCAGCAAGGAGACGCCCTGATATTCGAGACCGAAACGGGCACGGAAACCGCCGCCCCCCTCTGACACCGGAATGCTGGTGTCATAGAGGATGTGGCTGCCCGGGTGCTTCATCTCCGGGGTACCCCAACAGGGCCAGGGCAGACCGTAGATCTCGCCGCTGACCGGGCCACCTTCGGCCTTGAGGCTGGTCTTGTGGAAGGTGTGCCAGTTCTGCTGGTGCTCCTTGAGGCGCTCCGGGCTCTGGCCGGTGTAACCGACGGTCCACATGCCACGGTTGTACTCGCGGGTGATGTCTTCCAAGAGCGGCTGGTTGTTCTCCACCTTGATGTGCTTGAACAGCTCATCGGCAAAGCCCAGCTTCTTGCTCAACAGATACATGATCTCGTGGTCGACCTTGGACTCGAACAGGGGCTCGATCACCTTGTCGCGCCACTGCATGGAGCGGTTGGTGGCGGTGACGGAACCATAGGTCTCGAACTGGGTGGTGGCCGGCAGCAGGTAGACGCCGTCGGTGCGATCGTTCATCACCGCCGCCACGGTCGGGTACGGGTCGACGATCACCATCATGTCGAGCTTTTGCATCGCCTTCTTCATCTCGGGACCACGGGTCTGGGAGTTGACCGCATGGCCCCAGTAGAACATGGCGCGAATGTTGGTGCCCTGCTCGATAAGGTCGGCGTTCTCCAGCACCCCATCCACCCAGCGGGAGACCGGAATGCCGTTGTTGTTCATCGGCAGCTTGCCGTTGTAGGCCTTGTTGTCAAAACGGGATTTGAGCCACTCGAAGTCCACATCCCACACCCGGGCCCAGTGCTTCCAGGCTCCCTCTTCCAGGCCGTAGTAGCCGGGCAGAGAGTCGGAGGTAACGCCAAAGTCGGTGGCACCCTGCACGTTGTCGTGGCCGCGGAAAATGTTGGTACCGGCACCGCTCTTGCCCACGTTGCCAAGAGCCAGCTCGAGGATGCAGTAGGCACGGGTATTGTTGTTGCCGGTGGTGTGCTGGGTACCGCCCATACACCAGACCACGCAGCCCGGACGGTTGTCGGAGAGCAGCTTGGCGGCGCCGTAGACCTCTTTTTCACTGAGGCCAGTCACCCGCTCCACTTCCGCCGGGGTCCAGCGCGCCACCTCTTTTTGCACCTCGTCCATGCCAAAGACACGGGTGCGGATGAACTCCTTGTCTTCCCAACCGTTCTTGAAGATGTGCCACAACATGCCCCAGATGAAGGCCACGTCGGTGCCCGGGCGCAGGGAGAGGTACATGTCCGCCTTGGCGGCGGTGCGGGTGCGGCGCGGATCCACCACCAGGATCTTGCAGCCGTTGCGCTCCTTGGCCAGCAGGATGTGCTGCATGGCGACCGGGTGGGCCTCCGCCGGGTTGGAACCGATAAACATGATCGACTTGCTGTTGTGCATGTCGTTCAGGCTGTTGGTCATGGCGCCATAGCCCCAGGTGTTGGCCACACCGGCGACCGTGGTGGAGTGGCAGATGCGCGCCTGGTGATCCACGTTGTTGGTGCCCCACAGGGAGGCCATCTTGCGAAACAGGTAGGCCTGCTCGTTGGAGTGCTTGGCGGAGCCGAGCCAGAAGATGCTGTCGGGGCCGGACTCCTTGCGAAGACGCAACACCTCGTTGCCCACCTCTTCGATGGCCTGATCCCAGCTGATGCGCTGCCACTTGCCCCCCACCAGCTTCATCGGGTACTTGAGGCGACGCTCACCGTGGCCATGCTCGCGCAGGGCCGCCCCCTTGGCGCAGTGGCCACCGAGGTTGAAGGGGTGATCGAAAGCCGGCTCCTGACCGGTCCAGACCCCGTTTTGCACCTCGGCATAAACGCCGCAGCCCACCGAACAGTGGGAGCAGATGGTGCGTTTCACCTCGACCGGCACGTCGGCGGCCACGGTTTTGGCCTCGGCTCGCTGCATCATGGCCGGTGCCAGCCAGCCGGCGGCCACGGCACCACCGGCCACCAGACCGGAGTTGACCATAAAGGCGCGGCGGGTCAGCCCCTGACCACGGGAGGTGGCGGCACTGGATTGGTCGGCGGAAGTTGCCGGCTCGGCACGTTTCGTCAGTTTCATAAGATCTCCTTCACTGAGCCGGCTCAGTCGGTGCCGCGCAGGGTGCGATAAAAGTCGTGAACATGGGGGGTCTCCCGATAGCCCTTGTCCGGCTCGGTGTCGTGGGTGAGCACCTCTTTACCCACCACCCGGCCGGTGGCACCGGCCAATACCCCTATGGTGGCGACCACGCCGACACCCTTGATCAGGTTGCGTCGTGACGGATCTTGCAGCTTGTCATCGCTCATCTTGTTCTCTCCGACTCTTGTTTTTGTTATGGCCGGCCCGGGGGCCGACATTGCTACGAACGGTATCTGTCATATGGTTATGGGCGAGTAACCACCCGGGCGCCAAACGGCAGGCGCAATTCGTTTTCCAGCTTGAAGAAATCTTCGGCAAGTAACCCCACCGCACGGTAGAAACAGCCTCCCTTGGCCTTTTGCTGATCGTGGCAGCACTTAATCACCCAAGGAGCGAGGTGGCGCTCATAGAAGCGGTTGCGCTCCGGGTGCTGTTCGCTGACCAGCACCGCCATCACCTCGCACAGGGCCGCCAGGTGATCTTCGGGCTCGCACACCCCGCTCTGGCGCTCGAACCCCAGGGATTGCAGATCGGCGCGCAGCACCGCGAGCGGCAGCTCCATCAGGGAGCCGGTGAGATACCAGGAGGCGAAGGGGACGATTTCCCCCCGGCCGATACCGATAAATAGATCCTGATACTCCTCGGCCAGGGAGCCCTCGTCGTGGCTGCTGGCGGCGAGCTGCACCAGCCCGAGGCCCCGAGCAAAGGGACCGGGAACAGGCTCAAGGTCACGCAGCCACTGCAACTGTTCGCCCTTGGGGGCGGCGCGCCACAGGCTTGCCAGCAGGGCATAGAGCTCGGCGCTGTTGCTCTCGAGAGGGGTCATGGCATCTGTCATGGGCAGGGTGCTCTGGTTATCATCTTGTTGCTGATACATATTGGCCCTCACAGTTTGAGCTGGGCGGCGGGATCCGCCGCCATGGCTTCAAACACATCCTTGACCCGACAGTCCTCGCACATCAGCAGCCGCTTGGCGGCCTCGTTCTGGAAGTGGGAGTGACCGGCCAGTTTTTGCTGGATGCGGCGAATGAGGGAGGCAGGAGCAAACGCCTTGCCGCAGCGAATGCAGCAGGCCGGCTCTTCCGCCTTGAGGTGTTGCACGGCGCGGCGCGCCTCGGGCACAGGCTGCAGGCGCGGCACAAGCGCGATGGCTTGCTCGGGGCACGCCTTCTCGCACATGCCGCACTGGATGCAGTCATGCTCGATAAAGTTGAGGCCGGGCTCGTGACCCACCGCATGCAGGGCGCGAGTCGGACAGACCGCCACGCAGCCCATGCAGAGGGTGCAATCCGCCTCTTGCAGTGCCACTGCGCCATAAGGGGCGCCGTGGGGCACCGCCAAGGGCTCGCGACCCCCTTCGTGGGCCTGCCAGAGGGCGTCGAAGGCGGCAAACAGGGTCTCCCGCTTCTCCCCCTTGAGCGGCTTGTCCAGCAAGGAGCCGGCCACATTGGTCGTCCCCTGGTCGCTCGCCTGCACCACCGCCTGCAGGGAGTGGATGGCGATGCGATCCTCGCTCAATCCGGCGCCGGCCAGCAGCACGGCGGCACTGGCCAGTTCCCGCTCCACCAGGGCGCGCACGCTGGCCGGGGTATCGTCACCGAGCGCAATGCGCACCGCGCTGGCGCCATAGGCCAGGGCCGCCAGCCAGCTCTCGAGCCCGAGGCTCGCTACCTCTTCCACCCAGACCGGCAGCCAGTGGCTGGGCAGGGCGGCAAGGCTCGCCTCGACGTCGCTGCGCTCGCTCTCCCCTGCGATCAAGAGCACGGGATGCTCGCCGCCCGCCTCCCGATAGTGCTTGAGCAGGCGAAACAGATAGTCGCCGCTGGTATTGGCATCGGGCTGGTGATAGGCGATCGCCCCGGTCGGGCAGGCGGAGGCGCAGCTGCCAAAGCCCTGACAAAGATGCGGATCGATCTGGATGCGACCATTGACGGGCTTGAGGGCATCGGTTGGGCAGACATCGAGACAACGGCTGCAACCGGGCACGCCACGGGCGGTGAAGGCGCATGCCTCCGGATCGAGGCGAAAATAGCGCGGCTTGTCGAACACCCCGGTAAGGGCGCACAGCTCGCCAAGCTGCTCCGCCAGACCCGCATCATCCGCCAGATGCTGATAACCCACGGGCGGGCGCTCCAGGGCAAACAGCGGTGTCGCCCCCAGATCGGCCACCAGATCAAAGCTGGCGTGGCCACCGGCGGCCTGGGCCGGAAAGCAGAGCTCGGCCAAAGAGATACGCTCCCCCTGACCGTTAAGACCGGTCAACTGAAACTGGCCCAGATACCCCTTGAGCGCTGGCTCGCGCAGGGTCAGCGCCTCGAGGGAGGCTGTGGCGGCGAAGATGGCCTCCAGATCCGCCGCCCCGGCGTCATGGACCTGTTCGCTCACCAGCAAGGTCGGCATCGCCCCTTGCGGCAAGAGGCTGGCGGCGCGGCGGATACGATCCTCCGGCCCTACCAGCAGCAAGCGGCCCTGACTCTGGTAGGAGACAGTGGCCGGGATCAGGTTGTCGGTCTTAACCGTGTGGCGCAAGGCATAGGCGCGCGCTCGCTCATTGCTCCCCGCAGCGCTGGCGGGGCTCAGGCTTGAGTTGTATTGTTCGATGCTCACATGCACTCCTGTGCGCACCACCTCATGGGATGGTGTGCTTGTTGGTCTCATGGGAGAGCAAGAGACGAGCCAACTCCCCCGGAAAAAAAGTGACTGACAGGGAGTCAGGATCCCAGAGGTTCCATTCCCGCCTTATTGGCTGGGACATTTTGTCCTACCTCGTTAGCCAAAATGTCCCGACCCTTGTCATGGTCTTGTGGCAACGCCGCTGCGGGTGAAGTTGCGTCATCCGCCTCTTCACCTGGCGTGATTGGCGATGGTGCAGTCTGGTCGGCCTCTTGCTCAGAGGTAGGGGCCACCAGCCAGTTGCGCAGCCCCGCGGTCAGGGCGGCAGGCAACAGCTCGGGCTGGCTGAAATCCTGGGTGTAGTCATCGAGGCCATCGGGCTGATGGCTGCGAAACATGGCGCGCAGCGCCTCCCTGTCCGGCAAGGCGGGCTTGTCCGATACGGCGGTAGAAGGCTCGGCGGCGGGATTGGAACCGGCGCAAGGGGCACTCCCCTTGTCAGTGCTTACTTCAGCTGAAGGCAGCGTATTTTCTAATGCGCTCGGCTCGACAAGGTCGGATTGGGGTGCGGATACACCTTCCATATCGAGCGGCTGCGGCTGTTCGTTTGCAGCCTGCTGCGCCTCCCGTTTGCGGGCCGACCAGCGCTTGAAAAACTCACTCATGGGAGCGGCTTCCGACGTCGCTGCCATGCTCGCGGCCATCGGGGCCGGTGGCCTTGACGGCGCCGCAGTTGCCCTGAGGCGCGCCATCGACCCCCAGCTGATCCTGGGCCCGTCCCTTGCCCTTCTTGCCCTTGCGACGGGCCTCCAGCAGCTCGCCGTGGCGGCCGATAAAGGCCTCGGTCCAGGCCTGCAGCGCCTCCGGCAGCGGGCAGGAGAGCACCTGGCGCTCGCCGTCCATATAGGCGGCGGCCACGGTCTGACTCAAAGTGAGGCCATCGGCGACAAAGTCATTATCGACGCGGGTTCCAGTGACAAAGAGGCGCGGCGCGCCCGAGCTCAGGTTGAAGCGATAATCCCCCCGCTCGTCGCGAAACAGGGTGAGGGACAAGGCACCGGCGGCCTCGGGCTCGGCGGGGTGGAGCGCCGCAATCTCGAAACGGCGGCTCTGCCAACGGCCAACCTGGCTGTCGATGGCCTGCAGTTCGACCCGCAGCCAGCGCTGGTGGGACAGGGTATTTATAGTGTCTTGCACGGTAACGACTCCCATCAGAAGGTCTCTGCCGGGCCGCCCTCCCCCCTTGTTTCGCCCTTGCTTGGGGCAATCACAGCGGTCAGTTCAGGGCGGCCACGGCCTTAATGGGAGAAAACATAGCAAGAGTGGGGCCAAGGCAGGTCTGGTGGTTGATTGGGGCTTTGATGCTGGTCAGACGTCGTGCAGGACGTAGGTTGGCGCGGGCGTAGGTTGGTGCTAAGCGCAGCGAAGCCCAACATGCGGCGTAAAACCAATCCGCCAGTGCTTGTTCGAGGGAATGGCAATAATCAAATAAGACCGAATTATCCGATGATTGCTTTTGAAATATTCCGCGGTAAACGTTGGGCTTCACTTCGTTCAGCACCAACCTACGATTTCGCCCAACATACAAAATACGATCAAATAAAATAGACGAGATAACATATTGAAACCAAACTAACAGTAACTTATTGTTCACATAGTGTAAATATAAACCCTGTTTCTTTGACCTTGTATGCGATGATATTTTTATCATGCAAAAACTCCATACCAATAGTTACAGTTTCACTATTCCTTTTACTTGGGTCGGACTCCAAAATATGCTCTATATTTGCTTTTATAAATTCAAAATATTGATTGAACATAAATATAACTTTATCTGAATTAAACACAGCATGAAGTGGAGCTCCATTAGCTGTCACCCCCATACCAGGACAAAGGTATTCAGTACCATCACTAACAGTCACGTTTACATTGTAGTGCTTTTTACGTAAAGTTTTGTAGTCTGATATTGTTAGAGGTGTGACATTACTATTTATTTTAAAAATAGCTAATTGATTAGGCCAATTATCATGCATAATCTGTATAAGGCTCAAGTCACACCATGAACTATGGTCAAAAACACCTAATATATGAGCTTCATGAGCAGAGAAATGAATAAATAGAAGTTCTCCAGTTCTGGTTACAAAACCATCTCTCTCCACACCTAGGCTCAGATGAAAGTGCTGAATTCCCCAATGAGATAACATGTCATCATCGTAGTGCAGATTTTTTAGCTTTCTACTTTGATATTTCTTGAGACACTCACCAACTTTTATCGATTCAATAATACCTTCGTATGCAATTTTGTGCTCCTTAGGGATAGACAGTTCCTTTGATTCAAATACTAAGCGAGCTCTTTTTTCAATAATTCTACATTTGTAACGCTGATACAAATAGATAGGATCGTACGTCTCTGGCGAATACAATCCAAACTCTGCTTGGAGTCTCTGGTGACAATATTCGCTGTAATCATCAAGTATTTCGTTAAAAACTTCCATACCAATCCTTCCCACTGCTACAGGTTGATTCAATATCCAAATTCTACATTATGGAGCTAACTTTGTATTATCAGATAATGAAAAGGTTGAAGCATCTATACTTCGACAGATTGCTGCAATCATACTTAATAGTTTAGCCTCACTGTTTTTTGACCATCCATTACCAAAGTGTATAGTGATATGAACTGATGTTACAGGCTCACCACTAACAAAAGCCTCTACAGAGAATTCATCAGATATCCAAACACCCTCTATTGCATTGGGGAAGTATTGAGTTACTTTTGTAGAAATCAACTCTTTACTTCCAAGGGGCATGACGTCTTCAACCTCTGAAAGATTTGCTATTGAATTATTACACGGTTTTATTAAAACAAGATCAAAGCTCATATTTTATGCCTAACAGTTTTAATTGAAGATCATAACGCTATTAGAATTTAAAATTAATTTTTTAAGTCGAGTCTAACCCTATCGATTTTATATGAAAAGAATGTCTACTTACTTTTTCAGAGAAATGACGATTTGCACACATAAACTCTCATCTCCGAAATATGCACATGTTTATATCATCCCAATTCACCTGCATTAACTTGGAACAAAACTTGCTGTGTCCCTCCATCCTGATCCTGTCAACCGGTCACGAGGGCCCCATGACACCGACCTTTATCAAAAGCAATGCTGCCGCCCAGCTCACCATGGCCGTCGAGGTGATGAATGAGCAGGGGGAGTTGCAGACCCAGCAGATCGCCTGTGAGCGCCCACTCACCGTCTACCTCAACTGGAAGGAGATAGTGACCCTGATGACGCTGGGGGCCCGCCCCGAGGCGCTGGTGCTGGGCTACCTCAAGAACCAGGGCTTTATCGAGGATATTTCGGCCATCGAATCGGTCATCGTCGACTGGGATAGCGAGGCCGCCGCCGTGGTCAGCAGCCAGCAGGCCGAGGATCTGGACAAGTCTCTCGAGAAGAAGACGGTCACCTCGGGCTGCGGCCAGGGCACCATGTATGGCAGCGTGATGAAGAAGCTAGAAGGGGTGGTGCTGCCCGCGCCCAAGCTCAAACAGAGCACCCTCTATGCCCTGCTCAAGGCGCTATCCGCCCATAACGAAACCTACAAGATGGCCGGTGCCGTGCACGGCTGCGCCCTCTGCCGCGGAGCCGAGATCCTCTCCTTTGTCGAGGACGTGGGCCGCCACAATGCAGTGGATACCCTGGCCGGCGAGCTCTGGATGGCAGGCGACACCGGCGCCGACAAGATCTTCTACACCACGGGGCGGCTCACCTCCGAGATGGTGATCAAGGTGGCGCAGATGGGCATTCCCGTGCTGCTGTCACGCTCCGGCGTCACCCAGATGGGGCTGGATCTCGCCCGCCAGCTCGGCATCACCATGATTGCCCGCGCCAAGGGGCGCCACTTCCAGGTCTTTACCGGCCAGCAGCATCTGGTGCTGGATGACAAACCGCCGGTGCTGCCCCAGGGGCCGTCCGGCCGTGGCCAGCGGGATTGAGCCCGGCTGATCATGAGCAAAATCCGTTTTCTACCCGCCATGCAACAGGCTGATGGACTGAACCATGAATGAGTTTATGAACGTCAAGCAGGTGGCCGAATACCTCGATCTCAACGAGAAGAAGGTCTATCAGCTGGCCAACGAGGCGCGCATCCCCGCCACCAAGGCCACCGGCAAGTGGCTGTTTCCGCGATCCCTGCTGGATCGCTGGCTGCTCGGCAGCTGCCACGAGGGGGTGATGAACGACCGGCTGCTGCTGGCAGGCTCGGACGACGTGCTGCTCCACTACGCCAGCAGCCGGTTGGCCCAGCAGCTTGGCACCCAGGCGCTGGTGGGGTACACCCCCTGCGGCACTCGCCAGGGACTGGCGATGCTGGCCCGCGGCCATGTGGACCTGTGCGCCATCCACTGGGGTCAGGCCGAAGAGGCCCACCTGCGCCACCCGGCGCTGGTGCAGCAGTATCAGGGCCATCGCCAATGGGTGATCGTTCATGGATTTCGCCGCGCCCAGGGGCTGGTGCTGCGACGCGGGGCCAGGCCGAGGGAGGCCCGAGAAACCCTTGAGTGGCGCTGGGCGCTGCGCCAGGAGGGGGCCGGCAGCCAGCGGGCCCTGTTTGAGTGGCTGCAAACCCAGGGGGAGTCCCTGACCCGAATTGAGAGCACGGTGCAGGTCAACAGCGAGCGGGAGCTGGCCGCCGCCATCAGTCGCGGCGATGCCGACGTGGGGCCGGGGGCCCAGAGCACGGCGACCGAGTTTGGCCTGGAGTTTATGCCGCTCTCCCAGGAGTGTTTCGATCTGGTGATGCCGCAGGGGGTCTTCTTTCGCAACCTGTTGCAGCAACTCATCGGCTGGCTGCAATCCCCCGAGGGACGCGAGCTGGCCTCCCGCCTTGGCGGCTACGATCTGACCCAGACCGGCAAGCTGGTGTGGAGCCCGCAATAGGGCCATCCGCTTTCGTCATCCCTTGCCCCTACCACGAAAACGGGCCTGCCAATCTGGCAGGCCCGTCTGTTTGAGGGGTGAAGGTGCTTACCCTTCCTTTGGCCCTTCCCTTGGCCCGCCTTCTGGTGAACCTGCCTGCCCTGCGGCTGGCTCGTCCCCTGCGATATCGGGCTCACGCCCTTCCGCTCCCAGCGCGATGCGCCACCCCTCCAGCTGGGCCGGTTCGCGGCCGGCGGGCAGCAGGGCATGGCTATGCAGTCGGATGGTAAAGCAGCTCCCCTCCCCCGGGGTGGAGTCCACCAACAGCTCCCCGCCCCAACGGCTGATGATGCGGTGGCTTAGGGCAAGCCCGAGACCCGTGCCGGTGGCGCGGGTGGTGAAGAAGGGATCGAAGATCTTGTCCATGATGGCGGCCTCGATGCCGCTGCCGTTGTCGATGACCCGCACCTCGGCCCCCAGCAACTGGCCCGTTTCACTGTGCCAGTCACGGCTCTCGACCCGGATCTGGCCCCGCTCGCCCAGGGCGTGGCTGGCGTTGACCAAGAGGTTTATCAGCACCTGCAGCAACTGCTGGCGATCCGCCTCTATGGGTTGCTGGGCCTGCAGATCTGCCACCAGCTCCACCTGTTGCTGGCGCAGGGCGGAGCGCACCAGGGTCAGGCTCTCCTCGATGATGGGATTGAGGTGCTGCCACACCGGCGCCGTCTCGTAATCGCCGGGGCGAGAGTATTGCAACAGGCTGCGGGTGATGGCGCGAATGCGCTCGATCTGGGTCAGCACCAGGGCCAACTCCTCGCTGACGGGCTCGGCCGCCTCCCCCAGCTCCAGCTTCATCAGCTCCACGTTGCCGAGGATCACTGCGAGCGGGTTGTTGATCTCGTGGGCCACCCCGGCGCACAGCTCGCCGAGGGCCGCCAGCTTCTCGCTGATAAGCAGCTGCTGGCGTGCCTGGGTCAGCATATGGATGTGCTCCTCCAGCTCGGCGGTCTTTTGCTCGAGACTTCGGGTACGCTCGGCCACCTTCTGCTCCAGCTCGTCGGCACTGCGGGCCATCTGCTGCTGATGGGCCTCCTGGCGGTCCAGCATGGCGTCAAACTGGCGTCCCAGCTGGGCCAGCTCGTGATCGGGATCGAGTGCCAGCGGCCCCACCCGGGCCGACTTGCCATATTGCACCTGACGTACCACCCGGTGCATCCGCTCGATGGGGGTGAAGAGATCCCGTGCGCCGCGATAGACCAGAAGACCCGAGATCAGCAGCAGCAACACCACGCCGGAACCGAGCTCCAGCAGGTTGGTGAGGTAGGTGCGGATAAAGGGCCACTCCAGAAAGCCGACATAGAGCATGCCGATCCGCTCGCCATTGGCCCCCAGCAGCGGCTCATAGCCAGAGACATACCAGGCGTCGTGCACGAAGGCGCGATCGATCCACACCTCCCCCCGCTCCAATACCTGTTCGCGCACCGGGGCCGAGACCCGGGTGCCGAGCGCCCGCCCTATCTGGCGACTGCTGCTGGCGGGCACATTGGTGCTGACCCGCAGATCCCCCAAAAACAGGGTGACCGTGCCTATGCTCCCCTCCGGCAGGGTATTTTTGGCAAACACCTGGCTCTTGAGCTCGTCCACCAGCCGGGTGCTGCCGTTGATAAGCTCGCCCCCCTCCAGCACGGCCCAGAGTGAGCCGTCCCGCGCCATCACGGGCGTCAGGGTCAGGCTGACCAGCCCCCGGGTCTCCTGGCCGTTAGCGGCGCTGTACTCCCTGTCCAGCACGGCGCGGCTGGCCAATGCCGGCGAGTGGGCCAGCAACTGCTCCCGCGACCAGACCACGAAGTGGCTGATGCTGCGCCCCGTGCTCAGGGTGGCCCGCTGTTTCGGGGCCAGCTGATCCAGCTCGGCCCCCGTGCGCAGGTGCAGAAAATCGAGGTCGTAGTTGGCCGCCAGCGGCATCACCCAGGATTGCAGCTCTGCCGGGTTCTGGCGCAGCTTGGTCTGGAAGGTCCAGGCATCACGCAGGTGCTCCAGGTGCTCGGCCTGACGCTGCTGCTGCACGCGCACCGCGTGATGGGCCACCCCGAGATCGCCGCGCACATTGGTGAGCAGGTTCTGCCAGCTGTAGGTGAGGGTCCAGTAGAGGGTGAGCCCCATCAGGCCCACCAGGGTGAGCATGATGGGCACCGAGGTAAGCAGCAGCAGGCGCCAGCGCACCTTGGTGCGCAGCCAGCGCGGGAGTTGGGTCCACCTCATGGCAGCCACCAGCGGCTCTTGGGGATCATTCGATGGCCCACTCCTTGAACTTGCGCTCCAGGGTCTTGCGCGCTACCCCCAGTACCCGGGAGGCGGCCGACTTGTTGCCATCAAAGCTTGCCACCACCTGCAGGATGTGGGCTTTTTCCACCTCAGCCAGCGGCCACTCCAGCGGATACCCCTCTTCCCCCTTGCCGGCACTACTGTCAGGCTGGCTGCTGCGCCAATACTCGGCGGGGGGCTTGCCCAGCAACAGGCAGCGCTCGATGAGGTTGCGCAGCTCGCGCACGTTGCCGGGCCAGGGGTAGGCCTGCATCGCCACCACATCCTCGTGGGTCCAGTTCAGCGACCCCATCCCCATCTCGGCGGTTAGCTGGCGGGTGAAGTGGTGCACCAAGGCCGGGATGTCGTCGATCCGCTCGCGCAGGGGCGCCACCTGCAGGGCTACCACGTTGAGGCGGTAGAAGAGATCCTCGCGAAAACGCCCGGCATCCACCTCTGTCTTCAGGTTGCGGTTGGTGGCGGCCACGATGCGCACATCCACCGCGAGCTCCCGCTCGGCGCCGACCGGACGAATGGCCTTCTGCTCCAGCGCTCGCAGCAGGGAGGCCTGCATGGCGAGCGGCATCTCGCCGATTTCATCGAGAAAGAGAGTGCCCTGATGGGCAACCCTAAACAGGCCGTCGCGCCCCTTGCGGGCACCGGTGAAGGCCCCCTGCACATGGCCAAACAGCTCGCTTTCGAGCAACTCGGGGGCGATGGCGGCACAGTTGAGAGGCACGAAGGCCCCCATGCGGCCGGATAGCTGGTGCAGGGCCCGGGCCACCAGCTCCTTGCCGGTGCCGGACTCCCCCTCCACCAGCACGGCGGCGTTGGAGGGGGCCACTCTGGCAATGAGCGTCTTGAGCTCGCAGGTCTTGGCGCTGTCGCCGATCAGGGTGGGGGGAAAGAGCTTGCTCACCTCCCGGCGCAGCAGCAGATTTTCCCGCTCCATCTGGCGGCGCTCGATCACCCGGTCCACCGCCTGGATCATCTGTTCCAGATTGAACGGCTTGAGGATGAAATCGCTGGCACCGAGACGCAGCGCCTTGAGGGCGGTCTCCATGTCGCCAAAGCCGGTCATGAAGATGATGTCGCTGCGGCGGGTACCGGGATCGACCGCCTCGTGCCACTCGATGCCGGAGCGGCCCGGCAATCGGATATCGGCGATGATGAGATCGAAATGGAGGCGGCTGCGCAGGGCTTCGGCCTCTTCCACACTGGCGGCCGTCTCGATTTGGGCGAAGCGCTTGGCCAGTGCCTTGGCCAGAAAGCTGCGCATGCCGGGTTCATCGTCCACGATGAGCAGGGAGAGGGCGGACCAGCGGTTGAGCGGGGCTGTCATGAAAAAAATTCCTCAAATGCACTCAAGGTCGGAGAATGTCCCGATAGTCGGAACGCGAGTGAGACATTTTGTCCTACCCGGAACGAAGCACCAATACCAATTAGTAAATAACGCCCGTCAGATAATCTGAAAAGATACAATAAACTGCTGTTTTCACTCAGCAAAAGATGAAAAAAGGGGGGCGTGGAACATGTTTGGCACCCTGTTTGCTAGTCAGAGGCCTCCCATTCACCCGAACGAGTTGCATCACCATGACCCTGAATGCCAATTTGAAACGCGCCGCACTCTCCCTCTGCGCCGCCCTGCTGCTGACCACGGCCGCCCAGGCCGAGAGCCCGAAACCGCCGGTTCGCCTCGCCACTACCACCAGCACCGAGCAGTCCGGCCTGCTGGGCTGGTTGCTGCCCAAATTCACCGCCGAGACCGGCTACCCGGTGCAGGTGATGGCTGCCGGTACCGGCCAGAGCCTGAAGATGGGGGAAAACGGCGACGCCGATCTGGTTATGACCCACGCCCCTTCCGCCGAGAAGGCCTTCGTCGATGCCGGTTTTGGCATCAATCCAACCCCTTTGATGTACAACGACTTCGTTATCGTGGGTCCGGTCAAGGATCCGGCGGGTCTGGGTCAGATCAAGGATGCCGCCAAGGGACTGCAGGCCATCAAGGAGAAGGGCCAGACCTTCATCTCCCGCGGTGACGAGTCCGGCACCCACATCAAGGAGAAGACCCTGTGGCAGGCCGCTGACGTCAAACCCGAGTTTGCCGGTTACAAATCCATCGGCCAGGGCATGGGCCCGACCCTCACCATGGCCTCCGAGCTTGGCGCCTACACCCTGACCGACCGCGGTACCTGGCTCGCCTACCAGAGCAAGCTGGATCTCGCCGTGCTGCTGGAAGGGGACAAGCGTCTGTTCAACCCCTATCAGGTGATCCTGGTCAACCCGACCCGTTATCCCGACCTCAACACCGACGGCGCCCGCGCCCTGCAAAACTGGCTGGTCTCCGACCACGGCCAGAAGCTGATCGGTGACTTCAAGGTGGCCGGTCAGGCCCTGTTCGTGGCCGATGCCAACGGGAAGTGATGACCTCCCTGTGTGATATGAGGGGGGCACAGCCCCCCTGTCAGGGAGCGCGCTGATGCCGACACTCCTCGACACGACTCTGGCGGCCCTCGCCCTGCTGTTCAGCGGTGATAGCGAACTGTGGCAGGTGGTGGGGGTCTCGTTTTCCGTCTCCGGGCTAGCCCTGCTGCTGGTGCTGCTGCCGGCCCTGCTGCTGGGCTTCGCGCTGGCCTACCTGCCGCTGCCCGGCCGCTGGCTCTGGCTCTCCTGCATCAATACCCTGCAATCGGTACCGACCGTGGTGATAGGCCTCCTGCTCTACATGCTGCTGTCGCGGGCCGGCCCCTTCGGCGACTGGAAGATGCTGTTCACCCAGCAGGCGATGGTGGTGGGACAGATGCTGATCGCCTTCCCCGTCATCGCCACCATGGCCCACGCCGCCTTTATCCAGAGCGATCGCCGCGCCTGGGAAACAGCCCTCACCCTGGGGGTTTCCTGGCCCAAGGCGCTGCTCGGCCTGATGCACGAGTGCCGCTTTGGCCTGCTGGCGGCGGTGATCGGCGCCTTCAGCCGCATCGTCACCGAGGTGGGCTGCTCCATGATGGTGGGGGGCAATATTCTCCACTTTACCCGCAACATCCCCACCGCCATCGCGCTGGAGACCCAGAAGGGCGCCTTTACCCAGGGGGTGGCGCTCGGCATAGTGCTGCTCAGTCTGGCGCTGTTGCTCAACCTGCTGCTGACCGCCTGCCGCGGCCACAGCTATCTGAAGAATTGAGAAAGAGGTTCCCCTTGTTGCTGACCGCTGACGGAGCCCGCCCATGGCCCTGACCGCCCATCACCTTTCCATGTGCTTTGGCGAACGCCAGCTGTTCGAGATCGAGCGGCTTTCCATCGCCCGCGGGGACACCATCTGGCTGCACGGCGCCAACGGCGTGGGCAAGACCACCTTGCTCAAGATCCTGGCCGGCCTGCTGCGCCCCACCCGGGGCCACACCAACCTGCCCGGCCGCTGGCAGCGCCGGCTCAACCAGCTGCTCAAGCGGGACGTGGGCCCCGGCCGGGTCACCTATCTGCACCAGACCCCCTACATGTTCGATCGCAGCGTGCACGACAACATCGCATGGGCGCTTGGCAAGCAGGCGGAGAGCGAGATCCGGGTGTTCGAGGCGCTGCGCCGGGTCGAGCTGGAAGGGCTGGCCCGTGAGCACATCAGCATCCTCTCCGGCGGCGAGCGCCAGCGTCTGGCCATGGCCCGAGCCTGGGCGCTGCAGCCCGCCTTTTTGCTGATGGATGAACCCACCGCCAACCTGGACACACATTCGGTTGCCCTGATGGCCGCATTGGCGCAAGATCTGCGGGAACATGGCTGCGGCCTGGTGGTCATCAGCCACCAGAGCAACGCCCTGACCGATCTGTGCGAGCGAGAGTGGACTCTCGCTCGCGGTCAAC
Organism: Aeromonas enteropelogenes; assembly: GCF_020097295.1. Lineage (NCBI taxonomy): Bacteria > Pseudomonadati > Pseudomonadota > Gammaproteobacteria > Aeromonadales > Aeromonadaceae > Aeromonas > Aeromonas enteropelogenes. The sequence continues at coordinate 2,572,316 of NZ_CP083625.1, read as the reverse complement.
TGCAAGAGACCACCCCTTTAAAAATCATCGAGCGACATGACTTCAAGAAGCGAACCCCACTCTGACCCCTTCCCCGTTTCGGCCGTGATCCTGGCCGGTGGCCGCGCCACCCGCATGGGGGGCGAAGACAAGGGATGGGTCCAGCTGGCGGGCCGTCCCCTCATCGACCACGTGTTGTGCCGGCTGCGCCCCCAGGTCGACGAGATCCTGATCAACGCCAACCGCAACCAGCCCCGCTACCAGGCGCTGGCCCCCGTCATCAGTGATGACAGCGACGACTATCTGGGCCCGCTGGCGGGCATGCAGGTGGGCCTTGCCGCCGCCCGCCACGACTGGGTGCTGTTCGTCCCCTGCGATGGTCCCGCCCTGCCCCTTGATCTGATGAGCCGCTTTCGCGCCGCCCTCACCCCGACCACCGAACTGGTGGTGGCCCATGACGGCGACTGGCTGCAACCCGTGGTGGCCCTGCTGCACAAATCCCTGCTCCCCTCCCTCAGCCAGGCCCTGGCCGAGGGGGAGCGCAAGATAGATATCTGGTTCGCTCGCCACCAGATGGCAGTGGTGAGCTTTGCCGATCAGCCGGATGCCTTCATCAACCTCAACAGCCCGGCCGAACTGGCCGCCTACGAGACGCGCCTGCTGACCCCGGCCACCGAATCCCAACAAGGAGCCGCCCAATGACCCCAGCCCCGACCCTCCCCCTGCTCGGCTTCGCCGCCTGGAGCGGGACCGGCAAGACCACCTTGCTGGAACAGCTGATCCCCCTGCTGGTGGCACGGGGCCTGCGCCTCGGGGTGCTCAAGCACGCCCACCACGACTTCGATATCGATCAGCCGGGCAAGGACAGCCACCGCCTGCGCAAGGCAGGGGCCAACCAGATGATGGTCGCCTCCCGCCGCCGTCATGCACGCATCATTGAGACCGAGCTGGCAGAGGCCGATTTTCGCGAGCTGCTGGCCAGCTTCGACCAGACCTGCCTCGATCTGCTGCTGGTGGAAGGGTTCAAACACGAGCACTTCCCCAAGATAGAGCTGCATCGGGCGGCAATCGGCAAGCCTCTGCTGTTCCCCGACGACAGGGACATCATCGCCGTGGCAAGCGATCAACCGACAGACACCACCCTGCCCAGGCTCGACATCAATGATCTCGATGCCATCGCCGACTTCGTCTGCGACTACCTGGCAGGCTGCCAGACCCGGGAGCAGGGTGCCGGCAACGGCTTCCTGTCGGTCGAGGCCGCCCGCGACACCATACTGGCGGCCCTGACGCCGAGCAGTGGCAGCACCCTCACGCCGCTGACGCAGTGCCACGGTGCCGTGCTGGCTGCCGATCTGGTGAGCCCCATCAATGTGCCACCCCACGCCAACTCGGCGATGGACGGGGTGGGGCTGCGCAGTGACGATCTCGCCGCCGGCCGCTGGCAACTGGTGGGGGAAGTGCTGGCAGGCCAGCAGCGCCACGAACCTGTGTTGGCAGGTCAGGCGGTGCAGATCATGACCGGCGCCCCCGTGCCTCCCGGGGTCGACACCGTGGTGATGCGCGAAGAGACGGTGATGGCCGATGGCTGGGTCACCATTCAGGCCCCCATCAAGGCTGGGCAGAACGTACGCCAGGCCGGAGAGGATCTGGCCAAAGGGGCCGTCGCCATTCCGGCCGGTACCCGCCTCGGCGCCCCCCAGCTCGGGCTCGCGGCCTCCCTGGGTCAGGCTGCCCTGCCGGTGCGCACGCCCCTCAAGGTCGCCCTGTTCAGTACCGGGGACGAGGTGCAGGCCCCGGGCGAAACGCTCGCCCCCGGCCACATCTTTGACAGCAACCGCTTCACCCTGATGGCGCTCATTCGCGGCGCCGGCTGCGAGGTGATGGATCTTGGCATCATCCCCGATGATCAGGCCGTGCTGCGCCAGCGCCTCGCCGAGGCGGCCGCCAGTGCCGATCTGGTGCTGAGCTCGGGGGGCGTCTCGGTGGGCAACGCCGACTACATCAAGGGGGTGCTGGCAGAGCTGGGCCACATTGATTTTTGGCGCATCCAGATGCGCCCCGGCCGCCCGCTGGCCTTTGGCAAGCTGGGGGATACCCCCTTCTTCGGCCTGCCGGGCAACCCGGTAGCCGCCATGATCTGCTTCCTGCAGTTTGTCGAGCCCGCCATCGCCCGCCTGCAGGGGCGCAGCTGGCAACCGCTGCGCCTGTCGGCCCTGGCGAGCGAGCGGATGAAGAGCCGACCGGGGCGCACCGAGTTTCTGCGCGGCGTCTTCCATCAGGATGGCAATGGAGAGCTTCGGGTGCGCACCACAGGCCCCCAGGGCTCAGGCATCCTGAGTTCCATGAGCGATGCCAACTGCCTCATCGAAATCGTGCCTTCCCAACCCGGGATCGCCATCGGGGAGCGGGTCTGGATCCACCCGCTCCAGGGCCGACTGGCCTGAGAAAGCGCGGGGCCCGCAGCAGGGAGGAGCCGGGCCCCGCCATCAACCTGATACGAGACTGACAGTGCGTCTTGATACTCCCCTCTCCCGCCTCGACATCCTGGTCTATGGCCACTATCGCATCGTCCACGGCCTGCGCATCGCGCTCGCCTTCATGCTCACCTTCCTGCTGACCCGCGAGCTGGAACTACCCGAAAGCACCTGGCCCCTCATCACCCTGGTGGTGGTGATGGGACCCATCTCCTTTTGGGGCAATGTACTGGCCCGCGCTCTGCAGCGGGTTATCGGCACCATCTTCGGCGCCAGCTGCGGGGTGGTGGCGCTCTATCTGGAGATCTACTCCCTGCCGCTGACCCTGGCCTGGTGCGGTGCCATCATGTTCCTGTGCGGTTATCTGGCGCTGGGCAAGCGCCCCTATGTGGGGCTGCTCATCGGCATCACCCTGGCGGTCACCATCGGGGCCCAGCCGGGGGAGATCCAGACCGCCCTGTGGCGCAGCGGCGACGTGGTGCTCGGCTCCCTGCTGGCGCTGCTGTTTTGCAGCATCTACCCCCAGCGCGCCTACAGCCACTGGCGACTGCAGATGCACCAGATCCTGCAGCAATCCGGTCGCCTCTATCACACCCACCTCTCCCCCAACGTGCTGGAACGACCCAGGCTCAAGCAGAGTCACTCCAAGCTGCTGGCCACCATGGTCGGGCTGCGCCCCCTGCTGGCTCCGGCGGCCAAGGAGACCCGCCTCGGTGCCCCGCTGTTCGAGGCGGTGCAGACCAGCATGCGCAACCTGCTCTGCACCCTGGAGATGCTGGCCAACACCTACTGGAACGATCGCCAGAGCCACTTTCTGATGCAGAGCACGGCCCAGCTGCAGGCCTGTCACCAGGCCACCGAGGAGGTGCTCCACCAGCTCTCCCTGATGGTGAAAAGCGGCGATGGCCGCGGCGCCGAGGCCGCCATCGCCCGGTTGCACCAGGTGGCTCGCGAGATAGCCCTGCCCGCCAACGACGAGGCGGCCATCAATGGCTACCTCTGGCTCAATGTCCAGCTGACCGAACAGCTCACCCATCTGCGCCGCCTGCTGGGGCTGATCCTCACCCCGCCCCACCGCAAGCAGACCCGCTAGTCACCATGCAAAACGCCCCGCAACAGCGGGGCGTTTTTTTGTCGGGCCAGGTGCCCGCTTGTCGGCTCGCGCCGGGATCAGACGGCGGCTTTCTGGGCGGCGCTCATCTTCTCCAGCTCGGCCTGGTTCAGGGTCGACACCAGGCGGCCATCGAAGTAGATATCCAGCTGCTCGCCGCGCTTTTCACCGCGCATCATGCTGCTGCGACCATCCAGATAGTGCACCTCCATCTGGGCGGTGGTCTCGTCCAGATAGCTTATCTCCACCTCGCTCACCCCTTGCGGCAGCATGGCCAGCGGCACTGTCTTGAGGGAGGAGTCCAGATGCTGGTTCACCTTGATCACCGCATCCAGCTTCTGATCCACCAGGGCCGGCGACTTGCCGGTGATGGGGTTCTTGCCGGTCCAGAATTCGATGGTGTTGAATACGAACAGATCGGCGGTGGCCGCCAGACCATAGACAGGGGAGAGCAGGATGAAGACGCCGGCACGGCCGTAGCGGTTATCCACCACACTCAGGTTGCCCTTGGTCACCATGCTGGACAGACCCATCTGCCCCATGCAGCCACTCAGCCCCATGGTTGCAACCACTGCCAACAGGGCCATTGCCCGCCCTTTGCGTTGTAACGCCATCTTGTGCTTCTCCTGCTCCGGATTAATGAGGGCGCAAGCCTAATCAAGCCATGACAGGAGGACAATTCTCAATCAGGAGGCGATACAGGAGGCGTTCAGATTGAGGGGCTGACCGATGTTTTTTTGGTCAGCCCTTAATCCGGAGACGGGATCAGATGGCGAGATCCGAGACGGTGCGGGAGACGTTGTTCGCCTCCCGGCGGATCTCGCTCATCACCTGGTTGACCTCGCCGACCTGCTGCTTGCCAAGTTCGGCGCTATCGGCCACCCCGCTCATCTCGGCGGTGACCCGGCTGGTCAGATCGCGGTTGTTCTGCACTACCTTGGCAATCTCGTCGGTCGAGAGGGAGGTGCGCGCCGCCAACTGGCGAACCTCGTCGGCCACCACGGCAAAGCCTCGCCCCTGATCCCCGGCACGGGCCGCCTCGATGGCCGCGTTGAGGGCCAGCAGATTGGTCTGATCGGCAATGCTGCTGATGGTGGCGACGATGGCCTCTATGCTGCGTGACTGCTCGTTGAGCCGGTTGATGAGCTCTATGCTGTGGGCCAGCTGGCTGGCAATCAGGTTGGAGGTATCGACTACCCCACAGAGCAGGCTCGCTCCCCGCTCGGCACAGCTCAGGGTCTCGTGCGCCGCATCATGGGCCAGCATGGTGGCCTCGCGCACGGCGTGGCTCTTGTTGATCCGCTCCGTGATGTCGCTGGCAAACTTGATCACTTTCACCACCTTGCGCCGCTCGTCCAGGATCGGGTTGTAGGTTGCCTCCAGCCACACCTTGTCACCCTGGCTGTTCAGGCGGCAGAAGAGGCCGGACTTGAACTGGCCACGGCCCAGCTCATCCCAGAAGTGGGGCTGCTCGCGCAAGAACGTATCGTCACAGAAGAGGCTGTGATGCTTGCCCTTGAGCTGCGCCAGGGTATAGCCCATGGTGTGCAGGAAGTTGCTGTTGGCAGTCAGCACCTCCCCTTGCGGGGAGAACTCGATGACAGCCAGGGAGCGCTCGAGGGCCGATGCCACCGCCTGTTGGCTCTGCAACTTCAGTTGCTGCTCGGTCACGTCACTGGCGATCTTGATCACCCGGGTCACGACACCCCGCAGTTTGACCGGAAAATAGGTCGCCTCCAGCCACACCGGCTCACCCCGCCGGTTGAGGCGCATAAATACCCCGGAACGGGTGCGACCCTGCTTGAGCTCGGCCCAGAACTGCTGGTATTCGGTACTCTGGGCATATTGCTTGTCGCAAAACATCTTGTGATGCTGACCGACCACTTCTGACTCGGCAAAACCCATTACGTCGAGGAAGAGATCGTTGGCCGCCAGCACAGTGCCCTCCGGCGTGAAGGTGATGGTGGCCACGCTGCCATGCACCGCCTCGAAAAATCCCTGCTGCTCCAGCAGCTGCTCCCGGCACTGCTGCAGCTCGGCTTTCAGTTTGCTATTGAACATCGAAAATTATCCTCCAGACTGGCCCCACCCGGCCAAACCACTCAGTGGATATCGCAATGGATAGAGAAGAGGGTGGCAATTTGTTCCATGAGCATAGTTGCCCCCTCACCCCGGTACCTTGCCTGCGAGGTCGTGCCAACCGCCAGCGCCACGGGAAACAAGGGGGGAGCTTGATACCTCATATTGCGGGCGATTGCCACTCCATATAGGCCGGATTGGCAACAAAACCGATCCGCTCGTAGAGAGGACGCCCGGCATCGCTGGCATGCAGCCACACCTTGCCAAGTCCCATGGCCCGGGCATGGGCCGTTATGGCGTCGAGCAGAGCGGTGGCGATCCCCCGCGCTCGCCACGCTGGCAGGGTGTACATGTTGAGCAGATAAGCCTCCCTGCCCACCAGATTGCCGGGATAGGGCGGGCGCACGAACAACACCAGGGTGCCGGCGGCCACTATCTGATGATCGAACTCAGCTACCCAGGAGAGGGCGCTCCCCTCCTCACTGGCACGGGTGAAATAATCCAGGGTGGCGTGAAAGAGAGAAGGATCCGCGTCGGGTGAGATGAGCTCCCCCACCTCGCAAAACAGCGCCATGCGCAGCCTCACCAAAGCGGGAATGTCCGCCGCTCTTGCCTGACGAATGTTCATCTCTTTCTCCTTGCCACCCGATCTTGCCTGGCGCCTCTTGCGCCCGCGCCATCATGACAAAGAGCGCCTGATGGCGCCCTTTGTCATGGCAGAAGTGTGAGAAGGGTCACCCCCTGCGTCTGCTCAGCCAGCTATCCAGGCTCAGGCTGCCGCCCCCCCAGATCACCAGCGTCAGCAACATCCAGCCCCACAACTGGTGATCGTGAAAGCCCCCGGCCCACAATGCCGGATAGGAGATCACCGCCATGATGTTGAAGCCAGACAGCAGCAGGGCGACCGGACGGGTCAGCAGGCCGGCCAGCAGAAACAGCGGCAGCACCAGCTCCGCCGCCGTGCCCAGCAAGGCCGCCCACAACCAGGGCAGCAGGGGCACCTGGTACTCGAACTCGAACAGATAGAGGGTGGAGTCCCAGCTCGTCAGCTTGAGCCAGCCGGCGTTGAAAAACACCAGGGCCACCCAGCATCTGGCCAGCAACAGCACGACACCGGTCAGCCAGCCGGGTAACTCCCGATCGCCCAGCGCGATCGGCATCCATTTGTTTGCCATCATGGCAACACCTCCACATCGACCAGCAGACCAAGGGTGATCAGGCGAGCCAGATGCTCGCTCGCCCCGGGATCCTCTTCGAGCAGTTCAATCAGCCGCCGGCCCGTGAGGCACCCCTGCAACAGGGCCCACTCGCCAGCAGCCAGCGACAGTGGCATCACCCGGCAGTCAGGCTGCTTCTTGAGCGCCAGCCAGGCCGGCGCATCGAGCGCCGTCACCTCGGCCCCCTCATGAATGGCCATCTGCCAGAGATCCAGCACCGGATAATCGCTCGCCATCAGCAGCAGATCACTGGCGGGCAGGCACACCAGCCTCTCCCAGTCGTGCTCACTCAGACTGGCGATACGGTCGGCGGGCCAGCTGCGGGAGTCGAGCGGGAGCAGACTTCCCCGCTCCAGCAACCACTCGAAACGGGCCAGTTCCCCGAGCCAGGGCAGGGCCGCTGTGGTCGGCAGGGCGGCCAGCCAGTCGGCAAAACCGGCGCCATAGTGCATCACGCTTCCCTCCTCCAGCGGCTCGGCCAGCACGAAGCCGCGGGCTGCGGCGGCAAAGAACTCCTCCCCTACCATGGCCTTGACCGCGGGGTAGCTGCTGGCGAGCACCTCGCCGAGGCTCAGGATGAAGTGGTTGCGATAAACCTGCAGCACCGACTCGGCCGAAAAGAGCCGCGACGAGATATGGGGCGCAATCCCCTCCGCCTCCCCCAGCAGGCCCTCGGCGAACAACTGTTGCACCTGCGCCAGCTCAGCCATGGCACACCTCCCGGGCGGCCGTCACGGTTTGCGCCAGTATGTCGCTGGCTAATTGCGCCTCTGCCAGCAATTGCGGCAACGGCGGGATCGCCAGATCCCATTCGATCAGAGTAGGAATGGCCCGCTGGCGGCAAATATCGCGGTAAAGTTCCCAGACCGGGGCTACCACGGGGGCGCTATGGGTATCTATGTAAAGAGAACCCTCGGGCAGCTTTTTCTCGGTAAACCCGGCCAGGTGGATCTCGCCCACTGTGTCGAGGTCGATGGCCGCCAGGTAGTCGTCACAGGAAAAGCCGTGGTTGAAGGCACTGACGTAGAGATTGTTGAGATCGAGCAGGATGCCGCAGCCGCTACGCCGCTGCAGCTCGGCCAGAAACGTCCATTCGCTCATCTCGCCCGCCAATTGCAGGTAGGAAGAAGGGTTTTCGATGAGCAGCTGGCAACCCAGGGTCTGCTGCACCTGCTGGATCTTGTCACTCATCCTGGCCAGTGCCTCCCGAGTATAGGGTACTGGCAGCAAATCATTGAAATAACGCCCGTCTATGCTGCCCCAGCTCAGATGCTCGGACACCCTGACCGGCTTGATGGCCGCAACCAGCTCCGCAAGCTGCTGAAGGTGGCGCCGGTCGAGCGGGTCGGCCGAGCCCAGGGACATGCCGACCCCATGCAGACTGACGGGATAGTGCCTGGCCAGCTCGCTTAGTACCTGAAAGCCGTGGCTGTGGCGCTCGAAGTAGTTTTCACTGTGAACCTCCAGCCAGCCGACTGTCGGCAATGTCTGCCGGATCCCGTCGTAATGGGGGGTTCTCAATCCGATTCCAATCAAAGGATTCATGGCAACACTCGCTTTCACCTGCCAGAGAGAACACAGGGGGCCGAAGCCCCCTGCCGCATGGCACTTACTTGGGTTGCAGCGAACCACCGACCAGCTTCTCGCACAGCCCTTTTGGCATCACCACGAAGGCATCACCCATGGCGTCTTCCTTGGCCGTACCGGCGCAGGAGCTGGTCTTGGTGGCGCAATCATTCTTGCTGGCCTTGACCACGCCGTAGCATTTCTCCTTTGCCTCGGCCGCCATCGCCGGGGCCGCGATGAACTGGGTTCCGAGTACCAGCAAGCCAGTCATGGCAGAGGCAATGGCAGTGCTTTTTTTAACGTTCATGTTGCTATTCCTTGTTGTTGAGTGTGATGTCTCCAGCCTGTCGTGACCGGTTACCTGCAATAGAACCGGCGTGGCGAGCAAAAGATTTCAAAAAAAATACAAAACAGAGACATCTACAAAAAACACAATAAGCAACACACTGTTTTAAAAGGAATATGCTGATTTTTCATTGCTCCGGGCCGTTAACAAGAAGGCGGCGCCCGAGGTGCAGGCATTACCACCGGGAAGGTAAATAGGGCGTCATGCCCGGCCATCCCAAAACGGGTCTGCCAGCACATCCTGGCAAGCACAATGAAAAAAGAGGCGACAAGGTCACAAGGTAAAACGAACGGGCAAGATGAAACATACGGGAAAGCGCCGAACGATCAGCGCTTTCAAAGATAACCGGCCAGCCGGTTTACTTGCGGGTTGTAGTGGTTGAGGCGCTTGTGCTCCGGGGTGAGCAATTGCCCGGGCGAGCGACCGGTAAAGAAGTGACAGCTCTTGATGAAATGGGGCTGATCGCAATACCCCTGCTCCAGCAGGGTATCGAGCGACGGAGCGCCCGATAGCAGCTGGCGCAGCGCTCTTTGAAAGCGGGCGGTGCGCAGAAAATAGCGGGCATCCACCCCGACATGGTTGCGCAAGCGCCGCTGAAAGGTGCGCGGACTCATCCCCAGTTGCTGCTGCAACTCGGTCGCCGGCGTGCCGTAATAGAGCCGCTCTATGGCTCGCACCAACGCAAGATCCCGCTCCAAGCGCCTTGCGACTCGCTGGCGTAGCCAGTGGCCCAGAGCCCCATGCCCCTGCTCCACCAAGGGCTCAACCTCAGGGACATCAATCCCCAGCTCATCGAGCGACAGCACCTGATCGCAAAGATGCTCCATAGGCACGCCAAACAGGTCGAAGCAGGCCGAAGAGCGCAGCCGCAACCCCAGCAGATGAATTTGACCGTGGGCGGCAAAGCGCAGGCGCACATGCCGTGGGCAGAGCAACACGGCCGCCCCCGTGGCCACGACAACGGTGCGGGGCAAACTTGATGGAGAGAGGCTCGTGATGGTAAGGGGATCCCCCAGATTGAACAGGATCTCGGCTCCGGTGCCGGGGAAGATCTCCGGCATCGGCTGGTGTTGGTCAAGGCGCCACTCCCAACCTTGCGCCAACCAGGGGGCCAGATCGGGAGCGGGCTGAAATTTACGGCACTGCATGATGGAAGGCGATGTTTCTCACTGGCTCGGTTCAGACGCGGACAGGAAGAGGGTATCACCGCTGACATGATTGAGACAGGGATGGCGATCGAAGCGCACCACGCCGATCTCCATGCGCCCTGCCGCCGCCTCGACCATGGCGGCAACCCCCTGGTGGCCGAACCCGGCGCACAGCTCCACCGCCCGGATCCCCTCCCGATAGAGCTCATCGAGCAGTTCACAGCCTCGTTGGTAATCGGGCACGGCGATCGTCTTCACATGGACTTTCTCTGTCTGGACCCAGGAAGCGTGCTCGGCAGGATCTGCCCCCGGGGCGACAAAGATGAATGCGGCCTTGAAAATATCGGACATATAAAAAGCTCCTCGGATGAATGAGTCACCACTCTACCCAGGATCCCGCAGGCCGGATTGTACCGCTGCGCCACTCGCCCTCCTCTACCAGACATAGATCCAAACGCTTCAAGGGCGCCATATAGACCTCATTTTACCCTTTTGGAGGCTATTTGCGCTTCCAGAGGCAATAAATGCAAAAAAGACAGCCGAAGCTGTCTCTTTTGTCATCAAGGTGGGGCCTTAGTAGAAGATCCGGTTGCCCCGCTCACTCATCTTGAGCCACACCGGCTTGGTGCTGGTTTTGCTCCAAATCCGGTGCAGATAGCTGTAAAAGCGCGCACGATCGCGACGAAACAACATCACGGGAAATGCCAGGATGCCAACCAGCAGCACAAAGGTGCGACGAAGAATAATCTGAGTCAGGGAATAAGGATGAAACATGATATGACGCCTCACTGGTAAGACCACTGGGTAAAGATTACTCCACAATTTGTAGGATTACTACATCAATTTGTTCATTTTTTCTCAATTAATGCACCATAAATGACAAATTGGAATTAAGTTACATTGCTTAACCTAAAAGCAACAAAAGCTGACAAAACGGCCCCTCTTGACCAGAGTTAATATGCTGGTCGTCAAAATGGAGTTGGTACGATGAAACCCGCAGAAGTGGTGATGATTGGGATCATGGGCATCTTGCTCTGGTCAGAGTGGCAGGACTGGCAGCTGAACCGGGATGACGCCATCGAGCTCGCCTACAAGGGCGCTCCCGCCGTCAGCGTATGGCAATGCGGCACCCTGAAACAGCGAATGGCGGATATAGATGCGCACAGGGCAGACATACAGTTTCAATATCGGGGACAGGATATGACGGAGGTGACTCACTACCTGCAGCGCGAGTGGAAGCAGATGGGCTGCGAACAGCTGCTGATGCAACAAGGGTATTGAGCTTGGATCGATTATCGCGGCATGGTGCGATAAAGATAAGACAGGAAGAAGATGGAGGCACGTTCCGGAGTCGAACCGGACTAAACGGATTTGCAATCCGCTGCATAACCGCTTTGCTAACGCGCCATGCTGACAAGACTGGTTGTCTTGAGAGTGATATCCATCGTTGGTGCGATGGAAGATTGGAGCGGGAAACGAGACTCGAACTCGCGACCCCGACCTTGGCAAGGTCGTGCTCTACCAACTGAGCTATTCCCGCGTCACTGCTTTCTTGCCAGTTGCCTGACAACGAGGCGCATTATACGTACCCCGAGCGTCAGCACAACCCTTTTTTCGCACTTTTAACCCCGCCCGCGACTGTTTGCTCAGGGTTTAAACGGGTTGCTGAAATTTTCCCCGTCAGGCTGTGACCAGACAAGCGAATTTGGGATAAAGCCATTGAAATGATTATGCTTTCATTCGAGACTGGCACAGCTTAGTAACCGGATTCTCAATTGAAAATCACAAGATGAAATGGATCTTCACGCTGCGTGGACTCAGACCGCGGTTAATGCTGGCTTTTTTCATGTTGGGCATGGTGCCCTTCCTGGTCATCACTCTCTTCTTCCTCTACAGCCACGGCAAGGATCTCACCACCCAGACCTCCAACCATCTGGTCTCCGTTCGCAACATCAAGAAGAGTCAGCTCGAGGATTACTTCAAAAACCTCAAAGAGCAGATCATCAACTTCTCCCAGCAGGACTTCGCGGGCAACAGTATCGGCCGCTTCTACGGCTTTACCGGCGCTTTCGAAAAGCTGGGCACCAGCTCCCAGGAGGCACGTACCCGGGCCCAGTCCCGCTATGTGCCCGGATCCTGGGATCAACTGCAAAAACCGGATCCCAAGGTCAATACCGAGCCCTCCATCAGCGCCCTGATCCTGGCCGACGAGATGTATGGCCGGGTCCACCAGCGCTTTCACCGCGGCTATGCCGACATGGTGCGCAAGTCCGACTACAGCGACATCTTTCTGGTGGACCTCAATGGTGATGTGGTCTATTCGGTCACCAAACAGGTCAACTTCGCCACCAATCTGCTCTCCGGTCCCTATCAGGGCAGCGGCCTCGGCCAGACCTTCGCCAAGATCAAGCGTCGCCTCGACGGCGGCCAGAAGCCGCAGCAGATCTTCGAGTTCACCGATTTTGGTCGCAACGAGCTGACCGGCCAGGTGGTCGCCTACCTGGCCGCCCCCGTGATGCAGTACGACTATGTGCGCGGCGTGGTGATCTTCGAGTTGCTGCCGGACAAGCTCAACCAGATCATGGCGGAGCGGGAAGGGCTGGGGGAGACCGGTGAAACCATCCTCATCGGCCCCGACAAGCGGATGCGCGCCGATGCCTGGCTGGCCCCCGAGTTCAGCGTCGAGAACAGCTTCAGCCCCCACTTCCGGCCGCTGCAGACCCCCCTCGTCACCAAGGCCCTTTCCGGCGAGCAGGGAGTTGGCCAGTTTCTCTCCTACCATGAAGACGAGGTGCTGGCCGCCTACACCCAGGTGAAGGTATTCGATACCGAGTGGGCCTTTATCGCCGAGATTTCGACCCGGGAAGCCTATGCCCCCATCCGCCAGCTCGAAGCACTGGTGGTCCTGTTGGGAGCTGGCTCCCTGCTGCTGCTCATCCTCTTCTCCCGCTGGCTCTCCCACTCCATCACGGCGCCGCTGCGCTCTCTCACTGCGGCGGCGGAGCAGGTGGCCGATGGCGCCCTGGATCACCCCATCACCATCGCCCGCACCGACGACGACATCGACCGGCTGGCCCAGTCGTTTCGCCATATGCAGCGTTCGGTCAAGGAGAAGATCGAGCTCATCGAGCGGCAAACCCAGGAGTTGCAACAGCAGGTCAAGCTGACCCACAGGCAGAACCTCAGCCTGCAGCAGGCCGACAAGCTGAAGGATGAGCTGCTGGCCAACACCTCCCATGAGCTGCGCACTCCCATTCACGGCATCAAGGGGATGGCGGAATCCATGCTCGCCAGCCAGCAGGATTTGACCGAAGGCCAGCAGAAACAGCTTGGCCTCATAATCAAGAGTGCCGACGGTCTGGCCCGACTGGTGGATGATCTGCTCGACTACCACCAGATGCGCTACGGCCAGCTGGAGATCCACCCCCAGCCCGTCTCCTCGAAAGGGGTCATCCGGCTGGTGCTGGATCTCTGCCAGCATCTGGTGCAGGCCAAGCCCCTTACCCTGGTGGACATCAGCCCCGCCGAGCTGCCGCCGGTGCTGGCCGACGAGCAGCGCCTCGAACAGGTGCTCTACAACCTGGTGGGCAACGCCATCAAATACACGCCTCAGGGCAAGGTGGTGCTGAGTGCGGTCGTCGAGGAGCAGATGCTGCGCATCAAGGTGACCGATACCGGCATCGGCATCGCACCGGAACATCTGGAACACATCTTCGAGCCGCTGGTGCAGATGAGCCCGGAGGCGGGCAAGCAGGGGGCCGGCCTTGGCCTCTCCATCACCCGCCAGCTGGTGCATTTGATGGGCGGAGAACTGTTGGTAGAAAGCGAGCCAAGCGTCGGCTCCACCTTCTCCTTTACCCTGCCGCTCGCCATCGGCCAGACAGCAGGCCAGCTGCAGGGCAATCGCCAGATTGAGCACCAGCTGGTGCGCCAGCAGCCCCTGATCCTGCCGGAGTGGGGTAGCGAGGATCTGCCCCCGCCCCCGCAGGATGCTCCCCTCATCCTGGTGGTGGACGACGAGCCCATCAACCTGCACATCCTGCGCCACCTGCTGCAGCCCTGCGGCTATCGCATCCTGCCCAGCAGCGATGGCCACGACGCGCTGGCCAAGCTGGCCCGGGAGCCCGTCGATCTGGTGCTGCTTGATGTGATGATGCCCACCCTCTCCGGCTTCGATGTCTGCCGCCGGCTGCGCGAGCAGCACCCGAAGGACAAGCTGCCGGTGCTGCTGCTCACCGCCCTCAACCAGCCCAAGGATATCGAAGAGGGGTTTGGCGCCGGGGCCAACGACTATCTGGTCAAACCCTTCTGCAAGGAGGAGCTGTTCGCCCGGGTCAAGGCGCTGCTGGAGGCCAAGGCGGGGCGCGCCTCCCTGGTGGAGAACCGCCTGCTCAAGCAGGAGATAGAGCACCGCCTCACCCTGCAGGAGCGGCTCCATCAGGATCAGCAACGGCTGCTGACCCTGCTCGGGGAAGGGGCCGACCCCATGATCTTCATCGACCAGCAAGGCATAGTGCTGTTTGCCTCACGGGTGCTGGCCGGCTTGCTGGGCCAGGAGCCCGAGGCCATGGAGGGGCACGCCCTCGACGAGTGGCTCGCCAGCCCGCTCAAGCAGCAGTGGCCGGAACCGGCCGGCGAGCGGGACCTGACCTTCCTGGTGGCGGGGGTCGAGGACAGGCTCAACGCCCGCGCCCTGCCCATCAGTCTGGGAGGACAGGCGGCCATCGCCCTCACCCTCAGCACAGGCCAGCGCCAGGATGACAACCGGGTGATGGCGCTGGAAAACGCCCTCAAGAACCTGTCACGCCAGGCCATCATCGAGGACGATCAACTGCTCGGCGAGCTGAGCCGGCTCGGCGGCGAGTTCCGCTCCCTGGCTGACAATCTCATTCGTCAGCAGGATGACGAACCCCTGCGCCGCGCCCTGGTCGAGACCATGCAGCTGACGCTGGACGCCTGGCAGCAGGGCACCGGCAAGGGCAAGATAGTGCTGGCGGAGAAGAGCAAGCTGTGGCGAGTCTACATGGACAGATCCAGCCCGCAGACCCGTACCCTCGACAAGTATCTGAGCCTGGATACCCTGCCCAAATCCCCGCGCTGGAAGACGGTGGTCGCCACCACGGAATTCGTGCTGGGGCACTGCCCGCTGAACGAACAGCAGCGCCAGCAGCTGCAGCACAGCGCCCAGACCCTGCGCCAGCTGGCCAATCGCAAGCAGTGATGGAAGACGGGATGTGAGCCGGCTCACACCGGCCCATCCCGTTTCTTTTTTGCACAAATTAAAGGTTCTGCCCACGCCGCCACAGCGAGCGGATCCAATTCACAAAATTGTCATAACTGGTCTGGCAACGGGCACTTTTTACGCGAAACCAAATAACATAACCATATGATATTAATCAGATAAAAACGTGTTTTGACGAAATTGACGTAACCCCGTCAATTTTTACGAAAACGACGAAATCAATAGTTGTTGTTTTCCTGTTAACTCTGTTTTGCTAAGAGCGTTGGAAAACAGAACGACAAGGGTGCACAGCCCGACCAACATGGAGGGCCGACTTCCTCAGCATGCGAAGCCGGTGCTCACACAAAACAAGGCGAATCCCTCAGGAATGCCAAAAAATAAGAAAGGAAAACATATGCTTGCCAAAGTATCCAAAATCTCTACCGCTGTAATGCTGGGCACCATGATGCTCGCCGGTGCCGCCGGCAACGCCATGGCCGCAGAAAACAAAACCGTGCTGACCATGGTCGCGCAACAGGAAACCGCCTGGGTCAAGAACTTCAACCCCTTCCTGCAAGCGGGCTTGCTGCACACCACCCGTCACTTCATCTATGAGCCGCTGGTGATCTTCAACGATATGCAGGGTGGCAAACCCGTCTATCGTCTGGCCACCAACTATGCGTTCAGCGATGACCTCAAATCCGTCACCTTCGATCTGCGTGACGGGGTGAAATGGTCTGACGGCGAAGCCTTTGATGCAGACGACATCCTCTTCTCCTTCAACCTGGTGAAGGCCAACAAGGCCCTGGATGAGCGCTCTATCTGGACCCAGATCAAGAATGTCGAGAAGCTGGCCCCCAACAAGGTCCGTTTCGACCTGACCGAGGTCAACACCAACGTGGTGAACGACATAGTGCTGGTGCCCATCGTGCCCGAGCACCAGTGGAAGTCGGTGAAAGACCCGGTCGCCTTCACCAACGACAAGCCGGTCGGTACCGGCCCGTTCACCGAGGTGGACAACTTCTCCGCCCAGCTCTACACCCAGTGCCGCAACCCGCACTACTGGGATAACGACAACCTCGCCATCGACTGTATCCGCATGCCGCAGATGGCCACCAACGACCAGGTGCTGGCCGCCGTCATGAAGGGCGACATCGACTGGTTCGGCTCCTTCGTGCCGGATATCGAGCGTCTCTACGTCGGCAACGATCCGAAGAACAACAAGTACTGGTTCCCGGCCTCCGGCACAGTGGCGTTCAACGTCAACTTCCAGACCAAGAACCCGGGCAACCACGAAGCCTTCAACGACATCAACTTCCGCCGTGCCTTCTCCATGGCGATGGACCGCCAGTCCATGGTGGACATCGCGGGCTACGGCTACCCGACCGTCAACGAATATCCGTCCGGCCTTGGCAAGGCATTCGACTCCTGGAACAACCCGGAAGTGGACAAGAAGTACGGCAAGTTCAACAAGTTCGATCTGGAAGGGGCCAAGGCACTGCTGAAGGAAGCAGGTTACAAGGATTGTGACGGCGACAAGTTCCTCGACACCCCGAGCTGCAAGAAGATCGAGTTCAAGGTGCTGGTACCGAACGGCTGGACCGACTGGGTCAATACCGTCCAGATCGGCGTGGAAGGGCTGCAGGCACTGGGCCTGAATGCCAAGACTGCCACCCCGGAAGCCACCGTGTGGACCGAGAACCTGATCACCGGCGACTTCGACGTGGCGCTGCAGGGTTACTTTGCCGGTGCCAACCCGCACAAGTACTTCGAGACCGCGTTCCACTCCCGCAACATGGGTGAGCGTGGCAACCGCTTCGCGGCCCCCCGCTACAAGGATCCGGCACTGGACAAGCTGATCGACGACTTCACCCAGACCGCCGATGCGGCCAAGCAGAAGGAGATCATGTTCGCCATCCAGGAGAAGGTCGGTGCCAACCAGACCATCATCCCTGTGTTCAACAACCCGACCTGGTACGAGTACAGCACCAAGCGCTTCAATGGCTGGTTCAGTGCCGACAACCCGGTTGCCAAACCCCAGCTCCACCCGGACACACCCGAGCGTCTGCTGCACGTGTTGTCCCTCAAGCCAAACAGCTAATCAATCCCGGCCCCCTGCGGGGGGCCATCTTCCCCGTTCATCCCCCTTTATCCCGGTTCTGCCGGGGTTGGGGTAGCTATACCCGATGCGGGGCAGGCTTGCAGTAAAAGGTACTATCATGGGATTCATACTGAGACGTTTCTCCTTCTATCTGGTTGCCTTCCTGGTAGCCGCCACCATCAACTTCCTGCTACCCCGCGCCATGCCAGGCGATCCTGTCTCCGTGATGTTTGCCCGCGCCGGCGCCATGATGGAACCGGCCGCCCTGGAGGCCCTCAAAGCCACCTTTGGCTTCGTGGATGGCCCCATCGGCACCCAATTTCTGACCTATGTGAAGAGCGTCTTCACCTGGGATCTCGGCACCTCGGTGCGCTTCTACCCGCAGCAGGTCTCTGACGTGCTGGGTCGCGCCATCGGCTGGACCCTGTTTCTGGTGGGCACCTCCACCATTCTGAGCTTCTCCATCGGCTCCATCGTCGGCATCTTCGCCGCCTGGTATCGCGGTGGCCGGATGGACAGCATCCTCTCGCCACTCACCCTGGTGATGCAGGCCATCCCCCCGGTAGTGGTCTCCCTGCTCGCCCTCTTCCTGTTCGGGGTGAGCCTGGAGTGGCTGCCCATCGGCTACGCCTACAGTCCGGAGATCAAGCCTGACTGGGGTTGGGAGCACATCAAGAGCATATTGCTCCACGCCATCATGCCGGTCGGTACCCTGGCCATGGTGCAGGTGGGGGGCTTCCTCATCACCATGCGCAACAACATGATCAACCTGCTGGGCGAAGACTACATCACCATGGCCAAGGCCAAGGGGCTCTCCAGCAACCGGGTGATCTTCAACTACGGCGCCCGCAACGCCATCCTGCCCAGCGTCACCGCCCTCTCCATGGCACTCGGTTTCGTCATCGGTGGCTCCCTCATCACCGAGGTGATCTTCAACTACCCGGGGCTGGGCCTGACCCTCTATCAGGGCATTCTGGCTCGCGACTACCCGCTCATTCAGGGGCAGCTGCTCATCATGACCATCACCATGCTCAGCTTCAACTTCCTGGCCGACGTGCTCTACGTCTTCCTGGATCCCCGTCTGCGTACAGGAGGCAAATAAGATGCGTATGCCGACCATTCTCAAGATTTTACTGGGCAACAAGAAGGCAGCCTTCGGCCTCGCCATCGTCGTCACCTTCGTGCTGATGGCCATCTTTGCTCCCCTGCTGGCCAGCAACGAGCCGACCAAGCGGGTTGCACGCCCCCACCAGCCCCCCAGTGCCGAGTTCGTGATGGGCAGCACCCGCATGGGCCACGACATCTGGGCCCAGTTCACCAACGGGGCGCGCGTCTCCCTGATGGTGGGCTTTAGCGCGGGTCTGCTGGTCTGCGCCCTGGCGGTCGCCATCGGCATCACCGCCGGCTACTTCGGCGGCCTGGTGGACGAGTGCCTCACCTTCCTGATGAACGTGGTGCTGGTGATCCCCAACCTCCCCTTGCTACTGGTGCTGGCGAGCTTTATCGGGGAGGCGTCGCCGACGGTAATTGCCGTCATCATAGGATTAACCTCCTGGGCCTATGGCGCGCGGGTCATCCGGGCCCAGACCCTGGCCCTGCGGGAGAAAGAGTTCGTCATCGCCGCCGAAGTGCTGGGGGAGCCGGCCTGGCGCATCATCCTGGTGGAAATTCTGCCCAACCTCATCTCCATCATCGGGGTGAGCTTCATCGGCTCCATCATCTACGCCATCGTCACCGAAGCGACCCTGGAGTTCCTGGGTCTGGGCGACCCCACCGTGGTGAGCTGGGGCATCATGCTCTACAACGCCCAGACCTCGAGCGCCATCCTGATCGGCGCCTGGTGGGAGATCCTGGCCCCCTGCTTTGCCATCGCCACCCTGGGCGCGGGACTGGCCATGCTCAACTTCGCCATCGATGAAATCGCCAACCCGCAGCTGCGCTCCCACAAAGGACTGAGCCGCTGGAAGAAACTCGCGGCCCCGGTCACCACGCCGGTTGCCACAGCACAGGAGAAGACAGCATGAACCAGCAACCCCTGCTGTCGGTACGCAATCTCTGCGTCGACTACATCACCGAAAACGGCGACGTGCGCGCCGTCAACTCGGTGAGCTTCGATATCAAGCAGGGCGAGATCTTCGGTCTCGCCGGCGAGTCGGGCTGCGGCAAGTCCACCGTCGCCTTCTCGGTGGCCCGGCTGCACAAGCCGCCCGCCTACATCAGTGGCGGCGAGATCCTGTTCAAGGGGGAGAACATCCTCCACTACGGTGACGAGCGGCTGCGCTCCTACCGCTGGCGCCAGGTCTCTGTGGTGTTCCAGTCCGCCATGAACGCGCTCAACCCCGTGCTACGCATGGAGGAGCAGTTCTGCGACGTCTTGCTGGCCCACAACCGGGGCATGACCCGCTACGAGGCGATCAAGCGCGCCCAGGAGCTGCTCACCATAGTCGACATCCACCCGAGCCGGCTCAAGGACTACCCGCACCAGTTCTCCGGCGGCATGCGCCAGCGACTGGTGATCGCCATCGCCATGGCCCTCAATCCCGAGCTGCTCATCATGGACGAGCCGACCACGGCGCTGGACGTGGTGGTGCAGCGGGAGATCCTGCAGAAGGTTTATGCCCTGAAAGAGAAGTTCAACTTCTCCATCCTGTTCATCACCCATGACCTCTCACTCATGGTCGAGTTCTGCGATCGCATCGGCATCATGTACGCCGGCGAGCTGGTGGAAGTGGCCCCGTCCAAGGCAATCCTGACCGCGCCGCTGCACCCCTACACCAAGGGGCTCGGCAACTCCTTCCCGCCCCTGCACGGGCCGAAGAAGGTGCTGGAGGGGATCCCGGGCACCCCGCTCAACCTGCTTGAGGTGCCGGTGGGTTGTCGCTTCCAGGCCCGTTGCAGCAAGGTGCACGATCGCTGCCGCCAGGAGTACACCCGGCTGGCCGAGATCCGCCCCGGTCAACAAACTGCCTGCCACCTCCATGAGGCGCAGGATGAACAACAAGAGCCCGTGTTCTATCTGGACAAGGCCGCTGGCTGTTAAGGATGTCTGTCATGCAAATCGCCAACACCGATGCCCCCATCATCGAAGTCCAGCACCTCTACAAGGACTTCCCCATCAACTCCAATGCCATCAAGAGTGGCAAGATGCGGGCCCTCTCCGACATCACCTTCAACCTGCACCGAGGTCGTGCCCTGGCGGTGGTGGGTGAATCGGGTTCCGGCAAGAGCACCATCGCCAAGATCATCGCCAAGATGTACAAGCTGAGCGCCGGTCGCATCCTCTATCGCGGCCGGGATCTGGAGGAATTCAACAAGGGCACCGCCCTGCTCGACTATCGCCAGAGTGTGCAGATGGTATGGCAAGACCCGTTCGGTTCACTGAACCCGACCCACACCATCTACCACCACATCGCCCGTCCCCTGCTGCTGCACAGCAAGGTGATCGACAAAAAAGATCTGCCGGAGATGGTCTACACCCTGCTGGAAAAAGTGGGGCTGACCCCGGCCAAGGCGACGGCGGCCAAGTACCCGCACCAGCTCTCCGGCGGCCAGCGCCAGCGGGTCAACATCGCCCGCAACCTGGCGGTGGAGGCGGAAGTGGTGCTGGCGGACGAGCCCACCTCCATGCTCGACGTCTCCATTCGCATCGGCATCCTCAACCTGATGGAGCAGATGAAGAACGAGCTCGGCGTCTCCATGCTCTATATCACCCACGATATCGCCACCGCTCGCTACGTGGCCGAGGATCTGGCGGTGATGTATGTGGGCCACATGGTGGAGTGGGGTGAGGTGGACGAAATTTTGCACCACCCCCAGCACCCCTACACCCAGCTGCTCATCTCGGCGGTGCCGGATCCCGAGAAGAGCATCCACGCCGAGCTGGAGGGGGGTCGCAAGGGGGAGATCCCGCTCTGGACGCCGGAATCCTGCGGCTGCCCGTTCGCCGGGCGCTGCAACCAGGCCATGCCCCGTTGCAAGGAGAGCCTGCCCCCCATCACCCAACTTGCCAGCAACCATTTTGTCCGCTGCTACCTGTACGAGTGATGTGCCACACCCTGGCCGGGCAGCCTTGCCCGGCCTGCCTCGATTCGGGGACTCTGGCCCTGGGCCATGCATCCCCCCGACCGCAGAACCTTTGGAGTAAACCTTGATGGAACTTTTGATCAATCAGGTGGGTTACGACTGCGACGCCCAGAAAATCGCCCTGCTGCAAACCAGCTCCCCCCACGATCTCGGCGGCTATGTCCGGCTGCAGCGCCTCGATGATGGCCAGACGCTGTTTGAAACCCCGTTGCAACCGGCCGGTCGGGTGGATGGGTGGCAGGGGCGGGCCTACTGGAAAGCCGATTTCTCCCCCTGCAAGGAGCCCGGCCACTACCGGCTGGAGGCGATCACCGCTCAGGGCATAGTGCGCTCCGCCCGCTTTGCCATCGGCCCCGACCTGCTGGCGAGCCGCTGCCTCTCCGATGTCATTCACTATTTCAAGGGACAGCGCGCCAGCGGCACCTTCGATCGGGCCGACCGCAACGCCCGCCTGTTTGGCACTGACCAGTGCCGGGATGTGCACGGCGGCTGGTTCGACGCCAGCGGTGACATGAGCAAGTATCTGAGCCACCTCTCCTACGCAAACTACCTCAATCCCCAGCAGACCCCCATGGTGGTGTGGGCCCTGCTCAAGTGCCGCGAGCTGCTGGCGACACGTCGCGACATCGACGGCATCAACCTGTGCAAGCGACTCAATGACGAAGCGCTGCACGGTGCCGATTTCCTCTGCCGCATGCAGGATGAGAGCGGCTTTTTCTACATGACCCTGTTCGACAAGTGGAGCAAGGATCCCGAGCAGCGGGAACTGTGTGCCTACGCCACCCAGCAGGGGATCAAATCCGCCGACTGGCAGGCGGGCTTTCGTCAGGGCGGGGGCATGGCCATCGCCGCACTGGCCCGGGCCGCGCGCGAGAGCATCAGCGGCGATATCGATGCAAGCGGCTATGCCGAGGCGGCGCGGCGCGGCTACCTGCACCTGCGCGAGCACAACCACGCCTATCTGGACGATGGCTGCGAGAACATCATCGACGACTACTGCGCCCTGCTGGCGGCGGTCGAGCTGACCAAAACGCTGGGGCCAGAGTGGCTCGGCGAGGCGCGGGATCGGGCCGGCAAGCTGTGCGCCCGCCAGCACAGCCACCCGGATCTTGGCCACTACTGGTCCGCCAACCAGAATGGCTCGCGCCCCTACTACCACGCCGCCGAAGCGGGCTTGCCGGTGCTGGCGCTGCTTGAATATTTGGGGGTAGAACCGGATCGGGAGCGCAAGGCCGCGGTACAGAGCGTGATCGAGCAGGCACTGGCCGCCGAGCTGGCGCTGTGCGCCCGGGCGGGCAACCCCTTCTCCCTCGCTCGCCAGTATGTGAAAGGGGTTGGCGAAGCGCCGCGTATCAGCTTCTTTATGCCCCACCACAACGAATCCGGTTACTGGTGGCAGGGGGAGAACGCCCGACTGGCTTCCCTTGCGACCATGGCCTTTTCCGCCGCCACCCAGTTGCCTCGCCAGCGCAAGCTCCTGCTCAATTTCGGTCAGCACCAGCTCGACTGGATCCTGGGACAAAACCCCTTCAATGCCTGCATGCTGGCGGGCCACGGTATCAACAACCCGAGCTACACCGCCGGCTACCCCAATGCACAGGGCGGGATCTGCAACGGCATCACTGCCGGCTTCGATGACGAGGCTGATGTCGCCTTTATTCCGCAAGAGTACAAGGAGCGGCTCGATCAAAACTGGCGCTGGGGCGAGCAGTGGATCCCCCACGCCGCCTGGTTTGCCCTGGCCATCACTTGGCAAAGCGTGCAGGGAGGCCACCATGATTGAGATCGGCTCAAGCATCATTGGCAGTGGGGAGAACAGTGGATCCTCCATACATTCCGCCTGGTTCGTCCTGGCCATCACTTGGCAGAGCGTGCAGGGAGGCCACCATGATTGAGATCGGCTCAAGCATCATTGACACTGGGGAGAGCCGTGGTTCCTCCATACAGCCAGCCTGGTTTGCCCTGGCTATTAGCTGGCAAAGCGCGCTGGGAGGTCACCATGATTGAGTACTGGGTCGGGGTAGATGGCGGTGGCACCCACACCCGCGCCCGTATTCGCAACCGGGCGGGCAAACTCCTGGGCGAGGGACGGGCCGCCGGTTCCAATCTGGAGCTCGGCATCCTGCATGCCCACGCCAACGTGCTGGCGGCCATCGCCAGCGCCCGGCAGGCGGCCGGACTTGGCCCCGAGTGCGAACAGCAGATGGGAGTGGGCCTCGCGCTCGCCTCCGCCGAGCTGGCAGATTGCTATCACGCCATGCTGGCCATGCCCTTTCCCTTTGCCAGCGTCAAGCTGACTTCCGATGCCTTCGGTGCCTGTCTCGGTGCCTTCGGCGGCCAGGAGGGGGCCATCCTCATCGCCGGTACCGGCTCGGCCGGCCTCATTTATCAGGGCAGGCAGATCCGCACCTGCTCGGGGCGGGGTTTTCCCATCTCTGACTTAGGCAGCGGCGCCTGGCTGGGGCTGCGCGCCCTCCAGCAATCCCTGCTCTGCCACGACGGCATTCTGCCCCCCAGCACCCTGGCCGTGCGACTGATGGATCACTTCAAGCGGGATCAGGCCCAGGTGGTGCGCTGGGCGGCTCGCGCCATCCCGGCCGAGTATGGCCACTTCGCCCCCTGGGTATTCGATGCCGCCAGCGATGGCGACGAGCTCGCCTGCCAGCTGCTTGACGAAACCTGTACCCAGCTGGCGCAGCTGCTGGATGGCATGCAGCAGCTTGGCGCGCACCGGATCGCCCTGCTTGGTGGCATCGGCATGCGTCTCGCCCCCCGCCTCGCCCGTTTCAACCTTGCGCCCCCCAAGGCCGATGCCCTTGACGGCGCCATCCTGTTTGCCCAATCGGAGGAATATCCATGTCTACACCCCTGATCCACACCCAGGTCGTCCGACGTGATGGCGAAGATGTCTGGTTCCGGTTCAATCTGTCCCACTTGCCGGACGCCCAGTGGAAGCTCCACTTCTGCCTGGCGCGTCACATCGACCCCGCGTCGGTACAGGGGGGCCGGCTTGAGCGCCAGAGCGGCAGTTACAAGGTGCTGGCGCCCCAAGGGGGCAACAGCGAGCTGACTTTTTGTTGCCGCAATACCCCCATCAAGCGGCTCTCCGACATGCCGCAGGGATTTTTCCTGAGCCTGCCGGAGGCCGCCACGGGCGCCAGCCTGCAGCCTGTCACCCTGGCCGGGCAGGATATTGCGCTGGATGCCCCCGCCGTCAGTGAACCCGACCTGCCACCGGTGGAGCCCCTATGCGGCATAGTACCGCAACCGGCCCAGCTCGCCCTGCTGGAGGGGAATTTCAGGCTGGCGGAGCGTGCCCACGTCAGCGGACCGGGCAACCTGAGCGCCCTGCTGGCCCACTTCAACGAGCTCACCGGGCTGGCCCTGGATCAGGATCACGATGCCGGGATCCGCCTCATCGAGGCCCCTCTTGCGCCCGAGGCCTATCACCTAACCATCACGCCAGAGGAGATAGTGATCAGTGCAGCGGGCGAGGCGGGCTGGCGCCACGGTCTGGTCAGCCTGGCCCAGTGGTACCTGCAACACGGCGAGAGCCTGCCCTGCGTCAAGCTGGAGGATGCCCCCCGTTTTGGCTTTCGCGGCATCTTTCTCGACTGCGCCCGTCACTTTCACAGCACCGAGACCATCAAGCGTCTGCTCAAGCTGATGAGCCTTTACAAGTTCAACCGCTTCCACTGGCATCTCACCGATGACGAGGGGTGGCGCCTCGAGATCAAGGCCTTCCCGGCGCTCACCGAGCAAGGAGCCTGGCGGGGCCATGGGCTGGCGGTGGATCCCCAGCTGAGCGGCGGCCCCGAACCTTACGGTGGCTACTACACCCAGAGCGAAGTGCGCGAACTGGTGGCCTACGGCGCCGGGCTCGGCATCACCATCATCCCGGAGATCGACATTCCGGGTCATTGCCATGCGGCCATCAAGGCGCTGCCCGAGTTGCTGACTGAGGAAGAAGATCGCTCCCGCTACCTGTCGGTACAGCATTTCGACGACAACGTGCTCAACCCGGCGCTGCCGGGTACCTACCAGTTCCTGGAGACGGTGATCGACGAGGTGTGCGAGCTGTTCCCGGGCCCCCAGGTACACATGGGCGGAGACGAGGTGCCAACCGGCGTCTGGACCGACAGCCCGGCCTGCCAGCGACTGATGGCACAACAGGGATACCAGGAGTGCCGCGAGCTGCAGGGCCATCTGCTGCGCCACTGCCAGCGCTATCTGGCCGGCAAGGGTAAGCAGATGCTGGGTTGGGAGGAGATACTGCATGGCGACAAGGTGAGCCGGGATGCCGCCGTGTTCGCCTGGACCAGCTTCCAGGCAGGGCTCGATGCCGCCACCGCCGGTTATCCGGTGGTCATGGCGCCGGCCCAGTATCTCTATCTCGATCTTGCCTGGAGCCAGGACATTCACGAGCCTGGCCTCTACTGGGCGGGCACCCTCAACCTGGAGCAGGTCTACGCATGCGACCCGGCTCCGGCAGATTTCCATGCCAACGATAACATCCTCGGGGTATTGAGCCCCCTGTGGTCAGAATTGATCACCTCCCGTGATCGCCTCGACTACATGCTGTTTCCGCGTATGCTGGCGACTGCCGAAGTGGCCTGGAGCAATCCGGTCCACAAGGCATGGGATCATTTCGCTGCCCGTCTGCCGGGACAGTTGCAGATCCTTGACCAGCAGCAGGTGCGCTACCGGATGCCACAGAGGTAATGTTGTCTCTTTTTGGGCGGCCTGCTGGCCGCCTTTTTTTATAAACCACCAACAAAAATACAACTTTCCTCTACCTTTTCTCACCATATCCTGACAAAATTCGGCGCCCAACGAAACCACCCTACCCTTCATATGGAAAAGAAGCACTCCGGGTCGGATATGCCACACTTAAAAACTTCATTATCAATAACAAAAGGGGCGCATGATCATGACTAACCGAGAGGTCCACACTGTGGATAGCGAAGTGGACGTTCCTGCCGATGTGCAGCTCGTCTCCACGACCGATCTCCGCGGCGTGATCACCTACGCCAACCCCGCTTTTTGCGAGATCGCCGGCTACAGCAGCGAAGAGTTGCTGGGCCAGAACCACAATATGGTGCGTCATCCCGATATGCCCAAGGTCGCGTTTGCCGATCTGTGGCTGCGTCTCAAGGAGGGCAAACCCTGGCGTGGTATGGTGAAAAATCGCTGCAAAGATGGCCGCTACTACTGGGTCGATGCCTATGTCACTCCCATCTATGAAGGGGATCAGATCTGCGGCTACCAGTCGGTACGCACCCGGCCGGATCCCCGTCACAAGGAGATTGCCACCCTCACCTATCGCAACCTGCTCAGAAGCGAGCAGGGTCATGCCAGATTGAACGTCTCGCTGACCAGGGTGCGTCATCTGCTGGTGCCCGCCCTGCTGCTGGCCATCCTGGCGGCGGCCGTCCACTGGCATGGCTGGCTGGGTGCTTTGTGGATGTTGTTGCCCCTGCTTCTCCTCTCCGTCGCCTACTGGCGCGAGCTGTTCGCCCTGCCCCGCTACCTGCGTCAGCTGGAGCACGAATATGACAGCCTGACCCGGCTCATCTACTCGGGGGACAAACCCGGCGCCATCGCCGACTTCCACCTCAAGATGTGGCAGGCCCGCATCCGGACCGTGCTGGGGCGGGTCAATGATGCCACTCATCCGCTGCAGACCCTGGCAACCAACCTGCAACAGGCTTCCCACCAGGCCTATCACGACATCACGGAGCAGGATGCCCAGACTCAGCAGATGGCCACCGCCATGACCCAGATGGCCAGCACAGCCCAGGAGATCGCCCGCAACATCCAGGATACCAATCAGCAGGTGAGCGAGGCCCGCAACCACTGCATGGATACCGATCGACAGCTCGGCCAGACCGAACAGCAGATTGAGCAGCTCACCCGCCAGGCCGAGCAGGCCTTCCACTCCGCCGTGGAGCTGGCCAGCGAGTCTGAGCGGATCGGTACCGTGATGGTGGAGATCCAGGGCATCGCCGATCAGACCAATCTGCTGGCCCTCAACGCCGCCATCGAGGCGGCACGCGCCGGCGAGCAGGGGCGCGGGTTTGCGGTGGTCGCCGACGAGGTACGCACCCTCTCGACCCGCACTCACAAGGCGACCGAGCAGATCCAGGGCAGCATCACCCAGATCCAGCAAACCTTGGGACAGTGGAAAGTCATGATGCAGAGCAATCTGGAACAGACTCGTCGCTGCGCCGAGATGACCCGCCAGGGCTCCAGCAGCCTGCACGACGTGCTCGATGAAATTGAGCAGGTATCGGAGTTTTCGGCCCAGATCGCCGCCGCCGCCGAACAGCAGCAGGCGGTGGCGGAAGATATCAGCCGCAGCATCAACCAGATCTCCCAGTACTCCCGGGCCAATAGCGAGCAGATCCAGTGCGTGGATGCGTCGAGCCAACAACTGCTGGAACGGGCCAAGCAGCTCAAGCGGATCAGCCAGACCTTTGGTTGAGCGGCTTGTCAGGCAAGCAGCAGAAGCGCCACAATGGCGCTTCTGCTTTTTGGGAACCTGACACCATGTCCATGACCGCCCCTTTGCCCACCAACAAGGTCGCCCGTATCGAGGCCATCATCGCCCTGATCCCGCCGGGAAAGGTGGCGAGCTACGGTCAGGTCGCCGATCTGGCCGGCCTGCCAGGGCGCGCCAGGTTGGTGGGCAAGGTGCTGCGGGAAACCGACAAGGTGTTGCCCTGGCACAGGGTGATAGGGGCCGGCGGCACCATTTCGCTGCCAAAAGGATCGAACGGATTTGCAGAGCAGACCGGGCGCCTGCAAGAGGAGGGCGTCGTGGTGATAGGCGGGCGAGTCAGGATGCGGGAGTGGCAGTGGCAGCCCGATCTCGCCGAGCTGCTCTTTCTGTTACCGTTTTGACGAGACGACGGGGCGACGCTACTCCAGCAGGGCCAGGATGGCATCGCTGCGCACTTGCACCGGAATGGTTTCATCCTCACGCTGCACCAGCACCAGCAGGCTCTGCCTGTCTACTTCCAGCACATAGGCGGTTCCTTCCCGGGTCAGATAATTCATGCCCGGACGGATCTCGCTAATCTCCATCACAACCTCCTTGTTCCAACGCTGCACTCCTTGCAGCCGGCTCTCAGTATATCGCCTCCAATAAACAAAGAGGCCCCGTATCGGGGCCTCTTGCTCATCAGGCTTTCTTCGCTTTTGGCAAGCTCTGTTGCCAGGTGCCGTTGTCGTAGTGGGCGGTCCAGCCAGTTGCCTTGCCGTTGACCTCGCTCATCACGTATTGCTCCTTGGTCTTGCGACTGAAGCGCACGATGGCGGGGTTGCCGTCCGGGTCGGTCTGCGGTGCTTCAGCCAGGTACTTGTGCTTGGCCGAGATGCGATCCTTGAAGCGCTTGAGCTCTTCCACCAAGGGAGCGCGGGTTTCGCGGGATTTGGGGAAATTGCTGGCCGCCAGGAACAGACCGGCCGCCCCGTCACGCAGCACGAAGTGGGCGTCGGACTGGGTGCATTTCAGTTCGGGCAGCGGCACCGGATCCTCTTTCGGCGGTGCGATATCGCCATTTTTCAGGATCTTGCGAGTATTCTTGCAGGTCTCGTTGGTGCAGCCCATGTACTTGCCAAAGCGGCCGTTCTTGAGCTGCATCTCGGAACCACAGCGATCGCACTCGATGCTCGGCCCTTCGTAGCCCTTGAGCTTGAACTGGCCCTTCTCGATCTCGTAGCCGTCGCAATCAGGGTTACGGCCACAGACGTGCAGCTTGCGGCTGTCGTCGATGATGTAGGCATCCATCGCCGTGCCGCAAACGCCGCAGCGGTGCTTGGCGCGCAGGGCGTCGGTTTCCGCCTCGTCACCATCGGTAGCGGAGACGAACTCGTCGGCGGAGACCAGGTTGATGGTCTTCTTGCAGCGCTCTTTGGGCGGCAGGGCATAACCGGAGCAGCCGAGGAAGACGCCGGTGGTGGCGGTGCGAATCCCCATCTTGCGACCGCAATCCGGGCAATCGATGTCGGTCAGCACCATCTGGTTGGCACGCATGCCCCCCTCTTCCGGTGCCTTGTCAGCCTGCGCCAGCTCCTGGGTAAATTCTGCGTAGAAGGCATCCAGCACCTTCTTCCACTCCAGGCTCCCTTCGGCGATGCCATCGAGCTTGTCTTCCATCTTGGCGGTGAACTCGTAGTTCATCAGCTCGACGAAGTTCTCAACCAGACGGTCGGTGACGATTTCCCCCATCTTCTCGGCGAAGAAACGGCGACTCTCGACCCGCACATAACCGCGATCAACGATGGTGGAGATGATGGAAGCGTAAGTGGACGGACGGCCGATGCCGCGCTTCTCCAGCTCGCGCACCAGCGCCGCTTCGGTAAAGCGTGCGGGCGGCTTGGTGAAGTGCTGGCGCGGATCCAGCTTGACCAGTTTCAGCACCTCACCCACAGTCACCGCCGGCAGCTGGCTGTCTTCGCCCTTGCGACCCATGGGGGGCAGAGCCTTGGTCCACCCGGCGAAACGCAGGGTGCGACCACGGGCCTTGAGCTCGAACTCGCCCGCCTTGACGGTCAGGGTCGAGGAGTCGTACTGGGCCGGTGTCATCTGGCAGGCGACAAACTGGCGCCAGATGAGGTCGTAGAGGCGCATGGCGTCCGGCTCCATCCCTTCCAGCATCTCGGCAGTCACCTGCACGCTGGAGGGGCGGATCGCCTCGTGGGCCTCCTGGGCATTGGCCTTGGCGCCGTAAAGATTCGGCTCGGCCGGCAGATAGGCGGCGCCATACTGCCCGCCGATGTATTCACGCACCGCGTCGACCGCCTCTTTGCTGAGGTTGGTGGAGTCGGTACGCATATAGGTGATGTAACCCGCCTCATAGAGACGCTGGGCCATCATCATGGTCTTCTTCACCCCGAAGCTCAGACGGGTGGAGGCCGCCTGCTGCAGGGTAGAGGTGATGAAGGGAGCGGACGGCTTGGAGCCGGTCGGCTTGTCTTCCCGGTTCACCACCTTGTAGTCGACCCCTTCCAGGGCCGCCACGGCGGCGAAGGTCTCGGCCTGGGTCACCGGCTTGAAGTCGGCGCCATTGCGGCTGACCACTTCCATCCGCAGATCGGCTTTATCACCGGTCAGCAGATCGGCGTTGAGATCCCAGAACTCCACCGGCACGAACGCCTTGATCTCGCGCTCTTTATCGACGATGAGACGCACCGCGACCGACTGCACCCGGCCGGCGGAGAGGCCGCGAGCCAGCTTCTTCCACAAGAGCGGAGAGACCATGTAACCCACTACCCGGTCGAGGAAACGACGGGCCTGCTGGGCGTTGACGCGATCGATGTTGAGCTCGGACGGCTGGGCAAAGGCCTCCTGGATGGCACTCTTGGTGATCTCGTTGAACACCACGCGCTTGTAGCGGCTGTCATCGCCACCGATGATCTCGCGCAGGTGCCAGGCGATCGCTTCCCCCTCTCTATCCAAGTCGGTTGCGAGATAGATGGTGTCGGCCTTCTCGGCCAGACTCTGCAACTCGCTGACCACCTTCTCCTTGCCGGGCAAAATCTGGTAGTTGGCCTGCCAGCCCGCGGTCGGATTGATACCCATACGGGCGAACAGGGCCTTGCGCTCCTTGGCCGCCTTCTCGGATTCGCTCAACTTGATGCCGCGAATGACAGGTTTCTTGGGCTCGGTGCTGGCACTGCCGCTGGTAGGCAGATCGCGAACATGACCGACGCTGGATTTCACCACGTAGTCCTTGCCCAGATATTTGTTGATCGTCTTGGCCTTGGCCGGAGACTCCACTATGACCAGTGATTTGCCCATGCTGTAACTATTATCCTCATTGCACCCGACGGGGTTGGTGTGCGGTTTTGTGGGGCTGTATAAGAGATTTGACGAGAAAAAGCAATCTTGTGAACAAATTTGCCAGACCAGCCCGAACTACCATGCTTCTTTATTTATTAATGCGAAGGGTGCGGGCCAGACGCAACCGCTTTTTCAATTTTCTGCCATACCGCTCCTCTTTTTATATCTGAAACGACATAAAAACAGAGGATGGTTATCGGGTTGTTACAAAAACATAAAATCTCTTTATAATGGCCCCACCCCGACGCATTGCGCGCGGAAGGAACCGCTACCCATCATAAAAATCGAAAGGATGTACTCAATGAAGCACTTCGAGGTCAATTTCGACGGTCTGGTCGGCCCGACCCACAACTACGCCGGCCTCTCCTACGGCAACGTCGCCTCCCAAAGCAATGCCCAGGAAGCCTCCAATCCCAAGGAGGCGGCCAAACAGGGGCTGCGCAAGATGAAGGCATTGACCGAACTTGGCATGACCCAGGGGGTGCTGGCCCCGCAGGAGCGGCCGGATCTCGCCACCCTGCGCCGCCTCGGTTTTACCGGCAACGATGCCAGGGTGCTGGAACAGGCTGCCAAACAGGCCCCTGCCGTACTGGCGGCCTGCTATTCGGCCTCCAGCATGTGGACAGCCAACGCCGCCACCGTATCACCGAGTGCCGACACCCAGGATGGCCGCATCCACTTCACCCCTGCCAACCTGACCAACAAATTCCACCGCTCCCTGGAGCCCGAGGTTACCGGCCGGATCCTGCGCGCCGTGTTCAACAACGAGCGCCACTTCAGCCACCACCTCCACCTGCCGGAAAACGATCACTTCGGCGATGAAGGGGCCGCCAATCACACCCGGTTGTGCCGCGCCTATGGCGAGGCGGGGGTCGAGCTGTTCGTCTACGGTCGCAGCGCCTTTGATCTCTCCCACCCCGCGCCCAAGCGCTACCCGGCCCGTCAGACCCTGGAAGCGAGCCAGGCCATCGCCCGTCTCCATGGCCTTGGTGACGAGAGCGTGGTGTTCATCCAGCAAAACCCGGATGTGATCGATCAGGGGGTGTTCCACAACGACGTGATCGCGGTGGGCAACCAGAACGTGCTCTTCTTCCACCAGCAGGCGTTCCTCAATACCGAGTCGGCGCTGGCCGAGGTGCGCACCAAGTTTGGCGAAGGGGACCTGCACTTCATCGAGGTGCCGACGGCGGAAGTTTCCGTGCTGGATGCGGTGAAATCCTATCTGTTCAACACCCAGATCCTGACCCTGCCCTCGGGCGAAATGGCCATCATCGCCCCCACCGAGTGTCGCGACAACCCGGCTGTGTCAGCCTATCTGGACAAGCTGCTGACTCAGGGCACCCCGATCAAGCAGGTGCACTACATGGACGTGAAGCAGAGCATGCGCAACGGCGGCGGACCCGCCTGCCTGCGACTGCGGGTCGCCATGAATGACGAGGAGCTGGCCGCCGTCAATCCGGCCTGCCTCATCAACGATGCCCAGTTCGCCCGTCTGGACGCCTGGGTGGAACGTCACTACCGCGATCGCCTGACCCTGGACGATCTGCGGGATCCGGCCCTGGTGCTGGAGTCCCGCAATGCACTGGACGAGCTGACCCAGATCCTCAAACTCGGCTCCGTCTACCCGTTCCAGCGCTGAGCCTGCCTTGCAGCACAAGGCCGCCGATTAAGGGCGGCCTTGTTTTTTTATGCTGTTTTTCATTCCCGCAGAACAGGCAACCGATGCATATTGTGCAGAAAAACAGCACACAACTTGCTGATAAGCATGAAATTTGAGCGGGATGTATCAAAAAATCGACGAACAGTCACTTTTTACTGCCAGAAGGGTGCGCAAGGGGTTCACAAAGCCCAAGGATCTGTTAGTATGCGCCTCGCACTTGGGGAGGGGTTCCCGAGCGGCCAAAGGGATCAGACTGTAAATCTGACGGCTCTGCCTTCGAAGGTTCGAATCCTTCTCCCTCCACCATTCAAGTGCAACAATCAGGAAAATACCCCGTGGAGGGGTTCCCGAGCGGCCAAAGGGATCAGACTGTAAATCTGACGGCTCTGCCTTCGAAGGTTCGAATCCTTCTCCCTCCACCATCTTCCTGAACAATTTGTGTAGTGCCCCTGTGGAGGGGTTCCCGAGCGGCCAAAGGGATCAGACTGTAAATCTGACGGCTCTGCCTTCGAAGGTTCGAATCCTTCTCCCTCCACCATCATTCAAGAAAACCCGGCCCTGCGCCGGGTTTTCGCTTTTTGGCTCCTCGCCTATCCTCTGCTTGCTGTCAGATCTGACACTTGTCAAAACCCTGGCTATTGCGCATCGTGGATACATCTTCATTGGAGTCTTCATATCATGTTTGAAGTCTGGGACCAGGATGGTCATGCCAACGGACTCACATTGCAGGCACTCAAGCTCAGGGTCAGCCGCTATCAGGGGGATCTGATGGTGCGTTACAGCAACAAGCTGGGGCTGCCTACCACCCTGTTCCTGACGGTGCATCAGGGGGTTGCCTACCAGCGCTTCAAGGCAGGCTCCCCGAAGCTGAACTGGGAATGGTTGGCCAAGGCCGGCAATGGCCGCGTCCCCCGCCACTTCATGAACAGCCACTTTCCCCGAGTGCACCTCGCTCACTGATCTGCCCCCAGGATCTATCCCCAGAACGCGGCAAGCATGCCAGCTCGCGCCTTCCCGGCGTCCCCTGCTAAATTGCATGATGACGTAGGGACGAGTACAATCTCGCACCCCGTGTTTCCGGTGCCTCCCCTGTGAACGTGCAGCATGGAGACACCGCCGGGTCGTGGCGCATCGAGAAGCTGCTCGAGCCCCGCTCAACCCATACGACGCCATCAGGTGGCGCCGTCCTGATTTGCAATCAGACATAAGAGTCCGACATGTTTAAACCAGAATTGCTCTCTCCCGCAGGTTCCCTCAAGAACATGCGTTACGCCTACGCCTATGGCGCCGATGCCGTCTATGCCGGCCAGCCCCGATACAGCCTGCGGGTGCGCAACAACGAATTCGATCACGAGAACCTGCAGCTCGGCATCAACGAAGCCCATGCCCTCGGCAAGCAGTTCTATGTGGTGGCCAACATCCAGCCCCACAACTCCAAGCTCAAGACCTTCATCCGCGACATGCGCCCTGTGGTGGAGATGAACCCGGATGCGCTGATCATGTCCGACCCCGGTCTCATCATGATGATGCGTGAAGCCTTCCCCGATATGCCCATTCACCTCTCGGTGCAGGCCAACGCGGTCAACTGGGCCACGGTGAAGTTCTGGCATCAGATGGGCCTGACCCGTGCCATCCTCTCCCGCGAGCTGTCGCTGGACGAGATCGAAGAGATCCGCATGCAGGTGCCGGAGATGGAGCTGGAAGTGTTCGTCCATGGGGCGCTGTGCATGGCCTACTCCGGCCGCTGCCTGCTCTCCGGCTACATCAACAAGCGTGACCCCAACCAGGGCACCTGCACCAACTCCTGCCGCTGGGAGTACAAGGTGCATGAGGGCAAGGAGGACGAGGTGGGCCAAATCGTCCACCGCCAGGAGCCCATTGCCGTGCAGAAGGTCGACCCGACCCTGGGCGCCGGCAAACCGACCGATGCCCTGGTGCTGCTGGAAGAGTCCAACCGTCCGGGCGAGTACATGAGCGCGTTCGAGGACGAGCACGGCACCTACATCATGAACTCCAAGGATCTGCGCGCCGTCGAGCACGTGGAGCGCCTGACCAGGATGGGCGTGCACTCGCTGAAAATCGAAGGGCGCACCAAGTCCTTCTACTACTGCGCGCGCACCGCCCAGGTCTATCGCAAGGCCATCGACGATGCGGTAGCCGGCCGTCCGTTTGACCGCAGCCTGATGGGCACCCTCGAGAACCTGGCCCACCGCGGCTATACCGAGGGCTTCCTGCGCCGTCACAACCACAGCGAATACCAGAACTATGACTATGGCTACTCGGTCTCCGACACCCAGCAGTTCGTCGGCGAGATCACAGGTCGCAACGGCGACATGGTCGAGGTTGAGGTGAAGAACAAGTTCCTGGTGGGCAACAGCCTGGAGCTGATGACCCCGCAGGGCAACCTCAGCTTCAATCTGGAGCAGATGCAAAACCGCAAGGGCGAACTCATCGACACCGCGCCGGGCAACGGCCACGTGGTCTACGTGCCGGTACCGAAGGAAGTGGACGTTGACTACGGCATCCTGCTGCGCAACCTCGGCGAGCGCGAGGACACCCGTCAGCCCCACTCGGCCGCCTGAGATGTCCCTGCTCATCACCGACAAGTGCATCAACTGTGACATGTGCGATCCCGAGTGTCCGAACCAGGCCATCAGCCTGGGTGAGGAGATCTACGAGATCGACCCCAGTCGCTGCACCGAGTGCGTCGGTCACTACGAGAAGCCGACCTGCATCAGCGTCTGCCCTATCGACTGCATCATCTGGGATCCCGCTCATGTGGAAACCGAAGATCAGTTGATGGAGAAGTTCGTGCGGATGCACCGGCAGTAGCACCGGCATCAGCATCTGCGCCACATGGACTGCATCCTCCGGGACCCCGTCCATGTGGAAACGGAAGAACAGCTGATGGAAAAGTTCGTGCGGATGCACAGGCAATAGAATGCAACAAGGCCGGGGATATCCCGGCCTTGTTCATTGTGTCTTTCGGCTACTGCTCAGGACTTTCCAATCAGCTGCTGCAGCGCCAGCAGCTCGCGTTCGGCCTCCAGCAGGCGAAGCTGGGAGGCATCGAGCTTGCCTTGCTTGTCGGCTACCCTGTCCGGTCTGCCGGCAACACGCGCTTGTTGCAATTCACTCAGATACGCATCCACCTCTTGCTGCATCTTTGCCACCCGTTGTTGCTGCTCCCGGTAAAGCCCTTCGTCGCTACAGTAGGCCTGAATATTGCGTTTTGCCCGCTCCAGCCCAGCTACTCTGTCGCCATTTTTTTGAACTTTAGCCTCAACCAGTTGTTCATCGACTGCCTTCAAACGAGCCTTGCAGCCGACAGCCTGGCTGCCATAGGCCTGGCCCGCCAGCAACAGCAGGCTCGCACCTATCATCTTCCACATCAGGATCCACCCGGTTATATCTGCTTTTCGAGCTGCCCATAAAAACCTCGATCCGGGGCCGGGTCAAGACGACGGGAAACAGGTGCGACAGAAGTTGTACTGAGTCACGCCATCCCTCTCCCGTTGGTTCTACAATGTCGCTTTTGCAAGCTGGAGTCTGTTATGAAGCAAGATATTGTCGTAATCGCCAACGGTGCCCCCTACGGCAGTGAATCCCTGTTCAATGCCCTGCGACTGGCCATCGCCCTGAATGAACAGGGTGGCGCCACATTGAAACTGTTTCTGATGTCGGACGCGGTGAGCGCAGCCTTGGCGGGTCAGGCCCCGGCCGAGGGGTACAATCTACGCCAGATGCTGGAGATCCTGCTGGCCCAGGGGGTGATTATACGGCTGTGCAAAACCTGTACCGATGCGCGCGGCATTACGGCGCTGCCGCTCATCGAAGGGATCGAGGTGGGCACCCTGCCGATGCTGGCCCAGTGGACGCTCGCCGCCGACAAGGTCCTTACTTTCTAATGCTCTGTTTTTAATTACTTTTTATCCTCCATCGACTCATAGTCCACACCATGGCCCTCATAGTTTGGGGGTCATTAAGGCCCCTTCTCATTCAACTGACTACAATATCAATTGTCATCACAGCTTTATCTGCACCGCATTCCCCGCCGGACGACGGCGTCGCCATGGACAGAGGATAACAATGAATCCAACCGAACAGACCCTGCTCGAACAGATGCGCATCACCGAATTCGAAATTGCCCATCGCAAAGCGCTGTTGCTGTTCACCGAACGGGATGCCAACCTGCTCGGCAGCTATCACGGCAATATAGAACCCCGTATCGATACTCTGGTGGATCAGTTCTACCAGCAACAGACCGCCATCACCGAGATTGCTCTGCTGATCGGCGACGCCGATACCCTGACCCGGCTGCGCACGGCCCAGCGTCGCTACATCCTCGACCTGTTCAGCGGTCTCTACGATCTGGAGTACGTCAACAACCGGCTGCGGATCGGGCTGGTACACAAGCGGATAGGGGTGGAACCCAAGCTCTATCTTGCCGCCATCAACACCCTCAAGGCGCTGCTCATTGAAGACATCTTCGACCAGATAGGCGAAGAGGCGGATCGCGTCGCCATGCTGACCGCTCTCGACAAGTTGTTTCTGTTCGACATCACCCTGGTATTCGAGACCTATATCCGCAGCCTGGTATCGGAGATCGAATCCTCCAAGGAGAAATCGGACAACTACGCCAGACTGCTGGAGGAGAAGGTGCGCGAGCGTACCCAGCAGCTGGAGGAGCTCAATCGCACCGATGCCTTGACCGGATTGCTCAATGTGCGCCATCTGCAGGAGCGCTTGCTGCTGACCCTGCGCACCTGCCAGCGCCGTGCCGAGCCCGTGGCCATCGCCTATCTCGACATAGACAACTTCAAGCAAATCAATGACACGGAGGGGCACCAGCGGGGGGACGAGATCCTGCGGGTCGTGGGCAACTGCATTCGCAAAGTCTCTCGTACCGAAGACAGCTGTTTTCGCTATGGCGGGGACGAATTCTGCCTGATCCTGCCCAACTGCAGCGAATCACAGGCTCGCGACATCTACCTCAAGCGGCTCACCAAGACTCTCAAGGAACAGCTGGAAGACATCACCCTCAGCATCGGCATAGTGCAGACAGGCCCGGAGCGCTACGACGATGGCCTGAGTCTCATCCGCCTTGCCGACGAACGCATGTATGCCGCCAAGAAGGCGCTCAAGGAGGTCACCCCGGGCAACACCCACTGATCTCTTAACCCTGCTCCAGCACGGGGGACGACGGCCTGCGCCCCTGCAACCTGGCTCCCCATTCATAGAGCATGAAGGTCACGACACAGAGCAGGGTCATCAGCAGGTAGAGCCATTGCCCACTCCACCGCTCGATGATCCAGCCCCCCAGCAAGGCTCCCGCCGCACCGCCCAGACCCGCCAGGGCACTGGCCCCGAAGTAGCTCCCCTTGAGGTGGCCGGGCGCCATTTGATCGATCAGCACGTTGAGCAGCGGAAAGAGGATGGTTTCACCGAGACTGAGCAGCAGCACGGCCGCAAACCAGTGGCTGCGCACCAGGGGATCCCCCATGGCAAACAACAGCTGGGCCGCGAGAAACAGGGCCATGCCGATATGCAACCGAACCCGCACTGGCCAGCGCGAGAGCAGCCGCAGCAGCGGGAACTGCAGCAGCACCACGGTCAAGGCATTGGTGGTCACCAGCAGGGCCACCAGCTCCGCCACCTCGGGCATGCCGGCGCGGGTCAGATACTGCACCAGTGGCGAGTGAAACTGGGAGTAGACGAGCACCATCAGGAGGTTGGCCATCACCAGCAGCAAAAAGGCCCGATCCGCCAGCAAGACCCTGATGGCATCGCGCAAACCCGGACCACTGGTGCTGCGTTTGCCGGTGGCGGCCACCTGACGAAAGCCCCAGACAAAGGCCAGCCCCAGCAGCAGATAACTGAGCGACAGCACCACGAAGGTCTCCTGCTGAGCATTGATGCCAAGAGTCACCCCCAGGAGCGGCCCCAGTGCCGCCCCCAGGTTCAGCAGGAAGTAGCGCAGATGCAGCGCCAGCTCCCGCGCCTTGGCCGAGGCCAGGCTGTCGGCCATCAACGCCTTGCCGGGGGCATCAATGAGCCCTGACGCCAGACCACTGCCCATCACCCCGATACCGAGCCAGAAGACGACGTGAGAGAAGCCGAGCAACCCGAAGCAGCTCATCGCTACCAGACAGCCCGCCAGTAAAATGTTGCGCCGCCCGAAGCGATCAGAGAGCCAGCCGCCGTAGAAGCTGACCAAGGTCGAAAGCGCCATCGAGCCCCCCAGCAGCAAACCTATCAGGGTGGCCGACAACCCATAGTCCCGATAGAGCAGGATGGAGAGAAACGGCCACACCATGTAGTAGCTGGTACGCACCATGAAGGTACCCAGGATGACGATCCAGACCAGAGGGGTAAATTGCCTTAAGGTGCTCCATTGCATGGCCTATGCTCCCTGCCCCACGGGGGCAACGATGAAGAGGGGAAAGCGTTCAGTTGTAGCAAGGGGATTCAATGGAGGCAACTTCATTCCCAGCTTTCCCTCAATAAAAAGAGAGGCCAGCCGGATCTCTCCGACTGGCCTGCTGGTTGGCCCGCGTGTCCGCCCCTCAGACGCACACGCAAAGCACCCGATCTAGCGCCAGGGACTCTGCTGCCAGAGGCGGCCGAGGCCCGCTTCCAGCGCCTGCGCGCCTTGCTGACCCAGTTTCTGTGTCAGGCTCTTGGGCTTGCGATAGCGAATGCCCACCACCTTGTGGTGACCGGCCTGCGCCAGCAGATAGTCATCGCTGGTGCAGAGGGAATCCACCAGTCCCAGCCCCTTGGCCTGGCTCGCCAGCCAGTGCTCGCCCGTAGTGACCTTGTCGATCTCGAGCGCGGGTCTGTGCTCGGCCACGAACGCTTTGAAACGCTCGTGGATGGCGGCCAGCTCCTCGCGAAACTTCTCGCGCCCCAGATCGTCGTTCTCACCGAACATGGTGATGGTGCGCTTGTATTGACCCGCAGTGTGCATCTCGAATTCGATATCGTGCTTTTTCAGCAGCTTGTTGAAGTTCGGCATCTGGGCGATCACCCCGATGGAACCGACGATGGCAAAGGGAGCTGCCAGGATCTGATCCGCCACGCAAGCCATCATGTAGCCGCCACTCGCTGCCACCTTGTCGATGGCCACGGT
This sequence comes from Aeromonas enteropelogenes, assembly GCF_020097295.1. Taxonomy (NCBI): domain Bacteria; kingdom Pseudomonadati; phylum Pseudomonadota; class Gammaproteobacteria; order Aeromonadales; family Aeromonadaceae; genus Aeromonas; species Aeromonas enteropelogenes. Next base: position 2,532,352 of record NZ_CP083625.1, on the reverse strand, counting down.
GAGCTTGATGCCCTTGTCGCGCAGACGCTGCAACTGGGAGGCCGCAAGGCCATACCCGTGCACCACGCCACCACCGGACTCGAGCCGCAGCAACACCTCGTCACCGGGCTGGGCCACGCCAATCACGGCGCTCACCTCTTCGCGCAGGGAGGCGACCTCCTTGGCATCCATGCTGCCATGGAAATCGAGCACAAACAGACGGCTACGCTCATCGCCAGCCTTGGCGCGCTGCTTCTGCTCCTCTTTCTGCTGCTTCTCCAGCAACTTGCGCTCCGCCTTGCCAGCCAGGGCGCTCTTGAGCTGAAAACGCCCACGCTCCAGCTCGGCGGAGAGATCGGTCACCTCCAGCTCCCCCTTGCGCGCCTTGGGCTGACGGCTGGCAACCACCATCAGGATGATGGCACCGATGGCCAGCAAGAAGGTCACTGTCTTGGCCAGAAACAGGCCGTATTCGGTCAAAAATGTCACTGTGGACTCCAGAAGGGATCGGTTTTGTCACATTCTAGGGAGTTTGCGAGAGCGGCGCAAAAACTCTGGGCCAGCGCGTCAAAAAACCAACTTGACCAACACAACCTCTCTATTTTCTTCACATTTTTCTTGTCATCGACTGGCCAAACAGGCGCCCGGATCAGTACACTTGCCCCCGATTGCCATGCACTTATGCCCAGAATTTGTTAACAGGAGTTGTCATGCTCGATTATCAGGCACCCCGCGATCTGCTCAAGGACAGGGCCATTCTGGTCACCGGTGCCGGAGACGGGATCGGCCGCGAGGCGGCCCTCACCTACGCCGCTCACGGCGCCACCGTGATCCTGCTCGGCCGCACCAGCGCCAAGCTCGAGGCCGTGTATGACCAGATTGAAGCCGCCGGTTATCCCCTGCCCGCCATCGTTCCGGTGGATCTGAAAGGGGCCACCGCCGCCCACTATCGCGGCATGGCCGAGACCTTTGCCCAGCAGTTTGGTCGCCTCGATGGCGTGCTGTTCAACGCCGGCCTGCTGGGAACCCTGTCACCGTTCGAACACATCCAGGAGAAGGAGTGGGACGAGGTGATGCAGGTCAACGTCAAATCCGAATTCCTGCTGACCCAGGCGCTGCTGCCCCTCATTCGCCAGACCGCCAAGGAGCACGGCGATGCCTCCATCGTCTACACCTCCTCCAGCGTGGGGCGCAAGGGACGAGCCTACTGGGGCACCTACGCCATCTCCAAGTTTGCCGTCGAGGGCATGATGGAGGTGCTGGCGGACGAGCTGGAGAACACCACGGTGCGGGTCAACAGCCTCAACCCGGGTGGCACCCGTACCCGGATGCGAGCCAGCGCCTTCCCGGCGGAAGATCCGCAGACCCTCAAAACCCCGGCCGACCTGATGCCGCTCTATCTCTACCTGATGGGGCCGGACAGCCGCGGTCAAACCGGCCAGACCTTCGTGGCCCAACCCAAATAAATCAATACAATATCCGGAGCCATACTTGTTGCAGGGGTTAAATTCCATAGGGGGTCACGGCCCCCTGTGTGATTTCCCCGGCAACTCCATCCCAACCAGGTTGAACTATGTTTCGTCCCAAGAGCACCTTTGAGCAATGGCGGATCTTTCAGGCAGTGGTCGATTGTGGCGGTTACGCCCAGGCCGCAGAAGCCCTGAACAAGAGCCAGTCCTCCCTCAACCATGCAGTCGCCAAGCTGCAGCAGAGTCTGGGGGTGCCCTTGCTGGAGGTGCGCGGGCGCAAGGCGGTGCTGACCGCAGCGGGGGAGATCTTCCTCAAGCGTGCCCGCCAGCTAAGCCAGCAGGTGGAGGAGCTGGAGAACCTGGCCAACAACCTGGAGCGCCAGTGGGAGCCGCAGATCAACCTCTACGTCTCGGCGCTGCAGCCAAGGGAAAGGCTCTACCGGGCACTGGCCCACTTCTACCCCCGCAGCCGCGGCTGCCGCGTAAACCTGCATGAGCGTATTCACTGTCACTTCAATGCGTTGCAACCCGGCGATCTGATGATTTCGGAGCACCTGCCCGGCGATCGCACCGGTCTGCTGCTCGATGAGATCTGCCTGATCCCCCTGTGCGCCGCCCATCACCCCCTGGCCACGCTGCCACAACCACTGGGCAACGATGCCCTGACCGGTCATAACCGGATCAGCCTGCATCCGCCCATTCACCGTTCGGTGGACTGGAACGATGCAGACGATACCGGCTGGAATGCGACCCACTACCACGAGGTGATCGCCATGCTGCATCAGGGATTGGGCTATGCCTGGCTGCCGCGCCATCTGGTGGAACGCGAACTAAGCGAAGGATCCCTGGTACAGCTGGATCTGGAAAATGGCGGCGAGCGCCATCTCTACACCTATCTGCTGACCCTCTCTCCCGACTCCCTGGGCCCCGCCACCGAGTTGCTGCTGCGCTGCCTGCGCAGTGAATACCAGAGCGACACCCGGCAAGAGGGCTGAACCCTCAGACCTCGGGTACCCGCCAGCAGGCGGCGAGCGCCGTCAGCGCCAATCCCAGCGCCACCATGAAGACGGCGTGAAACCCCCACAGTTCCGCCACCGTACCGGCGATGGCCCCCGCCATAATGGAGCCGGTCCGTATGCTGTTGGCAAACAGGGTGGTGGCCACCCCCGCCCGCCCCGGCATCAGATCCTGAAAGTAGGACATCCCGATCCCGGCGACGCTCCCGATGAAGATGGCGTTGAACAGCTGCTGCGAAATCAGGGCGTACTGACCGGAGAGGGTCACCAGTCCCCCGTAAAAAGCGACGCCAGCCATTACCGCCAGCAGCATCATGGGACGCTTGCCCAGTCGCGTCGTGTAGTAACCCGCCAGCAGCATGAAGGGAATTTCGAGCGCCGCCGCCGTGCCCATCAGGATGCCGGCCAGCTTCTCGTCCAGCCCCAGCTCCCGGGTGATGTAGAGCGGCATATTGATGAGGTACATGCTGTTGCAGGTCCACATCAGGGTGGAGGCGATGAAGAGTGCGCGCACCGCCGGATCCCGCCAGCTGCTCACCCGCTCCTGGTCGCTGCTCGCGGCAGGCAGGGGCAGTGAGGGGAGCCAGCGCCACACCACCAGGGCACAGAGCAGATAGGCCAGGGCGGAGGCGAGGTACATCAGTTCGAAGCCATAGCCGATGGCCAGAGCAAAGGCGATGGGCGGCCCTATCACCCAGGCCAGGGAAAACTGGGCCCGCATCACCGAGCTGAACATGTCGGCCCGCTTGTTGCGGCTGTCGGAGTACTCCCGTGCCAGGGCAAACAACTGGGGACTGGCGGTGGCGGCCAGACTGGCGAGCAGTACCCCCAGGCTCACCAGCAGCCAGTAGTTGCGGTTCCAGGCAAACAGCAAGGAGAGCGCCACCCCGGCGAAGCAGCAGCGCAGGATCAGCTGCTTGCGATCCCCCCTGTTGTCGGAGCGATGGCCGAGCCACTGGCTGATAAGGATGCCGATCACCGCATTGACGGTGTAGAACGCCCCCACCAGAAACGGGCGCACCTGCACCTCTTCGGCCAGAAACAGGCTCAGGGTCGGCACCTGCAGGGCGACGGCGACCCCGGTCATGAAGGTCACGGCCAGAAACGAGAGGGAAACGGGATCCGGGCGTTTAACCGCCGCTATCGACAAGCTCATAGCATTACCACTGGCTGGAGAATCTAAGGAAGGGATTCACGGCTGTCGCCGTTCAAAATAACGCCAGTCATCTTATGCCATTATCAACAACCGGCTCAAGGCTTGCCTCCCGCCGCTTGCGCCTTGCGAGCAAGGCCGCGACCCCGTAGAGTGAAAGCCCATCCGGCCAGCACAAGGAGTTCGCATGTTTGATTTTGATCGGGAAATAGACCGCAGTGGCACCATGAGCCTGAAATGGGACAAGTACAAGGGTCAGGACGTGCTGCCCATGTGGGTTGCCGACACCGATTTTTCCGCCCCTCCCGCCGTCATCGAGGCGCTCACCCGGCGCGTCGCCCACGGCATTTTCGGCTATTCACGCCCCTCGCCCCGCCTGATCGAACTCATCATCGAACGTCTGGTGACCCGCTACGGCTGGACCATACAGCCCGAGTGGCTGGTGTTCCTGCCCGGCGTGGTGCCGGGGCTGAACCTCGCCTGCAAGGCCTGGAGCCAGCACGGGCGCGGTATCATCACTCCCAAGCCCGTCTACTACCCCTTCCTGCAGGCGCCGGGCTTCAACGACCGGCCGCTGCTCACCGTGCCCATGGTGGAAGAGGCGGGCCGCTGGGTACTGGATCTGGAAGAGCTGGAGCGTCAGGCCCCCTCCGCCGATCTGCTGCTGCTGTGCAACCCCCACAACCCGGGGGGCACCGTCTTCACCCGCGAGGAGCTGTTGGCCATCGACGCCATCGCCGCGCGCCACAATCTGGTGATCTGCTCCGATGAGATCCACTGCGACCTGCTGCTGGATAAAAACGCCCGCCACATCCCCTACGGCGCCATCAGCCCGGACGCCGCCGAACGCTCGGCCGTGATGATGGCCCCGAGCAAGACCTTCAACATCGCGGGTCTGTGCTGTTCGTTTGCCGTGGTGCCCAATGCCCGTCTGCGCCTCAAGCTGCAGCAGGCGATGCGCGGCATCAGCGCCGACGTGAACCTGCTGGGCTTCGTGGCAGCCGAGGCCGCCTACGAGGGCGGTGAGCAATGGCTCAGCGAGCAGATCGAGTATCTGGCCGCCAACCTGGCATTGATCGAACAGGCCGTCGCCCGCTGGCCCGGTGTCACCCTGGCGAACCATCAGGCCACCTATCTGGCTTGGCTCGACGTCAGTGGCCTTGGGCTCGACGATCCCATCGCCTTCTTCGAGCAGGCCGGGGTCGGACTCTCGCCGGGCGCCCAGTTTGGCGACAGCCAGTTCGTGCGTCTCAACTTCGGCTGTACCCGTGCCACCCTGGCCAAGGCGCTGGCTCGAATGGAAAAAGCGATCCTGAGTCGCGGCAAAGCCTGATACCCCTGCAAGCGGGATGGGCATGGCCCATCCCTATTCATCCCATTCCCCAGTTGACGGTCAACTATGCATTTACGGATCTTGCGTCACCTTCTGCTCCCCCTCTGCGCCCTGCTGCCTGTCACCAGCCAGGCGCTGACTATAGGTACCGGGCCGGTCAATGGCGTCTACTACCCCACCGGAGGCGCCATCTGCCGGGTGCTCAATGCAGACCATGCCCTGCGCGGCGATCGCTGCACGGTACAGAGTACCCACGGCTCTCTGGCCAACCTGAAGGCGCTGGAAGAGGGGGACGTGCAGCTGGCGCTGGTGCAGTCCGATATCCTCCACCACGCCTTGCACGGCACCGGACCTTTCAGCGGACAGGGTGCCAACCACAAACTGCGCAGTCTGTTTCGCCTCTATCAGGAGTCGCTGACCCTGCTGGCCAGCCCCACCAGCGGCATCACCACCCTGGCAGATATCGAAGGAAAGCGGGTCTATCCGGGTGAACCCGGCGCCGGCGAGCCCACTACCAGCCAGGCCCTGATGAACGCCATGGGGTGGCACTCCGGCCAGTTTGCCACCTATCAGCTCACCCCGGGCCGGGATCCGCTGGAAGGGTTGTGCGATGGCAGCCTGGATGCCGCCTTTATCGTTGCCGGGCACCCCAGCCTGGCGATCGGCGATCTGACCGGCCGCTGCAAGGTGCGCCTCATCCCCATCGAGGGGGATCAGATCGATCGCCTGCTCAAGGAGCATCCCTACTACCAGCGCAGCCGCATCGCTGCCAACCTCTATCCGGGGCAGATCTCTGCCATCAACAACATCGGCATGAGCGCCGAACTGGTGGCGCTGGCCAGCCTGCCGGATCCCATAGTGCGCACCGTGCGCGACACCCTGCTGGCACGGGTCAAGCAGTTCAGCCGGCTGCACCCGGCCTTGAGCAAGATTACCGTGGAGCGTCTGCAGGCGCAGACCGAGCTGCCCCTCCATGCCGGCATGTCGGCTCAGGCGCCCGAGCCCCTGCCGTTGGCCCCTGAACTGCTGATGCCGGATGATTCGCTGCAGGATGCCCCAGAAAGGGATACTCCCGAACCGGCCACCACAGAACCTCCTGCCGATACAGACAATGCCACCAGCGCCGCCGTTGCCACCGAACCCGCCAGCGACACTTCACCTACCCGGGCGACCCCGGATGCGGCAACCCCGAATACCGAATCACCAGATACGGTGTCGGCAGCGACGCCGCCAGAGGCCATCACGTCGGATAACAGGGAACAAGCAACCACCAGCGCGGCGCAAGGGACGACTCCAGCAGATGAATCTGTGCCGGAAGCGACCGCCGGCGACACGACGCCGTCGCAGCCCTGAAACGGGCAAACCCAACAAAATCAAAGGGGCAGCCGCAGCTGCCCCTTTGATTTATGACGTTCTGATCACTGCGCAGCTTCCCGCGCCAGATAGGGGTTGGGTTTTTGGATCTCCTCCTCCACCCAGACCAGCAACTGCTTGATGGCCCGCGACAGCACCTGATTCTGACGCACCACGTACCCCAGACTGGTACCGGGAAAATCGGTCAGACTGGTGACGGGAGCCGTCAGGTTGAGCCTGGGGTGCAGCGAGAAGTCCGGCACTATGGCCACGCCAAACCCCGCCTCGGCCCAATCCAGCTGGGCATCCACGCTGCCAACTTCCATGATGCGACAGGGGGGCAACCCCAGCAGCGGCAGGGAGGGGTCGATAAGCGCCCGGGTGCGGGTGTCGTGCCCCAGCAGGATCAGGGTCGGCTCATCGAGGGGATCGCTCTTTCTCTCATCCCCCCCAGCCCCGACCTGCGCCCGCGCCTGCCAGCGGGCCAGCCCGTGGCCCAGGGCGCACCAAGTCACCTGTTGCAGTTCGGTATAGAAGAGCGGCTCGCTGCGCTTTTGCGCCATCACGAAGCCGAGATCCGCCTTGCCCGCCTTGACCAGCTCCGCCGCCTGATCCGATGTGGTGTTGAACAGGGTGAGGTCGATACCGGGAAACTCCCGTTTGAAACGCTGAAACGGCTGGATCAGCAGCAGACGAGATATGATGTCGCTGGCGGCGATGGCGAGCGTCCCCTGGCTGAGTTGATTGAGTGCGTTAAGGTCGGACTGGCACAGCTGCAACTCGGCGATGGCGCGCTCGGCGCTTTGCAGCAGTCGCTCCCCCGCCTGGGTCAGGCGAAACGGGCTGCGCTCGATGAGTCGTACCCGGGTCGCCTGCTCCAGCCGCTTGATGTGCAGGCTGACGTTGGGCTGGGTCATGTGCAGCTCGGTGGCGGTCTGGCCAAAGTGCTGCAACCGGGCCAGGGTGACAAAGGTTTGCAGCCAGTGAATATCCAGCATGTGGCTCCTCCACTCCCGTCTTGCGGGGTTTTGCACGGCAACAGCGGGAGAGGTTGCCGCTAAAACGGCCACAATTATATGGTTTTATTATCGGAATTATAAAGATAATTAATTTTTCTAATCCACATCAGGCTCCTAGGATGGATGCCTAACGTCTTAGGAGAAAGAGTCATGTCGTCTATCGTAGTCGTAGGTGCCAACTGGGGTGATGAAGGCAAGGGCCGCATCGTGGATTATCTGGCAGGCCAAGCCGGTGCCAGCATTCGCTTCCAAGGCGGCAACAACGCCGGCCACACCGTGGTCAACGATCTTGGCACCTTCAAGCTGCACCAGGTCCCGAGTGGCGTGTTCAACCCGGATTGCCTGGTCGTGCTCGGCCCGGGCATGGTGATCAGCCCCGAGAAGCTCACCGTCGAACTCGACGAAGTGAAAGCCTCCGGCATCACTCCCAAGCTGGCCATCTCTGACCGCGCCACCCTGTGCCTGCCGCTGCACGCACTGGAAGATACCCTGGAAGAGCAGCGTCTGGGTGACGGCGCCTATGGCTCCACCCGTCAGGGCATTGCCCCCGCCTACGGCGATCGCGTGATGAAGAAAGCGATCCTGGTTGGCTGGCTGAAACAGCCGGACGTGCTGGTCGAGCGCATCCAGTTCATGCTGGACTGGAAACTGCCGCAGATGAAGGCCCTCTACCCGGACTTCGAATTTGCCCAGACCGCCCAGGAAATGGCCGACTGGCTGCTGGAAGTCTCCGCCTCCTGGATCGACGCCGTCTGCAACGTCAGCATGCCGCTCAAGGCCCTGCAGGCCGAAGGCAAGACCCTGCTGTTCGAAGCCCAGCTGGGCGCCGGCCGTGACCTCATCTACGGCGAATACCCCTGGGTGACCTCCTCCCACGTTTCCGGCGCCTACGCCGGCATCGGTGGCGGCCTGCCGGGTCTGCGCCCGGAGCGCGTCATCGCCGTGGCCAAGGCATTCAGCTCCTCCGTCGGTACCGGCACCCTGCTGACCGCCATGGAGAACCAGGACGAGTTCCGCAAGATCACCAACGAGTTCGGCGCCACCACCGGCCGTCCCCGTGACGTCGGCTACTTCGACGCCGTGGCCACCAAGAACGGTGTCGAGCTGCAGGCCGCCACCGAAGTGGCCCTGACCAAGCTGGACTGCCTGACCGGTCTGCCGGATCTGAAGATCTGCGTGGCCTACGAAGGTGCCCACACCGAAAACCCGATTTGGCCGCAAACTGCCGCCCTCAAGCCCGTCTACGAGCAGATGGAAAGCTGGAGCGAAGACATCAGCGGCTGCCGCACCTTCGAAGAGCTGCCCAAGGCTGCCCAGCAGTACGTGCTGCGCATCGAAGAGCTGCTCGGCGTACCGGTTCCGATGGTTTCCGTCGGCCCGGGTCGTGACGAGATGATCCTGCGCTAAGTCGCCCGCCCTCTCGGCACATAAAAACCGGCATCCTGGATGCCGGTTTTTTTATCTCTCTCTTCCCCCTCACCAATCTCACAAACGACATATCGACTCATATAATGGCCTGGAGAGCGCCTCATTGAGCCGTTACGTAACTTCCATTTATTCCTGTTTGGCTAAAGTGAACCCGTTACCACACGAGGAGTCACCTTATGAGATTACCCCTGCGTTCCGCTTTGCTGCCCCTGTTCTGTCTGGCCGCCCTGCCTGCCGGTGCCATGACCCTGAGCAGCACCGACATACGCGAAGGCCAGCCGATGGACAAGACGTTCAGCTTCAACGGCTTTGGTTGCAGCGGCGAGAACCGCTCGCCCCAGCTGAGCTGGCAGGATCTGCCCGCCGGCACCAAAAGCGTCGCCATCACGACCTATGATCCGGATGCCCCCACCGGCAGCGGCTGGTGGCACTGGCTGGTGGTCAATCTGCCGGCTAGCCAGAGCGAGCTGCCGACCAACGCCTCCGGCAAGCTCAAGCAGGGGCTGGAGCTGAGAACCGACTTCGGCAGCCAGGGCTACGGCGGCCCCTGCCCGCCCGCAGGCCACGGCATGCATCGCTACCAGTTCACCGCCTGGGCCCTGCCCCAGGATCTGGAGGTGAAGGCAGATACCCCGCCCGCCATGGTAGGCTACATGCTCAACGCCATGGCCCTTGGCAAGGCCACCCTGACCGCTACCTTCGTCACCCCCTAGGAGCCAGCCTGATGAGCACGCCCCTGCTGCAACAGCACCACTACCTCGGGATCCGCCAGCAGCCCCTGCACCGGGTGCTCATCTATGCCCCGACCCTCATCTGGGTGAAACAGGGGCACAAGCAGCTGTGGTGGAAAGAGCGGCGCCTGACGTTTGACAGGGAGAGCTGGCTGCTGATCCCGGCGGGCCACCAGCTCACCTTCGTCAACCAGCCGGAGCAGGGCACATTCCGCTCCCATGCCCTGACCCTGCTGGCGCCGCCGCCCGATGCCTGGCTATCGGCCACCGCCGCGGCTCCACAGGGGCTGCGAGAACCCAGGGTAAAGGTGACCCCCGGGCTGGCATTTTGCTTCGAGCTGGTCACCACCATGGCCGAGCGGGGAGTGAGCGAGGCAACCCAGGCCGAGCTGCTACAGGGCTTTTATGCCGAACTGCACGCCGCCCGGGCCCTCGATCTGCTCTATCCGGCCCGCACCATGACGCTGGGGGAACGGCTGGCCCGCTATCTCGGCGTGGAGCCCGGCGCCGACCATACTCTGGAGGGGGTTGCCCCCAACTTCGCCATGAGCCGCGCCTCTCTGGTACGCAAGCTGGCCAGCGAAGGACGCAGTTTTCGTCAACTGCTGGCACAGGTGCGCATGAGTCATGCCCTCACCTTGCTGCAGCAATCCCTCACCCCGCTGGAGGTAGCCCTCGCCTGCGGCTACGACTCCCCCAGTCGCTTCGCCGCCCGCTTCAAGCAGGAGTTCGGCCTGACCCCGCACCAATATCGGCAGACCTGTCCCTCCCCCGCAATCCGGCCCCGAGAAAGACGCTCCCAACTAGCACATGGGTCGTCGAAATGACCAAGCTGCTAGGTGTTTGCCAGATATGAAAAGGCCTCCGGATGGAGGCCTTTTGCCGTTTATCTATTTGTTGATGGTGCAACCGGGCCTTATTACACGCTCACCGGAGGCAGCGAGAGACGCTGGGCCAGCGCCTGAAAGTTCTGGCTCACCTCGGCCCCGAACAGGGGATCACCGATGGCACGGTTCTGCCAGTTTTGCTCCAGATGACGCCAGTCATCTTCGGTCAGGGTGTCCCGCAGCAGGGGGAAGATCACCCCTTCCTCGTAGTTCATGTGCGCCTCCTGCAGCGCCACGAAACATTCCAGCTTGCCGGTGAACTGGTCGAGCGGGATCACCGCATCCATCAGGATCATCTCCACCATCTCCTTGAGTTCGGTGCCCGCCTCCAGCAGTTTGGCGTGCTCCTCCTGCAGACGATTGGCGACCTCCCCCTCCACGACCCGGTATTTGAGGTAGTACTCGTAGATCATGTCTTCCTTGGGGTGATGGTACTTGTCAGACACTTCCCGCAGGTAGTCGATGACATCGCGGATCAGAAAGTAGCTGATGGGCTGCTCGGCCTGAATGGCTGCCAGCTTGTGCTTGAGCAGCCCAAGTAGCCGGGCGATGTTGAGGTGATCCTTGTGCAGACTGGATAACATAGGCACTCCTTCGCTGAAATAAACTGTCACTTCCCTGAGTATACGGTCATCTGCCGGCCAAACTTTGCACTCAATCAAGTCAGCCGCAGACTGAATTCCATTGGATGGGCTGTTTGCCCTGCTGTTCCAGCAGCCGGTTGGTCTCTGAAAAATGGCCACAACCGATGAAGCCACGATGGGCAGAGAGCGGGCTGGGATGGGGGGCGGTCAGCACGTGATGGCGCTGCCGGTCGATGAAACGCCCCTTCTTCTGGGCATGGGCGCCCCAGAGCAGGAAGACCACGCCCTGACAGCTGGCATTGATCTGCTCGATCACCCGGTCGGTGAAGGTTTCCCAGCCCAGATGTGCGTGGGAGTGGGCCTGGCCGGCCTGCACCGTCAGCACGGTATTGAGCAGCAGCACCCCCTGTTTGGCCCAGGATTCGAGAAAGCCGTGATCCGGTGTGACAAACCCTGGCAGATCCCGCTGCATCTCCTTATAGATGTTGACCAGCGAGGGCGGGGTGCGCACCCCGGGCAGCACGGAAAAACAGAGACCATGGGCCTGGTTGGGGCCGTGGTACGGATCCTGGCCCAGGATCACCACCTTGACCTGATCCAGTTCGGTGAGCTTGAACGCGTTGAAGACATCGGCTGCGGGTGGATAGATCACCTTGCCCGCTTCCCGCTCACTGCGCACCGTCGCCAGCGTACTCTTGAAATAGTCCTGCTCTTTTTCCGAGCCAATCACATCACTCCAGGTCAGCACCCCGAACTCCTCACTTGATACGGCGAAGGGCTCAGGATAGGGGGCCAGCCCGCAAGACGCAACCGTGGCAGGGCATGATGGACAGCATCATTTGCCTGCGATCACATGACATCACCACACACAGGCCCCATCCGATCAGGAGATATCGGGCTTGCTCCCTGGCAAGCGCTGCAGATGGAGTCGCGCGCAGCAGCCGTTTCCTTCACCGTCAATTTCCTTTCCATCAGTCATCTGCCGGCTATCCGTTTATCTTAAAAACAAAGCAAAACATGTAGTTAAATTACTAGATTAAATAGATAAAAGATGTATGATTTGGATATCTTACGAAATCAGAAAAATGACCTATTTTTGATTCAACTCAATAATTTAATCCTGCCCAGCGCAGGCTAAGTGGGATTTTATTGATTTGGATCAATTTTCGTAATATTCCCACCATGGTATATATGACCCCATCAAAGTAAAGGTGTAAGGCAAGGCCCCTTTAAGCCATCGAAATTCACGGTAGCTTAACTACATCAGGGTAATTTCCTTACAGTCGGATCCGCTTCCCATTGAGGAGTCATACCATGATCAAAGGCATTCAAATCACCCAGGCCGCCAACACCGCTCTGCTGAACTCTTTCTGGCTGCTGGACGAAGAGAAGCAACAGGCTCGCTGCATCTGCGCCAAAGGCGATGCCTTCGCTGCCGATCAGGAAGTCCAGATCGCCGAGCTGGGCCAGTTCGAATACCGCGAGCTGCCGGTTCAGGCCGAGCCGGCCGTTGAAGGTGGCCAGCACCTGAACGTCAACGTGCTGCGTCGCGAAACCCTGGAAGACGCCATCGCCAACCCGGAAAAATACCCGCAGCTGACCATCCGTGTGTCCGGCTACGCAGTGCGCTTCAACGCCCTGACCCCGGAACAGCAGCGTGACGTGGTAACCCGTACCTTCACCCAGAGCCTGTGATCCACACTCTGTCGTGACGGCGGGCTGCACAGCCTGCCCTCAAAAACGGCCCCCGGGGGCCGTTTTCATGGCCACAAGCCAGACTCGCCAAACAAAAAGGCCCCGCATCGCGGGGCCTTTTGCTATCCATTGCCAGTATCAGGCAGAGGTATCGAGGGGCTCGAAACCCTTGATCAGATCGTCGATAGCCTTCATCTGCTTGAGGAAACCTTCCAGCTTCTCCAGCGGCAGGGCGCTCGGGCCGTCGCAACGGGCCACTTTCGGATCCGGGTGGGATTCGATGAACAGACCCGCCAGGCCTACCGCCATACCGGCGCGGGCCAGCTCGGTCACCTGCTCGCGGCGGCCACCGGACGCGGCACCCATGGGATCGCGGCACTGCAGGGAGTGAGTCACGTCGAAGATGACCGGGTAGCCGCCGGTGCTCTTCTTCATCACGCCCAGGCCCAGCATGTCCACCACCAGGTTGTCGTAACCGAAGTTGGCACCGCGCTCGCACAGGATCAGGCGATCGTTGCCGCACTCCTCGAACTTGTCGGTGATGTTCTTCATCTGGCTTGGGCTGAGGAACTGCGGCTTCTTGATGTTGATGACGTTGCCGGTGCGGGCCATGGCCTCCACCAGATCGGTCTGGCGCGCCAGGAAGGCGGGCAGCTGGATGACATCCACTACCTCGGCCACCGGCTTGGCCTGCCACGGCTCGTGCAAATCGGAGATGACCGGCATGCCGAAGGTAGCTTTCAGCTCCTCAAAGATCTTCATCCCCTCTTCCAGACCGGGGCCGCGGTAGGAGTGGATGGAGGAGCGGTTGGCCTTGTCCCAGCTCGCCTTGAACACGAATGGAATGCCCAGCTTGCTGGTCACTTCCACGTACTTCTCGCACACCGCCATCGCCATGTCGCGGGATTCCAGCACGTTCATGCCACCAAACAGCACGAACGGCTTGTCGTTGGCGACGTCGATCTGGTTGATCTTGATATTCTTCTGTTCCATCTCAGGCATCCTTAAATGAAAGGCTTGGGGGTTGTAGCCAACTCAGACTGTTGCGCCCTGGGCACATCAGCCTTGATATTCTTCTGTTTCAGTTCCCAAGCCCGCCTCCTTAATGGAGGGGCTTGGAAGTCAGATCCAGCGCGGCCAGCTGTGCTTTCAGCACATCGGCCACCGGGTCATCCGGGCATTGTTCAATGAAATATTCAAAATCTTCCGCCGCCTGCCGGGGGCAGTCGAGCTGCTCGTAGATAAAGCCGCGATCCCGCGTCTCCAGGGGATCGCCAGGTTTCATCCGCAGCAGCAGTTCGCTGCAGCGCAGAGCCTCGACCATGCGCTCTTCCCGCAGCAGGGCTCCCTTGCTGACGTTGAGCAGCCGCTCGATGATCTCCCACTGACCGGAGGGTTGCAAATAGTTCGGGGTCAGGGTCGCCAGATCCCCCAGGGCGCCGCGCAGCAGCAGTTCGATACGAGCCAGGGTCAGCTCGTCACCGGTGAAGGGATCGACATAGACCTCCCCCTCGCCACCGGCAAAGCTCACCAGGAAGTGACCGGGGAAGCAGATCCCCTCCACATCCAGCCCGAGTTTGCGTCCCAGCTGGATGATGAGGATACCGAGACTGACCGGGATCCCCTTGCGCTGCATCAGCACCTGGTTGATGTCGCAGTTCTGCGCCGAGAAATAATCCTGCCAGTCGCCGTAAAAGCCAAGGCTGTGGTAGAAGCCCTCCAGCAGTTGCTGGCGCACCTCGTCACAGGTGCCTTCGGCTATCTGTTCATCCAGCCACTCGTCGAGCAAGTCCAGCTCGCGCAGCCCCTGCCCGGCCGGGCCATATACCTCGTGACTCACCGCCAGCGCCAGCTCGGTGAGGTCATGGGCTTCAAAGTCGGTCCATTCGTCTATACGTAACATCGTCTTCATGCCTTAACCGAACAAACTCGCCTGTTTGAGCAGTGCCAGCTTGGCAATAAAATAGATCCATCCCAGTGCTCCGAGAAAGGAGCACCAGCGCACCAGGTTGCTTTTGGCCAGCCGCAACGCCATGGCGGCCAGGAACACCAGCACCAGGATGCCCATCAGCTTTTCGCTGAGCCAGGGAGTCCCGTTGTTGAAGGGGTTGAGATCCAGCACCATGCACAGCAGCACGCCCGAGAGGACTACCAGGCCATTGAGCAGGCCGCTCACCTTCAGCACGGGGGCACTATAGGCCCGGTCAGAGCCGGCCTGAACCCAGTAAAAGCGAACCATGAACAAGAGCACAGCCCCGGCAATCAGGGTCAGGTGCAGATGCTTGAGCACAAAATACATATTCAATCCTTGGCCGCTGGGTCATCACCCAGCGACTCGTCAAACCGGTTGTAAAGGATTTAGCAGGCCGGACACTGGCCCAGGGTTACCCGCTCGTTGTCCCCGTAATCGCGCACCGTGGTCACGGCGCGATAACCACGCGCCAGCAGCAGCTGACGCACGGCAGCGCCCTGCTCCCAGCCATGCTCCAGCAGTAGCCAGCCATCCGCCAGCAGATGGGCGGGCGCCTCGGCCACTATGTGGCGGATGTCCGCCAGCCCCGCCTCGTCGGCCACCAGGGCCGAACGGGGTTCGAAGCGCACATCCCCCTGCTCGAGATGAGGATCGGCGCCGTCGATATAGGGCGGGTTGGAGACAATCACCGCGAAACGGGGGGCCTTACCCAAGAGCGGATCGCAAAGCGGCGCGAACCAGCTGCCGTCGCGAACCGTGATGGGCAAATCCAGCGCGGCGCTGTTCTCGCGAGCCAGGGCCGCGGCATCCGCCATCCTGTCCACCGCCCATACATCGGCATCGGGCCGCTCGGACTTGAGCGCCAATGCGATGGCACCGGTGCCGGTGCCCAGATCCAGCAGGGCGCAGGGGCCTGCGGGCAACCGTGCCAGCGCCTGTTCGACCAGCACCTCGGTATCGGGGCGCGGGATCAGGGTCGCCGGACTCACCTTGAGGGGCAGTGACCAGAACTCCCGCTCCCCCACCAGGTGGGCGATGGGTTCGCCATTGAGGCGACGGACGAGCCAGCCCTGCAGGGTCGCCTGCTGGGCGTCATCGAGTTCGCGCTCGGGCCAGGTCATCAGGTAGCTGCGCCGGCACTTCAGCAGATGGCAGAGCAGCACATCGGCATCGGCACGGGGAGATTCGCCCCCCGCCAGGGTCGCCATGATGTGGGCGCGGGCTTGCTGGATTTGCATCAGTTTTCCCCCACCTTATTCGTCCCACTCTGAATGCGAGCTTGCCGGATCTGCATTTGCATCAATTGCTCTCGGCCAGGGAAGCGAGCTGATCGGCCTGATACTCCTGCACCAGCGGCGTGATGACGCAGTCCAGATCCCCTTCCAGGATCTCGGAGAGGCGATAGAGGGTGAGGTTGATGCGGTGCTCGGAGAGACGCCCCTGGGGATAGTTGTAGGTGCGGATGCGCTCGGAGCGATCCCCCGACCCCACCAGGTTGCGACGGGTACTCTGCTCGGCGGCGCGGTGGCGCTCATCCTCGGCCGCCTGCAGACGGGCGGAGAGCACCGACATCGCCTTGGCGCGGTTCTTGTGCTGGGAGCGCTCGTCCTGGCACTCCACCACCAGGCCGGTCGGCAGGTGGGTAATGCGAATGGCGGAGTCGGTCTTGTTGACGTGCTGACCACCGGCACCGGAGGCGCGGAAGGTGTCGATCTTCAGCTCGGACGGGTTGATCTCGATCTGTTCAGCCTCCGGCACTTCCGGCAGTACGGCGACGGTACAGGCGGAGGTGTGCACCCGCCCCTGGGATTCGGTTTCCGGCACCCGCTGCACCCGATGACCACCGGACTCGAACTTGAGACGGCCGTAGACGTGCTCGCCATCGATCTTGGCGATCACCTCCTTGTAGCCACCATATTCCCCGTCGTTGCAGCTGACGATGGAGACGCGCCAGCCCTGGCGCTCGGCAAAGCGCGAATACATGCGAAACAGGTCGCCGGCAAAAATTGCCGCCTCGTCACCACCGGCACCGGCGCGGATCTCCAGATAGCAGTTGTTGTCATCCTTGGGATCCTTGGGCAGCAGCATCACCTGCAGCTCCTGCTCCAGCGCCTCCAGCGCCGCCCTGGCGACCGGCAGCTCCTCCTGCGCCATCTCGCGCAGGTCGGCATCCTCCTCCTCCAGCATCAGCTGGGTGGTCTCGAGATCCTCCTGGGCCTGACGGAAACGCTGGAAGGCGTGAACGATATCCTCCAGCTGGGCATATTCCCGGGTCAGGGCGCGATAACGCTCCTGATCCGAGACCACGTCCGGCTCGCCGAGCATGGCCTGTACTTCTTCGTGGCGCTCGATGAGGCCTTCCAGCTTTCTGATCAGTGACGGATTCATAACTCTTGCAATCTCAATGGAGGAGAGGACGACCGGCTGGCCGCCCGAACACTATGACTCTTGTGACAACCCCAGCGCCTGACGCAACCGGGACAGGGCGCTCTCGTCACCCTGGGAGGCCGCCTGGCGCAGGGCCTGGGTCGGCGCGTGGATCAACTTGTTGGTGAGGCGATGGGCCAGCGCCTTGAGGGCCTGCTCGGCACTCTCGCCCTGGGCCAGGGCCTGCAGGGCCCGCTGCAGCTCCTCGTCGGCAACCTGCTGGGAGTGCTGACGATAGTCGCGGATGAGATCCACCGAATTCTGGCCGCGATACCAGCCCATGAATTCGTCGCGCTCTTCCTGCACGATGAGCTCCGCCTCGGCGGCCGCCCGCTTGCGGGTCTCGAGGTTCTGCTCGATGATCCCCTGCAGATCGTCCACGGTGTAAAGATAGGCGTCGGAGAGCTCGTCCACCTCGGCCTCGATATCCCGCGGCACGGCGATATCCACCAGGAACATGGGCTTGAAGCGGCGCGCCTTGAGGGCCCGCTCCACCATGCCCTTGCCGATGATGGGCAAGGGGCTCGCGGTCGAGCTGATGACGATGTCCGCCTCGTGCAGGTAATCAGGGATCTCTTCGAGGGTCATCACCTGGGCGCCGAATTCGGCCGCCAGGGTCTGGGCCCGCTGCAGGGTGCGGTTCGCCACCATCATCTGGGTGACGTCCTGTTCGCGCAGATGGCGGGCCACCAGTTCGATGGTCTCGCCGGCGCCGACCAGCAGCACCTTGGTCTGGGAGAGATCGGAGAAGATCCGCCGCGCCAGGCTGACGGCGGCGAAGGCTACCGACACGGCGCTGGCCCCGATCTCGGTATCGGTGCGCACCCGTTTTGCCACCGAGAAGGACTTCTGGAACAGACGCTCCAGCGCTCCCTTGATCGCTTCCGACTGCTGGGCATGAGCGTAGGACTGCTTGATCTGCCCCAGGATCTGCGGCTCTCCCAGCACCAGGGAGTCGAGACCGCAGGCCACCCGCATCAGGTGGCGCACCGCCTCTTCGTCATGGTGCTGATAGATGGCGCTGACCAGTTCGGCCGCATCCAGCCCGTGAAACTGCTGCAACCAGCGCAATACAGCCTCTTGCTGCTCCCCGTCCAGATTGCAATAAAGTTCGGTCCGGTTGCAGGTGGAGACGATCACCGCCTCGCTGACGCCGGGTTGGCTCACCAGCTCACGCAGGGCGCGATCGATGCAGTCCGGGCCAAAGGCGACCCTTTCTCGCAAGGCGACACTGGCGGTGTTGTGGTTGATTCCGAGGGCAAGCAAACTCATGAGTGGGCGACAGTCATTTCATACGCTGGGTGCAAAGGCTGCCAATTGTACGAGAAAGGGTAAGTCTTTAAAAGCAATACGGCCGCCCCGTATACTGTGGCAAATTCCCCTCTCTGGAGCCTTGCCTTGCTGCTACGTATTTTCACCCTCGCCTGCCTGCTGATCCTCGGCGGCTGTGCCACCACCCAGCCCCAGCGGGACCAGGTGAACTGGAACCAGGAGCGTACCCGGCTCGAGCAGCTGACCCATTGGCAGCTTTCCGGCAAGATGGCCATCATCACCCCCCAGCAGAAGGGCAGCGCCCGCCTCAACTGGCAGCAGGACGGCGATGACTATCGCCTCAACCTCACCAGCCTGATCGGCACCAGCATTCTGGAGCTCTCCCGCAACAAGGGCGAGATCACCCTGCTCGACAGCGATGGCAACCGCCACCAGAGCCAGGATGCCGAGGCGCTGGTCTATCAGCTCACCGGCTGGCACATCCCGGTCGCCGGATTGCCGGAGTGGATCAAGGGGCTGCCGGGCCAGGCCGAATTTGAGCTCAATCCCGACGCCAGCCTGGCCAGCGTCCGTGACGGTCAGTGGCAGATAGCCTACGGCGATTATCGGGATCAGGATGGCTACCGCCTGCCGCACCAGCTCACCATGACCGGCCAGGGCAGCCGCCTCAAGCTTCAGATCAACCAATGGACTCTCGCTCGCTGATGAACCCGACCCGCTGGCCGGCACCGGCCAAACTCAACCTGTTTCTCCACGTAAATGGCCGTCGTCCGGACGGCTATCACGAATTGCAGACCCTGTTCATCTTCCTCGATCACGGCGACTGGCTGGAATTCGACCCGCTCCCCGGCACCAATCTGCTGACCCTGAGCCCGGCCATTCCCGGCGTGCCCGATGAACAAAACCTCATCATCCGCGCCGCCCGCCTGCTGCAGGCAAAACTGCCGAGCCCGCAGGGAGCGCATATCCGGCTGGAAAAAGTCTTGCCCATGGGCGGCGGCATCGGCGGCGGCTCATCGGATGCGGCCACTACCCTGGTGGCCCTCAATCATCTCTGGCAGGCCGGTTTGAGCGAAGATGAACTGGCGGATCTCGGCGTCCAGCTGGGGGCCGACGTGCCGGTATTCGTGCGCGGCAGAGCCGCCTTTGCCGAGGGAGTGGGCGAGCGGCTGCAACCGGTCGAAGTGCCCTCCGCCTGGTATCTGGTGCTCAAGCCAGATTGCCATGTGGCGACCGCCGCCGTGTTCCAGGATCCGGACCTGCCGAGAGATACCCCGAAGATGGCATTGCACAATCTGCTGGAAGGGGAGTGGAAAAACGATTGCGAATTACTGGTGAAAAAGCGCCACCCCGAGGTTGCCAATGCGCTCGGCTGGTTGCTAGAATACGCGCCGTCAAGAATGACGGGCACAGGAGCCTGCGTCTTTGCTCAGTTTGAAGACGAAGTGACTGCTCGGGAAGTGTTGGCCAAAGTGCCGAAGGGGCTGGATGGGTTTGTCGCCAAGGGCGAGAACATATCACCACTCTTTGTCACTTTGCAACAGTTCAAATGATTGGGGTATCGCCAAGCGGTAAGGCAGCGGGTTTTGATCTCGCCATTCCTAGGTTCGAATCCTAGTACCCCAGCCAATTTGAGCGAGGAAGCGTGGGCGATGTCGTGCTCGCCCACCGACCTGAAGTGCTCCGTTTCACTGCGGCAGACATCTTGCTCGTTATCTTGATAAATCGTTTGCCCCCAAACGATCCGGGTCTGATTTCAGACTCCCCCACATACTGGATGCAACCCCGAGGTTTCAAACCGTGCCTGACATGAAGCTGTTTGCTGGTAACGCAACGCCGGAACTAGCCCAGAAGATCGCAGATCGCCTGTTTATCAAACTCGGCAATGCTGCCGTAGGTCGCTTTAGCGACGGCGAGATCAGCGTACAGATCAACGAGAATGTACGTGGTGGCGATATCTTCATCATTCAATCCACCTGTGCCCCGACCAACGACAATTTGATGGAATTGATCGTCATGGTGGATGCACTGCGTCGTGCTTCAGCTGGCCGTATCACTGCCGTTATCCCCTATTTTGGTTATGCCCGTCAGGACCGCCGCGTCCGCTCCGCCCGTGTGCCCATCACCGCCAAGGTTGTCGCCGACTTCCTCTCCAGCGTCGGTGTGGATCGCGTGCTGACTGTTGACCTGCATGCCGAGCAAATCCAGGGCTTCTTCGACGTTCCGGTAGACAACGTGTTCGGTAGCCCGGTGCTGCTGGAAGACATGAAGTCCAAGAACCTCGAGGCCCCTGTTGTCGTCTCTCCGGACATCGGCGGCGTGGTACGTGCCCGTGCCATCGCCAAGCTGCTGGATGACACCGACATCGCCATCATCGACAAGCGCCGTCCCCGCCCGAACGTCTCCCAGGTCATGCACCTGATCGGTGACGTTGCCGGCCGCGACTGCATCATCGTCGATGACATGATCGACACCGGCGGCACCCTGTGCAAGGCTGCCGAAGCCCTGAAAGAGCGTGGTGCCAAGCGCGTATTCGCCTACGCAACTCACCCGGTCTTCTCCGGCTCCGCCGTCGACAACATCAAGAACTCCGTGATCGACGAACTGATCATCACCGACTCCATCCCGCTCACCCCGGAGATGAAGGCGGTTGGCAAGGTCAAGCAACTGACCCTCTCGACCGTACTGGCCGAAGCCATTCGTCGCATCAGCAACGAAGAGTCCATCTCTGCCATGTTCGAGCATTGATGGATGCTGTATCAACGAAAACCGCCTACCGGCGGTTTTCGTCTTTCTAGCACCCTGATATCTGGTACTACCCTGCCCCCGGCAGGATTAAGGATTTGTCCATGAATTGCTTGCGTCCTCTCCTGCTCGCAACCCTCACCTCCGCCCTGTTCGCCTGTCAGCCAGCCAAAGAGAACCAGCCCTTCGTGCTGGCCCTGGCACACATGAACGACACCCACTCCCAGTTCGATCCGGTCAACGCCGAGCTGACGGGACATATCTTCAACAAGGACGAGGAGACGGACACCCTCTACACCCGCTTTGGCGGCTATCCGCGCCTGCTCACCATGGCAAAGGCCTACCAGGCCGAAGCGCTGGCCAAGAACCAGCCCCTGCTGCTGCTGCACGGCGGCGATGCCTGGCAGGGCAGCGGCTACTTCAAGCTCAACGAGGGGATGGCCAACGCCGAGTTGCTAAGCCAGTTCGGCCTCGATGCCATGGCGCTCGGCAACCACGAATTCGATCTCGACAACCAGAAGCTGGCCCGCTTCATCGAGGGGGTCAACTTCCCGGTGCTGGCCGCCAACCTGGATACCCGTGACGATCCGGCCCTGAGCAAGGCCAGCAATCTCAAGCCCTTTGTCGTCTATGCCTTCGACGGCAACCAGAAAAGCCCGGTCACCGATCTCAACAACCTGCCGCAAGGCAAACAGCTGGTCGCCGTAATGGGGCTGGTGCTGGAAGACATGGGCAATATCGCCCCCAACGTGGGCAAACTGCGCTTTGACAAGGAAGTGGCCTCGGCCCAGGCCACGGTCGACATGCTGCAGGCCAAAGGCATTCACCAGATCGTCGCCCTGACCCACATCGGCAACGAGCGGGATCTGGCGCTGGCGGCCAAGGTCAACGGTATCGATGCCATCGTCGGCGGCCACTCTCACAGCCTGCTCGGCGATTTTCGCAATATCGGCTGGGGCAAAACCGGCGAGTACGCCAAGCTGGTGACCAATCCGGACGGCATCGGCAAGACCTGCGTGGTGCAGGCGGGCTCCTACGCCCAGGCCATCGGTCTGGCCCAGGTAAGTTTCGACAGCCAGGGTCAGGTGCAGGATTGCCAGGGCAACAACAGCCTGCTGGCCAGCCGCGACTTCTTCGCCGATCCGGCCCGCAGCCAACCCCTCGACAAGCAAGGCAGCAAAAAGGCGAGTCAGTTCATCGACAACCAGCCCAACCTGGTGACCGTAGATGAGGATCCGCGCCTGCGCGGCATCATCGACAGCCACTACAAACCGGCGCTGGATAAAGCCTATGGCCCGGTGATCGGCACCATCCCCGCCCAGCTGCAAAATGCCCGTCGCCCCGGCGACAACGGCAGCGACAGCCACGGCTCGGATGTCGCCCCCCTGGTCGCCGAAGGGCAGTATTACTGGGCCAACACCCCGGCGGTGCAAGCCCTGACCGGCGGTCCGGTGGACTTCTCCCTGGTGGCGGTAGGTGGCGTGCGCGCCGATCTGCCGGCCGGCGAATGGCGCGAAGGGGACAGTGCCCTCACCCTGCTGCCGTTCAAGAACCAGCTCGCGGTGCTGAGCCTGACCGGTGCCGATGTGCGTGCCCTCTTGAGCGAAACCATCACTGCCACCCTGCCCGCCAGCGCCCACGCCGGCAAGTTCCCCTATGGCGGCCACCTGCGTTACACCTTCCAGGAGACGGAGGCAGGCAAGGCCGGCACCCTCACCCAGCTGCAATACCAGATGGCCGATGGCCAGTGGCAGGATCTGATGGATGGCCAGCACTACCGGGTGGTGATGAATGCTTACAGCGCCAACGGCAATGATGGCTGGCAGGCCCTGGCCGATGCCCAGCGCCAGCAGAGCGAACGGGTCGACATCGCCAGCGTCAACGGCAAGCTGGCCGCCTTCCCGGTGCTCAAGGTGGAGCAGAGCGGCGAGCGGCTCAATGCCATCTATACCGACGGCAAGGCGCTCGATTGCAAGGCAAAAGGGGTGGATTGCGGCACAGATGCCGCCTCCTTCGTGCAGTACGTGCGCGAGGCGCGCCCCAACCTGACCGCCCTGGACGAGGAGACGGTCACCCTGCTGCGCGCCAAATAAAGGCGCCACGAGATGAACCGGCACGGGCCTCTTGCAAGAGGCCCGTTTGCCGAACGTTGGCCGCCAAATCGCGGGCAGATCCCGCCATTTCATGGGCACCCCGTGCACATCGGTTGAGTGATCGCCACTCGGCGGCTAGAATATTGCGTCCTATTGCCCTGGGTAGTGTACCCAGGACAGCTGCGAGTGAAGACATCAAGCGTGACAAGCCAAATCAAACTGATCGTGGGTCTGGGCAATCCCGGCCCGGAGTATGCCAAGACCCGCCACAATGCGGGTGCCTGGTACGTGGAGCAACTGGCCCGCTGGCACAATGCCAGCCTGCGTGAAGAGCCCAAGTTCTTCGGCCACACTGCCCGTATCCAGGTCGAGGGGCAGGATGTGCGACTGCTCATCCCGAACACCTACATGAACCTCTCGGGCAAGGCGGTCGCCGCGCTGGCACGCTTCTATCAGATTGAACCGGAAGCCATTCTGGTTGCCCACGACGAGCTTGACCTGCCCCCGGGCATCGCCAAGTTCAAGCAGGGCGGTGGCCACGGCGGCCACAACGGCCTCAAGGACATCATCGCCAAGATGGGCAACAACAATAACTTCTTCCGGCTGCGCCTCGGGATCGGTCATCCCGGCGCCAAGGAGCAAGTTGCCGGTTTCGTGCTGACCAAGGCACCGAGCAGCGAACAGAACCTGATCGATGCCGCGCTGGATGAATCCCTGCGCGCCACCGACATCCTGTTCAAACAAGATATGACCAAGGCCATGAACCGCTTGCACAGCTTCAAGGCCGAATAAAGCATGACACGGGCCGCCTGCCGGCGTCCCTTACAGCATCCATCAAGTAAGGTAACAATCCATGGGTTTTAAATGCGGTATCGTGGGCCTGCCCAATGTAGGCAAATCCACCCTGTTCAACGCGCTGACCAAGGCCGGTATCGAAGCCGCCAACTTCCCGTTCTGCACCATCGAGCCGAACACTGGCGTGGTGCCGATGCCGGATCCCCGTCTTGATGCCCTGGCCGAGATCGTCAAGCCCCAGCGTGTCCTGCCAACCACCATGGAATTCGTGGACATCGCCGGTCTGGTTGCCGGTGCCTCCAAGGGCGAGGGTCTGGGCAACCAGTTCCTGGCCAACATCCGTGAAACCGAAGCGATCGGTCACGTGGTGCGCTGCTTCGACGACGAAAACATCATTCACGTTGCCGGCAAGGTCTCCCCGGCCGATGACATCGAGGTGATCAACACCGAGCTGGCCCTCTCCGACCTGGATGCCTGCGAGCGCGCCATCCACCGCCAGGCCAAGCGTGCCAAGGGCGGCGACAAGGATGCCAAGCTGGAAGTGGAAGTGCTGGAGAAGATCAAGGTGGCCCTGGAAAACGGCCAGATGATCCGCGGCATGAAGCTGGACAAGGAAGAGCTGGCCGCCGTCAGCCACCTCAACTTCCTGACCTTGAAGCCCACCATGTACATCGCCAACGTGGCGGAAGATGGTTTCGAGAACAACCCCTATCTGGACAAGGTGCGTGAAATCGCCGCCGCCGAGAACGCGGTAGTGGTCGTGGTCTGCTGCGCCATCGAGGCGGACATCGCCGAGCTGGATGATGAAGACCGCGCCGAATTCATGGCTGATCTGGGTATCGAAGAGCCGGGCCTGAACCGGGTGATCCGCTCCGGCTACCAGCTGCTGAACCTGCAGACCTACTTCACCGCCGGTGTGAAAGAGGTTCGCGCCTGGACCATCCCGGTCGGCGCCACTGCCCCGCAGGCGGCAGGCAAGATCCACACCGACTTCGAGAAGGGCTTTATCCGTGCCCAGACCATCGCCTTTGAAGACTTCATCACCTACAAGGGTGAGCAGGGCGCCAAGGAAGCGGGCAAGATGCGCGCCGAAGGGAAAGACTACATCGTCAAGGATGGCGATATCATGAACTTCCTGTTCAACGTCTAATCGCGTTTCCCTTTGCCACGGGTCAACAGGCCCGGACCAAGGTAATACGGCAGACAACCAGAAGCCCATCCGGCAACGGATGGGCTTCTTCTTTAGCGATTCCCCCTGTTTCTTCTCCATCCTCCCTATCCCCCAGCCCCTTGAGCAACCCCTGCTACCCTGCGTTTACTGTGAGGACAGCCCTACGGATGAGAGCGACATCCAACAGCAGGCCAGCACGGGATCCGCCCCCCTGCCACTGAGCCCTCTATTACCTTGCCCAGAGGAGCAGCGAAAATCCCCACCCCCTCTGCCCGATTGAAGCAGGCAAAAACGGCCTCACAGCATATTTGCCTACAGCAACCCGATACAAAGCGCATTTATCTCCCAGCCGGAGGCACCAAACGGCTGATTTTAAACGATGCGACTCATGGAGAATGATCATTGTGACGACAGAATCCATGGCAAAGGGCTGCAAGCTCGCTCTCTTCACCCTAACCTCATGACAGTGCAGCAATTCCACGCCCGAGTTTTGCTGTATCCTGCTTGCCGAAAGAGTGGGAATGATTTAAAAAAATGCAGATTGTTGGGCTTTTGCGCAACAGAGGCCAATAACTGGTCAAACGCACTCAAATTGAGTTTTTCTGGCAAAAAAAGGGTTGACGCCCCAGAGCCAGATACGCATAATTCGGCCCGCACGGTGACGAGGTAACGACTCACCGGAAGCAAGGTTGGCTATGTAGCTCAGTTGGTTAGAGCATCGCACTCATAATGCGGGGGTCACAGGTTCGAATCCCGTCATAGCCACCATCTCTAGTTGGGGTATCGCCAAGCGGTAAGGCAGCGGGTTTTGATCTCGCCATTCCTAGGTTCGAATCCTAGTACCCCAGCCATTATTTCAGTTGCCGGCATATAGGTGTTGGTGACAGGTCAAGGGAAGCCGTGATGAGTGTTGAACTCGTCAATGTGTCCAGGTTCAAATCCTGGTATCCCGGCCACTGTTAAAAGATGTTTGATAGATTCTGTCAGGCATCGCTGTTGGGGTATCGCCAAGCGGTAAGGCAGCGGGTTTTGATCTCGCCATCCCTAGGTTCGAATCCTAGTACCCCAGCCATTTTTTAAAGATGTTTGATAGTCTCTGTCAGGCATCACTGTTGGGGTATCGCCAAGCGGTAAGGCAGCGGGTTTTGATCTCGCCATCCCTAGGTTCGAATCCTAGTACCCCAGCCATTTTTCTGTTCTCTTCCACTCAGGTGGTTGATAACAAACGGCTATGTAGCTCAGTTGGTTAGAGCATCGCACTCATAATGCGGGGGTCACAGGTTCGAATCCCGTCATAGCCACCATTTTAAAATGTTCCTTTCAATCTCATGATTGTGAAGAACGCTGTTGGGGTATCGCCAAGCGGTAAGGCAGCGGGTTTTGATCTCGCCATCCCTAGGTTCGAATCCTAGTACCCCAGCCATTTTCTGTTCTCTTCCACTCAGGTGGTTGATAACAAACGGCTATGTAGCTCAGTTGGTTAGAGCATCGCACTCATAATGCGGGGGTCACAGGTTCGAATCCCGTCATAGCCACCATCAATTTGCGGAAGTGGCGAAATTGGTAGACGCACCAGATTTAGGTTCTGGCGCCCTAGGCGTGAGAGTTCGAGTCTCTCCTTCCGCACCATTGAAAGCGTCATCAAACAGACCAGCTCAGGCTGGTTTTTTTGTATCTGGCATTTGCCTCTTCCCCCCCAGTTCTCTCTTTTCTCCTTTTCGATTGTCACGACGCCCATCGTCCGGCTTGCCCATAAAAAAGCGGCCCGCAGGCCGCCATCGTTCAGGTTCCAGTTCAGAACGGGAAAAACCAGGGGATCGCCACCACGCTCACCCCCATCACCAGCAGGGTGAAGGGAACGCCGATGCGGATGAAGTCAGCGAAGCGATAGTTGCCAGGCCCCAGCACCAGGGTGTTGACCGGTGACGAGACCGGCGTCATGAAGGCAGCCGAGGCGGCAATGGCAATGGTCATGGCAAACGGATAGGGAGAAACCCCCATCTGCTGGGCCGTGCCCAGTGCAATGGGTGCCATCAGCACCGCCGTCGCCGTGTTGGAGATGAACAGCCCGATCACGGCGCACAGGGCAAACAGGCTGGCCAGCATCACCCTGGGCCCCATGTTGCCCACCAGCGCCATCAAACCATCGACGATAAGATCCACCCCGCCAGTCTTTTGCAGTGCCAGCGCAAAGGGGAGCATGCCGACGATAAGGATCAGGGTTGGCCAGTGAATGGACTTGTAGGCACTCTCCATATCGATGCAGCGGAACTTGCCCATCAGCAGGCAAGCGATAAGGGCCGCAATCACGTTGGGCACGGGATCGGTCACCATCAGCAGTATCATCACCCCGAGCGCGATCAGGGCGTGAATGGCCTGACTGCGGGCGGGCGCCATCTCGTCCACCTCGGCCGGTAGCCCCATCAGCAGAAAATCGCGGCTATGGGTCTGCAACTGCCGGATATGGCTCCAGTTGCCCACCACCAGCAGGGTATCCCCCATCAGCAGCGGCTCGTCCACCAGCTTGCCCGCCAGCGCCTCCCCGTCGCGGCGGATCCCCACCACACTCAGGCCATAGGTGGAGCGAAACGCCACCTCGCGGATGCTCTTGCCCAGCAGATTGGATTCGGGAATGAGGGAGACCTCCGCCATACCCACCTCCCGCGCCTGATCCGAGAAGTATTCGCCGCGCAGTATCATGGGTTCGAGCCGCGCCTCGCTGCAGAAGTGGCGGACATCCACCCCGGGATCGGACATGTCGATCAGCAGCACGTCCCGGGCCTGAAACTCGCTGATGCCGGAGACGGGCACCATCACCCGCCGGAATTTTCGCCAGCGCTCCACCCCGATGACGTTGGCGCCAAAGCGGGCGCGCAGCTGCAGCTCGTCCAGGGTATGGCCAATCAGGGGGGAATCGGGCCTCAGCCCCAGCCGGCGGGCCCGACCGGTCAGGCGATAATCGCGGATAAGATCGCGCAGGGTGCGCCGCCCCGGCCCCTTGCTGACGCCGGACTCCCCCTGCCGCACCAGGGAGCCACGCACCAGCAACATGTAACCCAGGCCGCACACCAGAATCAGGGCCCCAAGAGGGGTGAAGCTGAAGAAGGTAAAACCGTGGATGCCATGGCGCATCATCTCGCTGTTGACCACCATGTTGGGGGGCGTCGCCACCAGCGTCATCATGCCGCTGATAAGGCCGGCAAAGCCGAGCGGCATCATCAACCGGCCCGCCGGTATCTCCATCCGGTTCGCCACGCTCAGCACCACGGGAATGAAAATGGCCACCACGCCGGTCGAACTCATCACGGCGCCGAGGGTCGCCACTGCCACCATCAGCAACACCAGCAAGCGGGTTTCGCTGTTTCCCGCCACCTTCACCAGCCAGTCCCCCACCTGATAGGCGATGCCGGTGCGTACCAGCCCCTCCCCCACCACGAACAGGGCGGCGATCAGGATGACGTTGGGGTCGCTGAAGCCTGCCAGCGCCTCCTGCAGGGTCAGGGTGTCGCTCAGCACGAACAGGATGACCACACCGAGGGCGACCACATCCATGCGCACCTTGTTGGTCATGAAGAGATAGATGGCCCCGGCCAGCAGGCAGAGCACCCAGATCAACTCGGAATTCAATGACACCTCCTTTTTACCGCCCGGTTTATCCTCCCGAAGAGTGGACTCTATCAGACCACAGCCTGAGCGCTATCGTCTTGCTGCACATCAATAAACCCCGGCCCCTGATGAGCCATAACTCATCAAGGCTTGAATAGGGACATCACTGGCGATTTCTTTGATATGACGCAAGCCGGGGGCGGACAAAAGTCCTGCCCCGCGATCCGCATCGGCCCTAGAATGGCCACCTCGCGTCATTCCACACTGCCAAGGACAAGCAAATGAGCATATTCGAGTGGTTCAGTATCAATCACACCCTGGTGACCATCCCCCTGGGCGGTGGCTACGCCATGTCATGGATCGAAGCCATCGGCACCCTGTTTGGGCTGGCCTGCATCTGGCTGGCCAGCCAGGAGAAGACCATCAACTACCTGTTCGGTCTCATCAACGTCACCCTGTTCGCCATCATCTTCTTCCAGATCCAGCTCTACGGCCTGTTGCTGCTGCAGCTGTTCTTCTTCTGCGCCAACCTCTATGGCTGGTACGCCTGGACCCGCCCGACCAACGATCAGGGTGACCACCTGCAGATCCGCTGGCTCAGCAAACCCAAGCTCATCGCCACCGCGCTGGTAAGCGTGCTGGCCATCGCCCTGCTGACCCGCTATATCGACCCTGTCTTTGCCACTTTGGCTCGCACTTCTGTCTCCCTGCTCAACGCCTTCGGCGCCGGTCTGACGCTGCCAGAGCCACAGCCCGACGCCTTCCCGTTCTGGGATGCCACCATGACGGTGCTCTCCGTGGTCGCCCAGATCCTGATGACCCGCAAGTACGTGGAGAACTGGATCCTGTGGGTCGTCATCAACATCATCAGCGTCGGCATCTACGCCGCCCAGGGGGTCTACGCCATGTCCCTGGAGTACCTGATCCTGCTGTTCATCGCCGCCAACGGCACCCGCCTCTGGGTGTTGGCCGCCAGACGCCAGCAACAAGGGGCCTGAGCCATGACCCTGTTACCCCATCTGCAATGCCGCCCGGATCAGATTGCCGAACGGGTGGTGCTGTGCGGCGACCCGGCCCGGGTCGACCGCATCGCCAGCCAGCTAGAGCAGTGCGAGTCGCTCGGCCAGCATCGGGAATTTCGCCTGCTCAACGGTCACTACCGGGGGCAAGCCATTACCGTCTGCAGTACCGGCATCGGCGGGGCTTCTGCCATCATCGCCCTGGAGGAGCTGGTGCAATCCGGCGCTCGCACTCTAGTCCGGGTCGGCTCCGCCGGTGCCCTGCAGCATAAGATAGCGCTGGGGGATCTTATCGTGGTGGAAGGGGCCATTCGTCATGACGGCGCCTCCCTGGCCTATCTGCCCGCCGAGTACCCCGCCTGCGCTGATATTCGGCTGCAAGCCACCCTGCTCGACCATATCGCCACCAGCGGCCATCCCCACTGGCACGGGCTGGTGCGCTCCCACGACAGCTTCTACCGGGATGACGAGCTGGCAGTGTGCCGCTACTGGCATCAGCGGGGCGTGCTCGGCGCCGACATGGAGACCGCATCGCTCCTGACGGTGGGGCGCTTTCGCCAGGTGCGGGTCGCCGCCGTGCTCTGCAACGTGGTACCGTTCGAACAGGATGTGCAGCAGGGGGTGGGCGACTACGCCAGCGCCGAGCAGGCCATGATGGCTGCCGAGCGGCTCGCCGCCACCGCCGCCCTCGAGGCACTGGTGCAATAACGCCGCAAACCGTTAACTGCGGCACATCCCGCCTGACGCGGGCTGGTATCCGGCCCGCGCTCTTGCTAGCCTCATGCCCCTTCATCCGGTTCATCAGGTTTGCCATGCAGCGACAGCCCTACCCCATCGGGCGCTTTCACGCCGAACTCAAGGCCCTCGAACCCCGCTTTGCCGCGGCGCTGGCCGAGTGCAGCCTGCATCTGCGCCGCTATCTGCCGGGGGAACCCATCATGTGCCAGGGGGAGCAGAGCGAATGCCTCTATCTGGTGGAGAGTGGGCGAGTCTCCCTCAACAGCACTGTGCACTCGGGGCGCATCTTCCAGCTCGGGGAAATCGCCTGCCATCACCAGATCTTCGGCGAGATGGAGTTCTTCAGCGCCACCCAGGTGCAGTGGAGCGTGGTGGCCGAGACCGAGCTGGATGCCAGCGTGATCTGCGCTCACAAGCTGGCCCAGCGGCTGCTGGATGAACCCGCACTGACCCTTTTCTTCGCTTCGGCCCTGGCCAGTGACTACCTGGATACCCTGGAGATCACCACCAGCCGCTTGCTGCACCCCATCGCCTACAACATCGCCTTCGAGCTATGGCGCGAGCGCCAGCGCACCCCCATGCTGGGGTCGCGCAAACGGGCCCGTGAGGCGGCGCGTTTCGGCACCACGGAGCGGGTCTATCGCCGCGCTCTCAAGGAGCTGATCGAGCAGGGGATCCTGAGCGAGGGGCCCGACGGCCCCGCCATCGCCGATCTCGACAAGCTGCGTGCCTATCTCGACCTCTGACCTTTATTTGTTGCTCACCATCGGAGTCACCATGTCTGTTTCCAGCTACCCCGAGTTCACCTTCTTCAGCCGTTTCGTGGCCGATATCCAGGCGGGCCGCAAGACCATCACCATCAGCGACGAGAGCGAAGCGGGCTGGCAACCGGGCCAGCGCCTCGCTCTTTTCACCAACCCGGAGCACCAGCCGTTTGGCACCATAGAGGTACTGTCGGTCACGCCGGTGGCCTTCGACGCCCTGAGCGAGGCACACGCCCGCCAGGAGAACATGACCCTGGCCGAACTGAAAGAGGTGATCCGCGCCATCTATCCCGCGCTGCCGCCACTCTATGTGATTGAATTCAAACTGGTTGAAACCTGATTTTGTGAACCGCCGCATGCCGCTTCGCTTGTGCTCCCGAATAGGAAGCGCACAATGCCTGTTTTTATATACAGGCATTGTGCATCATGGAGAAACAACTTGAACCGGCCATTGCAGCCATGGTGGCAGACTTCATTGCAGCGGGTTGCCCCAAAGCGAGTGATCTGAGCTGGGAAGAGAGGCGAGCAGGCTACCTCGCCTCTGCCGAACTGGGTGGCGAACGGGAGGAAGTAGGCTGCATCGAAGAGTGGCAGGCAGAGCATTATGCCATCCGCCTCTATCAGCCCGTCGCTCCCTCACGCTCCCCTTCTCCTGCGCTGATCTACTTTCATGGCGGCTGCTTTGTCAGTGGAGAGTTCGAAACCCACGACCGCCAGATGCGGATGTTGTGCAACCGGGCCAATGCGCTGGTGTTTGCCATACACACCCGCCTCGCCCCCGAGCATACCTATCCGGCCGCCCATGATGATGCCCTGGCGGCAACCCTTGCCATCATGGGTGATATCACAAAGTGGCAGGGAGACCCGAACCGCATCGTGCTCGCCGGGGACAGCGCAGGCGGCCATCTTGCCCTCGTGACCACCTTGCGCCTCAAGAAGAGAGGCGCCCCGCTGCCGGCCGCCCAGATCCTCATCTATCCGATGCTCGATGCCCAGGGAGAGAGCGAAAGCTATCGCCAATTCGGTGACCACTACCTCATCACTCGCGACATGCTGTTAAGCGGTTTTCAGGCCTATCTGGGCAAACTGCCCGCCAGCGATCCGCAGGCGAGTCCGCTCCACTACCCTGCCCTTCAAGGCCTGCCACCTACCCATATAGTGACCGCCGAATACGATCCCCTGCGGGACGAAGGAGAGACCCTCTATCACAAGCTGCTGCAAGCGGGGGTGAGCGCCACCTGCCAGCGGCAACTCGGAGTGATTCATGGTTTCTTCCAGCTGGCAGGAGTCAGCCCGGCGGCTCGCCAACTTATCGCCCGGCTCGCGGCACTGATAAAGGAGTTATAAAACAGCTGCAATTGCATCCATTTTGGTCCGACTTTATAGTCTACAACTTGTTCCAAACGCGACTGGCTTACGACCATGTTTAATAGTGCCAACCTTGCTCCACACGAAAGATGGTGGCTGACTTTGACCTCGCCGCAGATCGCCTTCCAGACCGAGTGGCGGGAATACCTCAAGCCCACCTCCCTGCGAGAGGGGCTTGAAGAACCCGATACACTCGCAGAGGACTGGGGCATTGAGAATCGTCTCGACTTGCACCGGCAGGTCCGTCAGCTGGCCTTTGGCGACTGTCACGGGCATCTCATGCTCGAGGAGTACGGCGCCTTTCATTGCCTGCAACCGAGCCAGTGGCAAGCCATGCGAGAGCGCGCAACCTCGCCGCGTCACCGCGCCTCACTCGACTTCGTGGCTCGTACCGCCCCCTATATCGGCCCTCATGGTGTGCAGGCGTGGGACTATGGGCGCGCATCCTATCTGACCCGGGAAGGACTTAGATTAGGTTGGGTAAGCGAGGAAGAGTTCGGCTTTATCCACAACCATCTCGCCCACCAGGCTCGCCGGCGTTACCACTCCTGGGAGCAGTACACCCAGGCCTGGTATGCCGGCCGCTGCCTCTGGAAATTCAGCCATGAAGAGGGGGAGCCGGAGCAAGCCGCCCAGGCTCTGCTGCACGGCTGGATTGCCAGGGAGATGAGGACAATGCTGGCCGATGCGCTCAGGGATAAGGAGAACCCGATCCACGGACAGAGCTGGTACGAGGTCCCCCTACCCGACATAGAACAGCCCCAAAGCCTCATTGACCTCCTCAACAGCGAGCCGCAGGAATAAATCATGGATATCTGGCAACGACTCGGGCTTCAAGAGACCGACGATCTGGCCGCTATCAAGCGCGCCTACCATATCAAATTGCGTGACTGCCACCCGGAAGACGATCCCGAAGGCTTCCGCCTGCTGCGTGAGGCTTATGAAGAGGCCAGCCGGCCGCGTCCGGCCATGAGTGACGCCTCGAAGCCACAGACCGAGCTGGTTCGTCCGGCCGACGCCGCTGAACTGACCGCCCTGTTTGAACTGCTTGGCGATGCCAGCCGGCGCTTTGTCATGACCGAGTGGGATAAGTGGCAGACATCGCTGCAGTCGCTTTCGCTGGTCCAGCAGAGCCAGCTGTCGGACGAGGTGCTGCAACGCATCTTTCAATGGCAATGGCTGCCGGCACCGGTGATCGAGCGGCTCTGGCAAGCGCTCGACTGGGCGTCACTGCTGCGCCTCGCCGGCGACATGCAAAAGAAGGGGGAGTTTCTCGACTGGTGGCGTCAGGCGCCGCTGGCAGCCCCTCTGGAGTGGCTTGCCACCCTGGACCACGCCCGTCAGCGCGCCGTGCTGGCCTTCTATCAGCCGCTGCTGCTGTCACTGGAGGCCGGCGATCGCAACGGCGTGTTGGGGCTCATCTATCACTATGCCCTGCCCATCGTCGGTGACCACCCGGATCTGCTCCGGCTGCAGTTGCGCGCGCTCCATGCCGCCGGCACTGACGGCGATGCCACCCACCGTCTTGCGCTCACCCTGGCTCTGCTCGAGCAGGATCACCTCAGCGAAGATGACTGGCACCTGCTCTCCGACGCCAGCCTGCGCTGCGGCAAGGAACAGCTGGTGATGCAGGTTGCCGGGGCACTGGAAGAAAAGGGCCACGAGGCGCTGCTCGCCAATCACCTCATCCAGTGGCACCTGGGCAGCGATCAGGCGCTGGCCCGCTGGCTGCAGGCATTCGCCACCGCCCAGAAGTGGCCCACCTCGCGCAGCGCCTATTGGGAGCCCCAGTGGCTGATGCTGCCCTGGCAGCAACCGGACCCAGTGGAAGAGTGGCTGCACGACCAGATGCTGGGGTTTGACAATATGCCGCTCACCGCCCTGGCGCTGGACGCGCTACCCGGCACACGCGGTGCCCTGGCCCGCCTCTGGTGGCACAGCGAATATGGCACCTGGCAGGCACTGGAAGCGGCACTGACACAGCCCGAGCTGGCCGAGGCCGAGGGCGGCTGGCAGTACCTCGCACGCCTGCTGCAACGCCACGCTCACCGCAAACTGGCCGAGCGGCCAGCACTGCCCCTGCTTGACACACTGCTTGCCCGCTATGGCAGCGATGACTGGCTCGCCACCTCGCCACCCAGTGCCGAACAGATTGCCTGCGCAACGCCGGAGCAGTGGCTCGAGTGCCTGCGCCGCTATCCGCTGCTGCCTGACGCCTGGTTCCAGGCCATCGCCCAACGTGCCAGCAATGAAGAATGGGATGAGCGGATGATGCAGGGGATGCATCTGGGCGCCCGTCTCTCCCATCAACGCTACTACAGCGATACGGTGCTCGGTGATGCCTGGCATGGCGAGAGCTGGCCCGGCTGTTTTCGCTGGGCGCAGTTCTACTATGCCCGGCCCTGGACGCCGAAACAGCATCTCGACGCCATTCGCCAGTCGATGGGCTCACTGCCGGCCAGTCAGGAGGACACCCCGCTCTCCACCCTCCTGCGTCTCTGTGCCCAGCCCACCCTATACCAGGCTGCCATCATGGACGCCTGCGCCCGCTGGCCGCAGCAGTACGTGTTGTCGCTGGAGCTGCGCAACCAGACCGAACTCCTCAAACGCTCCGATGTCGGCGACGAGGCGCTTCTCGAACGCGCACGCTTGAACGAACTGCCCGCCCTGGCCGCCCTGATCGACCGACGACTGGATAACGAACCGGATCTGGCCTGCACCATAGTGCTGTGGAACCTGCTGCTCAGCCACAAGGCAAGCAACGAGGCCTATGGCTACATTTTGACACCGCTGCGCGAACGGCTCGAAAAACTGCGCCAGGCACTGGGATTGGCATTGGAAGTCTACCCCTACGCCGAAGAGTCGCTGATTTACGCTTACCTGCATCAAGACCCCGACAATATCACCACGCTGGAAGAACTTGAGAAACACCACCCGAACGAAGCGGCGGCCAAGTTTGTCTATCCCGTCTGTTATGCCCTGGCCATGCTGGCTCATGATTTTGGCAGAAATGGCTTTCAGGCCCGTCAGCTCGACCCGCTTTACAAGCAACGGGACGACCTCACGCCAGCCCAGCAGGAGGTGCGCTCTCTGGTGCAGGGCTATCTGGAGGACAAGCTCAACGCCCAGCTTGAACATGACAGGGCACACGCCAGAAAGCGTTTCAGGCTACAAAGCGGTGCACAGCTGATGTTCGTCAGCATACTGTCCGCCATCCTGCCCTACTTCGTGTTTCCACTGGAACCATCCCTGCGCGAAGTCCTCGCCTCCGGCTCACCCTATTGGGTGGAATATTATTCCCTCGGTCTGGATATGGCGGCGATGCTGTTCATGAATCTCTATCTGATGTGGCATATCTGCCGAGCCCAGACACGTCCGCGTACCAGTCGGAACTATCTGATCTGGAGCCTGATCTGGCTAGCCATCGCGTTCTACATCAACAGCGCCTGGCTGGCGGTCCCCCTGTGGCTCGGCCACCTCGTCATGAGCAGCCGGCTAAGACCGGGCGCACTGCGCCGTGGCTGGCCCAGGGAGTTCTACAAACAGGGCAGGATGTCGCTGAGCGACATCCTCGACTAGTGCCACTGCTTGAGCAGTTTGTTCATCTGCTGGCGGAACGAGTTGATGACTTGCGGGTCCTGGCTGGCCAGGACCCGTTCAAACTGCAGCAGCCACTGTTCGACCTGGCGCCGCTCGTCGCCGATGCTCTCTTCATAGAGTTGCTGTAATCGCTCGCTCAGGGTCAGATTGGGCAACGCATCGCGCGGATGCTGCTTGAGGCGTGCAAGCCGCTCGCGGCTCTCCCGCTTGCCCTCTTCGGTCACGCCAGCCGGACTTCTGTCTATCACCTTCTGGAACTGCTCACCCGAGTTCACCAGGGTCACGTCCACCTCCAGCATGCCATTGATGTCGTAGCTAAAGCGCACGTCCACTTCCTGAATGCCCTTGCCAGTCGGCAACGGGATCTCGAGATCGTCCACATGCAGGTTGTCCCGCACCCAGAACCGCTCCCCCTGATAGATGCTGATGCAGACGGACTTTTGCTGTTCATGGCCGCTGTGGTAGCGCTCTACCCGTGAGGCCGGCACCACTATATTGCGCTCGAGGATGGGACTGAACACGCCACTCTGATCCCCCTGATTAACCGCAATCCCCAGGGTAAAGGGACAGACGTCGGTCATGATGAGCTCTTCCACCGCACTGTCGCGCAGACGGCAGGCTGCCTGGATGGCAGCCCCCATGGCGACCACCCGATCCGGATCCAGCTCGTGGCGGCCAAAGCGGCCAAGCAGGCGCACCGCCGTTTGCTGCACCTCGCTCTGGCGGCTCGCCCCACCGACAAAAATCAGTTCGTCGACCTCGTCGGGCCGCAGGCGCGCATCGGCGAGCGCCTGGCTCAGCGGCTTGCGCAGCCGGTTGAGGGTCTCGCGCCAGATGTCGGCCAGCTCGCTTTCGGAGAACCCGAGCGTCCGGTTCCACTCCGCACCAAGCTCGACCTCAAGGCCGCTACCACTGCGATGACGTTTGGCCCGCTCGCAGGCCAGATAAACTTGTCCGAGTTGGGAGAGCGTCAGTTCGCCGCGATCGGTGTCGAGCCTGCCAAGCACCGCATCGACCAGATCCTGGGTAAAGTCCTCGCCACCGAGCCGGTTGTCTCCCGCCGAGGCTCGTACCTCCATGATGCCATCCTGATACTCCACCACGGTCACGTCGAAGGTGCCGCCCCCCAGGTCAAACACCAGAAAGCGGCGGCTGTGCTGCTCGTGCAGGCTGTAAGCCATGGCGGCGGCCGTCGGCTCGTTGATAAGGCGCACGGCATCGAGCCCGGCCAGCTCGGCCGCCAGCCGCACCTGCTTGCGCTGCTGATCGCCAAAATAGGCCGGCACCGAGATGACCACTTCGCGTACCCCGTGGCCAAGCCAGACCTCGGCATCCGCCTTCAGACTACCCAGTATCAAGGCGCACAATTCGGTCGGGTTGTACTGCTCCTTGCCCAACCGGTAGCGCCGCTCGCTGCCGAGAAAACGCTTGAAGTGGGAGGCGGTATTGGAGGGATGAGTCAGCAAGCGGGTGGCTGCTGCCTGGCCCACCAGCAGGGTATCGTCCTCACCGATACAGACGATCGATGGCGTCAGCTCCTCCCCATGGGCATTGGGAATGAGGTGAGCCTTGCCCTCCCGCCACACGGCAATCGCGCTGTTGGTTGTCCCCAGATCGATGCCGATGGCCGGCGTCGGAACCGCTGTCATGACGATACCTCTACGTATGTTGAGTCGATTTCAGAATCTGGATTGTCGCGATGGAGATTGTTCGCAGTCAAGTGGAACTCTATCTTTGAGCCCTTTTGCTCATCCTCATTGTCCATTTCCGGGCCGGACGCATTTGGCCTTTATGGATCAATATGTTAATAACATGGGACTCGTTTTTATCAGGAGGGTGCCAAGTGACAGACTGGTTGGCGTTAGCCCAGTGGAAGGAGGGCATGCTGCACGGCGTGGAGCTGGTTCAGTTTTCCCTCGAACTCATCTCGGTGGCCTGCGTGGTCATCGGCCTTGGCAAGACCCTGCTGCTGGCCCTGCGCCAGCGGGATCATGAACCCGGCTTCCCGCGCATCCGCCTCTGCTTTGGCAGCTGGCTCATTCTGGCGCTGGAGTTCCAGCTCGCCGCCGACATCCTGGCCACCACCATAGCCCCGAGCCAGGAGGAGCTGATCCGTCTGGCGGTGATCGCGGTGATCCGCACCTTTCTCAACTACTTCCTCGGCAAGGAACTCGAGGAGCAGCGCGAGCAGCAGAAAACCTGATATGGCGGCGCGCCGGTTGTCGGGATGAAGCCTGGCGCTGGCAGCAAGCCTTGCCACCCCGAACCTGGCGGCCAAAAAACTCACGGGTTGACGCACGGGCGCAAGCTGGGTATTTTGCGACCAGAATTTTTGTTGGACCGCTTTTCAATGTTGTACATCCTGTTCAAATGCTCGGTCAGGAGGCTGTGCTCCGTGCACTAACACGATGAAGTGTTGCCCGGAGCCCATCGACTGAATCTTCATCAGCTGCGCGAATTCCCTCTCTTTGGGAGGTTGCCCCGCATCTGATGAAAACAGGAGACACAGGCCGGCGAGATGCTTCATCGCCGGCCTTTTTGTCTCTGCCATTTGGCAGCGTTTCACCTTGCTGAGACGGGGGGCCGGTACGTCGCGTACCTGCCCCCCGTTTTTTTATGGATGTTACAACTATGAGTGTGCTCACTATCCACAACCTGACCTATCACATAGGCGACAAGACCCTGTACCAGCAGGCGAGCTTTCGTCTCCACGCCGGCGAGCATGTCTGCCTCACCGGCCACAACGGCGCCGGCAAGAGCACCCTGCTCCAGCTGATTCAGGGGGAGCGCCTGCCAGACGGCGGCGACATCCTCTGGCAGCCCGGCATCAAGGCGGGCTATCTCGACCAGCACGCCGCGCGGGATGGCCACCTCACCCTGCGGGGCTACCTGCAGTCGGTGTTCGCCGACCTCTATGAGGCGGAAGCCGAGATGCTGGCCCTCTACGCCGACCCCGAACTGGGGCCGCGGCAGCTGGCCCGGGCGGCCGATCTGCAGGCGCACCTGGAGAGCCAGGGTTTTTACCAGTTAGATCCGCGCATCGACGAGGTAGCAGCCGGCCTCGGCCTGACCCAGCTCGGCATGCAGACCCTGCTCGCCAATTTAAGCGGCGGCCAGCGCCACAAGGTGATGCTGGCCGGCCTGCTGCTGCGCACGCCGGAGGTGCTGCTGCTCGACGAGCCGACCAACTATCTGGACACGGCCCACGTCGACTGGCTGGCGGGCTACCTGGAGCGCTTCCCTGGTGCCTTCCTGGTGGTCTCCCACGACCGCGCCTTCGTCAATCGCATCGCCACCGCCATCGCCGACATCGACCGCCAGCAGATCCACACCTATCGCGGCAACCTCGACCAGGCGCTGGCCCAGAAGGGCGCCGCCGAGGCGCTGCACGCCCGTCAATACCAGGCCCAGCGGCGAAAGATCGACAGGCTCGAGCAGTTCATCGCCAAGAACGGGGCCGGGGTCAACGCCAGCATCGCCAACGGCCGCAAGAAGCAGCTGGCGCGCATCGAGCGCCTGGCGGCCCCCGAGCAGGCCAAACCGGTCACCCTCAGCTTTCGCACCGCCCAAGGGGGCCACCCGCAACTGCTGACCGCAAGCGAGCTGGAGATCGGCTACCACCAGCCCCTGCTGGCGCCGCTCAGCCTGCAGTTGCGCCGCGGCGAGAAGGTGGTGATCGTCGGCTTCAACGGCATCGGCAAGTCGACCCTGCTCAACACCCTGACCGGCCGCCTCACCCCGCTCGCCGGTGAACTGGCCCTGGCCCCCGGCCTCAAGTCGGGTTACTTCGAGCAGGCGCTGCACTGGCCAGACCCCGCGGCCACCCCGCTGGCTCTGGTCAAGGCCGCCGCCCCCGGGCTGGATGACAAGGGTGCCCGCCAGCAGCTGGCGCGCCTTGGCATCGGCGGCAAGCTGGCCATCCAGCCCATCAGTGCCCTGAGCGGCGGTGAGCAGACCCGGGTCAAGCTGTGCCGACTGGCGCTGCAGCCCACTCATCTGCTGATATTGGATGAGCCGACCACCCACCTGGATGCCGGCACCAAGGCCGCCCTGCGCCAGGCCCTGTGCGACTACCCGGGTACCGTGCTCGCCGTCTGCCACGAGCCGGCCTTTGTGGCCGACTGGCCGGATCGGGTGGTGGACATCCAGCAGTTCGCCGCCGTGTCGACCCAAGCTTAAGGAATAAAAATCATGTTACTGAAAGTACTGCTGTTTTTTATTGCATTTCTGGTCGGGGCCGATGAGCTGATGCTGGGCCCCCTGCTCGCCCCCATCGGCGCCGAGCTAGGGGTCGCCCCGGAGCGGGTGACTCTGTTCATCACCGCCTACAGCGTGGCGCTGGCCCTCATCGCCCCCCTGCTCGGCGGCCTGTCGGATCGCCACGGCCGGCTGCGGGTGATGCTGCCGGCCTCCCTGCTGTTTGGCGCCGCCTCGGTGGCCACCGGCCTGGTGGCGAGCTTCGAGGTTGGGCTGGCGACCCGGGTGATCACCGGGCTGGCCAGCGCCGGCATGCTCCCCATCGCCTTCGCCATGGCGGCAGACGGCGCGCCGGCCGATGCCATGAAGCGCATCGCCTGGGTACAGTCGGGGCTCACCCTCGGCATGATCTCGAGCCCGGCGGTGGGCGCCCTGCTGGCCCAGCTCAGCAGCTGGCGCACCCCCTTCATCGTGCTCGGCCTCTGTGCCTGGGCCGTGGTCGGCGCCTTGGCCTGGCTCACGGCGCGCACGCCACAGGTTCATGCGAGCGGCACGCACCCCGCGGTGCAGGGCTCGGTGCTGGCCATTCCGGGGGCGCTCGGCGCCCTGCTCGCCATGGGGTTGGGATTGGGGGGCGGCATCGGCCTGTTCAACCTGGTCGGCCAACACCTGCACGACAGCCAAGGGCTGCCCGTCTGGTCGGTGGGGCTACTCTACGGCGCCCTTGGCGTTATCAGCGTGGTCGGCAACGTGCTGATGCCGCGCCTGGTCGGCTATGTGGAGAGCGGCCGCCCCCTGATGCGCGGCGCCCTGGTGGTGTGCGCCCTGGTCAGCGCCTTCTTCTACCTCTATCCGGCCGGCAGCCTGGCCAGCCTCGCCCTGCCGCTGGGCCTGTGGGCGCTGGCCGGCGGCATCGGCTCGCCGGCACTGCAGGGCTACATCGCCCAGCTCGCCCCGGCCCAGCGCGGCATGCTGATGTCGCTGGCCATGACCCTGATGCACCTCGGGGTGGCGCTCTGGTCCGCCGTCGCCGGCTTTGCCTACAGCGCCGGCCCCATGGCCATGGCCCTGCTGGCCCTGCTGCTGTTTGGCGGGGCCATCCTCGCCCTGCGCCCGGTGCGGCTGCCGGGCTGAGTACAACAGGCACAATGACAAGAGGGCTCCCGCTGGAGCCCTTTTTATCTATTGCCTTGCCATCAGGCGTGCATGTCGGCCAGCTCGTGGCGTTTCAACGCCAGTAGCGTGATGAGCAGTGCGGCGCTGGCGATCAGCGCCATGCCGATATAGGTGGTGCTGAAACCCGGGGCCAGCACGGTCGGGCTCAGGCTGGCCAGATTGTGGCTGGTGCCTGTTGGCAGGGCGGAATGGAACAGCACGGCGCAGATGGCAACCCCGACCGCGCCCCCCAGCTCCCGGCCGAAGTTGAACAACGACATGCCGATGCCGCGATCCTCCCGTGGCAGGGCATTTTGCACCACCACCGAGAGGGCGGGCAGCACCAGTCCCAACCCCAGGCCCGCAAAGCCGAGGGCCAACCTGACCCAGGCGTCGAAGTGGATTTGCCACAGAGCCAGCGCCGCCAGGGCAAACCCGACCACCACGAAGCGCTTGTAGCGGCCGGTGTGACTAATGAGCTTGCCACCGACGAAAGCCCCGACGGTGATGCAAACCATGAAGATCACCAGGCTCACCCCGCTCTCGCTGGCACTCATCCCCTTTTGCCATTGCATCTGGAGGGGCAGATAGACCAGCATGGCGAACATCAGCAGCTGAGAGAGCATCGCCAGCAGCACGCTCACCAGATAACCGGGCAGCCGCGCCAGATGGGCCGGCAGTATGGGGTCGTGGGCACGGCGTTCGATCAGGATCAGCAACAACAGGGCGAGCACCAGGGCGGCGGCCAGCCAGATGGCGGGCAGGGCGGTTTCGGGCGACAGCAGCAACAGAGTCAGAGTGGTGACCGTGATGAGCAGGCCCGCCCCCTTCCAGTCGAAGCGACTGTGGCGACGCACATTGAGCTGCTTGAGGTTGCGGTTGATGAGCCAGAGGGCGAGCGCCCCCAGTGGCAGGTTGATCCAGAAGATCCAGCGCCAGCTCAGCTGCTCGGTAAAGTAGCCGCCGAGCAGGGGCCCGGCGATGCTCGAAACCGCATAGACCATCGAGATATAGCCCTGATACTTGCCCACCTCCCGCGGCGGTATGGTGTCGGCGATGACGGTGAAGGCGAGCGCGATCAGCCCCCCTCCCCCCATCCCCTGCAGCACTCGCGCAGCCAGCAAGGTCGGCAGATCCTGGGCCAGTGCACAGGCGACGGAACCTGTCAGAAACAGTCCAATACCGATGTTGAGCATTCTCACCCGGCCGAACTGATCGCTCAGCTTGCCATAGAGAGGGAGCACTGCGGTGGCAGCCAGCAAGTAGGCGGTGACCACCCAGGTGAGAGCGGCACCGGCGTTCAGCTCGGCGCCTATCATGGGCAGCGGCGTGGTGACTATGCTCTTTTCCAGTGAGCCCAGGGCGATCACCAGCGCCACGCTCGAGAAGATGGTTTTTGGGGACATGGAACGACTCGCTATTCAGGCTGGCCAACTCGGCCTATCACGGGCAGATCATTGTCACACAAATCAGCAAGAGGACAAAAATGGCCCTCCCCCGCACAACCATGAAGCAGATCCCACTCATGCCGCACCCAATCTGCTAGTCTGCCCCATTTGCTCCGAGGAACCACCATGCATGCCTACGACAGCTTTGCCCATTACGACGCCCTGATCTTCGACATGGATGGCACTCTGGTGGACTCCATGCCCCTGCATCTGGACGCCTGGGCGCTCACCTGTGCCGAATTCGGCATCCCCTTCGAGCGCGCTCAGCTCTACCAGTATGGCGGCATTCCGACCCGCAAGATCATCGCCATGCTGGCCGAGCAGCAGGGGCTGACGGTCGACGTCGAGGCCTTCGCCCGGCGCAAGATTGCTCTCTATCTGGAACAGATCGATCGGGTCAGCGTCTTTCCTGCCATGTGGGAGCTGGTCCGGCAGTGCCACGGCAAGATACCTATGGGCATTGGCACAGGGTCGCCGCGCAATCAGGCGGAGTCGATCTTAAAGAGCACCGGGCTCGATGCCTATATCCAGGTGGTGGTGAGCGCCGATGATGTGAGTAACCACAAACCACATCCGGACACCTTCCTGGAGGTGGCCAGACAACTTGGGGTCAATCCGGCCAACTGCCTGGTCTTTGAGGACACCCGGATCGGGATCGAAGCCGGCAAGGCGGCAGGGATGGAAACCATGCTGGTGATTGAGGGAGAGCCGGATCCGCGATAGTACAGATTGAGCGAACGCTCCCCACAAGCGAGGAAAAGAGAGGCGATTGGCCGGGAAGGCGGGATCAGACTCCCGACACGCCGGTTATGGTAGCAGGGTGCGAGTTGGCCACATAAAAGTCGTCATGTGCCCCGGGTGCGTTTTCCATCTCCTCCTGACTTTGCAGTTGCGCCAGGGCGGCTGCCGGACTGTCGGCAAAGGTGGGGGCCGCGAGGGGGGAAAAACCCTGTTCAATCAGCTGGCCACGCTCGTCACCATAGCTGGGCGCATTGGCATCGAGATAGGTAAGAGCCTGACCTTGCTTGAAAAAATGATAGTAAGGCATCGAACGACCCCCCTAAAAAGAAAGCGCCATTCTACCCCTTTTCCCATCCCTGCCCGGGACGCAATTGGTGATCCCCTTCACAATTTGGCCAACAAAATGGACATACTTACAGGAGCCTTTCCCTCTCTCCCATTCTCGACAACTGTCCCCATTCTCTCGCCAGCAATAAAAACGCCTCCTGAAAGGAGGCGTTGCTTATGTCACTCTGGTTATCGCCGCATGGGCGACGAGAGCGTCGTTACATG
This sequence comes from Aeromonas enteropelogenes, assembly GCF_020097295.1. Lineage (NCBI taxonomy): Bacteria > Pseudomonadati > Pseudomonadota > Gammaproteobacteria > Aeromonadales > Aeromonadaceae > Aeromonas > Aeromonas enteropelogenes. The sequence goes on along the minus strand of NZ_CP083625.1, from coordinate 2,488,042 downwards.
GCGTTGGTGGATTCGAAAATCTTGTCGGCCGACGCCTCGACGAAACCCGGGTAGAGGGTGCCGTCGGCCTGCGGGTAACGCAGGGCAAATTCGTAGAAGCAGCTCGGGATGGTGTGTACACCGTCGCTGAAGGCCACCTCGGCCTTGTCCGCCATGGTGGAGGATTGCTCCAGCATCACCTGCGGGTCCCCTTTCACCTCGCCACCCACGCTGTTGAGCACGAAGCCGGCTGCTTTCAGCACCCCATTCACCTGCTGAATAGTGTCGAATTCCTTGAGCTGATTGATGTTGACCGTGAAGTGGTTGGCTCGATAACCCCAGGCAGCCATCCAGGCGGCGTACTCGCTCTCCGCCAGCAGGGTCTGGTAGTCGGCCCAGGAGACCTGCCAGGGGGCACCGGCATAGAGGAAGGCATGGGTATCGGTCAGATGGTCGGGCACCTGATCCACCAGCTTGTGAATGATGGCCTGGGCCGCCGGAGAGAGCTCCTCCACCTTCAGCTCGCTGATGAACACCTTGGGAGCGTCCGGATCCTTGTGCTCGAAGTGCTTGGCGTAGAGCTTCTTGGCCTTGAACTCATACTCCCCCTTCTGCTCGTAACCGAGCGCCAGGAAGTGGGCCGCCAGCTTCTCCAGCCCCAGCTTGGGCAAGTTGTAGGTGCGAAACGCCACGTGGTCGTTGATGATGGGCTCGCCGCCACCCAGCAGTGCGTGCACCTTGAGGGCGCTCGGCGTCACCTTGATGTAGTTGTCCCACAGATGACTGAACAGGGTATCGATATCCTTTTGCATCTCTCTTTCCTTTGATTGCGGGTACAGACAAGGGCACCCAAAGGGTGCCCCTTTTTCGTTATTGTCAGAAAGTCAGGCCGGGGGACAGCTGCTCCGGCATGCTCGCCTTGCTGTCTTCGACGGAGGCTACCGGATACGCACAATAGTCGGCGGCGTAATAGGCGCTTGCCCTGTGGTTGCCGGAGGCTCCGATACCGCCAAACGGCGCGGCACTGGAGGCACCTGTGATGGGCTTGTTCCAGTTGACGATGCCGGCGCGGATGCGCTTGAAGAAGTGCTGCCAGTCCGCCTCGTTGTCGCCAAGCAGGCCGGCCGAGAGGCCGAAACTGGTGGCGTTGCCCTGGTCGATAGCGGCATCGAAGTCGTCGTAACGCACCAATTGCAGCAGCGGGCCGAAGTACTCTTCATCCGGCAGCGCAGCGACCCTGGTCACGTCTATGATGCCCGGGGAGACAAAACCGGTACCCGCTTCCAGGTGCTTGAGGGTGAGCAGGCTCTCGCCCCCCAGCGCTTGCAGGTTGGCTTGTGCCGCCACCATGCCCAGCGCAGCCTTCTCGCTGATCATAGCGCCCATAAAGGGTTGAGTCGCATCATCGTAATGGCCAACCTTGATCTGGCCGACTACATCCACCAACCGCTTGACCAGGGCATCGCCCCGCTCGCCGCGCTCGACAAACAGGCGGCGCGAGCAGGTGCAGCGCTGGCCGGAGGTGATGAAGGCGGATTGCACGATGGCATGAACGGCACCGTCGATGTCGCTCACGCCTTTTACGATCAGCGGGTTGTTGCCGCCCATCTCGAGGGCCAGGATCTTGCCCGGTTGGCCAGCAAACTGTTGATGGAGCAGGTGGCCAGTGCGGGAAGAGCCGGTAAAGAAGAGACCGTCGATGCCGGGGTTGCCCGCCAGCGCCTTGCCGGTCTCGACCTCACCCTGCACCAGGTTGAGCACGCCCTTGGGCAGCCCCGCCTCCTGCCACACCTCGACCATGGCCTCGGCCACCATGGGGGTCAGCTCGGAGGGTTTGAACACGACTGTGTTGCCGGCGATCAGCGCCGGGACGATATGGCCGTTGGGCAGATGGCCCGGGAAGTTGTAGGGGCCGAACACGGCGACCACGCCGTGGGGCTTGTGGCGCACGAAGGCCTTGGCACCCGGCATGGGATTCTCGACCGTACCGGTGCGCTCGTCATGGGCGCGGATGGAGATGGCGATCTTGCCCTGCATGGCAGCCACTTCGGTGCGGGTCTCCCACAGCGGCTTGCCGGTTTCGCGGGCGATGGTCAGCGCCAGTGCTTCTTTGTGCTCACCGAGCAGGTCGGCATAGCGGCGCACGACGTCAAGACGCGCCTCAAGACTCAGATCTGACCAATGGTAGAAGGCGGTGCGAGCGGCCTTGACGGCGGCATCCACTTGGGCCGGGCTGGCAGCTTCCCCTTGCCAGATCACTTCATTCTTGGCCGGATCCCTTGATTCGAACGGCTTGCCTTCACCGGCCAGCCACTGGCCATCGATAAACTGCACTAAATGACTCATCCATTCACTCCCTGTGGTGTGCAGGCAGCCGAGGCTGCCTGTTTCATATTCGGTATTGCCGCCAGCCGGATCAGTCGAGATCGACGGCTCGCACCATGTCGCCATCCTGCACCATGAGGGCCGCCGCCATCTTGGGTGGAATGATGGCCTCCTGCTTGTCGTGATCGACCCGGATATTGCCGTAGCAGGCGCGGTATTGCTCGAAGCGGGTGTTGCAGAGGAGGTAAGGGTGACCACCGATTGGCTCGCCGATCAGCACGCGCAGCTTCTGGCTGCGGCGCACGCTGCGGATGTTCTTCAGCTCACACTCCACCGCCGGGCCCGCGTCGAAGATGTCGACATAGCCACGGTTCACAAACCCCTCGTCCTGCAGCATCTTGATGGCCGGACGGGTCTTCTCGTGAGTCTGGCCGATGACGGCACGCGCCTCCTTGCTCAGCAAGTTGACGTAGATGGGGTACTTGGGCATCAGCTCGGCGATGAAGCGCTTCTTGCCGATACCGGTCAGATAGTCGACGGTAGGGAAATCCATCGAAAAGAAGTGGGTCTGCAGCCACTCGTAGAAGGGGCTGTGGCCATCGCTGTCCGAAACGCCGCGCATCTCGGCGAAGACGGTTTCGTCAAACAGTTCTGGGTGCTCGGCCATGAACAGGAAACGGTGCTTGGAGAGCAGGCGGCCATTGAGCCCCTCGCGGGCGCATTCACGCAGAAACAGGGTGCAGAGCTCGGAATTGCCGGTGTAGTCGTTGGAGAGGGTGAGGGTCTCCACCACGTTGTAGACACCGAGCTTGGGGGAAGAGTGCACCACCTTGCCGATGTGATAGTTGTAAAACGGCTGGGACAGGCCGACCGCGGCGTCGATGGCACAGGTACCGACCATCTCGCCGGTCTCCAGATCCTCGGCCACGAAGAAGTAGAGGCAATCCCCCTTGCCCGCCGGTTTGTCCGAAAAAGTCTGGGTCGAGGCATCGATCTTGCGCTGCAATAACTCATCGTTGACGGGCAACGAGGTCATGCCGGTGCCGGACTCGACGGCGCAGGTCTTGAGCCCGGCAAAATCTTTTTGCTCGATGGGACGGATAACCAACATAAATGACAACTCCCTTTCATTGACGACAGGTGGGGCCCCGGCTCCAGCCGGGAGGACTCCCCACCTCAATTTGGATCAGGCGTTAACCACCTGGGCAACCGCCTTCTCAAAGCGGGCCAACCCTTCCTTGATGTCCGCTTCCGGGATCACCAGAGACGGAGTGAAACGCACCACGTTGGTCCCTGCGACCAGCGCCATCAACCCCTGATCGATGGAGGCCAGCAGGAAATCGCGGGAGCGCCCCTTGTAGTCTTCGTTCAGCACGGCGCCCAGCAGCAGGCCCTGGCCACGCACTTCGCTAAAGCAACGGTACTTGGCATTGATGGCTTCAAGGCCGTCGCGGAACAGCTGCTCGCGCTGCTTGATGCCGCTAAGCACTTCCGGGGTGTTGACTACGTCGAGCACTGCCTCGGCGACGGCACAGGCCAGCGGGTTGCCGCCGTAGGTAGAGCCGTGAGTGCCCACTTTCAGGTAGGAGGCGATCTCGGTAGTGGTCAGCATGGCGCCGATGGGGAAGCCGCCGCCAAGGGCCTTGGCGCTGGTGAGGATGTCCGGCGTCACGCCCAGGCCCATATAGGCGTAGAGCTCACCGGTACGACCGACACCGGACTGCACCTCATCGTAAACCAGCAGTGCATTGTGCTTGTCGCACAGCTCGCGCACCCCTTTGGCAAACTCGTCGGTGGGACGAATGATGCCACCCTCACCTTGCAGCGGCTCCATCACCACGGCGCAGGTATTCTCGGAGATGACGGCAGCCAGCTCTTCCAGGTTGTTGTAGGTTACATGGGTGATGTCGGCAGGCTTGGGACCGAAACCGTCGGAGTAGGCAGCCTGGCCACCCACGCTCACGGTAAAGAAGGTGCGACCGTGGAAACCCTGATGGAAGGCGATGATCTGGGTCTTGTGGGGACCAAACTTCTCGATGGCGTAACGACGAGCCAGCTTGAGGGCCGCCTCGTTGGCCTCGGCGCCCGAGTTGCAGAAGTAGACCTTGTCGGCAAACGTGGCGGCGACCAGCTTCTTGGCCAGACGCAGGGCCGGCTCGTTGGTCATCACGTTGGAGAGATGCCACAGCTTCTCGCCCTGGGTTTTCAGGGCGTCGACCAGCTTGGGATGACAATGACCCAGGCCATTGACCGCGATACCGCCGGCAAAGTCGATATATTCACGGCCTTCCTGATCCCAGACACGCGACCCCTCACCACGCACCGGGATGATCTTGGCCGGCGCATAGTTGGGAACCATCACTTCATCAAACACTTCACGTGTCACTGCCAACAACTCTGACATATAGCTCTCCTTCGAACTGGCAGCAGAATAATCCACCGCCCAAAAGTTAAATCCGTGTAAACGTGACGGGATTATCACAGAAATAAAGTAAAAAGTCTGTAACAAAACGGACTATGGGGAACAATCTTCGATTAGCCTTGAGATTTTAGGCAACCGCATTGCATAACGTATCAAGGGGGCTTGGCAAGAGATAATTTGGGCAGGAGGGGCAGTGAATAAACTATCAGGGAAATTTTTTTTGCCTTCTCTCGATTCTGAGAGGGCGATCACGAATTTTTACGAACGAGCGAGAAAATTGGCCAGTAACTGGTGGCCTTGCTCACTCAAAATGCTCTCCGGATGGAACTGGACGCCTTCGACATCAAGCGTCTTGTGGCGCAGCCCCATGATCTCGTCAAACGAGCCATCGGCATGCTCGCTCCAGGCGGTGATCTCGAAGCAATCGGGCAGCGTTGCCTGCTCTACCACCAGCGAGTGATAGCGGGTCACCCGCAGCGGATCCTTGAGCCCCTTGAAGACCCCCTCGCCCCGATGGCGAATGAGCGAGGTCTTGCCATGCATCACCTGACGGGCTCGCACCACGCGGGCGCCAAACGCCTGTGCCAGGGACTGGTGACCAAGGCAGACACCGAGAATGGGCAATCGGCCGGAAAAATGGGTAATAGCGGCGAGGGAAATACCCGCCTCGTTGGGCGTGCAGGGGCCGGGAGAAATAACCAGATAGCGGGGAGATAATTGCGTAATGTCGGTCAGAGTCAGCTCATCATTACGCCTGACCACTACTTCTTGTCCCAGGGCGCCAAAATATTGCACCAGGTTCCAGGTAAAGGAGTCGTAGTTATCGATCAATAACAGCATGTGATAACCAGTGGCCGAGAATTAACGGTCGAGAAAACGACCCTGTTCCATTTCCCGTTCACGCTGGCATTCGGCCAGATAGATGGCGGCAGCGATGGCGGGAGTTTTGTGATGCTTGTCGATGGCATTGGAAACCATCAGTTGCAGGGTATTGAGGTTTTTAGCCTTGCGGAATTTACGCAGCCAGTGACCCTTGTCACTCAGCTCTTCAACGGAGACATTTGATTGAACGGACATACTTGCTCTTGGGGAAATAACCCGGGTTGAAAAAGGGAAATAATTAAACAATTAACAGCAGGGAAAATAAAGAAAGCCAGGCAAATACCCAGCTCTCTTCAACTACACCTTCCCAGTATGTCAGGCTCGAGGAACGAAGCCGACTACATCATATACGCTGGTCAGGGTTTTTTCAGCTCTTTCGCGCGCCTTTTGTGCGCCTTCCGCCAAAATAGCAATCAGATGAGTCTCATCCTGACGCAGTTCGTGGAAACGGGCCTGGATGGGCTCCAGCAAGGCCACCACGGCCTCGGCAGTTTCGGTCTTGAGGTGACCGTACATCTTGCCTTCGAAGTGCTGTTCCAGCTCCGGGATGGAGCGGCCGGTCACCCCGGACATCAGGGTCAGCAGGTTGGAGACACCAGGCTTGTTCTCCGGATCGAAACGCACCACGGCAGGATCATCGGAGTCGGTGACCGCACGCTTGATCTTCTTGACGATCTGCTTGGGGTCTTCCAGCAGGCCGATGAAGTTGGCCTCGTTGTCGTCTGACTTGGACATCTTCTTGGTCGGATCCTGCAGGCTCATCACCCGCGCCCCTTCGGTCGGAATGAAGGGCTCCGGCATGGTGAACACCTCGCCGTACAGGTTGTTGAAACGGGTGCAGATGTCGCGGGTCAGCTCCAGGTGCTGCTTCTGGTCGTTGCCGACCGGCACCTGATTGGCCTGATAGAGCAGGATGTCGGCCGCCATCAGCACCGGATAACCAAACAGACCGACGTTGACATTGTTCTCGAAACGGGCGGACTTGTCCTTGAACTGGGTCATCCGTGACAGCTCACCCATCTGGGTGTAGCAGTTGAGGATCCAGCCCAGCTCGGCGTGTTGCGGCACGTGGGACTGGATGAAAACGGTGCTCTTCTTGGGATCGATCCCCACCGCCAGATAGAGGGCGGCGGCATCGAGACAGGCCTTGCGCAGGGCCACCGGATCCTGACGGGTGGTGATGGCGTGCAGGTCGACGATGCAGTAGAGGCAATCGTACTCATCCTGCATGTTGACCCACTGACGCAGGGCTCCCATGTAGTTGCCGATAGTCAGTTGGCCAGAGGGCTGTGCGCCGCTCAATACGATAGGTTTAGTCATGAGAGTAGTAATCCTTGTTATTCAGCCAGCCCAGCTGCGCTATTAGACCAAAAGTGCATCGAGCTGTGCAAACTGCTCGCATACCCAGTCAGGATGGGAATCGGCGATAGGGCGGCCATAGTTGTAGCCGTAGGTGAGCCCCACTACCTTCATGCCGGCCGCCTTGGCAGCCAGCACGTCATTTTCGGAGTCGCCCACCATCAGGGTGCGAGCCGGGCTCACCCCCAGTTCGTGGCAGGCGTGCAGCAGGGGCTCCGGATTGGGTTTCTTCTGGGGCACGCAGTTGCCGCCAAGCCAGAGTGCGAAGCAATCGGCAATGCCGAGGGCATCGAGAATGGGCTGCACGAACTGGCTCGGTTTGTTGGTTACCACCGCCTGGCGGTAACCCAGTTTCTGCAGGCGGCGCAGGCTCTGCTCCACCCCCTCATACATGCCCAGTCCTTGCAGCAGGCAAGCCTGGTAGTGGTCGTCAAACAGGGCACGGGCCTTGGCAAACAGCGCCGGATCGGCTTCGCAATGGGCAAGCGCGCGCTGGATCAGCTTGTCGGCACCGTTGCCGACCCAGGTGCGCACCAGCGCCTCGTCGGCCTCGGCCAGCTCCAGGTCGGCCAGAGTACGGTTGACCGCCAGTGCCAGCTGGGCGGCACTGTCGATAAGGGTGCCATCCAGATCGAACAGCACCAGATCAAATCCACGATTAACGACGGACATCAGCAAGCTCCGCACGCATCTGATCGATAACGGCCTTGTAGTCCGGTTTGCCGAAGATGGCGGAACCAGCCACGAACATGTCGGCACCGGCCTCGGCGATCTCGCGGATGTTGTCGACCTTCACACCGCCGTCAATCTCAAGGCGGATGTCGCGGCCGCTCTCGTCGATCAGGCGGCGCACCTGGCGCAGCTTGTCGAGGGTACCGGGAATGAAGCTCTGGCCACCGAAGCCCGGGTTGACCGACATCAGCAGGATCACGTCCAGCTTGTCCATCACATACTCGAGGCAGGAGAGAGAGGTGGCCGGATTCAGCACCAGGCCCGCCTGGCAGCCCTGCTCCTTGATAAGACCGAGGGAGCGGTCAACATGATCGGAGGCTTCCGGATGGAAGGTGATGAGGGAAGCCCCGGCCTTGGCGAAATCGGGAATGATGCGATCCACCGGCTTGACCATCAGATGGACGTCGATGGGAGCCTCGATACCGTAGTCGCGCAGGGCCTGACAGACCATGGGGCCGATAGTCAGGTTCGGCACATAGTGGTTGTCCATCACGTCGAAGTGAACCACGTCGGCACCGGCAGCCAGCACCTTGGCAACATCGTCACCCAGACGGGCGAAATCGGCGGAGAGGATCGAGGGGGCAATCAGAAAGTCTTTCATCAGCATCATCCATTGGCAGCCAGGGAGAAAAAACGGCGCAATTTTAGCGTAAATATCCGGTGAAAACGACTCGAAAGGCCGAGAAAGGGGGCAATCCTTCCCGCCATCCCCTCCACGATCCCAATGCCAGCCTGAAGGATGACAAAACGCCAACAAAAAACGGCGCCCTCGGGCGCCGTTTTATCAGCTCAGCGGCAGCAGCTCGCTGTCGCTTGGGTAATACCCCTGCTCGGGCTCGATGCCGGGCGGATAGAGCGCCAGCAGTTCGGCCACCTTGTTGCGGGTACCGCCGTTGCGGCTGATGGTGCGCTTGACCAGGATCTCGTCGAACCTAGCACCACGATAAAGATCTCTGGTCAACTTCATGTCGTGATTACTGATAAGTACGGGAACCCCTTTCTCAGCAGCAGTTTGTCGAGCTAACTGCGACAGCACCACCTGATCGTCCAGAGTAAAACCGCAGGCGGCATAACTGGTAAAGCTAGCGGTAGTGGAGAGAGGGACATAAGGGGGATCACAGTAGATCACCCAATCCTCCTCAGCCCGCTTGATGGCATCGGCATAACTTTCGCAGATGAAGGTCGCCTTCTGCGCCTTTTCGGCGAAGGCCCACAGCTCCTTCTCCGGGAAATAGGGCTTCTTGTAGGAACCGAAAGGCACATTGAAACCGCCCTTCTTGTTATAGCGACACAGGCCATTGAAACCGTGACGGTTGAGGAACAGGAACAGCAATGCCCGCTCGAAGGTGTCTTCGGTGTGGTTGAACTGGGTACGCAGCCGGTAATAGGCCGCCTTGTGGTTGTGTTCAGTTACAAAGAGCTTGCGCGCCTCGTCAATAAAGTTATCCGGCGTCAGCTTGAGATGATTGTAGAGACTGATCAGATCCGGATTGATGTCGTTGAGCACATAGGCGTCGTAGTCGGTGTTGAGAAACACGGACCCGGCCCCGACGAAGGGCTCCAGCAACACACGCCCGGCCGGCAAGCGCTCGGCGATCTCTTCAACCAGGGAGTATTTTCCCCCGGCCCATTTTAAAAAAGCGCGTGTTTTCTTCATGGAAATCCGGTGTGTAAGAAGGCAAGACCCAAAAAGGGGGATGATTCTACCCCCTTATCCGGTATCAAGGCTATTGCTTCAGCTCTTTTTGTACCTGGGCAAACGACTTGGGCCAGGGTTGCCCCTTCAGCAGGGCTGGCGACAGCTTGCGGATCGCGCTCTTGGCCTGGGTCAGGGTCGCGTAGTCCCCCTGCAGCACCACAAACCAGGGGCTGCCACGGAACTGGGTCTGATAAACCCAGACCTTGCCGGACAAACCATGTTCGGCAACAAACTGATCCACCGCCTTGGTGTTGCTCGCCCCCATCAGCTGGATGCTGTAGTGGTTGCGTGCCTTCTTGTTCAGGGTCGCCACCGGGGTCAGGGCCACCTTGGGAGCCGGCACAGCCGCCGGTTGAACGGCCGGTTGGCTCGTAGTGGCCGAAGGCTCGGCTGCCTTGACAGGCTTTTGCTGTGCGCCGCTTGCCGCGCTGGCAACGGCGCCGCTGGCTACTGTGCTCTTGCCGGTCAGCTCGTCGACCACCTCGGTCGGCAGGGCACCGCTCACGCCGGGATCCGTCATCAGCTTTTGGACGACCTCATCGGAGATCACCACCCGGCGCCCTTCATAGTTGGTGGACTCGGTAGTGACAGTGTCACTCTCTACCGACTTGGGCAGTACTTTTGCCTCCGGCTGCCAATCCTTGACCACGGCGTTGGGATTGGTTGCCGCACCCTCATCTTGTCCCTTGGCGGCTCCGTCATCAGCGCCCCCCGTGGTAACGGGAGAATCGCCCGGAACCGGAGGCGGCAGGGCCGTCGTTTGAGTCGACTCCTGAGGTGTGGTGGAGGTGTCGCCACCAAACAGGGCCGGCAGCAGATAGCTCAGGGCCAGCAGGCCAGCCGCCAGCGCGGCAATAGAGAGGGCAGCCTTCTTGACAGGCAGTTCTGCCTGACGCTTCTTGGGCCTTCTGTCGGTCATGATATCCTCCAGTAACTGCATGATGGTGGACGGGTGTCCACTTGCCGTTGTCAGGATCTCTTCCACTTTCACTTTGGGCAAGAGGGCCGTCGGGATCTTGAGCTCCTTGGCTTTCTCGTACAGGAAGATGCGCTGCTCCGGCGGACTCAGAGGCTGGACCTCCAGCTCGAGGGGCGGCATGGCGCGTCCCTTGAGCAGTGGCCGCTGACTACGACACCAGGTGTCACTGCCCGAGACCAGGATGGCCAGCTGGTGCGGCGCCGCCAGGGTGTCGTTGTGACGACTGATGGCCCACAGCTCTCCCAGCACGTCGGCAGGCAGCTCATCGGCCCGTTCGATGATCAGCAGCAGGGTCGCCGGCTTGGCCCCCTCCAGCATGCGAAAGAAGCTGTCTGCCAGCGCGTCCTGAGGATTGAACAGGGGACGGGCCACCACCTGGGGCAGCAGCAGCTGACGCACATCCGCCATCTTCATGGCCGGCGTGCCAATCAGGCTGACGACACGTACCTTTTCCGGTAACTGGCTGATCAGGGTCTCGCACAGAGTGCCGCGACCACTGCCCGGTTTGCCGGAGAGAAAAATGAAAGGGTGATTGAATTCAATCAGATGCAGCAGCCGGTCAACCAGCTGCCGCTGGGAAGGAAGCTTAAGCAGCTTATTATTAGTCACGTCCAGACTCGATCACCGCCAACAGTTCGGCATCGGAGACATCGGCCACCACCTGTGCATGGCCGATACCCACCGGCAATACCAGGCGCAACTTGCCTTCGAGGACCTTCTTGTCACGGCGCATATGGCGAATGAAGGCGGCAAAATCCATCTCGGCCGGGGCCTTGATGGGAAGATTGGCCGCCAGCAGCAAAGCGCGAACGCGTGCCACCTGTGATTCGGTCATCTCCCCCCTGGCCAGCGCAGTGTCGGCCGCCAGCATGGTGCCGGCCGCAACGGCCTCGCCATGGAGCCAGTTGCCATAACCCTGTTCGGCTTCGATGGCATGACCAAAGGTATGACCCAGATTGAGCAGTGCACGTACCCCCTGCTCGGTCTCGTCCTGCCCGACCACATCGGCCTTGATTTCGCAGCAGCGTTTGATGGCATAGGAGAGGGCGGCAGGGTCCAGCCGTTGCAGACGGGTCATGTTCTGCTCCAGCCAGCTGAAGAACTCGGCATCCCAAATGATGCCGTATTTGATCACCTCGGCCATTCCGGCGGCAAATTCACGCGCAGGCAGGGAGCTCAGGCACTCGGTGTCGATGATGACCTGTCTGGGCTGATAGAAAGCCCCGATCATGTTCTTGCCGAGGGGATGATTGACGGCGGTCTTGCCGCCAACGGAAGAGTCAACCTGGGAGAGCAGTGTGGTCGGGATCTGGATAAAAGGAATGCCACGTTGATAGCTTGCTGCCGCAAAGCCCACCACATCCCCTATCACACCGCCCCCCAGGGCGATCAGCGTGGTATCACGCCCATGGTTGGTTTCAAGCAGAGCAGACATGATCTGTTCAAAGGTCGCCAGGTTCTTGTAGGCCTCGCCATCTGGCAGGATCAGGTGTTCTACCTGAAAATCCGACAGCAGGGCGCTGACCCGTTCAAGATAGAGAGGGGCGACGACCGTATTGGTCACTATCATCACCCGCTTGCCCTTGATGGCCGATGCCAGCACCTCGGGGCGCTGCAACAAGCCTGCGGCTATCTCGATGGGATAGCTGCGTTCACCCAGTTCGACCTTCAACCGTTCCATGGACGTCCTCTAGATTACATACCGATCAGTTTTACGATTTGATTGGCAACGATTTTGGCGCTCTGGTCGTCGGTGTGCACCACAAAATCGGCCACCTCTTCATACAGGGCATTGCGCTCTTTTGCCAGACGCTCGAGCACTTCACGTGCCGGCTCTTCGGTCTGCAGCAGGGGGCGACGCTTGTCACGCTGGGTGCGCGCCAGCTGCTTTTCGATAGTGGTTTCGAGATAGACCACGATCCCGCGGGCAGACAATTTGTTGCGGGTTTCGCGGCTCTTGATGGCACCGCCACCGGTCGCCAGCACGATACCCTGCTGCTCCGACAGCTCGCCGATCACCTTCTCTTCGCGAATACGGAAACCCTCTTCGCCTTCAACATCGAACACCCAGCTGATATCAGCACCACTGCGGCGCTCAATCTCATGATCTGAGTCGAAAAACTCCATATGCAGTTGTTCTGCCAGATGTCTACCTATGGTGCTCTTGCCCGCACCCATGGGACCTATCAGGAAAATATTGCGTTTCTCAGCCATGTCTTTTCGTTAGTAATTACAAACTGTACGACCCCGATAAATACTGGATCGGGGTACCTATGAACCTTATCTTGCGATGGATCAGGAGGGGGATTATCTCAATAGAAATCAGGACTGGCAACCGCAGCCCTTACGCCCCAGCCTCATTGGGGCGTAAGGTTATATGTGTTTTACCTTCACATGTAAAGCCTTCAGAAAGCGTCGGTCACTATCTTGGGCGTCACGAAAATCAGCAGCTCGCGCTTTTTATTTTCGCTGGTGGTCTTGCGAAACAGTGCCCCCAACCCCGGGATGTCCCCCAGCAGCGGCACCTTGGTCACATCGCTCTTGATGGTCTGCTGATAGATGCCGCCGAGCACCAGCGTCTCGCCATTGTTGACCAACACCTGGGTGGTGATGGACTGGGCGTTGATGGAGACGGCATCGCCGGTACCGGTCGGTACGGTTTCACCCTTGGTATCCTGGGTCACTGTCAGATCGAGAATGACACGGTTGTCCGGGGTAATCTGCGGCGTCACTTTCAGACTCAACACCGCCTTCTTGAAGGTGACCGAGGTCGCCCCGCTGGAGGAGGATTCCACATAGGGGATCTCGGTACCCTGTTCGATCAACGCCGGTTTCTGGTTGGCCGTGGTGACCCGGGGACTTGCGATGATCTCGGCCTTGCTCTCCTTTTCAAGGGCAGAGAGTTCGAGATCCAGCAGGGTGCCATTGGCCAGACGGGCCACCTGGAAGGCCAGGGTACCGGCCGCATTGGTCACCGGCAGATTGACGTTCAGCCTGTCATCGGCGCTGGGGCGAGTCATGTTGGTAATGATATTTCCGGCATCATTAAGGCTTCCATTTCCCGAACCATCGTTGCCCTCGATTGAGCCCGAGGTGCTGTTGCCGTGCCCGTCGTTCTTGGTTACCCCCCAGCGCACCCCGAGGGCCTCGTCAAAGCCATCATCTATGGTCACCATGCGGGCTTCGATCACCACCTGCTTGACCGGAATGTCGAGAATGTCGAGCATCCGCTTGATGCTGCTGATCACATCCGCCGTATCCTTGACCACCAACACGTTGGTGCGCTCATCCACGCTCACGGCGCCACGGGGGGAGAGCAGCTTGGTACTGTCGGATGACAGCAGGGCAGCCACCTCGGATGCCTTGGCGTAGTTGATCTGCAGATATTCGGTGTAGAGCGGGGCAAGATCCGCCACCTGATTGCGGCTCTCAAGCTGCTGTTTCTCCCGGGTCGCTATCTCGTCGGCAGGAGCCACCAGCAGGATGTTGTTATCCAGCCGCTTGTCCAGCCCCCGCACTTTCAGAATGATGTCGAGGGCCTGCTCCCAGGGCACGCCATCCAGCCGCAGAGTAATGTTGCCCCCGACCGAATCGGTCGTCACCAGGTTGAGATTGTTGAAATCGGCGATCAACTGCAACACGGTACGAACGGGGATATCCTGGAAGTTCAAGGAGATGGGCTTGCCCTGATACTGCTTGGCAGCGGTAGCTGCACGCTTTTTCACCTCGATGATGAAGAGCTTGTCTGCCTGATCATAGCGATAGTCAAACTGGCCATTCACCGACAGTTCAAACAGGGTATCGTTGCCCTGACGCGACACCTCCACCTGGGAGACTGGCGTCGCGAAATCCTGCACATTGATGAGGTTGAGCAAGCCATCCGGCACCCGGGTGCCGTGGAATTTGGCCAGCACCGTCTGGCCCCGGCTGCTCACATCCACAGCCGCCGAGCTGTTGTCCAGCGTCACCAGAAACTCACCCTGGCCATCCTTGCCGCGGCGAAAATCCACACCGGTCACCGAGTTGAAATAGGCTCCGCCGCCGTTGCTCTGATAACTGTTGAGCACGGGTTTGGAGGCTGTCGGGGCAGCCACCGGCGCTGTCGCCGGCATCGACTTGGCGACCACCTGGGTATTGATGAGTGCCGACGGGGAGGAGGCGGGTGTCGAAGCGGTGGCTGCGGGTGCCAACAATGCACTGTCATTGCTGCCAAGAGAGGAGGAAGATGCCCCTTCCCCCAGCGACACCAGCAACTTGCTGCCTTGCTGCCTGACCTGATAGGGCGCCAGCTGATCGAGAGCAATCTTGATGTCGAGCCCGGCGCCCTTGCCTTCCACCTTGATGCTGTCGACCCCTTGGCGCTGGATCGGCAAGGGGTTCACTTTCAATGCACCCACCGCACCGGGCACATGCAGCAACAGCTGGTTGGGTTGGTAGGAGAGGCGATCGGTAAAGCCGCTGACAGGCTCGCTAAAACTGAGTTCCAGTTGCAACTGGTCTGCAAGCAAGGGATTCACCTTCACTTCCTGCAGGGTTGCCACCGCCCAGGCCTGGCCGAAGAAGGCACTGGCACAAAACAGCAGAGCCACTTTGGTTACACACTCTCTTGTTGTTTTCATTGCTGTTCGTCCCTGATTATTGTTTTTCTTGCATATTGGCCATGGCCAACTGGGTTTCTCTTGTTACCCAGCACCCCTTCCCATCCGGAATGGTTTCCAGCAAATCCACCGCTGTATCGGAGATCTTGATAATGCGCCCCTGATCCAGACCCATATATTGGTTGAGGCCTACCCGTACCGATTGACCATCCGGCGTACGGATTAGAGCCCACAATTGCCCTGTTTTGCCCAAAGAACCCTGCATCGACAAACTGGCAAGGGAGTAATTTTCCAGCATCTCCTTTTCACGATCCTTCACCACCAGCGCACAATCCGGTTGCAGTTTGGCACTGTTGTCCCCCCCGCCAGCCGCCTCCGGCTGCGGTGCCATGAAGGGGCTGCGCAGCTCCCGCTGCTGGTATGCCATGGGAGAAAAGGGTTTGAGTTCTGGCAGAGGCTCGATAGGGACGGGAGGGCGTGCCTTGGTCTGAGCCACATAAGCATCCATGTCCTCCTGGCCACCACAGGCAGCCAGCAGCAAGGCAGGCAACAACCAGCAGATGCGTCTCATTACTTCGCCTCCCCTGTCTTGCCGTTGTACTTGTAGGTCTTGGCCAGCATCGACATCGAGATCAGATCCCCTGCATCCTTGTTTTGCCCCAGGGTAAAGGAGTCGAGAATGACGATACGGGGCAAGGCCGCCATGTCCGCGGTGAACTTGCCGATCTCGTGGTAACTGCCCACCACCTCGATACGCATGGGAAGCTCGGTCGAGAACTCATGCTTGACCTCGGGTTCCCAGTTGATCCGGTTGAGTTTCAAACCGTTGTCGGTGGCGATAAAGCTGATATCGTCCAGCAAGCCCGCCACTTCATGGGTATTGGGCAGTTGCTTGAGCTGGGTATCGACCATCTGCTCGAGCGTCACCATTTGTTCCTTGTAGGCACCCAGATTTGCCGCCAGCATCGCCTTGCTTTCAAACTGGGCTTTCAGCTCGGTCTCCTTGTCGGTCTCCTGAGTCAGCAGGGTCAGCGAATTGGCGATCACATAGTAATAGAGGGCGCCTCCCGTCAACGCACAACAAAAGAAGATGAAGATTCCTTTGGCCCATTTGGGCCAGCTGGCGATGTCATTGATATCCAGCTCGTTCAATTGCTGAAGATTCATTTGCCCTCCTTGGCCACATCGTCAGTCGCGGAGGCCTTGGCCACCAGAAACATCATGGAGAATTGACTCAGGGATACGGGAGCGACATCCGCCGCAAAAATAGTGCTGATCTTCGACTGGCTCAGCCAGCCCGAGCCATCGATCCGGCGCATCATGCTGGCAACCCGGCCATAGGCCTCTGTCTTGCCATTCACATCGATGATGTTGTTCTGCATGGAGAGCGTGTTGAGGTAAACCCCGTTGGGCACCAGGGAGGGCAACTGATTAAAAAGGCGGACGGGCAGGTTGCGGCGCATCTGCAGCTGTTCGATCAACTGCATCCGGTCGATCAACTCCTTGCGACGCTCCTTGAGCAGGCGGATCTCGCCCAACTGGGCATCCAGGATAGCCATCTCCTGCACCAGTCGCTGATTGCGCTGCTGTTGGGCGCTGACCTGACGATTGACCAACCAGTCGGCGCCAAATCCCAATGCCACCGTCACCAGCACAAATGCCCCCAGCAGGGCGCCAAACTCTTTCTTCTGCCGCTGGGCCCTGGCTTCACGCCATGGCAGCAGGTTTATATTTGACATGGCGTGAAACTCCTCAGAGCCAACCCGAATGCCGTCATATATTTAGCGCCGTGGGTCGCTTCGGCTTCCCCTTTGGGTTTGCCAAACATGGCAAACAGATCCGGGTGCAACACCTCGCAATTGGCCTCTTCCTGCACCTGTAGTGACAGACCCGGCAGCAGGCTGCCCCCACCGGTCAGCACCAGCTTCGAAATCTCGCGATAACCGGAAGAGCTGCAAAACAGCTGGATATTGCGACGAACCTGTTGCAGCAGCGCATTGATATGAGGCATCAGTACATCGAGTTCGTGGTCGACCGGCAGGGTCCCCTTGATCTTGGCCTGCTCCGCCTCATCCAGCGCCATCCCATAAAAAGAGGAGAGCGCCTGACTGTATTGATCCCCACCGAAGTTCTGCAGACGGGAGTAGATCACCTCCCCCTTGACCAAAGCGGCAAAGGTCATGGCGCTGGCACCGATATCGATCACCCCGACCGGCCGATCGCTCTCCTTCAACTCAGGCAAGCAGGCCAACACGGCACGCCCCAACGCATGGGCTCCCACATCGACGACTTTGACGACAATACCGGCCTCGGCAAGGGCGCTGACCCGGCCATTGACACTCTCGGTGCGGGCTGCGCTGAGCAGCACATCCTGGCGATCTTCATTGTTGCTGGTAGTGCCCAGCACCTCGAAATCGAGGCTCACTTCATCGAGGGGAAAGGGGATGATCTGTTCGGCCTCCAGCTGAACCTGATTTTCCAGCTCTTTATCACTCAGGCTGGCATCAATCTGGATCACCTTGGTGATGACGTTGGAGCCCGTCACCGCCGTGGCGGCATAGTCGCTATGGCCCGAGAGCTGGCGTTTGAGGTTTTTGAGGGATTGGCTGACCCGCTCGATATCCTGCAGCTGGTAATCGACCAGCGTCCCTTTCGGGGTAACGATATCGGCCACCGCATCTATGTGCAGTTTGCCGGGACGTCCGCTGATGGTGACGGCCTTGATGGTCTGATTGCCAAAATCAACGCCCACCAAGGGGAGGAGGGAGCCTTTGCTAAATAGCCCAAACATATACACATCCATGCGTTATGGGGTTCTGTTCCCGAATTGAGTGTAGGACACTCGTCACAAGAGGACGGGTTGATTAATCCTAAATGCTCTAAGTATCAATGTCATAAAGTTTATACCGAAAAGTGACCCACCTCGCTTTCTGGCCAGGGGGATCCCATTCTTGGTTATTGTTCCCCGTAATGCTAACCTCTCGCCTCCCTTTTTAGGTGGGTCGCTCGCCACAGGAAAACCTCGAATTCCAGATGGCAAAAGGGCTATACTCTGCGCCCGTTGGCTAATTTTAAGACGATTGGTAGTTCTTCCATGCTGAAATGGCTCGTTCGCCTGTTTATTGTCATGATGCTGGGTGCGGTGCTGGGTGTTGCCAGCCTCATCGGCATCTATTTCTATATCAAACCCCAATTACCCGATGTCACCGCCCTGCGTGACGTCAAGCTGGCGACCCCGATGCGGGTCTACAGCCGCGATGGTGAATTGATCTCCCAATATGGCGAAATTCGTCGTATTCCATTGCGCCTTGACGAAATCCCCCAGCAGATGATCGATGCCGTGCTGGCAACCGAAGATGCCCGTTTCTATGAGCACCCGGGGATTGACCCGATTGGCATAATCCGTGCTGCTTCTGTCTGGGCCATTTCGGGCCAGGCTCGCCAGGGCGCCAGTACCATTACCCAGCAGGTAGCCCGCAACTTTTTCCTGAGCAACGAGAAGACGCTCGTTCGCAAGATCAAGGAAGTGTTCCTGGCCTGGCGGATCGAGCAGAACCTCACCAAGGACGAGATCCTCGAGCTCTACCTCAACAAGATCCCCCTCGGTTACCGCTCCTTCGGAGTCGGGGCTGCGGCTCAGGTCTACTTTGGCAAAGAGGTCAAGGATCTGGGGCTGGACGAGATCGCCATCATTGCCGGTTTGCCCAAGGCGCCCTCCATGCTGAACCCCATCCGCTCCCCCGAACGCGCCTTTGCTCGCCGCAACGTGGTGCTGGGCCGGATGCTGGAGACTGGCAAGATCACTCGTGCCCAGTTTGATGAAGCATCCCAGATGCCGATCAAGGCTCGTTATCACGGCGCCGAGGTGACCCTGAACGCTCCCTATCTCGGTGAAATGGTTCGCCAGAAGATGGTGGAACAGTTTGGCGAAGATGCCTACACCATGGGTCTGCATGTCTACACCACGGTCAGCGCGGAGCGTCAGCGGGCAGCCAAACAGGCATTGATCGACGGCGTCTTTGACTACGACATGCGCCACGGCTATCGTGGCCCGGCTGCACAGTTGTGGAAAGCGGGTGAACCGGCCTGGGATTATGAGCAGATAGTGGCACACCTTGCCAAGCAGCCTACCTACGAGCCTCTGATGGCCGCCGTGGTGACCAAACTGGGGGATCGCAGTGCCACTCTGGTATTGAAAAATGGCAAGGAGGCAGAGC
Organism: Aeromonas enteropelogenes; assembly: GCF_020097295.1. Taxonomy (NCBI): domain Bacteria; kingdom Pseudomonadati; phylum Pseudomonadota; class Gammaproteobacteria; order Aeromonadales; family Aeromonadaceae; genus Aeromonas; species Aeromonas enteropelogenes. The sequence goes on along the minus strand of NZ_CP083625.1, from coordinate 2,468,850 downwards.
TTGGCTGGAATGGCATCAAGTGGGCTCGCTCCTTTATCACCGACGATCGCCAGAGCTATCTACCGAAATCGGCTCGCGATGTCCTGAAAGTGGGTGCCCAGATCTGGGTTCGCGAGCAGGGCGAAGAGCTGCTGCTGGCGCAGATCCCGGACGTCAACGGGGCACTGGTCGCCATGAACCCGAAAAATGGCGCCCTTGAGGCCGTGGTCGGTGGCTTCAGCTTCGAGCTGTCCAAGTTCAACCGGGTCGATCAGGCACGCCGCCAGATCGGTTCCAACATCAAGCCGTTCCTGTACGCCACAGCGCTGGAGCACGGCTATACCCTGGCCTCCCTGATCAACGATGCCCCGATCAACCAGTGGGATCCGTCCAAGGGCCCCATGTGGCAACCAAAAAACTCGCCCGCCATCTATGAAGGCCCCACCCCCCTTCGCATAGGGCTGGCCAAGTCCAAGAACGTCATGTCGGTACGCCTGATGCGCGCCATCGGTCTGGATACCTACATCGATGGGCTGACCCGATTCGGCTTCCCGCGTGACTTCATCTCCCCGCATGAGTCGCTGGCACTGGGTGCTGCCGAATTTACTCCGCTCGAGGTGGTGCGCGGTTACTCTGTGCTGGCCAACGGCGGCTTCCTGGTCACCCCCTACTTTATCGACAAGGTGACCGACAGCCAGGAACACATCCTCTATCAGGCCAACCCCGTGATTGCCTGTGCCGATTGCGAACAACAAGCAGCTCTGCTGCCCGAGTCGCAGCCAACACAACAGCCCGGCTCTGACGCTCATCCGGCGCCCCTCGCCCCCATGCTGGCGCCCCACACAATCAGTGCCGAGAGCGCGTTCCTTATCACCGACACCCTGACGAGCGCCATCTGGGGTGGCAATGGCTGGCGTGGTACCGGCTGGCGTGCAGCCCGTGACCTCAAGCGTCACGATATTTCCGGCAAGACGGGGACCACCAACGAATCCAGGGATGCCTGGTTCTCCGGCTATACCCCTGAACTGGTGGCCACCTCCTGGATCGGTTTTGACAACCATCAGCGCAGCCTTGGCCGTGGCGAGTTCGGGGGCGGTACTGCCCAACCCATGTGGATCGACTTCATGAAAGTCGCCCTCAAGGGAGTACCCGAGCACAAGATGCCTGTGCCAGAGGGGATTATGACGGTCAGGATCGACAGCGAAACCGGCCTGCTGGCCGCTGGTGGCGGTACGAATGAGTACTTCAAGGAGGGGACAGAACCGACCCGTTATGCCTCTCCCAGCTCGGACGGCAACCAGGTCTATGGTGGTGACAACACAAACAGCGAAGGCCCCGTCTCGACCGACGATATCTTCTGATCCCCGCATAGCAAAAACAGAACCGGCAGCCTTGGCTGCCGGTTTTTTTATTTGGTCAACTGCCCAGCCATCAATTTGATGATGCGGGCGGCCAGCTCGTTGAAACAAGGCCGGCGCACCGAGTAGTGACGATAGAGCATGGCGATGGTTCGCCCGGGCACAGGCTCTATCACCGGGCGGTAGCTTACCCCACCTTCATCATGATTGGGCGGTACCGCCAGTTGAGGGATCAGGGTCATGCCACTGCCCGCCGCCACCATGTTGCGCAAGGTCTCGAGACTGGTACCCTTGAAGCGCTGATCCTCGCCTATGCCACCGGCAAAACAGAAGCCCATCGCCTGATCCCGCAGGCAGTGGCCATCTTCCAGCATCAACAACTTCTTGCCCTTGAGATTGCCGAGCGGTACCTGTCTGGCCTGGGCCTCCGGGTGGTGGCTTGGGACGGCCAACCACATCGGCTCATGGTAGAGCTGGATGGCGCCAAACCCGTCCATCCCCTCCATTTCGGCCAGGATGACGCAATCCAGCTCCCCCTCTTCCAGCCGTTTCAGCAGTACGTGGGTCTGCTCTTCATAGAGATAGAACTCAAGCTGGGGAAAGCTTTCACGCAAGGTCTGGATGATGCGGGGCAGCAGATAAGGTCCCACCGTGGGAATGAAACCGATATGGATCTCTCCCGACATGGGGTCGGAGAAGTGCTGACCTATGCTCTTGAGTTCACGCACCTCCTTGAGTACCCGCCTGGCCTGATGCGCCATGGCATCACCGGCCGGAGTGAACAACACCTTGCGCGAGGTACGTTCGATGAGGATCACCCCCAGCTCATCCTCCAGCTTGCGCAGCTGACCACTGAGGGTCGGCTGGCTGACAAAGCAGCGCTCCGCCGCCTTGCGAAAGTGTTTCTCCTCATCCAGTGCCACCAGATATTCGAGATCGCGAAGATTCATACAACAAGAGTCCTGACTGGCAAAAGAGCCATCAGCATGCACAAGATTGGCTTCTGGAACAAGCATGGCCCCCAGGTCATCAAGGGAAAGTACTCGATCTCCAGATAACAAAAGCCCGGCCACCTCGCGGTAACCGGGCTTGCCTTCAAGTGTCCTCAAACACGGAAGCGGCGAACCATATCCTGCAACTGGGTGGCCAGATGGTTGAGCTCGTTGCATGCCTGCGCCATCTGGGTGGCGCCAGCCGCAACCTCCTCCGAAGCGTGGCTGATATTGACCACGTTGCGATTGAGCTCCTCGCTCACCGCCCCCTGCTCCTCGGTTGCCGTGGCGATCTGGATATTCATGTGGGAGATACTGCTGACCGAGCCACTGATCTGGGAGATGGACTCACCGGCCTCACGGGCCGTCGCGACCGTCGCATTCATCAGCTCCTGGCTCTGCATCATGGTCGTGCCCGCCTGCTCGGCGCGCTGTTGCAGCTCGGCGATGATGGTGTTGATCTGGGAGGTGGAATCCTGGGTACGCTTGGCCAGGGTACGCACTTCATCGGCTACTACCGCAAACCCGCGCCCCTGTTCACCGGCTCGGGCGGCTTCGATGGCCGCGTTCAGTGCCAGCAGGTTGGTCTGCTCGGCAATGCCGCGGATAACCTCCAGCACCATGCCGATATTGCGGCTGTCATCCCCCAGTTGGCGGATAACCACGGCCGTGCTTTCGATGGCGCCGGCCACCCGCTCGATGCGCTGGATGGAATCATTCACCGTTCTTGCGCCAAGCTCGGCCGTTTCACTGGCCGAGGTGGCGGCACTCGCCGCATCGCTGGTGTTGCGAGAAACCTCCTGTACCGTCGCTTGCATCTCGTTCATCGCAGTCGCCAGCTGGTTCAGTTCATGCTGCTGGGCATTCATGTTGTTGGCGGACTGGCTGGCTACCGAACTTATCTCCTCGGCGGCGGAGCTCAGCTGCACAACAGAGCCCGACACTTCGCTGACCAGGGTTCGCAAATTGCCCTGCATCTCGCCAAACCCTTTGGCCAGAGTGCCCAGTTCATCGTTGTTGAATTTATGCATGTCGAGGTGCGAGGTGAGATCCCCCGCCGACACCTTGCGGGTTTGCTCAAGCAGTGCCATCACTGGATTTCGGACCTGCCCCGTCAGCAACCAGGCTATCGCCACCACAAACCCGAGGGTCACCAGGCTGACGATGATGCTCATGGTCTTGGCACTGCTGTAGAGTGCAGCCACATTCTGGGTCATCTTGTTGGCTATTTCGGTATTGATCTCCCGTAACTGAAATGCCTTGGCGCCGACTTCCTCCAATGCGACCCGGGTCTCGTTACGACGCAAACTCTTGACCTTCTGCAGATCATCGGCGGCAAAAGCCTTCATTAACTCGTCATGCACCGCAAAATACTTGGCTCCGGCCGCCTTCGCCTGCTCATAGACCTGTTTTTCTTCGCTGGTACTGAACGTGAGGGCGCCATATGCCTGAATAGCCTTCTCGAACTCCTGTTTCGCCTGATCAAAGGTACGGGCCCGCTCGTTCACTTCCTCATCATCCTTGTTGAGACTGGCGATCACCTGGGCCAGTTCAGAGCGACGGGCATCCAGAATGGAAACATGCATCTGGGCGGCCAGACGAGTCGATGGCAACAGGTTGCTGGTGATGGTTTCGGTATCATCATAAAGCCGCGCCAGCTGACTGCTGGAAAACCAGGCCAACCCAAGGACAAGCAACGCCAGAATGGCGAATCCGGCACTCAATTTCTGGCCAATAGACATGTTTTTGAACATATGAGGGCTTCCTTGATATGAGTCTTCACTCCCGAAATATCTCCCGGAAATGGTCATATAGAGCATAGCCCGCATGCAGAAAACAGAAGTCCCTCATAGCGCTTCTGCCATCATGTTATTTCACATGAAAAAAACTCTCTTCCGCGTCTCTGAATCGAGCCTGCGGGATCAGCGCATCAGGGCCATCAACTGGCGGCGCAGACTCTCCGGATCCCCGTAAAAATCGGCGACTCGAATGCCGAGGATCCGGCCATTCTGCTCCACTCCGAGAGTGGGGTACCCTTGGCCACCCAGCCGCTCCATCCAGCCCTGGCTATCCGCCAGATGAGCGGCCAGATCCACCTCCTGATAGACATTGATAAACGCCTCTTGCGATATGCCCTGCTCCGCCGCCAAGGCGGCCAGTGTGGCGAGAGCACCAACCCAGATGCCGTCCCGATAGTGGGATTGCTGGATCCGGTGCAACATGGCAAGTCCATCTCCCCCCAGAGCTGTCACCGCCAGGATGGCGCGAATGGGAGGCTCGGAGTCCAGCATATATCCTTCCCGCAGCAACAAGTCGTTGAAGTAGCGCTCGCCAAAGGACTGACCGGTCAAGGCCGCAATCCGCTCATCGTGGGGGCGAACATAGTCACGCAGCGCCATCCCCATCGGCTGGCGACGGGCCCCCAGCCAGAGGCCGCCGGCATGCAGCTCGATGGCAATCCCCGGGATGCCTGCGGCGGCGGCCAGCAAGGGGGCGGCCCCATAGCACCAGCCACAGAGGGAGTCATAGACATAATGCAGAGTGAGAGTGTGTGCATTCATGGTGTAATTTTCCTTGAATATCGTCCGGATCAAAAAACCGGGCCCCAGGGCCCGGTAAAAAACACAGGGAAACGGCTCGGTGTATTACCACTTCATCTCGCCGGTATTGACCTTGGCGCCGATGGCCAGGCCGTCATCGACCGGCAAGGCGGGGTAGGCTTTCTGCAGACGCTCGACCAGCTCGCCTGAGTGCTTGACCTGCGCCAACTCTTGCTCGAAACGCTGCACATAGTCGCGGGTAAAGGTCACTGCATCGCTACCCTTGGGCTCGGCGCCCAGGAAGTGGCCCGGCACCACGCGCTCGGGCTTGAGCGCCAGCAAGCCATTCAGGGCCTCGACCCAGCCGGTGCGAGCCGCCTTGGTCTGACTATCCGCCATCCAGACGTGAACTCCACCGTATACCGCCACGCCGCCCAGCGCCGTCTTGATGGAGGGCACCCACAGGTAGGCATTCGGGGTATTCATCTCCCGCACCTCGATCTGCTGTCCTTCGAGGGTCAGATGGTTAGCGGTCATCACCTCGGGCACGGTCAGGCTTTTCGGGGCCCCCTTACCCAGGATCGGGCCCCAGTAGGCCAGCTTGTCATCCTTGGTCTTGTTGATGTGATCCACCACATGCTGATCGGCGAGCACCTTGACGTCGGGGAAGGCAGCCTTGATGGGCTCCAGGCCGAAGTAGAAATCCGGGTCGCCGCCACTGATGTAGACGGTGGTCAGCTTCTTGCCGCTCTGTTTGATCAGATCCACCAGTGCCTGGCCATTCTCTACGTCAAACTGGGCATCGATCAGGATCGCCTCCTTGTCGCCCGCCACCAGGGAGGAGGAGACGGGGAAGATCCCCTGCTCGCCCGGGTTGTAAACGGTCACGCTCAAAGGGCCGGCCAGGGCAGCGCCGCTCAACAGAGTGGTGGCCAGGGTCAGGTTGCGGATCAGGGTGCTGTTCATCATGTTTTCCTCATTCATCATTCGGGTCATTGGATGGACACAGTCTATTGGAACGATTAAGTTGCAAATACAGCATGTAACGCGCATCACTGTTGCGTATATCGAGCATATTGAGGGGCATACATGGATCGACTGACCGCATTGCGGGTCTTCGTCACCGTCGTGGAGCAGGGCAGCCTGAGCGGGGCTGGTGAAAAGCTGGAGATGTCGCGGGCTATGGTCTCCCGCTATCTGGCAGAACTGGAACACTGGATGGGGGCACGCCTGCTGCACCGCACCACCCGGCGTCTGAGCCTGACCGGCCCGGGGGAAGAGACCTTGGGCCGCGCCCGCCTCATGCTGACATTGGGCGAGGAGATGGAGCAGGTCGCCATACGGGGGGATGACGCCCCCAAGGGACAGCTGCGGATCACCAGCAGTTACTCCCTCTCAGAGGCGCTGCTGGTAGGGGCAGCCAACGACTACCTTGCCCGCTATCCGGGCACTGCCGTCGACATTCTGCTGCTCGACAGAACCGTCAACCTGGTGGAGGAGCGGATCGATCTGGCGGTGCGCATCACCAACGATCTGGATCCCAATCTGGTGGCTCGCCGTCTCGGCACCTGCCACTCTGTGGTGTGCGCCAGCCCGGACTACCTGGCTCGCCACCCGACTCCGCACAAGGCCCAGGATCTGGCGTTGCACAACTGCCTGACCTACACCTATTTCGGCAAGAGCCTGTGGGAGTTCAGCGGGCCGGATGGCCCGGAGTCGGTGCCGGTCAGCGGCAATCTCAGCGCCAATATCTCCAACTTGCTGCTGGAAGCGACCCTGAAAGGCGCCGGGATCAGCCTGCAACCCCGTTACTCGGCGCAGCCCTATCTGGAACGGGGCGAGCTGATTGCCCTGCTGCCCCAGTGGCAGCCCAAGCGGCTCGGCGTCTACGGTGTCTATGCAACCCGCAAGCAGATGTCGCCGCTGCTGCGCAGTTTCCTCGACTTTCTGGTGGCGCGCATGGCGGACGATCCTCTCTGGCAGGAGTAACCACCACAATGAAAAAGGGGCCTTGAGGCCCCTTCTTCATCTTGCATCAGGCTTCAAAGCCGAACGGTGTGACGGGCGGCTGCGCCTCTTCGCTCTCATCGAGGAAGATATCCCGATATGCTACATAAATGGAGTAGTTGAGCGCCGGGATCACCACCAGCAGACCGACCAGCATCAAGGCGGCACCGAACAGCAAAAGGATGGCGCACAGGGCCCCCCACCAGAAGAAGGGCCACATATTGCGCCAGCAGCCAGCAAAGCTCAGACGCACGGCCTGCACAATGCCCACATCGTGGAAATAGATGAGGGCCGGGGCAAAGGTCACGGCCATCAGCGCCGGAATGAGCAGCGCCGTGCCCACCAGCAGCACCAGCAACAGCTGTTGCAGCTGGCCGGGCGATACCACCATGGTCTCTGGATCCTGGCTCAGCACGGAAAGCAATCCCCAGCTGGAGAGCAGTCCGAGACACACCAGTCCGATCAGGCTGAACAGCCCCAGCACCAGGAGGCCACCCAGCATCAACGGGGTCAGCTTGTGGCGAAATCCGGCAAACAGATCGGCAAAGTTGAGGGCCTCACCCCGATAGCCCCGAGCGGCCACCACGGCCCACCCCGCCCCCCACACCATATAAAGCAGTTGGGAGATGAGGCTGCCCGCCGGCAGCTGATCCAGCACCATGCCGACCGAAAACCAGACCAGCACCATGGCCACACTGACGCCCATCCCCTTGTTGAAGATATCGAACCCGCTGCGGACCCAGACCCAGCCACGGCCGATTGGGTGGCGTGCCGGGTTTGTGCGCAAAGTGGGTAATCCGTTCATGTCATCTCCTCTGTGTATCGTGGGCATCAGTACTGGATGCCGATTCTAGAGGCAGGGCGGATGCGACTCAATGGCAACGCCCTGCCCTCATCACACAAACCTGACGCAGCCGCGCCACAAAACCGGTGCGGGAAGGCTCACATGCTGGCCGTCCCGGCGGGAACGAGGCACAATCAGCCCCTTGCAGCAGTTCCGTTTCTCCCCTGTTTTGATCGCGAGTGGTATCGTCATGAGAGTTGTTTGTTGTCTGTTGTTGCTGGCCAGCCAGTCGGCACTGGCCGAAGGCTTTATCAGCCGTCTACTCAATCATCCGGTGCCGGGCGGTGTCGCCGTGGTGCCGCTGGGCAGTGAAGCGCAGGCGCCGACAGCCCGCTATCAGGGCAAGCCGGTGCTGGTGGTGCGTGAAGAGGGCAAGCGCTGGATCGCCATCGTCGGCATCTCCCTCAAGAGCAAGACAGGTGCCCACCAGTTGCAGGTAAATGATGGTCGAATCCTCAACTTCACCGTCACTCCCAGGCACTACCGCGAGCAGCACATCAAGCTCAAGAACGGTCGCCAGGTCAATCCGCTGGCCGAGGACATGGTACGCATCAACCGCGAGCTGGCGGAGCAGACCCGTGCCTACCAGACTTTCAGCCCCAACCAGCCCAGCAACCTGTTGTTCGACAAACCGGTCAATGGCCCCCTCTCCAGCCCGTTCGGCCTGCGCCGCTTCTTCAACGGTGAGGAGCGCAATCCCCACTCCGGCCTCGACTTTGCCGTGGGTGCCGGCACCCCCATCAAGTCACCGGCGGCGGGCAAGGTGATCCTCATCGGCGACTACTTCTTCAACGGCAACACCGTCTTCGTCGATCACGGCCAGGGGCTCATCAGCATGTTCTGCCATATGTCCAGGGTCGACGTGAAGCTGGGCCAGAGCCTGCCCCGCGGCAGCATCGTCGGCCGGGTGGGCGCCACCGGCCGCGCCACCGGCCCTCATATGCACTGGAACGTCAGCCTCAACGATACCCGGGTCGATCCCGCCATCTTTATCGGGGCTTTCAAACCTTAAGCCCCACGACGACAAAGGCAGCCAATGGCTGCCTTTTTGTTGTCTACCATCCGATCACTACGACTAGCTCGCCACCCCGTGAGCACTGGCCTCCCCGCGCATGGCACGCCACATCAGCAGCACTAGCAAGGTGCTGCAGCCGGGCAGTGCCAGCCATACCCCGGGCACGCCCCACAAGGAGGAGAATCCCCACAAGAAGAGACCGATCAGCACCAGCTTGCCACCGGTCAGCAGGGAGGCAATACGGGCCCGGTTGATGGCCTGGAAATAGGTGGCCCCCACCAGCAACAATCCCTCCATCGGCAGGCCCCAGAAGTAAAGCCAGATCCCGAGGCTCGCTACCGGAAGCAGCGCCGCGTTGTCGCCGGCGAACAGGTAGACAGCTGCCTCCGGCCACAGGTAGAGCGGCACCATGCCACACAGGGCGATGCCCAAGGTCACCCCAAGCGCCAGATTGCGTATACGCAACACCCGCTGCCAGTGGCCGGCCCCGGCGTTGAAGCTGGCGATGGGCTGGATGCCCATGGCAATCCCCTCGAATATCAGATAGAAGAAGGCCTCGGTGTAGCTGATCACCCCGTAGGCAGCCACATGGAGGGAGGTGCCGACCGAGAGCAACGCCTTGTTGTGCAGCGCCAACACCACAGACAGATAGAGGTACATCAGAAAGCTGGAGACACCAAGCCTCAGGGTGTCAGCCATCAGTGCCGGGTCGGGGCGCAGGCTGTCCAGACCGATGCGCAGCTGGCTGCGAGGGGTGAAGAAGTGCCACAGGCAGCACAGACCAGTAACCGCCTGGGCCAGCATGGTGGCCGTGGCAACCCCGGCCAGGCCAAACGGAAACACCACCATCAACAGATAGTCGAGCAGCACATTGATCAGGCCGCCAAGCACCATGATGAGGCTGACGAAGCCGGGCCGCCCGTCATTTCGCAGCAGCGAGCTAAACGTCATCGAGAGTACCGCAAAACCGCCCAGCCAGGCATAAGCCTGCAGATAGGCGAGGCCTGCGGTAAAGATCTCCCCCTCGGCCCCCATCCAGGCCAGCATGGAGCCGCCATAGCGCAGCCCGATAACGCTGAGCAGGAGCGACAAAAGCACCACCAGCACCAGCGCGTTGCCCACGATACGGCGCGCTCTGGCCGGGTCGCTCCGCCCCAGATGGAAGGAGACCAGCGAGGAGGCCCCCATGCCAATCAGGGCCCCCACCGCATAGAGCACAGCGCAGATGGGATAGGCCAGCATCAGACCGGCCAGGCCATCCTGCCCGAGCACATGGCCAACGAAGATACCGTCTATGGTGACATAGATGCCGGTGACCAGCATGGTGGCCACGGTCGGGGTAACGTAACGCCAGAAGAGGCGAGAGAGGGGGGCTGTGCCCAGATCAACAGCTGACATAATCGGCTCAAAGAGGAGAAAGCGGCGGCATCATAGCGGAACGTCCGAATGAGTTCCTGTTATTTATGTGATGAATCATTAAGGGTAACCACCTTTACCCACCGCCCTTCACTGCTTTAGGCTAGGACCATCCTTCATGACCAGAAACGAGCCTCATGTTGCAACGCCTGCTCACCCTCTTTTTGTTCTGTCTTGTCCCCTTGTCATCCGCCTGGGCCGAGGACGCCGTCACCCAGGCCGAAGCCCTGCTGCAAAGCGTGCCCAAAAGCGATACCCCCGAAAACCAGAAGCTGCGCGAGAGCTATCAGCAGGCACTGCAGTTTGCCCGAGAGGCCGAACGCTACCGGGAGCAGAGCAAGGCCTACCAGCAGATCCTCATCGACTATCCCCAGGAGTCGAGCCGCCTCAAGGAGAGCCTGCACAACTATCAACCCGCCGCCCGGCCTCCCCTCTCCCGCCTCAAGGAGGAGACCCTGCGCCAGGCCATTGGCCTGAGCAACAACCGCCAGCTCAACCTGCGCAAGGAGCGCCAGGGGGTGATGGACAGCCTCAACCAGCTTGAGAGCACGGGCCAGGAGTATCACCTGCGGGTGGACGATCTGCGCAAGCAGCTGCAGCTGACTCGCAGTCAGCTGGATCGCCTGAGTCTGGGGAGCGAGTCGGATCGACTGCTGGAGGCCCAGCAGCTGGTGACCCGCATGAAGGAGCAAAGCCTCTCTGACCGGATCCAGATGCTGGAGCTGGAGCAGCTCTCGGCTCAACAACGCAACGATCTTGGCAAGCTGAAGCTGCAGGAGCTCAACCTGGCCATCGCCGACGAGGATGAGTGGCAGACCAGCCTGCTGAACCAGCAAAACCAGCTGCGCCGTGAGAAAACGGAACAGGCGCTGGCGGAGAGCGAGCGGCTGCGCAAACAGCTCACCTCCGACATGCCGCTGCTGCTAGAGCAACAAAAGCAGAACCAGGCCCTCTCCCTGCAACTCAGCGGTCTCGAAGACGAGATAGAGCGGGTTCAGGACGAGCAGCGCACCATCGACAAGAACCTGTTTACCCTCAACGAGCTGGTCAACTCGGTGCGCGAACAGCTGGAGTGGCTGCAGATCAGCAATGCCTACGGCGAGAACCTGCGCAGCAAGCTGGCGGATCTGCCCGCCTACTTCCCGCTGGACAAGCTGGAGTCGGCCATCGTCAACGCCCGCAGGGCCAAATATCAGTACGAGACCGAGCAGGATGACCTTGCCGATCCCCGTCAATTGCGCGAACAACTGCTGGCTGGCGAAGAGGTGACTCTGGATCGCTCGCAACTGGCGGTGCTCGACAACCTGCTCAAGGCCCGTCGCCAGCTGCTGACCCGTCTTAACGATGCCTCCGATACCCTGATCCAGGAACAGACCCGGCTCAAGCTGCTCTACAGCCGCCAGAACAGCAAGATCGACGAGATCCGCGAGCTCAGCGCCAGCCACCTGTTCTGGCTACCGGACGTACGCCCCTTCACCCCCCAGGTCATCCTCGGCATCCCCGCCGCCCTGGCGCTGGCCTTCAACCCGAACAACTGGTTGCAACTGCCCCGCGCCATCGCCGAGAACAATCCCCTGACCCTCACGATGGCCGGCATCGGCCTGCTGGTGCTGGCCTGGAGCTGGTTCAAGCTGGCCGGTCACCTGGTCCGCTTCTGCGAACACGTGGCGCCGCGCATCGGCAAGGTCACCCAGGACAAGTTCAGCCTCACCAGTCGCCTGCTGCTGCGTACCCTGATCGCCTCGCTGCCGTTCCCGGCCATGGTGTTGATGGTGCGCGGCCTGCTCGAGGGGGTCTGGCAATATCCCTTCGCGGTAGCGGTGGGCCGGGGGCTTGGCGAGATCTGGTTCCTGCTGCTGGCCCTGATGATGGCGCGCCACCTCACTCTGGAGAAAGGGATCCTGATCCACCACTTCCGCTGGTCCAAAGAGCGGGTACAGCGAGTCTGGGGGCAATTTCGTACCCTGCTGCTGGTGCTGATCCCGAGCTTCTTCGTGCAGGGGATGGCGAATAGCTACCAGGAGCACGCCTTCTACGACTCCCTCGGCAGGTTGGCCTTCATCATCGGCGCCCTCTGGCTGCTGCTGTTCTTCGCCCGCCTCAACCGGGAGCGGCTGCCGCTGACCTGGGGCCAGAGCGACATGAGTAAGCCCCATCTGCTGCACCATTTCATCTGGAACAGCCTGATGCTGGCCCCCCTGCTGGCGGTGATCGGCTCCCTGTTCGGCTACTTCTACACCTCCCGCACCCTGCTCAGGCAGCTGGAGCTGAGTCTGCTGATGGGGCTCGGCGCCCTGCTCGTCTACTACCTGGCCAGACGCTGGATGCTGATCCAGCGCCGCCGCCTCGCCTTCGAACGGGCCAAGAGCAAGCGGGCCGAGATCCTCGCCCAGCGGGACGATCCCAACAGCGATCTCAGTTCGGAGATCCCCGATGTGGTGGAAGAGGCGGAGCTGGACCTCGACACCATCAGCGCCCAGTCCCTCGGGCTGGTCCGCACCCTGCTGATGCTGGGCTTCACCATGTTGCTGCTGGTGCAATGGTCGGATCTCAACTCCGCCTTCAGCTTCCTGAGCAACATCGAGGTATGGCAGGTGAGCAACAAGATAGGCGGCATCGAGCAGCTCTCCGCCATCACCCTGCAGGATCTGATGATGACGGCCTTCATCTTCATTCTGACGGTGGTGACGGCCCGTAACTTGCCCGGTCTGATGGAGCTGACCCTGCTCCAGCACCTGAGCCTCTCGCCGGGTACCGGCTTTGCGCTCACCACCGTCAGCAAGTACCTGGTTATCCTGATAGGCGCCCTCACCGGCTTCTCCATGCTCGGCATCGACTGGTCCAAGACCCAGTGGCTGGTGGCGGCCCTCTCGGTGGGCCTGGGTTTCGGTTTGCAGGAGATCTTCGCCAACTTCGTCTCCGGCCTCATCATACTGTTCGAAAAACCGATCCGCCTCGGCGATACCGTCACCATCCGGGATCTGACCGGTACCGTCACCAAGATCAAGACCCGGGCCACCACCATAGTGGATTGGGACAGGAAGGAGATCATCGTCCCCAACAAGGCATTCATCACCGAGCAGTTCATCAACTGGTCGCTGTCGGATGCCATCACCCGGGTCAAGCTGCGCATCCGCATCGGCCTGACCCGGGATCCCAAGCTGGTACAGCGCATTCTGGAAGAGTCGATACAGGCATCGACCCTGGTGCTGGAGAGCCCGACCCCGGAGGTGTTCCTGGTCGAGTTCACCGATTCGGCGCTGATCTACGAGATCCGTCTCTACGTCAACAACATGGATCACCGGATGCCCATCACCCACGAGGTCCATTCGCTGGTGCTGGATAAACTGCAGCAGCAGGGGCTCACCCTGCCCCACCAGCAGATAGACATTCACCTGACCCGGGGCTGACCCGACCCGGCACGCAAAGGAGCAAGCATGCAGATCATTGCCCATCGGGGAGCCAGCGGACTGGCGCCCGAGAACACTCTCAAGGCGATCGCCCTGGCGCTGGCACAGGGAGCTGAGGCCATCGAGATCGACGTGCAGGCCGCCGACGGCGAATTGTGGGTCTTCCATGACCGGCGGCTGGAACGCTGTACCAATGGCGAGGGAGTACTGAGTGAGCAATCCTGCGCCTATCTGCAGAGTCTGGATGCAGGCGACGGCGAGCCCATCCCGACCCTGTGGCAGGTGATGAGCCTGATCAGAGGCCGCTGCGAGCTGCATATCGAGCTCAAGGGGGCCAATACCGCCAAGCCAGTCGCGGCATTGACCAGAAAGGCAGAGGCCGAGCTTGGTTTTACCACTGCCCAGTGGATTGTCTCTTCCTTTCATCACCCCGAGCTGGCCAGGTTTGCCGGCCTGCAGCCCGAGATCCGCCTCGGCGCCCTCACTGCCAACCTGCCCCTCAACCTGGCCCTGTTCGCCGAACGCCTGGGGGCCTGGTCCATCAACTGCGATGTGGATTTTGTCGACGAGATGCTGATTGAGGATGCCCACCAACGGGGGCTCAAGGTGCTGGTCTATACCGTGGATCATCTCGCCGATCAGCAGCGGCTGGCGCAGTGGGGCGTCGACGGTATTTTCACCAATCGTCCGGATCGCTTCATCCCATCCGGCCACCCTGACCCTGTAGATGGCTAAGACGCCCGATCAGCACTAACTTTAGAAAGCTGATCGGGATACAAAAAGTTCAAACTCGGCCGATAAGAGTTGGCTCACAACAATAACAACGCAATACACCTACTTCAGACTGACGCTCACAAGGATGTAATTATGAACTTGTCGATCAAAAACAAACTCGTCCTCGCCATCGGGGTCATCATTCTGGTGATCACCGGTCTGCAGGTCTGGTACAACACCTCGCAACTGCGCAGCGAGACTCAACGACTGATCTGGAACTTCATCGACGAAAGTTCTGCTGCCAACGTCAAGGGGATCTCCCGCTGGCTCGACGCCAGGGTGAACATGGTCAGCTCCACCAAGGAAGCCTTTGCCAAGGAAGACGAGCCCATCAGCCATCTCGCCCAATCCATGAACGCAGGCGGCTTCGATCTGGTTTATGTGGGCACCACAGATGGCCGGATGATCCAGAGTAAACCGACCGACTTGCCAGCCGGTTACGATCCCCGCAAGCGCCCCTGGTATCAGGACGCCACGACTGCGGGCAAGATGACCATCACCTCTCCCTATGCCGACATCACCACGGGCCAGCTCATCATCACCATCGCCGAGCCATTCCAGCGCGGCAACACCCAGGGGGTGATCGCCGGTGACGTCTCCATCAGCGGTCTGGTCTCCGACATTCTGGCGGTCAACACCGAGGGCACCTACGCCGTGCTGATCGACAGCAATGGCACCATCATCGCCCACCCTGACACCTCGCTGACCCTGAAACCGGCCACCGAGCTCTCCCCCGAGCTGACGGCTGCCGGCGTCAACCGGATTGCCAATGACGGCACCATCTCCGAGATGGATATCAGCGGCAAGCTGAGCGTGTTCGACCTGAACCTTATCCCCAACACCAACTGGTACTACGGCATAGTGGTGGATGATGCGGTGGCCTATCAGTCAGTCAGACGCATGGTCACCTCGGCCCTGTTGCAAGGCTTGATCACCATCATCATAGTGGCCGGCTTCTCCTACGTGGCCATCCACGGCTCCCTGGCACCGCTGAAAACCCTGGGTGAGGCCATTGCCGATCTCTCCCGTGGCAATGGCGATCTGACTCGCCGCATCAAGATCGAGCGGGACGACGAAGTGGGAACTGTAGCCAAACACGTCAACACCTTCATCGATCGGATCCACACCATGGTGCAGGATATCTCCAACTCCTCCACCCAGCTCAACCAGCAGGCCAGGTCCTCCCACAACATGGCCGAGAAATCGAGTCAGGGGCTGGCGCGCCAGCAGAACGAGATCTCCCAGATTGCCACCGCCGTGCACGAAATGTCCGCCACCGCAGTGGAAGTGGCCAGTAATGCCGAACAGACCGCCGAGGCGGCGCGCTCCTCCTCCAGCAGCTGCGAGCACGGCAAGCAGGTCATCGCCCGCAACCAGCGCTCCATCACGGATCTGGCAACCCAGGTCGAACAAGCCTCCAACATCATTCAGGAACTGGAGAAGAACGCCCAGGAGATCAACACCATCCTCTCCACTATTCAGGGCATCGCCGAGCAGACCAACCTGCTGGCTCTGAACGCCGCCATCGAGGCTGCCCGTGCCGGTGAGCAGGGTCGTGGTTTCGCTGTGGTAGCCGACGAGGTGCGGGTGCTGTCACAACGCACCCACAGCTCCACCGTCGAGATCCGCAACATGATCGAAACCCTGCAACGCAACACCCAAGGCGCGGTCAGCACCATGCACGAGGGCCAGCTGCTGGCGCAAAACAGCGTGGATGATGCCAACAACGCCACCCAGGCGCTCGAGCAGATCACCCTCTCGATCAACCAGATCTCCGACATGGCAACCCAGATCTCCAGCGCTGCCGAAGAGCAGCGGGCCGTGACCGACGAGGTCAGTCGCAACATTCAGGCGGTGAAAGATGTCTCTGACGAACTGGCGGTGGACGCCGACAGCTCGCGCCATCTCTCGGAACAACTGAAAAATATTTCGGGTGAACTGAACAATCAGGTGGGAATGTTCCGCATCTGAACGCGCTAAAAAGGGGGCCACACCGGCCCCCTTTCATTTCATAATAGCCCTTATTTTTCAGTGATTAATCCAATACCGACCAGATTTACCTCTCCCCCTTCCCTTCCCGATTCCCGGGACGGCACCACACCTGGTCACCTCGCCACACACCCACAACATAAATTAGATTTACTAATCCGAAATCATGACTGGTAATAATTCTCAATAAACATTTTTAATAAAAAACTTAAAAACTTTTTTGCGGATACCCAAAAAGAGAGGTAATTCTCATTTTGTTGAAAGAAAACTACGTACAATCCGGTAGTTAAAGTTTTCGCGGCTGTGTGTTCGATTGCTCAGTAACACTGAAAACCGGCGATAATTGCAACATTTTCATCCAGGGAACAGGGTGTTTGATAGAAAAATCACTAGTAAAAATGGAATAAAACCAAGCTGTTTGACTTGTATCAAACTTGAATTTTTTTCATAGAGCAAAATCGTGCCCAGCAAATCTATCCCTAAGGAGGCAGATGTGGATATTATCAAGACCGATGTTGCCATCATCGGCGCCGGTGGTGGTGGCCTGCGTGCCGCAATCGCCATTGCTGAAGCCCACCCGGAACTGGAGATCGCGCTGATCTCCAAGGTTTATCCGATGCGCAGCCATACCGTTGCTGCCGAAGGTGGTGCCGCCGGCGTCGTCCGTGATGATGACTCCCTGGAAAACCACTTCAACGATACCGTTTCTGGCGGTGACTGGCTGTGTGAACAGGACGTGGTGGAATACTTCGTCGAAAACGCCACCAACGAAATGATCCAGCTGGAACACTGGGGCTGCCCCTGGAGCCGCAAGCCGGATGGCAAGGCCAACGTCCGTCGTTTCGGCGGGATGAAGATCCCGCGCACCTGGTTTGCCGCTGACAAATCCGGTTTCCACATTCTGCACACCCTGTTCCAGACCTCCATCAAGTACCCGAGCATCAAGCGTTTCGACGAGCATTTCTGCCTTGATCTGATCGTGGAAGATGGCCGCGTCCAGGGCGTACTGACCTTCGATATCCAGAACGGCATCACCCGTTTCATCCAGGCCAAGTCCGTGGTACTGGCTACCGGCGGTGCCGGTCGTGTCTATCGCTACAACACCAACGGCGGCATCGTCACCGGTGACGGCATGGCACTGGCCTATCGTCACGGCGTACCGCTGCGCGACATGGAGTTCGTCCAGTATCACCCGACCGGTCTGCCTGGCACCGGCATCCTGATGACCGAAGGTTGTCGTGGTGAAGGCGGCATCCTGCTGAACAAGGATGGCTACCGCTACCTGCAAGACTACGGCTTGGGCCCGGAAACTCCGGTTGGCCAGCCGAAGAACAAGCACATGGAGCTGGGTCCCCGTGACCGTCTCTCCCAGGCATTCTGGCAAGAGCAGCAAAAAGGCCGCGTGATCCAGGGCCCGATGGGCGACGTGGTTCACCTCGACCTGCGCCACCTCGGCGAGAAGTACCTGAAAGAGCGTCTGCCCTTCATCTGCGAACTGGCCAAGGCCTACGTGGGTGTGGATCCGGTCAAGGAGCCAATCCCGGTACGTCCGACTGCCCACTACACCATGGGTGGTATCGAAACTGACGGCAAGTGCGCCACCCGTCTGGCCGGCCTCTACGCCGCCGGTGAGTGTGCCTCCGTCGGTCTGCACGGTGCCAACCGTCTGGGTTCCAACTCCCTGTCCGAGATCGTGGTATTCGGTAAAGTGGCCGGTGAACAGGCTGCCGAATTTGCCGCCACCCAGCAGCACGGTAACACCCAGGCGCTGGTCGCCAAGGCCGAGGCGCTCATCAAGCAGCACCTCTCCCTGCTCGATATCGACGGCACCGAAAACCCGGCCGATATTCGCAACGAACTGGGCATGTCCATGGAAGCCGGTGTCGGTATCTACCGTACCGAAGAGCTGATGCAGGGCACCATCGACAAGATCAACGAGCTGAAAGCCCGTTACAAGAAGATCAAGATCAACGACAAGTCCTCTGTCTTCAACACCGACCTGCTGTACGCCATCGAACTGGGCTACATGCTGGACGTGGCCGAAGCCATGGCTCACTCCGCCATCAACCGTAAAGAGTCCCGTGGTTCCCACCAGCGTCTGGACGGTTATGAGGAGCGTGATGACGTGAACTTCCTCAAGCACACTCTCTCCTTCTATAACGATGAAGGGGCCCCGACCATCGATTACTCCGATGTGAAGATCACTAAATCCCAACCGGCGAAACGCGTGTACGGTTCCGAGGGTGAGAAACAAGACGAGGCTAAGAAGAATGGCTGAGATGATCGAAATTGAAATCCTGCGCTACCGTCCCGAGCAGGATAACGAGCCCTGGATGCAGACCTTCCAGGTGCCTTACCTCAAAGAGATGTCCCTGCTGGATGCCCTGCAGTACATCAAGGATCACCTGGACTCGACCCTGAGCTTCCGCTGGTCCTGCCGGATGGCGATCTGCGGCTCCTGCGGCATGATGGTCAACGGCGTGCCCAAGCTGGGTTGCAAGACCTTCCTGCGCGACTACCTGCCGGGCAAGATGACTATCGAGCCGCTCAACAACTTCCCGATCGAGCGCGATCTGGTGGTCGACATGTCCGACTTTATCGAGAAGCTGGAGAGCATCAAGCCCTACATCATCCCGAGCGAGCCGCGCAGCCTGTGCGATGGCGAGTACACCCAGACTCCGGCTGACATGGCGAAGTATCACCAGTTCTCCATGTGCATCAACTGCGGTCTGTGCTACGCAGCCTGCCCGCAATATGGCATCAACAAGAAGTTCACCGGTCCGGCGGCACTGGCTCTGGCCTATCGCTACAACGCCGACAACCGCGACAGCGCGTCCAAGGAGCGGATGAAGATCCTGAGCCAGGACGAAGGTGTCTGGGGTTGTACCTTCGTGGGCTACTGCTCCGAAGTGTGCCCGAAAGGCGTGGATCCGGCCGCTGCCATCCAGCTTGGCAAGGTCGAGAGCGCCAAGGACTACATGATCGCCATGTTCAAGCCAGATTGAGATCAGGAATGAGACCATGAACAACACCCAAAGCAAACGTAAGCCTTACGTCCGCGAAATGAAGAAAGACTGGTGGCTGAAGAATGCCTTCTACACCGGTTACATGATCCGCGAGGGTACCAGTATCTTCGTCTCCATCTATGCCGTCGTGCTGATGTGGGGTCTGATGCGTCTGGTACAGGGTCAGGAAGCGTTCAACGGCTGGCTGGAATCCCTGCAAAGCCCGATCGCCATCCTGTTCCATGTGATTGCCCTGGCGGCCTGCCTGTTCCACGCCAAGACCTGGTTTGCCCTGGCGCCGAAAGCCATGCGCATCTTCCGGGGTGAAGAGCTGGTGCCGGAGAAACCGATCGTTCTGGCCCAGTATGTGGCGCTGGCGGTGGTATCCCTGCTTGTCCTGATCATCGTGGCTTGAGGAGAAAACAATGAGACGTTCTGACGAACCAATTTACTGGGGTCTGTTTGGTGCAGGCGGCATGGTCGTCGCCATGCTGCTGCCGGTCATTGTCCTCATTACCGGTCTGCTGGTGCCCATGGGCATCATGGACGTGGAGACCATGAGCTACGATCGCGTGCACGCCTTCGCCAGCTCCTGGTGGGGTGCCTGCATCCTGCTGGTGATCATCGCCCTGCCCATCTGGCACGGCATGCACCGTATCTATCACGGTCTGCACGATCTGGGGATCCACACCACCAAGCTGCACCACTATGTGTTCTATGGCTTCGCCTTCCTGGTGTCCGCCATCACCATCGGTCTGCTGATGGTACTGGTATTCCAGTAATCACCACCGACTTGCATGACCAAACCGGGCCTCGCGCCCGGTTTTTTATTTTCCGCCATCCGGCGCCCCTGTCATACCGCCCACATAACGCAGCCATTCAAAAATCCCTGCAAAAACCGGATTTTTATCCATCAAAGCAACGATCACCATCACATAAAACCACAACAAACACCAAAGACAGTGCGCCAGTTTGACCGCCATCAATTTACTGATAATTGCATCATTCATACTGCGAGCGATTAAATATTTATTCAGATGGAGCTAAATCATGACTGACAAATCACGCTCGGTAACGATAGGCAGTTACCTGGCACTGGCGTTCGCCATCGTCTTCTTTTCGGGACTGTTGCAGTCCAACCAGTGGTACGGAGTGTTCGACTTCACCACGCTGAACGGTTCGTTCGGCACCATGGTACAGAGCGTCAGCGAGAACGGCGACGGCCTCAAGACCGCCATGACCGACATGCGCGGCAAGGGGGGCAATGGCGCCCGCGACGGCTTCCTGTTTGCCCTGACCCTGATCCCCACCGTGATGTTCGCCCTCGGCATGATCAATGTGCTGGAACACTACGGCGCCCTGGATGCCGCCCGCAAGCTGCTGACCCCGCTGCTGCGCCCGTTGATGGGGATCCCGGGCAACACGGGTCTGGCGCTGATCGCTTCCCTGCAGAGTACCGATGCCGGCGCCGCCATGACCCGCCAGCTCAAGGATGAAGGGCTCATCAGCAAGCGCGAGACCGATGTCTTCACCATGTTCCAGTTCTCTGCCGGTGCCACCATAGTCAACTTCTTCTCCTCCGGCGCCGTGCTCTTCACCCTGACCCTGGCCGATGGCAGCCCGGCGGTCAGCTCCTCCATCGGTCTCGCCGTGGTGGTGATGTTTGCCTTCAAATTTGTCGGCGCTAACCTGTTTCGGGTCTACCTCAACCTGACCGAAGGCAAAAACAGCGACAACACCCAGCACGCCACGACCCCCAGCCCCCAGGAGCAAGCCAAATGAGCCAGGCCAACGTCAAGAAACCCATCGTCACCGATATCTTCGTCGAAGGGGCCAAAAAGGGATGGGTCATCGCCACCACCTCTACCGTCCCCAACGTGCTGATGGCCTTCGTCATCATCAAGGCGCTGCAGATCACCGGCGCCCTGGACGCCATGGGAGCCATCTTCTCCCCCATCATGGCGGTGTTCGGTCTGCCCGGTGAGGCTGCTGCCGTGCTGATCGGCGCCTGGATGTCCATGGGCGGCGCGGTCGGCGTTGTTATCACTCTGTTCGATCAGGGGATCCTCAACGGTACCCACATCGCCATCCTGGCCCCCGCCATCTACCTGATGGGCTCCCAGGTGCAGTACATGGGTCGCATCCTCGGCTGCATCGGCACCGAAGGGCGCTACATCCCCATCATGGTCGCCATCTCAGTGCTCAACGCCTTCGGCGCCATGTTGGTGATGAACATCCTTCTCTGACCCTTTTCGTACAACCACACAAGTGGAGCAACCGATGACTTTTTCTCTGGATGAATACCTGGCCGAGCTGGCCCCTCTCATCAACCTGGATTGCGGCTCATTGCACCAACCTGGCATAACCGCAGTGGCTGATCTGATGGCCGCCAAATACGAGGCCATGGGTGGCTGGCACATCAAGCGGGTCGACTGCGGGGTAGCCGGGGTGGGACTGGAAATTCGCAACCAGCCTGAGGCCGAGCAGATCGATGTGATGTTGATTGGCCATATGGACACCGTCTTCCCCCTCGGCACCGCCGCCGCCCGCCCGATGAGCGTCGATGGCGAGCGGGCCCATGGTCCCGGCGTCTCCGACATGAAATCCGGCCTGCTCAACATCGTCCATGCCCTGCGCGCCCTGCGCCGCGAGGTGCGCGACAACCTGAGCATCTGCGTCTGCATGAACCCGGATGAAGAGATTGGCTCCCTGCACTCCAGCGACTGGCTGGCCTCGGTAGCCAAACAGGCCCGTCAGGTACTGGTGGCCGAAGCGGCCCGTGCCGACGGCTCTCTGGTCAAGGCGCGCAAGGGGATGGCCCGCTATCGCCTCGATTTCACCGGCAAGGCGGCCCACGCGGGCAACGAGCCGCAGAAGGGGCGCAGCGCCATCACCGAGCTGGGTCACTGGATCCTGGCCATCAATGCCCTCACCAACTTCGAGAGCGGCACCACCCTCAACATCGGCATCGTCGAGGGGGGCAATGGCGCCAACATAGTGCCGGCCCACGCCAGCGCCGTGGTGGACGTGCGCTTCTGGGACAACCAAGAGTACAGCCAGGTCAACGACCGGCTGCTGACCCTGGCCGAGCGCCCTCATCTGGAAGGGGTCACCATCAAGCTGACTCGCGAGGCCCACAAGCCGGCCATGGTACCGTCAGAAGGAACCAAGGCCCTGATGGCCATCGTGGAGGAGTGTGGTCAGGAGCTGGGTCTGCCCATTCGCTGGCAAGAGGTCGGGGGTGGCTCCGATGCCAACCTGACCGCCGCCCTCGGCATTCCGACCCTGGATGGTCTGGGCCCTATCGGCGCCGGTTTCCACAGTGACGAGGAGTATCTGGATCTGGCGAGCATTGCCCCGCGCATCGAGCTGCTGGTGAAGGTGCTGACCCGCCTGGCTGCGTGATATCCCCATCCATGACCAAGGCCAGCCGGTTTGCACCGGCTGGCCTTTTTTATATCCGGCGACGCCGTCACTCCAGCGGCGGCAGAAACTTCGCCATCACCTCGCGGGTATGCCCCTCCTCCTCAAAGGCCACCAGCGTCTGATCCAGCTGAGTAATGAGCTCCCGGGCCCGTGGCGATCCCTTGCTCACGATCAGATAGAACCCCTTGCGATTGGGTAGGCGCAGATGGGTCAAGCCGGGTTCACTCTGGTAGATGCCAAGGCTGAGGCCGCTTAGCAGCGGCTCGACCGAGTTTGGCAGAAAATCGCAGCGCCCCCGCGCCAGCAGGTCGAGTGCCTGCTGCAACCGCTTGACCCGCCGCAGCTTCTTGTTGATGCCATAGGGGGCATAGTTGTAGCCGAGCAGTCCGCACATCCGGCCGCGGCTGGCCATCTCCAGATCCGGTGCCTCGGGGAAGCGGCGCTTGAGATAGAAGAGGCCGAGACGGGTGTGATAGAGGGGAACACTGTAGTAAACATGGGATGCCAGCTCCGGCTTGTAGCTGGCATCCCAGGTCAGCTCGCACAGGCCGTTTTGGTCATAGTCGACCAGTTCCTGCTTGACCCTGGCCCATGGCAGGTAGCGGATTTGGTGAGACAGACCATTCTGGAGCAGGGCATCGAGCACCAGGGTCGCCGCCGCCCCGGTCAGCCGTTCGGGTTCCGGCACGCCGTTGTGGCGCACCCAATACGTGTAGGGAGGCCATTCACTGCCATTGCCGAGGCAGATCCGCACCGGCGCGTCACTCTCCTGTGCCGAGGCGACCGGCATCAGCATGGCAAGGATCACGCCCGACAGCAGCCAGAATCCCTTCATCCCTCTTCCCCCATGTGCCAATCCCCTGAGTGCAGAGCGTCTTGCCCTCTGTGCTACCCTCACAGCCCCTGCCCCGGGCGCCATAGCGCCAACAGGGGGGGCGGAATATCGCCATAGGCCAAGGTCGGCGTCTGGTGCCACTGCGCCAGCTTTTGCAACGCATTTGCCAACTCCCTTGCCAGGGTGCGAGTCACCCTGACCCCCGCCTCCAGATAGAGGCTCTTTATCTCGAATACTCCCTGCTGGCGATGGGCCTTGGCATCCATCCGGCCCACCAGTTTGCCGCAATGCAGCAGCGGCAGCACGAAGTAGCCGTACTGGCGCTTGTGCGCCGGGGTATAGCACTCGATGCGGTAGTCGAACTCGAACAGCTCGCGGGCCCGCCTGCGATCCCACACCAGAGGATCAAAGGGCGACAAGGCCGTGGTATGGGTCGCCCTGAGGTTGCCCGCCTGCGCCTTGGCCAGCTCGTCAGCCAGCGAGGCGTGGACGAAGGCGCCGTGTTGCCATCCCTCCACCCGCACCGGCAACAGCTCTCCTTCGTCGGCCAGTTGATGGAGCAGGGCATCATATTTGCCGCGCCGCAGCCGATAGTAATCGGCCACCCAGCCGGCCTTGACCAGCCCCAGCGCCCGGCAACTGGCACGCACCATCTCTCGCTGCGCCGTCTCAGGGCTCGGCAGATCCCGCTCGTCGCACCAGCCGGGCATGACCCGCTCTGCCAAATCATAGACCCGCTGGAAGTTGCGCCGCTCGCGCACCATCAGGCGCCCCGCGGTGAAGAGCACCTCGAGATGGCGCTTCTCCGGCTTCCAGTCCCACCAGCCGTTGCCCTTCTCTCCCTTGCGGGCAAAGTCGGCTGCTCGCACCGGCCCCTGCTGGCGGATCTGCTCGAGTAGCCGGTCAATGTCCTGCTGATGAGTAGCGAGCCAGTGGGCAGAAAACTTCCAGCCCATGGCGGCAGGATCCAGCATGCGATGACGCAGCAGCCGGTAATCCTCGCGGGGAATGAAGCAGGCCTCATGGGCCCAGTATTCGAAAATGTCGCCGTCGGCCAGCAGTTGCTCGAGCCAGCCGGGTTCGTACTGTCCGAGCCGGCTGAACAACACCAGATAGGGGCTGCGCGCCACCACCGAGATGGTGTCTATCTGCAACAGCGCCATGCGGCGGATGGTAGCCAGCAGATCCGCCGGACGCGCCTTGCTACGGCGCGGGGCGAGCAGGCCCTGGGCTGCCAGTTGCAGATGACGGGCATCCTGCAACGACAGATGGGGAATGGACATGGATCACCGCTCCTTGGTATCAGATCATCAGCATGCCCAACTCATCGCCAAATGAAAATGGCGGGGTCAGGGTTTGGTGAACAGGGCCACATCGGCGTGGGGAAACTCAACCTCTGCCTGCCAGCTGACCGCCAGGGTGCGAAACGACGCTTCTGCAAAGAAGACGATGTGGGTCGGATCGTGGCGATAGCGCCAGGTTTTAAAGCGCTCGTCACCGAGCACCCGCTGGGTCTGCAACACCAGAATGCCGCCGGGCTTGAGGCAGCGCCACAGCAGATCCAGTGCAACCCGTGGCTCGGCGATGTGTTCGATCACCTCTGTGCTGGTGATGAAGTCATACTGCTGTGCCAGCAGCGCCGGTTCGTCGGCGTAGAACTTGTCATACCCCGCCATCACATAGCCCGCTTCCTGGCCCATGGCGATCAGGGCCGGCCCCGGGCCACAACCAAAATCGAGGCCACTGGCAGGCGCTGGCACCCGGGCCAGCACCTCGCCAAAGGCCCGCATCAAAAAGGCACGATAACGGGGATCACCCACCCGGTTGTCATGGCCGTCATAGACCGCCTTCTCCCCCTCGGCATCCAGATGATCCGCCGCATCCAGCCAGACCAGCTCGCATCGCTCGCAGCGGTAATAACACTTGCCCGCCACCGGCAGGGGGTAGGCCTGATGGCTGGCACACAGGGGGCAGCAGGGGGTGGATGACATGACGATACCTCTGGCAAGTGACAGCCGGGCAGATTGCCTGCCCGCCCCGCCGCTGGCAACTGTTTTATCGCCGCCACGCCACCGCATATAAAGGCAAGCAGCCCTTTGCCCACCGTCATGACTTCCATCCGGTCATGGCAACTTTTTGCGCCCCTTAAGGCTTTCTTAAGTTTGCCCTTTTAGGCTCAACTCATCGCAAGAGAAGGAGCATTCCATGACCACAGAGATCCAGGCACCCTACCGCTTGATGCTGGCCGACTCCCCGCAGCAGGTCATGGCGCTGCAGGCCTATATCCAGGCGGCCTACACCCAGGAATTCAACGCCCGCATTCCCCATTTCCTGCCCTGCCTGCTTGGGCTCTACCGTGCCGACGGCGTACTGGTCGGCGCCTGTGGTCTCAACCTGGCCAGCGCGGGGGCGCTCTATCTGGAGCAATATCTGGAGCACCCCGTAGAGGCGGCCATCGAGACCCGCCTCGGGGTACGCCCGGAACGCCAGCGCATCATAGAGGTGGGCAATCTGGCCTGCAGCGAGCCGGGCAATGCCCGCCTGATGTTTGCCGCGCTCTGTCGCCTGCTGTGCGACAACGCCCTCGACTACGTGGTGTTCACCGGTACCGCCAAGCTGCGCAACAGCTTTCATCGCCTGCGCCTCAATCCGGTGGAGCTGGCTCCCGCCCAGGCGCATCAGGTGGGAGAAGATGCCGCCGCCTGGGGGGAATACTACCGCTGCCAGCCCAGGGTGATGGTGGGTGACCTCAATCAGGGGCGCGAGGTGCTCGCCCAAAGCAGCCTGCTGCTCAACCTGCTGGCCCCCATGCCCGCCCTGTTCGACGACTCCCGAGAGACCTGCCGTATGGCTCGTGATAAAAGGTGCGCCCAATGACGCTGTTTGATGCCATCGCCAGCACGGCGAAGCAGAACCCGACACAGCCGGCCCTGATGGATAGCCGGCAGCAGCTGGATTACCGCCAGCTGTGGCAGCAGATCCTGCGTCTGGCCGACGAGTTGCAACAGGCGCAGATCCGGCGCCTGGCCCTACAACTGGACAACGGCCTGCCCTGGGCGCTGATCGATCTGGCCTGCACCCGGGCGGGAATCGTGGTGATCCCCGTCCCCCACTTCTTCAGCCTGGCCCAGCAGGCGTGGTTGCTCGAGAGCAGCGGCGCCGATGCTCTGGTGGGCCCGTCCCATCCTGACTGGCACCCGACCGCCCCCCTTGTGCTGACGGTGACCTCCCTCGCCGACGGTACGCCCGGCGAGCTGACCATCCCCCTGTGGCGGCACGTCCCGCTCAACCCGCCGGCCTTGCCCGCAGGCACCGCCAAGATCACCTATACCTCGGGCACCACGGGGCAACCCAAGGGGGTCTGCCTCTCCCTGGCCCGGATGATGGCGGTCTGCCAGTCGCTGGCAGAACGGGTCGCCCCGGCCCGGGTGGAGCAGCACCTCACCCTGTTGCCGCTGGCGACCCTGCTCGAGAACCTGACCGGCCTCTACGTGCCCCTGCTGACCGGTGCCTGCAGCCGCATCCCGTCACTCGGGGAGATCGGCTTCTCCGGCTCCAGTGCCCTCAACCCGGCCATGCTGGCCCAGGCGCTGCTGCGCTGGCCCAGCCACAGCCTGGTGCTGGTGCCCGAGCTGCTGCGCCTGCTGCTGGTGCTGGCCGGCAACAACCCGGCGCTGCTGCGCCAGTTGCAGGGGCTGCGTTTTATCGCCGTCGGGGGTGGCAAGGTGGCCCCCGAGCTGATCGCCCGCGCCCGCGCCGCCGGTCTGCCCGTCTATGAAGGGTATGGCCTCTCCGAATGCTGCTCCGTGGTGGCGCTCAACAACCCGCAGGCGGACAGGCCCGGCAGCGTCGGTCGCCCCCTGCCTCACTGCCGGGTCACCATCGCCGGAGATGGCGAGATCCTGGTGAGCGGCAACGCCATGCTGGGCTATCTCGGCCATGGAGATGCCGCCCACGATGAGGCCGCCACCATCGCCACCGGCGATCTCGGCTACCTGGATGAGGATGGTTACCTGCACATCACCGGGCGCAAGAAGAATGTCCAGATCACCGCCTTTGGCCGCAACTTCTCCCCCGAGTGGGTAGAGGCCGAGGCCCAGCTCTGTCCCGCCATCGCCCGCATCGTAGTCTTTGGCGACGGCCAGCCGGCCAACGTGGCGCTGATCCAGCCCCTGCCCGGCAGCGAAGGGGATCTGCCCCGCCAGATCGCACAACTGAACAGCCGGCTGCCCGACTACGCCCGCCTGCACCACTGGTTGCCGGTAGCGCTGGATCAGTCCCCCGGACTGCTGACTGCCAACGGTCGGCCCCGTCGCAACGAGATTTATCAACACTTTTCCCGGCAGATCAGCCAGTGCCTCAGCGAAGGCCTCACAGGAGAATCAGCATGAGCTTCTACCAGACCCTGCAACAAGCCACTTCCCAGGAGCGCGAGCACCTGTTCAATGCGCCCATCATCGAGGCTTGCCGCCGTGGCGACATCCAGCGCGAGACCTACCTCGCCTTCCTGACCGAAGCCTATTACCACGTGCGCCACACGGTTCCCCTGCTGATGGCAACCGGTGGCAAGCTGGGTCAGGAGTACGAGTGGGTGCGCGCGGCCATCAAGGAGTACATAGAGGAGGAGTACGGCCATCAGGAGTGGATCTTAAGCGACATCCGCGCCTGCGGCGGGGATGCCGAGGCGGTG
This sequence comes from Aeromonas enteropelogenes, assembly GCF_020097295.1. NCBI lineage: Bacteria > Pseudomonadati > Pseudomonadota > Gammaproteobacteria > Aeromonadales > Aeromonadaceae > Aeromonas > Aeromonas enteropelogenes. The sequence goes on along the minus strand of NZ_CP083625.1, from coordinate 2,440,570 downwards.
CGCCACGGCCAGCCCGGTCTGCCCATCGAGCTGATGGTGGCCTTCCTCTACGACCAGATCCAGCGGGGCAATCCCATGGGTTTCTTCGGCATGGTGCAGGTGCTGGAAGGAACCAGCGTCGCCATCGCCCTGACGGTGGCGGATCAGATCAAGAGCGGGCTCGGACTGCCTCCCCAGGCGATGAGCTACCTGAGCTCCCATGGTGCCCTGGATCAGGAGCATCTCAAGTTCTTCGAATCCCTGATGAACCGGGTGGAGAACCCTGCCGACCAGGCCGCCATCATCCATGCCGCCCGCGTGGTCTACCGCCTCTATGGCGAGATGCTCTACAACCTGACCGCCCGGGCGTGAACCGCCCACAGTGAAGGAAGCACATACCATGCAACTTGAAGGGAAACGCGTACTGCTCACCGGAGCCAGCGGCGGCATAGGGGAAGAGCTGGCGCAGGAGCTGGCCGCCCAGGGGGCCCATCTGCTGTTAAACGGACGACGAGGTCCGGCACTGGAGCGGCTGCGAAAGTCCCTGCCCCATCCGGAGCGCCACCAGGTGCTGATCGCCGATCTGGGATCGTCCCAGGAGCGGGCCAGGTTGCTGCAGCATCCCCTGCTGGAAGAGGGGATCGACGTCTTGATCAACAACGCAGGCTGCAACCAGTTTGCCTGGCTCGAGGATCAGAGCAGCGAACAGGTGGAACGGCAGCTGCGGCTCAACATCGAGGCCCCCATCCAGCTGACCCGGACCCTGCTCCCGCAGATGCGCAAACCTGGCATCATCATGAACGTGGGGTCGAGTTTTGGCAGCATCGGCTACCCCGGCTACAGCGTCTACTGCGCCAGCAAGTTCGCCCTGCGTGGTTTTAGCGAGGCGCTGGGACGGGAGCTGGAGGGAAGCGGCATCAAGGTGCTGCACTTTGCCCCCCGCGCCACCCGCACCCGTCTCAACTCGGAGGCCGCCTACGAGATGAATGCCGAGCTCGGCACCCACACCGACAGCCCCCAGGAGGTGGCCGAAGAGGCGGTTATCGCCCTGTGCAACGAGACCCGCCGCCGCTGGCTCGGCTGGCCGGAGCAGCTGTTCGTGCGTCTCAACGCCTTGCTGCCCGGCATCGTCGACAAGGCGCTGGCCAAGCAGCTGCCCATCATCGAACGCTATGCCCGGCATCTGCCGCATGAGGCGCTGCCCCATTCCATCCCGACCAAGAAGGAGTCCTGATATGACCCGGATTGCTTGCAAATACGGCGTCCTCGCCATCCTGCTGGGGGCCGCCGGCGCCCAGGCGGCAGACGATGCCCTGATCCCCATCCAGCAGCAATGGGCCGTCTGCCAGTACCAGCAGGTCGACAAGGCCAAGGAGCACTGCCTGGAGACCCTGAGCGGCCAGGCCGAACAGGCCAGTGCCAAGGAGCCCTTTCGCACCGATCTGCTGATCTGGTCGGCCATCGTCAAGAGCACCTGGGCCGGCGCCAAGGGCGGCCTGGGGGCGCTCGGGCTGGTGAAGGAGGCCAAGGCCAAGCTGGAGCTGGCCCTCAAGCAGGATCCCAAGGCCCTCGACGGCTCGGCTTACACCAGCCTGGGCTCCCTCTACTATCAGGTGCCCGGCTGGCCGGTCGGCTTCGGCGATGACGAGAAGGCGGAGCAGCTGCTCAAGCAGGCGCTCGCCATCAACCCCACCGGCATCGACCCCAACTTCTTCTATGGCGACTTCCTGCTCGATCAGGGGCGCAAGGCAGAAGCGAAAACCTATCTGGACAAGGCGCTGGCCGCCCCAGCCCGCCCGGGGCGCGAGCTGGCCGACGAGGGTCGCCGCAGCGAAATTCGCGCGCGCCTCGCCAAGCTGTAAAAAGCCAGCCTGATCAGACAGCTATTTAAACTCTGCCCACCAGCTTGCATACTGGTGGGCAGAGTCGTTTATGTCGTAAAGCCGAGTAACCGGCTTGTTCCCTGACGTGATGGAGAGAGAGATGCGCATCCTGCTGGTAGAAGATGACGTGATGCTGGGCGATGGCATGCAGGATGCCCTGCGCCACAGCGGATACACGGTGGACTGGTTGCAACAGGGGTTGCCCGCCCTGGCGGCCCTCAAGAGCGACGAATTTGCCGCCCTCATCCTCGACCTCAACCTGCCGGACATCGACGGCCTAAGCCTGCTGCGCAAGCTGCGCCGGGAGGGGCACCAGCTGCCGGTGCTGATCCTCACCGCCCGCGATGCCCTCGACGATCGGGTGATCGGGCTGGATGCAGGCTCCGATGACTACATGGTCAAGCCCTTCGCCCTGCAGGAGCTCAACGCCCGCCTGCGCGCCCTGGTGCGCCGCAGCAAGGGGCAGGCCCAGGCGATGGTGGAGTATGGCGACATCCTCATCTATCCCGAATCCCAGCAGGTCACCTATCAGGGGGAAGCGGTCAAGCTCACTCCCCACGAGTACAAGCTGCTGCTGGAGCTGCTGAGCCAAAGCGGCCGGGTGCTGAGCAAGGAGCAGTTGCAGCAGAGCCTCTATGGCTGGGATGAGGGGGCCGAGAGCAACGCGGTGGAGGTTCACATCCACCACCTGCGCAAGAAGTTCTACAGCGACCTTATCCGCAACATCCGCGGGGTCGGCTACATCATTCCCCAGCTCGATCAGGCAGGACGGAACCAGGCACGATGAGACGCTCGAGCTCCATTCGCCGCTTTCTGCTAACCGGCATCCTGACCCTGGTGAGCGCGAGCCTCACCATCAGCACCTTCATCGGCTACATGGAGGCAAGCCACGAGATGGAGGAGCTGTTCGACGCTCGTCTTGCCCAGTCGGCCCGCATCACCAACAAGCTGCTGGCACGCTACATGGCACAGGAGGGGCCGCTCCCCCTGGATGGCACTATCTATCAGGAGTGGGAACAGCAAAATCCCGATGGCTGGCAGAAAGACAAGAGCCTCAATATCACCGGCGAGGACAGGGAGATCACCCCCTATGGTCACGAGTTCGAACGCAACCTCTACTTTCAACTGCTGAACGAGCAGGGAAATCTGCTGCTGAGTTCCCCGAGCGCCCCGCGCCAACCGCTGGTCACCCTGACTCGCGGCTTCGATACGGTGGAAAAGGATCACCACCATTGGCGCACCTTCACCCTCTACAACGAGGAGGAGCGAACCTGGCTGGTGGTGGCGGAGCGGGATGACGAGCGCAGCGAGCTGGCCAGCAAGATGGCGACCCTCGCCATGCTGCCGCTGCTCATCACCCTGCCCTTCCTGCTGGGGTTGCTGTGGTGGCTGATCACCCATGGCCTGGCCCCCCTGCGTCAGCTGGCCCAGGCCATCAGCGAGCGCCACCCCGCCAACCTGACCCCCCTCAACCTCAAGGCGGACGCCCAGGAGCTGACGCCGCTGGTCAACGAGATAAACCGCCTGATGCAAGCGCTGGCCGAAACTCTGGAGCGGGAGAAACAGTTCACCAACGAAGCGGCCCACGAGCTGCGCACCCCGCTGGCGGTGCTCAGGATCCACAGCGAAAACGCCCTGGCGGCGGACGATGAGGAGAGCCGCCGCCAGTCGCTGCACAAGATGCTGCAGGCGCTGGATCGCAGCGATCGCCTGATCCGCCAACTGCTGACCCAGGCGCGCATCGACAACCAGCAGGAGGTCGTGTTGGTCGAGCTGGAGATCGGCCACCTGCTGCAAGGTACCCTGGCGACCCTGGCTCCCATCGCCCTGCAAAAGGATCAGCAATTGTCGCTCGAGAGCGATACGCCACTGCGGGTAATGGGGCAGGCCACCCTGCTCGAGCTGTTGTTTGGCAACCTCATCGACAATGCCCTGCGCTACACCCAGCCAGGTAGCGAGATCCGGGTGCAGGTGCGGCGGGAGGGAAGCCGGGTAAGAGTGGATGTGAGCGACAACGGGCCCGGCATCCCGGACCACGCCCTGTCACGACTGTGCGAGCGCTTCTATCGGGTCAATCCCCAGCAGGGGGACGGGGTCGGCCTTGGCATGGCCATCGTCTCGCGCATCGCCCAGCTGCATGGTGCCGATCTCGATGTACACAACCTGCCGGACAGGGGTCTGGAAGTGAGTCTCTGGCTGCCGTTGTCAGTCAGCGCCAAATAGATTACCAAGTAGATAACAAGAGGGGCCGCTTGCTGCGGCCCCTCTGTTTGGGCTGCACATCTGTTTGGCTGCACATTGGCAGCGCAGATTTAGCGACAATCCGGCTGGCGAGTGAAGGTGCGACCTGCATCCACCGGCCCCATCTCTTCCAGCATACGGCGCCCCAGCAGCACCGGATAGATCATCTTGCTGCGATCCCGCAGGGTAAACCAACCCTCATAGACCCGATTCCCCACACAGACGGACATGGTCACGACTGGCCGCTTCTGTTTCTCCTTGCCCCCGGCGCCGCGCACCGTCACGTGACGTTCCACCGGCAGTTCAAACTGCTGGGATACCTGTTTGCCGCTGTCGACATCGGTCACCCGCAGCCAGAAGCGCACCCAGTGTTTGCCATCGCGCTTGAATTGATGTAGCTCCCGGGCATCCATCGAAGAGGTGCGCGCCCCCGTATCCAGCTTCATCTTGACCGCCACGCCGGTGGGGAGGATCAGCCCTTTCTCCACCCAGCCGAGTCCTTCCTGCGGCGCCGCCAGTGCGCTGCCGCAGAGGGCCCATATCAGTACCGTGCCTGCTATCCACTTGCTCATACCACAACCTCAGCCATCTCATCTTCACAAGGTGAGGCCCAGACTTATCACACTGTCTTGCGAGGGGACATCGCTTTGTGCCGGACGCTAGCCCAGGAGGGCGAAGGGGGATGACGAGGCGACAACCAATGTCTGGCGACGGGAAATGGCGGGGGGAGAGAAACGCCAGGTTAGCCTTGGATGAAACCATCGGCCAACCTCAGGTTGTGACGCCAAAGGCTACCATAACAGTTGGTGAAATATCAGTCTTGTTCCGGGGGGATTTTTGCCTACACTGTTGTAAACCGGAGGCCCTGAAAAACCCCCGGTTTTTTTGTGCCTGCCGAAAATTTGCCACTGCAACAGTGACGAATCACTCAAGGCTCAATAAGGAATTTGCAATGCGTATCGAAGAAGACTTGAAGCTCGGTTTCAAGGATGTCCTGTTTCGCCCCAAGCGCTCTACTCTCAAGAGCCGTTCCCAAGTCAGCCTGACCCGTCAATTCACCTTCAAGCACACCCGGACCCAATGGCAGGGGGTGCCCGTCATCGCCGCCAACATGGATACCGTCGGCAGCTTCGCCATGGCCCGCGCCCTGGCCGGTTTCGAGATGATGACGGCGGTGCACAAGCACTACAGCCTCGAGCAGTGGCAAACCTTCGTCAATGAGACCGACCCGGCCCTGCTGGGTCATGTGATGGTATCGACCGGCACTTCGGACGAAGACTTCGTCAAGACCCGCCAGATCCTCGCCATGTCCGAGGCGCTGCGCTTCATTTGCGTGGACGTGGCCAACGGCTACTCCCAGCACTTTGTCGAGTTCCTGCGCAAAATCCGTGAGGCCTGCCCCAATCACGTCATCCTGGCGGGCAACGTGGTGACCGGCGAGATGGTGGAGGAGCTGATCCTCTCCGGCGCCGACATCGTCAAGGTAGGCATTGGCCCGGGCTCGGTCTGCACTACCCGGGTCAAGACAGGTGTCGGCTATCCCCAGCTCTCCGCCATCATCGAATGTGCCGATGCGGCCCACGGCCTTGGTGGCCAGATCGTCGGCGACGGCGGCTGTACCTGCCCGGGGGATGTAGCAAAAGCCTTCGGCGGCGGCGCCGACTTCGTGATGCTGGGGGGCATGCTGGCGGCCCATGAGGAGTGTGGCGGCGAGATCATCGATGTGGATGGCGAACCCTTCATGAAGTTCTACGGCATGAGCTCGTCGAGTGCCATGGACAAGCACGCCGGCGGCGTCGCCGAGTACCGTGCCTCCGAGGGCAAGACAGTGCTGCTGCCCTATCGCGGCCCGGTGGAGAATGCCGTGCGCGACATCCTGGGGGGCGTGCGCTCCACCTGTACTTACGTCGGTGCCAGCCAGCTGAAAGAATTGACCAAGCGCACCACCTTTATCCGGGTACGCGAGCAGGAGAACAACGTCTACGGCAAGGAGTAAACCGAGTTCATCTGCTTTTGAATCCTTTGGCCCGGCAAAAGCCAGCTTAAAGAGTTGAACAAAGCACGCACCACCTTTATCCGGGTGCGCGAGCAGGAGAACAACGTCTACGGCAAGGAGTGATCTACCAGACCACCCGCGACCTGCTTACGGTTAGAAGCCAGCCAACCGGTGTGCTACCCTGCGCACCGGTTTCTTTGCATCTGGATCCCCGACATGACAAGCCCCCTACCCCGGTTCGACTGGGATATCTTCTGCTGCGTAGTGGACAACTTCGGTGACATCGGCGTCACCTGGCGACTCGCCCGCCAGCTGGAGCAGGAGGGGCATGGTGCGGTGCGGCTCTGGGTGGACGATCTGGCGAGCTTCGCCCGCATCTGCCCGGGGCTCAACCCTGCGCGGGACGGCCAATGGATCGAGGGTATCCATATCCAGCACTGGCATGAAACCCTGCCCGCCGACATCACCCCGGCCAAGGTCGTCATCGAGGCCTTTGCCTGCGAGCTGCCCGCCCCCTTTGTCGAACGCATGGCCGAGCAGAGCCCGCCCCCCTGCTGGATCAATCTGGAGTACCTCTCGGCCGAGAGTTGGGTCGAGGATTGCCACGGCCTCGCCTCCCCCCAGCGGGTGGGCAACCGGAGCCTCGACAAATACTTCTTCTTCCCGGGTTTTAGCGCCAGAACCGGCGGCCTGCTCTGCGAGCGTGCGCTGCTGGCCGAGCGGGATCGCTGGCAACAGGATGACGCTGGCCTTGCCGCCTACTGGGCGAGCCTGGGCCTGCCGCCCAAACAAGAGAACGAGCTGCGGGTCAGTCTCTTTACCTACGAGAGCGAGGCGCTGGTGAGCCTGGTCGAAAGCTGGTGCCAGAGCGCCACGCCGGTCACCTTGCTGCTGCCGCTGGGGCGCTCATTGCACGACGTGCTGCGTGGCGCAGGTTTGGAAGATGCCATCCCTACGGCCAGGGCGGGCGATCTGCTCCATTCGGGCAACCTCGCCATCAAGCTGCTGCCGATGACGGATCAAGCCGACTACGATCGGCTGCTGTGGAGCTGCGATCTCAACCTGGTGCGCGGGGAAGACTCCTTCGTACGCGCCCAGTGGGCCGCCCGCCCCTTCCTGTGGCACATCTACCAGCAGGAGGAAGAGGCCCATCTGATCAAGCTGGCGCACTTCCTCGACCACTATCTTACCGATCTGCCTGCCGAGTGCGGCCAGTGGCTGCGCGACTTCAATCTCGCCCTCAATCGGGGCGAGGATTGCCGCGCACTCTGGGCTAACTGGCCACGCTATAGCGCCATTTGGCAGCAACATGGGCGAAGCTGGTCACAGAAGTTGCAGCACGATGGGGATCTCGTCACACGATTGGTGAAATTTCTGGAAAGCCGTATATAATCTGGCAGTTTTTATCCGTCCGTTTCACGAACAGGAATTTTTTACATGAAAACCGCACAGGAAATCCGCGCTGGTAACGTAGTCATGATCGGCAGCGAGCCGATGGTGGTCCAGAAGGCTGAATTCAACAAATCCGGCCGTAACTCCGCCGTGGTCAAAATGAAGCTGAAGGGTCTGCTGAACGGCAGCGCCACCGAGACCGTCTTCAAGGCCGACGACAAGCTGGACGTGGTTCAGCTGGAACGTAAAGAGTGCACCTACTCCTACTTCTCCGACCCCCTGTATGTCTTTATGGACACCGAGTACAACCAGTACGACGTAGAGAAAGACAACCTGGGTGACGTGCTGAACTACCTGGTAGACGGCATGGAAGACATCTGCGAAGTGACTTTCTATAACGAGAAAGCCATCTCCGTAGAACTGCCGACCACCATCGTTCGCGAAGTGGAATACACCGAGCCGGCTGCCCGTGGCGACACCTCCGGTAAAGTGACCAAGCCTGCCCGTCTGAAAGGCACTACCTACGAGCTGTCTGTGGCAGCCTTCGTAGAGATCGGTGACAAGATCGAAATCGATACCCGCACCGGTGAATTCAAGCGTCGCGTCAACTAAGTTGACCCCTTGAACAGGATGCAAAAAAGCGAGCCACCGGCTCGCTTTTTTATTGCCCCTTGCTCGCACCTTCAGAAAATGACGCCGTGGCCGCTAACCCAGATAACCGGGGGAGCACACTATGGCCAGATTATCCTTATCACTGCTGTTACTGACGATGCTGGCCAGCCATGGCGCGCAAGCCATCGAGGTCGCGCCGCCCGCCCCCGTCGATCACTGGCAGGAGAGCGACTGGCAAGGGCTGCCCGACGTCACCCGCATCGACAAGCAGACGGTGCTGTTTGCCAAGCACGACAGCGAAAACTATCTGGGGCTCGCCATCTTGCTGCCGGACTGGCAACGCAGCGGCCAGCTATGGCAACTCACCCGGGATCTTCGCCTGCTGGGCTTCGATACTTTGCTGCTGCTCCCCTCTCCCGAGCAGGCCGAGCTCGACCCGGCCGCCGAGAAGAAAGCGAAAGACAGCGACGCCTTTCGCAAGCAGTTTGCCGAGCGGATCAGCAAGCTGGCCGAGGCCAAGCTGCAAGATGGCGGCTTCAAGCTGATATTGGCCCAGGGCACAGGGGCTGCCTGGACCACCAACCTCATCGCCAGCGAGCAGTTGCCCGCCCCCGATGCGCTGGTACTGCTCGACGGCTTCTTCCCCAATCAACAGAGCAACCAGACCCTGGCCAAGCAGGTGGCCCAGGCCACCATCCCCACCCTGGATCTCTATCAGGAAGAAGGCGGCAGATGGCCGCAGCTCGCGGCGGCAGAGCGCCTTAGCGAGACCCGTCGCAGCCACAAGCTCAACTATCGCCCCTACGCCCTGATGGAGCTGGCGGAGACGCCAACCCGCATTCAGGGCTGGCTCAACCACCTGGGCTGGCTCTGACCCAGCCCTGCCCCTGCACGCCAAAGCGCGGGCACGGTCACATCTGCCGCAGAAAGCCCTCCTTCGCGCCCCGCGACACTGGCTCTGGCTGCACCCTATTTGGCATCATGACCGTTCGGCCCCGTTCATGGCAGGAAGGACCATGCAGCAGATTGTGTTTCTCGACAGCGATACCCTGGATGCAGGCATCACCCTGCACCATCCCGACTTCCCCCATCACTGGCAGAGCTATCCGAGTACCACGCCAGAGCAGGTGGTCGAGCGGCTGCAGGACGCCAGCATCGCCATCATCAACAAGGTGCGTATCGGGGCCGACGAACTGGCCAGACTGCCCCAACTCAAGCTCATCGCGCTGGCGGCCACCGGCAGCGACAACGTGGATCTGGAGGCCTGCCGCGCCGCCGGCGTCGGCGTGTGCAACATCCGCAACTACTCGGGCCCCTCGGTGCCGGAACACGCCATGGCACTGATGCTGGCACTGTCGCGCAACCTGTTTGCCTGGCGCCAGTCGCTGCTGGAGGGACGCTGGCAGCAGAGCGGCCAGTTCTGCTTCTTCGATCACCCCATTGCGGATCTGCACGGCAAGCGGCTTGGCATCATTGGCAAGGGAACGCTCGGCCAGGCGCTGGGCGAGCGGGCAAAAGGGATAGGCATGGAGGTGCGTTACGCCCAGAGCCAGATCGGAGGCAACGCGGATGAGGACCGGCTGCCGCTGGATGACCTGCTGCAAAGCTCGGATGTGGTGAGCCTGCACTGCCCGCTCACCCCCTATACTCGCAACCTCATCGGCGAGCGGGAACTAGGGCTGATGAAACCGGGCGCTCTGCTGATCAACGTGGGACGCGGCGGCCTGGTGGATGAAGCCGCCCTGCTGCGGGCACTGGCCAACGGCCGTCTCGGCGGCGCCGGATTCGATGTGGCGAGCATCGAGCCGCCGCCCCCCGATCACCCCCTGATGCAGGCCCTGCAATATCCCAACTTCATCCTGACCCCCCATGTGGCCTGGGCCAGCGAGGAGTCGATGCAGCGCCTCGCGGATCAGTTGTTCGACAACATCAATGCCTTCGCCGCCGGGCGGCGCCAACACCGGCTGGTGTGAGCCAGAAACAGAAACGGGGCCTGCAGGCCCCGTCTTCATTCACACGCACCGGAGGGCATCAATCATCGTCGTCATCGTGCCATCTGTGTTTTTTGTGCTTCTTGTGTTTCTTGTAGTAGTGGCGGTGATGATGATCATCGTCGTCGTAATAACGATCCCGGCTCTTGTGGCCATCCCCCGTCTTGGCACCGATGGCCGAGCCACTGGCACCTCCCACCCCGGCCCCGATCAGCCGACCGGTATCACCGCCGACACTCTTGCCGATGGCGGCGCCACCGAGCGCTCCAACGGCGCCGCCGAGGGCGGCTTCATTCTTGTTGCCTCTGTTGGCTGTTGCTGCACCACCGGCCGCACCGCCAATGGCGGCCCCCACCAGTGCCCCGGTGTCGCCACCGAGCTCCTTGCCGATCATGGTGCCTGCCACGCCGCCGGCACCGCCCCCCAGGATGGTATTGAGTGTCTCGGAGGCGTGTGCCACCGAACTTCCCAACAACAAGCCACCCAACAGAGTCAGGGCACTCAGGCCACGCTTGTTCATCCTCATGGATACTCCTGTCAACGCTGATTAATTTTCCCGAACTATACGATTTACGACAGGATGTACCAGTGTCGCAGGAGAGCGACAGGTGCCTCTCTTGCCCTGGATAATAAATTCATAATCCATTGAATTTAAATCAAAAAATAACTTTATCAGAAAGCTGGCGAGAAGTTGGTGACAAGGTTCCCCGACAGGCAGGGAGCATTTAGCCATCATCGCTCGGACAGAATTTGTCAGCACTACCCGCGTTACTCTGCTCATTTTGGAGCTGTGCTGGCAGGGACCAACGATCACGCCCCAGCCGCTTGCTCTGGTAGAGGTACTCATCGGCCCGCTCGAACAGGTTGTGGTGCACTTCCGGATAGTGGGCTCCCCCTGCGCTCAGGGTGACGGCGATCCGCTTCTCGCGCCACTGCTGGTTGCGCACCCGGATGAAGAGCTGTCGCAATCTCCCCTCCAAATCGGCCCGTTCCATGGTCAGCAAGGCGGCAAACTCATCCCCGCCAAAGCGATAGACATTCCCCTCACCCAACTGCTCGGCCAGCAGAGCCGCTATCCGGCGCAACACCTGATCGCCGCAGGCATGACCATGGGTGTCGTTGATGTTCTTGAAAAAATCCACATCGAGCAGGAGCAACCAATGAGGCTGCCCCTCTTTCAGCAGGGTTTGCTGCCTGGCATCGAACGCCCGACGGTTCATGATCCCGGTGAGAGGGTCGTGGTGCAGGGCATCCTGTCCGCGCAGCAGATTGGCCCTGACCAGATCCACCTTGGAGAGGCTGTCATCGACAAACCAGGTCTTGTGACCGAGGAAACGCCGGCCACTTTTGACATCCCGGGAGATCTCGCTGAGGGAGCCGGCCACCAGACGCTGCTCCAGCCGGAAGATCCTGACCAGCACGAGCAGGCTCAGCAGCCAGATGACGGCAAGCAGCAGCTGGGGCAACACCAGCATCCGCAGATCTTCCCCGAGGATGGCGCGAAAGAGGGGGGCGGAAAGATAGATATGCAGATCCCATCCTATGTCCTGCAAGGGATGAGTGAGATGCACCCCGTTGCCAAGCACGCCGAAGCCCAGCCAGCTCCAAATGCCCTCTGGCTTCTCCCCGCGCCGGGCAAGCAAGTCGAGGTTGCTGGCAACAATGACATCATCACCGCCGGCAGGAGTCAGATAGATGGCCACCGCCTGCTCATCGCCCAGGGAGTTTTGCAGCGCCCGCTGCAGGGATGCGAACTGCATGTCGACCATCAGCAGTCCCAGCAGGCGATCCTCCTTGTCCATGACCCGTTTGACCAGAGTGAGGGTCTGAACCCTGGTGTCATATTCCAGATAGGGGCCCAGCCATAATGGCTCTTCCCCGACCTGGGTGACTGCGGCATACCAGGGTCGCTCGGTGGCCTTGAATTGCGGCGGACGCTCCCAGGCGGGATAGGTATCGATGCGATCATGACGCAGGTTATAGAAATAGATGAAGTGATCATCGGGCTGGATCCGGTGCGCTATGGTCCAGTAAGGGTTCAGGGCCGACTCGCCACGGGCAATCGCCTCCCTGTCCAGCGAATCGTCGAGCACCGTAATCTGGCGCTCACTGACCTGTATCATCTCATGGATCAGGGTGGCTTCGATGGAGGCGGCGATGCGGCCATAACTGGCGATCGTCCTGTCGATATCGCGCAGCAACCCCTGCACGCCCAATATCAGTGTCGTGATGAGTACCAGGCCACCCAGCAGCAGGGTCATGGGTACCAGCAGGTAATACCGTTTGCAGGGAGGAGCGAGACTCACACATGTACCTCTGGATGACCATGGAGAGACCCTCATTCTAAAAGCAATAAATACAATCAATCATTGACCGGCATCAGCATTCCACTCTAAATAACAGTGAAATCAACAGTTGCCTAACGCAATGATTATTCTATGCTTTTATGGATTCTTTCGCAGCCATCTCCATACACCGCCATGGCCAAAGTCGCCATCAGGAGTCTCTCATGGAAGAGATAAAACCCTCGTACATAGACGTACTCCGCGCCCCTCCCTGCGCCTTCTTGTGTATGGCCACCCTGATATGCCTCTTTTCACTGGCCGGGATCTTCACCCGTCCTCCCGACATGCTGGCCGCCTTCTGGCCCGCCAACGCCGTGTTCCTCGGCATCATGATCCGCTATCCCATTCTGGCCTCACCCGCCGGCTGGCTGGGCGGAATAGCCGGTTATCTGCTGGCGGCTCTCTTCACCGATGACTCGCTGCTGAAAACCGGCCTGCTGACCCTGGGCAACCTGGTGGGCGTCGGGGTCGGCTATCTGCTCTACCGGCGACTAGGCAGGGATAATGTGCGCCTCAGGCACCCCAACGCCATCGTTTACCTGCTGCTGATCAGCATGGCCGCCTCGTTTGCCGCCGGGCTGGTCGGCGCCCTGATCAACCCCATCCTGTTCAATGGCCGCTCGTTGCACGGACTGGGTTTCTGGTTTGCAAGCGAACTGGTCAACTACATGGCCTTGCTGCCGGTACTCCTGACCCTGCCCCATGCCGGCGCGATACGAACCTGGTTCAAGGCACTGTGGCTGCCGCACGTCTCCTGGGCAAGAGTGCTGCCCTTGCTGATGTTTATCTGCTCCCTGTTGCTGGCGGAGATCGTCTCGGGTCCGGGCTCCCTCGCCTTCCCGGTTCCTGCCCTGCTGTGGTGCGCCGTCAGCTATTCGCTCTTTACCACCACCCTGCTGTCGCTCGGCTTTACAACCCTGACCCTGCTTGCCATCTCCAGCGGTTATCTCGTCATCAACCACGACGCCCAGACCCAGTACTGGATGTTCTCGGTGCGGATCGGGATCATGCTGATCGGCCTCACCCCTCTCACGGCAGCCAGCATCATGGCGACCCGCAACACCCTGCTGCGCCAGATGGAGTACATGGCCCACCACGATCACCTGACCGGCGCCCTCAATCGTGCGGGCTTCTGGCCGAGCGCCCAACAAATGCTGGCACAGCTGGATCAGCAACATAAGCCGGTCGCCGTCTGCATGCTGGATCTGGACAACTTCAAGCAACTCAATGACAACCACGGCCATGAGGCGGGGGACCGTGCGCTCAAGGCATTCACCATGGCCATCAGCCAGGGGATGCCCGGCAGCACTCTGCTCGGACGGCTCGGTGGCGAGGAGTTTGCGCTGCTGCTGCCCGATGTCCCGCCGTCCCAGGCCTGGGATCTGGTCGATCGGCTGCGAAGCGAGGTGGCGCAGTTGCAAGTCATTGACGAGGCCATGCGCCCCGTCACGATCACGGTCAGCATAGGGCTCGCCTATCGGGAGCCCGGCCATCTCAACCTGGAACAGCTGCTCTCCCACGCAGATGCGGCGCTCTATCGCGCCAAGCACAACGGCCGCAACCGGGTAGAGTGGTATCAGGACACGACCTGCAGTCAGGAGTATGGCCGCTGAGCCGGGCAAAACCCGGCCCCCCCCCCCCCCCCCGCAGGTAATATCGCGTGTTGGGAAGAGCGAAGCTCATGAGCTCTCCGCAAACTTCAACCAAAGAGGCTTGTTGCGAGCGCGGCAAAAGACATCCATCACTGGCCGACATCAGGCACCCCATCCAAACAACAGGGTGACAAAGTCTCCCACACAGCGGACAGCCATCACTCAACAGGCTACCCTTCTGCCCGCCCCGTTCGCCGGGGGTTTTTATGACCGCTCAGGTCAACAACGTCAGCTGCAGGCCGTCATCTGCCTCCACCATGCTCACCTGACGCCAATCCTGGATCAGCGCACTGACGCCGGGATCCAGCCGCTGTCTCCCTCCCACCTGTGCCACGGTGCAACCGGCCCGCAGGGCACTGGTGATGCCAGCCGGTGCATCCTCAAACACCAGGCAATCAGCGGCCACTACTCCCAGCCGCTCTGCCGCAAGCAGATAGGGTTCGGGATCCGGTTTGCCGTTTACCACATCGTCAGCCCCCACCAGCAGGGTGGGCAACGCCAGGCCGGCGCTCAGCAGCCGATGACGGGCCACACGCTGGCTGGCCGAGGTCACCAGCGCCCAGCGCTCAGTCGGCAGGCTTGCCAGCAGGGTACGGGCGCCGGAAAGGGCCTCAGCCTGGCCGGTGTGATGGATCTCCAACTCGTCGAGCAGGGCCACCTCCTGCGCCAGGTCCAGCTGCGGGGTCAGGGTGCGGATCACCTCCCGCGAGCGCACCCCGTGACAGATGGCCAGTACGGGCTCGGGAGCCAGCCGGTGGCGGCGGCACCAGAGCCGCCACACCGTCTCTACCTCACCGGTGGAGTGCACCAGGGTGCCATCCATGTCCAGCAGCAGGGCAGCGGCCCGCAGGGTTAGCCTGCTCATGACAAAACGCCTGCCACGGCGGGTTCGTCCCCCGCCAGGATATCGCCGAAGGCCCGCTGCTGGGCGGCTCGCTCATAGCAGGTGAGGGCCTGCTCGGCGTTGCTTGCCCAGACTTGCAGGGGACCAACCGCAAAACCCTGTTGCAGCAGACTCGTCAAGAGCTCTCCCGTTTCGGGGGCGGCCAGTGGCTGTGCCATCACCAGGGATCCCTTGATTAAGAACAGATAGCGTTCGCTAGACATGGCGTGACTCCTTGTGTGCCGGACGGGCAACAGGCCCGCCGCACATCCATTACAACAAGGAGGTGTGATAATTTATAATCAATAAATCGCCACATTGGATAACCAACTGGAATGAAATTCGACTTGAGGCAACTGCAGGCTTTCGTGATGCTGGCAAAGACCGCCAACTACCGGGAGGCCGCCAACCGGCTCTTCATCACCCAGCCGGCCCTCACCAAGCAGATCCAAGGGCTGGAACAGGCCCTTGGCTGCACCCTGTTTCACCGGGGCAGGCACGGCGCCGAGCTGACCTCCCTTGGCGCCCAATTGCTTACCCAGGCCAACGCCCTGGTCGAACACGGCAAGGGATTCGAGCGCCATGCCCTGGCGCTGGCGAGCGGCATCGCCGGGCGGCTCAAGATAGGTTTCGGACTGTCCAGCTTCGCGCTGGCCCCCTCGCTGGTGGCCCGCTTCAGGCAGCTGGTTCCCGAGGTGATGGTCCATCTGCAAGACATGCCTTCCGCCATCCAGCACGAACAGCTGCTCTGTGGCCAACTGCAGCTGGGCTTCATGCGTCGGCCCCAGGCGCCGCAACTGCAGGAGCACAGGTTGTTGACCGACCGGTTGGTGCTGGCCGTTCCCACCCAAGTCACGGGATCGGATCCGGCCAATTTCGACGTCGAACAGGCTCTGACCAGCCAGCCGTTGTTGCAGATGGTCGGCCATCGCTGCCCCGGCCTTAGCCAGCAGATCGCCGGTTTCCTCGGCGCCAACCGGCTGACCGGCATGATCCAGGAGACGGAAGATGTCCAGACCCTGGTCGCCCTGGTCTCCGCCGGCATCGGCAACGCCATACTGCCGCGCAGCGTCAGCTTCATTGCAGGCCCGGATGTGACCCTCTACCCCCTCTCGGGTCCCTATTCGGAGTGGGAAATCAGTCTGGTGTGGAACCCGGAATTTGCCGATCCCATCCGGGATCGCTTCCTGCAACTGGTTCTGGAGGCCCACCCGACTGTCTGCCCCGCGACCAAACGATAAGCCGGACTCATCTTTTGCCTTGCCAATGAGGGAGGCATAAGATGGGGCAGCAAGTACCCAGCCAACATCTGAAGGGAGATCAACATGATAAAAACGGTTATTGCGCTACTGCCCGTCCTGCTGCTGGCCGGCTGCGCCAGCGAGAAAGCGCCCGCCCCGGTCGGCATGGCCAATCCGGCCTCGGTCTACTGCGCTGAACAGGGAGGCAAGGTCATCATCAAGCAGGAAGCCGATGGCGCCGTGGGTTACTGCCATCTGCCGGATGGCCAGGTGGTCGAGGAGTGGACCCTCTATCGCGCGGCTCATCCGTAATCTTGCAGTAACGACAGGCCTGATACACAAGGGGGTCGGTTCACCAGAACCGACCCCCTTGTCGTTGTGGCCATGTGGGCGATACTCGAAACGCGACACGCCGATACCGGCCAGCTTGCGGGTATGGGATTCGGCGCCGTCACAGGCCTGCACCCAGCGAGCCGAGATGTGCACGAACAGTTAGGCCCCTTTCAGCACCTTCCCCCTGCTCGGGTGCGATAAAACCAAAGCCACGCGACTCGTTCCAGCGCACGATCCGTCCCTGATAACGCATGTCCCCATCCTTGTGGCCATCGATGCTTGCTTCATGTCGCCCAAAATGGACGCGGCCCGACAGGGGCCGCAGACAAAATGTCAAAACAGTGAGCAAACTCCGTCTGTCGCCGGGATCAGGCCAGCTGGGCCACCTTGATGATCTCGGCGATGCGGCCGAGCAGGCGCAGCGACGCGTGGTGCTCATTGGCATCCGCTGACGCGCAGGCATCCTCCAAGATAGTGATGGCGTAATCCCGATCGTGACCATCCCGCGCCGCCGCCTGAATCGCCCAGCCGGTACTAACGCCGCACAGATAGAGGTGTTCGATGTGATTGGCCCGCAGCGCCGGCTCCAGCGCCGTGCCGTAGAAGGGGCTGATCCTGGATTTGACCAGCACCAGATCGCCGGGCTGCACATCCAGATCCGGGTGAAAGTCGGTGCCGGGGTCGGCCAGCGACAGCGCCCCGAACTGGTGGGCCCGACCAAACATGGGGGAGCCCTTGGGCAGCAGCAGATAGTGCGGGTCAAAGCCCACCTTGATCTGCACCACCAGCCAGCCGTGGGCGCGGGCATGGGCCAGCGCCTGGTTGGCGTGCGCGATGGCGTCCTGCTCCAGCACATGGGCCGCCGAGGCGGCGATGCGCCCGTCCGGGTGGGCGATGTCGTTGATGAAATCGATCACCAGCAATGCCTTGTTCATGGGCTCTCCTCCCTCATGATGGCGCCACGCGCCTTAAACCAGCCCCAGCGCATAGCGCAGCGCCATCTCCTTGAGCGGCCCCGCCTTGTCCGCCACATTGAGGGCCAGGTTGCGGGCCAGCTTGAGCGGGCCTATCTCATTGCTGAATGCGCCGTAGAAGAGATCCATCCCCGACTGCATCAGCAGGTTGTCCGGGCGTCGGCGCCGTTCATAGCGGGTCGCCAGCTCGGGCTTGTGCCACCCGGTACCGGCACTGTGCAACAAATCCGCCCAGCAGGCGACATCCTTGAAGCCGAGGTTGACCCCCTGCCCCGCCAGCGGGTTGATGGTGTGGGCGGCATCGCCAAGCAACACCACCCGCCCGGCGTGATAGTCGCTGGCGTGACGACGCACCAGCGGGAAGCTCCCCTTGCCGGTTACGGTAAAACCACCGAGGCGAGCCGGGAAGTGGCGACGCACCTCGGCCGCCAGCGCCTCGTTGCTCATGGCGGCCAGCGCCCGAATGCGGACCGGGCTGTCATACCATACCAGGGAGCCATGCCGGCCGGGCAGCGGCAAGAAAGCGCGCGGACCGCTCGGGGTAAACTGCTGCCAGGTGATGTCCTCTTGCGCGAACTCGGTATCGATATTGATCAGCATGCAGTGCTGGCGATACTCGAATCGCGACACGCCGATGTCGGCCAGTTTGCGGGTATGGGATTCCGCGCCGTCACAGGCCAGCACCCAGCGCGCCGAGAGCATCGTTTCATCGTCCAGCTGCAGCATCACATCGTCGGTACTCTGGCGCAGGCTCAGCACCGCCGCCGGGGTGTGGGTCTGGATATTGGGAAAATCCTCCATCCGTTTGAGCAGCGCCAGTTGCACCAGCCGATTCTCGATGATGTAGCCGAGCTGAGGCAGGCCAAGGTCGGCCGCGTTGAAGCGGGTGGCGAAACCGTCCAGCTCCCAGGTCTCCAACCGGCGATAGGGGCACAGCCGCATCTGCTGCAGGTATTGCCAGGCGCCGGCCTGCTCCAGCAGCGCCACCGAGGCCTGGCTGATGGCGGAGACCCGCAGATCCAGCGGCTGCGCCGGGTCGTAGGATTCCGGCAGCCGGGTCTCTATGACCCGCACCGAGAGGCCCTGGGCCGCCAGCAGGCAGGCGGTGGCGGCGCCCACCATGCCGGCACCAACGATGGCAATATCACAGTGTTCCATAACGTTGTTCCTGAAGAGGGGTGGCCCGACGATGACGCGAGCCTGAACCTGATGGGGGCATCATAACGCAAGGACGCGCCGGAAACAGTGAGGCAAACGGAGAATTGCCGCGTCAAATCAAGGGGAAAGGGATGCACCTTCGATTGAACAAGAGGCTCGCTGGCCACCATGGCAGCTGGATATTAACTGGTCAGCACCCCGATTGCGGAGTAAAATGCGCGGTCCTTTGACCATGCCGATTTCAAAACCAGTCAAGAGAAGCAATGAGCAAGAAACTTCACATTAAAACCTGGGGTTGCCAGATGAACGAGTATGACTCGTCCAAGATGGCTGACCTGTTGGATGCCAGCAATGGCTACACGCTGACCGAAGAGCCCGAAGAGGCAGACGTCTTGCTGCTGAACACCTGTTCCATTCGCGAAAAGGCGCAGGAAAAAGTGTTCCACCAGCTGGGGCGCTGGAAGAAGCTCAAGGCAAGCAAGCCCGATCTGGTGATCGGTGTGGGTGGCTGCGTTGCCTCTCAGGAGGGCGATGCCATTCGCAGCCGCGCCCCCTACGTGGATATCGTGTTTGGTCCGCAGACCCTGCACCGCCTGCCGGTGATGATCAAACAGGTTCAGGAGGGCCGTGGCGCCCAGGTGGACGTCAGCTTCCCCGAAATCGAGAAGTTCGACCGCCTGCCCGAGCCGCGCGCCGAAGGGGCCACCGCCTTTGTCTCCATCATGGAAGGCTGCTCCAAGTACTGCTCCTTCTGCGTGGTGCCCTACACCCGTGGTGAAGAGGTGAGCCGGCCGATGGATGACGTGCTCTACGAAATCGCCCAGCTCGCCCAGCAGGGCGTGCGCGAGGTGAACCTGCTCGGCCAGAACGTCAACGCCTATCGCGGCGCCACCTTCGATGGCGGCATCTGCACCTTCGCCGAGCTGCTGCGCCTGGTGGCGGCCATCGACGGCATCGACCGCGTACGCTACACCACCAGCCACCCCATCGAGTTCACCGACGACATCATCGAGGTCTACAAGGACACGCCGGAAGTGGTCAGCTTCCTGCACCTGCCGGTGCAGAGCGGCTCTGATCGCATCCTGACCATGATGAAGCGCCCGCATACAGTGCTGGAGTACAAGTCCAAGATCCGCCGCCTGCGCGCCGCCCGTCCCGACATCACCATCAGTTCCGACTTCATCGTCGGTTTCCCGAACGAGACGGATGAGGATTTCGAGGCCACCATGAAGCTGATCGAGGATGTCGGTTTCGACATGAGCTTCAGCTTCATCTACAGCCCGCGCCCCGGTACCCCGGCCGCCGACATGCCCGACGATGTCGACATGGAGGTGAAAAAAGCCCGTCTGTCCCGCCTGCAGCACGCCATCAACAACCAGGCGATGCAGATTGGCCGCGCCATGCTGGGCACCACCCAGCGCATCCTGGTGGAGGGGCCCTCCAAGCTCAATCCCATGGAGCTGTGCGGTCGCACCGAGAACAACCGGGTGGTCAACTTCGAAGGCCCGCACACCCTGATCGGCGGCTTTGCCGACGTGGAGATCACCGAGGTGCTGCCCAACTCCTTGCGCGGCACCTTCATCCGCGGCGAGAGCGAGATGAACCTGCGCATCGCCACCGCCCCGAGCGAGATCCTGGCCCGTCGTCCCGACAACGTGCCGGACGAGCTGGGCGTTGCCGCCTTCACTCCCCATTAATCCCCTCCTCCCCCTGCGCCCGGGCGCAGGGGGAGCGCCTTGAGACGAGGATACCGTGAGCCGACACATCTCGACCCTGAATCTGCATCTGGAGCCCGCCGACAACCAGCGCCTCGCCAGCCTTTGCGGCCCCTTCGATGACAACCTCAAGCAGCTGGAGCGCCGCCTCGGCATCGAGATCAGCTACCGCGACAACCACTTCCAGCTGCTGGGCAAGCAGGCCCAGGTGGATGCCGCCGCCGTCATCATTAAGCACCTCTACGTCGAGACCCAGCCCCTCAAGGGAGGCAAGGTGACCGACATCACCCCCGACATGGTTCATCTGACCATTTTGGAGTCGCGGGTGCTGGAGCAGGATGACGAGCCGACGCCGAGCATCCCCTATGGCAAGGAGGTGACGGTCAAGACCAAGCGCGGCCTCATCAAGCCACGCAGCCCCAACCAGGCCCAGTACATCGCCAATATCGTGCGCCATGACATCTGCTTCGGCATTGGTCCGGCCGGTACCGGCAAGACCTATCTGGCGGTGGCGGCGGCGGTGGATGCCCTGGAGCGCCAGGAGATCCGCCGTATCCTGCTGACCCGTCCGGCGGTGGAAGCGGGTGAGAAGCTCGGCTTCCTGCCCGGCGATCTCTCCCAGAAGGTGGACCCCTACCTGCGCCCCCTCTACGACGCCCTGTTCGAGATGCTGGGCTTCGAGCGGGTGGAGAAGCTGATGGAGCGCAACATCATCGAAGTGGCGCCGCTCGCCTATATGCGCGGTCGCACCCTCAATGATGCCTTCATCATCCTGGATGAAGCCCAGAACACCACCACGGAACAGATGAAGATGTTCCTGACCCGCATCGGCTTCAACTCCAAGGCGGTGGTCACCGGCGACATCACCCAGATCGACCTGCCGCGCAACGCCAAGTCCGGCCTGCGCCATGCCCTGGAAGTGCTGCAGAATGTCGACGGCCTCTCCTTCAACTTCTTCCAGTCCACCGACGTGGTGCGCCACCCGGTAGTGGCCCGCATCGTGCAAGCCTACGAGGCATTCGATGCCGCTCAGGCAGCCGAGAAGAGCGCGGCAAACACCCGCAAGGAGAACGAACAATGAGCGTGACCCTGGATCTGCAACTGGCCAGTGCCAGCACCGAGGGGCTGCCGAGCGAAGCCCAGCTGCAGGGCTGGCTCGACGGCACCATCCTCGGCTTTCAGACCGAGGCCGAGGTGACGGTACGCATCGTCGACGAGGCGGAGAGCAACGAGCTCAACCTCACCTATCGCGGCAAGGACAAGCCCACCAATGTGCTCTCCTTCCCGTTCGAAGCGCCCCCTGGCCTCGAGCTGCCGCTGCTCGGCGATCTCGTCATCTGCCGCCAGGTGGTGGAGCGAGAGGCCAGTGAGCAAGGCAAGCCGCTGGAGGCTCACTGGGCGCACATGGTTGTGCACGGCAGTCTGCATCTGCTAGGTTATGACCATATCGAGGATGAGGAAGCCGAAGAGATGGAGCAGCTCGAGCGCGACATCATGCAGGAACTCGGCTACACCGACCCTTATCTGAACGACGAAGTGTAATGGCGAAAGGGGCGGGCCGGCAGCTTGAAACGGATGTTGGCCATCCTCATATAGCAAAGACAAAACATCAGTATCTTCAATGAGTAACCAAGAGAAAAAATGACCGACGATCACCCTAGTACCGGCTCGCCGAAGAAAACCTGGCTCGACAAACTCAGCCAACTCTTCCAGGGCGAGCCAAAAGACCGCAATGATTTGGTAGACGTGATAGCCGATGCCGAAGAGCGCGACCTCATCGATCAGGACACCAAGGACATGATCGAAGGGGTGCTGGAGATCGCTGATCTGCGCGTGCGCGACATCATGATCCCCCGCTCCCAGATGGTGACCATCGAGAAATCCCAGCCGGTGGACGAGATCCTGCCAGTGATCATCGAATCCGGCCACTCCCGCTTCCCGGTGATCAACGAAGACAAGGATCACGTCGAGGGCATACTGCTCGCCAAGGATCTGCTGCCATTCGGTTTCGGTGGCGACCTGGCCAAGGAGCCGCTGCAGCTCGAGAACATTCTGCGCCCCACAGTGATCGTGCCCGAGAGCAAACGGGTCGACCGCCTGCTCAAGGAGTTTCGCGAAGAGCGCTACCACATGGCCATCGTGGTCGACGAGTTTGGTGGCGTCTCCGGTCTGGTGACCATTGAAGACATACTGGAGCTCATCGTCGGCGAGATCGACGATGAGTTTGACGATATCGAGGACGAGCCCGAAGAGATCCGTCGTCTCAGCAAGCGGGTCTTCTCCATCAGCGCCCTCACCGAGATCGAGGATTTCAACGACTTCTTCGGCACCAAGTTCAGCGATGAAGAGGTGGATACGGTGGGCGGTCTGGTGATGCACGCCTTCAGCCACCTGCCCAAGAAGGGCGAGGAGATCGAGCTGGATGGCTACCTGTTCAAGGTGATGCACGCCGACCGGCGCCGTTTGCAGCAACTGCAGGTGAAGATCCCGGAGAACCACGCGGTGGCCCAATCAGAGCCACAATAACGCCGCTTTGGATGATACCAACAACGCCCCGACCACGGGGCGTTGTGCTATCTGCAGGCTCGCGGTCACCCGCCTTACGGGGTAAGATACCGCCCATTCAACCCAGCAGCCCAAGACGAGCATCCATCACCCGTGAAAACATCACCCGTGACATCCAAAATCCTGTTAAGTATCAGTGCCCTGGCAGCCGGAGCCTGCGCCGTCTTCGCCTTCTCCCCCTTCAACTACTGGCCGCTGGTGATTCCCTCCCTGCTCGGCCTTTATGCCCTGCTGGACAAGGCAACCCCCAGGCAGGCGGCCTGGCGCGGCTTTGGCTACGCCATGGGGCTGTTTCTGCCGGGGCTGTGGTGGATCCACATCAGCATGACGGAGTTTGGCGGCATCATACTGCCGGTCGCCTTCGTGCTGCTGGCCCTGCTCGCCGCCTATCTGGCGCTCTATCCGGCGCTGGCCTGCTGGGTCTTCGCCCGCTTCTTTGGCGGCCGTCACTGGAGCCGCTGGCTGCTCGCCTTCCCGGCACTCTGGCTGGTAGCAGACTGGCTGCGCGGCTGGGTGATGACGGGCTTCCCCTGGCTCTGGTTCGGCTACACCCAGATCGACGGCCCCCTCAAGGGCTTCGCCCCCATTCTGGGGGTGCAGGGCATCACGCTCGCGCTGCTGCTCGCCAGCTCCGCCCTCTGGATGGTGTGGAAGTCCCGCTCTCCCTTCTGGCTGTTGCTACCCGCCGCCCTGGTGGCAGGTGGTCACAGCCTGATGCAGATTGACTGGGTCACCCGGGGCGAGCCGGTCAAGGTAGCTCTGGTGCAGGGTAATATCGCCCAGTCCCTCAAGTGGGATCCGGAGGCGCTGGCCCCTACGGTGCGCACCTATCAGGATCTCAGTCGCGAGAATCAGGATGCCGACATCATCGTCTGGCCGGAGTCGGCGATCCCGGCCCTCGAGCAGCAGATGGGCCCCTATCTGGAGAATCTGGACAAGGCGATGAAGGTGAACGAGACCGGCCTGCTGGCAGGGATCATTCATTACGACCAGGAGCAGCAGCGCTTCTACAATACCGTGCTCGGCATGGGGGTACAGGATGCGGACGGCAAGGAGTCCTACTTCTACAACCACCCAAATCGCTACAACAAGTATCACCTACTGCCCATCGGCGAATTCGTGCCGTTTGAAGATCTGCTGCGCCCCATCGCCCCCTTCTTCAACCTGCCCATGTCCTCCTTCAGTCCGGGCGATGCGATCCAGCCCAACCTGATCGCCAAGGGGCTCAAGTTCGCCGCGGCCATCTGCTACGAGATCATCTTCCCGGAAGAAGTGCGCCGCAATGTCACGCCAGAAACCGACTTCCTGCTGACCGTCTCCAACGACGCCTGGTTTGGCACCAGTATCGGTCCCTGGCAGCATATGCAGATCGCCCGGATGCGTGCCCTCGAGCTGGCGCGACCGCTGCTGCGCGCCACCAACACCGGCATCACGGTCGTCACCGAGATCGATGGCAGCATCATCGGCCAGATCCCGCAGTTCGAGGCGGCGGTGCTGCGCAGCGAAGTGCGCCCCGCCCATGGCGAGACCCCCTACCTGCGCTTTGGTAACTGGCCCCTGTACGGCCTGACCGCCCTGCTGCTGGTGCTGGCACTGGCGCTGCGCCCCAAGGCTCACCCCTGGGCTGGCGAGCGCTGATCCCGCGTGAAGGAAGTACCATAGACAAGAGGCGCCATAAGGCGCCTCATTTTTTATCCAGACACGGCGGCCGCTGACCGCAATTCTGTCTTGTTATCCCTGATTGAAAGCTGGGTGGTAGCTCACCTCACCACGGGCACTGGCTGCACCAAACGACCTGGCCATAAAGTACTCGGGTGGCACACCGGGTAACACCAACACCGGGTTCTGCTCAAAGCCAAAGCGGCCGTAGAAGCCTGGATCCCCCAGCACTACACAACCGTCCGCACCTTGCTCCTCGAGAGCGGCCAGCCCTTCCGCCATCAGGTGTGACCCTATCCCCTTGCCATGCAGCTCGGGCAGTACCGAGATGGGACCAAGGCCAAACCAGTTCTTGCTGCCATCACTGATGGTCACCGGCGAGAAGCAGAGGTGGCCGACCACCCGCCCCGCCTGCTCCGCCACCAGCGACAGACTGAGTGCCCCGGCCTGGCGCAGGTCGCGCACGATCAGCTGCTCGTTGTGATCGGTATGGGGGGCCTTGAGGAATGCGGCCACGGTCACCGCTTCGATGGCGTCATGATCGGCGCCCGTTTCGGGTCGAATAAGTATGTTCATGTTGTTCTTTCTCTCTCGCTTGATGGGATGATCAGGCCACCTGCAGGCAACAGATCACATAGCCATAGCTGCCCAGGTACTGGCGGTGGATGGCCAGCTCACGAGCCAAATCCTTATAGGCCGCACTCTCTCCGAGCTCTGCTTGATAACGGGCCAGGTTCATTTCAATGGGATTCAGATAGTTGTGCCAGGCAACCATGGGCAACAGGGTATGGGAGAGGCAGCGATAACCGGCCGCTCGCACTGTTTCGAGCAGAGCGGGCAAGCTCTGCATCGCCGGATACTCTTGCTGCCAGAACACCAGCGCCTCCTCTGGCGGCGTGTCGGTCAGCCACACCAGGTCGCTCAGCACTATGCAGGCATCGGGGCCGGCAAGGTACGCCCGCCAGGCTTTGAGCGCATTGGCCACCCCTATGGTGTAGGCGCTCCCCTCCGCCCAGATAAGGTCCGCCGCAGCCAGCTCTACCGGCAGTGCCGCCATGTTGGCGCACAGGGTAGTGACCTGCTCAAAGCCAGCCGAGCTGGCCGATCTGGCCAAGGCGGCCAGCGCTTCCTCGTCGAGGTCAATGGCCACGATGGCAGCATCCGTCACCTGTGCCAGCGCCAGAGTAGAGGCGCCCCGCCCGCAGCCCATGTCGAGGATCCGGCGCGGTTGAATAGGCAGCGCGGCGAATTGCTGCTGGGTGAAGGCGCGATCTCCCGGTCCCCAATAGCTCATGCCATCCAGCAACTGCTTGAAATCCCGGATGTAGCGATCATGCTCGTTCATGTCCTTGCTGAGCCATTGCAAGTGGTAGCGCTCCTTTTCACTGAATCCCTGCTTCATCACCCAGTCGAAGTAGGCCTCTGGCGCTTCACGCTGCAGTTGCAACTGCCAGGCCTTGAACTCGTCGCCGGAGCCAGTACGCAAGCCAGCGAGGCCTGCCAGCAGATCCCGCGCTCTTTGCATCCGCGCCAGCTCGCCGTCCAGCTCTCTGACCCGGGCTTGCAATACCTCCTGATCTATCTCCCCCGCCAGGCAAGCGAGGCACTGCTTGAGGCTGAGCCCCCCCGCCTGCAGCGCCTGCACCATCTGCAGACGCTGCAGATCGGATTCGTCGTAGTGGCGATAGCCGTTGGCGGCTCTCACTCCCGCAATTACCCCCAGCTTCTCGTAGTAGAGCAGTGTGGAGCGGGCCACACCGCAGCGGCGGGCCAGTTCGGATATTTTCATGGCAACAACTCGCACTGAGGGCCGTCATCTGACCCGATGAAGAGAAGCTTAAACTGTGAAGCTATAAACGGGTCAATGGCAAAGCCCGCATACTTGTCATAAAAAACGGCCACCCAGGGGTGGCCGTCGTCATCAAAAAAGCAGAGTAGCAAGCGGATCAGAGGCCGGCGGCCTCCAGATGCTCCACCAGCAGTTGCACGCTGCGATGACCGCGCCACTCGTTGACATCGAGCCGGTAGACCAGCCGCACCCGCTTGACCGAGGCATCGGGCCAGCGCTGCAAATCGACCCCGAAGGCGATGGC
Organism: Aeromonas enteropelogenes; assembly: GCF_020097295.1. NCBI lineage: Bacteria > Pseudomonadati > Pseudomonadota > Gammaproteobacteria > Aeromonadales > Aeromonadaceae > Aeromonas > Aeromonas enteropelogenes. Next base: position 2,413,858 of record NZ_CP083625.1, on the reverse strand, counting down.
ATCTACCGCATGGCCAGAGTCGGTCGTCAGCATCATCTTGAGGTGCTTTTCCCCCACCAGCCGCTGCTGCACTAGCACGAACTCGCCGTCAAACAGCGGTTCGGGGAAGGCCTGACCCCAGGGGCCGGAGGCGCGAATAAGCTCCGCCAGCTCGAGGTTGAGCTCGTCCGGCAAGAGCTCGCCATCGGTGAGCAGCACCCCGGTCAGCAGCTCAGGGGTCACCAGCTCGCTGATGACCGCTTCGAAAGCACGACCGAACGCCTCGATATTGGCCTTGGGCAGAGTCAGCCCGGCCGCCATGGCGTGGCCACCGAACTTGCCCATCAGCCCCGGGTGGCGGGTATCGAGCAGTTCCAACGCATCGCGCAGGTGCACGCCGGGGATGGAACGCCCGGAACCCTTGAGCTCGCTCTCGCTGCTCTCGGCAAAGGCGATGACGGGGCGGTAGTACTTCTCCTTCACCTTGGAGGCCACCAGCCCCACCACCCCCTGATGCCACTCGTCCCGATGCAATACGATCCCCGATGGCACTTCACCATCGCGAAAACGGATCTGCTCCAGGGTGGCGAGGGCCTCCTGCTGCATCCCCTGCTCTATCTCCTTGCGCTCCTGGTTGAGGCTGTCCATCTCGGACGCCAGCTGGCGCGCCAGGTTGAGGTCGTCACACAACAGGCAGGCGACCCCGAGGGACATGTCATCAAGGCGACCTACCGCGTTGAGGCGTGGCCCCAGCGCGAAGCCCAGATCGGCGGCGGTGAGGCGGCGACCATCCCGGCCCGACACGTCCACCAGCGCCTGAATGCCGGGGCGGCAGCGGCCGGCCCGGATCCGCTGCAGCCCCTGATGGACCAGGATGCGGTTGTTGCCATCGAGCGCCACCACGTCGGCGACGGTGCCGAGGGCTACCAGATCCAGATAGTCCGCCACATTGGGGACCGGGATGTCGTGGCGCTCATACCAGCCCGCCTGCTTGAGGTGGGTGTTGAGGGCCGCCATCAGGTAGAAGGCCACCCCCACCCCGGCCAGCGACTTGGAGGGGAAGTCGCAGCCATGCTGGTTGGGGTTCACTATCGCATCGGCGTCAGGCAGCTCCTGGCCCGGCAAATGGTGATCGGTAACCAGTACCTGCATGCCGGCCGCCTTGGCCGCTGCCACCCCGGCGATGCTGGAGATGCCGTTGTCCACCGTGATGAGAAACTCGGCGCCGCGGGCCACCGCCAGCTCGACGATCTCGGGGGTGAGGCCATACCCGAACTCGAAGCGGTTGGGCACCAAAAAGTCGATGTGGCGGCCACCCATGGCGCGCAGGACCAGCACGCACAGAGCCGAGCTGGTGGCGCCGTCGCAGTCGAAGTCACCGACGATGAGGATCCGCTTCTGTGCGGCCAGGGCATCCGCCAGCAGCGGCACCGCCTGCGCCATGCCAAACAGGCGCCGGGGTGGCAGCAGCTGATTGGCGCTGCGCTCGAGCAGGGCGGGATCTGCTACGCCACGGCTGGCGAAGATTTGCCGCAGCAGGGGATGAAGGGTGGCGGGCAGATGGGAATCATCAACTCGCGGACGACGACGGATTTGCAGGGGCATTGATGTGATCCAGTATCTTGAGCAGTTGTTCAGGGCTCTGGTAACCGCGCACCAGGTCGCCATTTGGCAGGACCCAGCTCGGCAGCGCCTTGATCCCGAGCCACTGGCTCAGGCCGATATAGTGGGAGAGGATCTCACTACAGCGCGCCACTGGCAAATGTTCACTGAATTGGGAGTGACGCCAGGCGCCAGCCTCGCACTGCTCCGGCGAGATCCGATCCTGCCCGCCGGCGGGCGACACGATCGGCAGCAGTTGCACCGTGACACCCAACTCCTGCAGGCGGGGCAGCTGATCCAGCGCCCGGCGACAATCGGTACAGGCGTCATCGGTAAAGAGGGTGATCCGGTGCGTCTCTTTCGTTGCCCGAAGCAGCATGGGGGGCTCACCTATCTGCGCCAGCGCCATGCGCCTTTGATGACGCAGGCCGGAGAGGGTCAGGTTTTTCATGTCGCGGGTCATGTCCAGCATGACCCCCTGCACCAGATAGTCTCCGTTGGCATCGCTATAGAGCACGCCCTGGGAGGTACCCACCATGTAGAGCCCGGGGATCGGAGTGCGATCCACCAGATAGACGGGAACCCCCAACCGGCTGGAGACCGTATCCTTCAGGGTTTGCGGGTTCACCCCGGCATAGGCAGCAAATGTGCATAGAAGCATTGCCATCGATATTAAATGCTTCACCATTTTACTCTTGCAGCATAAATGATTGAGTCCAACACACTAATATGGATGGCACCTGTTATTCAATCCGTTATTTGCTTGCTTATTAATACTCCCTTGGCACCAAAAAATCCGCGTTCCCCGATTGCCAAGGAGATGCAACCTCAGCAAGCTAGAGAAGACGACAGGAACAACGCGGCGTGGCCTCCGTTTTCCTGATGCGGATCGCCCACACGATCCACACTCTATCTTGTTCGGTTTCGGAGGAAATAATGAGTCTTATCCAGGAGTTCAAAGCCTTTGCATCCAGAGGCAATGTGATCGACATGGCGGTCGGTATCATCATAGGGGCCGCCTTTGGCAAGATCGTCTCCTCGTTCGTCGGCGACGTCATCATGCCCCCCATAGGTCTGATCCTGGGAGGGGTGGATTTCAGCGATCTGGCCATCACTCTCAAGGCGGCGGAAGGATCGGCTCCGGCCGTGGTCATCGCCTATGGCAAGTTTCTCCAGACCATCATCGACTTTCTGATCATCTCCTTCGCCATCTTCATGGGGCTGAAGGCCATCAATACCCTCAAGCGCAAACAGGAAGAGGAAGCCGCGGCGGTACCGGCCGGCCCGACCAAGGATCAGGAACTGCTCGCCGAAATCCGCGATCTGCTCAAGGCCCGGCAGGAGAAATAAGCACCCGCCCCTGTCGTGTGTACAAAAAACCGCCTTTCGGCGGTTTTTTTGCTGACACTAGGCCACAACACCGTAGACTACGGCACAATTCAGCCTGGGGCTAAACGCTCGCGGCTCTCGCGCCACATCGTGATCGAATACATGCAAAATCTACAGGAGTCATCGCCATGACATCCCCGACAGTGAAGACCAGACCGAAACATGGTTTCATTCTGCGCTATTTGCTGTTGCTCTCCCTGCCCCTGTTGCTGATGACAGCCAGCAGCTTCTACCTGTTTGCCATCAAACAACAGAATGTCGTGCGCGATCGCATGGAGTTTTTCAGCAGCAGCACCGCCCAGCAGTGGGACAACGCGCTGAGTTCGGTCGAGGAGCAGCTCAACATTCTGGCGGCCGATCTCGCCGCCTATGACGGTATGCTCCCGCCGGAGATGAAGGCGCGGCACAACTCGGTGTGGCAACAACTCAGCCGCTCGGGCAGCTTATTGAAGGGACTCTACTATGTGCAGCGCGATAACTCCCTGGTCAACTTCAACCATCTGGCGACTCCCTCGACTCAAACCATGGCCAGGCAGCAGTGGTATCAGGCTGCCATTCATACCCCGGGGATCAACACCTGGAGCGCTCCCTATCTCGACAGCGTCCAGCACATTCCGGTGATCACTCTGTCGCGGGCGGTATTGAACCCGAGCGGGAAGGTAGTGGCCGTGGTCGGCATTGATGTCGATCTGGCGAAAGTCTCGGACCGGATCGGCCGCATGTTGCAGGGCGGGAAACAGATGGCTTATCTGCTCTACGATCGCCAACATCAGCTCATCATCGCACACAGCAACCCGCTCCTGAATGTTACCCCGCTCGATGAGCCCTGGCTGTCCCGAATCAAGGGCCAAAATGGCACGCTGGAGACCCGGGAGAGCGAGCTGATCGCCTACTACACCCTGACCAACAACCCCAGCTGGCAGGTCATTACCGTGTTCCCGTTCAGCAACTCCTTCGTCATCAAGGAGCTGCTGCCCACCATGATGGTGGGGCTGATCCTCTCCCTGGCCATGTTCATACTGGTGGCCATCATCTTCCACCAGCGCCTGGAAAATACCATCAGCATGCTGGTGCAGGTGGTGCGCCTGCTGCGGGTTACCCCGCCCGGGCAGCCCATCGTCATCCCCAGTATCCCCGGCATTGAAGAGCTGGGGGACGAGATCACCATGATTTCCGACCAGATGCAGGCCGAGAGCGAGAAGGCCCAGCGCGATGCCCTCACCGGGCTCTACAACCGCCGCTACATGGACGGCCTGCTCGCCAGGCTGCACCAGGAGCACGTTCCCTATGTGCTTGCCATCATCGACATCGACAATTTCAAGCAGATCAACGATGAATATGGCCACCCCATCGGGGATGCCGTGTTGAGACGCACCGCCGCCATCGGCCGCCAACTGCTGGAAGAACAGGCAATTCTGTGCCGCTTTGGCGGCGAGGAGATGGTGGCCATCTTCGAGCAGGGAGAGCTGGCCCAGGCCCACCAGCTGATGGAGGCGTGGCGCCAGGCCATGGTGGATCAGGAGTGGCGCGAGCCCCCCCTCGAAGTGCGTTTCAGCGGCGGCCTTGCCGAGGCGCTGGATGCTCCGCCGGCCCAGGTGCTGGCGCAAGCGGATGCCGCCCTCTATCGCGCCAAGCAGGAGGGGAAAAACCGCCTCTATCTGGCCTAGGCGCGCGGGTGATGCTCGCCGTGCAGCGCCTTGAGCCGCTCATTGGCCACATGGGTGTAGATCTGGGTGGTGGAGAGATCGGCATGGCCCAGCAGCATCTGCACCACCCGCAGGTCGGCGCCATGATTGAGCAGATGGGTGGCGAAGGCGTGCCGCAGAGTGTGGGGGGAGAGCTCCCCGTTGATGCCGGCGCGCAGGGCGTAGAGCTTGATACGGTGCCAGAAGGTCTGTCGGGTCATCATCTGGGCCCGTTTGGAGGGAAACACCACGTCCGAGCTGGTGCCGCCAAGCAGCAGACCGCGCCCTTCCCGGTAATAGCGCTCCAGCCAGTAGACAGCCTCTTCCCCCATGGGTACCAGCCGCTCCTTGTTGCCCTTGCCCACCACCCGCACCAGCCCCTGGCGCAGGCTGACATGCTCGGCTGTGAGCCCCACCAGCTCGGAGACCCGCAGCCCGGTGGCATAGAGCAGCTCCAGCATCGCCTTGTCTCTGAGCTCCAGCGGATCGTCCACCAGCGGAGCCTGCAGCAGCGCCTCCACCTCGGCTTCACTCAGATCAGTCGGCAGCTTCTTGGGCAGCTTGGGCCCCTCCAGCAGCACTGTGGGATCGTCGCTGCGCAATTTTTCCCGGTTCAGATACTGGTAGAAACGGCGCAGGGCCGACAGAAAGCGAGCCGTGCTGCTCGCCGCAAACTGGTTGTCGACCCGCCATGCGAGGTAGTGCTGAATGTCATCCATGCCCGCCAGCAGCAGGGAGCTGCCCTGCCCGTCGAGCCAGAGGGCGAATTTTTCCAAGTCGGTGCGATAGGAGCTGACCGTGTTGTCGGACAGCCCCCGTTCGAGCCAGAGGGCGTCGAGAAAAGGTCCGATCAGGGGATGGGAGTCAGGCTTGCTCATGATGCGCCGCTGTCAGAAAAAAGATGGCCCATTGTAGCGCGCGGGCTTGCCCCCCGTGCAAGCCCGCTTGCTCGCCAGCCAATATCTGAGGGCAGTGAAGGGGCCCCGGCAATCTGCTAGACTGGCGCCCTCCCCTTACGTTACCCATCGTGTTGCCAACATGGCGCAGCCCACACGAGCATGCGAGAAAGCGCCAAAAGAGAGAAGAGCGATGAAGATTGGTCTGTTTTACGGTTCCACCACCTGCTACACCGAGATGGCCGCCGAGAAGATCCGCGCCCTTATCGGCCCCGAGCTGGTCGACATCCACAACATCAAGGATGTGCCCCTCGTGCGCATGCAGGATTACGACATCCTGATCCTCGGCATCTCCACCTGGGACTTTGGCGAGCTGCAGGAGGACTGGGAGTCCCGCTGGGAAGATATCGCCGATCTGGAGCTGGAGGGGCGCATCGTGGCCCTGTTTGGCCTCGGCGATCAGCTCGGTTACGGCGAGTGGTATCAGGATGCCCTCGGCATGCTGCACGATCAGCTGGTGCCCAAGGGGGTCAAACTGGTGGGTTACTGGCCCAACGAGGGGTACGAGTTTGATGCCTCCAAGGCGCTGATCGACGATGGTCGCCACTTCGTCGGCCTGGCCCTCGACGATGCAAACCAGTACGACCAGACCGATTCCCGCATCGAGCAGTGGGTCGACCAGATCCTGGCCGAAATCCACGAACTCCTCTGATTGATGTCCGGCGGTCAGCCAGAGTACTGACCGCCTGGGCGCATATCTCGCGCCGATTTTCTCAATCGGTATCATCGTATGACGCTATAGCGACTTTTTTGTGCTGGTCTGTAACAATGAGTCTGACGCCCCATAACAAGCAAAGCAGGGCGCCGGAAGCAAACGGACAGATCAGAAAAGGAAATTCTATGACCTCATTCTCCCTGTTGGCCCCTGCCATCGCCCGCAACGTGCTCGATCACGCCCTGGCGCTGGGTGCCGACTTTGCCGAGCTGTTTGTGGAGCGCAAGCGCCGCAGCCAGCTCAGCCTGCTCTCCAGCCAGATAGAAAACATCAGCGGTGGCCTCGATTTCGGCATCGGCGTGCGCCTGTGCTACGGCCACAAGGTGCTCTACGGTTACACCAACCAGACCAGCAGTGACGAGCTGCTGCGCATCGTCACCCTGCTGGCAGCCAAGGACAGGCGCGACCCCGTGGTGACCGCCACCGCCTTCGATTTCACCCGTCTCACCGACCGCCATCCGGTGGCCCTGCCCCTGTCGGCGGACAAGCTGCTGGAGCAGAAGATCGCCTATCTGCACACCATGGATGCCGCGGCCCGCGCCGAGAGCGACAAGGTGAGCCAGTTCTCCGGCAACGTGCTGGGCTGGGAGCAGGAGGTGGAGATCTTCAACAGCGAAGGGTTGCAGGTCAGTGATCGTCGCCACTACAACCGCATCATGGCCCAGACCATCGCCCGGGAAGGGAGCGAGCAGAGCATGGGCTACGAGGCCCCCGGCGCCCTGATGGGCTGGGAACACGCCGAGCGCATCGATCCGCGCGAGCTGGCCCTCACCGCCACCCGCCAGGCCCTGGTGAAGCTGGGCGCCGCCCCTTGTCCGAGCGGTACCCTGCCGGTCATCATGGAGAGCGGCTTTGGCGGCGTCATCTTCCACGAGGCGTGCGGCCATCTACTGGAGACCACCTCGGTGGCCAAGAAGGCCTCGGTGTTCCACGACAAGATGGGCCAGCTGATCGCCAATCCCGCGGTCAGTGCGGTGGACGAAGGCTTGCAAGGCAACGCCTGGGGCTCCATCAACGTCGATGATGAAGGGATGGCGACCCAGCACACCCAGCTCATCAAGGATGGCGTGCTGACCGGCTTTCTGGTGGACAGGATGGGCTCGCTCAAGACAGGTTACGCCCGCACCGGCTCGGGGCGGCGCGAATCCTACAAATTCGCCCCCACCTCGCGCATGCGCAACACCTATATCGAGCCGGGCAACCACAGCCTGGACGAGATGCTGGCCACGGTGGAGCACGGCATCTATGCCAAAAAAATGGGTGGCGGCTCGGTGCAACCGGGTACCGGCGAGTTCAACTTCAACGTGCAGGAGGCCTACCTCATCGAGCACGGCAAGGTGACCAGACCGCTCAAGTCGGCGACCCTGATCGGCACCGGCCCGCAGGTGCTTAAAGAGATCTCCATGGTGGGCCGCAATCTGGCGCTGGCCGCCGGCATTTGCGGCTCCGTCTCCGGCTCTGTGCCCACCTCGGTCGGCCAGCCCGCCCTGAAAGTGGACAATATTCTGGTGGGGGGTAATGCCTGATGAATGACACCATTAAGCGCCTGAAAGTGGACCTTATGCTGATCGGGAGGAATGCCCGATGAATGGCACCATTAAGCGCCTGAAAGTGGACCTTATGCTTGTAGGGGGGGAACGCCTGATGAATGACACCATTAAGCGCCTGAAAGTGGACCTTATGCTGATCGGGGGGAACGCCTGATGAGCGCCATCGACATGAACCAACTGCTTGCCCGCCTGCTGGACAAGGTCGCCGATATCAATGCACAAGCGGATATCATCGCCAATCAGGACAGGGCCTTCTCCCTCAAGGCCGACAAGGGGGAGCTTGGGGAATACAAGGTCACCAGCAGCCAGCAGATCGGTATTCGCCTGATAAAAGAGGGCCGGGTCGGCATCGCCTACTCCGAGTCCCTCGATGAGATTGCCCTCGATACCATGCTGCAGGATGCCTGTGACGCCAGCCGTTTCGCCAAGGTGGATGCTGACCAGGCCATCTCGGTCGCTAACAGCCGGATCACGACCGACTGCGCCGAGATCAATCAGCCCGACACCACGCCCGTGGAGGAGAAGATCGCCCTGGCCCTGCGCCTCGAATCGGACATGCTGGCCCTGCCGGATGTGACCGGCGCCCCCTACAACAGCTTCTTCGAAGGAGAGAGCCGCCTCTGGCTCGCCAACAGCCAGGGTACCTTCTGCGAGCACGGCGAATTTTCCGTCGGCTGCTACACCTCGGCCCTGGTCGAGCGGGATGGGCGACAGTCCATGCACTCCCAGGGGCAGTATGGCCGTCGCTTCGACGAGCTGGACAGCCAGACCCTTGCCCGGCAGATCCATGCCGTGGCCGCGGGCCTGCTGCCGGGTGAGGCGGTCGCGAGCGGCCGCTATAGCATTATCTTCAGCACCAACTGCCTGGCCAGCCTGTTTGGCTGCTTCCAGGCGGCGCTCTCGGGCAAGTGGGCACAACAGGGGATCAACCCCTGGCGGGACAAGGTGGGGCAACCTGTTGCCTCCCGCTGGCTCACCCTGGAGAGCCGGGTCCATATGCCGGGTGGCATGAACATCAAGGCCTTCGACGGCGAGGGTGCCCCCACCTCGGATCTGCTGCTGATTGGCGAGGGGGAACTCAAGACCCTGCTGCACAACAGCGCCACCGCCCGCCACTTCGGCGTGGCGAGCAACGGCTCGGCGGCTCGCGGCGCTCGCAGTGCGCTGGATGTGACCCCTCGTCACCTGGTGTTCGGTACCGGCCCTCATAGCGAGGCAGAGGTGCAGAGCGGCGACTATCTGGAGCTGGTCAAGCTGGACGGCCTGCACTCGGGCGCCGATGCGGTCAGCGGCGACTTCTCCTTTGGCGCGTCAGGGTTCCTCTGCCGAGACGGGGTGCGTATCCAGCCGGTGCGCGGCATCACTGTGGCGGGCAACTTCTATCGCCTGTTGGGGGAGCTGGAAGCAGTCGGCGATACCCTGTATCACAACGATGGCAAGGGCTTCTATGCCCCGTTGATCCGCTTTGGCGGCCTCGCTGTCGCGGGCAAGTAACACCACCGAATAATCACAAAGAGGCGCCTTATGGCGCCTCTTTTCGTTGGATGCTCAAGAGATTGGCAATCAGGGCGAGAGGGGTTCGCGGTGATATTCGGTGCCGCCGCATTCGGGACAGGTATCCAGCTGCTCGGGACGAAGAACCTTATGGCGCCAGCCACACTGGTTGCACTCCATGACCCCCAGCCCGACCCACTCCCCCGCCTCGTAGACGCCCTTATGCTCCAGCTCGTCCGCCAATTCGCGCCACTCCACCTGGGCCCGATCGGTCACGTCCGCCAGCCAGGACCAGGCAGTGTCCTTGAGCGCCAGCATAAAGGCTGACTCCTCCACCGCCTCGTCACTGCGCCCCTCATCATAGTTGCCCAGATCCCGCTTCACGTACTCGGCGATCAGGGCCAGCTCGTCCTGGGTCAGATCGCTGGCTGCCTCCAGATAGGCCTGCACCCTGGCAATCATCCGGTTGAGACGCTCTCCCTGGAACTCTCCGGTCTCCTGCCACTGCTTTTTCAGCTCGGCGATGAAGGTTTCGTATCCTTTTTTATGTTTGTCCATGGCCGTTCCTCCTCTACTAAACCCCGATCAGACCCGGCTTGAGGCCCGAGGGACGCTGGCGGTTGTTGCCGCCGCAGGATATGGGTATTCTATTGCGATTTCCCAGCTGATTTATCTATCCATTTCACAGATCCGGATGTCACCAATGCAAGAGCAATACGTTCCCCAATCAATCGAACCAGCAGTGCAAAAGCACTGGGATGCCAAGAAAACCTTCAAGGCCGTGGAGAAAGTAGACAAGGAGAAGTTCTACTGCCTGTCCATGTTCCCCTATCCGTCTGGTCGTCTACACATGGGTCACGTGCGCAACTACACCATAGGTGATGTTATCTCACGTTATCAACGCCTTAATGGCAAGAACGTGCTGCAACCCATCGGTTGGGACGCATTCGGCCTGCCGGCCGAGAACGCCGCCATCAAGAACAACACGGCGCCGGCGCCCTGGACCTACGAAAACATCGAATACATGAAGAACCAGCTGAAGATGCTGGGTCTGGGTTATGACTGGGATCGCGAGCTGGCCACCTGCAAGCCGGATTACTACCGCTGGGAGCAGTGGTTCTTCACCAAGCTCTACGAGAAGGGCCTGGTCTACAAGAAGACCTCCTCCGTCAACTGGTGCCCGAACGACATGACGGTGCTGGCCAACGAGCAGGTGGTGGACAACTGCTGCTGGCGTTGTGACACCCCGGTGGAACAGAAAGAGATCCCCCAGTGGTTCATCAAGATCACCGACTATGCCGAAGAGCTGCTGAACGACATCGACAACCTCGAAGGCTGGCCCGAGATGGTCAAGACCATGCAGCGCAACTGGATTGGCCGCTCCGAAGGGGTCAACATCAGCTTCGCCATCGATGGGCAGGATGAGCACCTTGAGGTCTACACCACCCGTCCGGACACCTTCATGGGCGTGACTTACGTGGGCATCGCCGCCGGCCACCCGCTGGCCCTGCAGGCTGCCGAACACAATCCGGAGCTGGCCGCCTTTATCGAAGAGTGCAAGAACACCAAGGTGGCCGAAGCCGAGCTCGCCACCATGGAGAAGAAGGGCATGGCCACCGGCCTGTACGCCATTCATCCGCTGGATGGTCGCAAGGTCCCGGTCTGGGTCGCCAACTTCGTGCTGATGAACTACGGCACCGGCGCCGTGATGGCGGTACCGGGTCACGACCAGCGTGACTTCGAATTCGCCACCAAATACGGCCTCGACATCAAGGCGGTGATCAAGCCGGCCGATGGCGAGCTAGACGTGAGCGAGGCGGCCTACACCGAGAAAGGCGTGCTGTTCAACTCCGGCGAGTTCGACGGTCTCGACTTCCAGGCGGCCTTCGATGCCATCGCCACCAAGCTGGAGGCAATTGGCAAGGGCAAGCGCACCGTCAACTACCGCCTGCGCGACTGGGGTGTCTCCCGTCAGCGCTACTGGGGCGCCCCAATCCCCATGCTGACCCTGGCTGACGGCACAGTAGTGCCGACGCCGGAAGACCAGCTGCCGGTACTGCTGCCGGAAGACGTGGTGATGGACGGCATCCAGAGCCCGATCAAGGCCGATGCCGAGTGGGCCAAGACCACTTACAACGGTCAGGAAGCGTTCCGGGAAACTGACACTTTTGACACCTTTATGGAGTCCTCCTGGTACTACGCCCGCTACTGCTCCCCGGACTACGACAAGGGCATGCTGGATCCCGCGGCCGCCAACCACTGGCTGCCGGTGGATCAGTACATTGGCGGCATCGAGCACGCCTGTATGCACCTGCTCTACGCCCGCTTCTTCCACAAGCTGCTGCGTGACGCGGGCCTGGTGAACAGCGACGAGCCGTTCAAGCGCCTGCTCTGCCAGGGCATGGTGCTGGCCGACGCCTTCTACTACAAGGACGAAAAGGGTGGCAACGTCTGGGTCAGCCCGACCGACGTCAAGGTGGAGCGTGACGAGAAAGGCCGTATCATCAAGGCGGTGGACCTTGAGGGGCGCGAAGTCATCCACTCCGGCATGACCAAGATGTCCAAGTCCAAGAACAACGGCATCGACCCGCAGCTGATGGTGGAGCGTTACGGCGCCGACACCGTCCGCCTGTTCATGATGTTCGCCTCCCCGGCCGAGATGACTCTGGAGTGGTCCGACTCCGGCGTGGAAGGTGCCCAGCGCTTCCTGCGTCGTCTGTGGCGCATCACCTTCGAACACGTTGCCGGTGGCGCCGTGCCGGCGCTGGATGTGGCCGCCCTCTCCAGCGAGCAGAAGGCGATTCGTCGCGAGCTGCACAAGACCATCGCCAAGGTGAGCGATGACGTGGGTCGTCGCCAGACCTTCAACACAGCCATCGCCGCCATCATGGAGCTGATGAACAACCTGGCCAAACTGGGCTCCGAGCCTCAGGATCGCGCCCTGATGCAGGAAGCGATGGAAGCGGTCGTGGTCATGCTCTACCCCATCACTCCGCACATCGGCTTCGAGCTGTGGAAGATGCTGGGCAAGGGCGACGACATCGACCACGCCACCTGGCCGGTCGCCGACGAGGCCGCCATGGTCGAGACCGAGAAGCTGGTGGTGGTGCAGATCAACGGCAAGATGCGCGGCAAACTGACCGTGCCGGCCGAGATCAGCCAGGCCGACGTCGAGAAGCTGGCCATGGCCGACGCCTCGGTACAGAAGTTCACCGACGGCCTGACCGTGCGCAAGGTGATCTATGTGCCGGGCAAACTGCTCAACATCGTTGCCAACTGATTTGGTCGCTAACTGATCGTTGCCAAGCGGTGACGGTAAACGGATGATAACGGCGGGCCTTGCGCCCGCCGCTCTTCACTTAACGCAAAGAGGATTTCATATGGGCTCCATCTTCACTCGCTGGATGGCCATCATGCTGGCAGCCCTGCTGCTGCAGGGTTGCGGTTTTCATATGCGCGGCACCGGCATCCCGGCGGAGTTGATGACCATGAAGGTCGTGGGCGACAACAAGAGCGACTTCTATCGCCTGGTCACCACCCGCCTCAAGGCTGCGGGCGTCACCCTGGCCGACAAGGAGGGCATCCCGGTGCTGACTCTGGGCGGCATCGGCAGCTCCAGCCAGGTTGCCTCGGTCAATGCTCTGGGGGCCGATACCGAGTATGTGCTGGGCTTTAGCACCCGCTTCACCGTCGCAGTACCGGGCAAGCCGACTCAAGTCTTCCCCATCAACTTCAACCGCAGCTTCCTGAACAAGCCGGATGCGGCGCTGGCCTCCTCCCGCGAGCAGGAGCAGCTCAACCGCGAGATGCAGGAGCAGGCAGCCAGCCAGGTGATCCGTCAGTTGAGCCAGGTCAGCTTCTGATGCGGATCTACCCCGAGCAGTTTGGTGAACACCTCAAAGCAGGGCTTCGGCCCTGCTATCTCGTTTTTGGCGACGAGCCCCTGCTGCGGCTGGAGGCGCTCGACGCCATCCGCCAGATCGCCCGCAAGCAGGGATTCGATGAACGCCACAGCTTCGTGGTCGAGCAGGGACTGGACTGGAATCAGGTCTACGACGCCTGCCAGGCCATGAGCCTCTTCTCCGCCCGCCAGATCATCGAGCTGGAGCTGCCCGCCAAGGTCGACAAGGATCTCGCCGCCCGCATCAGCGAGATCGGCAAACAGCTCCACCCCGACCTGCTGCTGGTGTTGAACGGCGGTCGTCTCAACCAGACCCAGATGAAGGCGGCCTGGTTCGACAAGCTCTACCAGATCGGCACCTATGTGCCGGTCAATCATCCCGAGCCCAAGTTTTTCCCGCGCTGGATGAATGCCCGCTTCCAGCGTTTCGGTCTCAAGGCGCTGCCGGATGCCATCAACTTCATGTGCCACAGCTATGAGGGCAACCTGCTGGCCGCGAGCCAGGAGATAGAGAAGCTGACCCTGCTCTCGCCGCCCCAGCCCATCAGCGTCGCCTATCTGCAGGAGACCATCATCCGCCACGCCCACTTTACCCCGTTCCAGCTGGTCGATACCCTGCTGGAGGGCAAGGTGAACCGGGCCCAGCGGATCCTGGCGGCCCTGCGTGCCGAGGGCACCGAACCCGGCATGCTGGCATGGACCCTGTGCCGCGAGCTGGAGCAGCTCACCGAGCTGTCGCTGGCCATGCGCAGTGGCCAACCGCTGGGGGAGCATTTCAGCCGACTGCGCATCTGGCAAAGCCGTCAGCAACTGATCCAGCAGGCGCTGACCCGGCTCCCCTTCGCCAAGCTGCAGCAGCTGTGGCAACTGATGGCCCGACTCGACGATGCCCAGCGCCGCTTCGACACCGAGCAGGCCTGGTTGATGCTGCAAACCCTGGCTCTTGGCTTTCGCGATGGCACTCCGTTGCCGCTGGCGATGGAGGAGAGTCCGTGCTGAAGGCGCCTATCAGACCGCTGAAGGCTCCTGTCGGCCTGCTGGGGGGGACCTTCGACCCCATTCACATCGGCCACCTGAGACCCGCCATCGAGGCGCGCGATGCCTTGCGGCTCGAAGAGATCCGCCTGATCCCGAACCATATTCCGCCCCACAGGGCCCACCCTCTCTGCTCGAGCGAACAGCGTCTGGCCATGGTCCGGCTGGCGGCGGCGGAGAATCGCGGTTTCGTGGTGGATGAACGGGAGCTTTGGCGGGACAAGCCCTCCTGGACCATTGACACACTGGTCGAGCTGAGGAACGAGCTGCCCGACACGCCGCTCTGCTTTCTGATGGGGATGGATTCGCTGCTGAGCCTGGCAAGCTGGCATCGCTGGCAGGAGCTGCTCGATTATGCCCATCTGGTGGTGAGTTCACGCCCCGGCTGGCAGCCCGACTATCCCGCAGAGATCGCCGACTTGCTGGCTCGCCACCAGACCACCCGGGTACAGGCACTGCATCAGCGTCTGGCCGGCCATATCTGGCTGGCGGACAACCAGCCCGTCGCACTGTCGGCCACCCGGCTGCGGGCGCTGCTGGAGGCGGGACAGGATGTCCGCTACCTCCTGCCCGAGTCGGTTGCACACTATATTGATCAACAGGGGCTCTACCGCGCCACCGGCCAGTAAGACCCTGTCGTAATCCCGTCTCAGCCCAATGGGGAAACGGGATTGACCATGATATAATCCGCCGCCCTCACGCCGTACGAGCGCGCCGGAATACAGGAGAGACTCATTGCAAGGCCAAGAACTACACGCCTTTATCATCGACAAGATCGATGACATGAAAGGCCGCGATATCATCACCATCGATGTGCGCGGCAAATCCAGCATCACTGATACCATGATCATCTGCTCTGGCAACTCCAACCGTCACGTTTGCGCCATCGCCAGTCATCTGGCCAGCGAAGCCCGCCATGCCGGACTCGATCTGCTGAGCGTGGAAGGCCAGCTGAGCGGCGAATGGGTACTGGTAGACATGGGGTCGGTGATCGTGCACGTGATGCAGGACGAATATCGCGACTTCTACCAACTGGAAAAACTGTGGGGCGGCGCCCCGATCCAGGCGTAACGACCATGAAGATCCAGTTGATTGCGGTGGGCACCAAGATGCCCGCTTGGGTAGAACATGGCTTCGAAGAGTACCGTCGCCGTTTCCCGAAAGACATGCCGTTCGAGCTGGTGGAAATTGGCGCCGGCAAGCGCGGCAAGAATGCCGACATTCCCCGTATCCTGCAAAAAGAGGGGGAGGCCATGCTGGCGGCGGCCGGTCGCTCGCGCATCGTCACCCTGGATATCCCGGGCAAACCCTGGACCACGGAGCAACTGGCCAACCAGCTCGAGGCGTGGAAGTTGGACGGCCGCGACGTGGCCCTGCTGGTGGGCGGGCCCGAGGGATTGTCGCCCGAATGCAAGGCCGCGGCTGAGCAGAGCTGGTCCCTGTCACCGCTGACTCTGCCCCACCCGCTGGTGCGAGTTCTTGTAGCCGAGAGCCTCTACCGTGCCTGGAGCATCACCACCAATCACCCGTATCACAGGGAGTGATCCATGATGTCGTGGCCGATCGTCCCTGCTGCATTTGCGTACCACAGAGAGTGAACCATGCCGTTCTTGCTGTTATTGCCCCCCATGGAGTTGAGGTAGAGGCATGCTGAAACAACGCATCGAGATGCGCGATCACAGTGCCGAGGGCAATCTGTTCTTCCGGCGCACCCTGGTAGCCTACATCGGCATCATAGTGCTGATGCTGGTGCTGCTGGGCAATCTCTATTACCTGCAGGTCGAGTCCTACGACACCTATCAGACCCGCTCCAATGACAACCGGATCCGGGTCGTGCCGGTGGCGCCGCCCCGCGGCCTCATTTATGACGCCAACGGCGTGTTGCTGGCGGAGAACCGTCCCGTCTACAGCCTGGAAATCGTGCCGGAAGAGACCAAGGATCTGGCGAAGACCGCCGACGACCTCATCGCCCTGCTGAAGCTGCCGGAGGGAACCAAGGAGAAGTTCCTGGCCGAGGTGAAACGTCAGCGCCGCTTCAAGCCGGTGGCGCTGTACGAGAAGCTGACCGAGTATCAGGTCGCCCTCTTCTCGGTCAACCAGCACAACTACCCGGGCGCCAGCATCGAGGCCTACCTCAAGCGCTACTACCCGTTTGGCGATACCCTCACCCATGCCCTCGGCTATGTGGCCAAGATCAACACCCGCGACGTGGAACGCCTCGAAAAGGAAGAGAAGCTCGCCAACTATGCCGCCACCAAGGACATCGGCAAGCAGGGGGTGGAGAAGTACTACGAGGACGATCTGCACGGGGTGGCCGGCTATCAGGAAGTCGAGGTCAATAACCGCGGCCGGGTGGTGCGCACCCTCAAGTTCCAGCCGCCTATCCCGGGCAAGGACATCTACCTCAACATCGACATCCGGATGCAACTCAAGGCCCAGCAGCTGCTGGGAGGCCAGCGGGGAGCCATCGTCATGATGGATCCTTCCACCGGTGCCATCATCGCCATGGAGTCGAGCCCGAGCTATGACCCCAACCTGTTCGTGACCGGCATCTCCAGCGCCAACTACTCGGCGCTGCTCAACGATCCGGCCCGTCCCCTGGTAAACCGTACCACCCAGGGCATCTATGCCCCCGCCTCCACCGTCAAGCCCATGATGGCGGTGATGGGGCTCAACGAGGGGGCCATCACCCCCAACTATCGCTACTTCGGCGGCCCCAGCTTCTCCATTCCGGGCACCACCAAGAAGTTTCGCGACTGGCGCCGCTGGGGCCATGGCTGGCTCGACGTCTACCGCGCCATCGAGGTGTCGGCGGATACCTACTTCTACGATCTCGCCTACCGGGTCGGCATCGACAAGATCCACGACTACATGACCAAGTTCGGCTTCGGCCGCTACAGTGGCGTCGATCTCTATGAAGAGACCAAGGGTGTCATGCCGTCCCGCGACTGGAAGATGGCGCGCTGGCGCCAGCCCTGGTATCAGGGTGACACCATCTCCGTCGGCATTGGTCAGGGCTACTGGAGCGCCACGCCAATCCAGCTGGCCAAGGCGATCAGCATCCTGACCCAGAACGGCCACGACGTGACACCTCACCTGTTGAAGCGCCTGACTTCAGCCACAGGTAACGAAGACGCCCCGGTCAACCAGAAGATGGCTCTGCAGGTGAAAAACGACAGCTACTGGAAAGTGGCCCAGGACGGCATGTGGCGCGTCAACCATGGCCGCGAAGGCAGTGGTCGCCTCTCGTTTGCCAAAGCCCCCTACTCCTCTGGTGGCAAGTCGGGTACCGCCCAGGTGGTCGGTCTCAAGGAGAACCAGGTCTATAACATCAAAACCGTCAAGGCCGAGCACCGCGACAACGCGCTGTTCGTCGCCTATGCGCCGTTTGAAGCGCCCAAGGCGGTAGTCGCCCTGGTGCTGGAGAACTCGATTGGTGGCGGCGGTGGTCGAGCCGGTGCGCCTATCGCACGCCAGATGCTGGATGCCTATCTGCTGCCGCCCGACCCCCAGCTGCCGCCGGCGCCTGTCAAGCAGTCCCAATCTGAAGAGGTCGCCCCTCATGAGTAATTCTGCCCGCCAGCAGAGCATCTGGTACAAGCTGCATATCGACCTGCCGCTGTTTCTCGGCCTGCTGGCCGTGATGGCCCTCTCCATGGTGGTGCTCTACTCCGCCTCCGGTCAGGACATGGACTCCATCGTGCGCCAGTTGGTGCGCGGCGGGATCGCCTTCGCCCTGATGATCGCCATGGCCCAGCTGCCCCCTTCCCTCTATGCTCGCTGGTCGGTGCCGCTGTTTGTGGTGGTGGTGCTGTTGCTCATCGCGGTGGACGTGTTCGGCCATATCGGCAAGGGAGCCCAGCGCTGGCTGGATCTCGGCTTTATGAAGTTCCAGCCCTCCGAGGTGATGAAGCTCTCCATGCCCATCATGGTGGCCGCCTGGCTCAGCCGCCACTCGCTGCCCCCCAAGCTCAGCCACGTGGCGATCGCCTTGGTCATGGTGCTGTTGCCGACCCTGCTGATCGCGGCCCAACCCGATCTCGGCACCTCCATCCTGGTGGCCGCCTCCGGTTTCTTCGTCATCTTCCTGGCGGGACTGAGCTGGTGGCTGATCGGGCTGGCGGTAGTGATGGCACTGGCCTTCATGCCTGTGCTCTGGTTCTTCCTGATGCACGAATACCAGCGCCAGCGGGTACTGATGCTGCTCGACCCGGAAAAAGATCCCCTCGGGCGTGGCTATCACATCATTCAGTCCAAGATCGCCATCGGCTCCGGCGGCGTCTTCGGCAAGGGGTGGCTGCAGGGCACCCAGTCCCAGCTCGAATTTTTACCAGAACGCCACACCGACTTTATCTTCGCGGTATTCAGCGAGGAGTTCGGTCTGGTGGGAGTCGCCCTGCTGCTGGTGCTCTACCTCTATGTCATCAGCCGCTGCCTGTTTATCTCGATGCAGGCCCAGAGCAGCTTCGAGCGTCTGCTTGGCGGCGCCCTGACCCTCACCTTCTTCGTCTATGTATTCGTCAACATGGGCATGGTGAGCGGCATACTGCCGGTAGTGGGGGTACCGCTGCCGCTGGTGAGTTACGGTGGCACCTCCATGGTGACCCTGATGGCCGGTTTTGGCATACTGATGTCAATCCAGACTCATAGAAGGCTACTCGCCTGATGAGGTGGGTTTGGGCACTGTTCTCCCTCTGGGCCATGACGGCCCAGGCCGGTGTGCCGCAGGAGCGTCTGGCGCAGCTCGCCGAGCAGCAACAGGTACCGCTGGCGGCGCTGCAGGCCGCAGCCAAGGAGGCCAGGCTGCGCCAGGAGGTGCTCGACACCATCAACCGTCCCTGGGAGGCCAAGCCCTGGTATCGCTACCGGCCACTGTTCGTGACTCAGGAGCGGATTGCCGACGGACTGCGCTTCTGGCAGCGACATGCCGCCACCCTGAGCCGGGCCGAGCAGACCTACAAGGTGCCTGCGGCGCTCATCGTGGCCATCATAGGGGTCGAGACCTTCTACGGCCGCCAGATGGGGCGTCATCCGGTGCTGGACAGTCTCTATACCCTGGGTTTTCACTATCCGGCGCGGGCCGACTTCTTCGCCAAGGAGTTTGCCCAGCTGGTGCTGCTGGCCCGGGAAGAGGGCTGGCCGCTGGCGCGCCTCAAGGGCTCCTACGCCGGGGCCATGGGGATGGGGCAGTTCATGCCCTCCAGCTATCGCCACTACGGCGTCGATTTCGACGGTGACGGCAAACGGGATCTGTTTGCCAATCCGGCCGATGCCATCGGCAGCGTAGCCAACTACTTTGCCGAACATCAGTGGCGCTGGGGCGAGTCGGTGGTCGAACCGGCCCAGACCGGTTTGCTGGCGATCGAGCCCCTGCTGAGATCCGAGCCCGAGCTGACACAACAGTGGGCGGAACTGGCGGCGGCAGGCATCGAGCTTGCCACCCCGCCGGCCCCGCAGACGCCGGTCAAGTTGCTGGCGTTCGAACAAGCCGATGGACCGGAATACTGGGTCGCACGGCATAACTTTTATGTGATCACCCGCTACAATCGCAGCCCCCTTTATGCGATGGCGGTGTATCAACTTAGCCAAGCCATTCAGGAAGCGTATGCAACTTCGTCACAAACTCCTCCCGCTCAGCCTGAGCTTGTTGCTGGCCGCCTGTAGCAGCCAGCCGGAACAGAGCGCCCCGGTCGAACCGCAAGCACCGGTCAGCAAACCGCCCGTTATCGAGATACCGCAAGCCACCGGCGCCATTCCGCGCCCCGAGCCCCTGAGTACCAGCGGCAACCGGAACTACTGGATTGGCAAGCAGAAATACGAGGTATGGCGCGACATCAAGCACTACACCGAGGAGGGCACCGCCAGCTGGCTGGCCAAGGATCTGGACGGCAACAAGACGGCCAACGGCGACGTGCTTGATAGCAAGCTGTTCAGCGCCGCCCACCGCAACCTGCCGATCCCGAGCTATGTGCGAGTCACCAATCTGGACAACGGCCTCGAAACCATAGTGCGGGTCAATGACCGCGGTCCGTTTGACAACAGTCGCCTCATCGACCTCTCCTACGCTGCCGCCGAGCAGCTGGACATGGTCCACACTGGCGAGGCCCGGGTGCGGCTTGAGCTCATCAGCGACACGCCGGACCAGCGAGTGATCATGGAGCCGATGGCCCCGATGACGCCGGCCGAGACACCGGCAGATACCCAGGTTGCCCCCTCGCCCAAGCCGGCCACTCCTGCCGCCACACCGGCCAGCAGCGCCAGCAAGCCGGTTGCGACCAAACAGGCTCAGCCCCAGGCGGCCAGTGGTCAAGGCAAGATGATCCAGGTGCTGGCGAGCGGCTCCCGGGAGCGAGCCGAGGCGATGGGCAAGGTGATGACCCAGCGCTACGGCGTACCCTACCGGATTGACACCCATGGCGCCATCTTCCGGGTGCTGATGGGGCCGATCCCGGCCGACCAACAGCTCGGCACACTGGAAAAAGTTCGCCAGGGTGGGCTGGAACAGGCGTTCATCGTGCCCTGATCCCCTCCAGATTGTGGGTCTATCTGCCGGCAAACCCGCTCATCACGTCGCTTTGTGGCGTGGTGAACGGGGCCGATGGATAAAAAACCAGAGTTGATCGCCACGTCGGACTATGACCGGCGGGTGCATCTGGTATAGTTAGGCCCGCATTCATTCCCCATCTGGCTCGCAGGAATTTCAAGATGTCCAAATTTGCCCGTTCCGTTATTCTGGCCTCTCTGATAAGCGCCACCGCTCAGGCCAACACGCCTGTCCCTACGCCGAACGCCAACCCTGTGGTCGTTCCCGCCGCGCCGGAGATCTCCGCCAAGGCCCATATTCTCATCGATTACTACTCCGGTCAGGTGCTGGCCGAGCAGAACGCCGAGGAGCGTCTGCCGCCCGCCAGTCTGACCAAGATGATGACCTCCTACATCATTGGCCAGGAGCTGGCCAAGGGGAACATCAAGCGCACCGACATGGTGACCATCAGCCAGAACGCCTGGTCCAAGAACTACGCCGACTCCTCCAAGATGTTCATCGAGGTGGGCAAACAGGTCTCCGTTGATGATCTCAACAAGGGCATCATCATCCAGTCCGGCAACGACGCCTGCGTCGCCATGGCCGAATTCCTGGCGGGCAGCACCGACTCCTTCGCCAGCCTGATGAACAGCTGGGCAGCCAAGCTCGGCATGAATGACAGCCACTTCGTGAACCCCCACGGTCTGGATGCGGAAGGCCACTACAGTACCGCCCATGACATGGCCCGTCTGGGTCAGGCGCTGATCCGCGATCTGCCGGAGGAGTACAAGATCTACTCCCAGAAGTCCTTCGTCTTCAACGGCATCACCCAGCACAACCGCAACCGTCTGCTGTGGGACCAGTCCCTGCAGGTGGATGGCATCAAGACAGGTCACGTCAGCCAGGTGGGCTACAACCTGGTCTCCTCCGCCACCAACAATGAAGGCATGCGCCTGATCGCAGTCGTGCTGGGAGCCAACAGCGAAGCCACCCGCGCCGCCGAGAGCAAGAAGCTGCTCACCTACGGTTTCCGTTTCTTCCAGAGCCTGACCCCGTACAAGGCTGGCACCGAGCTGGTCACCCAGAAGATCTGGATGGGCGACAAGCCTGAAGTGAAACTGGGTGTCGACCAGGATGTCTCCGTGCTGGTGACCCGCGGTCAGGGCAACAACCTCAAAGCTGACTTCCAGCTCGACAGCGAGCTCAAAGCTCCACTGGCCAAGGGTCAGCGAGTCGGTACCGTGTTCCTCAAGCAGGGCGACAAGGAGATCAAGCAGGTTCCGCTGGTTGCCCTGGAAGAGGTGCAGGAAGGCGGTCTGATGAGCCGTCTGTGGGACTATCTGGTACTGCTGGTTTCCAGCTGGTTCAAGTAACAGAGACGCACAATCCTCACCCAGCAGCGGCGCCAACAGGCGCCGCTGCTGTCTCTGGCCGTCAGGGCAGTGAATAACCCTGCAAACTGCAGGTTCCGCCACACCCCGATTTGTGGTAAAAAGCAGCACTCCCATTCTTGTCTGACCGCTCCGGGCCTTGATCCTGGCCAGGATCGTGCCCATATAGACAGCAATGGCGGCCCCAAGGGGCCACCGGCAACTAGCCATCCAAGATGAAGTCGTCCCCGTGACGATGCAAAAGGTGAGTAAATGAATACCAAGTTTGATGAACTGCTGGAGTTTCCCTGCAAATTCCCGTTCAAGGTGCTCGGCGTCGCCGATCCGGCGCTGCCGGACATGGTGGTGGAAGTGCTGCAGCAGCACGCCCCCGGCACCTACAGCCCGACCGTCCAGCCCAGCTCCAAGGGTAACTATCACTCGGTTCGAGTGACTGTCACCGCCCAGAGCAAGGAGCACATCGAGGCGATGTATACCGCCCTCGGCAAGATCGAGCTGGTGAAATACGTACTGTAACGTCTCTCTCGCCCCGTTCTGCGGGGCGACTGTTTTTGGCAGCAGCCAGCCGTGAGGAAGCCATGTCATCCCGGATCCCCGCCCAGCCCACGCTTATCGTCAGACATCTGGGCCGTCGCCCCTACCAGCCGGTATGGGACGCCATGAAAGCCTTCACCGACAGCCGCACCGGCGAGACCCCGGACGAGTTCTGGGTGGTGGAGCACGATCCCGTCTACACCCAGGGGCAAGCCGGCAAGGCCGAACATCTGCTGAACCCGGGCAATATCCCGGTGGTACAGAGCGATCGCGGCGGCCAGATCACCTATCATGGTCCCGGCCAGCTGGTGCTCTATGTGCTGGTGGATGTGCGCCGCTGCAAGCTGACGGTGCGCGAACTGGTCACCGCGCTGGAGACCGCCATCATCAATACCCTCGCGAAAAGCGACATCACGGCCTATGCCAAGGCGGACGCCCCCGGTGTCTATGTGAAAAACGAACTGGGCATGGAGGCCAAGCTGGCCTCCCTCGGCCTGCGCATTCGCAAGGGGTGCTCGTTTCACGGGCTGGCCCTCAACATCAACATGGACATGACCCCCTTCCTGCACATCAATCCGTGCGGCTACGCGGGCATGGCCATGACCCAGACCAGCGCCCTGGGCGGCCCGCAAAGCGTGGCCGAGGCGCAATCCATTCTGGTGGCCGAACTGGCCAGCCTGATTGGCTATCAGACAATAACAAACACCGAGAGTGAATCATGAGCAAACCCGTTCGTATGGAGCCGGGCGTCAAGCTGCGCGATGGCGACAAGATGGCCCTGATCCCGGTGAAATTCATGCCGGATCCCAACGAAGAACTCCTTCGCAAGCCGGATTGGATGCGGATCAAACTGCCCCCCTCCAGCCAGAAGATCGAGCACATCAAGAGCACCCTGCGCAAGAACAAGCTGCACTCGGTCTGTGAAGAGGCCTCCTGCCCCAACCTGGCGGAGTGCTTCAACCACGGCACGGCGACCTTCATGATCATGGGCGCCATATGCACCCGCCGCTGCCCCTTCTGCGACGTGGCCCACGGCCGTCCGCTCCCGCTGGATCCGGAAGAGCCGAAGAAGCTGGCGCTCACCATCAAGGAGATGAACCTCAAGTACGTGGTGATCACCTCGGTGGACCGCGACGATCTGCGCGACGGCGGTGCCCAGCACTTTGCCGACTGCATCAAGCAGATCCGCGAGCACAGCCCGCAGACCCGCATCGAGATCCTGACCCCGGATTTCCGCGGTCGCATGGAGCAGGCCCTCGAGGTGTTCCGCGAGACCCCGCCGGACGTCTTCAACCACAACCTGGAAACCGCCCCGCGCATGTACCGGGTGGCCCGTCCGGGCGCCGACTACAAGTGGTCGCTGGAGCTGCTGCGCCGCATCAAGGAGATGCACCCGCACGTACCGACCAAGTCCGGTCTGATGATGGGTCTTGGCGAAACCAACGAAGAGATAGTCGAGGTGCTCAAGGATCTGCGCGAGCACGGCGTCAACATGCTGACTCTGGGCCAGTATCTGCAGCCGAGCCGCCACCACCTGCCGGTGAAGCGCTACGTGCCGCCCGCAGAGTTCGACGAGCTGAAAGACGTGGCGATGGAGCTCGGCTTCAGCCACGCCGCCTGCGGTCCCTTCGTGCGTTCCTCCTATCACGCCGATCTGCAGGCCAAGGGCGAAGAGGTCAAGTAACCTCATCCCCTGCCATCAAAAAGAGCGCCACAAGGCGCTCTTTTTATATCCGCTTCTCGACATTACCACTCATCGAACACGCCGCGCTGCCACCAGCGCTGCAGCTGGGCCAGCACCCGGGTCTCGCGCACAGTCCACTGCGGACAGGGGCCCGCCAGCTGGGTCTTGTTGGTCTGCAGCGCCTCTTCGATGGCGATCCAGCCGGGTACGAAACCGAGCCGTATCTCGTAGGGCTGGGGCTGCGGGGCCACCAGCGTCTCCCCGATCCGGCAGAGGTAATAGAGGGAGCGTATGCAATAGGCATCGACCCCCTGCTCCCGGGCCGGCCGGTACTCGCGGGTCTCGCCGAGCAGGGCACCCACCTCCAGCAGCTCGGCGCCACACTCCTCTCGCAGTTCGCGGGCCAGCGCCGCGGCATGGCTCTCACCTGCCTCGACGCCACCGCCCGGAAACATGAAGTCGCCATTGACCCGGGAGTGCACCAGCAGCAGTTCGTCATCTCGCGCCACCACGGCGCGCACCGTCAGGCGCTCCAGGGTGCTGCCATCGGTCGGCACCTGGCCGTGGACAAAGTCGATGGCAAAGGGGTCGGGCCAACAGGAAGTCTGTGTCTGTAACGTCATCATTGTCTCAAGGCCGGTAGTTGCCTTGCCGGATCTGCTCGACCAGCTCGGCGGCCCGCTTGTCGTAAGCCTCGAGATCGGTCTTGCTCAGGGTGTGATAGATGCCAAAACGCGCGGTGGAGACCTCGGGAGAGCCTTTGAACGATTCGCTCACCTTGCCCCACAGGTAGGCCTGCCCATACTGCTTCTGACCCATGTAGAGGGTGCTGAGGGAGGTCAGCAGGCGGCTGTTGACCGTGTCCCCCTGCCGGTAGAGGGAGAGACCGTGCTGCAGGGTGTCGATCGCCTTGGCCGGATCGCTCTTGGCATAGATGCCCCCCAGCGCCAGCTGCAATTCGGGCTCCTCGAGCACCGGCTTGCCCTCGAGCGCCATGAACTGCTGGCGAGCCAGCTCGTTGGTGTTGTTGGTCCAGTGCCAGAGCAGCAGGTAGGGATCCTGGGAGTTGCGGGTCGCCACATCCAGCTGGGCCAGCTGTTCGCCGGCGGCCAGCATGCCTTCCACCCGCGGGCTCTTGAGCTCCTTGGCATTCTTGTATTCGATGTTGGTGGAGCGCTCCGCGCACTTGAGGTAGCGCTCAAGGTTGCGAATCAGCTCGTATTTGCGGCGATCCGTCTCCTCCTCCTTGAGGTAGAAACGGCTGCGGATGATGTCGGTGCGCTCGTAGCGGCACCAGCCATCGTCCACCAAGTCCTGACACAACTCGGGATGGTTGTTGCAAATGTTGTGCAGCCGATCGTCATTGCAGCCGGCGGCGGCAAACATGATCGGGAGCAGGATGAGTGTTGGGCGCATAGGCAGTTCTGTCATGACTCACATCTGGTTAATTGCAATAGGAGCCTGATGCGGCCACCTCCGGCTAGCAAACCGGTTACATATCCATTACAATGCGCGCGCCACTCAAGGCCGCGACTGCAGAATAATATAACGAAATATACACCCCTACAGTGATCTGCATTCGACGATTTTCTATTTGCACCAACAACGTGAAATAAAGGATCTGGTTAATGACCCACGAGCACTACTTGCAAGCGTGGCAGGAGAGCCAGGAGCTCGCCGAAGCCATGCAACCCCTGATTGGTCGTCTCTATCGCCAGCAAGGGGTCGAGATCACCGTCTACGGACGTCCGCTGCAAAATGCCTCCACCATCGATATCCTCAAGGCCCACAGGGTCGTACGCCGCCACCAGGGCGCCCCTCTCCCCATCCAACAAAGCTTCCCCCTGCTGCAGGCCATCGTGGCCCTGAAACCGACCGTTGCCGAGATAGATCTGGGTAAACTGGCCGTCGGTTACTGGCAGGAGCATCAGGATGAGGCGGGCATCGAGGATTATCTGAAAGCCAAACTGGCACCGGCCCTGGGCCGTGGTGAGGTTCCCCAGCCGACGGATGTAGTGCTCTACGGTTTTGGTCGCATCGGCCGCCTGCTGGCCCGCCTGCTGATCGAGCGCACCGGCGCTGCCAACTCCCTGCGCCTGCGCGCCATCGTGGTACGTGGCGGTCGTGACGGAGATCTGGAAAAACGCGCCAGCCTGCTGCGCCGCGACTCCGTCCACGGCCCCTTCAACGGTTCCATCGAAGTGGACGTGGAGCGCAGCGCCATCATCGCCAACGGCACCTACATCCAGGTGATCTACGCCAACAGCCCGGCCGATATCGATTACACCGCCTACGGCATCCAGAACGCCCTGATCATCGACAACACAGGTGTCTGGCGCGACGAGGCAGGCCTTAGTGAACATCTCAAGGCGCGCGGCGCCGGCAAGGTGCTGCTGACCGCTCCCGGCAAGGGCGAGATGAAGAATGTGGTATTCGGGGTCAACCACGAGGTGATTACCCCGGAAGATCGCATCATCTCCGCCGCTTCCTGCACCACCAACGCCATCACCCCTGTGCTCAAGGTGATGCAGGAGAAATACGGCATCCGTCACGGCCACGTCGAGACGGTGCACTCCTACACCAACGATCAGAACCTGATCGACAACTATCACAAGGGCGAGCGCCGCGGTCGCAGTGCAGCCCTCAACATGGTGATGACCAGCACGGGTGCCGCCAAGGCGGTGGCCAAGGCGCTGCCCGAACTCAAGGGCAAGCTCACCGGCAACGCCATCCGGGTGCCGACTCCCAACGTGTCGCTCGCCATCATCAACCTGTCCCTGGAGCAGGCCACCGATCGGGAGAGCCTCAACGCCTATCTGCAACAGATGTCGCTGAGCTCGGCCCTGCATCGCCAGATTGACTTCAGTGCCAGCACCGAGCTGGTCTCCTCCGACATGGTGGGTTCCCGCTTCGCCGGCATCGTGGACTCCCAGGCCACCATCGCCGAAGGGGATCACTGCGTGCTCTACGTGTGGTATGACAACGAGTTCGGATACAGTTGTCAGGTAGTGCGGGTGATGGAGCAGATGGCTGGCGTAGTCCGTCAGGATCTACCTGCATAACCCGCCAGGATCTGCTCGCCCAAGCCCGGGTTCATGGCTCAATTTCAAGGAGAGGCCGGATGTCGTATCAACAAGGTGAGTTTCAACAAGCAATCAGGCAGATGCCCAAAGAGGTGTACGAGCGGCTCAAGACCGCGGTCGAGCTTGGCAAGTGGCCAGATGGCAAGCCCCTCACCGACGAGCAGAAGGCCACCTCCCTGCAGGCCGTGATGGCCTGGCAGGCGATGCACCTTGAAAATCCCGAGCATATGAATATTGGCCGTGACGGCGAGATCGTGATGAAGAGCAAGAGCGAGCTCAAGCGCCAGTACCGCGACGAAGAAGAGATAGTGCGGGTCGACCTCAGCCACTGAGACTGACCCGACAAGTCGCTGCTGGCAGCGCACAACAAAGAGGGGAGCCATTATGGCTCCCCTCTTGTTTTATCCGCACCTTACCCGCTCATCAGGGGGTCAGTTCGCCACGCAGGGATTGCTGCATCAGCTCGCGAATGCGGTGGGAGGGCAAGCCCTGGCTCAGCAGGAAGTGCAGCTTGGTCAGCGCCGCCTCGGCGGTCATGTCGAAGCCCGAGATGACCCCGGCGCGCGACAGGGCGTTGCCGGTGGCATAGCCGCCCATGTTGACCTTGCCGTGCAGACACTGGCTCAGGTTGACGATGATGACGCCGCGGGCCGAGGCCTCGGAGAGCAGTGCCAGCATGGTCGGATTTTGCGGTGCATTGCCGACCCCGAAGGAGAGCAGGATCAACGCCTTCACCGGCTGCTGCAGGATATTGGCGATCACCTCGCTGGAGATCCCGGGATAGAGGGTCACCACGCCGATGGGCTGGGGGGTGATGTCGTGCAGCACCAGGGGCTGATCGGACGGTACCCCCAGCTCGCCTGCCTCCAGGGAGATGGCGATGCCGGCGTTGAGCAGCGGCGGATAGTTCGGCGAGTCGAAGGCGTGGAAGCCGTCCGCATGCACCTTCTTGCTGCGATTGCCGCGATAGAGCTGGTTGTTGAAAAAGAGCGTCACTTCGTGGATCGGGTAGTTGGCCGCGATATAGAGGGCGTTGAGCAGATTCTGCTGGCCGTCGGAGCGCAACTCGGCGAGCGGGATCTGGGAGCCGGTGATGATGACCGGCTTGTGCAGATCTTCGAGCATAAAGGAGAGCGCCGAGGCGGTGAACGACATGGTGTCGGTGCCGTGCAGGATGACGAAACCGTCGTATTTCTCGTAGTTGTCGCGAATGTCCTCGGCGATGCGCTGCCAGTCCGCCGGGGTCATGTCGGAGGAGTCGATGAGGGGATCATATTCATGAATATGGTAATCGGGCATCTCGGGCCGATGAAACTCGGGCATCCGCGCCAGACAATCTTCCATAAAGCCCGCCATCGGCACATAGCCGTGGTCGGAACGCTGCATCCCAATGGTGCCGCCTGTGTAGGCGATGTAGATGGACTTCTTCACACCCTCTCCTCTTGGTTGGCCGGATCAGTGGGCCGGAAACCGGCGGATTATATAGGGATAGCCCCTCTTCTTCACACCCCATCCGTCGCATCTTGTGATGCCTGCCCGAGCACGATGGGGCGGCAAGGTGTGCCATATCCATTGTTATCCCTCAGTCAAACACACTGTTTTTCCCACGCCCGAGCGGGGTTTGACAGGCAGCAGGAGCCAACCATTTCGAACCTCAACACGCCCTACCCCATAGGTATTAAATCTCGAAAAAAGAACAAATAATGGTCAATAAGACATGAAATATGGAATTAATAGGTGTTTTTTGCTACAGTCCGTCGGATTTTACCAAAATTTCATCTGGATGCCTGAGCATGTCAGGCCCGCACTGGCTCCATCTTCATGGAGCGGGGAACCTTTCCCCTTCTTTGCTGGCACGTTCGCCGCACTGTTTTTATCCCGGCTGAATCTGTGAGTCTTCACCACCGAAAGACACAGCCAATCAACATGGGAGTACTGAATGCTACAACTTGATTCCTACGCCACTCTTGTCGCCGCCACCCTGGTGTTGCTGCTTGGTCGTCTGCTGGTTACCCGCGTCGGGCTGCTGCGCACCTTCAACATCCCCAAACCGGTTGCCGGCGGCCTGGTGGTCGCGCTGGTACTGCTGTTGCTGCGCTCCACCCTGCAGATGGAGTTGCAATTCGACACCAGCCTGCAAACCCCGCTGATGCTGGCCTTCTTCGCCTCCATCGGCCTCTCCGCCGATCTGGGCAGCCTCAAACGCGGCGGCAAGGCGGTGGTCACCTTCCTGATGGTGGTCACCGGCCTGCTGCTGGTACAAAACAGCCTGGGGGTGGGCCTGGCCACTCTGCTCGGTCTGGATCCCCACATGGGGCTGCTGGCCGGCTCCATCACCCTCTCCGGCGGCCACGGCACCGGAGCGGCCTGGAGCGCCACCTTCTCCGACAAGTACGGCGTGCAATCTGCCGCCGAACTCGCCATCGCCTGCGCCACCTTCGGTCTGGTGCTGGGTGGCCTGATCGGCGGACCGGTGGCCCGCTATCTGGTGAAGAAGGTGCAGGTGCCGGGCGAAGAGCACAACCAGGATGACGCGCCCCAGGGCTTCGAGATGCCCGACATGGAGCGCCCGCTCACCCCGTTCAGCGTGATTGAGACCCTGGCGCTCATCGCCATCAGCCTCAAAGGGGGCGAGCTGCTCTCCCTCTACCTCAAGGGCAGTGTCCTCGAGCTGCCGATCTTCGTCTGCGTGCTGTTCGTCGGCGTGCTGCTGCGCAACGCCCTGACCCTGCTCAACTGGCATGAGGTGAGTGACCGCGAAGTCTCCCTGCTCGGCAACATCAGCCTGTCGCTGTTCCTGGCGATGGCGCTGATGAGCCTGAAGCTGTGGGATCTGGCCAGCCTGGCGCTGCCCATCTTCATCCTGCTGGCCGCCCAGACAGTGGCGATGGCGCTCTACGCCGTCTTCGTCACCTTCCGGGTCATGGGCAAAAACTACGATGCGGCCGTGCTGGCGGCGGGTCACTGCGGCTTTGGCCTGGGGGCGACCCCGACGGCCATTGCCAACATGCAGGCCATCACCCTGCGCTTCGGCCCCTCTCACCTGGCGTTTCTGGTGGTGCCCATGGTGGGGGCCTTCTTCATCGACATCATCAACGCCATGGTGATCAAGCTGTTTATGGCCCTGCCCTTCCTGTAAGCCCGACCAGACAGAACCATGATGACGAGAGCCCACCGCAAGGTGGGCTCTCTGTTTTGGGCAACAATCTGCTTGGCGGAGTGCTGGCCAGGGGCCAGATATGCTGGCACATGGCACATGGCACATGGGAGTTAAACGCAAGTTTCTTCCCTCTACCTCCCCTTTACCAACCGCGGCTACCACGATAACGGCCAATAAAAAGCCCCGCGATCATCGATCGCGGGGCCCGGTTGCAACGGGTCTGCCTGATTACAGGATAAAGGTCGCGACCTGCTGGTTCAGGTCGGTTGCCCGTCCCTTGAGTCCGGCGGCCTGATCCAGATCCCGCATGGCGGCGGCGGTGATCTCGTCGCTCACATCCTTGATGGCGGTGGTGTTCTGGGTGATCTCGCCGGTCACCTGGGTCTGCTCCTCGGCAGCAGTGGCAATCTGGCCCGCCATGTCGGAGATGAGGGAGACGGCCTGGGTGATCTCTTCGAGCGCGGCGGCGGCGGCATCGGCATCCTGCACGCTGTTGTCGGCCAGCCCCTGACTGGTCTGCATCAGGCTCACGGCACGGGAGGTGGTCTGCTGCAGCGTCTCGATGGTGGACTGGATCTCCTGGGTGGAGTCCTGGGTACGGCGCGACAGCACCCGCACCTCGTCCGCCACCACGGCGAAACCACGGCCCTGCTCACCGGCACGGGCCGCCTCGATGGCCGCGTTCAGGGCCAGCAGGTTGGTCTGCTCGGCGATGCCCTGGATGGTGGAGAGGATGCCGGAGATGGCCTGTGCGTGACGGCTCAGCTCGCCGATCACCTCGGTCGCCTGACCCACTTCATCGGCCAGACCGTTG
The DNA here is from genome assembly GCF_020097295.1 of Aeromonas enteropelogenes. NCBI lineage: Bacteria > Pseudomonadati > Pseudomonadota > Gammaproteobacteria > Aeromonadales > Aeromonadaceae > Aeromonas > Aeromonas enteropelogenes. Next base: position 2,382,363 of record NZ_CP083625.1, on the reverse strand, counting down.
ATGGATTGACGGGTCTTGTTGACCAGCATCTTGCCCTGCTCGCTGCTCTGGGCCGACTGCTGGGCCGCGGCAGCTGTGCTTTCGGCGTTGTTGGCGATCTCCTGGGTGGCGCTCGCCATCTCGGTCACCGCGGTGGCGACCATGGTCACCTCCTGCTGCTGGCGCTGCAGCTCTTCGACCGCCGCCTGGTTGGTCACCAGACTGCGCTCGGCATCGGCGTCCAGCTCGCTGGCCAGCTTGCGGATATTGCCGATCAGCTGGTGCTGGCTGCCGACGAAACGGTTGAAGCTGTTGGCCAGCTGACCGACCTCGTCATTGGTGTCGATCTTGATGCGCTGGGTCAGATCGCCGTTGCCGTCAGCAATGCGGGCCAGTGCCTGGGAAACCTTGGTGAGCGGGCCGAGCAGCAGGCTGACCAGCCAGGAGATGGCAAGGATGCTGCCCACCAGCACCAGCAGAGCCAGGCCGAGCTGGGTCATCAACAGGGAGGAGAGCGGCGCCTCCAGGGTCGCCTTGTCCAGTACCAGTACCAGCTCCCAGTCGGTATCCGGAATGTCCACCGCCCACAGCAGCTTGTCGCGCCCTTCGCCATCGAAGTAGGCCGGCACCAGCTCGTGGCTGGCCTTGCTCTGTTCAATCAGGGCGTTGGTCAGATCGTTGTCGATCTCGGTGGCCGGCTTCATCGCCTTGGCGGCATCCTTGTAGGCGATGACGGTGCCATCCTTGTGCATCATGACGGCGAAACCGTCCGCCGGCAGGGTCATCTTGGTGACGTCTTCCACCAGGGAGGCGATGGAGAGATCGCCGCCAACCACACCGCCCTGGGCAGGTTGGGCCAGGGTCACCACCAGGATGTTGTAGGCCACGTCCAGATAGGGTTTGGTGACGATCATGCCCCCCTTGGCCATGGCCTCCTGATACCAGCCACGGGAGCGGGGATCATAACCGTCACGGTTGATGGATGGGTCAGAGTCATTCATCTTGCCACTGCTCTCGCCAAAATAGGTGAGCTGGAAGCGGCCGGATACCTGTGCCTGCTGCAGGGCATTAAGGGGCTCGGCGCCAGCCTTGTTGCCAAGGGCCTGCACTACATCGCGACGGGCAGCCAGCCAGTCGCTGATCCGTTCAGCCTGCTGGTTGCCCAGACGCTGTACCTGCTCCTGACTACCTTGCAACAGCAGCGACTTCTGGCTGCTGTAGCCTTGCCAGGAGAGCAAGGTGATCACCAGCGAGAGGGCGATCACCACCGATAACAGTATCTTTTGCTTGAGTGATAGATTTTTCATCATGGTTCTTCTTATGAGATCAGGAACAGGATTTCCCAAAAAGTGCATGGCACCCGTATGTTATAGCGACGTTATTAGCCAGAACTGAACCCTTATTCAGGGTTGCGGGCGGTATTTTCTACTGGAGTGGGGAAAACTGCACCAGAAATTGCCTACAGGGCACGCACAAGGACAGGCGGCCCTGTTTATTCCTTCCACAATTGGCTAGAATGACCCGTTTTCAAATCACATCGATCCTGAGAGTTTTCACGATGTTCGAAGTTAATCCTGTATTGAACAAACTTAAGGAGCTGTCTGAGCGGACCGAGCTTCTTAGGGGGTACCTTTGACTATGACGCCAAGAAAGAGCGTCTGGAAGAGGTAAACGCCGAGCTGGAACAGCCCGACGTCTGGAATGAGCCGGAGCGCGCACAGGCGCTCGGCAAGGAGCGCGTCGCGCTGGAAAACGTGGTTGGCACCATCGATACCCTGACTCAGGGCGTGGAAGATGTCGAGATGCTGGTAAGCCTGGCCGTGGAAGGGGAAGACGAAGAGACCTTCAACGAAGCCATCGTCGAAGCCGAGCAACTGGAAGCCAAGCTGGTGGAGCTGGAGTTCCGCCGCATGTTCTCCGGCCAGCACGACGGTTCCGACTGCTATATCGACATTCAATCCGGCTCCGGTGGTACCGAAGCACAGGATTGGGCCAACATGGTGCTGCGCATGTACCTGCGCTGGGGCGATGCCCACGGCTACAAGCCGGAGCTCATCGAATGCTCCGAGGGTGACGTGGCCGGCATCAAGTCCGCCACCATCAAGTTCACCGGCGAATACGCCTTCGGCTGGCTGCGCACCGAAACCGGCGTGCACCGTCTGGTTCGCAAATCCCCGTTCGATTCCGGTGGCCGTCGCCACACCTCGTTCTGCTCCGTGTTCGTCTATCCCGAGATCGACGACGATATCGAAATCGATATCAACCCGGCCGATCTGCGTATCGACGTCTACCGCGCCTCCGGTGCCGGCGGTCAGCACGTTAACCGGACCGAATCCGCGGTGCGTATCACCCACGTCCCGACCGGTGTCGTGGTACAGTGCCAGAACGACCGTTCCCAGCACAAAAACAAAGATCAGTGTATGAAGCAGCTGAAAGCCAAGCTCTACGAGCTGGAAATTCAGAAGCAAAACGCTGAGAAACAAGCCCTGGAAGAGACCAAGTCCGATATCGGTTGGGGCAGCCAGATCCGCTCTTACGTGCTGGATGACTCCCGTATCAAGGATCTGCGCACCGGCGTCGAAACCCGTAATACCCAATCGGTGCTCGACGGTGACTTGGACAAGTTTATCGAAGCCAGCCTGAAATCAGGTCTGTAAACAAGCAGGAATCACCATGTCTGAACAAACCACTACTCCGGAAGTCGACCAAACTCTCGAACTCAACAATGAGATGACAGAGCGTCGTTCCAAGCTGGCCGCCCTGCGCGCCCAGGGCAATCCCTTCCCCAACGACTTTCGTCGTGACAGCCTCTCCGGCGATCTGCAGGCAGAGTTTGGCGACAAAAGCGCCGAGGAGCTGACAGCCTTGGGTAAACGGGTGAAGATTGCCGGTCGTATCATGACCCGCCGGATCATGGGCAAGGCATCCTTCGCGACCCTGCAGGACATGGCTGGCAAGATCCAGGTCTATGTGACTCGTGACGACCTGCCGGAAGGCTTCTACAACGAGCAGTTCAAGAAGTGGGATCTGGGTGACATCGTCGGTGTCGAAGGCACCCTGTTCAAGACCCAGACCGGCGAGCTGTCCGTTCACGTCTCCGACATCCGCCTGCTGACCAAGGCACTGCGCCCGCTGCCCGAGAAGCACAAGGGTCTGACCGACCAGGAAGCCCGCTGCCGTCAACGTTACCTGGATCTGATCGCCAACGAAGAGTCCCGCAAGACCTTCGTGACCCGTACCAAGGTCGTGGCCGGTATCCGCAAGTTCCTGAACGACAAGCGCTTCATGGAAGTGGAAACCCCCATGATGCAGGTCATCCCGGGTGGCGCCTCCGCCCGTCCCTTCATCACCCACCACAATGCGCTGGACATCGACATGTACCTGCGTATCGCACCGGAACTCTATCTGAAGCGTCTGGTGGTCGGTGGTTTCGAGCGTGTCTACGAGATCAACCGCAACTTCCGTAACGAAGGTATCTCCGTTCGCCATAACCCCGAGTTCACCATGCTCGAGTTCTATATGGCCTACGCCGACTACATCGATCTGATGGATCTCACCGAAGAGATGCTGCGCACCCTGGCGCAGGACATCCTGGGCGATACCAAGATCCGTTACGCCAAAGAGGGCGAAGAGGGCCTGACCATCGATTTCGGTCAGCCGTTCCAGCGCCTCTCCATGGTTGACTCCATCCTGAAGTACAACCCGGATGTGACCCGTGACGATCTGGCCACCCTGGAGAGCGCCACCGCCGTCGCCAAACGTCTGAACATTGAGCTGATGAAGAGCTGGGAGCTGGGTCATGTAATCACCGCGATCTTCGAAGAGACCGTGGAGCACATGCTGCTGCAACCGACCTTCATCACCGAGTATCCGGCTGCCGTCTCCCCGCTGGCCCGTCGCAACGACCAGAACCCGGACGTGACCGACCGTTTCGAATTCTTCATCGGCGGCCGCGAGCTGGCCAACGGCTTCTCCGAGCTGAACGATGCAGAAGATCAGGCCGAGCGCTTCCAGGCCCAGGTTGACCAGAAAGCCGCAGGCGATGACGAAGCCATGTTCTACGACGCCGACTTCGTCACCGCGCTGGAACACGGTCTGCCGCCGACTGCCGGTCAGGGTATCGGTATCGACCGTCTGGTGATGCTGTTCACCAACAGCCACACCATCCGCGACGTCATCCTGTTCCCGGCCTTGCGTCCACAAAAGTAAGAACCGCAGAAACAGGGCCGCAGCAGCACTGCTGCCGTCAATGGCAATCAAAACGCCCCGCAACTGCGGGGCGTTTTTTATGGCGGACACAAATCGGTGGCGAACACTCAATCCGCCGCCAGTCTGCCCTCTATGAGGCGGGTGGCAACAGCCACTCCCCCTGCCACAAGGTGACGGCCTGACCCGCCATCAGCACCCGATCTCCCTGCAATTCAAGCCGCAGCTCCCCGCCCCTGGCCGAGATCTGGCGGGCCCGCAGCTGCTGTTTGCCGAGCCGTTCGGCCCAGAAGGGCACCAGGGCGCAGTGGTTGGAGCCGGTCACCGGATCCTCGTCTACCCCGACCCAGGGGGCAAAATAGCGGGAGACGAAGTCATGATCCGGATCGCTCGAGGGCGCCGCCACCATCAGGCCACGACCGGGCAGCGCTCGCAGGGCGTGGAAATCGGGCGAAATCGCTCGCACCTCCTCTTCACTGGCTAGCTCAAACAAGAACTTGGCCCCCGCCGCCAGCGCCTGCAATGGCTTGCAACCAAGGGCGACAGCATAGGCAGGGTCCAGCGCCAGAGGAGTGAGTGGGATGCACGGAAAATCGAGCCAGATCCACTCCCCTTCGCGCCGAGCCAGCAGCTCGCCGCTGCGGGTCTCGAAGCGAATGACCTCATCCTCTGCCACCACCCCCGTCTGCCACAACACGTGGGCCGCTGCCAGAGTGCCGTGGCCACAGAGGTCCACTTCCAGCTCGGGGGTGAACCAGCGCAGCTGGTAGCGGACCCGGCCCTGGGGCACCAGAAAGGCGGTCTCTGACAAGTTGAACTCGGCCGCCATGGCCTGCAATCCGGCATCCGGCAAGGCCGGTCCCAGCACTACCACCGCCGGGTTGCCGCCAAAGGGCTGCCTGCTGAAGGCATTGACATGGAACAATCTGATGGTCGACATTCACGCTTCCTGTGTGATCAATTCGGGGCTCATTCATGGCTGTTTATACCATGACAATCGTTACGCCCCGAATGGCTAACACCTCTGCTCTCTCCTTTTAATGCAACAATGGAATAAAGAAGATATTTTTATTCTTTGTTGTTATCCATCACACCCCTTACTCTGACCAAAAATCAGCCCATGGAAGATGTGTGTGATGCAATTGAAGGATCCCTTGACCCACCTCGCCCCCCTCTCTGATGAGCAGCAACGTCAGCTGAGCCAGGCACTTTCAACCCTCAATACCCAGCAACTCGCCTGGGTCAGCGGTTATCTCTACGGTCTCTCCCAGTCCGGTCAACAGCCTGTCGCTACAAGCACTGCAGCCGTTGCCCCCGGCGGCAACCTGACCATTCTCTACGGCTCCCAGACCGGCAATGCCAAGGGCGTGGCCAGTGCCATCAAGGCGCAGGCAGAGGCCCGTGGCCTACCGGTGACTCTCACCTCCATGGCGGACTACAAACCCAAGCAGCTCAAGAAAGAGACCCACCTGCTGGTGGTAGTGAGCACTTACGGGGAGGGGGAACCGCCGGAGAGCGCGGTCGATCTGTACGAGCAGCTCAAGAAGGGCAAGGTCGGCAAGCTGGAAGGACTCAAGTTCGCCGTGCTGGGGCTGGGTGACAGCTCCTATGAGTTCTTCTGCCAGACCGGCAAGGACTTTGACAGCCTGCTGACCAAGGCCGGCGCCGACCGGGTGCATGAACTCGCCAGCCTGGACGTGGATTATCAGGATGCCGCCAAGGCATGGGGCGAACAGGCGCTCAACGCCATCGCCGCCCCCCTCTCTGCCGGCCCTGCCGGCAGCAGCGTAGCCAGCGCGGTACAGCAGGCTGTCGGCCACAGCCAGTACAGCAAGGAGAACCCCTTCCCGGCCAGGCTCTCGGTCAACCAGAAGATCACCGGTCGCGACTCGACCAAGGATATCCGCCACATCGAGATCAGCCTGGAAGAGTCAGACATCCGCTACCAGCCGGGGGATGCGCTGGGCATCTGGTTTGACAACGATGCCGACCTGGTCGGTGAGGTCTTGGCGCTGGCTCATCTTTCCGGCGACGAGGCCACCGCCCGCGGCAGCCTGCGCGAGGTGCTCAGCCGCGAGCTTGAGCTGACCCGCTTGCACGGCGGCTTTATCACCGGCTTGGCAGAGATCTCGGACAACGCGGCGCTCAAGGATCTGGCCGGCGACAAGGCCCAGGTCAACGCGCTGGTGGCCAGCGCCCAGGTGGTGGATGTGCTCAAACGCTTCCCGACCGCGCTCACAGCCGAACAGCTGATCAGCCTGCTGCGCCCGCTCACTCCACGCCTCTACTCCATCGCCTCCAGCCAGAGCGAGGTGGAAGAGGAGGTGCACCTGACCGTCGGCGTGGTGCGCTACCCGCAGGAAGATGGCACAGTGCGCAGTGGCGCCGCCTCCTCCTATCTGGCGGACCGTCTGCCTGAGGATGCCGAGGTGCGGGTATTCGTGGAGCACAACGACAACTTCCGCCTGCCGCAAAACCCCGACACTCCCGTCATCATGGTGGGCCCGGGCACCGGCATCGCCCCCTTCCGGGCCTTCTTGCAGGAGCGGGAAGCGCAAGGGGCGGAGGGCAAGAACTGGCTCTTCTTCGGCAATCCGCACTTTACCCAGGACTTCCTCTATCAGGTGGAGTGGCAGCGTTATGTGAAGTCGGGCCTGCTGTCGAAGATCTCCCTGGCCTTCAGCCGGGATCAGGCCAACAAGATTTATGTGCAGGACCGCCTGCGAGAGGCAGGGCTCGAGCTCTACCAGTGGCTGGAAGCCGGCGCTCACTTCTATGTGTGCGGCGACGCCAACCACATGGCGAAAGATGTGCAGGAAGCCCTGCTGGAAGTGATTGCCGAACACGGCCACAAGAGCCGTGAGGAAGCAGAAGAGTATCTGAGCGAATTGCGTCGTGCCAAACGTTATCAAAGGGATGTCTATTGATGAGCAAACAACCTCTCTCTCACCAAAAAGCAGGACCGGTGGAAGGACCGCTGGCCGACAACGAGCGCCTCAAGCGCGAGAGCAACTTCCTGCGCGGCACCATAGCGCAGGATCTGCAGGATCCCCTCACCGGCGGCTTCAACGGCGACAACTTCCAGCTGATCCGCTTCCACGGCATGTATCAGCAGGATGACCGCGACATCCGCCCGGAGCGTGCCGCCCAGAAGCTGGAGCCCCTGCACAACGTTATGCTGCGCGCCCGCCTGCCCGGCGGCATCATCACACCGGCCCAGTGGCAGGTGATCGACAAGTTCGCCGAAGAGCACAGCCTGTATGGCAGCATCCGCCTGACCACCCGCCAGACCTTCCAGTTCCACGGGGTGCTCAAGCGCGACATCAAGCTGATGCACCAGACACTGAACAGCACCGGCATCGACTCCATCGCCACTGCCGGTGACGTGAACCGCAACGTGCTCTGCACCAGCAACCCGGTGGAGTCCGAGTTGCACCAGGAGGCCTACGAGTGGGCCAAGAAGATCTCCGAGCACCTGCTGCCCAAGACCCGCGCCTACGTGGAGATCTGGCTGGATGGCGAGAAGCTGGGGGGTGACGAGGAGCCGATCCTGGGCTCCAACTACCTGCCGCGCAAATTCAAGACGACCGTGGTGATCCCACCCCACAACGACGTGGACATCCACGCCAACGATCTGAACTTCGTGGCCATTAGTGATCACGGCAAGCTGGTGGGCTTCAACGTGCTGGTCGGTGGCGGTCTGGCCATGACCCACGGCGACACCAGTACCTACCCGCGCAAGGCGAGCGATTTCGGCTTCATCCCGCTCTCCCACGTGCTGGAGGTGGCGGCCGCCGTGGTCAGCACCCAGCGCGACTGGGGCAACCGGGTCAACCGCAAGAACGCCAAGACCAAGTACACCCTTGAACGGGTGGGGGTCGAGGCCTTCAAGGCCGAGGTGGAGAGCCGTGCCGGCATCCAGTTCGGGCCGGTTCGCCCCTACGAATTTACCAGCCGTGGCGATCGCTTCGGCTGGGTAGAGGGGATCGACGGCAAGCACCACCTGACCCTGTTTATCGAGAACGGCCGCCTGCTGGACTTCCCGGGCAAGCCCCTCAAAACCGGCATGCTGGAGATCGCCAAGGTGCATCAGGGGGATTTTCGCCTCACCGCCAACCAGAACCTCATCATCGCGGGCGTCCCGGCCGGCGATAAGGCCCGCATTGAGGCGCTGGCGCGCCAGTACGGTCTGCTGGATGATGGCGTGAGCGAGCAGCGAAAACAGTCCATGGCCTGCGTGGCCCTGCCCACCTGCCCGCTGGCGATGGCCGAGGCCGAGCGTATGCTGCCGGAGTTTGTCACCGACATCGAGGGGCTGCTGGCCAAACACGATCTCGCCGATGACGCCATCATCTTCCGGGTCACCGGCTGCCCCAACGGCTGCGGCCGCGCCATGCTGGCGGAGGTGGGTCTGGTGGGCAAGGCGCCGGGTCGCTACAACCTGCACCTGGGTGGCAACCTGGAGGGGACCCGCATCCCGCGCCTGCACCTGGAGAACATCACGGAGCCGCAGATCCTGGCCGAGCTGGACGCCCTGATCGGCCGCTGGGCCAAGGATCGCAACCCAGGCGAGTGCTTCGGTGATTTCGTCATTCGCGCCGGGATCATAGCCCCGGTCATCGACTCCGCGAGGGACTTCTATGCAGCCTGAACAGACTGATACAGCCCGGCTGGCGCGCACCGCCGACGGCCGGCTCGACCTCGACGCCCTGCTGGCCTTGAGCCGGGAGGAGCAGGTCGAGGTGCTGGCTCCCCTCAACCGGGAGCTGGATACCATGAGCGCCCCCGAGCGGGTACGCTGGGCCCTGACCAACCTGCCGGGGGAGCACGTGCTGTCGTCGAGCTTCGGCATCCAGGCGGCGCTCATGCTGCACCTGGTGAGCCGCGAGCGGGCCGACGTGCCGGTGGTGCTGACCGATACCGGTTATCTCTTCCCCGAGACCTACCGTTTCATCGACGAGCTGACCGAGCGTCTCGCCCTCAACCTCAAGATCTACCGGGCCGCGCTCAGTCCGGCCTGGCAGGAGGCCCGCTTCGGCCTCCTGTGGGAGCAGGGGGTGGAGGGGATCACCCGCTACAACCAGCTCAACAAGGTGGAGCCCATGGACCGCGCCCTGAACGAGCTGGGTGCCCGCACCTGGTTTTCGGGTTTGCGCCGTGAGCAGTCCGGCAGCCGGGGCAAGCTGCCGGTGCTGGCCATCCAACGCGGCCGCTTCAAGTTCCTGCCGGTGATCGACTGGAGCAACAAGGACGTCTTCTACTACTTCAAGGAGTTTGACCTCCCCTACCACCCCCTGTGGGAGCAAGGTTACCTCTCGGTCGGCGACGTGCACACCACCACCAAGTGGGAGCCTGGCATGAGCGAGGAGCAGACCCGCTTCTTCGGCCTCAAGCGTGAATGCGGCCTGCACGAGGAGAGCGGCGAGAGCGACGGTTCAGGCATCTGATCCCGTCCGGCAACGCACCATTCCGACCACAAAAAGCGCCCGGCAACTGCCGGGCGCTTTTATAAGTGACACTCAAAGAACTTGGATACCTGAGCGGTATGGCTGCATTTTCTTGTTCCCAGCCCCCGCTTACTTCGCGGCGCGAGCCCGAGTCAGCCAGTCGTTGACCAAATCCTTGTGCCCCTTGAGCCAGGCATCTGCGTGACGCTCGATATCCGCCGGCTTGTTCTGACCCTGCTTCATCAGCCCATTTTGTACGTTGATGTCATTGATGGGCAGCTTCATCTCGGCAAACAGCTTGGCGGCAGAGGGGTTGGCCTCGGCAAACCCCTTGTTGGCCACTATGTGCATGGTATTCATTTCAAAGCCATAGTTTTTGCCATTCGCCAATTGGGTATCCCCCTCACGTCCCTCTGGCAAGGCGGTATAAGGCACTTCCAGCCATACCACATCCTTGCCGGGCACCAGCTCACCACTCACCCAGTACGGGGTCCAGGTGTAGTAGAGCACGGGTTTTTGTTCCTTGAAGCGGGTAATGGTGTCGGCAATGATGGCCGCATAATTGCCCTGTTGATGCGTCACTGTCTGCGCCAGACCGTATGTCTTGAGCTGATGATTGATCACCATCTCGCAGCCCCAACCCGGATTGCAGCCGGCCAGATCAGCCTTGCCATCGCCATCGCTGTCAAACAGGGCAGCCAGCTTGGGATCCTTCAACTGGGCTATGTTGGTGATGCCGTATTTGTCGGCAGTGGCCTTGTCGATGAGATAACCCTGGGCCGCCCCGGTCACATAGATACCCTTGCGGTAGAACCTGGTATCGCCCCCGGCCTTTTCATACTTGTCCTTATGGAGCGGATCCCAGTTGAAAGCGAGAAAAGTGGCATCGCCACTGGCGACCGAGGCATATCCTACGTTGTAGTCCGCCTCTTTGGCTGGTTTGACATCATAACCCAGCTCACCCAGCAGCTTGCTCACCAGCAGAGTCTGAAAGGCTTCCTCCGGCAACGTACTCTGGATGGGTTGAACCGTTACACCGGCCATGGCGGCCGTGCTCAGCAGCAGGCAACCCAGCGTCATTCCTTGGGTAATGGCTTTCATACTTGTCCTCCTTTGGTGTGAGTCTTGTGGCGATGTTCGAACGGGGCGAGCAACAGGGCAATGGGACCACGCCGATACCAGCGGCCGACATGCCCTGATTTGGAGTGGCCCATCGCCTGGGTCATGCGATCCAGCACTATGGCCAGCAACACAATGCCAAGCCCCCCTACCGAGGCCATCCCCATGTCGAGACGTCCGATACCGCGCAATACCATCTGGCCAAGCCCACCCACGGCTATCATGGAGGCGATCACCACCATGGAGAGGGAAAGCATCAGCGACTGATTGACCCCGGCCATGATGGTGGGCATGGCGAGCGGCAGCTGCACCTTGAACAGCAGCTGGGAGGGGCTGGCACCAAATGAATTCCCGGCCTCGATGAGATCCTCCGGTACCTGACGAATGCCGAGGATGGTCAGTCTGATCATGGGCGGCAATGCAAAGATGATGGTCACCACCACCCCGGGCACATTCCCTATACCAAACAACATGACGATGGGGATGAGATAGACAAAGGCCGGGGTCGTCTGCATGGCATCCAGCAACGGCCGGGTCCAGGTGGTCGCTTTCTCGCTACGGGCCAGCAGAATACCGGCCGGCAAGCCAATCAGGATGCAGAAGAAGAGTGAAGTCAGCACCAGCGACAAGGTCACCATGGCATCAGCCCAGGCACCGATAAGACCTATGCCGATCAGCGAGACCAACGTCCCCAACGCCATCCGCCCACTGACCAGTTGCCAGGCAACCAGGGTCAATAGCACCACCATGATGGAAGAAGGAATGCTCTGCAGCGCACTGGTCAGCGCATTGAGTGTCACTTCGACGGGTGCACGTATGATCTGGAACAGGGGTCTGAAGTTGCTCACCAGCACGTCAATACCCTGTTCGACCCAGCTATCGAGTGGCACCCAGGCATGCTGGAAAGGATCCAGGGGGTCGAAAGCCGGCTCTTCCGCTTTCGCAGCAAGCTCGGCCTGCCAGTCATTGCTGGCCACCGCCGTCTCGGTTGAACTGCCCCAGGGATCCTCGGCCGCGTCCGTAGTCTCACTGCTGACCGCATCATCTTGATGATTGGCCGTCGCCTCTTCAGCCCATGCGGGGTAGCTTGCCAGCAACAGGAGTGCCAGGCAGAGGGAGAGTAACTGCTTCATGCCGGGGTACTCCTGTCCAGGGTGTTGAGTAGATTCGCCTTCGAAATGAGGCCCAGGTAAGTACCATCCTCCTCAATAACCGGCACCTGGCAGGGAGCCGCCGCTACCTGGCTGATCAGCTCATGCAGCGGGGTATCGGCCAATAGCGGTGTCACCTCATCCAGCAAGGCCTGTTCCAGACTGCCCTTGCTATCCACAGTGCGCGCCAGCGATGCGAGAGAGACAACGCCCACGAAACGACGAGCACGATCAACCACATAACCAAACTCACGATCCTGCTGCTTGAGTTGGCGCAGGGCGTTGGCCGGCCCGTCCGTGGTGTGCTTCTTGATAAGCGGCATCTGCTTGCGGCTGACGATATCGCGAGCACTGAACACGTTGGCCAGATCCACACCGCGAAAGAAGGCACGCACATAGTCGTTGGCAGGCTGACTCAGGATCTCGTCGGGCGTCCCGACCTGGATCACCTGCCCATCCTGCATGATGGCGATGCGATCACCGATGCGCATCGCCTCGTCCAGATCGTGAGAGATGAAGACGATGGTGCGTTGATGGCTGGCCTGCAGCTTGAGCAACTCATCCTGCATCTCGGTGCGGATCAGCGGATCCAGCGCGGAGAAGGCCTCATCCATCAACAGAATGTCGGGGTCATTGGCCAGCGCTCGGGCCAGGCCAACCCGCTGCTTCATGCCACCGGAGAGGGCGTCGGGGAAGGCATTCATCCAGGGCCCCAGCCCCACCTGATCGAGAGCTTGACGGGCACTTTGCTGGCGCTCGAGAAGCGGCACGCCAGCCAGCTCCAGGCCAAAGGCGGTATTTTCCAGCACGGTCAGATGAGGCATAAGAGCAAAAGACTGAAACACCATGCTGATCTTCTTGCGCCGCACTTGACGCAGTTCTCTGTCCGAGATGGCGGCAATGTCCTCACCATCGATCAGTACCTGACCACGGGTCGGCTCGATCAGCCGGTTGAAGAGCCGCACCAGAGTAGATTTACCCGAGCCGGACAAGCCCATCACGACGAAGATCTCCCCCTCGTGGATGGCCAGATCGACCCCCTGCACACCCAGGGTCTGTCCGGTCTTTTTTAGAATGCTGGCGCGATCGTGCCCTTTCGCCAGCAATTTGAACGCCTTTTCCGGCTGTTCTCCGAAGATTTTATAGAGTGATTTGACTTCGATTTTGACTGTCATACTGTCCTTTTTTCATGGTCGACATCTTGACAATTTGCCTGCCGAACGTGAGCCAATTACTTTTAACACTAAGCAATCTGCATCTAGAAAAAAAGGTTTACATGCCACTAGAAAAGAACGGAATCAGCCAATTTATTGATTAAAAAGGGTTTATTTGAACAACAAAAATACATTAAGTTGAACATTATTCAGATGACAGGATGAAAAATGCTTCGCCATTTAAATAATTGATATTTTTATTGAACAGTCAGTGACAGAGGGAACGCTGGCAAGAAAATGGGAGTCGTCAGCAGGTTCAGAATCACCCGTATTAACAAGGTTGGCGACGCCATCGCCGGGATGAAAAACAGGAAAGCTTGAGCGTCAAAAAAGCATGGACCATGCCAGCATGAATTATGTGGTCAGGTAACTCATCATTGTTGCGTTTTGACCAGTCAGGAAGAGCGGGAGAAAGATCAGGCTTTTCGGGGGTGGCGCCGGGACATGCTCCCGAACAGTCATCAAAGCTGTAAAAATTATTACAACCCTAACGATATAAAGCCAAAAAAGGAGCGAATGAAGTAGCGCGCTTTGGTGCAGCCATGGCAGAGATCTTGTCTGCCAGGCAGAAGCTTCATTGCAAGAAAAAGCCCCTTGTGCGGCACCAGGGGCTTTTTGGCTTCAACGATGATGCAATGAGGTTCAGCAGCAGCGCTGCCAGGTCTCGAAACGATAGGGATGCGGGTTTTTCTCGTCGGCGGGATGGGCTTCGCTTTCAACAAGCTGCCACTGGCCGTCATCAAACGCAGGAAAGCGGGTGTTCCCCTCCACCGCCAGCTCGATGCGGGTCAGATAGAGGCAATCGGCCTTGGCCAGCAGCTGGCCATAGAGGTGACCACCGCCGATCACCATCAACTCGTCCACTTCCCCCACCTCTGCCAGCGTTGCCAACACGGCCTCGATGGATGGAAACACCTCGGTTCCTTCAGGGGCTGCATAGGCGGCGTTGCGGCTAATAATCAAATTGCGACGCCCGGGCAAGGGGCGACCAATGGACTCGAAGGTCTTGCGCCCCATCAGTACCGGCTTGCCGAGCGTGACCCGCTTGAAGTGGGCCAGATCGGCCGGCAGATGCCAGGGCATCTGGTTGTCCTTGCCGATCACCCGATCCTGGGCCATGGCGGCGATCATGGAAATCTTCATGGTGTCAGCCTCTCACAAAACCATCTAAATTATGGGCCGGTTACGATATACGACCAGAGAGGGGATCGCCAACCCAAAACTTAGGGCCCCTACGATAAAGATAGACTTTAACCCGTTCTCCACCGCGCTCTGGATAAGCTCCATGCTCACCCCCGAGATATTGAGCTCAACCACCGCAATCATGGTCTTGAACGCATAGCTGCCCGGGATCATTGGAATGATGGAAGCGACGCTGAATACGGGGCGGGGCGCCAGCAGGCGGCGTGACCAGTAGACGCAGACAAACCCGACCGTGGTCGCCGCCGCCAGGGTAGCCCATTCGATGGTCATGCCGTAATGGATGAGCAGGGTACGCAGGCTGTGGGCCAGCGCCCCGCCCATGGCGCAATATTTGAGCATGCGCGGCGGCACGTTGAAGATCATGGCAAAACCCACCGCCGGTATGGCCGACCAGAAGGCATCCTTGGCCAGCAGCCAGAGCAGATCCATCATACTTTCCCCCCCCTGATTCCGGTCACCGAGATGGTCAGAATGATGCCGATATGGCTTCCTGCGCTGATGGCCAGATCCTCATGTGCCAACTCAGAGTCAACAACCATCATACCTTCCACCCCCAGATGCCCGTCACCGTCATCGCCAGGATAATACCGATGGCTGCGCTGATGGTCAGCAGGGTCGCTGTGCCCCAGCGGGCCAGCCCCATATTGAAGTAGCCCTTCACCATATCGGAGACCGCATTGATGAGCGGGAAGCCCGGCACCAGCAGCAACACGCTGGCCGCCATGGCCAGATAGGGTTGCTCACCCCAATGGAAGAAGGTGGCGCTGGAGGAGAGCAGGGTCGCGATAAAGCCGGTCACAGCAAAGTTGATCAAGGGGCTGTGGTGATGGCGAGCCATCAGCTGGCGCACCCGCATCGCCACGGCGGAGGAGAAACAGGTGACCAGGAAGATGGGCCAGTCACCGCCAAACAGCAGGCTGAACGCGCCGCAGGATAGCCCGACCATGGGCACCACCAACCAGGGATGGTAGTGAAACGGCACTATGGCCTCGAGCCGTTGGCGCACTTCTCGGGCACCAATCAATTCTTTTTCCGCCATGATGCAGATACGCTGGATTTCGCACACCACCTGCATATTGATGCCATGCTCCCGTACTCTGCGGGTGGTGGTGACGCATCCTCCCTGATAGAGGCTGGTAAGCACGATAGCGCTGGAGGAGATGGCCATCTCGACGCTCTCCAGCCCCAGCGCCAACCCCAACCGAACCGTGGTCTGCTCTATGATGCGGCTTTCTGCGCCAAACTGGGCCAGCATTTGCCCCACCTTGACGATAATGCGGGTGATCTCGGTCTGCTGCTCCCGCGACAACACCCGCCTTGGCGTGATACTTCTCATAATCCCTTCGAGTCGTAGCAATTAAAACTTTGGTCATACTAGCTTACTTCTTGCCGCTATTCATCTACTGCTATCAGTGACATATCGTCATTATTTATTAAATAACGCCAAGGCAATCACAACTTCATTACAAGTCATCTTATAAATAACAACAGAATCCCCTCTCCGACTATATTCCTGTCAGGCTTGCTGGATTTAATCAGGTAAAAATAAACTACAGAAGATTATTTAAGATGTTGATAATCTGCCAGCCGGACTATTTTGCTGCTGCTATCGTTTTCATCTGGCAGCTCCTCCTCCTTGAATTGCATCATTTCGGTTTGCATCAAATAAAAGGAGTCTTTCATCATATTGGCAATCCGGATGCAACTGTCGAGATTGTTTTTTGCCAGACGGCGCTGGCCATCAATCTGGAACTGCAGGCCCAACAGACGACGCTGCTGCTCAGGCCCCGCCCGGGCCATCAACTCATCTATCTGTTGCTGCAGTATCGTCTCGAGTTGGGCCGGCTCAGTGGCGGCAAGCTCTTTCAGGGTATCGAAATCAGGCAATTCCATAAAGATGCCCTCCATCATGCACCGCAATATGGACTGAGAAAAGACGACGGCTCATCATCGGCCTCTCTCGTTTTTATATACGCCTGAACAATCCCGGGTTCACTCCCAAAAGTGCGCCTTGCCAGAAACAATAAGACTCAAACTGACAGCAAAGCCTGTAATTATCGATACATTTCAATAAATTATTAATTCAATCCTGAACTCGGTTCCACTTATACAATTTTGTATTATCCCGCTCCTCTTTTATTGCGACCAAACGAACCAGACTCATTATTTTTGCTTCATTCGACACTTATATTTCAATCAAGCATCGCTGCCCAAGCTACCATCGTTTAACTTATCTTGCTGATTATGCTATTTTATTTTCCACTTATTCAGCGCAACCAAGAGCAGACCATGAGCAAGGCAAAAATCGGTATCGTTACTGTCAGCGATCGTGCCAGTGCCGGCATCTATGAAGACCTCTCCGGCAAGGCCATCATCGACACCCTAAACGCCTACCTGACTTCGGAGTGGGAGCCTGTTTACCAGGTGATCCCGGATGAGCAGGATCAGATCGAGGCAACCCTGATCCGCCTGGCGGATGAAGAGGAGTGCTGCCTTGTGGTCACCACCGGCGGTACCGGCCCGGCCAAGCGAGATGTCACCCCGGAAGCCACCGAAGCGGTATGCGATCGCATGATGCCCGGCTTTGGCGAGCTGATGCGGGCCGAATCTCTCAAGTTTGTGCCAACCGCCATTCTCTCCCGCCAGACCGCCGGCTTGCGGGATGACACCCTGATCGTCAACTTGCCGGGCAAGCCAAAGTCCATCCGTGAGTGCCTGGACGCCGTCTTCCCCGCCATCCCCTACTGTATCGATCTGATGGAAGGACCTTATCTCGAATGCGATGAAACCGTCATCAAACCCTTCCGTCCGAAAAAATAATAAAAAAATGGCGAGCCACCCGGCTCGCCATATTCACGGAACAAGAAAATTAATATCCAGGCAGTATTCGTTTACTTGCGACCAAATA
This sequence comes from Aeromonas enteropelogenes, assembly GCF_020097295.1. Taxonomy (NCBI): domain Bacteria; kingdom Pseudomonadati; phylum Pseudomonadota; class Gammaproteobacteria; order Aeromonadales; family Aeromonadaceae; genus Aeromonas; species Aeromonas enteropelogenes. The sequence continues at coordinate 2,365,136 of NZ_CP083625.1, read as the reverse complement.
CTTTAACGCCAGCCTTGCTACGCTCTGAATTACCATAGACTTCAATTTTCTTCACGCAGCGACGTGAACCCAGCGAGCGCCACTCCGTTTCTTTCTCGCCACGCATTTCCCGATCAAAATAGATGGTTTTGGTGCGATCACCACCATAGGTCACCACCACACGCTCCAGGGTCAAATCCCGCTCGGCCTTCACCTTGATATATTTGGTCTGACGGCAGATCACCAAAGGGATGGTTGCGCCATGCTCCCCGGCCCCCAGCAGTATGGTCCGTCCCAGGGTAAATTGGTCATCGCCTGCGTAGCTGCTCGATGCAACGGCCAGCAAGGCGCCCCCCAGCAGGGCTCGGACGGAAAGACGTGATTTAAGGACAGACATCAGGGACATAACACCTCCAATAAAACGGAGCGTCATGATAGCGGCGAAACCATAACGGCAGCTGTACCCGATTAATAAATCTTGCTGAAAAATCATCCACTAATAACAAAGTGTGAGCGAATTAATCATTTCGGGAGAGAGGCCCGAAAATGACAGGGGCTGCCCATGGGCAGCCCCTGTGACCACTGATGGCAATCAGCGCTCCATGATCTGGGTGACGTCATCCTTCTTGATCATCACCTCACGCCCTTCTTCATCGTAATAACGATACATGCCGGTGCTCTCGTCCAGCCTGGGCTTACTGTCGGTGGTGATCATTTTCCCGTCTTTGGTACTCATGATGTATTGGGAACTGCACGCCACCAACCCGAATGCACATACCAGGATAATCATCAGTTGCTTCATCACCAGTCTCATCTCCCTGTGTTCTCCCTCAACACCGAGGGCGGTGTTTGAAGCCTAGTCCAGAATCGCCAAGCCTGAAGGGATTTTCGCCAACTATCAGCTACTTGCGTCCACCTTGCTTGCCGCCGCCCGTGCTGCTAGTGCTGCCGTCACACCCAAGCGCCAGCCGATCCGCCGCCGCCTTGGCCTGCACCAGGCCGTAGCCATAGCTGTTGTCCCGTCCGGCCGCGCCCAGATCCTGAGAGCTGAGGCGCAAGGTCTGGCGCAATTGATCGTTGCTGCACTCCAGCCGCTGCGACCAAACCAGAGCGGCTACCCCGACCACGTGGGGGGTCGCCATCGAAGTGCCACTGTAGTAGGCGTAACCGCCCGGCACGGTCGACATCACCGAGACGCCGGGTGCCGCCAGCTCCACCTGATCGTTGCGTTGGGAGAAATAGGCAAGCTGCTTGTTGGCATCGATGGCTGCCACGCTCACCACACTGCTGTAGGAGGCAGGATAGGACTTGCTGGTATTGCCGGCATTGCCTGCCGCCGCCACGCTCAGCACATTCTGGCTGTAGGCCTGGTTGAAGGCTCGCTCTTCGGTCTTGCTGGGTACACTCCCCCCCAGACTCATATTGATGACCATGCGGGTAAAACCACGGCTGGACATTGCCTGCTGGCAAGCGTTAAGCGCCCCCACCAGGTTGGAGGTATAGGCCCAGCCATTGGCGCCAAACACCTTGATGATGTGCAGCGGCACGCTCTGGTTTGGCAGCACCCCGACCACGCCCATGTCGTTGCCACTCACTGCGGCTATGGTGCCCGCCACATGGGTACCGTGGCCATTTTCGTCGCTGCTCCAGCTGCCGGTACCGGCATTGTTACTGCCCTGTACCTGAGCCCCATGCGGCAAGTCGGGATGATTGCCGCTGTAACCCGAGTCGATGATGCATACCAGCACCTCCCCGGCCGCCGCATCACTCAGCTCCGGCGCCTGGACCATGGGAATGCCGTAAGGCAGCGTTTCGGCACTGGCATAACGTTTGGCATCCGGTTCAACCCAGAGTACGTTGGGATTACGCGCCAAGGCTGTGACTGCCGTCGACGGCAACCAGAGTGCCAGGGCATTTTGCTCCTTCAGCGCCAGTGCCAGCTCGCCCCCCATCCCCTGACTCTGGGCCAGCACGGAGTCGCTGGCACCCGGTTTGATCTGCACCAGATAGCGGGCCCGCTCTGCGGCCATGGCACCCTGCCCCAACATCCCTGCCACCAGCAGACTTATCCATATCCGTTTCATCAGTCACTCCTCACGTCGATCTGATATCTCTTCGCAAAAAGTGTAGTGTTCCGTGGCCGCTGACACGAACCGGGATAAAAAAAGCCGGACAGATGTCCGGCCTTTTCAAGATTATCAATTACTTGGCGGGCTGACGCTCACCGGTCACCGTGGGATTCCTGGGATCCATGCTCCACTCGTACCAGCCACCGTCATAGACGCTGATCCGCTTCCAGTCCATCAGCCAGGCGTAGAAGAAGGCCTCGGAAGCGCGCCAGCCAGTACCGCAATAGAAGGCGGCCTGCTGGGTCGGCTCTATGTTCCACTCATCCCACATGGCGAGGATCTCGCCGGCCGGTTTCATGGTGCCGTCCGGGTTGTGGAAGTCGCTCATGCTGTTGGCATCCACGCCACCACGCCCCCACTTGGCACCCGGGATGTCCCCTTTCGGCTTGATGTAGCTGTAACCCGAAGTGTTGCCGACAAACTCGTCCCAGGTACGAACACTGACCAGGGCGCCATCGGGCTGTTTGAGCAGCTCCTTGGCCTGGGCCAGGGTGGTGAGGTACTCGGGATGCACAGGAATGGTGGCCCCGAACTCTTTGACCGGTGCAAAGGTGTTGGGCAGGCCGGTTTCAGTGCGCAGATGCTGGCCAAACCAGGCCTCCAGGCCACCGTCCAGCAGCCGCACATCTTCCACTCCGGCATACATCATCAGGTGGGCCGCCCGGGCCGCCGCCATGGTGTTGCGACCATAGAGGATGACGGTGGTATCGTGACGGATGCCATTTTCCAGCAGCAGCTTCTTGAGCGCCTCGTCAGAGACCTTGTTCCACAGCGGCTCCTCCTCCAGGCGGTTGGTGTCGATGTACCCCGCCCCCGGAATGTGGCTGATGAGGTAGGCTTTGGGTGCCCCCCAATCCACCTCGACCAACTTCCACTCCCCTTTCGGCGCGGCAACTACCGGCTTGCCGGCCTGCAGATCGGCCAGCCACTGCGGATAGACCAGCTGCTGCCAGCGAACCAGATGCTCGCGCGGGGCACTCTGCCAATCCTGCAGCTCGAACAGCTGCTTGATGCCCTGCTGGCGCAGCAGGCGGGCCACCTCAGCCACCTCGCGCGGCGCACCATAGAGAACGACCGGACGATCGGCTTTCAGCCCCTTGGCGGCAAGCGCCTTGGGCCACTCTTCATCGCTGTATTTCCAGTCAGCGGAGAGGAGTTCGGCCCCGGCCACATGGCCACCCTGCTGCTCGCCCTCCATTGGCCACCCCTGATAGAAGTAGCTGGCACGGGTATCCAGGATGACCGCCTGCTTGGCCTTGGCATCGGTCAGGGTGAGCGACGGCAATTCGGCGGCGAGGACGGGCCAGGCACACCAGAGCAGCAAGGTCGCCAGTGCGGCCTGCAGAGAGCGAAGATATCGTTTCATGATGATCTCTCGATTCATTGAACAAGGTTAAAAAATGGAGCGGCCCAGGCGCTCGGCCAGCAACTCCAGCGCCGCCGTGCCCGCCAGCGAATTGCCGGCCTTGTTGAGCTCGGGCGACCAGACACAGACGCACAACTCACCCGGGATGAGGGCGATGATGCCGCCGCCGACCCCGGATTTGCCCGGCATCCCCACCCGATAGGCAAAATCACCGGCCTCGTCATAGAGGCCGCAGGTGGCGAGCAGAGCATTGACCTGCTTGGTGGTACGGGCCGGCAGCAGCGGCGTCGTCTCACCGAGCGGCACACCCCGGTTGGCCAGATAGATGAAGGCCCGCGCCAGATCGACGCAACTCATACGGATCGCGCAGGCATTGAAGTAGCTTTGCAGCACCTTGTCCACTTCATTTTCGAAGTTGCCATAAGCCTTCATCAGGTAGGCGATGGCGGCGTTGCGGGCGGAGTGCTGGTATTCGGAGCGAGCCACTATCTGATCCGCCATGATGGCCGGGTTGCCGGAAAGACGGCGGGCCAGCTCCAGAGTACGCTGGCGCGGGGCGGTCAGGCGGGTCTCCAGCAGATCGCTCACCACCAGAGCGCCGGCATTGATGAAGGGGTTGCGGGGAATACCCTGTTCGAATTCCAGCTGGACCAGAGAGTTGAATGGCTGGCCGGACGGCTCCTTGCCCACCCGGGCCCAGATCTCCTCCTCCTGATAGAGGGTGAGGGCCAGCGTAAGGCTCAGGGCCTTGGAGATACTCTGGATGGAGAAGGGCTCGAAGGCATCACCTGCGGTGAACAGCTCTCCCTCCACGGTACAGACCGCCATGCCAAGCCGATCGGCGGGCACCTGGGCCAGGGCGGGAATGTAGTCGGCCACCTTGCCTTGCCCCAGCAGCGGGCGCACCTCTTCCAGAATGCTGGCCAGTAATTCGGATGACAACACCATAAGCGATTCCATGACTAAAACGGCTGCGAAGAACCCGGGTCCACTGACAAAAATCCCGCCAGCGGCGGGATTTGTCTATCTGCCCACCATGGGCAAGAGATGATTAGGCCGGTTCACCGTACCAGAGGTCAAACAGCTCGCTGACCACCACGGCTTCCATCCCCTTGGCTTCCAGCCAGGCTTTGACGGCGGCGCGATCTTCTTCGGTGCACTTGCCGAGCTGCTGGGTGCAGATCATCCCTTCCCAGGCCAGGTGGCCGGAACCGGCGAAGGCCAGTTTGCGAGGTTCAATTACTTCATCGATCATCGCATCGACTACCGCATCGATGGTCTCTTCGGCAGTGCCGACCGGGAAGTTGAAACCGATGTCGAACCCCATTTCCTGGAATTCATCGACGCGCAGTTTCTTACGCAGGCGGCGGCTACGATTGGCCATGATAGCTCCTTAGTTAGTTGACACGTTTGAAAATCAGATCCCAAACCCCGTGACCAAGACGATGGCCCCGTTGTTCGAATTTGGTCAGCGGACGCCAGTCGGGGCGCGGCACCCAGTTGCCGGTGGCAGAGGTGTTTTCGTACCCCTCGGCGGCGCTCATCACCTCCAGCATGTGCTCGGCATAGTTTTCCCAGTCGGTGGCCATGTGGAAGACGCCACCGATGGCCAGCTTCTGACGAATGGCCTGGGCGAACGCCGGCTGCACGATGCGGCGCTTGTGGTGGCGGCTCTTGTGCCAGGGGTCAGGGAAGAAGAGCTGCAGGCAGGCGAGAGAGCCGTTCGGGATCATGTGCTCCAGCACCTCGACCGCGTCGTGGCAAATGACCTTGAGATTGGTGACGCCCGCTTCCTGGGCGGTACCCAGGCAGGCACCTACACCCGGGGTGTGTACCTCGATACCGATGAAGTTTTTCTCGGGGGCGTTCTTGGCCATCTCGACCAGGGAGGCGCCCATGCCGAAACCGATCTCCAGCACTACCGGTGCTTCGCGGCCAAACAGGGCGACCAGATCGAGCGGCTCTGGCGCGAAATCGATACCCATGACCGGCCAGAGTTCTTCCAGGGCCTTCTCCTGCCCTTTGGTCAGGCGGCCTTCGCGACGGACAAAGCTGCGGATCTTGCGCATGAACTTGCCGTCTTCGTTAAATACATCTTGGGTCACAGGCATAATTGTCTCGTTATTTCATCAATCCGGGTAATACGTCTTGGATCCGCTCAGCGCAAGGACGGCTCGACGCTCGTTATTTCATCGCCTGGCGAAAACAGGGGAGCGAATTATCCCAAGATAGCCACTGGGCGCAAGTGTTTCGCACAACAAATCTTCCATCCACGCCCGCGGATCTCACAGTCATGGGCAGTGGCCGCCGCCACGGCGCCAAACCGGCTCTTTTTTGGCGAATATTGTTACAGCCATTGCCTCATTTTTTAAATCTGATACAACCGGATAACTTGGCGGTCGAATGGAGTGACCGCTCATCATGCCAGAGAGAGTCCTATGCAGCCGTTTTTTGCCCAGCGCTTCGAAAAAGTCGAGCCTTCCTTTATCCGCGAAATCCTTAAAGTTGCCGCCAACCCGGAGATCATCTCCTTCGCCGGCGGCCTGCCCAATCCACATCTGTTCCCGGTCAAGGCCATCGACCAAGCCTGCCAGGACGTGCTGCGCGAGCAGGGTGCCGCCGCCCTGCAGTATGCCGCCACCGAGGGCTTCGCTCCGCTGCGCCAATACATTGCCGACCGCTATCTGAGCCGCCACGGCATGCAGGTCAACCCGGACAACATCCTCATCACCAGCGGCTCCCAGCAGGCGCTGGATCTGCTGGGCAAGGTACTGATCGACGAGGAGCAGGACCTCATCATCGAGGAGCCAGGCTATCTTGGCGCCATCCAGGCGTTTTCCGTCTATCAGCCCACCTTCAAGCCCATCACCCTCGGCGAAGAAGGGCTGGATCTGGCGGCGCTGGATGCGCTGCTGGCCAGCGGCTCCAACGCCAAGCTGCTCTACGGCGTGCCCAACTTCCAGAACCCGAGCGGCGTCTCCTACAGCCGCGCCAACCGCGAGGCGTTGGCCGAGCGGCTGGTGCGCCACGAGCTCTTGATGGTGGAAGACGACCCCTACGGCGAGCTGCGCTTCGAGGGCGAGCACCTGCCCCCTATCGCCAAGCTGGCGCCGAACAATACCGTGCTGCTCGGCTCCTTCTCCAAGACCGTCGTCCCGGCCTTCCGCCTCGGCTGGATGCTGGTGCCGGACTGGCTGCGCAAGAAGGTCACCATCGCCAAGCAGGCCACCGATCTGCACAGCAACGCCTTCAGCCAGCAGGTACTACACCGCTTCCTCTGCGACAACTCGCTGGATGCCCATCTGGAAAAGATCAAGGAGGTCTATGGCCGCCAGCGCGCCGCCATGGAGGCTGCCCTGGCCCGTCACTGCCCGCCCGGCGTCAGCTACACCCGACCGGAAGGGGGCATGTTCCTCTGGCTGACCCTGCCGCCGAGCGTCAGCGCCATGGCGCTGTTTGACGAGGCGATCAAGGAGAAAGTTGCCTTCGTACCCGGGGCCCCCTTCTACGTGCGCCCCGAGATCCAGAACACCCTGCGCCTGAGCTTCTCCTGCGTGGATGAGGCAACCATCGAAGAGGGGGTCAAGCGCCTCTGCCGCGCCCTCACCCGCATGCTCTGATAGCGCCGCCATGATGGTGAGCACGTTCCTGAAACCAGCGAGTGATCCGCTGGTTTTTTTTCGCCCGCATCCAGCGGCGGTAACAGAGCAGGCAGACAATGATGAACCTGCGGCCACTTGTTCAATGCCCAAGAGCTGATTAGAGTGAAAACAACGAATTAGGGAGCGCAGCGATGAAGATTCTGATCACGGGGGGCACCGGCTTTATCGGCCGTCGACTAGTGGCCCATCTCAAGGTAAACCACGAGGTGGTGGTATTGAGCCGCCAGGGCAGCCGCGCCTATACCCTGCTGGGTCACGACATCAAGGTGCTCGACAGCCTGGACAGGCTCGACGATCTCAATGACGTGGATGCGGTCATCAACCTGGCGGGGGAACCCATCGCCGCCGGGCGCTGGAGCGAGCAGCGAAAGCAGCTGCTCTGCGACAGCCGCTGGCTGCTGACCGAACAGCTGGTGGATCTCATCAAGCTCTCAACCACGCCCCCCAAGGTGCTGATCAACGCCTCCGCCATCGGCTGGTATGGCAGGCAAGACGATGCGCCGCTGGATGAGCAGTGTCAGACGCCCCACGACGAGTTCACCCACCAGCTCTGCCAGCAGTGGGAAACCCTGGCTCAGGAGGCCCGCAGCCGCCTGACCCGGGTCTGCATCGTGCGGATCGGGCTGGTGCTTGGCACCGATGGCGGCGCCCTGCCCAAAATGCTGCCCCCCTACCGGTTTGGTCTCGGCGGTCCCATGGGCGCCGGCAACCAGGTGATGAGCTGGATCCATGTGCAGGATCTGGTGCGTGCCATCTTGTTTTTGCTGGAGCACGGCGAGTGCGACGGCATCTTCAACGGCACCGCTCCCCATCCGGTCAGCAACAGGGAGTTCAGCCAGGCTCTGGCGCACACCCTTCACCGCCCCCACCTCTTTTTCGTGCCCGCCGCCTTGCTGCGCCTGATGATGGGAGAGGCATCGGATCTGCTGCTGACCGGACAACACGTGCTACCCGCCCGCCTGCAGCAGGCCGGTTTTCACTTCACTTACCCTGAACTCCCCCAGGCCCTCACCAATCTGCTGAGATCTCCCCGCTAGCACGCCCGATCCCAATAAAAACAACCCGGCCAATTGGCCGGGTTGTTTTTATTGGCTGTAAATAGGTCTACCACCGCTTACAGCAAGCCCTGCCCCAAGCCGCGCAATCGATCGCTCAAGGTACCCGCCAGCAGCTGACGGCGCATCCCCTGCCCGGCCAGCGTCACCAGCACAGCCCCCAGGGTAGGCAAGGTCAGCCAGATGGCCCAATGGAACTGCCACTGCCCCTCGAACCACCACCACTGCAGACCGAATGAGCAGAGCTCCACCACCATGGCGGCGCACAGCCCCGCCAGAGCACCGCTCGCCACCAGCTCCCAACGCAGCATCCTCTTGAGCAGTGCGCTGCCGGCCCCCAGGGTGCGCATCAGCAGCAGCTCGCGGCGCCGGTGGGCCATGCTGGCCTGGGTCTGGGTCAGCAGCACCAGCAGCGCCGCCACCGTCACCAACCCCAGCATCAGGGCCAGCGCCCGGCTCACCTGTTCGGAAACCTGGCTCAGGCGGGCGATCAAGTCATCTACGTCGATGAGGCTGACCGTGGGATGGCGGCGGATGATCTCCACCTCGGCGGCGCGCCCGGCGGCGGGCAGCCGGTAGCTGCCGAGCCAGGTACGGGAGAAGGAGGAGAGCAGATCCTCCGAGAAGATCATGTAGAAATTGGGGCGCATGTTGTCCCACTTGATGCTGCGAAGGCTGGTCACTCGAGCCCCGAAGCTGCGCCCGTCAATAGTGAAACCGAGCATGTCCCCCAGCTTGATGCCGAGCCTGCCGGCCAGCTCGCTGTCCACCGACACTTCCCCGGGCCCGTCAAACCAGCGCCCCGCCACCAGCTGGTTGTCGACCGGCAGGGTGCTGGTAGTGGTGAAATTGAGCTCCCGATCGACCCCCTCGCGGCCGCTGGCGGCCCCCTCACCCACCGCCTCGCCGGCGATGTGGGTCAGGCGACCGCGCACCATGGGGTAGAAGTCCGAAGTGACCGCGCCCGCCGCCGCCAGATCGGCCAGGATCCCCTCGCGCTCATGTTCCGCCACATTGACCAGAAACCGGTTGGGGGCATCGGCGGGCAGACGGGCCGAGAATTCGTCCAGCAGATCGACGCGCGCCGCCCACAAGAGGCCAAACAGCATGAGTGCCAGGGCAAAGCCCGCCAGCTGGAACAGGCCGCTGCTGCGCTCGCGGGAGAGATGGGCCAGCGCCAGACGCAGGGCGTGAGGGCCGTTTACTCTAGCCCCCAGCCGCAGCAAGCCGGCGGCCAGCAGCGCCAGCAACCCCATCAGCAATCCCATGCCCCCGACCAGCCCGAACGCCAGACGCACGTCGGCGGTAAAGCCCCACACCAGGGCAAACAGGCCGAGCAACCCTACCGGCAACGCCAGCCAGGGGGGAACGCTCGCCTCCAGCTCGCGGCGCAATACCCGCAGGGGCGGCACCTTGAGCAGGCGCAGGAAGGGTACGAAGGCGAGCAACAGGGTGATGAAGAAGGCGACCGCCACCCCGAGAGCAAAAGGACGCCAGGAGGGAGGCGGCAGATCCGGGGGCAGCAACTCCCCCAACAGCTGCAGGGTGAACCACTGCATCACAGTGCCCGCCAGCAGGCCAAGCAGGGCGCCAATCAGGGTCAGGGAGAGCAGCAGCACGCTCATCAGTTGCCATAGGCTGGCACGGGAGGCCCCCAGGGTCTTGAGCAGCGCCACCATGTTGGTCTGGCGCTCGGCAAAGTGGCGCACGGCGATCCCCATGGCCAGCGCCCCCAGCAGCACGCCGCTCAGGGAGGCCAGCCGGAAGAAACGCTCCGCATTGGCGAGCGATCGTCCCACCCGGGACTCGCCGTCATCCGGCTTGATCCACTTCTGGCCCGGCTGCAGCTTTGGCTCCAGCCAGCGCTCGTAGCGGGCCAGTGACTCCCGCGAGCCCTGGAACAGATAGCGCCACTGCTGGCGCGAGCCGGGCAACAGGGCGCCGGTCGCCTCAATATCGGCACTGTGAATGAGAGCCCTGGGCGCCAGCAGGAAGGGGCTGAAGCCCTGATCCGGCTCCTCGCCAAGCAGCCCGGCCACTTTCAGCACCGTATTGCCGACCTCCAGTTCGTCCCCCGGCTTGGCCGCCAGCAGCTGCATCACCCGGGCCGACAGCCAGATCTCCCCAGGCGCGGGAGAACGCTGCGGGGTCAACTCCAGCTTGCCGTAGAAGGGAAAACCGTCCGGCACCGCACGAATGGAGGCGAGCTGCAGCGCCTCGCCATGAAACAGCATGCTGTTGAAGCTAACCGTGGTCTGCACCGCCAATCCGTCATTTTTTGCCTGCTGCAACCAGCCATCCGGCATGGCCGTGGCGGTGCGCAGCACCCGATCCGCCCCGATAAAGTCGCGGCCCGATGCCTTGAGGCCGGCATCAAGCCGATCGGCCACCAGCGCCACGCTCAGCACGCAGGCCACGCTCAGGGCCAGCGCCAGCACAAACCAGCGCAACTCGCCGTTGAATCCCTCCCGACGAAGCAGTCGCCATCCCAGTCGCCACTGCATCATTCCCCGTGACCTCCATTTACTGGCCAAACAGGCTGGCATGCCATCCCGGATCGTCTCATGCCTCCACTCCTTCGGCTGCCCCTTCCAACCGTCCGGCCGCCATCACGATCTGGCGCTGGCAGCGCCGGGCCAGCTCGTGGTCGTGGGTCACCACCACCAGGGTCGTGCCGTGCTTGCGGTTGAGCTCGAACAACAGCTCTATCACCTTCTCGCCCGTCTTGCTGTCGAGGTTGCCAGTCGGCTCGTCAGCCAGTAGCAGGCTGGGCCGGGTCATGAAGGCTCGTGCGATGGCGACCCTCTGCTGCTCGCCACCGGAGAGGCGGGGTGGCAGATGGTGCAACCGTTCACTCAAGCCCACCGCCGCCAGCAGCTCGCGGGCCCTCTGTTCACACTCCCGCTCGCCGCGCAGCTCGGCCGGCAGCATCACGTTTTCAAGGGCTGTCATGGTGGGCAGCAGCAGGAAGGATTGGAATACGAAACCGATCTGCTCGGCTCGCAGCCGCGCCCGCCCCTCCTCATCCAGCTCGCCGAGGGATTTGCCGAGGATCTCTATCTCCCCCTGGCTCGGCAGATCGAGGCCTGCCAGCAGCCCCAGCAGGGTGGATTTGCCCGATCCAGACGCCCCCACCAGGGCCACCGTCTCACCGCTATTGACTTGCAGATCGATCCCTTCAAGGATGGTGAGGCTTTCCTGGCCGAGGCGAACCGATTTGCCCAGGCCCCTGACGACGATAATGGGTGTTGAACTCATGCTGCGTATCCTGTTTATTCAGGGCCTTGGTGACCGTCACCATAGAGTGTCGGCACCCTGTGCAGGCCCTTGTCCTTTTTTAATGCCAATCACTGAAGGGAGTTGATGTTATGGCGCGTATTCTGTTTGCCCTCTGTTTCCTGATTTCATCCGTTCAGGCCCAGACCCTGCTGGTGCTGGGGGACAGCCTGAGTGCCGGTTATCAGATGCAGGCTCAGCAGAGCTGGCCTGCCCTGCTCAACCAGAAGTGGCAAAATGAAGGGGCTGTGCACTCCTTGATCAACGCCAGCATCAGCGGCGAAACGACCCAGGGGGGACTGGCCCGCCTGCCCGCCCTGCTGAAAGAACACCAGCCGGACTGGCTGCTGATCGAGCTGGGGGGCAATGACGGCCTGCGCGGCTTCGCGCCGGCCATCACCCGCAAGAACCTGGCCGACATGATTGCCCTGGCCAAGGCCAACCAGACGCGCGTGGCCTTGACCCAGATCCAGCTGCCGCGCAACTATGGTGCCCGCTATCTGCGCCAGTTCGAGCAGATCTTCCCGGAACTGGCCGAGGCCAACAAACTGCCGCTGCTCCCCTTCTTCATGGATGATATTGCGCTGCGCCCTGAACTCATGATGAACGATGGCATCCATCCGACGCCAGCCGCCCAGCCGCAAATCCGCGACAAGGTGGCCCGTTTCATCGAGCCTCTGTTAGAGCGCTGAGGCCTAACCCGTCCTTCATACCGACTTCCTCCCCATAAACAAACATCCCGCCAGGGCGGGATGTTTGTTTTATCAAAGACACACGAAATTTACTGCTCCAGCACCTGGCGCAGACGCTCCTGCGCCACTCCGACCAGCAAGTCGGGCTGAAACTTGGAGATGAAGCGGTCACACCCCACCTTCTTGACCATGGCTTCATTGAAGTTGCCGCTCAGGGAGGTGTTGAGGGTGATGAAGAGGTCGGCCATGCGCGCATCGCTGCGCACCTCGTGGGTCAGGCGATAGCCGTCCATCTCCGGCATCTCCGCATCCGTGATCATCAGCAGGATCTCGTCGGTCACCTTCTTGCCCGCATCGCACCACCCCTTGAGCAGGGTGAGGGCCTGCAAGCCATCCTGACACTCGATAACCTCAAGGCCAAGCTGCCCCAAGGTTTCACGCACCTGATTGCGGGCCGTGCTGGAGTCATCCACGATGAGCACCTTGCGACCGTGCATCTCGGGCAGGATCTCCCGATCCAGCACCTCTTCCGAGATGCGGATGTCATAGGTGATGATCTCCGCCAGCACCTTCTCCACGTCGATGATCTCGACGATCTGATCGACCCCATCCTCCGGGATCCGGGTGATGGCGGTCAGGTAGTTGGCCCGCCCAGCGGAACGCGGCGGCGGCAGAATATCCTTCCAGGTCATATTGACGATATTGGCCACCTGCCCCACCAGAAAGCCCTGAATGGTGCGGTTGTATTCGGTGATGATGAGGTTGGATTCGCTATCGATGGGCATGGGGCGCATGCCGATGGCGCTGCGCAGGTTAATGACCGGAATCGAGGTACCCCGGATATTGGCCACGCCGCTGATGTTGTGGTGGGAACCCGGCATCTTGTTGAGGTGGGGCAGCTTGACGACCTCCCTCACCTTGAAGACGTTGATCGCAAACATCTGGCGGGTGCCGAGGCGGAACATCAACAACTCCAGGCGGTTTTCGCCCACCAGCTGGGTTCGTTGATCAACTGAATCCAATATACTCGCCATATGCTGACATCCATCTGATTATTAATCGACTCTATTATAGAGAGCAGCGGCCAGGAAAGGCAGACGCTTTTTCCAGCAGAGCGACCAATCAGACAAAAAAAGTGAGGCCGAAGCCTCACTTATCACATTGATTTTAAAATCAATAGCTACAGACTGACTTCCAGCTGCCGTCGCCGGCTTTGGGTTCACTGCTGGTCCACCAGTTGGCCTGCCACACCGCTTTGTTGTGGGTGATGCGATCGCCGCCGCTGGCGTGATCGCCGCGCGGCCAGCTCGGGTAGGCCGGGTAGGAGGCCGGATCCACGTTCTGGCTGCTGCAGGTAGAACCATCGGAACCACCGCCACCTGTGCCACCCGTGCCCAGCACCGCTTCGGGCAGGGTCGGGAACTCGGCCTTGAGACCTATGGTCTGGCTGCCGCTGATGATGCGCATCCCGCTCGGTACGCCGGCGGCCGGCAGATAGTAGGTCATCGCCACTTCCACCTCGGCTCCCGGTGCCAGGGTCTGCCAGCCCGGCAGGTTCATGGCCACCTTGTGGAAGTCCTTCTCGTTTGCGATGCCTTCCGAGTTGTCGTTGCCACCGCTTTCGACCACCTTGAGCCCCATGCCACTCTGATCCGTGATGGTGTCAGAGGTGGAGGTGGGGACCAGGAACTCGATTCTGGCGCCGCCCGGAATGGTCTGGGTCGACTTGTTGACCAGCTTGAGTTTCGGGTTGATCGGGTAGTTGGAGTCCCCTTCCTTGAAGCCATACAGACTGACCTGGATGTCGAGCTGGGCGCTCGGCGCCGGCAGATCGTTCTGTTGGGTGTTGTAAGGCGCGGCCTTGGCAAACTTCTCGTAGGCAAGGGTGGTCAGGGTACTGCCCATGCCGTACTCGTTCTTGGCCGGATCGAAGGCGTAGTCACCCGCCATCTCCCAGAACATGACGCCGCCCAGGCCGCGCTTGATGATGTAGTCGAGCTTGTGGCCCATGGACTCTTCATCTTCGGTGGAGAGGAATACCTTCTTCTGTTCGTTCCACAGCCAGGGCGCATGGGCCTTGTCATCGTAGTAACGGACATATTGCCCCTGCATCACGTGCGCCGGATTGTTGGGATCCAGACCCCAGGCCGTGCCATAACTGGGCAGCGTAGTGATGCCGAGGCTGGCTGCGTGCTCCAGGTTCTTGGCATGCCACATGGGCACGGCGCCACCGCCGATCTCCTTGCCGTTCTTGTCAAGGTCGTGCCAGATGTTGTCGATGCCGACCGCCCCATTGCCGCACGGAATCGTGCTGCCACCCGTGCCCGGCTGGCACTCGTTCTGGCTCGGCAAGGCCGCCTTGCCACCCAGGCCGTGAGTACCACCGCTCACCCCCTGCCAACCGCGGGTGTAATAGGGCACACCCACGTTGATCTTGCCGGCGGCCAGGGCGCCGCGGAAGTAGTGGGCAGACCAGGCCGCGTTCAGATAACCGATACCGCCGAACTGGGTCTGGGTATAGACGCCCCAGTGAGAGAGCTCGGGGTCAGCATTGTTGTCGAACAGGGCCGCGTTGTGACCGACGAAGTGGTTCCAGGCACCGTGGAAGTCATAAGTCATCAGGTTGACGTAATCCAGATACTGGGTGACCTGGAAGTTCTCCATACCGCGCAGCAGATAGGCCGATGCCGGCGAGGCAATGGTCAGCATGTACTTGCGACCATCCTCGGTGCCGGCGCTGTCGAGCCGCTCCCGCAGGGTCTTCATCAGCACCTCGTAGTTGGCAAACAACTTGGCGCGGCACTGGTTGGAGAGCGGGAAGTCGTTCGGGTTGCCCGCATCCTTCATGGAGGTGGGGTACTCGTAGTCCACATCCACACCATCGAAACCGTACTGGCGGATGAAGCTCACCGCCGAGTCGGCAAAGGCGTTGATGCCGGCGGTGTTGACCGAGCAGTCGCCCTTGGTGGTGGCGGTGTAGAAGCCGCGGGTATCGGCCCAGCCACCGACCGAGATCAGGGTCTTCACGTCCGGGTACTGCTTCTTGTATTTGGAGAGCAGGTTGAAGTGGCCCTGGTAGGCGAATTCGGGATCCATCTCGGCGCCCGGCACTCCGTCCCAGGTCATCTTGGTGGCGGAGTCATCCACCTTGATGGTATGGCTCTGTTCATCCACCGCCGCGAAGGCATAGTTGATGTGAGTGATCTTGTCCCAGGGGATATCGTTGACCAGATAGGCGGGCAGGCCGTTCTTGCCGGTGCGCCAGGAGGTGAAGTAGCCGATGACCCGGCGGGCATGGTCATCCCCCATGCACTCGTAGCCGTCCGGGCGGTAGATCTGGCGGATATCGCAGGAGAGGTTGCCACCGGTGGGTGGCAGGGCCGCCTCTTCCACCTGCACGTCGACCAGAGCAGATTCGCCAGTGAGGTTTGCCTTGTCGGTCGCCACCAGCTTGAGTGCCGCCGCCCCCTTGGCTTGCGGGATCCAGCTTACCTGCCAGGGCGCGCTGGTGTCCTCTCCTACCTTCTTGCCATCGACAAACAGCTCGACTTTGGCGACATCGTTGTTGGCGTCGGTCACATTGCCGCTCACCGCCACGCTGCGGCCCAGGGTCACCTTGGCACCATTGGCCGGGCTGCTGATGTTCACTTTGGGCGCTTCTGGCGCCACCACGGCATTGATGCTGAAACTGGCGTCCGCCTCACTCAGCACCTTGCCGTCCTTGTCCAGCGCCCGGGATTTGAGCTGATGGGCCCCCACTCCGCTGGCGACCCAGCTGGCTGACCAGGGAGAGGCGCTCACTTGCGCCACCGGCTGGCCATCGATCAGATACTCGACCTTCGCCAGCGCGCTGCTGTTGCCACTCAGGGTCACCGCCAGCGCAACCTCTGCCCCTTCGTCAAATGCACTGCCAACGGCGGGCGAGCTGACGACGAGCCCCAGATCCGGATTACCGCCCCCCTCGCTGAACAGTTTCCAGGCATCACCCCAGACCGAACCCACGCCGGGTTCGTAGTGATAGGGAGACGCACCGCACCAGCCGGAGTAGGGGAATTCCTTGCATTCGTAGAGGTTGCCGACGTTGCTGACAACATCGCCAGCCTTGTAGGCCGTGCCGGCCTGATAGGCAGGGTACGCCGCCAGCGCCCAGGCGGGCATGGCAGCAAGGGCCACCAGCATGGCGAGCCGGCTGGGCCTTAGGGTTTGTTGCATATTGTTATCTTCCTTGTTTTGTCTTGGCATGGGTCACCAGGACAAAGAACAATCGCAACCTGCGTGATAGGTGCAGACAACTGGCGATGGACGCGCCACAGACACGACTGTCACCCAGGGGAACCCCGCTATCTGTCTTGACTACCCAGACAGACCGGAGGCATTGCGTCCCGGCATCGCTACCGGTTTGCCCTTTACCTGGGTTCCGTTAGGAACGGATCAAGTATAGGAATTAACCACCAGAGTCTCAATCTTCATTTTCAAAGAAAATTATGTGACCGACGCCGGCCACCTGGCTCCAATCGCGCACACAGATAACATTTTTATCATTTATTTCAGTGTGTTAGCCAAGTCAAAAAAAGGGATGTCTCAGGCGCCGACATCCCGGTTATGTGCGTTGGCTCACTGGTATGACATGCCGGAAATGTGACAATGCGCGCCCTTGGTCAAGGAGCCAAGGCTATGGAAATACTGGCAAAAATAAAAAAGGAACACCTATGAAAGGTACACGTACCCTGCTATCGCTGGCCGTGGGGCTGGCGCTTGCGTCCCCGTCTCTCTACGCGGCTGGATTCACCTGCCCGGCCGATGCGTCCTTAACTCCTGTCCCCGCCATCCAGGGCAGTGGCGACAAGAGCCCCCTGGTGCCCGACGACAGCTTCGTGAGCCCCCAGAGCGTCACGGTCAAGGCCGTGGTCTCCGCCCTTGGCGAGAGCCTCAACAAGGGGTTCTACCTGCTGGATGTGCAGGGCGATGGCAATCCCCAGACGTCGGACGGCATCTTTGTTTATCTGAACGACAAGAACTTCGCCAGCAAGTCCCCGGACATCAAGCCGGGCGCCGAAGTCTGCCTGGAGGCCAGGGTCGAGGAGTATTTTGGCCACACCCAGCTCAAGCCCGTGTTTGACGGCACAACCCCGCGCCTGCAGGTCCTGACCCAGACGCAAGCTCCGGCCGCCGTGCCATTGCGGGTACTGGAAGGGGAAAACCTCGCACGGTCCCTGGAGCGCCACGAAGGGATGCGGGTGCGCCTCGATGCCGACAGCCTGCTCAAGGTGAGCCGCAACTTCAGCTATGACTATGCCGCCAGACGCAACAACCTGGTGCTCGCCCATCAGGCACCGCTGATGAAGCCAACCCAGCAGCATGTGGCTGGCAGCAGCGAGGCGAAGGCACAGGCCTCCGCCAATGCCGGCAACCGGGTGTTCCTCGAATCGGACTTCAAGGCCGCCAACGGCACGCTGCCTTGGCTGCCCGCCTGGGAGCCGGAGCAGGGTTACCTGCGGATCGGCGATGCACCGGTCAATCTGGAGGCCATGGTGGGCTACAGCTTCGGCGAGTATCGCCTCATCATCCCCCGGGAGCAGACCATCACCGTAGGAGATCTGCTGCGCACCAGTGACAACGATCGCCAGAATGCACCGGATCGCGTTACAGGCTCGGATCTGCGGATCGGCAGCTTCAACGTGCTCAACTACTTCACCAGCCACTCCAGCGTGGGCGGTGCCCTCAACGTACTGTGCCAGGATCAGGCTGATGCGGACAGCGCCAAGGGCTGCAACCGGGGCGCCAAGAGTCTGGAGGATTTCCAGAAACAGAGCACCAAGATTGTCAACGCCATCACCCAGATGGATGCCGACCTGCTCGGTCTGATGGAAATGGAGAACAACGGCTTCGACGATACCTCTGCCCTCCATGATCTGGTCACCCGTCTCAACCAGGCACAAAAAGACGCGAGCAAGCACTATGCCTATGTTCGCCTGCCAGCCACGGCTCTCACCGAGGGCAAGTTCTTCGGCGGTGACGCCATCATGGTTGCCATGATCTACCGCCCCGCCCTGCTCACTCCCGCCGGCGATGCCAGCTTCATCCAGATGCCGGAACAGCGCTACACAGTGGGTGGCATCGCCAAGCGCGCCTCCCAGCGTGACTCTCTGGTGCAGACTTTCACCGTCGAGGGCAACAAGGAGCCACTGACCCTGGTGGTCAACCACCTCAAATCCAAGGGCTCCGGCTGCTACGAGAATGGTGATGGCAAGAGCGAACCCGCCGATCTGCAGGGCAAATGCACCGAGTTCCGGGTTACCGCCGCCAAGGTGTTGGGGGATGCCGTCAACAAGCTGTCCGGTCAGGTGCTGCTGGTGGGGGACTTCAACTCCTACGCCAAGGAAGATCCAATCCGGGTGCTGACCGACTACAACCCGGCCACCAGCGAACGCAAGATTGTCTCGGCCTCCCACACCTATCTCGGCGAACAGCCCTATGAGCAGCTGGGACAGGAGGTGACTCGCAGCTACGGTCTGGTCGATCTGAACGTAAAATTCAACAAGGAGAAAGCCATCTCCTACAGCTATGAGGCCGAGCTCGGCACCCTGGACTACGCCCTCGCCAATCCGGCGCTGGCCGGCAAGGTACTCGGAGTCGCCGACTGGCATATCAACTCGTTCGAGAGCAACTTGTTCGAATATGGTCGCAGCTTCACCGGCGATATGATCAAATCCGACAATCCGTTCAGCGCCTCCGACCATGATCCCGTCATCGTCGATCTCAAACTGGGCAGCGATGCGGCCAAGCCAGGCTCCTCGTCAGGTGGCGGCGCCCTTGGCCTGGGCTTGCTGGCCCTGTTGCCGCTGGCCTGGCGACGCCGCCGCTAAACACGGTGACGCCTATCCTCATGCCCCAAAGCCCGCACCTGCCGCGGGCTTTTTTGCCCCCGGGATCTGTGAGTGGCACGACCTATGGGAAGCAAGGGAGAAAATAACGGGCAAGAAAAAACAAAAAGGCCACCGCAATGCGGTGGCCTTTGGCGTTCTTCCAATAAGAAGATGGTGGAGCTACGCGGGATCGAACCGCGGACCTCTTGCATGCCATGCAAGCGCTCTCCCAGCTGAGCTATAACCCCAAATTTTCTACCCGACAAACGGTTCTGGACGCCGCTTGTCGTCAGCCTCTCGGCTTCAATAATGGTGGAGCTACGCGGGATCGAACCGCGGACCTCTTGCATGCCATGCAAGCGCTCTCCCAGCTGAGCTATAACCCCAAATTGTCTACCCGACAAACGGTTCTGGATGCCGCTTGTCGTCAGCCTGTCGGCTTCAATAATGGTGGAGCTACGCGGGATCGAACCGCGGACCTCTTGCATGCCATGCAAGCGCTCTCCCAGCTGAGCTATAACCCCACAAAGGTCGGCTTGGGTGTACACACCACACTGCCCTGGGTACTGAAATTTACAATCGAGAATCTGGTGGAGCTACGCGGGATCGAACCGCGGACCTCTTGCATGCCATGCAAGCGCTCTCCCAGCTGAGCTATAACCCCTTTGATTCCAGATTGTCCGAGAAGAATTTGGTGGAGCTACGCGGGATCGAACCGCGGACCTCTTGCATGCCATGCAAGCGCTCTCCCAGCTGAGCTATAACCCCAACTCACCTCGGGCCACCGAAGTTATCTCCGGCAACGGAGGCGCATGATAGGCATCACCCGCTTTGCTGTCAACCCTAAAATAATCCCCACAAGCGCGTTTAGTCAAAATTACAGCAGTTCGTCGATTTAACCAGCAAGAGGTCAGCTATCTCACTGTTTTTGGTTACAAAACAGGCGTAATGCCAGGATGAAATGCCTACCGGTCAGTGCCTCATAATGCCTGGCTGCTTTATCCCGTTTCTCCCGACTTAGCCTGAAGGACTCCGCTTCCCAATCCGGGACACCAGGTCCCTCTTGTAACAGGCGTTGTAACGGGCGACATGAAAGCCTTTCCATAAGGGCTTTTGAATTTGAAAACCCTTTCCATGATTTATGTAAATTTACAACACAAAAAGTTGATTCAGCTCACAGATACTCCTAGGATCAAACTGTGACCGAGGTCACACAAGCAATCATAAATAACAGAGCGATGAGGTTAATCATGTTTGAGAATCTGGCTGTACTGTTCCACCTTAAAGGTGCGACCCGCAAAAATGGCGTCATCGAGAAAGACGCGTATGCCCCGTCAACCCGCCAGTACTACTTCCGTTATGGCGCGTGAACGGCTGACAACATTACACACACCTAGTAGTAAAATTACATAAATACACCCCCTCGCAGCGCCACCAGGGTGCTGTCCTGTCCTGGCCAACCTCTCTACGGCCAAACCTGAACTCCAGCAAATGAAGATGGGGCCCACAGGCCCCATCTTTTTATAGTGTTACGGTTCTACCATGATTGGCTCGGCTCAAGGCAAGGCCTCACAGCTGACGAGTCTCCCCGGTCAGGCTTGGCGGCCGACGCTCCCTGTGGGACAAGATGTAAGCAGCAATGTCACTCACATACCCCGTCGGTCACCATAGCACCGGGTTGCCACCCCTTGCGGCAGAGCCTGCCTTCATGGGCCAGGATCAGTTGCAACTGGCGGCGCCAACGTCCAGCCAGACTTCATGCTTGCCGGGTTCGTTGCCACGGGTCCAGTATTGCGCTTTCCACTGGCGGCCATTATGGCTGGTCAGATCGCCACCGTTGTAGGCAACATTGGCATCCCAACCCAGCTGAACCTTGCTCACCAGCAGCCACTGGTCGCTCGTACGGCTCGGTTCATTGCCCTGAGTCCAGTACTTGGCCTGCCACACCAGCTGGTTGTGGCTTACCTTGTCCCCGCTGTTGTAGGTCTGGCTCGCCTGCCAGGCTGGCCAGTTGGCCGCATCCGGATCGCTGACCTCGCAACCGCCACCCGTGCTGGCGGGCTTGACGGTGAGCCGGCTGCTGGCGCTGGCATCCAGGGCACCATCGGATACCGTCAGAGTCAGGTCATAAGCCGTGTCACTGGTCACGCTCGGACCGGTCACCACCAGAGTGGGGCTATCCTGCCCGGCGACACTGAGGCCAGCCGGTACGCTCCACTGATACGTCAGGGCATCGCCGTTGGGATCGGAGACGCTGGCCTTGATGGTCACCTGCTTGCCCGACTCCACGGTCGCACTGGCCGGTACCGTTACCACGGGTGGCAGGTTGGGCTGGGGCGCCTTGTTGGTCACTACCACCTGATCGCTGGCCGAGAGTCCCTGATCGTCGGTGACGGTCAGCTCGAACACCAGATTGATGTCGGCTGTCACGCCATCGAGCACTACCCGGGCCTTGGCCTGACTGGCGTCGAGCAGGGTGGCCTGCGGGCCTGATACCTGCTTCCAGCTGTAGGTGAGGGCACCGCTTTCCGGATCATGGGAAGAAGCGCCATTGAGGGTCACCTCGGCCGGGCCGGTGACGCCGAGATCACTGCCCGCATTGGCCACCGGCGGCTTGTTGGCCGGCGGCGTGATGCCCTCGCCGTGGCCCAGCCCCTCGTGCATGGCGTTGAGGATGTCACCGTTGTCGGCATCGATCTCCCAGGAGAAGAGGCCGCCGAGCTGGTTGGCCAGCACGTATTGCCCCTTGGCCTTGACCGAGCGGTCGTTGTCATAGGTGATGAGATCGCCGGTCGACGCCTTGAACACGTAGGGCCCTTCGGCCACCTCGTCGTAGCCTTTCTCCCACTCGCTGCCCATGCGGTTGTTGACGATGTCGCGATAGTCCACCACTCCATCTTCCCAGGTCCCCTTCACCTTGCCGGTCGCGGTACCAGTAAAGGGGTTGCCGGCCTGATAGCCGCTCACACCGGTCCAGCCACGGCCATACATGGCCGCGCCCACCACCAGCTTGCCGGGCTCGACCCCTTGCCCCAACAGCGCCTTGACCGCCTTGTCGGTAGTGTACTTGGTATCGGGATCCCAGCTGGCCGGGTAGAGGTTGGTCTGGTGGCCGAGCTCGGTATTGCTCCAGCCGCCGTTGAAGTCGTAGCTCATCAGGAAGATGCGATCCATGTACTGCTGGGCCGCGCGGTAATCCACGTCTTCAATCTTGTCGCCACCGGCACCGATGGCGGAGGTGAGCTCATACTTGCGACCCGTCTGGGCTTCCAGCTCGTCGAGCATGGCGCGCAGATCCTTCATCAGGGCCACATAGGTGGCACCATCGGTCGGGCTGCCGAGTTTCGGGTTGGCACCCTGGCCACCCGGATACTCCCAGTCGATATCCACGCCGTCGAAGAATTTCCAGGTCTGCAGGAACTCCTTCACCGAGGCGACGAAGGTGTCGCGCTTGGTCTTGTCACCGAGGAAGTAGAAGGGATCGGAGAGGGTCCAGCCCCCCACGGACGGCAGTATCTTCAGATCCGGGTAGGCCTGCTTGAGTGCCATCAGGGCACCGAAGTTGCCCTTGTAGGGCTCATCGTGGGCGGTCAGGCCGCTTTGCGGCATCTGGACGGCAGCCCAGGGATCGTGGATCGCCACCTTGAAGTCAGCGCGGCCGGCACAGGCCCGTTGCAGCGCCTGGAAGCTTCCTTCGATCTCCTTGAGGCTGTCGTTGAGGCCATCCCCGCCGCAAATGGGGGTAAAGCCGTAGAGGATGTGCGTCAGGTTCTGGGCCGGGATCTTGTCCACTGTGAACTTGCGGCCATAGACGCCCCACTCCACATAGTAGGTACCGACCACCTTGCCGGACTTGTTGGCGTAAGGCTTGTTGTTCTCCTGCAGTGACGTCTTGAGCGGGGCCAGGTGGCTGCCGTCGGTATCGGCCACCACTATCTCCTTCTTGTCGGAGAGGGTACAGCCATCGGCGTTGCATAGAGCCACCTGCATTTGGTAACGCCCCCCTTTTTTCACCTTGAAGGTGGCGCTGCCGGACGCAGCGGAGGGGCCGGACCACACCTCCTGGCCATCGAGCAGGACCTTGGCGGTCTGGCCCAGATCACCGCTCCAGAGATTCCAGTTCACCTCGACATCGGCGGCATCCTTCACCTTGACCAGGTTGTTGTAGGAGGTCGCGGCCTGATCCACTTCGATGATGGAAAACTTGGTGGGACCCCAGCCGATGGTGGCTTTGCCGGGCGGCGCGGCGTAGGCGGAAGATGCACAGAAGAGACCGACCGCGAGAGCCAGCATGGTTGGTTTTGGACTTGGCATTGTTGTATTTCCCTATCTCGTTATGTTTGCAACGAAAAGGGCGACGCCCCTGACAGGTAATGCAGACAGCAGCTCCTCCTTGGCAAAAGGAGCACAACGACCTGTGGTGGCCCCGCTATCTTAGGTACTGCTGACCCTTAGACCGGAAGCTTTGCGTCCCGATTTTTCAATCGGTTTGCCCTTAACACACTTCATTCGCGACATAAAAAATCGCCCCCCGACTATAGAGGGGGGCAATCCGGACCGCTACCTAGCAGAAATGACAGGAGATGGGACTCAGGTTTGGCAAAAAGCATGATTTGGTGAGGATTGATGCGGCAATCCTCGCCATTCCCGCCCCTTCATATCGCACCGAACAGTTTCATGATTTGATTAATTTTGTGAGCCTGCTCACTGCGGCGGCAATAAAAGGCTGTTCATCAGGGCACGCAACTTGAGCGGTTTGACCGGCTTGCTGATGTAGCCATAACCCTGCTCGCGGATCTGCGCCTGCAATTCGCTCTTGCGATCGGCGCTGATGATGATGCCACCGATATGGTCCCCATGAGCCTGCTGCAGCCCATCCAGTGCCTGCAATCCCGTCTTGTCGTCATCCAGGTGGTAATCGGAGAGCACCAGCCTCGGCACGAAGCCCTCCGCCACTATCCCCTCGGCCTCGCTCTGATTGAGAGCACAACGCACCTCGCAGCCCCAGCGTTCCAGCAGGGAGGCCATCGCCACCAGAATATCCCGCTCGTTGTCGATGCAGAGGACCCGCACCCCCTCCAGTTGGCTGTCGCGCACCACGGGCGCCACCGGCAACTGGGGCGTGACCGGGCGGGTCGCCTGATTGAGGGTGATGGCAAACACCGAGCCAGCTCCCGGCCAGCTGCGCAATGTGAGCTGATGACCCAGTACCAGCGAGATGCCGCGGGCGATGGCTAGCCCCAATCCAAGCCCTTGCTCCCGGGTGGTGCGGGAGTGATCGAGGCGGGAAAACTCGTCGAAGATCGCTTCCTGCTTGTCCTGCGGAATGCCGGGACCGTTGTCCCACACTTCGATGCGCACCTTGTCCCCCACCCGGCGACAACCGAGCAGCACCCGGCCGCCCGGATTGTAGCGAAACGCATTGGTGAGGAAGTTTTGCAGCACCCGGCGCAGCAGACGCACGTCGCTGTAAACGGCGAGCTTGCTCTCTACCACCGAGAAGTGGATCTCCCCCGCCTGGGCCAACACGCCAAACTCAGCCTTGAGGTTGTCGAACACCTCGCGCAGGGCAAAGTCGAGCTTCCTGGCCTTGAACTTGCCCGCCTCGAGGCGCGAGATGTCGAGCAGATCGCTGATGAGATCCTCGGTCGCCCCCAGGGCATCGTCGATATGGCGGGCGATGCGGGCCGGCTCCCCTTCACCGGGCAACATCTCCAGCAGGGAGGAGGTGAACAGCTTGGCCGCATTCAGCGGCTGGGTGAGATCGTGGCTGACCGCGGCGAGGAAACGGCTCTTGGAGTGGTTGGCCCGCTCCACCTGCTGGTTCACCAGCAGCAGCTGGCGGTTGAGCTCGGAGAGCTCGTGGGTACGCTCGGCCACCCGCGCCTCCAGCAACTCGTTGGCTTCGCGCAGCACCCGCTCGGCGTCGCGAAACGGGGTGATGTCGGTAAAGGTCATGACGAAGCCGCCGGCCGGCATGGGGTTGCCCTGCATCTCGATCACCCGGCCGTCGGGGCGCTCCCGGGCCGAGATGTGGGCGCTCCCCTTCTTCATGAAGGCGACCCGACGGGCCACCTGATCCTCGATGTCACCAAGGCCGCACAGCCCCTGCTGGGCGTTGTAGCGAATGATTTCCTCGATGGGGCGCCCCGCCTGAATAAGCCCGGGGGGGTAGCGGAACAACTCTATATAACGCCGGTTCCAGGCCACCAGCTTGAGCTCCCGATCCACCACCGAGATCCCCTGCCCTATGTGTTCGATGGCCCCCTGCAACAGGCCGCGGTTGAAGCGAAACACATCGGAAGCCTCGTCCACTATGGTGGCGATCTCCTCGAGCTGCATGTTGCGCCCCTGCAGGGCCGAGGCAAGCACCAGCCGGGCCGACGAAGTGCCAAACACCCCCGCCAGCAGCCGCTCGGTGTGGGCGATAAGTTCGGCAGAGGCCTGCATCTGGGGCGCCAGGGTGCCGCCATGCTCCCCGGCGAAGCGACCAAAGGCGCGCTTGACCCGGCTCGAGCCGACGAAACGAGCCGCCAGCATCTCCAGCTCCTTGACCGAGACCCGCGCCTGATAGAGGGCCGTGGTATCACGGCTGGCATTGCCGACGAAGTTGGCCGCCTGCAACCGCTCGCTCACCGCCGCCCGCGACAGCAGGGAGCCAGCCACATAGCCGATGACATTGAGCAGCAGGCTCAGGAAGATGCACCAGGCCCCCAGGCTCAGATCGCGAAACGCGGGCCAGTCGGGAGGGGCCAGCAGGGCCTCCAGCGGCGAACCGGCCAGCAGGCCGCTCTCCGCCAGCAGGGTGATGAACCAGAGGCTGACCCCGAGGGCGAGGCCAAGATAGACCCCCTTGCGATTGCCGTGTCGCCAGTAGAGGCCGAGCAGCAGGGCGGGAGCAAACTGGGCCACGGCGCCAAACGACAGATAGCCGATGCGCGACAGGCTGGTAAGATCACCAAGCCAGAGGTAGAGCCCCCAGGCCGCCAGCAGGATCAGCAAAATGGCCCCCCTGCGCACCCGCAGCAGCAGACGCACCAGCCGCTCGTCCCGCCCCTGCTGCCAGAAGCGGCGCAACAGCACCGGCAGCACCAGATCGTTGCTCACCATGATGGCCAGGGCGATGGTGCAGACGATCACCATGCCGGTCGCCGCAGAGGTGCCGCCGAGAAACGCCAGCATCGCCATGCCGTCGAAGCCGAGGGCCATCGGCAGGCTGATCACATAGGTGTCGGAGGCCATGTCCGCCCCCACCCACTGCTTGCCTGCCAGCGCCAGCGGCCAGATGAAGAGCCCCATCGCAAATAGATAAAGGGGGAATATCCAGCGCGCCCAGTGCAGATCCTGGCCCTGGTTGTTCTCCACCACGGTCACATGGAACTGGCGCGGCAGGCAGATGACGGCGCACATGGCCAGCACCGTATAGATGGCCAGCTCCAGCAGATTGCCGGGCGAGACGGACACCACGGCATCCAGGAAATCGCTGGCAACCCGGGTGTGCTCCGGGCTCGGCTGACTCAGGATGAGCCAGAGGGCGAAGCCCCCCACCGCGATAAAGGCCAGCAGTTTCACCACGGATTCGAAGGCGATGGCCACCACCATGCCCCTGTGATGCTCGGTGGCATCCAGATGGCGGGTGCCGAACAGTATGCTGAACAGGGCCAATAAGAGGGTGACGCCCAGGGCCAGCTCGGCGGTATTGCCAGCGGGGCCGGCAGGCACCGAGTTGACCATCAGCAGATCCAGCCCGGTGACGATGGCTTTAAGCTGCAATACCAGATAGGGGAGTATGCCCATGATGGCGATCAGCGCGATCACCATGGCCAGATGCTGGGACTTGCCGTAACGGGCGGCGATAAAGTCGGCGATGGAGGTGATGTGCTCGCGCTTGGCCACCAGGATGAGGCGGGCCAGCAGGCGCCAGCCAAACAGGAACACCAGCATGGGGCCAAGATAGATGGGCACCGGCGACCAGGGGGATTCGCTGGCCTGTCCGACCGTCCCGAAGAAGGTCCAGGAGGTGCAATAGACCGCCAGCGACAAGCTGTAGAGCAGGGGTTGCCCCTTGAGCCGGTGGCGTTTGTGCTTGTCCGCCACGAAGGCGATCAAAAACAGCAAGCCGAGATAGGCGAGCGACAATCCGATCAGCAGCCATCCCTGGTGCATCTATAACCCCTTGTCCATCCTGGAAATTGGTTCAAACCACCGCCAGTCTAGAGAGACGGCGGTCAAAAGTCATGGGGGCAGGATAAGCACATGGCCCTCCTGCCCCGTACGTCCCCATCAGGCAGCCACCGTTTGTGGCCTGAGACGCAAGAAGAACACTGGCAGCACCACCAGCACCATCAGGAAGAAGATGCTGCCGCCGAGGGGCTCGAACAACACGCCGCACAGCGCCATCAACGCGGCCACCGTCATGCCGAGACCAATGGCGGCATAGAGAGACTGTGTGGGGATCATCTGCTCGGCGGGCAACATTCGCGTCATGAAGCGTACCGCCCCCAGATGACTGACACAGAAGGTGACCGAGTGCAGCAACTGCCCAAGCACCAGCACCCAGATCTCGGTCGAGGCGCCCAGCAGGGTCCAGCGCACCACACATCCGATGGCACCGATTGTGAACAACATCTGGGCCCCGTAGCGCTGCAGGAAGCGCTTGTCGGCGGCGAACATGCAGATCTCGGCAACCACCCCCAGCGCCCACAGATAACCTATGGTGGTACCGCTGTAGCCCTGCGCCTTCCAGTAGATGGCGCTGAAGCCATAGTAGGCGGCATGACTGCCCTGCAGGAGGGCGGTGATCAACAAGAAACGTCGCACCTGGGGAGATCTCAGGGTATCCAGCAGGGAGGATCGCTCCCGCTCGCCCTGAATATCCTGTGGCACCGGATGGATCGGCAACCAGCTCAGCAGCAGCATCAGCAACAAGCCGGCCACCATGGTATGCAAGATCCAGTCGCTGCCAAAATTGCCCACCAGGGCCCCCACCAGGGTGGAGGCGACAATAAAGGCGAAGGAGCCGCACAGGCGCACCTTGCCATAGTCGAGATGGGCCTGCACCACCATGCGAGTAGCCAGCGCCTCCCCCACCGGCATCAGAGTCGGGTAGATAAAGTTCGCCACCAGGGTCAGCGCCACCAGCCACCAGAGGTTGTGGCTGAGATAAAACCCGAGAAACGCCAGCAGACTGAGCAGGGAGAGCAGCCGCGTCACTGGCAGCAGGTGACCCGCCCCCTTGATCTGCCCCATCACCATCAGGTTGCCGGCAAAGCGGATCGCCATCCCCGCCCCCAGCAAGAGACCAATCATCTCGGCGCTCACCCCTATCCCCTCCAGCCAGAGCGACCAGAACGGCAGATAGGCACCGTAGACAAAGTAAAACGCGCCAAAGAAGAGCGCTAACCAGGAGAATGCAGGCATAAGTCCTCAACAACCGGATGACGGGACCGGAATGATAACCGATCCGGCGCCCCAGATCCCGATGCAAAGCCGACATCAAAAATGAAAAAACTCAATAAAATTGAACTATTACGCAGGGGTAGGGTCTACTGGATAACACCTCCTCCTGGTTAGTGTTGCAATCCTTCCACCCGCCACCGGCGGGTTTCTTTTTGGTAAATTGCAGCCGCCAAAAAAAGAGCTCATCAATCGCCAATCTTCGGCGTTGTTTCTCAAGTCGATACTGGATACTGCTTGAATGGAACTAACTGAAGAGATTGTTATCTGATCGCCACCATCCTCTTTAAGTCAACATTCCATGGGAAAGGCGCTTCACCCCATCACCAACTGGTCTCCATACAACACCGGTTTGAAGACGATGTCAGGTTATAACTAGAACTGTTCACTAATCAACACGTTCATATCGGATTGATAGAAACTTCGATTTCATTAACTACTTCAGAACCAACAAATTTTATCGTGTAATTATCACTCACATAAATAAAAGCACCATCTTTCTTAGATGCTGGAACACCATACACTTTTACAACGTCAAGCATTTTACTTCCAACATAAATTCCTCTACTACTGAACCCTATACTTTTCTTGAGAATAATTTTAGTTATTCTATAATCATCAAAATCTCTTTTTAATTTTTCATAATTAAGATTTGATGACTCTATATATATGAAATCAAAATCATGTGGATAGAATTTATAATCCACCCCATTAATCGTCTTAAATACGTCTAAAAATCCATTTCCATCATCTGTTGTTTCACTAAAATCATCGAATACCCCAACAATCTCACTATAACTAGCACCGACTTTTATATCATGGCCATTGAAATGTATAGAAAAATCATTTTTTTTAATATTTAAATATTCTGATGATGTTTCTTTTTTACTGACGCGAGATGATTCAATCCATCCTGTATGGACCTCACCATTTCTATCTAAATAATTAATATATTGAAAACCATTATATGAAGCATATGATATAGCTTTATCACCATTAATAATGAATTTTTTTGATTTACATTTATCAATAGGGAAATCGTGAAAAAAAACTCTACCTTTTGATGTTACGATAATATTTGACACATCGTAAAAAACATTATCATAACTCTTCTTGATTTCATCAAAACTGACTTTTTCACATGCTGCTTGCACGCTAAAAGAAAAAAATAGAAAGATGACACTAAATATACTTCTCATTAATTATTCCTCATAAACTGGAATATCTATATGTAGAATAGCATTAGGAAAAATATCAAATCGTTTTTTCATGTTAGGGATTTGATGTTTAGCCCATAGAACATCACTAGCATACTGGTGCTCACCAGGTGATGCAGGATTCCAACGCATTTTATAAAGAGTATTTTGTTTATATCTCGGATGATTAATAAAATTATCAGATATCCACTTAGCACCACCATCTATTGCTTTTTCAATAGAATCCCATCCTTTGCTATAAGCATATTCTGTTCCTAATGACGGTTTGTCATCTCTAACGTTAATGCCATACATATTATAGACTTTAGTCCCGTTATATTCTTTTCCTCGTGCAAAACCTGATGTACCCCGCCCAGTTTCTAGTGATGCATGAGAAACAAGATACACTTCACTAACATTATATTTCTTGGCTGCTGATACAAACACAGCCCCTTTCCCTTCGAGAACTCCCTGCCCTAATAAAAACTTATTAAGTTCATCATCTGAAATCTCTGAACACTTAGAAAGATCAAGAAACTGATAAATAGAATCTTTAGTAATATCATCGTCTGGAGTTAGATTGACTAACACTTCATCTCGACTTGCTATTTTATAATTACCCACTTTAGGTGCGTATTTAGAAGGTATTGCCATTTGTTTTTCTAACGCTTTTTCTAATGCATAGTTATATTTTGTATAGTTTACTACGAACCTATTTTTTTTCTTTCCATACATGGCTATAGGATATATATGCCAAATATCTGGTCTGATGTTAAGACCTGTTGCACTCTGCATCCATTCCAGCTTATCGATACGCTGCTTTTCGTGATCCACCAGTTGGTCAAAATCGGGTAAGCCAATTTTGGCCATCAACTTGTCCAGCCATAGATAACTACTGGCCGAGGATTTTTCGTACCACTCGCTAGGGTGCTTGACGATAAGCTTGTTCAGCTGTTCTCTATTGCCGCTATTTTGCAAGGCAGCCTTGATCTCTTCACTACTAAGCTCGCCACTCTTGTCGGTATCGAAGCTGTTGACCAGGTCGGTGAAAAAAGTCGGTGGCGCCTCGGGATCCAGATAGCCGTCGGAGCCTGAACCATCGACCTTTTTAAAACCAATCTTCAACCAGTCATGTTGACTCAGCAGCTCGACTTGCTCTTTCTTGACATATTTCCCTGATGAGATGCAGACCCACTCCTGCTTTGCCGCATCTTTCTCTATCTTGGGGGATTCAACCAATTCTTCCTGACTCTTGCCATCGGTGGCGACCCACACCCTGTTCTTCATCTCATGGAGGATCAGATCCGCCGGGACCTTGGCATAGGTAGTGCCCCCCTTGGTACCGGCCTTGTTGGCCAGCACATCGTCAAGACGAGGGTCCTGAGTAAATACCTCAAGATGGACCTGATGCTTGCTTTGTTTCCCTCCGATGAGGGAACCCGGCGTTTCCACCAGGCCGAGGTAACCAATGGTGTCACCCGCTGCGATAGCGACTGGCGAAGGCAACACATAGAGCTCGCCAAGATGGGAGGGGACGCGTACATTCACCTTGATAAATTCATCCTCTACGCACACCCAGGCCACACCACAGCGACCTGGCTCCCCCTCCACACTCGGCGTCACATAGTTGCATCTGGCCATCTTGCGCGCCTTGTCACCCATCCAATGGAATTCGAGTTGGTGCGCATCATACTGCACTTTGGTGCCCACAGGCAGTGAGACGCTGCTACTGCCTGCCATCAGACGACCGCTTTTGTCATCCGGGACGGGATCTGCACGCCCGGCCATATTCTTCAGTAATTCGGCCTCTATCTGGTCATCTAGCCAGCTTGGTAGATTGGGTTTAATCGCCTCGACCGCGTCCGGACTATTGGCGATCCAGACTGAGCTCCCTTCACTGACCAATACTCCCGCCTTCTCGGCCTCTTTCATCTGGGCATTGGAAAGTTTGCTCTTGATGGTCACCCTGATGAAGTCATACTCCTTGCCCCCTACACACCCCTTTTGGGATAGCGTGCTGCTGTCCATCTCCAATTCGGTATCCTTGGGCAGCGTGAAACGGGGCAAGGCGGCATCGGCACGCTGCTGATTGGCATCAGGAACGGAATTGCGCGCATTCCATCCCTTTTTCAGCACCAGCTTCTCGGCGGTCTGATATTGATCCCAGGGCAGCAAATGCATATAGAGCGAATAGAAGGTGAATTCATTTTTCGCCTTGGTCTGTGCATTGATTTCACAATATTCATGTTGCACTAGGCAGAAGCAGTTGGAATAGCGCAGGGATTCGCCCTGAAATTCAGAGGTCAAGTAATCCTTCATCATCCGGAATGCCACTACCTTGCCATCGGCAATCGCCCTGACGGGATACTTATCCTTGCACCAGGGAGCACTCTGGTCGCTGATATGAATGCCACCGTGCCACTTGTTGTGATTACCGAGCAGATAGTGACCGGACTTCTCACCGTTGATCAGCGCAGTCAATGCCTTGACGTCTTTGAACTCTTCCCCTGCTGCGGTGAGGATGGGAAATGCAAACTTCATGCTGCGTCCTTATTCAGAAAAGAGGTAGAAGGCCTTGGGTTTCTTCTCTACAGGTTCCTGCTCCTTGAGCAGTGCTTCCATCGCTTTTTCTGTGGGTACGGCCTTGACCAACTCCACCGCATCGGGAGCCTTGACCACTTCTACCCCTTTGGGCGCTACCGGAGCCTGACCTGCCCAGCCGGAGCCTGAGCCCGGACTGCCGCCTGCATTGAGCTTGATGCCGGGGCCGACCAGCTTGACGCCACTGGGGTCGACCTTGACGAAACTGCCGCCCCCCTTGAGGGTGATTTCGGAGCCCGCCTCCAGCACCAGTTTGTCGCCGACCTTGATATGAACCTCTTGTCCGGCAGCCACCAGCAACGACTGCCCCAGCTTCTGGTGCAGGCTGGCATCGACCGTGAGGGAATAGTCTGCCTTGATATGATCCCGCTTCTCACCTTCCACCGTCAGGTGGTCATTGGCCTTGATGCGCGTCACCCGTTCGTTATCGACGTCCCGATGCTCGTCGTGCTTGATATGCCAGGCCGCATCATTCTCAATCAGCACGTTCAGGTCTTTCTGACCGCGCAGGTAAATCTCTTCCTGCCCCGCCTGGTCTTCAAAACGCAGCTCGTTGAAGCCCTCACCCTGGTGGGTCTCGGTACGCAGCACGGTGCGGGTCTTGTTGGCCGGCAACTCATAAGGCGGCCGGTTGGTGGCGTGGTAGGTGCGCCCGGTGACGATGGGCTGGTCCGGGTCTCCTTCCAGAAATGAAACGATGACCTCATGGCCGATACGCGGAATGGCCATCATGCCGTACTGGCCGCCCGCCCAGCCCTGACTCACCCGTACCCAGCAGGAGCTCTGGTCATTGGAACTGCCATATCTGTCCCAGGGGAATTGCAGCTTGACCCGGCCGTGTTCGTCGCAGTAAATCTCCTCTCCCTCCGGGCCCACCACCATGGCAATCTGCGGGCCATCCACCATGGGTTTGTGAGGCGCTTGCGGGCTGCCAATACGGGCCCGCCAGGTGCTGCTCGCCTTCACCACGCCAAATTCGTTGTGGTAGACGGTCGGGCCGCTGCCCCCCTCCTCTTCCAGCGCCTGCGGCTGTTGGCCGGTATGACGGATATGGACGATTTGCCAATCGCTGTTGAGGTTGGCGTTCGGGTGTTCGGTCAGGGAGAAATACTGCCCCGGCAGCAGGGCCGCGCTGTTGGATTTGCCGCTACCGGTCACGGCGTCATTGCGCAGGCCATCCAGCCTATGCTGGGCAAACGCCTTGCCGCTCGGGTCCTGCTTGTAGCGGCCCGGGTAGTCGAAGTGCTGGTAGCTCTGGCGCTGATGCTCGAGTTCGGCCCCCAGCTTCTTGTGGGAGAGCCCATAGGCCGGGGTCTTGAAGCTGTAGTCTTTGAGCTCCACATCCGAGGTGCGTACCGCCTCGCGATAGTGGAACTGGCGCACATAGGCGCCCTGCTCGAGCGAGCGGTTGCCGAGGTTGAAGAAGAGCTCGGGACCGGCAGTCAGGGCCGCCGCGTCGTCGGCAAACACGAGACGGTGTTTGCCTTGCTCAAACTCAAAGAAGTAGAACATCCCCTCTTCGGCGGCGAGGCGATTCAAGAAATCGAGGTCGGTCTCGCGATACTGGACACAATACTCGCGCTGGGCATGTTCATTTTTGAGGGCAAAGGCATAGTCGGTAATGCCGTGTTCCTGCAACAGGATGCTGAGGATTTCGTCGGGCTTTTGCGCCTGGAAGATGCGCGAGTTGTGACGCAGCGACAGCCGCCACAGGGCCGGTTGCACCAGCAGCTGGTAGCGAGTACGGCGAAAACCGCTGTCCCCTTGGGCAACGTCACTGACCACCCCGCATACCCGGCGCTGCAGCTCGCCGTTATACCACACCAGGAGCTCGCACGGCTGGTCCAGCACGGCGGCAAAGTCGATGTCCGGCTGGGGACTTGCCAACTCAAGGCGCAGCTGGAACGGGTCGTTCAGCGCCTCTTCCAGGGCAAACTCGGCCACCACGAAGGTCCCCTCGGGCAGCGCCCCCACCTTGACGGTAAACTGCAATCCGGTTTGATTAGCCATGCTCTCTCACCCTTGTCACGGCTCGGCAATGCCAAAGCCTTCGCCACTGTCTGACCCGAATATGCCTGACCCTTCCAAAACACCACGCGCCCGCCCTCTCCGGTTCCTAAAATGCAACCAAAGATAAGGCAGGCAATGAATCACGTGCTGATTGTGTCTGCATCACAGGACACCTTTATTGCTTTGCCATCCCTGCGCAGTCATCGCATCAGGGATGGCAAAACAGAAAAGCTCCAGCCTGCCCACAGGCAGACTGGAGAAAATGCACAGTACAAGAAGCCGGTTGCTCAACCGACCAAAATACACATAACTACTTACAAGGAATACCAAAGTAAGAAATCGAGGATTAAGCCTCGATCGGAGCACGCCAGTCGTCAGCACCAGAGGTACCGGCCACAGTGTGTTCCCAGTCAATCTTGCGGTATGCCATGGAGACCTGGATCAGCTGGGTGAAGTCAGACTTCGTCGGATCCTGGCAGTGCGGCATCTGGCAGTCGATATCCACGATGGTGGCATCGGTCAGCACTGTGCTGAAGAAATGCTCCTGCTTGCCCTCGACGGAGGTGCGATACCATTTCAGGGTCACTTTCGGCAGCATCTCGCCAGACGCCAGGGCGTTGTACATGAGCGGAACCGCTTTGTTCAGGGCCACGGTGAACTTGAACGGCTTGTGGACACGCTGGCCAGCCGGCTGGCCGGATTGCGGGTCGGTCGGTACGGTCACGACGTGCTGGAACTCTTGTACCAGCATCTCGTCTTCGTGGCCTTGCACGAAGATGTTGCCGACGGAGTCAGAGGTGAAGGCACCCGCGGTGATGTTGCCCTGGGTTTTACCTTCGATGCTGATATAACATGGAGTTGGCATGGATATGCTCCTGATAGATTAGTGAAATGAGATAGCACTCGAGCGAATCTATTAGCAGCGTCCATGCCAAACCAAAAACCATATAAATATCATATAGATAAAAACAAGCCCTCGTCCCCATCACCACTTTTTACGCAAGATTTCGCGCAAACCTGCTCCCCGAACTACCAAATACTGCAATGGCAGTGATAAATGTCATCATGAAAGCAAGATGTTGCGCATATCAGCATTTATGACTACAAAGATGGTCTCGCCCCCCCCCATTACCAACATTCCCTCTGTGCGACCAAGGTGCCAGCCACTTTTCCGTGACCTCGCGTCAATCCTTGTCACTGAAGCAGAGATAAAAAAATCCCCGCCTGTTCGGGCGGGGATGTGTGCGGGGATCCCTGCTCCCCTCATGACTGCGTGTGCTGCTTGTTATTTAGAAGACGTACTTGATCCGTGCGCTCAGGTTGCGGCCCGGCTCGGTCATGGCGCTGTTGTCCGACCCTTCGACACGGCCGGCGATGCGTTCATAGCTGGTGTACTCCTTGTCAAACAGGTTGAAGACACCGACGTTGAGCTGCAGATCGGCCATCGGATTGAACTGGGCATACATGTCCACTACGCCCCAGCCTGCGCTCTTGACGTATTCGTTGCCCTTGCTGTCCTTGCGAACCTTGTCCATGTCGTCGGCAAAACGCAGCGCCGTGTTGAAGTTCCACTTAGCCTGTTCGAGACGCACCCCTACGCTACCATTGAGCGGGCTCAGGCTGTTGATGTAGTTGCCATCCCCATCCTTGCCTTCGATATAGGCCAGGTTGCCCCAGACGTTGACGATGTCGTTCAGCCAGTAATCCGCCTTGGCTTCGACCCCCTTGGTGGTGGCCTTGCTCAGGTTCTGATACTGGTAGACGGAGGTTCTGCCTTCCGTGCCCACCTGCACCATCTCGATGAAATCATCGAACTTGTTGTAGAAGCCGGAGACTTCGTAGCTCAGACCGTGGCTGCTGCCGCGCACGCCGAGATCGATGCCGTCGCTGCTCTCCGGATTGAGGTTCGGATTCGGCTCGATGCGATAGCCGTAGGCCTGGTGATTGAGGGTGGAGAAAGCGGTGTCATACATGGGCGCCTTGAAACCATGGCTGTACTGGGCGAACAGGTTGGCCGCCTCATGGGCCTTGAATACCAGGCCCAGCTTGGGCGACAGCTCCCCTTCGGAGAACTTGTGCAGCTTGTCTCCGGTGTACGCAGGGTCATTGTCCGGGGTCATGCGGTAGTAGTCGTAGCGGGCCCCCGGCGTCAGCACCCAGCGCTCGCCAAACTTGATCTCGTCAAAAGCCCACAGTGAGCCACGCTCGCTGGTAGTTGAGGGGAAACTCAGCTCGTTGTAGCCGACAAAATCCCCCGAGGTGGTGGGCCCCTTGTAACGGGATCGCTCGTTGTCCGTGTGTTCGTACTCGGCCCCCCAGGCCAGGCGGTGATTGCCAATCGCCTTGTGGAACTGCAGCTGGGCTCCTGCGCTAGTTTGCTCAAACTCGTTGTTGTCCAGCGAGTTCTTGGTCACATAGGGGTTGCCCGGGCTGACCGGGTACTTGGAAGAGGCGTATTGATCCAGGGTCTGCTTGGTGCGGGAGTAGTAGACCTTGCTGTCCATCCGATCGGCCCAGCCAAGGTTGAGCGCGATGCCGTGATCCAGCACTAGGGAGAGGTTGTCGGTCTGCTTGTCGGTGATGGGCTGCTCGAAGACGCGGGCAGTGCCGGTACCCACCTTGTTGAGTTTGATGGCATCCGGCTCCTCGCCATCGGTCAGGTAATCGACGGTCAGCTTGAGGAACTGCTCATCGGAGAGGTTCCACTTGCTCTTGAGCAGCAGGGCGTGGGTACCGATATCGAAATCGCTCTTGCTGGAGTCATAATTCTGGGTCACGCCACCATCTCGCCAGGTGTAGCGCAGCAGGTTTTCCACCTCGCCGGTGCGCAGGGCGCCGGTAAAGCCCGCCATCGTCTGGTGACTGCCGGAGGCATAGCCGCTGGTCACGTCCAGATAGCTGTCCCTGCCCTTGAGGAAGTCGCCGGCATCCTTGGTGGTGATGGCGATGACGCCCCCCAGCGCATCTGATCCATACGCCGCAGAAGCCGGCCCCTTGGCCACTTCCACCTGCTTGATCATCTCGGTGTCGAAATAGCTCTGACCCACGCCCCCCTTGCTGTAGGCATCGTTCAGGCGCACGCCGTCACGCACCACCTTGACCCGGTTCTCCCCCATGCCACGAATGATGAAGGTCTGGGCATCCCCCTGACCGCCCAGCACGGTCACGCCCGGCTCGTAGCGGAACAGATCAGCGGCATCGGTTACTACCTGTTCTTCAATCTGCTTGGCGGTGATCACCGAGATAGGACCGGAAACATCTTCCAGTTTTTGCTCCATCCGTGAGCCGCTGACGACCACGACTTCATTCGCCTGGTGGCTGGCGGCAAAGAGTGGGGTGGAAAGCCCTGCTGCCACAGCCATGGCAACCAGAGAGAGTGAGTTATGGTGGGTCACAGCGAATCCTTGTTGAGAATAGTTATCAATCAATGCGCATATTACTCACCATCAAACAAAGATCAATAAAAAGAATCATTATCATTTGAAAGCGAACTTCTTGCTCTTACACTGTCGGCGGCTGTTACCCTTTAATCCTGTTTTTCATCCGCGATGCCTGCGCATCCCGAACCATTTGCCGTGAGATCCATGATGAAACGACTCCCTCTGCTCGCCCTGCCCCTGTTGCTGGCAGCCTGTGCCACTCAACCCGTACCACCTGCATCGTTGCAGACCCTCTATGACTACCAACTGAGCAGCGATCGGCAGGATCCCCTCACCCTGGAGCAGGCCATCGCCCGTGTGGCCGATGCCGACATCATACTGGTGGGCGAATTGCACACGCACCCCGCCATCCATCTGCTGCAATCCCGCCTGCTGGCCGGATTGAATGACAGCGCCGCACAGACAAGGCGGCAGCTGACCCTCTCCATGGAGCAGTTCAGCCGGGCCGATCAGGCTACCCTGGATGCCTATCTGGCAGGGCGCATCGGCGAAGCGGTGTTGATCCGCGAAGGCCATGCCTGGCCCAACTACCAAAGCGACTACCGCCCCCTGGTGGAATTTGCCAAAACCCATCGGCTGCCAGTGATCGCCGCCAATGCCCCCAAACCTCTGGTGAGCTGTGTCGGCCAGGAGGGGCCCGAGTGGCTGGACAAGCTTCCCGCCAACCGGCGCAGCCAGCTGGCTCGCGAGCTGACGTTGGGGAGTGATGCCTATCGCCAGAAGTTTATGGCCTCCATGCACCACGGCGATGCCGACAGCAACGCCCGCCGTTTCGCCGCCCAGACCAGCTGGGACGACACCATGGCAGAAAGCATGGTGGATTACCTCGCCAGCCACCCGGGCCGCCAGATCATGCATATCGCCGGCAACTTCCATGTGGAGGGGGGCCTGGGGCTCGCCAGCCGCATCGCCAGCCGCAATCCGGCGCTCAAGGTGGCCCTGATAGTGCCGCAAACCGGCGACACGCCCGCTGCCGGGCGCCCTGCCGATGTGACGGTCACCGTCATGCCGCTGCCGGCACGCTGGCAAAGCAGTGCCGAGATGAAGCAAGATATGGGGGCGCTGCATCAATCCCGCAGCCGTGACTGCAGCCTGTGGCTGCAACCCTAATCATCAAGGAGACGGCGAGCATATATGGACGTGTTACTGATCATCGACGTGCAGCAAGGGGTAATGAAAGATACCCACTACAACCAGCAGCAGGTATTGGCCAATATCAACCGGGCTGCGGCTTACATCAGGCAGCAACATGGCCGGGTCATCTACGTCCAGCACGATGGCCCGCCCGGTAGCGAGCTGGTACCGGGCACGCCGGGGTGGCAACTGCACCCGGCGCTGCAACCGGCCAAGGGGGACAGCCGGGTACGCAAGGAGGGCTGTGACAGCTTCCTCGATACCGAGCTCGCCTTCCTGCTGGCCGAACAACCGGTCGACAGACTCATCCTCTGTGGCAGCAACACCGATTTTTGCGTCGATACCACGGTGCGCAGCGCGGCTTCCCACGGCTTCGAGGTGCTGGTGCTGAGCGATGGCCATACCACGGCCGATCGTCCCCACCTGGGGGCGGCGCAGATCATCGAGCATCACAACTGGATGTGGCGCCACCTCAGCCTGCCGCAGGGGCGCGGTGTCACCCTGCTCAGCACGGATGAGCTGCTGGCAGTAACACCCGCTGTGCAGCCATGTTAATCTGCGAGCCTCGTTTAGTTTTCACCGGAGTCTGTCGTGCGCCTGTTGCCTGTCACCCTGTTGCTGCTGTTTCCCCTGCTCAGTGCCTGCTCCGGCTTGCCCGGGCAGGGTTATGACGGGCCTGAGCCCCTGTTCCTGACCCACATCAGCGAAGAGGGAAGCAAGCGCTTCACCTTCGAAGCCGCGCCCAACGACACCCTGCCGCGCGGGCTGTCGGCCGCCCAGCACCAGCGACTGCTGGAGCAGCGGGAGGAGCTGCAACAGGATCTGCTGACCGAGACCCTGGCCCGCAAGCAATATTGCCGCGACGGTTACATAGTGCTGAGCCAGAACTCCTGGCGACTGCGGGGGGAGTGCAACGAGACAGCGACCGAGGCCGACCGTGGCGCCTTCCCGAACAGGGGCACCTGGCAGGATTGAGGCGCTGCGCGCCGGTGCAAGATATCAATGAAAACGGGCAGCCACTGGCTGCCCGTTTTGTCATGGTATGGCTGGCACTCAGAGAGGTGCATCGGCCGGGCTGGTCAGCTCGGCGCCATTGTCGATGCGCTTGTGCCCTTCCACCAGATGGACGAAATCCACCAGCTCGTCGCCGGAGACGCGAAACGCCTGACCGAAGCCCTTGACGAACAGACCCTGCTCGGGCTTGAGGCGAAACAGCACGAAATCCTTGAGATTGGAGAGACCGTGGACAATCTCGCCAAAGCGCCCTTCCAGCGCGCCGACTGCCTTCTCCCAGCGCACATCGTCGCGGGCCACTACTTCGGCCACCGCATCGAAGGTGAGGCGCTTGCGGGCAAACAGCTCGCGAGCACCGGTTTCATCCTCGATCAGCATCAGCGACACCCTGGGCACCTGCTGCAGGTTGCGGGCGTGACGGGCGATCTCGGAGATCAGCACATAGTAACCATCTTCCTGCAGCACGAAGGGGGCATAGCTGGCATTGGGATTGCCTTCGCTGTCGACCGTGGCCAGCTGCAGGGTGCGGCAGTGGTCGCGAAACTCGCGGATCTCCGGTTGCAGGCGGTTTTGCAGACGTTCCTGACGCTCACTCATGCTTTGACTTCCTCTTGAGACGGGTGGCGCAGGGCCATGAAACGGGTCACCTGATCCGCCAGCAGCTGGCGTTTCTCGTCACGCCCCAGGTAGATCTTGAAGATGCAGCGGCCACTCTCGGCGAAGAACTGGAACGAGTGCCCCTCCTTGCCCATGAACAGCTTACTGACCAGCGCAATCCCCACCACCCTGTCGAGCTTGAGGTGGCCGTGCAGCTCTCCATCACGCCCCATCAGGTTGTAATAGCCGCGCGCATCCTTGCCCTTCGGGAAAGGCGCCTTGACCTCGAAGATAGAACCTTCCGATTCGACTATGGTGGTCACCGGCCCCCAGTCGGCCAGATCCTCCAGCAGACCCTGGGCACGCTCCGGTGGCAACAGGGTCACCAGCTCGGCTGGCAGATGGCGCACCACCTCCCACTCGCTGACGGCCAACTGGGCCGCCAAGGTTGACGGATGAGCGCCGGGATCCTGTTCCAGCAGCGCATGAATGCGTTGTGCAATGCTCATGTTCTCTCCCTCTGCGAGGCCCGTTCGCCCCGCTATTCATCATGGCGGCTACTCTAATAAAGCACCAAACTCAATGCAATTGATAATTGCTATCATTATCAGTGCAATTTTGTTGCGGCCTTGATATTCTCGGCGACACACCCGTTTCATTGATCCTTTTCGGAGGTTAGCATGGGCCGTCGTCTTGCCCTCGCACTCACCCTGTTGGGCTGCTCAGCCCTCCTTGCCCCTCTGGCGGTATCGGCTACTCCAACAGAACGTATCGTCAGCATAGGTCCGGCCACCACGGAACTCATCCTCGCGCTGGGCGGTGAACCCAGCCTGATCGCCACCGATGTCAGCAGTCCGCTGCCCAAGGGACTGCCAAGGGTGGGCTACCACCGCGCCCTCGCAGCCGAAGGGATCCTGAGCCTCGCCCCGACCCGGGTAGTCGGCAGTGACGAGATGGGCCCGGCCCCGACGCTGGATCAATTGCGCCGCGCCGGCGTCAAGGTGGACGTGTTGAAGACGGCCCCCACCCTGGCCAACCTCACCGAGCGCATCGACACCCTGGCCGCTCTGCTGGGGGATAAGCAGGCCGGCACCAGACTCAAGGCCGAGATCCGGGCCCAGACCGACAAGCTGGCGGCCCAGGCCAAACAGAACAAGCCGCTCAAGGTTGCCTTCCTGCTGCTGCACAAGGGACAACCCACCAGCATTGCGGGTGGAGATACCACCGCCAGCGCCCTCATCGAACTGGCGGGCGGCATCAATCCGGTCGCCAGCCTGCGCAACTACAAGCCCGTCTCTGCCGAATCCCTGATCGAAATGCAACCCGACCTGGTGCTGGTAAGCGGCCGCGACTGGCAGCAATATGCCGATCCGGCCAGCGTGCTGGCAGAAGTGCCCGCCCTGGCGGCCACTCCGGCCGGCAAGCGCAAGGCCATTCACGCCATCGACGGTCACGCCCTGCAAGGGGGGCTGAGCCTCAACTCACTGCAGCAGGCGAACCAGATCGCCCAGTGGATCAAGCAGGGATCATGATGCGCCTGCCCCTCCCCTGGTTGCTGGCCATCACTACGGCCTTGCTGGCCCTGCTGCTGCTCGGTTCTCTGGCAACCGGCCCTATGGCCCTCACCATGAGCGAGAGCATCAGGGCGCTGCTGGTCGGTCAGGAGAGCGGGATTGCAGCGCACAAGCTGCTGATTGTGCAGGAGATCCGTCTGCCCCGCACCCTGCTCTGCATCGCGGTGGGGGGCATACTCGGGCTCTGCGGCGCCGTGATGCAAGGGCTGTTTCGCAATCCGCTGGCCGACCCCGGCATCATAGGGGTCTCGGGCGGTGCGGCTCTTGGGGCTGCGCTTGCCATCGTGCTCCTGACTCCCCTCAGCCAGCAGTGGCAAGCCACTCTGGGAATCGGCCTGCTGCCCCTGCTTGCCTTTCTCGGCGGGGCGCTGACCACAACCCTGGTCTATCTGCTCGGCACCCGGGAGGGAGGCACCTCGGTCACCGTCATGCTGCTGGCCGGGGTCGCCATCACGGCGCTCTCCGGCGCCGTGATAGGCCTGCTCACCTATCTGGCCGACGACCAGATGCTGAGGGATTTGAGCCTGTGGCAGATGGGTACCCTGGCGGCGGGCAAACCGGCGGATGTGGCGCTGGCGCTGCTGACCCTGGCGACCCTGATCTGGCTCTTCCTGCGCGATGCCAACCCGCTCAACGCCCTGCTGCTTGGCGAAGGGGAAGCGCGCCACCTGGGGGTGGATGTGCAGGCGCTCAAGCGCCGCCTCATCCTGCTCACTGCCGCCGGCGTCGGCGTGGCGGTGGCCGTCTCCGGCATGATCGGCTTCGTCGGTCTGGTGGTGCCCCATCTGGTGCGGCTGATGGCGGGGCCCAATCACGTCAGGCTTCTGCCACTCTCGGCCCTGCTGGGGGCCGCCCTTCTGCTTGGTGCCGACATGCTGGCCCGCACCCTGCTGGCTCCGGCCGAATTGCCGGTGGGCATCATCACGGCCCTCCTGGGCGCCCCCTTCTTCATCTGGTTGCTGATCAAGGGCCGTCGCGCCCTCTAAGACGGATTGCTATGGATCATCTTGTCCCCTCCCCCCTCCTGACCTGTCAGCAGCTTGGCCTGCGCCGCGGCCAGCGCCGGATCCTCGACAGGCTGGATCTGACCCTCGAAAGCGCTACCCTGACCGCCCT
Organism: Aeromonas enteropelogenes; assembly: GCF_020097295.1. Classification (NCBI taxonomy): domain Bacteria; kingdom Pseudomonadati; phylum Pseudomonadota; class Gammaproteobacteria; order Aeromonadales; family Aeromonadaceae; genus Aeromonas; species Aeromonas enteropelogenes. The sequence continues at coordinate 2,321,973 of NZ_CP083625.1, read as the reverse complement.
GCTCGGCCCCAACGGGGCGGGCAAGAGCACCCTGCTCAAGTGCCTGACCGGTGAACTGGAGCACGAAGGCAGCATCACTCTGTTTGGCCAGGATCGCAGGCTTTGGGACAGCAACCAGCTGGCCCACCGGGTCGGCGTCTTGCCGCAGAGCTCGTCGCTCAACTTTCCGTTTCTGTGTGAGGAGGTGGTGGCCATGGGGCGACTGCCCCACAGCGAACCGGCCAAACGGCGCGACGAGATAGTGCAGGCCGCCATGACCCACGCCGGGGTAGAACACCTGGCCAAGCGGCTCTATCCAGGCCTATCCGGCGGCGAGCGGCAGCGGGTGCAGTTTGCCCGGGTGCTGGCCCAGATCTGGCAAGCCCCCGACGAGGTGCAGCAGCCGCGCCTGCTGCTGCTGGATGAGCCCACCTCGGCCCTTGATCTGAAATACCAGCACCAGTTGCTGACCATGGCCCGCGCCCTGGCGAGCCGCAACACCGCCGTGCTGGTGGTGCTGCACGATCTCAATCTGGCAGCCCGCTACGCCGATCGGCTGGTGATGCTGGAACAGGGAAAATTGATGGCGGACGGGACACCGGCCGAGGTGCTGACCCCTGCGCTGATTGCCCGCCTCTACGACTATCCGGCCCAGGTGATCCACCACCCCGACAGCGGTTTGCCCATGGTGCTTTGAAGGCTGAAAGTCAAGCCATCTTCCCTCTATCGGGTCCCGGATTACGTCGGGATTCGTCGCTGTGCTTATCGGCAGCGAGATATCCATCAAGGTTCAACAAACGCTGTGAATGCTTTCACACTTTTGCCAGACAAGGGGTTTCAGTTCTCAAGCGAGCACTATAATGGCGCGGCCTTGAAAAGGCTTAACCCATTGATGCTACGGAACAATTATAATGAAGAACAAACACAGAACCCTGCTGGCCGCGGCCGTCGCCCTCGGGCTGCTCGCCGGCTGCAACAGCGACAACGACTCCAAGGCCCCCGATCCCATGGTCCGTTTTGCCACTTTCAATCTCTCGTTCGACCGCACCGCTCCCGGCATGCTGGCCGGCGAACTGGCCCTGACCCGCACCGCTCAGGATGCCCTGCTGGCCCGTTACCAGGAGGGTGACACCAGCCTGAGCGAGGCGGAAAAGACCACCGCCAAGAACGTGCAGCAGATCCGCAATATCGCCGAGATAGTCCAGCGCACTCGCCCCGACGTCTTCCTGCTCAACGAGTTCGACAACGACGGCAAGGGCGAGAGCACTGCCGCCCTCAATGCCTTCAACGACAACTACCTTGCCCACGCCCAGCACTCCGACGTCACTGCCATCAGCTATCCGGTACGCCAGGGTTTTGCCACCAATACCGGCCTGATGAGCGGCTTTGACCTCAATCAGGATGGCAAGGTCAACACGGGGCCGGACGATGCCTGGGGCTTTGGCAACTACCACGGCCAGTACGCCTTCGCAGTCATGTCGAAATATCCGGTCGACACCAAACAGATCCGCACCTTCCAGACCTTCAAGTGGAAGGATATGCCCGGTGAAACCAACCCCGTCATCGATGACTGCAGCAACCCCAAGGCCCCGATCCCGGCCAGCCGCCAGTGTGGCGATGCTTGGTATGACGACGCGGCCTGGCAGCAGTTCCCGCTCTCGTCCAAGAACCACGCCGATGTGCCGGTGCGGATCAAGACGCCGCAGGGGGAAGAGGTGGTTCACTTCCTCATCTCCCACCCGACACCCCCCATTTTCGGCAATGCGGCGCGCCACAACGTCAAGCACAACCGGGCCGAAATCGCCTTCTGGAATGACTACGTCAACGGCCTCGACTACATGACGGATGACAAGGGCACCAAGGGTGGGCTGGCCAAAGATGCCAAGTTTGTCATCGCCGGGGATCTCAACGCCGATCCGCTCACCGGCGACGGCGATCTGAGCGCCATCAAGGCGCTGCTGGACAATGCGCGGATGAATCAGGCCGTCACCAATGGCTCGCTGATCCCGGTCAGCGAAGGGGGCCCGGAGTGCCTGGCCAGCGGCACCGATTGCAAGCGCAACAACAATCGCCCCTCGCCGGAGCGCATCACCAGCAGTAGCGGGTTGCAGCTGGATCACGTTATCCCCTCCGCCAACCTGGAGGCCACAAGCAGCGGTGTGTTCTGGCCGGCAAGCTTCGAGGCCGGTTACCATCTGGTTTACGACGCCAAGCTTGGCATCGCCAAGGGGGTGAGTTCGGATCACCGCCTGGTGTGGGTCGATCTCAAGCTCGACTGATCCTGACGCATCAACCGAGGGGGCTGTGGCCCCCTCATCGTTTCTCCGGCCAAAGTCGGGAAGATCACAAAACCACGCCACCAATCGGGCTAGAATAAGCCCTCCTGTCGCCTGCCCTTGCCGTGGCGGGCGATCCTCCCGTGCCTTCATTCATCGAGGACTTGTTTCATGGAACTGCTTCTTCTTAGCAACGGTAAAGCCAACGAATTTCCGGGCCTGCTCGGCTGGGCCCGCGAGCGGGTGCAGAGCCTGCTCGCCCGCAAGCAGGTCAAGCGTATCCTGCTCATTCCCTATGCGGTGATCCGCAGCGACTGGGACGAACGCGCCCGGGATCTCGGTGACAGCCTGGGGGTCGAGGCCATCAGCATCCATCACTTCGACGATCCGGTGGCCGCCATCAACCAGGCCGAGGCTATCTTCATCAGCGGCGGCAACACCTGGCGTCTGAACCAGCAGCTGCACGAGCAGGGGCTGATCGTGCCAATCCAGCGCGCCGTGCACGAGCGTGGCGTCCCCTATGTAGGCTGGAGCGCCGGCTGCAATGTGGCCACCCCGAGCATCCGCACCACCAACGACATGCCGGTGTGCAACGCCGCCGTGTTGCCGGCGCTGGGTCTGTTTCCGCTGCAGATCAACCCCCACTACCTGGACGCCAGCATCAGCGGCCACATGGGAGAGACCCGCGATGAGCGCCTCGCCGAGTTCTGCACCATCAACCCGAGCGAATACGTGGTGGCCCTGCGCGAAGCGAGCCTGCTACAGGTGAGCGGCGACACCCTGGAGTACTGGAGTGCTCGCGATCAGGACTTCAAGATCTTCAAGCACGGTCAGGAACCGCAAGCCTTTATGGATGCAACCCCGCTGGCCGAACTGACCCCGTTCAGGGTGCGCTAGGCCGCACACAGCCAGACACAAAAACAGAGAGGGATGGCTCAAGGCCATCCCTCTTTTTCATTCTGCCCGACACCACCGACGCCCGCTTACTCCCCCTGCAGGGTCACCAGGATCTTGCGGGCGCCGCCGTCAATACGATGTTCGCCGAGCCAGATCCCCTGCCAGGTGCCGAGCGCCAGCCGGCCGTCACGCACCGGCAGCAGCAGGCTCACCCCGAGCAGGGAAGATTTGATGTGGGCCGGCATGTCGTCCGGTCCCTCACAGGTGTGGCGATAGTAGGGGGCATCTTCCGGCGCCAGCCGGTGCAGGTGCGCCTCCATGTCGGCGCGCACGCTCGGGTCGCAGTTCTCGTTGAGGGTGAGTGACGCCGAGGTGTGCTGCAACAGCAGGTGCGCCATGCCAACTCGGTAATCGGCAAGCTCCGGCAGCCTGGCCACCAGCTCGTCGGTCACCAGATGAAAGCCCCGGGAGCGGGGCTTCAGAGCCAGCAGGCGCTGCTGCCACATCAGACGTACTCCATAAAGACGCGGGAGGTGAGCTTGGTGATGAGCTCGTAGGGGATGGTGCCAATCTCTTCGGCCACCCGCTCAACCGGCAGCCCCTCTCCCCACAGCACCGCCTCGTCTCCCGCCTTGTCGGTTGCGTCCGGGCCCAGATCCACCGTGCTCATGTCCATGGAAACCCGGCCCACCAGCGGCACTATGCGGCCATTGACCAGCACGGGCGTGCCGTTGGGGGCCATGCGCGGATAACCGTCGCCGTAGCCGATGGCGATGACACCGAGGCGGGTATCGCGATCCGACACCCAGTTGGCGCCATACCCCACCGGCTCGCCCGCCTTGTGATCGCGCACGGCGATGAGTTGAGTGCGCAGGGTCATCACGGGTTTCAGGTCGTAATCCGCCGCCACCGTATCGGGGAATGGCGAGACGCCGTAGAGGATCACCCCTGGACGCACCCAGTCGCAGTGGGAGTCCGGCCAGGCCAGAATGCCCGCCGAGTTGGCCATGGCGCGCTCGCCCAAAAGCTGCGCGGTCAGCTTGCTGAACAGATCGATCTGCTCACGGGTGGTGGGCTGCTCCAGCTCATCGGAGCGGCTGAAGTGGGTCATGATGTTGAACGGTTGCACCACGTTCTTGCACTTGCCGAGCCGTTCGATAAAGGCGGGCATCTCCTCGGCCCGTACCCCGAGCCGGTGCATGCCGGTGTCGAGCTTGAGCCAGGCCACTACGGGGGCCGGCAGCTCGGCCTGCTCCAGCGCCTCGAGCTGCTCCCAGGTATGCACCGCGGTCTGCAGATTGTTGGCCGCCAGCACCGGCAGGTCGGCGGCGCTGAAGAAGCCCTCCAGCAGCACTATGGGCTTGACCACGGCGCAGGAGCGCAGCATCAGGGCCTCTTCAATGCGGGCCACCGCGTAAGCATCCGCATCCACCAGGGTACGGGCGACCGGCAGCAGGCCGTGGCCGTAGGCGTTGGCCTTGACCACGGCGATGATCTTGCATTCGGGGGCGTGGCGTTTGACCACGGCGAGGTTGTGGCGCAGGGCCGCTGTATCGATTTGGGCAATTGCCGCTTTCATCTGTTTTCCCTTACGAGGGCATGATAACGCGCCAACGCGTCAGGCACCGGGTGGTGTCAGCCCTCAAATGTCATCGTCTAAGGCCGGACCGGCAGAATTGTCGAACCGGGAAAACTGTTTCTGGAACTCTCTTTACCATCATCAGGGTGACACGCGCAGAGCGGGTCACCTGATGATCAATAGTCATCATCAAACGCAGGGCCCGCGTAGTTGTCAAACCGCGAGAACTGGCCTGGAAGGTGAACCGCACTCGGCCGCATATTGGCGCCGTTACGCTGCTTGGCAGAGATGACTCTCACCACTTCCTCTTCAGAATTGCGATGACGATGATTAGTAGTCATCATCAAACGCCGGGCCGGCATAATTGTCGAACCGCGAGAACTGCCCCTGGAAGGTGAGACGCACTCTTCCTATCGGGCCGTTACGCTGCTTGCCGATGATGATCTCGGCGATCCCCTTGTCGGGGCTGTCGTCGTGATAGACCTCGTCGCGGTAGATGAACATGATCAAGTCCGCATCCTGCTCAATGGAGCCCGATTCCCGCAGATCCGAGTTGACCGGGCGCTTGTCGGCCCGCTGTTCCAGGCTTCGGTTGAGCTGGGAGAGCGCCACTACCGGGCACTGCAGCTCTTTCGCCAACGCCTTGAGAGAGCGGGAGATTTCACCGATCTCCAGGGTACGGTTGTCGGAGAGGCTGGGCACCCGCATCAGCTGCAGGTAGTCCACCATGATCATGCTGATGCCGCCGTTGTCCCGCGCCACCCGGCGGGCGCGCGAGCGCACTTCGGTCGGGGTGAGGCCGGAGGAGTCGTCGATGTACATCTTCCCCTTCTCGAGCAGCAGTCCCATGGTGGAAGAGAGACGAGCCCAGTCCTCGTCGTCGAGCTGACCGGTCCGCACCTTGGTCTGGTCGATGCGCCCCACCGAGGCGAGCATACGCATGATGATCTGCTCGGAGGGCATCTCCAGGGAGAATATGAGCACCGGCTTGTCGGCGGTGAGGGCCGCGTGCTCGCACAGGTTCATGGCAAAAGTGGTCTTGCCCATGGAGGGACGGGCCGCGACTATGACCAGGTCCGAACGCTGCAGGCCGGCGGTCATCTTGTCCAGATCGTTGTAGCCGCTCGAAACGCCGGTCACCCCGTTGTGCGGGGTCTTGAACAGCTCTTCAATCTTGTCGACAGTCTGCTCGAGGATGAGCTTGAGCGGCTGGGGGCCCTCGTTGGCACTGGTGCGCTGCTCGGCGATCTGGAACACCTTGCTCTCGGCGAGATCCAGCAGATCGTTGGAGGTGCGCCCCTGGGGCTCGTAGCCCGCTTCGACTATCTCGTTGGCGACCGAGATCATCTCCCGCACCACGGCACGCTCACGCACGATTTCGGCGTAGGCGTTGATGTTGGCGGCACTCGGGGTGTTCTTGGCGATCTCCACCAGATAGGCGAAGCCACCGGCCTCTTCGAGCTGCTCGGAGCGTTCCAGCTCCTCCTGCAAGGTGATGAGGTCGATGGGATTGCCCGCATTGGAGAGGCGGGTCATGGCCTGGAAGATCAGGCGGTGCGGACGACTGTAGAAATCCTTGTCGATCACCCGCTCGGCAACCCGATCCCAGGCGTCGTTGTCCAGCATCAGGCCGCCCAGTACGGACTGTTCGGCCTCAAAGGAGTGGGGAGGTACTTTCAGCTGTTGTGTCTTGGCGTCTTTTTTCGCCGTCACTTGCTCTGCCATACACATAAAAACCGCAGCGGGAAGGGGACGGGAATTTTACAAAAGAAAGCCAGGCACGGCGAGCCCTATTCTGGCTTATTCACACCATCATGAAGGGCCAGACCAGGGTCTGCTCCCCCTTGCTGCTTCTCGTTTTGCTTCGCAGTTTGCGTTCCTTGCGACTCAATCGTCTGCTTTTCATGCTGCATGCTCCCATTCTTGACGCCCGATGCCAGGCAACTCGTTCATGAATAATTCATGCCAATCATGGTACATATCGGCCCAAGCTGCGACACATTTAGGGACAGGCAGCCTGCCATGCGTCTTGCTGAGCTAGCCAACGCGGAGCATGCCCCACCCACAGACGAGAGTGAAAAGAGTCAAAATGAAAAAGATGCTGACCCTGTTTGCCGTGATCCTGGCCATTGGCCTGGGGGCACCTCATGCCGAGGCCAAGAAGTTTGGCGGCAGCAAATCCTTTGGTAAAAGTTACAAAACTGCGCCGGCCCAGCCTGCGGCCAAACCGGTCGACAACAAGAATCCGACACTGAACGCCCAGACTCCGCCGAAGAAGAGCGGCATGATGGGGGGTCTGCTGGGCGGCCTGCTGGCCGGCGGTCTGTTTGCCTACCTGCTGGGCAGCGGTGCCTTTGAAGGCATGCAGGGCATGGACTTCCTGCTGATCGCCCTGCTGGCCCTGGGTGCTGTCTTCCTTTTCCGCGCCCTGCGCAAAGGCAAGATGGCGGCGCCACAGCAGCAACAGGCGGCCTACGCGGGATATCAGACACCGCAGGCAGCTCCGCAGCAGTTCGAGCAGAGCCACAGCGCGCCGCAAGCCACCGGCTTTGCCGACAGCGATGTGCCGTTCCGCCTGCCGCCCGGCTTTGACATGAACGGCTTCCTGGCCGGTGCCCGTGACCACTACCGCACCCTGCAAGAGGCCTGGAACAAGAACGATCTGGAGAAGATCCGCGAGTACGTGAGCCCGGAGCTGTTCGAGCAGCTCAAGGCCGAGCGTGCCGAGCTGACCGGTGAGCAGCACACCGAGGTGATGTATGTGGATACCCAGCTGGTGCGTGCCGACTACGGCAGCGACTGGGCCCAGGTGAGCGTGCGCTTCAGCGGCCGCTACATGGATCGCCAGGAGCAGGTCGAGGAAGACATCAAAGAGGTGTGGCACCTGGAGCGCGATCTGGCCAAGAACAATGCCCCCTGGCATATCGTCGGGATCGAGCAGCTGTAAGGCATCAGCGCCCGTCAGCGCAAACCGGCATCAAGAGGCGACCCTGGGGTCGCCTTTTTTATTGCTCTCTGTCCCCCGGGACGCGGCCTGACACGAAAGGCGCAGACCCCACCATAACAAAGGGCAGCCACTGGCTGCCCTTTGTGTGTAACGGCGATGACCCTGCCTCGGGATTTACGTCGATCAGTTGCAACCGTCGCTAGAGGTGGAGTTCAGGTAGCTCACCTCACCGGCAGGCTGATAGTCAGCCACATTGATGGTCTTCTTGATCTCGATATACTCCTTCAGCACGGCCGCATCCACCAGCCCGGCATTGATGGTGTCGATCTTGGGATAGCCATCGCCACCGGCGGCGCTGAAGCTCGGAATGGCGAAGCTGTAGGTCGCCGCCGGATCGAACGCCTTGCCACCAATGCTGGTGATGTTCACGCTCTTGGCCTGGCAATCCACCGCCATGTTGATGCCGCCAAACTGGGCATAACCGCCGGTATTGCGAGTCTTGGTGGCAACCTGTCCCAGGTAGCTGGCCAGCTCACTGCCATTCATGACGGCCTTGTTGACCGTGTTGCCGAACGGGTGCACCAGTAGCACGCTGCGATAGGTGATATCGCCGGCCGGGATGCTGTCCCGCACGCCGCCGGAGTTGACGATACCGAAGTCAGTCGCCAGCTTTCTGGAGGTGGCGGTCGTGATCAGGCGTCCCAGATTGGTCTGCATGTTGCGCACGCTGGCACGATCGCCGACCAGCAGGCCATCGCTGGAACCGATCACCACGCTCAGCTCCTGCTGGCCCTTCTCCTGATAGCCCAGCAGGGTGTTGTAGAGTTCGGGATCCTTGGTGATCTCGTCCTGAACGAACTGCATCTTGGCCGGATCCTTGGTGGCGGCGCCGGTCGCGTCGATGGGATCACCCTTGGCATTGCGCTTGACGAGGTTGACCGGGATCAGCTCATAGCTGGTGAGGGTCAGCTTGCCATTCTGGTAATCAAACTGGGCACGACCCACATACTTGCCCCACTCGTGGGCCTGCATGATCCAGGTACCGTTCTGCTGATCCGGCAGGCAGTCATCACCCGGTTTGAAGTCGGCATACTTGTTCGCCGTCCCCGGTTCCATGCAGACCGGGTTTTGGGAGTGGCCACCGATGATGGCATCCAGGGTGCCTGCCGGCAGGGCGCGGGCCATCTCCACATCACCCGGGGCATTGCTGCCATGCTGGCCATCGGCATAGTGGCCCATGTGGGTGATGGCGAAGACCAGGTTGGCCTCATTTTTGTCACGGATCTGCTTGCCCAGTTGGGCCGCTTCGGTGGTGGGATCGCGGAACTCCAGGGTCTTGACGTTGTTGGGATCGACCAGCTGGGCGGTGTCTTCCGTGGTCAGGCCGATCACCGCGACCTTGAGGCCGTTATCCAATCTGAATACCTTGTAGGGGTCGAAATAGTGCTTGCCGCTGGCCTTGTCATAGATGTTGGCCGACAGCATGGGGAACCGGGCCCACTCACGCTGCTTCTCCAGCACATCGAGGGGGTTGTCGAACTCGTGGTTGCCCACCGCCATGGCGTCGTAGCGAATGCTGTTCATCGCGACGAAATCGGGCTCGGCATCCTGCAGATCCGACTCGGGCACCCCTGTGTTGACGTCCCCACCGGAGAGCACCAGTACTTCGCTGCCGGCGGCCCTGGCTTCGGCGCGCAGCCGCTCGACCAGGGTCTTCTGGGCCGCCATGCCATATTCGTTCTCGGTGTTGTGCCAGAAACGGCCATGGGTGTCGTTGGTGTGCAAAACAGTCAGCTTGCAGACATTTTCAGTGCAGGGGGCAACGGTGTCATTGCCAGAGGAATTACAGCCAGTCAGGGCAGCCAGCACGGCCAGCGCCACGGTGCCCCTGATGAAGTTCTTATTCATATCCATATCACCTTGATTATGTTGTTATTTATGACCCGATCCGGCGGGTCGGGCGCCAATATAACAAACAACAGATGACGATTTTTCATCAATGACTCACAAAATGCGTTAATTGTGATCCTTGGCTCAACATCCGGATTTCCACCGTTTTCTCGTCTCTTTTTATGAGTGGTCGCGCAAAATTCGGCGCCGGGGGATGGCAAGCCGCTTCTTGCCACACCTTTGTGGCATACTCTCCCACCCCATCGGAGCCCGAGGAGAGAGTAGATGGCCAAATACGACAAGATTTCCCCAGAAACCCAGCAGGAGGCGATGAAGATTGCCCGTGCCAACCAGAAGCCGGGGCAGACCAAGGAGCAGACCCAGCTGATCGCCCAGGGGATCCAGAAGGGCATAGATGAATACAAGAAGCAGATGAAGGCGCGAGCCCGCGAAGCCAATCGCCAGAAGAAGCAGCAGGCCAAAGCCAGACAACAGCAGAGTGAAAACCAGCTCGATGAACAGGACGAGTCGCTCGAACTGGTGGAAGTGACCCGCCAGCATCCCCTGCCCTGGGCGCTGCTGGTATTGAGCTGGCTGGGCTTCGCCGCAGCCTGGCTCTGGCTGCGCTGACCCCGGCGCTGCAAACCTTTGCCTGGGATCTTCTTCACAGCCCTGGCCCATATGGCTGGTCATCGCCGCCCCGGGCTGATTAAATCCCGCCACTCGTTTTCAGGACATCTGCTATGAACCCGGCTCCGCTCTACCTGCTCGCCCCCTTCGTGCTGTTTCTCGTCACCATGCTGCTCTATCGCATCTCGCCACTGCGGGCGGTGGCCAGCGGCAATGTGCGCTGGTTTATTCTACCCGCCTTCACCCTGTTCATCCTGCTCATCGTGATCAATGGCGCGGCCGATCCGGCCCTGCGCAATCCAGCCTTCCACTGGTTGATGCCGGGCCTGGGATTTGCGCTCAGCCTGTTTCCGGCCCTGCCCAAGGCGCTGGTGCCCCGGCTTGCCATCAAGGAGGGAGCCTTCGCCGCTCTGGGCCTGATGCTGATGAGCCTGGCCATGGTCTACTGAGAGAGCGGCTGTGACGACATAACCCAAGGGGCGCTCTGTGACGGACGCCCCTTGTACAAACAATGGCCGGCAGGCATCTTGGTGACAGGATCGCCAGCAAGGAGGCCGAATGGACAATCCGCCCGATTTCATGGCGCTGTGGGATTATCAGGATCCCGCCGCCAGCGCCCTGCGTTTTCATGCTCTGCTGCCCGAGGCGCACGCCGCCGCCGACCTGCAGTATGAACTGGAGCTGCTCACCCAGATAGCCCGCACCCATTCGCTGCAACGCCAGTTTGCCGAGGCGCACCAGCTGCTCGACGAGATAGAACCCCGCCTCACTGATGCCACCCCGCGGGCGCGCCTTCGCGTCCTGCTGGAGCGAGGTCGCAGCTTCAACTCCGCCGGCGACAAGGCCAGTGCCAGGACGCTGTTTGAACAGGCCTGGCAACAGGGGCTGAAACACAAGGAGCTCTATCTGGCCATCGATGCGGCCCACATGGTGGCCATCGCCGCCCCGCTGGAGGAGCAGAGCCGCTGGCACCAGCTGGCGATGGAGCTGGCGGAGCGCAGCCAGGACGAGCGGGTGCGCGGCTGGCTCGCCCCCCTCTACAACAATCAGGGCTGGACCCTGTTTGAACTGGGCCGCCTGGAAGAGGCTCGCCAGTGTCAGCAAAAATGCCTGGCCTGGCACGAGCAGCATAACAACCCGGCCAAGGCCTTTATCGCCCGCTGGAGCCTGGCTCGTCTGAGCCGGGCCCAGGGGCTGCACGAACAGGCGCAGGCCGAGCTCACGCAGTTGCAGGCCGACATGGCTGCCGCCGGCGCCCCCGAGGATGGCTATGTGTTCGAAGAGCTGGGGGAGAATGCGCTGGCGCTGGACGAGCCGGCGGCGGCCGAATATTTCGCCCGCGCCTGGTTTTTGCTGTCGCGCGATGAGTGGTTCAAGCGCCAGGAGGGGGAGCGGCTCGCCCGTCTCAAGCGGCTCGCCAAGCTTTGACAACGCAGGGGCGGCCTGGCGCAGCCCCCGAGTCAGGCGAGGTTGGCCTCTTCCCACCCCTGCTTCTTGCGATAGATGGTCGAGGGGCTGATCTCCAGCAGAGCCGCGGCCTTGGGGATATTGCCGTCACAGCTGGCGATGGCCTGCTCTATCACCTCTTTTTCCACCAGCCAGAGCGGGCGGATCGGCCCGTGGGCTGGTCGCTCCGGCGCGCTGGCCACAGCAGGCTGGGCCACAGGGGCCGCCCCGTTCAGGGAACGTCCGCCATTGAGCGGGGGCGGCAAAATATCCTGGCTCACCTGATCCTTGTCGTTCAGCACCACTATGTTGCGCACCACGTTCTGCAGCTCGCGCACGTTGCCGGGCCAGGGGTAGTCGAGCAGCACCCGCGCCGCCTGGGCATCGAAATCCTTGAAGCGCTTGTTCTCTTCCTTGGCGTAGCTCTGCAGCAGGCTGCGAGCCAGCAGCAGGATGTCCTCCCCCCGCTCGCGCAGCGGTGGCAGGTAGAGGGGGATGACGTGCAACCGGTAGTAGAGATCCTCGCGAAAACGCCCCGCCTTTACCTCCACCAGCGGATCCCGGTTGGTGGCGCAGACGAAGCGCACATCCACCGTCTCCAGCTTGCTGCTGCCGACGCGCTGCAGGGTGCCGGTCTGGATGAAACGCAAGAGCTTGCTCTGCAGGTCGAGATCCATCTCGCAGAGCTCGTCCAGAAACAGGGTGCCGCCGTCCGCAAGACTCGCCGCCCCCTTGCGATCCCCCTGGGCGCCGGTAAAAGAGCCCTTCACGTGACCGAAGATCTCGCTCTCCATCAGATCGTGGGGAATAGCTGCGCAGTTGAGTGCGATGAAGGGCTGATCGCGGCGAGGGCTGCACTGGTGAATCGCCTCGGCACACACCTCCTTGCCGGTACCGCTCTCTCCTGTGATGAACACGGTGGCCTTGCTCGGAGCCGCACTCTCTATGATGCGATAGACAGCCTGCATCGGCATGGAGGCACCGATGAAGCCGGCGAAGGAGTGACGCTCGAAGTTTTCCCGGTACTGGGCCACCAGCGAGCTCAGTTGCTGGTGCTTCAGTGCGTTGCGCGCCGTGGCGCACAGCCGCTTGCTGTCAAAAGGTTTGGTCAGGAAGTCAAAGGCGCCGAGGCGCATCGCCTCTACCGCCACGTCCACCGAACCGTGGGCGGTGATCACCACCACGGCGCAGGGCAGCTGCTGTTCGGTGATCTGCTGCAGAATGTCCATGCCGGACATGTCCGGCAGCTCCAGATCGAGCAGCACCACGGGCGGGGGGCTCGCCATCAGCTGGTCCAGCGCCTGCTGGCCACAATCGGCCAACAGTACCTCATAACCATCCTGACGCAGGTACTGCTCATAGACGACCGCCAGACTCCGGGTATCTTCCACCAACAGCACACGCGGTTTGTTTTCAGCCACAGGATTCATCCTTGTCATTGATTGTGCGCTTTTATTTTGCAACCTTTCTCGGGCAAACCCAAGGTGACGCCCCTCCAGTTATCCCGCGGATCCCGAAGAGACACAAGAAAAAACGGCTCCCTAAGGAGCCGTTTTTGCGCAAGATGAACTTACTTTTTAGCGTCGTCAGCCGCTGGCTTCTCGATGTCCAGCAGTTCAACGTCAAACACCAGCACGGCATTGGCCGGGATGGTGCCTGCACCGTGCTCGCCATAGGCCAGCTTGGACGGCAGGAAGAACTTGAACTTGGAGCCAACCGGCATCAGTTGTACCCCTTCGGTCCAGCCCGGGATCACCTGGTTCAGCGGGAAGGTCGCCGGCTCGCCACGATCGACGGAGCTGTCAAACTTGGTGCCATCGGTCAGAGTGCCAGTGTAGTGCACCTTGACGATATCGGTGGCCTTCGGCTTGGCGCCTGTGCCCATCTTCTCGACCTGATACTGCAGGCCGGATTCAGTGGTCTTCACGCCCTCTTTCTTGGCATTGTCAGCCAGGAAGGCTTCGCCCTTCTTCAGGTTCTCAACGGCATCTTTCTCGGCCTTGGCCTTGGTCAGCTCGTTGATCTTGGCGTCGTACTGCTGCAGAACCTTCTGGATCTCTTCATCGGTCATCTTGGCGTCTTTGCCCAGACCGTCAGTCACCCCTTTCAGGATCACGGCGTTGTCCAGCTTGATGCCGAGCTCTTGTTGACGCTCCAGGGTATTGGCGATGTAACGACCCATGGAGAGGCCAATCGCATAACCGGATTGCTCTTCAAAGCTCTTGGCTTCAGCCTTGGTCGCCTCTGCAGGCTTGCTGGCCTCTGCCTTCACCTCGGCGGTATTGGCCGCCGGCTTCTCGTCTTGGCAAGCAGTCAGACCCACGGCAACCGCCGCAGCCAACAGGGACACCTTCAGAAATTTATTCATCAGTTTCTCCAAACTTCAAATACCGCTCTCGGTTCCATCGTGAAATGAGAGGTTTATCGTGACAAGCGCCTTATACTAACGCCGTGATTGCAGGTAACAACAGCGTGAGACCGCAAAAATGTTAAAAAGTGCTATTTATCTGGTAAGCCTCTGCTTGATGCTGACTGGCTGCGAGCAAAGCGCCCGGCCAGACCAGCAAATTACCCTCGCCAGCACAGGCCTGCTGACCGCCGATCTCTCCAGCGATGGCAAGCAAGCCATCGTCTCCAGCTTGAGTCAGGGTATCGTGGTATGGGACCTTGAGCAAAACCGCCAACGCTGGCGCTGGACGCAATCAGACGCACCGGACAACCTGGTGTTCATTACCCGTTTTGCCGAAGGCAACGACCACGCCGTCACCGCAACGTCAAATACCTTCGCCATCTGGGCGCTCCAGAATGGGCATTCGCAAGGCTACTACTCCCTTCCTGAATCCAGGCTGAGGGACATCGCCCTGTCGGCAGATGGCCGTCAGGTGCTGATCGGTCGGGAAGATGGCAAGGCGGAGGTGGTCGACACCCAGAGCGGACGCCGCCTGCAATTTCTGGGGCATACCGAGCAGATCAATACGGTGGATCTCTCCGCCAATGGCCGCTATGCCCTGACCGGTGGCAACGACTACAGCGCCTATCTGTGGGATACCCAGAGTGGCCAGGTAGTGTGGCGTTTCAACCACGGCGGCCGGGTGGTGATGGCCAGACTGGAGCCCAGCGGCCGCTACGCCTTCACCGCTGACAGCCGTCAGGCCAGCATCTGGGATCTGAAAACAGGTAAAGAGGTGAGCCGGCTGCAGTTTGATCACCGTTTCGAGGTGTACAGCAGCGCCCGCTTTGCCAACGACGGCAAATGGCTCATCACAGGAGCCCCGTCACGCCAGCTCTCCCTGTGGCGGGTGAGCGATGGCACCTTGCTGCAGAGCTGGCGCGTCGCCCCCTATCCCAAGGCCAAACCGCCCAGCGCTGTGGTCTACGGCGTGGCTTTGCGCGACAATAGCCACCTTGTCAGCGCCAGCTCCAGTGGTCTGGCCGAAATCTGGACAATCAAGTAAGGACCCGAAGGCCCATGAGTCAGCAAGTAAACGATCGTATCGAAACCCTGGAAACCCGTCTTGCCTATGCGGAATACACCATAGAGCTGCTCAACGATGAGGTCACCACCCAGGGGCGCGAGCTGGATCGGCTCAAGCATCAGATCCAGCTGCTGGTGGACAAGCTCAAGAGCGTGCAGCCGAGCCAGATTGCCAGCATGTCCGAAGAGACGCCCCCCCCTCACTACTGATCCGGTGACGCCAGCCACCAGTTCATAAAAAAACCCGCGCCAGGCGCGGGTTTTTTTTATCTCGGGTCGAACCCGGATCAGTGGTGATGGCCCTTGCCACCGCAACCGCCGCCACCGCAGCAGCCGCCGTGACCATGGTCGTCACCGTGATCATGGCCGTGGTCGTGACCGTGGCCAGCACCGCCGCAGCAACCACCATGGCCATGCTCTTCTTCATGATGGTGATGACCACCACCACAGCAGCCACCGTGATCGTGGTCATGATCATGATCATGACCATGATCGTGGCCGCAACCACCGGCACCGTGAACGTGACCGTGAGCCAGCTCTTCGGCGGTAGCGGCACGCACGTCTTTGATCTCGACCTTGAAGCCCAGGGTCACGCCAGCCAGCGGATGGTTGCCATCCACCTTGACGAAGGACTCGGACACTTCAACCACGGTCACCGGGCGGTGGCCGTCATCGGTCTCGGCCACGAAAGTATCCCCTTCGGAGACTTCCATACCGTCGAACAGCTCACCCGGCACTTCCTGCACCAGAGACTCGTCATATTCGCCGTAGGCCTGGCTCGGGGTCAGGGTCACTTCGAAGGCGTCACCTACCGCGCGACCTTCCAGCTCGGCTTCGAGGCCGGAAACCAGATAGCGGGTACCGTGCAGATATACCAGCGGCTCTTTGCCGACAGTGCTATCGATGACTTCACCGTGCTCGTCGGTGACTGTGTATTCCAGCGTAACCACGCTCAGAGGAGCTACTTTCATGTCAGGATCCTGCGGATAGAAAAAAACGGGCTCAGAATACCCTAAAAAGCGGGCCACGCCTATGGCGGACCCTGCCAGCGGGTGTTGAAAAAAGCGACAACGGGAGCGAAGTGACGCACCTCACCCAATCCCGTTACCCCGTCAGGGGCGGAATACCCCGATCACCTCTTCGGCCTCCCGGGTCATCTGATCGACCTCGGCCGGCGTCTGCACCTGGGTATCGCCGCAGGAGACACAGGTCACCTTCTCGACTCCATGCTCCAGATACAGCATCATGTTGTCCATCTTGCCGCACGCCGGGCAGACTGCACCGGCAATGAAGCGCTTTTTACGTCTGGTTTCCATTTTTGTTACCTCCAGGCAGCATCATATCAGGGTTTTTACATGCATCACGCCATCGAGTACCACCATTTTTCCAGCCAGGGCCTGCAAGCCGGTCATCGCAAACGTACCCCGGTCGGGCAGTTGTTGCGGGTGACCAGAGGAGCCGCGCTGCTAAGACTCGGTCAGCATGAGCTGTTGCTCCCGGCCGGCCGCTGTTTCTGGCTCTGTGCCGATGCTCTGGCCGCCTTCAGCCCGCTGGCGGATTGCGATTACGACCTGCTGAGCGTCTCCCTGCGAGCGCCGCAACCCGGGCAGGCCGGCTGGCTGCAAGCCTCGCCGCTGCTCGATGCCCTGCTCGATTCGCTGGCTCAATGGCAGCGGCCACAGGATTGGCAGGGGGCCTATGGCCACCGGCTGCAGGTCATTCTCGATGAGGTGCAACAGTGCCCCATCAGTCAGCAGGGGAATGAAACCCTGCAAGCGGACTGGCAGGCCATCGCCAGCGGTCATCCCGATGCGCTGCAAAAGTGGGCCGAGCGGGCCGATGCGCCAGTCCCGGGCGATGCCCTGCAACAGCAGTGGCAACTGCTGCAGGCCCTCAGACTGCTCAAGGGGGGCAGCAAGGCAGCCCAGGTTGCCGGAAAACTGGGCTATCCCGATGAAGCGACGCTGCAACAGGCTTGTCAGCGCTGGGGCGTGACACCGGGCGAGGGGCAATAAGCGCCCTCCCCCACCAGCGAAGAAAAACGGCCAGGCGAGTCCAGTTTTTTAGCCGCCGGTCGTTAACAAGAGAGGACCATCTCCCCTCTTATCCTTTATGCTGGAACCATAAGTGACGGCCAACGTTTCGACCAACAGGACATCTGCCATGACGAGCAAAGCCAATCAATCCCAGGGCATGTTGCTGTTTCATCTCTCAGCCAACCAATCCTTCGCCATCGGCACCCTCAAGGTAAAGGAGATAGTGCCTTATACCCAGCTGACCGCGCTGCCCCAGTCCCACCCGACCGTGCTGGGAGCAGCCAATATGCGTGGCACTACCATTCCGGTGATCGACATGGCCATGGCGGTGGGGTATCGCCCCATCCAGCGGGAAGAGATGCAACACTGCTTCATCATCATCACCGACTGTCGCCGCACCCTGGTGGGCTTTCTGGTGCGCGGCATCGACAAGATCACCGAGTGCAACTGGCGCGATATCGCCCCGCCGCCTGCAGCCCTCGGTCACAACGTCTTCGTGACCGGGGTAACCCGGGTCAACGGCCAGCTGATCCAGCTGCTGGACGTGGAGCTGATCCTGTCACGGGTCTACCCTGACGATCCCAGCCACCTCTATCCGGTGCTGACCGACGTGCAGCGGGAGCGGATCAAGCCGATGCGGATCCTGCTGGTGGATGACTCCTCCGTCGCCCGCCGCCAGCTGATGGCGGCACTCGATTACATCAATATCCCCTACGAAGTCTGCACCAACGGCAAGGATGCGCTGACCCTGATGCAGGAGAGAGCTGGCCAGCAGACCCCCATCGATATCCTGGTAAGCGATATCGAGATGCCGGGGCTCGATGGTTATGAGCTGGCCTTCGAGGTGCAGAGCGACGGCAAGCTGGCGGGCGCCTACATCATCCTGCACACCTCCCTCTCCAGCGAGATCAGTGTGGAGCGAGCCCATCAGGTGGGGGCTCACGAAGCGCTGACCAAGTTCGAGGCCAACGAGCTGATCCAGGCCATGCTGCGCGGTGCCGAGCACCACGACCGCCTGCAGCACTGACCCCAGAGGCGGGGAGGACACTTCCCGCCGTTACAACCGGAACCGGCAGACCCATGTTGACCGAGAGTTACTTTCAGGCCCCCTGGTGGGCCCGCAACCCCCATCTGCAAACCATATTGCCAAAGTGGCTGCGCCGGACCCCGGCCCGCTTCGTGGCCGAGCGGTTTGAACTGACGGACGGGGATTTCGTCGACCTCGCATGGAACGGGGAAATTGCCCAGGATGCCCAGCCGCTGGTGGTGGTGTTCCATGGCCTGGAGGGAAGCATTCACTCCCACTACGCCAAGGGATTGTTTGGCCACCTGCAGCAGGAAGGGAGAGAGGCGGTGCTGATGCACTTTCGGGGTTGCAGCGGCGAGCCCAATCGCCACCTGCAGGCCTATCACTCGGGGGCCATCGGCGATGCGCTGGAAGTGATTGCCGAGCTGAGCCGACGCTTTCCGGGCAAACCCTTGATTGCCATCGGCTTTTCGCTGGGTGGCAACATGCTGGTCAATCTGCTGGCTCGCGCCTGTCCGGCGGCACTGACAGCGGCCGTGGTAATTTCGGCCCCCTTGCAGCTGGAAAGCTGTGCCAACCGGGTCAACCAGGGTTTCTCCAAGGTCTATCAGAACTATCTGCTGCGCACCATGCGCCGCAACCTGTTAAACAAGATCCACCAGCAACAGAAAGCGGGCGAGCGCTGGCAACCACAGCAGGTGCGAAGCATTGCCACCCTGCGCGACTTTGACGAGCAGGTCACCGCCCCGCTCCATGGTTTCACCAACGCCGGCCACTACTACCAGAGCTGCTCCGGTCTGCCCCTGCTGCGACAGATCCCGATCCCGACGCTGATCATCCACGCCGCCGACGATCCCTTCATGTCGCAAGCGGTGATCCCGCGCCCCGAACAGCTCAACCCCATGGTGCGCTATGAGCTCAGCCAGCGTGGCGGCCATGTGGGATTCCTGCACGGCACGCCCTGGCGACCCAGATTCTGGCTGGATGAGCGGATCAGCCGCTGGATAACCGAGCAAGCCCAGGCGGCCACACCAAACTGACCCCTTTTGCATTTGCCCGGTTGCACATTCCGAGCCATCGCCAGGTGACGCTTTAGCACCCGCTAGAGTACCCGTAAGGCGTAAAAAGAAGTTGCACTCGGGCAAGCGGGCATAACAATGACCCGACAGCCCTTTTTTTGTTGTGAGACTTACCGATGATCATCCCCTGGCAAGAGCTGGATAGCGAAACCCTGACCAATCTCATCGAACATTTCGTACTGCAGGAAGGCACCGAATATGGCGAGCAGGATGTGCCCCTCGCCCGCAAGGTCGAGACCGTCAAAGCCCAGTTGCAGCAAGGCTCCGCCGTCATCGTCTACAGCGAGTTGCACGAGTCGGTCAACATAGTGCCCAAGGATCGCTTCATCGAGTCGGCTTGACCGGGCACGAAGCCTGCCTTTATAACGGAACTCCCAAGGAAGAGAGCATTCTATGTCGGCCAAGCATCCCATTATTGCGGTTACCGGTTCGTCCGGAGCCGGCACCTCCACCTCCACCATCGCCTTTCGTTCCATGTTTCATCAACTGGGTTACAACGCGGCCGTGGTGGAGGGGGACAGTTTTCATCGCTACACCCGACCGGAGATGGATGTGGCGATCCGCAAGGCGCGCGAACAGGGGCGCCATATCAGCTATTTCGGCCCGGAAGCCAACGACTTCGGCCTGCTGGAGTCGTTTTTCCAGGAGTACGGCCAGCAAGGCAGCGGCCAGTATCGTCGTTATCTGCACAGCTTCGACGAGGCGGTCCCCTTCAACCAGATGCCGGGTACCTTCACCCCCTGGCAGCATCTGCCGAGCGAGACCGATCTGTTGTTTTATGAGGGGTTGCACGGCGGCGTGGTCACCGACGAGCACAACGTGGCCCGCCACGTGGACCTGCTCATCGGCGTGGTGCCCATCGTCAACCTGGAGTGGATCCAGAAGCTCATCCGCGACACTTCGGAGCGCGGGCACTCCCGCGAGGCGGTGACCGACTCCATCGTCCGTTCCATGGATGACTACATCAACTTCATCACCCCCCAGTTCTCACGCACCCACATCAACTTCCAGCGGGTGCCGACGGTGGACACCTCCAACCCCTTCAGTGCCAAGGTGATCCCGAGTCTGGACGAGAGTATGCTGGTGATACGGTTTCGCGGCATCAAGCAGGTGGATTTCCCCTACCTGCTGTCGATGATCGATGGCTCTTTCATGTCACGCATGAATACCATCGTCGTACCGGGCGGCAAGATGGGTTTTGCGATGGAGCTGATCCTGCGTCCCCTCATCCAGCAACTGATCGAAACCGGCAAGATCACCTGAGCCAAGGAGTTTATGATGCGGTTAGCGTTTATCTCTGTGGGATTGGCGGCCCTGCTGGGTGGCTGCAGCACGGGTCCGGCTGCGCCGACCGTCGAGGCGGGCACCATGGTGGTTCGGCCGGCCAGTGACTGGTCATTCGGCGCGACACCGCGCTACGCCCTGGCCGAACAGTTCCAGTTTGCCGGGGCCCATGCCGAAGGGTGGCTAGATCCCCTGCAGCAGGCGGTCAGCCAGCAGCTCAATGGCAAAGGGTGGCAGAGCGTGCCCCTCGATGAGGCGGATCTCTGGGTTGCCATCGGCGTCGCGGGTGAAAAAGATGTCAGCGATGGCCAGATCTTCGCACGCCTTGGCATGACGCCGGGATTGCAGACCAAGGCCGGTGAGCGCAAAGGCACCTTGGCCATCGTACTGCTCGATCGGCGCACCCAGCAGGCGGTCTGGAGCAGCGCCATCTCCCTGGCCAGCGATGTCGCCATTGCCGATAGCCAGCGCCAGCAACTGAGCCAGCAGTTGGCCGCCGAACTGCTCTCCTCGGTGCCCGGCCACTGACCCGGGTTCGGCACAGATGCAAAAGGGCGGCTTGTCTCTGGCAAGCCGCCCTTTTTTGACCCCGATATCACCACGACATCGGCAACAGACTCAGGTCATGGAGCGAGACCTTATGCTTACTGCAGGGTGCAGGTCAGCTGGGTGACATTCTTCTGTACCAACGTGGCCTGTTTGTCCTGCTTCATGAAAGTGGTCACACTGTCCGAGTATTTCTCGCCTGATTGTGACTCCACCCGATCCAGCTTGTAATAGAGCCCACCATAGGGGAATTGCACCATGTCAGCCTGGGGATCATAGGTGACGGCCAGCATCACCTCCCCGCACTGGTACTGGCTGTACTGGTACTGGGTAGGTTGCGGGCTGCTGCACGCCGCCAGACCCAACAGAGGAAGCAGAACGATCATTTTTTTCATTGCACTTTCCTTATGTCGTGGCGTTATCAACGAAACAACGCTCGGGTTATCAGGCTTCAAGAATTTGATAACTGTGAGTAATTTGTACCGCTTTTTCCAACATCAGGGAAACGGAACAGTATTTTTCCATCGACAGATCCACCGCGCGGGCCACCTGTTTTTCGGCCAGCCCCTTGCCGGTGACGACAAAGTGCAGGTGGATCTTTTCAAAAACCCGTGGCACCGAATCTGCCCGCTCGCCGGCCAGTTCCACATGGCAGGCGGTCACAGACTGACGCGCCTTCTCCAGGATGGAGACCACGTCGATGGAGCTGCAACCACCGACCGCCAGCAGGATCATCTCCATCGGGCTTGCCCCTTCACCAGGGTTGGCACCATCCAGCACCACCTTGTGGCCGGACTCGCTCTCCCCTGTAAATTTCATGCCCTCTACCCAGCTGACCTTGGCTTTCATCTCACGCATCCTCGTATTGTCATTATGCTCATGATGTCCATAGCATACCCCACTCCCCCTCCGTTCGGCACCCTTGTGCCCATACCGACGCCGTAACGGATGAGTTGGAATGGAAATAGATCAAAATCAACATATCCCCCACTCATCTTCCCTAGAATGACGCGAACGGCGCAGCAGGCATGACTCCAAGGGATCCTCAAAAGCCCGCAAAGCCTTGTCAGCACAGACAAAGGCTCTTATCCTACTGCGACCACTACAAGGAATGGCAAGGTTGGCAGCTTGCCCGGACGCACAAGTCCATAAAAAGACACTACAGAGGAATTCTCATGGTTATTGGCAAACCGCAAAGCGATCCCACCCTGGAATGGTTCTTGTCGCACTGCCACATTCATAAGTATCCCGCCAAGAGCACCCTGATCCACGCGGGTGAAAAAGCGGAAACCCTCTACTACATCGTCAAGGGCACTGTGGCCGTCTTGATCAAGGACGATGAGGGCAAAGAGATGATCCTCTCCTACCTGAACCAGGGCGACTTCCTGGGCGAGATGGGGATGTTCGAGGAGAACGAGAATCCTGAGCGTTCAGCCTGGGTTCGTGCCAAGGGCTCCTGCGAAGTCGCAGAGATCTCCTACAAGAAGTTCCGCCAGCTGATCCAGGTCAACCCGGATATCCTGATGCGCCTCTCCGGCCAGATGGCCAAGCGTTTGCAACATACCAGCCAGAAAGTCGGCAACCTCGCCTTCCTGGATGTGACCGGCCGGATCGCCCAGACCCTGCTCAACCTGGCCAAACAGCCGGATGCCATGACCCACCCGGATGGCATGCAGATCAAGATCACCCGTCAGGAGATCGGACAGATCGTCGGCTGCTCCCGCGAAACCGTCGGCCGCATCCTCAAGATGCTGGAAGAGCAGGAGCTCATCTCCGCCCACGGCAAGACTATCGTGGTCTTCGGCACCCGCAGATAGACCCGATACCGGCTACCGGATAAAAAAGGCTGCCACGGCAGCCTTTTTCGATCCGCTCCCCTATAATCCCGAACGCCCTTCCCCTTTCATGGCATCAGCCAGGAGAGTTTTTATGCATCTTCAATGTCCCCGTTGCCGCAGCCCCCTGCATCTTCACGAAGTCTCTCGTGGGGTCTACTGCGCCAACAAGCACCACTTCGATCCTGCACCGGAAGGCTATCTGGATCTCATCCCCGGCAAGAAGAATCCCAAGGACAGCGACAGCCGCGCCCTGATGCGTGCCAAGCGCCATTTTCTGGAACAGGGACACCAATTGCCACTCATCGAGGCGATGGCCGCCTTGCTCGCCCCACTCGGCGTCCATGAGCTGATCCACCTAGGCTGCGGCGAAGGCTACTACTGCCGCGCACTGGCCGAGCGGCTGCCCGGCTGGCAATTTGGCGGCGTCGATATCGCCAAGAACACCATCTTCGCCGCCAGCAAGGCCCAGCCGGAGGGCCAGTTCGTCATCGCCGATCCGGTCCGTGCGCTCCTGCAGCCCGGCACTGCCCAGGTATTGCTGGTCAACGATCTCAAGGTCAAGACAGAGCAACTGGTCAGCTGGCTGGCACCGGGCGGTTATCTGCTCTATCTGCAACCCGGACCTCGCCACCAGTGGCAGCTGAGAGTCAGTCTCAATCCGGTGAGCATGGAACATCCCTTGAGCTGGCCATCTCTCACCGGCCTCGAGCTGGTGGGGCAGGATCGTTGCCAGTTCGCCATGACCATGGATCAGGCCCTGCGCACCTTTATTCTGGAAACCAGTCGCCTCGGCTGGCGAGCCAACGGCGAACAACGTCACGCCTTCACCCATCAGGGGCCGGATCTGCTGGAGCAGGATCTGTTGCTCACCCTGTGGCAAAAACCCTGCTGATCTTCCCGGGGGGGCGCTCCATTCGCCCCTCTGTTTTTCCCCCACCTCCCTGTTTTGCCGCGATCTCCTGTGTGATCGGCCTCACAACCTGCCACTTCCGGCTTATGGGATACTATTGGCTCACATCCACATCCCTGCTCACTCATCCTCACCAATTAACTCATTGAATAAAATTAAGTTAATTTTTTATGCTACTTTTTTAATCGCAAGAAATTAACTGTCCTAGCGGATGCCCCAAGGTTAATTAAGCATTGATGCATTCAGCGCCAGTCAAGGTTTCGACTCCTACCTTGTGGGTATCGGAGCCCCTCCGATCCAATAGAACCGAGAAACAGGTTCGGAAGTCTTATTACAGAGGAATAAGCATTATGAAAAAGTCTGCACTGACTCTTGCCATCTCCAGCCTGTTGCTGGCCGGTGGTGCCAATGCCGCAACCGTATACAACCAGAACGACACCAAACTGGACATCGGTGGTCGTGCTCAGGGCATGTACTACGGTACTGATGACGACAGTTCCGAAGGCGACGCCAGCTACTTCCGTGTAAACATGAGCGGTGAAACCAAGATTGCCCCGGAAATGAAGGCTTTCGGTTTTGTCGAGTACAACCTGCCTACCTCCGGTTCTGACAACGATGAACTGCGTTATGCCTACGCCGGCATCAAGCACGATCGTTTCGGTGCCTTCAGCTACGGCCGTCAGGACGGTCTGTTCCGCATCGTTAACGACTACACCGACGTACTGCCCGAATGGGGTGGTGACGGCCTGGGCAAAGGTACTGAAGTATTCGGTACCGGTCGTACCAACGGCCTGGCCCAGTACCTGTACACCTACAATGGTCTGACCCTGGGTGCCCAGTTCACCGGCAACAATGATCCGCAGAACTCCGGTCGCAGCGCCATTGAGCAGAGCTACAGCGGCAACGCCTACACCGGCAACAGCTGGAACACCAAAGGTTCTGCTGAAGGCTTCGCCGTAGCGGCCTCCTACGATTTCGATATGGGTCTGGGTCTGTCTGCTGCCTACAACCAGGCCGGCAAGACTGACGAGCAGTCCCGTTATGCAGCCTTCGGCGGCAACGACGATGCCAAGTTGATGGGTGTCGGCGTCAAGTACGCAACTGGCGACCTCTACCTGGCTGCTACCTATGCCCACGGTGAAGACTACATGTTCATCGGCAATGGCTACAACGGCTACGCCGAGAAGCATGACGGTTACGAAGCCGTTGCCCAGTACACCATCGGCAAGTTCAAGCCGTCTCTGGCTTACCTGCGCACCGACGTGAAAGATGATGCACGCGGTATCGATGACACCTACACCGAGTACGTTTCCATCGGTGCCTGGTACTACTTCACCGACAACTTCAACGCCTATGTTGATTACAAGCTGAACCTGCTGGACGAAGAAAACGGTTCCAGCACCAGCAAGCTGGGCCAGAACACCGACGACATCGTCGCTGTTGCCCTGCAATACAACTTCTAAGCAATTGGAAGTGTGTTACCCCCTGTGAAAGCAATGCCTATTGTATGAATTTCTTTCCGGCCGCTCTGCGGCCGGTTTTTTTATTGCGCCCTTTCAATACCTTGCATATAACTATCGAGCGGATAACGGACTATCTGCGAAAGCCTGGACGGCCGGGAATAGCGAGGTAATTCACGGATGAGAGAATACGCCCGACACAAACACTGGCTGGCGTGGCTGCTGTTGCCACTGCTGCTGGTCGCCATCAGCCTGGACAACCAGGCCCATGCAAGCTGGGATCAGACGCTCTACCGCCAGCTGGGACTGGCAGGCAAGCTGGACAGGGAGACGTTTCGCAAGGCACTTTACGGTTACCAGAGCGTACGCCACAAGCAAAAACCCATCCTTACCATCATCGATTACAGCAAACCATCCAACCTGCGCCGCCTGTTTGTCATCGACATGAAGCGGCACAAGCTGCTCTATCACACCTGGGTCAGCCATGGCCGCAACTCCGGCGAGCTGGCCGCCCGTCAATTTTCCAATCAGCCCAATTCCCTGAAGAGTTCCCTCGGGGTCTACCGTACCGCGGAGACCTATCAGGGCAAGCATGGCTACTCGTTGCGCCTCGATGGCCTGACCCCGGCCCTCAATGGCAATGCCCGCAAACGGGCCATCGTAGTACATGGCGCGGCCTACGCCAGCCCTTCCCATCTGCGCAAGCACAACAAATTGGGTCGCAGCTGGGGATGCCCCGCCCTGCCCAAGGAGCAGGCCAAGGCCATCATTGATGCTATCAAGGGGGGCAGCGTCATCTACGCCCATGGCTGAGGCAACAAAAAGGGCCGGCAAACGCCGGCCCTGATCATCCCACCAGCGCAACGCCCTATTTGCGCACCACCAGCACGGGGCAAGGGGCATGACGCACCACGGATTCAGCCACGCTGCCCACCAGCAGATGGGTGATCCCCGAGCGGCCATGGCTGCCCATGACGATCAAGTCCACCTCATCCTCTTTTGCCTGGATGACGATCTCGTCTGCCGCCCGGCCAAAACGGATATCGAAGGTCGCGGGAATGGGCAGCGTCGCTATCAGTTCCTTGAGCTGGGTTCTGGCCTGACGCTCCATCTCATGGGTGATCTCGATGGCCGTCATGTGCAGGATCTTGTAACTGTCGAAGCCGTGCAGTTGATCGACCACGTGGATCAGCTTGAGCTGGGCCTGATGGGTCTGAGCCATGAAGACGGCGTAGTCGAGTACCGCTTGAGACATGTGGGAAAAATCGACGGGGCAGAGCAGCGTCTTGATCGATGACATAAGCAGTCTCCTCTTCTGTTGTTGGGTCACTATTGAATCTTTAACCCCATCATAACAACTACTTGAAAAAGAACCCTCGACCCTGTCGCAAAATGAGCATCCGAGTTTTTCTGCGCATAGCCGCTACCCATACCTTGGTATAAAGTAAAGGCTCAGCATGACTCGCTTGTCACCATGGAGCCTGTTCTGACTCTACTGCGTATCGGTTTTCTGTTGCTCTGTTGCCTGTGCGCCTCTTTTGGCAGCCGCGCAGCGTCCCTTCATGTCTATTGCGATGACTGGCCCGGCTTCTGCCAAGCGGATGGCAAGGGGGTCTATCTCGAGCTGGTGCGCACCATCTACCAACCCCATGGTTACCGGGTGATCCACCATATTGTGCCCTACAAGCGCTCCCTGGCCTTGATCGCCAAAAAAGGGGGGGACATGGCGATGGGGGTCTATCTTGGCGAAGTGCGCGGAGTGCGGCAGCCATATTTTCCCGCCTCTGCCGATGATCTGACGGTGATCATGCTCAAGCAGTGGCAACCCCAGTGGCGGGGAGAATCCAGCCTGCAGGGACAGCATGTGTTATGGCGACGGGGCTGGGCGCTGGACAAATACATCCCGGTCACCATGAAGTGGCACGAGATAGACAGTGACGAGGTGGCCCTGCAGCTGTTGAACAAGGGGCGCTATCGCTACTTCCTGACGGCCGGAGTGCTCTATCCCGACGGTGAACTCCCCACCGGTCTGTACCGGACCTTTCTGCGCTGGATCCCCACCTACCCCATTTTTTCCGATACCGCAGAGGGGGCGAAGCTGCAGCGGATCTGGGATCAAGACATGGCCTCCCTGATCCGTCAGGGCACACTGGCCGATATCTATCGCCACAACCATCTCTATGACTACTATCAGGGATTCATCAAGGAGCTGGAAAAGCAGGCCGCTCCCCGATGACATCAAGGCGAGACACGGTTATCCCCTAGTCAGCCCTGTGCTGCTTGGCCAGGCGGTCATAGAGGATCACGTTGACCGAGGCGGCCAGGTTCATGCAACCCCGGGTCGGCACATACACCACATCCCTGACCACACCATAGAGGGCGGGATCCAGGGTGCCATCCTCGGGTCCGAAGATGTAGAAAGCCCGCTCGGGATGCTGGTATTCCGGAAGCGGAGTGGCCCCCTCGATAAGATCCACCACCACGGGCACACAGTCCTCGGGGATAAAGGCCAGCAGATCATCGACCCCCAGTAGCGGGATCTTGTCCACCATCTGCTTGGTATCGGTGGCAAACCGGCGCGCCAACTCAAAGCGATGGCCGGTGTAGTAGACCTCATCCACCCCGTAGCAACCCGCCGCCCGCATCACCGAGCCCACATTTTCCGGTGACTTGGGATTGACCAGCCCCACACAGCAGAACGAACGTTTCACCATCATCTCTTCTCCTCTTTGCGGCCGGCATTATAAGCTCCAATGGCGCACCCGACCCGCAAAAAGTGCGCCTTCCGACCGCGTCGGCAACGCCCGCTAACCCAATGACGATTTTTTGTGCGCTCGCCGACACTTTCCACACGCTGCGATGGCGCGAAAAGAGCGAATGGAAATAATAGACAAACGTTTGCAAATGGATGTTTGTCTATGACGGAGCGTGAACAAGAGATCCTCGCCCTGCTGCGCCAGGACCCCATGATCCCCCAGCAGGAGTTGGCAGATCGCCTCGGCATCAGCCGCTCGGCGCTGGCCAGCCATATCTCCAGCCTGATCCGCCAGGGATATGTGCAAGGCAGAGGCTATGTGCTGCGGGAAGGCCCTTACGTGGTGGTGGTCGGCGGTGCCAACATGGATATCTGCGGCACCAGCCATGGCCAGCTGCTGATTGGCGACTCCAACCCAGGCAAGGTGCGTACCTCAGCCGGCGGCGTGGGGCGCAACATCGCCGAAAACCTGGCCAGACTAGGTACCGATACCCGGCTGCTGACCGCGGTGGGCAACGATCAATATGGCCATCACCTACTCGAGGTGAGCCAGAAGGCGGGGGTCGATGTGCGCCAGACCCAGGTACTGGACAGCCATGCCACCTCCTGCTATCTCAGCCTGCACGACGGCAGCGGCGAGATGAGCTGCGCCATCAACGACATGGCGATCATCGATCAGCTCACCCCCGCAAGGCTCACCCCCCTGGCCGGATTTCTCGCCGGCGCCCGGCTCTGGGTACTGGATACCAACCTGGCCATCCACACCCTCGACTGGCTGTTCGAGCGACAGGGGAAGCACGCCATCTTCGTCGACACCGTCTCGGTGGCCAAGGTGGAGAAAATTCGCCCCTGGCTCGGCCGGATCCATACCCTCAAACCCAATCGCAGCGAGGCGGAGAAGCTGTGCGGCATGACCATCGCCGGACCCGAGACCTGGTCCATGGCCGCCGCCTGGTTCCACCGTGCCGGGGTGCAGCGGCTGTTTCTGAGCCTGGGGGATCAGGGGATCTTCTACAGCGACGGCGAGCTGCAGGGCCATCTGCCGGTACTCGGCAGCCCGGTGCTCAATGTTACCGGCGGTGGAGATGCCTTCATGGCCGGTCTGGCCCACGCCTGGCTGCAGGGGCACGACATCGCCAGCACGGCCCGCTTCGCCCTGGGCTGCGCCGCCCTCACCGTCAATTGTTCCGATACCGTTTATTCCGGTCTCTCCAAGACCGCCGTTGACCGCATACTGGAGGAGTACTCATGCTGAACGCATACCTTGATATCCAGCCGGAAATCGCCGCCGCCCTGGCCGCAGGCAAACCTGTGGTGGCCCTCGAATCCACAATCATCTCCCACGGCATGCCCTATCCGCAGAACGTGGAGACGGCCCGCCAGGTCGAGCAGGTGGTACGCGACAACGGCGCCGTACCGGCCACTATCGCCATCATGGATGGTCGCCTCAAGGTGGGGCTGGATGGGGACTCCCTGGAGGCGCTGGGCCGCGCCGGTCACGCCGTCACCAAATGCAGCCGACGCGATATTCCCTTCGTGCTGGCACGCAAGGGGATGGGGGCCACCACGGTCGCCTCGACCATGATCATCGCCGCCATGGCGGGGATCCGGGTGTTTGCCACCGGTGGCATCGGCGGGGTGCATCGCGGCGCGCCCGAGACCTTCGACATCTCGGCGGATCTGCAGGAACTGGCGCAAACGCCGGTTGCTGTCGTCTGCGCCGGAGCCAAGTCGATTCTCGACATCGGCCTGACCCTGGAGTATCTGGAGACGCAAGGGGTGCCCGTCATCGGCTACCAGAGCGAGGAGCTGCCCGCCTTCTACACCCGCGAAAGCGGCTTCAAGGTGGATTACCGGCTCGATACTCCGGCGGCCATTGCCGAAGCGCTGCGTCTGAAATGGGAGCTGGGGCTGGCTGGCGGCGCCGTGGTGGCCAACCCCATTCCGGCCGAGCATGCCATGCCCAGGGCCGACATCGATGCGGCCATCGTTCAGGCTCTGGGTGAAGCGGACGAACAGGGGATTAAGGGCAAGGCCTCTACCCCCTTCCTGCTGGCCCGGGTCTGCGAACTGACCGGCGGCAATTCGCTCTCGGCCAACATCCAGCTGGTGCTGAATAATGCCGCCCTGGGGGCGCGCATCGCCGCCGCCCTGTAAATCAGGCTCCCCAATGAAAGAAGGGCCCACGGGCCCTTCTTGTCTTACTGGTTCTGGATCTCGTTGCCAATCCCTTTGACCGCATCGCGCGTGCCATGACCGATCTCCCGGGTCACATCCCGCGTGGTATGGCCTATCTCGCGGGTCACATCACGAGTCGTATGGCCTATGGTACGCCCCGCCCCCTTCAACTCGGCGCAGCCCGCCAGCAACACGGCGGCAATCAGCAGCAGGTATTTCATCACGGCTCCATGCAATCAGTCAGGCTCTACTGTTTACCCGCTTCACAGCGGCGCCGCAACCAGCAGCGTATGGCCCGGCCCCGAAATGTCGTGATCGGCCTCCACATGGAACTCCGCCTCCCGCAGACACTGGTACAGCTCCTTCGAGTGATAGAAGCGACTGTTGCCATTGGCCAGGCAGGTGAAGTAGAGGGAGGTGGCATTGAGACTGAAGCTCGCCGCCTCGAACGGTTGCCGATCCCAAAACAGCTCCAGGATGCACAGGCGCGCCCCCGGCTTCATGCTGCGACGGATGCGCCGCAGCAGCGCGACGATCTCGTCGTGGCCGAAGCAGTCGAGAAACTGGCTCATCCACCAGATATCCGCTTCACCGGGAAGCTGGCGCTCCTCAAGCAGGTTGACCGGATAACCCCGGACCTGACCTGCCAGCCCGGCCTCGCGGATCTGCTCGTCGGCCATGGCGATCTGCTCCGGCAGATCGAGGATAGTCACTTCCAGCTCGGGATTGCGCCGGGCGCACGAGAGGGCCCACTTGCCGGTGTTGCCGCCGAGATCGTAGAGGTGACGGGGTTCGTAGCCAAAGACCAGATCCTGCACCTGCTTGAACGCCCAGTCCGAATAGAAGTGGTCGAAGCGAAACCAGCTGCCGCGCGCCGGCTCCGGCAGATCCTTAAGATGGGGATAGAGACTCTGCCAGTCGCCAAACTCCTTGATGCCAGCCGGAGTACCACTCTCGATGGCCTGTTGCAGATGGGCGAGGGGCTTGTAGCAAACGTGCTGGACAAAATCCATGTTGACCCGGGTCATGGGATCGCTCAACAGGTATTGCCCCACCTTGCCCAGATGGTAGCGCTCCTCGCGGACGTAGCAGATGCCGCCCCCCAGGCCCATGTCCAGCAAGACGCCGACCGCATACTCGGTCAGGCCGGTCTCATGGGCGAGAGTGGCCACAGTGGCCCCTTCCCGGGAGGCGGCCAGGCTGGCGAGGATGCCGGTCTCGCGCAGGCTCCAGGCAGCCTGGAACAGCATGGGGGCGAAGGCAATCCGCTGGGCCTGGCTGATGGCATCCAGTGCGTTATGGCTATCGGAGTGATAGTGGTTCAAGAGACACCGACCTTACTTGTAGCTGCTGGCGCGATTCAGTTCGATCTGAATGGCCTGATTCAGCCCGTTGATCCAGCGGTTATAATTACGGTGAATTTTTCCGCTACCGTTGTCACTTAAATTGACGCTGCTCACATAATTAATGGAATAATTGAGAGTGTTATAGGGAATACTGATGTTTGCCTGATGTGAGCGAACTTGAATATGGCCGCTAATTAACCCGGGACGTTCTTCACGCATTACCCATTTCTTACTGACACCCGCATTAATAATTGCCTGAGAAATTGTCTGTTCGCTGAGATTGGCCGGTACCGGGCTATTGCTCATATTCATGACCGGTTGGGTCGTGGAGCAGCCTGCGGCCAGCGTTAATGTGAGGGCTGCAAAAATAAGTTTAAATATTTTCATTTTATTAACCTTTTTAAATTGTGACACCTGCCAAAAACCGCCCCAATAAAACAATAAAAACTGCAAGCTTTCAATAAATAAAGGAAGGTGAATTAACTTTCCATCACACCTATTGGCGAGCTCACACTTTCCCTCTGGTCATAAAGAAAAATAATGGTAATATGCAGCCCTATTTCAGAATCCTTAACCGGAGCTGAACCGACTTTCTGTGGGTCCGGTCACATCTCCCCTGGTATCACAGCCGTTAGCGCATCAAGGTCGTTTCGTGCACAGAATGCCCACTTTTTCCATCGTTGCAAGCCACGCCCTGGCTCCGGGTATGTCGACCCGTGAGCAGTGGCTGGCGTGGGCTCAGGATGACTTCTGGCTGCCTCCGGCACTCGCTGTGACGCCCCATATCCCCATGATGGTGGCCAGGCGCATGAGCCTGGGTGGACGCCTGGCGGTCGAGGTGGCGCTGGAGCTGCTTTCCCGCCATCCGGTGGATGGCGCCGTGTTTGCCAGTCGCCACGGTGAGCTGGATCGCTCCCTGGGCTTGCTCGGCGCCCTGGCCGAGCGGCGCAGCCTCTCTCCCACCGATTTCTCCCAATCGGTGCACAACACGGCCGCCGGTTTGACCTCCATTCAGGGCAAGCAGCCCATCCCCATGAGCTCCCTGGCCGCCGGCACCGGCAGTGTTGCTGCCGCGCTGCAGGAGGCGATGGGCATGCTGGCCGACGGCATGAAACGGGTGCTGGTGGTCAGCTTCGAAGGCGCGATCCCCGCCTTCAGTCAGCCCTGGCTGCCCGATGAAGCGCCACCCCACGCGGTGGGCCTGGTGTTGACCAGGGGAACGCAGTGGCAAGGAGAGGTGATGACAACGCCCTCATGCGCAACCGGCACAGGAGATGCCCTCGCCTGCTGGCGGGCGCTGCTGACCGATGAGTCGCGTTTTTCTATTTTCGACGGGCGTCGGGAGTGGCTATGGCAGCGAAATTGAATCAGCTCTGGCGCTTGTTCGGCACCATGCTGGGGTTTACCCTGTTTGGCCTGGGTTGCCTGTTGCTGACTCTGTTCTGGTTTCCTTTGCTGTGGCTGTTTGTCCGTGGTGATATGCAGCGTCATCTTGCCCAGACCACCATCCGGGTCACCTTCCGTCTGTTTATCAATATTCTCAAACTATTGGGTGTGCTGGATTACCGTTTCCACCATATTCCGCAGCAACTAAACGGCGTGCTGGTGTTGGCCAATCACCCCAGCCTGCTCGATTACGTATTATTGGCGGCCCATATGCCGGAGTGCGACTGCATCGTCAAGGAGGCGCTCTGGCATAATCCTTTTGTCGCCGGTATTGTCCGCGCCGCCGGGTATATTCCCAACGTGGCGGCCGAAAAATTGTTGCCCCTGTGCAGTGAGCGCCTGCAACGGGGTGGCGTGCTGTTGATATTTCCGGAAGGCACCCGCACCACGCCGGGCCAGCCGCTGCAACTGCAGCGGGGGGCGGCCCACCTCGCCGTGCGCTGCAATGCGAGGTTGCAACCAGTGCGCATTCACTGCTCGGCCCCTTTTCTGACCAAGCAGCACCCCTGGTTTCGGGTGCCCGCACACAAGCCGGTCTTTACGGTAGAATTTCTGCCCCAATGCCAGGTTCAGGAGATGTTGCCACAGGAAGAGACCCCTTCACTGGCGGCACGTCATCTGACCCACTATTTCAAACGGGTATTGAGCCCGACCCAACCAGCACCGCGATGGACTCAAGATGCAACACACCTTAACTGAAGAAA
Organism: Aeromonas enteropelogenes; assembly: GCF_020097295.1. Lineage (NCBI taxonomy): Bacteria > Pseudomonadati > Pseudomonadota > Gammaproteobacteria > Aeromonadales > Aeromonadaceae > Aeromonas > Aeromonas enteropelogenes. The sequence continues at coordinate 2,288,245 of NZ_CP083625.1, read as the reverse complement.
TCAAACAACTGATCATCGACAGCCTCAACCTGGAGGGCATGACGCCGGCCGACATCGACGCCGATGCCCCGCTTTTCAACGACGGCCTCGGGCTCGACTCCATCGATGCCCTGGAACTGGGTCTGGCGATCAAGGGTCGTTACGGCATAGTGCTCTCCGCCGATGACGAAAACACCCGTCGCCACTTTGCCAGTGTCACTGCCCTGGCGGCCCTCGTCGCCGCACAGCGAGGATAAGGCCATGACCAGAGACGACATCTTCAACGAGATCCGCAATGCCCTGGTCGAGCTGTTCGAGATCGATCCCGAGGCCGTGACCCTGGATGCCCAGCTCTATCAGCAACTCGAGCTCGACAGCATCGACGCCATCGATCTGGTGGTACATCTGCAGAAGCTGACCGGCAAGAAGATCAAGCCGGAAGAGTTCAAGTCGGTGCGCACCGTCGCCGACGTGGTCGACGCCGTCGAACGCCTGATCGCCGAGTAATGGTGCGGCGGTTCAACCTGCTGGCAGGCGCCCTGTTGCTGCTCTATCCCCTGCTGGTCTACTTTTGCCTGTCATCCGGGGAGGGGCAGCTGCTGACGCTCCTGCTGCTGCCACTGTTTGCCATTCGCCTCATCGCCGGCTCGGCGATGCCGGTGGCGTGGCAGTGGGCGACCCGCTGGCTCGGGGCCACCGGTCTGCTGCTGGTGCTCCTGAACCTCTGGTTTCGCGAGCACGACTGGCTGCTCTACTACCCGCTGGCGGTCAACGCCACCCTGCTGGCCCTGTTTGGCGCGAGCCTGCGCCAACCCATGACCATGGTCGAGCGGCTGGCACGCCTGACCACGCCGGACTTGCCCGAGCAGGGGGTTCGCTACACCCGCAAGGTGACGCTGGTGTGGTGCCTCTTCTTCATCGCCAATGGTGCCTGCTCCGGCTGGACCATCTGGCAGGGGGACTTGGCGCTCTGGAGCCTCTACAACGGCCTTATCAGCTATCTGCTGATGGGGGCCCTGATGGGCGGCGAGTGGCTGATTAGACAACGAGTGATGAAGCGGGGTACACCATGACCCTGCTGGATGAACTGCTGCTGGCCGATGGCAAGCGCGTCGTCGCGTTCGATGCCCAAGGTGAGGTCACGCTGGAGACCCTGCGCCGCACGGCCATGACGCTGGCCGACCAGCTGAAGAGCGGCTCTGCGACCCGCTGGGCGCTCTGTCTGAACGACAGCTACTACTTCACCGTTGCCCTGCTGGCCTGCGCCATAGCCGGACACGATGTAGTGCTACCCGGCCACCAGCGGCTTGCCGCCCTGGAGGAGCTGCTCGAACAAGATGCCTTCGAGGGAGTGATCTGCGACGAGGCGTTCTCGCTTCCCTGCCCCGTGCTGCGGGTGGATTGCGTGGCTGGCGACGACGCACAGCCCACGAGCCGCCACGCCCCCTCCCTGGCCCCGACCCTCACCCTCTACACCTCGGGCTCCAGCGGCCAGCCCAAGGCCATCGCCAAGCCCTGGTCACTGATCGAGGCAGAGGTGCGGGTGCAGGCGACCCTCTGGGGCCCCGCCCTCACGAGCGCACGGCTCTTTGCCAGCGTCAGCCACCAGCATATCTATGGCCTGCTGTTTCGCATCCTGCTGCCGCTGGCCCTCGGCGTGCCGTTTGCCCGTCGGCAGACCGACTACCCGGAGCAGCTGCTCGCCCAGCCCCAGAGTTGGGCACTGATCAGCTCACCGGCATTTCTCTCGCGCCTCGGTGCCGTTCTGAATGCCCCCGGCTGCCGACTGGTGGTCTCCTCCGGTGGCCCCCTCGCGTATGAGGATGCGCGCCAGTGCGCCGCCCTGCTCGGTCCCTTGCCGGTAGAGATCTACGGCAGCAGCGAGACCGGCGGCATCGGCTGGCGCCAGAGCAGCGGCCCGGACTGCCCCTGGACCCCCTTCCCCGGGGTCGAGGTCGGCTGTGACGAGCAGCAGACCCTGCTGCTGAGCTCCCCCTTTATGGACGAGCTCGCCCCCTGGCGCGGGAGCGATCGCATCGCCCTGTGCGGCGAGCCGGGGCAATTTCGCCTGCTGGGCCGCCTGGATCGCATCATCAAGCTCGAGGAGAAACGCATCTCCCTCGACGAGGTGGAGCAACGCCTCCTGGCCCTCGATTGTGTGCACGATGCCGCCATCCTGCCCCTTGAACAGAGTGGCCGCCAAATCCTGGGGGTTGCTCTGGTGCTGACCCCGGAGGGGATGGCGAGCTTCACCCGCCTCGGTCACGGCGCCTTCTTGCAGGCCCTGCGCCAACGGCTTCGCCCCTGGCTCGAGCCGGTGGCGCTGCCGCGCAGCCTCAGACTCTTGGAGGCTTTGCCCCTCACCGGCGCCGGCAAGCGCGACGGCGTGGCGCTGCGCCGCGCCTTCGACGAGCCGGCCGCCCCCATTCCCGGAGAACACCCCTGATGGATATTTCACTGCTCCCCACGCAGCTGGCGCGTCAGGTCACCTCCGACGGCGTGCAACTGCTGCTGCGCCTTGATGCCAGCCTGCCCTGGTTTAGTGGCCACTTTCCCGGCGCTCCCCTGCTGCCCGGGGTCGCCCAGCTGCACCTGGCCATCCACTTCGCCCGCGAGGAAGGGCTGCTTGCTGGTGAATTTCAGGGGATGGATCAGCTCAAGTTCCAGCGTCCCCTGCGCCCGGATGAGCAGTGCTGGTTGATGCTACAGAGACAAGACGACGGCCAGCTGCGCTTCGAGTACCGGGTCGGCTGCGCCGAGTCCCTGGCAGAGCTGCCCCTGGCGAGCAGCGGAAGGGTCAAGGTATCGTGACGCCCTGCCTGATTATCCCCTGCTACAACCACGCCGCTCCCCTTGCCGGCGTGCTCGATGAACTCGCCCCCCTCGGCCTGCCCTGCCTGCTGGTGGACGATGGCAGCGAACCGGTTGCCGCCGCCCGGCTGGACCAGCTGGCTGCCGAGCACGCCTCCTGGGTCACCCTGCTGCGCCATGAGCACAACCGGGGCAAGGGCGGAGCGGTCAAAACGGCGCTGCTGGCGGCAAGGGGCCTAGGTTTTAGCCACGCCCTGCAGGTCGATGCGGATGGCCAGCACGATCTCGCCCGCCTGCCGGATCTGCTGGCCGAGGCGCGGCGTTACCCCGAGGCTCTCATCTCCGGCGCCCCCCAGTACGATGAGTCGGTGCCCAAGGGGCGCCTCTACGGCCGCTACCTGACCCATGTCTGGGTCTGGATAGAGACCCTCTCGTTCGAGATAAAAGACAGCATGTGCGGCCTGCGGGTCTATCCGGTGACAGCAAGCTGCGAGCTGCTCGAGCAGTGCGCCCTCGGGGAGCGGATGGATTTTGATATCGAGGTGATGGTGCGCCTGCACTGGCGAGGGATACAGGTGCGCTTTATCCCGGTGAAGGTGCACTACCCCGAGGATGGCCTCTCCCACTTCAACCCGCTGCACGACAACCTGCGCATCTCCTGGATGCACACCCGGCTGGTATTGACCTTGCTGCGCGATGGAGCCGCCCACCTGCTGCGCTGGCCCAAGAGGCTGCTGAACAAGGGGAAGGCGCACTGGTCTCGCACTCCGGAGCGTGGCACCCTGCTCGGCATCCGTACTCTGCTGTGGAGCTACCGGCTGCTCGGGCGCCCCGGTTTCAGAGTGATATCGCTGCCGGTTATCGCCTACTTCTGGCTGACCGGTCGCCGCCAGCGCGAGGCCTCCCGCAACTATCTGGCCCGCCTCACCGCCCGCGCCGGGCAGCTTGGCCATCCCCTGCCCGAGCGGATGGGGAGCCTGCGCCATTTCCTGCGCTTTGGCGAGGCGGCCCTCGACAAGCTGGCCGCCTGGCGCGGCGACATCCATCTCGACGACGTCGAGCTGGTCAACCGTGAGCACTACGAGGCCGCCCGCGGCCAGGGGGCGCTCATCATCGGCTCACACCTGGGCAACCTGGAGCTGTGCCGCGCCCTCGGCAGCCAGGAGCAGGGAGTGCGCATCACGGCCCTGGTCTTCACCCGCCACGCCGCCCGCTTCAACGCCCTGATGCAAGAGGTAAACCCCGATTCGGGCCTCAACCTGGTACAGGTGCAGGAGCTCGGGCCCGATACCGCCATCATGCTCAAGTCCCGCATCGAGGCGGGGGAATGGGTGGTGATCGTGGGGGATCGCACCTCGGTGACCCGTGAGAAACGGGTGGTCTGGGCCGATTTTCTCGGGGAGAAGGCGCCCTTCCCCCTGGGACCCTTTGCCCTGTCGGCGGTGCTCGGCTGCCCCACTTATCTGATGTTCGGACTGCGGGAACAGGGGCGTTTTCGGGTCCATTTCGAACCCTTTGCCGATGGCACTCCCCTGCCCCGCGCCGAGCGCCAGCAGCGCCTCGAGGCCAGGGTGCAACACTATGCCGACCGGCTGGAATACCACTGCCTGCGGGCCCCGCTGGAGTGGTTCAACTTTTTTGACTTTTGGCATCTGACCGATGAGCAGGATTGAGCAAGGTATGCACGAGATCGTATTCGGGGCCCGTCCCCTCACCATTGAAGAGGTGGTCGCCCTGGCCGAGCGCCGCGCCACCCCGACGCTCAACCCCGAGCCCGCTTTCCGTGCCCGCATCCAGCGCGGCGCCGACTATCTGGACCGGCTGCTGGCCGACGAAGGGGTCATCTACGGGGTCACCACAGGCTACGGCGACTCTGTCACCCGCGCCGTGCCCCTCGATCTGGTCGATGCCCTGCCCCTGCACCTGACCCGCTTCCACGGCTGTGGTATGGGCGAGAATCTCAGCCCGGCCGCTACCCGCGCCGTGCTGGCCACCCGCCTCAACTCCCTGGCACAGGGGGTCTCCGGGGTCAGCGTCACCCTGCTCGAGCGCCTCACCTGGCTGCTGGAGCAAGATCTGCTGCCGCGCATTCCCGAGGAGGGCTCGGTCGGTGCCAGCGGCGATCTGACGCCCCTCTCCTATGTGGCGGCGGCATTAGTGGGAGAGCGCGATCTCTATCGGGACGGCCAGCTGATGGCGGCGGCGGATCTCTACCGTGAACTCGGCATGACACCGCTCAAGCTGCGCCCGAAAGAGGGGCTGGCGCTGATGAACGGCACTTCTGTGATGACGGCGCTCGCCTGCCTCGCCTTCGCCCGCTGCGACTACCTGATGCGTCTGTGTACCCGCATCACGGCGCTGGTGAGCGTGGCCATGGAGGGCAACGCCTTCCACTTCGACGAGCGCCTGTTTGCCGCCAAACCCCACCCGGGCCAGCAGCAGATCGCCGCCTGGCTGCGCGCGGATCTGCAAAGCGGCGAGCTGCCCCACCACAGCAACCGGCTGCAGGACAGATACTCCCTGCGCTGCGCGCCCCACGTCATCGGCGTGGTGGCCGACAGCCTGCCCTGGTGGCGCCAGCTCATCGAAAACGAGCTCAACAGCGCCAACGACAATCCTCTTATCGACGGTGACGGGGAGCATGTGATGCACGGCGGCCACTTCTACGGCGGCCACATCGCCATGGCCATGGACAGCATGAAGGTGGCGGTGGCCAACCTGGCCGATCTGCTCGACCGCCAGCTGGCGCAACTGGTGGACACCAAGTTCAATCAGGGGCTGCCGAGCAACCTCTCGGGTGCCAGTGAATCGCTGCGCTTCATCAACCACGGCTTCAAGGCGGTGCAGATCGGCGCCTCCGCCTGGACCGCCGAGGCCCTCAAGCACACCATGCCCGCCAGCGTCTTCTCCCGCTCCACCGAGTGTCACAATCAGGACAAGGTGAGCATGGGCACCATAGCGGCCCGCGACGCCCTGCGGGTGCTGACCCTGACCGAGCAGGTGGCGAGTGCCAGCCTGCTGGCCGCGGTGCAAGGGGTGGAACTGCGACTCGCCCTGCAGGGCAAGGGGCCCGACTCCCTTAGCCCGGCGCTGGCTCACACGGTGGAGGCGGTGCGCCGAGATCACCCCTTCCTGACTGAAGATCGCCCGCTGGAGGCCGAGCTGCGCGCCCTGATGGGGCGCCTGCAGGCCCGTCACTACCCGCTCTACGACGAGGTGCCCCATGGCTGAGCCCTGGCAACTGAGCGCCGAAGTCGACGTCACAGTCCCGTTTCACGACGTGGACATGATGGCCGTCGCCTGGCACGGCCACTACCTGCGCTACATCGAGCTGGCCCGCTGCGCCCTGCTCGATCGCATCGACTACAACTACCCGCAGATGGAGGCCTCCGGCTACCTCTGGCCGGTCATCGACGTGCGCATGAAGTACGTGGCGCCTCTGCGTTTTGGCCAGACGGTACGGGTGCGTGCCACCCTGGCGGAGTACCAGAACCGCCTCAAGATTGACTACCTGCTCTACGATCCCGCGACCAATCAACGCACCAGCAAGGGCTACACGGTGCAGGTGGCGGTCAGCAAGGAGAGTGGCGAGATGTGCCTCGCCTCGCCCCGGGTGCTGCTCGACAAGCTGGGGGTGAAAGAGTGAGAAAGTGCCTCTGGCTGCTGCTGGCCCTGCTCCCCTGGCCCCTGCTGGCCGGTCAGATCACCCTGGCCGAGGTGCAGCGTCAGCTCACCGCCGCCGATGCCCGCAGCGCCCGCTTCGAGCAGGAGCGCCAGATAAGTGGCTTGAGCCAACCCTTGCGATCCGGCGGCGAGATCCTGCTGGTCAAGGGCCAGGGGCTCTGGTGGCAGCAGCAAAAGCCCTTTCTCCTGACCCTGACGCTCACCCCCACCCGCATGGTGCAGCAGTTGCAGGGCCAGCCGACCCAGACCCTGGACAACCCCCAGTTGCTGGAGTTCAGCAACCTGATGCTGGCCCTGTTTGACCCGAGCGAAGCGGCGCTGGCGAGCTATTTTCGCCACACCCTCACCAGCGAGGGAGAGGAGTGGACCCTGACCCTGGAGCCCATCCGCGCTCCCCTTGACAAGATCTTCGCGACTCTGGTGCTCAAGGGGCGCGATGAGCTCAGGTCGCTGGCCATCCACGACAAGCAGGGGGATGTCACCCTGATCCGCTTTTCCAACTGGCAGCTCAAGCCCCTGCCATTGAGCGCCGAGGAGCAGTCCCGCTTTGATGCTCACTGAACGACACTGGCGCCTGCTGGGGCGGGCCTGGCTGCTGCTCTGCGTGGTGGTCTGCATCGCCCTGGCGCTGGCCCTGCCCCGCGCCCGTTTCAATACCAGCGTGATGGACCTGCTGCCCAAAGAGGAGCATCAGCAGTGGCACCCCGAGCTGCGCGCCGGGCTGCTCGCCAACCTGGACCGGCAGCTGGTGTGGCTGGTGAGCCTGCCCGCTGGCAAGGACGGTGAGGCCGCCGCGACCGAGTGGAGCCGACAGCTGCAAGCCATCGACGCCCTGGTGCAGGTGAAGGGGGCTCAGCCCGAGCTTGCACCCGCCTGGCAAGCCTATCTGCAGCAGATGGCCTGGCAGCACCTCACCCCGGCCGCCCGGGCGCGGCTGGAGGGGGGCGCCAGCGTCTGGAGCCAGTGGGTGCTTGGGCAGATCTACTCCCCCTTCGGCGGCGTCTCCCGGGCCGAGCGGCAGGCCGACCCCATGCTGCTGACCCGCGCCGCCGTGCTCGAACAGAAGAGCCTGATGCAGCTTGGCGAACAGGGCTGGTTGAGTGCCCTGGGGCCCGATGGCCGGCGCTGGTATCTGGTGCGCGCCGAGCTCAACCTCTCGGCCTTCGACATGGCCCGCAACCGGCAGCTGCTGGCCGAGCTGACCCGCGCCGAAGATACGCTGAAACAGGACTACCCCGGGGCCGAGCTGCTGCGCCGCGGCACCCTGTTTTATAGCCAGCACGCCAGCACCCTGGCCGAGCAGGATATCTCCACCATCGGTCTGGGATCGCTCTTTGGCGTGGTGCTGCTGATCTGGCTGGCGTTTCGCTCGCTGCGGGCCCTGCTGCTCTCCCTGTTGCCGCTGGCCACGGGGATGCTGTGGGGGCTCGGCGCCGTGCTGCTGGTGTTCGGGGAGATCCACGTCTTCACCCTGGTGATCAGCACCAGCCTCATCGGCATCTCCATCGACTATGCGCTCCACTTTCTAAGCGAGCGGCGTCTGCACGGCCACGAGACGCCGGCCCAGACCCGCGCCCACCTGCTGCCTGGCCTGAGCCTGGCCCTGCTCACCACGCTCATCGGTTATGCCCTGCTCTGGCTCGCCCCCTTCCCGGGGCTGCAGCAGCTGGCGGTCTGCGCCCTGGCCGGCCTGCTGGCCGCCTTCCTGACCGTGTTGCTGCTCTTCCCGGCCTGGCTCGGGGAATTGTCACAGGGGCCGCTCCCCATCCGCCGCTGGCAGGCGCGCTGGATTGCCGCCTGGCGCGCGCCCGCTGGCCTGCGCCGCTGGCTTCCGCTGCTGGTTCTCGTCATCAGCGCCATCGGCGTGAGTCGTCTGGTGGTGGATGACGACATCCAGAAGCTGCAACCCTTGCCGCACCAGTTGCAGGCGCAGGAGCGCCAGATCCAGCAGCTGACTGGCCAGCAGGGGGGCATGACCGGCTATCTGGTGGTCGGGCGCGATGGCGAGCAGGCCCTCACCCGACTCGAAACCCTAGCCGGCCACCTCGAGCAGGCCCGTCAGCACGGACAGCTGGAGCAATTCGTCGCCATCAGCCAATGGCTCCCCTCCCTGGCCAGCCAGCAGGCGGACCATCACGCCATCATGAAATTGCAACCGAGCGTCATCGCGGCGCTCAAGGGGGCCGGCCTGCCGGTGGAGGCCAAGAGACGCCCCTTCTCGCCGCTCACCCCCGAAGCCTGGCTGGCGAGCCCGGTCAGCGAAGGGAGCCGGCTGCTCTGGCATGTCTTGCCTGACGGCCGGGTCGGCATCTGGGTGCCACTCGCCGGTATTCACGACGCCGCCGCCCTGGCCAACCTCGCCACCGAACTGGATGGTGTGGTGTGGCAGGATCAGCGCAGCCAGTGGAGCCAGCTCTTCGCCGACTATCGCCTCAAGCTGGCCGAGCTGCTGCTGGTAGCGGTATTGCTGGTGACCGGGCTGCTCTGGCGGCGCGTCGGCTGGCGCGTCGCGGCGCGCATCCTGCTGGTCAACGCCCTGGCCATCGCCATGGGGCTGGCCCTGCTCGGTTTCAGCCAGCAGCCGCTGACCCTCTTCGGGGTGTTGGCGCTGAGCCTCATCTTCGGTATCGGCATCGACTATGGCCTCTTCTTCGCCCACTGCGGCGAGGACCCGGGACGCCAGCAGTCGACCCTGCTGGCTATTTTGCTCGCCCACCTCACCACCCTGCTGGCCTTCGGCCTGCTGGCGCTTAGCCACACCCCGGCCATCGCCGGCTTTGGCATCGTGCTGAGCGGCGGGATCTTTACCGCGTTTTTGTTATCGCCCATGGTGCTGGCCCCGCGGCCGGCTGCGGAGTCATGATGAGATATCTGATGTGTTTGCTGTTGCTGTTGGGCGGCTGCAGCAGCCGGCAGGGGGTGGAGGCCTTTATCGCCCCGAACGTCCCCCTGTCGCTGCCGGCGCCCACCCTGGCCGAACCTCTCACCCGCCAGCAACTGCTGCTGGCCAGCGCCCAGGGCAAGCAGTACCAGCTGCTCACCGCCCTGGAGGCGGGCCCGCAAGGGATCACCCTGGTCGGCCTGATGCCCACCGGGGCACGCCTGTTCAAGGTGCAGTACGATCGAAGCGGCATTCATAGCGAGCGCCTGCTTCCCCTGCCGGGTAACGCCCTGCCGCCCCCCGCCCAGGTGCTGGCGGATGTCATGCTCTGCTACTGGCCCGTGGCCGACTGGCAGCCCCGCCTGCCCGCCGGCTGGCAACTCAAGGACGAGGGAGATGTCCGGCGCCTCACCGATCCCGCCGGAGAGCTGGTCACCGAGATCCGTTACCACACCTGGCAGGGCCAGCGCGAGCCGGTCAGCCTGACCCAGCACCGCTTCGGCTATGCCCTGACACTGGAGAGCCTGGCCCCATGACCCTCTACGTTCACGCCTACAGCCTCATTAACGCCCTCGGTCGCGGCAAGGAGGCGGTGTGCGACGCCCTCAACGGGTGGCATAGCCGGGGTGAGAGCCCCCTTGATAAAGAGCACTGGACCCTGGTCGATGGCCGCACCTCGCCGGTGGGGCGGGTGAGGGATCCGCTGCCCGAGGTGGCGCAGCCCCGCCACGACTCGCGCAACAACCAATTGCTGCTCGCCGCCCTGGCCGACATCGAAGCCGAGGTGAGCGCGGCCATCAGCCGGGTGGGCGCGGATCGGGTGGCCCTGGTGCTCGGCACCAGCACCTCCGGCATCGGCGAGGCCGAGGTGGCCGTGGCGGCGCAGCTAAGAGGTGAAGCGATGTCGCCCCGCTTCGACTATGCCCAGCAGGAGCTGGGATCCCCGTCGACCTTTCTTGCCGAGCATCTGGGCATACTGGGACCGGCGATGACCATCTCGACCGCCTGTTCGTCGAGCGCGCGGGCCTTTATCACGGCGCGCCGCCTGCTCGAGAGCGGCCAGGCCGATGTGGCCCTGGTCGGCGGTGCCGACTCCCTGTGCGGCCTCACCCTGAACGGTTTCGACAGCCTGGAGTCCTTGAGCGAGCGGCGCTGCCGTCCGTTTGCGGCGGGGCGCGACGGCATCAACATCGGTGAAGGGGCGGCCCTGTTTCTGGTGAGCCGCGATCCCGCCCCCCTGGCCCTGCTGGGAGATGGGGAGTCGTCGGATGCCTGGCACATCTCGGCGCCGCACCCGCAAGGGGAAGGGGCCGAGCGGGCCATGCGCATGGCGCTGGCGCGCGCCGGCCTTGAGGCCGAGCACATCGACTATGTCAACGCCCACGGTACCGCCACCCGTCTCAACGACGAGATGGAGAGCCTGGCCCTGTCGCGCCTCTTCCCTCACGGGGTGGCGGTGAGTTCCACCAAGGTGCTGACCGGCCACACCCTTGGGGCGGCCGGAGCCACCGAGGCGGCTTTGTGCTGCCTGCTCCTGGAGCGCGCCCTGCCGCTGCCCCCGCAAGGGGAAGCGCAAGACCCGAGTCTGGCCCCGCTCACGCTGGTCAGGGAGGCCGGGGCGGCCCGCATCATCATGTCCAACTCGTTTGCCTTCGGTGGCAACAACGTGAGCCTTATCTTTGGCAAAGAGGCGCCATGACTTTTCCTCCCATAGAACAACTGCTGCCCCACCAGGCGCCCATGTTGCTGCTCGATCGCGTCACGGCGTTTGAGCCCCAGAGCATCAGCTGCGAGACCCGGGTGGGCGAGCGGCACGCCCTGCTGCTCGATGCACAGGGCAACCTGCCCGGCTGGTGCGGCATCGAGCTGATGGCCCAGGCTATCGCCGCCTGGGCCGGCTTGCAGGCGCATCAACTCCGCGAGCCGGTGCGTATCGGCATGCTGCTCGGCACCCGCAAATACGAGAGCCATCTGCCCACGTTTGCCGCTGGCAGCCTGCTGCGCATCGAGGCGCACTGCCTGCTGCAGGACGCCGGCATGGCCAGCTTCGAATGCCGCATCCTGCAAGGTGAGACCCTGTGCGCCAAGGCGCGCCTGAGCACCTACCAGCCCACGACGGCCCAACTGACAGACTTACTGGAGACCCAATCACAATGAACTCGACCGTATTGGTAACCGGCGCCAGCAAGGGGATTGGCCGGGCCATCGCCCTGAAACTGGCCGCCGACGGCTTTGCCGTGGTGGTCCACTATCACGGGGATCAACAGGGCGCCCAGGCGACCCTCAACGACATCGTCGCCCAAGGGGGGAGCGGGCGCCTGATCCAGTTCGATATCGGCGATCGGGAGCAGTGCCGCGAGCGCCTCGAAGCCGATATCGAGCAGCACGGCGCCTACTACGGCGTGGTCTGCAACGCCGGTATCGTGCGCGACGGCGCTTTCCCGGCCCTGACGGACGGGGAGTGGGACGACGTCATCCACACCAACCTCGACGGCTTCTACAACCTGCTCAAGCCCTGCATCATGCCGATGATCGGGCTGCGCCGCGGCGGGCGCATCGTCACCCTGTCGTCGGTCTCCGGCATCATGGGCAACCGTGGCCAGGTGAACTACAGCGCCTCCAAGGCGGGCCTCATCGGCGCTACCAAGGCGCTGGCACTGGAGCTGGCCAAGCGGCGCATCACGGTCAACTGCGTGGCCCCCGGCCTTATCGACACCGGCATGGTGAGCCCCGAGGTAGAGAGCGAGGCGCTCAAGATGATCCCCCTCAAGCGGATGGGACAGGCGGACGAAGTTGCGGGTCTGGTCTCCTACCTGATGTCCGACATCGCCGGCTACGTGACCCGGCAAGTGATTTCCATCAACGGAGGCCTGATATGAACCGACGTGTCGTCGTCACCGGCATCGCTGGTGTGACCGCCTTTGGCAACGACTGGGCCATCGTGAAGGCTCGCCTGCAGGCAGGACGCAGCGCCGTGGTAACCATGCCGGAGTGGGCCGTCTACGACGGGCTCAACACCCGGCTGGCGGCCCCCATCACCGATTTCTCCCTGCCGGCCCACTATCCGCGCAAGAAGACCCGCGCCATGGGCCGCGTCTCCGAGATGTCCACCGTGGCCACCGAGCTCGCGCTGGAGCAGGCCAGGCTGCTGGGTGATCCTGTGCTGACCGATGGTCGTACCGGCATCGCCTACGGCTCCTCCACCGGCAGCACGGCCCCCATCAGCGCCTTTGGCGCCATGCTCAACGACAAGACCACCGCCAGCATCACCGCCACCACCTATGTGCAGATGATGCCCCATACGGCGGCGGTCAATACCGGCCTCTTCTTCGGCCTGCGTGGCCGGGTCATCCCCACCTCCAGCGCCTGCACCTCCGGCAGCCAGGGAATTGGGTATGCCTATGAGGCGATCCGCCACGGCTACCAGACAGTGATGGTGGCGGGCGGCGCAGAGGAGCTCTGCCCCTCCGAAGCCGTGGTGTTCGACACCCTGTTCGCCACCAGTCAACTCAACGACACCCCCGAACTCACCCCTCGCCCGTTCGATCGGGATCGCGACGGTCTGGTCATCGGTGAGGGGGCCGGCACTCTGGTGCTGGAAGAGCTGGAACACGCCCTCTCGCGCGGCGCCCCCATCATCGCCGAGCTGGTGGGCTTTGCCACCAACTGCGACGCGGCCCACGTCACCCAGCCCCAGAGCCAGACCATGCAGCTGTGCATGCAGATGGCGCTGGATCAGGCAGGGCTGACCCCCGAGCAGATCGGTTACATCAGTGCCCACGGCACTGCCACCGAGCGCGGAGACATCGCCGAGAGCCAGGCAACCGCCGCCATCTTTGGTGACCAGACCCCCATCTCGTCCCTCAAGAGCTACTTCGGCCACACCCTGGGGGCCTGCGGCGGCATCGAGGCCTGGCTGTCGCTGGAGATGATGCACGATGGCTGGTTTGCTCCGACCCTCAATCTCGCCAACCCGGATCCGGCCTGTGCCCCTCTCGATCACATCACGGGAACGGGCCGCGAGCTGCCGGAGATCGAATACCTGATGTCCAACAACTTCGCGTTTGGCGGCATCAATACCTCCCTCATCTTCCGGCGCTGGGACAACTCGCAACCATAAGCAAAGATGCCAGTTGGCAAACGCTGACTGGCATCTTTCTATTTCCCCCTCTTCATTCCTTATTGCAGGACGACACGGCCGTTAAGGGGCTGCACCGGCCGGTTGTTGGGGTGGTGCATCACTTCCTTGAAGGCATCGATCTGGGCCTGGCTGGCCTCGACCGGTTGCTTGAGCACCAGCCAGCGCACCCCTTCCGAGCAAGGGGGCGTGGTGAGGGAGCCGCTGAAGCGGTAGTAGTCACGCTTGGCGGGCAGCAGTTGCTCGACCGCAACCGGTGCCTTGAGGGCATGGCTCTCACCCGCCTTGATTGGCAGTTGCCGCCACGCCTCGGCCAGCACGGGATTGGCCTTGCCCACCTCGAACATTACCGCCACCACGGCAAGCTCCCCCCTGCCATTGGCGTGCACCAGATGCCCCTCCAGCGGATAGGATTTCCCTTCGATATGATTCTCGCTCGGCGCGTGGAAGTGGAACTGCTTGAGCTCGAAGCTCATGCCATCGAGCTCAAGCGTACTGCCAGGGGCATAGCCGATCTGCACGGTATGACCGTTGTTGCTTGCGAACTCGCCCCCGGCACGGTAGTGAAACACCAGAGGGGGCAGATCGGCCTCGACCAGACCGGTCAGATCCACGGGAGATTGGTTGCTGCCCGCACAGGGGCTGAATTCCGGCGTCAGTTTGGCCCAGTGGTCGGGACCTGCCGCCCCGCTGTATTCCCAGTGCGGGGCCGCGGCAAACGCGGGAAGAGCGAACAACAGGCTGCAAGCCAGCAGAGACGTTTTCATCATGCATCCTAATCTTGATTGAAAAGCGGGCCGTCCCTCTCCTCATCGAGGCAGGTAAAGAGGGCGGCATTTCTGGAATGCAGGGTGCAGTGGTTCAGACCGGAATATTTATTATTGGCAGCGAGTTATTGATGGCATTCAATAATGCATTTTAAATAAATCTAATTAATAAACTCGCTGTCTCTGCATATTGGATAATCGCTTTATTCAATGGTAGCAATCTAATTAATTGGCTATGGGAAATGATGAATTAGGCCATAAATTACTGGTCAGAAATTCGCATGTTTTTTCCTCGCAAGACCCCGCCACCAGTCCGTCCGTAATTATCCAATTCATTGTTTTTAATGTGGTTTTTGTTGTGTTCAATTGATCTTGAGCAAATAACAACCAGGCTTTCCCGGTCAGGCTGGGGCTGCTGTTAGGCACAGCCAAAAGGGAGAGAAAAAGAATGAATAAATATTGTCTGTTAATGGTGTTGGCCCTGCCCGGGATGGGCTGGGCAAGCGAACCCATTCAACCCATAGAAGCAGCCAAGGTGAGCGCACCGGAAAAAGTCGAACTGGGCAAGATGCTGTTTTTCGAGCCGCGACTTTCCAAATCCAATGCCATCTCCTGCAACTCCTGCCATAACCTGGCCACGGGGGGCGTGGACAACCAGGTCAGCTCCCTCGGTCACAAGTGGAAGGAGGGGCCGATCAATTCGCCGACCGTGCTCAACTCCAGCCTCAACTTCGTGCAGTTCTGGGATGGCCGGGCCAAGGATCTGCAAGCCCAGGCGGCCGGCCCCATCGAAAACCCGCTGGAGATGGCCTTCAGCCACAAGCTGGCGGTGGAGACCCTGCGCACCCTGCCCGAATACCGCGCCCGCTTCAACGCCGTCTACGGCAAGGCAGAGTTCGACATCAAGGAGGTGACCGATGCCATCGCCGCCTTCGAAGAGACCCTGGTCACCCCCAATGCGCCGTTCGATCGCTGGCTGAAGGGTGACAGCAAGGCGCTGACGGCGCAGCAGCTCAAGGGCTATCAGCTGTTCAAGGACAAGGGGTGTACCGCCTGCCACAACGGCGCTGCCATCGGTGGCAACTCCTATCAGAAGATGGGGCTGGTCAAGCCGTTCAAGACCGACAACCCGGCCCAGGGGCGCGGAGCCGTCACCGGTGAGAAGCAGTTCATCGGCTGGTTCAAGGTGCCCACCCTGCGCAATATCGAGCTGACCTATCCCTACTTCCATGACGGCTCGGTCTGGGATCTGAAAGAGGCGGTGCAGATCATGGCCGATATCCAGCTGGGCCAGCAGTTGACGGATCAGGAGGCCGAAGACATGACCGCCTACCTCAAGAGCCTGACTGGTGAACAACCCCAAATAGTGTTGCCTATCTTGCCCCCCTCCCAGCCCGACACCCCGAAGCCGGTGGTCAAGAGCTGAGCAATCGAAACAGGGGCCATCAGGCCCCTGTTTTCATGCCACACAATCCAAGACGGATCAGCAATCCCGGTTCAGGGCGATGAGGCGATCGAGCACCCGTTCACCATCGACCCGCAGGCCGTTGTGCTCATACTCGTTGGTGATCCAGGCCCGGCTGTTGCCCAGTGTGCGCAGCGTATCGCGGCTGTAATCAAACTCCACATACATGTCCTCGGCATAGACGGCACAGGCCACCGGCACCTTGTTGCGGGCCAGCCGGGCGGGATCATAGAGCCGGCCCCAGTCACGCTTCTGTGCCAGCAGATGGGCCGCCTCCTTGAGGGGCACCAGCTCGCGGAACTGATCGAACATCCAGGGGAAGATCATCTCGCCGGTGAAGGCGAAGTCCTTGCCCGGTTCCCAGTCGAAAAGGGGGTATTCGCTTCGGACCCGCTCGGCCGCCCAGCGGGTCGCCTCCCCTTCGGCGTAGATGGCCTCGTGCAGCACGGCAAACAGCGGATTGGTGTTGAACGGCTGCATCCCCTGCACTTGATAGAGGAAGGCCGGGTTGATCTGCTCCCCGATAAAGGCCTCTTCCAGCAGGTAGTAGAGCTCTTCAAAGGCGCCGCTGGCCCCCAGATCCAGCCCCTGTTGCTGGAACTGCTCCACCGTCAGCCGTTGGCCGTTGGGCAGGCGCACATCGTGCTGGTGCAGATGGGTGGCCAGCCGGTTGGCAATGCCCTGGGCATAGGGGAAGCGGGCGAAGAAGGCGCGGTTCTTGTCGACAACCCGCTGATAGGTGGCGCGATACACCTCGTCGGCACTGCGCCCGATCGGGGCGACGCCCCCCGTGATGTAGACCTCCCGCAGGCTGTCCGGGAACAAAGAGAGATAGGTGAGGCAGCAGAAGCCGCCAAAGCTCTGCCCCAGCAGGCTCCAGCGATGGGAAGGAGAGATCTCCAGCCGGATGAACTCGGCATCACGCACTATGTTGTCGGCACGAAAATGACTGAGGTACGCCGCCTGCTCCGCCGGCGTCATGGCAGCCAGCAGCTGGCCATGGATCGGGCTCGACATGCCGGTCCCCCGCTGGTCGAGCAACACCACCCGAAACTCCTGCAACGCCCGCTTGAGCCAACCGCTGTTGGCGGTCGGCCGTGGTGACCCAAAGCCCGGCCCCCCTTGCAGATAGAGCAGCCAGGGCAACTTGTCATCCAGCTTGTCCTTGCGACAGAGGGTGCGGGCAAACAGGGTGATGCTGTCGCCATCCGGATCGTCGTGATCGAGCGGGACGGTATAAAAATGCGGCTCGCAATGGATGCCGTCCAGGACATAGTGCAGGGGGCTGTTCATCTGGGATCTCTCCGTCAGGATGGGAACATGGTGGGCCTCATCATAACGTTGCAAAGATGCCGGGTCACTTCGGTTTTTCAAAACATTAACAATGAGTTAAATACTCAGGATGGCGCAAGCCACAGCGACCGGAAACATCTTCGTCAAGGACGATTGACGTCCATGTTGCCTTCGACCAAGATGGCTCGCCGGCACGTAAAGTGCAGGCCGATGGACGCTGCGAGCAGGGAGAAGAGCGTGATGAAACCCAAGTGGATCAGGGGCAGAAAGAAGGAAAAGATGGCAAGCCCTGGCGGCGTGCTGCAGACCGGTATGCTGGTGTTCGGCGCCACCTGCGGGGCGACCCTGTTTCTGGCCGCCTGCAACAGCAACTGATAAACGAAAAAAGCCCGCTCGATTGAGCGGGCTTTTCGAATTTGGCTCCTCCTACTGGACTTGAACCAGTGACATACGGATTAACAGTCCGCCGTTCTACCGACTGAACTAAGGAGGAATTGTGGTGCCCAGAGACGGAATCGAACCGCCGACACGGGGATTTTCAATCCCCTGCTCTACCGACTGAGCTATCTGGGCAACGGCGCGCATTAAACCCTTTCCGGCGTCGGGTGTCAACCGCCATGCAAGATAAAAAGCGCGTTCGCTCAACAACTGAACGCAATGGGCAGTTATTCACCATTTCAAGGTGATACGGGGGCCTGCCCGCAACATTATCCTGCCACCACCGATCTGCCGCATTGAGCCGGATGCACTCTGCGAGTATGCTTTGCCGCAATGATAACGCCTGGAGGCAACATGAGTCTGAATATGCAAGAGTGGCGTGAAGAGACCACCGAAATCGTCAATGAACTGCTGGCTGACGGCAGCAACCCCGAGGCGGATTACGACATTGAGCACCACTTCGCCTGCCAGGACTTCGACCGTCTGGAGAAGGCCGCGGTCGATCTGTTCAAGGCCGGCTTTGAGGTGACCGATGCCGAGGAGATGGAGCTGGATGACGGCGCCACCATCTTCTGCTTCGATGCCACCTGCGAGAGCAAGCTGAATGTCGAAGCGATCGTCGCCGATATCGCCAAGATGATGCCCATCCTCGAGAAATACGGGGTGGATTACGATGGCTGGGGTACCTACTTCCAGGAGTGATGTCCCCTCATCAAACAACAAGGCCACCCTCGGGTGGCCTTGTTGTTTGGGGCGTTACGCCAGATAGGTGGTGGCGAACTCCTCCGGCGGCAGGGGGCGGCTGAAGAGATACCCCTGCAGCCGATCACACCCCGCCTCCATCAGCCACTGCTGCTGCTCCGGGGTTTCCACCCCTTCGGCGGTGATCCCTATCCCCAGCTCATGACCCAGGCCAATCACCGAGCGAATGATGGCCGCGGTGGCCGTGTTGCTCTCCAGCCCCTGGGTGAAGCTGCGATCCAGCTTGAGGGTCGCCACCTTGAGGCGGGGCAGATAGGCGAGCGAGCAGTAGCCGGTACCGAAATCATCGATGGCCAGCTGAAAACCGGCGGCCAGCAGATTGTCGAGGTTGGTCTCTATCTCGTCGGCATTTTCCATCAAGACCCCTTCGGTGATCTCAAGCTCCAGCTGACTGGCCTTGAGCCCGTGCCGGGCAATGCAGCCCTGCACCAGCTCGCACAGCCCCGGATCCCGAAACTGCAGCGGTGACAGGTTGATGGAGAGCACCATGTCCGGCAGCGCCGCTTGCCACTGGGCCAACTGGGCGCAGCCCTGCTCCAGCATCAGCTGACCGAGCTGGCCGATGAGGCCCATCTCCTCCGCCAGCGGGATGAACTCCTCGGGGGAGATCATTCCAAGCTCTGGATGGGGCCAGCGGCAGAGCAGCTCGGTACCATGCAGCCGATGGCTACGGGTGCAGATGATGGGTTGGTAGACCGCAACCAGCTGGGCGGCCTTGATGGCCAGCGGTAACTGGGAGGCGATCAGCTGACGCCGCTTGAGCCTGGCATGAAGTGCGGGATCGAACAGGGTGTAGTTCTGCTGCAACTGCTTGCCCTGCGCCAGAGCGGCTTCGGCATGGCTCAGCAATCGTTCGGCATCGCTCGCCCGCCCCTGGGCCAGCCCCAGAAACACCGGGATCTGAATACGGTGATCCTCGATCAGATAGTGCTCCATCAGCTGTTTCTGAAGATGGCGGCACCATGTCGAGAGCGGCTCGCTGAGCTCGGGCAGCAGCAGGCAGAAGTCATCGGCCGCCACCCGGCAAAGCAGGGTGCGGGGAGGCGCCAGCTGCTGCAGTCGCTTGGCCACCTGGCTTAGCAGGCGGTCGGCGATCCGGATCCCGAAGCGATCGTTGATCTCGCGAAAATGGTGCAGGTCGATCAGCACCAGGGTGGCGTTGCGGGTACCGAGATGACGGCTGGTCTGCAAAAAACGGGAAAGTTTGAGCAACCCGGTCAGGCTGTCGTAATGCTGCTCCTGCTGCAACTGGGCCTGGGTGGTGCGCAGGCCCGTGATGTCGCGCCCCAGGGTCAGCGTTCCCAGGGAGTGGCCATCGCCCCCGGGCACATCCACCCGGGTGATATCCATGTGTCGCCCCTGACCACGAGCATCCAGCAGGCAGCACTCTCCGGGCCCCATACCCTGGGGTGCCGCCAGAATATGTTGGCTCTGCTGACCCAGTACCTCCTCGGCGTTGTGGCCAACGAAGTCGAGAAACGCCTGATTGCACTCCAGCAAGACACCGTTGTGGTCATCGAAACGGATCAGATCCGGGATCGCATCGAGCAGAAAGCGCTGCAACAGCTGCTGCTTCCTGAATGTCTCCTCGAGTGACTTGCGCTCGGCAATTTCGTTGACGACGCCAAACACGGCGCAGGGCTCCCCCGCCTCGTTGTAAAGGGGGATCTTGTGGGTCTCCGACCAGCTGCCCCGCTCCCCGTTCTGGCAATAGAGCTGCTGGTTAAGCAGGGGGCTCCCCTCTGCCAGCAGCTTCTCGTCTTCACTGCGAAACACATCCCCCCAGGGCATCTGTGCATCCGTCTTGCCAACCAGCTCCGCCGGTGAGGCGTACTGTGCCTCGCTGGCAAAGCGGCGATTGACGAACAGATAACGCCCCTGCTTATCCCGGCAAAAGATACTCATGGGCAAGTGGTCGATGATCTGTTGCAGCAGATCCGGAGTGAGGATGTTGTTCACGGAGGCGCTTATGGAGGAATTTCGAGCAAATCTATGATAGACAACTCATTTTGTAAAGCGGCGGACAAATTGACGAGGCGTTGGATGCAGGATGCCTGCTGACAGAAAATGGCGCGCCGGCGATAATGGGCACCGGTTGGCCAATGGCCTGTTTATGGACGAGAGAAAAATGAAAAAAATAATGGGGGGCGCCCTGGCGCTGCTGCTGATTGGTTGTGCTGGTGACAACAATGGTGGTGAGGCGTATCGCTACAATCCGCCGATTGCCAAGGCCACCAACAACACCCAGGAGATGGCGATCCCGGTGGATCTGGTATGGGCGCGCGCCGAGAAATGGTTCGCTGATCATGGTCTGAGCATCGAGAACAGCCAGCGTGGTTCCGGTCTGATGACCGCCAGCGTGAGCCAGGCCGCCGACGGGCTGGAGTGGCTCGATTGCGGCACCATGGGTGCCAAGGTCGCACTGGGCAACCCCAACCTGCAGATCAACCTGATCATCACCCAGAGCGGCAACAACAGCGTGGCCACCGTCAACGTCAAGGGCAACACCGAGCTGTTCTTCGTCGAGTCGTCCGGCGAGCGCGTGCCCGCCCCCTCCATCCAGCCGGTCTGCGTCTCTCGCGGCACCCTGGAGCAGAGCCTGTTCGCCACCCTCGGCAACTGATTTCACGCTCTTCGAACAATAAAAAAGCGGCAGATTTCTCTGCCGCTTTTTGTTGCCCCGAACCGGGATTACTTGTCGATATCGAGCAAGTGGTTTTGCAACATATAGTTGATTACCTGTTGGGAAGCATCCGCCTGAGATGGGCCATAAACCCCATTGGAATCCCCAGTAATTGAACTGAAGTTCTCGCCCAGCAAGACAATCTCCTGACTGACCTGATTACTCCCCGCCGCCGACTTCACCTGCAAATGCACGCCATCTTGAGCTTCGAAGGCCGAAAGCAACTTGCTGATATCTCCCTCCAAATTGCTGCCGCTGTGATCCAGCATATCGGAGAGATCCAGCTTGTCGGAGTGGGCGATGTCCACACTCTTGAAGTAATTCCAGCCGTTACTGCTCTGTTGCCAGCCTGACGTATGCTCCACATTGAAATCGGTAATATAGTCAATGGCGTGATCGGGAGTCATGGCTGCATTATTTGAGCCCTGCTCCAGGGCATCCCCCAGTTGCCACTGGAAGGTATCGGCACCATCCCCTCCTGTCAGTACATCTCCGTAGTAGAGCTTGCCATCCACGCTGAGCGGGCCGGAAGAGCCGTGTCCATTGGTTCCTCCAATCAGAATATCCTCCCCCTGGCCCCCGGTCAGATGGTCATACCCCTGGCCACCATAGAGAGTCACACCGGAACGAGTGTCGATATTCTCTTCGATCATGACCTGAGGACCACCGCCATGCACACCACCCAAGGCGATATGCACCTGGCTGTCGTTGAGCACTGTCAGGTGATCATCGCCATCATTACCTGCGAAGGTTCGCCCGTTGTCTGACGGTTCGATGGTGATGGCCAGCGATCCTGTCGCTTTATCACCATCCGCATCCACCAGATCGAAACCGATGATCTTGCTCTGAGCACCAAGCTGACTGGTTTGGTAAAGATACTCCCCCGTCACCAGACCAATGGTCAGCTTGTCACCATTACCCAGGGTAATTATCAGTTGCTGATGCTGGGCATCATAGCTTCCCCCCTGAGCTGCGCCGCTCACCAGACGACCATTCTCAATCGCATAGATGTGACCATCGACGCGCACTGTGCTGATGGCGCCACCGTCAGCACCGGCACCGGTTCCCGCCTGGCCAAAGAGATCACCGCTCACTTCTCGCTGAACCGTACCGCTGATGGCTTGATCCAGCTTGCCCATATCGGTCACGACAATGGCATCAGTGTTCTGCTCGGATACCCCGTCATAGGCAGCGAGATTGAGTGCATCTTGATTGATTTGAGAACCCATTCCCAAGGCGAAGCTCTTGATGTCATTTGCCTTGAGGAAGTTCAGCCACTTGTTCTCGGGTACCCCATAGTTTGCCCATGGTTCCCCGTCGGAGAAGAAATAACTGACATTCTGCACACCTTGTCCCGTCAATTTACCCGGGTCGGCAAACGCATCGATACTCTCGTTGATGGCATCCTTGTAGTTGGTGCCCCCATCTGCTCGCAAGGACCAAACATAGGTCTTGGCCTCGGTCACCGTCATCCAGCGCTCACCGATGTCATCGGCCTCACTGCTGAACGTCACGATACGCACCTTGGTGCAACCCAGACTGTCATAGGTATTGAGCAGGGAAATGAGTGACTCCTTGGCAATATCCAGTCTCGTCTTGCCTGGAACGCCAGAGGCATAGTCCATGGAACCCGATACATCGACGATCAACATCAGATTGGTCTGGATCCCCGAGCCATCGATATGCCCTGCCTGAGGCGTGACCACCATGGGGCTGTCATCCTCAATGGTGATTGGCAGCTTGCCGGTGGTTACCGACTGCCCGTCAGACACATTCACGTCCAGCTCGAAGCGAAGTGTATCCTCCTGACCCGCGACAGGGTGATCGACAGGCCCCTTGAGGGTCACCTGATAGCTCCACTCTCCCTTACCCGTGGCATCAGGCGGTGTGAGCTTGACCTCGAGCACCGGCTTGCCATTGGCACTGCCTATCAGAGTCTGCCCCGACATACTCCAGGTGATGGCACTCCCCCCTGACGTCAGCCCGGTGGGGCCGTTGAGGGTGACACTCACCTGACTGCTATCGGCGTCTTGCACGACCAGCTTGCCAGATGCCACAACGTTGTTGGTAGTATCCACACTGCCTTGACTATCTGGCAATGCTCCTGCCAGCCCCTCTTCGGAGAGCTGTACCTGCCCGGAAATCGCCAGTGTCGGACGCGCATCGTTATCGTGGATGACACCCGCTCCGCTCACGCCACCTATGGTCAGTTGGAACCGCTCATCCGACTCAACGAGGCGATCATCGACCGCAGGTACATACACGGTGAAGCTGCTCACCCCCGCAGGAACGACAATCTTGCCAGTCTGGCTGTTGTAGCTCACCCCATTGCTGAAAGTCAGGCTTCCCAGATCACCGGCCGATGTCGGTGAAGCGCCGGTCCCCAGAATAGAGAGACTGTACTCGGTCGCAATATTGGTCGCGGCCGTCAAAGTCACGTTGTGAGCCAGTGAACCACCCTCGGTCGCCGACGCATCAGATACGGTGGCAATGGTAGGAGCGCTCAACGGGTTGACTGCGAAGCTGCCCAAGGCCCCATCACCATCCTTGTCCACGGCCCTGAAGACGAAGTCGATATCACCATCACCGACGGGACGCTGCATCTCCCTGTACTGGAAGAATTCCCATTGACCGTTACCTGGCGTGAACTCCAGCTTGAAGATGAGGTTACCGTTTTCATCCTTACCCAGCAGGGTGTTCGTCCCATCGGCTACCAAGCTGATCAGAGAACCAGCGGCGGTCTTGAGTCCGCTCTCGCCGGAAACCAGCTCGAGCGCCCCCTTGCCGTCCGCCCCCCACTGGGGATTGACCGCCCCGGAACCATAGGCGATAGCCTGAGGCGCATCGGAGCCCAAGAACTCGACAGATTTGATGGTGAAGTCACTGTTGTCCTTGGTGGTGAAGGCGTTACCGTTATCGGTAGCCTTGATCACCATGGTGTCAAAGCCTCCCAGCTGGACCTGGAAGTTGGCCGCATAATCACCACTACTGGTATTGGAACTGAACGTCTGGGTTGCAATCAGCTTGCCATCACGCCAGAACTCCACCACCCCGCTCTCCAGCTCACCACCATAGATCTTGCTGAACTCGAGCTTGGCACCGTAAGCAACCGTACCGGCATCCAGCTTGAAAACCAGCTGTTCGGAGGCACTGGAGCCATCCGCAAACTTGCGGAAATCCACTTCATTCGACAGGTTGTGATAAGGCGCCCCCACGCTCTTGACCCCGATGCCATCCGACGAGCCATTGACAGAGGCATCGATCAACTTGGAGGACGTGGCAGATTCGAACCCTTTGGCCGTAATGGTGAAACGACCGGCATCGATCATCGACTTGTCACCGGAATATCCAGTCAGGCTGAATTTACCGGTCAAAACATCCGGGATCTGGGTACTGGTGACAGAGACAGCCACGCTGTTACCGGCTATTGGAGCATCATCTTCGATAATAATCGGCAGCTTGCTGATGACACTGGACTGTCCATCACTCACGGCTACGTCCAGGTCGAAGCGAAGCGTATCCTCTTGGCCTGCGACAGGGTGATCGACTGGCCCTTTAAGGGTCACGACATAGGTCCACTCCCCTTTGCCGCTCGCATTCGGAGCCGTCAGAGCCACCTCGATCACTGCCTTGCCAGCAGCGCTGCCTACCAGTGTCTGACCAACCATGATCCAGGTAATGGCCTGACCACCCGAAGTCAGATTGGAAGGCCCGCTCAGAGTCACCGTCACACGGCTGCTATCGACATCATTCACGACCAGCGTACCGGAACCCACCACCGAGTTGGTCGTATCCGTGTTACCGCCATTATCTGACAAGCCACCGGCCAATCCCTCTTCCGATACGGTCACACTGCCATTCACCACGACACTCGGCGGCGCATCATTGTCCAAGATGGTAGAAGTAACGCGATCCTTGCCGGCATCAGCGACAATGGCCTCGAATGCCGTATTGCTACCAATGCCACTGATAGTCGCGACCAGCCCCTCTGACGGTTCATAAGTCGCATCATTAACCGTGTTTACGGTAAATGTTGCCTTGCCATCAGAGCCGATGGTCACCGAGTTCAACCGCCCCGTCGTATCGGAGTCATTAGCAGCAGGACCGCCCCATGCAAGGTTGACGACCACTTCTTTACCGGCAGGGACGGTGACAGCATTACCCTTGCCATCAACAAGGCTAACGGTATAGATCAGCTGGCCACCTTCGGCCACGCTCGACTGGTCCACGCTGATTTGGGCATAAACCTGGTCGCCCTGGCCCTGCGGCTCGTCGGTCACCGTGGTGGTCACCGTCTCCTGGCCCAGGGTCAGCTGCTCGAAGTTGTCCGCGCCACTCACGCCGGTCAGTTTGGCGCTCAGGTCCGCCTGGCCACCGCTGTAGACGTCGTCCCCGGCGGTCACTGTCACGCTGCCGCTGGTTTCGCCCGCAGCAATGGTGATGGTCTCGCCGTTGCTCAGGGTAAAGCTCAGACCGTTGTGGCCACTCACCGGCAAACCGTCTTTGCTGGTCAGGGTCACGGTGTAGGTCACCTCACCCCCTTCGGCCACGGTAGTCTTGTCCGCCGTCAGGGTCGCCACCACCTCGCTTTCGGTGTCGCTGATCCGGACGCTGGCGTCGCCACCGAGCGTCAGGTTTTCAAAGCTCTTGCCAACGACGCTGGCACTGTCGATACCCACGGTCAGGGTCTCGCCGTCCTTGAACACGTCGTCGCCCTGCGCGTCCGGGCTGTAAGTGGTCTGGCTCTCGCCCGCCTTGATCACCACCTGCTCGCCGTTGCTCAGGGTGACGGTCAGGTCACTGTCCAGTGCCTGGCTCACCTTGATGGTAAACACCGGCTGGTCGGCTTCGCTCACATCGCCATTGCTCTCGATGGTCACCGATACCTGGTCGCCCTGGCCCTGCGGCTCGTCGGTCACCGTGGTGGTCACCGTCTCCTGGCCCAGAGTCAGCTGCTCGAAGTTGTCCGCGCCACTCACGCCGGTCAGTTTGGCGCTCAGGTCCGCCTGGCCACCGCTGTAGACGTCGTCCCCGGCGGTCACTGTCACGCTGCCGCTGGTTTCGCCCGCAGCAATGGTGATGGTCTCGCCGTTGCTCAGGGTGAAGCTCAGACCGTTGTGGCCACTCACCGGCAAACCGTCTTTGCTGGTCAGGGTCACGGTGTAGGTCACCTCACCCCCTTCGGCCACGGTAGTCTTGTCCGCCGTCAGGGTCGCCACCACCTCGCTTTCGGTGTCGCTGATCCGGACGCTGGCGTCGCCACCGAGCGTCAGGTTTTCAAAGCTCTTGCCGTCAACCACCGCCTCTTTCAGGCCCACGGTCAGGGTCTCGCCGTCCTTGAACACGTCGTCACCCTGCGCCGCTGGGCTGTAAGTGGTCTGGCTCTCGCCCGCCTTGATCACCACCTGCTCGCCGTTGCTCAGGGTGACGGTCAGGTCACTGTCCAGTGCCTGGCTCACCTTGATGGTAAACACCGGCTGGTCGGCTTCGCTCACATCGCCATTGCTCTCGATGGTCACCGATACCTGGTCGCCCTGGCCCTGCGGCTCGTCGGTCACCGTGGTGGTCACCGTCTCCTGGCCCAGGGTCAGCTGCTCGAAGTTGTCCGCGCCACTCACGCCGGTCAGTTTGGCGCTCAGGTCCGCCTGGCCACCGCTGTAGACGTCATCCCCGGCGGTCACTGTCACGCTGCCGCTGGTCTGGCCAGCATCAATGGTGATGGTCTCGCCGTTGCTCAGGGTAAAGCTCAGACCGTTGTGGCCACTCACCGGCAAACCGTCTTTGCTGGTCAGGGTCACGGTGTAGGTCACCTCACCCCCTTCGGCCACGGTAGTCTTGTCCGCCGTCAGGGTCGCCACCACCTCGCTTTCGGTGTCGCTGATCCGGACGCTGGCGTCGCCACCGAGCGTCAGGTTTTCAAAGCTCTTGCCAACGACGCTGGCACTGTCGATACCCACGGTCAGGGTCTCGCCGTCCTTGAATACGTCGTCACCCTGCGCGTCCGGGCTGTAAGTGGTCTGGCTCTCGCCCGCCTTGATCACCACCTGCTCGCCGTTGCTCAGGGTGACGGTCAGGTCACTGTCCAGTGCCTGGCTCACCTTGATGGTAAACACCGGCTGGTCGGCTTCGCTCACATCGCCATTGCTCTCGATGGTCACCGATACCTGGTCGCCCTGGCCCTGCGGCTCATCGGTCACCGTGGTGGTCACCGTCTCCTGGCCCAGGGTCAGCTGCTCGAAGTTGTCCGCGCCACTCACGCCGGTCAGTTTGGCGCTCAGGTCCGCCTGGCCACCGCTGTAGACGTCGTCCCCGGCGGTCACTGTCACGCTGCCGCTGGTTTCGCCCGCAGCAATGGTGATGGTCTCGCCGTTGCTCAGGGTAAAGCTCAGACCGTTGTGGCCACTCACCGGCAAACCGTCTTTGCTGGTCAGGGTCACGGTGTAGGTCACCTCACCCCCTTCGGCCACGGTAGTCTTGTCCGCCGTCAGGGTCGCCACCACCTCGCTTTCGGTGTCGCTGATCCGGACGCTGGCGTCGCCACCGAGCGTCAGGTTTTCAAAGCTCTTGCCAACGACGCTGGCACTGTCGATACCCACGGTCAGGGTCTCGCCGTCCTTGAACACGTCGTCACCCTGCGCGTCCGGGCTGTAAGTGGTCTGGCTCTCGCCCGCCTTGATCACCACCTGCTCGCCGTTGCTCAGGGTGACGGTCAGGTCACTGTCCAGTGCCTGGCTCACCTTGATGGTAAACACCGGCTGGTCGGCTTCGCTCACATCGCCATTGCTCTCGATGGTCACCGATACCTGGTCGCCCTGGCCCTGCGGCTCATCGGTCACCGTGGTGGTCACCGTCTCCTGGCCCAGGGTCAGCTGCTCGAAGTTGTCCGCGCCACTCACGCCGGTCAGTTTGGCGCTCAGGTCCGCCTGGCCACCGCTGTAGACGTCGTCCCCGGCGGTCACTGTCACGCTGCCGCTGGTTTCGCCCGCAGCAATGGTGATGGTCTCGCCGTTGCTCAGGGTAAAGCTCAGACCGTTGTGGCCACTCACCGGCAAACCGTCTTTGCTGGTCAGGGTCACGGTGTAGGTCACCTCACCCCCTTCGGCCACGGTAGTCTTGTCCGCCGTCAGGGTCGCCACCACCTCGCTTTCGGTGTCGCTGATCCGGACGCTGGCGTCGCCACCGAGCGTCAGGTTTTCAAAGCTCTTGCCAACGACGCTGGCACTGTCGATACCCACGGTCAGGGTCTCGCCGTCCTTGAACACGTCGTCACCCTGCGCGTCCGGGCTGTAAGTGGTCTGGCTCTCGCCCGCCTTGATCACCACCTGCTCGCCGTTGCTCAGGGTGACGGTCAGGTCACTGTCCAGTGCCTGGCTCACCTTGATGGTAAACACCGGCTGGTCGGCTTCGCTCACATCGCCATTGCTCTCGATGGTCACCGATACCTGGTCGCCCTGGCCCTGCGGCTCATCGGTCACCGTGGTGGTCACCGTCTCCTGGCCCAGGGTCAGCTGCTCGAAGTTGTCCGCGCCACTCACGCCGGTCAGTTTGGCGCTCAGGTCCGCCTGGCCACCGCTGTAGACGTCGTCCCCGGCGGTCACTGTCACGCTGCCGCTGGTTTCGCCCGCAGCAATGGTGATGGTCTCGCCGTTGCTCAGGGTAAAGCTCAGACCGTTGTGGCCACTCACCGGCAAACCGTCTTTGCTGGTCAGGGTCACGGTGTAGGTCACCTCACCCCCTTCGGCCACGGTAGTCTTGTCCGCCGTCAGGGTCGCCACCACCTCGCTTTCGGTGTCGCTGATCCGGACGCTGGCGTCGCCACCGAGCGTCAGGTTTTCAAAGCTCTTGCCAACGACGCTGGCACTGTCGATACCCACGGTCAGGGTCTCGCCGTCCTTGAACACGTCGTCGCCCTGCGCGTCCGGGCTGTAAGTGGTCTGGCTCTCGCCCGCCTTGATCACCACCTGCTCGCCGTTGCTCAGGGTGACGGTCAGGTCACTGTCCAGTGCCTGGCTCACCTTGATGGTAAACACCGGCTGGTCGGCTTCGCTCACATCGCCATTGCTCTCGATGGTCACCGATACCTGGTCGCCCTGGCCCTGCGGCTCATCGGTCACCGTGGTGGTCACCGTCTCCTGGCCCAGGGTCAGCTGCTCGAAGTTGTCCGCGCCACTCACGCCGGTCAGTTTGGCGCTCAGGTCCGCCTGGCCACCGCTGTAGACGTCGTCCCCGGCGGTCACTGTCACGCTGCCGCTGGTTTCGCCCGCAGCAATGGTGATGGTCTCGCCGTTGCTCAGGGTAAAGCTCAGACCGTTGTGGCCACTCACCGGCAAACCGTCTTTGCTGGTCAGGGTCACGGTGTAGGTCACCTCACCCCCTTCGGCCACGGTAGTCTTGTCCGCCGTCAGGGTCGCCACCACCTCGCTTTCGGTGTCGCTGATCCGGACGCTGGCGTCGCCACCGAGCGTCAGGTTTTCAAAGCTCTTGCCAACGACGCTGGCACTGTCGATACCCACGGTCAGGGTCTCGCCGTCCTTGAACACGTCGTCGCCCTGCGCGTCCGGGCTGTAAGTGGTCTGGCTCTCGCCCGCCTTGATCACCACCTGCTCGCCGTTGCTCAGGGTGACGGTCAGGTCACTGTCCAGTGCCTGGCTCACCTTGATGGTAAACACCGGCTGGTCGGCTTCGCTCACATCGCCATTGCTCTCGATGGTCACCGATACCTGGTCGCCCTGGCCCTGCGGCTCGTCGGTCACCGTGGTGGTCACCGCCCCTGGCAGCGCTGGCGCCTGCTCGTAACCGCCGCCACTGGTCTCGCTCACGCTCACCCGGAACTGCTCGGCCGGCTCGGCGTAGACGTCGTCCAAGGTCGCTACATCGAAGCTCACCGAGGTGGTGCCCGCCTTCATGACCAGGTCGCGGGTCACCGCCTGCACATCCCCCTCGTCGGTAGTGATGTGACCCACCACCACCTTGACGGTCAGATCGGTTTTCGGCGCGTCGCTGATGGTCAGGGTGTAGCTCGCCTTGCCCCCCTCGACCACATTGGCATCCCCAGTCAGAGTCAGTGTCGGCGCATCCTGATCATCCACCACGGTATTGGTGATGGTGCCAGTGGTAACCACATTCTCGTAATTGCCGCCGCTGGTCTTATCGATAGTGACGCTCAGTGACTCTTCACCTTGCTGATAAATGTCATCACCACGAACCGGCACCGGATCGCTGCTGGCGCTGCTGGCTCCCACCGGGATGGTGATGACCACGCCGTTGGAAAGGGTCACGGTCAGCGGGCTGCCGGTCACCGGGTTGTTGACGCTGGCGGTGTAGACGATGCTGCCGCCCTCGACCACGTCCTGGCCATGGGTGGCCGAGCTCAGGGTCACTGTGGTGGTGTCCACCGTATCGGCCACCTCGGTGGTCACCGTGCTACTGGTATCCAGTTTTTCGTAGTTGCCGCCGCTGCTGCCAGTGATGCTCACCGTCAGGTTGCTGCCATCTTTGTAGACATCGTCGCCAGGCGCGGCGACCGTCACGCTGCCACTCAGCTCGCCTGCCTTGATGGTGATGCTCGCCCCGTTCGACAGGCTCAGCACCAGATCGTCTTGCGGCGCGTTGTTGACGCTGGCGCTGTAGGTGATCTGGCTCCCTTCATTGACCTGCGCCGGAGCGCTCAAAGTCACTGTGGTGGTGTCGACGGTGTCGTTAATCTCGGTGGTCGTCGAAGGACCGATAATGATCTGATTGAAGCCACCACCCTGGGTGCCGGTGATCGCGACTGTGATGGTTGACGGATCGACATAAGGAGTGTCGCTGGGGGCTGCAACGGTCACGGAACCCGAGCTCTGGCCGACAGGGATAGTGATAACGGCACCGTTGGAGAGAGTAACTATCAGATCGGTACCAAAAACCGGTGTATCCACTGACACAGTGAAGGTGATAGTGCCACCTTCACTCACTCGAGGTGCTGCGGAGAGTGTCAGGTTGGTGGAGATAAATGTCTGATCTTCCCCTCCCAGCGCATCGCGCGGGGGTTCAGCATTGGTGTTGTAGGTCGTGTCGAAACCGGCCTGGGAGATGGTGGTATCACCGGTACGGTCGATAGTGACGAAGCCACCGTTGCCGCTGGCACCGGCCACTCCGCCCACGCCACCACCGGCGGCAGGAGCCCCGCCGGCAGCCGAGGCTTCAAAGGTCTGGGTCGGGTCGGCGCCCCCCAGGATCGCCTGTTGCAGCGCATTGATATCATCCGGCGCACCGGCTGTTTCATTTTGCGCCAGCAGGGTTTCTGCCTCTTGGGCTTGTTCACGGGGTTCTTCTGCGGGGCTCAGGGTGAACTGTTGCTCCCCCCCGAGAAAACTCCCCCCCTCCGGAGAGATGATCACAGCACCTTTTGGCACTACATCACCTTCAGCCAACAGCTTGCGGCTGCCATCTGCGGCCAGCAGATAGACCTCTCCTTTCAGCTGGGTAACGGTTACGCCCTGTGCCAAGGTAATGCTATTGGTGATCATCTTCGCTCCTGAGTCCTGTTTTTGGCATACAAAAAACCACAGCGTACTTTGCTCCTTGATGGTGCAAATAACCAGTTCGAAAATTCGAACAGATCGACTGATTTAAACCTCGAATTTTCAGCCAGACAGAAGGGTGTTGCAAAGCGGAGGTGTGGCAATAAAGTGTATTCTATCAATAGATTGCAAATGATGATGGTGGGAGCCTGATCAGGCAGGCTCCCGTTTGGGCACTCGACTAGGCACCTGCCCAGAGGATGATGGCAAGCAGCTGCGGCGAGATGATCCGCAGGAACATGACCAGAGGGTAAACGGTGGCATAGGAGAGGGCGCTGGCCCCGCTGGTCGGATGCATGGCGTTGGCAAAAGCCAGGGCGGGAGGATCCGTCATGGAGCCCGCCAGCAAACCGCACAGGGTGAGGTAGTTCATCTTGCCATATAGACGAGCAAGCACGCCGACCACCAGCAGCGGGATCAGGGTAATGGCGGCGCCATAGAGCATCCAGGCCGGGCCATCACCATTGATCAGGGTATCGACAAAGCCAGCGCCTGATTTGAAGCCGACCACCGCCAGAAACAGCACTATGCCAATCTCTCGCAGCGCCAGGTTGGCGCTGGGGGGCATGAACCAGTAGAGCTTGCCGATGCTGCCGATCCGCGACAGGATCAGCGCCACCACCAGCGGCCCGCCCGCCAGCCCCAGCTTGAGGGCAGCGGGGAATCCCGGCAGATAGAAGGGGATGGATCCCAGCAGCACGCCGAGGCCAATACCGATGAACACCGGCAGCATCTGCACCTGCTGCAGTTTTTGTTGCACGTTGCCCACCACATTGGTGACCGCCTCGATGGCGTCGAGCCGCCCCACCAGGTTGAGGATGTCACCGAACTGCAGGCTGGTCTGACTGGTCGGCACCAGTTCGATACCAGCCCGGTTGAGGCGGGAGATCACCACATCGTACTTCTGCTTGATGTCGAGATCGCGGATCTTTTTGCCGAGCACCTGCTCGTTGGTAACCACCACCCGCTCCACTCGCAGATCGGTGCCACGGGTCGAGAGAGAGGTCTCCACCTCCTCTCCCAGCACCAGCAGCACTTTGTGCAGGGCGTGGCGTTCGCCAACCAGATGCAGCAGATCCCCAAGCTCGATGCGGGACTCGGGCCTCGGCACCATCAGTTCCTCGCCGCGCTTGAGGCGGGAGCAGATGACGTCGGACTCGTCGAGGCTGGGGATCTCGCTCAGCATCAGACCATGCATGTTGGGGTTGCGCACCGCGATATTGATGGTCTGCAGGCTCTCCTTGGTCTTGCCGGTCTGCTGTTCGAACAGGGCGGCTTCATCGTCGATCTTGATGCGAAAGAAGACTCTCACCAGCCACATGGTGATCAGGATGCCGCAGATGCCGAATGGATAGGCCACCGCATAACCCATCCCCATCAGGCCGGTCGAACCGGGCGCGGCGCCGAGTTCGCCCAGGATCTGCTGACCGGCACCGAGTGACGGGGTATTGGTGACCGCGCCAGAGAAGACCCCGAGGATCACCGGCAGCGGCACATCAAACAGCTGATGCAGAACCACAGCCACCACGCAGCCGAGCAGCACCAGCAGGGCGGCAAAGCCGTTAAGCTTGAGCCCGGAGCTGCGCAAGGAGGAGAAAAAGCCCGGACCGACCTGGATGCCGATGGTATAGACAAACAGGATCAGGCCAAATTCCTGAATAAAATGAAGGGTCTGCGAATCCAGCGCCAAGCCGGAGACCCCTGCGAAGTGGCCCACTATGATGCCACCGAACAGCACCCCCCCTATTCCCAATCCAACGCCATAGACCCGCCAGTTGCCCAGCCACAGCCCCAGCACCGCCACCAGCGACAATATGCTGATGGAAAGCGCGATATCACTCATCTTGTGCATCCTTTGCAAATTGAAACTGTGACTAGCTTGTCAGTAAAAGCCGGGGCCAACTGTGTGATACCGCACGAATTTATCCTTTAAAACGGCGATAAATACCAATTAAGGGCTAGTCAGCAACATAACCATAGATGGCCGCAAAGTGACAAATGCTGCCCCCCAGCACGAACAGATGCCAGATGGCGTGGTTATAGGGAATGCGCTTGGCCACATAGAAGATGACCCCCAGGCTGTAGACCAGTCCGCCCAGGGCGAGCAGCAGCAAGCCGGCACCGGCCAGGTGGATATAGAGCTGATAGATGACCAGCAGCGACAACCAGCCCAGCATCAGGTAGGTAAAAAGCGACAACCGCTTGAATCGGTTGATGAAGACCAGCTTGAACACCACTCCCGCCAGCGCCAGCCCCCAAATAACCGCCATCAAGCCACGCGCCAGCGGCGTATCCAGAGTCACCAGCAGAAAGGGGGTATAGGTGCCCGCGATCAGCAGATAGATGGCGCAGTGGTCGAAGACCTTGCACCAGCGCCTGGCTTTTCCTTCCGCCACACTGTGATAGAGGGTCGAGGCGAGGTAGAGCAATACCAGACTGCCCCCGTAGAGGCCATAGCTGACCAGCGCCCGGGTTCCCTGTTCCCATCCCTTGACGAGCAACAGCACCAGACCGACGATCCCCAGCAGCAGCCCAGCCCCATGGCTCAGCCGGTTGGCCAGCTCCTCCCGGGGGGAGTAATCCATCTCACCACTCATATACGCACTCCACGATAACTGGCTCCACTCTACCGAGCCCATTTTCAGTGTACAAGTGTTAGCTTAAAAAAGGGGATAGCTGTCACCCTCCCCCCCTATGGTGTATGCTCTGCCGCCGACGCCCGCGACAAGGGACATGCACACCGACCCCGGTGATCTGGTCTGGAGAACCTGATGAAGCTGACTGAGCTGTTTACACAACCGACCCCGGCCTTTGGCGAGGCGATGACCGCCCTGCTGGAGCATTTTCACCACTCGGATGACAGCCAGGCTCCCTACCAGCGCAAGCAGTTCACCCACCAGCTCGATCAGTCCCGCATGCCGACCCAGGGCATCAGCATCGACGACTATCTGGCCCGGCTGGCCATCCTGGTGCTCGGCGCCTCCCACCTCACTTCACCACGCTACATGGGGCACATGACGGCACCATTACCGGCCTTCACCGCCGAGCTATCGCGCCTGCTGGTGATGCTCAACCAGAATCCGATGAAGATGGAGTCATCCCGTCTGCTCAGCTTTCTTGAGCGGGAGGTTCTGGCCAAATTGCACCGCCTCATCTACCGCGCCGATGACGACTTCTATGGCGAGCAGATGCATGCCAAGGATGCAGCCCTTGGCGTCATGACCAGCGGCGGCACCATCGCCAACGTCACCGCCCTCTGGCTGGCACGCAACCGCGCCTGTGGCGACAACCTGTTCGCCCTCTATGAGCAGGGTTATCGCGGCGCCGTGATCCTGGGCTCGCGGCTGATGCACTACTCCTTCGACAAGGGGATGGATCTGCTGGGGCTGGGGGCCAGAAGCGTGTGGCGCCTCGACACCGACGAGCGCAACCGGCTCGACCTGGCGGCGCTGGAGCAGGCCCTTGCCCAGTGCAAGGCACAGAAGCTGAAGGTGCTGGCACTGGTCGGCGTCGCCGGCAGTACCGACTTTGGCTCCATCGATCCCCTGCCAGAGCTGGCGTCCATCGCCGAGCGCGAGCAGATCCACTTTCATGTGGATGCCGCCTGGGGCGGCCCGACCCTGTTCTCTCCCCGCTATCAGGGGCTGCTGGAGGGGATCGAGCGGGCCGATACCGTCACCCTGGATGGCCACAAGCAACTGCTGGTGCCGCTCGGTACCGGCATGCTGCTCTGCCGCCAGCCGGATCTGATGATGACGGTCAAGCGCGAGGCCCCCTACGCCATTCGCGCCAGCTCCTTTGATCAGGGACGCTTCACCCTGGAAGGAACCCGCCCCGCCAACGCCCTCTATCTGGACGCCGCCTTCCAGCTGTTTGGCCAGCAGGGCTACGCCAGCCTGATCGAGGCCAACTACGATCGGGCACGCCTGATGGCGGCGCTCATCGATGCGGATCCCGCCTTCGAGCTGATGTCGGCCCCCGTGATGAACCTGCTCTCCTACCGCTGCATTCCGCCCCATCTGCAGGGCAAGCCCTTGAACGAGGCTACCAACGCGCAGATCAACGCCTTCAATGTCGCCCTGCAAAAGGCCCAGCGGGCCGAGGGGCACAGCTTTGTCTCCCGCACCCAGCGGGCGGTGGTGCGCTACGGTGCCCAACCCCTTACCCTGCTGCGGGCCGTGCTGCTCAATCCGCTTATCGAAGAGCGCCATATCCGCGAGCTGCTGGCGGATCAGAAACGCCTCGGCGGCGAGATTGCCGGCCAGATGTTCGACCAGAGTAGCGACAGGGAACCGGATGCAAAATGAGCGGTCTTATTCATTTGCCGTTATCCACCTTGCAGGTAAACTGAACCAAATTTTGAGGGCGATGGGCCAGATATGAAGCAATTTATTGAATTTATTCCACTTATTGTATTTTTTGCCGTATACAAGTTCTACGACATCTATATGGCCACCGGCGCCCTGGTGGTGGTGACCGGCCTGCAGCTCATCTATGGCTGGGTGCGCTATCGCAAGGTCGAGAAGATGCAGCTGTTCACCTTCCTGCTGGTCGGCTTCTTCGGCGGTCTCACCGTCTTCTTCCACGATGACGCCTTCATCAAGTGGAAGGTGACCGTGGTCAACGCCCTGTTTGCCCTGGGGCTGCTCATCAGCCGCTACGGCTTTGGCAAGAACCTGATCAAGCAGATGCTGGCCAAGGAGCTGCAAGCCCCAGATGCCATCTGGGACAAGGTCAACCTCGGCTGGGTCGGCTTCTTCACCGTCTGTGGCCTGCTCAACCTCTATGTGGCGTTCAATCTGCCGCAGGAGATCTGGGTCAACTTCAAGGTATTCGGCCTGCTCGGCATGACCCTGGTCTTTACCCTGCTAAGCGGTGCCTACCTCTATCGCCACCTGCCCGCCGAGCAGAAAGGCGAGCTGAAAAAATAATCGCATCAAGAAAAGGACGCTCTCATGTGGTATCTCATCTATTCGGAAGATGTTCCCAACAGCCTGCCGCTGCGCAAACAGGCTCGCCCCGCTCACCTGGCCCGTCTGCAGGCGCTGCAGGATGAGGGACGTCTGCTGACCGCCGGCCCCAACCCGGCCATCGATGCCGAGGATCCGGCCGATGCCGGCTTCACCGGCAGTACCGTCATCGCCGAGTTTGCCAGCCTGGCGGATGCCCGGGCCTGGGCCGATGCCGATCCCTATGTGGCGGCCGGCATCTATGCCAGCGTCACGGTCAAACCGTTCAAGAAGGTCTTTTAAGAGAGCGCTGCCGCAAACGATGGATGCAAAGAGGCCGGATACTGTCCGGCCTCTTTTTTCTGCCTCGGCTGCCAGCAACACCCGATCAGGCCTTCGCGACAAACCAGGGATTGAGGATATCCGGCTTGTTGTAGACAAGGGGCTCGCCATCGAGCCGGGTTACGCTGCCGCCGGCCCCCTCCAGCACCGCCTGGGCGGCGCCCGTGTCCCACTCGCAGGTGGGCGCAAGACGGGGATAGAGCTCGGCGCCCCCCTCGGCGATGATGCAGAACTTGAGAGAGCTGCCCATGGAGACCAGCTCAATCTCGCCCCGTTCCATGTCACCAAAGCGTGCCAGATAGTCGAGGGTCTCCCGGGAGAGGTGATTGCGGCTGCCCACCACCCGCCAGGGGCTTCCTTCCCGGTGTGGGCGTGTCTGGATGGCCTCACACTTGCCATCGGCGATGCACCAGGCACCGAGCCCCTTGCCGCCATACCAGAGCTTGTCCAGCACGGGAGCGTAGACCAGCCCCCAGCGCGGTGCCCCCTCTGCAATCAGCGCGATATTGACGGTGAACTCGCCGTTGCGGGAGACAAACTCCTTGGTGCCATCCAAAGGATCCACCAGCCAGTAGCGCCGCCACCCCAGCCGCTCGGCCATCACTTGCGGGCCCGACTCCTCCGACAGCACGGGGATATCCGGCGTGATCCTGGCAAGCGCTCGCACTATCACCTCGTGGGCCCCCTTGTCGGCGGCAGTGAGCGGGCTCTCGTCACTCTTGTACTCTACCGCAAAGGGCTGGCTGTAGATGGCCATGATGGCCTCCCCCGCGGCGCGGGCAACGGGTTCAATCTCGGCAATCTCGGGTCGGTACATAAGGGGCTCTTCCAGTGTGCAGGCCAGTCAGTGTAACCCTTTTGACATCAATCGCTTATAGCTTATTGCTCTGAGCTATGTCCTGCGGCTGCTACCTTGAGCTGGTATGCATCAGCGTGCAATCAAGAGTCAGGAACCACCTACATGGCGCACGCCAGGGGCCGCTTCTCCCGGGATGGCATCATAGGTATCCAGAGTAATGAAGCGACGCTTTTCAGCTATTTGCACAGACTCTTCTGCCGAAGCGATGCGTTGAAACAAAGATTTCATTTCGTTTCTATCCATCATGATTCGATGATAAAGCCACAACAAAGCCTTTCTCCTGTGTAATAGAACACAGTGACTCGCTACACATCAATCTCAAAAAACTTCGATACCTTTCTTTTTGTGATCTTACTCATAGAGCAGGCAGCACTCTGTTTTGTTGTGCAGGCCACAAGCATATGGTTTTGAAACGGATCGAAACTTTTTCTGATGACCAGACGGGCAAGGATGGTGGAATGAAAGGGATGCAGGGTCTTGTCCTGCGAGATAAACAGGATAGCCACCTGTATCAACTGGTGGCTGACGGCCACTCTCCGATACGCCACCTTGGGTTTGTTCGAATCCTCCCATCCACAAGCCACAGGAGGCAACCCGCCAGCACACCATTCTGACCTTTCCACTACCGCACGGAGACAACCATGCACTCACGTATCGCGAGCATGACGCTGCTGGTCATGCTGACCCTACCCACCTTCGCCCGGGCCGAGGTGATGTCGTTGGAGGGAAACCAGTACCGCATCACCGTCGAGACAGCTGCCGACCAGTTCCGAGAGATCACCTTCACCAACACTGCCAATGGCGATCTCATCCGCTCGAACAATCTTTTTGATATCAAAGGGCTGGATGATCGGCTGACCTCATCGGCCGACTTCAGAGTCACGGCGTTCGCCAAGGTGCAAGACCATATCAACTTAGAGTTGAAAAACGCCGACTTCGTGGTCAAAAGCGCTATCCGGCTGCCCTCGAACAAAAGCTACGCCAGCATTGATTTCTCACTAGGCTCTCGGCAAAACGACAAGCGGATCAACGGTTTTTCCATGCTGCCATTTCGCACCCAGGCCCCGTTCGTCTATGGAGCCATCAACAGTTCCCCCATCATCAGCGACAGCTTCTTCATCACGCCGCAGAATCCACTGGTCAACACCCGTGCCTACGAGGGGGGCGTCAGCCAACTTGTCTCCCTCAAACTCCCCCTCTCGCAGGACAAACCGCTCAGCTATCGCACCTATATCGGCACTTTCGGTGAGGGCCAGCTCAGACGCGACTTCAACCGCTTTATCAATGACGCCCGCGACAGACCTTACGCCCCCTATCTGCACTACAACTCCTGGCTCGACATAGGCTTCTTCACCCCTTACACCGAAGCCGAAGCACTCAAGCGTATCAACCAGATTGGCGAGGCGTTGGTCAAACAGCGTGGGGTACCCGTAAACGGCTTTCTGTTTGATGATGGCTGGGACAATCGCAAGGGCAACTGGGCATTTAGCAAGGACTTCCCCAACGGTTTTCGCAAACTGAAAAAGGCTGCCGAAAAATACCATGCCCAGCTCGGGATCTGGCTTTCCCCTTGGGGCGGCTACAACAAACCAAGGGATGAGCGGATCTCCCATGCCGCCGAGTTCGGGTATGAGCTGAGCGATGGCAAGTTCGCCCTCTCGGGCCCGATCTACTATCAAAACTTCCACCAGAAGGTGATGTCGCTCATCAAGGAACAGGGAGTTACTCACTTCAAGTTTGACGGTACCGGCAATGCGGACAAGCTGATCAAGGGGAGCCGCTTCACCAGCGACTTCGATGCCGCTATCAATCTCATCGCGGATGCGCGGGCCACCAACAAGGATGTATTTATCAACCTGACCACGGGTACCACGGCCTCCCCCGCCTGGCTGTTCTTCGCCGACTCCATCTGGCGCGGCGGCGATGACATCAACTTCTACGGTCCGGGCTCCAAGGTTCAGCAATGGATCACCTATCGGGATGCCGAAACCTATCGTTCTATCGTCAAAAACGGTCCCCTGTTTCCGCTCAACTCCCTGATGCTGCACGGATTGGTCTATGCCAAGCAGGCCAAACATCTGGACAAGCAGTCACCGCAGGACTTTGCCGATCAGGCCTGGAGCTACTTCGCCACCGGCACCCAGCTGCAGGAGCTCTACCTCACTCCCGAGCTGCTGACCGGTGAGAACTGGGATCTGCTGGCCAGGGCGGCGCTCTGGTCACGCCAGAACCAGGCCGTGCTGTTTGACAGCCACTGGATCGGCGGCGATCCCACCCTGCTGGAAGTCTACGGCTGGGCCGCGTGGAGTCCCGACAGAGCATTTATCACCTTGCGCAATCCGTCGAGCCAGCCTCAACAATTTCTGCTGGAACCACAGCGTCAACTTGAGATCCCGTCGGGGGAGGCAAGCTACTTCGAGGTTCGGTCACGCTATGGCAACAACCCGACCGTCCCCTCTTCGCTTGGCAATGGCGCCGTCATCAAGCTGGCACCGCTGGAGCTCATTACCCTTGAACTGACCCCCTCCATTGAGCTGGCCCCCGCCAGCTAGCAAACCACAGGCCAGGCACAATTCAGCATGCCGGGCTGCACTGATAAAAAGGGACGCCGCAGCGTCCCTTTTTATCTCTTGTCAGTCTCGGCCGATCAGATCCCCTGACGGGCTTCCTGCATCAGTGCACGCATATCGCTGACCGCCTTGGCCAGGCCATCGAAGGCGGCACGACCGATAATGGCGTGGCCAATGTTGAGTTCATAGAGCTCGGGAATGGCGGCGATGGCCTTGACGTTGTGATAGTGCAGGCCGTGGCCGGCATTGACCTTGAGTCCCTTGCCGGCGGCATAGGAGGCACCGGCGGCGATACGCTTGAACTCGGCGTTGCGCTCGGCATCCGTGGTGGCATCGGCGTAGCGCCCGGTGTGGATCTCGATAAAGGGAGCGCCGCTCGCGGCGGCCGCATCGATCTGGACCGGATCGGCATCGATAAACAGCGACACCTGGGCACCGACGGCAGAGAGGCGAGCCACCGCATCGGTCACCTTGTCCAGCTGGCCGGCTACGTCCAGGCCACCCTCGGTAGTCACCTCGGTGCGCTTCTCCGGCACCAGGCAGACGAAATGGGGCTTGATGCGGCAAGCGATGCCGATCATCTCCTCGGTCACCGCCATCTCCAGGTTCATCCTGGTCTGGATCGTCTGGCGCAGGATCTCCACGTCCCGGTCGGTGATGTGACGGCGATCTTCCCGCAGGTGAACCGTGATGCCATCGGCGCCAGCCTGCTCGGCCACGAAGGCGGCCTGTACCGGATCCGGGTACTGGGTGCCGCGGGCATTGCGCAGGGTGGCGATATGGTCGATGTTCACACCCAGGTAGATTTCACTCATGACGACTCCTTGAAACACTTCATTTGTTGACTGTGCGGCTGCCGCCTTGGCGCCAGCTCCGATATCCGTATGTCAGCCTTGCATGCTGGCTTTGCGCTTCAAAAACAGCTCCCGGCTCTTGAGTTGGCGTTTGCCGAGATAGGGTTGCAAGGCCAGCCGGCTGAAACGCTTGGCCGCCTGCAGCAGGGGGGGAGTATCGAAACGTCCCTCGGCGAAGGCCAGCAGGTGGGCACCGAGGAACAGGGTACGGGGATCCGGCGCCCGCTCGCAAGCGACAAAGCCCAATTCGCGCTCGAAACCGTAGAGCAGTTCGGGCTGGATCGGCGCATCGTCGTCGGCGGCATATTCGAAGTCCACCGCATAGCCGAGGGCCTGCAGCAGCAGGAATTCGAAGCGTCGCAAGGGCAGTTCCGGGGTCTCGCCATCCGCCAGCGCCATGATGGCACGGGCATAGGCATCAAATACCTCGGGGAAGGGGGTATGGGCTTCCAGCAGGTAGTAGACCAGCTCGTTGAGATAGAGGCCGTAGAAGAGGCGATCGCCCCCTAAGCGCAGGGAGTGATCCGGGCACTCCACCTGGGTGAGGTTCTTGAGATCTCCCTTGCCACGCCAGGCGATGGTGAGCAGGGTAAAGGGCTGCAGCAGCCCCTTCAGAGGGGAGCGTGGCCCGCGGGAACCGCGAGCCACCAGGGTAAAGCGACCACTATCCTGGGTGAATACCTCGACCAGCTGGCTGGTCTCCCGATAGGGCCGACTGTGGATGACGAAAGCCGGGGTCAGCAATCAATCGTCACCATACCCGAGACTGCGCAGGGCGCGCTCGTCGTCGGCCCAGCCCGCCTTGACCTTGACCCACAGCTCCAGGTGCACCTTGTTCTGGAACAGCCGTTCCATGTCGAGGCGTGCTTCTGTGCCTATAGTCTTGATCTTCTCACCCTTGTTGCCGATGACCATCTTCTTCTGGCCATCGCGCTCCACCAGGATCAGGGCATTGATGTGGAAGATGCCGCTCTCTTCAACCTTGAAGCGCTCGATCTCCACCGTCACCGAGTAGGGCAGTTCCTCGCCGGTGAAACGCATCAGCTTCTCGCGGATGATCTCGGAGGCCATGAAACGGGAGGAGCGGTCGGTCACGTAATCTTCCGGGAAGAAGTGCACGTTTTCCGGCAGCAGATCCTTGGCCCACTCGCGGATCTTGGCCACGTTGGTGCCCTTCTGGGCGCTGATGGGCAGGATGTGGGAGAAGGCCATCTGCTGACCCAGCCACTCGAGGTGGGGGAGCAGCTCTTCCT
Organism: Aeromonas enteropelogenes; assembly: GCF_020097295.1. Classification (NCBI taxonomy): domain Bacteria; kingdom Pseudomonadati; phylum Pseudomonadota; class Gammaproteobacteria; order Aeromonadales; family Aeromonadaceae; genus Aeromonas; species Aeromonas enteropelogenes. Next base: position 2,245,955 of record NZ_CP083625.1, on the reverse strand, counting down.
TCTCCTTGACGTTGTCGACCTTGTTGACCGCCAGCACCACAGGGCACTTGAGGTGGCGCAATTTGCCCAGCACCATCTCGTCATCCTTGGTCCAGTGGGTACCGTCGACCACGAACACCACCATGGCCACGTCTCCCAGCGAACTGGTGGCGGCGCGGTTCATCAGGCGGTTGATGGCCCGCTTCTCTTCGATGTGCAGACCCGGGGTGTCCACATAGATGGTCTGGTAGTTATCCTCGGTGTCGATCCCCAGGATCCGGTGACGGGTGGTCTGGGGCTTCTTCGAGGTGATGCTGACCTTCTGGCCAAGCAGCTTGTTGAGCAGGGTGGACTTGCCCACGTTGGGGCGGCCCACGATGGCGACAAAGCCGCAGTAGGTAGTATCTGTCATGACAGTTTTTCCAATGCTTGCTGCGCTGCGGCCTGTTCGGCCTTGCGGCGACTGGTGCCGACCCCGACCAGCGGACCATCCAGGCCTTCCACCTCACACTGGACGGTGAACTCCTGGTTGTGGGCTTCGCCCTTGACGTTGGTCACTGTATAGGTCGGCAGGGATTTGCGGCTTCCCTGCAGAATTTCTTGCAGACGGGTCTTGGGATCCTTCTGCTCTATGCCCGGCTTGATCTCGTCCAGGCGGCTGGCGTACCAGCCCAACAGCAGGGTCCGTACCGTCTCAAGATTGGTATCCAGATAGACGGCGCCGATCACCGCCTCGACCGTGTCGGCCAGAATGGATTCACGGCGAAAACCGCCGCTTTTCAGCTCGCCCGGCCCCAGGATCAGGTGATCCCCGAGGTCGAACTCCCGGCCCAGTTCGGCCAGGGTCTTCTCGCGCACCAGGGTGGCACGCATCCGGCTGAGATCCCCTTCCGCCGCTTGCGGGAAGCGGTGGAACAGATCATCGGCAATCACCAGACTCAAAATGGAGTCGCCCAGAAATTCCAGTCGCTCGTTGTGACGGGAACCGGCGCTGCGGTGAGTCAGCGCCCGGGTCAGCAATTCTTGATCCTGAAAGACATGCCCGAGACGGGACTGCAGTCTGTTCATCTTGATATTCATTTACTTGATTCCGCCAATGCGGTTGAAGCGCACCCCTGTCGGTACCCAGCTTGGCAGCAGGGAGCCTTCTTCGCGCTCAAATTCAAAACTTATCCAGATAGCGACCGCCTTGCCCACCAAATTCTGTTCGGGCACGAAGCCCCAGAAACGGCTGTCGGTGCTGTTGTCGCGGTTGTCGCCCATCACGAAGTATTGCCCCTCCGGCACCACCCACTCATCCGGGTAGGTGCCCGGCTGGCGATAGTAACGGCCGACCATATCGGGCATCAGCGGATTGCGCAGGGTCTCGTGGGAGACGTCGCCCAACTGCTCGGTATAGCGGTCAAGGGGGATCCCCATCTGGGTAAATTCACCTCTTTGTTCAAACTTGATGTCGAGCTTCTTGAAGCCCGGGCACGTTTTCCCTTCCTGCTCCTCGCACTTGGGCCGGATCATCAGCTCCTTGTTGCGATAGATGATCCTATCCCCTGGCATGCCGACTACCCGCTTGATGTAGTCCACCCGAGGTTCGAGCGGGTACTTGAACACCACCACATCACCGCGTTTGGGCTCACCGGTCTCGAGGAACTTGGTGTTGGTCACCGGATCCCGCAGACCGTAGGCAAACTTCTCCACCAGGATGAAGTCGCCCACCAGCAGGGTGGGCATCATGGAGCCTGACGGGATCTGGAACGGTTCGAAGATGAACGAACGCAATACCAGCACGAAGGTGATGACCGGGAAGATCCCGGCGGTCTGTTCGATCCAGACCGGCACGGGAGCGACCTTGGCCAGGGTCTTCTCGTCCAGATTGGCGCCGCCGTGGGCACGGGCCACGGCGATCTTGGCCGCGCGCTGCTTGGACCAGATCATCTTGTCCAGGCACCAGATAACACCGGTGATCGCGCAGACCACCACCAGGATCAGGGAAAACGTGCTAGCCATCTATCAATCCTTTCCGACGTGGAGAATCGCGAGGAAAGCCTCCTGCGGCACGTCGACACGGCCCAGGGACTTCATCCGCTTCTTACCTTCTTTCTGCTTGTTCAGCAGCTTTTTCTTCCGGCTCACGTCACCACCGTAACACTTGGCGGTCACGTCCTTGCGCAGGGCCTTGACGGTGCTGCGGGCAATGATCTGGTTGCCGATGGCTGCCTGGATGGCGATGTCGAACATCTGGCGCGGGATCAGCTCGCGCATCTTCTCCACCACCTGACGGCCGCGATACTGGGCGTTGTCCTTGTGGGTGATGATGGCCAGGGCGTCGACGCGCTCGCCGTTGATCATGATGTCCAGACGGACCATGTCGGAGGTTTCGAAGCGCTTGAAGCCGTAATCCAGTGAGGCGTAGCCGCGGCTGGTGGACTTGAGGCGGTCGAAGAAGTCGAGCACCACTTCCGCCATCGGGATCTCATAGGTCAGCGCCACCTGCTTGCCGTGGTAGACCATGTTGGTCTGCACGCCACGCTTCTCGATACACAGGGTGATCACGTTGCCCATGTACTCCTGCGGCAGCAGGATGTGACACTCGGCGATCGGCTCGCGCATCTCCTTGATGCTGGTGATGGCAGGCATCTGGGCCGGGCTGTCGATGTGGATGGTGGTGCCATCGGTCTGCTCAATCTGGTAGACCACGGTCGGCGCCGTGGTGATCAGATCCAGATCGTATTCACGCTCCAGACGCTCCTGGATGATCTCCATGTGCAGCATGCCGAGGAAGCCGCAACGGAAGCCGAAGCCCAGCGCAGTGGAGCTCTCCGGTTCGTAGAACAGGGAGGCGTCGTTGAGCGACAGCTTCTCCAGCGCATCGCGGAACGACTCGTAGTCATCGCTGGAGATGGGGAACAGGCCCGCATAGACCTGCGGCTTCACCTTCTTGAAGCCCGCCAGCGCCTTCTCGGCACCGTGCTTGGCCAGAGTCAGGGTATCGCCCACCGGCGCGCCGTGGATGTCCTTGATGCCGCAGACAACCCAACCTACCTCGCCACAACCCAGGCCGTCGGTATCCACCTGCTTGGGGGTGAAGATACCGATGCGATCGACGCCCCAGGTCTGGCCGGTGCTCATGACCTTGATCTTGTCGTTCTTCTTGAGCGAACCGTTCTTGATCCGCACCAGGGAGACGACGCCCAGATAGGAGTCAAACCAGGAGTCGATGATCAGCGCCTGCAGCGGAGCGTTCGGATCACCTTCCGGTGCCGGGATTCTGGCCACGATCTCTTCCAGTACCAGATCGACGCCAAGGCCGGTCTTGGCGGAGCAGCGCACCGCATCCACCGCATCGATGCCGACGATATCCTCAATCTCTTCGGCAACACGCTCCGGCTCGGCAGCCGGCAGGTCAATCTTGTTCAGCACCGGCACCACTTCCAGATCCATTTCCATGGCGGTGTAGCAGTTGGCCAGAGTCTGTGCCTCAACCCCCTGGCCGGCATCCACTACCAGCAGTGCCCCTTCACAGGCCGCCAAAGAGCGGGAAACCTCGTAGGAGAAATCCACGTGGCCCGGGGTATCGATAAAGTTCAGCTGGTAGGTGTTACCGTCTTGTGCCTGGTAGTTCAGGGTCACACTCTGCGCCTTGATGGTAATGCCGCGCTCGCGCTCCAGCTCCATGGAGTCAAGCACCTGAGCCTGCATCTCGCGGTCGGAGAGGCCGCCGCAAGTCTGGATCAGACGGTCCGACAGGGTCGATTTACCGTGGTCGATGTGCGCAATAATCGAGAAGTTACGAATGTGTTTCATCGAGCAAGAGTCACTCAAAATTGGTTTAAGGTCGGTTATGGAGGCGCGATTTTACTGGATAACCCGGCTGACGGCCATTCTTTAGTCGCCAGCGCCCGTCAAATAGCGCCCATCGGGTCAAGAGAGATTGCGGACAGGAACCACCACTCCGATCATCCGGGGGCCATAGCGCCCCTGATCCAGGCGGTTGGAAAAGTAACGAACCAGTAAAAAGCCGAGTACTCCCCCCAATATGCTGGAGAGAATGGTGATCCCCTCTCCCCCGGCGAGCAGCGGCGCCAGCCAGAGCTGGCCCAGCAGAGCCCCCGCCAACAGGCAGAAGAGCGGCAGCACATAGACCAGTGCGGCCCCGCGCAGCAGGCTCTCTTGAGGAATTCCGAGCCGGATTTGCTGGCCGACCCGCACCTCGGCAGTCAGGCGCACCCGCAGACGCGGCGCCTTGAGGGGAAACGCCTTGGCAACCGTACCGGTGCCACAGTTGGATTGTTGCTGGCAACCGCTGCAGGCGGAGCGCCGTTCGCACTCCACCCAGGCATGGTCGCCCTCAATGGCCACAACCGTCGCCAGCTCTTCACTCATCTCGTTCACGGCAACACCTCGGGCTTGCAAAGCACGGGATCTGAACACGCTTTGCCAGGTTCAGCAAGCGCCCTTCCCCTCTGTGCCAGCGTCATTGTACCGCTTCGTTGCGAGCCAGGGGCTGGACCGACTCGGCGATCCGCTTGGCCGTCTCGGCAGGCACTTCCCCCACGACGGTGATCTCGACCCCCACCTCGTTGACATAGCTCACCAGCGAAGTGGCTCCCTGGCGGATCAGCTGCTGGCGCACCGCCTGCTTGGGATCGACCCGGGCCACATAGACGGAGAGGTCCACCAGGCCATCGGAGAGCATCATGTAGTCCACAGGCAGACTGGTGGTCACCAGCTGGTGTTTGTCGCGAGAGAGCACCTTGAAGCCATCCGGCAGCCAGGTGATCTGCCAGCTCAGCACTTGCTGCGGGGCAGGATAGGCATCTTCCAGCGCCAGCGCCTCCGGCAGCTTGCTCTTGGCCAGGGCAACCAGCCAGGGTGCCGGCTTGCTCTGCAGCTCCAGATCGACACCCAGCACCTGCTCGACCAGATTGCCTTCCCGCTCCACCATGTCGACCCGCAGCAACAGGTTGCTCTGCTCATCGATCCAGAGCACGAAGCCATACTTGTCTGCTTCTTTTGGCACCAGTCTGACGACCTGGGCCACCACACCAGCTACCCGGCTGCGACCGGCCAGCACGGCGTCATAGCTTTCCATCACCCGGGAAAGCGGCATCTTCACCAGGGTCGACCAGACGCCCGGGAAGCGTGCCCCCTTCAGGGTGTAGGGTTCATGACTGTTTTCAAAAAAGGTGAATTCATCCTGGCGCTGCAGATACTCGATGGCCTTGCCGTCGAGATAGCTGAGATGAGCGACCTCCTTGCCATCGATCACGGCATGACTGATGCGGATCGGCTCAAGGCGCCCCTGACGGGCTTTGACCATGGATAACTCGAAGTTTTGCTGCTGCACGGCACTCTGCATCTGCTGCAACAAGGCCTCGGCCGACTTATCGTCGGCCGAGGCCTTGGCACTGATCAGCAGGAGAGAGGCCAGCAAAATACGGCTGGACTGGCGCACGTTGTTGGTATCCCTGACGACTCGTTATTGTTGAATTTGCCTGTCTTGCAGCAGACGTTGCTGCAACTGGTGGTCACGCAGGAAGGCGTTGATCCGTTCCCGCTGCTCCTGCATCTGCTGCTCGGTCAACCCTTGCTGGCGATTGCGGTTACCCTCTTGCGGATAGTGCACGCTGACCGGGGCCGCGCTGCCACCGATAGGGATGGTATTGAGCACAGGGTTGGTCGGCACGCCGTCCTGTCCCTGATACTGCTGTACCCCGAAGATGACCGCCGCGGCGACCGATGCCGCAATGGCGTATTGGCCAAGTTGCTGGCCGATACGGCGGAACAGCGGCACCACATTGGAATCTGTCTTGGCTGGTTCCATTTCCGGTTGTGCCTGAGGCGCAACCGGTTTGGCCTCGACCGGCTTGGGTGCCAGTACGGTGGGCTCATCTTCCAGTGCGGCCATGATGCTGTCGCTGAGATCCAGCTGCAGATTGACCGGCAGGTCCCCCCGCATGGCATCGCCGATCAGGTGGTAACGACCCCAGGTATCTTGCAAGTCGGAGTCCAGCTCCAGCTCGTTCAGTACTTGTGCGTCACTCAGGTCACCATCCATCAGGGCAGAGATTTGCTCTTTATTTGCCATAAGTTAAACCCGTCTTTCCCCAGTTAGTTCTCGATCAGAGGTTGCAGCTTTTTGTCGATTGCTTCCCTCGCCCGGAAGATACGGGATCTGACCGTACCCACAGGGCAATCCATGATTTCGGCAATCTCTTCGTAGCTCAGCCCTTCCAGTTCACGAAGGGTGATCGCTGTCCTCAGGTCTTCCGGCAAGGCCTCTATGGCGGCAAACACGGTGCGCTTGATCTCGTCGGTCAGCGCCAGGTTTTCAGGGGTTGAGACCTCTTGCAAGGCTTCACCACCACCATAGGACTCTGCTTCGTCAGCCTCCACATCACTGCTGGGCGGCCTGCGCCCCTGGGAGGTCAGATAATTCTTCGCCGTGTTGACGGCAATTCGGTACAACCAGGTATAGAAAGCACTCTCACCACGGAATGTCGGCAAAGCCCGGTAGGCTTTGATAAAGGCCTCTTGCGCCACATCGGGCACATCTCCGGGATTGTTGACATACCTGGCCACCAGGTTGACCACCTTGTGCTGGTATTTTTTTACCAACAGGTTGAACGCTGCTTTGTCGCCACGCTGGACACGTTCAACCAGCTGTTCGTCCAGTAGATTCTGGTCGCTCATTGGAGCCGTAAAACCCCCATCAGGTTATCGTTTTTCTTTTCCGGCCCTTCCTAAGCGCACAAGTTCAGACAGGGAGAATCAGAGAAAGTTCGCTTGCATTGAAAAAAATGTGATGCAGGCTGCATACACGCCCCCGCTTGGGCTACCATGGTGCCAGTTCTTAATCCAGGCCAATGATACTTATGAAAGCAAGTGTTGAATACCTTTGCGACGTACTGATCATTGGCAGCGGTGCCGCCGGTCTGTCTCTCGCATTGCGATTGGCTGACCAGGCCAAAGTCCTGGTTCTGAGCAAGGGGCCCATCAGTGAGGGGGCCACTTTCTATGCGCAAGGAGGCATCGCTGCCGTGTTCGACGAGACCGACAGCATCGAATCCCACGTGAGCGACACGCTCAATGCCGGGGCAGGATTGTGCGACCCGGCCGCGGTCGAGTTCACCGCCCGCAACGCCCGCAACTCCATTCAGTGGCTGATCCAGCAGGGGGTCCCTTTCGATCAGGAAGAAGACTCCGAGGGCGAATCCCACTATCACCTGACCCGCGAAGGGGGCCACAGCCATCGCCGCATTTTCCACGCGGCCGATGCCACCGGCAAGGCAGTGCAACTGACCCTGATCGATCAGGTTCGCGCCCACCCCAACATCCAGTTGATGGAGCGCTTCAACGCGGTCGACCTCATCACCACCCGCAAGCTGGGTCTGCCGGGCAACCGGATCCTCGGCGCCTATGTCTGGAATCGCAACGCCGAGCAGGTCGAAGTTGTTCGCGCCCGCTTCGTGGCGCTGGCAACCGGTGGCGCCTCCAAGGTGTACCAGTACACCTCCAACCCGGACGTCAGCTCCGGGGACGGCATCGCCATGGCATGGCGCGCCGGCTGCCGGGTGGCCAATCTGGAGTTCAACCAGTTCCACCCTACCAGCCTGTTCCACCCCGACGATCCCAACTTCCTGCTGACCGAGGCCCTGCGCGGTGAAGGCGCCTATCTGCGCCGCCCAGACGGCAGCCGCTTCATGCCGGAATTTGACGAGCGCGCCGAGCTGGCACCGCGGGATATCGTCGCCCGTGCTATCGACCACGAGATGAAGCGCCTCGGTGCCGACTGCATGTATCTGGACATCAGCCACAAGCCGGCGGAGTTCATCATCAAGCACTTCCCGACCATCCATGAGCGCTGCCTCGCGGTCGGCATCGACATCACTAAAGAGCCCATGCCCATCGTGCCCGCGGCTCACTACACCTGTGGTGGCGTGATGATCGACAACAATGGCCAGACCGACATTCCCGGCCTCTATGCCATCGGCGAGGTGACCTACACCGGGCTGCACGGCGCCAACCGGATGGCCTCCAACTCCCTGCTGGAATGTGTGGTCTATGCCCACCAGGCGGGTGCCGACATCCTGGCCAAGCTGCCGACAAGCGTGGAGCCGCCTCACCTGCCCGCCTGGGACGAGAGCCAGGTGGAAGACTCCGACGAACTGGTGGTGATCCAGCACAACTGGCACGAGCTGCGGTTGATGATGTGGGACTATGTGGGGATAGTGCGTACCAACAAGCGTCTGGCCCGCGCCAAACGCCGCATCGACCTGCTCAAGCAGGAAGTGCAGGAGTACTATGCCCACTTCCGGGTCTCCAACAACCTGCTGGAGCTGCGCAACCTGCTGCAGGTGGCCGAGCTTATCGTCAACTGCGCCCTGCAACGCAAAGAGTCCCGCGGCCTGCACTACAACCTGGACTATCCGGACATGCTGTCGAACCCCAAGCCCACCGTACTGACCCCGGAGCGGGATTGATCCCGGCCAGGCAAATGCCCATCCGTGACCCCGCTTAAGGCGGGGTCACTCTTTTTTGGCAAAGTGACAAGCAGAAAGCAACATCATCACTGCCCCCCAACCTGACAATGAGGCTGCGAAAGCGCGGCATTCAACGTCCGGTATCTGACGACAGGAAATGGATAGCCCGGGCCAACAGGCGATAGTGTGCGGGGGGAAGCGAGTCGGAGCAGAGCCACAAAATGCGGGGAGCACCTTGCTCGGGCAGAAGGGAGAGCCTCAGCACCCCGGGCAAAGTGCGGCTCCCGGGGCCCAGCTGGTAGCGGGCACCTTGCCACGACAGCCAGCGGCCATCCCACTCCAGCATAAAGGCATCGCGGGGCAGTGCACGCCAGCCCAGCACCAGAGCGACCAGCCAGCAGGGAACAAACAGGGCCCAACGCCAACCATCGATCAGCATGGCCACAGGCCATAGCAACAACAGAAAGAGCGCCAGCAGCCAGATCCGCTGATGGCGAGAGGGGTGAACCGTCATGCTCACCCGCTCCACCGGCTCAGCCCTGGCGGTCGTGACGGGCCTGGTTGCGCTCCAGGATCATCGGGATCATGGCGGCAAAGGCCGGGTCTTCGGGGATACCATGACCCATGCACCACTTGAACAGGTCCGGGTCATCGCACTCCAGCAGGCGGATAAAGGTCTGCTGATCGGCCTCGCTCAGGGTGTCGAATTCGTGTTCAAAAAAGGGCATAAAGATCACATCCAGCTCAAGCATGCCACGACGGCAGGCCCACTTCAGGCGGGATTTTTCAACTGGGCTCAACATGGAACTCTCCTTACAAAGACCGTGGGATGGTACCAGCTGGATTTTCCGGCTGACAAACATTAGTTACGTCTTTACCATGCAGCTCACATACTTTCTCTCTGGAATACCATCGTGAGCCTGCAACCACCTGTTTTTCCTGCCGAGCCGACCCGCTTTGCCCTGACCAAGATCGCCATCACCCGCATCGCCGGCCAGGATCGCGTCAAATACCTGCAAGGTCAGGTCACCTGTGACGTCAATGCCCTGCAACCGGGACAAAATACCCTAGGTGGCCACTGCGATCCCAAGGGCAAGCTGTGGAGCAATTTCCGCCTGCTCTGTCTCGAAGAGAGCCTGCTGATGCTGACGACCCCCTCCGTGCTGGAGCGCCAGCTGCCGGAGCTGAAGAAATTCGCCGTTTTCTCCAAGGTGGAGATCGCCGCCGACGAGCGCCATGCCACCGGGATCGCCGGAACCGGCAGCGACGTCTGGATCGCCGATCACTTTGGCCTGGTCCAAAGCGGGCTGGTCAACGGCGGCATGGCGGTGAAGATTGAACAGGATCGCTGGCTGCTGGTGAGCGACCAGCAAGCCGATACCCTGCCGGCGGGCGACGAATCCCTCTGGTGGGGACTCGAGATCAAGGCGGGTCTGCCGCACATGGAAGCGGTGCATCAGGGGGAGTTCATCCCGCAGATGCTCAACCTGCAGGCCCTCGACGGCATCTGCTTTACCAAGGGTTGCTACATGGGTCAGGAGACGGTGGCGCGCGCCAAGTATCGCGGCGCCAACAACCGTGCCCTGTTCCTGCTGGCGGGCGTTGCCAGCGAGCCAGTGGCCAGTGGTGATACGCTGGAAATCCGGCTCGGTGACAACTGGCGTCGCAGCGGTATGGTGCTCAACGCCTGGCAACGGGATGGTCAGGTGTGGCTCACCGCCGTGCTGCCCAAAGACACCGAGACCGACGCCCTGTTCCGTCTCAAGCAGGATGAGAGCGCCAGCCTCACCCTGCAGCCCCTGCCCTACTCCCTCGTCGACTGACCCGCAATCCGGACTAACGAGGCACGCGCGCCAGCAGTGCCTCCTTCAGCCAGCGCCCCGCCTGCCCAAGCGGGCGGGCGCGGTGCCACTGCAGCTCCAGCACCAGTTCATGCCTGGCGATAAACTCAGGCGTTAGCACCACCACCTCCTTGCGTGCCAGGGGCCTATCCAGCAAGAACTCGGGCACCACGCCCCATCCCAGCCCGCGCTTGACCAGCTCCAGCACGCCGAGATCTCCCTCGACCCACCACACTTGGGAGGCAATGCGAAAGCGCTGACGTTCGGGGCCATCCCGCCGCCCGGTGGCAATCAGCTGGCGCGCCCCCTGCAGATCGACCTCTTGCACCAGCACCCTGTGCGCCAGCGGATGATCCGGCGAGACCACCAGCGGCATGGCCACTTCCCCCAGAGTACGGGTGACTATCTCCCGCTGGGGAACAGCCTGCTGGTAACTGATGCCAAGCTGGGCACGGCCGCTGACCAGCATGTCGGTCACATCCTCCATCAAGGGAAAGAGCAGCTCCAGCTCGACAGCCGGGTAACGGCGGGCAAACTCTTCCAGCAAGGCGCCCAGCCAGGGCAGATGGGAGTCATCGTCAATGGCCAGGGTCAGCCGTGACTCCACCCCCGCCGCCAGCTCGCCGGCGATCGCCTGCAGACGCTCACCCTGCGCCAACAGTATGCTCGCCTCCTGCACCATACGAACCCCGGCCACCGTCAGCCGGGGATAACGGCCGGTGCGGTCAAACAGGATCAACCCCAGATCGATCTCCAGATTGGCGATGGCAGTGCTCACCACCGACTGCGCCTTGCCCAGCTTGCGCGCCGCAGCCGAAAACGAGCCGGTCTCGGCGGCGGCCAGCAGTACATTGAGTTGTTCCAGTGACGGCCCCATCCCGGAATTCCTGTTTGCTTGTGATACTTGTCGACCAACCTATCTGATTTGCAGATAGATAGTAACGTGAATACATCAACTTTTATCGATAGATTGGCCCGATATTCGTGAATGAACCTGATTGAGAGAGTGATTTATGCGAACCCGTAACGATCGCCTGCGCCATGCCATCGGCTTTGAATTGATTGGCCTGCTGATTGCCGCCCCGTTGGCGAGCTGGGTCACCGGAGTCGGGCTCAACCACATGGGGCCACTGGCACTGTTCTTTTCGGTGCTCGCCACCGTCTGGAACTATGTCTACAACATCGGCGTCGACAAGCTGCTGATGAAGTATCAGGGCCATACCCACAAAAGCCTGTGGCAACGGATTGTGCATACCTTCGGTTTCGAGGGGGGGCTACTGACCGTCGCCCTGCCGGTGATGTCCTGGTGGCTGGACATCAGCCTGCTGGAGGCGCTGGTGCTGGATCTGGGTTTCGTAGCCTTCTATCTGGTCTACGCCTTCGCCTACAACTGGGGCTATGACAAGGTGTTCCCCATCCCCCAACCAGTGCTACAGAAGGCGCTGGGCTAAGCGGCAAGGCCTCCAAAAAAACAGGGCACCATCATGATCGCAATGATGGTGCCTGAGAGAACAAAAGCGGCTAGCGGGGGGAGAGAAACGTCAGGCCTGAGCCTTGAGCTCGGCACCCTCTTCATCGGTGGCATCAGCCTCTTCGGGTTGAGCCTGGGCTAATTGCAGGGCTTCCAGCTCGCTTTGGTATTCACCAAGCATCTGCTGGGCCACCGCCATATCCCCTTTGTGCTTGCGCTCGAACAGATGGTGCTGCACCACGCCATTGAGATAATCCACCGTGATGGGCTGCTCCAGGAAGCTCTGCAGCCCCTCTTTTTCCAGCTCGGCATTGATGTCATCGGCAGTGGTACGCAGCAGACCGGCGAGTTGAACCAACATGCGGCGCTCACCTTCGCGCAGCAGGCTCAACATGCGGTTTCTCTGCTGCTCATTCTGTTGGGTCATACATTTCCTTACGTCTAGTGGGAACAAGCTCGCTCATTCTGCCCTGTCCCCATGGCAGCGTCCATCTCATGACCCCCACAAATTTTCGGCGCAGGTTCACAAATGGCGACAGATGATATTCAGGGCGGCTCTGGGGTATAGTAGCCGCTGATTTTCGGGGCATTTCATTAACAAAAATGACCCCGCCGGTTTACCCCACCGAGGTGAAGATCCCCCTTTATGACTGACGCCATTGTGGTGCTCTGCACCTGCCCAGACCAACCCAGTGCCGACCTTGTCTGCGAACAGCTGCTGACCCGGCGACTGGCCGCCTGCATCAACCAGCTGCCGGGCGTGACCTCTGTCTATCGCTGGCAAGGCAAGGTGGAACGGACCACCGAGATCCAGCTCATCATCAAATCCCGGATACCGCTCTTTGCCGAGCTGCAGCAGTGCATCCTCACCCACCACCCCTACGAGGTGCCCGAGTTGCTGGCGCTGCCGGTCAGTGCGGGTCTACCCGCCTATCTCGACTGGCTGAAGGAGGAGACCCCATGAGTTGCACTCGCCTGCGCTATCTGCTGCCCGCCCTGTTTACCCTGCTGCTGAGCCTGTTGTTCACCCCCGTCCAGGCAAGCAGTGATCTGCTGGGGAGCCTGGGCATTCAGGCCAGTGCCAAGCCCGCCTTCCTGAAAGTCGACGAGGCATTCACCCTGGAGAGCGAGCAGCGGGGCAACCGGCTGCTGCTGCGACTTCGCATCGCCGATGATTACTATATTTATCGCCACAGCCTGCGCTTTCAGGGTAACGACCTCACCTTCAGCGAGCCCGTCCTGCCCGAGGGAACCGAACACGAGGACGATTTCTTCGGCAAGACCCGGGTCTATTACCAGGAGGTGGAGATCCCCGTCACCCTGACCGAGGTAGGGCCGCAAGCGAGCCTCAAAATCAGCTACCAGGGCTGCACCGTGGGGCTCTGCTACCCGCCGACTACCAAGGTGATCGAGGTGCAGTCGCTGATGGCCACGTCGGGTGATGACGAGGCGACGCCGACTGCACCGTCCAGCCAACAGGATAAACTGGCCGCCGCCCTCGGCAGCCAGGGCTTCTGGCTCAGCATCGCCGCCTTCTTTGCACTGGGGCTGGGGCTCGCCTTTACCCCCTGCGTCTTTCCCATGTACCCCATTCTGACCGGCATCATCGCCGGTGCCGGCCATCGCCTCTCCACCCGCCGCGCCTTCCTGCTCTCCTTCGTCTATGTGCAGGGGATGGCGCTCACCTACACCCTGCTCGGGCTGGTGGTGGCCTCGGCGGGGCTGCAATTCCAGGCGGCGCTGCAGCACCCCTATGTGCTGATCGGCCTCTCGGTGATGTTCGTACTGCTGGCACTCTCCATGTTCGGGCTCTACACCCTGCAGCTGCCGAGCAGTTTGCAGACGCGCCTCTCCGGCTTCTCCAACCGCCAGCAGGGCGGTTCGGTGGCCGGGGTCGCCATCATGGGGATGATCTCGGGACTGGTCTGCTCCCCCTGTACCACGGCACCGCTCTCCGGTGCCCTGATTTACGTGGCCCAGAGCGGCGATCTCTGGCTCGGCGGCGCGGCGCTTTACGCCCTGTCGCTGGGGATGGGGCTGCCCCTGCTGCTGCTCGGCACCTCGGGCGGCAAGCTGCTGCCCAAGGCCGGCGCCTGGATGGATGTGATCAAGCAACTCTTTGGTTTTGCTCTGCTGGCGGTGCCCATCCTGCTGCTGTCACGGCTCTGGAGCGATCAGGCTACCACCCTGGCCTGGCTCGGCTGGGGGTTGGCGCTGTGCGCCTACCTCTATCACCACAACCAGCATCAGCCCCACTCCATCGGCAAGAGCCTGCGCGGTTTTGTGCTGCTGTTGGCGATGATCAGTGCCGTAGTGGTGGGCAAGGATCTGCTACTGCCCGCCCCCGGTGTCCAGACCGGTGCCGAGGCTCAAGCGCCGCAGTTTATTCGCATCAAGACCCAGGATGATCTCAAGACCCAACTCACCGCCGCCCGCGGCAAACCGGTGCTGCTCGACCTTTATGCCGACTGGTGCGTCGCCTGCAAGGAGTTCGAGCACAAGACCTTCAGCGATCCTGCGGTGCGCGAGCGCTTTGCCGACATGGTGCTGTTGCAGGCGGACGTCACTGCCAATGACGACACCGATGTCGAGCTGCTCAACGGCCTCAATGTGCTGGGCTTGCCCACCCTGATATTCTTCGATCGCGCCGGCAACGAACTCACGGGGCAAAGAGTCACCGGCTTTATGGGCCCGGCCGAGTTTCTGGCTCAGCTCGACAAGCTGCCATAGATGGGAATTGGCCTGGCGCACCGCTGGGCCATCCCCACTGTTACTCGCTGATTTTTCTGGCAATCCCTTGTATATGAGCGACAGCGTGGCAAAATTTGCCCTCCATTGTTTCGCCCGTCCGGAGTTTTGATGAAAAAGTGGTTCATCCCCCTGCTGGCCCTCTGGCTCTATGGCTGCAGCGCAGGCCCCGGTGAAGAGGTGATCCGCCAGCAGGTCAGTGACAAGCTGATGGCGGAGACGGACGCCAGCCTGTTCGAGATCAGCAACTTCGCCGTCCTGGACAAGGAGGAACGCATGGAAGGCGTCTATCTGGTCAAGGTCAGCTACCAGCTCCACTTCAAGCAGGGGCTGGCTCAACTGCAGGTGCTGCACGACGAGGATCTGGTCTACGACAAGGTCGGTCCCTTCCAGCAGGAGATGGGACTGATGGGGCTCGAACGCAAATATGGCGACTTCGAGGCTGGCCAGGTGCTGCCCCAGCAAGCCGAGGTGTGGATGATGAAGACGGAGCAGGGCTGGCGGCTGGCCGAGCCCGTCCACTAATCCCGCTCAGGATCATGCCCGCCCCGCCTGCGCTATAGCAAATCCTTCATCCGGTGCCACAGCATGCCGAGCGCCAGCAGCGGGGAGCTCAGTGCAGGGCCACCGGGGAAGGTGATATGGGGCACGCTGGCAAACAGATCGAAGCCCCGGCTCTCGCCGCGGATCGCCTCCGCCAGCAGCTTGCCCGCCATGTGGGTGGCATTGACCCCATGCCCCGAATAAGCCTGGGCGTAGAAGACATTGGGATGCTGCTTGAGGCGGCCGATTTGCGGCAAGCGGTTGGCGCCTATGCCTATCATCCCCCCCCACTGGAATTCAATGGCGGTGCCGGCCAGTTCGGGGAATACCCGCAGCAGCTTGGGCAGCATAAAGGCTTTTATATCGCGAGGATCACGGCCGGAATAGTTGCAGGCACCGCCAAACAGCAGGCGGCCGTCGGCGGAGAGGCGGTAGTAGTCGAGTGCCACATTCTGATCACACACCGCCATGTTCTGCGGTAGCAAGCGCTGACGCAGCCGCTTCTCCAGCACCTCGGTGGCGAGGATGTAGGAACCTGCCGGCAGCACCTTGCCCCCGAGTTCAGGATTGAGTTCGTTGAGATAGGCGTTGCACCCTATCACCAGATAGTCGCTGCTCACCCGGCCGTGAGCGGTGGTGATCTCCACCCGCTTGCCGTAGTCGATATGGGTTACCCTGGATTGCTCGAACAGGGCGACGCCCAGACTTTGGGCGGCGCGCGCCTCGCCAAGGGCTAGGTTGAGGGGGTGAAGGTGGCCGGAGCCCATGTCGATGAGGCCGCCGATGTAGCGATCCGAGCCCACGACCGTGTGGATCTCCTCGCGTGGCACCAGCCTCACCTCATGCTCGTAGCCCAGGCTCGCCAGATGTTCGAGCTCTTCCTCGAAACCGGCCAGATGGCGCTGACGGGTAGCAAGATCGCAATAGCCCCAGGTGAGATCGCAGTCGATGGCAAAACGCGCAACTCGCTCGCGCACCAGTTGCACCGCCTCCAATCCCATCAGATCCAGCTCACGCACGCCTTCTTCGCCAATCCAGCGGGCAAACTGGCTGGTGTCGTGGCCGATGCCACGAATGAGTTGGCCGCCGTTGCGCCCGGACGCGCCCCAGCCGATGCGGTTGGCCTCCAGCAGTATCACCTTGTAGCCGGCATCGGCCAGGTTGATGGCGGTGTTGAGGCCGGTAAAGCCACCGCCAATGACACAGACATCCGCCTGATGTTCACCGGCCAGCTCGGGCCACTCCTGCGAATCGTTGCGAGTCGCGGCGTAATAGGAGGCCGCGTGTTCCTGATGTGCGTTGTGCTTTCCTGCCTGCATGCTCAGCATCCTGCCTTGGTTGCAAATTGTTTAATAAAATAAGCAGATTTGTTTCGATAATACCCAGCTCACTCACTGCAAACCAGTCGCACCGGATCACAGAAATGCAAAAGGCGCCCCGAAGGGCGCCTTTTCATGCAATCAAGGTACGGTAACGAATTACAGTACGTCGATGGCGTTCAGGTCGGAGAAAGCCTGTTCCAGACGCTTGATCATGGAAGTCTGACCGGCACGCAGCCATACGCGCGGATCGTAGAACTTCTTGTTCGGCTTGTCGGCACCTTCCGGGTTACCCAGCTGACCTTGCAGGTAGGCTTCGTTGGTCTTGTAGAAGTCCAGAATGCCTTCCCAGGTCGCCCACTGGGTGTCGGTGTCGATGTTCATCTTCACGACGCCGTAGGAGATGGATTCGCGGATCTCTTCCAGAGTGGAACCGGAACCACCGTGGAATACGAAGTCCAGGGACTTGGCCGGAATACCGAACTTCTCGGAAACGTACTTCTGGGACGCATCCAGGATGGACGGGGTCAGCTTGACGTTACCCGGCTTGTAGACACCGTGTACGTTGCCGAAGGAGGCAGCGATGGTGAAACGCGGGCTGATCTTGGACAGACGCTCGTAGGCGTAGGCCACGTCTTCCGGCTGGGTGTACAGAGCGGACTGATCCATGTGGCTGTTGTCGACGCCGTCTTCTTCGCCACCGGTGCAACCCAGTTCCAGCTCCAGAGTCATGTTCATCTTGGCCATGCGGGTCAGGTACTCGCAGCAGATGTCGATGTTCTCTTCCAGAGACTCTTCGGACAGATCCAGCATGTGGGAGGAGAACAGCGGCTTGCCGGTTTCAGCGAAGTGCTTCTCGCCCGCTTCCAGCAGACCGTCGATCCACGGCAGCAGCTTCTTGGCAGCGTGGTCGGTGTGCAGGATCACAGGTACACCGTAAGCTTCGGCAACGGCGTGAACGTGCTTGGCACCGGAGATGGCACCGATGATGGCAGCCTTCTGACCTTCCAGCTTCAGACCCTTACCAGCGGTGAATGCTGCACCACCGTTGGAGAACTGAACGATAACCGGCGCTTTCACCTTGGCGGCAGCTTCCAGCACGGCGTTCACGGAGTCGGTACCAACACAGTTGACGGCCGGTAGAGCGAAGCCGTTCTCTTTAGCGATGGCGAACACTTTCTGAACGTCATCACCAGTGATCACGCCGGGTTTTACGAAGTCGAAAATTTTCTTAGACATGTTTAATCGTCCTGTCTCGTATGCCGTTAATAAAAAATGGGGGGTTCATCATGAACCGGCACAGCGGGCACATGATAAACGAAACGGGAGGCTTTTGCCCCCCGTCTCGGGTCAATTAGGCTTTGGCGCGCTCTTCCAGAATCGCGACAGCAGGCAGTACCTTGCCTTCTACGAACTCCAAGAAGGCGCCACCGCCGGTGGAGATGTAGGAGACCTTGTCGGCGATGCCGAACTTGTCGATGGCAGCCAGGGTGTCACCACCGCCAGCGATGGAGAAGGCCGGGGATTCGGCGATGGCCTTGGCGATCACTTCGGTACCCTTGGCGAACTGGTCGAACTCGAACACGCCGACCGGGCCGTTCCACAGGATGGTCTTGGCGTTCATGATGATGTCGGCCAGGGCCTTGGCGGAATCCGGACCGATGTCGAAGATCATGTCGTCGTCGGCAACGTCAGCGACGGACTTGGTGGTGGCCGGAGTGGACTCGGAGAACTCTTTACCCACAACCACGTCGGTGGTGGCCGGGATGGAGGTTTCGGCAGCCAGCTTCTTGGCGGTGTCGATCAAATCGTGCTCGCACAGGGACTTGCCGACGTTGTGACCAGCAGCGGCGATGAAGGTGTTGGCGATGCCACCACCGACCACCAGCTGGTCAGCGATTTTGGAGAGGGATTCCAGTACGGTCAGCTTGGTAGAGACCTTGGAGCCGCCAACGATGGCAACCATGGGGCGCTCGGGCTTCAGCATGGCCTTGCCCAGGGCTTCCAGTTCACCGGCCAGCAGGGGGCCGGCACAGGCGATCGGGGCAAACTGGGCCACACCGTAGGTGGAACCTTCGGCGCGGTGAGCAGTACCGAATGCATCCATTACGAAGACGTCACACAGAGCGGCATACTTCTTGGCCAGCTCTTCGGCGTTCTTCTTCTCGCCCTTGTTGAAGCGGCAGTTTTCCAGCACAACCAGCTCACCGGCAGCGACTTCCACGCCATCCAGGTAATCCTTGGCCAGGCGAACCGGGCAGGACAGAGCGTCTTTCAGATAGTTGACAACCGGCAGCAGAGAGAACTCTTCGTTGTACTCGCCTTCGGTCGGACGACCCAGGTGGGAGGTGATCATCAGCTTGGCGCCCTTTTCCAGAGCCAGCTTGATGGTCGGCAGGGTAGCTTTGATCCGTGCATCGGAGGTAACCTTGCCGTCTTTTACCGGCACGTTCAGGTCAGCACGGATCAGAACGCGTTTGCCCGCCAGATCCAGGTCAGTCATCTTGATAACAGACATATTCAGTCCTCTATATTTTTCCAGGTAATGTTAAAAACAGTAACCTTTCGTCCGGGGCAGGCTCAGCCTGCAACCATCATGGCCCGGGTAGTATCCAGCATCCGATTCGCGAAGCCCCATTCGTTATCGCACCACATCAACATCTTGACGAGGTTGGCATCGCTCACCCGGGTCTGGGTACCATCAATGATGCAGGAGTGTGCATCATGATTAAAGTCTACGGAGACCAGCGGCTCTTCCGTGTAATCCAGAATACCTTGTAATGTACCTCTGGATGCCCGTTGCAGGGCTTGATTTACGTCACTAACTGTCACTTTTTTACGAACAGTAATACTCAGATCCATCGCTGTTACATTGATGGTCGGTACCCGTACCGCGATCGCCTCGAACTTGCCGGCGAAGTGGGGCAGGATACGCTCCAACCCCTTGGCTAGCTTGGTATCCACCGGGATGATGGACTGGCTGGCGGCGCGAGTTCGGCGCAAGTCGCCATGGTAGGCATCGATGACTTGCTGGTCATGCATGGCCGAATGAATTGTCGTAATAGTACCACAATTTATTTCGAATTCTCGATGCAATGTTTCGATGACGGGGACCACGCAGTTGGTGGTACAGGAGGCGTTCGAGACGATCCGTTCCCGTCCCGTCAGCACCTGGTGATTGACCCCGTAGACGATGGTGGCATCCACATCCGCATCGGCCGGATGGGAGAAGAGTACCTTGCCCGCCCCCGCCGCCAGATGCAGCTCGGCATCGGCGCGCGAGCCGAACACCCCGGTGCAATCCAGCACCACGTCCACCCCCAGCGCCCGCCACGGCAATCTGGACGGGTCTTTCTCGGCAAACAGGGAGATGAGGTCTTCGCCTACCTGCATGCTGTTGCCGGCCAGTTGCACCGGATAACGGAAGCGACCGTGGCTTGTGTCAAAGCGGGTCAGGTGCACCATGGCCTCCGGCGCCGCCAGTTCGTTGATGGCGACGATCTTGATGGTCTTGTCGCGCCCGCTTTCATAGAGGGCCCGCAACACGTTGCGACCGATCCGTCCGTAACCATTGATGGCAATCTTGATCATCTGGGATGCATTCCTTACCAGCAAAAAGGGGTGGCCTCAGGGCCACCCGACACCCGGCTCACGACAGCAGGGCATCCTTGAATTCACCGCGGGCCAGCAAGGCCGCGCCAAACACCCCGGCGCTGTCGCCAAGGACTGGTGCAATAATGGGGGCCCGGAAGCGGGGATTAAAGAGGAAGGGCAAAATAGTCTCCCGCCCGGCGCGATAGAGGCTCTGCACATTGCCCACCCCGCCACCGATGACGATGGCGTCCGGATCCAGGATGTTGACCACGTTGGCCAGCGCCTGGCCAAACAGCAGGTGCAGCCGGTCGATGGTGAGCTTGGCCACATGATCGTGGGTGCTAGCTGCCGCAATCTGGGCGAGCGAGAGGCGGCGCTTGGCCTTGGCTTCGTACCAGGCCTCCAGCGCCGGGCCGCTGATCAGGGTCTCGACGCAGCCACGCTTGCCGCAGTAGCACTCGGGGCCATCGGGTGAGAGCACGTTGTGGCCCCACTCACCGGCGATGCCGTGGTGGCCGTTGAGGATGCGGCCATTGATGACAATGCCCGAACCCACGCCGGTGCCCATGATGATACCGAACACCACTTTCGCATCCGGATGATGCTGGCGCACCGCCCCGAGATGGGTTTCCGCCAGGGCGAAGCAGTTGGCATCGTTGGCGATGAGTACGGGTACACCGAGCCTGCGCTCCAGATCTTCCTTGAACGGCTTGTCGTTGAGCTCGGTCGTATTGCAGTTCTTCATCAGGCCGGTTTGCGGATCCCGCGCTCCCGGGGTGCCCATGCCGATGATGGCCGGGCGCTGGCCGAGTTTGGCGGCGCACTCCTCTACCAGTTTGGCGATCTGGCCGATCATGTGGTCATAACCGCCCTGGCGCTCGGTGGGGATACGATGGCGCAGCAACACCTCGTCCCCCTCCAGCACCACACACTCGCACTTGGTACCGCCCAGATCGATACCCCAATCCAATACTCGCTTGCTCATCCAGCCTCCAGCCATGACCAGGGAAATCTGTCCGGAAAACGAGACTCATGCCCGCTCCCATCGTCGTTCCCACAAGGGATGCAGTGTAACCCGAGCGGCAACCGGGATGCAGCCCCGCCACCAACGAAACGGGGCCCCAAGGCCCCGTCGTCACGATAAAACGCGCCGGTATCAGCGCTTGTGGTATTGAGCCGAGAGCTCGTGTACCGCATTGACGAACACGCCGGCATGCTCCGGGTTCACGTCCTGATGGATGCCGTGACCCAGGTTGAAGACGTGGCCATTGCCATGACCGAACCCGGCCAGGATGGAGGCGACCTCTTCGCGGATGCGCTCGGGAGAGGCGTAGAGCATGGAAGGGTCCATGTTGCCCTGCAGCGCCACCTTGTCGCCGACCCGGCGCTTGGCGTCCGCGATGTCGGTGGTCCAGTCCAGCCCCAGCGCATCACAACCGGTGGCGGCGATCTGCTCCAGCCACTGGCCGCCGTTCTTGGTGAACAGGGTGACCGGCACGCGGCGACCGTCGTGCTCACGGATCAGACCGTCGACGATCTTGTGCATGTACTGCAGGGAGAAGTCGCGGTAATCGCGCGGGGTAAGCACGCCGCCCCAGGTGTCGAACACCATGACCGCCTGGGCACCCGCCTTGATCTGGGCGTTCAGATAGGCGATCACGCTGTCGGCCAGCTTGTCGAGCAGCAGATGCAGGGTCTGCGGCTCTGCGTACATCATCTGCTTGATCTTGGTGAATGCCTTGGAGCTGCCCCCCTCCACCATGTAGGTAGCCAGGGTCCAGGGGCTGCCGGAGAAGCCGATCAGCGGCACTTCGCCCTTGAGCTCGCGGCGGATGGTGCGCACCGCGTTCATCACGTAGCCAAGCTCGTCTTCCGGATCCGGCACCGGCAGTGCCTGCACGTCGGCCATGGATGTTATCGGGCGCTCGAAGCGCGGGCCTTCCCCCTGCTCGAAGTAGAGACCCAGCCCCATGGCGTCGGGCACGGTGAGAATGTCGGAGAAGAGGATGGCAGCATCGAGCGGATAGCGGCGCAGCGGCTGCAGGGTGACTTCACAGGCCAGCTCGGCGTTGCGGCACAGGGACATAAAATCCCCCGCCTGGGCGCGGGTCGCCTTGTATTCCGGCAGATAACGGCCAGCCTGGCGCATCATCCATACCGGGGTCATGTCCACTTCCTGGCGCAGCAGGGCACGCAGGTAACGATCGTTCTTCAGCTCTTTCATCCCAGTTCCTGAATTCATATCACGCATAAAATGGCGGCCATGATACCACTTTGCCCGCCGGAACGGACTGCCCAATGGGTGGCAAATCCAGGGCCGGTTGCAAAGATGTGAAGGGACGCAAACAAGCGTCCCTTTTTACAACGGGGGGATAACGACTCGCCTCAGGCCTCGCCCGCCAGGCAAAGCTCGATAAGTCGCCGCGCTATGGTACCGTGGGGAGGCAGCCTTGGCAGACGGTCAGCTTCGAAGAAGTCGGCGGCCACCAGCTCCTCGTCCTGTATCCGGATCTCGCCGCTCTCGTAGTCGGCGGTGAAGCCCATCATCAGGCTGTGGGGGAAGGGCCAGGGCTGGTTGGCCACGTAGCGCACGTTGCGTACCCGGATGCCGCTCTCCTCGAACACCTCGCGCGCCACACACTGCTCAAGGTTCTCCCCCGCCTCCACAAAGCCCGCCAGCACCGTATACATGGGATCCTCGACCTGATGGTGACGGCGATGGGCGGCCAGCAGGATGGCCGGCCCCTTGCGCACCGCCACTATGATGCAGGGGGAGATGCGCGGATAGACGATGTGGCCATGGCGGCACCCTTGCGCCCACTCCCCTGCCTTGGGCGCCATGGGGGCGCCGCACTCGCCGCAGAAGCGATGGGTGCGGCGAAACGTGGCGAGCTGCCAGGCACGCCCGGCGAGGCGAAAGCCCTCTTCATCCCCGGCCACCATCAGCTGGCGCAGGGGGGTCATAAGAGACGTCTCGGCCTCCTCCCCCAGATCCAGCAGATAGCAGGGCAGGCCCTCCCACTCGTCGAAACGCTCAAATGACTTGGTGTGCAAAAACGCGGGCAGCTGGCTCAACGCCCCCTGCGGAATATGGCCCTGCTCGTCGAGCAGCACCAGGTGATCGCCCCCCAGTACGAACCAGCGGGCCTGTTCGGTCAATGACATAAGCATCCAGGCTTTGTGTAGTAAAGGTGCGCTCGGCACCGGTCGAGGCTCTCATCTTACGGCCAGCGCGAAAAGATGACGACCCCCATGCCGCTAGCGCGGCTCGCCGATACGAGCCACCCCAAAATAACAAGGTCGCCCGCAGGCGACCTTGTTATTTCGTGTTCACCAGAAAGACTCGATATCAGGCATCCCCCATTGCCAGCAGGGAGGCGTTGCCCCCCACCGCCGTGGTGTTGATGGTACGGGTCTTCTCGGTGACGAAGCGGCTCAGATAGTGGGGGCCGCCCGCCTTGGGGCCGGTGCCGGAGAGGCCCTGGCCACCGAACGGCTGCACTCCGACCATGGCGCCGATCTGGTTGCGGTTGATGTAGACGTTGCCCACGTTGATGCGGCTCGCCAGCTCTTCTGCGTGGGATTCGTTGCGGCTGTGAATGCCCAGCGTCAGGCCGTAGCCGGTGCCGTTGATGTCGCTGATCACCTGCTCCAGATCCCGGGCGACATAGCGCACCACGTGCAGGATGGGGCCGAACTGCTCGCGCTCCAGCTCCTTGATGGAGCGGATCTCGAGCGCGGTCGGCTGGACGAAGTGTCCCTCCTGGGTCGCCTTCGGCATGGGGGCCTGGGCGATCTGGCGGCTTTTCGGGATCATCCTGGCCAGGTGCAGATCCAGCCCCGCCTTGGCCTCGGCGTCAATGACCGGGCCCACGTCGGTGTTGTGCTCGGCCGGGTTGCCGACCTTGAGCTCCTGCATGGCGCCGGTGAGGATCTCCAGCACCCGATCGGCGATCTCCTCTTGCAGGAACAGCACCCGCAGGGCGGAACAACGCTGGCCGGCGCTCTGGAAAGCGGCGCTCACCACATCGCGCACCACCTGCTCCGGCAGGGCGGTGGAGTCGACAATCATGGCGTTCTGGCCGCCGGTCTCGGCAATCAGCGGCAGGATGGCGCCGTCACGATTGGCCAGGGTCTGGTTGATGAGCTTGGCGGTCTCGGTGGAACCGGTGAAGCAGACGCCGCCGATGCGGGGATCCGCTGTCAGCTTGGCGCCCACTGTGGCACCGTCGCCCGGCAGCAGCTGCAGCACGTCACCCGGGATGCCGGCCTGGTGCGCCAGAGTCACCGCCAGATGGGCGATGAGGCCGGTCTGCTCAGCCGGTTTGGCGATGACGGTGTTGCCGGTGGCCAGCGCCGCCGCGACTTGCCCCAGGAAGATGGCCAGCGGGAAGTTCCACGGGCTGATGCAGACAAACACACCGCGCCCTTGCAGGAACAGCTCGTTCTGCTCGCCGGTGTAGCCGGGCAGCAGGGTCGCCTGACCCATCATGCTGCGAGCCTGCACCGCGTAGTAGCGACAGAAATCCACCGCCTCGCGCACCTCGTCGATGCCGTCCTGCAGCAGCTTGCCCGCCTCACGGGTACAGAGCGAAATAAACTGGTTGCGGTTCGCTTCCAGCAGATCCGCCAGTTTCTCAAGGGCGGCGGCACGCTCGCTCACCGAGGTCTCGCGCCAGCGCGGGAAGGCGGCATGGGCAGAGGCCAGCGCCTGCTCCACCGCCTGCTCGTCGGCCCAGTGGATCTTGCCGACGGTCAGGCTCACGTCCTGCGGGCTCACCACAACACGGGCGTCATTGCGCTTGAGGGTCTCGCCATCGACGATGGGGCCGGCCAGCCACTGCTTGCTCTCCAGCTCCTTGAGCCCGGCGAAGAAGGGGCGCTGGATGGAGACGATGTTCATGTTCACGCCACTGGAGTTCTTGCGATCGCTAAACAGGTTCACCGGCTGCGGGATGCGGTCGTTGGCAAAGCTCGAGTAGCGCTTGAGGGTGCGCAGCGGGTGCTCGGCCAGACTGTCCACCGGGGTGTTGGGATCCACCAGCTTGTGCACAAACGAAGTGTTGGCGCCGTTTTCCAGCAGACGGCGCACCAGGTAGGGCAGCAGATCCTTGTGGGCGCCGACCGGTGCATAAATGCGGCAGTGCAGGCCCGGGTTGTCATTGAGCACGGCGTTGTGCAGCTCCTCCCCCATGCCGTGCAGGCGCTGGAATTCGAACTGGCGATCGCCGGCCATCTCCAGAATGCTGACCACGGTATTGGCGTTGTGGGTGGCAAACTGGGGCGCGATGAAGCCGCGGGTCGGCTCGCTCAGCAGGTAGCGGGCACAGGCGAGGTAGGAGATGTCGGTACCGGCCTTGCGGGTAAACAGCGGATAACCGGGCAAGCCCGCCTGCTGGGCATATTTCAGCTCGCTGTCCCAATAGGCCCCCTTCACCAGACGTACCGGAATGATATCCCCCTGCTCGCGGGCCAGGGCGGTGAGCCAGCACAAGACCGGCAGGGCACGCTTGGAGTAGGCCTGCACCACCATGCCGAGCTTGCCCCAGCCGCGGTTGGCCTCGGAGCGATAGAGCTGCTCGAACAGATCCAGGGAGAGCTCGAGGCGGTCCATCTCCTCGGCGTCGATGCTGATGGCCACGTCCTTGTCGCGGGCCAGACGCACCAGCCCCACCAGCCGCTCGCACATCTCGCCGAGCACCCGCTCGCGGTTCGCCACGTCATAGCGCGGATGCAGCGCCGAGAGCTTGATGGAGATGGAGGGAGCCGGGCCGCCGTCGCTGATCCGCTCGCCGCCCACCGCTTCGATGGCGTTGTGGTAGTCGGCCAGGTACTTGTCGGCGTCCTGCATGGTCAGCGCCGATTCACCCAGCATGTCGTAGGTGTGGGTGTAACCCAGCTCGCGGGACTTGCGGCTCGCCTTGAGGGCTTCCTTCATATCGCGGCCCAGCACGAACTGCTTGCCCATGATCTTCATGGCGGCGTACATGGCAGAGCGCACCACGGGTTCGCCCAGCTTGTTGACCATGCGCCCCAGCAGATTGGCAGGATTGCCGTCGAGCTTCTTGTCGAGCTTGATGATCTTGCCGGTCAGCATCAGGCCCCAGGTCGAGGCGTTGACCAGGGTGGAGTCGCTCTTGCGAAAATGAGAGGACCAGTTGGCGCCGGAGAGCTTGTCCTTGATCAGGGCGTCGGCGGTCTGGGCATCGGGGATGCGCAGCAGCGCCTCTGCCAGACACATCAGGATGATCCCCTCCTGAGTATCCAGGCTGTACTCCTGCAGGAAGGCGTCGATACCGTCGCCGGAACCGCTCTCCTTGCGCACCTTGGTCACCAGGGTGCGGGCCCGCTGGGTCACCTGTTCCAGCGAGGCGCCATCTCCCGGCAGCATGGCGGCAAGCTCTGCCAGATAGGCATTTTCATCCACCACATAGTTCTGGGTGATGGCTTCGCGCAGGGCGGCCAGATCGGAGGGAATATAGTCAGCTGCAAGCACTTGAGTCGCTTTGAACATATGGGGTCTTCCTGTACGCCCTAGGGCTGATATCGACGAAGGCGGCCGTGCCGCCGAAACGCCGATAATGTATACAATATTGCACCCTATATGAAATAAATTTGTTGCCTTGTTTTAACAAAAATCGCTGACATGGGAGTTTTATGGCTATCTCAGGGTGAAAATGCCCTTTTCAGGCCAGCTTCACATCTTGTTTTGTATACAATTTCGCTCTCCCTTTATGCCCCCTCCGGCCCTGCGTCAAACGATAGAAACAGAGAAGGGCCGCCATGGCGACCCTTCTGCTCAGTCAGACAATTTTTGTCAATTCATCCAGCGATCGCTGCGGCTGCGGCGACGAGGCAGCATGGGCAACAGGATGCCGAGCAGGATGCCGGCCCCCACCATGGCACCGCCACGGATGAACCAGTCCATCTGCATGTCGTGTTCCCGGTTGTCATAACTCTGGGTCAGGGCATCGTTCTGCTCCTTGAGATTGCTCATCTCCTCGCCCTGGCTGGCGAGCTGGGCCTTGAGCGACGCTATCTCATTGCTCTGCAGTTCAATCTGGCCATCCTTCTCGGCAAAGCGTTTCTCGTTGTCGCCGTTGAGGTTCTGCAGGCGGCTCTTGAGCTCATCCCGCTCCTTCTCGACCTGGGGCAGGCGCTCGCGCAGGCTGGGCTGGCTCTGCAGCTCGCTGCTCTTGATCCACCCTTCACGGCCACGGCCGTCCACCACCTGAGTGAAACCGGCTTCGCCGTTCACCGACTTTATCTCCAGCGGCTCACCCGCCTTGACGCTGCCCAGGATCCGGTACTGGGTCCCCGGGCCATTGTGGATATAGGTAAAGATGTTGTCTGAAACATAACGGGTCTCGGCCAGTGCCTGGCCGGCACACAAGCAGATCAAAATCCCGAGAAGGGCGCGCATGGTCGATCGGTTCTCTTTTCAGTTTTGGGTAAGAGGCTGAATGTTAAGCCGCAGGCAGGTTAAAGGACAAGCAAAGAAAACGCTTCCCCCGGGGGCACTCCCTGCCCTGCCATGCATGACTTGGCCACTTTTTGACCTCGTCATCACTTGTTTCTCAGCTCCCGTACCTCGGCCCGCAGCGCTCGCAACTCCTGCAACAACTGCTCCTGCTGGGCATTGTAGTGATGACGCCACTTCTCGGTGTCGTTATCACCGCGATTGGGCTGCAGAAACAGGCTGGCCATGAAACCGCTGAGCGCGCCAAACAGGCCGACCCCGAACAGGATCAGCAGGCTGGCCACAAAGCGCCCCTCCTCCGTCTTGGGCACCAGATCCCCGTAACCCACGGTGGAGAGGGTCACCAGGGTCCACCAGAACGCATCATAGGGGGTCTCGATTTCACTGCCCGGCTGACCGGATTCAATCCAGTACATGATCCCGGAGCCGAGCCCCAGCAAGAGGACGAACAGGAACAGGATGCCGGAAATGGTGGTCTCGTTTCGCTCGCGACGAAACATGGCCAGCAGGTCCGGCTGGCTGCGCAGCAACTGATAGACCCGCCACAACTGGATCAACCGGGCCCAGCGCAGGGATTCCACCATGGGCAGACTGCCCGGCAGATAGAACCAGTTGGCCTTGAAGTAGGCCTTCCTGTCCGGGGCGCGGGCCAGGCCATAGGCGAAGTGGGCGAGAAAGAAGTAACAGATCAGGCTGTCGAGGTCATAGAAGAGTTGCAGTGTCTGGGAAGTCAGGGTCTCGTGCCCCCACCAACGGGCCGTAACCAGCAATACCGAGATAACAGAGAGGAAGGCCATCAGCAGATCGGTGGCCCGCAGATGAGTTAAGTGATGTCGCATACATTTTCCAACTTTAAACACAGTGCAAATTAATAAAAGGGAAGATAATGCCGATAGCCCTGAGGACAAAGGAAAAAGCAGTTTTTTAAAGGAGAAAAAATATGCAGCTAAACCTGCTAGAGAAGCGGATGAGTGATATACGGCTGGTACCCAAGGTAGTACTGCTGATGGTATTCAGTACCTTGTTGTTGCTCACCAAGCTCTGGTTCGATGCCAACAATCTGGAAGCCACCCTGCTCAGCGAAGGGCTGGATCCGGACAAGGCAAATGCCATTGCCGACCGCCTGCTCTGGACCGGTCTGATGGAGACGGCCATCATGGGGCTGCTGTTCGTGATCCTGTTGCTGACCGGCTCCCGCCTGATGGTGAAGCAGGTACATTATCTGGTCGGCCTGCTGGAGCGCTTCGCCAAGCGGGATCTCAGCCACAAGGTGCTGCTCCACTCCCGCGATGAGTTCGGCGACATTGCCAAGGCGGTCTCCCACTCCCAGGAAAACCTCAAGGCTGTGTTTGGCAACCAGCGTGCCGCCTGCAAGGAGCTCAACGAGATCGCCTCCCAGGTCACCCTTTGCATGGAGGAGGCCAACGAGGCGATCAACGAAGAGTTCGGCCAGATAGAGCAACTGGCCAGCGCCATGAGCCAGATGGTCGGCGCCATTCGTGAAGTGGCAGCCCATGCCGAACAGGCCTCCCATGCCACCACAGAAACCAGCCAGCTGGCCGAAGAGGGCAGCCGCTGCGTGGCGGAAACCGTCAACACCATCGACACCCTCTCCGGCAACATCCAGCGCTCTGCCACCGTGGTCAATCAGGTGGAACAGGGAGTGGATCGCATCGGCTCTGTGGTCGACACCATTCGCGGCATTTCGGAGCAGACCAACCTGCTGGCGTTGAACGCCGCCATCGAGGCAGCCCGTGCCGGTGAGGCCGGTCGTGGCTTTGCGGTAGTCGCCTCGGAAGTGCGCGAGCTGGCCAACCGGGCCCAGGCGGCCACCGTCGAGATCCAGAAGATGATCGAACAGCTGCAAGGCAATGCCGCCCAGGCGGCCGAGCTGATGTCCCAGAGCGTGCAACAGGCGGACAAGGGAGTAGAGCAGGTCACTCGCGCGGGGGATCAACTCGCCACCATAGTGCAACGGGTGCAGGGGGTGGCCGATATGAACCGCCACATCGCCGCCGCCTCCGAGCAACAGAGCTCGGTGGCCGAAGAGATGCGCGGCAACCTGGAGCAGGTCAAGCAGATCGCCGAAGGCTCCGTGGTGGTGCTGCGGGAGCTGCAGGAGGCCTCCGAGCTGGTGGAGCAACACAGCAAGGATCTGGACAGCCAGATCAACTCCTTCAAGCTGACCTGATCCCGATCCGGATCCTGCTCAGCCAGGCTCCGCCACACAAAACTGCGACCATAAAAAAATCCGAAACATGACGTTTCGGATTTTTTGTATCTGGTGTCCAGCTGAGCAGGTATCCCGCCCGGCCTGACGATGGTCTGCTTACTCAGCGGCCATGCGCGCTTCGATATAGGCCAGGGCACGATCGATGCGAGCGAGCACGCGCTCCTTGCCCACCAGCGCCATCACGGCATCAATAGCCGGGGACTGGCCCAGACCGGTCACCGCCACGCGCAGCGGCATGCCGACCTTGCCCATGCCCTGACCCAGCTCGGCGGCAGTGGCTTCAATCAGCTCGTGCAGCGCTTCGGTGGTCCAGGTATCCAGGGCAGCCAGCTTGGCCTTGGCCAGGGCCAAGGGCTCGGCGGCGACGCCACGCAGATGCTTCTTGGCAGCCGCTTCGTCGATGGCTTCATACTCTTCGAACAGGTAGCGGCTCTGGGCGGCCATCTCCACCAGGGTATTGCAGCGCTCGGCCAGCAGGGTCACCACGTCGGCCAAGGCCGGGCCATTGCTGGTGTCGATCTTCTGATTTTCCATGTGCCAGGCCAGGTGCTTGGCCACATAGGCCGGATCCAGGCTGCGCATGTAGTGGTTGTTCAGCCACAGCAGCTTGTCGGTGTTGAAGGCAGAGGCAGACTTGGAGATGGCATCCAGACTGAACAGCTTGATCATCTCTTCCAGGCTGAAGATCTCCTGATCGCCGTGGGACCAGCCCAGACGCACCAGATAGTTCAACAGGGCCTCCGGCAGATAGCCGTCGTCGCGGTATTGCATCACGGAGACGGCACCGTGGCGCTTGGAGAGCTTGGCACCGTCGTCACCCAGGATCATGGAAACGTGGGCAAACTCCGGCACCGGCGCGTTCAGCGCCTTGTAGATGTTGATCTGGCGCGGGGTGTTGTTGATGTGGTCTTCACCACGCACCACGTGGGTGATCTCCATGTCCCAATCGTCCACCACCACGCAGAAGTTGTAAGTGGGGGCACCATCGGTGCGGCGGATGATGAGATCGTCGAGCTCGGTGTTGGCGAACTCGATGCGGCCACGTACGTGGTCATCAAACACCACTGAGCCTTCGGTCGGGTTGCGGAAACGGATGACGTGGGGGGCATCGGCCGGGTGATCGTGATCACCATGGCGGCACTTGCCGTCGTAACGGGGCTTCTCGCCGTTGGCCATCTGGCCTTCACGCAGCGCTTCCAGACGCTCCTTGGAGCAGTAGCACTTGTAGGCGCGACCGTCGGCCAGCATCTCGTCGATCAAGGCATTGTAGCGATCGAAACGCTTGGTCTGGTAGTAGGGGCCCTCATCCCAGTTCAGCTCCAGCCATTCCATGCCCTCGATGATGGCGTCGATCGCCTCCTGGGTGGAACGTTCCAGATCGGTATCCTCAATACGCAGCACGAACTCACCGCCCTGATTCTTTGCAAACAACCAGGAATAGAGTGCGGTACGGGCACCGCCGACATGCAAAAAGCCGGTCGGGCTGGGAGCAAAACGGGTTTTGACTTTCATCTTTAAGCCTTGTGTAGAGGGCCTTGGGCCAATTCGTTAAAAAAACCGTCGCATTTTAGCACCGACAGTGACGGATGGGAAAACCATGAGGACGCCGGACAAGAAATAAGCGGTCGATAGGGCATGCCCATCAATCTTTGAAGAGGATCGCAAAACCGTTCAGTTTTTTCCGCTTTGCTAGGCAGCATTGCTGGAGAAGCCTCCCGCCCTGCCGATAATTCAAACAACTTTCCACGTCACAAGGAACGCACGATGCAGTTTCGTTCTATCCAGAATCGTATTCTGGTAATGGCCGGGATCGCCATGACCACCGCCCTGGTGATCCTGATCCTGCTCAACCACTACTCGGGTCAGCAGACCCAACAGCTGACCATCAGCTCCAGCCGCGCCGCCCTGCAACAAGAAGCCTGGCAAAAAGTCAGCGCCAACGCCCGTGCCGAAGCGGCCGCCATCACCCAATTGCTGCAAAAGGGGCTCTCCTATACCCAGCAGATGGCCAGCGCCCTCGCCCTGCAGCAGGAAGGCAAGCTGCCCCTGACTCGCCAGCAGGCCACCGATCTGCTCAAGGCCCAGCTCGCGCTGGAGCCGCAACTCTATGGCGCCTTTGCCGGCTTCGAACCGAACGGCTTCGATGGCCAGGACGCCAGCTTCGCCGGCCAGAGCGCGCTCGGCAGTGACGACAAGGGTCGCTTCGTTCCCTATTTCTATCGTGACAAGGATCAGATCGGCACGGATCTGCTGCTCTCCATCGAAAAAACCGACCCCGACGAGTTCGGCAATCCGGCCAACGACTACTACTCCTGTCCGAAACGGGAGGGACGCTCCTGTCTCATCGATCCCTTCAAGGTGGACATCAACGGCCAGCAGGTGCTGGTCAGTACCATCACCACCCCCATCATGGTGGGTGGCCAGTTCAAGGGGATCGCCGCACTGGATCTGGCGGTAGACTCCATCAGCCGCCAGGCCAAGACCCTCAACAGCAACATCTATGAGGGCAAGGGCGAAACCCTGATCGTCAGCGCCGCCGGTGTCATCACCGGCACCAGCGGGGATGCCAGCCTGCTGGGCAGCCGGGCCGACAAGGTGCTCGGCCAGCAGTGGCAACAATATCTGAAGCCGGAGGTTCAGCGTCAGGAGCTGAACGATTCATTCCGCATCTCGGTGCCCATCATGGTGCCGGGCATGGCCCGCAACTGGGCCATCATTGTCACCCTGCCCTACAAGGTAGTGCTGGCGGGCGCCGATCAGCTGGAAGCCCAGCTCAACGATATGAACCGGGCTGCCATGACCCAACAGCTGGTGGGTGCGCTCGTCGTGCTGGTGCTGGCGCTGGCCACCATGCTGGTGATCGCTCGCAGCATCACGGGCCCCATCCGTCAGATGGTCAGCCTGGTGGATGACATCGCCGACGGCGAAGGGGATCTCACCAAGCGCCTCACCACCAACTCGGTGGACGAGCTGGGGGATCTGGCCAAGGGCATCAACCGCTTCATCGACAAGCTGCAGGTGCTGCTGGGAGACGTGCTGAAAACCGCCAGCGAGGTGAACCGTCACGCCGGTGACACCGACCGCATCGCCGGCCAGACCGACAACAACCTGCAGCATCATCAGGCAGAGATGGAGCAGATGCTGACTGCGGTGCAGGAGATGTCCTACGTCAGCCAGGAGGTGGCTACCCACGCCAACAACACCGCAGACTCGGCCAAGCAGGCCCAGAGTGCGGCAGATCAGGGCAAGGTACGCTTCCAGCAGGTGATCCAGTCGATGCACAAGGTCGCCGCAGAGGCCGGGAAAGGGGCCGAGGTAGTGGAAGGGCTGGCCCACGACAGCGAGCAGATCACCAGCATCCTCACCGTCATTCAGGGCATTGCCGACCAGACCAACCTGCTGGCGCTCAATGCGGCCATCGAGGCGGCGCGCGCCGGCGAGCAGGGCCGCGGCTTTGCAGTGGTGGCCGACGAAGTGCGCAAGCTGGCGGGCAACACCCAGCAGGCGGTGCAGAACACCCAGGAGCTGATCGAGAAGATCCGCCACAGCTCGGCCAACGCGGTCAACGCCATCAACCAGAGCCAGCAGCTGACCCACCAAGCGGTAGGCGAGGCAGATCTGGCGGAAGAGGCGCTCGGCAGCATCTATCAGGCCATCTCCACCATCAACGACATGACCTACCAGATCGCCTCTGCCGCCGAGGAGCAGAGCTCGGTTTCCGAGACCGTCTCCGGCAATCTGTCAAAAACCAACGCACTGGCCAACGACATCGCCCAGGATGCGACCGAAACGGCCAAAGCCAGTCAGGCTCTGCGTCAGGCCGCAGAGCGATTGCAGCAATTGTTGGGACAATTTCGTCTCAGCTGATAATTTTCCTCTCACGGACTCTCCCCCTCGGGGGCGAGTCCGTTTACCATAGGCATCGTATTTGCCTGATGGCAGGCAATGTAGTGAGAGGTAAATGCCGTGCCCACCCCGGACCGTCGCCCACGTGGCCATAACAGACGAGCCCAGCAGCGTCGCCAAGACGAATCACAAGGATCCCTGCTCCATCGTATCAATGCCGCAACCCTGCCTCTGCGCCAGCGCATCGGCCAGGGTATGAGCCGCTTCGGCCAACGTAGCCATGAACCCAAGGCCACCAGGTTCAAGCTGAGCAGCCCGCTGCCCCGCAAAAACACCATAGGGCTGCTGATCCTGACCCCGCTCTGGTTGCTGGTGCTGGCCTGGGAGCCGGCCCCCAGTACACCAACGGTGGCCCCATCAGGTTCACTCGATATTCCCCTTGCCGTACCCAGCCAGGCACTGACTGTCGGCAGCACCTCTTCGGCAGTTGCCGCCAAACCGGCGGTGGAAGAAAAGGTCAACGGTACCTGGTTGCAACATGAGGTGCAGGCTGGCGAGACCCTCTACTCCATCTTCCGCAAATTCGAGCTGCCGGGGGTGGAACTGAGTCGCCTCATCGCCATCGAAGGGCCGGATCGTCCGCTGACCCGGCTGCAATCCGGCAAATCGGTCTTCATCCTGGTGGACGAAAATCGTCGCATCCAGCGGGTGGAAATTCGCTCCTACGGCCAGGCCATCTATCGCTACGATCGGCAGGGCGAGGGGTTCGCCCTCAAGGAGTAAGAGAAGCGGGAGGCCAGGCCTCCCGTTTTTTTATGCCGTTTTCCCTCAAATAAGCTGCTGACTTCACAATATTTTTAGCTTGTTCAAAAAACGAAAGGGGCAAAATTGACAAGGATAGGTGCTAACGTACAATCGTTTTTGCTTTAGACAGGGATTGTTCTGCGTGCTACTGGGACAATGAGACGTGGTCAGTCATGAGCCAACCCCTGCAACAAGGCAAATGCAGCCCCACCGGGCTTAGTTTCATATTGTTATAGATAGGATTTAGCACATGTCTGACATTCGCACCGGCCAGGTCAAATGGTTCAACGAAACCAAGGGTTTTGGCTTTATCGAGCAATCCCAGGGTCCGGACGTATTCGTTCACTTCTCCTCCATCCAGAGCGCGGGTTTCAAGACCCTGGCTGAAGGTCAAAAAGTCCAGTTCACTGTGACCCAAGGCAAGAAAGGCCCGCAGGCCGAGAACGTCACCGTTATCTAAGCCCGTGCCAGCGAACCCGTAGGAGGAGCCGCCGCCCCTCCTATTTTTTTGCCCGTCGTTTTCCGCTCCCCCACCACGGGTCATGATCCCGTACCCTACGACCAGCCACGTACAAACCCGGTTTGCAAAAAACGGGAAAGCCGATCTGGGCAAATGCCAGATACGAAAAATCATCGCAGCGCGATGTCATTGATAAATCAGAAGGAGTGACAAGAGTTCGAGGAGAGATTGGAGCGGGAAACGAGACTCGAACTCGCGACCCCGACCTTGGCAAGGTCGTGCTCTACCAACTGAGCTATTCCCGCAACAGGATGTCATTTGCAAGTGATTGGAGCGGGAAACGAGACTCGAACTCGCGACCCCGACCTTGGCAAGGTCGTGCTCTACCAACTGAGCTATTCCCGCAACGGAATGTCACTTACAAATTTTTTGGAGCGGGAAACGAGACTCGAACTCGCGACCCCGACCTTGGCAAGGTCGTGCTCTACCAACTGAGCTATTCCCGCAACAGGATGTCATCTGCAAGTGATTGGAGCGGGAAACGAGACTCGAACTCGCGACCCCGACCTTGGCAAGGTCGTGCTCTACCAACTGAGCTATTCCCGCATCGGAATATCACTTACAAATTTTTGGAGCGGGAAACGAGACTCGAACTCGCGACCCCGACCTTGGCAAGGTCGTGCTCTACCAACTGAGCTATTCCCGCAACAAAGGGTTGTCTTTAGGCGAAATGATGATTGGAGCGGGAAACGAGACTCGAACTCGCGACCCCGACCTTGGCAAGGTCGTGCTCTACCAACTGAGCTATTCCCGCATCGGGCTGGTTTGCACCAGTGTCATCATCAGATTTTTGGAGCGGGAAACGAGACTCGAACTCGCGACCCCGACCTTGGCAAGGTCGTGCTCTACCAACTGAGCTATTCCCGCAACTGCCTTAAAACAGGCCGTACAGCATTTGGTTGCTTGCGCTACTGTACGGGAGCCGAATTATAAGAGCAGTCATTCCAATTGCAAGGGCTTTTTTGTCTGGTTGCGCGCGTTCGCTCAAAAGCTCACCGAACTGTCGATTTTAGCAACCAGAGCGGGGCAATCCCTTGCCTGGGCATCAGATCTTGAAGACGTGACTGCGGTAAAACTGCAGCTCGGCAATGGATTCGCGGATATCGTCCAGCGCTTGGTGGGTACCGCTCTTCTTGAACTGATCCAGCAGCTCCGGCTGCCAGCGGCGTACCAGCTCCTTGATGGTGCTGACATCGACGTTGCGATAGTGGAAGAAGGCTTCCAGATCAGCCATGTGCTTGACCATGAAGCGGCGATCTTGGCCGATGCTGTTGCCGCACAGCGGGCTGGTGCGCTCCGGCACCCACTGGCGAATGAAGTCGAGGGTCTCGGCGACGGCTTTCGCCTCGTCGTGCTGGCTCGCCTTGACCCGGGCCACCAGACCGCTCTTGGTGTGGGTATTGACGTTCCAGTCGTCCATCTTGGCCAGCTCTTCGTCGCTCTGGTGGATGGCGATGACCGGCCCTTCGGCCAGCACGTTCAGGTCCTTGTCGGTGACTATGGTGGCGATCTCCAGTACCACGTTTTCTTCAGGGTCGAGACCCGTCATCTCCATGTCGATCCATACCAGGTTCTGCGCGCTGACTGTCATGATTGCTCTCTCTATTGGGAGGAATGGCGGAATTTTGCCAATTTGCATGTATCATACTGGCTTTGGATCTGTTCATAAACTGGCGAATCGAGTGGCAAAGAAAGCAAAACTCAATCTGGGTCAACAAAGGCGCGTCCAGGCCAACCGCGAGCGTCGGCTGCAAAAAGAGCACACCACAGAGGTGGATGACACCCTGTTCGGGCCGGCCATCGAAGGGGTGGTGATCAGCCGTTTTGGTCAGCATGCAGACGTCGAGGCGAGCGATGGCACCATCCACCGCAGCAACCTGCGGCGCAGCAGCATCAGCAGCCTGGTGTGCGGCGACAAGGTGGTGTGGCGTCCCGGCCTCAATGCCGCGACCGCCGGCGTCATCGAGGCGGTGCACCCGCGTCACTCGGTGCTGACCCGGCCGGACTTCTACGACGGGGTCAAACCCATCGCCGCCAACATCGACCAGATCATCATCGTCTCGGCGGTGATGCCCGAGTTCTCCACCAACATCGTCGACCGCTATCTGGTGGCCGCCGAGGATGTGGAGATCCGCCCCCTCATCGTGCTGAACAAAGTCGACATGCTCGATGATGCCGCCCGCGCCCGCATCGAGCGCCAGCTCGAAACCTACCGCAAGCTCAATTACGAGGTGCTGCTGGTGAGCTGCGAGAGCGGCGAAGGGCTCGATGAGCTGAAAGCCGCCCTGACCGACAAGATCAGCATCTTCGTCGGCCAGTCCGGGGTCGGCAAGTCGTCGCTCACCAACGCCCTGATGCCGGGGCTGGATGTGCTCACCGGCGAGATCTCCGAAAACTCGGGGCTCGGCCAGCACACCACCACCACGGCGCGGCTCTACCACTTCCCGAGCGGTGGCGATCTCATCGACTCCCCCGGGATCCGCGAGTTCGCCCTCTGGCATCTGGAGGCCGACCGCATCACCTGGTGCTTCGTCGAGTTCCGCGATTATCTGGGCGGTTGCAAGTTCCGCGACTGTACCCACAAGGACGATCCCGGCTGCGCCCTGCGCGCCGCGGTCGAAGCGGGCGCCATCAGCGCCGATCGCTTCCACAACTATCACCGCATCCTGGAAACCATGCAGGAAGCCCGTCACGGTCGCCAACAGGCACGCCTGTGACCCTGTTTAACCTACGTTGATGATGAACATGAGCATTACTGACAACCTGAAAATTGCCGGTCAATACTGTCTGCCCAAACACGCCCTCTCCCGCCTGGTGGGCAAGCTTGCCGCCGCCGAAGCGGGAAACCTCACCACCAAGGTGATCGAGGCCTTTATCAAGCAGTACCAGGTCGACATGAGCGAGGCGCTGCACGAGAGCCCTGCCCACTACAAGAGCTTCAACGAGTTCTTCACCCGCGAGCTCAAGCCCGGTATTCGCCCCGTGGTGGAAGACGCCATGACCCTGGCGCTGCCGGTGGATGGCACCGTCAGCCAGCTCGGCCCCATCCAGCAGGGTCGCATCATCCAGGCCAAGGGCCACGACTACAGCGCCCGCGAGCTGCTGGGTGGTTATGAGGATCTGGTTGCGCCGTTCAAGGATGGCGACTTTGCCACCATCTATCTGGCGCCCAAGGATTACCACCGCATCCACATGCCGCTGGACGGAGTGCTGGAGAGCATGGTGTTCGTGCCGGGGGATCTCTTCTCCGTCAACCCGCTCACCGCCGAGAACGTGCCCAACCTGTTTGCCCGCAACGAGCGGGTGGTGGCCACCTTCCGCACCCCGCACGGCCCCATGGCGCTGGTGCTGGTCGGTGCCACTATCGTCGCCAGCATCGAGACTATCTGGGCCGGCAACATAGCGCCGACCAAAGAGAAGAAGGTGGTGCGCTGGGACTACACAGGCGACGAGGCCATCACCCTGCAAAAAGGCGCCGAGATGGGCCTGTTCAAGCTCGGCAGCACCGTCGTCTGTCTGTTTGGCCCGGGCATGCTGGCCGGGTTCGAACCCCATCTGGCCAACGGGGTCACCACCCGCATGGGCCAGCCCTTTGCCAAGCTGGCGGAGCAGGCATGAGCGATCAACCCGCTTCCCAGAAGAACAACCCGCTGCACGGGCTGACGCTGGAAGCCATCGTCACCGCCCTGGTCGAACACTACGGCTGGGAAGAGCTTGGCAGGCAGATCAATATCCGCTGCTTTACCCATGAGCCCAGCATCAAGTCCAGCCTGAAGTTTTTGCGCAAGACCCCCTGGGCACGGGAGAAGGTAGAGAGCCTCTACCTCTACGTCCAGCGCAAGCAGGCCAAATCAAAGGAATAACGCCATGGCGTTCAAGATTACCTACACCTACGGCAAGAAAACCAAAGAGATCGGCTACGCCAACGACAAGTTCAACAGCATCTACGATGCCATTGCCGCTGCCGAAGGGATCAACCTGACCAGCTTCCACGCCATGGAGGAGCAGCTGGCCCAGGTATGCCGGCGCGACAAGAAGAGCGTGAAGGATTACCGCGAGAACTACTTCAAGGAGCTGGGCTTCTCCAACATCGTCATTGAGCGGGATCCCCAGGAATAAGTACCCAGGCGCGATGCCGGGAACCTTCAAAAAACAAAATGCCGACCCCGGGGTCGGCATTTTCATCTCTGGCGCCAGGACACATCAGGCGCGGCTCAGATAGTCCGCCTGGCCCACCCACTTGTAGCTGGTGAGCTCGGTGAGCCCCATGGGACCACGGGCGTGCAGCATCTGGGTCGATACCGCCACCTCGGCCCCCAGACCAAACTGGCCACCGTCGGTGAAACGGGTGGAAGCGTTGACATAGACCGCCGCCGAACCGGCGCCATTGACGAAACGCTCGGCATTGGCCAGATCGTTGGTGAGGATGGCGTCCGAGTGGCCGGCATTGTGCTCGCGCATATGGGCCAGCGCCTCGTTGACGTCCGCCACCAGTTTGATCCCCAGGGTCAGCGACAGCCATTCAGTATCAAAGTCCTCGGCACCCGCTTCGCGCAGTTGCTCGGCACCGGCCAGTAGAGGCATGGCCTCCGGGGTGGCCACCAGCGCCACCTTGCGCTCGTTCATCAGGCTCACCAACTGAGGTAACAGACGCTCGGCAATCTTCTCGTGCACCAGCAGGGTATCGAGGGCGTTGCAGGCGGAGGGGCGCTGCACCTTGGCGTTGTCGATGAGGGGCAAGGCACGCACCAGATCGGCACTCTCGTCCACGAAAATATGGCTGATGCCGAATCCGCCGATGATGACTGGGATGGAGCTGTTCTCCTTGCACATCTTGTGCAGCCCGGCGCCACCGCGGGGAATGATCATGTCCACGTAGCGGTCGAGGCGCAGCAGCTCACCGACCAGAGCCCTGTCCGGGTTGTCGATGTACTGCACCGCCGCCTCGGGCAGACCTGAGGCGGTCAGCGCGCTCTGGATCACCCGCACCAGCTCCAGGTTGGAGTGGAAGGTCTCGCGGCCGCCGCGCAGTATGCTGGCGTTGCCAGTCTTGAGGCAGAGGCTGGCAATATCGATGGTGACGTTGGGACGCGCCTCGTAAATCACGCCGATGACGCCGATGGGCACCCGGCGACGGGAGAGGCGCAGGCCGTTCTCCAGTACCCGGCTGTCGATCTCGGCCCCCACGGGATCATCCAGGGTGATCACCTTGCGCACATCCGCCACGATTCCAGCCAAACGGGCCGGATTGAGCAGCAACCGATCCAGCATGGCCTCCGACAGCCCCGCCTCGCGCCCAGCGGCGATGTCTTTCTCGTTGGCAGCCAGGATCTGGGCGCTTCGCGCCTCCAGTTCGTCGGCGATGGCAGCCAGCGCCCGATTCTTCTGCGCCGTGCTGACGGTGGCCAGCTGATAGGCGGCCTCACGGGCCGCCTGCCCCATTTTTTCCAGACTCATGACTGTTCCCTTCTGTTTATGCCGATGCTGCGATCACAGCAGCACCATATCATCCCGATGAATGGCCACGGCGCCATAGCCGTAACCCAATACCTGTTCAATCTGGTCCGAATGGACGCCCTGCAGCTTGTCGAGCTCCTGATGGTTGTAACGGCAGATGCCGCGCGCCAGCTCGGCGCCCTTGGGTCCCAGGATACGCACCACGTCGCCGCGCACGAAATCCCCCTTGACCGCGACGATCCCCTTGGGCAGCAAACTGGAGCCTTTCTCCTGCATGGCGGCCACGGCCCCCTGATCTACATGCACTTCGCCGTGGGGAGGGGGGCCTGCCAGGATCCAGCTCTTGCGCCCTTCCAGCGGGGTAGCCAGGGCCGGGAAACGGGTGCCGATACGCTCGCCCTTGGCCAGGCGCCCCACTACCTCCGGCACCTGGCCGGTGGCGATCACCACGTCGATACCGGCACGGCGGGCCACGTCGGCCGCCTGCAGCTTGGTGGCCATGCCGCCGGTGCCAAGGCCGCTGACACTGCCACCCGCCAGCTTGCGCAGAGTGTCGTCTATGGTCTGCACCTCCTCGATCAGCTGGGCATCCGGGTTGGTGCGTGGATCGGCGGTAAACAGCCCCTTCTGGTCGGTAAGCAGGATCAGCAGATCCGCATCGGCCAGGATGGCAGCACGAGCCGAGAGGTTGTCGTTGTCCCCCACCTTGATCTCGGCGGTGGCCACGGCGTCGTTCTCGTTGATGACCGGAATGATGCGGTGATCGAGCAGAGTACGCAGGGTGTCGCGGGCATTGAGGTAGCGTTCGCGATCCTCGAGATCGGCGCGAGTCAGCAGCATCTGGCCGATATGCAAACCGTAGAGGTTGAACAGATCCTGCCATACCCGGATCAGCTGGGTCTGGCCTATCGCCGCCAGCATCTGCTTGTTGGGCAGGGTTGGCGCCAGTGGCGGGTGCCCCAGGTGCTCACGTCCGGCGGCAATAGCCCCCGAGGTGACGACGACGACGCGATGGCCGTGACGGTGCAAGGCCGCACACTGTCTGACCAGCTCGACCATATGGGCACGATTGAGCTGGGAAGACCCCCCTGTGAGCACGCTGGTGCCCAACTTGACGACTATGGTTCTGTTTTCCATGGGAGCATAAAGGCTAAAAAGTAAGGAATCCCTTTATACCCACGGCCATCAGGCCCTGCAAGGCAATTAACGTCGGAAGAAGGGGCGAAAATCCGCGAAGGGGAGAACAAGAATAACCCTGCGAGGGAATGAGTCCCTCGCAGGGTATCGGGGATCAGGCGGCGGTGACCGCCAGTTCATTGGTCACCTGCTCGGCTGGCGCCAGGTGGCACTCAATCACGGTCAATCTGTCCACCAGGAGCTTGTAGAAGTGATTGAGGGTCCGTTCCACTTCTGCCTGGTGTTTCTTGGGGACAGGTTTGTCGAGCCACACCCCGTCGGCATCGTAGAAACCGAGCTGATAGTGATAACGGAAGTGATGGTCATCCTGCTCCAGTACCAGCCACCAGCCCCAGAACTCCCGCTTGTCCGGTGCCGGCTTTGCGCTGACACAGACGGACAGACAATCGAAACGATAACGCCCCTCTTCACACAAATCCTCGCGCAGATAGGGGCCTATGGCAGCGAATTGCCTCAGCAGTCGCTTGTAGGTCACTCTTTCAGACATGTTAACCTCCCTGTTAAACAAGCCGCGCCACCTTGTGATGGCATCAGATTTTTAGCGCGACATCAGACACACAGATGTCGTTTCAACCACTCGACAATCTCCTCCATTGCCTGGTCATACACCTCCAGCAAGGGTTGCTTGTCGAACACGACCGCCTTGCCATTGCGGCTGGCCGCCGCCAATGCCCGGACATCGCTCTCGGGACAGATGAAATCTTTCTTGTGCCCGATACTTAATATCGGCACCGAGGTGCGAGTCCCCAGCAATCCTTGCGTTTTGAGTGAAAATACCTGGCACTTGGTGCGCATGGTATCCCACTGGGCTGCATCCTCTCCCAGCCGGTTGGCCAGGCTGTCTCGCATCATGCGAGGGCATTTTGCAAAAAGCTCAGGACTGGTGAATACCTGATTGACCCCCGCCCCCACGCACACCACGGTACGCAGCTTGAAAGGCTCGATGAAGGCCAAACGCGCGGCAATATTCCCTGCAAGGCGCATGCCTACCATGGCGATGCGCTGGTGATCGACCCAGGCCACCTCGGAGAGATACTGCAGCACCGCCTGATGGAGGCGACTGGTGTCCTGCACCAGCGGCCAATGTTCGGCATAGCCGATCCCCGGCATGTCCAGCGAGAGCATGCCGATGCCGTTGGGTTCCAGCCGCTTGAGATAGAAGGCGAGGAAATCAAGCTGCAGGGAGTCGATTCCACCGCTGATGATCACCAGAGGCACCGGCTTGTCGGTAGTCGGCAGGTGCAGATAGCCCTGAATATGCTTGCCGCGAAACGGCACCTGGATCTCTTTGAGCGGCACCTTGAACAGCCGGCCCGCCTCGCGATAGGCCATGTTGCCTAAAAGCTGGGCTTGATCCGCCAGCTCGTCATTCTTGAGGTGGGGGTAGCTGGCGATGGAGTAGTAGCGCACCGCCTTGAGCAGTTGCTTCAGCGCAGCCGCCGAATCTCCCTGCTCGCGCAGTTCGCGTCCCCGTTTGAAATAGGTGCCGGCCACCTGGCTCCACTCATAGATCCAGTTGCCCGGCACATAACCCTTGATGGTATCGAGGTAGCAATCATGGGTTCGCTCCCCGGTCGCCATGGCGATGCGCGCCAGGGTCTGCTCCACTTCGACCGGATCGGCGCCCTGCCAAGCCCAGGAAGGGCGCCGCAGCAGACGATACCAGCGATTTGACAGGGAGCCATCGATAAACATCTCCTCTGACTCGCCCTCTTCCGCCGCCGGACTGGTATTGGATATCTCGGAAGTCTCCAATACCTTCTTGACGCGGGTAAACAGTCGGTCGGTCAGGTTGAGGTCGTCGTTCAAGTCCAAGGTAAAATCTCATTCATGATCAGGCAATGGTTCATCTTAACCAGATTTGTCGTCACACAGCCACCCCGGGCCTGATTGACAGACAAAAAAACAGGGCTCCAAAGTGGAGCCCTGTGAAACTGTTATTTTTCGTCGCAGATTGGCGTGGTGAACTCCAGCGCCATGTCCCAGGGTTGTTCAATCCAGGTATCCTGCGGAATGGCAACCTCGAAGTCATCTACCAGCGGCTCGCCCATCGGCTTGGCGAAGATGGTGATGAACTTGGCGCGGGGATAGAGTTCGCGGATCGCCTTGGCGGTGCCACCGGTATCCACCAGATCGTCCACCACCAGCCAGCCTTCACCATCCCCTGCGGTGGTCGCGGCCTTGACCACCACCAGCTCGCGCTGGTTGTCATGGTCATAACTGGAGATGCACAGGGTCTCCACGTTGCGAATGCCGAGTTCA
Organism: Aeromonas enteropelogenes; assembly: GCF_020097295.1. NCBI lineage: Bacteria > Pseudomonadati > Pseudomonadota > Gammaproteobacteria > Aeromonadales > Aeromonadaceae > Aeromonas > Aeromonas enteropelogenes. Next base: position 2,202,181 of record NZ_CP083625.1, on the reverse strand, counting down.
CGGGCCATCAGGGCCGCGGGCACCAGGCCGCCACGGCTGACCGCGATGATCCCTTTCCACTGGCTGACTGGCAGTTGACGGCGGGCCAGACGGCGCGCTTCACGTTGCAGGTTGTCCCATGAGACGTAGAACTTTTTTGGCATGTTATCGATCTCGAATAGTTATTTAAAACAATCACTTAAAATGATGGTAACCGGGACACTTCCCCGATAACCAAGCAATGACGGCCCTTGTTCGACTGAATTCAGATTGCACTTTGGCTGCCTCAGGGCTAAGCCTCGGCAGCGGATCTATGGCAGTGGAAGCAAGATGGGCATATCCGGCGATCGGTTGCATGGTGTGCCAAAACCGCGGACAGGCTGTTGGGCCGATATGATAGCACCGTTTGCAGATAAAATGACTGGCAAACGTATGCCAAATGAAGGAAAGATCGTCCAGATTATCCCCAGATGACTCATATAAAGAGCCAAACGACCAAGCGGCTACCCGTCCGGTTGACGCAAAATCCATCACAACGCCAAACAGCAGATAAAAAAATAGCAGGGAGGAGGTTTTACCTCACACACCTGCTGCTTTCTCGTCATGCCTGTTTGCCACAGGCGGGTTGTCCGTTTGTTCGGACAGACCGTCTTAGCGACGGGTGACGAAGGGGTTAGGGTAGCTGAAACCCTGGGTATAGAGAGACGGGGCGAACCAATAGGTTGAGTTGCTGCCTGGCATCTTTAAACTCCTGATTGCTTAACAAGTTACGTACCTTTAATGCGGGCTCAAATCCTTGAACGAACACTCGGTTCCATGGAGGCGCACTTGTCTTTGCTTCGGTTCCCTGGAGGCTTTCATCGTCATCCTGACGGGTGGCGAACCACGGAGGCTAATTTACCAGTCGGCGCCATAAATTCAACTTTTTTGTGAGATGCGTCACATAATTTCTTTTCCACCAGCCAGCCCCCCTCGAACCTGATCATTGCCTGCCACAACCTTCCCCGGCAGCATAACCGACCCGAGATTTACGCTGTCTGCTCACATTTTTCTGCGATTGGCTGTATTATCGTTATCCACTTCCCGGGCCCGTTGACGGGGCCTCTCACTATTCCGTGCTGGTAAGGAGTCCTGACGTGGCACAACTGAGTTCCCTCTCTCCCACCCTGGTGTGGCATTTCTTCGAGAAAATCTGCTCCATCCCCCACCCCTCCAAGCACGAGCAGGCGCTCGCCAGCTGGATCACCGAGTGGGCCAGCGCCGAAGGGCTGGCGGTGAAGCAGGACAAGGTCGGCAACCTCTTCATCAAGAAGCCCGCTACCCCGGGCATGGAAAACCGCAAGCCGGTAGTGCTGCAGGCGCACCTCGACATGGTGCCCCAGGCCAACGCCGACACCCCGCACGATTTCACCAAAGACCCCATCGATGCCTACGTGGACGGTGAATGGGTCACCGCCCGCGGCACCACCCTGGGCGCCGACAACGGCGTCGGCATGGCCGCCTGCCTGGCGGTGCTGGCCGACAAGAGCCTCAAGCACGGCCCGCTGGAGGTGCTGCTCACCTCCGACGAAGAGACCGGCATGACCGGCGCCTTCGGCCTCGAGGCCGGCTGGCTGGAGGGCGAGATCCTCATCAACACCGATTCCGAAGAGGACGGTGAGGTCTACATGGGCTGCGCCGGTGGCGTCGACGCCAACATCCGCTTCCCCCTCGAGCTGACCGCCGCTCCGGCGGGTGAGGCATTCGAGCTGCAGGTGAAGGGGCTGGTCGGCGGCCACTCCGGCGGTGATATCCACCGCGGTCGCGGCAACGCCAACAAGCTGCTGGTGCGCCTGCTCAAGGCCGCCCAGGCCCTGAATGTGGAGCTCGCCGGGATCCACGGCGGCACCCTGCGCAACGCCATCCCCCGTGAGGCCCGTGCCACCCTGGTGGTGCCGGGTGCCAGCGTCGCCGAGTTCAAGGCCCTGGTCGATCGCTTCACCGGCATCTACCAGACCGAGCTGGCCGCCACCGAACCGCACCTGACCCTCCTGCTGACCCAGACTGCCGCCCCCGCCAAGGTGATGAGCGCCTCCCTGCGCGATCGCCTGCTGGATGCCCTGATGGCCTGCCCGAACGGCGTGATGCGCATGAGTGACAGCATGACCGGCGTGGTCGAGACCTCCACCAACCTCGGTGTCATCAAGACCCTGGACGGGGAAGTGTACGTCCAGTGCCTGATCCGCTCCCTCATCGACTCGGGCCGCGACCAGATTGAGCAGATGACCCGCTCCCTGTTCACCCTGGCCGGCGCCAGCTGCGAGTTCACCGGCGCCTACCCGGGCTGGGCCCCGAACGTCAACTCCCCGGTGATGGAGCTGGTGCGCGGCACCTATGAGGAGCTGTTCGGCAGCCGCCCCAACATCATGGTGATCCACGCCGGCCTCGAGTGCGGTCTGTTCAAGAGCGCCTACCCCGAGTGGGACATGGTCTCCTTCGGCCCGACCATCCGCGGCGCCCACTCCCCGGACGAGAAGGTGCACATCGTCGCGGTAGAGCGCTTCTGGCAGCTGCTGACCCGCGTGCTGGAGCAGATCCCGGCCAAATAAACGGCACCAGCCATAAACAAGAAAGCCCCGCATCATGCGGGGCTTTTTTGTCATGGGCGAGAACAGGTCATCGAATGCCGCGGGCTTCGCGGATCCACTCCCAGGCCTGCTGGATCTCCTGGGCCTTCTCCTTGGCCATCTCCATCATCTCGGGTGGCAGCCCCTTGGCAGCCAGCTTGTCGGGGTGGTGCTTGCTCATCTCCTTGCGATAGGCACGCTTGATATCCTGATCGCTGTCACTCTCGTTCACCCCGAGCAGCTGATAAGCATCCTTGAGACGATCGGCTGACGGAGCTTCCTGACGATACTGTTGGCCACCCGCACCGCCGCCCTGGTACTGGCCATGGGCGCGATTGAAGAAGTTCATCTGCGCTTCGGCCATGGCCAGGATCCGGGCCAGCTCGATACGGCTGAAGCCCAGCTCGTCGGCGATGGTGTGCAGAATGGCACGTTCCCCATCCTCGACCCGGCCATCGGCAAACGCGGCCTGCAGCTGTACTTCCAGAAAGAAGCGCAGAATGTCGCGCTGCCCCTGGCTGGCACGACGAAACTCGGCCAGGGTCTCGCGCAGTGGGAAACCGGCCTCCTTGCCCTGACGGAACGACTCCTGGGCGCGGGCTCGCTGCTCCCCTGCCAGTCGCATCCGATCCATCAGGTTGGAGGCCACCCGGATCTCCTGCTCGGTCACCTGACCGCTGGACTTGGCAATGTGCCCCATGACGGCGAAAGTGGCATGAAAGAAGACCGCCTGCTGCTCCTGAGTCGGCCCGCGGCGAAACGCACTTTGCAATCCCATGCCCCGATCGAAACGGTGGCCAATCCAGAGGCCGATGAGGGCACCAATCAGGTGGCCGAGCAGAAAACCGAAGAAGGCGCCGAGCACCTTACCCCAAATACGCATGGTTCAAGACCTCTTGATGTTAATGAGTGCGAGCCAGAAGCTGATCATCCAGCTCGCGCAGTCGCGGGACTGTGCCTATATCACGCCACTCGCCGGCCAGCAGGCTACCACCCACTCGCCCTTGTGCCATCCACTCCCGCAGCAGGGGAGCCAGCTTGCGCGCACCGCTCGCCAGGCCGGAGAATGCTGCCGGATGATAGAGCCCGACGCCACTGAAGGTAAACCCGGGAATATCCAGCACCCGCCCCTCTTGCAGGGAAAAATCCCCCTGGGGATGCTGGGGGGGATTGGGCACCAGCCAGAGATGGGCCAGATCCTCACCCAGAGACTGGGTCACCAGGGTACGGTAGTCCAGATCGAGCCAGGTATCCCCGTTGATTACCAGAAAGGGGTCGCTGCCCAGCAGCGACAGTGCCTGCACTATGCCCCCTGCTGTCTCCAGCGCACTCTCCTCTGCTGACCAGTGGATGGTCACCCCGAACTGGCTGCCATCCCCCAACGCCTCCACCAACTTGTGGCCGAGCCAGGCGTGGTTGATGACCAATTCGGCCACCCCCGCAGCTTTAAGCTTTTCGATATGATGCACGATGAGAGGCTTGCCCCCCACTACCAGCAGCGGCTTGGGCAGGGTATCGGTGAGCGGGCGCATCCGCTCGCCACGTCCTGCCGCCAGGATCATCGCCTTCATGACTGCGCCTCCGCCACCCGGGCAAGTCCCGGCAGCACAACCTGCCGCAACCAGTCGCCAAAACGGGCGAGCACGGGCTCGCTGGCCCCGTGCAGCTGGCAGACATCCACCACATATCCCAGGGTGCGGGGAATATCCTGGAGGTAACCTGACTTGCCATCCCGATGATAGAGTCGGGTGAAGATGCCGGCGGCTTTCAGGTGACGCTGCATGCCGGTGAGATCCGCATGGCGGCGGAAGCTGGCGTAATCGAGATCGCCGAGCAGCCCCGCCTGCTGCAGGGTCGCAAAACCATGGCACATCCCCTGTTCGATCACCTCGTCCGGCCAGCGCACGTAGCAATCCTTGAGCAGGGAGACCAGGTCATAGCCAAGGGGGCCGATGACCATGTCCTGAAAATCGATGATGGCAAGCTCGCTGCTCTCGGGAGTCTTGCCGCCACACACCATCAGGTTGCGGCTGTGAAAATCCCGGTGCATCACTCCCTGCGGCTGGGCCAGGTTGCTGGCGGTCAGGCAGGCAAAGGTATCGTCGAGCAGCCGTTGTTCTGCCGCGCTCAGGGTCAGTTGAAGGTGGTGGCCCAGCAGCCACTCGGGGAAGATGCTGTTCTCCCTGGCCATAAAGGCGGCATCAAAGGGCTCCAGATCCAGCTCAACTACGCCAAGGCGGGGCAACAGCCCGATGGCCTTGTCATACCAGGCCAGTACGTTGTCGGCATTCAGGCAGCCAATAAGCTGGGTATCCCCCAGATCGGTCACCGCCAGCAGACCGAGTTCATAGTCCACCGCCTTGACCTCGGGCGCCAGCAGCTGACGCGCACGCAAGGCCGCCGCATTGCGAACAAACTCATGATTTTTTTCGGTTTTTGGATTGGCATCCACCCAGATAAGGCCACCGCCACGAAAGTAGCGGCGGAAACTGGCATCACCGGAAATAAGGGTAAGATGGAGGCTGGCATCACCGGAGAGTCGGCGTGCCCACTGCAGAAGCAGGGAATCGCGATCGTGCATAAGTCGAGGACCAAGGTGGAAAGCAGCACTTGGCTGTTAGCCCTGGCCGCAATAATGCTTTATCATTGCCGGCTAACATAAAGCAATGACATGCAATGTCAACTCGATGAAACCTGTCGTAAAATGCATGCCCTGGATCAACCGTAACTATCACGGATTGCACGAGTCTTTCACATGACAAAATGGACACTGGGATACCGCTATCCCATCGCCCTGACTATCAGCCTGGCACCGGCCCTGACCTCCATGATGGTGCAGGCGGCCCCGTTCAATCCGCCGCCTGCGACCGGTATTCTCGACAGCCTCTGCTATGACTATGTCCCCAAGGTCGAAAAGCCCTCTTCGGCGGAAGATGCCAATGCCCTGCCGGTCGAGGTCGACGCCGATCGCCTTGAGGCCAAGCAGGGCGGCACCGCCGTCTATGAAGGGGACGTCAAGGTGCGTCAGGGGGTTCGCAAGTTTGACTCCGACTATGCCCAGCTCGATCAGAAGAGCCGGGATGTCATCGCCATCGGCAACATCTATTACAACGACGGTCAGGTGACCGTCACCAGCGACAAGACCCTCAAGTCCAACCTGGATACCAAGAATTCCGAACTGGAAGAGGGCAAGTATCAGGTTCATGGTTCACCGGTGCGCGGCTTTGCCAAACGGGTCACCATGACCAACAACAACCAGAACATCACCATGGAGGGCGCCCAGTACACCACCTGCCCCCCCGGTCAGGAGGTGTGGACCCTCAAGGCGGGCAGCATCGACATCGATCAGAAAGAGGTGTTCGGTGAAGCCTGGAACGCCAGCCTCTGGCTCTATGACTATCCGGTGTTCTATTTCCCGTACATCAACTTTCCCATCAAGGATGAACGCAAGACGGGTCTGCTCTATCCGGGTTACAAGCAGAGTTCCGGCAACGGCATGGAGATCACCCAGCCCTTCTACTGGAACATTGCCCCCAATTATGACGCCACCATCACCTCCCGCTTCATGGACAAGCGCGGTCTGATGGAACAGGTGGAGTTCCGCTACATGCCGGACCCCGCCCACGTCGGCACCCTCTATTTCGAAAACCTGGCGGATGACAAACAGTACAGCCCGAGCAACCCCAGCCTGGCCGGTTTGTCTGACGGCCACCGCTATCTGCTGAACGTTCGCCACGGTTCCAGCCTGATGGACGGTTCCCTGCGCTTCGGGCTCGACTACACCAAGGTGCGGGACAGGGACTACAACTACTTCAACGACTTCAGCCCCCAGGTGGGCACCCAGATTGATGACCAGTTGCAGCAATCCTTTACCGCCGGTTACTACCAGGAGAACTGGAACCTCACCTCCGAGGTGCGCCGCTACCAGATCCTGAGTCCCTATGCGCTGCTGCCGCACGAGATGCTGCCGCGCATCGACTACAACTACTACCGCCAGGGCAACTGGTTCGATCTGGCCTGGAACAGCGAGCTGACCAAGTTTGGTTATGACAGCGGCAATGCCAGCAGCTATCAGTCGGGAGAGCGCTATACCGCAACCCGTTTGCACATGGCACCGACCCTGACGGTTCCCCTGGTGGATGCCCCCGGTTACTACCTCACCAGCCAGTACAAGCTGATGTTTACCTCCTACAACCAGGAGGTACCAGACACCCTGGTCGGTACGGATCGCGCTCGCTTCACCGATGCCGAGACTGGCAAGCTGACCCTCAAGGATGGCACCATCAATCGTCTGCTGCCCTCTTTCCGCCTCAAGGGTGGCCTCAACTTCGATCGCTCGGTCGACTGGTTTGACGGCAAGGGAACCCAGACTCTGGAACCCGAGTTCCAGTATCTCTACATCCCCTACGAGAACCAGGACGATATAGGAGTCTACGACTCCACCAGCACCCGACAGGATTACTACAGCCTGTTCAGCGATCGCCGTTACGCCGGTCTTGACAGGATCAGCGATGCCAACCGGATTAGTGCTGGCCTCACCAGCCGGATCTATGACAACGTCGGGGATGAGCGGCTGCGTCTCTCCGTCGCCCAGGCGTTCGAGCTGACCTCTCCCAAGGTTCGTCTCTATTCCTCGGATCCCGAGAGCACCAACGCCCGTTCTCTGCTCTCCTTTGAGGGGGATGCCCGGATCACGGATCAGTGGTTCGCCCATGCTGGCGCCCAGTACGATACCGAGGAGGGAGCGTTCAGTTCAGGCAATGGTGCCGTGGAATACCGTCATGACAAGCTGGTTACCCAGCTCAACTACCGCTTTATTCAGGATGGCAACCGGGATTACCGCTACCCGGCCAACGCCGCCCTGGCAGAGGACCTTAGCCAGGCAGGTCTGGTAATGATGGCGCCGATTGCCGATCAGTGGCAGGTTTACGGCGGCTACTATCGCGATATCAAGCAGGATGTGAACATTGACCGCAAGATCGGTGTCAAATACGACTCCTGCTGCTGGAGCATCAACCTGAGCCTGGAGTGGCACAACCAGCCTGACAACGTCACCCTGAGACCCACTTCGGAGAAATCGATCGGTCTGCAGTTCGAGATGAAGGGGCTCGGCAGTGTCGGTACCGGTGGCCGCAGCGTCACGATGGATACCGAACTGTTGCCCTATGTTCGCCCGTTTAATCTGAAAGACCAGCAATGATGCTGGTCCAGCCTTGAGAGATGGATATGAAAAAGACCCTGATAGCCCTGCTGACCGCGGGAATGTTCGGCGCCATGAGCCAGGCCGCCATGGCGGCCCCCGAGCTGATGGACAAGGTTCTGGCCGTGGTCAACAAGGACGTGGTACTTGCCAGCCAACAGGATGCCCTGGTCAACAAGGTCAAAATCTCCGCCCAGGAGAGCGGCCAGTCTCTGCCTGACGACGCCACCCTGCGCAAACAGGCGCTGGATCGCCTGATCCAGGAGAGCCTGCAACTGCAACTGGCGGAGCGCCAGGGGCTCAAGATCAGTGACACCCAGCTGGAACAAGCCATCCAGGGGATCGCCGCCGACAACAAGATGACCCTGGATCAGCTGCGTGCCCAGCTCGCGCGCGAAGGCATGAGCTATGCCCAGTACCGGGAAGAGGTGCGCCGCGAGATCCTGATGAACGAGGTACGCCGCAACCAGGTGCGCCGTCGCATCAACATCTCCGAGCAGGAGGTGAAACAGGTAGTCGACATCCTGAAAAAACAGGGTCAGCAGCAGAACGAGTATCACCTCGGTCATATCCAGATTGCCCTGCCTGACAACCCTTCCGCAGCTCAGCTGGATGCCGCCAAGAGCAAGATCGAGAGCATTCTGGCCGCGCTCAAACAGGGGGCCGATTTCCGCAAGCTGGCCATTGCCGAGAGCAACGGACCCAAGGCGCTGGAAGGGGGTGACTGGGGCTGGATGAGCCCGCAGGAGATGCCGACCCTGATGGCCGAAGCGGTTCAGGGCGCGACCAAGGGCGACATCGTCGGTCCGCTGCGCTCTGGTGCCGGCCTGCACATCATCAAGGTATTCGACACCAAGGGTCAGCAGCAGGTGATGCAGACCGAGGTGAAAGCCCGTCACATCCTGATCAAACCCTCCATCATCCTGAGCGAAGAGAAAGCCAAGGGCATGCTGGACGGCATCTTGCACGATATCAAGAGTGGCAAGGCGAGCTTCGCCAGCATGGCGGAGAAGTACTCCGAAGACCCGGGCTCTGCGGTGCAGGGTGGCGAACTGGGCTGGTCTGATCCGAACGTCTACGTGCCAGAGTTCCGCGACATGGTCAACCGTCTGCAACCGGGCCAGATCAGCGCCCCCTTCCGCAGCTCTCACGGCTGGCACATTGTCCAGCTGGAGGATCGTCGCAGCCAGGATGCCACCGACAAGGCCCAGGAACAGCGCGCCTATCAGCTGATCTACAACCGTCGCTTCGTGGAAGAGTCCCAGGCGTGGCTGGACGAGCTGCGTGATGAGGCTTACATCCAGATCGAAGGCGCCAGCAGCTGATGCGTTGTCGTCGCCTTGCCGTGACCTCGGGTGAACCGGCCGGGGTTGGTCCGGATCTTGTGTTGCAGATAGCCCAGCAGGATTGGCCCCACCAGCTGGTGGTGATCGCCGATCCGGCGCTGCTGCATGAACGCGCCGCCCTGCTGGGTCTGCCCATCGAGCTTGAGCCCTACGATCCCGCCGCGCCCGCGCATCCACAGCGGGCCGGTACCCTGACCGTCTGCCCCGTCTCTCTCGGCGCCACCGTGGTGCCCGGAGAGCTCGACGTAGGCAATGGTGCCTATGTGCTGGCCACCCTGCAGCGCGCCTGCGACGGCAATATGAGCGGTGAGTTTGCCGCCGTGGTGACCGGGCCCGTGCACAAGGGGATCATCAACCAGGCGGGCGTATCGTTTAGCGGCCACACCGAGTTCTTCGCCCAGCAATCCAACACCGCCGACGTGGTGATGCTGCTGGCAACCGAGGGGCTGCGGGTGGCGCTTGCGACCACTCACATCCCCCTGGCCTATGTGGCGAAGGCCATCACCGAGGATCGTCTCGGCAAGGTGATCCGTATCCTGGATGCGGATCTCAAGGCCAAGTTTGGCATCGCCAAACCGCGCATTTACGTCTGCGGCCTCAATCCCCACGCCGGGGAAGGGGGCCATCTCGGTCGTGAAGAAATTGACGTGATCGAACCCGCTCTGGCCACGTTGCGCCAGGAGGGAATCGATCTGGTCGGCCCATTGCCGGCCGACACCCTGTTCCAGGAGAAATACCTCAAGGATGCGGATGCGGTACTCGCCATGTACCACGACCAGGGACTGCCCGTGCTCAAATACAAGGGCTTCGGCAGTTCGGTCAATATCACCCTTGGACTCCCTTTCATCCGCACTTCGGTGGATCACGGCACCGCACTGGATCTGGCAGGCAAAGGCCTGGCCGATCCCGGTAGCCTTACCACCGCGATTAACCACGCCATCAAGATGGTAGAGAAAAAAAGATATGAGCAGTAAGGTGCACATGGGCCACACGGCCCGTAAGCGTTTCGGTCAGAACTTCTTGCACGATCGCTACGTGATCGACCAGATCGTGGCCGCCATCAATCCGCAGCCGGGCCAGAACCTGGTGGAGATCGGCCCGGGTCTGGCCGCGCTGACCGAGCCGGTTGCCGCCCAGATGGACAAGATGACCGTGGTCGAGCTGGACCGGGATCTGGCGGCCCGCCTGCGCGAGCACCCGACACTGAAGGACAAGCTCACCGTCATCGAAGCCGACGCCATGCGTTTTGACTTCAGCACCCTGATGGGAGAAGGCAAGGGGCCGCTGCGCATCTTTGGCAACCTGCCCTACAACATCTCCACCCCGCTCATCTTCCACCTGTGCGAGTTCGCCGATCGGGTGGAGGACATGCACTTCATGCTGCAAAAGGAAGTGGTACTGCGTCTGGCCGCCGGTCCCGGCAGCAAGGCCTATGGCCGTTTGAGCGTGATGACCCAGTACTACTGCCAGGTCATCCCGGTGCTGGAAGTGGGCCCGGGCGCCTTCAAGCCGGCCCCCAAGGTGGACTCCGCCGTGGTGCGTCTGGTGCCGCACAAGAACCCGACCATCGTCGCCAAGGATATCCGTTGCCTGAATCGCGTCTGCACCGAGGGCTTCGGCCAGCGTCGCAAGACCATTCGCAACAGCTTCTCCAACTTCATCACCGACGCCCAGCTGACCGAGCTTGGCATCGATGGCAACCTGCGCCCCGAGAACCTCACCCTGGAGCAATTTGTCATGATCGCCAACTGGCTGGCGGATCAGCCAAAGGCCTGATCCCGTGACCACCCCGCGCATTGTGATCCGCCCCTACCCCAGTTATGTGGCGGACTCCAAAGACCCATATCAGTTTCACTATCTCATTGAAATCGAGAATCTGGGTCCCGGCCCGGTGCAATTGCTGCACCGGCGTTGGCTCATTACGGATGCCAATGGCAAGATGCTGGAAGTCGAAGGTCCGGGCGTGGTGGGGGAACAACCCGTGATCGCCGAAGGGGAGACCTACCGCTACCAGAGCGGCGTCCCGCTGGCGACCCCGCTCGGGGTGATGGAAGGACGTTATACCCTGCAAGATGGCTCTGGTCAGCAATTTGAGGCGCCCATCGCCCCCTTCACGCTGGCCATCCCCAATATTATCAACTGAGGTTTCATGGCGAACTGTTTTGTCGGCGATATCCAGGGCTGCTACGACGACTTGCGCCGTCTGCTGGATCTGGCCGAGTTCGATCCCGCGCATGACGTACTCTGGCTCTGTGGCGACCTGGTCGCCCGCGGCCCCGACTCCCTCAACACCCTGCGCTTCGTCAAGGGACTGGGCAACCGCGCCGTCACCGTGCTCGGCAACCACGATCTGCACCTGCTGGCTGTCGCCAACGGCGTCGCACCGCTCAAGAAAAGAGACCGGTTGCAGAGCCTGATGGAGGCGCCGGATCGGGACGAACTGCTGGAGTGGCTGCGCCACCGGCCGCTCCTGGCGGAACACCCAGATCTGCCGATCATGATGGTGCATGCCGGCATCTCGCCGGCCTGGGATGCCCGCACCGCCCGCAACTGTGCCCGCGAGGTGGAGAGCCTGCTGCGCGGTGACCAGTACAGCTGGCTGCTGCACAACATGTATGGCGACCAGCCAGACTGCTGGCGGGACGATCTGGTCGGGATCGACCGCTACCGCTACATCATCAACACCTTCACCCGGATGCGCTTTTGCTACTTCGACGGCCGGCTCGACTTCAAATGCAAGAAGGGTCCCAGCGAATCGACCCCGGGCCTGCGCCCCTGGTTCGAGCAGCGCGAGCACCATGTGGATGATCCCATCCTGGTGTTCGGCCACTGGGCAGCCCTGATGGGCAAGACCGACAAGCAGGATATCAAGGCGCTGGATACTGGCTGCGTCTGGGGCAACAGCCTCACCCTGTGGCGCTACGAGGATGATGCCCTGATCGCTACCCCCTGCCCGGTGCATGCGAGCTGATCGCAGCCCATACTGGCTGCATGAAAAAGCCCGACTGATAGTCGGGCTTTTTATTGTCAGGCGGGTTACAACTTGCGCCCCAGCCGTTTCTCTATCTGGCGCCGCTCCCACTCCGGGCCGAACAACTTGAAGGGCTGGAACAGGTTGATGGCGTGAGAGATCAGTCCCAGCCCCCAGCCCAGCGCCGCCCACCAGGCCCAGATATAATCCGGATTGCTCAGGTAGTTGATGACAAACAGCCCGCCGATCACCACCAGATAGCTGGCGATGTGGTAGTAGAAGCCTCTGAGATCCTCCACATAGCTCATCGCCGCCCGCTCCTCGGCCGATACCTGCCCCCAATCCCGTTCCCTCGTCTCGCTGCCTTTCATCTCGCGCTCCTGTTGCTGTACTCCATCCAGTTGAGCCACATCGAGTTCAAAGACGGCGGCCAGGGCCTTGAGGGATTCCAGTCCGGGCTGCTGCCCTTGCTCAATCCGCTGGATGGTGCGGACACTCAAGCCGGAGAAGGTCGCCAACTGCTCCTGTGACCAGCCCCGCTGCAATCTCAACTTCCTGACGATCATCTTGCACTCCTTGTGGTAATTGACGGGGCCAGCATAGGGTCAGCTTTGAGCAAGGTGAGACGACAGCAAGCCGACATAAACCTGACAATCTTTTAAAATCATAATGTTAACTACAGGCCATGGAAACAGGTGTCGCCTGCGGCTGACAAGCACCAGCCGCAAACTGCCTGGTTTACAGACTCTTCATCAACTCGGCGGCGATCTCGAAGGAGCGCAACCGCGCCTGATGATCGACGATAGGGCCGTTGAACATCAGCTCGTCGGCCCGGGTTTCCACCAGCAGCGACTTGAGACCATGACGCACCTGTTCCTGATCCCCTACCAGGGAGCGGGCCAGGGTCTGTTCCATGGCCATCAGCTCGCGGGGGGACCAGGTGTCACCCAGTGACTGAACAGGGGCGGGCAACTTGCCGGCATCACCGCGATAGAGGCGCAGGAACTGTTGCTGCACCGTAGTGAACTGGAAACGGGCCTCCCGCTCGCTGTCGGCGGCGATCATGTTGACGCACACCACCGCATAGGGCTTGGGCCAGCGAGCCGAAGGGCGATACTGGGTGCGGTAAATCTCCAGCGCCTGCAGCAGTAACGCGGGGGCGAAGTGAGAGGCAAAACCAAACGGCAACCCCATGGCCGCCGCCAGCTGGGCACTGTAGAGACTCGAGCCCAGCAACCAGACCGGCAGATGCAGTCCCTGGCCAGGTACCGCCTGCACCGCTCCCGCCTCATCGCCAAAATAGTCCATCAGCTCGCGCACATCTGCCGGAAAATCATCCACTTCCCCGATGCGCTGGCGGCGCAGTGCCTGCATGGTGCGCTGATCGGTGCCCGGTGCGCGCCCAAGGCCCAGATCGATTCGATCCGGATAGAGGGAGGCGAGCGTGCCAAACTGCTCGGCGATCACCAGCGGCGAGTGATTCGGCAGCATGATGCCACCCGCCCCTATCCTCAGGGTGCGGGTCGCTCCTGCCAGATGGCCGATCAGCACCGCAGTGGCGGCACTGGCGATGCCCGGCATGTTGTGATGCTCGGCCAGCCAGTAGCGGTGGTAACCCCAGCGCTCGGCATGTTGCGCCAGATCGCGCGAGCGGTGGAACGACTCGGCCGGCTGGGAGCCTTCAGGAACCGGCACCAGATCGAGGACGGAATAGGGGATGGCAGACATGAGTCACTCCATTGATTCACAGACCAGTAACAAGTGGGGCAATGTAGCATGAGATACCTGAATGAATCACCTTACAAACCGGTTTCTGTCAGATGTCGAACAAGAGCCAGGACATCCACCTAAAGCGGATGCTGCGACTAATGATGAATAGGTTGAAAGCATCGCTGTTTTTTTAGTCATTTTATTGCCACACTGCTGACTGATCTTTTCTGCAACTGCACGTGTGACAAGGATGTGTCCATGACAACAGCCAGGCCTGGTCGTAAACCCTTCTATGTTCATATCGCCACCCTCTTTATCTTGCTGTTTACCTTTCTGGGAGGGGCGCTTATCACGCTCCAGTTCCAGCAGGATACCCAGCAAGGGCTCGAGCATGAGCGACAGAATTTTTTGCAATACCGGGAGCAGCTTGCCCTGGCCTTGCAGTTGAACGAACGTCCCGCTCGCATGTCCCTCAGCCTGCTGCGTACTGGCCGGCTGGCGGGCATGGAGAGCCTGGATGAACGGCTCGGTTACCTGCCGCAGTTGATCGAGGTGCTAGCAAACAGCGCCAGCTATGGTGCCGTCTACGCAGGCTATGAAAACGGCGATTTTTTTCTGGTACGCAAGCTGACCAGTCGGGCCAGAACGCAGCTGGAAAATGTTCCCCTCGCCAGCACCCTGATGGTGCAGAGCCTGCATCAGGGCAAGGGGGAATTTCTCTACTTTGACCAGCATCTGACGCTGCTCGAACGCCGGGCTATGCCGCAATACCAGTACGATCCCCGCAGCCGTGACTGGTACAAGCAGGCGCGTCGCCATCCAGGCATTGCCGTCACCCACCCCTATCTTTTTTTCACCACCAAGGAACCCGGAATGACCCTGGCGGTGGAAAGCAAGGACAAACGCGCCGTGCTTGGGCTCGATACCAGCGTCGAGGGACTGTCGGCCCTCATCGGTGAGCTGCGCCTGCCACAACAGAGCCAGGTGGTTCTGTTTGATGACCATGCTACCCTGCTGGCCGCCGATCCCAAGGATCTACCCAGCTTCGAACAGTTGAAGCAGCTGCCCATGCTGTCGGCCCTCGCTCACCCCGCCCTGGCCCGGTTACAGCAGCAGATCACCGGTGAGCCCGGGTTACTGGACACCCCGGTGGAGCTGGATATCAGCCTGCCTGACGGCAACAGCTGGCTGGCCAACCTCGCCCCCCTCGGCGAGGGCTCGCCTTTCTATATTGCCCTGCTGGTCTCGACCGATGTGCTCTACCAGCAGGCGCGCGACGCGGCACTGGTCAATCTGGCCCGCACCCTGATCGGTTTGCTGTTGCTGTTACCGGTGATCTGGTGGGTATCCCGCCGCACCGCCACCCCGCTGCAGGCTTTGACCCGGGAGGCGGAGCGGATCCAGCATTTCGATTTTACGGCCAGTAAGGAACCTGAATCAGCGATCCGCGAGATCGATGATCTGGCCCGTACCATGTCCGGCATGCGCCTGACCCTGGGCAACTTCATGAACATGGGTCGGGCACTGGCTGCCGAACATCGCTTCGACTCCCTGATCAGCCGCATCCTGCACGAGACCACGTCAGCGGTACAGGCTACGGGAGGCGGCCTCTATCTGGCGCAAGATCAACAGATGGTGGCGGTCAATGCACGCTGGTTACAGGGCGATTTGCCGATCGAACAGGTACCCTGGCAACCGGCACTGTTCGGGACTCAGGTCGCCGCCAACCGGCTCTCCGTCAGCATCGACCAAGCGGGCTGGCAGCAATACATGAGCAGCTGGGGCTCCTTCCCCGGCCCCAGTGAACTGGTCGCCGAGCCCCTGCGCAATCACCGCCAGGAGTTGATCGGTTACCTGTTTCTGATCCTGCCCGAGTGCTCGCCACGGGAACTGGTCTCGCGGATCAGCCTGATCGAAGCGCTGGCGGGGACTTCCGCCTCCGCCATCGAGAACCAGCGCCTGCTGGAAGAGCAGAAGCAACTTCTGGAGTCCTTCATCGAGCTGATGGCGGGCGCCATCGACGCCAAGAGCCCCTATACCGGTGGTCACTGCCAACGCGTGCCCGAGCTGACCAAGATGCTGACCGAGGCGGCCTGCGCCCAGCGACAGGGCCCGTTTGCCGATTTCAGGCTCAATGAGGAGGAGTGGGAAGCCATCCATATCGCAAGCTGGCTGCACGATTGCGGCAAGGTCACCACCCCGGAGTTCGTGGTCGACAAGGCCACCAAGCTGGAGACCATCTACGACCGGATCCACGAGATACGCACCCGTTTCGAGGTACTCAAGCGCGATGCCTATATTGAGGCCCTCTGTGCCAGGCTGCCAGAGTCAGAGCGGATCGCCTGCCGTGAAGCGGTGGCTCCGCATTGGTCGGAACTGGACGAGGAGTTTGCTTTCGTGGCCGAATGCAATCTGGGTGGCGAGTGGATGGCCCCCGAGAAGATTGAACGGCTCGACGCCATCGCCAGCCGCACCTGGCTGCGCACCCTGGACGATCGGCTCGGCATCAGCCGCGAGGAGCTCAAATTGCATCAAAGCGAGCCGGCGTCGACCCTGCCCTGTGTTGAGCAGCTGCTGGCCGACAAACCCTCCCATCTTATTCCGCGGCCCCAGCAGGACAGGTTTGACGATGGCAATCCCTGGGGGTTCAAGGTCAAGGTGCCCAAACATCTCTACAACCGCGGGGAGCGCTACAACCTGGCCATCGGCCGCGGCACCCTCACCGAGGAGGAACGCTACAAGATCAACGAGCACATCATCCAGACCATCCGCATGCTGGAGCACCTCCCCTTCCCGCGCCATCTGCGCAGCGTACCGGAAATTGCCGGCGGCCATCATGAGCGGATGGATGGCAAGGGATACCCGCGCCAGTTGCTGGGGGAACAGATGAGCATCCCAGCCCGCATCATGGCCATCGCCGACATCTTCGAGGCGCTGACCGCAAGCGATCGCCCCTACAAATCGGGCAAGACGGTCTCCCAGTCCCTGGCCATCATGCAGAACATGGTGCGAGAACAGCATATCGATCCGGCCCTGTTTACCCTGTTCGTCAGCAGCGGTATCTGGCGCGACTATGCCAAGCGCTTCCTGACCCCGGAACAGCTGGACGAAGTGGATCAGGAGATACTGCTGGCCAGCTAGTTGCCACCACGACATTGAAAAGGGGCCCGCGGGCCCCTGCTTCTCTTGGCAGATCGAATCAGCCGCCAGCCTCGACATACTGGCGAGTCAGTTCGGCCGTCATCATCTCCCGCATCCTGAATTTCTGCAGCTTGCCGGTCACCGTCATGGGGTACTCCTCCACGAAACGGATATAGCGCGGCACCTTGAAATAGGCGATGCGGGCCGACAGGAACTGCTTGATCTCCTCCTCGCTCGCCACCAGATCCGGCCTGAGCTTGACCCAGGCACATACCTCCTCGCCGTAGCGTTCGCTGTCAACGCCAAACACGGCCGCATCCTGCACAGCCGGGTGTTCGTAGAGGCGCTCCTCGATCTCCCGTGGATAGATGTTCTCACCACCACGGATGATCAGATCCTTGATGCGCCCAACGATCTGGACATACCCCTCTTCATCCATGATGCCGATGTCCCCGGAGTGGAGCCAGCCATCATCATCTATGGTCTGTGCCGTCTTGGCCGGATCCTGCCAATAGCCCTGCATCACCCCATGGCCGCGACAGCAGATCTCTCCCTTCTCACCGATGGGGACCGTCTCGCCGCTCGCATCGACCAGCTTGATCTCGGTGTGGGCGAGGGCACGGCCCACCGTGGTCACCCGCTTGTCCAGCGGCGCATCGATGGCGGTCATGTGATTGATCGGACTGCACTCGGTCTGACCGTAGGCAATGGTTACCTCGGTCATGTGCATCAGACTCTGAACCTTGCGCATTAGAGGTTCGGGGCAGATGGCCCCGGCCATGATGCCGGTGCGCAGGGAGGAGAGATCGAAGCTGGCGAACTGTGGTAGCTCCAGCTCGGCAATGAACATGGTTGGCACCCCATGCAGGGCGGTGCAACGCTCCTCACTCACCATCTGCAGGGTTGCCACCGGGTCGAAGGCCTCCGACGGAAACAGGGCGCAGGCCCCCACGCTGATGCAGACCAGGTTGCCAAGCACCATGCCAAAGCAGTGGTAGAGCGGCACCGGGATACAAAGCTTGTCCTGCTCGCTGAACGCCATGCCGCTCGCCACCAGTCGCGCATTGTTGAGAATGTTGCGATGGCTCAAGGTGGCTCCCTTGGGATTGCCCGTGGTGCCCGAGGTGAACTGGATATTGATGGCATCCTCCGGCTTGAGGCTGGCACCCACCCGGACCAGCACGGCGGGATCCACTCCCTCCCCCAAGGCCTGCACGGCATCAAAATTCAGCATGCCGGGGGTCATCTCTTCCCCGAGCCGGATCACCATCTCCAGGGTTGGCAGACGGGCGGCGGCGAGCCGTCCCGGCGTACTGCCGGCCAGTTCGGGGGCCAACTCGTTCAACATGGCGAGGTAATCGCTTCCCTTGAAGGCGCTGGCACAGATGAGGGCACGGCAACCCACGTTGTTGATGGCAAACTCCAGCTCGTAACTGCGATAGGCGGGATTGATGCAAACCATGATGGCGCCGATGCGAGCGGTGGCAAACTGCACCAGGCACCACTCTATGTTGTTCGGTGACCAGATGCCGACCCTGTCACCCGGCTTGATCCCGAGTGCGAGCAACCCCTTTGCCAGTCTGTCGATCCGGGCCAGATATTCGCGGTAGCTCCAGCGGATCTGCTGGTGGCGCACCACCACGGCGGGGCGGTCGGGAAAGCGTTCGGCTATCTCTTGCAGATAAGTGCCAATGGTCTGGGATAGCAGAGGTTGGTCACAGGGACCGGTCCGGTAGCTGAGCAGTGAGGTCATGGGTGACTCCTGGCCACATGGGTTGGAATTGCCTACTGCTCGGCTGGCACGGGTTCAATTTGTTACATTAATGTAACTACCAATTCTTGAGAAGATTCACTTTGGTCTAATGTTGACCATAAAAAAACGGCCAACCGAAGTTGACCGTTTTTAGTCCGCAATGGCTATTTTAGAACAGCAGGTGCGCCACACCGGCGATGACCGGCAGGGTCACCAGGGTGCGCAGCAGGAAGATGACGAACAACTCCCACAACTTGACCGGGATCTTGCTGCCCAGCAGCAGAGCGCCCACTTCCGACATATAGATGAGCTGGGTCACAGACATGGCGGCGATGACGAAGCGGGTCATCTCGCTTTCGATGGTGGAAGCCAGCACCGCCGGGATGAACATGTCGGCAAAGCCAACCATGATGGTCTTGGAGGCCGCCTCGGCCTCCGGCAGTTGCAGCAACTCCAGCAAGGGAACAAAGGGAGCCCCCAGCCAGTTGAAGATGGGAGTGTGCTCGGCCAGCATCAGGGCACAGGTACCGATGGCCATCACCACGGGCAGCACGCCAAACACCATATCCAGTGCATTCTTCACCCCTTCCCGCGCTACGGCACCGAGGTCGCTCACGCTCTCGGCCTTGGTCAGCGCCCGCTCGTAACCGTAGCTCAGCACACTGTGACGATGCGGTACCACCTCCTGCTTGCGGCACAGGGGAGTGCCATCGGCGTAGACATCCTTCTTCCAGGAGAGCGGCGGCAGACGCGGCACCACGATGGCGGCCACCACGCCGGCCAGGCAGACGGTCAGGTAGAAGGGCACGAACATGTGCTCCAGCTTCACCTGGGAGATCACCACCAGGCAGAAAGTGATGGAAACCGCAGAGAAGGTGGTGCCGATCACGGCCGCTTCACGCTGGGTATAGAACTTGCCTTCATACTGCTTGCTGGTCAGCAGAATGCCGACGCTGCCGTCCCCCAGCCAGGAGGCGAAGCAGTCCACGGCGGAGCGACCCGGCAGACGGAACACGGGACGCATGATGCGGGTCATCATGGTACCGACGAACTCCAGCAGACCGAAATCGAGCAGCAGGGGCAGCAGCAGGCCGGCAAAGATGAATACGGAGAACAGTACCGGCAGCAGATCGTGCAACACCAGCCCGCCGGTGGCGCCCGAGTAGAGCACCTCAGGCCCCATCTGGAAGAAAGTCAGCAAGACGAAGATGCCGCCCAGCACCCGCACGCAGGCCCAGAAGGGGGAGACATTGAACAGACTGTTGAGGAAAGGACGACGAACCAGGATGGCCGGTTTGAACAACCAGGCGATGATCGTCATCAGCATAGTGGTGGTGATCACGGCGCTGACCATGGCGACCAGATAGTCGGCAAAGACCAGCTGAACCAGCTTCGCCAGCACGGCGACCGGGATGGTGACATTACCTTCATAGACGACCGGCGTCATGAACAGCAGGATCCCGATGAGGGACGGGATCAAAAACATCAACAAGTTGCGGCGGGTGTTGACCGCCGGTGCTTCCAGACTCTTTTCCAACATGATGTGACAACCTTAACGTTACTTTCCTTAGCCTGGTCAACCTGCATACTCACGCATAACCCGGCAAAACGGGCGCAAGAATACTCTAAAAAAATGCACAAACAACCTTTTTATGGATAAATCTGCGCATAAATATTTTTACAGGAAAACCATCCATCAAAACAACCCGTTACAGAAGCGCATATCGATTCATTCGACATCGCTAGCAGATTGTTTCATTAGTGTTAATTCAGGTGGGCAGTATAATCGGTTGGCCATCACAGGCAATAAGCAGCATCACAAATATATCTATTGAATCCGACTGACAGGCATAAAAAAACCGGAGCCTTGGCAGGCTCCGGTTTTCAATGCCAGTGACGGGATTCAGTCACGGACATAAATGACTTCGACGCCATCGTCATCATCTTCATCCCAGTCATCATCGTCGAGCCCTTCGTCGAAGGCCATGGACGCGGCCAGCGCCTCGGCTTCGGCCTTGGCCAGCTGGTTCTTGTGGTAGTCATCCCACTTGAACTCAACCTTCTCGATGGCTTCTTTCGCATCGGCTTCCAGCTGACGGGGCATGGTGTCCAGCAGATCCAGGATGTCGTAGCAGACCTTCTTGGTCCCTTCCTTGCTGATGGCGGTGATGGCGTAGACGGGCCCTTCATGGTTCAGGGCAGCCTTGACCCGATCCATCACCTCCTGAGCCTCTTCTTCCAGGATCAGGTCCATCTTGTTGAACACCAGCCAACGCGGCTTGCTCGCCAGCTCGGGGCTGTATTTCTCAAGCTCGCGGACTATGGTCACGGCATTTTCAGCCGGATCGGAACCATCGATGGGGCAGATATCCACCAGGTGGATCAGCACGCGGCAACGCTCGAGGTGCTTGAGGAAGCGGATACCGAGGCCAGCACCTTCGGCAGCCCCTTCGATGAGGCCCGGAATGTCGGCAATCACGAAGGAACGGGAGTTCTCGCCACGCACCACGCCCAGGTTTGGCACCAGGGTGGTGAAGGGGTAGTCGGCCACTTTCGGACGAGCGGCGGAAACGGCGCGGATAAAGGTGGATTTACCGGCATTTGGCAGACCCAGCATGCCGACGTCGGCCAGCAGCAGCAGCTCCAACTTCAGGGTGCGCACTTCACCCGGGGTGCCGTTGCTCTTCTGGCGCGGCGCACGGTTGACCGAGCTCTTGAAACGGGTGTTGCCAAGACCGTGGAAACCGCCCTTGGCGACCAGCAGCTTCTGCTCGTGGTGAGTCAGATCACCCAGCAGCTCGCCGGTGTCTTCGTCGGTAGCGCGGGTACCGACCGGCACGCGCAGGATCTTGTCCTTGCCGCGGCGACCAGTACAGTTGGCGCTCTGGCCATTCTCGCCACGCTCGGCGGCATGGAAACGCTCGAAGCGATAGTCGATCAGGGTGTTGAGGTTCTCGTCGGCGATCAGGTAAACGTCGCCACCATCACCACCGTCACCACCATCCGGGCCACCGTTCGGGATGTATTTTTCACGGCGAAAGCTTACACAACCGTTACCACCGTCACCGGCATCGACTCGAATCTGGACTTCATCAACAAACTTCATAGGTAACCGTCACCTTAATTCGAAAAACCGATACGCAATTATAGTGGTACAGACCCCTGCGGGCGATACGCATCTTGCCAATCATGCCCTGCAGAACCGGGGTCGGCTGCGTTCCGTTTTTTCGTCAAAAACATCAAAAAGACGTCAGAAAAACAAAAGCCCCGCCTGTTGGCGGGGCTTCGGATCCTTGCGGTCCGTAATTACTCAGCAACGATGCTAACGTACTTACGGTTCAGCGGACCTTTGACTTCGAACTGCACCTTGCCGTTCGCGGTAGCGAACAGGGTGTGGTCCTTGCCCAGACCAACGTTCTCACCAGCGTGGAACTTGGTGCCGCGCTGACGAACGATGATGCTGCCAGCCAGAACTGTTTCGCCGCCGAAACGCTTCACGCCCAGGCGTTTAGCTTCAGAATCGCGACCGTTGCGGGATGAACCGCCAGCTTTTTTGTGTGCCATCTATCGGACTCCTCTAATTAAGCGCTGATGCCAGTGATTTTGACTTCAGTGAACCACTGACGGTGGCCCGCTTGCTTACGGTGGTGCTTACGACGACGGAACTTGACGATAGTCACTTTCTCGCCACGGCCGTGAGCCACAACTTCAGCTACAACCTTGCCACCTTCAACGAAAGGAGCACCTACTTTAAAAGTGTCGCCTGCAGCAACCATCAGCACTTCGTTGAAGTCGATGGTAGCGCCAGTCTCAACGTTCAGCTTTTCCAGACGAACGATTTGACCTTCGGCCACACGGTGTTGTTTTCCGCCGCTTTGGAATACCGCGTACATTTGATTAACTCCGTAAAGGCATGTCTTTTGCTCAAGGCCAGACATGCGCAAAAACCTATAACAATGGGCGGGCATTCTACGCAAATCGATCTGCTCAGGCAAGGCCAATTTAGCAAAAAGTTTATTTTGTGCGCATATCTGCCGCCGTGGATAAACGCTTAACTGTAACCCATTGTGAAATCGTGTAGAATCCCCGCCATTACTAAAAATCGCAGTTATTGCTGCCGTCACGTTACGAGACTTATGGACCAACAGACTATCCGTGCGCTCTGTGCCGCCGACATGACGGCGGTCAATGAACTGATCCTGGCTCGACTTCAGTCCGACGTTAGTCTGATCAATCAGCTGGGTTTCTATATTGTCAGCGCCGGCGGCAAACGGATGCGCCCCATGCTGACCGTCATGGCAGCCCGTGCGCTGGGCTACGAGGGTGAAGATCACCTGAAGCTGGCCGCCATCATCGAATTCATTCACACCTCTACCCTGCTGCACGACGACGTGGTCGACGAATCCGATCTGCGCCGCGGCCGGGAAACCGCCAACGCCCTGTTTGGCAATGCTGCAAGCGTCCTGGTGGGCGACTACCTCTACAGTCGCTCCTTCCAGATGATGAGCGAGCTCTCCAACCTGAGGGTGATGGAAATCCTGTCGGATGCCACCAACACCATCGCCGAAGGGGAAGTGTTGCAGCTGATGAACTGCAACGATCCCGACACCACCGAAGAGAGCTACATGACGGTCATCTATTGCAAGACCGCCAAGCTGTTTGAGGCCGCCACTCGCCTCGCCGCCGTGCTGACCCATCAGCCTGAGCCGGTCGAGCAAGCCATGACCGACTACGGTATGTATCTGGGTACCGCCTTCCAGATCATCGACGATGTGATGGACTACTGCTCCCAGAGCGACGACATGGGCAAAAACGTGGGGGACGATCTGGCCGAAGGCAAACCTACCCTGCCGCTGTTGCGGGCCATGGAAGTAGGTACGCCGCAAGAGCGCCAGCTGGTACGCGATGCCATTGAGCACCGCAACGGCATGGAGCATCTCGATCAGATCCTGGCCATCCTTGAGCGCACCGGCGCTCTGGAATACTCCCGCATGCGAGCTCGCGAGGAGGCCGACAAAGCCATCGCCGCCCTCGCCATTCTGCCGGACTCCCAGCACAAGCAGGCGCTGGAGACTCTGGCACATATGGCAGTGCAGCGCAGCGCCTGAGTCAAGGCTCAACCACACACGAAAAGAGGCCGAACGGCCTCTTTTTTTATCTTCGGATTCACACCGGTTGGCTTAACGTGCAAGCATCCAGAGGATCACGCCTCCGGCCACCACCAGAGAGCCGCCGATGCGGCGCAACTGCTCGGGTGGCTGCTCGCTCAGCAGGCGCAGCATCTGCTGCCAGGCTCTTGGCATCAAAAGCGGACCCAGTCCTTCAAACAGCAGCAACAAGCCCAATCCCATCAGTACAGATGTCAGCATCTTGTTCCCTTCTGCTCCCCTCTTCTGCCGCCACCACTGTGGCCGGCACCCAAGAAAAAGAAAAGGGTCTGACAATGCAGACCCTTTGCAACTACTTTTCCCAACGGCTTACTTGCTGCCGTTCGGCGACTTGAGGTAACGGAAGAACTCGCTGTCCGGCTTGAGCACCATCAGCTCATTGCCACCGGAGAAGCTCTTGCGATAGGCCTCCATACTGCGCACGAAGCTGAAAAACTCGGGGTCTTTCTTGTAGCTGTCGGCATAGATCTTGGCGGCCTCGGCATCCCCTTCACCACGCAGCTGACGGGCATTACTCTCGGCATCGGCGATCATCACGGTCACCTTGCGGTCGATGTCGGCACGCAGGATCTCTGCCTTCTCGCGACCCTGGGAGCGATGCTCACGGGCCACCGCGGTACGCTCGGCGCGCATCCGCTGATAGATGGAGTTGGAGACTTCCACCGGCAGGTTGATCTGCTTGATCCGCACATCCACTACCTTGATGCCGAGCTCGGAGGAGCGCGCCATCTTCTTCAGGGCATCTTCCATCACGGTACTACGCTCGCCGGAGACGATATCCTTGATGGTGCGGTTACCGATCTCGGAACGCAGACCGTTGTTGATCTTGCGCTTGAGCAGGTCTTCGGCCTGCAGTTTGTTGCCACCACCGGTCGCCAAGTAGTACTTGGAGAAGTCCTCGATCTTCCACTTCACGTAGGAGTCGATGATGAGGTCTTTCTTCTCGGAGGTGACGAAGCGGTCGGCCTGGCTGTCGATGGTCTGGATACGGGCATCCATCTTGCGAACCTGGTCGATGAGCGGCACCTTGAAATGCAGGCCCGGCTCATAGAGGCGCGGCTCGCCGGAATCAACCCGCTTCACCTTGCCAAACTGCACCACGATCCCCTTCTGACCTTCATCAACGATAAAGACAGAGGAGAAGCAGACCATGGCCGCGACAGCGATTGCACCAATAGCTAGCTTTTTCATCTATCAGTTTCTCCCTGAGCTGAAGCGGTCACCGCTACGCAGCGGCATTGGAGTGGAGTTGCTCCCCTCGTTGGAAACCGGCGCCGGCTCTACGGTCGGTGCCACGGTCGAGCGCTGTGGCTGGGCTACGTTCGGCTTGCCAGACAGCTTGTCGAGCGGCAGATAGATCATGCTGTTGTTGCCAGCAGGCATGTCGACCAGCACCTTGTTGGCTTGCTGGTACAGCTCTTCCATGGTTTCCAGATAGATACGGTTACGGGTCAGTTCGGGCGCAGCCTGATACTGGGGCAGCAGCTCGTTGAAGCGAGCAACCTCACCCTGGGCCTTCAGCACAATCTGGGACTTGTAGGCTTCGGCCTCCTGCTCCAGACGCTTCACCTGGCCACGGGCCTTGGGTTCCACTTCACGGGCATAGGCTTCCGCTTCACGGATGAAGCGCTGTTCATCTTCCTGGGCGGCGATAGCGTCATCAAACGCATCCTTCACCTCTTCCGGCGGACGAGCCGGCAGGAAGTTGACGTCCACGATCTGCAGACCCATCTGGTAGGGCTCGATGATGCCATCGATCACTTCCCAGGTTTCCTGACGGACCTTTTCCCGACCAGTGGTCAGTACGTCATCCATCTTGGTGTGGCCCACCACGTAGCGCAGGGCGCTGTCGGTCGCCTGGCTCAGGCTCTCGTCGGCATTGGTCACACTGAACAGGTACTGCTCGGGATTGACGACACGGTATTGCACGTCCATCTCGACCCGCACCACGTTCTCATCCTGGGTCAGCATGAAACCGGAAGCCGGCAGGGAGCGAACGGACTCGACGTCCACCGGGATCACCTGATCGATAAAGGTCGGCTTCCAGCGCAGGCCCGGCTCGACAATGTGGGAAAACTTGCCAAAGCGCAGCACGGCACCGCGCTCGGCTTCACGAATGGTGTAGAAGCCGCTGACGACCCACACCACCACGGCGACCACCAGCGCGATGGAAATACCAAAGCGGCCCACATCGCCGCCAGACTTGCCGCCACCCAGCAGGCCACCGAAACGGCGACTCACCTTGCGCAGCATTTCATCCAGATCAGGGGGCCCCTGATTCTTGCCGTTGTTCCCCCAAGGGTCACGGTCTTTGCCGTTGTTACCAGGCTCATTCCAAGCCATCAGCGTCTCCATTAATACTTGCGGATGGATATCATCTCTATCGAACCCTCATCGTTGATGAAGCCTGTCAGCATTCACCGACGAATCAATGTCTGATAAAGCGTTGTAAACTCTCACCTTCCTGTTTCACGAGGCGGTTCCAGTCGGCCACTTGCAAGCGGACTTCCAGCACAAAATCCCCCTCCTCGCTAAAACCTTCCTGCTCAATCCCTTTCAACTGATAGAGCGCACTGCGCAATCTCGCGGCAGAAGGCGGCAACTGCAGGGTGTGATGCACCATGGAGCCAGCCAGCAGCTCGGTCAGGGCCTGAAACAGATATTCACACCCTTCACCGGTTTGGGCAGACAGCCAGACGCGCAACGGGCGTCCTTCTTCATCCCGCTCCAGGCCAGCCGGACGGTCCGCCAGCTTGTCGATCTTGTTGCAGATCATCAGTTGGGGACGGTCGTCTGCTTCGATCTCGGCCAGCACCAGCTGCACGGAGCCGATATTCTCCTGCATCTGCTCATCGGCACAGTCCACCACATGCAGCAACAGATCCGCTTCGCGGGTCTCCTGCAAGGTTGCCTTGAAGGCAGCGACCAGATCATGGGGCAAGTGCCGAATAAATCCAACAGTATCTGCCAAAATCACATCACCCACATCCCGGATCACCAGTTTACGCAGGGTGGGATCCAGGGTTGCGAACAGTTGGTCGGCAGCATACACGCTGGCAGCTGTAAGTTGGTTGAACAAAGTAGACTTTCCGGCGTTGGTATAACCAACCAGGGATACTGTCGGTACTTCATTGCGATTGCGGGCGCGGCGCCCCTGTTCCCGCTGCTTGGCTACCTTTTCAAGCCGACGCAAAATCGCCTTGATGCGTTCACGCAGCAGGCGTCGGTCGGTTTCAAGCTGGGTTTCCCCCGGACCGCGCAGACCGATCCCCCCTTTTTGACGCTCAAGGTGGGTCCAGCCTCGCACCAGGCGAGTAGAAAGATGGCGCAACTGGGCCAGTTCGACCTGCAGTTTACCTTCGTGGGTTCGGGCCCGCTGGGCAAAGATATCGAGGATCAGGCCGGTTCTATCCACCACCCGGCACTGGAACAGACGCTCCAGGTTGCGCTCCTGGGCAGGAGTCAGGGCATGGTTGAAGATCACCACGTCGGCGTCCAGCATCTGGACCTGGGACGCGATCTCTTCAGCCTTGCCACTGCCGACAAAAAATTTGGCGCTTGGGGCACTGCGGCTGGTGGTTATCACCGCCAGTGCATTGACTCCGGCAGAGCTCACCAGCATCTTGAGCTCTTCCAGATCCTCCCGTTCGCCCTCATCACTGAAGTTGACATGCACCAGAACGGCCTGTTCGCCAGCTTCATAACGGTCAAACAAGCGCTTGCTCCTTAACAGGAATCATGATGAATCTGAGTTGACGAGTGGACTCGTCCCGGGATATCACGCCTCGGCGTCACCCTGTTCATCAGCACCGCCGTTGGGAGCAGGCTGGTGATGGTTGACGGCACGGGCCGGCACCACGGTGGAGATGGCGTGCTTGTAAACCATCTGGCTCACGGTGTTCTTCAGCAGGATGACAAACTGATCGAAAGACTCGATCTGACCTTGCAGTTTGATGCCGTTCACCAAATAGATAGAAACAGGAATACGCTCACGGCGCAGCGCATTCAAAAACGGGTCTTGGAGAGATTGCCCCTTAGCCATTTTTCTTTTCCTTATAGTTTGTTGTTTTTAAACATCGAATCTCAATATAACAACCTGATTATACAGGGAGTGTCAAGCCGCACCAGCGCGAGCAAGCACGCGTTCCAGATTGCCAGACTCACCAGATTCCAACCAGGTCACATCGGGCCAACCGCGCAACCAGGTCATCTGTCGTTTTGCCAATTGGCGGGTGGCAACGATGCCACGATAACGCATCTCATCATACTCTATCTCACCGTTCAGATAGTCCCACATTTGGCGATATCCGACGCAGCGAATAGAGGGCAGATCCGGTGTCAGATCGCCGCGGGCCATCAGGGCCCTCACCTCCTGTTCGAAGCCCCCTTGCAGCATTTTGTCGAAACGCTGTTCGATACGCTGATGCAGCACGGCACGATCCTTCGGCGCAATGGCAAACTGTTGCACCCGATAGGGCAACCCCTCTCCCTGTACCTGGGTCAATTCGGTGAGC
Source organism: Aeromonas enteropelogenes (assembly GCF_020097295.1). NCBI lineage: Bacteria > Pseudomonadati > Pseudomonadota > Gammaproteobacteria > Aeromonadales > Aeromonadaceae > Aeromonas > Aeromonas enteropelogenes. The sequence continues at coordinate 2,173,793 of NZ_CP083625.1, read as the reverse complement.
GTCTTGCCGCTGATGCGGTAGACCTCGAGCGCCCGGCTGAGCCGCTGCGGATCGTTGGGATGAATGCGGGCACCGGCTACCGGGTCGATGCGCACCAGCTCGTCGTGCAACGCCTGCCAGCCGAGGCGGGCCGCCTCTTCTTCAATGCCGGCACGAATGGCCGGATCGGCGGAAGGCAGGGGTGACAGCCCCTCCAGCAACGCCTTGAAATAGAGCATGGTGCCACCCACCAGCAGCGGAATGCGGCCGCGATCGGCGATATCCTTCATCTCCCGCAGGGCATCCTTGCAAAAATCCGCCGCCGAGTAGCTCAGGGCCGGATCCAAGATGTCGATCAGCCGGTGAGGCGCCAGCGCCAGCTCGGCCGGGGTCGGCTTGGCAGTGCCGATATCCATACCGCGATAGATCAGGGCCGAATCGACGCTGATGATGTCGCAGGGCAGCGCCTGACACAGTTCGATGGCGAGATCCGTCTTGCCGGAGGCCGTCGGCCCCATCAAAAAAATTGCAGTCGGCAAGTCACTCGCCATGCTTGAACTCCTCCAGCACGGCCGCCAGCGAGAGCGGGCGCACCATGCGAACGTCTGCCAGTTGGTCAGCGTGATCGGCAACAAGTTCCGTCAGCAACCGACTGGCAGTTGAAAAATCGTATACTTTCTCGCGGCTTATCCCCTGCTCCACCAGCCATTGGCATAATACTTCAGCCTGCTGGCCGGCATCACTGTCAGATCCACCCTCGATGATTTGCAGCAATTCGGGTAACAGCCGTACCAGGTCGGTCTGACGCAGCAAGGCGGGTACCCGAGTCAGGATCATGGTGTCGCGCCCACCGCTTTTCAACTCCAGCCCCATCCGTTTGAGCAAACGCTCCTGCGCCTCCACCAGGGTCATCAGGTTTTTGGGCAACTTGAAGGAGACCGGCAACAACAGTGGCTGGGCCGCCAGCCCCTGGCCCCAGGTCTCCAGCAGCCAGTGACGCAGCAGCAGGCGTTCGGCCCGCACCAGCGACAACAGTGCCAGCTGGCCATCCCGCTCTATCAGCAGATAGGCCTGCTCCACCAGAGTAAGCGCCCGGCAACCCTGTTGTGCGGGTGGCCTGGGAGCGTCAGCAGGGGCGTTTGTCGCAACTTGTGCCGATTCGGCGATGGGCAAGGTGGTGAGCAGCGCTCCCATGCCCCGCATCGCCTCGCGGCTCGGGGGCTCGGGTGGCTGGTAGCTGCCGGCGCTTCCCGCACCTCCTTCTCGCACCTGAGACGGCGCACGGTAGTTGTGCTCGGCGCCATACCATTCGGGACGAGGCGCCTGCCCGGGATATTCGATCTGCGGAGTGACCGGCAGTTCCACCAGGGTTTCGGCCAGCGGCTCATCGGTGGCGCTACCAGCCCCTTCACGGCGCAGTGCGGTAAAGAGCCCCTGGAAGATGAAATCATGAATGAGACGGGCCTGATGAAAGCGCACCTCGTGCTTGGCCGGATGGACGTTGACGTCCACCTGGCGGGGATCCAGCTCGATATAGAGCACATAGGCGGCGAAGCGATCGGCGGGCAACAGCTCGTCGTAGGCCTGGCGGATGGCGTGGTTGATGAGCTTGTCGCGCATCATGCGGCCATTGACGTAGGTGTATTGCAGATCATTTTGCGGCCTGGCCCCCTGCGGAGTGGCCAGCCAGCCCCACAGTCGCACGTCGCTGTGTTCGCTCTCCACCGCCAGCGCATGATGCATGAAGGGCGTGCCACAGACGGCGGCAAGGCGGCGCTCCTGCTCCGGCACCGTATTGGCAGCCTTGTACTGGCGTACCACCTTGCCGTTGTGGCGCAGGATCAGGGTGACGTCGAAGCGGGAGAGCGCGATGCGGCGCACCAGCTCGTCGATATGAGCGAACTCGGTCTTTTCGCTGCGCATGAACTTGCGCCGCGCCGGGGTGTTGAAGAAGAGATCCACCACCTCCACTGTCGTACCCACCGGATGGGCCGCCGGTTTGACGGTGACGCTCATCTCGCGCCCCTCGGCCTGGGCTTGCCAGGCTTCGGCCTGCTCCGCTGTGCGGGAGGTGAAGGTCAACCGGGAAACCGAGCTGATGGAAGCGAGCGCCTCGCCGCGAAATCCCAGGCTGTTGATCCCTTCCAGATCGTCCAGGGTCGCGACCTTGGAGGTGGCGTGGCGCGACAGCGCCAGCACCAGTTCATCCCGGGCAACTCCGCAGCCGTTGTCACGAATGCGGATCAGCTTGGCACCCCCCTTGTCGATATCGATTTCGACCCGGTCAGCGCCCGCATCCAGGCTGTTTTCCACCAGTTCCTTGACGACGGAAGAGGGCCGCTCCACCACCTCCCCTGCGGCAATCTGGTTAGCCAGAATCGGAGGCAATATACGGATTGGCATCGCTGGCTCCTGCTTTATTTTTTGGGAATGTAGAGCACCTGCCCTATCTGGATTTCCCGCGATTTCAATTTGTTGATCTCCACCAGACGGGCCTGGCTCACCCCGTACCGTTCGGCAAGGCGAGAGAGGCTCTGGCCGCGGGTGACCACGTGGCGGATCATCTTCGACTTGTCGTTGACCCCGGCACTGGTGGTCGCCGAGTAGGGTTTGATCACCCCGGCGCCGGAGGCGCTGCCCACGCTGCTGACCGGTGCACCACTGTCACGCACAGTCGCCGGCATCCGGTTGGTCACTTGGGGTTGGGGAGCCGGTTTGCTCGCGGCCACCTGTCTGGGCGCCGCAGCTGGCTGGCTCGCCACGCTCTTGCCGGTCAGCATGGCCCCCTTGGTCGGGTGGGCGCGGTAATAATTGCGGATCCCCTCGAAGATGGCGCGAGCCAGCTGATCCTGATAGCTGGAGGTGGCCAGCAACTTCTCTTCGGCGTGGTTGGAGATGAACCCCGTCTCCACCAGCACGGAGGGAATGTCCGGCGCCTTGAGCACCGCCAGGCTGGCGTGTTCCGGCGCCTTCTTGTGCAGCCTCGCGACCTTACCCATCGAGCGCAGGATCTGGCGGCTGACGTCATAGCCCTCGGCACGGGACTTGTCCATCGAGAGGTCGAGGAAGGTCTGTGCCAGATAGGGGTTGGGATCGGATTCGGCCAATACCTTGCCGACCCCGCCAAGCAGTTCGCCCTGCTTCTCCTGCTTCTCCAGCCAGCTGCCCATCTCGCGGTTGGCGCGGTTGGTCGACAATACCCAGACGGAAGCACCACGTGGCGTGGAGTTATGGAAGCTGTCGGCATGAACGGACACCAGCAGATCAGCCTTCGCCTTGCGGGCGATTTCGGAGCGCTTGTTCAGATCGACGAAGTAGTCACCACGGCGGGTCAGGATGGCACGCATCCCGGGCTCACGGTCGATGAGAACCGCCAGCTTCTGGGAAACCGCCAGGGTCACCCGCTTCTCGTAGGTGCGACGCGGGCCGATGGAGCCAGGGTCTTCCCCGCCATGACCCGGGTCGATGGCAATCACCACCCCCTTGCCCTTGCCGCCCACCGGCGCCGATCGCACGGCGGCGGCCGAGCGCTTCTCTTCATAGGGCAAGTCGATCACCAGCCGATGCCCATAGGGGCCGGCCGGGGCCAGCGGGAACACCACCGGCTTGATGGCTGAACTCAGGTCCAGCACCAGCCGCAGGTCGCCCTTCTCCTGGGGCGTGCTCTGGCGCACCTTGCGCACCAGTTCACTGTTGTTCTCGACGCGAGCCAGGTTGGTGGCCACGTTCGCCCCTTTCAGGTCGATCACCAGGCGATCCGGACCGGTCAGGGTGAAGTAGTTGTAATTGGGGGCGCTGCTCATGTCGAGCACCACCCGGGTGTTGTCCGGTGATGGCCAGATCCGCACGCTCTTGAGCTGATTCGCCCAGGAGGGTAAGGCCATCAAGGAGAAAGCAATAAGAAGGATCAAGCGCACGTAGATGACAACCGTTCCAGAATGGCTTCGCCAATAGCAGTGCGTGCCTCAATCAGGGCCTCGCGCTGCTCGCCTACATAGGTGAGGGTGATTTCGAGGTCGGGTGCCGGCAGCCAGCCCTCCCCCTTCTCGGACCACTCCACCAAACAGAGGGTGTTGGCAGAGAAGTAGTCGCGGATCCCCATGAACTCCAGCTCTTCGGGATCGGCCAGACGGTAGAGATCGAAGTGGTAGACCTGCCAGCCATCCAGCTCATAGGGTTCGACCAGGGTATAAGTCGGACTCTTTACCTTGCCCTGATGGCCCAGCCCCTGTACCCAGCCCCGGGTCAGGGTCGTTTTACCGGCCCCCAGGGCGCCATGCAAAAACACCGTGGTCGCCTGCTGACAGGCCTGTGCCAGACGGCCACCCAGAGCCACTGTTGCTGCCTCGTCCGGCAGTGTCATCATCAACTGTTTTGCCATGTTCTTCTTTAACTTGTAATGGTGTCGGGATTAACCAGTTTGCGGATCCAGGGCAACAGATCGGACGCCAGCATGCCCCGCTCTCCGTCAGCGGCGGCCAGATCGGCAGCCTCTCCGTGGAGCACGGCCCCCAGCCGGGCAGCCATGGTGGCGGACCAGCCCTGAGCCAAAAGGGCGGCGATTATACCAGATAACAGATCGCCCATGCCGCCACTTGCCATGCCGGGATTGCCCTCGCAACAGAGCGCGATCCCCTCGTCATCGGCAATCAGGGTACCGGCCCCCTTGAGCAGCACAACGCCGCCGTAACGCTGCTGCAAGGCGCGCACTGCGGCAAACCGGTCGGATTCAATCTCGGCGATGGAACACCCCAGCAGCCGAGCGGCCTCGCCAGGGTGGGGAGTAAGTACCCAATTATCCTGATGACGAGGAGCTTGCGCCAGCCAATTCAATCCATCAGCGTCTAAAACCAGAGGAATTTTGCTGGTCAATGCCTGCTCGAACCGGGTGCGAGCCCACTCATCCAGCCCGAGGCCAGGCCCTATGACCCGCACCGATGCCCAGCCCCCGTCATCCGCCTCATCGCCTCCCATCAATTCTGGCTGGGATAGACTGACTGGCGGATGAACCGGATGCTGACACACTCGCACCAATCCGGCGCCGGTCCGCAGGCAGGCCCTGGCCGCCAGCAGGATGGCCCCCTGCATGGCGCGATTGCCGCCCACCAGTAGCACCTTGCCATTCATCCCCTTGTGAGCCGAACGCAAGCGCGGCACCAGTTGCGATTTGAGCGCCGGATAATCGAGCCGCCAGGCTGAAGGCGGCACACGCTCATCGGGCATAACGCCAAGCTCATCGCATTCAAGCCGACCGACACAGTCGACCCCATCCCCGGTGAGCATGCCCTGCTTGATGCCGATAAAGGTGAGGGTGCAGGTGGCGCGCACCACGGCCCCCATGGCGCGCCCCGTATCGCCATTGAGTCCGGAAGGCAGATCCACGGCCAGCACGGGCACACCCAAGCCATTGATTGTTGCGACGATCTTTGTCAGTAACGGAGCGAGATGTGTACTGACACCCGTGCCCAGCAGGGCGTCAATGACCAGATCGGGGGGAGGAAGGCTGGCAAGCACCGGGTCTTCGGCCAGCCAGACCTTTCCCCCGCAGGCCAGCCAGGCCTCGGCGGCCACTCTGGCATCCCCCTTCAACTGAACGGGCTCCCTTGCGGCAATCACCACGGGCTCCAACCCATGCTTGCGGGCGAGGCGAGCCAGTACATAGCCATCCCCGCCGTTGTTGCCGGGGCCGGTGAAGATCCACCAGTTGCGACGCTCGGGCCAGTGTCGGATTGCATGGGCAAAGAGGGCCGCACCAGCCCGCTCCATCAGGGCATAGAGCGGTTGCCCTTCACGCCTGGCCCACTCCTGTTCACGGGCGCGGATCTGTTCGGTCCGCCACAGCCCCTGTGATAGACTGTCCGCCTCTTTCTTGCATTCAGCATCCCCGATGACCTGTACCATGACGGCTCCCGACGCTTATCCATTGTCCCGAACCGGCCCAGCCCGGCCCATGATGATGCCTGAGCATCCACTCCTGTTTGCCTTGCAGATCAATTCATTAAGGCATGCAGCGGGATGACGGCCCCCGACTTTGAGCAGTTGGCTCAAGATATCAAGCTCTGGGCCCGCGAGCTAGGATTTGACCAGGCAGGCATCACGGATACGGATCTCGCCATCGAAGAGCCCAGGCTGCAGGCTTGGCTGGATGCAGGCCACCACGGCAGCATGGAGTATATGGCGCGTCACGGCATGATGCGGGCCCGCCCCCACGAGCTGCTGCCGGGCACCCGGCGTGTGCTGTCGGTGCGGATGAACTACCTCCCCTTCGAGGCGGGCTTCGCCGCCACCCTGCGCGATCCGGCTCTCGGCTACATCAGCCGCTACGCCCTCGGGCGCGACTACCACAAGGTGCTGCGCAACCGGCTCAAGCAGCTGGGGGAACGCATCGAGCGGCGCTGCGCTGAGCTGTTTCAAACCACAACCGACCCCATCGGCGAGTGGCGCCCCTTCGTCGATTCGGCCCCCGTACTGGAGCGGCCGCTGGCAGCCAAGGCCGGCCTCGGCTGGGTGGGCAAGCACTCGCTGCTGCTCAATGAGTCGGCCGGTTCCTTCTTCTTTCTGGGAGAGCTCTTGCTCAACCTGCCGCTGCCGCTGGACGAACCGGTCGAAAAGGAACGGTGCGGCAAGTGCATGGCCTGCATCAACATCTGCCCTACCGGCGCCATTGTCGCCCCTTACGTGGTGGATGGCCGCCGCTGCATCTCCTACCTCACCATCGAAAATGACGGTCCCATCCCGCCAGAGTTCAGGCCGCTGATGGGCAACCGCATCTATGGCTGTGACGACTGCCAACTCATCTGCCCCTGGAACCGCTACGCGGACGCCAGCCCGGAGCCTGACTTCAGTGCGCGACCCAATCTGCACCGCCCGCCCCTGCTTGAGCTGTGGCGCTGGAGCGAGAGCGAGTTTCTCAAGCACACTGAAGGGAGCCCCATTCGCCGCATCGGCTACCAGCGCTGGCGCCGCAATCTGGCGGTGGCACTCGGCAACGGGCCGGCCACAGCGGAAGTGATTGACGCCCTGCAACAGGCCCTTGCCGAGGCCAAGCCCCTGGTGGCTGAGCATATCGAATGGGCGCTGGCAACCCTGGCCGGCCGTCGGGAAGAGGAGAGCAAAAAGACTCGCTTGCTGATCCGCTGCATCGAAAAAGGTTTGCCGGATCACGCCTGAGCGATCTGCCCCTTGCCGGCACGCCGCAGTTTTTTCATGCTCTGCCGATCCGTCACGGTCAGCACATTAAAAGGACACCACAGATGCATATGTTGGGAGTGGATATTGGCGGCTCGGGGATCAAGGGCTGTCTGGTCGATACCAAAACCGGCGAGCTGATCGGCGAGCGCCATCGCATTGCCACGCCACAACCGGCCACACCGGCCGCCATTGCCCATACCCTCAAGGCACTGGTGGAGCATTTCAACTGGCAAGGGCCGGTGGGGTGCGGTTTTCCCGCCACCATCCACCACGGGATCGCCAAGAATGCCTCCAACATCGACAAGAGCTGGATAGAAACCGACGCCGTTCACCTGTTCAGCGATGTCACCGGCCAGCCCTGCTACGTGCTGAACGATGCCGATGCCGCCGGTCTGGCCGAGATGAAATTTGGCGCAGGCAAGGAGCGCCAGGGGGTGATCATCCTTATCACGGTAGGCACCGGCATCGGTACGGCGGTGTTTGTCAACGGCCACCTGCTGCCCAATACCGAGCTGGGTCATCTCGTTCTGGAAGGCATGGTCGCCGAGCACTACTGCTCGGATGCGGTGCGCAAGCGCGAAGATCTCTCCTGGAACCGCTGGGGAAAGCGCTTCAACAAGTATCTGGCCCGCCTCGAGTTTCTGTTCTCCCCCGACCTCTTCATCCTGGGGGGCGGCAGCGCTGCCAAACTGGAGAAGTTTGTCGACCGCATCCAGACCCGGGCGCCGCTCATCCCGGCGGCCAGCCTCAACCAAGCAGGCATCATAGGGGCAGCCCTCTATGCCGCCGAGCAGCATCAGGGCTGAACACTTCGGCGTTGTGACTACCTCCCATAATCAAGGGGCCCGACAGCCATGCCGGGCCCTTCTTTCATATGGCCTTACAAATCGTCCAGGCGATGCACCCCGTGTACCAACCGGGTCAGGCGGGTCTGCTCCAGCCGGGCCAGATTCTCGAGCAGCGCCGCCGTATCCGAGGTCGGGCACTCGCGGGCCAGATGATTGAGCTCGCCCACCAGCTGCTCTTCCCAACTACACACCCGGGTGACGATATCCTGGGTCTGGGCCGTGGCTGGCAGCTCGAACTGGCGAATGCCGGGCAACATGTCTTCGCTAAACCCCTGCTCCAGCCAGGTCTCCCTTACCGCCTCGGTCAGCTGGCTGCCATACTCGTGCAGGTGAGCGCAGGCGGCGTCTTCCCGCCCCTGCAAATACACCAGCAACATCCGGCTGCGTTCACTGTCCACCTGAGCGGCCAAGCGCCCGTAGCAGAGCCCAAGCTGGTGATGTACCTGCTCCAGATAGTGCAGCAACTGTTTGATCTGTTGGAATCTCATCGCACTGCCCTCCTTGTCTGATGTCCATCCCAGTATAAAAAACCATCTTTCGTGCCCCAATCAGGATCGCGCTGCCCCTTGCGCTATATCAAATGAACGGGCAAGAAGTGCCATAGACGAGGAAACGGGAACGATTTGTGCAACAAAAAGTAAAAAGATAGGGCGGGGCGTGCATAGGTGCTTCAAACGAAGCAGAACAAAAAGGTCGTGCAAAATCCAATATAAATGACATTCAAGCCAGGATTTCCATGTTAAATTCGGATTGATAGCCACATTCATGAATTCAATATTTAGCCCCTCTTCGCCACAAAACATCATCTCGGGAAGGGCATCCTTTTTCTCACTTTTTTAGACGTCTAGATGTATAAATGGTCGTTGACACGGCCATCCAGACATCTTAGCATCATCCTCCATGATGGCAGTGTCACCCAGTGAAACCTCTGCCCAATTCACCCGCCTGTAGCGCCCTGTGCTTTAAGGCTGTTAGCACGGAAGAATCCCATGATTAAGTTGATCGGTCTCAACAAAGTCTACGGTAAAGGCAGTGATGCCGTGCACGCCCTGCGTGATGTCAGCCTGCATGTGCCCCAAGGCAAAATTTTCGGGGTGATCGGTGCCTCCGGCGCCGGCAAGAGCACCCTCATTCGTTGTGTCAACCTGCTGGAGCGTCCGACAGAGGGCCAGGTCATCGTCGATGGCCAGGATCTGGTGACCCTGAGCGAACGGGACCTGACCCAGGCCCGCCGCCAGATCGGGATGATCTTCCAGCATTTCAACCTGCTCTCCTCCCGCACCGTGTCTGCCAACATCGCCTTCCCGCTGGAACTGGCAGGCTGGAGCAAGGATAAGATCCAGCATCGGGTCGCCGAGTTGCTGGCGCTGGTCGGGCTGGAAGCCCGTGCCCACGCCTATCCGTCAGAGCTCTCCGGCGGCCAGAAGCAGCGGGTCGCCATCGCCCGGGCGCTGGCCCCGGCCCCCAAGGTGCTGCTGTGCGATGAGGCCACCTCGGCCCTCGACCCGCAGACCACCCGCTCGATCCTGACCCTGCTCAAGGAAATCAACGTCAAGCTGGGGCTCACCATTTTGCTCATCACCCACGAGATGGACGTGGTGAAGGGGATCTGCGACGAAGTGGCCATCATCAGTGACGGCCGGCTGATCGAGCAGGGCGAAGTGGCCTGGTTCTTCAGCAATGCCAAGACCCAGCTGGCCCGGGATTTCATCCACTCCACCATCCACCTGGAAGTACCCCAGGAGTATCAGGATCGGATGAGTACGGAGCGGGTACCCGCCAGCTATCCGCTGGTAAAGCTCGGCTTTACCGGCAGCACGGTCGACACGCCGCTCATCTCGGAGGCGAGCCGCCGCTTCAACATCGACATCAGCATCCTGAGCGCCGACATCGAATACGCCGGCGGCGTCAAGTTCGGCTTCCTGCTGGCGGAACTGTTCGGGGATGAGGCCCAGTGCGAGGCCACCCAGCAGTTCTTCATCGACAACCATATTCAGCTGGAGGTAATGGGTTATGTCCGAAGCAATGATTAATCTGCTGTTCACGGCCCTGGGCGACACCCTCATCATGGTGTTTGCCTCCGCCCTGTTCGGCTGCCTGCTCGGTCTGCCGCTCGGCGTGGCGCTGCACGTGACCAAGGCCGGCCAGATCCTGGCCAACCCGCTGCTCAACCGCACCCTCGGCATGGTGGTCAACATCGGCCGTTCGGTGCCCTTCATCATCCTGCTGGTGGCCATCATCCCGCTGACCCGGCTGATCGTCGGCACCAGCATCGGCACCATCGCCGCCATAGTGCCGCTGACCGTCGGTTGCATCCCCTTCATCGCCCGCCTGGTGGAAGGGGCCCTGATGGAGGTGCCGGACGGCCTGCTGGAAGCAGCCAAGGCCATGGGCGCCAAGCCCCTGCAAATCATCACCAAGGTGCTGCTGCCCGAGGCCCTGCCCGGCATCCTCAACAGCGTCACCATTACCCTGGTGACCCTGGTCAACTACTCCGCCATGGCCGGTGCCATCGGTGGGGGCGGTCTGGGTGATGTGGGTATCCGTTACGGCTACCAGCGATTCGACCCGACCGTCATGCTGGTCACCGTGGTTATCCTGGTTGTGCTGGTTCAACTCATCCAGAGCGCAGGTGAGCGCCTGGTCAACAAATACGATCATCGTTAATCGTCGATTTCTGACAGGAGGTTTTATGAAATTTGGCATCAAATCCGTTGCGGCTGCCCTGCTGGCTGGCCTGGTACTGGCCGGCTGCGGCCAGAAAGAAGAGAACAAGAGCCTGAAAGTGGGTGCCATCGCCGGCCCCGAAACCGAGCTGGTCGAAGTGGCCGCCAAGATCGCCAAGGAGAAATATGGCCTGAACGTCGAAGTGGTGACCTTCTCCGACTACGTCACCCCGAACGTGGCTCTGAACGATGGCAGCATCGACGTCAACGCCTTCCAGCACAAACCCTATCTGGATGCCCAGATCCGTGATCGCGGCTTCAAGCTGGTGCCGGTCGGCAACACCTTCGTCTACCCGATCGCCGGTTACTCCAAGAAGATCAAGGCGCTGAACGAGCTGCAGGATGGTGCCCAGATCGCGGTACCGAACGACCCGACCAACCTGGGCCGCTCCCTGATCCTGCTGGAGAAGCAGGGCCTGCTGACCCTGAAAGAGGGTGCCGGCCTGGAAGCCACCGTACTGGATATCACCAACAATCCGCGTAACTTCAAGATCGTCGAGCTGGAAGCAGCCCAGCTGCCCCGCTCCCTGGAAGACGTGGATCTGGCCATCATCAACAACACCTTCGCTGGCCAGATCGGTCTGACCCCGAGCGAAAACGGCCTGTTTGTTGAAGATAAGGAATCCCCCTACGTCAACCTGATCGTGGCCCGCGAGAACAACAAGGATGACGAGAAGGTCAAACAGTTCGTCCAGTCCTTCCAGACTGACGATGTCTACAAGAAAGGTCAGGAGCTGTTCAAGGGCGGCCTGGTCAAAGGCTGGTAATCATCCATTCGGTAAAAAAGGCCACGCTTTGCGTGGCCTTTTTATTAAGCGCCGCTATCATATCCGCGAGCACGGCAACACGAACATACTGATCACATGAAAAAATGGTATCTGGCCTACTGCAAGCCAAAAGAAGAGGCCCGCGCCCGCGCCCATCTCGATGCCCAGGGTATCGAATCCTATTACCCCATGGTGGAGATCGAGAAGCTGCGCCGGGGCAAGCGGGTTCCCGTTCGGGAACCCATGTTTCCCAACTACCTGTTTATCTTCGTCGATCTGAACGAAGTCACCCCCATCACCCTGAAGTCGACCCGCGGCATCAGCCGGATCATCCACTTCGGCAGCGAATGGACGCCCATCAACAGTGCGCTTGTCTATCAGCTGATGAGCAAGGATGACAGTGACGAGGCGAGAGCCAGTTACGCCAGGCTGCCCAGCCAGGGGGACAAGGTGAAGATAGAGACCGGCCCCTTCGCCGGTTTTGAAGCCATCTATATGGAACCTGATGGCGAGAAGCGGGCCATCCTGCTGGTCAACCTGCTCAACCAGGAGACCCCCTGCAGCCTCGAGAATGCCACCTTCCGCCGCCTCGATTAGCCGCGATAACGCCAGGTGGCGGCTTGCTCCGCCACCCCTTTCAACCCTGCCGACCCTCTTTCCTGCCAACCTTTCTCATTCGGCACCAACTGCATATCCAGCCCACGGGTCAGGCACAGCCCCCATCAGCCAGACAGCAGTGCTGGCAAGCGTTCCAACCAAGCTGCATGCCAGTTTTTCAGCTCGTGACGGGGCATCGGCCGGGCGGAGAAAAATCCCTGGCAGACATCGCAACCCAGCGCAGCCAACTGGCGCCAGGTCTGCTCGTCTTCCACTCCTTCCGCGACTGACTTGAGCCCCAGTTTACGGGCCAATTCGATGCTGGATTCGATAATGGCCAGACGAGAAGGATCGGCATAGCAGCGATCCACGAAGGATCGATCCAGCTTCAACTCGGTAAACGGCAGCAGCGCCAGCTGCTGCATGGAGGAGTAGCCAGTACCGAAATCATCAATGGAGAGGCCAAAACCGTGCATGCGCAGACGCGTCAGCACCTCCAGGGACTTGCCCAAATCCTGGACGAAAGAGCTCTCGGTCACCTCCAGGGTGATCAACTCGGGATTGATGCTCCAGCGTTGACACTGGTTGATGAGGGAGTGGCAGAGATCCCCCTCGATCAGGGATGTCGTGGAGAGGTTCATCGACAGATTCAATGACAGACCCGTCTCTTCCCAGAGATGACCATCACGGAGCGACTTGTTGATGATGACCTCGGTCAGCTGATCGATGAGCCCATTGTTCTCCGCCAGGGGAATAAAACGGGCGGGAGAGATCATGCCATATTCCGGGTGCTGCCAGCGGGCCAGCGCCTCCATGCCCACCCACTGACCGGTCACAAAGCTCACCTTGGGCTGGTACCAGGGCAGGATCTGATCCCGCTCGAGGGCCAGTTGCAACTCGACGACGTCGATGCCGTCCCCCTCTTCGCTATGTTGTGGCTCTTGTCCGGGGGACCAGGTGTCGATCAGTTGCCGGATTTGCTGCGGACTTGAGGGCTTTTCGAGCCGCCCCAGCACCTGCAGGCCATAGGCGGCACTCATTCGCAGCACTGCCGCCACCACGTCATCCTCCAGGGCACTGGAGAGGATAATGCCCCCCTTGAAGCCCCCCAGAGAGAGGCGGCGCAACAACGCCATGCCATCCATGCCGGGCATGCGCAGATCACAGATAAGAATGTCGACCTGATGATGCTGGCAAAGCGCCAACGCCGAGAGGCCATCCTGCGCCTCCAGCAGTTGCTGATATCCGAGGCTGCGGATCTGGTGCAACAGGGTCTTGCGCTGGAAGGCGTGATCTTCCACCACCATGATAACCAGCTCATCTTCTCTCTTATTCATGGATCCACAGTCCCATTTCGCGTGTTACTTCATGCATGGCGGCATTCACACCGGCTGCCAACGCCTCGAGTTCATCCAGCTGTTTCAACCGGGCGGCTGACTCCAGCCTGGCCGCCTGTTCCGCCAGCGCGGCTTCACCGACCATGCGGGCTGCCCCCTTGATGCGATGGGCTATCTCCATCAATTCCCGGGTATCACGAGCCGCCGTCGCTGCCATCATCTCTTGGCAATCAGCCTGATTTGATGCCAGATATTCTCGCGCCATGGTGCAGGCCAGGGCCTCATCACCAAACAGATCCCGCCAGCGGCTGGCTTGCTCGAGGGCAGAAGTCGAGTCGGCTGGCTCAGCTGCATTGGTGCCGCTTGCAGGCAACCACTTGGTCAGCAACTTGCGCAGCGATTCCAGTGCATAGGGTTTGATCAGCATGCCATTCATGCCGGCCGCCGTCATGCTCTGGGTCGCCTCCTCGGACGCATCGGCAGTCACCCCTATGATGGGGGCCTGCTCTCCCTGGCTGCGCAGGGTTCTCGCCAGGGTATAGCCATCCATGACCGGCATATGGCAATCGGTCAGCAGCAGGGCAAAACGCTGCCCTTGCCAGGCACGCAGTGCCTGCTCGCCATTATCCACCACCTCGCAGTCGACCCCAAGTATCGCCAGCTGGCGGACCAGCAAGGCCCGGTTCACCGGGTGATCATCGGCCACCAGCACACGGCCATCCAGGGTTGCCGTTGCTTCGTCCTGGCTTGGCATGGCATGGTCGGCCAGCAGATCGCGGCACGTTTCCAGCAGCAGGTCCGGGTAGAGGGGGGATTGACCGAGTCGCCACCAGTGGCTGGTGCCAAGCCGCCCCCGCAGCGCCTCCCGGGGGGAGATAACTATCCCCTTGAGACTGGCGTGCTGTAACCAGCGTTGCCATTCGCTGCCAAGCGCTCGCTCGAGGCTTTGTTCATCCGCCAGCAGCAAGCCTTCCAGCTCCCCATCTAGCTGGCTGCCATCAATGGGATGCAGGGTAGCACCGAAACGGGTCATGGTTGCCTGTAGCAGCAGATCATCACCAAGCAGCCACCAGTGGCTGCCGGTCAGTGCCGGGGCATCCCACCGGCAGTCGGAAAGCGGGATAGTGAAGCTGAAGCTGGTCCCCTCACCGGCCCGGCTGGTGAGGGAGAGTGTTCCGCCCATTTTGCGCACCAGCTGATCGCAGATGGCCAGGCCCAGCCCGGTGCCGCCAAAACGGCGATTGATGTCGGACTCCACCTGCTCGAACGGAGTAAACAGCAACCCTTGCTTCTCTTCGGCGATCCCGATCCCGGTGTCACTCACCGTGATGGTGAGGGCGCCATCGCGATAGCCAACCCGAATGCCGATGCTCCCCTGCTCGGTAAACTTGACCGCATTGCTGAGCAGATTGGAGATCACCTGCCCCACGCGAATGGCATCAAGCACCGCCTGATCGGGGATCTGCGCCTCCCAGTGCAGCGTCACCTTCAACCCCTTGCCGTAGGCCTGGGCCGCATGGCCACGGATCACATCGCAGATGACGGACTGCAGGCGGCCGGGATGGTAATCGAGCAGGAACTGCCCCGCCTCCATCTTGGAAAAATCGAGGATATCGTTGACCAGATAGAGCAGATTGTTGGTGGAGCTCTCAACATTGCGCAGCAGGTAGCGCTGATCCTCGTCGAGGGAACTCATGCGCAGCAGCTCCAGCATGCCGTGCATGCCGGAGATGGGGGTCCGCAGCTCGTGGCTCATGGTCGCCAGGAAGCGGCTGCGTGCCTGCATGGCCTGCTCGGCTGACGCGCGCGCTTCGCGCAGCTCGAGCTCTTGCTGCTTGAGGGTGGTGATATCCTGCACCACACCGTTGAGGATCAGATCGCCACTCTCCTGCGGGACGAAGTTGCCTCGCACCTGCAGATAGCGCGTCCCCGCAGGCGAAGGCACCATGACTTCCAGATCCAGTGGCGTCAGGGCCATGGCATGGGCCGCCACCTCGCTGACGAACGCCTGCCGCATCTCCTCGCCGAGATCAAATACCGCCCCGCCAGGCTGGGCCTGCAACAGGCTTTCCGCCGGTTTGCCCAGGATCTCTTCGGCGCCACGCGAAACATAGAGAAAACGCCCTTTCCCCACTCCCTGCCACAGATATTGGTATACGACCCCGGGCATGCTGTCGGTCATGTCCTTCAACCGGGTTTCGGCTTCACGCACCTTGCTTTCGGCCGCCTTGATGGCGCTCACATCGGTCAGCACCGTCAGTACGCCCTGAATGCTCCCATCCGCGGCGCGGTAGGGCAGTTTCACATAGATGACGTGGAACAAGGTGCCATCTCGATTGCTGCTCTGCCCCGCCCCGGCGATGACCTCACCGGTCGCCCAAATCTGGCGCTCCTCGCGCAGCATCTGCTCCCGCTCGTCCGGCTGCATCTTGCTCCAGCCATCCCCCAGTTCGGCCCCGATGAAGGTCTCCCGATAGGCCTTGTTGCACAAGGTCAGGGTCTGCTGGCGATCCCGCAGCGCCACCATGTTGGGCAAGGAATCGAGCAGGGTCTGGACAAATACCAGTTGTTCGTTGAGCTTTTGCTCCGCCCGCTGGCGCTGGGCTATCTGGCGCCGCAGGCTCCTGACCCAGATAAATGCCAGCGCGCCTATGACCACAACCCCGCCCAGAGAGAAGGCCAGCCAGCGGTAAAGCAGCGTATTGTCCTGCTCCATGTTGATGGAGATATTGAGCCATTTGCGCTCCAGCAGGGCCCACTCATCGTCGCTGATGGTCAGCAGCAACTTGTCCATGATGCGGGTCAATTCTGGCTGGCTGTGCGCCACAGCCATGCTGATCGGCGTGCCAAACTGGCTGCTGGCATAGACGACCTGGTACTTGTCGTTGAAGCCCTGCATCGCCTGACGACCGATGTTGGTCATGGTCAGCAGCACATAATCCGCTCGCCCGTCATCCAGCATCGACAGCAGCTCGTTGTCCGTACTGGTCTGGACCAGGATGCCACCATTGGCATTGACCACGGAAGACTCGTAAGAACCCACCACACCGCCAACCCGATGGCCACGCAAATCAGCGAGAGAGGCCAGGTTCTTGCTCCCCCGCTTGGCGACCACGTACGAATTGAGCATCAGGAAAGGAGACGTAAAAGAGGCGTAGCCTCGCCGCTCGTCCATCACTGTGATGAGGGGGATAAGATCCACCTGCTGGCGGCGCAGCAGTTCGAGGGATTGGGTCCATGAGTCCGTTGGCGTCAACTCGAAGCGAATGCCGGTACGCAGGCTCAGCAGCTTCATCAGATCCGCCGCATAGCCGTGCAGCACACCTTCCTTGTCGATTTCACTGATCCCGGCGAAGGCTGGCGCCACCGCAAATCGAACCACCTCTCGCTTTTTCAGCCAGGCCCGCTCCTCTTCATCCAGCAGATGAGCGAGGCTGACGGGAGATTCATCCCTCCCCAGACGCAGCCTGGAATCGGTGATCGGCACCCGCTGGTAAGCCTCGAGCAGTCGATCTCTCAAGGCGATATTGCCCTTCCTGATCGCAATCGTCAGTACTGTGCCTTGCAACCACTCCGGATTGATGATCCCCAGCGGGCCGGACATGTGCTCCATGGCGTTCTTCAGCGCGGGCTCCAGACCCACATAGGCATCGGCCAGACCCAGTTTCACCCTGTAGCTGGCCTCGTCACGACTGTTGAGCTGGGTGACGTTCTCTATCCCCATCCTGTCGAGGATTTGGCAGGAACCAAACCCGCGCACACACACCCAGCTCAGTTTCTTTGCCTGCTCAAGGGTGAGCATCTGGGCAGGTTCCCGCAGCAGCACTACTCTGTCATAGCTCCCCAGATAGCCGACCTGGCTGACTTCGCGATGATCCAGGCTATCGCGCGGGATGCCAAACAGCGCATCCACTTTCCCGTCGATCAGCGCCTGCTGCGCTTCGACATAAGAGGTGTAGGGAACATAACGCACCTCTCTTTCCATCTCGGCGGCAATACGCAGGGTCAGCTCCCGCTGGGGCCCAGCATAATGATCGGCGGACATGGCATAGAGAAATGGTGGGTAGCCTTCCCGTGGTACTCCCACCACCAGTTCGGGTACGGACTGCTGCTCGACGGCGCCGCTACCTTCATATGCAGACTGCGTCGCAGCGCTTAACGGACTGCTCAGCAGCAGCCACGCGAACCAGGCGAAGAAAAAGTGGCGAGAAAGAGGCATGAACGTCTTGTCCTGATGAGTGAAATCGATAATGCAGCTATCGCCCATCTTGCTGGCAATTGCACCACAAGGCGAGAAAACATACGCATCCGTCACAAACGGGGCCAAGAGGATAGAGGTATATCTAATAAAAGTGAATAAAAGGCCTACTTTTTATGGCAGAAAAAGTGACAGGCTCCGGCCTGTCACGCCACAGGGGTTGGGGGGATGACTCCCCCCCTTGATCAGGTTATTCGATTCCCGAGCCGAAAGCCGGTTTGATACTCTCGCTCACGGACGTGAGTGACATGGGAAACCTGCCCCTCATACCCTTCCAGGCCGATATCCTTGAGCAAGGCCGGCGAAAGATTGACCTGCGTCAGGCGACGCTCGACATGGGCGATCCGCTTCTGGACCAGGGACTCTACACTGCGCAGTAAAACCAGTTCGATTGACATGACATTCTCCAGTTGAACATGCGGTTCTCCCGGAGAAAGTGGACATCACCCTGCGGGACAACCGCGGGTGATAAAAATAAGCAGGGGTTACCTGTTTACGCCACGCGGTAAAAGAGCACGAGATTTCACGCTGCCATGAGTGCAGCGAGTAAATGCAACGTTGAGCATCAGATCTTGCATTTTCGTCTCCTTACCGGGTAAAAGTTGAACAGGTTGCAGCAGTCTAAAAAATCTTCACATCTAAAACAAGTCTCTCATGGCACCTTTTTAAAAACGTTTTCATTGGCAAGCCATGGCCATCACAAAAACAGGGATCGCCGTCAGATGCCGGACAGCAGCCGGTACTCCTCCAGCACATAGGTGTCCGTCATGCCGCTGACGTAATCGAGCAGCAGGCGCACCCGGTAATACCACTCCTGCTCCCCCTCGTCGGTAAAGCGTGCATCACGGGTCGCCACCGCCAGCCGATAAGCCTTGAGATGGCGTGCCGAGAGCCTGTGGTAGAGGCGCCGGGCGAAGAACAGTTCATTGCCCCCTTCCCCCGCCAGCAAGCGAGCAAACTGCCCGGCCGGCATTGCCAACAGGCAGGCGTAAGTAGAGAGCACCCCGCGCAGGGCGGCATAGCCTTCCAGCTCCAGCGCCTCCACCTCGGGGCGCCGGAACACCAGCTCGCGGGCCACCTGCTTGAGCATGTCGAGCACTCGCGCCGCCGGTGCCTGACCATGCAACAACGCCTGGGGATAACTGCCCCGCAGGATGGCATCGTGTTCATCCACATAACTCTTTGCCGCAAGCGCCACCAGATCCCGGGTCAACTGCTGGCGAAAGTGGGGGAAGAAGCCCCTGCCGGAGGCCAGCGCCTCATCGAGCAATCCGGACAGATAATCGCTCCCGTCTGCGCTGCGCAGCGCCGTCAGCAGCTCGCCGAGGGTGAGGATGCGCCGATCCACCGCATCTTCCAGATCGGCGATGCAGTAGGAGATGTCATCGGCCGCCTCCATGATGTAGACCAGTGGATGGCGACAACCCTGGGCCAGCCCCAGGCTTTGGCCCAGAGCGCGATAGAGGGGCTGCTCGCTAAAGAAGATGCCCCGCTTGCTGCTCCAGCCATGATGCTGGCCATAGCTCACCCCGGCCTGCGGCTGCTGCGGGTATTTGCACAGCGCCGCCAGCTGCCCCAGGGTGAGATTGAGTTCGTGCAGGCTGTGCACCAGGCGCAGGCTCTGGGCATTGCCATCGAACAGCAGCAGATCCTGGCGCAGTTCCACCCATTGGGATGAAGGCATCAGGCCCAAAGCTTGTTGATAGAGGGGATCGAGCATCTCGCCGAGCCACTGGCTCATCACCTGCTCGCCGAAGTGGCCAAACGGCGGGTTGCCCACGTCGTGCAGCAGGCAGGACATCTCCACCAGATTGATAAAGGCCCCTTCACAAACCATTCCGGTCGGCAAGGCCGCCAGAATGCAGCGGCTGATCTGGCGGCCGGTCTCCTGCACCTCCAGCGAGTGGGTGAGGCGGCTGCGCACCGACGCCTTCACGTCGAGGGGAAAGACCTGGGTCTTCTGCTGCAGACGGCGCACCGGGGCGGCCTGCACAATTCGGGCACGATCCTGCTCGGTCGCCTCCAGCAGCTCCTCATCTCCCCAGGGGTGGATGCGCTCGGGGGTAATCAAACGGCGATACATAGGCGACTCCTTGCCAGCGGCTTTCATCGGACTCAAGACAACAACCAGCGCCGCAAGCGGGCGATGTCACCTGGGTACTCGCGGCGCAGCGTCTCGATCCAGTCCTCGACATTCTCCCACCAGGCGGGGTGATCCGGGCTCTGGATCAGCTGGGCTGTCTGCTGCAGGCGGCGCAGGCCGATGGAGCCGGCCGCCCCTTTTATCTTGTGCGCCTCTTCCACCACCCCGGCCTGATCCCGGGCAACCATGTTGGAATCGAGCACCGCCATGTAGTCCGGCATCATCTTCTCGAACAGCTCGACGCTGGAGAGCAGCACCGGCTTGCCGACGGTATCGGCGTAATCGGTGAGAAAGGGGATATCCAGCAGTGCATCCTGATTGCCGGCATCGGCCTGCTCGTCGGCCTCGTCTTCTGCCAAATCGGCAAACAGGTGGCCAATCACCTCCCGCACCGCTTTCGAGCCCAGCGGCTTGTTGATCACATCCCGCATGCCGCGATCCAGATAATACTGGCGATCACCGGTCACGTTGGCAGTCAGCGCCACCATGGGCGGCAGGCTGTCACCGTAACGATCAAGCAGTTGGGCCGCCACATCAAAGCCGGTCATGTCCGGCAACTGGATATCGAGCAAAATCAGATCAAAATCATCGGGATTGGCCATCGCCAGCGCCTGACCACCATCCCGCGCCACCTGGACATGATGGCCCAGCTTGGTCAACAGGGCGCAGGCCACCGTCACATTGAGTTCCACGTCCTCCACCAGCAGGATGTCGAGGGAGGGCATCTCCTCCTCCAGCTCCGGCAATAGGGGTTCGGCGCAGGCTACTTCCAGCTCGGCGGTGAAGCAGGAGCCCTCCCCCGGTTCGCTGTCCACATAGAGCTGGCCACCCATGGCCTGCACCAGTTGACGGGATACCGCGAGGCCGATGCCGGTACCGGTGGCGTGTTTCTGACCCTGCACCTGATAGTACATGGCGAAGATCTTCTCCTGCTGGGCTCGGGGGATGCCGACTCCGGTGTCTTCCACCTCGAAGTGCAGCGCCAGCTTGCCCGGTTCGTCCGCCGGATGGGAGAGGCAGCGCACCGTCACCCCACCCTCATCGGTAAACTTGACCGCATTGCCCACCAGGTTCCACAGCACCTGACGTAGCCTGGTACCGTCCGCCATCACGAATTGCGGCATGTCTCCATCCCGATCGAAGTGGAGATAGAGCCCCTTCTGCTCCGCCTGGATACGCGATAGAGTCTCCAGCTCATCGAGGAAGGCGGGCAGGTCCAGACGGGCCGGGGCAATCTCCAGCCGACGCCGGTCCAGTTTGTCGAGATCTATGATGTCGTTGAAGATGTTGCCAAGGGTCACGGCGCTCAGGTGGATGGTCTTGAGCTGCTGGTGCTGCTTGGGATCGAGCGGCGTATCCATCAGCATGCGGCTCAGGCCCACGATGCCGTTGAGCGGAGTGCGCAGCTCGTGGCTGATGGTGGAGATGAAGGTGGTCTTGTCGCGGCTCGCCTTCTCCAGCTTGTCCTGATACTGCTTGCGCTCGGTGATGTCACGACCAAAGCCAAGCAGACCGAGCCGCTTGCCGAACCGGTCGAAGAAGGGCACCTTGCGCAGCTCGAAGTAGGCCTTGCGGCCATCGGGATACTCCAGCCACTGTTCGTAGGTAAGCGGCTCGTTGCTGGCAAAGACCAGCTTGTCGGTCTCCACTACCTTGTTGGCGATCTCCTGCTTGTAGACGTCGAACGGGGTCAAACCGATGAGCTCGGCCTCCGCCTTGCCGGTCAGCTCCTCCATGGCGCGGTTGCAGCCGGAGAACTGTTCGTCTTCGTTGCGGTAGTAGACCAGATCGGGGGAGCAGTCGATGAAGGAGCGCAGCAGGGCGGTGCGCTCCCCGAGATGAAGCTGGGCTTTTTCACGCTGGAACACTTCGTTTTCCAGATCTTCAATGGCTTGCAGACGCAGGCTCTCGGCCCGGTTGGTCTCGGCAATCTGGGCGTTGAGTCGGCTGATGTTCTCCTGCAGCTGGCTGTTTAGCTCAAGATCCCGCTCGCGCATATCCTGCAGCTTGCGCACCATGCGGCTCAGCCGCTGACGGGAGTCCTCCAGCTGATCCACCACGATGGAGAGAAAATAGACGGCCCAGGGGGTGACCAGCAGGCCAAAAAAGACCGAACGGACAAAGTCGATGACATCGATATTGCCGCGCAGGAAGAGGGTGACCCCCATCTGGATGGCGACGGCCAGCACGATAATGCCGGCGGCCAGGAACATGCTGAAGCGCACCAGTCCCAGCTTGGTCATCAGGTCGACGTAATATTGTGCCCAGGATTTGATCTGTTTCATCTTATTGTTATCCCCCGATATGCGCGGTACAGAATACCAGCACAACCCGGTGAACTCTTCTTATCTCGCTCAATTAATTAATGATTCCCTGAATAAAGAAGTAGGCTAGGATATTTGACCCGATTCAGTCAGTTGCCATTAAGGCTGGGTTTCTATAATCGCCGCCACTTAATTAAAAATCGTTTAATTTGGGAGCTATTTGATGCGTAACACTAGCCTGCTCGGCCTGGGTCTACTGGTAGCCAACAGTGCGTATGCAGATCTCGGGACCATCCCCAAGGAGCCCGGCTGGTCCGGTTTCCTGCTCGGCGGGGTCAATGTCATCAACTACGAATCCAACTTCGCCAGCAGTGATGATGACCATCGTCGCATTCATGGTCTGGGCAGCGCCGACAGCACCCAGAGCGTCAACCCCTTGCTCAATGCCGATATTCGCTACACCTTTGCCGATACCCGCACCCAGGTGTTCCTCGGCAACCTGATCCAGGATGCCATCCGCTTCGACTTCACCCAGCAGCTTGGCATTCGCCAGGAGATGGGGGACAAGGGCATAGTGGCCGGCTCCGTGGTGTTCAACGTTCTGCCCATTGAGCAGTGGAGCGATCCCTTTGCCATCGGGGTGGATCGTCAATCCACCGACATCAAGTCCAAAGGTGTACGTTTTGCCTGGGACAACATCTGGAGCAGCAACTTCTACGGCAGCCTGACCACCCGCGAGATCGAGGTGGATGAAGAGCGCAGCGGCAGCCAGTATGGTGCCGATACCGCCGCCAAGCTGGATCGCAACGGCAAGATCCACGCCATGGAACTCTCCTACAAGTGGCACCTGGCGCCGGGCCAGATCCTCGAACCGGCCTTCATCTATCGTCAGGCCGATCTCGACGGCAGCGCCCAGAGCTACGAGAGCAACGGTCTGCAGCTGACCTATGGCAAGCGCGCAGCCCAATGGTCATTCGTCAGCAACCTCTATCTGGGTCAGACCAAGTATGACGAAGCCAACCCGATCTTTGGCCGCAGCGCCGATTCCGACGAGTTTGCCGTGAGCGGTACCTTCTTCTGGCATCGCCTGTTCGGTATCGAGCCACTCTCGGCGACCTTCACCGCCGGTTACTCCAAATCCGACTCCGATATCGACTTCTACGACAGCAATGCCGTGCTGTTCAACACCGGCCTGCTCTACAACTTCTGATAGCAAAGCCCGACAATGCAGAAGGCCACCCGAGGGTGGCCTTCTTGTTTTCTGGCTGATACCAATTCAGATGCCGAGGGAGTCCAGCAGGTCATCATGATCGTTGCCGGCGGCTGGCGCCGGAGCAGATGCCGGTTTGGCAGCCCCCTGTTTGGCCTGGGCGATCAGGGCATCCGGATCCAGCTCCTCCTCATCCATGCCGTCGCTGTGGATGCGGATGAACTCGGTTTTGTCCATCGCCAGCTCCAGATAGAAGATGTTATTGCGGGCGGTGAAGAAGGTTACCCGGCGCGATTCCGGGTTGTCGAGGTTGGTATCGACACTCAGCATCACCTGCTTGTTCAGGGCCAGCATCTTGGGCTGGTTCTGGGTGATGTGGGTCTGCATGTCGCGCCCTACCTTGACGGTGAAGCTGCCGACGATCTGGTTCATCAGCTCGCCCATCACGTTGCTCACCTCATCCGAGGTGTGGGAGATGGCGAGATCTTCCTTGGAAAGCCCCATGCTGAGCATGTAGCTCTCGTACAGCTCCATGGCCGCTGCGGCGGAGAAGTTGATCACCACCAGGCCGGAAAAACCGCCATCAAACAGCACGAAACAGCCGATATCCGGCTTGAGGCAGGTCTTGCTGATCCGTTGCACCATACCGGAAAACCGCACCTGACTCATAGTCGCGGCACTCAAGACATCCGTTACCGAGTTGCACAGGCTGAGCAGCACATCCTCTGTGGTCAATACGGCATCGTCATCGGCTCTTGTTACTATCATGGGACCTTCCTGAACATCGAAAATGGGCTTATCTATACCATAACTCTAACAGATAGCGCTGGCCGGGGACTGAAATAGCGATGGACCTCTCAGTTGGCTCCGTTATCAGCAGTCAAAGGGGTGAAACCGGTCAGCCTGGCGAGTCGGGCACGCCATATATCGGCCTGTTGCTGCAAAACTTGTGGTTCATAAGGCACTGATGGGTGGGCTCCCCAAATAGGACCCGGCCAGGCCTTGTCGGTAGTGAAACGGGCGACATGGTGCACATGGAGTTGCGGTACCAGATTACCGAGTGCCCCTATGTTGATCTTGTCCGGATTGAGTGCCTGTTCCATCAGGCTCGCTACCGCGCAGGACTCCTGCATCAGCTGCTGTTGCTGCTCTGGCGCCAGGTGGTGGATCTCCCGCAGATTGGCCACACGGGGGACCAGAATAAGCCAGGGATACTGGCTGTCCTTGGCCAGCAGGACACGGCAGAGGGGCAGATCCCCGAGCTGCCGGGTATCCGCCACAAGGCGAGAGTGCAGTTCAAACATGAAGACCTCGTTGCATAAGGAGGGGCGCAAGGCACGCCGCAAGCCCCTCACGTTACTGCAACGGGGGGCAAACTTAAAGCTGCGGCACAGCCCAGCCGATGAAGCGCTTGCGAAGGGCCGGGTCGGCCTGCAGGAATAGCTGCTGCAATTGCCCTTCAAGCTCGCTCTGCGGGGGCACAAGTGCGCTCGCGGCCGTCGCTCTACCGGGGGCAACAACAGCACCACCGGGCGCAGCAACACGCAGCGCCGCCTTGCCACCACTACGGTTGTACTCCACGAGTCTGGCGTTCCAGTCCATGCCGATCAGCATGCCACGGGTCACCAGCGCATCCTGCGCTATCTGCAGCGGCTGCCCACCGGCCTGCAGCGCGATGACGGGCTTCCTGGCATAGGTCTCCATCCCCTGCTCTTTGTCCGGCACCTTGGCGCTCAGCTGCAAAGACTGGTTGTCGGCCCGATAGCGCAGGATCTGCGGCTCGGAGCGGATCTGGCGATCGTTCTCGCTGCTGTTTCGGCTGGGGATCACCCCTTCGAAACGCACCAGCAGTTGCTGTTCTCCATCGGCCAGGGTGGCGTGCTGCTCGTCGTGCAGCCTGCCCTCGCTCACCGCCAGGATCCGGAAATCCTCGGGTACAGTCACCTCAACCGCGGCCTGTACTGTCCCCGTTCCCATTGCCGCACACAGCAGCGCCAAATTACGCCAATTCTGATAACCCCTCATCTTCTTTCATCTTCCTTATCCCTACGATGGGCGAAGGGTAACAAGGGAAGATGACAAAAAAATAACCGGGCTGGCAGGCAGTAGCTTGTCATCACGGCAATAAAAACGGGCCCCCACAATGGGGCCCGCCGGCTTGTCATATCGATGCTTCATTTCGCCACCAGCAAACGTTTGTTTGCTGGCAACAAAAAAAGAGCAAGAACCTTAGTCGATCAGACCGTACTGATCGCGCAGGACATCGATGATCTCCTGTTTCGGATTGGCAGCGCGCACCAGCGGGTGGCCGATGACCTTCTCGGCAATCCCCACGTAGGTGTGGGAGATATCCATCATCACCTCGGTCGGCAGCTTGTTGTCACGGGCCAGGGCGAAGCGTTCCGGCATGCGGTTCTTGTTGAGCAGGATATCCGGATCCGGGAAGTGGTTGAGCAGCCACTGGCGGAAACCCTCTTTTGACTTCTCGACGATCTGGCCGTCGCGCAGGGCGGGGCCATCCCAGATACGGGAGCTGTCGGGGGTCCCTACTTCGTCCATGTAGATCAGTTTCTCGTTGCCAGCGGCATCCTGGACATAGCCAAACTCGAACTTGGTGTCGACGAAGACCTGATCCAGCTCGGCCAGGGCGTCGCTGATCACGTTGAAGCCCTCTTTGAGCAGCACTTCGTAGCGATCAATGTCAGCCGGAGAGCGGAAGCCGAAAGCCTGGTAGTGGCGCTCGATGTCGGCACGGGAGACGTTGACGTCGTCCGCTTCCGGCACGCCATCCAGGCCTTTCAGTATGCCTTTGGTGGAAGGGGTGATGAGAATTTCCGGCAGCTTCTGATCCTTCTCGAGCCCTTCCGGCAGGGTGATGCCGCAGAATTCGCGCTCACCATCCTGGTAGGCACGCCACATGGAGCCTGTGATGTACTGACGGGCGATCGCCTCGATCAGCACGGGGCGGGCTTTTTGCACGATCCAGACGAACGGATGGGGAATATCTAGGATGTGGCTGTCAGCCAGTCCCTTCTCCTTGAACAACTTGAACCAGTGGCTGGAGATGGCATTGAGCGCAGCCCCCTTGCCCGGCACGCCGTTCAGCCCGTCCACACCTTGCCAGATGCAGTCGAAAGCCGAGATGCGATCGCTGATCACCATGAGGGCGAGGGGCGCATCGGCGGGCACATCGTAGCCTTTTTCCTGGATGAGTCGGGCACTGTCTGCCGGGGTCAACCAGTAGACGCTGCGCACTTTGCCGGAATGGACAGGTTTATTGGTGCGGATCGGCAAATCGTCGTTCACCGCCAATACTTGATCTGCAAGACTCATGGCTAATAACACTTCCTGTTTGTGGGTGTAATGAAACAAGAGCGCCGGGCTCCTGCTTCCGGGGATTAACATATCAAGCGCTTCAACCCCTGTATTGACAGGGGGATCAACCTAACAAAACAGGGGCACGAGGCCCCTGTTGTTATTCTGCTTTTGCAGCCTGGTCGGCCAAGCCCTTGGCAAAGGCCTCGGACAGGCTGATATACATCTGGGAGATGACACCGGACGACACCGGCTTCTTGTCCTTGTCGAACAGGGTGATGGAGGTCTTGCCCCCGGCCATCTCGCCCAGCTGGAAGCGGTACTTTTCCTCGTCCAGCTTGAACGGTTCGCTACCCTTGGCCTGCCAGAACTCGGCACCCGGCTCTTCATACTCGACATCGATCCAGCCCAGCGACTGCTGGGTATCCTTGATGATGAAACCGTACTTCGGCAGTACCTGATTGAGACGGCGCCATACCTGTTCAAAGGAACCGTTGGCGACCCAGGCAGCCAGTTCGTTGTTGTCCAGACCCAGCTCAAGCCCCATGCCATCGCTGGCCTTGTGCTGTTCGCGAGCCTTGAGCTGGCTGTCGTAGTAGAGGGAGAACTGGTTCAGCACCCGTGCGGCATAGCGCTGGGCCTCGGCCTCGCTCATCCGGTTGCTGGTCTCACCGTCGATGGTTTCTTCGTGATCCAGCACCCGTACCGACATGTTGACGGCATGGCGCTGCTCATCGTTGCGAACCGTGAACTGGTAGCGCTGACGGATTTTGAAGTCTTCGTCATCTTCAGCCCAGCCATCGAGGGCGACTGTGTTGTCAAACCAGCCGGTCTGCAACACGCCGGCCTGCTGATCCAGCTTCTCGGTGGAGACTTTGTACTTGGCCAGGAAGTTCATCAGGAACGACCAGGTATCGCGCTCCACGCTCTGGCCAGAGCTCAGGGCATAGTAGGCGATGGTGGGTTCGCTGGCATTGGGCACTACCTGGCTGCCCGGTACCACGGTCAGCAGCTGGGCAGGGGGACGTACGTCAACTTTGGCACCGAGGGCACCTTCACGGCTGCTTTCGGGAAGCGGCGGGATATCGAACTGGCTGTTGAAGGTGGGGGCGCTCAATCCGGCGGGGATCAAGAAAGCACGGCCCTCAAGACGGGCATCTTCATATTCGAAACCACGGTTGGCCATCTTGCGATCCTGGGGGGTACTGCACCCCGCCAGCACGGCAACGGTCGCGACACTCAGCACCAGACGGGCTCTATTTCCCTTTCCATTTGATTTAAACACTCGCCATCAACTCCGCAGTGGTCAGTGCTTGCGCCATCGCCTGTTCGCCCTCGGCAGTGAGGTCAACCAGCGGCAGACGCAAGGTGGCCGTTGCAATCAGTCCCAGTCGGGCGCAGGCCCATTTCACCGGGGTCGGACTCGGTTCGCAGAACAGAGTCTTGTGCAACGGCATCAAGAGATTGTCGATGTCATGAGCCAGACCGGCATCACCGGCCAGCGCAGCACGACACATGTCGGCCATCCGGGCCGCTGCAATGTTGGTGGTGACTGAAATGACGCCATCGCCACCTTGCAGCATAAAATCACAACCAGTGGCATCGTCGCCACTGTAAAGCGCAAAATCCGGGCCACACAGTTCACGCAACAGCGGGGTGCGGCTCAAATCGCCAGTCGCCTCTTTCAAACCTATGATGCCGGGCACCTTGGCCAGACGGGCAACAGTCTCCGGCTTGAGATCACAACAGGTGCGACCGGGCACATTATAAAGAATTTGGGGCAGACCACTAGCCTCGGCGATCGCACAATAGTGGCGATAGAGACCCTCTTGAGTGGGCTTGTTGTAGTAAGGTGTCACCGAGAGGCCCGCCACCACGCCGGTTTTGGCCAGCCGTTTGGCCAACTCGATGGCATGGGCGGTATTGTTGGAGCCACAACCGGCAATAACCGGGATGCGACCTGCGGCGTATTCAACGGTTTTTTCAACAACGGCGATGTGTTCCTGTTCGCTCAGGGTCACCGACTCCCCTGTCGTGCCAACTGCCACGATTGCGCTGGTGCCTGCGCTGACATGATAGTCGACCAATCTGGCCAGGCTGGCCCAGTCAACTTCACCCGAAGTCAGCATGGGGGTAACGAGCGCAACAATACTACCGCGTAACATGGATAATTCTCCCGATTTTCAGGGGCGTAATGGTAAAGCTGCCCCCTTTGAAAAACAAGGGAGAGAGGGGGCGAGCCGTGTTACCATCCGGTTCCAAACGCCATGAACGAAAGCCGGCACCGCCTGTCAGGGAAGCGTCATTTGACCAGCGCATCGGTGGCCCTGCGGCGCTTTCGCAACATATAACGGACGAGAGAAGATTTATGACTCACTACCTGGTCGTAACGGCCATCGGCACGGACAGGCCCGGCATCGTCAATGAGGTCACCCGCCACGTCAGTGGCTGTGGTTGCAACATAGTGGATAGCCGCCTTGGCATCTTCGGCAATGAATTCACCTTTATCATGCTGCTGTCCGGTGACTGGAACAGCCTGATGCAGCTCGAGATAAGCCTGCCCCTGCGCAGTCAGGAGTGGGACCTCATTACCATGATGAAACGCACCGAACGTCATCAGTCACTGCAGTACGATGTCGGGGCCAACGCCGAGATCCTGATCCGTGACGAGCATGGTATCGTCAGCCAGTGCACCCAGTTTTTCAGCGACCACGGCTGGGATATCCAGGCGATGCAGACCATGACCCTGGAACAGCAGCCATTCAACTTGCTCAAAGCGAGTTTCCAACTCAATCTGGCCAAGCAGGGAGAACCGGAAGGCTCCCAGGCGGCCTTCGCCGAATTCTGTCGCGAACTGGGTGCCGAGTCGTTCGAGTTTATCGTCAATCGCAAACACGCCTGAGGGCGTTTATTCGAGGAGATCCCATGCAACCCTTACAAGCAGGTAGCACCGCCCCCGATTTCACCCTACCGGACCAGAATGGCAACCCGGTTCGCCTGGCCGATCTGCGCGGCAAGAAGGTGCTGATCTATTTCTATCCCAAGGCGATGACCCCGGGCTGTACCACCCAGGCTTGCAGCCTGCGCGACGTCAACGCCGAGCTGGCGGCTCTCAATGTGGTCGTGCTCGGCATCAGCCCGGACAGCGCCAAACGGTTGAAGAAATTTGAAGAGCGCGATCAGCTCAACTTCACCCTGCTGGCGGACGAAGAGCATGCCGTGGCTGACGCCTTCGGCGTCTGGGGTCCGAAGAAGTTCATGGGCAAGGAGTATGACGGCATCCATCGCCAGAGCTTCCTCATCGATGAAGAGGGCAAGGTTGCCCATCACTTCACCAAGTTCAAGACCAGCGCTCACCATCAGGTGGTACTGGCATTCCTCAAGGGGTAATTCCCCCACTTCGGGGCCTGCAACCGCAGGCCTCAGTGCTCTCGGCCGCCCCGGCATTTAGCACCGCTTTTCTCACCAACTGCCTCGCCAGATCAAAAAATTCATTCTAGATATGGGTTAACGTGACCCCAGTGTCATCTTCCAGTGAGATATCCCATGAACATCAGTAATGCAGAGCGTTTGATCCTGAGCAACCAGTACGAAATCCTGGCCAAGCTCAATCCGGAAAAGGCGGCCTTCTATCAGCGGGCCAGCACCATCATTGAGCGCGGCTACTGCCTGCAACTCCTCGAGCTGGAAAAGCACTTCGGCCACCTGGATCAGGCCACCTGCCAGGAGGTGATCGACACCCTGGAACTGCATCACGCGCTGGCCATCTCCTGGGGCAACCTGGAGGCTGCCGAACAGGCCGAGATCGCGGCCAGCCGGCTGGAATTCAACGGCTACAGCCGCAGCCAGGAGCGTGAGCTGGCGGACTATGTCTGCTTCCTGCTGGAGGTGGACAAGCGCTTCCCCGAGCTCAAGTGCCCGTGCGACGAGCTCTCCAGCGACATCGCCATGCGCGGCAAATACCAGCGCATGCTGGTGGAGTGGCGCCAGTGCCCGCGCCAGTACAAGCTCTCCATCCAGGAGATCCGCAAGGTGCTGGCGGCCTGATGGTCGATATGCCCAACAAAAACAAAGGCGCCCATGGCGCCTTTGTTTTGCTTGCGGTGCATTATTCGTAGAGGAAGGATTTATCCAACTGCTGGAAGGCGGCCTTGAGGGTATCGGCCAGCTCTTCATAACGGGGTTGTGCAACCAGCTGGCGACGCCCGCCCTGCTCATTCATTTTGCCGTTGATCTCGCGATACCAGCTGGCCAGCGAGGGGGGCAGACGAGTATCGGCGCGTTTGCCGAGCCAGTAGAAACCCTGCAATGGCAGGCTGAACAGAAACAGGACGGAAGTGATAACGGAAGGCCAGTAGTGCTGCTCGCCAAACTGGAACTGCAGCATGACGCTGAGTACTGCCAGTGCGGGGATGATCTTGAGGGCAAACTCGGTGGCCTTGATCACCCGATTTTCCGGAAACATCGAATTGAGCTCGGGACGACGGGGCCAAAGCGTCATATAATGGTGGCCTTGCTGTAACTTAGTTCCAAAAATGTTCATGCTCATACAACCTCCGAGCGCTTTTTGAACGCACTGACGGCAAAACCTCGACATTTTTTGATGCAAAGTAACAAAGGTTGAGGATGACTTTGTTATTTTTCAACAATCGGGTTATCCTTTGTACGCCCATTTTTGCGTCAACCGCATCTTGCTGTTGGCCTGTCAGGGACGTCTGGACTCCGGGTCTTGTATCACTATACAAGGGGCAAGCAACAGATTGCCAACCCTCATAAGGATAAGTTGAAAGTTTTTGGACGCCCTGCGCCCAACACCATCCGCCTACACAACCCAATCTGCGATAGGATTTATTCATGAGTAAGCTGGTTCTTGTTCTTAACTGTGGCAGCTCTTCCCTGAAGTTCGCCGTCATTGACGCAACCACCGGTGATGACCTGCTGTCCGGCCTGGCCGAATGCTTCAACCTCGACGATGCACGCATCAAGTGGAAACTGAACGGCGAGAAAGGCAATGCCGATCTGGGCGCCGGGGCTGCTCACCAGGAAGCGCTGGACTTCATCGTCAACAAGATCCTGCCGCTCAATCCGGAACTGGCCAAGAACCTGATCGCCATCGGTCACCGTGTAGTTCACGGTGGCGAGCGCTTCACCTCCTCCGTCGTGATCTGCGACGACGTGATCGCCGGCATCGAAGCCGCCGTACCGTACGCACCGCTGCACAACCCGGCGCACCTGATCGGTATTCGTGAAGCCCGTCGCGTGTTCCCGGCCCTGGCCGACAAGAACGTCGCCGTGTTCGACACCGCCTTCCACCAGACCATGCCGGAAGAAGCCTTCCTGTACGCCCTGCCGTACAAGCTCTACAAAGAGAACGGCATCCGTCGCTACGGCGCCCACGGCACCAGCCACTACTACATCAGCCTGGAAGCTGCCAAGCAGCTGAACAAGCCGGTGGAAGAGCTGAACATCATCAACTGCCACCTGGGCAACGGCGGCTCCGTCTGTGCCATCAAGAACGGCAAGTCCGTCGACACCTCCATGGGTCTGACCCCGCTGGAAGGCCTGGTGATGGGTACCCGCTCCGGCGATCTGGACCCGGCCATCATCTTCTTCCTGCATGACAAGCTGGGCATGAGCGTTGAGCAGATCAACACCATGCTGACCAAGGAATCCGGCCTGCTGGGCCTGACCGAAGTGACCTCCGACTGCCGTTTCGTTGAAGACAACTACGACAGCAAGGAAGAAGCCAAGCGCGCCATGGACGTCTACTGCTATCGCCTGGCCAAGTACATCGGTGCCTACGCCGCCGCCATGGACGGTCGTCTGGACGCAGTGGTCTTCACCGGTGGTATCGGTGAGAACTCCGCCCCGATCCGTGAAATCACCCTGGGCAAACTGGGCCTGCTGGGCTTTGACGTCGACCACGACGCCAACCTGGCCGCCCGTTTCGGCAAGGGTGGCGAGATCACCAAGGCTGGCTCCACCAAGGCTCTGGTTATCCCGACCAACGAAGAGTGGGTCATCGCCCACGATGCGCTGGAACTGGTCGGCGCCTAATTTCGCTGTAAAGCAAGGCCGCCCTCGGGCGGCCTTTTCCTGATCCCAAAAAATGAAAAAGGGGTATAAAGTGGCACGCACTATTATGCTTATCCCGGTCGGCACTGGTGTCGGCGTAACTTCCGTGAGTCTTGGTGTGGTTCGCGCCATGGAACGTCACGGTGTCAATGTCAGCTTCTTCAAACCGGTTGCCCAGCCGCGCCCGGGTGAGACCGGTCCTGAGCGTTCTACCGCCGTTATCCGCGCCGCTGCCAACATCAATCCGCCCGAGCCGTTCGCCCTCTCCTACGCCGAGAACATGATCACCACCAGCAACACCGACATTCTGCTGGAAGAGATCGTGGCCCGCTTCGAAGAGCACGTGAAAGCGAGCGGGGCCGAAGTGCTGGTGGTCGAAGGCATGGTGCCGACCGACAAGCAGCCGTTTGCCAACAAGCTGAACTACGACGTGGCCAAAGCGCTGGACGCCGACATGGTGTTCGTCACCCACCCGGGCCACGACTCCAGCCAGAAGCTCAAAGAGCGCATCGAGCTGGCCTGCTCCAACTTCGGTGGTGTCAACAACCCGCGCATCGTGGGCTGTGTCATCAACAAGGTTGGCGCCCCGGTTGACGAGCACGGTGTGACCCGTCCCGACCTGACCGAGATGTTCGAAGCGCACCACCACGGCGCCGACACCGGCCACAACCTGGAAGTGCTGCAGGTCTTTGGCAAGAGCCCGCTGCGCATCTTGGGCTGCATCCCCTGGAATACCCAGCTGATTGCCCCGCGCGCCAAGGACCTCGCCAAGCACCTGGCCGCCAAGATCCTGCACCAGGGCGAACTGGACAGCCGTCGTCTGCAGACCGTGACCTTCTGCGCTCGCTCCATCCACAACATGATCGAGCATTTCCGCCCGGGCAGCCTGTTGGTGACCTCCGGCGACCGCTCAGATGTCATCGTCTCTGCCTGCCTGTCCGCCATGAACGGCGTCAAGCTGGGTGCCCTGCTGCTGACCGGCAACTATCACCCGGAACCCCAGGTGATGGCCCTGTGCCAACAGGCCATGGCCACCGGCCTGCCGATCATGATCACCGGTACCAACACCTGGCAGACCGCCGTCAGCCTGCAGAACTTCAACGTCGATATTCCGGAAGATGACCGCGAGCGTATCGAGCTGGTACAAGACTACGTGGCCGGCCACATCGACAAGCACTGGATCGAGTCTCTGACCGTCAGCTCCACCCGTTCCCGTCGCCTGAGCCCGCCGGCCTTCCGCTACCAGCTGACCGAACTGGCCCGTCAGGCCAACAAGCGCGTCGTGCTGCCAGAAGGGGAAGAGCCGCGCACCATCAAGGCTGCCGCCATCTGTGCCGAACGTGGCATCGCCCGTCCGGTGCTGCTGGGCAACCCGGACGAGATCCGCCGCGTCGCCGAACAGCAGGGCGTGATCCTGACCGATCGCGTCGAGATCATCGATCCGGTGGCCGTGCGCGAGCGCTACGTGGCCCGTCTGGTCGAGCTGCGCAAGAACAAGGGCATGACCGAAGTGGTCGCCCGCGAGCAGCTGGAAGACAACGTGGTGCTGGGCACCATGATGCTGGAGCGCAACGAAGTGGACGGTCTGGTATCCGGCGCGGTGCACACCACTGCCAACACCATCCGTCCGCCGATGCAGATCATCAAGACCGCTCCGGGCTCTTCCCTGATCTCCTCCATCTTCTTCATGCTGCTGCCGGATCAGGTGCTGGTCTACGGTGACTGCGCCATCAACCCGGATCCCACTGCCGAGCAGCTGGCCGAGATCGCCATCCAGTCCGCCGACTCCGCTGCCGCTTTCGGCATCGAGCCGCGCGTGGCCATGATCTCCTACTCCACCGGCACCTCCGGCGCCGGCGCGGACGTAGAGAAGGTGCGCGAGGCGACCGAGCTGGCCAAGGCCAAGCGCCCCGACCTCATCATCGACGGCCCGCTGCAGTACGACGCGGCCATCATGGAGAACGTGGCCAAGTCCAAGGCGCCGAACTCCCCGGTTGCCGGCAAGGCCACCGTGTTCGTGTTCCCGGATCTGAACACCGGCAACACCACCTACAAGGCGGTACAGCGCTCCGCTGACCTGGTCTCCATCGGCCCCATGCTGCAAGGCATGCGCAAGCCGGTCAACGACCTGTCCCGCGGCGCCCTGGTTGACGACATCGTCTACACCATCGCCCTGACCGGTATTCAGGCAGCCCAGGCCGAGTAATCGTCCGCCCTCTGAAAAAACAGATCATTAAGGCTGCTCACCCAAGGTGAGCAGCCTTTTTTATTGGTTCTCTTTTGACAACCAGTGAAAGATACCAACAACGCTTATTTCCACCAGTGAAACCCCGTATCAGCTGTCTCATGAATACGCACTTGAGATCAATATGAATCCCAACAACTCAGATTCAAAAACCTCAGTAAAAACAGATTGGAATTAGTCAGTTAAATCAATATCAGGTAACTTCCAGAACGCTTATAGCAAATCTTCAAAAAGAGTGCCGGATAACTCCGCTGTCATTTATCACAGTGACGCATTCTACTGCTGCGCTATCTATCAATATGCTGATGCAAACAGTCATTGAAGGAAGAAGCAAAATGCAGATACACAAGTTCGCCGCCGTGATGTTGCTCTCAACCCTGCCCCTGTTCAGCCAACCCTCGCTGGCAGCCGAACAGACGCAGACCAAGCAAACCACTACCACAACCGCCGCCAAGGAGAGTGGCAAACTCAACCTCAATACGGCCACCCTGGCCGAGCTCACTACCCTCAAGGGTATTGGCGAGAAGAAGGCTCAGGCCATCCTCGAATATCGTGAGAAACAGGGGAAATTTACCTCTGTAGATCAATTGGCAGATGTCACGGGGATCGGCCCGGCCACGCTGGAAGCCAACAGGGATATGATGATGGTCAAATAACGTCCGATGAAAAAGCTACAGATGGGGCGGCTTATGGCTGCCCCATTTTTCTTCGGGTATCATGGCCCCACTTTATTCCTCCTGGACACCTCTCCATGAAAAAGACACCTCTTGTTGTTCGCAAGGCCGTGCTGCCGGTAGCCGGTCTGGGCACCCGCATGCTGCCTGCTACCAAGGCCATCCCGAAAGAGATGCTGCCGGTGGTCGACAAGCCCTTGATCCAGTACGTGGTACGCGAGGCGATCGCGGCCGGTATCAAGGAGATTGTGCTGGTCACCCACTCCAGCAAGAATTCCATCGAAAACCACTTCGACAAGAGCTTCGAACTGGAGGCAACTCTCGAGAAGCGGGTCAAGCGTCAACTGCTGGAAGAGGTGCAACAGATCTGTCCCAAGGACGTCACCATCATGCACGTGCGCCAGGGCGAGGCCAAAGGCCTGGGCCATGCGGTGCTCTGCGCCCACCCGCTCATCGGAGACAACCCCTTCGCCGTGCTGCTACCGGACGTGCTGATCGACGAGGCCGCCAGCGACCCGAAACAGGACAACCTGGCCGAGATGGTACACATGTTCGAAGAAAACCAGATCAGCCAGATCATGGTGGAAGCGGTTCCAGAGAGCGAGGTGGACAAATACGGCATCGCCGATATCAAGGGTGAAGAGCTGAGTGCTGGCATGTCACTGCCGATGCAGGCCATCGTCGAGAAACCGCCCCGTGACGAGGCCCCTTCCAACCTGGCCGTGGTCGGCCGTTATGTACTCTCTGCCAACATCTGGCCGCTGCTGGAAAAAACCCCGGCCGGTGCCGGCGACGAGATCCAGCTGACCGACGCCATCGCCATGCTGATGGAGCGCGAGCAGGTCAACGCCTACTTCATGAAGGGCAAGAGCCACGATTGCGGCAGCAAATTGGGCTATATGAAGGCGAATGTGGAATATGCCGTACGCCATCACGAACTTAACGGCGAGTTCATCGGCTGGCTGAAGCAGTTCGTCAAGCAGTTGTAATCGCTGATAAATCTCTTATCTACAGACAAATTAAAGGAGCATCAAACGATGCTCCTTTTTCATTTCAGCAACACTTTCTCAATCTTTGATAAATAAAACCCTATCAAATCATAATGTTGTAATTTATCTACGCATGTTCTATAAGGATTAAGGCGTGTTTCTCGCCCTTGCATAAAAAACTTAAAAAAATATAAGACACAGGTGGAAGTTCCAATGAATAACCCGTCAAAAGGGACCTTTTTAGGTCACCCTAAAGGGCTTTTTTTGCTCTTTAGTACCGAACTGTGGGAGAGATTCTCCTACTACGGCATGCGTGCCGTACTGGTACTCTATCTGACCGACCTGACTGCCAACGGTGGTCTGGGCTGGAATCAGGCAGATGCCCTCAAGCTCTACGGTATCTATACCGGTCTGGTTTATATCACTCCGCTCATCGGTGGCTGGCTGGCTGACACCTTCCTGGGGCAACGCCGCGCCATTCTGATCGGCGCCGTCCTGATGGCGCTCGGCCAATTCACGCTGGCACTGCCGCACAGCATGTTCCCGGATCAGGTGGTAACCGTCTTCTACGCCGGTCTGGCTCTGCTGATCATCGGTAACGGCCTGTTCAAGCCGAACATCTCCACCATGGTGGGCGACCTCTATGAAGAGGGCGATCACCGCCGTGATGGTGCCTTCACCATCTTCTACATGGGGATCAATCTGGGCTCCCTGCTGACCGGCGTGATCTGCGGTGCCGCTGCCACAGCCTATGGCTGGCAAGCTGCCTTCGTCGGCGCCGGTATCGGCATGCTGATCTCCCTGGTGTTGCAGGCAACCCTGGCCCAACGCTTCCTCGGTGATATCGGCCGCATCCCTGCCGCCAAGCGCGCAGCCGCCCTGCGCGACAAGGGACAGAAGGCCCCGCTGACCAAGCAGGAAGTGGATCGCATCAAGGTTATCCTGGTGCTGGGCCTGTTCACCATCATCTTCTGGGCTGGCTTCGAGCAGGCCGGTGGTCTGATGAACCTCTACACCCAGGAGTACACTGACCGGATGATCGGTGGCTTCGAAGTGCCGACCGCCTGGTTCCAGTCCCTGAACCCCTTCTTCATCATCACCCTGGCACCGATCGTTGCTGCCATCTGGGTCAAGCTCGGCAAAAAAGAGCCGAACTCGCCGGTCAAGTTCGCCATGGGTCTGTTGTTCCTGGCCATCGGCTTCCTGTTCATGGTGGGTGCCGTGTTGGAGCAGGGCGGTGATCAGAGCGTCAAGACCTCCATGTTCTGGCTGGTGGGAGCCTACCTGTTCCACACCCTGGGCGAACTCTGCCTCTCTCCGATCGGCCTCTCCATGGTGACCAAGCTGGCTCCGCTGCGCCTGGCCTCCCTGATGATGGGTGCCTGGCTTGGCTTCATCGCGGTTGCCAACTACGCAGCCGGCCTTATCGGTTCCTTTATTGGCGAGTCCGGCCCCTTGGCCATCTTCGGTGGTATCGCGCTTGCTGCCATCATCAGTGCCCTGATCCTGCTGGCCATGGCCAACCGCCTGGTCTACTGGATGCATGGCGCCGAAGGTCCGGCCAAAGAGCCGCACACAAGCGACGAGAAACTGCAATCTGCCACTGCCTGACAGGCTGGCATCACGCAAGTAAAGAGGGCGTCCCACGGGACGCCCTCTTTTATTGGAGCAAGCTCGCTTTCACTCAGTGATGATGAACCTGCACCTGGAGTGAGCAGCCACTCTCGTTGCGAAATTGCAGCTCGAACGGTTCATGCCAGCTGCGCCTGTGCAAGGCATAGCGACTGCTGCGCATCAGCCCCAGGGGCAAACCGCCGGCTCGCATCAACCAGTGAGGGGAGGTCAACCCGGCATTGGCAAAGACCAGACCATCTTCCTGATCAAAGAGCAGGGCCGCCATGGCCAGCGAGTGGCGCAGGCCGGACTCCATCAGCTGGTGATTGAGGTAGTCGAGCAGCCTGTGTGGCTGCTCCAGCAACTGGCTCTCCTCGCGCTGAAACTGGCGGTAAGGTACGTTCATCAAAGAACGCACCAGGGCGCCGCAAAACGCCGCATCCGCTCCCGCCACCGGCAATTCAATGATCAGCATCAGCAGCTTGTCAGCCACCTTGAAGGTATCGGAGAGAAACAGCGCTCCCCTCCCCTTGAATGTTACCTGCCAAGGGCCCCACTCCTGCACACCCGGCGACTTGAGACCCGCCAGCAGGCGGGTCGCCGCCCTGTCGTGAGCCCGAAAGTAGTCGACATGATCCATCAGTTCCAGCTGTGGACTGCGTGCGACACCGCCGTGCAGACACTCGGAAATACTACGCTCGAGCTGGACATAATTGTCGAGCGGCTTGATCAGGTAATCCCGGGCACCGGCACGCAGGGCTGCAGCTACCGCCTCCATGGTGCTCTGGGCCGAGATCACGATCACCGGAATATCCGGGCTGCGAGCCGAGAGGCAGGCGATCACCTCATGGCCATCCATATTCGGCATGTTCAGATCACAGAGCACCACATCGGGATGATAAAGCGCTGCAGCCGACAGCCCTTCGATACCATCCTCGGCCTGGAAAACGGTCGCCCCATCCCCCATCAGATAGCTCACAAGCGAGTGGCGAAAAACGGCTTCGTCCTCCACCACCAGGATCCTTAGCCCGGCTGTTGACATTGTTATAAAATCCTTATTAGTCAATCTGTTATTTACTCAATAAGACTAGACCAAATCGGCAAAAACGCCGAAGCGAGTTCGTCAGAAACGGTCGCAAATCCCGAGCTTGCTCACAAAAACCCTGTATTTGAAATGGTTTTGCCATTCAAGATAACGGCAGCTCATCTGGAAGCCTTCTAAGTGGCACGACCGTCGGGAGGAAGAGCCCGGATTCTCGGGCCTTCTATCAAGGATATCCTCTTCCCGCACCGGCCGGGCGAATTGTGCAAGCCCCCACCATAGGGGATAATACCCCTTACTCCAGAGCATGAAGAAGACCATGACCCCAGCCGAATACAGCGCCCTCGCCCATCCCAGACTCTCCCACCCAGCCCGCAGCCTCTATACCCTGCAGCTGCGCAGACTGGTGCTGGAAAATCAGCTGGCCCGGCTCAACTACCCCGAGCTTGGCCGGGCGCTGGCTGTGGTCGACCCGAGTGATCCTTGCGGCTTCTCCTATCAGGTCAATGCCCGCCAACTGACCGAGCTGTTCGACGAGCTGATGGAGGCGGGCCTCCTGCAAGTCGAGGCACAAAGCGAGAGTGAGCACTATCATCAGTGCCCGTTCCAGTTGCCGCTGCTGGCCCAGAAGGTACGCAGTCCGCTGCCTGATCGCCCGTTCCAGATGCATCTGCAATGGCGCCCTGACGAGGAGCTGCCCGCCCTCGCCCGCCTGTGCGGAGTGATCGATGCCAGTTACAGCGAAGAGGACTTGGGGGAGTTCATCGCCTACTGGCTGGGGCGCCCCGAGGTGTTCGATTCCCAGCACCAGTGGATGCTCAAGTTCATCCGCGCCCTCAAGACCCGCCGCTACGCCCGTCGCCAGCCGACGGAGGTGAGGGGTTACCAACAGGTGACGCCAGCGCCGGCGGAGGCTGGCCCGAGCCGGCGGGCCCAGGAGATGATCGAGGAGGCCAAACGGCTGGCCCAGGGGCAACAAGCAGCAGAGGCACCGGATAATGATTGATACAGGCCCCCGCCAACAGGCAAAATCAGCCCCCTGTCCCCCCATCCCTGATCAAGCAGAAGGAGCACTCCATGACTGACCCGTACGATCCCCTGCGCCAGGAGCTGGAAGAGATCGAGGCCAAGCGCCAAAAAATTGCCAAGGCCAAGCAGGATCAACGCGCCCACGACCCCGAGCTGAAACGCCACGTCGGCAGCCTGCTGGAGCGAATTCGCCGTCTACAACAGGAGACCGGCGGCAGCCAGTACGACTACGAGACCCTGCGCAAGGAGTACGATGCCAAGGCCAATGCCGAGGTGCGCGAGCTGCAGAAGGTGGCGCGCCAAGAGCGGATCCAGAAGCTGATCGCCCAGGCCGACCTCAACCCGGACTGGGTGTTCGACAAGATGGATGCCGGTGATCCGGCGTTGCAATATCCCATCGAAACCGCCCGCTACTTTATCAGCGGCTTCGAACACTGGGAGAAGAGCGGCGGCGGCTGCATGCTGATCTACGGTGACTATGGCACCGGCAAATCGACCCTGGCAGGTGCCGTGGCCCATGAGTTGATCGAGCGCCACCAAAAGTCGGTGATCTTCCAGCAGTGGGCCTCCATCGTCGATCGGCTGTTCTTCAACGTGATCCCCGATCAGGACGAGCGCAACCAGTATCGCCGTGCCCTGGAAGAGGTGGACTTACTGATCATCGATGAAGTGTCGGCCAACCGGGCCAAGATGGCGGAGAGCCAGTCCAGCTTCCTCGGCCACCTGCTGCGCCGGCGCCGCAACCTGTCAAAGAGCGTCATCATCATCACCAACCACACGCCCCAGACCTTGCATCAGGCGATCGGTGACTTCAGCTACGAGGCGATCAAGGCCTTCAACCCGGTGGATATCCACCTGAGCGGCCCCAGCCGTCGCCCCAGCATCGGCAACTATCGCGGCTGAGCCCGTGCAAAAATGCGAGCCCAAGCGGCTCGCATTTTTTATCTTTTGCCCCACAAATAAAAACAGCTCTCATTTACATCGAAAGAGTCAGCCACTAGGCTAGCCCTTTCTTTGAAGGAAACCTCATCTATGCCGACCACACTCATCTTCGGAGCCAGCCGCGGGCTGGGCCGCGCCTTTACCGATCACGCCCTGCAAGCAGGCCACCGGGTGGTGGCGCTGGTACGCAGCCCCGAGATGGCCGCCGA
Organism: Aeromonas enteropelogenes; assembly: GCF_020097295.1. Classification (NCBI taxonomy): domain Bacteria; kingdom Pseudomonadati; phylum Pseudomonadota; class Gammaproteobacteria; order Aeromonadales; family Aeromonadaceae; genus Aeromonas; species Aeromonas enteropelogenes. Next base: position 2,132,339 of record NZ_CP083625.1, on the reverse strand, counting down.
GCTGCGCACACAGGGGGTCGACGTCGTTGAAGGGGATGCGCTGGATATGGGGGCCGTGGCACGAGCCTGCACGCTCGCTGGCAAGGATGCCCATGTTGTCTCCACCCTCGGCAGCTTTCGCCAGCACGACCCCGTCGACTATCTCGGCAACAGCCATGTGATCGATACCATGGAACAACAGGGCCTCAGGCGCCTGCTGCTGGTCACCTCCCTCGGCTGTGGCGACAGCTGGCAATATCTGCCAGAGCGGGCTCGCGCCGCCTTCGGTCACGAGGTGCGGCTCAAAAGCCTGGCGGAGAGCTGGCTGCAAACCAGCGCGCTGGCCTGGACCATAGTGCGCCCGGCGGGCCTGCAGGATGGCGAGGCCACCGGTCTTGCCGAATTGAGTCAGGGACGGGAAGTGCATGGCCTGGTACGCCGTGCCGATGTCGCCGCACAGGGGCTGCGACTGCTCTTCGATGAGGACGCCTTGGGCCAGATCTACGCCATCGCCGATCCCGCGCTCACGCGCGCCTGAACCCAAAAAAACGGTCAGCCCAGGGGCTGACCGTTTCGTTATCCATCCGGCATCGTTTAGCCGCCGGTTGCGCCGCTCTCCGTGGTCGCCCCATGGGCAGCTCCGTGAGTGGCCAGCGGCAACTGGCGCTGGCGCCAGCGCAGCAGCAGGCAGGCCAGAGTACCGTAGAGCAGCGCCAGTCCCCACAGCTGCCACCAGTAAGAGGCCACCTGCTCAAACCCCGCCCCCATCTGGTTGAGGCGCAGAAATCCTTCGATGGCCGCCGTACTCGGCACCCACTGGGCCAGCCAGTTGAGCGGCGCCGGTATCAGCTCCAGCGGCCAGATAAAGCCCGCCAGAAAGACCAGCGGCAGGGAGGAGATGAGCACCACCTGGGTAGGCATGTCGCGTCGGGTAAAGAGGGCGCCAAGCACGATACCCAGCCAACAGGTTGCCAGCAAGAATGGCAGGGTGAAGAGCCACAACTGCGCCGGCTCGGCGTTGCGGGCGATGTTGTAGTAATCGAAGCAGAAGCCGAAGAAGTAGCTCACAGGCAGCAGGAACAGCCCCACCGTCACCAGGGTGCGCGCCAGCAGCAGGGGGAGCACGGGCGCACTCTGCCAGTAGCCGGTCTCGCCGCGAAGGCCCCGCTGGTTCTGGGTCGCTCCCAGGAGCCCCGCCCCCATCAGCAGGATCTGGTGAAGGATCAGCACGAACACCGCAGGCACCACATAGTTCACATAGCCCATAGTGGGGTTGAACACCGGCACCACGTTGAGGGCCACCGCGTTCCAGCCCATCCTTGCCTGGGGCAGCGCCTCGCCGTGGGTGAGCAGCCGCGCCACCTTCACCTGGGCCGCCAGGGTACCGCCCGCCTGGGCCAGCCCCTCGGCGATGGTGCCATAGACCAGGAAATAGGAGGCATCACCGGCATAACTCAGGGTGACGCTCCGGCCCAGCATCAGATCCCGATAGAAGTGCCTGGGAATGTGCAGTATGCCGCTCCCATTGCCCTCCAGCAGCAGCTGGCGCGCCCTCTCAAGGGAGCTGGCCTGCGCCACCAGCCTGACCTGGGAGGTGGCATCGGCCATGAACGCCAGCTGGCGCGAAAGCTGGCTGCCATCTTCGTCCACCAGCACCACCGCCTCTTCCCGCGGCAGCTGGTGCAGATAGGGCTGGGGATAGAGGAAGGAGTAGAAGAAGATCCCGCCAAACAGGGTGAGCATGATGGCACGATCCGCCAGCAGGGTGCGCAGCTCGAGGCGCAGCAAATCCCGAAAACCCAGCATTACGGCGACTCCTTCTCGGCAGGTTGACGGGCAAGCTCGGCCTGCTGCCTGTATCGACGCACCACCAGAATGAGGGGCAAGAGAAACAGCAGCAGGGCCCCGAGCTGGGGCAGCGCGGCCTGCAGTGGCAGGCCGTAGTTGCTCTGGCCTATCTGCAGCTCCACATAGTGGGAAACCGGCAGCAGGTTGCGCCAGAAGCGGGCGAAATCCCCCATGGCGCTCACCGGGAAGGTAACACCCATGAAGGCGAAGCCGGGCGCTGTGTAGGCTCCCGCCAGCGACAGAGCGCGGGCCGGATCCCGGATGATGGCGTAGAAGAAGGCCCCCATGGTGACGCAGGCGGCCGAAGCGAGCCCGAGGCCCGCCACCAGCACGGCCCAGTTGCCGTGCATGGGATAGGCAAAGCCCTTGAACAGCAGCCAGCTCCAGGCCAGCCCCCAGGCCCAGCCAATCAGCACATGGGGCAACAGGGTGCGCCAGAGCCCGAACCAGACGCCGCGGGTGGTCCAGTCCAGTCCCAGCCGGTCGGTACGGGCCAGGGCATTAAGGCCGAACAGCACCACCAGGATCTGCCAGACCGCGGGCAGGATGGCGCTCAGCAGAAACTGGGCATAGCTGGAGTTGAGGTTGTAAAGCGCCGTCACCTGACTGCTGATGGGCACCGCCTGCCCGAGCGCCCCGGGGGGTGCCTTGCCGTCAGCCATGGCGGAGAGCACACCCACCTGACCGTTGAGGGTGCCCACCACCTGGGCCAGCGCCGAATTGACCAGCTTGGCGATCAGGATGAACTGGCCGTTGTTGAACACGGTGACCTGCGGCTGGGTGCCCTGGCGGGCATCCCGCTCCAGATGGTTCGGGATCACCACCAGCGCATAGATGTCGCCACCACGCAGGGCGCGGGCGCCAGCATCGATGGAGTCAAACTGGCGTGCGATCTTGAGCCCCGCCGAGCCATCCAGCGAAAAGGCGAGCTGGCGCGAGAGGCTGCTCTGGTCCAGATCCACCAGCCCCACCTTGAGATCCCGGGCCAGCCCCGCCGAGAAGATCCAGCAGAGGATCCCCATCAGCAGCAAGGGCACCCAGCTCATCAGGGCCCGGCTGAACGGATCCTGCCACAACAGCCGAAGTTCGCGTCCCATCAGAGATCAACCAGCACGCTCATGCCGACCCGCAGCCCGTCGACCGGTTGCAGCGGACGCGCCTCCACCTGGAAGCTCTTCATGTCGAACCCCTGGCGGGTATCGGTGGCGCGCCAGGTGGCAAAATCCCCCATCACGGCCACATGAGTCACCTTGAAGCGCACCGTCTGATCCCCCAGACCCGGGATGCGGGCGTCGAACTCGGTGCCGACCGGGAAGCGGGGCAGCAGATCCTCGCGGATATGGAACTGGGCCCAGGCGTCGTTCATGTCGAGCAGGGTCACCACGGGGAAGCCCTGAGGCGCCAGCTCGCCGCTGCGCAGCAGCACCTGGCTCACTTCGCCGGCATGGGGGCTGACAATGCGGGTGTCGGCCAGATAGGCCTCCACCTCGGCCACCGAGCCCGCCGCCATCTTGGCCTTCTCGCGGGCAGCGATCTTGGTCTCTTCCCGCGCCCCTTCCAGCGCCATCTGGTATTGCTGCCAGGCCATCCCCTCGGTGTAGCGGGCGGCTTGCCAGGCGGTCCAGGCCTCATCACGCTTTTGCAGCGGCATCACGCCATCGCGGTGCAGGTTGGCGATCCGCTCATAGGTCTTGCCCCGCAGCAGGGCGGCGGCCTTGGCCTTCTGCCACTGATCCTTGGCGGCGGCGATCTGCTGGGCACGAGCCCCCTTCTCCGCCTCCAACGCCAGGGCGCCAGCGGCGGCCTCGCCGGCCTTGGCCTGGCTCAGCTTGGCTTCAATCTCGGGACTCGCCAGGGTAAACACCAGCTGATCCTTGGCAAGCTGATCCCCCTTCTTCACCAGCACCTCGTCGATGCGGCCCGGTACCTTGGAGGAGACCGAATACTGCTGCGCCTCGATCTGGCCCTGCAGATGGACCGGCTCAGGCTGATAGGCGAGCCAGAAGCGCCAACCGAGCCAGCCGACCAGGATCACCAGCGCTAGCGGCAACAACAGCGGTTTACCCTGGCTCATCTTCTTCTTGATGGGGGGATGGCTCATCACTTCACCTCGACAATCTGGCGACCCTTGGCGGTCGAAACACGAACAAAAAGATCCACGGTCAGCATCAGGCTCATGAGTTCACCTCGATCACCTGGCCGTGCTGATATTGGTTGAAACTGTTGATCTGGCCGGAGAGCGCCAGCAGGCGGGCCAGCGACACCACGTACTGATAGGCGGCTGCGGCGCGCTGGGTCTTGACCCCGGCCAGCTGGTTGCGAGCATCCACCACATCCAGCGAGGTGGAGAGCCCCTGTCCGAATGCCTTGTCCCGCAGCAGCACGTTCTCTTCCGCCAGAGCCTGGGTGGAGGAGAGAGACTGATACTCCTCCAGTCCCTGAGCCGCCTCGCGCCAGGTCTTCTCCACCAGCAATTCCAGATCCTGGCGGGTCTTGGCCTGCAGCAGATTGACCTGCAGTTCGGCGCTCTTGGCGGCCTGCACCGTCTCGGAGCGGCCATCGCGGCTCACCAGCGGCATGCTGACACCGACCCCCACCAGCCAGTCCGGGGTGGTCTTGGACGCCAGTGAGTCATCTTCATAGAGGTTGTAGTTGCCAAACAGGAACACTTCGGGGGCGTACTTGCCCTTCTCCAGCCGGATCATCCCCTTGGCCTGCTCCTTCTTGGCGCTGAGCAGCTTGAGGCCGGGGTGTACTTCCAGAGTCTGGCTCACCAGCCCTTCCAGACGCGGCAGTTCCGTGTTGACGAACAGGGCGCTGTCCGGGTTCGCCTGCTTGAGCTTGAGCATGTGGCCGAGGGCCAGCTGGGCGATCTCTAGGCTGCGTCGCGCCTTCTGGGTATCGATGCGTGCCCTATCATAAGCTGACTGGGCGGAGAGGCGTTCGACCCGGGCGATCTGGCCCTGGGCCTCCAGCTTGTTGGCGTGATCGAGATGATGAGCCAGCCCGTCTTCGATCTCCTGCTTGGTCTGCACCACCTGGGCGGCCAGTACCACCCCGAAATAGGTCTGGGAGAGGCTTTCGAAGGTGGACTGCTGCTTGAGTACCAGCAGCTGCTGTGCCTCGCTCACCTGGGCCTCGCGAATGTCCTGCGCCGCATCGATGCGACCACCGGTGAACAGTGGCCACAGCATCTTGACCGAGCTGGTGACCACATTCTGTTTGGTGAGAGGAGTGACGAAGTCATCCGGAGTGAGCCTGAAGGCCTGCATCAGAGGGGCCAGCACCTTGCCAAGCTCGGGATGGTTGGCGATGGGATTGAGATCCATCATGTCGAGCTCCATCGGCTGATCGAGGTGGGTATAGCTGGCCCCCACATCCACCTTGGGCAGATACATGTCCCTGGCCGCCTCTCGCAGCTGTTTGGCGCGCTCCACCCCTGCCTGTTCGGCCGCCAGCCCCTCATCCTGCTGGATGACCCGGGTCCAGGCTTCGCTGAAGCTGATGGTCTGCGCCTGCGCCGACCCCAGCATGGCCCCCATCAGGCATGACCAGAGTGATTTGATGAACCTTGACGTCATAGATCCCCAACCCGCATTGTTATGAAAATGTTTGGAGTATTTACTCTTTGGAAGCTCGCCATCATAACGCAAACAGGCCTCGCAAGTGGACTGACAATTATGCAAGGGAGCTCTCCCTATGGTACAGAGATCCTTGCCGCCCAATCTGGCCGTTTTTCAACAACTCCAGAATTTGCAAGCCTTGGCGCGACGTTTTTTTCAGAAAAAAATGGCTGACGCTCAAATACTAACCTTTTCTCCTGCCTAAAAAATGCGTAATATACGCCGCCCTAAGCCGATGGTAACCGTGGAATGCAGATAGGTCCCCACACGCTTGAAACCCCCTTGATCGTGGCTCCCATGGCCGGTGTAACTGACCGACCATTTCGTGAACTTTGTTTGCGACTGGGGGCCGGCATGGCCGTTTCCGAGATGCTGCTGGCCAACCCGGATGTCTGGGATACCCAGAAAACCAGGATGAGAATGGATCACTCTGCTGAAGGGGGTTTGCGATCGGTCCAGATTGCCGGAGCCGATCCCGAGATGATGGCGTTTGCTGCCCGCTACAACGTGGAGCAGGGCGCACAGATCGTCGACATCAACATGGGGTGTCCGGCAAAAAAAGTGAATAAGAAGCTGGCAGGCTCAGCCCTGTTGCGTTACCCAGACCAAGTCAAAGCAATTTGCCGGGCCGTGGTGGACGCAGTGGAGGTTCCTGTCACCTTGAAGATCCGCACAGGATGGGATCCGGATAACCGCAATGGCGTGGAGATCGCCCGAATCGCCGAAGATTGCGGTATCGCGGCCCTTGCCGTGCATGGTCGCACCCGCGCCTGCCTCTACAAAGGCGAAGCGGAGTACGACACGATCAGGGCGATTAAGCAGGCCGTATCGATTCCTGTTGTCGCCAATGGCGACATCAACAGCCCGGAGAAAGCCCGGTATGTCCTCGACTATACCGGTGTCGATGCCGTGATGATCGGCCGCGCTGCGCAAGGACGACCCTGGATTTTCCGGGAAATCCGTCATTTTCTTGAGACGGGCACCAAGCTGCCGCCTCCCGAGAGGGAAGAGGTTCGCACCCTGATGAACGAGCATGTCACCAACCTGCACCGGTTTTATGGTGCATATCTGGGAGCACGCATCGCCCGTAAACACGTGGGCTGGTACCTGGATGAAGAAGAGACGGGCCGAGAATTCCGTAAGCACTTCAATGCCCTGGATTGTGCAGACGCACAGCTCGAGGCACTCGAAGCGTATTTCGATGGATTAGGTTAACAAGATAACTAAAGAGCCGACCGAATATGTTCGAACAAACCCTGACTTCTGATGCATTGGTAACAACTACTCACAATCACGCTGCCGAGCCGACCCAGCGCCCCCTGCGTGACTCTGTGCAACAGGCCCTGCGTAACTACCTGGCCCAGTTGAACGGTCAGGAAGTGATTGATCTGTACGATATGGTTCTCTCCGAAGTCGAAGCTCCCATGCTGGACGTGATCATGCAGTACACCCGTGGTAACCAGACTCGCGCCGCCGTGATGATGGGTATCAACCGTGGCACCCTGCGCAAGAAGCTCAAGCGTTACGGCATGAACTAAGCCAAAACACATAAGCTATTGAAAATAAAAGCACCTCCATTTTAATGGAGGTGCTTTTTTAGTTTTGAACCCACACCTATTCAACTAGACATCATTAACAATGATCCAATTGAAGCTTAATGTAAGGCGCTGCCCCAATTACGTGTTGAAAGGCTAATCTTGAAGTGGGCCATCACCTTGATGGTCTACCATCATGGATCCCCTAGCCTTTCAACACCTGTTGTCTCTCTTTCCACTGCTTACCCTGCTTGCCCAGCAGGAGCTCATGGCGCCACAAGCCATGGTAATCCCCCCGAAAAACTGAGGTGCTCATAAGTAGAATTTTCCCGTACTGTGAATGCAGGAGGTTCTACATGAAAACATCACGTTTTAACGATACCCAGATCATCGCCATCCTCAAACAAGCCGAGGCCGGCTCACCCGTCCCGGAGCTCTGCCGCGAACACGGCATCAGCACCACTACCTTCTACAAGTGGCGCTCCAAATTCGACGGGATGGATGCCTCCCTCATGGCTCGTCTCAAGGAGCTGGAGGACGAGAACCGCCGCCTCAAGAAGATGTATGCCGAGGAGCGCCTCAAGGCCGAGATCATCTCCGAGGCTATGGCAAAAAAGTGGTGACGCCATCTGCCCGCCGGGAGATGGCGACCAAGGCCGTGGCTCACTACGCCATCTCTATTCGCCTGGCTTGCCAGGTGTTCAAGGTGAGCGAAGGCTGCTATCGCTATCAGCCCGTGCTGGCCGATGAAAATCAGGAGATTGCCGACTGGCTGCTGCGCCTCACCGCCAACCAGCGCAACTGGGGCTTCAGGCTCTGCTTCCTGTACCTGCGCAATGTCAAAGGCTTTGGCTGGAACCACAAGCGGGTATACCGGATCTATCGGGCGCTGGAGCTCAATCTGCGGATAAAACCCACGAAACGGTTGGTACGTGCCAAACCGGAGCCGTTGGCAGTCCCTGACCAGCCTAATCTGTGTTGGTCGATGGACTTCATGCATGACCAACTCAGCGATGGCCGCTCGGTGCGGTTGCTTAATATGATCGACGATTTCAACCACGAAGCACTGTGCATCGAGGTGGATTTTTCCTTGCCCGCCTCGCGGGTCAAACGGGTGCAGGAGCAAGTGATCGGGTGGAGGGGCAAACCGGCTGCAATCCGCTGTGACAATGGTCCGGAATACATCAGCGAAGAGCTCAAGCGCTGGGCGAAGCAGGAGGGAATAGTGCTGAGGTATATCCAGCCAGGAAACCCACAGCAGAATGCCTACATCGAGCGCTTTAACCGCACGGTGCGTTACGACTGGCTGGGCCAATACCTGTTTGAGTCACAGAATGAACTACAGGAGTTTGCTACGAACTGGTTGTGGGTTTATAACCATGAGCGGCCCAATATGGCACTGGGTGGCTACACGCCGAAACAGCGCCTAGCGCAGGCCGCATGACCTCTACTTTTGAGTGCTCCTAAAAATGGGGGAATACCCCATTACCTCGCTCAATACTCAGTTACCGGCATGCAGTGGCTGCCCACATTGTCAGGCCGATGTCGCTCAGCTGGTAACTTAGGGATGGAGTCGGGGACTGCTCCGCTACCGTTGAAAACTGTGCCTGCGCACCAGCACCATTCTGACCAAAACGCCGATGGCTCGGTTGCGCAAAGCCCAGTGCTGGTAAGACTACGCGCAAGCCCTTATCGAATGAGTGACCGTTCGCAAGATCTCTACGTTGCGGAGTCAGCAAAAACACAGCTTTCCTCTGGCGTCACCGTTTCTAGTGTGCGATGGCAACCCATCAGGCCGCCCGGGAAGAGGGGAGGACATCGTTGAGGTAGACGAGACCTTCTTCCTCGAATCGTTCAAGGGGCAACGGGGACTGCCACGTCCGCCAAAGCATCGTGGTTGCAAGGGGCGAACGACTGGTCGGTGCTTATCACATCCAACACGTGAACAGGCATCACCATCGATGGAAAGAGTGGATGGAGCGGTTCCATGGCGTGGCTACGCACTACCTGAAGAACTACCTAGGTTGGCGCATGATGCTGGAGCGTTACGAAAGGGGCGTAAATATCAAAGCGTGTTTGCATGAGGCACTGGGGCACTGGGGCAACACGTAATCGGAACATAGCCAACGGCAAATCTTGAACCTAAAAAGCCCGCCGCGCAAGCGGGCTCAGATACTCCCCCCTGACTACACTTTGGCGTACTTCTCTGCGAACTTCTCATCAGACATACAGATGTATATCACGAACTCAATGAAGGCGATGACTGCCGGAATAAACGTCCAGCAAAAGATTAGATATAGAAACCCTTGCAGGGTCTTGCCAAGGTAAAACTTGTGAATACCAATCCCACCAAGGAAAAAAGCAAGTAGAGCGGCAGTAATCCGGCTCTTGCTTGCACCATATACTGCTCCACAATGGGGACATGATGTTGCTGTTTTGTGAATTTCCTTACCACACCCACGACAAAAAACCATCTCTGACATATAAGCTCCATTTTTATATGAACATTATTTATGAAAGTTAAATCTCATACGATGATGTATGCTTATAAATATCGAAACACCATCTATTTATCCCACTCATCAGGAGTGTACCTTTCCAATCCATTCAATTTTAACACCGAATTTTTCATGCCCCAACATAATTGCTCTATGAACTATTCATGAAGCTTTTTCAATGGCAGTTGTCAGTCCTTACGTAGCATAAGGCTGTTGATATCCCATACCCAACGCTCACTAGGATTGCCGGGCAGTTCGAGAGTAAAACTGTTGCTATAGGAACTGAGCTTGCCTTGATCACTACAAGTGCCAAATACCTCAGACATCATCGTCAGGGAGTCTTTCCTGGTAATGACTAATTGATAGAGAACAGGACACGCCACCCCACCACTAAAAAGCTCAAGAAGTGCGGCTTTACCATCGGGTATTGCAAACTGGTGGGCCACATCAACCCCGGCATAACTGTCGTGATGAGTCAGTAGCTCACCATTGAGCAGCACATCAAAGTTCAATTCATCATTTTTGCGTACAGTAAATCCAGCCAATGCGTTTGCCAGCTTGGGCTGAAAATAGACACTCCCATTGGTGTAAGTCACCATAGAGCCATCAAATGCTACTTGAGTTCCCACAAGTTCCATTAGAGCAGTGTAATCCTCATCGTTGAACCATAGCTCCACAGCATCTTTCCCTGATACTTCGACCCAGAATTTCATGCTGGCATAGCTCAGTTTTCCGCTCAGAGTTGCAGGCACCTTGGTCTCAATCTCAAAAGTACCATCAGCAGCGAAGGTGGCCACCGCTCCGGTTACCAAAACACTAAATAAAACTACGCGTAATACTTGGTTAAAAAAGTGGATCATGATTTTCTCCATTGGTATTGGGTAATCCCCGTTCACCTTTAGGGGCGTGATGACCCCTTCGCATAGGGACTCATAGATATTGGAATTCAGAACATGACCTCACTATTGGTCAAAAAGGCTGAGCATTTTTAAATTCAATTAAGTCATTGCAACTTCTTACAGTTTTCCAACCACATGACAGCATCAATTTTTCCATTTTGTAGATAACGCTGCTGGTTTGCCCAATGAGTTGCAAGAAATGGTCTAAGTCCATTCAGCTTTTTGTTAATTGTCAGCATTTGATTAAAAACTGATACTTGCTCTTTAATTGGCCCCTCACCATATATGGATGCAGACTCAACCAAACCACTGGCGTAATAGCCAGTAAGCTGGCTCAGTCGTTCTTTTTGCTCATCCAGCTTGGTCTTGCGAGCTGCGCAGTTTTGATCTGCTTTATCACTGCAGAGCAGCTCATAGTTGGAGCTAAGAAAATCCAAGAACTTGCCATCATCTTGTAACTTGGTGCAAAGAAAGGCACCGAGGTTAAGGCTGGCGCGAATCGACTGTGCACGCTCTTCCTGCTGCTTTTGGTTGCTAGCCCTGAGCTGGCCTTCCAGGTTTTTCAGTTTCTGCTTGAGCCCCTCATCGTCAACCCCGGAGGCCAGTGTATTCAGCTCGCTGACCGCATCCTTCTTATCACTGGCCTCCCCTGCCGGTTTGTTTGCTCCCAGTTGCCGCCAGCTGCTCTCGATGCTCTTGACCCGCTTGGTCGAGGTCATGGTGGGAGAAACTAGCACCAGTCGTAGTCCGGTACTCTTGCTGGTAAAGTGACGATCGTCATCGTAGTAACTCACCTCTTTGCGGGCCGCACTGCGCAAGGCGGCCTGCTCGGTAAGGTAATTTCCACCTCTTACCACATAACCACCTGCCTGACCATGCTGACGATCGAGCTTGTTGAGGTAGAAAGGTTCAAACATCATCTCGTCCACGTTGCCCAACATGTCGTGCAAGCCCAACGGGTTAGGAGCAAGCAGCCCCACCAGTTGCAAACGACCATTGGCTGACTGAGCCCCAGCAAACCATTCATGCTCTTTAAGGTCATTCATTGGATAACGAATATCACGAAACTCAGCGCTGTTGACCTTGAGCCCGCCACGAGCAGCAAATTCCCACTCGATTTCGGTCGGCAAGCGTACAAACCCCGCTTTACCATCTTCTTTGGGGATCTGGTCAGCGGCATGCTGTCGCAACCAAAGATTGTATTTATCGGTTGCCGCGACCCCATCAAACCAGCTTATGCCGCTCGCCGGCAGGCTAAGCTTCTTCGATGGTGTAGGGCAGGTATCTGCGGTAAGTGCCTGATATTGCAGCTGGCTCAGCTCATATTTAGCCATCAGGTAATAGCGGCCCTGCTCCTTAGCTGACTGAGTGAAACTACCGGCAATGAAAGCAGGATGAGTGTGCTCGACAAAGCCCCAGTCGCTACCGTCTTGACCTACCTGAATGGGTAAGTCTTCCAGCGGGCCGCTGACTGGCACCTGCACTCGCCGAAAGGCCATGGATCCCTCGCATGGCATCGGCAGGATCACATCTTCTGCATCGGGTTTGGGATTGTAATTTTTCTCTGGCCATGGCTCAGCAAATGCACTACCGCTGGACAGGGCACATCCCATGATGATGAGCCGGGATAAGGTCTTCTTAGAGTTCACGCAGACTCTCCGCAGGTTGAATGGCAATGGCTCGTCGCGCGCCAATAATGGCCACCAGAATGGCCACCGTCAGGGCCAGAATTAGGGCCAATAAGCTATGAAATGGGGTGATCCGGCAGATCATCTGTTCGGTACTCTGGCTGCTAGCCAGCGTCCTATTAAACAGTGCACTGCCGCTCAGATAGAGCAAAATGCCGCCCCCATAGGCAAGCAGCGTCAGGATCACCCCCTGAAAGATGATGTAGAGGCCCACCGCCGGGCTGGTGAAACCGAGTAAGCGCAATACTGCAATGTGCTTGCGCTTGCGATCCACGTTCGCGAGGAAAGCGCCGATCAAGGAGGCAATACAGCCGATCAGCGCGGTGCCAGCGATGACGTTGAAGATGAGGCTAAGTACCCTGTTGATACTCTTTATGTTCTCGATATCTGCCAGTCGGCTCACTGTCTCGATACGCTGCTGCTTGAGCCACAGATCAAGCGCCGCCACCTGGTCAATACTGTTGGCATAAATGCGGGCGCGAGCGAACATCGGCGGTTTGTCCGTTAACGGCAGACCTGTGCTGATCCCCAGCATAGGGATACGATAGCCATCACGAAAAGACTCCAGCGCCAGCAGCAAAGACTGCTGCACGAACAGGGCTGGACGGTTGAAATAAGTGGGCACTAATATCGCGCCCACTGTCAGGGTGCGCTCTCCCCATTCGCGTCGAGTGTCTAGCTGGCGCATGACGCGCAAGCGGATAGTGTCACCCTCACGGACAGCCAAGCGGCGCGCGGCCTCGGAGCTGAGGATCACCTCATCCTCCCCTCCCGGCTGCAATGCACCGAGCAGCGGGTCCCCAAGATCGGTCGGGATCACCTCCGCATTTTCAATGAAATGGCTCATATCTTTAAGCAAATCGGCTTGGGTATTGAGGGATCGGGTTTGGCCGATGGCAAAACCTACCTCCGATTTTTGCTGCAGGGCAGCGATCCATTCTGCTGAATAGTGGCCACTGCTCACCATGCGGATCTCCAGATTACGTGGATCTCTCGCAAGCTCCTGCTGCAACTGGCTTACCACCCCATAACGCAACCCAAACATCAGGAGTAAAGGGGCGATGACGGCCACCAGCGAGGAGATAATACAAAACGATACCGAGCGATCATGCCAAAGATCCTGCATGGCCAAGCGCAGCAGTAGTCCGCGTTTAGGAGAGCGCAAAATGAGTTTCTCCCCGCGTCAAATTAGCTTTGAGACAGGGCAAGCCAAACGTCTTGACCAGCCCCCAATCATGGGAGGCCACCAGCGCCGCGATGCCCCACTCTTGAACTAACTCGATAAAGAGCGCAAAGAGCAATCTAGCAGTGTGGGGATCAAGCGACGCGGTAGGCTCATCGGCCAGTAACAGCTTAGGTCGATGCGCTACCGCCCGCACAAAAGCAACTCGCTGGCGCTCCCCGATAGAAAGCTGGGCCGGTTTCTTGTTCAGCAATCCCGCCAACTTGAGGGTCTGGACGGCCCGCGTGAGTAACCGCTCATCTTCTGCGATACCCAGCAGTTGGCAGGGCAAGCGGATATTGTCTCTCACCGTCAAAAAGGGCAGCAAACCACCGCTTTGCAACATAAAGCCTATTCTAGCTGCGCGGATAGCGGCTAACGCCGCTTGATCGTTGGCCGCCAGCAAACGTGCAATATTGACCACTACTGGAGTTGCATCAGTAAAGTCCATCTCAAACCGCCCCACGCGGCTGGGAGTCAGTAACAGCCCAATCACCTCAAGCAGGGTGCTCTTGCCGCAGCCACTTTCCCCTGTCACGGCGACCACCTGCCCCAGAGGCAAGTTCAGTGAGGGCAAACAGACCCTGTGGGCCTGTTCACCGCTGCCCCGCACTATGCTCATAGCTTCGATACAAAGCATCAGGGCATCATTTCCAGAGGAACCGGATAGACATGATCACGGGGATCGCTATCCTTGGCCAGCGCCACCCAGCGACTGACATCAGCATTGTAACGCTGGTAATGGCGCAACTTGGTCGCTAGGGTGCGGATAAACTTCTCCTGTGCCAACCCATCCCAACTCTTCCAGGTCTCCTCATCCAGATTGAGTACATCACTGCGATAAGGCAGATCGGCAAGGTATTCCCCCATCACCCCCAGACTCGTGATGCTGGTATTATCCAACTGCTTGAGCTGATTGGGATCAGCCCCCATGGTCGCAGCCACCGAGCGCAAGCGCTCGAACATCTTGGCCGGTGAGATCATGCCTTCATTAGCCGCATCCAAAATCTGTTTCACCACATCGCTAAGATCACTAAGCTGGCCCTTGGTGAGCAGCACCCTGACCTCGGTGGTCGGGATATTCTGCTTGATCAGATCCCGGTCACTGATCCAGGCCTCGAACACCAGAGGAGCCTGTGTTCCACTCTTCTTGCCGAGGTAGGAAAGCTGCATGGCATGACCGATTAGCGCAGTATCTTGCAGCAATTTTTGCTCCGGGGTGAGCGAATCATCCTCCGTGGCGTTACTGGCGCTGCCGATGGCAGGTTCGCCAAAGTAGGATGCTTTTACCTGCTCGGTGATGGCGGTAGCCAACGCATCAACCTTGTCACCAAACTCGTTTACATCGCCAGCATTGACCGGATAGTAAAGCGAGGTATTGGTACCACTGTAAGTCGATAGCTCCTGATATTGGCTCGCAGCCTTGGCGTGATCTTTCTTACCCGCCGCCGTTTTCAGGTGCAGGGTATATATCGCCACACCTGGGTTGGCAGCTTCCAAGCGGATTTGCTTGGCATCCAATCCTGTCGTAGAGAGCTTGTTATCCCCCTCTATCGCACCTGCATCGGTGATCAGCACCACATAACGGGCTCCAAAGTGGCTCCAGTCGACCTGGTCTATTGCCTGCATCACACCTGCATACGCATCCTCATTGAACAGCTTGCTCGAAACGGTCGCCTGCTTGAGATCGGCCACTTTTTTCAAAAAATCGGCACCATCTTTGATTTCATTAGGATCGGCATACATGCGGGTGGTGTATTCCAGACCAGGCACCGCCTGGGCGTTGGAGCGAAAGGAGATCATGCCAAATTTCACCTGCTGACCCAGATTTTCCTTGTTGATCCGCTCATAGACCTTGCGCACGGCCTCCCGAGTTCGCTCGATATAAGGCCCCATCGAGATGGTGGAATCCACCACGAACACCACAGCAGCATTGAACTCCTTGAGCTGGCTCACCTTGGCACTGGGTTCAACAGTGGCCGCCTCGGCCTTGCTGACCGAGGCCACATTGAGCAAACGGGTGTAGAAACCATCCTCGGTCATGACCTCCTCACCACTGAGGATGGGTAACAGATAGAACTGTTGCTGCAGATCGACAAAGTACTCGGGTTCTTGCGCCAGCACCCCGCCAGCATTGCCCTGCTTCTTCAACGCAGCGCGCAGCGGTGCAACCTTGGCGACCGGATCCGCCGCCTCCAGAATCTGATCGAGCTGATCTCGCTCCTTGAAAAAAAGCAGGCGATCTCGGTTAGCCGGATTGGTGAAAGCCAGAGTCAGCTGCATCTTCCAATCCACAGTACAAGACTGGGGTAACCAACCGATGCTCTGGCCATAGCTGTCGGGGCCGACCTTTACCCAGCCGGCCCCCTTGGCATTGACCTGCTCATAGACATAGAAGCTACTGAAGGCTGGTTGCAGCACCCCAGACGTCTGACCCGCCTCGGCCACCAACTCGCAACCGGGGGTGGTCAATACTCGTTGATATAGGCTCTTTTTCCCCTCCTGTAACAATGGACGATGCTCCGATGTTGTCTCGGCCGCCGCCGCACCTGCGCCCCCCAACAGCAGCATGAGTACTGCCGCGCCGCGCAATGACCTAGTTGCTGCAATCACTTGCTTAACTCCTCATAGCGCTGTTTGGCCTCGCCATTGTCGGGCTCAACCTGAAGTACTGTGTCATACCAATAGGCTGCAGTGGCGTTATCAGCCTCTTTAAAGCAGTCGTTCGGCTGGTGGAACTTGGGATCATATTCACGGGCATAGGCCAGGGCCACCTTGCTATCTCCCCCCTGCGCACGGTTGGCATAAAGGCGCTGCGCCACACCACATTTCTGGGCTGATTTGGCGCTTTGGATCACCGCCAATAAGGTATCGGTTGGCGACTGCTGTGCAATACAGGCTTGCACAAACTCCAATTCGCTCTTCGTCGCCAAATTAGCGGCACTGCAACCATCCTCAGTTGCCTCGCCGCTGGCTTCATTAACCACTGGTTCTGCCGCCACCGGTTCGACAGCCGTTGCAGCAATAGGCTCGATCACTGGTGCAGTTGCTGAGCGGCTAAACCAGAAGATCAGGGCGCCAATCAGCAGCAACAGCACCACCCCACCTAGGATCAGCGGAGTCTTCGATTTAGGAGCAGCAGTAGTGGCCGCCAGTAAGGGCGTCTCCACCGGCACGGGCGCTGGTTCGATCTCGGGTTCCACACGGAAGGCTGGCAGTTCAATCTCAACCGGCACCTCAACTGGAGCTAAATCTGGCACTGGAGGAGCATCAACCTCGGGTGAGTTAATGACACTGCTGCCACCATATTCACCCACCTCGCCTCGAGCACTGGAGGGGAATACCGCCTGGCGTGCCACTTGCAAGGTGGTATGACGGATTTCACTAGAAGCCAGCTTGACGTTGATCTGAATTGGGCTTGAGTTGACCAACAAGGGGTCCACGATCGCAGCACCCACCCGAAAGCCGCTGCCGCTTTGTAGCGGATAACCGCCACTGATGCCAAACCAGTGGGGGGCGGGGCTCCACAGCCCCCCCTCTTGCAAATAGTTCTGCTGATTATTGAGAAGAGAAAATTCGAGCCCCTCCACCAGCTCGGAGATGCCCCGCAACCGGATTAGTAGTTGGGCTTCACCCGGCACAGCGGGGTCGGTAGCAATTATTTTGGCTAGCATGGTGCTTACTCTTGTTTTAATTGATGGATGATCTGGCCCAGACGCTGATTCTGATCGTGAGAAATATCCCGTGTGGCGCTATGGCCCGCGTTATCTTGGGTGATCAGCACCAGGGAAGAGAGCCAATCCCCCAAATACGCCATGGCAGGATTGAGCGGAGTGGCAGGCAGGCAAGGTAACTCGTTTTGGCCTATTGCTGAACCACGGGCAAATAGCTTGCCCTTAGTGCCCGCAAAGCTGTGTGGTACCTTCTCTGGTGGCATGGCCAAAAAACCAAACCAAGCCACGAAATCGCGCAATGTAAGCTGAGCCTTCATCACTTGCCGTGCAAGCTGTTGTTCTCGCCGCACCCCCGCCTGCTCCTGACCAGCCAGGGTTCGTTTCAACGTTCCCTCCAGATCCAGACGGTTAGCCGCAGTGACTAACTCTTCAGTAAGTAAGTCTATCAATTCGGTCTCGATACCGAGCTGAGCCAGCAGGGTTTTCCGGGTGGGCAGATCCCGCAAATGAGCGACCCATGCCTTGAATGCCTCACGGGCGAAGCTATCATCCTGGCCTACCCGCTCTTCAGCCTTGGCGGCTGTGTTCACCACGGCGACATCAGCCTGATCGAAAGGATTGCTCGTAAATGGGCTGCTATCAAAAGGACTAGCGCCAAAAGGTGTCTGCCCAAACGGGTTCGCCGGGCTACTGCCATAAGGAGAGATTGCGGTGGCTTCTCCCCCATCATCCTTGGGGACATCCTCACGAATACTGAGGTAGATATTGCTCAGTTCCGCTGAGGGCAGATCCAGCTGGCTAATGAGCTCACCAAGGGAGTTAACACGTGCGCCAAGCCCAGTCCAAAGCTGCTTGCCTATCTCCCGCTTTTTCGCCAGCTGGCCGTCACCATCTTGCTCATACCAGCGCCCTAGCAGTTGTTCCGCCAGCTCTTTGCGCTTGGCGTCGAGCTGCTGCTGGAGTCGATCAAGCTTGAATTCAAGATGCGCCACCCCCCTCAGCTCTTGTCCAAGCAGGGCCATACCACCATCATTGAGCGACAGCATCGCCGTCCACGCAGCTTCGGGATCAGCCAAATGTTGCGCAACACCTTTTCCTGCAACAAAAGAGGTCGCCATCTGTTGCAAGACATCAGCATATTGCGGTGCGACAGCCACTTCTCGCCCACCGTCTATGCTCAAGAAAGGGACCGGCATGCCAGGCTTGCGCACCAAGAAACAGTTGTTAAATGGGCGCCCCGGAGCCCACTCCTGGATCCACTCATATTGGCCAAAACGTTCCAGCAGGGTTTGCTGCATCAGGCCATCCCAACCTTCCTTGAGCTGAGCAGATGTCAGGTTAAGCCCGCTATTGATCCGTATATCAAACATGGTCAACGCCCAAAACAAGCCTGGTTTGCGGCTCTGCCGCTCACTGGCACACTTGCCCTGGGTCTTTTCTACCCAGCGCGTCAACACGGGCCCCACACTGGTCACATCACTCTGCTTGGCGGCGCTGGCACAAACCACCAAGGCATTCATCTCCTGATTATCGGTATAACGCTCGAACAAATACGCGACCTTGCCACGTAGCAGCAGCTGAGAAATAGGACTACCACCTGCGCTGGCAGCCTCTTCCAGTTTACTAATTGCGAGGCGACCTCGGTAGCCGGGGAAATCGAGTAGATCCACCTGCTCCACCAAGCTACCCGCAGCCCCCTCGACCATAGGAAAGATCAACTCGGTGGTCAGGGCTGCCAGCTGGGCCTGGGCAATCGAGGCTGGCATATGCCGGCCGTCCGCCCCCAAGAAACAGATCTCGACGGTCCTGTCCTCGGCTGAACCCAACAAGCCGAGACTGTCCACGTTCATGATGCTGACGCTGCCGTTACCTTGATTCAACAGGCAATCAAGAGGCGCGTAAACGGTCTTGGCATGGCCCAGTCTGGCAAGGCTGGTTGCCAGGTTACGATAAATCTCAGTCAGCTCGGTTTGCTCACCCCATAGCAGGGAGAACAACTCTGCCCGCTCAGCGGGCATCAGTGTGGGTGCCAGTTGTAATACTCGTGGCCAATAGCCATGCTCGAGCTTTTCCACCGACTTCCTAAAACTGCCGTTCAAATAGTCCCACAGGGCCACCACATCATCACGGCTGACACCATTGTTGGCGACCGGGTTGATGGGGCGATGCTCAAACGGCTGCAACCGCGCCTCGATACGCGCCTCATCGAGCTGATAGCTCAGCAGCTCGTGGTTGAAATCGTTGAACCAGGTGTTGGCCAGGATCTTGGCTAAGTCAATCTCGCTAAACAGCTGTAAGGGCACGGGGTACTTCACCGGAGCAGCGGTTTTGGCACGAGTAAACCTCGTGACCAGACCTGTAGCCTCTTTGCCGCCGCCCACAGGGTTCACCTCTTTGATGAAGTCAACCTTACGCTCCCCATAGCACCCCTCCAGCGCACCATTACCGCCGGCTGCCAAGGCTGATATCAGATAGGATTTACCCGCTTGGGAAATGCCGAAAAAACCCACCGTCATGGGGGTCCCCGCCACTCGCTTGAGGCTGTGAGCCACATTGCGAGCCCGATGCAAACTGAGGTTAAGCTTATCCGCCTCATTATCGAGCCGGTGGGAGTCATGGCGCACTACATCGACCCAGCCAAGTGCATCCTGGGCGCTGCGCTCGATTGTCGCCCACCCCTGACTTAAGGTCTCCTGTTGAGGCTTCATTGTTGTTTTACACTCCCGCTATCTAACCAGTGTCTGCTATCTATGAGTCCGGCATCTGGCATAGTGTTGAGCTCCAGCTCCAGATCCCGCTTATTAAATGTTTTGTCAGTATTGCTACCTACCTCACTGACTATCAGCTTGTCACTGATAAGCCCCAATGCCCTGGCCCGGTTATCCTTGCCGATGGCCAGCTTGACCTCCAGATAGGGTGAGCTGCCATCCAAAGACTTAGCCTGGGTATATTTGGCTCGACCCTCATCACTGAAACGCAAGGTATAGAAGGGGGCGGCGGTCCAGCGTTCAGCATCAAGCTGGCGATATCCTAGACGCAAGTCACCGCGCATGATCCAGACTGGGGTATCCGTATCTTCACTGCCAACCTTCGGCAACCGGATCTGGCCCTCGAACGACTGAATATCACGGTAGGTCACATCGTGATCGCGAATGATATTTTGCAGATCGATGATCCCCATATGGCGAATGGTGGAGTAAGGCTTGAGCGCTGCTGTACGGAAATGGAAGTTAGGAATACTGTGATTGGCACACAGCAAGGTGATCATGGCCCCCACCGAGGCAGTACTCTTTGGATCATCAATTTGACCATTCTTGTGGAACGGATACCAAGTGCCAGTATGGTAACCATGTAGCGGCAAAATGCGTCCCGGCGGTAATGGCAGACACATCCGAATGAAGGCCTGAATGCCCGGTAGCAAGGAGGGGCGCCCGGTTAACAGCAGCATGTCGCAATGGTAGTTAGCCATCACCTCACACAACGCGGTCAACACCTTGCAGATGTTGAAACGACCAGACAGCAGTGCCTGATGCACTTGTGCCACATTGAAGGTGATGGGCACCTCGCGCAGCTTGAAGTCACAGCCGCCGCCCGCTTTTTGTACCTCCCGCTGTACAAACGCCTCGACTGCCGCACTGATGTTATTGGCTGGCACCAAGTCGCCATAACGCAGGCTCTCGCTCACGTTCGCACCCAAGCCCTGCGGATCGTACTGTTCATAGCGACCGAGTAAATCAAGGGCTATCGGGACAAATACCTGTAAGTTGAGTTGCTGGCGCAGCACAGCTTCCGCCGCGCTCACGTTATTGGCACCACAAAGCTGCGACATGAGGGTATCAACCGAGCCAACACCACTCTGTTTGAACGAGGTTTCCAGCGCAGGCAGCACCAACAGCTGGATAACATCGAGCAGCACATCGTCCCCCGCTATCTTGAAACTGTCGCGAAAGCGCTGCTGTGGCACGATATGGGCATTGACACCAGCCCCCTGTTGCCCGCTGCGATCGAGAGCATAATCGGTGATGACCAGATCCGTGGTGCCGCCCCCAATATCGATGGAGGCTAGGGTAATACTCTCACGGTTCTTTCTATCGGGGCGGCCCAGCGCGGCAAAAAACTCCTCCGGATGACCGGCAAAGTTCTGGTTTATCTCGGTATAGAGATAGACCAGCTGAGCACAGGAGGCCTCATCCCACTCCACTCGGACGCGGGGCAATGGCACTTGGATATTATCCTGTATATCCCCATCTTCCTGACGACGATAAGGGTCTTGTTCCCCCTGATGCCAGCGCAGCGCCTTCCACACCAACCCGACGGCCTGGTGCATCCGTTCATCAAGAATACAGCGTTCGGCCATCGGCATGCCGGGCGGCACAGTGAGAATGATATTGCGCAACTGACGCGGAATACCGGCATGCCCCTGGCGAGTTCGCTGCGCCGGGCTGTTGATCTGGGTCAACGCCTGGGTCAATACCTCTGCCAGCATAAAGGTCATCAAGGCACTGCGCGAGTAGCGGGGCGTAAACACCGGGATGCGATCCATCTCATCCTCTATGGTGTGCAGCGCTTCCCCTTTTTCATTGATAAGGTTCGCAAAAGGGGCCGCCGTTGCCAGCGAATGGGTATCGTGCTGCTGATAAGCCGAGTTGAAGCGCCAGCCCTGACCATAGAATTTTTCATCCCAGAGGTAGCGCTTCGGGCTAGATAGACCTGTCGACCCTTCACTGCCGCGACGGCGGCTGGCCAAACGGCCAGCCTCATTGCCGATCCGGGCTATGGTCGGCCATTGAAATGCATCATGGCGACCACTGCGAACCGAGCAGTGATCCTTGCCAAAGAAGGCCTGAGAAAATTCGATGCGACTCTCGAAGGGCTGGCTATATACCTGTTCAGGGGCGTTTAGATCCCGCAGTTGCAACACATAGTTGTGCATCAGGCCAGAACCGGACTGACCATGATCCTCAATCAAAATGCCACAGGTACGAGAGTTACCCACATCGAGAACCAGATCCACCGGGATCGGCTTGATGGCATTGGTCTCGCCGTTAGCGATGATCCGAAATTGCGGTATCTCGACCCTTGGCGGCTCTTTGCTTTGCTGATCAGCGACCGGCTTCGCCAACAAGGAGAGCAGATTAAGGTAATGTGCAACTGGGTATTGTTGCTGTATCTCGCTATCCCGTTCCTCTCTATCACGCCCTTGGCTTGCATCATTAAAGACCTCAAGCAGCCACTCTTTTAGCCAAGGCTGGGTCAAATACCAACCAAGGGCATAGGTCGAGGTGGCAAGTTGGAAGGTGGCCCCTGCACTGACATCTTCTTGATTGGGCCCCAGATCGGCTGAGCCGTGCAACTTGGCCATGATCCGGGTATCAAAAGCCAGAGTCAGGCGATGGGTATGGCCATCCAAGTCCGGCTCTTGCAGTTTGACCAACCGAAAACGTGCCCAGTTGATCGGTCCCTCGTTGTAGAAATGGGGAGAATTAAACCGGAACAGCGGCAGCGGTAGCCAGGTCCCGTCTAGCAACTCGAGGCTGCTCTTAAGTGCGATATCATACTTCGCGCGCGCCTTTTCGATGGCGTCGGGCCCTGGCTGGAAGAAATGGAAATCCTTCTCTTCGTTGTACAGTAGACGAGTGAGCACGCCGCTGGCCAGCTCAACAAACTCACCTGCCTGCTCGCGCCCCAGCGTCAGACCGAAATCCATAAACTGGATTCCAGAATCACCCACCAGGGTGACCTGACGATCAAATGGTTTTATTTCTGGCAACATGATTATCTCTTCCTGCCCTTAGGGATTTTGCTGGCGCATCTTGATGGGGAACTGCTGCTCACCCTCATTGCGGCCCACGCAATCGGTACCATTGTCCGTTCCTGGCTTACATTCGATTTGAGGGATCATATAGCTGGATCCATCTGCACACCGCGCTTGCCTCAGATTATTAATACTCAATTGGCCGTCTTTCATTACACCGCTAGCCGCGCCCCGGCACACAACCCCATTGGACTGGCGCAAGCTAACTTGGCCTTTACCCTCTTTGAAGCTGTATTGCAGTTGCAAAGGCTTGCCGGTCTGGGTGTCCTGAATACCCCCGTTAACTTTCCAGTCACCGTCTAAAAACTGGGCGGGTCCATTGGCAATGGTCGGCGGTATCGTCAGCTCCTTACCTTGAGGTACCGGATGTGCGACATCAGTGCTAGGGGGACTTGCTGGCGGTAATGTGGGCGGCTCTAGGTCTGCAGTTGCGCTCGGCATCGAAGCTTGCGGGGGGCTTGCTGACACAGGCTCCTCACCGCTAGCCAAGGGGGCTGGTGGAGGCGTAAGCGGATCGCCTGACGCTAAAGCGGCGCTCTCCACCGTGGTATGCGGCTCTGATGCTCGACTAGGTATTGTCGCTGCCACATCAGCAGGACCATGCGCAGCGGGCAGCGCTTGCCCTGATGAGGGAACAGCTACTGCACTATCCCTGAGTATTGGCAAGCCCATCGATGATACGCCTGGCAGCGAAAAGCTGGGGGCACAGGATCGCAAACCAAACAGCAATAATGCCAACAGGGCCAGCAACAACAGCGGCCAGAACAACCAACGCCAACGCCAGCGACTCCACCAACTCGCGCTCTGGATTGTCGGTGTTACCGGCTGGGCATACATGGGGATTGCCGGCACCGCGCCTGTTGTTGGCACTATCTCACACGCAGGGGCAAGCTCTGCGACAGGGGCACTCGCGGCTACTCCCGGCGTAGTCAAGCTCGGGCTCACAGGCTTTAGCCAGTGCATCGGGTCACGTTGTTCGTCGTTATCGTGCACAAATCCCCAAAACGTGATTACCAATACCCCATCAACCAGATAGACAAAATCCTGATCCGGAAAATTGACTACCTGTTTGAGCAAACTTGCAAAGACCCGTTTATCACCCCCCCTATCCTTGTTATCAGTGGTCAGCAGTTGCTCGCTCAGTGCCAGCACAGCTAACTTGAAGGATTCAAGCTGCGAATAAGCAGCCGCTCGCTCAGACTCCGTGGCACTGTTCCATGGGATCACATCTCCCGCAAAACTACTGTACCAATCGGTTTTATCCCCCCCTTGATGGTTTTGCGGAATGGCCAAATGGCGTGCAAGCTCCTGCCCCGTATCCAGACGACGGATGGTCTCCCGTAATTGAGTGGCCATACGGTAGACAGGGAAACCGGTCTCACCGAGCGCCTTAAACGCAGAATTATGACCACTGCGCAGTAATGGACCCTGGATGGAATCCTGCATCTATAAACCCTCAAAAAATCTAATTATGTTATTGCGAGACTCAGCCCTTGTGACAGCAGGACGGCTCAACCTTTACCCTTGGTTGAATGCCACTCCAACCCCCATCCAAACGCCTTATCGATGCTCTTTCGATCGTCAAAATACTGGTTTATCCGTTCAACTTTGATGGCGCCATCAACATTAATTAACCGAGCGATGACACTCACAGGCATGTCTTCATCCCCTTCGGTCAAGCGCGTCGTAATGGGTGACTGACCGGGAATATGTATGGTGATGGTGGCCTGAGTATTTTGCCAATTGGAAGCACCGCTATAAATGAAGGCATAAATCAGCACCTCATCGATCTGCTGCCAATGAGAGCCGTTAATTAGCAACCACTCCCCATGACTGTTGTCCCCACTACGATCATCTCCCTCCAACGCCACATAAGGCACGTTGTCATAATCACCAAACAGACGACTGAGCGCTTCAACCCCGGTTTTTTTCTGATTTTTCAGCCGAACAAACGCAGCGACATCCAGATCGATCGCATTGTCTGGGTTAGGGTTAGTCCAATTGAGATTGACCCGAATACGACCATAATCGTGTTGCTTGACTAGGCTGACGTTGGGCTGTTCTTTGGTCAACTCGGTTAGCTGCTTACCGTCAGAGGGGAGATCAACTGGGAATAACGTAGGCCAGCAACGCAGCAGCAGGATCCCTAGTAGCAGCGCCAATAATATCGCAGCCAGACAGCCATGATGCCTAGCGGTAATCCAGTGTCCCTTGTGAAGCCTCGGGGTGGGTTCTTCTAGCAGAATTGGGTCTGCAGGCTGTTGCGGGATCCCCCAGTGAACCAACACCGGCTCACCATTGATGCCGTAGCACACTAGTTGTGGTGTCTGCTTGAGCAAGTTATGCAGTCGCTCGGCATGAACTGGCTCACCACGGCGAGCCAGCTCTCCTGCCAGTTGACGGATCGCCTCTTGGCGAAGCAAACATTTCTCCTGCAGCACGGCTTGTTCTGTAGCAGGGAGCGCATTCAGCAGTATGGGTTGCCCTTCACGCTCGCTCCACCACTCCAGATTACCATCGCGGCTACGACGCGCCGTCGCAAACAAGCTGGTAATGAGGGGAGGAAAATAACGACAGAGTACGGCAAGGCTCTGCTCATAATTTTCGAGCGTTTTTTCGTCAATCGGAAAATCCGATATTATTCGCTGCATAAAGAGACTTCATATCCAAAAGCACGCTAAAGAGTGCGTGCTAACAAACACTCTGCTGCCAAGATGACCTTAAGCTAGGTCTAAAAAATCAGCTCTAATAACCCAGACTTTGATTCAGCTCTTTAACCTTGGCTTCGAGTTGTGCTGCCTCCTCTCGCTTAGCTGCAACTTGAGCCGCATTGTCATTTGAGGAGGGAGTGAACTGCTGTTCTGCTTTCGCCAATGCGTTGATCTGCCGCTGTAGACCTGCTTGCTTACCACCTTTAACTTTCAGTTGGGCAACTAGTTGGCTCAATGAGGCTTTCAGTGCCTGTTGATCAGCCTGCTCTTGTGCCAAAGTCGTATTTGAATGCTGCTTGCGACTTTCCATGTCGATCAAAATTTGATGCGACAGTGCATTGAGCTCCTGATTTCGTTGTAGCTGTTGCTCTTGGTCATTAACCTTTTGGCGGTATGCTCCAGAGGAATCACAACTCATTTTTGTGAGGAGGCTAGCGCTACGGTTGGCAGGATCGCAATCAGCTGGGGTGGTAGCACAACCCGTTAATACCAGCAAGCTACTCAGATAGACGGCTCTAAATTTCATAACATTTTCCTGTCAATACCCAGATAGACCCAGGATATTGACACCCCCTTAACGATAATGATGCGATGGTCGATATTCAACCAACAGTGATGGCGCTGCGCTGGTCATAGAGGCCATTAACCTCTTTTTCCAATACGGCAATCTGCTTGTTCAGCTCAAGTACTTTGGCATTGACCATTGCCAACTCGGCCTCGGTTGCCTCACTCTGCTCACTTTTAGCAACTTGTTGGTACTCGGTCGCCTTCTTACGCATATTGGTCAACTCTTTGTTAAGTTGAGCCAGATCTGCATCGACTTTGCCGAGTTGACGCTGTGCTACCACCTTGTCAAAACCCGCTTGGTCTTTATTTTTAGCAATTTGGGTCAAGGTTTTACTGTTGTCAGCAATGACCTGCTTGGCAATATTGGTGCGAGCAACCACGACCTCGGTGTCTTTTTGAATATCGTTGTTCATTGCCTGCAAACGATCGGTGGTATTGGCATACTCGGCGCGACGAGAATCAAGATAGTAGTTTGCCCCCATTGCCACACCACATGCAGCTATACCCGCTTTTATTGCACACTGAGTTTTTTCTTCTGACTTCAAAAGCATGCAAGCTGCAACCCCCATACCTGCGGCAACGGCACATGCCTGGAATCCAGACGCACTAAAAAATTCAGCCTCTTGGCCATTAGTAAGTCTTGAATCTGTTGCCGGTTGATTCCCTGTCACCGAGCTCCCAGTGCTAGCACAGCCAGAGAGAATAAGGCTGGCGGAAACCATTAAACAAACAGCTGTGCGTTTAGCCGTAATTTTCATCTTCAAAAACTCCGAACGTTGTAAAAAATGAATCTATGCCTCTAATCAGCAGTGCTAACTCCGTTTGGCACCAGACCCTATAGGCTCCCCATACTACAGCGGCAAACTTTTCCACACACCTCGATTCAGCTTTGACAAACAAAAAACTTGAGCATAGTCAAATTCCTATATGGATATGACTAGACTTGTTTGTTAATTAAACAGTGATACACCGCCTGAATGAACGACTCAGCACTATAAGTAGTGAGTCACGATGCCTACCTCCCGATTGATACAGATAAACGCCGGGGCTTGCGGGTGGTACTGGTAGAGCCGCGCCAATTCGGCACGAAACGCCTCAACGTTTGGCGCCATCACATGGTTGGTATCCCCCTCGGCGTAGGTAAAGCTCTCCAGCTTCTCTGTGTTAATCCAGATGCCAAAGTACCAGGCATCCTCCTCGGTGTCGTACTTGCTGCCAGCCTTGGGCCAGCAGTGTTCGGTCGTAGTAGTAACGGTCAGCCTGATGGCTACCCCGGTCGATGCGGCAGCCCGTCACGGTGAGCTCAAACGTGGCGTTGTTTCCCAAATCAGCCAGCAAGTCATGACTTCGCCAGCCCCAGGTGACCGCTACACTCGGGGCTGTCTGACAGGTAGTTCCAGGGTATTCATAGATGGTCGCCTCGGTTTGCCAAGCCTTCAATCGATGACGGTGAGTTAGGTTGAGATTGCAGCCATAGATCCGGACTGTGATCGAGGCTACTGCCTCTGTCCCTGATGGAATTCGCTGACTGGCTCCTCTATCAGTTTGTCGCTCTCGAAAGTGCTTTGAATACCTCGGGTTTTGCCAGTCACGGTCTGACCTGTCTCGCCATCACGTCATGATTGCCTGTGCAATCGGTGGTTTTCTGCCTCTGCTATTGTCTTGTCATTACGCCGCTAGGATTGTGCCTGTGCCGTATTGCGCATCAAATTCTCGATCATTGGCTAGTAGAGCCCAGACGATGCGGGCCGTCTTGTTGGCCTGTGCTACCGCCGCCACATTATGATTGCGTCGCGCCATGACCCCCTCCAGCCAACTACCTGCGTGTTGTGCCTTGCTCTTCACCACCCGCAGCACGGCTGCGGGCACCATGGATGAGTAGGGTGCGCAGATAAGTATCGCCGCGCTTGCTGATCCCCAGCAGTGTTGGCTTGCCGCTGCTGGAGTGTTGCCTGGGCACCAACCCCAGCCAGGCTGCCAACTGCCGGCCGTTCTGAAACTGTTTGGCATCGCCGATGGTAGCAACCAGCGCGCTGGCGGTGAGTGGACCGATACCCGGTATCTTCGCCAGTTTCTGGCTGGCCGGACTGTCCTGATGCCAACTTTGGAGCTGAACGTCCAATTCCCTCACCTGCTTATCGAGCTCCTTGAAGTGAGCGCTCAAGCGGTCGAGTAACTGACGAAACCGCCCTGGCAACCCATTATCCCCCGCCTCCAGAATGTCAAGCAGGTGCTGATTGATGTGGCGAATGCCCTTGGGGATGATAATACCGTGCTCCGCTAGCAGCCCCCGGAGTTGGTTTGCCTGCGCGGTCCTCGCCTTGACGAATCCCTGGCGGGCCCGATGCATTGCCAGGACGGCCAGTTGTTCGCTGTTTTTAATCGGCGCAAAGCACATGTTCGGGCGGCTCATCGCCTCGCAAATGGCTTCGGCATCGGCCGCATCGTTCTTGTCGGTTTTGACGTAAGGTTTGACGAACTGCGGTGCTATCAGCTTGACGGTATGCCCCAGCGCCTGAAGTTTGTAGCCCAGAAGTGGGCACTGCCGCAGGCCTCCATGCCAATCAGACAGGCGGGTCGGTCGCTGAAGAACGGCACCACCTGCTCGCGTTTGAGTTTCTTGTTGAGGATCCGCTTGCCGTGCACATCGACGCAATGAACTTGGATGCAGGATTTTGCCAGATTGAATAGACCCACTTCGCAAATTGCTGGCGATGCTTCTCACTGTTAGACCTTTTCTTATCAGCGTGATGGCAGAGCCAATACTCGAGTGCATCTTTAACCGTGACAGGCTTCAGCCTTTCATCTTTCCCGATCCGCGTCATCAAGGCGGGATCGTTGCCCTCTTCCAACCAAGCTCGACATTGCGCCGCCTTTTTCCTTGCTTCGGAAAGCGACAGTCCCCCCTCCTGACCGGTATAGGATCCCAGAGTCAGGTTTTTTGCCTTGCCTACAATTCGATAGCGGTACACGAAGCTGACTTTTCCGCTATTCCTCCACAGAACAGATAGCCCATCCCTGTCCGCAACCTTTCTGGGCGTATCATCATCGTGACCACGCAGCATTGCTTTGAGTTTTGAATCTGAGATTGCCATTTTGAACCCACATTTGTCTTATATCCCCTAAGATAACTTTAGACAAGCATGGAAAGTTAGACGATATAAATCAATAAGATAGGTGCGATTTATAGACATCACCAAACAGCATTAGACAAGCGGTGTGATAATACGGCATGAACTGATTGCTGGCCGGGCATCGTGCAAGCGATGCCCGGCAGAGATGAAAGGCGCCGGGTAGCAATACCCGGCGCCTTTCCTTTATGCTCTCCCCTCCTGTTTCATCATGATGCCCTCTATGAACCGCGCTCCCCTGCTGCTGATGGTGCTGGTCACCCTGCTGGCCGCCGCCGGCTGGCTCTTCTCGAAAGAGGCGATCCGCGAACTCCCTCCCGCCGCCTTTATCGGCAGCCGTTTCCTGCTGGCCGCCCTCTTGCTGTTGCCGCTCGCCTGGCTGCGCGAACCGCCCCCCAACCGTGGCCAGCTGATCCGCGCCGCGGGCTGCGGCACCCTGCTCGGCACCAGCCTGCTGCTCTGGGTCACCGCCATCAGCCAGAGCGATGCGCTGGGCAGCGGCGCCTTCATCATGAGCGTGGCCACCCTGATGGCGCCGCTCGCCGCCTGGGCTGCCTTCAAGGCCAGACCGGGTCGCCACTACTGGCTCACCCTGCCGCTCGCCATCGCCGGCCTGCTGCTGCTCTCCAGCAGCACCCAATGGGGCGTCTCTTTGTCGCTGTTCTGGTTTCTGGCGGCGGCCGCCACCCTCGGCATCCAGCTCGCGGTCCATCGCCACTTCGCCCAGTCCATTCCCCCCACCTGGCTCACCTGCATCCAGCTGGCGGTGACCGGCCTGCTTGGCACCCTGCTCTCCCTGCTGACCGAGCAGTGGCCCGCCAACATCAGTCACGGCATCTGGGGCTGGTTTGCCGCGAGCGTCCTGATCGCCACCACCCTGCGCTACTGGCTGCTCACCCACGCCCTGAGCAGGATGACCACGGCCCACGCCGCCCTGATGATGCTGCTCGAACCGGTCTGGACCCTGATCCTCAGCACCCTCTTCTATGGCGAGCCGCTCGGTGGCAACAAACTGGCTGGCGCCGGGCTGGTGCTGGGTGCCCTGGTGCTCTACCAGCTCCCCCTGCTGCTGCGCAGCACCCGGCTCAAGCCGCTCGAACGATAAGCCTCTCCCGTGGGCCATCCATCCGATGGCCCCCCTCTTGTACCCACGCCTGTCACGCTGATGTGTCACTGGATTTAACCCTTGGTATCCAAAGGGTTAAAGGGCATACCCCATGAAAAAATGCCATATGGCCAGCTTGATGGCGGTCACATTACTCACCTCCCCTGCTCCCTATCATGCCTCCATCATCCATCCGTCGGGCCCGCCCTGAGGATGGCCACACATGGGATAACAAGAGAAGAAGACTATGCAGCAAACCAGCCCCCTCAAGACGGTCACGGTCAGCATATTGGCAACCGCCATACTGATCTTTGTGGCCCAGTACTTGATAGGCAAACAGGAGATAAAGATTGGCATCGCCATCATCCCCATCCTGCCCATGCTCTTTGCCGTCATCATCGGCATGATTGTTTCCGCCAAGCCGGTCAAGGAGCGCATCCCCGGCTGGCGCAAGCTCTTCTCCGAAAAAGAGGAAGGGTTCTGCGGCAAGATGGTGGGCTTCAGCCTGCTGATCCTTGGCACCCAGTATGCGGGGATGATCATCCCCAACCTGAAACTGATCCTGAGCGTCGGCGTACCGCTCTTTTTGCAGGAGATTGGCAACCTGCTGCCCATCCTCATCGCCATTCCGCTGGCGGTGAAGTTCGGTTTCGGCCGCCGCGCCATCGGGGCCTGCTCCTCCATCAGCCGTGAGCCCTCGGTCGCAGTCATTCAGGGCAAGTTCGGCACCGGTTCCCAGGAGTACATAGGCGTGCTCGCCATCTACCTGTGCGGCTCCGTCATCGGCACCCTCTGGTTCAGCGTGCTCGGCAGCATAGCGCCGCTCACCGGCCTGCATCCGCTGGCGCTGGCCGCCGGCTCCGGCGTGGGCTCAGGCTCCATGCTGAGCGCCGCCTCCGGGGCGCTGATCAACGGCCTCGACGAGGCGCTGGCCCAGCAGGTGCTGAGCATCGCTGCCGCCTCGAACCTGCTCTCGTCAGCGCTGGGCGCCCTCTCCCTCACTTACCTGGGACTGCCCCTTGCCGAGAAGATCTTTGCTCTGACTGCGAAAGGAGAGAAAGCATGAGAAGCATCGTAATGGATATGCGGTTCGTCTTTCTGGCGATCCTGCTGGCCATGTTTACCCAGACTCTGACCACTGGCCTGCCGATCTGGCAGATGGGTGACAGCTTCGTGGCCATGTCGCTGGTGGTGTTTGCCTCTCTGGTGGCCAAGCACTATCTGCCCTCCTCCCTGCCGGCGTTTGCCTATGCCACCATCATCGGCATTCTCATCTGCCTGCCGGACACTCCGGTGCGCGGCCTCTTTATCGATGCCGTGGCCAAGATCTCCTTCCTCTCCTGCTGCGTGCCGCTGCTGGCCTTCGCCGGTCTCTCGGTGGGCGGTCAGCTGGAGGAGCTGAAGAAGATGTCGTGGAAGGTGATCCTGATCTTCATGATCGTCTCCACCAGTTGCTTCTTCGGCGCGTCGCTGGTTGCCCAGCTTGGCTTCTCCATTCAAGGGATCATCTGATGAACCACTATCACATTGAACCGGCCCTGCTGGCCTTGCGTGACTTCAGCCAGGAAGTGCGCCACCACCTGCACACCATCCCCGAGGCTTCCGGCGTCGAGTTCAAGACCTCGGCCTACTGCCGCGAGCTGATGCAAGGCTTTGGCTACCGCCTCACCGACTACCCGGGCTTCACCGGCTTTCACGGGGATCTGGTGATAGACCCGAGCCTGCCCACCATCGCCTTTCGGGCCGACATGGACGGCTTAGAGATGCACGACATGAGCGAGGTGGCGTTCAAGTCCACCCACGAGGGGATGGCCCACAACTGCGGTCACGACTCCCATATGGCGATCGCCCTGACCACGGCGAAATTTCTGGCGGAGCATAAAGAGCGGCTGACCCACAATGTGCGCGTCATCTTCCAGATGGCGGAGGAAGACATGCGGGTGCCGGGCGCCGAGAAGATGGTGGAGCTGGGCTGCATGGCGGGGGTGGACGAGGTCTA
Source organism: Aeromonas enteropelogenes (assembly GCF_020097295.1). Classification (NCBI taxonomy): domain Bacteria; kingdom Pseudomonadati; phylum Pseudomonadota; class Gammaproteobacteria; order Aeromonadales; family Aeromonadaceae; genus Aeromonas; species Aeromonas enteropelogenes. Next base: position 2,100,045 of record NZ_CP083625.1, on the reverse strand, counting down.
TGCCCTGCACAACGACGGCGCCATGGAGACCGGCACCATCAAGTTCAACAGCGGCGTCATGTCCTCCTGGGGTTCGGCCTGGACCCTGGAAGTGCACGGGGTCTCGGCCCACGGCTCCACTCCCCACAAGGGGCTGGACGCCATCCGCGAGGCGGTGCGCATCATTGAGGACATGGACTATATCGTCGCCAAGCGCACCAGTCCGTTCAGTCCGGCAGTGTTCGGCTGCGGCATGATCAACGGCGGCACCATCCCCAACGCCATCGCCGACCATGTGCAGGCGCGCGGCACCATCCGCGCCATGGACGCCGAAACCGACCAGATCCTGAAAAACAGCTTCAGGGAGATAGTGGCCCAGAGCGAACTGCGCGGCTTCAAGACCAGCATGATCTATGCCGGTTATCCGGCGGTAGAGAACCACCAGGAGGCGTGCGAGCGCCTGCTGCTGGCCGCCGCCGACGTACTGCCTGCGGAAGGGATCAACGCTCAGGGTCAGCCGATGACCGGCAGCGAAGATTTCAGCTACATGGTCAACGCCTGCCGTGGCCGCAAGGGCGCTATGTTCTTCCTCGGCAGCGGCTGCCAGGCCAAGGGGATCTGCAACTATCTGCACGCGAACCCCTACTACCTGGATGACGATTGCCTGCTGATCGGAGCCCAGATCTTTATCAATCTGGCGACCCGTCGCCCTTAAAGTCCCATCCCCTGAAACAAAAGAGAGGCAAATGCCTCTCTTTTTTTATCTCTGCGATTCAAATCCATATGGCGGACACGGCGTTACAGCCAGGGCAGCTCCGCCATATTGATGGCCGACGGCTGGTTCATCAGGTGGCGCTGTACCGTCTCCCGGCTGATATGGGGGGCATAGAGGTGAATGAAGTCATACATGTAATCGCGCAGGTGCACATGCTTGCGCAGGCAAACGTGGGTGGCACTCGAGGCGATCAGATGATCGATATTGAGGCAGACCAGATCCTCCCTGTCCCCCTCGTCAAAAGCGACGCTGGCGATCACCCCGACCCCCATGCCGAGCCGCACATAATGCTTGATGACATCGGTGTCGGTGGCGGTCAGCACGATTTTCGGGGAGAGGCCGTGGCGACCGAAAGCCTTGTCCATCTTGGAACGGCCGGTGAAACCGAACACATAGGTGATCAGAGGGTAACGGGCCAGATCGGCCATGGACAAGGGCTGGCACTCAAGGAGCGGGTGGCCATGGGGCACCACCACGCTGCGCCCCCAGCGATGACAGGGCACGGCGGCCAGCTCGTCGAACAGGTACATGGACTCGGTGGCAATGGCCATCTCCACGTCACCGCTTTGCACCATCTGGGCCAGCTGGGCGGGCGCCCCCTGATGAAGATGGATCGCCACCTCGGGATAGCGGCGGTGAAACTCGGTAATCACTTCGGGCAGCTTGTAGCGGGCCTGGGTGTGGGTGGTGGCGATGCGCAGCACCCCGCTGGTGGCGAGCTGCTCGCCCAGGGACAGCTGGTTGATCTGCTCCACCTGGGCCACCACTCCCTTGGCCAGCTCCATCACCTGCTCACCGGCAGGGGTCAGACCAATGAGGTTCTTGCCCTTGCGGGTGAAGAGAGCCAGCCCCAGCTCGTCTTCCAGCATCTTCATCTGCTTGCTGAGGGTGGGTTGGGAGGTGTAGAGCTTCTCCGCCGTCGCCGAGATGTTGAAGTTGTTCTTCACTATCTCGGTAAAGTTCTTGAGCCGGGCGATGTTCATCTGTGCTAGTGGGTCTCGATTGTCGGCGGCCGGCAGGCCGTGGCCGCGAATGGAAATACCCAGCGACCATATCACAGGGTCGCCGGGGATAACCTGCCCCAGGTCAGGGAGTGGCTGACTATTCGCTCGCCAGCTTGACCCCGAGCCCGACAAAGAGGGTGCCGATACCCCGGTTGAGCCAGCGGCCAATCCTGGTCGGCAGCTTCACCTTGTTGCTGGCATAGGCGGTGCTGAAGACCAGAAAGTGGCACCAGATCATACCGTTCAGGTTGAAGATGCAGCCGAGCAGGATAAAGGCGAGGGCCTTGTCGGGGGAATCCGGCGCGATGAACTGGGGCACGAAGGCGAGAAAGAAGAGCGCCACCTTGGGGTTGAGCACATTGGTCAACACCCCCTGCCAGTAGATGCGGCCATAGGAGAGCGCCGGCAGGCTCACTCCCGTGCTGTCGACCCTGGCCGATTTCTGGCGAAACAGCGAGATCCCCAGATAGATGAGATAGAGGGCCCCCACCAGCTTGATCACGGCGAACAGCTCGGCCGAGGCGCTGAGCAGGGCCGAGAGACCAAGGGCGGCCCCCAGCACATGGATCATGGTGCCGGTTCCTATCCCCAGGGCCGCCGCCGAACCGGCCCGCCACCCCTGCGAACCGCTGCGCAGCATGATGAGCAGGGAGTCCGGCCCCGGCATCATGTTGAGCAGCAGACCCGATACCACAAACAGCGCCAAATCGTGGATCCCGAACATCTCTCCTCCTCTACTTTCCGATTGCCAAAAGCAGAGGGCTCCGCAGAGCCCCCTGTATCATGGGTGTCTTTATCTTGCTCCGCGGACTTGCACCTGCATCAGGGACGCAGCGCCTTGTCGGCGCGGGAGATGCCGCAGACACCGGAGCGCACCACTTCGATGATCTCGTTGGTCTGGGCGGCGGTCTTGATGAAGGCATCCAGCTTCTCGCTGGTGCCCACCAGCTGCACCGTGTACTGCTCCGGGGTTACATCGACGATCTGACCACGGAAGATATCCGCCAGGCGCTTGAGTTCGTCGCGACCACCACCGGCGGCGCGCGCCTTCACCAGCGCGATCTCCCGCTCGATGTGCTCCCCTTCGCTGAGATCGCACACCTTGAGCACGTCCACCAGCTTGTGCAATTGCTTCTGGATCTGCTCAAGCACCCGCTCATCCCCCATGGTGACTATGGTCATGCGCGACAGGGTGGGATCCTCGGTGGGAGCCACGGTCAGGGTTTCGATGTTGTAGCCGCGCTGGGAGAAGAGGCCCACCACCCGGCTCAGGGCGCCGGATTCGTTCTCCAGCAGAACGGAAATTATATGTCTCATCAGGTTCTCTCCGTCTTGCTCAGCCACATCTCGTCCATGGCACCAAACTTGATCTGCATCGGATAGACGTGCTCATCCGGGTCGACCGAGATGTCCATGAACACCAGCCGATCCTTCATGGCAAACGCCTTCTCCATGGCGCTCTCCAGCTCGGCCGGATCGCTCACCGCGATACCGACATGGCCGTAGGCTTCCGCCAGTTTGACGAAGTCCGGCAGGGATTCCATGTAGGAGTGGCTGTGACGGCCGCCATAGAACATCTTCTGCCACTGCTTGACCATGCCCAGCGCTCGGTTGTTGATGGAGATGATCTTGATAGGCACCCCGTACTGCATGCAGGTAGAGAGCTCCTGGATGTTCATCTGCACCGAGCCGTCGCCGGTGACGCAGCAGACCACCGCATCCGGGTTGGCAAACTGGGCCCCCATTGCGGCCGGAATGCCAAAGCCCATGGTGCCGAGGCCGCCGGAGTTAATCCACTGGCGCGGCTTGGCGAACGGGTAGTAGAGGGCGGCAAACATCTGGTGCTGGCCCACGTCGGAGGCGACGAACGCCTGGCCCTGAGTCACCTTGTAGAGGGTCTCTATCACCTGCTGCGGCTTGATCTGGGTGGGCGAGGTCTCGTAGGCGAGGCAGTGACGGGAGCGCCACTGGTTGATCTGCTCCCACCAGTCCGCCATCACCTGCTTGTCGTTGTCAAAGTCGTTCTCGCGGATCACTTCCAGCATCTGCTCCAGCACGGTTTCCACCGAGCCGACGATGGGTACATGGGCCTGCACCGTCTTGGAGATGGAGGTGGGATCGATGTCGATATGCACCACGGTGGCGTTGGGGCAGAACTTGGCCACATTGTTGGTGACGCGGTCATCGAAGCGGGCACCCACGGCGAAGATGAGATCCGCGTTGTGCATGGTCTTGTTCGCTTCGAAGGTGCCGTGCATCCCCAGCATGCCGATGAACTGCGGATGGGTACCCGGGAAGGCCCCCAGCCCCATCAGGGTGGTGGTCACCGGCAGGTTCAACAGCTCGGCCAGCTTGGTTACCAGATGATCCGCATTGGCGTTGATGGCACCGCCCCCCACGTACATCACGGGGCGCTGGGCCTCCACCAGCAGTTTGGCGGCGCGCTTGATCTGGCCTTTGTGACCTGACTTGGTCGGGTTGTAGGAGCGCAGGGAGACCGTCTCCGGATACTGGTAGGGGAATTTCTCTTTCGGGTTCTGCACGTCTTTGGGCAGATCCACCACCACGGGCCCCGGGCGGCCACTGGCGGCAATGTAGTAGGCCTTCTTGATGGCCTCGGGAATGTCGCTCGCCTTCTTGCACAGGAAGCTGTGCTTCACCACCGGGCGGGAGATGCCGATCATGTCGGTCTCCTGGAACGCATCCTCGCCGATCATGCTGGTCGGCACCTGGCCGGAGAGGATCACCAGCGGAATGGAATCCATGTAGGCGGTGGCAATACCGGTAATGCAGTTGGTCGCGCCAGGGCCAGAGGTCACCAGTACGGTTCCCACCTTGCCGGTGGAACGGGCGTAACCATCAGCCATGTGCACAGCGGCTTGCTCGTGCCGCACCAGAACATGCTCCATCTTGCCGTTTTCGAAGAGAGCGTCGTAGATGTCGAGCACCGAACCACCCGGGTAGCCAAATACGTGTTCGACTCCCTGATCCTCCAGCGCTCTAACCACCATCTGGGCGCCTGATAACATCTCCATGATAAAGCCCTCCAGGCTTTGCTCCGTTTAGCGAATCCCGTCGACAGCACCGTGCTTCCCGGCACAGCCCAATCCGTTTCTTGTTGTTATCTGAATGCAGATCGGGCCAATTCAGCCCCGCCGACAGCAGAAAAAAAGGATTTTTCCATCATTGACCCGAGAATCGGGTGAAAAACCAACTTAACCTGCCCGTGAACGCTTGTCCACGGCTTTGTCTGACCGAAACAGTCATAGATTTCAACCGGCTATTAACATTCAATGGTTTGCTACCATGGCGGTAACACAAACGGGAAGTAAGTCGATGAAAAGCCAGCGGATCGTCCCGATGAGGGCAGTGACGGCCATAAAAAAGCCCACCGATTGATCGGTGGGCTTTATCGTTGCGGGTGACTCAGTGATCCTGTTCCGGCTCGGCCAGCCAGATCTGCTGATCCGGATCCGTCTCCTCGCTGACAGAGATACTGACGCCCATGTCCAGCAGTTCGTGCAATGTCAGGTTGTCTGCCAGATCCATGGTTTCGCCATTTTCATTGGTAAAGCGCATTACTTCCCTCCTCTTCGCATCTTGCCGGCTCGCCTTTCAGTCTAGTTGACAACACTGACTTGCGATAACCAGCAACCGGACAAACTCTCGCCCCCTTCCAGCTCGCTCAGGCGATCGCAGACCTCTTCCGGAAACAGGGTACGGGCCCAGAGCCGCCGTGACAGGGCGGGCACGCTCTCTTCGGCCCCTGCCGCCAGCCAGCGTGCCACCTCGCCCGCCACATCCGGGTAACTGATCACTCCCGGGGCGGCGCTGTCGAGCCAGTGGCGAACCTGGTTGGCGTCGAGGCAATCCATCAGGGTCGCCAGCCCCATCATCTCCAGCGTCTTGCCGTTGGTCAACTGCTCGAACTGGCCGTGCAGCGGCTTGACCAGCAGCTTCTTGCCAAGAGACAAGGCCTCGCTCGCCAGCTCGAATCCGGCGTTGGAGATGACTCCGCGGCAGCCACGCAGCACCTCAAGGAAACCCTCACGGGAGGGGGGCTCGAAGCGCAGGTTGCGCCATTGACTGACGTTGCGGATCGCCGGATGAAAGCAGACGAAGCGTTGCTGGCTGAAACGCGACAACAGGGCCGCGATGGCTTCGGTCTGCTCGAAGGGGAGATAGACCAGGATGTTGCCGTTGTCAGGCGCCGCAACCAGAGGGTCGATCACCGGTGGCAACAGGGGTTGCCCGAAATGGAACCAGTGCAATCCGAGCGGCCGGGAAACGGGGGCGAAGTGGCGCATCAGCTGGCGACTCAGGCCATCTTCTCCCCAGCGGGGGATGGGCCAGTTGAAACTGGCCTGATGACTGATGGTGAGACTCGGCTTGTGATAACGGCGGGCGGCGTGGGCGGTGAGAGGCTCAAAATCGCTCACCACCAGGTCATATTCGTGGCAATCAAGGGAGTGCAGATCCCGCCAGAAGGTGAGCGGCGATGCCGCCAGCAGGGTACGCCAGGGAGACACCTTGCCTTCATGAGTGACAAAGGTGAGCCCGGAGAAAGCGCGATAGGCGCCAAACTCCGCCATGTCGAAGTAGCCGTCGGCGGGACGGCCGCTGAACAGATAATCCACCTCGACCCCGGCGCCGCGCAGAGCCCGGGCCAGGGTTCTGCTGCGACTGATATGGCCATTGCCGGTGCCCTGCACCCCGAACAGTATTCTCATCCCTGACTCCAGAGCAGTACCAGCATGGCGCAGCCACCGCCGAGCAGGGCGCCGGCCACCAGATCGCTGAGATAATGCACCCCGAGCAACAATCGGGATGCCCCCACCAGGGCGGCCCAGCCAAATAGCAGGGGGGCCCAGAGCGGAAACGCCGTGGCCAGCAGGGTGGCCATCAGAAAGGCGGCGGCGGTGTGACCGGAGGGCAGGCTGTAACGATCAGAGGGGGTGATGAAGACCGGCAGCCCCACCGGACGCTGCCGCTTGAGGCTGTTTTTCAGCAATAGATAGAGTGGCAGCTCGAGGGCAAAGGCGAGCAATACCTGCCCTACCAGTTCCCGCTCCCCCTGCCACCAGAGCAAGGCCCCCAGCACGCCATAAAGCGGGCCATCACCGGTGCGGGAAATCAGCCGACTGACTCTTGCCTGTGGCCGGTTGTAGGCATGCAGCAGGCAGACCCGGCATACCTGCAGATCCCATTGCTGGAGTTTGTTCATGACTCTCTCCTTCCTTGAGCTTTCATGGCAGGGTAGGAAAGAGGGATGACAGGGTGTTGAACGGGGGATAACAGATTTATGAAAAAAGGGCCGAAGGGCCCTTTTGATGACTGCCAGGCGGTATGCCTCGGCGTATTTAGTTCAGGCTGCCACGCAGACCGTTTTCCATCAGACGGCAGTTGTGATCCGCCAGACGGGCCATGAAGTGCTCATCCACCTTCAGGCCGAACACCTGCTCGTAGAGATCCTTCATCACGAACGGCTGCCACATCATGCTGAGGAAGGAGACCTTCAGCATCTCGGGATCCAGGTTGTCACCCAGTTCACCGTTGGACTTCATGGATTCCAGCAGCGCATCAAACTGGGGCAGCTGGCGCTCCAGCAGACGACTCAGCACAAAATCCCGTCCCGGGCTTTTCTCGGTCGACAATGCACTGGAGATGGCGGAGGTCAGCTCGCTGTTCGGCGCCATGACCTGGTAGTAGGTGTTGAGCAACTCGTTGAGACTGTGGTTGCTGTGCTCATCCTGCCAGGCGTGTTCCAGCGGCTCGGCCACATCTCCCAGCACCGCCTTGTAGAGGCCCTCTTTGCTGCCGAAGTAGTAGTGGATCATCGCCAGATTGGAGCCGGCCAACTCGGCGATTTCGCGGGTAGTGACCTTGCTGTAGGGAGTGGAGAGAAAGCGCTCGCGAGCGGCAGCCAGCAGTTTGTCACGAATGTCAGAACGCCCGACCGGACGACCAGGTCTACGTTTTTCCATTTAACACCTCAGATAATTCAGCCAATGCTGATAAGTCGATCTGGTTGTGCAAAGAATCGAGTACAGCAGGAATGACCGAATAATCAGTCATGGGCCGAATATGGGACAAGGAAATTTGCAATCCTTTACAATCCGATTAAATACGTCAGCAGATTGCCCCTGGCCGCCCGTGTTGACACAGCATAAAAATCTCGATATTGGTAAAGGCGTTACCGACAGGAAGGAATAACACCGTCATGCATATTGCCACCCCGCTACTACTAATCTCCCTAATCGCGTTGACTCGCGCGGGATCCTTGTAGCCGGGCTCAGGTATAGCCGGAATTTACAAAAACCCGTGCACCCTGCACGGGTTTTTTTATGCCGCCGCAGGATGCACGTCACCGAACTTAGGAAGAGGGAAGTCACATGTCAGATCGGGTCATCATATTCGACACCACCTTGCGTGATGGTGAGCAGGCTCTGGCCGCCAGTTTGACGGTCAAGGAGAAGCTGCAGATAGCCCAGGCCCTGGAGCGGCTCGGTGTCGATGTCATGGAAGTGGGATTCCCGGTCTCCTCCCCCGGCGATTTCCAGTCGGTGCAGACCATCGCCCGCCACATCAAGAATAGCCGGGTCTGTGCCCTCGCCCGGGCTCTGCAAAAAGACATCGATGCCGCCGGTGAGGCGCTCAAAGTCGCCGAGGCGTTTCGCATCCACACCTTTATCTCCACCTCCTCCATCCATGTCGAAAGCAAGCTGAAGAAGAGCTTCGAGGACGTGCTGGAGATGGGGATCGGCGCCATCAAGCACGCCCGCCGCTACACCGATGACGTGGAGTTCTCCTGCGAGGATGCGGGCCGCACCCCGATCGATAACCTCTGCCGCATGGTGGAAGCCGCCATCAAGGCCGGAGCCCGCACCATCAACATTCCGGACACCGTGGGCTATACGGTCCCGACCGAGTTCTCCGGCATCATCCAGACCCTGTTCAACCGGGTACCCAACATCGACCAGGCCATCATCTCGGTGCACTGCCACGACGATCTGGGCCTCTCGGTGGCCAACTCCATCGGTGCCGTGCAGATGGGCGCTCGCCAGATCGAGTGCACCATCAACGGCATCGGCGAGCGGGCCGGCAACTGTTCGCTGGAAGAGGTGGCGATGATCCTCAAAACCCGCGCCGACCTGCTCGGGGTGCACACCAACATCCGCCACAGCGAAATTCATCGCACCAGCACCCTGGTCAGCCAACTCTGCAACATGCCGGTGCAGCCGAACAAGGCCATCGTCGGTGCCAACGCCTTCTCCCACAGCTCCGGCATCCACCAGGATGGCGTGCTCAAGGCGAAAAACACCTATGAAATCATCACCCCCGAGAGCATCGGCCTGACCCAGAACAACCTCAACATGACCTCCCGCTCCGGCCGACACGTCATCAAGCACCGGATGGAGTCCATGGGCTACGCCGAGAGCAGCTACAGCCTCGACGATCTCTACGCCAAGTTCCTGACTCTGGCCGACAAGAAGGGGCAGGTGTTCGACTATGACCTGGAAGCTCTCGCCTTCTTCAGCCAGATCCACGAAGAGCCGGAGCACTTCAAGCTGGAGTACCTCGGGGTGCAGAGCGGCAGCTCGGTGCTCGCCACTGCCTCGGTCAAGCTCAAGGTGGGGCAGGATCTGGTCTGCGAGGCGGCCACCGGCAATGGTCCGGTGGATGCGGTTTACCAGTGCATCAACCGCATCACGGGTTACGAGATCCGCATCGACAAATACGCCCTCAAGAGCAAGGGGGAAGGGGAAGATGCCCTCGGCCAGGTCGATATCGTCGCCGAGTACAAGGGACGCAAATTCCATGGCATGGGACTGGCCACCGACATCATCGAATCATCAGCCCATGCCCTGCTGCATGTGATCAACAGCATCTGGCGCGCCGACCAGGTCGCCGAACAGATGGAACGCAATAACAATATCAAGACGGAGACAGTATGAGCAGTTATCGGATCGCAGTATTGCCGGGTGACGGCATTGGCCCGGAAGTGATGGCCGAGGCCGTCAAGGTGCTGGAAAAAGTGCAGGCCAAGTTCGGCTTCAATCTCGAGTACGATCGCCATGACGTCGGCGGCATCGCCATCGACAACCACGGCACTCCGCTGCCCCAGAGCACGATCAAAGGCTGCGAAGCCGCCGACGCCGTGCTGTTCGGCTCGGTCGGTGGTCCCAAGTGGGAGCACCTGCCCCCCAACGATCAGCCGGAGCGTGGCGCCCTCTTGCCCCTGCGCGCCCACTTCAAGCTGTTCTGCAACCTGCGCCCGGCCCGCATTTATACCGGTCTCGAGCAGTTTTCGCCGCTGCGCGCCGACATCTCCGATCGCGGTTTCGACATCGCCTGCGTGCGCGAGCTGACCGGTGGCATCTACTTCGGTCAGCCCAAGGGGCGCGAGGGTGAAGGCCCCACCGAGAAGGCATTCGACACCGAGGTGTACCATCGCTTCGAGATCGAGCGCATCGCCAAGATTGCCTTCGAGTCCGCCCAGGTACGCAAGGGCAAGGTCACCTCCATCGACAAGGCCAACGTCCTCGCCTCCTCCATCCTGTGGCGCGAGGTGGTGACACAAGTCGCCAAGTCCTATCCGGACGTGGCGCTGAATCACATGTACATCGACAACGCCACCATGCAGCTCATCAAGGATCCGTCCCAGTTCGACGTGCTGCTCTGCTCCAACCTGTTTGGTGACATCCTCTCCGACGAATGCGCCATGATCACCGGCTCCATGGGGCTGCTCCCCTCCGCCAGCCTGAACGAATCCGGTTTCGGCCTGTTCGAACCGGCCGGTGGCTCGGCGCCGGACATCGCTGGCAAGGGCATCGCCAACCCCATAGCCCAGATCCTCTCCGCCGCCCTGATGCTGCGCTATAGCCTGGGCCAGGAAGCTGCCGCCCAGGCCATTGAGCAGGCCGTGGCCCAGACCCTGGCCGAAGGCTACTTCACCGCCGACCTGCACCAGGCAAGCGCCCGCCACCCGGTACAGAGCACCGCCGCCATGGGTGACCAGATCGCCGCCCGCATCTGACGCCACGGAATCGATAACAAGGAAACTGAGCAATGGCCAAGACCCTCTATCAGAAAGTATTCGACGCCCACGTGGTGCGGGAAGTGGAAGGCGAAACGCCCCTCATCTACATCGACCGCCACCTGGTGCATGAAGTGACCAGCCCGCAGGCCTTCGACGGCCTGCGCGCCATGAACCGCCAGCTGCGCCGCCCGGATCTGACCTGGGCCACCATGGATCACAACGTCTCCACCACCACCAAGGACATCGCCGCCTCCGGCGAGATGGCCCGCATCCAGATGGAGACCCTGGCCGCCAACTGCAAGGAGTTCGGGGTTCGCCTCTATGACCTGAACCACAAGTACCAGGGTATCGTCCACGTGATGGGCCCCGAGCTCGGCATCACCCTGCCCGGCACCACCATCGTCTGCGGCGACTCCCACACCGCCACCCACGGCGCCTTCGGATCGCTGGCATTTGGCATCGGCACCTCCGAGGTCGAGCACGTGATGGCCACCCAGACCCTGCAACAGGGGCGCGCCAAGACCATGCGCATCAGCGTACGCGGCAAGCTGGCCGAGGGGATCAGCGCCAAGGACGTGGTGCTCGCCATCATTGGCAAGGTCGGCCACGCCGGCGGTACCGGCTATGTGGTGGAGTTCGCCGGTGAGGCCATCGAAGGACTCACCATGGAAGGGCGGATGACGGTGTGCAACATGGCCATCGAGCTCGGCGCCAAGGCGGGCATGATTGCCCCCGATCAAACCACCATCGACTATATCCGTGGCAAGGAGTTCGCTCCCAAAGGTGAGGCACTGGAACAGGCCATCGCCTACTGGCAGAGCCTCAAGAGCGACGAAGGCGCCAAGTTCGACGCCGAAGTGGTGCTGGAAGCCGCCGATATCGCACCGCAGGTGACCTGGGGCACCAACCCGGGCCAGGTGATCGACGTCAATGCCCCCATCCCCTCCCCCGAGAGCTTTGCCGATCTCATCGAGCAGCAATCCGCCCGCAAGGCGCTGGAATACATGGGGCTCAATGCCGGCCAGAAGCTCACCGAGGTCGCCATCGACAAGGTGTTTATCGGTTCCTGCACCAATAGCCGCATCGAGGATCTGCGCGCCGCCGCCGCCATTGCCCGTGGCCGCAAGGTCGCCGCCGGGGTACAGGCGCTGGTGGTGCCGGGCTCCGAGCAGGTGAAAGCACAAGCCGAGGCCGAGGGGCTGGACAAGATCTTCATCGAGGCCGGCTTTGAGTGGCGCCTGCCGGGCTGCTCCATGTGCCTGGCGATGAACAACGATCGCCTGCAGCCAGGCGAGCGCTGCGCATCCACCAGCAACCGCAACTTTGAGGGGCGCCAGGGCCGTGCCGGCCGTACCCACCTGGTGAGCCCGGCCATGGCCGCCGCCGCCGCCGTTACCGGCCGTTTCGCCGACATTCGCGCGCTGTAATTACGAGGAGAACAAGATGACAGGGTTCAAACAGCATAAAGGGATCGTCGTCCCCCTCGACAGCGCCAACGTCGACACCGACGCCATCATTCCGAAGCAGTTTCTGCAGAAGGTAAACCGCACTGGTTTTGGCAAGCACGTGTTCCACGATTGGCGCTTTCTGGACGATGCGGGCCAGCAGCCCAACCCCGAGTTCGTGCTGAACCAGCCACAATTCGCCGGCGCCAGCATCCTCTTGGCTCGCGAGAACTTCGGCTGCGGCTCGAGCCGCGAGCACGCCCCCTGGGCGCTGGCGGATTACGGCTTCAAGACCATGATCGCCTCAAGCTTTGCCGACATCTTCTACGGCAACGCCATCAACAACGGCATGGTGCCGGTACGGCTGAAGGAGGAGGAGGTCGACGCCCTGTTCCAGCTGGTCGCCGCCCAGCCGGGCATCGAGATCGAAGTGGACTTGGAGGCCAATCAGGTGCGGGCCGGTGCGCTCAGTTTCAGCTTCGAGATCGACGAATTCCGCCGTTACTGCCTGCTCAACGGGCTGGACGCCATCGGCCTGACTCTGCAGCACGAGGCCGCCATCAGCGCCTTCGAAGCAAAACAGCCGAGCTGGATTTGACGAGCTGATTGCAATAAAACGAGTAGAATCAACGGGGAGCCTTGGCTCCCCGTTTTATTGTCCGGTCATGGGTGCCAGGGAGTGCGCACCTGCAAAGGAGTCTCGATGAAAGCCATGCCAGTTCCGCTGCTCGCCGCCCTGCTGTTTGCGCTGCCGGCCAGCGCCGAACAAACCTATTTCAATGTCAGTGGTGGCCAGAACAATGTCGGCTGGCAAGACAGCAAGGGAGAACGTCAGCAGCTCACCTACCGGCTGGAAGCGGGCAAGCTGCCTCCCCTCATCGCTTACCGCCCGGCACGAATGCAAGAAGAGGTGCTGCAGGGACTGCTGCGCCAGGTACGCCAGCAATACCCGGAGGTACAATTTACCCTGGCCCGCCCCTCACTCGAGCTGCACATGAAGAGCCGCAATCCGGACAAGGCCGGCGAGGCGATGGCCTGGCTGGAAGCCGAGCGCAACAAGGCCGAAGAGGCCTGGCTGCACAAGCACTACTTTCAATACTTCACCCCGCCCGATGGACAGCTGGCCGTCAAACAGGATCATGTGCGCATCGCGCTGGAGAGCCGCGGCGAGCTGGCCCCGCTGGCTGCCCAGCTCAAGCAGGAGGGTGGCACCGAAGTGGAGGCGCGCCAGAAAACGGCGGCCCATATGCTCACCTTCATCCAGAGCATTCCCTATCTGCAGCTGGACAATCTGGGGGGACGGCTGGGCAAGGGCTTTCTCACGCCGCGCCAAGTGCTGATGCAAAATCGCGGCGACTGCGACAGCAAGGTTACCCTGATGGCAGCCCTGCTTGCCCAGCTCTTTCCCGAGCTTAAACAGGCCATGGTCTTCGTGCCGGGTCATGCGCTGCTGGCCGTCGACTTGCCCGCCCAGCCCGGGGATGAGACCATCAGCTGGCAGGGGCAGACTTATCTGCTGCTGGAACCCACGGGGCCGGCGGAGCTCCCTCCCGGCCAGATAGCGCCGACCAGCAAGACGCTGATCGACAGCGGGCAACTGAGCATCCAGCCGGTGCAGGCAACCCCCTGACGGAGGCCAAAATAAAATCGACCGGCGGGTTGCCGGTCGATTCATGGGTCATATCAACAAGGGCTCAGCCGAGGGGTTGAAACTCGACGGCCAGCAGCAGCCCCTCTTCCTCTTCCAGTACCCGTATGATGCGGGCCTGGGCTTCGAAGGGGGGCAACAGGTTGTTGTTGGTGGCAAGGCTCACCCGGATGGGCTGATTTACATCCAGCCGGTATTCGGCAATGGCGATCCCCATGCCGTTGGCACTGAGGTCCCGGCAGATCCCCTCCAGCACCTGTTGTTGCTGAAAGATGGTAACGGGAGCATTGATGATCATGCGCTGGAAGGCGCGTCTTTCCTTGGTATTGGTTATCACGCGAGCATCCTCTGTTGTACTGGCGCCATCTCGACGGCCTGCAGAAACATAGTGCTGGCCTCCCCCCAAGAACGTTAATACAATGCGGTTCGTTTCTCAAACGGGGTGCGGCTTGCCGCTGAGATTATACCCGTATACCTGATCCAGATAATGCTGGCGGAGGAATTTGAGGCATGGCTCCCGTTGCGGGCGCCCTCATCCGCTGGCACTTCACAACCCCAGAGGTGCCATCGCCAAACACCATACCGATGGCACCTCGTGACTCACAGGGAGTGCCCTCGATGAAAACCCTGCTGCTGGTTGCCACCAGCCTGCTCTCGGCCAGCGCCTTCGCGGCCGATACCCTCACCGTTTACACCTACAGCTCCTTCGCCGCCGAATGGGGGCCTGGTCCCAAGATCAAGCAGGCCTTCGAGAAGGAGTGCGGCTGCAACCTCAATCTGGTGGCGCTGGAAGATGGCGTCGCCATCCTCAACCGGCTGCGACTGGAAGGCAAACACAGCAAGGCCGATCTGGTGTTGGGGCTGGATGATGCCCTGCTGAGTGAAGCCAAGCAGAGCGGCCTGTTCGCCCCTCACACCATCAAGCTGGATGGTCTGAAAGTGCCGGGCGGCTGGCAGGATGACACCTTCGTGCCCTATGACTACGGCTACTTCGCCTTCGTCTACGACAAGGAGAAGCTCAAGCAACCGCCCAAGAGCCTGAAAGAGCTGGTGGAACGCCCCGATATCAAGGTGATCTACCAGGATCCCCGCACTTCCACCCCGGGTCAGGGGTTGATGCTGTGGATGAAGAGCGTCTATGGCGACCAGGCTCCTGCCGCCTGGGCCCAACTTGCCAAGAAGACGGTCACCGTCACCAAGGGTTGGTCAGAGGCCTATGGCATGTTCCTCGATGGCGAGGCTGACATGGTGCTCTCCTACACCACCTCCCCGGCCTACCATCTCATCGCCGAGAGCAAGCCCCAGTATCAGGCAGCCGCGTTCGAAGAGGGGCACTATCGCCAAGTTGAAGTGGCGGCCAAACTCAAGAGCACGGCGCAGGACAAGCTGGCCAACCAGTTCCTGCAATTCATGGTGAGCCCCGCCTTCCAGCAGGAGATCCCCACCGGCAACTGGATGTATCCGGTGACAGACATGCCGTTGCCCAAAGGATTCGAGCAGATGATCACCGTCAGCAAGCCGCTGGCCTTCACTGCCGATGAGGTCGCCACCCATCGCAAGGAGTGGATCCGCGAGTGGTTGCAAGCCGTCACCCAGTGAATCGTCTCTTCGTGAAATCAGGAACTCGCCCTCTCTGGTGGCTGCCTGGCAGCGCAGCCACCGGCCTGATCCTGCTGTTGTCCCTGGGGCCGCTCGCGGCCCTGTTGTGGCAGGCCGGGGGGCTCTCCCCTCGCACCCTGCTGGCCGATCCCTACCTGCGCCACGTACTGGGTTTCAGCCTCGGGCAGGCGCTGCTCTCCACTTTGCTGAGCCTCGGGCTCGCCATCCCGGTCGCCCGCGCCCTGGCCCGGCGCCGTTTTACCGGTCGCCGCCTGCTGCTCAAGCTGTTTGGCCTCTCCCTGGTGCTGCCGGTGATCATCGCCATCTTCGGCATCGTCGCGGTACACGGCAAGCAGGGCTGGCTGCCGCAGTTGCTGCGCTCCCTCGGGCTGGATCCCGGCAACTACCTCTACGGTCTGTTCGGCATCCTGTTGGCCCACGTTTTCTTCAACATGCCGCTGGCGGCGCGCCTCCTTCTGCAGAGCATAGAGAGCATCCCAGAATCCTCCTGGCGCCTCGCCAGCCAGCTCGGCATGCGCTCCTCCCACATCTTCAGGCTGCTGGAGTGGCCGCTGATCCGGGCCCAGTTGCCGGGTCTGGCGAGCCTAATCTTCATGCTCTGCTTCACCAGCTTCACGACCGTACTGGCCCTCGGCGGCGGCCCCAAGTCCACCACCCTGGAGGTAGCCGTCTATCAGGCGCTGCGCTTTGATTTCGATCTCGCCACCGCCGGCGGACTGGCGCTGGTGCAGTTGCTGCTGACCGCCGCCCTGCTCCTGCTGCAGCACAAGCTGCAAACCACACCGGCCAACCGTCTGAGCTCACGCCGCCCCTGCTTGCGCCCAGACCGCCACCAGCCTGGCACGCTCGCGGTCGATACTCTGGCACTGCTCAGCGGGCTGGCCATCTTCCTGCCGCCACTGCTGGCCATCGTCGTGGCCGGTTTTCACCCCGGCCTGCTGACGGCGCTGAGCTCGAACCGGCTATGGCAGGCCAGTGGCCAGTCGATCCTGATCGCGCTCGCGGCGGGTACCCTGGCCACCCTGCTCGGGGCCGCCCTGCTGCTCACCAGTCGTCACCTCAAGGTACGTGAACACAAGCGCCGGGCCGCCGCCCTGTGGGAAGCCAGCGGTTCCATGATCCTGATGATCCCGGCCGTGGTGCTCTCCACCGGCCTGTTCATCATGTTCATGCCCTTCACCGACGTGTTTGCTCTCGGTCCCTGGCTGGTGGTGCTGGTCAACGCCCTGATGGCACTGCCCTATGTGCTACGCACTCTCTCCGCTCCCATGCAGCTGGTGGTACGCCAGTATGACCGGCTGGCCGACAGCCTGGGGGTACACGGCCTGCATCGCCTGCGTCTGGTGGAGTGGCCCCTGCTGCGCCGCCCGCTGGCCCAGGCGGCGGCGCTCTCCATGATCCTCTCGCTGGGGGATCTTGGCGCCATCGCCATGTTTGGTAGCCAGGAGCTCACTACCCTGCCCTGGCTGCTCTATCAGCAACTCGGCAGCTATCGCCTGACCGAGGCGGCCGCCACTGCCCTGCTGCTGCTGATGCTCTGTTTTTCCCTGTTCTGGCTAGTCGAACGGGGACTTGGAGGGAAACATGTCGAGCATTGAGCGACAAAGGAGCTTGCTCCCCTGCGTTACCGTGTCTGCGGCTGTTCTGGCTGGTCGAACGGACCCCTTGAGGAAGAAAGAATGCTGAACATTGATACCCTCGTCACCAGCTACCCGGATTGGCGCGTGAGCTTCACGGCGACGCTGCCGAAGGGGGAGATCACCGCGCTGATCGGCCCAAGCGGCGCGGGCAAGTCTACCCTGCTCGGCATGATCGCCGGCTTCGTGCCGGTGGAGTCTGGCGCTCTCAGCTTCGACGGCCAGGATCTGCTGCCGCTGGGGCTGGCCGAGCGACCGGTCACCACCCTATTTCAGGATCACAACCTGTTCCTGCACCTCTCGGTGTTCGACAACATCGCCATCGGCCTGCACCCAGGCCTGAGACTGACTCCTGCCCAGCGGGAACAGGTGAGAGATGCCGCTGCACGAGTGGGCCTTGGCGAGATGCTGACACGTCTGCCGGAGCAGCTCTCCGGTGGTCAGCAACAACGTGTGGGGCTTGCCCGTGCCTTGGTGCGTGGCAAGCCGCTGCTGCTGCTGGATGAGCCCTTCTCGGCACTCGATCCCGCCCTGCGCCGGGAGATGCTGGCCGAAGTCGCCCGCCTTGCCTGTGAACAGGGCATCACAGTGTTGATGGTTTCCCACAATCCGGAAGATGCCCAGCTTATCGCCGATCAGGTGCTCTTTATCGACGAGGGACGCATCGCCCTGCAAGGCACACCGGCCATCCTGCAACAGAGCGATCACCCCGGGCTGCTGCGCTACCTTGGCTGTACTCCCGCACCATAAAGGAACAATTAACAGCGATGGTTTCCCCCTCATTTCTCTGAAGATGCCCAGCTTATCGCCGATCAGGTGCTCTTTATCGACGAGGGACGCATCGCTTTGCAAGGCACACCGGCCATCCTGCAACAGAGCGATCATCCCGGGCTGCTGCGCTATCTGGGGCAATAAACCAGCGATGAGATCAAAAAGGGGAAGCCGGCTGGCTTCCCCTTTTGCATGGGCAGAGGCCGCCTGCAATCAGAGGTTTTCCTCAGCAAAGGAGGCGAGCTTGCTGCGCATCACCCCGTTCAGGAAGATGTTGGCACTGCCATCGAAGTCCTTGAATCGCTCGACTATGTAGGTCAGACCCGAGGTCACCGGGCTCAGGTAGTTGGAGTCGATCTGCGCCAGGTTGCCGGAGCAGACGATCTTGGTCCCCTCGCCGCAGCGAGTGATGATGGTCTTGATCTGGGAGGCCGTCAGGTTCTGGCACTCATCCAGCAGCACGAAGGTGTTCTGGATGCTGCGCCCGCGCATAAAGTTGACCGATTTGAACTGGATGTTGGCCTTCTCCATGATGTAGCTCAGCGACCCGTTCATGTTCTCGTCCTGCTTGTGTAACACCTCCAGGGTATCCGTGATGGCCGCCAGCCAGGGCATCATCTTCTCTTCTTCAGTGCCGGGCAGGAAGCCGATGCTCTCGGCGATTTCCGGGGTGTTACGAGTGACGATCACCTTGTCGTAGATCCCCTTCTCGATCACCAGCTCCAGGGCCGCCGCCATGGCCAGCAGGGTCTTGCCGCAGCCGGCCGGGCCGGTCAGGATCACCAGATCGATGTGGGGATCGAGCAGGGCGTCCAGCGCCATGCCTTGATAGACGTTTTTGGGATGTACGCCCCAGGCTTTGCGCGACAGCAGGCGCTCACGCCCCAGATCCTTGAGGCGGATCTTGTGGCCATCGTGGCTCAGCACCCGGGCCGCGAAGAAGTTCTCTTCATCGATCAGGTACTGGTTGACGTGGACGCCGTCCAGCAGCTTGTCATCAATGACGTGAATGGTGTCGCGGCCGTGGGTCTCGCTCTCGCACTCCCCCACCCGCTCCCAGAAACTTCCGGGCACCACCTGAAAGCCCTTGGCCAGCAGCCGGATGTCGTCGATCAGCTGGTCGCTGCGATAATCCTCCACGTGCGCCAGTCCGGCTCCCTTGGCCTTGAGGCGCATGTTGATATCCTTGGTCACCAGCACCACCTGGCGCTTCATCTCATGCTTTTGCAGATAGAGGGCGGCGTTGATGATGCGGTTGTCCGCCTCCTTGTCGGTGAACACCTCGGCATCCTGGGGCAGATGGTGATCGCTGAAGATGCAGATGTGGCCACTGGCCTCACCGGCCAGAGGAACGCCCTGGGTGATCTCGTCGGTCGAGGCATCGCGAAACACATCCTCCAGTGCCCGAATAGCCACCCGGGCGTCACGGCTGACATCCTTGTGGCGATCCTTGATGTTGTCGAGCTCCTCCAGCACCGTCATGGGGATCAGTACGTCGTGCTCTTTGAAGGAGTAGATGGCGAGGGGTTCGTGAAGCAGAACGTTGGTATCCAGGATAAACAGCTTTCGGTCAGCATTGTCCATAAGCATCCTCCTTGGCACTGAAGGTGCCACGTGTGTGAATCTCAGATGTCATTGAAACCACACGGCCGTGACAGTTTTATTACTTTCAACGCTACGCCCGATTTTACCATCGCGCAACAAATCGCTTGTTCACCCCGATCGTTTGCGCATAAAAGCAGCAAAAAAAAAAGACCGGCACTGTGGCCGGTCGCTTTGCTGGTTCATCTACTTAACCGCACTTGGAATCGCCGCAGTTGAGGCAAGTCATGCAGCCATCCTTCAGTACCAGCGCTTTGGTGTGGCACTTGTAGCAGAGCGCGGCATTGGCCGGGAAGCCATTGCCGGCCGACTGCGCTTCCTCGTTCTGCTCAGCCTGGAGTTCCGCCTGCTTCTCGGCCAGAAACGCCTGCTGGTGTTCATCCAGCCCGGGAGCCTTGAGCATGCCAATCTCGGTGAGGTGGGTCTCGATCACGTTGCCAATTTCGGCGATGAGGGAGGGAACATACTTGCCCTTGTTCCAGTAACCACCCTTGGGGTCGAACACGGAGCGCAGCTCCTCCACCAGGAAGGTGACATCCCCGCCCTTGCGAAAAACCGCCGAGATGATGCGGGTCAGCGCCACGATCCACTGGTAGTGTTCCAGGCTCTTGGAGTTGATGAAGATCTCGAACGGACGGCGAGTCTCATGAACAGTGCCTTCGTTGAGGATGATGTCGTTAATGGTGATAAACAGCGAGTGCTCGGAGACATGTTCCGGCGTCTTCAGCTTGTAGGTGGTGCCCATCAGCCGCTCCGGGCGCAGCACGGTCTCGTGCATGTGTACCACGTCGTCCTGCGGTGCCAGATCTTCTTGTGGCTCATCCCGGGTGTGCACCTTATAGGCGACGATTTTCTTGTCGATCTTCTTGACCATGATGTCGTTCTCAGAATTTACCGTAATAGCCTTCTTTCAAGGCGTCATAGAGGTTGGCAGCGGTGTGCAGCTCGCCGTCGTATTCGATCTCTTCATTGCCCCTGGCGGTGATGACGGAGCCATCTTCCAGAGTGAACTCGTATTGAGTGTTCTCCAGATCCTTCTCCTTCACCAGCACGCCCTGGAAGGCCTCCGGGTTGAAGCGGAAGGTGGTGCAGCCCTTGAGGCCGGAGTCCGAGGCATACATGTAGATATCCTTGAACTGCTCGAACGGAAAATCGGTCGGCACATTGGCGGTCTTGGAGATGGAGGAGTCGATCCAGCGCTGGGCCGCGGCCTGAATATCCACATGCTGGGCCGGGCTGATGTCATCGGCGGTGATGAAGTAGTCCGGTAGCCGGCTCGCCTCATCCTCGGCATAGGGCATGGCGGCCGGATTCACCAACTCACGGTAGGCCAGCAGCTCGAAGGAGTAGACATCCACGCTCTCCTTGCTCTTCTTGCCCGGCTTGATGACGTTGCGGCAATAGTGATGGGCAAAGCTTGGCTCGATGCCATTGCTGGCGTTGTTGGCCAGCGACAGCGAGATGGTACCGGTCGGTGCAATACTGCTGTGGTGAGTAAAGCGGCCACCTACTTCGGCCAGTTCGGCAACGAGCACGGGATCCACCTCGGCCACCTGTTGCATGTAGCGGCTGTAGCGCGCGTGCAGCACCTTGCCCTTCACCTTGTCGCCCAACTTGATGCCATCGGCAGCCATCTCGGGACGCAGTCGCAGCATCTTGCCGGTCACCTCGAACTCCTGTTCCATGATGGGAGCCGGGCCCTTCTCCTTCGCCAACTGCAGAGACTCCTGCCAGCCGGTCATGGCCAATTCCTGGGAAACCTGCTCGGTAAAGGCGACGGAGGCGGCAGAGCCATACTTGATCTGCAGCATGGTGAGGGTCGAGCCCAAGCCAAGGAAGCCCATGCCGTGACGACGCTTGTTTACGATCTCCTCGCGCTGCTTGGCCAGCGGCAGCTGGTTGATTTCCACCACGTTGTCGAGCATGCGGGTGAAGATGGCCACCACCTTGCGAAACGCGGGCCAGTCGAAGGCGGCCTGCTCGGTGAAGGGATCGCGCACGAAGCGGGTCAGGTTGACCGATCCCAGCAGACAGGCGCCATAAGGCGGTAGCGGCTGCTCGCCACAAGGGTTGGTGGCGCGGATCTCTTCGCAGAACCAGTTGTTGTTCATCTGGTTGACCTTGTCGATCAGGATGAAACCGGGCTCCGCATAGTCGTAGGTGGAGGTCATAATGACATTCCACAGCTTGCGGGCAGGCAGGGTCTTGTAGACTTTGCAGGCGACCTGCCCCAGCTCGTTGAAAACCACCCCTTCCTTGTTGGGCCAGTCGGCCCAAATCACCAGCTCCGGGTCGTCGAGCGCTATGCCATCCAGCTCCACCTCTTTGGCGGTGTAGGGGAAGATAAGCGACCAGGGAGCATCTTCCTTCACCGCCTTGACGAAGTCTTCGGTGATGAGCAGGGAGAGGTTGAACTGACGCAGGCGGCCATCTTCCCGCTTGGCCTGAATGAACTCGATCACATCGGGATGACGGATATCCATGGTACCCATCTGGGCACCACGACGACCACCGGCAGACGAGACGGTGAAACACATCTTGTCATAGATATCCATGAAGGAGAGCGGACCCGAGGTATAGGCACCGGCACCGGAGACAAAAGCACCGCGCGGACGAAGGGTCGAGAAGTCATAGCCAATGCCGCAGCCGGCCTTCAGGGTCAGGCCTGCCTCATGGACCTTGCCGAGGATATCGTCCATCGAATCTTCGATGGTACCGGAGACAGTGCAGTTGATGGTCGAGGTCGCCGGCTTGTGTTCGAAGGCCCCCGCGTTGGAGGTGATGCGGCCAGCCGGAATGGCACCATTGCGCAGCGCCCACAGGAAAGGTTCATACCAGGCCGCCGGATCCTGCTCCTGTTCGGCCAGGGCTCGGGCCACTCGCTGGTAGGTGTCATCGATGCTGCCATCGACGGGCACGCTATCCTTGCTTTTGAGGCGATACTTGCTATCCCAGATTTCGAGAGAGGTCTCTTGCAAGGGGATAAGGCGAGAGCCGGTTTCACTCGCCAGTACCGGTTCGGATTTAGCCATATTCAATCAACCTTATATGAATGCATCTAGGTCACCGTGCGGCAGAAAACACAACCAATAGTGACTTTAAATAAAAATGACACAATATATAGTACACCTGCCGCCATGAGGGCGCTGATTCTATCCTAAAAAAACGCCCCGGCCAGCAGATTTCTGGACCGGGGCATTTAACTGGTTCATTTCCTGAAAGATTTAACGTTCAGACTGAGCTCAGGGCTGTTTGACATATACGGTCGGCGTCTCGCCGGCCATATTCAGATAGAACTCGTAGACCCCGTCCACCTCTGGTGAAAATTTCATGTCTTCGTACTTGGAGCAGGGATTGACCGGCACAGCCTCACCACCCAGCACCGCAACGCCGTCACTCGGGCTCTTGTAGCCGAAGTTGGTGCCGCAGCTCCAGCCGGAGTCAGCAAATTTGAACTTGTAGGGGGCCCACTCTTTCTTGAGCGTGCCCTTGGCCATGTAGAGCTTGTCGGCCACCTTGACCACCTTGCTCTCATCGGTTGCCATCCAGTCATTCATCTCCCCTCGCAGGTAGATGGACTTGCCACCAAAATCGCCATTGCCGGCCGACGACTCAGCACCACCATTGGATGCACAACCGCCCAATACCAGGGTTCCCGCCGCCAGTATCATCGTTACTGTTCTTTTGAACATATGTCCATTCCTCAAATTATTGTGATTCCTTGGTCCATCGTGGTGGACTGATGAATTAAACCAGAGCGGGGATCACAAGAAAGGTAGAGGCATCACATTCTGTTCTTTTCATATCCAGCAAATACCTGTCGTGAATAGATACTGAACGAATGAAGCGGGGCATCGAAAACACTGAATTTCAGGCAATAAAAAACCCCGCTCACTGAGCGGGGTTTTCGTGTTGGGTGCCTGGCAGTGTCCTACTCTCGCATGGCGAATGCCACACTACCATCGGCGCTACCGCGTTTCACTTCTGAGTTCGGCATGGGATCAGGTGGTTCCACGACGCTATGGCCGCCAGGCAAATTCTTCAATCCAGAAAGCTGACGTGAATAACGACCTAGCTAGTTTGCTTTGTCATTATCACTGAATTTATAAGTAGTTCATGCACTTGCTACAAGGCCAGAAACACTTCTTGGGTGTTGTATGGTTAAGCCTCACGGGTAATTAGTACGGGTTAGCTCAATGCATCGCTGCACTTACACACCCCGCCTATCAACGTTGTGGTCTCCAACGGCCCTTCAGGACCCTCAAGGGGTCAGGGATGACTCATCTCAGGGCTCGCTTCCCGCTTAGATGCTTTCAGCGGTTATCGATTCCGAACTTAGCTACCGGGCAGTGCCACTGGCGTGACAACCCGAACACCAGAGGTTCGTTCACTCCGGTCCTCTCGTACTAGGAGCAACTCCCTTCAATCATCCAACGCCCACGGCAGATAGGGACCGAACTGTCTCACGACGTTCTGAACCCAGCTCGCGTACCACTTTAAATGGCGAACAGCCATACCCTTGGGACCGACTTCAGCCCCAGGATGTGATGAGCCGACATCGAGGTGCCAAACACCGCCGTCGATATGAACTCTTGGGCGGTATCAGCCTGTTATCCCCGGAGTACCTTTTATCCGTTGAGCGATGGCCCTTCCATTCAGAACCACCGGATCACTATGACCTACTTTCGTACCTGCTCGACCTGTCCGTCTCGCAGTTAAGCTGGCTTATGCCATTGCACTAACCTCCTGATGTCCGACCAGGATTAGCCAACCTTCGTGCTCCTCCGTTACTCTTTGGGAGGAGACCGCCCCAGTCAAACTACCCACCAGGCACTGTCCGCGACCCCGATTCAGGGGCCTGCGTTAGAACATCAAACATACAAGGGTGGTATTTCAAGGACGGCTCCAGCGCAACTGGCGTCACGCCTTCAAAGCCTCCCACCTATCCTACACATGTAGGTTCAATGTTCAGTGCCAAGCTGTAGTAAAGGTTCACGGGGTCTTTCCGTCTAGCCGCGGGTACACCGCATCTTCACGGCGAATTCGATTTCACTGAGTCTCGGGTGGAGACAGCATGGCCATGGTTACACCATTCGTGCAGGTCGGAACTTACCCGACAAGGAATTTCGCTACCTTAGGACCGTTATAGTTACGGCCGCCGTTTACCGGGGCTTCGATCAAGAGCTTCGCTTGCGCTAACCCCATCAATTAACCTTCCGGCACCGGGCAGGTGTCACACCCTATACGTCCACTTTCGTGTTTGCAGAGTGCTGTGTTTTTGATAAACAGTCCCAGCCATCTGGTCACTGCGACTCCCGTCAGCTCCATCCGCAAGGGACTTCACCAACAAGAGCGTACCTTCTCCCGAAGTTACGGTACTATTTTGCCTAGTTCCTTCACCCGAGTTCTCTCAAGCGCCTTGGTATTCTCTACCCGACCACCTGTGTCGGTTTGGGGTACGATGACTTGTAATCTGAAGCTTAGAGGCTTTTCCTGGAAGCAGGGCATCAATGGCTTCCGCACC